>NZ_JAGQFT020000029.1 GCF_018122625.2 Coralloluteibacterium stylophorae | reverse complement strand
TCTTCAGCCATGCGGCGAACCTCGTGCAGGCTGGTGAACACGTAGCGGTCGAGCACCTCGGTGCGGAAGGTCCGGTTGAAGCGCTCGATGTAGGCGTTCTGCGTCGGCTTTCCCGGCTGGATATGCAACAGCTCGACGTGATGCCGCCGCGCCCACTGCGCCAGCGTGGCGCTGATGAACTCCGGCCCGTTGTCCAGGCGGAGCCGCCGCGGCGCGCCGCGCAGCTCGACGAGTTCGTCCAGGGCGCGCACGACGCGGCTGGACGGCAAGCTGGTGTCGATCTCGATCCGCAGCGATTCCCGGTTGAAGTCGTCGTTGATATTGAGGGTCCGGAACCGCCGCCCCGACCACAGCGCATCCGCCATGAAATCGGCCGACCACGTGTGGTTGGCGCAGACCGGGATCTCCAGCGGAGTGCGGATGCGGTCGGGAAGACGGCGCTTCCCCCGCCGCGGCAGGTTGAGGCGCAGCGCCTTGTACACGCGCCACGCCCGGGTCTTGCCCCAGCCTGCGGGGCGCAGCGCCTCGTCGAACAGCAGGCCGAAGCCGTGCCCGGGGTTCTCTTGAAGATGCGCCTCGATCACCGCCATGAGCGGCCCGTCGTCGCGAACCCGCGGCTGATAGTGCCGCGCCGAACGCGACAGCCCGAGCGCCCGGTCCGCGCGCCGCGCACTCAGGCCATGATCCACCTGCATCGCCAGGCTCAGCTCCAGCCGCCGCGCCTGGCCTAGCCTTTTCGCGACAGGACATCCTTGAGCGCGTGGTGCTCGAGCGCCAGCTCGGCGTACATCCGCTTCATGCGCGCCAGCTCTGCCTCGACGTCCTTCAGGTGCCGCAGCTGCGACACCTCCAGGCCCGCGTACTTCGACTTCCAGGCGTAGTAGGTCGGCTCGCTGATCCCGTGCTTGCGGCACGTCTCGTTGACCTTCGCGCCGGCCTCGACCTCCTTGAGGATCCGCACGACCTGTTCCTCGGTGAACCGCGACTTCTTCATGTGAGCTCCTTCTGGGGGAACTCTACTTC
>NZ_JAGQFT020000028.1 GCF_018122625.2 Coralloluteibacterium stylophorae | reverse complement strand
CAACGACGAGCGCCCGAAGAAGGCACTGGGCGGGCTGACCCCACGTGCCTACGCGCAGCAGCTGGCATCCACTACCATCGATCCCGGACTCTAGATCAACCCGCTACTGAGGGCGGGGGGACGTCGCGAGTGCAGAAACGCGAGGCCGCTTCGTTAGCGGCCTCGCAATTCCAGCTTCCGAACGGTCCCTTACGCGGGGAGCAGCCTGCTGAACACAGTCGGATTCAGGTGGATCCACAACTTGCCTTTACCTTTGAAGGCGTTCTCGTGCTTGACTTGTATTGATCCGTCCATGCACAGCTGATGGAGTGCCGCTTCAAAGCGTCCCTGATGGCGAATGGGGCCGCACCTTCTGACTTCATTGCGCATCGCCATGCCAAATCCCGCCTGCCAGTACCGGCTCCACAAGTACCTGCCGAGAGTGCGAACATCCTTCACGTGCTCGGGTTCGTCGTTTTTGTCCCCAAACAGGGAGATGAACTCATCGAAGTGCCAGCCCACCACATCTAGCGCCCGCTCCAGCGTCTCCATGCTGATGCAGTCCCCTTCCTGCCCGCTGAAGTGATGCAAGATCGCAGCCACACGCCCAGTGATCTCCATCGATTTGGAGGCGAAGTCACGGACACTTGCCAGGTCCCCGCTCTGATGCAGGCGGGGCTCGATATCGTTCTGGGTTCGTACCCAGAGTTCCTTTGCTTCGGGCGTGAACGAGAGCTTCTTGCGGGAGTGATCTCCGGAGGTTTGGCGTTTGTGGGCTGCCGCTAGGAGTTCGGCTGCCCGGTCATGGAATCGCGGCAGGTGCTCCCATACAGGGTCTTTCAACGACATGAAGCGGAATCCCTGGGTGGATGCGGGCCACGCCACCAAATACCGGGCCAGATGGCCGGAAGCGCGAGCGATTTCTCCTCGTTTGTCCATGAAGGCTTTGAATACCTTCTCCTGAACCATCATGCTGATGGTCAGACGGGGATTGAATACCTCAATGCTGTCGTCGGCCCGGTCCAGCGTGAGTGTCTTGGCGCCGTCCCATGCTTTGTTGAGCGTGACCTGCCCCCACTGAGCCGTACCAGCCGAAGCTAGGTAGAGTCCGTCATCCAAGAGGACGGACATGCGCAAGAGTCGCTTCACCACCGAACAGATCATCGGCTTCATCAAGCAGGCGGAAGCCGG
>NZ_JAGQFT020000027.1 GCF_018122625.2 Coralloluteibacterium stylophorae | reverse complement strand
CGACGTCCCCCCGCCTTTGAGTAGCACTGCGATCTGGAGTCCAATCCGCAACGACAAGGAGATTGGACGTGAAGAAGCGCTTTTCCGAAGAGCAGATCATCGGCTTCCTGCGCGAGGCCGAGGCCGGGCTGCCGGTCAAGGAGCTGTGCCGGCGGCACGGTTTCAGCGAGGCGTCGTACTACCTGTGGCGCAGCAAGTTCGGCGGCATGAATGTGCCGGACGCCAAGCGGTTGAAGGAGCTGGAGACCGAAAACACCCGCCTGAAGAAGCTGCTCGCCGAGCAGGTGCTCGAGAACGAGGTGGTTCGGGATGCGCTGCGAAAAAAGTGGTGACCGCACCGGCTCGGCGTGAGCTGGTGCGGCATCTGGTTGGCAGGGGGTTGAGCGAGCGCCGGGCGCTGGCGGTGGTGCGCATGAGCGCCAGCGCGTACCGGTATGCGCCGCGCCCGGACCGCAACGCTGAGCTGCGCGAGCGCATCCTGGCGCTGGCGCAGCGGCATACCCGCTACGGCGTCGGAATGATCTACCTGAAGCTCAGGCAGGGCGGTCTGGTGGTGAATTACAAGCGCGTGGAACGGCTGTATCGGGGGGCCCGCCTGCAGGTGCGCCGACGCCGGCGCAAGAAGGTGCCTGCGGGCGAGCGCCAGCCACTGGTGCGGCCGAGCGCCGCCAACCAGGTGTGGTCGATGGACTTCGTGTTCGACCGCACTGCCGACGGCCGGGTCATCAAATGCCTGACGATCGTCGACGACGCGACGCATGAAGCGGTGGCCATCGAGGTGGAGCGCGCGATCTCCGGAGCAGGCGTGGCCCGCGTGCTCGACCGCCTGGCGGCGCACCGCGGGCTACCGCAGGTCATCCGCACCGACAACGGCAAGGAGTTCTGCGGCAGGGCGATGGTCACCTGGGCACACGAGCGCGGCGTGCAGTTACGACTGATCCAGCCCGGCAAACCCAACCAGAACGCCTACGTCGAGTCCTTCAACGGCAGGCTCCGCGACGAGTGCCTCAACGAGCACTGGTTCACCCACCTGCTGCACGCGCGCACCGTCATCGAGAGGTGGCGCAGGGAATACAACGACGAGCGCCCGAAGAAGGCACTGGGCGGGCTGACCCCACGTGCCTACGCGCAGCAGCTGGCATCCACTACCATCGATCCCGGACTCTAGATCAACCCGCTACTGAGGGCGGGGGGACGTCG
>NZ_JAGQFT020000026.1 GCF_018122625.2 Coralloluteibacterium stylophorae | reverse complement strand
TGACCTGCCCCCACTGAGCCGTACCAGCCGAAGCTAGGTAGAGTCCGTCATCCAAGAGGACGGACATGCGCAAGAGTCGCTTCACCACCGAACAGATCATCGGCTTCATCAAGCAGGCGGAAGCCGGCATGGCGGTCGCGGAGCTGGGCCGGCAGCACGGTTTCAGCCCGGCCAGCTTCTACGCCTGGCGCGCCAAGTACGGCGGCATGGAGGCGGAAGACGCCAAGCGCCTGAAGGAGCTCGAGTCGGAGAACAACCGCCTCAAGCGTCTTCTGGCGGAAGCGCACCTGGACATCGAGGCGCTGAAGGTCGGGTTCGGGGTAAAACGCTAGCCCCGCAACGCAAGCGCGAGGCGGTCCGGTGCATGCTCGATGCCACAGCAGTGAGCGAGCGCCGGGCCTGCCGCCTTGCGGGGCTGTCCCGCGATGTGTTCCGCCATCCACCCGCGCCGGAGCCTGCGACGCAGGCGCTGTCGGCGCGGATCATCGAGCTGGCGCAGATGCGCCGCAGGTTCGGCTACCGCCGCCTGCACGACCTGCTGCGTCCGGAGTATCCGGCTGTGAACCACAAGAAGGTCTACCGCCTGTATCGCGAGGCGAACTTGGCTGTGCGCCGTCGTCAGAAGATCCGCAGGCCACCAAGCGAACGCCGGCGGCTCTCGCCCGCAACGGCGCCCAATGCGGTATGGAGCATGGACTTCGTCAGCGACGCGCTGGCCAGTGGGCGCCGCCTGAAGTGCCTGACGGTGGCCGATGACTTCACCCACGAGAGCGTGGACATCACCGTGGACCACGGCATCAGCGGCGCCTACGTGGTGCGCGTGCTGGACCAGGCGGCGCGCTTCCGGGGCTACCCGCGGGCAGTGCGGACCGACAACGGCCCCGAATACACCAGTCGAGCCTTCATCGCATGGACGCAGCGGCACGGCATTGAGCACCTGTTGATCGAGCCGGGCAGGCCGATGCAGAACGGCTACATCGAGAGCTTCAACGGCAAGTTCCGCGACGAGTGCCTCAACGAGCACTGGTTCACCTCGCTCGCTCAAGCCCGCTGCGTGATCGCCGAGTGGCGACGCGACTACAACGAGGTCCGCCCGCACAGCAGTTGCGGCCGCATCCCGCCGGCACAGTTCGCCGCCAACCACCGAACCCAAACCGCCACATCCGCAGTACCCTTCAACCCCGGACTCTCCCAGTAACTGGTGGTACGGCTGCTGGGGGCAGGTCA
>NZ_JAGQFT020000025.1 GCF_018122625.2 Coralloluteibacterium stylophorae | reverse complement strand
CAACGACGAGCGCCCGAAGAAGGCACTGGGCGGGCTGACCCCACGTGCCTACGCGCAGCAGCTGGCATCCACTACCATCGATCCCGGACTCTAGATCAACCCGCTACTGAGGGCGGGGGGACGTCGGCTGGAAGCGAAGTTAGGCGACGCATGGGCTCAGATCTACTCGCCAGAGGGCGAACACAGGCAGCCGCGAGAAGAGCACATCCAAGAGTATGAGCGCCTCAAGCAGGAAAAGGAGACCTTGACGGCGAAGTCAAAGGTCCAAACCGATGACATGCTTGAGGTCGCGATTGCCTACTGGATCGAGGCAAAGAATGCGCGGGACGCTAACGATGAGCTTCGAGCGCTACACGCGCTGATCGAGTGCTGGATGCACATTGGCATGACGCTTTCGCCCAAGACTGAGTCTGAGGCAAAAAGTGAGTCTGGGGCAAAACAGGGTAAGCCGGCCAGAGACAAGATCGCAGCCATCGCGACCAGCATGTTGAGCGACATGAAGGTAACCGCCCGAATGGCGGACCCGACCCATCTGCTGGGAACCATTGTTGATCGAATGGAGGAAGCCCCTGATCACGGGGAGCTTCTGGCGAAGTACGACAAGCGAGCTACCAACGGCTGGGCATCCGAGGATCCGCTGACCGATCGCCTTAGGGAAAAATTGATGAAGTGGGCTACCGATAAGCGATCCCCCTACCCTGAACTTGCAAAGGCATATAGACAGGCCCTGGCCCAAGCAGAACGGCTAAAACCGCCTACCACGCGAAATCGCAGCCGGTCAAGGCAATAGCTAGCAACCGTATAAGCAATTGCCAGTTTCCCTTCGACACTGCGCCGCACCACAACGCACTACCGCGTTGCGGCCACGAAGGAGTAAACATCAATGCCTCAACTCAGTACTTCCTGCACCGCTGGCTTTACCAACGCTCGCGTGCAAGACCATAGCCTGCCGCCTCTCCACGACCAGCTTGATCTCGAAAAAGCCATCCGCTTCATCGTCGAGACGGTGCTGTTCCCGCGCCTCGACAACCTGTCCCAGTCTATTCGCGATCTGGCCGCAAATGACCATCGCTTCGTCGACAAGACGGCTGTTTACCGTCTGCCCGTCCTCTTGAAGCGACTCGGCATCTCGAAAAGCACGTGGTACGCCTGGAAGAATGAGAAATCGGCCTCCTACGATCCCACCCTCCCACAAGCCATCAAGCTGGGGGAGCACCCGCGCAGCCCCGTAGTCTGGCGCAAACACGAGATCGAGGCGTGGATTGAAGCCCGCGCTATTGCCTCCCGTGCGTCCGTCAACGGAGGCGCGGCATGACTAGCGCATCTCCCTTCGCAGACAACCACCTCGCCGACATCAGCGCCCAAGCGGACGAAATGGCGTCGGCCCTGCGCACGTTGAAGCCCAAAGTCCAGCATCGCAGGACTCAGTTGTTCTCCTTGTTGTATCCGGTGATCGTCGAGCTGCTCGAAAACAGCATCACCCAGAAGTCGATCCTGGAGATGCTTGAAGAAAAGGGGTTGAAGCTGCACCCGTCCCGCTTCAAGGAACTGATGGCTGCTGAAGCCGAGAAACGCCGGGCACAAAGCCACGTGGTCGACGAGGAGGAGGTCGCATGAACGATTACAGCCCACCGCGTGCTTACCCGATCGCTGCCTTGTACAGTGTCATTCGCGACGCGGTCCTCGAAGTGCAACGCAATCTGCAGGCTCCCGACGCGCTCATCGCGGGTTCGTTCCTCACCGCAATGTCTGTCGCCTGCCAGGGCGACGCGGACGTCGTACTCCCCACCGGGCAGGTCCGTCCGGTCTCACTGGATGTTCTTGTCATTGCCGACTCTGGCGAGCGCAAGACGGCAACCGACAGCATCGTCTGTGCGCCCATCTACGCGCATGACGAGGAGATGGCGCAGAAGCACAATACGGCCCTCCTCACTTACAAGGCTGACCGCCGTTTCTGGGAGGCCCAAGATGCGGCGATCCAACGCAAGATTGCCAAGGCGCTGAACCGCGGTGAAGACATCGAACACCTGCGGGTCGAGCTCATCAAGCACGGCGAGCATGAGCCCAGCAAACCGGTTCGCGCGCGCATCGTGCATCAGAACATCACCGAACGCCCATTGATGGAGGCCATGCAAGGCAACGGCAAGTCCATCGCAATCCTCAGCGATGAAGGAGAGGTGGTGTTGAAGGGTGGTGCGATGAGCAAGCTGGGCACGCTTGACCTGCCCCCAGCAGCCGTACCACCAGTTACTGGGAGAGTCCGGGGTTGAAGGGTACTGCGGATGTGGCGGTTTGGGTTCGGTGGTTGGCGGCGAACTGTGCCGGCGGGATGCGGCCGCAACTG
>NZ_JAGQFT020000024.1 GCF_018122625.2 Coralloluteibacterium stylophorae | reverse complement strand
GCACGCCCTGCGCGTACAGGGGCCAGCAAAGACAACGGCCCGGTCCTTTTGGGACCGGGCCGCTGCGGGATAAAACCCCTGGCGATGACCTACTCTCGCATGGCTTGAGCCACACTACCATTGGCGCGGGTGCGTTTCACGGCCGAGTTCGGGATGGGATCGGGTGGTTCCACACCGCTATGTTCACCAGGGAGACGGTGGCGCTGCAGCGGTTCGACGCGCAGCGCACATAGGGTTGGGACGTAGCGAGTGATTGGCGAGGTCGACGACGTGCCGTCGAGTCCAAGGCCACTTGAGGTTATAGGGTCAAGCCGCACGGATCATTAGTACTGGTTAGCTCAACGCATTGCTGCGCTTACACACCCAGCCTATCAACCACCTGGTCTTGATGGTTCCTTGAGGGGGCTTGAGCCCCGGGAGATCTCATCTTGAGGGAGGCTTCCCGCTTAGATGCTTTCAGCGGTTATCCCGTCCGACCATAGCTACCCGGCAATGCCACTGGCGTGACAACCGGAACACCAGAGGGTCGTCCACTCCGGTCCTCTCGTACTAGGAGCAGCTCCTCTCAAATCTCCAACGCCCACGACAGATAGGGACCGAACTGTCTCACGACGTTCTGAACCCAGCTCGCGTACCACTTTAAATGGCGAACAGCCATACCCTTGGGACCGACTACAGCCCCAGGATGTGATGAGCCGACATCGAGGTGCCAAACACCGCCGTCGATATGAACTCTTGGGCGGTATCAGCCTGTTATCCCCGGAGTACCTTTTATCCGTTGAGCGATGGCCCTTCCATACAGAACCACCGGATCACTAAGACCTACTTTCGTACCTGCTTGATCCGTCGATCTTGCAGTCAAGCACGCTTATGCCTTTGCACACAGTGCGCGATGTCCGACCGCGCTGAGCGTACCTTCGTGCTCCTCCGTTACTCTTTAGGAGGAGACCGCCCCAGTCAAACTACCCACCATACACGGTCCCCGATCCGGATTACGGACCTGGGTTAGAACGTCAAGCACATCAGGGTGGTATTTCAAGGTTGCCTCCACCGGAACTGGCGTCCCGGTTTCATAGGCTCCCACCTATCCTACACAAACGAACTCAACGTTCAGTGTAAAGCTATAGTAAAGGTTCACGGGGTCTTTCCGTCTTGCCGCGGGAACGCTGCATCTTCACAGCGATTTCAATTTCACTGAGTCTCGGGTGGAGACAGCGCCGCTGTCGTTACGCCATTCGTGCAGGTCGGAACTTACCCGACAAGGAATTTCGCTACCTTAGGACCGTTATAGTTACGGCCGCCGTTTACTGGGGCTTCGATCAAGAGCTTCGCCTTGCGGCTGACCCCATCAATTAACCTTCCAGCACCGGGCAGGCGTCACACCCTATACGTCCACTTTCGTGTTTGCAGAGTGCTGTGTTTTTGATAAACAGTCGCAGCGGCCTGGTCACTGCGGCCCCCGACAGCTCTAGCTCGCATGAGCCACCATCAGGGGCGCACCTTCTCCCGAAGTTACGGTGCCATGTTGCCTAGTTCCTTCACCCGAGTTCTCTCAAGCGCCTGAGAATTCTCATCCTACCCACCTGTGTCGGTTTACGGTACGGTCTGCGTAAGCTGAAGCTTAGGGGCTTTTCCTGGAAGCATGGGATCAGTGACTTCAGTCAAAAGACCTGGTCTCGGTGCTCGGTCTTGAAGGGGCCCGGATTTGCCTAAGCCCCAAACCTACCGCCTTTCCCCGGGACAACCAACGCCCGGTACACCTACCCTTCTCCGTCCCCCCATCGCACTTACGCGAGGTGCTGGAATATTAACCAGCTTCCCATCGGCTACGCATTTCTGCCTCACCTTAGGGGCCGACTCACCCTGCGCCGATTAACGTTGCGCAAGGAAACCTTGGGCTTTCGGCGTGCGGGCTTTTCACCCGCATTATCGTTACTCATGTCAGCATTCGCACTTCCGATACCTCCAGCGGACTTCTCAATCCACCTTCGCAGGCGTACGGAACGCTCCTCTACCGCGCACACGCAAGCGTGTGCACCCCAAGCTTCGGTTTATCGCTTAGCCCCGTTAAATCTTCCGCGCAGGCCGACTCGACCAGTGAGCTATTACGCTTTCTTTAAAGGGTGGCTGCTTCTAAGCCAACCTCCTGGCTGTCTGTGCCTTCCCACATCGTTCACCACTGAGCGATAAATTGGGGACCTTAGCTGTGGGTCTGGGTTGTTTCCCTTTTCACGACGGACGTTAGCACCCGCCGTGTGTCTCCCGGATAGTACGTGCTGGTATTCGGAGTTTGCCATGGTTTGGTAAGTCGCAATGACCCCCTAGCCATAACAGTGCTCTACCCCCAGCAGTATTCGTCCGAGGCGCTACCTAAATAGCTTTCGAGGAGAACCAGCTATCTCCGGGTTCGATTAGCTTTTCACTCCTAGCCACACCTCATCCCCTACCTTTGCAACGGGAGTGGGTTCGGGCCTCCAGTCCGTGTTACCGGACCTTCACCCTGGGCATGGCTAGATCACCCGGTTTCGGGTCTACTGCCCGCGACTATGCGCCCTTATCAGACTCGGTTTCCCTTCGCCTCCCCTATACGGTTAAGCTCGCCACGAACAGTAAGTCGCTGACCCATTATACAAAAGGTACGCAGTCACCCCGAAGGGCTCCTACTGCTTGTACGCACACGGTTTCAGGGTCTATTTCACTCCCCTCGCCGGGGTTCTTTTCGCCTTTCCCTCACGGTACTGGTTCACTATCGGTCGGTCAGGAGTATTTAGCCTTGGAGGATGGTCCCCCCATGTTCAGACAGGGTTTCACGTGCCCCGCCCTACTCAATTTCATCGACTGTGCCCTTTCGCATACAGGGCTATCACCTGCTATGGCCGGACTTTCCAGACCGTTTTGCTAAAACACAATCGACTTTTGGGCTGCTCCCCGTTCGCTCGTCACTACTGAGGGAATCTCGGTTGATTTCTTTTCCTGCGGTTACTTAGATATTTCAGTTCACCGCGTTCGCCCTGCATGACTATGGATTCATCATGCAGTACCTCCTAAGAGGTGGGTTGCCCCATTCGGACATCACCGGGTCATAGTCTGCTGCCGACTCACCGATGCTTTTCGCAGGCTGCCACGTCCTTCATCGCCTCTGACCGCCAAGGCATCCACCGTGTGCGCTTATTCGCTTGACCCTATAACCCCAAGTCGCCTCGGGGCCATCGATGATCCCTGCAGTCG
>NZ_JAGQFT020000023.1 GCF_018122625.2 Coralloluteibacterium stylophorae | reverse complement strand
GCAGTTGCGGCCGCATCCCGCCGGCACAGTTCGCCGCCAACCACCGAACCCAAACCGCCACATCCGCAGTACCCTTCAACCCCGGACTCTCCCAGTAACTGGTGGTACGGCTGCTGGGGGCAGGTCAATCACCGACCGCACCGAGCTGGACGACCAGATCGCCAGCACCTACACCAACTGCGGCAAGGCGGACAGCCGGACCGACCAAGCCCGAAACGGCGCTGCATTGCGAAAAATGCTGCGCGACGAAAACCGCAGCTACGTGTTCGGCTTGATCCAGAAGTACCGCGAGCGGGTGACCGAGCCCTACTCCGAGCGCGAGAACATCATTGTCATCAGCGACGAAGCGCACCGCTCGCAGTACGGCCGCCTGGCCCTGAACATGCGAAAGGGCCTTCCACGGGCCAAGTTCCTCGGTTTCACCGGAACCCCCTTGATCGAGGCGGCCGAGAAACAGCTCACCCGCGAGGTGTTCGGCGACTACGTCTCCGTCTATGACTTCCAGCGCGCCGTCGCCGATGGTGCGACCCTGCCGCTGAAGTACATCAATCGTGGCGAGAAGCTGAAGATCATCGATCCCAAGGTCAGCGAACGCATCGCGCAGCACATCGAGGCGGCCAAGCAGAACGCCACCCTGGAAGACCCGTGGACGGACGAGAAGGAAGACAAGCTCTACCAGAAGATGGCCGGCGAGTACGCCATCTTTACCTCCCCGACTCGACTCGACGATGTTGCACAGGACTTTGTCGAGCACTACGCCCAGCGTCGTAAGGCCGTCAGCGGTGGCAACAGCAAGGCGCTGCTGGTCTGCATCGACAAGATCACCTGCGTGAAGATGTACGACCTGATCGCGGACAAGTGGAAGGCCAAGGCAGACGCGCTGGAACAACGTGTGGGCGAGGATGAGGCGCTGTTCACCGCCAAAGGCAAAGCGTTTCCGCTCACGCTGGTGCAGCAGCGCGAGCAGTTGGAGTGGATGCGTGGAACCGAGTTCTGCGTCGTGGTGTCGTCCGAGCAGGGCGAGGTGGAGGCGTTCAAGAAGTGGAAGAACCACCGCGGCGAACCGCTGGACATCGCGCCGCACCGCGCCAAGATGACTGCTCGTGACCTGGAGCGAGAGTTCAAACAGGCCGACAACCCGTTCCGCGTGGCTATTGTCTGCGCGATGTGGCTGACTGGCTTCGACGTCAAGTCGCTGGCGACGCTCTACCTGGACAAGCCTATGCAGGGGCACACGCTGATGCAGGCCATCGCCCGCGTGAATCGGGTTGGCGGCGGAAAGGCCAATGGCCTCATCATCGACTACAACGGCATGATCAAAAGCCTGCGCAAGGCGCTGGCTACCTTTGGGCAAAGTGACCAGGGCGGTGCCAGTACCGACGGTCAGAGCTACTTGGAGGACGAGGCCGAGGCGCTGGCCGAGTACGCGGCAAGTTTGCGACACGCGACCGAGTTCCTGTCCGATCTCGGATTCGATCTGGACGATGTCATCCACGCGCAGGGGATGGACAAGGGTGAGAAGGTTCTGGAGGCCGTCAACCTGCTGGCCGAGACCGAGGAGCGCCGGAAGACCTATCAGGTGCATGTGCAGGACATACAGGCCAAGTATCGCGGCCTGTTCCCCAACCCCGGCCTGCATGACTACGACGCGCAGGAAAGCGCTCTCAATGCCATCTACAACAAGCTGCAAGCCGCACGTACCACGCTGGACGTGTCCGCGCTCCTGCAGGACCTGTACGACGTGGTGGACCTGGGCGTGTCCATCGAGCCGACACATGCCAAGCAGCCCAAGGAATACGAACTCTCCAAGATCGACTTCAATCGCTTGAAGGCCGAGTTCCAGCAGACCAAGCTGAAGAACATCGTGGCCATGAACCTGATGGAGAAGATCGAGGAGCGACTCAAACAGATGGTGACCGAAAACCCGACGCGAGTGGAGCTCTACGAGCGTTATCAGGAGATCGTGCAGGACTACAATAAGGACAAGGACGCGGCCGAAATCCAGAAAGTGATGGATGACCTGTTCGCGACGTACGACAGTCTGGACGAAGAGGCCAAGCGGTTTCAGCGTGAGGGCTTGGACAACCAACAGCAGTTGGCCGTGTTCGACCTGTTGCAGAAGGATGCCTTGAAGCCCAAGGAACGCGAAGCAATCAAGAAGGTAGCGGTAGAGCTGCTAGCGAAGCTGCAGGGAGGCAACTTGCTGCTTGGGCACTGGCGCGATATGGCCGCTACCCAAGCCCGGCTGCGACTGGAGATTGAGAATCACCTGTGGGCCAATGACCTTTCGGATATGGGGTACTCGGAGGATGACATCGCCGGCAAGGTGCAGGCGGTATTCACGCATCTCTTCTCGCTCGCTGGTCCCGAGGGGGTAAGCGTTCTGCACTAGAGACTTGATGCTTGTGTAAATTCTTACAGACTCCATTACGTGTATGAGACGGTAGGACTGCGTGATCGATAAAAGGTAGTGCTTGGAGATTGATGGCGAGCCCTCGTAGTAATGGGGGACAATGCCTACGCGCACTTACCGTTTCTAGGCGAGACAATCCAGAACGCACTTATCCAGGCCGGCGAAGGCAAATTCGCCGGCTTTTTTCATTCCTCTACACGAAAAGGGTAATACACAGATGGCAACTTTCCATTTCGAAATCAAAAGCGGCTGCAAAGGTTCTGCCAACAATCACGCAGATTACATCGCCAGGGCGGGCTACCATCGCAAGAAGGAAGACTTGGTCTATACAGAGCACGGGAACCTTCCCGCATGGGCAGCTAACGATCCGAGGGCACTCTGGAAGGCGGCAGACAAGTACGAACGCAAGAACGGTGCAGCGTATCGCGAGGCGATCATTGCGCTACCCGATGAGCTGACGGCTGAGCAGAATGCTGCGCTGGTAGCGGATGTCATTGAAGTGCTGGCACCAGGAAAGCCGTATCAGTTCGCAGTGCATGCGCCCACTTCGTCGCTGGGGGGGCGGTCCAACCCCCATCTTCATCTGATGACTTGCGATCGCGTGGATGACGGAATCGAGCGTCCCGCAGAGCGGTTCTTCGCCAGGCACAACAGCAAGTGTCCCGAGCGTGGAGGCCGCAAGAAGGCAAGTGGAGGCCGGAGTCGAATGCAGTTGAGACACGACGTCACCACCGTGCGCAAGTCGGTGGCGGACACTATCAATCATCACCTGGAGATCAACGGGCACGCTGCGCGTGTGGATCACCGTTCGCTCAGGGAGCAGGGCATCGATAGAAGGGCCGAACGGCATCTCGGTCCGGCGAGGATCAGAGACATGTCGTCGAAAGAGAAAGCGCAATACGTGTCATTGCGTGGGGACGACGGAGCAGATACCGCTTGACTCGCCGGGCTCCTGATCGGCACCGGCCGTATGGCGCGGCGGAAGTGGACACCTTGGAACACGTTGCACAAGATGCGATTTGCGACGTTTGTAGCGCAATCGCATCCTGCGCAGCCACAGGTTGCCCTGAAAAATCAGTCGATTGGCGACCAGCCGCAAGACGCCCGGATTGATTCTTGTAGGTCGCGGTGCCAAGGGCGAGCGACGTCCCCCCGCCTTTGAGTAGCACTGCGATCTGGAGTCCAATCCGCAACGACAAGGAGATTGGACGTGAAGAAGCGCTTTTCCGAAGAGCAGATCATCGGCTTCCTGCGCGAGGCCGAGGCCG
>NZ_JAGQFT020000022.1 GCF_018122625.2 Coralloluteibacterium stylophorae | reverse complement strand
GCCGCGCCCCCACCCCAACCCTCCCCCGCTGCGCGGGAGAGGGGGTCAGAGCCGACGCGCCACGCTTTTCGCCCCTTCCCCCGCCTGCGGGGGAAGGTTGGGATGGGGGTGAGGCGCGGAGCGCACCGGGCGTCCCCGGACGAGCAAAAGCTCCGCGGCTGCGCCGCGCCCCCACCCCAACCCTCCCCCGCTTCGCGGGAGAGGGGGTTAGAGCCGACGCGCAATGCTTTTCGCCCCTTCCCCCGCCTGCGGGGGAAGGTTGGGATGGGGGTGAGGCGCGGAGCGCACCGTCCACCGCGGACGAGCAGAAGCTCCGCGGCTGCGCCGCGGCCCCACCCCAACCCTCCCCCGCTACGCGGGAGAGGGGGTTAGAGCCGACGCGCCACGCTTTTCGCCCCTTCCCCCGCCTGCGGGGGAAGGCTGGGATGGGGGTAAGGCGCGGAGCGCACCTGGCCACCCCGGACGAGCAAAAGCTCCGCGGCTGCGCCGCGCCCCCACCCCAACCCCTCCCCCGCTACGCGGGAGAGGGGGTTAGAGCCGACGCGCAATGCTTTTCGCCCCTTCCCCCGCCTGCGGGGGAAGGCTGGGATGGGGGTGAGGCGCGAAGCGCACCTGGCGTCCCCAACAGCGAGAAGCCCGCGGCTGCCGCCGCGCCCCCACCCCAACCCTCCCCCGCTACGCGGGAGAGGGGGTTAGAGCCGACGCGCAATGCTTTTCGCTCCTTCCCCCGCCTGCGGGGGAAGGCTGGGATGGGGGTGAGGCGCGGAGCGCACCGGGCGTCCCCGACAGCGAGAAGCCCGCGGCTTCGCCGCGCCCCCACCCCAACCCTCCCCCGCTTCGCGGGAGAGGGGGTCAGAGCCGACGCGCAATGCTTTTCGCCCCTTCCCCCGCCTGCGGGGGAAGGTTGGGATGGGGGTGAGGCGCGGAGCGCACCTGCGTCCTCAACAGCGAGAAGCCCGCGGCTTCGCCGCGGCCCCCGCCGCTTGCACAAGCCGCCCAAATCGGCCAGAAACGCACGCTCCACCCGGATGCACGGACGCGTCCCCATGCGGCACCCCCACCTGACGCCACGCGCACGGACGCTGCGGCGGAACATGACCGACGCCGAGCGCCGCCTGTGGTCGCGCCTGCGTGCCAACCAGCTCGCCGGCCACCGCTTCCGCCGCCAGCATCCACTCGGGCCCTACATCGTCGACTTCGCCTGCATCGAATCGCGGCTCGTCGTCGAACTCGACGGCGGCCAACACCTCGACTCCCCTGCCGATGCGCGCCGCGACGCCTGGCTCCGCCAGCACGGATTCCACGTGCTGCGCTTCTGGAACGACGACGCCCTGCTCCGCACCGATGCCGTGCTCGAGCACATCCTCCGCACCGTCGGCCACGCGCCCTGACGAGACCGCCATCCCGCTCCTGGCCCCTTCCCCCGCCTGCGGGGGAAGGTTGGGATGGGGGTGAGGCGCGGAGCGCACCTGCGTCCCCAACAGCGAGAAGCCCGCGGCTGCGCCGCGGCCCCCACCCCAGCCCTCCCCCGCTTCGCGAGAGAGGGAGCTGAAAGGCAACGCGCCTCCCCGCCCTCCCCGATCCGCGGGAGAGGGGGCCACAACATGCGCCGCGCTCCTGGCCCCTTCCCCCGCCTGCGGGGGAAGGTTGGGATGGGGGTGAGGCGCGGAGCGCACCTGCGTCCCCAACAGCGAGAAGCCCGCGGCTGCGCCGCGGCCCCCACCCCAACCCTCCCCCGCTGCGCGGGAGAGGGAGCTGAAAGGCAACGCGCCTCCCCGCCCTCCCCGATCCGCGGGAGAGGGGGGCGCAACACGCGCCACGCTCCTGGCCCCTTCCCCCGCCTGCGGGGGAAGGTTGGGATGGGGGTGAGGCGCGAAGCGCACCTGGCGTGCCGGACGAGCAGAAGCTCCGCGGCTGCGCCGCGGCCCCCACCCCAACCCTCCCCCGCTGCGCGGGAGAGGGGGCTAGAGGCAACGCGCCGCGTAATCACGCACAACGCTGCGTTCCCGCCGTCCCCGCTGGAGCAACCCACCCCTACGCCGGCGTAGGGCCACAGTGGCCTGCCACGCTGCGATAAACTCGGCGGTCGGGCCGGGAACCGGCCGATCTCCCCATCACTGCAACAACGCCCGCGCCGGATCCGGGTGGCGTTCGGAGAACACGCATGAACTGGCTCAACGACATCCTCGCCGACGACCGCGACCCCACCGAAACCCGCGAATGGATCGACTCGCTCTCGGCCGTCATCCAGAACGACGGCGCCGAGCGCGCGCACCAGCTGCTCGAGGGCATGGTCGAGGTCACGCGGCGGGCGGGGGCGTTCCTGCCGTTCCAGCCGACGACCGAGTACGTCAACACCATCGCCCCGCACCTGGAGGCCAAGAGCCCGGGTGACGCGGCCATCGAGTGGCGCATCCGCTCGATCATCCGCTGGAACGCGCTGGCCATGGTCGTGCGCGCCAACCGCAAGCCGGGCGACCTGGGCGGGCATATCGCCTCCTTCGCCTCGGCGGCCACGCTCTACGACGTCGGCTTCAACCACTTCTGGCGCGCACCCTCGGCCGACCACCCGGGCGACCTGCTCTACATCCAGGGCCACTCCAGCCCGGGCATCTACGCGCGCTCCTTCCTCGAAGGCCGCATCAGCGAGGACCAGCTCAACCACTTCCGCATGGAAGTCGACGGCAAGGGCATCAGCTCCTACCCGCACCCCTGGCTGATGCCGGACTACTGGCAGACGCCGACCGTCTCCATGGGCCTGGGGCCCATCGCCGCCATCTACCAGGCGCGCAACTGGAAGTACCTGGAGGCCCGCGGCCTCATGCCCAAGAGCGACCGCAAGGTGTGGTGCTTCATGGGCGACGGCGAGTGCGACGAGCCCGAGAGCCTGGGCGCGATCGCCGCGGCCGGCCGCGAGGGCCTGGACAACCTGGTCTTCGTCATCAACTGCAACCTGCAGCGCCTGGACGGCCCGGTGCGCGGCAACGGCAAGATCATCCAGGAGCTGGAAGGCCAGTTCCGCGGCGCCGGCTGGAACGCCATCAAGGTCGTCTGGGGCAGCTACTGGGATCCGCTCCTGGCCCGCGACACCTCCGGCCAGCTGCGCAAGCTGATGATGGAAACCGTCGACGGCGAGTACCAGAACTGCAAGGCCTTCGGCGGCGCCTACACGCGCGAGCACTTCTTCGGGAAGTACCCGGAGACCAGGCAGCTCGTCGCCAACCTGTCGGATGAGGACATCTGGCGCCTCAACCGCGGCGGCCACGACCCGCACAAGGTCTACGCGGCCTATCACGCGGCCTCCAACCACAAGGGCCAGCCGACCGTGATCCTCGCCAAGACGGTGAAGGGCTACGGCATGGGCAAGGCCGGCGAGGCGCTCAACCCGACCCACCAGACCAAGAAGCTCGACGAGGAGGCCGTGCGCGCCTTCCGCGACCGCTTCAACATTCCGGTGGACGTGGACAAGCTCAGCGAGGTGCCGTTCTACCACCCGGGCGAGAAGTCCGAGGAAGTGGAATACCTCAAGGCGCGCCGCGCCGCGCTCGGCGGCTTCCTGCCGCAGCGCCGCCGCAAGGCCGACGAGAGCCTGAAGGCGCCGACGCTCGACAAGTTCGACCGCCTGCTGCAGGCCTCCGGCGAGCGCGAGATCTCCACCACCATGGCCTTCGTGCAGGCGCTCAACATCACCCTGCGCGACAAGCAGGTCGGCCCGCGCGTGGTGCCGATCGTCGCCGACGAGGCGCGCACCTTCGGCATGGAGGGCCTGTTCCGCCAGCTCGGCATCTACGCCACCGCCGGCCAGAAGTACAAGCCGGTCGATCGCGACCAGCTCATGTTCTACCGCGAGGACGCGGCCGGCCAGGTGCTGGAGGAAGGCATCACCGAGGCCGGCGCGTTCGCCAGCTGGATGGCCTCGGCCACCAGCTACAGCACCAACAACCTGCAGATGCTGCCGTTCTACATCTACTACTCGATGTTCGGCTTCCAGCGCGTCGGCGACGCCGCCTGGCAGGCGGCGGACATGCGCGCGCGCGGCTTCCTGCTGGGCGCCACCGCCGGCCGCACCACGCTCAACGGCGAGGGCCTGCAGCACGAGGACGGCCACTCGCACCTGCTGGCCGGCGCCATCCCCAACTGCCGCGCCTACGACCCGACCTTCGCCGGTGAGGTCGCCGTGCTGCTCCAGCACGGCATGCAGCGCATGCTCGAGGAACAGCAGGACGAGTACTGGTACCTGACCCTGATGAACGAGAACTACACCCACCCGGCGCTGCCGGAGGGTGCGGCCGAGGGCGTCATCAAGGGCATGTACCTGCTGAAGGACGCCGGCAAGCCGAAGAAGAACGAGCTGCGCGTGCAGCTGCTGGGCTCCGGCACCATCCTGCGCGAGGCCATCGCCGCGGCGGAACTCCTGGACAAGGACTTCGGCGTGACCGCCGACATCTGGAGCTGCCCGAGCTTCACGGAACTGCGCCGTGACGGCTTCGACGTGGAGCGCCACAACCGCTTCCACCCCGAGGCCGAGCCGAAGAAGGCCTACGTCACGGAACTCCTCGAAGGCCGCCAGGGCCCGGCCATCGCCGCGACCGACTACGTGCGCGCCTACGCCGACCAGATTCGCGCCTTCGTGCCGATGAAGTACACGGTGCTCGGCACCGACGGCTTCGGCCGCTCCGACACCCGCGCCAACCTGCGCCGGTTCTTCGAGGTCGACCGCTACTACATCGCCCATGCCGCCATCGCCGCGCTCGCCGCGGAGGGCAAGATGAACGGCAAGGACGTGGCGCGGGCGATCAAGGAGTACAGGATCGATCCGGAGAAGGTGAATCCGCTGACCGTGTGAGACGAAAAGCCCCGCTCAGGCGGGGCTTTCGGTCCTTCACTCAAGGGCGGAGGCCAAGACTGAATCTCCCAGAGTCAGAAGATGCCTTCGTGAGGAAGTTCGCTCTCTCCTCCGCACCTCATGTCGAAATTTGTTTCTCTTTTCGACATGAGGTCCCCATCATGTCGACGCCATCGACATGAGCGCCCGAATGGATCCCCGGCTGCCCTTCAACGACCTGCCACCGCTGCCGCCCCCGGTCGAGCTGGAAACCCGTGACCTGCTGAAAGCCTGCATCGCTGCCCATACGGCGCTGGCCTCGCTGCGTCAGGCCACCGGCCATCTGCCGAACCCGGCGGTGCTCATCAACACCATCCCGATCCTCGAGGCGCAGGCCAGCTCGGAGATCGAGAACATCGTCACCACCACCGACGAGCTGTTCCGTTTCGCCGAACACGCCGACGCCGCCAGCCATGCCACCAAGGAAACCCTGCGCTACCGGACGGCCCTGTGGGAGGGCTTCCGTTCGGCTGTCGTGCGGGGGACTAGATCTGCGCGGATCTGCAGCAGATTTGTTTTCAGATATTTGGGGGCTAGAGAGTGCGTAACCTAGGGATACTACTCATGATGATCGGCGCCGCGTGGGCCATCATTGTTTTCGCTGCGATGCCGACCACAGTACGTGTCCCAGCTCCGCAGCCTGAAGTGCTTCGGGAATTCCTTCCGCTTGAAGTGCGGGAGGTACATAACGTCGGGCTCATGCACAGGAAGAGCAACCACCTCATGCTGGCCGGAATAATGTTCATTGGCGGCTGCATCCTCGCCGGAGCAGGTGCGCTTTCATCCGGAAAACACAACAGGCAACGCCAACACCACACGCGCCGCCGCCACAGCCGCGCGCATCAGAGCGAAGGTAGCTCGGGCGGGCCATCAAGTTACTCTTACCGGGAACTTGTTCAGATGAACGAAAAAGCAGAAAACAAGCAGGCGCCTTGACTGATTCACCAGCAGCGAGAGAAGCAGGTTCATTTCCACTTGAAGCGGAACCAGCGATCCCCGGCGCCCGGCATCATCGTTACGGCCGATCTTCTCCAACGCTCATTCGCTTAATGGTTCAGTTTCATTTTGCATGGCGAACGGGCCGTCCGCCAACAGGAAGGCATAGCTCCATCGCCGTGACCTGCCCCCAGCAGCCGTACCACCAGTTACTGGGAGAGTCCGGGGTTGAAGGGTACTGCGGATGTGGCGGTTTGGGTTCGGTGGTTGGCGGCGAACTGTGCCGGCGGGATGCGGCCGCAACTGC
>NZ_JAGQFT020000021.1 GCF_018122625.2 Coralloluteibacterium stylophorae | reverse complement strand
CCAGTTCCCTGTTCCCCGTTCCCCGTTCCCGCCTCCGATTCCCGATTCCCGATTCCCAATTCCCGCCCCCCGTCACATCCCGCGCTCGATCGCGCCGGCGGCCTCGCGCAACAGCGCCTCGACGCGCGCGGCCTCGTCGGGGGTCCAGTGCCCCTCGCGCGACACCAGCGCGCGCTTGAGCGTCTCCATCGCGCGGCGCACCGGCATCGGCACCCCCGCCCTGGCGGCGGCGCGCGCGCTGCGCGCGGTGCGGGCCAGCACGGCATCGACCTCGTCGCGATGCGCCGCGAGCCAGGCCCGCCCGGCCGCACTGACCGCGTGCCGCCGCCGCCCGCCTTCGGCCTCGACCGTGACCAGGCCCGCCGACTCCAGCTGCGCCAGCGCCGGATAGACCACGCCCGGGCTCGGCGCATAGCGCCCGTGGAACATGTCCGCGACCAGGCGGATCAGCTCATAGCCATGCCGCGGCTGCTGCGCGATCAGGGCCAGCAACAGCAGCCGCAGATCGCCGTGGCCGAGGCTCCGGGTTCGCGTGCGGGATGGCCTGGCCTGATCGTCGCCCGGTCCGGACATGCTCTGTTCCGACATATCTGAATTCGGCGGGACGATATATCTGATTCGACGCCGGCGCACCCGTCGCTCCGTGGAAGCACTGTTCCAAGCCCGTGGCTCCCGACCGCCCCGACGCACGAACGACCCGCGGCTGGCGCCGCGCCCCCACCCCAGCCCTCCCCCGCTGCGCGGGAGAGGGGCCAGAGCCGACGCGCCACGCTTTTCGCCCCTTCCCCGCTGATCGGAGGGGGCCGCGGGTGCGCCGCTCCAGCCCCTTCCCCCGCCTGCGGGGGAAGGTTGGGATGGGGGTGAGGCGCGAAGCGCATCCGGCGCCTCGACAAGCAAAAGCTCGCGGCTGGCGCCGCGCCCCCACCCCAGCCCTCCCCCGCTGCGCGGGAGAGGGGGCCACAACGCGCGCCACGCTTTTCGCCCCTTCCCCCGCCTGCGGGGGAAGGTTGGGATGGGGGTGAGGCGCGAAGCGCACCCGGCGCCTCGACAAGCAAAAGCTCGCGGCTGCGCCGCGCCCCCACCCCAGCCCTCCCCCGCTGCGCGGGAGAGGGAGCAGAGCCGACGCGCCACGCTTTTCGCCCCTTCCCCGCTGATCGGAGGGGGCCGCGGGTGCGCCGCTCCAGCCCCTTCCCCCGCCTGCGGGGGAAGGCTGGGATGGGGGTGAGGCGCGGAGCGCACCTGGCCACCCCGGACGAGCAAAAGCTCCGCGGCTGCGCCGCGCCCCCACCCCAGCCCTCCCCCGCTTCGCGGGAGAGGGGGCCACAACGCGCGCCACGCTTTTCGCCCCTTCCCCCGCCTGCGGGGGAAGGTTGGGATGGGGGTGGGGGGCGACCGTGGGGGGAACGCTCGAGTGCTGCGGGTACTCACCCGCGATTTAATACAAAAATGTATTATATGCAGCTGTAGCAACTCCGGGACCTGCCATGAGCCGCTTCGCCGCCACCGAGGAACGCCTGCGGGTCACGCGCCGCAAGCATCGCGGGTTTCCGCGCGATGCCGCGGCGCTGATCCGCCTGGTCAAGCTCCTGCACAAGCTGATCCACGACAACGCCAACGCGGTGCTGCGCGACTATGGGCTGACACACCCCGAATACAACGTGCTGATGATGCTCGACGGCTCCGAGGACGGGATGGCCGTCTCGGCCCTGGCCGAAGCGGCCGGCGAGAAGTCCGCCAACATGACCCGCCTCACCACCCAGCTCGTCGACAAGGGCCTGATCACGCGCGCGGCGAGCGAGTCCGACCGCCGCATGCTGGTGCTGCGCCTGACCGGCGACGGCGAGGCGCTGATCGAGCGCGTGCTGCCGGCGATCACCCGCCAGCTGCGCGGCTACGTCGGCGATCTCGACGGTGCCGCGCAGGCCGAGCTCGAGGCCCTGCTCAAGCGCCTGCTCGCGGGCGTGGAAGCGGCCTCGACGCCGGAGCGCGGATGAGCGCCACGCCCGCCGCCGCCGTGCCGCAGCCGGGCTGGCGCCGCGAGGCGCTCGACGCCCTGCGCGCCGAGGGCGGCGCCTGGCTGTTCGTGTTCAAGGTGCTGCTGTCGGTCTACCTCGCCGGCGGCATCGCCATGCGCCTGGGCTTCGCCGCGCCGTCGACGGCGATGATCACCGTGATCGTGGTGATGAACCGGCAGAGCGGCATGGTCGTGGCCAAGGCCTTCTACCGCGCGCTGGGCACCGTGGTCGGCAGCGTCGCCGCGGTCGCCATGGTCGGGCTGTTCCCGCAGCAGCCGGTGCCGTTCCTGGTCGCCTTCGCGCTGTGGGTCGGGCTGTGCGCGGGCGGCGCGCTGATGTACCGCAACTTCAAGTCCTACGGCTTCGTGCTGTCGGGCTACACGGTCGGGATCATCGCGCTGCCGGCGATCAACCAGCCGGAGCAGTTGTTCGAGCTCGCCACCGCGCGGGTGACCGAGGTGCTGCTCGGCCTGCTGGTGAGCACGGTGGTGTTCGACGTGGTGTTCCCGGTGCGCCTGCGCCAGACCTTGCGCATGCAGGCGCGCGAGACGCTGTCGGGCTTCCTCGACTTCGTCCGCGACGGCACCCTCGGCCTGCTGCCGCGCGAACGCATGGAGCAGGCCCACCTGCACTTCGTGCGCCAGAGCATGACCCTGGAGGACCTGCGCAGCTCGGTGGTGTTCGAGGACCCGGAGTTCCGCGCGCGCAGCCGGCGCATGCGCCTGCTCAACCAGCGCTTCATGACCTGCTCGACGCGCTTCCAGGCCCTGCACCACCTGATCAACCGCCTGCTGCGCAGCGGCCGCGACGTCGCCGCCGAGGCGCTGATGCGGCTCTACCGCCCGCTGGGCGAGGCGCTCGCCGCGCGCACCGGCGTCGGCGACGATCCCGGACTCGCCGCGCGCCTCGACACCCTCGCCGCCGCGCTGCCGGGCCGCGCGCAGGCGCTGCGCGCGACGCTGCCGCGCGAGCGGCTCGACGATTTCGACACCGGCGTGTCGCTGCTGCGCCGCTTCGTCGCGGACCTCGGCGACACCCTGCACACCGCCGCGGCGCTGCGCACGCCGGGGGCCGGCGGCGCGCGGCTGCGCGCGGGCGAGCGCGTGCGCTTCAGCCATGCCACCGACCCGGTCGCGGTGGCGGTGACCGTGGCGCGCAGCTTCCTGGTCGCGCTCGGCCTCGGCCTGGTCTGGCTCAACAGCGGCTGGACCACCGGCGCCGGCGCGCTGGTGCAGGTGGTCGCCTTCACCGGGATCCTGGCGACCATGCCGAACCCGGCCGCGGTCGCCGCGCAGATCACCAAGGGCTTCGGCCTCGGCCTGGCGATGGCCTTCGCCTGCCTGACCCTGGTGCTGCCGCACATGGACGGCTACGTGCTGTTCGTCGCCGGCACGCTGCCGTTCCTGGCGCTCGCGGTGTGGCTGTCGACGCGGCCGCCGCTGTTCGGCATGAGCCTCGGCATGTGCCTGGGCTTCCTGGTCTCGCTCGGGATCGGCCAGGCGCCGTCGTTCGACGTCGCCACCTTCCTCAACAACGCGGTGGCCTTCGCCGCCGGCGCGGTGCTCGCGCTGCTGGTGTTCCAGCTCATTCCCTCGGTCGCCGGCACGCCCGGCCAGCGCCGGCGCCTGCTGGTCGAACTGCGCCGCCAGGTCACCCTGGCCGCACGCGCACCGCTGGAGCAGCTCGGGCCGCGCTTCGAGAGCGTCAGCCGCGACCTGTTCCTGCAGATCGTCGGCCATACCGCGCCGGGCAGCGACGAATCGCGCACCCTGCTGCGCTGGGCGCTGTCGGTGCACGAGACCGGGCTGACCCTGATCGAGCTGCGCCGCGACGCCGCCGAGGCCGGCCTGCCGCCGGCGATCGCGCGCGACATCGAGCGCGCCGCCGACGCCGTCGCCCGCCTCTACGACCGCCGCGCGCCGGCCGACCACGCCGCCGCGCTCGCGCATCTGGATGCCGCGCTCGCCGCCACCGTGGTCGACGGCGCCACCCCGCCCGGCCTGCAGCCGGTGCGCGAACACCTGCACCTGCTGCGCTGCGCGTTGCGCGACGGCGATTCGGTGCTCGCGCCGCAGGCCGATGGTCCGCTCCCGGAGCCCGCCCATGCCCAGTGAAGTCGCCATCGGCGGCGTCTACCTGCCCGGCCTGCTGGTCGTCACCGGCCTGCTGCTGGCCGCGTTCTGGCTGTTCGACGGCCTCGCCGGCCGCCTCGGCCTGTACCGCCACGTCTGGCACCCGCCGCTGTTCCGCCTCGCCCTGTTCGTCATCGCGCTCGGCCTCGCCGGGCTGACGCTCCTGCACTGAAGTCGCCTGCCATGAAGACCGCCACCCTCGTCCGCATCGCCCTGACCACCGTCGTCGTGCTCGTCGCCGCCCTCGTCGCCCATGCGCTGTGGCGCCACTACATGCTCTCGCCGTGGACCCGCGACGGCCGCGTGCGCGCGGAGATCGTGCGGGTGGCGCCGGACGTCTCCGGACTGGTCGCCGAAGTCGCGGTCGCCGACAACCAGCACGTGGAGGCCGGCGAGCTGCTGTTCGTGGTCGACCGCGCCCGCTTCGAGTACGCGGTGGCCCAGGCCGAGGCCAACCTCGCCGCCGCCCAGGCTGCGGCCGAGGCCGCCGGCGCCAGCATCTCCGCCGCCGCCGCGGGCGCCGCGGCCAGCGCGGCCGAGTTCGAGGCCCGCCAGCAGCAGGCGCGCCGCCGCGAACGCATCCCCACCGTCATCTCCGCCGAGGCCCGCGCCGACGCCGAGGCCGCCGCCGCCGCCGCGCAGGCGACCTGGCGTCGCGCCCAGGCCGGTCGCAGCGAGGCCACCGCCTCGCAGCAGCAGGCGCTGGCCGCGGTCGAACAGGCCCAGGTCGCGCTCGACCGCGCGCGCCTGGACCTCGAGCGCACCGAAGTCCGCGCGCCGACCGCCGGCACCATCACCAACCTCGACCTGCGCGTCGGCGACTACGCCCAGGCCGGCAGCGCGGGCATGGCGCTGGTGTCCAGCGAGGACATGTGGATCTACGGCTACTTCGAGGAGACCAAGCTGCCGTTCCTGCACGTCGGCGACCCGGTCGAGATCCGGCTGATGGCCGGCGGCGTGCGCCTCGACGGCGAGATCGAGAGCATCGCCCGCGGCATCGCCGACCGCGACAACCCGACCGACGCCACCCTGCTGGCCAGCGTCGACCCGACCTTCAACTGGATCCGCCTCGCGCAGCGCGTGCCGGTCCGGGTGCGCATCGACGAGGCCAGCATCCCCGCGGACACCGTGCTCGCCGCAGGCATGACCGCGACGGTGATCGCACATCCGCGGGCCGAGGGCGCCGCCGGGAACTGAATGGCAGCGAACTGCGTCACAGAACATGGCACGAGGCTTGCTGACTGGAGCCCACCCTCCGGGCCGGCCGCACCGTGCCGGTCGGCTTCCCTCACCTCGCTGCAACGCAACATGACCATCATCCGCTCCCCCGAGATGTGCCGGCCCGCCGACCACGGACGCCCCACGGCCTGACGCATCCCGTCGCAAGCTGACGCGTCCGACCCGTTTCCGACGCGCCGCACCATCCCTCTCCTTCCTCCAGGACCCGTCCGTGGCCCTTGTCCCGCTGCACGCCCCGCTTCGCCCCCTGCCGGCGGCGGTCCTACGATGACCGCGCCTCTGCGCGTGGGCGTCGTCAGCGAGTCGGTGCGCGTGCAGGCCCGGCTGCGCTCCTACCTCACCCACCTCGGTTTCCGTGCCGGGCGGGGCTGGGCGTTCGCCACCGAACCGCCGTACGCGGTGCTGTTCCTGGACGGGCGCCTGGCCGCGTCCGACGCCGCGCGCCTGGCCCTGCGCGCGGCGGTGAGCCCGCGGGTGATCTGGATCGGCACGCCGCCGGCCGGCACCGAGGGGATCGCCGTGGCCGAGGACGCCAACATCGACATCGTCGCCGCCGCCATCGAGCGGGCGGCCGCCGAGCGCGGCGCCGCGCCGGCGCCCGTGGCAGCGCCGCGGCTGGCGCCTGCACGCGAGGCACCCACGCCCGCGACGCCTGCGCCCCTGGCGATCGCCGCGCCGGGCGCGCCGGCGCCGTCGTCGCCCGCCAACTTCCCGACTCCCACTCCGGCGCCGAGCCCGGGCACGGCCGCCGCGCCGAGCGGCCACGCGGCGTGGGCGCTCGCGCTGGCCCTGCTGGCACGCCAGCCGGAAGGCGGCAACGTGGCGCTGATGCGCGGCGAGCTCGCCCTGGCCCGGCTCGACTTCGACCGCCGCATCGTGCATCTGCTCGACACCCGCGCCGACGAAGCGGCACTGGCCTCGGCGCAGATCGAGCGCACCCTCGACCGTCTGCTCGCCGGCGCCCCACGCCTGGAGGCGGCGACCCCGCCGCCGCAGTCGGCGCTCGAACTCCAGCTCGACGCCTTCCTGTGGCGGCTGGGCCTGCGCATCGCCCACGGCGAACTCCTGCCCGTGGTCGCCGCCGCGCCCGGCCTGCGCCTGCGCCGCTGGCGCGACTTCGGCGAGCACCCGCAGCGCAGCCTGCACATGCGCTGGGCTGCGCACCTGACCCGGCGCGTGCTCGCGCCGGCCGAGGCGCGCACGCTGGCCGGCATCGAGCAGCGCGCGATGAACGCCTTCCTCAATGCCGCCGCGCTGTGCGGCCTGCTCGACTACGGCCGGCCCACGGCACCGCCGCCGGCCGCGGCGGCGACCAGCGGCACCGGCGCCTCGCTGCGTTCGCTGGTGCGCAGCCTGCGCGCGAGCCTCGGCCTGGGAGGCGCGCGCAATGCCTGAGGTCCACAAGATCGTGTTCGCAGGCGCCATGGGCGCGGGCAAGACCACCGCCATCGCCGCGGTCAGCGAATGCCCCGTGGTCTCCACCGACGTCGCCAACAGCGACCGCGCCCAGGCCGACAAGGCGACCACCACCGTGGCCATGGATTTCGGCCAGGTCGCGCTCGACAACGGCGACGCCCTGCACCTCTACGGCACGCCCGGGCAGGCGCGCTTCGACTTCATGTGGGACATCGCCGTGACCGGCGCCGTCGGCCTGGTGCTGCTCGCCGACAACAGCCGGCCCGACCCGCTCGCCGACCTCGCCGGCTACCTCGACGCCTTCGGTGCGCGCCTGGGCGACACCGCAGCCATCGTCGGCGTCGGCCGCAGCGAGAGCCACCCGCAGCCGAGCCTGGACGCCTACTTCGACCTGCTCGAAGGCCGCGGCCTGAGCCTGCCGGTGTTCGCCGTCGACGTGCGCCGCCGCGACGACGTCCTGCTGCTGCTCGACGCCCTGTTCCACCAGATCGAAGCCATGGCCGACACCGACGAAGGAGCCTTCCGTTGAGCACGCCGAGCAAGACCGAGCAGTACGTGTGCGAGCGCCTGCTCGAGGACCTGGTGCAGGGCGAGCGCGGGGTCGACGTGGCCCTGGTCGCCACCGTCGACGGCCTGCACATCGCCTCCGCCGCTCGCGGCGAGAGCGCGGTGGATCCGGCGCGCTTCGCCGCCATGGCCAGTTCGCTGCTCGCCCTGTCCGCGCGCCTGGCCGCCGACGCCGCGCTGGGCGCCTCCCGGAGCGTCTCCATCGACACCGAATCCGGCCGCGTGCTGCTGATGGCGATCCCCTCGCCGACCCGCCCGCGCGTGCTGCTCACCCTGTCGTCGGCCAGCGCCACCCTCGGCGCCCTGATCGTCGCCACCCGCCAGTGCGCCGAGGCGATCGCCTCGCGCGTCGCCGGCTGAGCCCGTTTCCACCACCCGCAGTTCCCACCCGCTCCAGCCAATAAGGAAGAACAGATGAGCAACCTCACCGCCTCGCTCGACGCGCTGGCCGCCCTCGACGGCGCCATGTGCGCCGCCCTCGTCGACGTCGACAGCGGCATGACCCTGGGCACCGCCGGCAGCGGCGTCGACCTGGAAGTCGCCGCGGCCGGCAACACCGAGGTCGTACGCGCCAAGCTGCGCACGATCCGCGCGCTCAACCTCGACGACGAGATCGAGGACATGCTGATCACCCTCGGCAAGCAGTACCACATCATCCGCCCGATGCGCCGCGCGACCGACCTGTTCCTCTACGTCGTCTTCGACCGCAACCGCGCCAACCTCGCCATGGCCCGCCGCAAGGTCTTCGAGATCGAAGCCAAGCTCGAAATCTGACCTCCCCACCCGCTCCGCTTCCACCCCTTCCCCCGCCTGCGGGGGAAGGCTGGGACGGGGGTGAGGCGCGAAGCGCACCTGGCGTCCCCAACAGCGAGAAGCCCGCGGCTGCCGCCGCGCCCCCACCCCAACCCTCCCCCGCTGCGCGGGAGAGGGGGTCAGAGCCGACGCGCCACGCTTTTCGCCCCTTCCCCCGCCTGCGGGGGAAGGTTGGGATGGGGGTGAGGCGCGGAGCGCACCAGGCGTCCCCGACAGCGAGAAGCCCGCGGCTGCCGCCGCGCCCCCACCCCAACCCTCCCCCGCTTCGCGGGAGAGGGGGTCAGAGCCGACGCGCCACGCTTTTCGCCCCTTCCCCCGCCTGCGGGGGAAGGTTGGGATGGGGGTGAGGCGCGGAGCGCACCGGGCGTCCCCGGACGAGCAAAAGCTCCGCGG
>NZ_JAGQFT020000020.1 GCF_018122625.2 Coralloluteibacterium stylophorae | reverse complement strand
GTCGCGGCTGAAGCCGCTCCTACGCAAAAGCGCGCCGGCTTTGGTCGATCCGCCTCGAGACACGCAGCGGCCAGCCTCCAGTAGGAGCGGCTTCAGCCGCGACCCGCAATGCGGCAGCTTCGGATCGCACGCGGGCGAGACGAAAGGCGACGTGGAAGCGTCGCGTGCCGATCCGCATCGGCGCAGCGGACCGGCCTCCGCACCGCACGTTCTGCTCGGGGCTGTGGGAGGGGCTTCAGCCCCGACTGCCACGCCGGATCGGGGCTCAGACCCCTTCCACACAGGGAAAGCGGTCGCGGCTGAAGCCGCTCCTACGCGGCCTCCGGGCGAGGGGGACGCGCCGGCGACCTCACGACGCTCCGTTCCCGGTTCCCGTCTCGCCCTTCCCCGTTCCCGCTGCACCACCCGTCCGCCACAGATCCACGCGGAAGTCCTCCTCGAACGGCGGCACGTTGCATTCGATCACGTCGGTCGGCGCGATCTTCAGGGTCACGCCGACGATGTCCGCGCGCACCGGCAGCTGGTAGCGCTGGCGGTCGACCAGCACCGCGGCGTGCACCGCGGCCGGCTTCACCGTGGCGAGCCAGGTGAACACACGGAACAGCGAGTGGCCCTGGTAGAGCACGTCGTCGACCACGATCACCCGTCGCCCGGCGAGCAGGCCGGCGGCGCCCTCCGGCGCGGCGAGATGGGTGTCGGCGTGCAGCAGCTCGAGGGTGTCGGCGTAGCGCTTGACCTCCAGGTCGAGGCGCTCGACCGCGGCGCCGGGCGCGATCCGCAGCACCCGCTCGCGCAGCATGTCCGCCAGCGGCACGCCCCGGCGCAGCATCCCGAGCAGCACCGTCGGCGTCGCGTCCATCAGTGCCACCGCCTGCCGCGCCATGTCGTCGAGCACGGGGTCGAGTTCGGCGGCGGAATAGAGGCGGTAGCGGTCGTCGGCCATGGGGACCTCGGCGGGGGCGGTGGTCTCTATACTGCCGGACGCTCCGGTCGCGCTGCAGCGCGCACCGGCCCGTGCCGCCGGCGCGCCGTCCCCCGGTGGCGCTCCGGCTGGATACGACCCCACCACCACCGAGGACGCCACCACGATGACATCCAAGCCGACCCCGCTGCGCGCCGCTTTCCTGACCGCACTGCTGGCGATGCCAGTGGCGCAGGCCGTCGCCGCACCCCAGGGCTTCGATCCGCGGCAGATGACCGAGCAACTCGCCACCATGAGCGGGATGATGTCGGTGATCGCCGTCGAGTGCCGGCTGCACACCCAGGCCGAGGTGGCGGCGATGCGCGACGAGCAGCGCGAGGCCAGCGTGGCTCGCGGCGTGGAGAACGCCAGCTTCGACCGCCTCTATGCCGAGGGCGTCGAGCGTGGCCGGGCCCATCTGGCAGGCGTGCCGGCCGACGAGAAAGCCCGCACCTGCGCCGAGGCCCGGCAGCAGCTCGAGCAGCTGCAGAGCCAGGGCGGCATGCTGCGCTGAGCCCGGTGCCGGCGGTGGTCGGCGCTATCCTTGGGGGATGACCGACCCCCGCCCGCACGCGCCGGCCACCTCGCGCAACCGCGACCCCATCCTCGACGTCCTGCGCCGCCACTTCGCCGATCGCCGCTCCGTGCTCGAGATCGGCAGCGGCACCGGCCAGCACGCGGTGCACTTCGCCGCCGCGCTGCCGCAGCTCACCTGGCAGTGCTCCGACCGTGCGCCGAACCTGCCCGGCATCGAGACCTGGCTCGACCACGTGGGCCTGCCGAACACGCCGGCGCCGGTCGCGCTCGACGTGCTCGCCGACGCCTGGCCCGGGACGCGATTCGATGCCGCCTTCAGCGCCAACACCCTGCACATCATGGGCTGGGACGCGGTACGCGCCCTGTTCGACGGGCTCGACCGGGCGCTGGAGGCCGACGCGGTGCTCGCCGTCTACGGCCCGTTCAAGCGCAACGGCGCGCACACCAGCGACAGCAACGCCGCCTTCGACGCGATGCTGCGCGGCCAGGCCCCACACCAGGGCGTGCGCGACCTCGAGGCCGTTCACGGGCTGGCCGCGGCGATCGGCCTGCGCCCGGTCGCCGACGTCGCCCTGCCCGCGAACAACGCCTGCCTGGTGTGGAGGCGCGCATGAACACGGTCGCCCTGCGCAGCTGTCCCTGCGGCAGCGGACGGCGCTATGCCGCCTGCTGCGGCGAACTCCACGCCGGCGCCCGCGTCGCCGACACCGCCGAGTCTCTGATGCGCTCGCGCTACAGCGCCTACGTCGTCGGTGACCTCGATTACCTGCGCGCGAGCTGGCACCCCGCGACCTGCCCCGACAGCCTGGAGGCGGATGTCTCGCCCGCGTGGCTCGCGCTCGACATCAAGCGCCACGTGCCGCAGGCCGACGCCGCCACGCGCGCGAAGGTGGCCGCCGCGCTGCCCGCGCTGGATGCGGACACGCCGGTGTCGACGGTCGAGTTCGTCGCCCGCTTCCGCATCGGCGGCGGCCGCGTGCAGCGCATGACCGAGACCAGCCGCTTCGTCCGCGAAGCCGACCGCTGGCTCTACGTCGACGGCGACGTGGCCTGAGGTTCCCCGTCGACCGCATCCCCTGTAGGAGCGGCTTCAGCCGCGACCGGGTGGGCGCGGTGAGGCACTGCAGGCCGCAGGGCAGGGGAACGGGGAACAGGGAACAGGGAGCGGGGAACGGGAGCGACGACCGTAGCCGCTCACCCGAAGCGCAGGGCTGGCCCAGGTGCACGGAGACTTCTGTGGGAGGGGCTGAAGCCCCGACTGCGTGGCGCCTGGTCGGAGCTGAAGCCCCTCCCACAGGTGAAGCCCTACCTACAGAGCCGGTCGCGGCTGAAGCCCCTCCTACATGAGCATCGGGGCTGAAGCCCCTCCCACAGGAGCAGGTCGCGGCTGAAGCCGCTCCTACAGGGGCTGCCGGCGGCGCGCGCGACGATCTTCGCGCCGCGCCGCTTCTGTCCCCCTCCCCCGGCGGGGGAGGGTTGGGGAGAGGGGTGCGGCGCAGCCGCTGCTCTTGGGCGCACGATGCAATGAGCCGCGCTTCGCGCTGCCCCATCCCAACCTTCCGCCCAAGGGGAAGGAGCTGAACGCGGGGTCCGCGGAGCCGGCACACCGCTCCCACGACGGAACTCGGTCCACCCACCTCCTCGAGGGAGCGGGCGGCAGAGTCCGCAGCTGCGCCGATGCGGCTGCGTCTGTGGGAGGGGCTTCAGCCCCGACTGCGCGGCGCCAGGTCGGGGCTGAAGCCCCTCCTACATGAGCATCGGGGCTGAAGCCCCTCCCACAGGAGCGGGTCGGGGCTGAAGCCCCTCCCACAGGAGCGGGTCGGGGCTGAAGCCCCTCCCACAGGTGAAGCCCTACCCACAGAGCAGGTCGCGGCTGAAGCCGCTCCTACAGGGGCTGCCGGCGGCGCGCGCCATGATCTTCGCGCCGCGCCGCTTCTGCCCCCTCCCCCGGCGGGGGAGGGTTGGGGAGAGGGGTGCGGCGCAGCCGCTGCTCTTGGGCGCACGATGCAATAGGCCGCGCTTCGCGCTCCCCATCCCCGCCCTTCCCCTACAAGGGAGAAGGAGCTGAACCCGAAGCCCGCGAAGCCGGCACACCGCTCCCACGACGGAACTCGGTCCACCCACCTCCTCGCGAGCGTAGAGTCCGCAGCTGCGCCGATGCGGCGGCGCCTGTAGGAGGGGCTTCAGCCCCGACTGCGCGGCGCCAGGTCGCGGCTGAAGCCCCTCCTACATGAGCATCGGGGCTGAAGCCCCTCCCACAGGTGAAGCCCTACCCACAGAGCGGGTCGCGGCTGAAGCCGCTCCTACAGGGTGCTGCCGGGCTCCGGGGGCGGGACGCGCCCCGGAGCCCCGTCGCTCAGCCGCAGCGCACGGCCTGGATCACGCCGTCGTCGTCGACCTGCAGGTTCAGGCGGGCGCCGTTGTATTCCATGGTCACCGCCTGGCCGGGGTGCAGGATGCGGGCGGTGTCGGCGTTGGCGGTGGTGCGGGCCTGCTCGAGCACGCTGTCGTCGGCGACGCGGCCGACCAGCTCCTGCACGGGGTTGGCGTCGCAGCTGCCGGTGTCGCCGGGCAGCGGCGCGGCGGCGCCGGGGTCGACCGCGGCGGCGTCGGCGGGCGGCGACGATTCGGCGGGGGCGGCGGGGCCGTCGCTGTCGGAGATCGTCGAATTCGGCGCGGTGATGTCGGGCGTGGTCATCGCGGCCTCTTCGGGCGCGTCCGCGGGCTCGGGCGAGCAGGCGGCCAGCGCGGTGAGGCCGAGGCCGGCGACCAGCGCCAGCGCGGGAACGGAAGGACGTCGGGACATGCGGCACTCCGGGGGTGGGGGTGTCCCGGAGTGTCGCCACGCCCGGCCGCGGCTGTCCAGACGCAGCGACCGCGCGCGCGGCCGCCGCGTCAGCCCCGGTTCCGGGTCAGGCCGCCCGCTGCGCCGCGGCAGCCGGGTCGCGCCAGCGTGCCAGCAGCGCCTCGCGGCGCTTCGCCGCCTTGGCCATGTTGGCGTCCTTGATGTGCCCGTAGCCGCGGATGCGCTCGGGAACGCTGGCGATGTCCGCCGCCAGCCCGACGTTGCCCGCGTCCAGCCCCTGCAGCAGTTCGTCCACGGTCTGCGCGTACTCCTCGACGAGCCTGCGCTCGGCGCGACGCTCGGCGGTGTAGCCGAAGATGTCGAAGGCGGTGCCGCGCAGGCCCTTGAACTTCGCCAGCACGCCGAACGCGCGCAGCATCCACGGGCCGTATTCCTTCTTGGTCAGGCGGCCGTCCGCGTCCTTCTTCGCCAGCAGCGGCGGGGCGAGGTGGAAGTGCAGCGTCACGTCGCCCTCGAACTGCTCGGCGATCTGCCGGCGGAAATCGCTCGCCGTATACAGCCGCGCGATCTCGTATTCGTCCTTGTAGGCCATCAGCTTGAAGTAGTAGCGCGCCACCGCCGCGGTCAGCGCGGTCGAACCCGGCGCGCGCTCGGCCTCGGCGGCGCGCACGCGGGCGACGAGGTCGGTGTAGCGGCGCGCGTAGCCCGCGTCCTGGTAATCGGTGAGGAAGCGCTCGCGGCGGGCGATGGTCTCGTCCAGCGAGTGCGACTTGGCGCCGTCGTCGAGCGGATCGGCGTGGATGCTGGTCGCGACCGGGATCGACTTCGGCGTACCGAAGCCCGCCGCCTCGCGCACTGCCTCCGGGTCGATCGCCGCCAGCCGGCCCCAGGCGAAGGCGCGCTGGTTCATCTCCACCGCGGCGCCGTTGAGCTCCACCGCGCGCATCAGCGAATCCAGCGACAGCGGCACCAGCCCGCGCTGCCAGGCGACGCCGAGCATGAACAGGTTGGACGCGATCGCATCGCCGAGCAGGCGCGTGGCGAGCTTGGTCGCATCCACCAGGATCGGCTCGCGCCCGCCCAGCGCCACCCGCACCGCCTCGACGATGCCGCCCGCCGGGAACTGCAGGTCCGGCTTCATGGTGAAGCTGCCGGGCATCGCCTCGTAGCTGTTGAGCACCACCTCGCTGCGCTCCGGGCGGATCTTCGACAGGGCCCAGTAGTCGTTGACCACGACCATGTCGCAGCCGAGCACGAGGTCGGCCTCGCCGGCGGCGATGCGCACCGCGTGGATGTCCGACGGCGCCGGCGCGATGCGGATGTGCGTGGTCACCGCGCCGCCCTTCTGCGCCAGGCCGGTCTGGTCGAGCACGGTCGCGCCCTTGTTCTCCAGGTGGCCGGCCATGCCGAGCAGCGCGCCGATGGTGACCACGCCGGTGCCGCCGACGCCGGTGACCAGGATGTTCCACGGCCGCGACAGGTCGCCCTTGAACGCGGGCATCGGCAGGTCCTGCAGGCGGTCGGCGGCGCCGCTGCCCTTCTTCCTGCGCAGCTCGCCGCCGTGCACGGTGACGAAGCTCGGGCAGAAGCCCTTCACGCAGGAATAGTCCTTGTTGCAGTTGGACTGGTCGATCTCGCGCTTGCGCCCGTACTCGGTGTCCTTGGGCAGCACCGACACGCAGAAGGACTTCTCGCCGCAGTCGCCGCAGCCCTCGCACACCAGCGAGTTGATGACCACGCGCTTCTTCGGGTCCTCCATCTTCCCGCGCTTGCGGCGACGCCGCTTCTCGGTCGCGCAGGTCTGGTCGTAGATCAGGATGGAGACGCCCTTGACCGTGCGCAGGCGCTTCTGCACGGCGTCGAGCTCGTCGCGGTGCACGAACTCCACGCCCTCGGGGAAGAGCTCCGGCCGCGACCACTTGTCGAGGTCGTCGGACATCACCACGATCGTGCCGATGCCCTCCGCGCGCATCTGGTGCGCGATGCCGGGCACGGTCAGGGTGCCGTCGACCGGCTGCCCGCCGGTCATCGCCACCGCGTCGTTGTAGAGGATCTTGTAGGTGATGTTGACGCCGGCGGCGATCGACTGCCGGATCGCCAGCGAGCCCGAGTGGAAGTAGGTGCCGTCGCCGAGGTTGGAGAAGATGTGCTCCTCCGCGCTGAAGGGCGCCTGCCCGGCCCAGGTCACGCCCTCGCCGCCCATGTGGGTGAAGGTCTCGGTGCGGCGGTCCATCCAGGTGACCATGTAGTGGCAGCCGATGCCGCCGACCGCGCGCGAGCCCTCCGGCACCGCGGTCGAGGTGTTGTGCGGGCAGCCCGAGCAGTAGTGCGGCACGCGCGCGAAGTCCTCGCGCGGCAGCGCCAGCTCGCTCTCCTTCTCCCGCATGAAGCGCAGCTGCGCCTCGATGTGCTCGGAGGTGTGGAAGCGCGCCAGCCGCGCCGCGATCACCTGCGCGATGGTCGCCGGCGTCAGCTCGCCGGTCGACGGCAGGATCCAGCGCCCGGCCTCGTCGTACTTGCCCACCACCGACGGCCGGTGCGGCCAGTTGAACATGTACTCCTTCATCTGCGACTCGATGAAGGCGCGCTTCTCCTCGACCACGAGGATGTCCTCGAGGCCCTCGGCGAACGCGCGCAGGCGCACCGGCTCCAGCGGCCAGGTCATGCCGACCTTGTAGACGCGGATGCCGATGTCGGCGCAGGCGCGCTCGTCGAGGCCCAGATACTCCAGCGCCTGCAGCACGTCGAGATAGCTCTTGCCGGTGGTGACGATGCCCAGCCGCGCGCGCGGCGAATCCAGCACCACCCGGTCGATATGGTTGGCCCGCGCGAAGGCCTGCGCCGCGGCCACCGCATAGCGGTGCAGGCGCATCTCCTGGTTCAGCGGCGGATCCGGCCAGCGGATGTGCAGGCCGCCCTCGGGCATCTCGAAGTCGTCGGGGGTGACGATGCGGATGCGGTGCGGGTCGACGTCGATGCTGGCCGAGGACTCGACCGTCTCGGCGATCGTCTTGAAGCCGATCCAGCGCCCGGTGTAGCGGCTCATCGCCCAGCCGAGCACGCCCATGTCGAGGATGTCCTGCACCCCGGCCGGGTTGAGCACCGGCATCATCGCGCTGACGAACTCAAGCTCCGAGCCGTGCGGCAGCGTCGAGCTGCGGCAGGCGTGGTCGTCCGCCGCCAGCGCCAGCACCCCGCCCAGCGGGCTGGTGCCTGCCGCGTTGGCGTGCTTGAACACGTCGCCGGTGCGGTCCACGCCCGGGCCCTTGCCGTACCACATGCCGAACACGCCCTGCACCGTCGACTTCGGGAACAGCCCGGTCTGCTGCGAGCCCCAGACCATGGTGGCGCCCAGGTCCTCGTTGAGGCCCGGCTTGAACTCGACCTTCGCCTCGGCCAGGTGCTTGCGCGCCCGCCACAGCTCCAGGTCGAAGCCGCCCAGCGGCGAGCCGCGGTAGCCCGAGATGAAGCCGGCCGTGTCCAGGCCCGCCGCCTGGTCGCGCAGGCGCTGCATCAGGGGCAGGCGCACCAATGCCTGCACGCCCGAAAGGTAGATGCGCCCGGACTCGCGCGTGTAGCGGTGCTCGAGCGCGTAGTCGCGGTCGATAGGCGCCCGCGCCGAGGCGGGGGAGGAGAGTTCGGCGGTCGAGTTCATAGGCACGTGGCGGCGGCACGCACACGGCGCGCCAGGCTTCGAGGGGAAGCCGACGATTCTATCAGGGGGGCGTGAGAGGGCTGTTGCGCGGTGCGGGAGGGGGCTCAGGCGCACCGCGACGTAGTTGGTGCGGGCGCCGTTGCTTCCTGCGGTGTCGCGACAGCTGGCTGGATTGAATGGCGAGGTTAGGCTGCCGGATTAGGTTGCGGGCGTGGCGTAAGTGCCTGCGGGGCGGCCGATTCCTCGCGCTTTCTCGCTTCTTCCGGTTGGGATAGGCTGCCGAGCTATGCGCCGGTTTGGCGTCTACTTCTAGTTAGAGGGACTTGGGGGAGTCTATGGCGGTCATTGAGATTGGAAGCGAAGTAGATCGCTTCGTCCTTCACTTCGAGACTGATAGGCATCAGATAAATGCCTTCGCATTAGCGACTTCCATTGCAGGACTTGCTGAGGCTGTCCGTGAAGCGAGCTCAATAGTAAATCCCGGGTACTCCGTCGAGGTCGTGGTAGAAGCGCTCGAAGAGGGGAGCTTTGAGGCGGTTGTTAAAACGATCTTCGAGAAGACTCAGAGCGTCTTCTCGCACGAAGCATCGAAAGCGATCATCTATGGAGTCATAGCTGGCTACATAGTCACAAAGATGATGGGCCCGTCTGATCCAACGATCATCGTCAATGACGGGTCCGTCATCGTTGAGTACGGCGACACAGAGGTCGTGGTGCCGCGCGACGTCTATGAGGCGCAGAAGCAGGTAGAGCGGTCAAAGCGCTTCGAGAATGCCGTGGGTCAGATCTTCCGCGGAGCGGAATCTGACACAACAGTTACTGCAGTACGTATCGACCCACCAGATAGGGGGCGTCCAGGTCCCGAAGTGCCACGTGGAATGTTCTCACGCTTTGACATGCGCATCGTCGATGAGAATGGAGACAGCGTCGTAGTCGAGTACGCAAATCTTGAAATTTCTCGTGCAATACTTGCGCGCGGCAAGAGAAAATGGGAGTTCTTTTGGAGAGGCGTGAAGATTTCCGCCCCGGTTACCGACGAACGCTTCTACGACAAGTTCTTCGCCCACGAAGTTACGATAGCGCCCGGAGATGTGCTTAAGGCTGCAGTGAGAATTATTCAGCGCCAAGACAGGGATTCCGGCATCTACATGAACCATAGCTACGAAGTGATTGAGGTCATAGACCACATACCGAGGGTACGTCAGGCGTCCCTCTAACAATTCGTTCAAGCCGATGCCGCTTCGCGGCACGGCTTAACTCAGGCGTTAGCCACTCATGACTAATCCGCTTCTTCCTGACGTAACAGGCTTTGAATGTGATCCATTTGGCTACAGTGCCTTTGCTTGGCACAAGTTCGCTTTGATTCTAGCCGCCAACGGAATTCCCAAAGATCCAACGAAAGCGCCGACTGCGGAGGATCTGAAGGAACCAGCTCTCTGGTTGAGTCAGGCAAACGCACTTTCAGAAGCTGCCGTATGTCTGGTCAAGAATGACCCAAAGCTGCAGAATGTTTCCGCCGAGTACCGCACGATCGTCCATAGTCAGTACTACGCCGTAGTGCTCATGCTTGTCGGGTACAGTCTAGAAGTCTGCCTGAAAGCCATGATGATCATCGAGTCGGGAATCGACGAGTCGATAGCTAACGAGCGGAGCCACTTCCATCACAACCTTCACGTGCTGGCTTCTTTCGTACCTGGCCTAAGCAGGAAAGATCTCGAGATCCTAAGAGGCCTTTCACATTTCGTAAGGTGGGCTGGCAGGTACCCCGATCCTGGCTCAAGGCGTCTGGATCAGGCTACAGATGTTTTTGAGATTGGCGAGGTCAATAAAGTCACAGCCCGCGACTTGTTCGACCTTGCCAGCAGGGTCATGCAGCACGCTACCGTAGTCACGGGCTAGGTGATTAACAATTTATTCGAGCCGATGCCGCTTCGCGGCACGGCTTAATTCAAGTGTTAGCGCGCATTCGAGATTGCCGCAATAAGGGGTCAGGTTCATTTACCGGAATAAGGGGGTCAGGTTCATTCACTGGCGATGCTGCGGGGCGCGCGGAGGCCGGCCACGCGGGCGCACGTGCACGGCCCGAAGCGTCAGCGCCTCGATCTGGGACTTGAACCGCTCGGGGCCCCAAGCTCGCTGCTGCTGCGTGGTCAGGCGTAGCGAGTCGTCTTCGGCCGGACCGATGCATTCACGGACGAAGGCTGTATAGGCGGCCGTGCGCTCGACATCGCTCCTCCCCAGGGCCTGGTACTCGGGGTGTGGCGTCAGGATCCGATCGGGGTGGCCATCGGCGTTGTATCGATAGCTCGACCAGCGATAGTCGCCTGGCGAGGCTGCCAGGTGCGCCCGGACCGGGTTGAGCTCGACGAATAAGGGGTCAGGTTCATTTTCGACGAATAAGGGGTCAGGTTCATTTTCCGAACAAGGGGTCAGTTCATTTACTGATGTTGCTGCGTAGGCCGGCCGCGCGGGCGCACGCGCACAGCGCGGAGCGTCAGCGCCTCGATCTGGGACTTGAACCGTTCGGAGCCCCAAGCTCGCTGCTGCTGCGTGGTGAGTCGTAGGG
>NZ_JAGQFT020000019.1 GCF_018122625.2 Coralloluteibacterium stylophorae | reverse complement strand
GATCTACGATGCAAGCTCGATGGCTTCAGGAGCGGCTCGGGCGTCCCACCCTCCCCCGATGATCGGTCGGGGACAGTGCCCCTTCATCGGGGCGCTGTCGAGATACAAGGAGCGGCTTCAGCCGCGATCGGCGGGGGCTCCTGTGGGAGGGGCTTCAGCCCCGACGGCAGCGCCACGAAGAAAAACGCCGCGGCATCCGCGGCGTTCCTCTTTCGCCTCTTTCCGCCTCAGAACGGCGGCGGCCCCGAGGCGCGACTGCCGCCCGCGCCGCCGGGATCGCCATTGCGCGGCGCCGGCGCATCCACCTCGCGCACCCGGCGCCTGCCGACGTTGAGGTAGATGCCGACGCCGCTGATCAGCGCCCAGGCGAGCGGCAGGATCACGAAGGTCGACAGCTCCAGCGTATAGACCAGGCTGAACAGCGTGCACAGCGCGCCGACCAGGTTCAGCGCCTGGAAGCTGATGCGGTCCCCGCGCCAGGCGCCGATCTGCAGCAGCAGCTGGGCGACCAGGATGGCGGCCACGCCGCCGAGCCCCAGCCAGTCGAACCACATCAGCCGATCGGCCATCTCGCACACTCCATACGGACACGCATGGCAGCTTAGCCGCCGCGCCGCGACCGAGGAAGCGTCAGCCGCGCTGGCGCACCGCCTCGAACAGCGCCACGCCGGCAGCCACCGAAACGTTGAGGCTCTCCATCTGCCCCGGCATCGGAATGCGCACCAGGCCGTCGCACTGTTCGCGCGTCAGCCGGCGCAGGCCCTCGCCCTCGCCGCCCAGCACCAGCGCCACGTTGCCCTCGAGGTCGAGCCCGTACAGGGTGCCCTCGCCCTCGCCGGCCAGCCCGTAGACCCAGACGCCGGCGTCCTTGAGCGTGCGCAGGCTGCGCGCGAGGTTGGTCACGCGCACCACCGGAATGCGGTCGGCGGCGCCGGAGGCGGTCTTGCGCACGGTGGCGTTGACCGGCGCCGACTTGTCCTTCGGGATGACCACCGCCGTCGCGTTGGCGGCGGCCGCGCTGCGCAGGCAGGCGCCGAGGTTGTGCGGGTCCTGCACGCCGTCGAGCACCAGCACCAGCGCGCGCCCGCCTGCGTTCTCGACCAGCCCGGGCAGCTCGCGCTCGTCCCAGGTGCGCGCTGCCTCGTAGCGGGCGGCGGCGCCCTGGTGGCGCGCGCCGCCGCTGATGCCGTCGAGCGCCTGCGCCGAGACCCGGCGCACGGTGAGGCCGATGTCGCCGGCCTCGCGCTCGAGCGCCTGCACGCGCGGGTTCTTCGCGCCGGCCTCGACCAGCACCTCGCGCACGTGCTCGGCGTCGTTCTCCAGGGCCGCGGCGACCGCGTTGATGCCGACGACCCAATGGGTACTGCTCATGACTCAGCCCTTCCTGCGCCGCCCGGACTTGACGCTCGCGCGTTCGCGCTCCTCGCCCGCCAGGCGGAAATCGATCCGCCGGTCCTCGACGCTGGCGCGCAGCACCTGGATGCGTACGCGGTCGCCGAGCCGGAACTCCATCCCGCGGCGTTCGCCGCTCATCAGCTTCCGCACGGGATCGAAATGGTAGTAGTCGTGCGGCAGCTGGGTCACGTGGATCAGGCCGTTGACCTTGGAGTCGTCGAGCTCGACGAACACGCCGAACGAGGCCACACCGCTGATGGTGCCGTCGAACTCGGAGCCGACGTGCTTCTCCATCCACGCCGCGCGGAAGCGTTCGTCGACCTCGCGCTCGGCCTCGGTCGCGCGGCGCTCGCGCTCCGAGCACTGCAGCGCGAGCGCGACCATGTCGTGCGCGCTGTAGCCGTAGCTGCTGGCCTTGCCGCCGGCCAGCGCATGCTTGATCGCGCGATGCACCAGCAGGTCGGGATAGCGCCGGATCGGCGAGGTGAAGTGCGCGTAGGCCTCCAGTGCGAGGCCGAAGTGGCCGACGTTCTCGGCCGAATACACCGCCAGGCTCTGGCTGCGCAGCAGCACCGACTCGATCAGCGGCGCATCCGGCCGCTCGCGGATCTTCTTCAGCAGCGCGGTGAAATCCTTCGGCCTCACCTTCGACCACGCCGGCATCTTCAGCTTGAACTCCTGCAGGAACTCCAGGAGGTCGGCGTACTTCTGCTCCGGCGGGCGCTCGTGGATGCGGAAAGGCGCGGGAATGCCGCGCGCCATCAGGTGCCGCGCGGCCTCGACGTTGGCCGCGATCATGCACTCCTCGATCAGCTTGTGCGCATCGTTGCGAGGCAGCATGCCGGCCTGCACGACCTCGCCGGCGGGGCCGATCACGAAGCGCGTCTCGGAGGTCTCGAACTCGATCGCGCCGCGCTTCTGCCGCGCCTTCGCCAGCACCTGGTAGAGCTGGTGCAGGCGCTCGACCTGCGGCATCAGCACGCCGATACGGCCGCGCGCATCGTCGCGGTCGGCCTCCAGCGCGTCGTCGCCGACCGCGTTCCACACCTGGGTGTAGGTCAGCCGCGCGTGCGAGCGCATCACCGCCTCGTAGAACCTCGAGTCGCGCACGTTGCCGTCGCGGTCGACCTGCATGTCGCAGACGAAGCACATGCGGTCGACCTTCGGCATCAGCGAGCAGATGCCGTTGGACAGCGACTCCGGCAGCATCGGCACCACGAAGCCCGGGAAGTACACCGATGTCGCACGCTTCTGCGCCTCGTCGTCCAGCGGCGTGCCCGGCTTGACGTAGTGCGAGACGTCGGCGATCGCCACGATCAGGCGGAAGCCGCTGCGGTTGGGCTCGCACCACACCGCGTCGTCGAAGTCCTTGGCGTCCTCGCCGTCGATGGTGACCAGCGGCACCTCGCGCAGGTCGACGCGCGCCGCGGCCACGGCCTGATCGACCTCGACCGGCACGGCCGCGGCCTGGTCGAGCACCTCCGGCGGGAACACGTCGGGGATCTCGTGCCCGTGGATCGCGGTGGTCACCACCAGCGACGGCGTCAGACGGTCGCCGAGCACAGTCAGCACGCGGCCGAAGGCCGGGCTCGACTGCGTCTGCGGCCGGGTGATCTCGCAGATCACCAGCTGGTTGACCCGGGCCTCGCCGCGCGCATCGGGCGGGATCATCACGTTGCGGGTCAGGCGGCGGTCGTCGGGGTCGACGAAGCCGATGCCGTTCTCCTCGATGAAGCGGCCGATCAGGCGCGTGGTGCGGCGTTCGAGCACCTCGACGATCGCGCCCTCGCGGCGACCGCGACGGTCCACGCCGGTGACGCTGGCCAGCACGCGGTCGCCATGCATCGCCTTGCGCAGCTCGGCCGGCGGCAGGAACAGGTCGTCGCCGCCGACGTCGGTGCGCAGGAAGCCGAAGCCTTCCGGGTTGGCGATGACGGTGCCGGGGATCAGGTCGAGCTTGGTCGCGACGGCGTAGCCGCCGCGGCGGTTGGCCAGCAGCTGGCCGTCGCGGAGCATGGCGCCCAGGCGCTTGGTCAGGGCGAAGAAGCGGTCCGGCGCGGTCAGCCCGAGGATGTCGGCCAGCGCCTCGGCGTCGAGCGGTCCTTCCGCCTCGCCCAGCACCGACAGGATCACCTCGCGGCTGGCGATCGGGTTCTCGTACTTCAGCGACTCGCGCTCGGCGTGCGGATCGACGTAGCCGGGCGCGGCATCGCCGCGGTCCTGTCGTCGTGCGGCGGCGCGCGCGGCGGCGGCCGGCGTGCGCGGCGGCTTGTCCTTGCGCGTGCGCTTCGTCGGGGCCTGGCCGGCGGCGGGTGCCCCTTCCGCGCCGGAGGCGGCCGCTGGACTCCTGCGCGACGCGCGTTTTGCGGAAGCGGCCGCAGGTGCGGGCTCGGGCAGCCAGCCTGGCTGCCTGCTGGCGCGGCCCTTGCCGCGCTTGGTGGGTTTGCTCATGCCGACGATGGTACACGCCGCCCCGTGAGCCTCCGCCGACGTTCGCCGACCGGCGTCGTCATCGACCGGGCGAATCTCGGCGCGGGGCGACCGCGGGCGACGCCACCTGCGAAATCTCCGCACGGATCGTTGACAACATCGCCGTGGCACGCGTAAATTGCGCTGCTCGCTCCGGCGAGACTTGCCCAGGTGGCGGAATTGGTAGACGCACTAGCTTCAGGTGCTAGCGTTCGCGAGAACGTGGAGGTTCGAGTCCTCTCCTGGGCACCAACACAAGGCTGACGGCCCCGCCCGATGCCTCGCAAAGAACCCGCTCATCGAGCGGGTTTTTTGTTGTCCGCAGTTCCCCACCGGATGCGCCGGCGCGATTTCGCCACGCGCGTCGCCGCGGACGTGCGCGAAGCGCGCCGGCGATCAGCCGTCCGCCGCCACCGCAGCGGTACGCGCGAGCAGCCAGTCGTGCGCGGCGCCGGCAAGCCTGGGCGCGAGCCGCGCGCGCACCTCGGCGTGGTAGGCGTCGACCCACGCACGCTCGCCGGCGTCGAGCATCGACAGCTCCACGCAGCGCAGGTCGATCGGGCACAGGGTCAAGGTCTCGAAGGCGAGGAAGTCGCCGAAGCCGGCGCCTGCCGCCTCGCGGTTCATGACCAGGTTCTCGATGCGCACGCCCCACTGCCCGGCGCGGTAGGTGCCGGGCTCGATCGAGCTCACCATGCCCGGCCGCATCGCCATCCGCGGCGACGGCGTCGCGCGCCACGACAGCACCTGCGGACCCTCGTGGACGTTGAGGAAATAGCCGACGCCGTGGCCGGTGCCGTGGCCGTAGTCGACGCCGTCGGCCCACAGCGGCGCCCGCGCGATGGCGTCCAGCAGCGGCGCGGCGATGCCGTGCGGGAAGCGCGCGCGAGAGAGGGCGATCAGTCCCTTGAGCACGCGCGCGCAATCCGCCTTCTGCCCGGCCGAGGGCGTGCCGACCGGCAGCATGCGGGTGACGTCGGTCGTGCCGCCGACGTACTGCGCGCCGGAATCGACCAGCAGCAGGCCGTCGCCCGCGATCGTCGCATGTGCCTCTTCCGTCGCGCGGTAGTGCGGCATGGCGCCGTTGGCATTGAAGCCGGCGATGGTCGGGAAGCTCGGCGAGACGAAGCCCGGCCGGCGCGCGCGCTCCTCGAGCAGGACCGCGTCGACGTCGAGCTCGCTCAGCGTCCCGCCCGCCCCGAGCACGGCCTCGATGCGCGCGAACGCGGTGCACAGTGCGGCGCCGTCCTCCTCCATCGCCGCGCGGATGTGGCGGGCCTCCACCTCGCTCTTGCACGCCTTGCACAGCGTGCTCGGATTGGCGGCCTCGATCCGCGACACCGCGTCCGGCAATGGCGCGAGCACGCCGACGGTGACGCGGTCGGGATCGAACAGCAGCCGCGCGCGCGCGGGCAGGATCGCGAGCGTCGCGGCGAGATCGCCGTAGTCGCGCACGCGCACGCCGTCGGCGGCGAGGGCCTCGGCGAGCTCCGGCGCCAGCTTGCCGGCGCCGACGAAGAGCTGCGCGTCGTCGGGGCCGACCAGCAGGTGCGCGAGGAACACGGGGTTGTAGGGCACGTCGCTGCCGCGCAGGGTCAGCAGCCAGGCGACGTCGTCGAGGCTCGAGACGAGGTGCCAGTCGGCGCCCTGCTCCGCCATCGCCGCACGCAGCCGGGCGAGGCGTTCCTGCCTCGGCGCGCCCGCGAACGCCGGATCATGGGCGGTCACCGGCGCATCGGGCAGCTTCGGCCGCTGCGGCCAGGCGAGGCCGGCGACGTCGAGGTCGATGCGCAGGCGCACGTCGCGCGCAGCCAGGGCCCGCTCCAGGCGACCGGCGACCGAGAGCGCCAGCACCGCGCCGTCGACGGCGACGCTGCCGCCGCCTGGCACATGTCCGGCGAGCCACTCCATCCACACCGGTGCGCGCGACTCCGGCAGCTTCTCCATCGCGACGCCACCGTCGGCGAGCTGCGCTGCGGCCTGTTCCCAGTAGCGGCTGTCGACCCAGAGCGCCGCCGCATCCGCGGTGACGGCCAGGGTGCCGGCCGAGCCGGCGAAGCCGCTGAACCACTCGCGCGCCTGCCAGCGCGCCGGCAGGTACTCCGACAGATGCGGATCCGACGACGGGATCAGCACCGCATCCACGCCGGCGCCGGACATCGCCTCGCGCAGCGCATCGAGGCGGGTGCGGACAGGGGAAGCATTGGCGTTCATCGCAGGTCTCCTTGCAGCGCCGCGGGCGCCGAAACGACGAAGGCCGCATCGCTGCGGCCTTCGTGGGTGCGCCGGCGCGGCCTCAGGCGAACGGGTCGGCCAGCACGATGTTGGAGTTGCGGTCCGGCCCGGTCGACACCATCGCGATCGGACAGCCGACCAGTTCCTCCAGCGAACGCAGGTAGGCCCGCGCCGCCGGCGGCAGCCTGTCCCACTCGGTGATGTCGTGGGTCGACTCGCTCCAGCCGGGGAACTCCAGGTACTCCGGCTCGCACTCGTTCCAGCCCTCGGCATCCAGCGGCGCGTACTCGGTGGTCTTGCCGCGGTACTTGTAGGCGATGCACATCTTCAGGCTCGACAGCCCGTCGAGCACGTCGAGCTTGGTCACGCACAGGCCGGTGATGCCGTTGATCGCCACCGCGCGCTTGAGCGCGACGATGTCGATCCAGCCGCAGCGGCGCGGCCGTCCGGTGGTGGCGCCGAATTCCTGGCCGCGCTCGCGGATCGCCTCGCCGGTCTCGTCGTGCAGCTCGGTCGGGAACGGGCCGCCGCCGACGCGGGTGGCGTAGGCCTTGGCGATGCCGAGCACGTAGTCGATCGCCTCGGGCCCGACGCCGGTGCCGGCGAGCGCGCCGCCGGTGGTGGTGTTGGACGAGGTGACGTAGGGATAGGTGCCGTGGTCGATGTCGAGCAGCGAGCCCTGCGCGCCCTCGAACAGGATGCGCTTGCCCTGCTTGCGCAGGTCGTGCAGCAGGCCGGCGACGTCGTGCTTCATCGGCTCGACGTACTCGCCGAAGGCCAGCACCTCGTCGAGGGTCTTCTGGAAGTCGACCGGCTCGACGCCCAGGTACTTGGTCAGCACGAAGTTGTGGTAGTCGAGCGTGCCGCGCAGCTTCTCGGCGAGCTGCTCGGGGTAGGCGAGGTCTGCCACGCGCACGCCGCGGCGCGCGACCTTGTCCTCGTAGGCGGGGCCGATGCCGCGACCGGTGGTGCCGATAGCCTTGCCGCCTGCCGCCTTCTCGCGGGCCTGATCCAGGGCGATGTGGTAGGGCATGATCAGCGGCGTCGCCGGGCTGATCTTCAGCCGCGAGCGCACGTCGATGCCGGTCGCCTCGAGCTCGGCGATCTCCTTCTGCAGCGCCGCCGGGCTCAGCACCACGCCGTTGCCGATCAGGCACAGCACGCCCTCGCGCAGGATGCCCGAGGGGATCAGGTGCAGCACGGTCTTCTTGCCGCCGATGACCAGGGTGTGGCCGGCGTTGTGGCCGCCCTGGAAGCGCACCACCGCACCGACCTGCTCGGTCAGGAGATCGACGATCTTGCCCTTGCCCTCGTCACCCCACTGGGCACCGAGAACGACGACTGACTGGCCCACGGACTTGCTCCTTTGCTGTTCGGATCGCCGGCGGCCAGGGGCCGCGGCGGAAGTCGCCGTGCGGAACCGGGCGGGCCGCGAACGCCCTGCCCGCATCCCCAGACACGGAAAAAGCCGAGGCTGGCCCCGGCTTTTGCGCATTATCCAAGAAAACCGCGCCCGCCGCAGCCACCGCCGGGCGGGACGTTCAGGCGCTCCAGCCGCGCACGGCGTAGAGGCAGGCCAGCCCGATGCAGATGCTGACCGCGCCGGCCACGCGCAGGCTGCGGCTGGGGGTGCGGATCATGCCCAGCGCCGCGCGCTTCCACACGCGCGGCGCCGCGAAGAGCATCAGCCCCTCGATCACCATGACCAGGCACAGGGCCGCCCACAGGTCGCTGCTCACGGATCAGCGCGCTTGCCCGGCCTGCTCGAAGTAGCGCATCAGCTCGGAATCGGGATCGAGGACCAGCACGTCGCCACCGCCCGAGAAGGACTCGCGGTAGGTCTCCAGGCTCTTGTAGAAGCCGTAGAACTCCGGGTCCTGGCCATAGGCCTGGGCGTAGGTCTCCGCGGCCCCCGCATCGCCTTCGCCGCGCAGGCGCTGTGCGTCGCGTTCGGCCTCGGCCAGGATCACCGCGCGCTGGCGGTCGGCCTCCGACTGGATCGTCTGCCGGATCTCGTCGCCCTCGGCGCGCAGCTCGTTGGCCACCCGCGTGCGCTCGGCGCGCATGCGGCGGAACACCGAGTCGAGCACGCCGCTGTCCTCGGGGAGGTCGATGCGCTTGATGCGCACGTCGACCACCTCGATGCCGAGTCCGCCGGCGGCGCGGTTGGCGACCTCGACGAAGCGCTCGGACAGGTTGGTGCGCGCATCGACGACCACCTCGCGCAGGGTGCGCTGGTTGATCTCGTTGCGGATCGCCTGCTTGACCACCGGGTCGAGGCGCTGCATCGCATCGGTGGCCTGGCCGCCGGTGGCGGTGTAGTAGCGACGGGCGTCCTCGACGCGCCACTTGACGAAGAAGTCGACGCTGACGTCCTTCTTCTCGCTGGTCAGGTAGCGCTCCGGCGCGGACTCCAGCGTCTGGATGCGGCGATCGAAGGTGAGCACGCTCTGCACCAGGGGCAGCTTGAAGTGCAGGCCGGGGTCGATGTCGCTGCGGACGATGCGACCGAGCTGGATGACCATCCCGACCTCGTTTTCCTTGACCCGGAACATCGAGCCCAGGCCGAGCAGGACGACGAGCGCCACGATGGCGATGGTGATCGGCTTCATCAGCGGCCCTCCCCGCGGCTGCCGCGCGTCGGGCGCGGTTCGTTCTGGATCGGCCTGGCCGGCGCGGACGTCGCCCCGTTCGAATTGCTGCCACCGACCGGCCGGTCGGGCAGCGAGGACGAGGCCGCCGGCAGGCGCGAGACGCTGCCACCGGCTGGCGCCGCCTGGCCATCGGCCGGCAGGTAGAGCACGTTGCCGGTGTCGCCGGAATAGACCTTGCGGCTCGCCGCGAGCACCTGCTGCATGGTCTCCAGGTACAGTCGGCGGCGGGTCACCTCGGGCGCCTGGCGGTACTCGTCGGCGAGCAGGCTGAAGCGCTCGGCGTCGCCCTCGGCGCGGCTCAGCGCCGCGGCCTTGTAGCCCTCGGCCTCGGTGCGGATGCGCGCGGCGGCGCCGCGCGCCTCTGGCACCACCGTGCTGGCGTAGGCCCGCGCCTCGCTCTCGATGCGCTCCTTGTCCTCGCGCGCGCTGATCGCGTCGTCGAAGGCGTCGCGCACCTCGACCGGCGGGCGCGCGTCCGGCATGGCGAAGGTCGAGACCTGGATGCCGGTGTGGTAGGCGTCGAGCGAGACCTGCAGCAGCTCGCGCGCCTTGGCCGCGAGCGCCGCGCGTTCGCCGGTCAGGACGCTGTCCATCTCGCTGCCGCCGACCACGTCGCGCACCGCCGCTTCCGCCGCGTGCCGCAGGGTCTCCTCGGGCGCGGCGTCGCCGAACAGGAACAGGTTCGGGTCCGACACCGTGTACTGGACCTCGTAGTTGATCTGCACGATGTTCTCGTCGCGCGTGAGCATGCGCACCTGGTCGGCGACCCGGCGCACGCTGGTGACGTCGACCTTGTAGACCGTCTCGATCGGCGACGGCAGCTTGAAGTTGGCGCCCGGCTGCATCACCCGTGCGAACTCGCCGAAGCGCAGCACCACGCCGCGCTGGCGTTCGTTGATGAGCTGGAAGCTGTCGAACACCAGCCACACCGCGAGCAGCAGCAGGATCAGCCACAGCGGATTGAAGCCGTTGTCGCGCCCGCCACCGGAGCGGCCCCCGCCGTCGTCGCCGCGGCCGCCGCCGAACACGCCCTTGAGCCGCGTCAGGAAGGCATCGACCTCCGAATCGGGGTTCTTGCCCTTCCAAGGGTCCTTCTTGCCCTGTCCGGGCTCGTTCCAGGCCATGCAGGCTCCGTCGCAGACGCGGACGCGCCGTGGCGCCTCCGCAGGTGAAAATCGCTCGATTGTAGGTAGCGCGGAGCGGGGTCTCAACCGCGCCGCCGCGCGCAGGGCCGCGCTCAGTCAGTTTCCTCGCGCGCGGGCAGCAGCGCCCTGAGCGGTGCGCCGTCCGCCTCCGCGGCGAGCTGCTCGGCCACCGCCGCCGGCAGGTCGACGCGCACCCGCCAGCCGTGCTCGCCGGCCGTCTCCCCGGCCACCGCCTCCAGCGCATGCAGGCGCGCGCGCAGACGCCCGGCCTGCGGCGGCAGGTCGAGCTCGCCGACCACCCGGCGGCTACGGAAGCGCGCGTCGAGGGCGTCGCGCAGCAGGTCGAGCCCGTCGCCGCGCTGCGCCGACATCCAGATGCGCTCGCGGCTGCCGCCGACCGCGGGGTCGTGGCGCGCGACCGCGCCCTCGATCCGGTCGATCTTGTTGAACAGCAGGACCTGCGGGAGATCGCCGGCGCCGATCTCCTCCAGCACCGCGTCGACCTGGGCGATGCGCTCCTCGCGCAGCGGATCGGCGGCGTCCACCAGATGCAGCAGCAGGTCGGCCTCGCGCGCCTCCGACAGCGTCGAGCGGAAAGCGGCGACCAGTTCGTGCGGGAGGTCGCGCACGAACCCCACCGTGTCGGCCAGCACCAGCACGCCGGCGCCCGGCAGGCGCAGGCGGCGCACGGTCGGGTCGAGCGTGGCGAACAGCTGGTCCGCGGCATAGGCGCCGGCGCCGGTGAGCGTGTTGAACAGGGTCGACTTGCCGGCATTGGTGTAGCCGACCAGGGCCACGCGCGGGATCGCGTTGCGCTCGCGCGCGCGCCGCATCTGCGCGTGCTGCACCTCGACCTTGTCCAGGCGCTTCTGCAGCATGTCGACGCGCTTCTGCAGCAGGCGGCGGTCGGTCTCGAGCTGCGTCTCGCCGGGGCCGCGCAGGCCGATCGAGCCGCCGCGCTGGCGCTCGAGATGGGTCCAGCCGCGGACCAGGCGCGTTGCCAGGTGCCGGAGCTGGGCCAGCTCGACCTGCAGCTTGCCCTCGTGCGAGCGCGCACGCAGGGCGAAGATGTCCAGGATCAGGCCGGTGCGGTCGACGACGCGCCGCCCGAGCGCCTTCTCCAGGTTGCGCTCCTGCACCGGCGAGAGCTGGTGGTCGACCAGCACGAGGTCGGCGCCGGAGGCATCCGCCGCCAACTTCGCCTCCTCGACCTTGCCGCTGCCGATCAGGGTCGCCGGGTTCGGCCGCTCCAGCCGCGCGCCGAGGCTGGCCACCACCTCGGCCCCGGCCGAACGCGCGAGCTCGTTGAACTCCTGCTCCGCATCCGGATCGGCGCCGGAGCGGTGCGGATGGATCAGGAGCGCGTGCTCGCCGCGACGGGATCGATCGAACATCGAACGCTCGGACCCGCCCCGGTCAGGCCTCGGCCTCGTCGCCGGCCTCGGCGGCCGCCGTCGACGGCGCCGCGCCCACGCGCACGTTGCGCGCCGGCACCACCGTCGAGATCGCGTGCTTGTAGACCATCTGGCTGACGGTGTTGCGCAGCAGGACCACGAACTGGTCGAAGGACTCGATCGTCCCCTGCAGCTTGATGCCGTTGACGAGATAGACCGAGACGGGAACCCGCTCGCGCCGCAATGCATTGAGGAAAGGGTCCTGCAAGGACTGACCCTTGGACATGGTGCACCTGCTCTTCTTCTTTGGCGCGCAGCCAGCCGGCGCGCTTCGGCAGCTCGTTGGATCGACGCGGGCGCGGGGCGCGGGCGTGAGGCCATTGCAGGCCAGGGCCGATGTTACACAGCGGCCCGGTCTGGATCGAGTGAGGAAGGGCCCACGAACAGGGCGAGCGCCGCCTCGAGTTCAGCGCGCTGGTGGACCGGATCGAGCCAGCGCGCCGCGTGCTCCGCCCGCAGCCAGGTCAGCTGGCGCTTGGCCAGCTGGCGGGTGGCGGCGATGGCCTGCGCTCGGAACGTGGCCGCATCCGTTGCGCCCTCGAGGTGCGCCCACGCCTGCCGGTACCCGACCGCGCGCATCGCCGGCAGGTCCGGGTGCAGGCGCGGGTCGCTGCGCAGGCGCCGCACTTCGGCGAGGAAGCCTGAGTCGAGCATGGCGTCGAAGCGCTGCGCGATGCGCTGATGCAGCACCGCCCGGTCGGCCGGTGCCAGCATCAGGCGCAGCACGCGGAACGGGAACCGCATGCCCCGGCGCGCGCCCGCCTGCCACTCGCTCAACGGTCGCCCGCTGGTGCGGAAGACCTCGACGGCGCGGCTGATCCGCTGCGGGTCGCTGGGACGGATGCGGGCGGCGGCCGCGGGATCGACGCGCGTCAGGTCCGCGTGCAGGGCCGCCCAGCCGCGTTCGCGCGCCTCGGCCGCGACGGCGGCGCGGACCGCCGGATCCGACTCCGGCATCTCCGCCAGCCCGTCCAGCAGGGCGCGGAAGTACAGCCCGGTGCCGCCGACCAGCAGCGGAATCCGCCCGCCGGCCGCGATGGCGCGCATCGCCGCCAGCGCATCGACGGCGAACTCGCCGGCGTTGTAGGTCTCGTGCGGGTCGCGGATGTCGATCAGGCGGTGCGGCGCCAGCGCCTGGGTCGCGGCATCCGGCTTGGCCGCACCGATGTCGAGCCCGCGATACACCAGCGCCGAGTCGACGCTGACGATCTCGGAGCGCAGGCGCTGCGCCCACTCCACCGCGAGCGCGGTCTTGCCCGAGGCCGTCGGCCCCATCAGGGCGATCGCGAGCGGCCGCGAATCGATGCCGGACGGCGGCGCCATGCGCGCGGGATCAGTCCTCGTCCGGCCAGCGGACCGCGGGCGCGGCGGGCGCCATCGGACGCGGCTGCGCCGCGACCGCCCGCCATACCGCCAGCGCGTCGACGGTGGCGGCGACGTCGTGCGCGCGCAGCAGCATCGCGCCGCGCTGCGCCGCGATCAGCGCCGCCGCCGTGGAGCCATGCACGCGCTGCGCCGGCGCCTCGCGCCCGGTCAGGTTGCCGATCAGCCGCTTGCGCGAGAGGCCGGCCAGCACCGGCACGCCGAGGCTGGCGAAGCGCTCGAGCCCGGCGAGCAGGACCAGGTTGTGCGCGTCGTCCTTGCCGAACCCGAAGCCGGGATCGACCACGAGGCGCTTCTTCGCGATGCCGGCCATCTCCGCGGCGAAGATGCGTTCGGCGAGGAAGCGGTGCACGTCCGCGACGACGTCGTCGTAGGCCGGTGCGTCCTGCATCGAGCGCGGCTCGCCCTGCATGTGCATCAGCACCACCGGCACCGCGAGCGCCGCCGCCGCTTCCAGCGCGCCCTCCCGCCGCAGGCCGTAGACGTCGTTGACCATCCCCGCGCCGGCGGCCACGGCCGCGCGCATCACCTCCGGCTTGGAGGTGTCGACGCTGATCGGCACGGCCGTCTCGCGGGCGAGGCGCTCGATGACGGGAACGACGCGCGCCAGCTCCTCGTCGATCCCCACCTCGTCGGCGCCCGGCCGGGTCGATTCGCCGCCGACGTCGAGCATGTCGGCACCCTCCTCCACCAGCCGCAGCCCATGCGCGACCGCGGCATCGCAGTCGGCGTGGCACCCGCCGTCGGAGAAGGAGTCGGGGGTGACGTTGACGATGCCCATGACCCGCGGACGGTCGAGCCGCAGCGCGCGGCCGCCGCAGTCCAGGACGGGAACGGTGTCGAACATGCTGGTCCTCGCAACGAGGAAGGCCGGGAACGGATCCCGGCCTTCCGGCTTCATGCCTGTCCGGCCTGCGCCGGGGTGATCACACCGAGGGTGCCGGCCCGCCGATCGCGCCGGGCGTCCCGGAATCGCCGCCCTGGCGCGGCGGCAGCTTGCCGGAGGCCTCCCAGCCCGTCGGCGGCGGCGGCACCTTGCCGTCCATGATCGCGTCGATCTGCCTGGCGTCGATCGTCTCGTACTGCAGCAGGGCGTCGGCCATCACGTGCAGCTTGTCGAGGTTGTCCCTGAGGATCTGGGTGGTGCGCTTGTAGGCGCCGTCCAGGATCCCGCGCACCACCTCGTCGATCTTGCGCGCGGTATCGTCGGAGACGTTCTTGTGCTGCGTCACCGAGCGACCGAGGAAGACCTCGTCCTCGTCCTCGCCGTAGGCGATCGGGCCGAGCTCGTCCGACAGGCCCCACTTGGTGGCCATGTTGCGGGCCATCTTGGTGGCGCGCTCGATGTCGTTGGACGCGCCGGTGGTGACCTTGTCGGCGCCGAAGATCAGCTCCTCGGCGATGCGGCCGCCGTACAGCGAGCACAGCTGCGACTCGATCGCGACCTTGTTGTAGCTGTACTTGTCGCCCTCCGGCAGGTACATGGTCACGCCCAGCGCGCGGCCGCGCGGGATGATCGTGACCTTGTAGACCGGATCGTGCTCGGGCACCAGGCGGCCGACGATGGCGTGGCCGGCCTCGTGGTAGGCGGTGAGCTTCTTCTCGTCGTCGCTCATCGCCATCGAGCGGCGCTCGGCGCCCATCAGGATCTTGTCGCGGGCGCGATCGAAGTGGTCCATGCGCACGTCGCGGCCGTTGTCGCGCGCGGCGAACAGCGCGGCCTCGTTCACCAGGTTGGCGAGGTCGGCGCCGGAGAAGCCGGGCGTGCCGCGGGCGATGATCATCGGGTCCACGCCGTCGGCCAGCGGCACCTTGCGCATATGCACGCGCAGGATCTGCTCGCGGCCCTTCACGTCCGGCAGCCCGACCACGACCTGGCGGTCGAAGCGGCCCGGGCGCAGCAGCGCCGGGTCGAGGACGTCCGGGCGGTTGGTCGCGGCGATCACGATCACGCCCTCGCCGCCCTCGAAGCCGTCCATCTCGACCAGCAGCTGGTTCAGCGTCTGCTCGCGCTCGTCGTGGCCACCGCCGAGGCCGGCGCCGCGGTGGCGGCCGACGGCATCGATCTCGTCGATGAAGATGATGCAGGGCGCGTGCTTCTTGGCCTGCTCGAACATGTCGCGCACGCGGCTGGCGCCGACGCCGACGAACATCTCGACGAAGTCGGAACCGGAGATCGAGAAGAACGGCACCTTGGCCTCGCCGGCGATGGCACGCGCCAGCAGGGTCTTGCCGGTGCCGGGCGGGCCGACCATCAGCACGCCACGCGGGATCTTGCCGCCGAGCTTGGAGAAGCGGGTCGGGTCGCGCAGGAACTCGACCAGCTCGCCGACCTCCTCCTTGGCCTCGTCGCAGCCGGCGACGTCGGCGAAGGTCACCTTGACCTGGTCCTCGCCCTGCATCTTCGCCCGCGACTTGCCGAAGCTCATCGCGCCGCGGCCCGCGCCGCCGGACTGCATCTGGCGCAGGAAGTAGATGAAGATGCCGATGAAGATCACGTACGGCAGCAGGTTGAGCAGGATGTAGCCCAGCCCCGGACCGTCCTTCGACTGCTCGCGGCTGACCGCGACGCCGTTGTTGATCAGGTCGTTGTACATCTGCTCGCGGTCGCCGAGCGGGGCGTAGGTGATCCCGGACTCGCCGTTCGAGCGCTTGAATTCGATGGTGCTCTCGTTGGCGCTCACCCGGACCGAGTCGATGCCGTCGTTCTGCACCTCCTGCACGAAGCTGGAGTACGGCACCTCGCGGCCGCCGCCCGCCGTGCTCGGCGAGAAGCTGTTGAACACCGCCAGCAGCACCACGGCGACGATGACCCAAAGCAGGAGGTTCTTGGCGAGGTCGTTCATCTGAATCCTGTCGGTTCGCCCAGCGCGATCAGCGCTTGCCCTGGGCCAGTGCGTACACTTCGTTGGAACGGCGGCGGGAAGCCGCGGGCTTGCGGTTCACGACCCGCGTGTAGCGGCGCTTCAGGTCCTGGACGTAGGCGTCGAAGCCCTCGCCCTGGAACAGCTTGATGAGGAAGGCCCCGCCGGGCGCCAGATGATCCTGCGCGAAATCGCGGGCGAGTTCGGCAAGGTACATCGCGCGCGGCTGGTCGACCGCATCCATGCCGCTCATATTGGGGGCCATGTCCGAGAGCACAAGATCCACGGCGCGCTCCCCGAGCGCGGCGTCGAGCCTCGAAACTGCGTCGTCGGCCCTGAAATCGCCGTGAATGAAGGTCACGCCCGCGATCGGCGGCATCTCCAGGATGTCCATCGCCACCACCGTGCCGCTGTCGCCCAGCGCCTGCCGCACGAACTGCGACCAGCCGCCCGGCGCCGCGCCGAGGTCCACCACGACCATGCCTGGCTTCAGCAGGCGGTCCCGCCCCACCAGTTCCTCGAGCTTGTAGGCGGCGCGCGAGCGATAGCCGTCGGCCTGCGCCTTCTTGACGTAGGGATCGGCGAAGTGCTCGCGGAGCCAGCGATGGCTGCTCTTGCTGCGGGGCATGGGCGCGGGAGGGACGTACGGTCCGGCATGATAACCTGCGCGGCCTTCCCGACCGCCGCCACGCCGGCCTGGCCCTCCATGTCGTCCGATCTCGCCGCCGCCCAGAAGCGCTACCTCCGCGGCCTCGCCCACCCGCTCAAGCCGCTGATCCAGGTCGGCGCCAAGGGCGTCACGCCCTCGCTGCTCGCCGAGCTCGATTCGGTCCTCGAGCGGCACGAGCTGATCAAGGTGAAGGTCGCCACCGACGATCGCGAGGTGCGCGACGCGGCCATCGTCGAGCTGGTCGACGGCGTGAAGGCCGCGCTCGTGCAGCGGATCGGCAACACCGCCGTGCTGTACCGGCGCTCGGCGGACAACCCGCAGATCGTCCTGCCGCGGGTCCGCTGAAGGTCGCGTCCGCCATGCATCTCTCGCTCGACCCGGCCGAATCCCGCTACGTCCTGCGCGGCACCGGGCCGGCGAGCGTGCTGGTGAACGAGCGCGAGCTGACGGCGAGCTTCGCGCTCTCGGCGGACAGGCTGCTCGAGGACTGGCGCCCGCGTGAGGTCGCCGACCTGCAGCCCGGGGACATCGCGCCCCTGCTGGCGCTGGACCCGGAAGTGGTCGTACTGGGTACCGGACCGGCGCTGAGGTTCCCGGCGCCGGCGGTGATGGCCGCCTGCCTCACCCGCGGCATCGGCATCGAGGCCATGGACAACGCCGCGGCCGCGCGCACCTTCAACGTGCTCGTCGGCGAGGGCCGCCGCGCCGTCGCCGCCTTCCTCCTGCCGGGCTGACCCGCAGGCGCCCGCGCGCCGTCAGCGCTTCGGAAGCAGCGGCAGCGGATCGGTCGGCTTGCCGTTGCGGCGGATCTCGAAATGCAGCATGTCGCGGCTGGCGCCGGAGCGGCCCATCTCGGCGATCTGCTGGCCGGCCGCGATGCTGTCGCCCTCGTCGACCAGGCGCTTGCGGTTGTGGCCATAGGCCGACAGCCACTCGTCGGAGTGCTTGATGATGATCAGCTCGCCGTAGCCGACCAGGCCGGCGCCCGAGTACACCACCACGCCGGCCGCCGAGGCCCGCACCGGGTCGCCGGAATCGCCGGCGATGTCGAGGCCCTGCCGGGTCGGGTCGCCGGCGACGAAGCGGCCGACGATCTGGCCGTCCGCAGGCCAGCGCCAGGCGCCGGCGCGGGTGTCGACCTGCGCGGGCGGCTCCGGCGCGGGCTTCGGCGCGCTCGCGACCGGCGCGGGCGCCGGCGTGGCTGCCGGCGTCGCCGAGGGCAGCGGCGGCAGCGGCGTGCGCGCGGCCGTGGTGTCGGGCGTACCGGCGGGCAAGGGCGCGGCAGGACGCGGGGCCGCGGCCACCGGCGCGCGCTGCGGCGCCCCGTCGAGGCGGATGCGCTGCCCGGGATAGATCGTATAGGGCGCGGCGATGCCGTTGCGAGCGGCGAGCTCGCGGTAATCCAGCCCGTGCCGGAAGGCGATGCCGTACAGGGTGTCGCCGCGGGCGACGACGTAGCTGCCGCTCGCCGGCAGCGGCGCAGCCGGGCGGCCGGCCGGACGCGACGGCGCGGTGTCGCGGGTGACCACGACGGAGCGTCCGCAGGCGCCCAGCACCAGCAGCGCCATCACTGCGCAGAGGATCCGCGACGTCATTCCAAGAAGTCCCCTCGATTCCACTCCCACTCCCGTTCCGCCTGCACCAGTGCAGCGGCGTTCAAGCCTACCGGATGCCCGCGCACGTCCTGCGAAGGCCGGGCCGCGTCAGTGCCCGAACTGCAGCCATGCCAGCACGGCGAGTACGGCGATGCCGACGATCCAGCCCACGATCTCGATGTAGCGCCGCACCACCGGCTCGACCTTCGGCCCCGCCAGCGCGACCAGCGCCGCCACCAGATAGAAGCGTCCGCCGCGGCCGGCGAACGAACCGAGCACGAACGGCAGCAGCGGCATGCCGGCGGCCCCCGAGGCGACGGTGAACACCTTGAACGGGATCGGCGTGAAGCCGGCGACCAGCACGATCCAGAAGCCGTAGCGCGCGAACAGCGCCTGCACCTCGGCGAACGTCTCGGCCTGCCCGGCGCGCTCGATCAGCGGCATCACCAGCTCCAGCGCGAAGTGGCCGAGCAGGTAACCGACCAGCCCGCCCAGGACCGAGGCGACGGTGCAGACGGTGGCGACCGACACCCAGCGCCGCGGCTGCGCCAGCGCCATGGGGATCAGCATCACGTCGGGCGGGATCGGGAACACGATCGCCTCGGCCGCGCTGAGTGCGGCGAGATAGCGCACCGCATGCCGGTGCCGTGCCCACTGGATGCAGCGGTCGTAGAGCGGACCGAACAGCCTCATGCGCTGACCACGCCCGCCAGCAGCGGCACGAACACCACCGTTCCCAGCGATTCCTGGTCCATCTGCTCGCCCTGCCTGCGCAGGCGCAGCAGTTGCTGGCCGCTGGCCGAGCCGACCGGTGCGACCAGGGTTCCGCCGTCGCCGAGCTGGGCCAGCAGCTGCGGGTCCACCAGCGCACCGCCGGCGGTGACGATGATCCCGTCGAACGGCGCGCACTCGTCCCAGCCCACGCGGCCGTCGTCGTGGCGGGTGCGCACGTTGAAGCCGAGCCGGCGCAGGCGGCGCCGCGCCTGGCGGAGGAGTTCGTCGATGCGTTCGATGCTGAAGACCTCGATGCCGAGCGCGGCCAGCACCGCCGCCTGGTAGCCGGAGCCGGTGCCGACCTCGAGCACCCGCCGCGGCAGCGGCAGGCCTTCCGGCGGCGCCTCCAGCAGGGCCTCGGTCATGCGCGCCACCACCCACGGCTGCGAAATGGTCTGGCCGTTGCCGATCGGCAGGGCGGTGTCTTCGTAGGCACGGCTGGCGAGGGCCTCGTCGATGAACAGGTGGCGCGGCACCGAGGCCATCGCCAGCAGCACCCGCTCGTCGCGGATGCCGGCCTCGCGCAGCCGCTCGATGAGGCGGTCGCGCGCACGCTGCGAGGTCATGCCGAGGCCGCGGGCCTGGCTCTTGTACTGCGACATCATGACTGGCGTCCGATCTCCTGCTCCAGGCCCGACACCCAGCTGGCGACCTGCTCCAGCGCCTGGTAGCGGGTCAGGTCGACGTGGATCGGGCTGATCGAGATGTGCCCGGTGCGCACCGCGTGGAAGTCGGTGCCGGGACCGGCGTCCTGTTCGGCGCCGGCCGGGCCGATCCACCAGATCCGGCGGCCGCGCGGATCCTCCTGGGCGACGCAGGGCTCGGAACGGTGGCGGTTGCCGAGGCGGGTCACCTCGAAGCCCGCGAGCTCCGCCCACGGGCGGTCGGGCACGTTGACGTTGAGGATGGTGTTGGCGGGCAGCGGATCGGTCGCCAGGCGCTCGATGATCTCCACCGCCGCGCGCGCGCCGGTGTCGTAGTGGCGCCCGGAGCCGGCATCGGTCGCCAGCGACACCGCCACCGCGGGCAGGCCGAGGAAACGGCCCTCCATGGCCGCGGCCACGGTCCCGGAATAGATGACGTCGTCGCCCATGTTGGCGACGTTGTTGACGCCGGAGACGACGATGTCCGGCTCCTGCTCGAGCAGGCCGGTCAGCGCCAGGTGCACGCAGTCGGTCGGCGTGCCGGCGACGCAGTAGACGCCGCCGCCGAGCTCCCTGACCCGGATCGGGTGCTCGAGCGTGAGCGAGTTGCTGGCGCCGGAGCGGTCGCGGTCGGGCGCGACCACCGTGACCTGGTGCCCGGCCGCGCGCAGCCCGTCGGCCAGGGCGCGGATGCCCGCGGCATCGACGCCGTCGTCGTTGCTGACCAGTACGCGCATGGGATCCCCGTGGAAACCGGGCAATGATAGCGGATCGTCCTGCGCGCCCCGAACCCGCCGCCGCGCCGCGCGGGCGCGGATGCGGGCCGCGGCGCCGCACGCTAGGCTTGGTGCATGAGCCGCCGGCCTGCGATCGACGACGACGACGCCGCCCTGTTCCGCGAGGCGATCGGCGAGGTGCGCCGGCTGCCGGACGCGCCCGCGCCGGCACGCCCGCGCCCGGCACCGCGGGCGCGCAAGCGTGCGGAGGACGAGTTCGACGCGCTGCGCGAGATGCGCACGGCGCCGATGGCCTCGTTCGATGCCGCCGAGGCGCTGGCCTGGCGTCGCGACGAGGTCTCTCCCGACGCCCTGGCGCGGCTGCGCCGGGGCGAGTTCGCGGTGCAGGGCGAACTCGACCTGCACCGCGCCGATGCCGCCCGCGCCGAACGCCTGCTGCGGAGCTTCCTGCACGAGGCGCGCGGCAACCGCGCGCGCTGCGTGCTGGTGATCCACGGCAAGGGCCTGCGCTCGGAGGACGGCGTGCCGGTGCTGAAGGCGCTGGTGGACCGCCTCCTGCAGCGCCGCGACGACGTGCTCGCCTACGCCTCGCCACCGCAGGCGCTCGGTGGCACCGGCGCGGTGCTGGTGCTGCTGCGCGGGCGGGGCGGGCGAAGAGGGGA
>NZ_JAGQFT020000018.1 GCF_018122625.2 Coralloluteibacterium stylophorae | reverse complement strand
CCGATGCTTTTCGCAGGCTGCCACGTCCTTCATCGCCTCTGACCGCCAAGGCATCCACCGTGTGCGCTTATTCGCTTGACCCTATAACCCCAAGTCGCCTCGGGGCCATCGATGATCCCTGCAGTCGTCTGCAGGAGCGAATATCAACGACAACTTCAAATGTTAGGCCCTCGAAGGGCCCGCCTTAGCCTCTACGACACGTTTGGTCGACTTCTCGTCTCAAACGCTCGCTACATCCCAAATTTTCAAAGAACACAGCCGCGGCTTCAGCGCCGGACTGCTTTCAAATCGTGCGTGTGCGCTACATCCAGAGTGGTGGGTCTGGGAGGACTCGAACCACCGACCTCACCCTTATCAGGGGTGCGCTCTAACCACCTGAGCTACAGACCCAATGCGTGTCTCGCCGTGGTGGAGCCAGTCGGGATCGAACCGACGACCCCCTGCTTGCAAAGCAGGTGCTCTCCCAGCTGAGCTATGGCCCCGTCATGCGACGGCAACCGACCAGCAAAGCGCTTCGGCTTCGCTCGTCTTCTCTGGATGCAGGTGTCTTGTGCGGGCGCCCGACGGACGAAAGACCGTCATGCTCAAAAGGAGGTGATCCAGCCGCACCTTCCGATACGGCTACCTTGTTACGACTTCACCCCAGTCATGAATCACTCCGTGGTAACCGTCCTCCCGAAGGTTAGACTAGCTACTTCTGGAGCAACCCACTCCCATGGTGTGACGGGCGGTGTGTACAAGGCCCGGGAACGTATTCACCGCAGCAATGCTGATCTGCGATTACTAGCGATTCCGACTTCATGGAGTCGAGTTGCAGACTCCAATCCGGACTGAGATCGGTTTTCTGGGATTGGCTCCCCCTCGCGGGTTGGCAACCCTCTGTACCGACCATTGTAGTACGTGTGTAGCCCTGGCCGTAAGGGCCATGAGGACTTGACGTCATCCCCACCTTCCTCCGGTTTGTCACCGGCAGTCTCCCTAGAGTTCCCACCATTACGTGCTGGCAACTAGGGACAAGGGTTGCGCTCGTTGCGGGACTTAACCCAACATCTCACGACACGAGCTGACGACAGCCATGCAGCACCTGTCTCACGGTTCCCGAAGGCACCAATCCATCTCTGGAAAGTTCCGTGGATGTCAAGGCCAGGTAAGGTTCTGCGCGTTGCATCGAATTAAACCACATACTCCACCGCTTGTGCGGGCCCCCGTCAATTCCTTTGAGTTTCAGTCTTGCGACCGTACTCCCCAGGCGGCGAACTTAACGCGTTAGCTTCGACACTGAGCTCCTAGTTGAGCCCAACGTCCAGTTCGCATCGTTTAGGGCGTGGACTACCAGGGTATCTAATCCTGTTTGCTCCCCACGCTTTCGTGCCTCAGCGTCAGTGTTGGTCCAGGTGGCCGCCTTCGCCACGGATGTTCCTCCCGATCTCTACGCATTTCACCGCTACACCGGGAATTCCACCACCCTCTACCACACTCTAGCTCGCCAGTATCAAATGCAATTCTCAGGTTGAGCCCGGGGCTTTCACATCTGACTTAACAAACCGCCTACGCACGCTTTACGCCCAGTAATTCCGAGTAACGCTTGCACCCTTCGTATTACCGCGGCTGCTGGCACGAAGTTAGCCGGTGCTTATTCTTACGGTACCGTCATGACGCCAGGGTATTAACCCGACGCTTTTCTTCCCGTACAAAAGTGCTTTACAACCCGAAGGCCTTCTTCACACACGCGGCATGGCTGGATCAGGCTTGCGCCCATTGTCCAATATTCCCCACTGCTGCCTCCCGTAGGAGTCTGGGCCGTGTCTCAGTCCCAGTGTGGCTGATCATCCTCTCAGACCAGCTACGGATCGTCGCCTTGGTGGGCCTTTACCCCACCAACTAGCTAATCCGGCATCGGCTCATCCAATCGCGTGAGGTCTTGCGAGCCCCCACTTTCACCCTCAGGTCGTATGCGGTATTAGCGTAAGTTTCCCTACGTTATCCCCCACGACTGGGCAGATTCCGATGCATTCCTCACCCGTCCGCCACTCGCCACCCAGGGAGCAAGCTCCCCTGTGCTGCCGTTCGACTTGCATGTGTTAGGCCTGCCGCCAGCGTTCACTCTGAGCCAGGATCAAACTCTTCAGTTAAAGCTTAAAGCTCTACACTGCAAAGCTTTTCCAGCGACTCATCTCGGTCAAAACTGAAAAGTATTGACGTTGCTGTTGTCGACTTGGTCGAGCTCTGCAAGATGGACGATTCATCCATCCGCCAGACGCCCGCACAAGTCACCTGCGCACACTGTCAAAGATCTTCCGGAACAACCACTTGGGAGCATCTCGCTTCCCGCTCCGGACCGGAGTGTCTCGCCCCGGTGAGCCGCTCATCATACATGAGGTTGGCGGCTCGTCAACACCCTGTGACGAAAATGTTTCTTCGTCACCCGATCGCTTCATGTGTCAGCAAGCGACCGGACCAGCGCCCTGCGCTGGCCGCTTTCGGGTCGGCGCCGTTTCGTGCGCCTCGCCTCAGCGGGCCGCGCATCTTACAGGAGCCCGACGACGATTTGGAAGCGCTTTCTTGAACTTTTTCCTGAACCCGGCACGGCGCGCTCAGGAGACCCGCAGCCGGACCCGCGCGAAGTTGCGCTTGCCGATCTGCAGCACGCCCTCGAAGCCGGGTCCGAGGACACGCTGCGGATCCTCGACCACCCCGCCGTCGACGCGAACCGCACGCTCCCGCAGCTTGCGGACCGCCTCGGAGTTGCTGGCGGCCAGACCCGCCGCGACGAGGAGCGCCGGCAGGCGTAGGCCGTCCGTCGGGACGGCGACCTCGCTGACGGGCAGCTGCGCGGTGTCGCCCTGTCCGCGCACCACCGCGTGCCAGCCGGCGACCGCGAGCTCCGCCGCAGCCGCGCCCTGGAAGCGCGCCGCCAGCTCGCGCGCCAGGCGCAGCTTGACGTCGCGCGGGTTGAGCCCGCCAGCGTCGACCTCCTTCTTCAGCAAGTCGAGCTCGGCGAGCGAGACCTCGAAGCTCAGCAGCTCGAACCACTTCCACATCAGCGCGTCGCCGATCTTCATGGTCTTGGTGACGATGTCGATCGCCGGCTCGTCGATGCCGATGTAGTTGCCGAGCGACTTGGACATCTTGTGGACGCCGTCGAGCCCTTCCAGCAGGGGCATGGTCAGCACGATCTGCGGCGGCTGGCCGCAGTGTTCCTGCAGCGCGCGCCCCATCAGCAGGTTGAAGGTCTGGTCGGTGCCGCCGAGTTCCACGTCGGCCCGCAGCGCAACCGAGTCGTAGCCCTGCACCAGCGGGTAGAGGAACTCGTGGATCGCGATCGGCTGCTGGCCGTGGAAGCGCTTGGCGAAGTCGTCGCGCTCGAGCATGCGGGCGACGGTGAGCTGGCCCGCAAGGCGGATCATGTCGGCCGCCTTCATCCCGTCGAACCACTCCGAGTTGAAGCGCAGCTCGGTCCTGTCGCGGTCGAGCACCTTGAACACCTGGTCCGCATAGGTGCGCGCGTTGGCCTCGACGTCCGCGCGGGTCAGCGGCTTGCGGGTGGCGTTCTTGCCGGTCGGGTCGCCGATCATCCCGGTGAAGTCGCCGATCAGGAATACGACGGTGTGGCCGAGGTCCTGGAACTGCCGCATCTTGTTGAGGAGCACCGTGTGGCCCAGGTGCAGGTCGGGCGCGGTCGGATCGAAGCCGGCCTTGATGCGCAACGGACGCCCCAGCGCCAGTCGCTCCTTCAGCGCATCGCGCTTGATGATGTCGTGGGCGCCGCGGCCGATCTGTTCCAGCGCCTGCTGCAGTTCGTTCGTCATGAAGGAATTGTCTTCGGATACGTGACGCAAGGTTAAGAAGGGGTTAACCGAAAGTGAAGTGCGTCGCAGAAAATTTCGAGGCCAGACAAGGGTTTGACGCTGCCTCTTGAGCGCCGGTATGGTACCGGGCACATCGCCTTCACCCAGGACTTCCGGTGACCGAACGCAACTCCTTCGATCACGGCGCCGCTGCGCGCGCCACTGCAGCGATCAGGCCCTCGACGAAGGGTATGCGATTGTCTCCCACCGCTCTGCCGGCCTTCCGCGGCCGCTGGCGGCGCGAGCACTGGACCATGGCGAGCCTGGTCGGCAGCGTCGGCGTGCTGGTCGCGATGATCGTGCCCGGCTTCTCCGGCGGCATCGCGCCGCGCAGCGAGGAGCCGGTGACCCGCGCGATCTCGCTGCCCCTGCCCTCGCGCATCGCACCGACCATCGAGGTCGCCGCACTGGAGCCGCAGGCCCCGGTCGACAGCTGGCGCACCGTGCAGATCGGCAAGGGGCAGACGATGGGAGCGGTGTTCTCCGATCTCGGCCTCTCCGCGAACACGCTCCACCAGCTCCTGCAGCACGAGGGCGCTCGCGATGCGCTGACGCACGTACGCATCGGCGACGAATTCGCCTTCGACATGCCCGAGCCGGGCGAGCTGCGCGCGCTGCGCTTCGCCCGCGGGGAGGACGAGCACGTCGAGCTGGTGCTGGACACCGATGGCGTGCACGAGACGGTGACCAAGCGCGCCCTCGAGCATCGCACCCAGGTCGCCAGCGGCGAGATCACCAGCTCCCTCTACGCCGCGGCCAACCGCGCCGGCGTCTCGCAGAACGTGGTCAACACGATGGCCAACGTCTTCTCCTACGACATCGACTTCACCCAGGACCTGCGCGAAGGCGACCACTTCACCGTGGTCTACGATGAGGTCTGGCGCGAAGGCGAGCGCCTGCGTTCGGGCGACATCGTCGCCGCGAGCTTCACCAACCGCGGCAAGCGCTACACGGCGGTGCGCTTCGAGCACGACGGCAAGACCGAGTACTACACCGCCGACGGCCGGCCGCTGAAGAAGAGCTTCCTGCGCATGCCGGTGGAGTACACCCGGATCAGCTCGCGCTTCTCCAGCGGGCGCATGCATCCCATCCTCGGCAAGATGCGCGCGCACAAGGGCGTCGACTACGCCGCCGCCACCGGCACGCCGATCCGCGCGGCCGGCGACGGGCGGGTGAGCTTCGCCGGCAACCAGCGCGGCTACGGCCGCACGATCATCCTCGACCACGGCAACGGCAACACCACGCTGTACGGGCACATGTCGCGGCTCGGCAGGTTCCGGACCGGCCAGCGCGTGAGCCAGGGCGAGGTGATCGGCTACGTCGGCATGTCCGGCCTCGCCACCGGGCCGCACCTGCACTACGAATTCCGGGTCAAGGGCGTGCACAAGGACCCGACCACGGTCACGCTGCCGCCGCCGGAGCCGCTCAAGGGCGCGATGATGGCGCAGTTCAAGGCGCAGAGCGCACCGGCGCTGGCGCAGCTCGACGCCCTCGACGGACGCCGTCTCGCCTCGGCCGAGGCCGCAGGCGCCGTCCAGCGGCAATAGACGCAACACGCCTCAAGACACCTGCGGGCCGGCATTGCCGGCCCGCCGTCGTTTCCGGCCCCGGATCCGCCATGCAGACCGCCTCCCAGCAGCTCTACCTCGGGCTCATCTCCGGCACCAGCGCCGACGGCATCGACGCCGCCCTGGTGCGCTTCGCACGGGACGCGCCCGAACTCGTCGCCGCCGGCACCACCCCGTATCCGGATGCGTTGCGCGAGGAGATCCTGGCCTACTCGCAGGAGGCGGCGCGGGTCGACCTGGATACGCTGGGGCAGCTCGACGTCGCGATCGGGCACGCCTTCGCGGCCGCCGCACGCGCCGTGCTGGAGCGCGCGGGCGTCGCGCCCGGCGCGGTCGCGGCGATCGGCTCGCACGGCCAGACGCTGCGCCATCGTCCGCACGGCGAACGCCCCTTCAGCATGCAGGTCGGCGACGCGGCGGTCGTCGCCGAGCGTACCGGCATCGACACGGTGGCCGACTTCCGCCGCCGCGACGTCGCCGCGGGCGGCCAGGGCGCGCCGCTGATGCCGGCCTTCCACGCCGCAGCGCTGGGCTCGAGCGCGGACGACCGCGCCGTGCTCAACCTCGGCGGCATCGCCAACCTGACCCTGCTGCCGCATACCGGCCCGGTGCGCGGCTTCGACACCGGCCCGGCGAACGGCCTGATGGACGCCTGGTGCCTGCGCCACCGGGGGACGCCGTTCGACGCGGGCGGCGCCTGGGCGGCGCAGGGCAAGCTCCACAACGACCTGCTCGAACAGATGCTCGACGACCCGTGGCTCACGATGCCGCCGCCCAAGAGCACGGGTCGCGACCGCTATCACCTGGGGTGGCTGGATGCACATCTGGGGCGCCTGCGCTCTGCCCCGGCACCGGTCGACGTACAGGCGACGCTCTGCTCGTTCAGTGCAATCACCGTCGCCGCTGCGCTACTGGACGCTCAGGCCCACACCAGGACCCTGCTCGTCTGCGGCGGCGGCGTGCACAACCGGACGCTGGTCGAGGCACTCGAAGCCTATCTTCCGGGCATCGACGTCGCATCGACCGCCAGCCTCGGCATCGATCCGGATTTCGTGGAGGCGATGGGCTTCGCCTGGCTGGCGCGCGAGACGCTGGCGGGTCGCGCGGGCAATCGGCCGGAGGTCACCGGGGCCGCCGGTCCGCGCATCCTCGGCGCCATCCATCGCGCCTGAGCTGGGGTCAGCGCTCGCCGGGCAGTGCGCGCAGGGCGCGCATCGCCTCGTCGAAGGCGCGCGCCTCGGAGTCGTCCCAGGCGCCGCCGAGGCGCGCGATGTCGCCGGGCATCGGCGGCAGCGGCGCGGCCATGCCCAGCCCCTGCCGCAGCAGGTGCAGGATCACGTCGTGGATCGGCCAGTCGCGCTCGCGCGCCATCGCCTTGATGCGCTCGGCCATCTCCGGATCGATGTCGCGCAGCAGGATGTCGGCCATGGGCGCACTCCGGTGTCGTTCCCGCGCGCGACGCGCCGGGCCAGCGAAAGGTAGCGCGGCCGGCACCCGGTGCGCAGCGCGCGCCGCAGCAGCTCAGTGTGGGGGAAGCGCCGCGGCTCCCGCAGCCGGCGGCGCCTGCGACTCCGCGATCCGCGGCCACAGCCAGCCCAGCAGCAGCAGCGCAGGCACCACGGTCAGCGCGCTGGAGAGGAAGAACATGCCGTAGGACGTCGCCTCCACGATGTAGCCGGAGACACCGCCGACGAACTTGCCCGGCAGGTTCGCCAGCGACACCAGCAGCGCGTACTGGGTCGCGGTGAAGTTGCGGTCGGTGAGCGACGACATGAAGGCCACCAGCACCGTGCCGGCGAAGCCCTGGAACAGGTTGTCGGCGGTGATCGCCGCGTAGAACGCCCACAGCTCCGACGGGAACCTCGCCATCAGCAGGAAGGCGAGATTGGAGAGCGCCACGCCAACCACTGCCAGCAGCAGCATGCGCCGGAATCCGAACGCGGCCACGCCCACGCCGCCGAGGAAGGCGCCGCCGATGCCGAGCCAGATGCCGTAGAGCTTGGACACCGTCGCGATGTCGGCCTTGCTGTAGCCGGCGTCGAGATAGAACGGCCCCGCCATCACGCCGATGACCTGGTCGGGGAACTTGAACAGGCCGACGAAGGCGAGCAGCACCAAACCGAGCGCCAGGCCGTTGCGCGAGAAGAAGCTCGTGAACGGCTGCCAGAAGGCGCCGATGACGTCGATCCGCCGCTCCACCGTCGCCTCCGGCGCGACCGGCTCGCGACACACCAGCGTGGCGACGACGGGCAGCAGCATCAGGAGCGCGATGCCGAGATAGGCGGCGGTCCAGCCGCGGAATTCGGCGAGATAGAGCGCGCCGGCGCCGGCGAGGATCAGGCCGATGCGGTAGCCGAGCGTGTAGGTCGCCGCCAGTGCCGCCTGCGCCGAGGCCGGTGCGATCTCGATGCGGTAGGCGTCCACTGCGGAGTCCTGAGTGGCGCCGGCGAAGGAGCCGACCAGGACCCAGCCGACCAGGCTGCCCACGCCCAGGTCCGGCCGCACCAGCGCCAGCGCGGCGAGGCTCGCACCGACCACCAGCTGCGAGGCCAGCAGCCACGAGCGCCGGCGCCCGAGGAAGGCCGTCAGCGGGAACGCGTAGCGGTCGATGAGCGGCGCCCACAGGAACTTCAGCAGGTAGAAGAAGCTCGCCAGGCTGATCAGGCCGATGCTGCCGAGGTCGAGGCCGTCGTCGCGCAGCCGCGTCGACAGCGTCATCGACGCGATCGGCAGGAACGGCAGGCCGGAGCCGAACCCGAGCAGCAGCATCACGAAGGCCGAGGGCGTGCCGAAGGCGCGCCGGATCCCGCGCCAGCCCTTGTAGGAAACGGGAGCCGGCTCGGTGGCGCCGTCGCTCATTCCGCGTAGTCCACCGCGAACGGGGCGTGGTCGGAGAAGCGCGGGCTCGGGTGGATCGCGCAGCCGGCCAGGCGATCGCGCAGCGACGGCGTCACCAGCTGGTAGTCGATGCGCCAGCCGACGTCGTTGGCGCGCGCCGCGCCGCGCGCCGACCACCAGGTGTAGTCCTGCCCCTCGGGGTTGAGCGCGCGGTAGGCGTCGACCCAGCCGTTGTCGGCGCACAGGCCGTTGAGCCAGTCGCGCTCGGGCGGCAGGCAGCCGGAATTCTTCTGGTTCGACTTCCAGTTGCGGATGTCGAGTTCGCTGCGGACGATGTTCCAGTCGCCGCACAGGACGTAGTCGCGCCCGCTGGCGAGCCACGTGTCGAGGATCGGCCGCAGCCAGGCCATGATCTCGAACTTGTAGGCCTGCCGGACCTCGCCGGACGAGCCGGAGGGAATGTAGAACGAGACCACGCTGAGGTTGCCCCAGCGCGCCTCGATGTAGCGCCCTTCCTCGTCGAACCCGGGCCGGCCCAGCGCGGTACGCACCTCGTCCGGTTCGCGGCGGGCGTAGATCGCCACGCCGCTGTAGCCCTTCTTGGTGGTCGCGTCGCGGAAGTAGGCGGTGTAGCCGGACGGCAGGTAGTCGGGCACGCGCAGCTGGTGTTCCTGCGCCTTGGTCTCCTGCACACAGAGGACGTCGGCGTCCTGCTGCGCGAACCAGTCGAAGAAGCCCTTGCTTGCGGCCGAGCGCAGGCCGTTGGCGTTGAAGCTGATGATGCGCATGCACGGGTATGGCGTCGGAGGTGCCGGCAAGCTTACGCGCTGCACGTCGGCACACCTATCCGCGGCGCACCACCTGACGCCCGCGCCGGCAGTCGGCACAATCTTCGGCTCCCGCCGCCACCCAAGGATCCTCGTGCGCGACCATCAGCGCCGTTTCCTCGATCTCGCCCTTGCGCGCGACGTCCTGCGCTTCGGCGAGTTCACGCTCAAGTCCGGGCGCATCAGCCCCTACTTCTTCAACGCCGGGCGCTTCGACTCGGGCCTGGCGCAGGCGGTGCTGGGACGCTGCTACGCCGATGCGCTGCTGGCCTCCGGCCTCGGCTTCGACGTGCTGTTCGGCCCCGCCTACAAGGGCATCCCGCTCGCCACCGCGCTGGGCGTGGCGCTGGCGGCCGACGGCCGCGACGTGCCGCTCGCCTTCAACCGCAAGGAAGCCAAGGTGCACGGCGAGGGCGGCATGCTGATCGGCGCGCCGCTCGAGGGGCGCCGGGTGCTGATCGTCGACGACGTGATCACCGCCGGCACCGCCATCCGCGAGGCGATCGCGACCATCGCCGCGGCCGGCGGCACGCCCTGCGGCGTGCTGATCGCGCTCGACCGCCAGGAGCGCGGCCAGGCCGGGACGCGCTCCGCCGCGCAGGAAGTGACCGCCGAGTTCGGCGTGCCGGTGGTCGCGGTGGCCGGTCTCGACGCGCTGCTGGCCTACGCCGACGAGCGGCCCGAGCTCGCCGAGCACCGCGATCGCCTGCTCGCGTATCGTGCCGAGTACGGCAGCGCCTGAGCGCCATCACGTCCTACGGAGCCGGTCCATCCATGCGCACCATCGCCACCTGCATCGCCCTCGCCCTCGCTGCCGGCGCCGCGTCCGCGGCCGACCAGAAGCTCTACCGCTGGGTCGACGAGGCCGGGGAGGTGCACTACAGCGATCATCTCCCGCCCGAGGAGATCGACCGCGCGCGGCGCGAGATCAGCTTCACCAGCGGCCTGGCGGTCGGCGAGGTCGACCGTGCGCTGACCGAGGAGGAACGCACCGCGCTGGCCGCCGAGCAGGCCCGCCGCGCCGCGGAGGCCGCCAGCGAGGATGCGGTGCGCCAGCGCGACGACGTGCTGCTGGGCTCGTATCCCAGCGAGGACGACCTGCGCCGCGCCTACGACGAGCGCGCCGCGCTGCTGGCGGAGACGCTCAAGGCCACGCGCATCGGCATCGACGCGCAGCGCCAGAGCCTCAACAGCCTGCTCGGCCACGCCGCCGACCTGGAGCTGGCCGGCAAGCCGGTGAACGTCAAGACCCTGGAATCGCTGCGCGCGCAGCGCGAGCAGCTCGACCAGCAGCTCGCGGCCCTGCACGACCGCGAGACCGAACAGGCCGCGCTCGATCTCGAGTACCGCGACACCGTCGCGCGCTACCGCGAGCTGCGCGACGGCGCCGCGCAGGCCTCCTCCGACAGCTGACACGGCACGCCGGCACGGCCTCCGGCGCGATCCGCGCCGAAGGCCTCAGAACGGCAGCGCCAGCTCCGGGTCCAGCGCGTGGATCTGCTCCGCGAACGCGGACTGGATCCGCTCCAGCGCCGCGGCGTCGGCGGCGTCGAACCGCAGCACCAGCACCGGCATGGTGTTGGAAGCGCGGATCAGCCCGAACCCGTCCGGCCAGTCGGCGCGCACGCCGTCGATGGTCGACACCCGCGCACCTTCGAACGCCGCCTGCTCGCGGAAGCGTTCGATGAAGGCGTGGTTGGCGCCTTCCGGCGTCTCGACCTTGATCTCCGGCGTGGCCACGCGCTGCGGCAGCTCGTCGAACAGCGCCTCGGCCGCACGGTCCTGCGCGGCGATGATCTCCAGCAGGCGCGCCGCCGCGTAGATGCCGTCGTCGAAGCCGTACCAGCGTTCCTTGAAGAAGAAGTGGCCGCTCATCTCGCCGGCGAGCTCGGCGCCGGTCTCGCGCATCTTGGCCTTGACCAGCGAATGCCCGGTCTTCCACATCAGCGGGCTGCCGCCGCTGCGCAGGATGTGGCCGCTCAGCACGCCGCTGCACTTGACGTCGTAGATCACCGCGGCGCCGGGGTTGCGCTCGAGCACGTCGGCGGCGAACAGCATCAGCAGGTGGTCGGGATAGACGATGTCGCCGCGCCGGGTGACCACGCCGAGGCGGTCGCCGTCGCCGTCGAAGGCGATGCCGAGGTCGGCGTCCTGCAGCTTCACGTTCTCGATCAGGTCGGCGAGGTTGGCCGGGTCGCTCGGATCGGGATGATGGTGCGGAAAGCTGCCGTCGACCTCGCAGTACAGCGGCTCCACCTCGGCACCGATCGCCTCCAGCACGCGCGGGGCGATCGCCCCGGCCACGCCGCTGCCGGCATCGACCACTACCCGCAGCGGCCGCTCCAGCAGCACGTCGCCGGCGATGCGGTTGAGGTAGTCGTCGGCGACGTTGCGGAACTGCAGCCCGCCCTGGGTCTCGGCGGTATGCAGGGCGTCGCCGGCGATCCGCGCGTGGAGGTCGGCGATGGCCTCGCCGGCCAGGGTCTCGGCGCCGAGCACGATCTTGAAGCCGTTGTAGTCGGGCGGGTTGTGGCTGCCGGTGACGGCCACCGCGGAGCCGGTGCGCAGGTGGTAGGCGGCGAAGTAGGCCACCGGCGTCGGCGCCTGGCCGATATCGATGACGTCGCGCCCGGCCAGGCGCAGGCCCTCGATCAGCGCGTCGGACAGCGACGGGCTGGAGCTGCGCCCGTCACGGCCGACCACGATCTCGCGCAGGCCCTGCTCCTGCATCACCGTGCCGATCGCCTGGCCGATCTGGCGGGCGATGCCGGCATCCAGGCTGCGCCCGATCACGCCGCGGATGTCGTAGGCGCGGAAGATGCCCGGATCCAGCGCCACCAGGCCGCGCGACACCGGACGCTCGGGCCGCGCCCCCGGCGCCGCCGGCTTCGCATCGGCGCCGGTCGGCTCCTGCGCGAGCGCCTCCGCGAGCGTCGGCGAGGCGACTTCGCGGCGGGCGCCGCGGCGTCGTGCGACCTTGCGGCGGCCGACCAGGAGGGCGATGCCCGCCAGCGCCAGCGCGCCGGCGAGCACGAACTCCGGCAGCCGGCCCAGGCCGAGATAGCCGCTCACCGCGGCCGGCGCCGCGGCCGCGACCCGCAGCCCGGTCTCGCCCACCGGCGCCGCGGCGCTCTCGGCGTAGGCGGCCAGCCCGGCATCGCCGGCCGTCCGCACGGTGAAGGCGCGCTGGCGCAGCGCCAGGTACCCGTTGCCCGGCACGGTCGCGGGGAACTCCAGCGTCGCGAGCGGCAGGCGGACATACGCCAGCGCCCGCACCGCGCCCTCGGCGAGCAGCGGGCCGGCGAGCGCGAACTGCAGGTCGGCGCCATCCTTCACCACCGCCGCCCGCAGGCCGTTGTCGGCCAGCGCCGCTTCCAGCAGCGCCAGCTTGCTGAAGCCGAAGGTGGCCGGGTCGGAATAGGCGACCGACAGGTCGGGCGACAGCATCTCGACGTCGGCATCGGGCCAGTCGCGGGCGAAGGCGATGCCGGCGGCATCGCGGTCGTCCCCGGCGAGCGAGGCGGCCACGGCCGCGCGTTCGGCATGCTCGGCGAAGCGGGCGCGCTCGGCCTCGATCCGCGCGGCCAGCGCCTGCACGGCGCGATCGCGCGCGGCGTGCACCTGCTCCGCCTTGCGCTCGGCGGTGCCCTGCTGCCAGCCGTCGAGCGCGAACACCACCGCCAGCCCCAGCGCGATCACCGCGAACAGCGGCAACAGGCGATCCATCGCACCACCCAGCGAGGCGAACATCGCCCGCACGTCCGTCCCGCTCATCGACTCTCCCCGTTAGCGCACGCCGGTGTGGCCGAAGCCGCCTTCGCCGCGCGCGCTGCCCTCGAACGATTCCACGACGCGGAACGCCGCGCGCGCCACAGGCAGCAGCACCAGCTGCGCGATCCTGTCCCCTGGCGCGATCGTAAACGGCGTATCGCTGCGGTTCCAGACGCTCACCATCAGCGGGCCCTGGTAGTCGGCATCGATCAGCCCGACCAGGTTGCCGAGCACGATCCCGTGCTTATGGCCGAGCCCGGAGCGCGGCAGGATGGTGGCGCAGAGCGCCGGGTCGCCGATGTGGATGGCCAGCCCGGTCGGCAGCAGCGCGGTCGCGCCTGCGGCGAGCTCGTATTCGGCCTCCGGCATCGCGCGCAGGTCCAGGCCGGCCGACTGCGCGGTGGCGTAGTCGGGCAGCGGGAAGTCGCGGCCGAGGCGCGGGTCCAGCACCTTGAGGTCGATGCGATGGGCGCTGCTCATGGCGCCGCCCCCAGGCGTTCGGCCAGCAGGGCCAGCAGGCGGCGGGCCACCACCGGCTTGGGCGCGCGCGCGATCTCGGTCTCGCCCTCGGGCCAGAACACGTGCAGCGCGTTGTGCTCGCCCTCGAAGGCGCTGTCGCCACCACCGACGAGGTTCGCGGCGATCAGGTCCACCTGCTTGGCGTAGAGCTTGCCGCGTGCATAGGCGGCGAGGTCGTGGGTCTCGGCGGCGAAGCCCACCACCAGCCGCGGCCGCGGCGCGCGCTGCGCGACCTCGGCGAGGATGTCGGGCGTGCGCGCGAGCTCCAGGGTCAGGGTCGGGCTCGACTTCTTGAGCTTGTGGTCGGCGCCCTGCGTCGGCGCGTAGTCGGCCACCGCGGCCGCACCGACGTAGAGGTCGGCTCCCTCGCCGACCGCCTCCAGCACCGCCGCGCGCATCTGCGCGGCCGAACGCACGTCGACGCGGGTCACGCCCGCCGGCGTCGGCAGCTGCACCGGACCTGCGACCAGCACCACCTCGGCGCCCATCGCGTGCGCGGCCGCGGCCAGGGCGAAGCCCATCTTCCCGGAGCTGCGGTTGCCCAGGTAGCGCACCGGGTCGATGTCCTCGTAGGTCGGGCCGGCGCTGACCACGACCCTGCGGCCGGACAGCAGCGGCGGATCGTCCCGGCCCGCCGTCGCGGCCTGCGCCAGCGCGGCGACGATCGCCGGCGGCTCCATCAGCCGCCCGGGCCCGAACTCGCCGCAGGCCTGGCTGCCGTCGTCGGGGCCGAGGACGGCGACGCCGCGCCCGCGCAGCAGGCCGACGTTGGCCTGCGTGGCCGGATGCAGCCACATGCGGTTGTTCATCGCCGGCACCACCGCGATCGGCGCGACCGTCGCCAGGCACAGGGTGGTGACCAGATCGTCGGCGAGGCCGTGGGCCAGGCGCGCGATCAGGTCGGCCGTCGCCGGCGCCACCACGACCCGGGTCGCCCAGCGCGCCAGTTCGATGTGGCCCATGGCCGCCTCGGCCTGCGCGTCCCACAGGGTCGTGCGCACCGGCCGTCCCGAGAGCGCCTGGAAGGTCGCCGCGCCGACGAAGTGCTGCGCCCCGTCGGTCATCGCCACCTGGACCTCGGCGCCCGCCTCCTGCAGGCGACGGACCAGGTCCGCGGACTTGTAGGCGGCGATCCCGCCGCCCACGCACAGCAGCACGCGCGCGTTCTCGAGGGCACTCACGTACGACGGATTCCTAGGTACCGGAGGGCGGCCAGCTTACTCCAGCCGCGCGCCACTCCCGCCGCCGCCGCGGGTGACCGCGCCGACACTCGTGGCCATGCACATCCACGAATGGCCGGCGGACGAGCGTCCGCGGGAGAAGCTCCTGGCGCGCGGCAGCGGTGCGCTGTCGGACGCCGAGCTGCTGGCGATCTTCCTCGGCTCCGGCCTGCGCGGGGAGGATGCCGTCGCCACCGCGCGCCGCCTGCTCGGCGCGCACGGTCCGCTGCGCGCCCTGCTCGACCTGCCGCCGAAGGCGCTGGCGCGCCTGCCCGGGCTCGGCCCGGCCCGCGCCTGCGCGCTCGCCGCCGCACTGGAGCTGGGCACCCGGCACCTGGCCGCCGCCCTGGAGCGCGGCGAGGCGATCGGCGATCCGCAGCGCGCCGGCGACTACTTCGCCCGGCGCCTGCGCGGCCTCGGCCACGAGGTCTTCGCAGTGCTCTACCTCGACACCCGGCACCGGGTGGTCGCGTTCGAGGAGCTGTTCCGCGGCACGATCGACGGCGCCGAGGTGCATGCGCGCGAGGTGGTCCGGCAGGCCCTGGCCCACAACGCCGCCGCCGTCATCCTCGGCCACAACCACCCGAGCGGGAGCCCGGAGCCCTCGGCCGCCGACCGCGCGGTGACCGCGCGCCTGAAATCGGCGCTGGCCCTGGTCGAGGTGCGCCTGCTCGACCACTTCGTCGTCGGCGACGGCCCGCCCTGCTCGCTCGCCGCGCGCGGGTGGGTCTGACCCGGACAAAAAAAGAAGGCCGGCGCAGCGGCCGGCCTTGTGTTCTCACCGCCGACCCGGCGGTGGAACCGACTCCTGGAGAGAGTGTCGCGACGAAGCGACGGGGCCAGTATCGCCAGGCGGTGTGGCGACGGCGTGACAGCCGCGGCGTCCGAGCGCCCGAGGCGCTAGAATGCGCGGTCCCGCTTCGAATCCCGGACCCACCCACGTGAAGCCCCTTCTGCGCGACATGCTGGTCGCCGCGCTGGACCGTCTGCGTGCCGATGGCACTGTCCCCGCCGATCTCGCTACGCCTGCCTTCGTGGTCGAGCGCACGCGCTCGCGCGAGCACGGCGACTACGCCGCCAACCTCGCGATGATGCTGGCCAAGCCGGCGCGGCAGAAGCCGCGCGACCTCGCCGAGAAGCTGGTCGCGGCGCTGCCGGCCTCGGAGCGGGTGGCGAAGGTCGAGGTCGCCGGCCCGGGCTTCATCAACATCCACCTGGCTGCGGAAGCCTGGCACGCCGAGGTCCGCCGCATCCATGCCGAGGGCGAGGGCTACGGCCGCAGCGGCCTGGGCGGCGGCGAGACGGTCGGCATCGAGTACGTCTCGGCCAACCCGACCGGTCCGCTGCACGTCGGCCACGGCCGCGCCGCCGCGATCGGCGACTCGCTGGCGCGTCTGCTCGACGCCGCGGGCTGGAAGGTGGTGCGCGAGTACTACTACAACGATGCCGGCGCGCAGATCGACAACCTCGCGCTGTCGGTGCAGGCGCGGGCGAAGGGCCTGGGGCCGGACGACGCCGGCTGGCCGGCCGACGGCTACCGCGGCGACTACATCAGGGACGTCGCGCGCGCCTTCCTCGCCGGCGAGACGGTCGAGGCCGACGGCCGCGAGGTCACCGGCTCCGGCGACGCCGACGACCTCGACGGCATCCGCCGCTTCGCGGTGGCGGTGCTGCGCAACGAGCAGACCGCCGACCTCGCCGCCTTCGGCGTCGGCTTCGACGTGTACTACCTCGAGTCCTCGCTCTACACCGACGGCCGTGTCGAGAGGACCGTGGCCGAACTCGTCGCCTCCGGCCACACCTACGAGGACGGTGGTGCGCTGTGGCTGCGCTCGACGGACTTCGGCGACGACAAGGACCGCGTGATGCGCAAGTCCGACGGCAGCTACACCTACTTCCTGCCGGACGTCGCCTACCACCAGACCAAGTGGGAACGCGGCTACACCCGCGCCATCACCGAGCTCGGCGCCGACCACCACGGCTCGCTGGCGCGCGTGCGCGCCGGCCTGCAGGCGCTGGACGTCGGCATTCCCAAGGGCTGGCCCGAGTACGTGCTGCACCAGATGGTCACGGTGATGCGCGGCGGCGAGGAGGTGAAGCTGTCCAAGCGCGCCGGCAGCTACGTCACCCTGCGCGACCTGATCGACGAGGCCGGCCGCGACGCCACCCGCTATTTCCTGATCGCGCGCAAGGCCGACTCGCAGCTCACCTTCGACATCGACCTCGCCCGCTCGCAGACCAACGACAACCCGGTCTACTACATCCAGTACGCGCACGCGCGGGTGTGCAGCGTGCTGCGTCAGGCGGACGAACGCGGCATCGCGCTGGACGTCGGGCACGGCCTTTCGCAGCTGGCGAAGCTGGACTCGGCCGAGGAACAGGCGCTGATGATCGAACTCTCGCGCTACCCGGAGCTCGTCGAGAGCGCGGCGCAGGCGCTGGAGCCGCATGCGGTCGCGACCTGGCTGCGCGATCTGGCCAATGCCTTCCACACCTGGTACCACGCCGGCCAGTTCCTGGTCGACGACGCGGCGGTGCGCGACGCCCGCATCGCGCTGGCGCTGGCCACGCGCCAGGTGATCCGCAACGGGCTGGACCTGCTGGGCGTGAGCGCCCCGGAGAGGATGTGATGGCGGCACGCCGAGGCAAATCCCAGGCGCGACGCAGTGGCGGCGGCGGTGGCGGCGGTGTGCCCGGCTGGCTGCTGCTGGTCGGCGGCGTCCTGATCGGGCTGGCGATCGCGGTGGTGGTGATGACCCGCTTCGGCGGCGAGCAGCCCGGCGGCCCGCGCCCGAACCCCGCGGCGCAGGCGCCGCGGGCGGACGCAGGCGACGAGGCGCCGGTCGCGCAGGACGCGCCGCGCAAGCCACGCTACGACTTCTATACGGTGCTGGCCGAGCGCGAGGTCGTGGTGCCGGACGCCGAGATCGAGGCCCAGCGCAAGGCCGAGGCGGAGGCCGCGGCGCGCGCCGAGGCCGAGCGCAGGGCGGCGGCGCAGCGCCTTGCGGAGGCGGAAGCCGAGGTCACCGGCCCCGCCGCCACGCTGGCCCCCGCAGCGCAGCAGGCGCCCGCCGCGACGCCGGCGGCCGCCGAACAGTCCTACGTGATCCAGGCCGGCGCCTTCCGCTCGCAGAGCGAGGCGGAGACGCTCAAGGCGCGCATCGCGCTGCTCGGCGTCAGCGCGCGCGTCGAGCAGGCCACCATCAACGGCGACACCGTCTACCGCGTCCGCACCGGCCCCTATTCCAGCGCCGCCGCGCTGGCCGGGGCGAAGTCGACGCTCGAGAACGGAGGCGTGCCCGCGGTCGCGGTGCGCGCACGCTGACCGGCGCCGGAGCCCACGGCGCCTCCCCATCCGAGCAAGGGAGTTCGCAGATGTCCAAGACCGTCCTGATCACCGGCGCCACCTCGGGCTTCGGCGCCGCCGCGGTCCACCGCTTCGCCGGCGCCGGCTGGAAGGTGGTCGCCACCGGCCGCCGCGGCGAACGCCTGCAGCCGCTGGTCGATGCGTTCGGCCCCGAGCGCGTGCATGCGGCCGCGTTCGACGTGCGCGACCCGGTGGCGATGAACGCCGCGCTCGAGGCGCTGCCGGAGGGCTTCGCCGCGGTCGACGTGCTGATCAACAACGCCGGGCTGGCGCTCGGCACGGCGCCGGCGCAGCGCGCCGACCTCGCCCAGTGGCAGACGATGATCGACACCAACGTCACCGCGCTGGCGACGCTGACGCACCTGCTGCTGCCGGCGCTGATCGAGCGCCGCGGCGCGATCATCAACATCAGCTCGATCGCCGGCAGCTATCCCTACCCGGGCGGCAACGTCTACGGCGGGACCAAGGCCTTCGTCACCCAGTTCTCGCTGGGCCTGCGCTCGGACCTCGCCGGCACCGGCGTGCGCGTGACCTCGGTCGAGCCCGGCATGGCCGAGACCGAGTTCACCCTGGTGCGCACCGGCGGCGACCAGGCCGCGTCCGACACGCTCTACCGCGGGGCCACCCCGATGACCGCCGAGGACATCGCCGAGACCCTGTTCTGGATCGCGAGCCTGCCGCCGCACCTCAACGTCAACCGCATCGAGCTGATGCCGGTCAGCCAGTCCTTCGCCGGCTTCCAGGTCGCCCGCGCGCCGTAGGCCACACCGCGCGGGGTGCGCAGGACGGGAAGCCGTACTCCGTCCTACACTCGCAAGGCGCAGGACGCGCCTGTACCCTAGACCCGACCAGGAAAAGGAGTTTCCGATGCCACGCCATGCCCTCGCTCCCGCTGTCCTCATCCTGCTGCTCTGGAATGCGGACGCAGCCGCGGCCAGCCCGCAGATCGAAGAGATCTTCGCCGAGCAGGACACGAACCGCGACGGCTTCATCGACCGGGACGAAGCAGGCGCCGCCGCGACCGCCTCGTTCCGCAGGCTCGACGTCGATGGCGACGACGCACTGGTCATCGGGGAACTCGACCCCTGGATCACCCAGGGGAGCCCGGGAAAAGCGGGTTACCCGCCGGATCTCCATCTCAGGATGCGGGAGATGACGATGAGCCTCTGGGATGGGGACAGGAGCGGACGGATCACGCCGAGCGAGATCCGCGAGGCCTGGCTCAACGGCATGCACCCCATCGACTTCGACAGGGACAACAGGCTCTCCCGGGAGGAAATGACGAGGTTCCACAGCGGCGTGCTTGCCCCTGCGCGCTGAACGCGCGCGCACCGCGCACCGCACCATCTCCACGGCCGCCACGTTGGGCGCGCAGCGGGGCGGTCGGGAGGCAGGATCGCGTTGGGCGGGAAGCGGCCCGCCGCACCTGCCTCCGGCGGCCTGAAACCCCTCCCACAGGTCGCGGCCGAAGCCGTTCCTACGCCTCCGCGTTCAGCGCAGCAGCCATTCGTGCACGGTGAGGATCGAGGCGCTCTCGGTGTGCAGCGGGTCGCGATGGGCGATGGCGGTGGCCTCGGCGAGGTCGCCGGCGCGCAGGAGGTAGGCGCCGCCGCTGCCGTCGGCGAACGGGCCGGTGCCGGCCAGCCGCCCCTCGGCCTCGAGCGCATCCAGGAAGGCGCGGTGCCGCGGCCCCACCGCCGCGTCGAATCCCGGGCTGCGCATCGCCAGCACCAGGAAGTGCCGGCCCGACAGCCGCACGCTCACGCCTGCGGCTCGTCGGCGAGGTAGGTGTAGCCGGTCAGACCGGCTTCCAGCGCGGCCTCGAACGCACCCGCGGTCGCGCTGTCGAGGCCGGCGGCGGCGATCTTGTCGCGGTAGGCCGTGCGCAGCGCCCCGAGGTCGTAGCCGACGTAGTCGAGCATCACGTCCGAGGTGTCGCCGCGCCGCGAGCGCGCCAGCGCGTAGCCGTCGTCGGTCAGGCGCACGTTGACGCTGTCGGTGTCGCCGAACAGGTTGTGGATGTCGCCCAGCGTGTCCTGGTAGGCGCCGACCAGGAACAGGCCGATGCGGTAGCTCTCGCCCGGGTTCGGCGCGTGCAGCGCCATCGAGGTGTCGAGGTCGCCGTCGTCGACGTAGTCGTCGATGCGGCCGTCGGAATCGCAGGTGAGGTCGGCGATGACGCCGCGGCGGGTCGGCGCCTCGTCCAGGCGCGCGATCGGCGCGATCGGGAACACCTGGTCGATCGCCCACACGTCCGGCACCGATTCGAACACCGAGAAATTGACGAAGTACTTGTCGACCAGGCGCTCGTTGAGTTCGTCGAGCACGCTGCGGTGGCTCTTCTCCTCGCTCCTGAGCCGCGCACGCACGCCGTGGGCGATGGCGTAGAAGAGGTCGTCGATGCGCGCGCGCTGGACCAGGTCCAGCTGGCCGTGCGCGTAGAGCGTCTGCCCTTCCGCGAGGTGGTGCTGCGCCTCGTGGAAGAGTTCGACGGCCGGCCGCCCATCGAGCTCGGCATGCAGCTCGCGCAGGTGGCGCAGCACGGCGGGCTCGTCCTCCGCGGATGGCGGCACCGCGCCCTCGGGCGCGCGTTCCACCTCGCTGACGTTGGCGATCAGCACCGCGTGGTGCGCGGTCATCGCGCGCCCGCACTCGGTGACGATGCGCGGCGGCGCCAGCCCGTGCTCGGCGCAGGCCTCGGCCAGCGGCTGCACGATGTTGCCGGCGTACTGGTCGATCCCGTAGTTGATCGAGCAGAAGCTGCGCGAGCGCGTGCCTTCGTAGTCGACGCCGAGGCCGCCGCCGACATCCATGTAGCGGATCGGGAAGCCCAGGCCGGAGACCTCGATGAAGTAGCGCACCGCCTCGCGCATGCCGCTGGCGATGTCGCGCACGTTGGAGATCTGCGAGCCCATGTGGAAATGCAGCAGCTGCAGGGCATCCACCAGGCCGGCCTCGCGCAGGCGCTCGGTGAGGTCGACCAGCTGCCGCGGCGAGAGCCCGAACTTGGCCTTGTCGCCGCCGGAGTTCTGCCACTTGCCGGCACCGAGCGAGGCCAGGCGCATGCGCACGCCGAGCAGCGGCGCGACGCCCAGCGCCTTCGACTCGTCGATGACCAGCGCCAGCTCCGACGGCTTCTCGATCACGATGCACACGTCGATGCCGAGGCGGCGGCCGATCAGCGCCAGGCGGATGTATTCGCGGTCCTTGTAGCCGTTGCACACCACCAGCGAACCCGGCGCGGCAAGCGCCAGCACCGCCATCAGCTCCGGCTTGGAGCCGGCCTCGAGGCCGAAGCCGACGTCGCCGGCGACGCGGTTGCCCTGGCCGAAGGCGGCGAGCTCGCCGGCCACCGCGCGGTGCTGGTTGACCTTGATCGGGAACACCGCGGTGTAGCCGCCGGCGTAGTCCCAGTCGGCCATCGCCCGCGCGAAGGCCTGCTGCAGGCGCCCGAGGCGGTCGCCGAGCACGTCGGAGAAACGCGCGAGCAGCGGCAGCTTGAGCCCTTCGGCCTGGGCGCGCTCGACCACCTCGGCCAGGGCGATGGCCGGGCCGGCCTCGCCGCGCGGGCGCACCAGCATGCGGCCGTCGTCGCCGACGTCGAAATAGCCTTCCGACCAGTGCGGGATCGAATAGGTCTGGCGGGCGCGGTCGATCGACCAGGACATGGGCGCTTCCGGGGCACGAAACGGGAGGGCGCGCATTGTAGACCCCGCCGGCGCGACCGCCGCGTCGAGCGGGCGGGGCCGCGCGCGTCCGCTACAATCCGCGCCCGTCCCCATGCCCCGGAGCGCCCTGCACATGTCCGACACCTGGTTCCGCGAGGACTTCGAGCACACCGGCTCGTCCATCGGCTTCCGCCTCACCCGCAAGCTCGACCAGGTGCAGTCGCCGTTCCAGAAGATCGAGATCTACGAGACCACCGACTGGGGCAACCTGATGGTGATCGACGGCGCGGTGATGCTGACCACGCGCGACAACTTCCTCTACCACGAGATGATGTCGCACCCGGCGCTGTTCACCCATCCGGCTCCGGAATCGGTGGTGATCATCGGCGGCGGCGACTGCGGCACGCTGCGCGAGGTGCTCAGGCACCCGGGCGTGCGCCGGGCGGTGCAGTGCGACATCGACGAGCAGGTCACGCGCATGGCCGAGAAGTACTTCCCGGAGCTGTGCGAGTCCAACGGCGATGCGCGCGCCGAGCTGCTGTTCGACGACGGCATCGCCTACATGAAGAACTGCGCGGCCGGCAGCCTGGACGTGGTGATCGTCGATTCCACCGACCCGGTGGGCCCGGCGGAAGGCCTGTTCAACCGCGCCTTCTACGAAAGCTGCCTGAAGGCGCTGAAGCCGGGCGGCATCCTCGTGCAGCAGTCGGAATCGCCGCTGGCGCTGGTCGAGCTGATGAAGGACATGCGCCAGGCCATGCGCGACGCCGGCTTCGGCGCGATGAAGACCCTGCCGTTCCCGCAGCCCTGCTATCCGACCGGCTGGTGGAGCTGCACGCTGGCGCGCAAGGGCGAGGAAGGCTTCGACACGTTCCGCAGCGACGACGCCGCGGCGCGGCCGTTCGCGACCAGGTACTACACCGCCGACGTGCACCGCGGCGCGCTGGCGACGCCGCCCTACCTCGCCGAGGCGCTGGGCGACTGAGGCGCCCGGGTCCAGCCTCCTGAAGAGGAACGCCCCGCTCCGGCGGCGCGTTCCTTCTCGCGGAACGCCGCCGCGTCTAGAGGGCGTCGGCGTCCACCTCGCCGGTGCGGATGCGCACCGCGCGCCCGAGTTCGTAGACGAAGATCTTGCCGTCGCCGACCTTGCCGGTGTTGGCCGCCTGCATGATCGCCTCGGTCACCCGCTCGGCCTGGTCGTCGGTGACCGCGACCTCGAGCTTGATCTTGGGCAGGAAGTCGACGACGTATTCGGCGCCGCGGTAGAGCTCGGTATGGCCCTTCTGCCGCCCGAACCCCTTCACCTCGGTCACGGTGACGCCGTTGATGCCGATCTCCGACAGCGCCTCGCGCACGTCGTCGAGCTTGAACGGCTTGATCACGGCCATGACCATCTTCATCGCATCGTCTCCTGCGGCTCCACGCGGCGCAGCGGCGCGCCGGACGTGCAGTATGACGGGCGCACGGCGCGGATTGCATGCCGTCGGCGGCGCGTGCTCGAATTCCCCTCCCACGCCGCGCGGTGCGAATTGTCCTACCCGCGACGCCGGATCCCGCGGACGCAGCGTCGGCACCGCCCTCGCCATGCTGTCCGCCGCGCCCTCGGAGACCCGCGCATGATCGACCTGAAGTCCATCGACGAACTGGCCCGCCGCCTCAGCGACGCGGTGCCTCCGGGCCTGCGCGAGGCCGGCGACGGCCTGCAGCAGAACTTCAAAGCCACCCTCCAGGCCGGGCTGGCGAAGCTCGACCTGGTGACCCGGGAGGAGTTCGAGGTGCAGCGCGCGGTCCTGCTGCGCACGCGCGAGAAGCTCGACGCGCTGGAAGCCAGCGTCGCCGAACTCGAGGCGCGACTGGCCGACACCGGCGCGCCGCGCCACTGATCCACGCGTGAGCCGGGCGCGCCAGGACGGCGCGCCGAGTACGGAGAGGGAATTCCATGAGCCTTGCGCTGGTGCACAGCCGCGCGCGCTGCGGGGTGCAGGCGCCCGCGGTGCGGGTCGAGGTCCACCTTGCGGGTGGGCTGCCCAACCTGTCGATCGTCGGCCTGCCCGAGGCCGCGGTGCGCGAGAGCAAGGACCGCGTGCGCGCGGCCATCCAGTGCGCGCAGCTGGAATTTCCGGCGCGGCGCATCACCGTCAACCTCGCTCCGGCCGACCTGCCCAAGGACGGCGGACGCTTCGACCTGCCGATCGCCCTCGGCATCCTCGCCGCCAGCGGCCAGCTCCCCAACGAGGCGCTGCGCGAGCTGGAGTTCGCCGGCGAGCTGGCCCTCACCGGCGAGCTGCGCCCGGTCGACGGCATCCTTCCCGCGACGCTTGCCGCCACCGCGGAAGGGCGCGGGCTGGTGCTGCCGGCGGCGAACGCGGCCGAGGCCGCACTGGTCGGCGAGGCGCGCGTGTTCGGTGCGCGCACCCTGCTCGAGGTCTGCGGGCACCTCGCCGGACGCCGCCCGCTGGCGCAGGCGCTGGCGGATCCGGCCGCCACGTGGGCGCCCGGCGAGGGCGCTCCTGACCTCGCCGACGTGCGCGGCCAGGCGCATGCGCGGCGCGCGCTGGAGATCGCCGCGGCCGGCGGCCACCATCTCCTGCTGATCGGTCCACCGGGCTGCGGCAAGACCCTGCTCGCCTCGCGCCTGCCCGGGATCCTTCCCGAGGCGACCGAGGCCGAGGCGCTGGAGACCGCCGCGGTCGCCTCCGTCAGCGGCCGCGGGCTGGATGTCGCGCACTGGCGCCGGCGCCCCTTCCGTGCGCCGCACCACACCGCGAGCGCGGTGGCCCTGGTCGGCGGCGGGGCGCAGCCGCGGCCCGGCGAGATCTCGCTGGCGCACAACGGCGTGCTGTTCCTCGACGAACTGGCCGAATGGGAGCGGCGCACGCTGGAAGTGCTGCGCGAGCCGCTGGAGTCGGGCGTGGTGACCATTTCGCGCGCGGCGCGGCAGTCGGAGTTCCCGGCGCGCTTCCAGCTGGTGGCGGCGATGAACCCCTGCCCCTGCGGCTACGCCGGCGACGCCTCGGGCCGCTGCCGCTGCAGCCCCGAACAGACCGCGCGCTACCGGGCGCGCCTGTCCGGTCCGCTGCTCGACCGCATCGACCTGCATGTCGAGGTTCCGCGCCTGGCGCCGGGCGAACTGCGCGGCGACGCCCCCCCGGGCGAGGATTCCGCCACGGTGCGCAGGCGCGTGCTGCACGCGCGGGCGCGACAGCACGCGCGCAGCGGCAAGCCGAACGCCCGCCTCGGCCAGCGCGAGACGGAACTGGCCTGCCCGCTCACCGCAGCCGACCACGCCCTGCTGGAGCGCGCGATGGAAGCGCTGCAGCTCTCGGCGCGCGCCACCCACCGCATCCTGCGCATCGCCCGCACCATCGCCGACCTCGCCGGCGCCGAGGCCATCGACACCACGCATCTGGCCGAGGCGATCGGCTATCGGCGCATGGACCGCGGCGGCGGCGCGCGCTGAGGACGGAGAAGGGCCCGGTCCGGCCTAGCCGCCGGGTGCGACGATGCGGCGGTCGAGCCAGGCGAGCAGGTCGTCGATCACCTGGCGCCGCGCCGGCTCGGCCTCGTTGTAGATCTCGTGGTAGAGCTCCGGATACTCGTGCACCGTCAGGCGCGCCGCGGGCGCGGCGGCGGCGAACGCGCGTGCGCCGGCGGGATCCACCAGACGGTCGGCGCCGGCGACCTGCAGCAGCGTCGGCACCGGGAGCCCCGGCGCGGCCGCGATCACCCCCGGGCCGGCGCGAAAGATGAAGTCGGCCAGGCGCGCGCTGATGCGGTCGTGGTTGAGCGGGTCCTCGGCGTATTCGGGCGCGGCCTGCGGCGCGTGCGACAGCCAGTCCAGCGGCAGTCCATTGCTGAGGGTGAGCCCGGGCCATGAGCGCGCCGCCACCGTCGCCAGCACGCGTTGCGCGCGGGTTGCATGCGAGGCCAGCGCCGGCGCCGACAGCACCAGGCCGCGCGGCCGCAGCCCGCCAGCGCAGACCGCGTACGCGGCCACGAGGCCGCCCATGCTGTGCCCGAGCAGGAACGGCAGGCCGTCCCCCTCCTCCCGGTAGCGCGCGAAGACGCCGGCCAGGTCGCGCACCAGCGCATCGCCGCATCGGCCCAGGCGGCCGCGTCCGCCCTCCGAGCGCCCATGCCCGCGCTGGTCGTAGCCACGCACGGCGATGCCTGCGGCGGCCAGCTCGCGCGCCAGGCGGTCATAGCGCCCGCTGTGCTCGCCCAGGCCGTGCACCAGCAGCAGGCGCGCCCGCGGCCGCGCCGCGGGCCAGTCGCGCAGGTGCAGGGTGAGGCCGTCTTCGGTTCGCTGCTTCCTCATTGAAGCGCCTGTAGTAGGGTCCCGATCGAGCTAATTTTCCCATCGCTCACATCAACAGCGGCGCGGCATCTTCCAAAACGGCTCCTGCTGATGTATTGAAGCCCGCATGGCTCGGGCATGGCGCTCGACAGTCAACTGGAGGAAATAATGGACTACCACTGCCAAGTGTCACTGCTACAGCGTCTATCCGAAAGCGAGCAGATCCGTGCTGCCATTCGTAGCAACCCGGTAGCGGCATTGTCTTCCTTGGGTGTTGATGTTCAGGCCCGTGACGTTCCCGAAACCGTTAATCTACCCGCCCCAGGTGAAATGCGGCGCGCGTTAAGATCCGTCGACCGGGACAACGTTGCGCCGATGGTCGTCATGCTTCTTCATAAATGACCGCGCTCGGCTCCATGGTCAGAGTTCGGAGGCGCCGGGTTTGCCACTTCATCATCGACGACGAGGTCGCCGTCAATGTCGTAGCCCTTCTGCGGGGCAGCATCGAATTCAGTACGACGCCGCAGTGCGCGTTGCTGTGTCCGGTGACAGGCATGCGGATCCCGCTAGATGCACGTGAGTTAGCCTTCATTACGGAGATCAGTTCATCCGAATGGCATCACATTGATGATCAAGCTGAGTGCAGCAATGTTGATGTCAACATGGTCAGGTCGCTCGCCGAGCGAGGAGCGGTGATAAGTGATCTCGACACACCGCTGGCAGGCAAGCTGAGGAAGGGCGAAGAGCGACTTCACGATGTAGGATGGCATCCGCAAGCTGCCATCTTCCACGCGATGACCCAGTGGCGCGGACAACGTGGAGATGAAGCCGCGCGTGACCATAGCGATGAAGCACACTCAGCGCGACTCACAGAACAAGTGGAAGAGCGCGGCCTCCCCCCAGATCATTTTCCAAAGCTCCCTCACGATCGTCGTAGATGCTATCTACCCGCACCGAATCCGGACGCCTCACTCCGCTCACTCCTGCACGCCCGACGCACCACCCGGCACTTCAGGCGCGATACCTTCCTTCCACAGGATGCGGTCGCCACGGTACTGCATGCGACGTTTGGCGCCCTTGGCATCAAGGAATTCGCGCCAGGCGTTAGTGCACTGCGTCGCAGTAGCCCTTCCGGGGGTGGACTGCATCCGATAGAGGCGTTCGTTCTAGCGCTTGGAGTAGAAGAGCTCGGGGCAGGCTCTACCACTACGAAGCGGATACCGGAACGCTGGCGCTACACACGGCGCTTGAACCCAAAGACGCTCGAATGCTTGCCAGCGAGCTCACCATCGGCCAAGACTACTTCGCAGATGCGTCGCTACTAGCGTTTCACGTGGTGAAGCGTCCTCGTTCTTTCGAGTCAGCCAGAACTAGAGGCAGTGGGTGAGTGTGCCATCGCGAAGCGAACCGGCGGAAGGCCGCCGAGGGCGCGATGCGGGCGGGTGTGGTTGTAGCGGTGCCG
>NZ_JAGQFT020000017.1 GCF_018122625.2 Coralloluteibacterium stylophorae | reverse complement strand
ATCCCGTGCTTGCGGCACGTCTCGTTGACCTTCGCGCCGGCCTCGACCTCCTTGAGGATCCGCACGACCTGTTCCTCGGTGAACCGCGACTTCTTCATGTGAGCTCCTTCTGGGGGAACTCTACTTCGGACTGGCTCGAATCAACGAGGACGCTTCAGTTGCACGAAACGTCATTCCAGCCCGTGCTGCACACACCGCCGCACGCCAGCCCTCGAAGCGATGGCGTCCTGGCGAACCCGCCCAAAAAAGAACCCCGCCTCGCGGCGGGGTTCGAAGGTGCAGCAGGTGTCGGCGGTCAGTTGCCGAACTGGAAGCGCATCTCGGCCATGACCGAGCGACCGTAGATGTCGTACAGGTAGTTATTGTACGGCGTGCTCGAGGTGCCCGGGAAGTTGTAGGCCTGGTCGTCCGGCATCTCGTTGAGGACGTTGTTGACCATCAGCGAGAACTGGATGTCGTCGGTGGCGCGCCAGTTCACGCTGGCGTTGTAGGTGATGTAGGGCTGCCACCAGCCGGCCGTCGCCCCGGACGAGTGCTCGTAGCCGAAGTCGCCGGCGTAGTAGGCCAGGTAGTTCGGCGTCTTGCCGATGCGGTTGGCGTAGAGCGTCGTGGTCCAGTCGCCGATGTCCCAGGCCACCGAGGCGTCCGCGCGGGTCTTGGCGTAGGCGTCGTACACCCACATGTAGTACGGGTCGCGCAGCAGGTCGATCTTGCCCTCGTCGGGCAGCGGCTGCACGAAGTGCGACAGCATGTTGGTGTAGTTGCCGTTGAACCGCAGCATGCCCCAGCGGCCGATGTCGAGCGAGTAGTTGATGCTCGCGGTCACCGCTTCCAGCGTCTGCTGGGCGACGTTGACCTTCGGCGTGTAGATCTCGTCCAGCGCACCGGTGGCGTCGCGGATCACCCAGTCCAGCGCCTGCTGGCAGCTCGCCGAAGCGATGTCCTGCTGCCCGCTGCGGCAGTAGAACTCCTGCAGCAGCAGCTGGTCGCTCGACTGCGTGTCGACCTCGTTGCGGATGTCCCACGAGTAGTAGTCGACCGACACCGACAGGTTGTGCATCGGCGCCCACACCACGCCGGCGTTCCACACGTCGGCCTCGATCGGCTCCAGGTCGGGGTTGCCTTCCTGGGTGCCGAAGTACTGCGAGTTCTCGAAGCTGCAGCCCTCGGTGTCGGCCGGGTCGTAGCCCTCTTCCGAGTAGCAGCGCCAGTAGTCGACGTCGCTGCTGTAGAAGCCGCTCACGCCCTGGAACTGGTCGGCCAGGGTCGGCGCGCGGAAGGCGGTGCCGTACTTGCCGCGGAACAGCAGGCTGTCGACCGGACGGTACTCGATGCCGATCGAGTAGGTCGGCTTGTCGGTCTTGGTGCCGTAGGCGTCGAACTCGTCGTAGCGGGCCGAGGCGGTCACCGTCAGCGGGTCGAGCAGCGGCATGCGCAGCTCGGTGGTGGCGGCGACGCGCGAGCGGTGGCCGGAGCCGCTGACCGCCGTCGTGCCCCAGATGTCGGCCGTCTCCGGCAGCAGGCGCGCGTCGGGCGAGTAGTCCCAGCCCTGGTTGCCGCCTTCCAGCACCACCGCCAGGCCGGCGTCGCCGCCGGGCAGCTCGAACAGGGCGCTGTTGGTCACCTGGGCGCGCAGCATGTTGTCCCAGGTCTTGCTGCTGCTGTTGGTGTAGCCAGTGAAGGCCGCGAAATCGGCCGGATCGATCGGCTGGTAGAACGCGGCGTAGTCGGGGGCGAAGATCGGGAAGCCGTCGGCCGTCGTGCCCAGCTGCGGGCCGAGCACGGTGTTCTCGAAGTAGCTGTTGATCGCGGTGTCGAAGCGCGCCCAGCCGTGCTCCTTCAGGCGATAGAAGCTGCGCGTGGCGCTGAGGTCGTACTCCCAGTCGCTGTCGCCGAAGAAGCCGCTGCCACCGAAGGTCACCATGTACGAATTGGTGCGATCGGTGTTCATGATGTCGTCGTAGCCGTTGCCGCCGATGTCCTCCGGCGCGAAGCCGCGCTGCAGGTTCACCAGGTCGTCGAGGGCCGGGTCGTAGTAGTAGCCGTACTTGCTGCCGGTGCCCCACCAGGTGTAGGACGAGCCGGTCGCGTAGTCGACGCTCTCGTGGCTGAAGAGGTAGTCGGCGTACAGCTGCAGGTTGTCGTTCACGTCGAAGGTGGCGTGTGTGTAGACCTGGGTGCTGTCCTTGCCGTTGCGCAGGGTGCGGTAGCCGGGCGAGGCGAAGGAGCCGCAGTACTGGCCGTAGCCCTCGCGGGTCTGCAGGCCTTCGGTGCCGTCGAACAGGCCGGACACGTTCCCGCAGTTGGCCGGGTCCATGAAGTAGTAGTCGCCGCTGCCGCTGTAGACCAGGAAGTCGCGGCCGGCGACCGGCGCGGTGTAGCCGTCGGTGTTGTAGCTGTCGGTCAGGTCGCGCTGGTAGCCCCAGATCGGGTTGCGGGTCTCGTACTGCAGGCCGTAGAGCACGTTGAGGCGGCCGTCGACCGCCTCGAAGCCGTCGGAGAAGCTCAGGCGCAGGCTGTTGCCGCCGCCTTCGGTGAAGGTGCCGCCGCGGACGGTGAGGGTGGCCGCGTCGACGCTCTTCTTGAGGATCACGTTGACCACGCCGGCGATCGCGTCCGAGCCGTACAGCGACGACTGCCCACCGGGCAGGATCTCGACGCGGTCGACCAGGTCCACCGGAATGCCGCTGATGTTGTTGAACGCGTCCGAGCCGTTGTACAGCGCCGGGTAGTTGGCCATCGGCCGGCCGTTGATCAGGTACTTGGTGTAGCCCGGATCGAGGCTGAACATGCTGACCGCCTCTGCGCCCTGGGTGAAGGACGCGGAGGTCTGGCCACCCTGGAAGCCGCCGGTGGACATGCTCGACTGCTGCAGCACGTCGCCGATGCTGGTGAAGCCACGCGCCTGGATGTCGTCGGCGGTGATGGTGGTGACCGGGGTGAAGGTCTCGATCTCGGTCTGCGGGATGAGCGAGCCGGTGACGGTCACGCGATCGAGCGTCGAGGCGGTGCCGGCGCCGGTCGAGGTGGAGGGGGCATCCTGGGCCAGTGCGTTGGCGCCTAGGGGCATCGCGACCGCGGCCAGAAGCGCAGCGGTCAGCCGGCTGCGACGCAGCCGAGCGTGGGTTGGGGACATTGCGTGGGTTCCTGCCTGATGCTGATGCCGCTTCCGGGAGTCTGCGGCGGTGGGTACGGCTGGCGCGGGTGCGCCACGTGCTGCCTTAAGGACAGCGGACACCGCTCGATCCTGCGCGGTGTGCGAGAGGAAGACCGGGAGCGGTCCGTGGATGGAATCACACGATGCCCGGTGCACACCGCGGCCGGAAAGCGTTCACTCCGGACGCGGCGGTTCCGCTCGCATGCCCCTGCCTGGGATGGTGACGGACCGGATACGGTGCCGCGGGTGAATAGCGGCACCGCTCGACGCGGTCGTGTTCGTCACCCCTCAGTGCGGGGCCGATGACCGTACCGTACCTAAATATTGCATTTATGTGAACTTCATCGCGCTTGCGGCGTCAGCTCCGCATTCCGACGCCCTTGTAGAGCAGGCGCAGCGCGATGGAAGTCAGCACCACGACCAGGCCCAGCATCACCGCGTAGGCCACCCACAGCGAGACGTCGCTGATGCCGAGCAGGCCGAAGCGGAAGGCGTTGACGATGTAGAAGATCGGGTTGGCGTGGGTCAGCGTCTCGGCCACCGGCGGCAGCATCTGCACCGAATAGAACACGCCGCCGAGATAGGTCAGCGGGGTCAGCACGAAGGTCGGCACGATGGCGATGTCGTCGAACTTCTTGGCGTAGACCGCGTTGACGAAGCCGGCGAGCGCGAACACCGTCGCGCCGAGCAGCACCGTGGTGAAGGTCACCAGCGGATGCGGAATGCGCACGTGGGTGAACAGCATCGCCACCGCCAGCACCAGCACGCCGACCATCAGCCCGCGCAGCACGCCGCCGGCGACGTAGCCGAGCAGGATCACCCAGTTCGGCATCGGACTGACCAGCAGCTCCTCGACGTGGCGGCCGAACTTGGCGCCGAAGAACGAGGAGCTGATGTTGCCGTAGCTGTTGGTGATCACCGACATCATCACCAGCCCGGGCACGATGTAGTCGATGTAGTCGAAGCCGCCCATGTCGCCGATGCGGCGGCCGATGAGCTGGCCGAAGATCAGGAAGTACAGCGTCATCGTGATCACCGGCGGCACCAGGGTCTGGCCCCAGATGCGCAGGATGCGTGCGACCTCGCGGCGGGTGACGGTGTAGAGCGCGGTCAGGTTGGGGTGGCTCATGCCGCCGCCTCCGCCGCGCCGCGGCCGGTCATGCGCACGAACAGCTCCTCCAGGCGGTTGGCCTTGGTGCGCATGGACCGCACCCGGATACCGGCCGCATCGAGGCCGGCGAAGACGCGGTTGAGATCCATCGAGCGCGGCATCTCGAGTTCGAGGGTGTGGTCGTCGGCGGCGACCAGTGCCGCGCCCTCGATCGCCGGCAGCGCCGGCGGCAGCCTGCCCTCGATGTCGAGGACGAAGGCCTCGACGTCGAGCTGCGCCAGCAGCGAGCGCATGCTGCCGTGCTGGATGATGCGGCCGTGGTCGATGATCGCCAGGTTGCGGCAGAGGCTCTCGGCCTCCTCCAGGTAGTGCGTGGTCAGGATCACCGTGGTGCCGGCGGCGTTGATCTCGCGCAGCTGCCGCCACATGGCGCGGCGGATCTCGATGTCGACGCCGGCGGTGGGCTCGTCGAGGATCAGCAGGCGCGGGCGGGTCATCAGCGCGCGCGCGATCATCAGCCGGCGCTTCATGCCGCCGGAGAGCGTGCGGCTCATGGTGTGCGCCTTGTCCGAGAGCTGGGCGCGCTCGAGCTCCTCGCCCGCGCGCACGATGGCCTGGTCGCGCGGCACGCCATAGAAGCCGGCGTAGTTGACGAGGATGTCGAACGGCTTCTCGAACAGGTTGAAATTGATCTCCTGCGGCACGAGCCCGACCATCCGCATCGCGGTGCTGCGCTCGCGCAGCAGGTCGACGCCGTGCACGCGGACCTCGCCGGCGCTGGCGTTCACCAGCGAACTCACGATGCCGATCGTGGTGGACTTGCCGGCGCCGTTGGGGCCGAGCAGGGCGAAGAAGTCGCCGGGCTCCACCCGCAGCGACACGCCCTTCAGGGCTTCGACGCCGGTGGCGTAGGTCTTGCGGAGGTCGACAAGTTCGAGGGCGGGGTGGTCGGTAGGACTGGACATGGCAACGCGGATCGCGGCGCAGGTCGCCGCCGACCGCGCAGTATAGACCGCCGCCGCGGATGCCCCCGGGAACCACTGCAACGATCCGATCCACCGTGCCGGTCGCGCCGCATGCACCCATGGCCGACGGCACGTGCGGCACGCGCGCGCTGGTGCACACTGCGCACTTTGTCGTGTCGGGGAACTTAGATGCATTTCCGCTTCCGGGCCGCACTCGCGGCCGCGGCCGCACTGGCGGCGCCCGCCCTGGCGCCGGCCGCTGCGAGCGCGGCCGAGGCCACCATGACGGTCGGCGACCTCGCCCTGGAGCCCTGCACGCTCAGCGCGCAGGGCATCGCCGCGACGGTCGAGGCGCACTGCACCACCGTTTCGGTACCGGAGAACCGCGCCGAGCCGGACGGCCGCCGGATCGAACTGGCGGTCGCGGTGGTCAGCGGCGACAACGTGCCCGAGCCGGACCCGGTGTTCTTCCTGGCCGGCGGGCCCGGCCAGGCCGCGCGCGAGGCCTACCCGCAGCTGCACGCGGTGTTCCGCGAGGTGATCAAGAACCGGCTGGTGGTGCTGGTGGACCAGCGCGGCACCGGCGCTTCGCATCCGCTGGCCTGCGAGGAGATCCAGGACGACGCCGCCGCGGTCGGCGGCGAGGAACTCGCCACGCCCGACGCCGCCCGCCGCGCCGCCGCACGTTGCCGCGACGCCCTGGCGGACGACGCCGACCTCCGCTTCTACACCACCACCGACGCGGTGCAGGACCTCGAGGCGGTGCGCGAGGCGATGCGGGCGCCGGCCCTGAACCTGGTCGGCGTGTCCTACGGCACCCGCGTGGCCCAGCAGTACCTGCGCAGCCATCCCGGGCGCGTGCGCAGCATGGTCCTCGACGGCGTGGTGCCGAACACGCTGCTGCTCGGCAGTGAGCACGCGCGCAACCTCGAGGACGCGCTCGCGCAGCAGTTCGCCGGATGCGAGAAGGTCGCCGCCTGCCGCGACGAGCTGGGTTCGCCGCGCGCGCACCTCGACATGCTGCGCGCGCGCCTGCTCGACGAGCGCGTCGCGGTCGATTACCGCGACCCGCAGACCGCGCTGCCGCGCGAGGAACAGCTCGCGCTCGCTCATCTGCAGACCGTGGTGCGCATGTACGCCTACCAGCCGGTGACCGCGGCGATGCTGCCGCTGGTGCTGTCCGAGGCCGCGGCCGGGCGTTACGGGCCGCTGGCCGCACAGGCGCGGATGATGGCCGACCAGCTCGGCGACGCGATCATGCACGGCATGCAGCTGTCGGTGACCTGCACCGAGGACATCGGCGATGCGCCGGCGGATCCCGGCGACGCCGCCACCCTTCTCGGCGACACCCTGACCAGCTACCTCGCCGCCCAGTGCGGCGAATGGCCGCGGGGCTCGATGCCGCGCGACTTCCACGACGCGGTGTCGAGCGACGTGCCGAGCCTGCTGCTGTCGGGCGAGTACGACCCGGTCACCCCGCCCCGCTACGGCGAGGCGGTGCTGGCCGGCCTCGCCCACGGCCGCCATCTCGTGCTCGCCGGCCAGGGCCACAACGTGCTTCCGGTCGGCTGCACGCCGCGCCTGCTGGCCCGTTTCGTCGAGACCGCCGACGCCGAGGCGCTCGACGCCGGCTGCCTCGCCGGCCTCGCCCCCGCCCCGCCCTTCGCCGGCTTCTACGGCTGGGAACCGTAAGGACACCCGATGATCGAGATCCACGACCTGCACAAGGCGTTCCGGACCAAGAGCGGCACGGTCAAGGCCGTCGACGGCGTCGGCTTCACCGCGCCCGACGGCCAGATCACCGGCCTGCTCGGTCCCAACGGCGCCGGCAAGACCACCACCCTGCGCATGCTCTACACCCTGATGACGCCGGACGCCGGCAGCGTCCGCGTGGACGGCTTCGACGCGGTCACCGATGCCGAGGCGGTGCGTCGGCGCCTCGGCGTGCTGCCCGACGCGCGCGGCGTCTACAAGCGTCTGACCGCGCGCGAGAACATCGCCTACTTCGGCCGCCTGCACGGCATGACCGCCGCCGAGGTCGCGGCCCGCACCGATGCGCTGATCGAGGCGCTGGGCATGCGCGACGTCGCCGACCGCCGCACCGAGGGCTTTTCGCAGGGGCAGCGCACCAAGACCGCGATCGCCCGCGCGCTGGTGCACGACCCGCGCAACGTGATCCTCGACGAGCCCACCAACGGGCTCGACGTGATGACCACGCGCGCGCTGCGCGCCTTCCTGCAGGGGCTGAAGGCGGAAGGCCGCTGCGTGATCTTCTCCAGCCACATCATGCAGGAGGTCGCCGCGCTGTGTGACCGCATCGTTGTCATCGCCGGCGGCCGCGTGGTCGCCCAGGGCACCGCCGACGAGCTGCGCGCACACACCGGCTGCCCGGACCTGGAGGACGCCTTCGTGCGCCTGGTCGGCAGCGAGGAGGCTGCGGCATGAACGACCGCCGCACCGGAAGCCTGACCGCGCTGGGCATCGTGCTCGCCAAGGAGCTGCGCGACCTGGTCCGCGACCGCCGCACGGTCGTCATCGCCCTGCTGCTCGGGCCGCTGATCCTGCCGACCCTGATGCTCGGCATCGGCGGCATGATCGCCAAGCGCATGTCCACGCAGATGGAAAAGCCGCTGGAGCTGCCGATCATCGGCGCCGAGCGGGCCCCCAACCTGGTGGCCTGGCTGGAGGGCCAGAACGTCAAGCCCGAAGCCGCTCCGGCGGACCCGGAGGCGGCGATCCGCACCCAGGCCGAGGAAGTGATCCTGCGCATCGACGCCGACTACGCCGACGACTGGCGCGCGACCCGCCCCGCGCTCGTCGAGCTGATGTACGACGCCTCGCGCCAGGACTCCGACATCCCGGTCCGGCGCACCGAGGCCCTGCTGCAGGCCTACGGCGAGACCGTCGGCACGCTGCGCCTGGTCGCGCGCGGGGTCAGCCCCACCGCCGCCAGACCGCTGCTGGTCTCGCGCAGCGACCTGTCGACGCCGGAGTCGCGGCGCGGCATGGCGCTGTCGTTCCTGCCCTACCTGCTGATCCTCTCGGCGTTCCTGGGTGGCGCCTATCTGGTCATCGACGTCACCGCCGGCGAGCGCGAACGGCAGTCGCTGGAGCCGTTGCTGGCCACGCCGGCCGCGCGCGGTTCGATCATGAGCGGCAAGATCGCCGCGGCCGTGGTGTTCGGCCTGGTCAGCCTCACGCTCACCCTGGTCGCGTTCAAGATCGGCGCCCAGCTGGCGCCCGGCCTGGGCCGCATGCTCGACGTTTCGCTGCTGGCGATGGTCAAGATGCTGGCCGTGCTGGTGCCGCTGCTGCTGCTGGGCTGCACCCTGATCACCCTGATCGCGGCCAGCGTGAAGTCGGTGAAGGAGGCGCAGAGCTACCTCAGCCTGCTGATGTTCCTGCCGATCGTGCCGACCATCGTGCTGATGGTGAATCCGGTGAAGAACCAGCTGTGGATGTTCGCGGTGCCGCTGCTGTCGCAGAACCAGATGCTGATGAAGATCCTGCGCGGCGAGACGGTGACCGGGCTGGAGTGGCTGGTCTACGCCGGCGCCGGCATGGCGGTGGCCGGCGTCCTGTGGCTGCTGGCCGCGCGCCTCTACCACCGCGAGAAGCTGGCCGTGTCGGCCTGAGCGCGTCGGCTGCGCCACCGGAAAACGAAGAAGGCCCGGATGCGCTCCGGGCCTTCTTCGTTGCGACGCGTGGGGATCGGTCAGGGCTGGAAGGCGATCGTCCTGCGCAGGGTGATCGGCTCCTCGGTGTTCTCGAAGCGCCAGTCGCGCACCGCGCTGAGCGCCTCGCGGTCGAAGATCCGCGACGGCCGGCTGGACACCACCCGCGCCTGCGCGACGCTGCCGTCGGGCTGGACGGTGAACTCCACGGTCACCTCGCCGGTGGTGCCGGCGCGCAGCGCCTCCGGCGGATAGCGCGGCGGCGGCGCGCTCACGATCTCCGGCGCGCGACGCGTCGGCGCGGCGGCCGGGGCGCTGCCGCCGGACGCGCTCTGCTCGCTGGCCTGCTGCGCTGCGAGTTCACGCGCGCGCGCCACCGCGGCCGCGCGCTCCTCCTCCAGCCGCGCGGCCTCGGCCTGCGCCGCTTCCGCCTGGCGCCGGGCCTCGGCGAGCTGCTCCTGCAGACGCGCGGCCTCTTCGCTCTGCCGGGCCTGCACCTGTTGCTGGGCCTGCTGTGCCTGCTGCGCCTCGGCCTGGGCGACGCGGCGCGCCTCTTCCTCTGCGCGCCGCTCGGCGGCGGTCTGCGCGCGGGTGATCGACTGCCCGATCCGGTCCAGAGCCGGCGCTTCCGCGTCCATGCGCTGCATGAGCATGTACAGGCGCTCCGCCTCGACCAGATCGTTGCGCGCGATGTGCTGCTCCGCGGCGATCAGGACGTAGGGGAACAGGTCGGCGAGTGCGCCGCTGACCGCGGGATCCTCCGGCGCCTTCTCCCGCAGCGCGAGGTAGTACTCCACCGCGTTGTCGCCCGAGGGCGCATACAGGCGCTGTTCGCCGCGCGCGGTGCGGGCGTTCTCCAGCAGCGCCTCGGGCGACTGCCCGGCCAGCGACTCGGCCGCGGCCTCGACCGCGCCTTCCGCCTGCGCGGTGCGCTCCTCGGTGGACGGCGGCGGAGGCGGCGTCGCCGGCCCGGCCTGCGGTGCGCCGGCGTCGGATGCCGGCGCGGTGGCTTCGGTCGGCGCCTCCTGGTTCGAACAGCCGGCGATCATCCCCATGATCGCCAAGGCCAATGCCAGCCGCCCACGGCGGCCTGTGGTGTCGGTACGGATCTGCATGTCGCTCCCCTGGTTCTGCGTGTGGCGCAGTGCGCCAAACGCCAACGACAAGGCAGAAACGTGCTGCTGTCAAGATCCGGTGACGAAATCTGACGCGCGGTCGCGCTTTCAGGTCTCCGCATCCTCGGCAGGCAGGCGGAACTCCAGCGCCTGCGCGGTGCGCACCGGAGCGCCCGGCGGCGCATAGCGCCAGCGGCGCAGGCTCTGCACCACCGCAGTGTCGAATACGCCTTCGGGCTCGCTGCGCACGATGTCGATGTCGCCGATCACCCCGTCCGGCTCGATGGTGAAGGCGACCTCGACCCGGCCCTCGATGCGCCGGCGCAGCGCCCGCTGCGGGTAGCGCGGTTCCACGCTGCTCAGCAGCGTCGGCACCTGCGGCTGCCGCACCTCGGCCGGTGGGTCCGGCCGCGGCGTCGGAGCGCGCGGCGTGACGGTGGGTGCCGGGGTCGACGGCGCCGGCGTCGACGCGAGCGCAGCCGGCGCAGGGCTCGGGGCCGGCGCCTCGGCGGCGGGTCGCGGTTCCCCCGGGTTCGCCACGGGTGCGGACGCCGCACGCGGCGCGGAGGCGAGCCGGGCGGCCTCCGCGGCAGCCTCCGCCGCGGCCTGTTCCCGCGCGCGCGCGGCGGCGATGACGCCCGCGATCCGCGGCAGCGCCGGAGCGTCGTGGTCGATCCGCGCCAGCAGGGCCTGCAGGCGCTCGGCCTCGGCCAGGTCGCCGCGCGCGACGCTCTGCTCGGTGGCGATCAGCACGTAGGGGAACAGGTCCACCAGCGCACCCAGGACGCGGGCATCGTCGCGACGGCGCTCGCGCAGGGCGAGGTAGAACTCGACGGCGTTGTCGCCGGCCGGCGCGTAGAGGCGCTGGCCGGCCACCGCGTCGCGCGCACTCTCCTCGAGCTCATCGACGTCCGCCACCTCCACCGGCGCCGGCCGCGGCGCGGGCTCCGGCTGCATGGACGCCGGCCGCTCGACCGCCTGCGGCGGCGCCGACGCCGCCTGCTCGTTGCCGCATCCGACCGACATCAGCGCGAGCGCCGCGCCCGCGGCGAACGCACCGCTCCGCCATCCGTACCGCATTCCAGCCCCCTGGTGTGCCGAGTGGCGGCGCAGCCTACGGACACGGCATGACAGGAATGCGGCGGGTGCATCTCCTTCCGCGGATCCGGGCGGCCCGGCGCCCGGGCGGCGCGAAGCGCGGCGGATCATTTGCCGATGCAGAAGCTCGCGAACACGCGCCCGAGGAGCGCGTCGCTGCTGACGCGTCCGGTGAGTTCGCCCAGCGCGTCGTGCGCGAGCCGGAGTTCCTCGGCGGCCAGCTCGCCATCGCCGCAGCGCAGGTGCGACGCGGCGCTGGCGACGTGCGCATCCGCACGCCGCAGCGCCTCGACATGCCGCGCGCGCGCGCTGAAGGCGCCGTCCGCTGCGTCGCCGAGCCCGGTGATGCGCTGCACCTCCGCGATCAGGTGTTCCAGGCCGGCGCCGGTACGCGCCGACATCCAGATGTGGAGCCCGTCGGACCGCGCCTCGGCGCCCGCGGCACGCCCGCTCAGGTCGATCTTGTTGTGCAGCCACAGCACGCGCGGCACGTCACGCAGGGCTTCGCGCAGCAACACGCCTGCAGCGGTCTCCTCCGCATCCAGCACCGCCAGCACCAGGTCGGCGCGCTCGAGCTCGGCGCGTGCGCGGCGTACGCCTTCGGCCTCGATCGCGTCCGCGGTGTCGCGCAGGCCGGCGGTGTCGACCAGGGTCAGCGCGGTGCCTGCCAGGCGCAGGTTCTCGCGCACGAGGTCGCGGGTGGTGCCGGCGATGTCGGTGACGATGGCCCGCTCCTCGCCGGCCAGCGCGTTCAGCAGCGAGCTCTTGCCGGCGTTGGGTGCGCCGGCGATCACCACGTGCAGGCCGTCGACCAGGCGCCGCCCGCGCTCGGCATCCGCGATCAGGGCCGCGACATCGGCCTGCAGCGCATCGGTCCGCGCATGCAGGGCGGCATCGGCAAGGAAGTCGATCTCCTCCTCGGGAAAGTCGATCGCGGCCTCGACCCACACCCGCAACGCCGTCAGCGACTCGGCCAGCGCATGCGCGCGGGTGGAGAAGGCTCCGTCGAGCGAACGCCGCGCCGCGCGCGCGGCAGCGACGCTGGACGCCGCGATCAGGTCCGCCACCGCCTCGGTCTGGGCCAGGTCGAGCTTGCCGTTGAGGAAGGCGCGTTCGCTGAACTCGCCGGGCCCTGCGGCACGCGCGCCGAGCCCGATGCAGCGCGCGACGAGCTGCTGCAGCGCGACCGGGCTGCCGTGCGCCTGCAGTTCCACGACGTCCTCGCCGGTGAAGCTCGCCGGAGCCGCGAAGCACAGCAGCAGGCCGTCGTCGAGGATGCTGCCGTCGGCATCGAGGAAGCGTGCGTAGCGCACGGTGCGCGGCGGCGGCAGCGGTCCGGCGACCTCGCGCGCGATCGCCGGCGCCTGCGGCCCGGACAGGCGCACCACGCCGACGCCGCCCTGCCCGGCCGGCGTGGCGATGGCGACGATGGTGTCGGTGGCGCTGGGCGGCATGGCGCGGTCCGCAACGGACGGGGCCCGCGATGCGGGCCCCGGGTGTCAGCTCTTCTTGATGATCTTCGCCGGCTGCTCGCCGTGGCGCTTGAGCAGCCACCACTGCTGGAGCAGGCCGAGCAGGCCGTTGGTGACCCAGTACAGCACCAGGCCCGCGGGGAAGAAGGCGAACATGACGCCGAACACCAGCGGCATCGCCATCATCATCTTGCGCTGGATCGGATCGGCCGCCATCGGCGACAGCTTCTGCGTCGCCCACATCACGCCGGCATTGAGCACCGGCAGGATGAAGAACGGGTCGCGCGCGGTGAGGTTGTCGATCCAGCCCGGGATCCACACCGCGTGGCGCAGCTCCACCGATTCCGACAGCACCCAGTACAGCACCAGGAACACCGGCATCTGCACCAGGATGGGAAGGCAGCCCGCGGCGGGGTTCACCTTCTCCTTCTTGTACAGCTCCATCACCGCCATCTGGTACTTCTGCTTGTCCTCGCCGTAGCGGTCCTTGAGCGCCTCCATCTTCGGCTGCAGGCGGCGCATCCTGGCGAAGCTCTTGTACTGCGTCTCCGACAGCTTGAAGAGCGCGAGCTTGATCAGCACCACCAGCAGCACGATCGCCCAGCCCCAGTTGCCGGTGAGCGCGTGCAGCCAGGCCAGCACCTTGAACATGCCGTCGGCGAGCAGGGCCAGCAGCGAATAGCTGCTGTAGTCCACCGCGCGGTCCAGGCCCGGCGCCAGCGCGGCGAGCTCGGCCTGGATCTTCGGACCTACCCACAGCCGCGCCTGGCTGGTGGCGGTCGCACCCGGCGCGACCTGCAGGACCGGTCCGACCTCGCGGATCAGGTAGCTGGGCGCGCTGCCGACGCGGCCGAGCTGGAACAACGCGGCGTCGGCGGAGTCGGGCACCCAGGCGGCGAGGAAGTGGTGCTGGACCATCGCGATCCAGCCGCCGGCCACGGTCTTGTCGAGCGGGCCGTCCTCGTAGTCGTCGAACTTGCGCTTCTCGTACTTGTCCTCGGCGCTGTACCAGGCAGCGCCGGCGAAGGCGAAGTTCTCGGGATTGTTGAAGGCGAACGCGCTGCTGGCGACCACCGGCGGCACACGCAGGAGCTGGCGGTACACGCTGCCGCTCCAGGGACTGGTGCCGGTGTTGGCGATCTCGTCGCGCACCCCGACCACGTAGCTGTCCGGCTCCAGCCGCCAGATGCGGCGAACGCGCAGGCCGCCTTCCGGCGCCTCCCACACGAAGCTCGCCTCGGCGCCGCCGTCGACCTGGCGCACCGGACCCTCGGCGCGAAACGCGCTCTCGTGGGTCGGCGCCACGCCCGCGCCGCTGACCAGGCCGACCTGGGCCACGAACAGCCGCTGCGTGGCGTCGTCGAGGAGCCGCACCGGCGGGCTGCCTTCTTCGGTGGTCTGCGCATAGTCCAGCAGCTCCGCGCCCACCACCGCACCGCCGTCGCCGGCGAGGCTGACGCGCATGCGCGCGTTCTCGAGCACCACCGGCGCCGCGGCCGAGGACTCCTGCCGGGCGGTTGCCGGCGCGTCGGGCACGGCCGCGGACACGGCGGAAGGATCGGGCACCGCGCCGGCCGCGGGCGCCTGCGGCACGCTGCTGCCCGCGTCCTGCGCGACCGTGGCAGGCGGCGTCGCCGTCTCCCGGTTCCAGTTCATCCACAGCATGGCGGCCACGAACAGCCAGGCGAAGAGCAGCAGGACTCGGGTTTGATTCATTGCGAGGGTTCGGAAGGAGACGTGGCGAACGCGCACCGGACGCGGGCGTGCGGTGGCGAGAAGGAGATCAGGAGGCGGTTCCGGCCGGCGCGGCCGCCGCATCGCGCGGCATTGTGCCGTCGCCACCTGGGGGGTTCAACGTCGCCACCCGCGCCCACAGGCGCTCGAGATCGGCGCGCAGTGCGGCGTTGTCGCAGGTCGCCGCCTCGGGTTTGGCGACCAGCACGTAGTCGCCCGGCGGCAGGGAGGCCGCGACGCGCCGGAAGCTTTCGCGACCCGTGCGCTTGATCCGGTTGCGTTCGACGGCGCGCTTGGACACCCGGCGCGAGACCGCGAGTCCGAGTCGCGGGACATCCCTGTCGGCCTCCCCGGAAGGCTGCGCGGTACGCAGCTGCACGTGCAGGCGCCAGGCCTTGCCGTGCACGCGCCTGCAGTCGGCGAAGACGCGCCCGTAGTCCGCAGACGCGCGCACCCGCAGGCTGCGCGGGAACGCGGCCTGCGGGTGCGTCGTGACCATCATCGTTCCGCGCCGTTCCGGCGCGGTGACCGCGCTCGGGATCAGCCCGAGACCGTCAGCCGCTTGCGGCCCTTGGCGCGGCGGCGGGCGAGGATCTTGCGACCGTCGGCGGTCTTCATGCGCGCGCGGAAACCGTGATCGCGCTTGCGCTTGATGTTGCTGGGCTGGTAGGTGCGCTTGGTGGCCATGGCGGCGGACGTCGCGGAAGGAAAAGAGGCGGGATGTTAGCCGGCCTGTCGCGACAGTGTCAACGGATGGGCCCGACGGACGCTGGGCAGGCGTCGCGCGCGGCGGGTAGACTGCCGGGTCGCGCGCGTGCGCCGCCTTATCCCGTCTTCCTGCCCGCCGCCTGTGCGCGGGCCCGCTCCGGTATGCCCCTGTCCATGGATTCCGTCTGGCCGCAGTGCCTTGCCCGTCTCGAAGCCGAACTGCCGGCCGATGAAGTCCACACCTGGCTGAAGCCGCTGCAGGCCGAGGCCGGCGATGGCCAACTCCGGCTCTACGCACCCAACGCCTTCGTGGTCGAGACGGTGCGCGACCGCTACCTGGGCCGCATCCGTGAGCTGGTGGCCTACTTCGCCGACGGCATAGGGCTGTCGCTGGAGGTCGGCTCGCTGCGCCGGACGGCACCTGCGGCCGCCGCGCCGGCCACCGCCGCGGAGACGCGGCCGGCGGCGCCGAGCACGCTCCCGAGCAATCTCGACAGCCACTACAGCTTCGACAACTTCGTCGAGGGCCGCAGCAACCAGCTCGGCCGCATCGCCGCGCTGCAGGCGGCGCAGAAGCCGGGAGACCGTGCGCACAACCCGCTGCTGCTCTACGGCGGTACCGGCCTGGGCAAGACCCACCTGATGATGGCCGCCGGCAACCTGATCCGGCAGCAGAATCCCGCCGCGCGCGTGCTCTATCTCCGTTCCGAGCAGTTCTTCAGCGCGATGATGCGGGCGTTCCAGGACAAGTCGATGGACCAGTTCAAGCGCCAGTTCCAGTCGGTGGACGCGCTGCTGATCGACGACATCCAGTTCTTCGCCGGCAAGGACCGCACCCAGGAAGAGTTCTTCCACACCTTCAACGCGCTGTTCGACTTCAACCGCCAGATCATCCTGACCTGCGACCGCTATCCGCGCGAGGTCGACGGCATGGAGCCGCGGCTGAAGTCGCGGCTGGCCTGGGGACTGTCGGTGGCGATCGAGCCGCCCGACTTCGAGACACGTGCGGCGATCGTGCTGTCCAAGGCGCAGCAGCGCGGCGTGGCGCTGCCGGAGGACGTGGCCTACCTGATCGCCAAGAAGATGCGCTCCAACGTCCGCGACCTCGAGGGCGCGCTGAACACGCTGGCGGCGCGCGGCAACTTCATGGGCCGCGCGATTACCGTGGAGTTCGCGCAGGAGACCCTGCGCGACCTGCTCCGCGCCCAGCAGCAGGCGATCAGCATCACCAACATCCAGAAGACCGTCGCCGACTACTACCAGCTGCGCGTGGCCGACCTGCTCGGCAAGAAGCGCACCCGCTCGCTCGCGCGCCCGCGACAGATGGCGATGGCGCTGGCCAAGGAACTGACCGAGCACAGCCTTCCGGAGATCGGCGACGCCTTCGGCGGCCGCGACCACACCACGGTGCTGCATGCCACGCGCGTGATCCGCGACCTGGTCGAAACCGATGGCAAGCAGCGCGAGGACTGGGACAAACTCATCAGGAAGCTGACCGAATAGGTGGATCGGCTGTGGATATCCGGGGGAGCGAATCGCGCGCCGGATTCTGTCCACAGCCCGTCCCCAGGCTCCAGCAGTTCGCCGCACATGCTTTCAGGCTCGGTAATCGGTAGAAAAATCAGTAGGTTGAATGCACAATCCACCGATTCCCGCGCCTCCACCATCATCATCTTTTTAGATTTATCCAAAAGCATCTAGGGGTTACGCATGCGCTTCAGCCTTCCGCGAGAGGTACTTCTCAAGCCGCTGGCCCAGGTCGTGAACGTCGTGGAACGGCGCCAGACGCTGCCGGTCCTGGCGAACCTCCTGGTGTCGGTCAAGGACGACCGGCTGTCGATGACGGGCACCGATCTCGAGGTCGAGATGACGGCGCGCGCCGACGTCGCCGACAGCCAGCCCGGCGACATCACGATTCCGGCCCGCAAGCTGTTCGAGATCGTCCGCGCGCTGCCCGACGGCAGCCAGGTCACCCTGAGCCTGAACAACGAGCGGATCACGCTGCAGGCGGGCCGCAGCCGGTTCACGCTGGCGACCCTGCCGGCGAACGAGTTCCCGGCGATCGAGGACCTCGACGTGATCGAGCGCATCCAGCTGCCCGAGGCCGGCCTCAAGGAGCTGATCGAGCGCACCGCGTTCGCGATGGCGCAGCAGGACGTCCGCTACTACCTCAATGGCCTGCTGCTCGACCTGCGCGAGGACTCGCTCCGCTGCGTGGCGACCGACGGCCATCGCCTGGCGCTGTGCGAGACCTCGGTGCCGACCGGCGCGCAGACGCGCAAGCAGATCATCGTGCCGCGCAAGGGCGTGCTCGAACTGCAGCGCCTGCTCGAGGGTGGCGACCGCACGATCGAGATCGAGCTGGGACGGAACCACCTGCGCGTGCGCCGGGCCGATGTGACCTTCACCTCCAAGCTCATCGACGGGCGCTTCCCCGACTACGAGGCGGTGATCCCGATCGGCGCGGACAAGGAGCTGCGGATCGACCGCGAGCTGCTGCGCGCCTCGCTGCAGCGCGCCGCGATCCTGTCGAACGAGAAGTACCGCGGCGTCAAGCTGGAGCTCAGCCCGGGTCAGCTGAAGATCGTGGCGCACAACCCCGAGCAGGAAGAGGCGCAGGAGGAGGTCGAGGCGCAGACGCAGGTCGAGAACCTGGCGGTCGGCTTCAACGTGACCTACCTGATGGACGCGCTGAGCGCACTCAAGGGCGAGACCGTGCTGATCAACCTGCGCGATGCGAATTCCTCGGCACTGGTGCGGGAGGCGGACAGCGACGCCAGCCGTCATGTCGTGATGCCGCTGCGTCTGTGACATCGCTTCGGTTCCACGTGGAACACGACGCCGCCCGGCCCTGTGTCGGGCGGCGTCGTTTCGGGTGCCCGGCATGCAGCTAGATCGACTGGGGCTGACCGATCTCCGCGCATTCCGCTCCGCCGAGCTGACCTTCGCGCCGGGCTTCAACCTGATCACCGGGGCCAACGGCGCCGGCAAGACCAGCGTGCTCGAGGCCGTCCACCTCATTGCCTATGCGCGAAGCTTCCGCGGACGGGTGCGGGATGGGCTGGTCCGGCATGAGGCGGACGCGCTCGAGGTGTTCCTGTCGTGGACGCAGCGGGAAAGCGAGACGCGCCGCGCCGGCCTCCGCCATTCCGGGACCGAGTGGAGCGGTCGCCTGGATCGACAGCCGGTTTCGACGCTGACCGAGCTGTGCTCCGCGTTCGCTGCGGTCTGCTTCGAACCGGGCAGCCACCTGCTGGTGTCGGGCGCTGCAGAAGAGCGTCGCCGCTTCCTCGACTGGTCGTTGTTCCACGTGGAACCCGACTATCTGGACGGCTGGCGCCGTTACGCGCGTGCGCTCAAGCAGCGCAACCGCCTGCTGAAGTCGCGTCCGGAGCCGCGGGCCCTCGACCCGTGGGACCGGGAGCTGGCAGTGACCGGGGAAATGATCACACGCCAGCGCCAGCTCTACCTGGACACGCTGCGGCCCTACCTCGACGCGCTTGCCCGCGACTTCCTTCCCGAGCTGGGAGTCGCCGAACTCGAGTTCAGGCCCGGGTGGCGGCGTGAGCAGATGCCGCTGTCCGATGCGCTGGTGATGGCGCGCGAGGGCGACGTTGCCCAGGGGTTCGGCAGCGTGGGACCCCATCGCGCCGACTGGCGCCTGCGCTTCGAGAGGCTGCCCGGTCGGGCTGCGCCGTCGCGGGGGCAGGAGAAGCTCATCGCGCTGGTCTACGTGCTCGCGCAGGCGGAAGCCTTCGTCGAGGAGCAGGGGGAATGGCCGGTGGTGCTGCTCGACGACCTCGCCTCGGAGCTCGATGTCGATCACCAGGCGCGCGTTCTCACACGCGTCTCGGCAACGCCGGCCCAGGTTCTGCTGACCGCCACGGAGCCGCCGCCGGTGCTGGCCACTATGCCGAGCGATCTCATCCGCGCCCGGTTCCACGTGGAACAGGGTCAGGTCCTGGTGCGCGATCCCGGGCCGGGGTGACATGGCGCTTGCACGCCGGAGGCGGTGCGGGACGCGCGCTATAATCGCCTGTCACGCAGGATGACGCGGCCGTGCGCCGTTGCACCCAGCGCCTCTCTCCGACAGGACGAGCATGAGCGAACACGAGCAGCCGACCCCGCAGGCGGGCGGCACCTACGATTCCAGCAAGATCACCGTGCTGCGCGGCCTCGAGGCCGTGCGCAAGCGCCCGGGCATGTACATCGGCGACGTGCATGACGGCACCGGTCTGCACCACATGGTCTTCGAGGTGGTCGACAACTCGATCGACGAGGCGCTCGCCGGCTACTGCGACAAGGTGGTGGTCACGCTGCATGCCGACGGCTCCATCTCGGTTTCCGACAACGGCCGCGGCATGCCCGTCGACATCCACAAGGAAGAGGGACGTTCGGCGGCCGAGGTGATCCTCACCGTGCTCCACGCCGGCGGCAAGTTCGACGACAACAGCTACAAGGTGTCCGGCGGCCTCCACGGCGTCGGTGTCTCCGTGGTCAACGCGCTGTCCGCCCACCTGTGGCTGGAGGTCTGGCGCGACGGCCAGCACCATATGCAGGAATACGCGCACGGCGAGCCGCTGTACCCGATCAAGGTCGTCGGGCCGACCAGCCAGCGCGGCACCCGGCTGCGCTTCCTGCCCGCCACGGAAACCTTCTCCGACATCGAGTTCCACTACGACGTGCTGGCCAAGCGGCTGCGCGAGCTGTCGTTCCTGAATTCCGGCGTCCGCATCGAACTCATCGACGAACGCGGCGAAAGCAAGAAGGACGTGTTCGAGTACGAGGGCGGCATCCGCAGCTTCGTCGAGCACCTGGCCCAGCTGAAGAACCCGCTGCACCCGAACGTCATCGCTATCTCCGGCGAAAGCGGAGGCATCTCCGCCGAAATCGCGCTCCAATGGACGGATGCCTATCAGGAGACGATGTTCTGCTTCACCAACAACATCCCGCAGAAGGACGGCGGTACTCACCTCGCCGGGTTCCGCGCCGCCCTCACCCGCACGCTGACCCAGTACATCGAGCAGAACGGCATCGCCCGCCAGGCGAAGATCAACCTGTCCGGCGACGACATGCGCGAAGGCATGATCGCGGTGCTGTCGGTGAAGGTCCCCGATCCGAGCTTCTCCTCCCAGACCAAGGAGAAGCTGGTCAGCTCCGAGGTGAAGCCGGTCGTCGAGGCGGTGGTCGCCGACAAGCTGGGGAGCTTCCTGCAGGAGCATCCCGCCGAGGCGCGGGCCATCGCCGAGAAGGTCGTCGACGCCGCGCGCGCGCGCGATGCCGCGCGCAAGGCGCGCGAACTGACCCGTCGCAAGGGCGCGCTCGACATTGCCGGCCTGCCCGGCAAGCTCGCCGACTGCCAGGAGAAGGATCCGGCGCTGTCGGAACTGTTCCTGGTCGAGGGTGATTCCGCGGGCGGCTCGGCCAAGCAGGGCCGCAACCGCAAGACCCAGGCGATCCTGCCGCTCAAGGGCAAGATCCTCAACGTCGAGCGCGCGCGCTTCGACCGCATGCTGTCCTCGGCCGAGGTCGGCACGCTGATCACCGCCCTGGGCACCGGCATCGGCAAGGACGAGTACAACCCGGACAAGCTGCGCTACCACCGCATCATCATCATGACCGACGCGGACGTCGACGGCTCGCACATCCGGACCCTGTTGCTGACCTTCTTCTACCGGCAGATGCCGGAGCTGATCGAGCGCGGGCACGTCTACATCGGGCTGCCGCCGCTGTACAAGATCAAGCAGGGCAAGACCGAGCTCTACCTCAAGGACGATGCCGCGCTGAACGCCTACCTCGTCAACAATGCGGTGGAGGGCGCGGAGCTGCGCCTGGCGGAGGATGCGCCGGCGATCACCGGCGAGGCGCTGGAAAAGCTGATGCTGCGCTACGTGGCGGCGCGCGAGGCGATCGCACGCGTGGCCTACCGGTTCGACGTCGGTCTGCTCGAGGCCCTGCTCGAGCTGACGCCGGTGCGGGCGCCGCTGTTCGGCGAGCCCGGTGCCGCGGAGGCGCTCGCCGGCGAGCTGGTGTCGCGGCTCAATGCCGCGGGCACCGGGCGCGCGCGCTTCACCATCGACGTGCAGCGCAGCGAGGACGGCCAGACCGGTGCGCTGGTGGTCGAGAAGCGCCTGCACGGCCTGGCGCAGATCCAGACCCTGCCGGCGTCGATCTTCGAATCCGGCGAACTCAAGGCGGTGGCCGATGTCGCCGAACATCTGCACGGCCTGGTCCAGGCCGGGGCGACGGTGGCGCGCGGCAATCGTTCGCAGCCGGTGTCGAACTTCGCCCAGGCCCAGGCCTGGCTGATGGACGAGGCCAAGAAGGGCCGCATGATCCAGCGCTTCAAGGGCCTGGGCGAGATGAACCCCGAGCAGCTCTGGGAGACCACGGTCAATCCCGACACCCGCCGCCTGCTGCGCGTGCGCATCGAGGACGCGGTGGCCGCCGACCAGATCTTCAGCACCCTCATGGGCGACGTGGTCGAGCCGCGGCGCGACTTCATCGAGGACAATGCGCTCCGGGTGAGCAACCTCGACGTCTGAGCCCATGCGGCGGCGCCGGTCCGGCGCCGCACGGCGGACGCATCCCGCCCCGCCCCGCCACCGGCGCCTGCACGGCTCGGCTGCCGCAGGAGCCGGCCCGCGACGGCGGGCCTTGCGGTCGCTGCCGGTGCGCGACCCAGGCAAGCGCGGTGAGGCATCGGCTGGCCGATAGCGGCAGCCGGCGCGGGCGCCGACGCTGACCTGCAGCATGCATGCCGCGTGAGTGTTTGCGTACACTCCTGCGCCCACCGCGCAGGCTGCGCGACCACGGACGCTCGATGCGCAAGACTCATCTCTACGTGCTCGCCTTCGCGATCGCCGCCCTGGCGATCGCGGCCGTGGCGTACAAGTGGCAGGTCCTCAAGTTTCCGCTGCAGCCGGCCTCCGAGGTCGAGGTGTGGACGGTCCAGGCCCGGGTCGAATACCAGGCGGCGCGCGGTCCGAACTCGGTGACGCTGCAGGTGCCGGAAGCCACGCCGGGCTGGACCGTCATCGACCAGCGTTTCGTCGCCCGCGACTACACCAAGCTCGAGCAGGTGCATGACGACGGGCGCGAGGTGCAGTGGACGCGCCGCCGCGCGGTCGGGCCGCAGTTCCTCTACTACCGCGCCACCGTGGTCCGCGCCGACGACAGCCAGCACGTCGATCTCGACCTCGAACCGATAGTCGGCACGCCGGCCGCGCTCGAGGAGCCCTATGCCACTGCCGCGCAGACCCTGCTCGACCAGGTGCGCGAAGGCTCGGCCGACATCGTCAGCTACGCGCGCACCCTGATCGCCCGCTTCGACGGCGCCGCGAGCGAGGGGACCTCGCTGCTGGCCGAGCTGTTCACCGACGACGCCAGCCGCAGCCGCTTCCTCGCCGACCTCCTGGCGGTGCGGCAGATCCCGGCGCGCGTGATCCAGGGCATCCAGCTCGATGCCGGCGAGACCACCGGGCGCATGCAGACCTGGCTGATGGTCTACGACGGGACGGCGTGGATCACCATCGATCCGCGCACCGGCGCCATCGGCTGGCCGCGGGACCTGTTCCTGTGGAGCGCACGGTCGGCGCCGCTGCTCACCGTCAACGGTACGCCCCGCGAGAGCCTGGAGTTCGCCGTCAGCCTCAACCTCGCCGATGCCATGGCCATCGCCGAGCGCCGGCTCGAGGTACGCGACGACGACCTGGTCCGCTACTCGCTGCTGAGCCTGCCGCTGCAGTCGCAGCAGGTCTACCAGGTCCTGCTGATGGTTCCGCTGGGCGCATTCATGATGCTGATCCTGCGCAACCTGATCGGGGTCAAGACCTTCGGCACCTTCATGCCGGTGCTGGTCGCGCTCGCCTTCCGCGAGACCGGCCTGGTCGCGGGCCTGTTCATGTTCGGCGGCATCGTCAGCGCGGGCCTGCTGATCCGCTTCTATCTCGAGCGCCTGCGCCTGTTGCTGGTGCCGCGGCTGACCGCGGTACTCATCATCGTGGTCCTGCTGATGGCGGCGCTGAGCGTGCTGACCAACCGGCTGGGCATCGAGGTCGGGCTGTCGGTGGCGCTGTTTCCGATGGTGATCCTGGCCATGACCATCGAGCGCATGTCCGTGGCCTGGGACGAGCGCGGCGCCGGCACCGCGATCAAGGAAGGCCTGGGCACCCTGCTGGTCGCCGCGCTGGCCTACCTGGTGATGAGCTGGCCGCCGCTGGAGCACATCGTGTTCGTGTTCCCGGAGACGCTGCTGATCCTGTTCGCGTGCACGCTGCTCCTGGGCCGCTATTCCGGCTACCGCCTCAGCGAGCTGTTCCGCTTCCGCGCGCTGGCGCGCGAGCCCGACCCGATCACGCCGCCGCCCGCGGCGGATGCGTCCGGGCCGCGTTCCTGATGCTCAATCCCTTCACCATCGCCAGGCGGCTGCGCAAGATCGGCCTGATCGGCATCGGCCAGCGCAACGCCGACTACGTGCTGGCCTACAACCCGCGCAGGTTCTATCCGCGCGTCGACGACAAGCTCCTGACCAAGAAGCTGGCGATCGGGGCCGGCCTGCCGGTGCCGGATCTCTATGCCGTGGTGCGCGAGGAGCACGAGATCGCCGAGCTGCACCGCACGCTCGACTGCCGCGAGCAGTTCGTGGTGAAGCCCGCCCACGGCTCCGGCGGCGACGGCATCCTGGTCATCACCGGCCGCCGCGGGCAGAAGTACCGGCGCTCCAACGGCCACCTGATGCAGCGCGAGGAGTTCGAGCATCACCTGTCGAACGGCCTGGCCGGGCTGTTCTCGCTCGGCGGCCAGCCCGACCACCTGCTGGTCGAGTACTGCGTGCAGTTCGATCCGGTGTTCGAGCAGGTCAGCTTCAAGGGCGTGCCCGACGTCCGCATCATCGTGTTCCAGGGCTATCCGGTCATGGCCATGCTGCGGTTGCCGACGCGGCTGTCCGACGGCAAGGCCAACCTGCACCAGGGCGCGATCGGCGTCGGCATCGACATCCCGACCGGGGTGACCAAGCGCGGCGTGTGGGGCTCGGAGGTCGTGCGCGAGCACCCGGACACCGAGCGCAGCATCGTCGGCCTGGCCATTCCGCGCTGGGACGAACTGCTGACCATGGCCTCGCGCTGCTACGAGCTGTCCGAGCTCGGCTACGTCGGCGTCGACTTCGTCCTCGACCGCGATCGCGGACCGATGATCCTCGAGCTCAATGCGCGTCCCGGCCTGTCGATCCAGATCGCCAACGGCAACGGCCTGCGCCATCGGCTGGCGCGGGTCGAGGCCCTGGCGGCGGCCGGTGGCCTCAGCCGGGTGCCGGAAGAGCGCGTCGCCTTCGCGCGCGAACACTTTCCCACCCTCGGCTGATCGCCGGGCGGGCCATGTTGGGTCACGAATTCATAACGCAGCCGGCTTCCGCTGCCGTTAAGCTCCGGGGCCCGCCGCGGCCCGGGCCGCGCGATCCGCTGCCCGACCGAGCCTCCCAATGAAACGACTGCCAGCTCTTCTCGCGGCCGCCGTCCTCGCCGCCTGTGCCACCTCGCCCACCGGCCGCAGCCAGCTGCGCCTGTTCTCCGGAACGGAGATGAACCAGATGGGCATCGCCGCGTTCGACGAGATGAAGCAGAAGGACGCGCTCGCCCGGAACCCGCGGCAGTCGGCCTACGTGCAGTGCGTGGTCGACGCCCTGGTCCAGGAGCTGCCTGCCGGGATGCAGCAGCTGCCCTGGGAGGCGCAGGTGTTCGCCGACGAGGAACCCAATGCCTTCGCCCTGCCGGGCGGCAAGGTCGGGGTCAACACCGGCATGTTCGCGGTCGCCAGGACCCAGGACCAGCTGGCGGCGGTGATTGGGCACGAGATCGGCCACGTCATGGCGCAGCACGCCAACGAGCGCGTCTCCCACACCACCCTGGCGCAGACCGGGCTGACCGCGGTGCAGGCCTATGCCGGTTCCCAGGGCGCCTCGCCCCAGGGCACGCAGGCGCTGATGGCCGCCCTGGGCGCCGGCGCGCAGGTCGGCTACCTGCTGCCGTTCTCGCGGGTGCAGGAGTCCGAGGCCGACGTCATCGGCCAGCAGATGATGGCGCGCGCGGGCTTCGACCCGCGTGCCGCGGCCGACCTGTGGCAGAACATGATCGCCGCCAGCGGCGAAGGTCAGCGGGCGCCGCAGCTGCTGTCGACGCATCCCGACCCGCGCAACCGCATCGACGAGCTCGAGGCGCGCGCCCCCGCCCTGGCTCCCGACTTCCAGCAGGCGCGCGCCTCCGGCCGCGCCCCGCGCTGCGGCTGAAGCGTCTTCACGCGCCGCCGCACGTCCTCCACCAATCGTTTTCGACGCAGTAGCAAGAGAAGGCCGCCCATGCACACCAGCAAGCTCATGCAGTCCATCGCCATCGCCCTCGCGCTGGCTTCCGGCTACGCCGCCATCGCGCCGGCGCACGCGCAGCGGGGAAGTGGCTCCGACCGTCTCGAGGAACGTCGCCGCGAGCGCGAGGAGCGCCGCAGCACGCGTGAGCAGGACGGTGACGAGCAGCAGGCCCTGTTCCCGGATGCCACCCGCGAGGAGCCCGATGCGAAAGCCAGTGCCCGGATCTCCCGCAAGCTGGAGGAGCTGCAGCAGCTCTCGGAGGATGGGATGACCGAGGAAGCGGCGGCGCTGGGCGACGAGGTCGCATCCGACTCGAAGGCCAACGCCTACGAGCGCGCCTTCGCGATGCAGGCCGTGGGCTCGGCGTATCTCAATGCCGGCGACTATCCCGCCGCGCTGCCCTACCTGCAGCGCGCGGTCGAGGCCGACGGCCTGCCGAACGACGTGCACTACCAGGTCCTGTACCAGATCGCGCAGCTGCAGCTGCAGGAAGGCAACTACGCCGAGTCGCTGGCGGCGATCGACCGCCTGATCACCGAGACCCGCAGCACCAAGCCGGAATACGCGGTGACCAAGGGCAATGCGCTGTACCGTCTCGAGCGCTACCCGGAAGCCATCGCCGCGCTGGAACCGGCGGTCAAGGGATCGCCCTCGCCCGACCCGAGCTGGGTGCAGCTGCTGATGGGCAGCTATGCCGAGGCCGGCCAGGCCGACGCCGCCGCCCGCCTCGGCGAGGAGCTGGCGCAGAACAACGGCGGCGACGTGCAGTCGCAGCTCAACCTGGCGGTGATCTACCAGCAGGCCGGCCAGACCGAAAAGGCGGCGCAGACGCTCGAGGCGCTGCGGGCCTCGGGCCAGCTCACCGAGGCGCGCCAGTACCGCCAGCTCTACGCGCTCTACAGCCAGCTCGAGGGTCGCGAGGCGTCCACCATCGAGGTCATCAACGACGGCCTCGACAAGGGCATCCTCACCCCCAATGCCGAGGTTTATGCGATGCTCGGTCAGGCCTATTACTACAGCGATCAGCCGGAGCAGGCGATCGAGGCGTTCCGCCAGGGTGCTCCGCTCGCCGACGATGGCGAGCTCTACCTCAACCTGGCGCGGCTCCTCAGTGGCGAAGGGCGCGCCTCCGAGGCCGCGGACGCGGCGCGGCAGGCGCTGCAGAAGGGAGTGCGCGATCCGGCCGACGCCAACCGCATCATCGGCTCCGCCAAGTGATGCGAAACGGACCGGACTGTAACGACACACCGACGGGAATTCGTATAAGCTTGGGGGTTCCCGCGCGCCGTAGTGCTCCGGGAGCCCGCAGGCGCGCAAGCGCTGGACTTCAGTGAGTAGCTCGGCCTCCGAATGACACGACAGACCAACTATTCAGAACTTGACGGGCCCGCGCCGTTCAGCTGGGGGCGCGTGGTCGGCATCGCGTTTGCGATCGTCGTCCACGTGTCCGGATTCATGCTGCTGATGGCGCCGGCCAGCGACGACAGCGAGGTCCAGGAAGAGGAGGAGGCGGTCACCGTCACCTTCGTCGAACCGCCTCCGCCGCCCCCGCCGCCGCCGCCGCCGCCGCCGGAACCGCCGAAGACGCCGCCGCCGAAGGTGATCGAGCGTCCGCCGCAGCCGACGCCGGAACCGCCGCCGCCGGAGCAGCCGCCGGTGGTGTTCGAGGATCCGTCGCCGGTCGACGTGCAGGCACCGCCTCCGGCACCGCCTGCACCGCCCGCGCCGCCGGCCAACTTCGGCCCGTCGGAGGACATCAGCTATCGCCAGAACAATCCGCCGCAGTACCCGCCTCAGGCGCTGCGCCGGCAGGAACAGGGCGAGGTCATCCTGCGGGTGACGGTGAGCCCGTCCGGCGATCCGATCGACGTGCAGGTCGAGAAGTCGAGCCGCTCCAGACTGCTGGACCGTGCCGCGATCGACGCGGTGCGCCGGTGGAAGTTCAACCCCGGGATGCGCGATGGGCAACCAGCCCAGGGCGTGGTCCTTGTTCCCATCAACTTCACTCTCCCCAATTGATCGAAGGGTACGCGTATGCTCCAGGACACCAATAACGCCCAGGCCCCTGAGCAGGCCCCGGCAAGCAATCCCGACCTGTCCTCGGTCGCCACGCAGGCGCCCGCAGCGGTCAATGCGGCGGACACCACGGCAACCGTCGGCGCCAACCAGGGCGAGGCCTTCCAGCAGTTCGGCTTCATCGAGGCGATGCAGCACGCCCACTGGGTCAACTGGACCATGCTGATCATCCTGATCATCATGTCCATCGGCTCGTGGTACCTGTTCATCACCAAGGTGATCCGCAACTCGGTGATCCGTTCGCGCGCCGACAAGGTCACCCGCACCTTCTGGGAGACCCCGAACGCCGCCGACGCGATCCGCTTCATGGAGGAGCAGCCGAAGAACGAGCCGTTCTCCAAGATCGCGCTCGACGCGGCCCAGGCCGCGGCCCACCACCAGCGTTCGGAAGGTTCGCGCCTCACCGAGACGATGAGCCGCTCGGAGTTCATCGACCGCGCCCTGCGCCAGGCCGTGACCCGCGAGAGCGCGCGCCTCGAGGGTGGCCAGACGTTCCTCGCCAGCACCGGCTCGACCGCGCCGTTCATCGGTCTGCTCGGTACCGTGTGGGGCATCCTGATGGCGCTGATCACCATCGGCCAGACCGGCAACTCGTCGATCGACGCGGTCGCGGGTCCGGTGGGCGAGGCGCTGTACATGACCGCGATCGGTCTGGGTGTCGCGATTCCGGCGGTGTTCTTCTTCAACTTCTTCACCCGCCAGAACGCCGAAATCAATGCGAAGTTCGACGTGTTCGCGCACGACCTGCACGACTTCTTCGCAACCGGCGCCCGCGTCGGTGACGTCCAGGCCGCGTCGGCGAAGCGCTGAGTCCGGACGCCTGAACCCGTAGGAGATCGCCGATGGCTTTCAGCTCCAACAGCGGCAACACGACGATGGCCAACATCAACGTCACGCCGCTCGTCGACGTGATGCTGGTGCTCCTGATCATCTTCATGATCACCGCACCACTGATGTCCCAGAAGGTGAAGGTGGAGCTGCCGGAGGCTGTCGTCACCACCAAGACCGACGATCCCGCCCGGCCGATCACCATCGCCATCAAGGAGAACGGCGACGTCTTCTACAACGACGAACCGGTGACGCCCGAGCTCCTGGAGAGCCGGCTGTCGACGGCGGCGCAGCTCACGCCGCAGCCGCCGGTCGACATCCGCGCCGACCGCACGACCCGCTACCGCATCATCTCCGACGTGATCACGACGGTGCGCCTGCAGGGAATCCGGACGGTCGGCTTCGTCGCCTCTCCCGAGAAATAAGCGAGGACCCATCCATGGCTTTCAGTTCTGGTGGCGGTGGCGCCTCGATGGCCGAGATCAACGTGACGCCGTTGATCGACGTGCTGCTGGTGCTGCTCATCATCTTCATCGTCACCGCGCCCGCGATGACCATGAAGATTCCGATCGACCTGCCGCAGAAGTCGGTCAATCCGCCGCCTCCCGCGGAGGATCCGCCGCCGCCGATCTCGGTCCGGATCGATGGCGCGGGCCAGGTCTACCTCAACAACAATCCGGTCGCGACCAACCAGGTGCAGAACAACCTGCTGACCCTGGTTCCGGCTGCGATGCAGGATGGCCAGACCGTCGAGCCGGCCGACCAGCCGACGCTGGAGCTCGAGGTCAATCCCGAAGCGGACTACGAGACGCTGACGGTGGTGCTGTCCTCGGCGAAGAACATCGGCATGGAGAAGATCGCGTTCCGGGACAACATGTAGGTCCGTTCGCGGTCGCAGCAGATCGAGCCGCCCTCCGGGGCGGCTTTTTTTTGCCCGGGAGCGGTCGGACTGGCACGCACGGCCGAGAGGCGCGGCCTACGACCGTAGTAAGCCCGATCGGCGGGCACGGTCATCGGCGCTGCCCGCACTGTCGTGGTCGGCCTGCTCCGGCATCCGGCGGGGAAGGCGGCGCTTGCTGTTTCCCCGCCTAGTGCGGAGCTTCGGCGGCCTGCCGAAGGATCTCCAGGTAAGCCGTCACCGTCGGCGCCAGACCGGCGTGGATGGCCTCCGAGATCAGCGCGTGGCCGATCGAGACCTCCTCGACCGGACGCACGGCGCGCAGGAAGGCGGCGAGGTTGTCCTGGTCGAGGTCGTGGCCGGCATTGACGCCGAGACCCAGCGCGTGGGCGCGGGATGCGGTCCCGGCGAAGAGCGCCAGGCTCGCGGCCGCGTCGCCGCGTGCCCAGGCCTCGGCATAGGGGCCGGTATAGAGCTCGATGCGGTCGGCACCGACCTCGACGGCCCGTTCGAGGCCGGGAGCGCCGGCGTCCACGAACAGCGAGACGCGGCAACCCAGCGTCTTCAACTCGGCCACCAGGGGGCGCAGTCGTGCGGCGTCGCGGACGAGATCGAAGCCGTGGTCCGAGGTGAGCTGGCCGTCGCTGTCGGGGACCAGCGTCGCCTGCTGCGGCCGCGCAGCGGCGCAGAGTTCGACGAAACCGGGGTAACCCGCGCGCGGCGGCGCGAACGGATTGCCTTCGATGTTGAATTCCACCCGCCCGCGGATGCGTTCGGCGAGCGCGAGGACATCGTCGCGGCGGATGTGGCGCTGGTCCGGCCGGGGGTGCACGGTAATGCCGTGGCAGCCCGCATCCACCGCCGCGAGCGCCGTCACCACCACGTCCGGCGTGGAACCGCCCCGCGAATTGCGCAGGACCGCGATCTTGTTGACGTTGACGCTGAGTTGGGTCATCCGCGCAGCGTATGCCAGCGACCGCCGCAGGAACACCTCACCGGCAGCGCTCGTCGGTCGAGCTCCAGAGAACCGGCTCCCAGTAGGTGTTGGCCAGGATCCTCTCCCGGTTCTCGGTGACCAGGCGGGCGGCCAGGCGGTAGGTCACTCCCGCCCGTGCGTCGAGTTGGAGCTCCTTGTACCGCGAGCGCCGTCCGCGCAGGGATCGGGCGAGGCTGGAGAAGCGGTCGGCATCGATGGCCTCGGCCACCGTCAGCGTATGCCGGCCCGGTTCGATCCGGAAACTGGTGGCGTTCGACGGGCCCGGCAGGCGCCCGTCGACCGCGATCAGGACTGCGCGATACAGCTGCTGCGACCGCGGCCCGACGTCGAAGACGCTGACGCGCGCGCACCTGCTGTCGGCGTCGCCCGCGGCCGTCCGCGATGCCTCCGCCTCATGCTTCTGCTCGAGCGCCGGGGTCAGGGTCAGGCGGTAGGCCGGAAGCTCGTGCACATCGCTGCGGCCTGCCAGCTCCAGCGTTCGTCCCCCGCGAGCGATGCGCAGCGTCAGCTCGCCCTCGCCGGCGGCGACGGCCGACGCCAGCGCATCCTCGTCGGCGCCACCGAGGTCGCTGCCGTTGACGCCGAGAAGGCGGTCGCCGCTGCGCAGCCCGAGCCGATCCGCCGCGGCCCCGGGAGTGACGGCGAGCACCCGCAGCCCGGGATCGGATGACGGCTGCAGGTCGACCACCGCGCCCAGTTCGTAGCGGGTCTGCGCCGGTCGCTCGATGACGACCGCTGCGCCCGCGGTGTCGGGGAGCGCCCCGCGATCGGCCAGCGACAGCAGCATCGCATCGACCGCCTCGGCCACGGGGGGCGGTGCCGCCGTGGCGGCGCCGGTGGCAAGGAGTGCACAGAGCAGAAGGGGAACGCGTGTCATCGGCAGGGGTCCTAGATGCGCAACGGACGGGGCGCACGGTGCTGGTCGCCAGCAGCCGCCAACAGCTCGAGCTGCACGGCGCGGGCCTCCCACAGGCCCGCCAGCTCATCCTCGTGGGCGCCGCGGGCATAGGCGGCCTGCAGCGCACGGTCGATCGCCCTGACCTCCGCCGCGGCGGCGCGCTCCTGGGCCAGGCGCGCCGCGGGTGGCGAGGAAACGACCGGCCGGCCTGCGAGCTGCCGCTCGTGGCCGACGTCCGACCGTGGCAGGAGCAGGGCGATTGCCGTCACCATGCAGGCCGCCGTGGCCAGGGCCGCGCCGAGCGCACGCCGGCGCCGGCGGGCGCCTCGTACGGCAAGGATGCGGCCCGCGAGCCGCTCCGGTGCCTGGGGGTCGGGCAAGCCGGCCAGATAGCGCCGGATGCCGGGGTCGATGTCGTCATGCATGCCTGTCGTCCTCCTCGTCGAGCTCGCTGCGCAGGCGCTGCAGCGCCCGCGACAGGATCGATTTCGACCAGCTCTCGCTGCGCCCGAAGCGCTGCGCCAGTTCCGCGTGCGTCCATCCCTCCATCTGCTGCAGCCAGACCAGGGCGCGGGCCTCCGGATCCAGCCGCGCCAGCAGGCCCAGCGCTTCCGCCACCGCGCTCGGCGCCGCCTCCGCCGCGTCCTGCGTCTCCGCGAAGACGTCCTCCAGAGGGCGCAGGCGGCGCTCGGCGCGAAGCCGGTCGATGGCGGCGTTCGCGGCCATCCGCTTCAGCCAGGGACGCATCGGCGCACCCTCGCGGAAGCCGGACATCGCCTGCATCGCCTTCAGGAACGTCTCCTGCACGACGTCCTCGGCGGCGGCGGCCTGGCCGGTCAGCCGCAGCGCCAGCGCGTAGATCGGGCGCGCGTGCAGCCGGTACAGCATGCCGAACGCCTGTGCGTCTCCACGCCGCGCGCGGCGGAGCAGTGCCGCCTCGTCGAGCGCGCCGTCGGTGTCCTTCATCGCCAGCCGGTACGTCGCAGCGCGCGGAAGCGTCGCAGTCAGCCGACGGCGATATATGCCGTCCGCGCCACGGCCCCGCGGCAGGCGACCACCACGGTGTGCGCCGGGCTCGGCGCGACCCGCAGGAACCTCCACTCCGCCGCCGCCCCCGCCTCCGGCGGCAGCGCACGTGGCAGCGGCCGGACCGACCCCGGATCGAACTGCCACGCCTGCAGCCGCTGGTCGAAGATGCCGGTCCCGGTGGCCTTGCACGACGCTTCCTTGGCCGTCCACAGGCACAGGAAGGCGAGCCGGGCTTCGTCCTCCGGCAGGGCGTCGAGCGCGTCCGCCTCGGACGGGGCGAACCAGCGCCGCGCCAGCGCTCGCATCGGCAGCCGGCGGTCGTGGCGCTCGATGTCGACCCCGACCCGCCCGCCCCGGCACACCGCCACCAGGGTGCCGCCGCGGGTGTCGGTGAGGTTGAAGTCGGGCGCGTCGGCGTGTCGCAGGAAGGGCCGTCCACGGTCCTCGCGACCGAACGCCAGCTCGGACGCCGGCACGTCGAGGTAGGCGGCGAGGGTCGCGCGCAACAGGCGGTCGATCCGTGCGCGTCGTGCCTGCGGCGGCTGCGCATCCTCCGCCCACCACCACAGATGCATGTCGCCGTTCTCCAGCGCCGGCGCATGGCCGGCCGCGCGCCGTTCCCACAGCGCAGGCTCGAAGGGCGGCAGGATCAGCATCGCATCGTGCGCCGCGACGGCGGCCGGCGGACGGCGACCCCGATCACGGCTCCGTGCGGCTCCGTCCGGAGGCATCCTCGCGGCCGCCGCGTGCATCCTGGGCGCTGCGGTAACGGCGCAGCAGGTCCGCGTCGAGGATGGTGCCGACGTCGCGGCTGCGCGCGGCGATCCGGCGGTCGGCCAGGACCAGCACCCCGGCGACGACCAGCGCCAGCGCCGCCAGCAGCGCCAGCCAGGCGAGCCAGACCGAGGTGGTGACGAAGGCCAGCGCGAAGCTGGCGAGCGACAGCAGCAGGAGGATCCAGGGCATGTCCGGTCCGCGCGGCGGGAGACGGGCAGTCTACGCCGCGAGAGCGGCCTGCGTGGTCACAGCAGCGGCGACAGCAGGCGCGCGCAGGCCTCGCCGAGGCGCCTGGCGAAGGCCTGCCGCGGGCGCTGCCGCGGCAGTTCGCAGGCGGCATCCAGATCCTTCTCGATCACCTGCTCCAGGCCGCAGGCGATGTCGGCGTCGCACCACAGCACGCTCAGCTCGAAGTTGAGCCTGAAGCTCCGCGCATCGAAGTTGGCGCTGCCGACGAAGGCGATGTCATCGTCGACCAGCAGCGCCTTGGTGTGCAGCATGCGCGGCCCGTACTCGAAGATGCGCACGCCCGCGGCCAGCAGCTCGTCGTAGTAGGAGCGCGCGCAGTAGGTCACCAGGCGCGAATCGCTCATGCTTGGCACCAGCACGCGCACGTCGAGCCCGCGCAGGCCGGCGGAGGTCAGCGCCATGCGCGCCGCCTCGGTGGGGACGAAGTAGGGCGTCGCCAGCCACACCCGCCGCTGCGCCCGGGAGATGGCATCCAGCTGGATGCGGTGGATCGGTTCCCATTCCGCGTCGGGACCGGAGGGCAGGATCTGCGCATGGTGCGGTCCCTGTTCGAGGTCCGGCCAGTAGTGCTTGCCGTTGAGCGCCTCGCGGGTCGCGTAGTGCCAGTCCTCCATGAAAGCCTGCTGCAGCCAGCGCACCGCCTCGCCGTGCAGGCGCACGTGCAGGTCGTGGTAGGCCGCCGAACTGCGGCGCTCGTTGCCCTCGTCGCAGATGTTGATGCCGCCGGTGAAGCCGATGCAGCCGTCGATCACCGCGATCTTGCGGTGCGTGCGCATGTTGATCCGCGGCCGTCGGCGGATGCGGCCGTGGCGCAGCGAATGGAACCAGGCGAGCTGCACCCCGGCCTCGCGCATCGGCTTGAGGAAGCGCCGCCCGAGTCCGGCCGAGCCCATGCCGTCGAGCAGCAGGCGCACGCGCACCCCCGCCCTCGCCTTGGCGATCAGCGCGTCGCGGACCATGGTGCCGGTGCCGTCCGGCTCGAAGATGTAGTACTCCAGATGCACGTGGTGCTCGGCGGAGGCGATCGCCTCGAGCAGCACGTCGAAGGTGCGCGCGCCGCCGACCAGGAATTCGACGCCGGTGCAGGTCGACGGCGGAAAGCTGCCGCTGGCCTGCGCCAGCCGTGCGATGCCGTGGTCGCGCGCATGCGCTCCCGGCATTCCCTTTTCGATCGCATGTCGGCTGCGCAGGCGGCGCTGGCGGTGCCTGCGGATGCGCTGCGGGCCGATCAGGTAGAACACGACGAAGCCGAGCACCGGCAGCAGCGCCAGGCCGAGGATCCAGCTCAGCGTCGCCACCGGGTCGCGTTTCTGCAGCACGATCCAGATCGACAGCAGCAGGATGTGGATCGCCCAACCGATCGACACCAGCGGCAACCAAGGGATCTGGGCGATGAACTCGGGCATTCCCGGCATTGTGGCGCAGCCGTGTGTGCAAGGCGTGGGATCTCGCTGCATGAGACGCCGCCGCGCTAGCCTCGGCGTCATGCGCGAACCCCGTCCCGCTCCCGAACGCATCAAGGGCCGCGGCGCGGGCTCCAACCGCGAGGGCCGCTTCGAACTCACCTCGCTGGAACACGTCGACGACGGCTGGTTCCGCGAAGACGGGGAGGCGCCGCCGCAGCCGCGGACCGAGGTCAGCGAGGAGACCGCCCGCAGCGTCATCAGCCGCAACCGCTCGCCGGACATCCCGTTCGAGCAGTCGGTGAACCCGTACCGCGGCTGCGAGCACGGCTGCGTGTACTGCTTCGCGCGGCCGACCCACAGCTACCTCGGCCTCTCACCGGGCCTCGACTTCGAGACCCGGATCCGGGCCAAGACCAACGCCGTCGAGCGCCTGCGCGCGGAGCTCGCCGCGCCGGGCTACCGCTGTTCGCCGATCACCCTGGGCATCAACACCGACGGTTGGCAGCCGACCGAGCGCCGACTGCGCCTGACCCGCGGCCTGCTGCAGCTGCTGCACGACACCCGCCATCCGGTGTCCATCGTCACCAAGAGCGCATTGATCGAACGCGACCTCGACCTGCTCGCCCCCATGGCCGCGCAGAACCTGGTGCAGGTCGCGCTGTCGATCACCACGCTCGACAACCGCACCGCGGCGAGCCTGGAGCCGCGAGCCACCGCACCGCATGCGCGGCTGCGCACGGTCCGCCGCCTGGGCGAGGCGGGCGTGCCGGTATCGGTGATCGTGGCGCCGGTGATCCCCGCGGTCACCGACCACGAGCTCGAGGCGATCCTCGAGCAGGCGCGGCAGGCCGGCGCGCACTCGGCGGGCTACGTGCTGCTGCGCCTGCCGCACGAGGTCGCGCCGTTGTTCCGCGAATGGCTGGACCTGCACCATCCCGAGCGCGCGGCCCACGTCATGAGCCTGGTCCGGCAGATGCGCGGCGGCCGCGACTACGACGCCACCTTCGGTCGCCGCATGCGCGGCGAGGGCGCGTTCGCGGACCTTCTCGAACAGCGTTTCCGCATCGCCCGCCGGCGCCTCGGATTCGGGCGGCTGCCCGAACTCGACTGCGGCCGCTTCGTGCCGCCGCGTCCGCCCTCGCCGCAGGGCGAACTGTTCCAGGGCGATCGGTCCCTTCCGTAGATACCGTCTTGCCTCCTACCTGGCAACGGCTCTTGCAGGATCGAATGGCTGACCTGACTTGAGCACGCCGTAGACGATGCGCAGCAGCCTGCGCATGGCGGCGCAGATGATCTGCTTGGCGC
>NZ_JAGQFT020000016.1 GCF_018122625.2 Coralloluteibacterium stylophorae | reverse complement strand
GCCAAGCAGATCATCTGCGCCGCCATGCGCAGGCTGCTGCGCATCGTCTACGGCGTGCTCAAGTCAGGTCAGCCATTCGATCCTGCAAGAGCCGTTGCCAGGTAGGAGGCAAGACGGTATCTACGGAGGATGCGGGTCGGGCATCGCAACCTGCCGTTCCCTGTTCCCTGTTCCCGCTTCACCACTGCCGCTTCATCCCATCACGGCAATCCCGCCGTCGACTGCTTCTCCAGCTCGGCCAGCCAGGCGTCGTCGGAGCCCTCCTCCATGCCCTCGAACAGGAAGGTCGAGAGGTAGCGCTCGCCGGTGTCGGGCACGGTGGCCAGGATCACGGTGCCCGGGTCGGCCTCCTTCGCGATCTCCAGCGCGGCGGCGACGGTCGCGCCCGAGGAGATGCCGCAGAAGATGCCTTCCTTCTGCGCGAGCGCGCGCGCGGTGTCGCGGGCGACGACGTCGTCGATGGGTACGTTGCGGTCGAAGATGTCGCGGTCGAGCACGTCGGGCAGGAAGTCCGGCGTCCAGCCCTGGATCTTGTGCGGCTTCCACTCGTTGCCCGCGAGCAGGGCCGCGCCGGCGGGCTCGGTCACCGCGATCTTCAGCTCCGGCCGCGCCGCCTTCAGTACGCGGCCGGCGCCGGAGATGGTGCCGCCGGTGCCGTAGCCGGAGACGAACCAGTCCAGCCGGCGCCCGGCGAAGTCGCGCAGGATCTCCGGCCCGGTGGTCGAGGCGTGGTAGGCGGGATTCGCCGGATTGCCGAACTGGTTGGCCAGGAATGCACCGTGCTTCTCGGCGAACGCCCTGGCCGCCTTGACCATGCCGCTGCCGCGCTCGGCGGCGGGGGTCAGGATCACCCGCGCGCCCAGCGCCCGCATCAGCTTGCGGCGCTCTACGGAGAAGGTCTCGGTCATGAAGGCCACGAACGGGTAGCCGCGCGCGGCGGCGATGCCGGCCAGGGCGACGCCGGTGTTGCCGGAGGTCGCCTCGACGATGGTCTGCCCGGGCCTGAGCGCGCCGCGCTTCTCGGCGTCCAGGACGATCGCCAGCGCCAGGCGGTCCTTCACCGAGGACATCGGGTTGAAGTACTCGAGCTTGGCGTAGAGCTCGACGCCCTGCGGCGCGAGGCGGTTGATGCGGACGATCGGCGTGTTGCCGACCGTGCCGAGGATGGAATCGTGGATCATCGGCGGCTCCTTTCGATTCGGTGGGTCGACTCGACCGCGCGCCGCGGTGGCGCCGGGCGGGAGTCTGCGGCCGCGGCGGTAAGACGGCGTGCAGGTGAGCGGAGTCTGCCGCGCCGCCGCGCGGCGGCAACCGTCCGCCTGGAATGCTGTGGATCAGCCGGCGCGGACCGCCGGCGCCTGCGCCGCGGCGCGTTCGAGGCTGCGCCAGCGGTTGTGGATGGTGCAGAACAGCTCGGCGGTGCGTTCGGCGTCGTAGATCGCCGAATGCGCCTCGTCGCCGTTCCAGGGCAGGCCGGCCGCCTGCACCGCGCGGCTGAGCACCGTCTGCCCGTAGGCCAGGCCGGCGAGGCTCACCGTGTCGAACACGCTGAAGGGGTGGAACGGGCTGCGCCTGTGCCCGGTGCGGCGGATCGTCGCGTTGAGCACGGAGATGTCGAAGTGCGCGTTGTGGCCGACCAGGATCGCGCGCTGGCAGCCGTGGCGACGGACCTCGGCGCGGATCGGGGCGAACATCAGGTCGAGGGCGTCCTTCTCCGGCTTGGCGTCGCGGAATGGGTGGGTCGGATCGATGCCGGTGATCTCCAGCGACTTCGGATCCAGCTCGGCGCCGGGGAACGCCTCGACGTGGGTGTGGACGGTGCGACCGAGCACCAGCATGCCCTCGCCGTCGAGGTCGAGCGGGACCGCGGCGATCTCCAGCAGGGCGTGGCGTTCCGGATCGAAGCCCCCGGTCTCGACGTCCACGACCACAGGCAGGAAGCCGCGGAAACGGGCGGCCATGGAGGGTGACGCGGCGGGCTGGGGCATCCCGCGAGGATAGCACCGGGCCTGCCGCGGCCGGCCCGGGATGCGTGCTGCGCGCGCGATCAGCCGGATTCGCCGTCGCCTGGTCCGGCGAGCGTGGTCGAGGTGGCGTCGCGCTTGTCGCGCTCCTTCTGCGGCGTCTCGCCGTGCACCACGTACCAGATGTTCTCGGCGATGTTGGTGGCGTGGTCGCCGATGCGCTCGATGTTCTTGGCCACGAACAGCAGGTGGATCGCCGAGGAAATGGTGCGCGGGTCCTCGGCCATGTAGGTCAGCAGCTCGCGGAACAGCGCGGTATAGAGTGCGTCGAGCTCCGCATCGCGCGCGCGCACCGCGGCCGCGGCCTCGGCATCGCGGTTGCGGTAGGCCTCGAGCACCGCCTCGAGCATCTCGATGGCGATGTCGGCCAGCGCGCCGAGCCCACGCGCCGGCGTCGGCGGTGCGGTGAAGCCCAGCGCCAGCGCGCGCTTGGCGAGGTTGGCGGCGTAGTCGCCGACCCGCTCGATGTCGGAGGCGATGCGCAGCGCGGCCAGGATCTCGCGCAGGTCGCGCGCCATCGGCCCGTGCAGGGCGAGCTGCACGACCTCCTCGCTGACCTGCTGTTCGAGGGCGTCGATCTCGACGTCGCGCGAGATGACCTCGTCGGCGGTGGCGGTATTGCGCGAGGTCAGGGCGACCATCGCCTCGCGCAGCTGGTCCACCGCGATGTCGCCCATCCGCACGATCTCGGCGGTGAGGCGCGCGAGCTCGGCGTCGTGGCTGCTCAGGATGTGGGTGCCAGGCATGTGTCCTCCCGTCAGCCGAAGCGGCCGGTGATGTAGTCCTCGGTCTGCTGCTTGGCAGGCCGGCTGAACAGCTTGTCGGTCGGACCGTGCTCCACCAGCTCGCCGAGGTACATGAAGGCGGTGTAGTCGGAGCAGCGCGCGGCCTGTTGCATGTTGTGGGTCACGATCGCGATCGTGTAGTCGTGCTTGAGCTCGGCGAGCAACTGCTCGATCTTGCCGGTGGCGATGGGATCGAGCGCCGAGGTCGGCTCGTCGAACAGGATCACCTCGGGCTTCAGTGCCACCGCGCGGGCGATGCACAGGCGCTGCTGCTGGCCGCCGGACAGGCCCAGCGCGGAGCGCTTGAGCTTGTCCTTGACCTCGTCCCACAGCGCGGCCTGGGTCAGCGCCTCCTCGACCCGGGCGTCGAGCTCGCCGCGGCGCAGCTTCTCGTGGTGCTTCAGGCCGTAGGCGACGTTGTCGTAGATCGACATCGGGAACGGCACCGGCTTCTGGAACACCATGCCGATCTTGGAGCGCAGGCGGTTGAGCGGGTAGCGCGGGTCGAGGATGTTCTCGCCGTCGAGCAGGATCTCGCCGCGCGCGTGCTGGCCCGGGTAGATCGAGTAGATGCGGTTGAAGATCCGCAGCAGGGTCGACTTGCCGCAGCCCGACGGCCCGATCAGCGCGGTCACGCGCTTCTCCGGGATGGTCAGGTCGAGCGCCTTGAGCGCCTGGAAGTCGCCGTAGTGGAAGGTCAGGCCGCGGGCGACCAGCTTGTCGGCCGCCGCCGGGCGCTCGTCCGTGGAGGCGCCCGGCAGCGCGCCGGTCATGGAGAGTCGGGTGTCCAAGGAGGAGCTCCGTCGGGATTCGGATTCGGTGTGGGCCGGCATCGCGCGGTCAGTCGTTGTGCACGCGGTGGCGGGCCAGGATCAGGCGCGCGCCGAGGCTCAGCAGCAGCACGAACAGGGTGACGACGAAGGCGGCGGCCCAGGCGAGCGAGTTCCAGGTGTCGTAGGGACTCATCGCGTACTGGAAGATCACCATCGGCACGTTGGCCATCGGCGCGAGCAGGTCGCTCGACCAGAACTGGTTGTTGTAGGCGGTGAACAGCAGCGGCGCGGTCTCGCCGGAGATGCGCGCCAGCGCCAGCAGCACGCCGGTGACGATGCCGGAGATCGAGCCGCGGTAGAGCACCTGCACGATCACCTTCCACTGCGGCACGCCGAGCGACAGCGCCGCCTCGCGCATCTGCGCGGGCACCAGGCGCAGCATCTCGTCGGTGGTGCGCACGATCACCGGCAGGGCGATGAAGGCCAGCGCGATCGAGCCGGCCAGCGCCGAGAAGTGGCCCATCTGCACCACCACGATGGTGTAGACGAACAGGCCCAGCACGATCGACGGCGCCGACAGCAGGATGTCGTTGACGAAGCGGATGGTCGCCCCGAGCCTGCTGTGCCGCGCGTATTCGGCGAGGTAGGTGCCGGCGGCGATGCCGATGGGCGTGCCGATCAGGATCGCCAGCGCGCAGATGATCACGCTGCCGTAGAGCGCGTTGAGGATGCCGCCGTCCTCGTTCGGCGGCGGCGTCATCTGGGTGAACAGGGCGAGGTCGAGGTTGCCGATGCCCTTGGTCAGCGTGGTCCAGATGATCCACACCAGCCAGAACAGGCCGAAGATCGCCGCGGCGCCGGACAGCAGCATCGCGATCGCGTTCCTGATCCGGCGCCGCGCGTAGAGGCGCTCGGCGTAGCTGCGCGGGGCGCTCACTTCAGGCCCTCCCGGCGCTCCAGGCGCATCAGCATGAACTTGGCCGCGGCCAGCACCACGAAAGTCAGCGCGAACAGCACGAACCCCAACGCCAGCAGGCTGGAGCGGTGCAGCGGGTCGACCGCCTCGGCGAACTCGTTGGCGATGGTCGATGCGATGGAGGTGCCGGGCTCGAGCAGCGCCGCGGAGATGGTGTAGGCGTTGCCGATGACGAAGGTCACCGCCATGGTCTCGCCCAGGGCGCGGCCGAGGCCGAGGAAGATGCCGCCGATCACCGCCGACTTGGTGTAGGGCAGGACGATGTCCCAGACCACTTCCCAGGTGGTCGAGCCGAGTGCGTAGGAGGATTCCTTGAGCCGCGCCGGCACGGTCAGGAACACCTCGCGCATCACCGAGGCGATGAAGGGGATCACCATCACCGCCAGCACCAGGCCGGCGGTGAGCATGCCGATACCCAGCGGCGGGCCCTGGAACAGGATGCCGACCAGCGGGATCTCGCCGAGGACCTCGCTGACCCAGGGATAGACATGGTCGGCCAGCACCGGCGCCAGCACGAACAGGCCCCACATGCCGTAGATGATCGAGGGGATGCCGGCCAGCAGTTCGATCGCCACGCCCACCGGCGTGCGCATCCACGGCGGCGCGACCTCGGTCAGGAACACGGCGATGCCGAAGCTCACCGGCACCGCGATCAGCATCGCGATCGCCGCGGTCACCAGGGTGCCGAAGATCGGCACCAGCGCGCCGAACTCGCCCGCGCCGACGTCCCACTCCGTGCTGGTCAGGAAGTCGAGGCCGAATTCGGCCAGCGCGGTGCGCCCGCCCCAGCCCATCGACAGCGCCGCCGCGACCAGGGCGACGAGCACGAACACGCCCGCGGCCGCGAACACGAACCGGAACGCGCGGTCGGCGCGCTGGTCGCTGCGGTCGCGGCGTTGGCGCCGGAGAAGAAGGGCGTCTGCGGTGGCGGCCAAGTCTTGGTCCCCTGGGCTTGGGCGACGACGCGCACGCCGGGCGGTGCCGGCGTGCGCGTCGGGTGGTGCGAACGGATTACTTGATGTTCTGCGACCAGTAGGTCTCGATCTGCTCGACGAGGGCGTCGGGCAGCGGCACGTAGTCCAGCGCCTCGGCCTGGGCGTCGCCGTTGGCATAGACCCAGGTGAAGAAGTCCTGCGTCAGCTTGGCGGCCTCGGCGTCCTTGGGCTGCTTGTGCACCAGGATGAAGTTGGTCGCCGCGATCGGCCAGGCCCCGGCGCCGGGCGCATCGGTCATGACCAGGTAGAAGTCCTCGGCCTCGCCCCACTCGGCGCTCTCGGCGGCGGCCTTGAACGACTCGCTGTCGGGCTGCACCCACTGGCCGGCCCGGTTCTTCAGCGAGGCGTAGCTCATGTCGTTCTGCAGTGCGTAGGAGAGCTCGACGTAGCCGATGCCGCCCTTGACCCGCTGCACGTAGGCGGCGACGCCCTCGTTGCCCTTGCCGCCGATGCCGGTCGGCCAGCGGATGCTGGTGCCTTCGCCGGGACCGCTCTTCCAGGCCGGGCTGACCTTGGAGAGGTAGTTGACGAAGTTGAAGGTGGTGCCCGAACCGTCGGCGCGGTGCACGACGGTGATGCGGGTGCCCGGCAGCTCCAGGCCCGGGTTCAGCTGCGCGATCGCTTCGTCGTCCCAGCTCTTGATCTTGCCGAGGAAGATGTCGGCCAGCACCGGCCCGGTCAGGCGCAGCTTGCCCGCGTCGATCCCGGGGAGGTTCACGACCGGGACCACGCCGCCGATGACCGACGGGAACTGGCCGAGGCCGGACTCGGCGAGCTCCTCGGGCTTGAGCGGCGCATCCGACGAGCCGAAGTCGACCGTGCCGGCCTTGATCTGCGCGATGCCGCCGCCGGAGCCGATCGACTGGTAGTTGACGCGGTTTCTGGTCGCCGCCGCGTAATCCGCCGACCACTTCGACATGACCGGATAGATGAAGGAAGCGCCCGCGCCGGTGAGGTCGGCGGCCTGGGCGGCGCCGCCGAAGGCGAGGGCCACGGCGAGGCCGAGCGATGCGAAGCGGGAGGCGGAACGGGACATGGGCTCACTCCTTGACGGGTGTGCGGACGGAGCGGACGCAAGGCGCCGCGCATAGGTCCGGGTATGAGAAACGAGTTGGATGACGGTTCGATGACAGCCTGCTGCCCGCTGTCATGTTTCGTGGCGGCGCGGACTTGGCGCTCACCAGTGGAGCTGGAGGCGTGCCTCGACGACATCGGGATCGTCGTCGATGCCGGCGCGGCGGCTGTGCACGTCGACATAGTTCACCGCGAGCTTGAGGTGCTCGCTGAGGTAGCAGTTGACGCCGGCGGTCACGGTGTCCATCTCGCCGCCGTCGACCGCGCCGTCGTCGAGGTCGATCGCGTCGTAGCGCAGGCCGAGCTGCCACATGGCGTCCCAGGCCTCCGGGCGAGGCGTGCGCGGAACGGCGCCGCGATAGCCCCAGCTCTGGCCGGTCAGTGTCCACAGTGCGCTCAGGTAGCCGCTCGAGGAGCGGAAGTCGGGGAGACCGTCGCGGGCGACCTCCGCCAGCATCAGCTCGGACTGCAGCTTCAGCGCTCCGCGCACGTACATCGCTTCCAGGCCGAACACCCGCTGGTAGTCGGCTGCCACGAGTTCGCCGGTATCGACCAGCCGCGCCGCGGCGAGGTCGGCCTGCGGCCGCGCGCGGACGCGGATGCTGTCGCCGTCGGCGTTGAACTGGAGCAGCGAGGCGCCGACGTGCAGGAGGTGGCCCTCGGTCTGCAGCGGCGCCCAGGTCACGCGCAGGCTGCCGCCGTTGCCGGTCGCGCTGTCCTCGGTGAGTTCGCGGCCGAAGCCGCTGCCGGCGAAGGTCCAGGCACCGGCCGACCCCTGCCAGCCCACGCCCAGGCGACGGGCGATGCCGAAGGTCTCGGTCACGATCGCCTTGGCGATGAAGTCGTTCTCGCGCGTGCTGGAGAGCTCCTCCAGGCTGTTGTAGTGCTTGAACTGGCCGATCCGCAGTTCGCCCGGCCCCGCGTCCACGTCCACGCGCACGTCCAGGAACTGTGGCCGGTCGGGGTCGTAGCCGACGGTCCAGCCCCAGTGCTCGCTCTCGCCCTCGAGCACCAGCTCGGCACGGCGCAGGCGTGTCTCGCGGCTGTCATCTCCAGTGGTCAGAACCGCCACGTCCTCGTCGAACCAGTTGGCATCGCTCTGGATGAAGCCGTTGAACGACACCTCGTGGTCGCCGACGCGGCTGAGCAGGATGTCGGCGCGCGCGGCGAACGGGAAGGCGAGGACGAACAGCCACGGCAGGCACAGGCGGAGCATGGCGATGGCCCGGATGGAATGTCGCTACTGTCCGCCCGGGTCGTGACTGGAATATGACAGTGCGCGGCGATTGTGTCTGGTGGATGAACTAAAAATGACGGGTGCGGGCAGCTGCAATGGCGCCTGCCAGCTGCGATGTCATCGCCCTGCAATGCGGCGGGTCCAGCCTGCGGCTGGCCAGGAGCCAGCACGGGAGGAACGCGATGAAGCAGGACGTGGACGCGCCGGAGCGACCGGCGGAACTCGACGACGCGCTGCGTGGCTGGATCGTGCAGCAGGTGCAGGCGGGCGTCGCGCCGGGCGAGGTGGTCGCGCCGCTGGTGGCGCGCGGCTGGAGCGAGCAGGGCGCGATCGATACGGTCGAGGCGGTGGTGCGCGACTACCTTGCCGACCACGCGCAGGCGAACGCGCTGCCGCCGTCGGTGCGGGTGCCCGCGCCGGTGGAGTCCAACGGCAGCTCGATCATCGACGTCGACGGCCGCCCGGTGCGCGTGCACATGCACCTGCGGCATCCGCAGGTGGTCGTGTTCGGCAACGTCCTCGACGATGCGGAGTGCGATGCGCTGATCGCGCTGGCGCGCACGCGGGTCAGGCGCTGCGAGGTGGTGGATGCCGACACCGGTGCCGACGTGGTGCACGAGGCGCGCACCAGCGAGGGGCTGGCCTTCTCGCGCGGCCAGACAGCTCTGTGCGAGCGCATCGAGCGTCGGATCGCCGCGCTCCTGCAGTGGCCCTACGACCACGGCGAGGGGCTGCAGATCCTGCGCTACGGCCCCGGCGCGCAGTACCGCCCGCACCACGACTACTTCGACCCGGAGCGGCCGGGCAACGCCCACATCCTCAAGCGCGGCGGGCAGCGCGTCGCCTCACTGGTGATGTACCTCAACACGCCCACGCGCGGCGGCGCGACGAGCTTCCCGGAAGCCGGGCTCGAGGTTGCGGCGGTCAAGGGCCATGCGGTGTTCTTCAGCTACGACCGCCCGCATCCCATGACCCGCACCCTGCACGCCGGCGAGCCGGTCCACGAGGGCGAGAAGTGGATCGCGACCAAGTGGCTGCGGGAGGGGGTGCATCATTGAGGTGGAGCGGGAAACGGGAATCGGGAAGGGGGACCTGGGAGGTTGCGGACTTCCTGAAGCGCAGGCTCCGGGCCTTGTAGGAGCGGCTTCAGCCGCGACCGGCGCGTCCATGGTGGCGCTGCGGGGCTGGGGCTGAAGCTCCCCCCAACGGGTCGCGGCTGAAGCCGCTCCTACAGGGGGGCACATGTCCCGGGGGCCTGCGACCCCGAGGTCCCCATTCCCCATTCCCGACTCCCGCTTCACCCGACCCCACGCCCGGCTGCAGCCGCGCCTGCGGGGCGGCCAACGCCTCAGAACAGCCGGCCCTCGCGCACCAGGCTGGCGCCGGCGGGGCCGGGGGTGAACCCGGCGGCGATGAGGGCGGGCGTTTCGATGCCGCTGGTCATGCGCAGGATGGCGCGGCCGTCGGCTGCGACCTCGAGCCGCGCTTCCAGCGGCACGCCACCGTCGCCGGCGAGGACGAGATCGCCGCGTTCGCCGCTGCAGGCGGGCACGCCCTCGAGGCGCTGCGGCGGAAGCGTATCCCCGAGTGCGAGGTCGAGCGCGACCCGGCCGCCGGCGCGGCGGCAGCCGCCGTCGGCGAACACCAGCGCGACGTCCTCCAGGTGCAGCGTCGCGGCGCCGGTGCCGCCCGGCAGATCCAGCGGCAGCGCCCCGTCGGCGTGCTCCACGCCGCGCGCATCGCCGCCGAGCAGGCGCCAGCGCAGGTGGGCCGCGCGCAGGTCGAGGCGGATGCGGCCGAGCGCCAGCGGCAGCGCGGCGAGGTCGGCGTCGACGTCGCCCAGCTCGAAGCTGCCCAGCTGCACCTCCGCGAGCCGGCCGTTCCACAGCGAGCCCTCCGCCGCCACGTAGCGCAGCGACGCGGGAAGCGACGCGGCACGCAGCGCCACGCCCAGCGGCAGCAGCGCCGCGAGCGCCAGGAGGAAGACGCCCGCGAAGAGCAGGGCGAGGCGACGTGCGCTCATGGCGTGGCCACCGGGAAGCTCGCATCGACCACCAGGGCGCCTGCGTCCCGCCGCGCGGCGAGCTCGAGCGGCCCGGTGCCGTGCTCGCGCTGGAGCACGTCGAGCCAGGCGAGCACGGCCGGCGCCGCGGCCTGCTCGATCCGCACCGTGAGGACGCCGGCGTCGGCCTGTTCGCGCGCGATGGCGAGTCCGGCGTCGCGCGCCGCCGCCAGCACCTGCGCGGCGTCGGCGCCCGCACCGGTCGGCGCGGCGGCGACGACGGCGGCATCGGCCTGCGCCGCCCGCCATGTCGCCAGCGCACGCTCGTGGCGCGCGTCCGCGGCCTGCGCGAAGCCGCGCAGCGGCGCGACCAGGCCGTACCAGAGCACGAACAGCGCGACCAGCACCAGCATCGCGCCGACCATCCGCCGCTCGCGCGTGGCGAGGGCGTCCCACCAGGCGCGCAGGCGCTCGGGAACCAGGGTCATGACTGCGGCCTCAGGGTCAGGGTGGTGGTGCCGGCGTCGCCGGGTGCGGCTTCGACCGCCATCGCACCGCTCGCCAGCGCGGCGCGTACCGGCTCCGCCGCGTCCGGATCGGCATGCACCAGGACCGCGCTCAGGCTGCCGTCGGGGGCGTAGTCCAGGCGCTGGATCGCCACGCCGGGCACCGTCTCGAGCGCCGCGAACAGCGGCGCCGTCGCGCGCGCGAAGCCCCTGGCGGCGTCGCGTTCGGCACGTGCGGCGGCCAGATCCGCGACATCGGCCGCCGGCCCCAGCACCTCGGCGGCGAGGGCGTCGCTGCGGGCGGCGAGGCTGCGCGCGGCGGCCTCGTGCCGCACCGCATCGGCGAGCCACAACAGGGCCGGGGACAGCGCCAGCGCCGCGGCGAGCGCCAGGAGTCGTCGCCGTGGTGCCACGGCGTCGTGTTCGGTATGTCGGGCGAAGGCGCCCTGCAGCAGGTCGAGCGGCGGCGCGAGTGCGCCGCGCGCGAGCAGGGCATCACGCTCGGCGGGATCGCGCACAGGCGCAGCCGGGGCATCGCCGAGCACGGCGCGGGCGAGCTTCGCCTCGGCGCTGAAGGCGACCTCCTCGCCGCGGACCAGCCAGCTGCCGTCGAGTTCGACGACCTGCGGACAGGAGTCATCGAGCGGCGGCGGCAGCAGCAGGCAGTCGGGTACCACAAGGTCCGCCGCGACGCCGGCGGCCGCGGCGCGGTCGAGCCATGCCTGCAGGATGTCGCCCTCGACCGCGGCGACCAGGCGTCCGCCCGCGGCGCGGCCGTCGGTGCCCAGCGCCACGTGCAGCGCGCGCGGCCGCAGCGCCAGGCGCTCGGACGCCAGCAGCACCGCCGCGGCGCGCGCCTGCGCACTGCTGCGGGACGGCAGTTCGAGGCGGAGCAGGGCGATGGCGGCGGCCGGCACCGCCAGCACCGTGCGTTCGGCGGGCGCCGGCGCGGCATCGGCGAGGAGGCGCCCGGCGGCGTCGATGCGCAGCACGCGCGGCGGCGCGTCCGCGGCTTCGGGCAGGAGGACGAGGCGGATCGTGTTCATTCGTCGGGGGTCCAGCGGCGGGCGAGCAGGCGGATGGCGCCGCCCGCGTCCTGTTCGAGAAGGGCGCTCAGCACGACCTCGGCGTCGAGGTAGTCGACGTCGGCGCGCAGGTCGAAGTAGCGCGTGCGCAGAGCGACCTGGTTGTAGACGGCGTCGGGCAGGACGAGGCCGGCGAGTTCGGGCTGGGCGAAGAAGGCGTTGACGTCGCGCCAGCCGCTCTGCGGGCGCGCGGCGAGCAGGGCGCGCGCGGCGGCCGGCCGCAGCGCGCCGCCGGTGAGCATGACCAGCACCGGCGCGTCGTCCTCGCCCAAAGTGTTGAGGTTGACCGGCGCGGGTTCGGTCGTCGGCAGCGCGCACAGGTGCGGGCGCAGGCGGGCGTAGAGCGCGGGCGTCATGCCGTCGAGCGCGCGCAGTTCGCTGACTTCGGCCAGCAGGGTGCCGCCGGTGCGGTAGCCGCCGGCGGCGCGCGCGTAGGCGGCGTCCTCGGCACCGAGCGGCTCACGGCTGGCGTCGGTGTCGATCCAGTCGACCAGGCTGTCGGCCACGTGCGCGGCCTCGCGCTGCGGCACGTCGAGCGCGGCGAGCAGGGCGAGGAACTGTGCGACACCGGCCTCGCTGCGGCGGAAGAAGGCGCCGCCGCCCTCGACCGCGCTGTTGAGGTTGAAGCAGGCGGTGCCGTCGCGCAGCGTGGCCGCGATCGCGCCGCCCTCGATCGGGAACACGAACGGCCGTCCGTTCCAGCCGCCGGCGAGCGTGGTGCGGCCGGGATCGCGCTCGGCCATGCGTGCGAGCTGGGCGCGCGCCAGCGTCTCCGCGCCCAGCGCATACCACTGCGCCTGCGCCAGCGCGCGCGCGTTGGCGCTGCGGCGCAGGCCGAAGCGGACGTCGTCGAGGATGCCCATCGCGACCACGGTCATCACCGCGACCAGCAACAGCACGGTCAGCAGCGCGGCCCCGCGCTGGCGCGCGCTCACCACGCGCCCTCCGGCAGCAGGAACAGCTGGCGCACCACGCCGATGTCGGCCAGCTCCAGGTCCAGGCGCACGGCCTCGGGGAGGTCCTCCGGACTGCCCTGCCAGCCGTCCATCCACTGGCCCTGGAAGCGGAACGCCACCGTCGCCGCCTCCACGCCGTCGAGCAGCACCTGCGGCGGCTCGGCCTGGCCGCCGTCGAGCGCGCGGTGCACGCGCCGCTCCAGGCGATCGCCGTCGAGGCGGTACTCGACGTACTGCAGCGAAGCGCGCGCCTCGGCGTCGGGATTGCTCCAGCCGCGGCGGGTCAGGGCCAGCAGCGGTGCGCCCGCGCGGCCGCCGTCGAACACCGTGCGCGCCGGCGCGCCGTGCACGTCGCGCACGCGTCGCGGCGCGGCCTGCGAGAGATCGGCCTTGAGCAGGACCTGGCTGCGCTGCAGCGCGGCCAGGCGCTCCATGCGTCCGTGCAGCACGCCGCGGTTGTCGCTGGCCCAGGCCATGACGCCGACGCCCGCCGCGCAGACCAGCGCGAACACCACGAGCGCCACCAGGGTCTCGATCAGGGTGAAGCCGCGGGCGGTGGCGCGCCGCATCAGCCGCGCTCCCGGAACACGGTGCGCTCGGCGACGGCCTGCCCGTCCGGCGCGAGCACCACCACGTCCACGCGCAGGATGGCACCGTCGGCGGTGTCCTCGACCGTGCGCCGCCAGCGCCATGCGCGGTCGCCGAGGGTCTCGGTGCCGGCATCGGCGGCGCGGAGCGCGGCCTCGTCCTCGAGCACAACCTCGACCGCGCGGTTCTCGGCGACGATCCCGGCCAGCGTGCGCGTCTCCAGCGCCACCGCGGTGCGGGTGTTCTCGCCGGCCAGGTGCAGCAGGGCCACGACGGCGAAGCCGAACACCGCCAGCGCGACCAGCATCTCGACCAGGGTGAAGCCGGCGCGGACGCGGTCAGCGCGCATCGACGACGATCTCCCCGGCGCCATCGACGCGGATCTCCGCGCGCACGCCGTCGCGGACCAGGGTCACTGCGGCGGCGGTGGCCAGCCCGGTCGGGTCGAAGCCGAAGCGCGCGCGTTCGCGGCCGCGCGCGAACTCGGCGCGGGTGCCCTCGGCCAGCGGCACGGTGCGCAGCGGGCCGGCGGCGAGCGGCTGCCACTCGCCGCCGCGGCGGGTGCGGAAGGCGATGCCGCCGGCGTCGACCACCGCCTCGACCTCGCGATTGCCCAGCACCGCCTCGTCGCGCGCGCGCGCGAGCTGCAGGGCCAGGCGCTCGGCCTCGCCGCGCACGCCGCGGCCGCCGCCGGGCAGGGTGAGCAGCACCGTCGCCCCGGCCAGGCCGACGATCACCAGCACCACCATCGTCTCGACCAGGGTGAAGCCGGCCGCGCGGCTACTGGAAGGTGCCGATGTCGGCATCGTTGCCCTCGCCACCGGGCGCGCCGTCGGCGCCGAGCGAGACGATCTCGAACGCCGCGCCGCCGCGGCCCGGCTGCGCGTACTGGTAGGCGTTGCCCCACGGGTCGTCCGGCAGGCGACGGATGTAGCCGCCCTGGCGATAGCGTTCCGGCCGGGCGAGGCCCGCCGGCGGCTTCAGCAGGGCCTGCAGGCCGGCCTCGCGTGGCGGGAACACGAGGTTGTCGAGCCGGTAGCTCTCCACCGCCTGCTCGAGCGTGGCGATGTCGGCGCGCGCCTTCTCGACCATGGCGCGGTCCTGGCTCGGCAGCACGTTGATCGTCACCACGGTGGCCAGCAGGCCGATGATCACGATGACCACCATCAGCTCGACCAGGGTGAAGCCGCGCGGGGCGGCGGGGAATGGCGGGAGTCGTCGCATGGCGGACCTCAGTGCAGGGCCAGGGTGTTGAACTGGAGGATGGGCAGCAGGATGGAGAGCACGATCACCGCCACCACGCCGCCGAGCAGGACGATGATCGCCGGCTCCAGCAGGCTCAGGGCGGCGGCGGTGAAGGTGTTGAACTCGCGCTCGAGGTAGTCGGCGGCGCCGTCGAGCATGGGCGCCAGGCGGCCGCTGTTCTCGCCGCTGGAGGCCATGTAGAGCAGGGTCGGCGGGAACGTCCCGGCGCGACGCATGGCCGCGGACAGGCTGCCGCCCTCGCGGATCGCCACGACCATGGCCTCGGTCGCCTCGCGCAGGACGCGGTTGCCGACCGTGCGCGCGGTGATCGCCAGCCCTTCCACCACCGGCAGGCCGCTGGCCAGCATCACCGAGAGCGTGCGCGCCAGGCGCGCGGCATGGAGGTCGCGCAGCAGGCGGCCCAGCACCGGCAGGCGCAGGACCAGGGCGTCGACCCGGCGCCGGAACGTGGGCCGGCGCAGCGCCTGGGCGAAGCCGAGGCCACCTGCGACCAGCACGACCAGTGCCGGCAACGCGCCGTGGGCGAGCGCGTCGGAGAGTGCGATCACCACCCGGGTCAGGAACGGCAGCTCGCGGCCCATGGTCTCGAACTGCTCCACCACCCGCGGCACCACGAAGATCATCAGCGCGGCGATCACCGCCAGCGCGGTCAGGGCCAGCGCGGCCGGGTAGACCAGGGCGGTGACCAGCTTCCCGCGGACCTCCTGCTGGCGTTCGAGCAGGTCGGCGAGGCGCTCGAGGATGTGGGGCAGGGCGCCCGAGCCTTCGCCGGCGGCCACCATCGCCCGGTACAGCGGCGGGAAGGCGCGCGGCTGCGCAGCCATGGCGTCGGACAGGCGATGACCTTCGACCAGGCGCGCGTGGGTCGCCTGCAGCACTGCGCGGGTGGCGCGGCGCTCGGTCTGCGCGGCGATGGTGCGCAGCGCCTCCTCCAGCGGGGCGACCGCCACCAGCGAGGCGAGCTGGCGGGTGAGCAGGGCGAGGTCGCGGGTGCGCAGGCGCAGCCGTGCATCCGCCTCGCGGCCGGGGCGCGCCTGCGCCGGCGCCAGGCGCACCGGGAACAGGCGCTGTCCTTCCAGCGCGCTGCGCGCCTCCGGTTCGCCGTCGGCCTCGACCGTGCCGCGGCGCTCGCGGCCGCGGGGGTCGAGCGCGAGGTAGTCAAACGCCGCCATGGCCCGACTCCTGGCGAGTGACGCGCAGCGCCTCCTCGACCGTGGTCTCCCCGGCCAGCACGCTGGCGCGGGCGGCATCGGCGAGCGTCGGCCGGCGCGCGAACGCGGCGTCGGCGAGCACGTGTTCCTCGGCGCCTTCGCCGATCAGGCGGCGCAGGGCGTCGTCGACGCGCACCACCTCGTAGACGCCGAGGCGTCCGACGTAGCCGGTGTGCTGGCAGGCCGGGCAGCCGACCGCCCGGTGCGGCGTGCCGCCGGCGCCGGCGAGCAGCGGATGCGCGGCGCGCTCGGCGTCGGTGAGCGGTGCGCGGCAGTCCGGGCACAGCCGGCGCACCAGGCGCTGGGCCAGGATCAGGCGCACGGTCGAGGCGAGCAGGAATGGCTCCAGTCCCATGTCGCGCAGGCGGGTGATCGCGCCGATGGCGTCGTTGGTGTGCACGGTCGACAGCACCAGGTGCCCGGTCAGGCTGGCCTGCACCGCGATCTGCGCGGTCTCCGGGTCGCGCACCTCGCCGACCATGACCACGTCCGGGTCCTGGCGCAGGATCGAGCGCAGCCCGGCGGCGAAGGTCATGCCGACCTTGGCGTTGACCTGGGTCTGGCCGATGCCTTCGATCGCGTACTCGACCGGGTCCTCGACGGTGAGGATGGTGCGGCTGCCGTCGTTGAGCAGGCCCAGCGAGGCGTAGAGCGTGGTGGTCTTTCCCGAGCCGGTCGGCCCGGTGACCAGGATGATCCCGTTCGGCTGGGCGAGCGCCCAGTGCAGGGCGTCGAGCACCTCGCGGCGCATGCCGAGCTGGTCGAGCCCGAGCGCGGTCTGGTCCTTGTCGAGCAGGCGCATCACCACGCGCTCGCCGCCGCGCGAAGGCAGGGTCGACACGCGCACGTCCAGCGCCTTGGCGCCCATCGCCACGGCGATGCGGCCGTCCTGCGGGATGCGCTTTTCGGCGATGTCCAGCCGCGCCATCACCTTGATGCGCGAGACCAGCATCGGTGCGATCCGCGCCGGCAGGCGCAGCGCCTCGCGCATCACCCCGTCGACGCGGAACCGCACCACCAGCGCGGTCTCGAAGGATTCGATGTGGACGTCGGAGGCGCCGGTGCGCGCGGCCTCGGCGATGATGCCGTTGATGAGCCGGATCACCGGCGCATCGTCCTGGGCGTCGAGCAGGTCGGCGGCGGCGGGGATGTCCTCGGCCAGCGCATCGAGGCCGTCGTGGGCGCCGAGCGCGCCGGCGTCGGCGGCGCCGGCGAGGTCGCCGGCGTAGATCTCGGACAGGCGCCGGTCGAAAGCGGGGCGCGGCAGGACCTCGACCTCCAGCGCCCGCGCCAGCGCGCGCCGCACCTCGATCAGCGCCCTTGCGTCCGCGCCCTCGCGCAGGCCCACCCGCGCCGGCGTCGCGGCGTCGAGCAGGAGCACGCCGTGGCGTTTGGCGAAGCCGTAGTCGAGGGCGGCGGCGGTCATCGCGGGGCGTCCGGTACGGGCTGCGGCACGATCCGGTCCGCCGGCAGCGGCGCCGGCGGCACCGCGTTGAGGTACTGGCGCACGAGGACGTCGAGCTCGGCGTTGGGCTGGCTGCGCTGCATGTAGCCGTAGCGCTCGGCGCTGAGCGCGCGCGCGTCGCCGGCGTCGCGGACGATGCGCGGGCGGATGAACACCATCAGGTTGGTCTGCCCGCGCTCGCGCGCCCTGTTGCGGAACAGGGCGCCGATGCCGGGGATGTCGCCCAGGCCCGGCACCTTGTCCACGGTCATGCGCTCGTTCTGGTCGAGCAGGCCGCCGAGCACGACGATCTCGCCGTCGTCGACCAGGGCGGTGGTCTCGATCTCGCGCTTGTTGAGCACGAGCTCGTCGAAGTCCTCGCTGACCGGGCCGGCGACGGCCGACACCTCCTGGCGCAGGAACAGGGTGATCCCGCCGCCGGCGTTGATCTGCGGCTTGACCTCGAGCTGGATGCCGACGTCCTCGCGCTGGATGGTGCGGAAGGGGTTGCTGTTGTTGTTGCCGAGCACCTCGCCGGTGGTGATCGGCACTTCCTGGCCGACGAGGATGCTCGCCTCCTCGTTGTCGAGGGTCAGGATCGAGGGCGTGGACAGCAGGTTGGAGCGGGTGTCGGACTTGACCGCGTTGATGATCGCGCCGAACAGCAGGTCGCCGCTGCTGCCGCCGAAGCCGAGCAGGCCGCCGGTGCTGCCGGCCAGGGACTGGAGCGCGGCCTGCTTGAGCGCGTTGGCGGCGTCCTCGTCGTCGGGGAAGATGTCGTCGGCGCTGGCGCCCGCGGCCAGCCCGAGCAGGCTCGGTGCGCGGCCGGAGAAGTTGGTGCTGCCGAAGGGCACGTCGCCGTCGCGGCCGGCGACCGCGAGCTGGGTGCCGAGCTCCTTCGCTGCCGCATCGGACATCTCGACCACCAGCGCCTCGACCAGCACCTGCTCGCGGCGGGTGTCGAGCTGGCGGATGACGTCGAGCAGGGTGCGCTGCATGTCCGGCGAGGCGTTGATCACCAGCGCATTGGCGCCGGGATAGCGGGCGATGACCGCGCGCCGGTTGGGCGCGGCGGCGGCGATCTGCGCGGCGCCGGCCTCGCCCTCGGCCTGCGGCGCCTGCGCCGACGGCGTGGCCGCAGGCTGGCCGACGATCTCCTGCAGCACCGGCAGCAGGTCCTCGGCGGTGGCGTGCTGCAGGCGGACCACACGGATGTCGCCGCTGGTCTCGGCGCGCACGTCGAGGTCGCTGGCGACCTGCGCCATGCGTGCGACCACGCCGGCGTCGCCGCGCAGGATCAGCGAATTGCTGCTCTCCACGGGCACCACGGTCAGCGCCGGCGTGCGCAGGCTCGGCTGCGTGCCGGCCGGGGCGACAAGGCCGGCGATGACGTTGGCGATCTCGGTCGCGCCGCTGTTGCGCAGGGCGATGGTGCGCACCGCGGCGTCGTCGCGGTCGACCTGCGCGATCAGGCGGCGGATGCGCTCGATGTTGTCGGCGTAGTCGGCGACCAGCAGGCCGTTGGCGCCGGTGGCGACGACCACGCCGCCGCGGCCGATCAGCGGCTTGAGCGATTCGGCCGCGCCGCGCGCGTCGACCTGCGACAGGTTGAAGACCTCGGTGCGGAAGCCGCTGGCGCCGCTGCCGGGCTGCTGCGCCGCGCCTTCCTCGGGAACGACGCGATAGGCGCCGCCGTCGACCGGGACCGCCACCAGGCCGTTGGCACGCAGCGTCGCCAGCAGCACCGCGAGGAGCTCGCGCGGTGGCAGGTCCTGCTGGCTGGTCAGGGTGACCGTGCCCTCCACCCGCGGATCGACGATGAAGGTGGTGCCGGTGGCGCGCGCCACATCCTGGATGAAGGCGCGGATGTCGGCGTTCTGCAGGTTCAGCGCCTGCGGCGCGCTGTCGGTGGCCTGGGCATGGACCAGTGCCGGCGCGGCCAGCACGAGCGCGAGGCACCAGGCGGGGCGGAATGTGTTCAAGGCGTTTCCGTGTTCAGCGTGATGGTCTGCCGCTCGCCACCGCGTTCGATGGTGAGGGTGGCGCTGCTGCGGCCGGCGAGTTCGCGGGGCAGTTCGGCGAGGCGTTCGGCGTCGAGGTCCTGGCCGTTGACGGCCAGCAGGATGTCGCCGGACTGCAGACCGGCGGCGCGCAGGGTGCGGCCGCCGGCGCGCGGGATGAGGGTGTAGCCGGTGACGCGGCCGTCCTGCTCGCGCACGCGCAGGCCGGCCTCGGCGACCAGGCGCTCGGCGTCCACGCGTGGGGCGGCACCGCCCGTGGCGGAGGGTGCGCGCGCTGCCACGGGCCTCGGCAGGACCGCGGCCGCGGCACTGAGGTCGAGGCGGCGATGGCTGCCGCCGGTGTCGACCAGCACGTGGTCGGGGTGGATCTCGGCGAGCACCATGCCGCGAGCGAGCGACTCGCCGGCGCGCACCGACGCCTGACGCCCGGAGCCGTCGGCGAGGATCGCCGAGCCACCGCCGCGGCCGTCGCTGCGGGTGCCGAAGAGCGTCCAGCCGCCGACGTCCGCGACCGGCGTCGCGGCCGTGCCGCCTTCGCGGAAGAACAGGTCGCTGCGCGCCAGCACCGGAACCGCGGTGGCCGGTGCCGGAACGCCCGCGCCCGCAACCAGCGGGGTGGCCAGCATCCACACCAGCCGCGCCGCCTGGACCGCGAGCAGCACCACGACCATGGCTTCGAGCGCGGGCCACCACGCGCGCGCGCCGGGGCGCAGGGCGCGCAGGCGCGCCCTGTCCCGGAGGAGATCCTGTGCGCCCGCGATCAGCCCGGACGCAGCGTGTTTCGGCATGGGTTCCTCGAATCCGTCCCGTGCGGGACGTCAAGCGTTGCGGCGGAGCCGGACCGGCCCCGCCGCGGGTGATGCGATCAGAACTTCGCGGTGAGGCTGAGCTCGAACGACGTACCGAGGTCGTAGCGGTTGAGGTCGACGCGACCGCCGCCGGCTTCCTGGTACTCCTCGAAGTCCTCGCCGAGGATGTTGCGGGCCTCGAAGCCGACGGTGAGGTTCTGACCCCACCAGCCGAGGTTCTGGCGCAGCACGAAATCGAGCGTGGTACCGGGATCGGAGACGATGTCGGGCTGGCCTGGGCGGCCGCGGGCGGCGATGCGCTCGCCGACGTGGGTCACCAGGAAGGTCGCCTGCGTGCCGCGGGCGCCGTCCTCGATGCCGAACTGCAGGTTGGCCAGGTGCTTGGACTGGCCCTGCAGCTGTTCGCCGTCGCTGAAGTACTCGGTGGCCGCGCGCGGCGCGCCCTGGCTCGCGAGCGGATAGATCTCGTCGTCCTCGTCGACGTTGAGCTGCGAGTCGGTGTAGGTGTAGTTGGCACCGACGAAGAACTGGGCGCCGTCCAGGTAGCCGCCGAAGGGCACGTCGACGTACTTCCTGACCTCGAACTCTGCGCCGTAGAGGTCGGCCTCGGGCGCGTTGATGAAGGTCTGCTGCACGATCGAGCCGGACTCGTTGACGGCGGATTCGATCGGCTTGTCGAGCTGCTTGTAGAACAGCCCGGCGGTGAAGAACTGGTTGGTGCCGAAGTACCACTCGTAGCGGGCGTCGAAGTTCAGGATCTCAGTGTCGACCAGGTAGGGGTTGCCGATGAACAGGCGGTCGGTGTCGATGTCCTGGTACTGCTGCGGCGCCAGCTCGCGGAACTGCGGGCGGCCGATGGTCTTGGAGGCGCCGATGCGCAGCTGCTGGTCGGTGGCGAAGTTCCAGGTCAGGGTCGCCGTTGGCAGGAAGTAGTCCTCCCTGATCGGGTCGGCGGTCTGCAGCACCGCGTCGCCGAACAGGTCCTGCGGGGTCACCGACTGCTCGCCCTTCTCGTAGCGCAGGCCGAGCGAGGTGCGCACCAGCGGGATCCATTCGGCGTCGACCTGCGCGTACAACGCGTCGGTCTTCAGCTCCGCGTCGTAGGCCGCCGCGCCCTGGCTGCCGGTGGTCTCGCGAAACTCGAGCAGGCCGTTGTAGAGGTTGTAGTCGGAGAACAGGTAGTCGATGCGCTGCATCTGCTCGAGCAGGTCGAGCGCGCCGTCCACCGCGAGGAAGCGGAACTCGCGCTGCCAGGCGCTGCGCTCGTTGTCCAGCCAGGCGTAGCCGAAGCCGATGGTGGTGTCCTCGCGGCCCGGGTTCGGGATCGCATAGCTGAAGTCGATGCCGGCGCTCTTCATCTCGTCGTCGACTTCGCTGAAGCGGGTGTAGTTCTGCTCCTGCGAGGCGTCGTGGAGGTAGCGGCCGTCGACCAGACGGTAGCGGATGCCTTTCTCGTAGGGCGCCTCGCGCGAGCTGCGCGCGTAGGAGCCGCGCCAGTCGACGGTGAGCGCGCCGCCGATGGCATGGCTGCCGGTGAGCTGGGTGTCGAACAGCTCGCGTTCGAACCACTCGGTGTAGTCGTCGCGCACCTCGGCACCGGTCGATTCGCTGTAGCCGGCGCGGCTGCGCGCTTCCTTGACCGTGTCGTGGACGTAGAAATTGGTCAGGTTGACGGTGTTGCCGCCCCACTCGGCGCCGATGCCGAGCAGGCCGTTGACGGTGCCGTTGTGCTGGGTGGCGTTGAGGTCGTAGTCGGTCCGCGCGCGGATCGTGCCGTCCTCGACGATCGGGTCGTCCTGCTGGGTGCCGTTGCGGGTCTGCCACTCGCTGTCGTAGCCGGCGGAGGCGATGACGCCGATCGAGCCCCACTCCGGCTCGAAGTAGCGGCCGCCGGTGACGTTGGCGCCGAAGTCCGGGTCGATGTGGTCGGTCTGCTGCATCAGGTTGAGCGGTGCGTTGACCAGGCTGGCGCCGATGCGGGCCAGCTCGGCGTCGCTGAAGGCGCCGGGGCCGATGCGTTCGCCGGTGTCCATGGCCTCGCGCAGCTCGCGCGGAATGTCGCGGGTGCCGTCGTCGTAGCCGGTGTAGTCGGAGTCGCCGCCGCCCATGTAGGTCAGGCCGCGCTCGTTGGTGGTCTCGGAGTTGCCGCCGCCGGAGATCGAGATCGTCAGGAAGGGCTCCTGCGGGACGGCGATGGTCTTGAGGTCGATCACGCCGCCGCCGAACTCGCCCGGGTAGCGCGCCGAGTAGGTCTTCTGCACGGTGACGCTGTCGAGCACGCTCGAGGGGAACAGGTCCAGCGGCACCACGCGCTGCAGCGGCTCCGGGCTCGGCAACGGCGAGCCGTTGAGCAGCGCCGAGGAGTAGCGCTCGCCGAGGCCGCGCACGTAGACGTACTTGCCGCGAACCAGGCTCAGGCCGGTTACGCGGGTGAGCGCGGTCGCCGCGTTGCTGTCGCCGGTGCGCTGGAAGTCCTCCGCGCTGATGAAGGACGCGATCTCAGGCGTCTCGAGCATCGGCTCCGGGATGTATTCGCCGAGCACCTGCACCGCGTCGAGCTGGGCGGCGCGCTGGGTCGGCGCTTCCTGGGTCGCGCCCACGGTGGTCGGCGGATCCTGGCGCGTGGTGGCCTGGCGCAGCGGCGGGATCGCCTGCGCGAGGGCGAGCTGCGGCAGGAGCAGCGCGGAGATGGCGAGGGAGAGGGTGGTGCGGACGTGGCCGCGCGGGGAGAGCTTGGACATGGTCGGACCTGGATGCGTGGCGGGTGGGAGAACGGGCGAGACGACGGGGCCCGGAGGGGCCCCGTCGTCCGCATGACGCATCAGCAGGAGGTGTCGGCGTCCAGGCCGCAGGTCCAGCCCTGCCACCAGGTGTCGCCGGCGTTCTGCACCGCGCCGATGTAGCCCGGGTTCTCGAAGAAGTCGCTCACCGACTCCAGGTCCGCATACGGAGTCACGCCGTTCTCGTTGGCGCCGTTGACGAAGGTGTCGGACAGCGTCGAGGTGCCGTCGGCGACGTTGTTGCTGCCGGCCTCGAACAGGGCCTGGGCGACGCCGTCGGCGTCGTCGTCGTACGCGGTCGGGCAGGAGAAGAACACCGACTCGAAGGTGCCCATGGTGGTGGCGTCGTCGACGTCCAGGCAGGCCGCGGCCGCACCGGTACCACCGTCCGGACGGGTCACCACGACGTTGTAGAACTCGCTGTCGGTGCCGGAGTTCAGCACGATGCCGGCGCCGCCGGTGGTGTTGCCGACGTAGGTGAAGTTGGCGATCTTCGGGTTCGACGCCGGGGTGCGGCCGCTGGCGCTGGACATCTCGTTCATGCGGTCGCCGCCGTTGGCGCGCTGGATGACGATGCCGTACTGCATGGCCCCGTTCCAGCCGCTGTCGGTGTCGATGGAGTCGTCGTCGTTGCCGGTGAAGACCATGTGGCTGGCGTTGACCGTGCCGCCGAAGAACTCGATGCCGTCGTCGGAGCTGTTGTGGACCTGCACGTACTCGATGGTGGTGCCGGCGCCGACGCCGGCGAGGGTGATGTTCTGCAGCTCGTTGTCGGCGGAGACGGCGAAGCCGGAGTACTGCACGCGCATGTAGCGCAGGGTGCCGCTGCTGTCGTCCTCGGCGTTGCCGCCGTAGAAGGCGTTGGTGCCCTCGACCTGCGTCTCGCAGCTGGCCGAGCCGTAGGTCACGCCGTCCGGGCAGGTGTTGATGGGCGCGCGGCCGAGGATGACCAGGCCGCCCCACTGGCCGATCGAGTCCTCCCCGGCGGTGCCGAGCAGGTTCTGGCGGCTGGTGAAGACGATCGGCGCGTCGGCCTCGCCGTCGGCCACCAGTTGCGAACCGCGGTTGACGACCAGGAAGTCCGAGCCCGATGCGCCGTAGAGGGTGACGCCCGGTTCGATGGTGAGCGTGCCGGACTCGGTGCCCTCGATCGGGGTCGTGGCGTCGCCACCCTGGTCCTGGCCGACGTCGGTGCGGCCGCGGATGTAGTAGGCCACGCCCTCGACGTAGGGAACCGTCAGCTCGCCGACGACGCGGGTCGGCAGCAGGCAGCTGCGCAGCGAGTCGTCGGCGAAGGTGCCGAGATCGTCGAAGCCCTCGGGACACGCCTCGGCGGCACCGCCGCTCGGCGGGGGCGGGGTCGGCGTGGTCGGCGGCGGCGGGGTCGGGGTGGTGGTCGGCGGAGGCGGATAGCTGCCTTCGCCCGGCGACGCGACGTCGTCGGCACCGCCGCCGCAGGCGGTCAGCGCGGCAACGGCGCCGAACGTCATCAGCAGCGTCTTGAGCGTGTTCTGGGTGGACATCCTGAGGTCTCCGGCGTGTGGGATGAAGAACGCGGGGGAGACACCAGGTCCGAGACGTGGCGATCGATGCGGTGTCGTTGCCTCCCCCGGGACGAGCTTTCTACGGAGGATTTGTGACAGGCAGCCTGTGCGTTTGTGACAGGTGACGGACGCCCACACGCGTCCGGCCGGGACCGGCGCCGGCCCTAGCCCCGCCTCATGTCGGCGTGGCGGCCGTCTTGTGACGGAAGGCGCACAGATCGCGGATGACGCAGGCCGGGCATTCCGGCCGGCGCGCCTTGCACACGTAGCGGCCGTGCAGGATCAGCCAGTGGTGGGCGTCCTGCAGGAAGGGGCGCGGGACCACCTTGAGCAGCCTGTCCTCGACCGCGCGCACGTCCTTGCCCGGCGCCAGGCCGGTGCGGTTGGCGACGCGGAAGATGTGGGTGTCGACCGCGATGGTGGGCTCGCCGAAGGCGGTGTTGAGTACCACGTTGGCGGTCTTGCGGCCGACGCCGGGCAGGGCCTCCAGCGCCTCGCGCGTGCGCGGGACCTCGCCGCCATGGCGCTCGACGAGGATCCGGCAGGTCGCGATCACGTTCCTGGCCTTGGCGTTGAACAGGCCGATGGTCGAGATGTGGCGCTTGAGCCCCTCCTCGCCCAGGTCGAGGATGGCCTGCGGCGTCGAGGCCACCGGGAACAGTCGCCGGGTGGCCTTGTTCACGCCGACATCGGTGGCCTGGGCGGAGAGGATCACGGCCACGAGCAGCTCGAACGGGGTGGAATACTCCAGCTCGGTGGTCGGTTTCGGGTTGAGCTCGGCCAGGCGCTGGAAGAGTTCGGTGCGGTCGGCGGGCTTCATCGGCGGGGCGGGACGGCGGCGCGGGGCGCGGATGATGCCCGATGGCGACGGTGCGTCACCGCGTACCGGACCAGTAGGACTCCCCGCGCCGGACCACCAGGTCGCGGGCGTCGCTGCGACCGGCGCGCTTGCGGTCGCCCTTCATGTGGTCCATGAACTCGCCGAGCTGGCAGTTGACCAGCACGTGGCTGGCCGTCGCCCCGGTGCCCTCGGCGATGTCGTAGGAGCGTGCGCCGCGGGCCTCGGCGCGCTCGCGGGCGACGTCGAACAGCCAGGAGTCGTGCCACTCGCGTTCGGCGCGGAAGCGGTCGTGCAGGTACATGTCGCCGAAATCGGCGAGGAAGCCGGCGCTGGCCGGATGCGCCAGGTTGTAGGCCACGAAGCCGCACTCGGTGTGCATCATCGCCCGCCGCAGGCAGCCGACGAAGCGGTCGGCGGGAACGAAGCTCTCCAGCCGCGCCGCGTCGACGTCGGCGAAGAAGCGGGTATCGGCGTCGATCCACAGCAGCACGTCGACCTCGTCCCGCAGCGCCTGCGCGGCGTGCAGGATGGCGAAGCTCTTGTGGGCGAAGCGGACGGCGTCGAAGCGGTAGTCGTGGCGGCGGCGCCGGCGGAGCGGCAGCTCGACGCGGCGGCCGAACAGCCGCCAGGCCACCGGCGGGCGGACGTGACCGTTCGCCTCGACGTCGTCGCGGTGGCGGGCCTTGAACGCGACCAGCTCCGGCGAGGACGCGTGCAGGTCGCGGGACACGATGCGCGGGCTCGGCACGTCGCAGGCGAAGCCTTCGGTATAGAGGTGCAGCGTCACCGCGGACGGCCAGTGCCGCTCGAAGGTCTCGAGCATCTGCCGTCCGTACTGGGCATAGCCGGCGGCGTGGCAGGTGGTGACGACGGCGAAGCGGCGCATGCGGAAATCCTCTCCGGAAGATGGCCCGTCGCGCCTGCGACGGCCGCTCATGGTGCCAAACCCGCCGGCTCCGGTCGCGGCTCAGGCGTCGCGGCGCGCCCGGGCGCGGGCGATGGCCGCGGCGACCGCGTCCCCGCCGGCCCGGGCCTGCGCCGCGCGCCGGCGTTCGGCCTCCTCGGCCGCGATGCGCGCGAGCCGGATGCGCCGGGCCTCGAAGCGCGCCCGCGCTTCCTGACGCCGCGCCTGCTCGCGACGGGCGTCCTCCAGCACCCCGGACAGCGGGATCCGGCTCGGGCAGACCGCGTCGCAGGCGGGCATCGGCCGCCACTGCGCGAGGCCGAGCGCTTCGGCCTCGGGCAGACGACCGTCGAGCACCAGGCGGTGCATGCGCTGTGGCGAAAGGCCAGGCGGCGCCTCGCGATCGCAGGCGCCGCACGCGATGCAGGGCGCGGCCCGCGCCAGCGCCGCGCCGACCTCGCGCGCGAGCCAGGGCGGCGGAACCCCGTTCACTGCCATTGCTCCTGCAGCAGCGGTGCGTCGGGGTCGAGCAGTGCGGCCGTCCGGCTGCGCACCGCCGGGGTGCGCAGGGCGACGGCGAAGAGGTCGCGCTCGCGGTGCAGGCCGACTTCGTCCGGCTCCGCGTCGCCAAGCGCCACCGCCAGCACTGCGCGCACCGCATGGTCGGGGATGCGCGCCAGGCGCGCGCCGAGCGCGGCCGCCGCAGCGTCGAGCTGCCCTACGGGGACGACCTGCTGCAGCAGGCCCAGCGCATGCGCGCGCGTGGCGTCGACGTGGTCGGCGACCAGGCACAGCTCCAGCGCCGCGGCCCGGCCGAGCAGCCGCGCCAGGCGCTGGATGCCGCCGAAGCCGGGCAGCACGCCCAGCGCGATGTCGGGCAACCCGAGCCGGCAGCGCTCGCTGGCGATCCGCAGCGGGCAGGCCAGCGCCAGTTCCAGGCCGGCGCCGAGGACGTCGTCGTCGAGGACGGCCACGACCGGCTTGCCGAGGGTCTCGATGCGCCGGGCCAGGTCCTGCCCGAGGCGGGCGAAGCGACGCGCCTCCAGGGTGGAACCGCGCGCCGCGTGCAGGAGGTCGACGCCGGCGGCGAGGCTGCCGCCCTCGCCGCGGAATTCGATCACCCGGACCGACGCGTCGCCCGCCGCCCGCGCCAGCGCCTCGTCCAGCGCGGCGAGCACTTGGACATCGACGCTCAGGGCCTCGCGCCGCGCCAGGGTCAGGCGCAGCAGCGGCCCATCGGCATGGACATGGATCGGGACGGACATCGCGGTGGTGCCGGACGGTCCGGCGGTACTCCTCGTCGCGCTGCCGGGGAACTTGTGGCGCGGCGGCGGGTCCATGGCAAGACCGCAGTGGCGGTCCCCGGACGCCACCGCTATGCTAATCCGTCGGCTGCAGGGCAGGCCCCACAGTCTGATCCGAAATCCCCCGAACGGGAATTCCTTCCTCTGGAGGTTGTTAATGAAGTTGCGCTTGATGGCCGCGTCGGTTGCGGCACTCGTCCTCGGCGGCACCGCCATGGCTCAGACGCAGCAGCCCGCCCAGGCCGCCCCGCAGCAGGCGGCGCCGGTGGCGATCGACCGCAACGCGCTCAGCTACGCGATCGGCTACGACCTCGGCCGCAGCCTTGCCGAGAGCGGTGAGCAGGTCGACGTCGCGCAGGTGGTCCAGGCGGTGCAGGACGGGTTCGCGAAGAAGGACCCGACCGTGCAGCCGCAGCAGATGGCCCAGCAGCTCGAGGGCATGCAGCGCCGCATGATGGAGCGCGCGCGCGCCGCCTTCACCAAGGTCGCGACCGAGAACAAGACCAAGTCGGACCAGTTCCTCGCCTCCAACCGCGCCAAGGCCGGCGTCAAGACCACCGCCAGCGGCATCCAGTACAAGGAGCTCGAGGCCGGCAGCGGCACCAAGCCGACCGCCAACAGCGAGGTGCAGGTCCACCTGCGCGGCTCGCTGGCCGCCAGCGGTCAGGAGTTCCTGAGCACCTACGCGCAGAACCAGCCGATCACGCTGAAGGTCAGCGAGGCGCCGCTGCAGGGCCTGCGCGAGGTCCTGCCGATGATGTCGCCGGGCGCGCGCTGGGAAGTGGTGCTGCCGCCGGACCAGGCCTACGGCGCGGGTCCGCAGTCGCCGGTCGGTCCGAACCAGGCGGTGACCATGGACATCAAGCTGGTCAGCGCGAAGTAAGCCGATGGTGCGACGGCCCGACGCGCGCGTCGCGCATGCCGGACACGTCCCGACCGCGCCGGAGCGATCCGGCGCGGTTTTTTGTTGATGCGCGGGAAGGGCCGGCGGTGAGCGTCCGCTCCGACGTCGACCTGCTCGGCGAAAACTGGTCGCGGCTGCGCGCCGCGCTGTACCCGCTGGCGCGGGCGCCCAGCCATGCGGCCTGGAACCAGGCCGAGATCGCCGACCTGCTGGCCGACTGCGACACCCGCATGCCGGCGGCGGTGCTGGTCGGCCTGGTCCCGCGGCCCGAGGGGGTGCGCGTGCTGCTGACCGTGCGCCACGCGGCATTGCGCCACCACGGCGGGCAGATCAGCTTTCCCGGCGGCCGGATCGAGAGCGACGACGCCGATCCGGTCGCCGCCGCCGTGCGCGAGGCGGGCGAGGAGATCGGGCTGGTCCCGCGCGACATCGCCCCGCTCGGCTATCTCGACCCGTTCGTGACCGTCACCGGCTTCCATGTCTGGCCGGTGGTGGCGCGGGTGGCGACCGATCACGTCGCGCGCATCGATCCGAACGAGGTCGACGAGCTGTTCGAGGTCCCGCTCGGCTTCCTGCTCGACGCGGCCAACGCCCGCGCGGTGGCGGCCGAATGGCGCGGGCGCCGGCGCCACCTGATCGAGTTCAACTGGGGGCCGTACCGGATCTGGGGCGCGACCGCCGCCATGCTGGTCAACCTGCGCACGCGCCTGGAGGGGCGCTCCGATGGCGAATGACGTGATGATCGATGCGGAGACGCTGGCCGGGCGGCTGGGCGCCGCCGGCCTGGTCGTGCTGGACTGCCGCTTCGATCTCGCCGATTCCGGGGCCGGAGAGCGGCTGTGGCGGGAGGCGCGCATCCCCGGCGCACGCCATGCGCATCTCGAACGCGATCTGTCCGGGGCGCATGCGCCGGGCGCCGGGCGGCACCCGCTGCCGGAGCCGCGCGACCTGGCCGCGCGGCTCGCGGCCTGGGGCATCGATGCCGGCAGCGAGGTGGTCGTCTACGACGCCGCCGACGGCGCGATGGCCGCGGCACGCGCATGGTGGCTGCTGCGCTGGCTGGGCCGGCGCGGGGTGCGGGTGCTGGACGGCGGTTTCCGCCGCTGGCTGGCGCTGGGCCTGCCGGTCGAGCGCGGCGAGCCCGCCCCGGTTGCGGCCGCCGCGGCGCCCGCGCCGCATGCGGACGTCGCGATGCGCGTCGATGCGCAGGAGCTGCTCGCGCGCCTGGGCGAGCCGCCGGGCTGGCTGCTGGATGCCCGGGCCGCGCCGCGCTTCGCCGGACGCGCGGAACCCATCGACCCCGTCGCCGGCCACGTGCCCGGCGCGGTCAACCGCCCCTACACCGACAACCTCGACGCGGACGGGCGGATGAAGCAACCGGCGCAGCTCGCACGGGAGTTCGCGGCGCTGCTCGCCGGGCGCGCGCCGGAAGAGGTCGTCGCCATGTGCGGGTCGGGCGTGACCGCCTGCCACACGCTGCTGGCGATGGCGCATGCCGGTCTCGACGGTGCGCGGCTGTATCCGGGGTCGTGGAGCGGCTGGATCGAGGATCCGCGGCGCCCGGTGGTCCGCGCCGACTGATCAGCGGCGCAGCCGCGCCACCATCGCCTGCAGTGCGGCCTGGGTCGGCTCCGCGAACCACACGTCCACGAACGGCTCGACCGCGGTGCCGACCGGGTCGGTCATGGTCGCGACCAGGTCCGCACGCGCGACCTCGCGCGTGGCGCGCACCGCGTGCTGCGGCAGCGCGGACAGCGCCTGCAGCCAGGCCTGCGCGCGCGGCTCCACCTCGTCCATCGGCACCGCCTCGTCGACCAGGCCCAGCGCCAGCGCGGCGCCGGTATCGGGCATCGCCCCGATGACGAGCAGTTTCTCGGCCTGGCGCGGGCCCACGGTGCGGCGCATCAGGTGCTGGACCGCGTCCGGCACCGGCACGCCGACCTGCACCTCGTTGAGGCCGATGCGGTACGGGGAGGCGCCCGCGTCGGCCAGCGCCATGACCCGGTAGTCGCAGCACAGCGCGAGCACGCAGCCGCCGGCCGGGCAGTGGCCGCCGATCGCCGCGACCACCGGCACCGGGCAGCGCGCCAGCGCGCGGGCTGCGCCGAAGAAGGCGCTCCATGCGCCGTGCATGCCGGCGCGGTCGAGGGTCAGCAGGTGCGGCACGTCGAGGCCCGCCGAGAAGATGCCGCGCCCGCCGGCGAGCACGATGCCGCGCGCACCGTCGCGTGGCGCGGCCTCGACCGCGTCGATCAGCGCCCGCAGCAGCGCAGGGTCGAGCGCGTTGGCGGGAGGCCGGGCCAGGCGGAGGGTATGGATGCCGTCGTGCGTGCTGACGTCGATCATCGTGAAGCGCCGGATCGGGAACGGGACGCCGAGTCTAGCCCGGCGTCCGTGGCGCGCCGCTCACTGCGTACGCATGTCCGCGGCCCAGCGATAGCGCACGGTGTAGCGCACCGTGGCCTCGCCGCCCGCCGGAACCTCGACCTCGGTCGCGACGCTCTGCGCGTCCTCCGGCTGCCAGTCGCCGCCGCCGGCGTCGACGATTTCCCATTCGCTCCAGCGCGGCAGGCCCTCGACCACGCGCACCGTCGCCGGCGCGGACTTGGCGTTGTGCAGGGTGATCGCGTAGCGCTCGGTCAGGGTGCGGCCGCCGGCGTCGAGCTGGAAGTCCTCGCGCGTGCGCTGCGCGGACAGGTCGAACACGTTGCCGATCGCGAGTTCCACCTCGCGGCCGGCCGGCGTGTGCGCGAGCATGGCTTCGCCGAGGTAGTCGTCGCCGTCGAACATCCGTGCGCGCCCGGCCGGCAGCGGCATGCCGAGGCCGCTGGCCTCGTCGTTGGTGAAGTGCAGGCTGGCGGTGACGGCCGCCTCGGTTTGCGCCGGACCGATCTCGCGGCGCACCAGCGGGCGCGGCGGCACATAGCCGGTGATCCCGTTGCGCGTCTCGTAGACCCGTTGGCAGGCGACGGCATCGGCGGCCTCCAGCAGCGGCACCTGCTGCACGCTGCCGTCCGGCACGTCGGCCGGGCTGGGCAGGGTGTAGGCGTGGTACTCGCCGCTGTCGCGCGGTGTCGGCGCCATGTCGGCCTGCGCGGCGGGTGCCGCGGGCGCGCTCATCATCATCGCCCGCTCCTGCCGCGGCTGGATCTTGCTCGCCGTGTTCGGATCGCCCGCGACCAGGGTCAGCTGTGCCGCCTCGAACCCGGCACCGGAGCGGTTGGCGACCTGCGCACTTCCGGAGAAGCGCATGCGGCAGGCGGCCCCGTCCTGTTCGAGGCCGATGTGGTACTCGGCGCGCCAGGCCAGGCCGCCGGTGGGGTAGTCGAGCTGGAACACGTGCTCGCCCGCATCCGTGGCCGCGACCTGCCAGCGCAGCGTGGGCTCGGCATTGAGCCCGCCGGGCAGGTCGGTCAGGTCGAAGCTGTCGAAGGCGCTGAGCACGCGGATGCGACCGTCGTCCAGGCGCAGGGTGAGGCCACTGCCCGCCGCCAGCAGCACGCCGCGCTCGGTCTGGCGCGCGCCGCCGGTGCTGTAGGCGACCTCGATCGGCCGCCCGATCGAGCGCTGCAGGAGTTCGTCCTGGCCGGCGAGGGCGAACTCGTAGCGCTGACCGCGCACCGTCACGCCCGTGTCGGCGGGCGTCAGTCGCACGCCGCCGGCATCCAGCGCGCGCGGCAGGCCGCCGACGGTGATCTCGCCGTCGCCCTGGCCGACCTCGCGCCGGATCGTCTGCGAGACCAGGGCCAGGCCGGGCATGCCGTTGCCGGGATAGCTGTTGCTCACGGCGTCGAAGTCGCCGCTGTAGACGGTCAGGCGGGTGGCCCCGGCGTCGCTGCGCGGGGCGGACGAGATGCGGTCGGGCATGGCGGCGGCTCCCGGAGTGCGCGCCTCGGGTGTCGCCGGCCCGCCGCTGCAGGCGGCGAGGGCGGCGACGAGCGCGGTGGCGAGGACGGTGCGGTTCGGGCTGGGCATGGGCGATGTTCCGGTGCGATGGACGTGGCGCATGGAAACGCCCGGAGGGCGCGGATCGGGTCGAGCCGCCGTGCGCGCCGGCGGCGTTCCGTTCAGGTCCGCGTGCCGCTCACGCGCCGCAGGCCTGGCGCACCGCCTCCGGCAGGGGCGCCGGGCGGCCGCTGCGGCGGTCGACCCAGACCATGGTCACGTTGCCGTCGGCGTAGACCACGGTGGCGTCCTTCGCCGACAGGATGCGGTGGCCGATGGTGATGCTGGTGGTGCCGATCCGCTCGACGAAGAGTTCCACCACCAGTTCCTCCGGCCACTCGATCGGCCGCTTGTAGTTGACGTTGCAGCCGGCCATCAGCGGCGCGATGTGGTCGTCGAGCCACTCGCCGGGCAGCTGCATCATCCAGCGCAGCCGCGCCTCTTCCAGATAGGTGAGGTAGTTGGAATTGTTGACGTGGTTGAAGGCGTCGAGATCGCGCCAGCGCACGTCCATCGTCGTGCGCAGCAGGCGCTGCGGCTCCCTGGCTTCCGCCGGTGCCGGCGTCGCGGGCGCCGCCTCGCGTTCCGGCTTCGCCGCCGCGTGCGCGGCGGCCCCGGTCGCCTCGGCCACGCCGGCGTTGGTCGCCTGTACCTGCTGCGCGGTGCCGGGCGCGGGAGCGGGCGCCGCGTTCTTGCGTGCGCTGCGCTTGCGTGGTGCGCGCTTGCGCGCGGGCTTGCTGTCTTCGTCGTTGCTCATGCCGCGGATCGTTTCCTCGATGACGGGGTCGGCGCCGGCAGCAGCTTGGCGAGGAAGCGCCCGGTGTGCGAGTGCTCCATCGCCGCCACCTGCTCGGGCGTGCCGGTGGCGATGATCTCACCTCCGCGGTGCCCGCCCTCGGGACCGAGGTCGACGATCCAGTCCGCGGTCTTGATCACGTCGAGGTTGTGCTCGATCACCACGATCGTGTTGCCCTCGTCGCGCAGGCGGTGCAGCACGCTCAGCAGGTGCTCGATGTCGTGGAAGTGCAGGCCGGTGGTGGGCTCGTCGAGGATGTAGAGCGTGCGCCCGGTGTCGCGGCGCGACAGCTCCTTCGACAGCTTGACCCGCTGCGCCTCGCCGCCGGAGAGCGTGGTCGCCGGCTGCCCGAGCTTGATGTAGGACAGGCCGACGTCGATCAGCGTCTCCAGCTTGCGCGCGATGGACGGCACGTTCTCGAACAGGCCGAGCGCGTCCTCGATCGTCATCTCCAGCACGTCGTGGATGGAGTGGCCCTTGTAGAGGATCTCCAGCGTCTCGCGGTTGTAGCGCTTGCCGTGGCAGACGTCGCAGGGCACGTAGACGTCCGGCAGGAAGTGCATCTCGACCTTGATCAGGCCGTCGCCCTGGCAGGCCTCGCAGCGGCCGCCGCGCACGTTGAAGCTGAAGCGACCCGGCGAATAGCCGCGGGCGCGCGCCTCCGGCACCTGCGCGAACAGCTCGCGCAGCGGGGTGAACAGCCCGGTGTAGGTCGCCGGGTTGGAGCGCGGCGTGCGCCCGATCGGCGACTGGTCGATGTCCACGACCTTGTCGAACAGGTCCATGCCGGTCACCGCCTTGTGCGGCGCCGCGCGCTGCGCGGCACCGTTCAGTTCGTTGGCGGCCAGCGGGTAGAGGGTGTTGTTGATGAGCGTCGACTTGCCCGAGCCGGAGACGCCGGTGATGCAGACGAAGAGGCCGGACGGGATCTCCAGGTCCACGTTCTTGAGGTTGTTGCCCGACGCACCCTTGATCTTCAGGGTCATCTTCGGGTCCGGCCGGTGCCGGGTCCCGGGGATCTCGATGCGCCGGCGCCCGGACAGGTACTGCCCGGTCCAGGAGCGCTCGGACTCCATCATGTCCGCGACCGTGCCCTGCGCCACGATCTCGCCGCCGTGCACGCCGGCGCCGGGGCCGATGTCGAGCACGTGGTCGGCCAGGCGGATCGCATCCTCGTCGTGCTCGACCACGATCACGGTGTTGCCGAGGTCGCGCAGCCGCGTCAGCGTGCCGAGCAGGCGCTCGTTGTCGCGCTGGTGCAGGCCGATCGAGGGCTCGTCGAGCACGTACATGACGCCGACCAGGCCGGCACCGATCTGCGAGGCCAGGCGGATGCGCTGCGCCTCGCCGCCGGAGAGGGTGTCGGCCTGGCGTTCGAGGGTGAGGTAGTCCAGGCCGACGTCGACCAGGAAGCGCAGGCGCTCGACGATCTCCTTGACGATCTTGGCCGCGATCTCGCCGCGCCAGCCGGCGAGCGTCAGCTCGCCGAAGAAGGCCAGCGCCGCGTCGACCGGCATGCGGCCGATCTCGGGCAGGGTGGTATCGGCGACGTAGACGCTGCGCGCGGCGGTGTTGAGCCGCGCGCCGTTGCACTCGGGGCAGGGCCGGTTGCTGATGTACTTCGACAGCTCCTCGCGCACCGCGGCCGATTCGGTCTCGCGGTAGCGGCGCTCGAGGTTGGGCAGGATCCCTTCGAAGCGGTGCCCGCGCTTGGCGCGGCCGCCGGCATCGGTGATGTAGGTGAAGCTCACCAGCTCCTCGCCGCTGCCGTGCAGCACCGCCTCGCGCGCATGCTCGGGCAGGTCCTTCCAGGGCACGTCGATGTCGAAGGCATAGTGCTTGGCCAGCGAGGCGATCAGCTGGAAGTAGTACTGGTTGCGCCGGTCCCAGCCGCGCACCGCGCCGGCGGCGAGGCTGAGCTCCGGGTGGCCGACCACGCGGACCGGGTCGAAGAACTGGCTCACGCCCAGGCCGTCGCAGGTCGAGCAGGCGCCGTTGGGCGAGTTGAAGGAGAACAGCCGCGGCTCGAGCTCGGGCAGCGAGTAGTCGCAGACCGGGCAGGAGAACTTCGACGAGAACAGCAGCGGCGCCGCCTTGCCGTCGTCGAGCGACAGCACCTGGGCCATGCCCTCGCCGAGCTTGAGCGCGGTCTCGAAGCTCTCGGCCAGGCGCTGCTTGTGCTCGGGCCTGGGGCGGAAGCGGTCGATCACCGCCTCGATCGTGTGCTTCTGGCGCAGCGCCAGGCGCGGCACCTCGTCGATCTCGTAGAGCTGCCCGTCGACGCGCACGCGCACGTAGCCCTGGGCCCGCAGCTGGTCGAACACCTGCGCGTGCTCGCCCTTGCGCTCGCGCACCACCGGCGCGAGCAGCATCCAGCGCTGCTCGGGGTCGAGCGCGAGCGTGGTATCGACCATCTGGCTGATGGTCTGCGCCTCCAGCGGATAGGCGTGGTCCGGACAGCGCGGCGTGCCCACCCGCGCATACAGCAGGCGCAGGTAGTCGTAGATCTCGGTGATGGTGCCGACGGTCGAGCGCGGGTTGTGCGAGGTCGACTTCTGCTCGATCGAGATCGCCGGCGACAGGCCCTCGATGGTGTCGACGTCGGGCTTCTCCATCACCGACAGGAACTGCCGCGCGTAGGCCGAGAGCGACTCGACGTAGCGGCGCTGTCCTTCGGCATAGATGGTGTCGAAGGCGAGGGAGGACTTGCCGGAGCCCGACAGCCCGGTGATCACGATCAGCTTGTCGCGCGGCAGGTCGAGGTCGAGATTCTTGAGGTTATGGGTACGCGCACCGCGGATGCGGATGGTGTCCATGGTCCGTCCGGTTGAGGGGGAGGCCGACGGCACGGGACGGGCGCGGTTCGCGCGGGGCGAGGCCCGTTACGCCGTGACGGCGTGACGGCTTGAGATGGGGGAGGATAGCAGCGGCCTCAACCCGGCCGGTGCAGGCGGCGTCGAGATCGAGGACCGGGAGTGACCTCGATCCGGGGTTGCCGCGAGGGCCACGGCGTGCGGCGGATTCCGTTTGCGTTCAGTGGCTTCCGGCGGAAGCGCCGCTGCGGAACAACCGCCGGCTGCTTGACCGGGAAACCTCGGTGCCGCTATAGTCCCGCGTCTGTCCGACCCGGCCGTGGTCGGCTGCACCGCAAAAGAACTACTAAAGGAATCAACCGGTCATGTACGCAATCGTAGTCACCGGCGGCAAGCAGTACCGCGTGATGCAGGGCGAGACCCTGCGCGTGGAGAAGCTGGAGGCCGACGCCGGCAGCACCATCACCTTCGACCAGATCCTGATGCTGGGCGACGGCGATGGCATCACCATCGGCGACGCGCTCAAGGGCGCCAGCGTCACCGCGACCATCAAGGGTCACGGCCGCGCCGACAAGGTGCGCATCGTCAAGTTCCGCCGCCGCAAGCACCACCGCAAGCAGCAGGGTCACCGGCAGCACTACACCGAAATCGAGATCACCGGCATCGCCGGTGCCGGCAAGTAAGACAGGAGAGCAGTCATGGCACACAAAAAGGGCGTAGGTTCCAGCCGCAACGGCCGCGACTCCAATCCGAAGTATCTCGGCGTGAAGATCTACGGCGGCCAGGCCATCGAGGCCGGCAACATCATCGTCCGCCAGCGCGGCACCAAGTTCCATCCGGGCATGGGCGTCGGCATCGGCCGCGACCACACCCTGTACGCGCTGGTCGACGGCAAGGTCGACTTCTCGGTCAAGGGCGCGAACAAGCGCCGGACCGTGAGCGTCGTCGCCTGATCGGGCGACGCGCATCGCGACCGCAACGGAAAGCCCCGCTTCGGCGGGGTTTTTCGTTTTCGTGCGGGGAATCGGGAAGGGTCGAGCGGGGGGTGGGGTCCAGGAGCCGGGCCGGCGCCACCTCCGCGTCCTGCCTGATCCGCTCGAGGGATAGACTCCCCCGTTCCTCGCACCGTCCAGTTCCCCGTTCCCCATTCCCTGTTCCCGCTCCACCCAACACGCCATGAAATTCGTCGACGAAGCAGAAATCCTGGTTGCCGCGGGCAACGGCGGCAACGGCTGCGTGAGCTTCCGGCGCGAGAAGTTCATCCCGCTGGGCGGGCCGGACGGCGGCGACGGCGGCAACGGCGGCAGCATCTGGATCGTCGCCGACGAGAACCTCAACACCCTGATCGACTTCCGTCACCAGCGCAGCTTCAAGGCGCAGCGCGGCGAGAACGGCATGGGCAGCCAGATGTACGGCAAGGGCGGCGACGACCTGGAGATCCGCGTGCCGGTCGGCACGGCGGTGACCAACGTCGAGACCGAGGAGGTCATCGGCGACCTGACCGCGCACGGCCAGCGCCTGCTGGTGGCGCAGGGCGGGCGCGGCGGGCTGGGCAACATGCACTTCAAGAGCTCGGTCACGCGCGCGCCGCGCCGGTCGACGCCGGGCACCGAGGGCGACGTGCGCACCCTGCGCCTGGAGCTCAAGCTGCTCGCCGACGTCGGCCTGCTCGGCTTCCCCAACGCCGGCAAGTCGACCTTCATCCGCGCGGTGTCCTCGGCGACGCCGCGGGTAGCGGACTATCCGTTCACCACGCTGTATCCGAACCTGGGCGTGGTCGCGGTCGAGGCCCACCGCAGCTTCGTCATCGCCGACATCCCCGGGCTGATCGAGGGTGCCGCCGAAGGCGCCGGGCTGGGCGCACTGTTCCTGCGCCATCTGCAGCGCACCCGGCTCCTGCTGCACCTGGTCGACATGGCGCCGCTGGACGCCGCCGCCGGCACCGCCGAGGCGGTCGCGGGCCAGGTGCGCGCGATCGAGAAGGAGCTGCGCAAGTACGACGAGGCCCTGCTCGACAAGCCGCGCTGGCTGGTGCTCAACAAGGGCGACCTGATGCTGCCGGAGGAGCGCGACGCGCTCGCCGCGGAGATCGTCGCCGAGCTCGGCTGGAGCGGGCCGTGGTTCGTGGTCTCGGCGCTGTCGCGCGAGGGCACCTGGCCGATCGCGCAGCAGGTGATGGCGGAGTTCGACCGCCAGCGCGAGGCGCGTGCGGACGCCGAGGCCGAGGCCGCCTGGCAGCGCGATCGCCGCGCCTGAGCCGCGCGCCGCGCCGTCCCGCCTCCGGATCGATCCCGCGCCTTGCGTCCCGGCCCGGCTCCTGCATGCGCGGACGCCTTGCGCACGCCCGGCGGCGCAATGGACGCCGCCGTCGGGCAGGCAACAAAAAAGCCGGCGCGATGCGCCGGCTTTTCCGTGTCCCGAACCTGGCCCCGATCAGGCGGCCTTGAGGGCCTTGATGCGGGCCGTGATGCGGCTCTTGTGGCGGGCCGCCTTGTTCTTGTGGATCAGGCCACGGGCGCTGAAGCGATCGAGGATCGGCTCGGCGACCTTGTAGGCGTTCTCGGCGCCGGCGACATCGTTGGCGCCGATGGCCTTGATGACGTTCTTGACGGCGGTGCGCAGGCGCGAGCGCTGGCTGGAGTTGCGCTGGTTGCGCACGACGGCCTGGCGGGCGCGCTTCTTGGCGGACTTGATGTTTGCCACGGTAGATTCCTGGAATGCGGTGGTTCGGGACGAAAGACCGGAAATTATGGTGGTTTCATGGAGTTGAGTCAATTGGACGTGACGGGGAGCCGGCGGACGGCCGGAGTCGGGGCATGAAGGGGAGCGGCCTGCTGCGCTCCACCGCGGTCTTCAGCAGCATGACCTTCCTGTCGCGGGTCTCGGGCCTGGTCCGCGACCAGATCTACGCGATGGTGTTCGGCGCCGGCCCGGCGATGGACGCCTTCGTGGTGGCCTTCCGCATCCCGAACTTCCTGCGCCGGCTCTCGGCGGAGGGCTCGTTCTCGATGGCGTTCGTGCCGGTGCTGGCCGAGTACCGCGAGCGCGGCGACCACGCCGCCGTGCGGGCACTGGTCGACCGCGTCGCCGGCGCGCTCGGCGCCGCGCTGCTGGCGATGTCGGGGCTGGCGATCCTGCTGGCGCCGTGGCTGCTGCGCGTGTTCGCGCCCGGCTTCGAGGCGGGTACGGAGCAGGCGGCGCTGGCTACGACCATGCTGCGCATCACCTTCCCGTACGCGCTGTTCATCTCGCTGGCGGCGCTGGTCGGCGGCACGCTCAATACCTACGGGCGCTTCGCGGTGCCGGCGCTGTCGCCGATCCTGATGAACGTGTCGATGATCGCCGCGGCCCTGGCGTTGGCCCCGGCGCTCGACGATCTCGGCTACGAACCGGTGCTGGCGCTGGCCTGGGGCGTACTCGCCGCGGGCGTGCTGCAGCTCGGCTTCCAGCTGCCGGCGCTGGCGAAGCTCGGCCTGCTGCCGCGGCCGCGCTGGGACCTCGCCCACGCCGGCGTGCGCCGGATCATGCGCCTGATGGTGCCGACCCTGTTCGGCTCCTCGGTGGCGCAGGTCAACCTGCTGTTCAACACCCTGGTCGCCTCGCTGCTGGTCGGCGGCAGCGTGACCTGGCTGTACTACAGCGACCGCCTGCTCGAGTTCCCGCTCGGCATGTTCGGGGTGGCGATCGGCACCGTGATCCTGCCGCACCTTTCGCGCCGGCACGCGGCGACCGACCCCGACGGCTACTCGCAGGCGCTCGACTGGGGCTTCCGGCTGTGCCTGCTGATCGGCGTGCCGTCCTGCCTCGGCCTGGTCCTGTGCGCGCAGCCGCTGATCGCGACCCTGTTCGAGTACCGCAGCTTCACCGCCACCGATACCCGCATGAGCAGCCTGAGCCTGATGGCGCAGGCGCTCGCGGTCCCGGCTTTCCTGCTGGTGAAGGTGCTGGCGCCGGCCTTCTATTCGCGCCAGGACACGCGCACGCCGGTGAAGGCGGCGGTGGTGGCGATCGTCGGCAACGCCGTGTTCACCGTGCTGCTGTTCGCCGCGGCGCTGCTGGCCACCGACGCCGGGCAGGCCGCGCTCGCCGCCGGCGGCGGCCTGCGCGCGGTGCTCGAGCGCGTGCCCGGGCTGCATGCGCTGCTGGCGCTGTCGATCGGCCTGGCCGGCTGGCTCAACACCATCCAGCTGTGGTGGCACCTGCGCCGCGCCGGGGTCTACCGGCCCGCGGCGGGGTGGGGCCGTTTCCTGCGCCAGCTCGCGGTCGCCAGCATCGGCATGACGGCGGTGGTGCTGGCGATGGCCATCGCCTGGCGCGACTGGAGCCTGTGGCCCTGGTGGGAGCGGGCGCTGCGCCTGGCAGCGATGGTCGGCGCCGGCGGCGTGGTCTATGCCGGGCTGCTGCTCGTCCAGGGCATCCGTCCACGCGACCTGCGCCATTGAGGACCGGGGCGGCCGGCTATACTTTCCGGTTCCGCCCATCGCCTCCGCCCGGCGACGCACCTTCCGACGACGAGACCTCCTTGAGCGACTCCGCCGCCACGCCAGAACGCCCCCGGCTGTTCCGCGACATCGCGCGCGTCGAACCGGCGGAGCAGGGCAGCGTGGTCTGCATCGGTGCCTTCGACGGCCTGCACCGCGGCCATCGGGCCCTGGTCGACAGGGCGGTGGCGCAGGCGCGGGGTCTCGGCATCGAGGCGGTGGCGCTGAGCTTCGAGCCGCTGCCGCGGGAGTTCTTCGGCAGGGCCGCGCCGCCGCCGCGGCTGACCCTGCCGCGGGCCAAGTTCGAGGGCCTGGTCGGCCTCGGCTGCGACCGGGTCGGCCTGCTGCGGTTCGACGCCGCCTTCGTCGCCCGCTCGGCGGAGAACTTCGTCGAGGACGTGCTGGTGGCGCACCTGGGCGCGCGCGAGGTCTGGGTCGGGCCGGGGTTCCGCTTCGGCAACGGGCGCGCCGGCGACATCGCGCTGCTGCGGCGGATGGGCGACGCGCACGGGTTCGCGGCGCACGAGATCGAGCCGGTCCTGCGCCACGGCGAGCGGGTGTCGGCCTCCGCGATCCGCCGCCACCTCGCCGCCGGCGAGCTGGAGGCGGCCGCCGACCTGCTCGGTCGCCCGTACGCGATCTCCGGTCGGGTGGTGCGCGGCAGGCAGCTCGGCCGCCAGCTCGGCTATCCGACCGCGAACCTGCGCCTGGCCGGGCGCACCGCGGCGCTCGGCGGCATCTTCGCGGTGCGCGTGCACGGCGTCGCGGCGATGCCGATGCCGGCGGTCGCGAGCCTCGGCACGCGGCCGACGGTGCACGGCGTCGAGCCGCTGCTCGAGGCGCACCTGTTCGACTTCGACGGCGACCTCTACGGCCGCCGCATCGAGGTCGAGTTCGTCGCGCGCCTGCGCGACGAGGAGAAGTTCGACACGCTGGACGCGCTCGTCGTCCAGATGGACGCCGATGCCGCGCTGGCGCGCCGCATCCTCGGCGCAACCCGCACACCGAAGGTCGAGACGTGAGCCAGGACCAGAGCAATCCCTACAAGGGCACGATCCATCTGCCCGCCACCGACTTCCCCATGCGCGGCGACCTGCCCAAGCGCGAGCCGAAGATGCTCGAGCGCTGGGCGCAGGAGGATCTCTACGCGCGCATCCGCGAGAAGGCGAAGGGACGCCCGCGCTTCGTGCTGCACGACGGCCCGCCCTACGCCAACGGCGCGATCCACCTGGGCCACGCGGTCAACAAGATCCTCAAGGACATCGTGGTCAAGTCGCGCACCCTGGCCGGGTTCGACGCGCCCTACGTGCCCGGCTGGGACTGCCACGGCCTGCCGATCGAGATCGCGATCGAGAAGAAGTACGGCAAGGTGGGCGACAAGCTCGATGCCGCCGACTTCCGCCAGAAGTGCCGCGAGTACGCGAACGCGCAGATCGACCTGCAGCGCGCCGACTTCAAGCGCCTGGGCGTGCTCGGCGACTGGGACCATCCCTACCGCACCCTCGACCCGAAGTTCGAGGCCGACGAGATCCGCGCGCTGGCCAAGGTGGTCGAGAACGGCCACCTCGTGCGCGGCGCCAAGCCGGTGCACTGGTGCTTCGACTGCGGCTCGGCGCTGGCCGAAGCCGAGATCGAGTACGCCGACAAGACCTCGCACGCCATCGACGTCGCCTACGACGCGAAGGATCCGGCCGCGCTGGCCGCAAGCTTCGGCGTCGACGCCGGCGATGCCATCGTCGCGGTGCCGATCTGGACGACCACGCCGTGGACGCTGCCGGCGAGCCTGGCCGTGTCGGTGGGCGCGGAGATCGAGTACGTGCTGGTCGAGGGCCCGGTGCGCGACGGGCGCCGCGTGCTGCTGGTCGTCGCCGAGGCGCTGGCCTCCGCGGCGCTGCAGCGCTACGGCGTCGAGGCCGTGCACGTGCTCGGCCGCAGCCGCGGCGCCGCGCTCGACCGCCAGCTGCTGCGGCATCCCTTCTACGACCGCGACGTGCCCCTGCTGCTCGGCGAGCACGTCGGCGAGGACGCCGGTACCGGCGCGGTGCACACCGCGCCCGGCCACGGCCAGGAGGACTTCGCCGTGTCCCGCGCCTACGGCCTGATCGAGCGCTACACCGCGGCGCAGATCAATCCGGTCGACGGGCGCGGCGTGTACCTGCCGAGCACGCCCGCGCTGGGCGGGCACGCGCTCGCCGGAGTGCACATCTGGAAGGCCGAGCCGCTCATCGTCGAGGCGCTGCGCGCGCACGGGCACCTGCTCGCGCACGCGACGATCCGGCACAGCTACCCGCACTGCTGGCGGCACAAGACGCCGGTGATCTTCCGCGCCACGCCGCAGTGGTTCATCTCGATGGAGCAGGCCGGCCTGCGCGCCGATGCGCTGGCCGCGATCGACACCGTCGGCTGGTTCCCGGACTGGGGCAAGGCCCGCATTGCCGGCATGGTCGAGGGCCGCCCGGACTGGTGCATCTCGCGCCAGCGCACCTGGGGCGTGCCGATCGCGCTGTTCGTGCACCGCGAGACCGGCGAGCCGCATCCGCGCTCGGTGGAGCTGATGCGCGCGGTCGCCGACCGCGTCGAGGCCGGCGGCATCGACGCCTGGTACGCGCTCGATCCGGTCGAGCTGCTCGGCGACGAGGCGGCGCACTACGACAAGATCGGCGACATCCTCGATGTCTGGTTCGACTCCGGCGTGACCCACGAGGGCGTGCTCGCCGCGCGCGGCCTGGGCAAGCCGGCCGACCTCTACCTGGAAGGTTCCGACCAGCATCGCGGCTGGTTCCAGTCGTCGCTCCTCACCGGCGTGGCGATCGACCGCGCCGCGCCGTACCGGCAGTGCCTGACCCACGGCTTCACCGTCGACGAGCACGGCCGCAAGATGTCGAAGTCGCTCGGCAACGGCATCGAGCCGCAGGAGATCATGAAGACCCTCGGCGCGGACATCCTGCGCCTGTGGATCGCCTCGGCCGACTACCGCAACGAGATGTCGCTGTCGCAGGAGATCCTCAAGCGCACCGCCGATGCCTACCGCCGCATCCGCAACACGGCGCGCTTCCTGCTCGGCAACCTGGCCGGCTTCGACCCGGCGGCGCACATGGTCGAGCTCGACGACAGCCTGCTGCTCGACCGCTGGGCCGTGCATCGCGCGCACCAGGTGCAGGCGCGGATCGAGGCCGCCTACGCGCGCTACGACTTCGCCGAGGTCGTGCAGCTCCTGGCGAACTTCTGCACGGTCGACCTCGGCTCGATCTACCTCGACGTCACCAAGGACCGGCTCTACACCCTGGGTGAGGACGCGCTGGCGCGGCGTTCGGCGCAGGCGGCGATGTACCGCATCGCCCAGGCCTTCGTGCGCTGGATCGCGCCGATCCTGTCGTTCACCGCGGACGAGCTCTGGAGCCACCTGCCGGGCGAGCGCGAGGACAACGTGCTGTTCTCGACCTGGTACCACGGCCTGGCCGCGCTGCCGGAGACGGACGCGGCCGAGTTCGACCGCCTGCTCGCCCTGCGCGAGGCAGTGGCCAAGGTGCTGGAGCCGATGCGCGCCGGCGGCACGATCGGCGCCTCGCTCGAGGCCGAGATCGACCTCTGGCTCGACGACGCCACCCTCGCGCGCTACGCCGCCTTCGCCGGCGAGCTGCACTTCCTGTTCATCACCTCGGCCGTGCACCTGCATCCGCTGGACGCGAAGCCGCAGGACGCGGTGAAGGGAGAGGGGACCGATGCGTGGATTCGCGCGCGCCGGACCGGGAACGACAAGTGCATCCGCTGCTGGCACTACCGCGACGACATCGGCAGCGATCCCCGGCATCCGGCGATCTGCGGGCGCTGCGCGACGAACGTCGAGGGCCCGGGCGAGACGCGGCTCTGGTTCTGATCGCACACCGTTCCCTCAGCACGCCCCGCGTGGCGGGGCGACGCCTTCCACCCACCGCCGGGCCGCACCCGGCGGCCGCAGGATGCCGGCCATGACCCGTCCCCGCCCCAACGCATTGCCCTGGCTCGGCCTGTCGATGCTGCTGATCGCGCTCGACCAGCTCACGAAATGGATCGTGCTGCGCACGATCGAGCTGCACGAGCGGATCACGGTGATTCCCGGCTTCTTCGACTGGACCCTGACCTTCAATCCCGGCGCGGCCTTCAGCTTCCTGAGCGATGCCGCCGGCTGGCAGCGCTGGTTCTTCAGCGCGCTCGCCGTCGGCATCAGCGCGCTGCTGGCGTACTGGCTCGCACGCACGCCACGCCGCGACTGGCGCACCGCGCTGCCCTTCGCCCTGGTGATCGGCGGCGCGCTGGGCAACCTGGTCGACCGGCTGGTCCACGGCCAGGTGGTCGACTTCGTCCTGGTCTACTGGCGCAGCTACTACTGGCCGGCCTTCAACCTGGCCGATTCGGCGATCGTGGTCGGCGCGGTGCTGATCGTGCTGTTCAGCCTGGTCCCGGGCAAAGCCGCGGCCGACGCGCGATAATCGCGGGCATGGACGTCCTGCTCGCCAACCCCCGCGGCTTCTGCGCCGGCGTCGACCGCGCGATCGAGATCGTCAAGCGCGCGCTGGAGAACTTCGGCGCGCCGATCTACGTGCGCCACGAGGTGGTGCACAACCGCTTCGTCGTCGACGACCTGAAGGCGCGCGGGGCGGTGTTCGTCGAGGAGCTCGACGAGGTGCCGGACGGCGCCACCGTGATCTACAGCGCGCATGGCGTCTCGCAGGCGGTGCGCCGCGAGGGCCGGCGTCGCGGCCTGAAGGTGTTCGACGCCACCTGTCCGCTGGTGACCAAGGTGCACATGGAGGTCTCGCGGCACTGCCGCGCGGGGCGCGACGTGGTGCTCATCGGCCACGCCGGGCATCCGGAGGTCGAGGGCACGATGGGGCAGTGGGATGCCGAGTGCGGCACCGGAGCCATCCATCTGGTCGAGAACGTCGCCGGCGCGCGGACGCTCGAGGTCGGGCAGCCCGAGCGGCTGGCCTACACCAGCCAGACCACGCTGTCGGTGGACGAGACCCGCGACATCATCGCCGTTCTGCGCGCGCGCTTCCCGGCGATCCAGGGGCCGCGCAACGACGACATCTGCTACGCCACCCAGAACCGCCAGGACGCGGTGCGTGCGCTGGCGGGCGGCTGCGACGTGGTGCTGGTGGTCGGCTCGGTCAACAGCTCCAACTCCAACCGCCTGCGCGAGCTGGCCGAGGCCTGCGGCGCGACCGCCTACCTGATCGACGGCGCCCAGGACATCGACCCGGCCTGGGTCGCGGGCCGCGGCCGCGTCGGCGTCACCGCCGGCGCCTCGGCGCCGGAGGTGCTGGTCGAGGGCGTCCTCGCGCGGCTGCGCGAGCTGGGCTCCACCGGCGTGCGCGAGCTCGACGGCGAGCGCGAGACCATGGTGTTCGCCCTGCCCAAGGAACTGCGCATCGCCCTGGTCGACTGACCAGCCGCGGCGTTGCGCCGCCCGGCCCGGCGGCCGTAGAATTGCCGGCTCTGCCGGAATAGCTCAGTTGGTAGAGCGGCGCATTCGTAATGCGTAGGTCGCAGGTTCGACTCCTGTTTCCGGCACCAGATTTAAGCTAACAAGCTGCAAGAAAGTATCTAAAAATCAAGGGGTTGGCCGGGTATCCGTCCAGCCCCTTTTTCTTGCCACCCCGGTCCGCCCCGGGAAAAACAGGGATTTCCAGGGATAGTTTTTCCCAACTTTTTCCCAAGCCCATGACCGGAATGCTGCCCATCCTCCGCGCAATGTTCCCCGACAAGCCGCTCTTGTCGGTCGAAGACGTGGCGCGCGTGCTCAACAGAACGGGTGCCGGCGGCTACGAGCAGACCCGCGAGCAACTGGCGGCCGGCGTCATCGTTCCGGGCCTGCGCAAACTGGGCGGCAGTTGGCTGGTCCCGGTGACCGCGCTCGCCGAAGCGCTCGATGGGCTCACGGACACCGACGCGGCCGGGCAGGCCACCCCCAAGGCACTGCCGACCCGGCACACGGTGACCCGCGCCAACCCGATCTTGCCGCGCAAGGGCGGGCGGATTCCCGACCGGGCCAAACACATGGCGCTGGCCGACATGACGTCCCTGGCATTCGCCATGGCTACCTTTGACGCCTCGGCGTTCTGGGGCGAGGTGCTGGCCCTGCTGGAACAGCCTCTGCCGCGCCCTGCGCTGACCGCCACGCCCGCCGATTGCTTCGCCGAGCCCCAGCCTTGGGTCCGGCAAGACGGACGCTTGGTGGGCCATGGGCAGCTGTTGCCCGTTGAAGAACGCGACAGCGCCTTGGACACGGGCGAGCTCTGGGAAGGCACCCTAGCCGACGCTCTGCTCGAACCCTGGGCAAGCGTAGACGCGCGGGACCCCTACGACGAGGCGCTGGAAGGCGCGCTGGCGGTTTACGAGCGCGCCCGCAGCGACAGGCGCAGCCAAGACCGAGCCCACGCCATGGAACGAGGCTTGCCGCCTGCTACAGGCCCCAGCCCCCCCCGGAAGCCGTTCCGGTTCTGACCGGCTACCATCAAGGCAACGGCTTGAGGGGAAGCAATGAGCTACACGAAAGACAAGTCGCTCGACATGTTGTTCGAGTATTACTGGGAATGGCACGTTGATCCCGCGACCAAGCACGGTCCGCGCAGCCGGAACAAGCGCGAGGGCGCGAGTTGGCGGCAGATCCGCGACGCCATCAAAAACGCGCCGCCCGACCCGACTGGGGAGCGTGATCTCACGCTCGCAGAAGCCTCCGCGCTTTTCAGCGTAGAGCCGCGGAAGTTCAAGGGCCACCTCCGCGACGAGCTGCTTCAGAAGGCGCTGCTGGAAGGCGTTCCCGAGCGCTGGAGTGCCGAGGACGCGGCGGCGCTGCTGGGATTGGAGGGCGAACAGATTGAAGCCCTCAAGAACGAGCCAGTGCGTCAACTGCGACAGTTCTCACTCACGCCCGGGTTCCGGTCGGAGAAGGAAAAAGCCCAGGAAGTCCGGCAAGGAAGAATCGCCGTTCACCCCAACTCAAAACCCAGGGACAGGGCAGCGGCCAAGCGTCGTCTTGCCATCCTTGGCAAGGTTTCCACGGGCGTCGATAGGGGCCTCGAAAGCAGCCCAGCGGGGAAAGGCAAGAAGCAGCGCGTGCCGGCCCAGGACCTCATCGAATGGGCCAACCATCACCCGGTGTTGAACGACTGGGAGAAACGTAGGAAGCCGGGTGAGCGGGTAGGAGACCGAGGGCATGTGGACGGCCTACTGGAATCGGTCCAAGTGCTTCACGATGGAACCATACGGATCCACATCGGCGGTCAGACCGCTGATGTTTCTCTAGTGACGAAGGCAAGCGGTGCGACGAGGAGCCAGCTTGAAGCTGCCGTGCGCCACATCGTGGCCAAGGGAGCACCAAAAGAGCTGGACCAGTTTGGAACCATCATCAAGCTTGAGACGCAGGAGACGCAGCAACACACCATCCACGAAGCCCTCGCCTTCGATTGGCAGAACAAGGAAGCGCGCGAGCGGCTCAAACGGGCTTACACGGAAAGCCTGGGCATGCTGGCTGACGAGCTTCAACATGCCGAAACGCTGGCGGCCAATGCCGTGGTGTACTACGAACGAGAGAAGCAAGGCGAGGGCGTGACGACCCGGCACGCGGCCCGGCTGGACGAGTGGATCCAGCACGCCCGGGACGACGAGAGGCGGGCCCGGGAGGGAAGGGCGCTGGCGCGAGGCTTGGTCACGAGCGTCAACTTGCCGCGAGCGGTGGAGACGACGAAGCGCCGCCGCCCCCGGTTCTAAAGCCTGCTCGCCGGCTGCCCGCCGGCTCGTGTCGTGGAAGAAAAGGCAGGGAGGCCGCGGCTCCCGCCGCAGCCAAGAACAACAACTCCAAGCCCCAGGTCGCCCTGGGGCTTTTTCATGCCCGAACGAAAAAGGGGCAGGTGTTCTACTTCGGCTGATCGGCATGGCGCCAATCCGGATGATTCACACCATCCCAGCACGGACACGCCGATATGCAGCCGCTCATCCTCTCGCTCGACCCCTCGCTCTCGTCTCACTTCTCTCAACTGACCCCGCAGTGAAGCGTCCTCGTTCTTTCGAGTCAGCCAGAACTAGAGGCAGTGGGTGAGTGTGCCATCGCGAAGCGAACCGGCGGAAGGCCGCCGAGGGCGCGATGCGGGCGGGTGTGGTTGTAGCGGTGCCGC
>NZ_JAGQFT020000015.1 GCF_018122625.2 Coralloluteibacterium stylophorae | reverse complement strand
CGCGCCGGCCTCGACCTCCTTGAGGATCCGCACGACCTGTTCCTCGGTGAACCGCGACTTCTTCATGTGAGCTCCTTCTGGGGGAACTCTACTTCCGACTGGCTCGAATCAACGAGGACGCTTCAAGCGGCTGAAAGCCGAAGCCAAGCGGTCGGGGATTTCTCCCAGCGAGAAGCTGCGCCGAATCCTGGACAACGCGTTGCCGCACGTCGCCTAACCCCCACAAACGCGAAACCCCGCCTTGCCGGGCGGGGTGTCGTTGGAGCCAAAACTATGTCTACAAACAATCTTGCCCAAGATCCGTCGGTCGTCAACCCCCCGGAAGTGTCTTTTCTCATCGAAAAGCGCTGGGAGCAAAACCGGGAGAACTACACCCGGAATCTGAAGGTGGAACACCGAGCCTTGGATCGCCACAAACAGGTCAAGCTCAACAAAGGCGAGCTGCGCCCGGAAAGCCTGGACTTCCTGTTTGCTCGCCACCTCCAGTTGGGGTTGGACGGCAGCCTTTGGGCCAGCGTCCGTGACGAATCCGCCACCCAGTCAACGCTCGTCTACCGCTGGAGCGAAAACCACTGGGCCCTGGTCCACCGCGGCCTGGGCGATGGCCTGGCGTCGGACTGGCTCGACACCAACATCCCGGCGAAATCCAGCGACAAACTGGCTTCCAGCTGCTGGGCCTACGCCCGCACCCGCTTGGGCCAGCAGAGCGCGTTGCCGCAACTGGAACCCAAGCGTGCGGTGGTCCCGTGCGCCGATGCTTACCTGGAAATCACCGCCTCCAGCATCCAAGCCCTGGCCCCCAAGCCGCGGTATGGCATGACCCACGCCCTGACCATCCAAACCGGCGCCACGCACGGCGAGGCCTACACGCCCAAGCCCCTGCCGGCCGACAGCCTGCTGGGCAAGTTCTTGGCCCATGCGCTGCCAGACGAGGGCGTGCGTTCCCTGGTGCAGGAGCAATGCGGCATGACCCTGCTGCCCGGGTCTTACCAGATCGCGGCGTGGTGGCACGGTGCCGCCGGCAGCGGCAAGTCCACGCTGGCCGAATGCGTGGAAGGCGTTCACAACAAAGTGGCCCGCCTGGACCTGGGCACGTTGAGCGACACGTTTGCACTCGAAGGCATCCTGGGCAGCCAGCTGATCCTGGTGGACGAGGTGGAGTGCGAGAAGTGGAAGGAAGGCACGTTCAAAACCCTGGTCAGCGGCAACGGCATCGCGATCAACCGCAAGCACCTCTCCGTTCTTAACTACCGGAGTCGGGCGAAATGGATCGTCAGTAGCAACTCTGCGCCCTTTTTCCGCGATAAGTCCGGCGGCGTGGCCCGCCGCCTTTCTATTGTCGAGTGGGCGAATGTGATCCCGGAGAGCGACCGCATTCCTGACTTCAGCAAGAAGTTGCTTGCTGAAGAAGGCCAGTTGTTCCTCGATTGGATGCTGGAAGGCGCTCGCCGAGTCGTGGCCCGCGGTCGCTTCATGGCCGACCACGAACTGCCGGAAGCCGCGCAGGCCTACAAGCAGGCCGTCATCCACGGCGCCGACTCCATCGCGGCCTGGGCCCACGCCGACCGGGTGCAGTTCGGCGCTGCCGCTGGCAGTGAGCAGTGGCAGAGCGTCAAGGCCATCCATGCACGCTACGTTTCGTGGTGCGAGAAGAAGGGCTTTGAAGTCGAGGAGATCCTCACGCAGCGCCAGTTCACCCGCGGCCTGAAGACCGCCGGGCACTTGCGCGGGCGTCCGTCGAATCGGCGCGTGGAGGGCGAGCAGTTGGACTGCTACCTCTGCAGCTGGAAGGGCGAGCAGACCGACGCCGAGCGCGAGCATGAGCGGGAGCTCAAGCGCCTGGATGCCCTGACGCCAGAAGCCCGCAAAGCCGAGTTCGACCAGGCCAAAGCCGCGAACGACGCGGACAACCAAGCCCGAGCAGCGGTGGCCGAGCAGCAGGCCGAACAGGACTTCGCCGACATGCCCGACGCCATCCGAGACGTCTTTGGCTTCACCAACACGCCCTACGAGCAGGCCCAGGCCGAGCGACGCGCAGAGCGGGAACGCCAAGCCAAGAACGCCGCCGCGTGGGAGAAGCAGGATCGCCGGGAGCGGCAGGCTCGCGAGCAGCGCAAGGCCGAGGGGGAGAAGAAGACCAAGGAGGCAGCCAATGGCCGGTAAGCGAACGATCCGTGAGGCGAAGTTGATGGCAGAGCGCGAGGGCTTTCGCGTGTTGAACGCCCAGGTGTCTGCGGGGTGCCATGTCGAACTTCAACTGCAGCGGAATGGGCGGACCCAACGCGTCTTCGCTCCCTCCACGCCCAGCGACGTTCGTGGACACCTCAACCACCGCGCCTTTCTGCGCCGGCTTGCCCGCCAGATGGATCAGCCCAGCAAGAACGGCTAGGCCTTTACAACCGCCGCAGGTGCGCTATTGCAAAGGGGTATCCACTCAGAAAAGGAGACCCCCATGTATCCGCTCAACCCCGAAATCCCCGAAGGCGCATTCCACGAAGAAGCCATCACCGCCGAAGACCTGGGGCCAGAAGGCCCCGAGTTCGACCCGCAATACCTGCTCGTTCAGTCCGCTTTCGGCCTGCATGTGAAGTTAGGAAAAGACGGTGACGAAGGCCTGCGCAGCGAAAGGGACCTCTTGGATTTGGTCACCCGACTGCTGGATCAGCGGAAGTCCGTAGACCTGCATTTCGAGTTCTAACCATCCCACCCACAACCACCTGCTTGGAGGCGCAGGAGGTTTAAAAAGATTTGAGGCAACCACCCCATGTCCAAGTATTCCGATCTCATTCAAGCCGAAACCCGGCGCATGCTCGACTTGATGAAGCAGGGCACCATCCCCTGGCGCCGCCCATGGAACGATCCCGACGCCCCGCGGGGTGGCGCGATCAACGGCCCGTGGAACCCGCTTTCGGGCAAGGCCTATCGGGGCTCCAACACGGTCATCCTGCGCGTGGCCCAACTCGTCCACAGCTACCAAGACGACCGCTGGCTGACTTATCGCCAGGCTGAAAGCATTGGGGCCGTGGTGAAGCGCGGTGAGAAGGGGCAGCGGATCGCCTACTGGGATTTCAGTAAGACGGGCAAGGCGAAAGACGACGCCGAGCCGTTGACCGAGGGCGAAGAGAAGGGCGGATACCAGGGACCGTCGGTGTTCGTCGCCACGGTGTTCAACGCTGGCCAAATCGACGGAATGCCCGAGCCGCCGCCCCCCTTCGTCATGCCTGAGACGATCCGCAACTTGCGCGTTCGGGAGTTGCTGGACAAGCACCAACCCAAGCTTCACCACGACGGAGGCAACCGGGCTTTCTACTCCATCGCCGCGGACTCGATTCACCTCCCGAAGTTCAGCACCTTCAGCGACGACGTGAGCTACCAGGCCACGCTGCTCCACGAACTCGCTCACTGGACGGGCGCCAAGCACCGCTTGGACCGCCAGCAGATCGGCGGTTTCGGCAGCCAGGACTACGCCAAGGAGGAGCTCGTTGCAGAACTGTCCAGCTTGTTCATTTCCAGTCGCCTGGGCATCGCCTTGGGCAAGGAACATGACGAGCAGCACGCGGCTTATTTGCAGAGTTGGATGAAGGCCCTGGCCGACGACCCCAAAACCCTGTTCCGCGCCGCAAGCCAGGCAGAGAAGGTCATGACCTTTTTGGACATCCCCGCGTTCGAGCGCGAACCGCTGCCGCAGGTCAAGAAAGAACAGGAAGCCGATAAGCCCGTCTCCATCCCGGTGGCCGAAAGCTCGGGGAAGAGCAGGGGGGTTCTACCCTGAAATCACGGACGGTTGTGAAAGAGCTTGGAACTTCCGATCGAGCCTGGCGACTCTTCGCCGCATCCTCGGGTTATGGAACCGCTCGACGTATTCGAACACATCAGTCTTCGCTGCATCGAGTGTCAGGTACTTCGTGCGGTAGATCCGCTCGCGCTTGAGCACGCCGAAAAAACCTTCGCAGGCCGCCTTGTCCCTGCAGTGTCCCACCGCGCTCATCGAACAGAACAGGCCGTTTCTCGACAGATACCGCTGGTAGTCGCCGCTTCGGAATTGACTGCCGCGATCGGAATGCAGGATCACCGGCTCCGCACGCTGCCATACCGCCATCTGCACCGCCCGGATCACCATGTGCCGGTCCTGCCTGTGGTGCATCGACCAACCCACCACGCGCTGGTCGAACAAATCCAGCACGATGCATAGATACAGCTTGCCTTGTGATGTTTTGACCTCAGTGATGTCGGTGACCCATTTGGTCTCCGGCTCCAGCGCGCTGAAGTCCCACTCCAGCCGGTTGCGCACGCCCGGGGGCGTGAGCGCCGGGCGGCCACGTTGTCCCTGCCGCTTCGGCCTCGGCCAGCCCTGCAGGCCGAGGCCGTCATCAACCGCGCCACCCGGTTCAGGCTGGCGGTCTCGCCTTGATCGGCCAGGTCTTCGTGGCACGGCTTCTACACGCGTTCAACACAGAAGAGTTGCGGATAATCGGCCTGTTGGCACCTGCGCTTCGCGTGGTACCTTTCGGACCTAATTCATCCACGCGGCTAACGTTGAGGCGGAGCCGCGATCCGGCGAAAAATCAACAACTGACTTGAAGGAATACAGTCGTGACCAGGGGTATTGAAGGCAAGGTCGTTCTCATCACCGGCGGCAGCACCGGCATCGGCGCAGAAACGGCGCGTCTTCTCGCGGAACGCGGCGCGAAGGTGGCCATCGCCGCGCGGCGCAAGGACAGGCTCGACGAGGTCGTCGCGGACATCGCCGCAAACGGCGGCACGGCACGTAGCTACGCGCTCGACGTGACCGACAAGTCGGCGGTCCAGTCCGTCGTTGCCGCAATTATTGCCGACTTCGGCCGCCTCGATGTGCTGATCAACAACGCCGGGCTAATGCCGATCCGTCCGATGTCCGAGGTCAACACCGACGAGTGGGACCAGATGATCGACGTCAATCTGAAGGGTACGCTCTACGGCATCGCGGCGGCCCTTCCCGGCTTTCTCGAGCAGGGCAGCGGTCACATCATCAACTTGAGCTCGGTTGCGGGCATCAAGGTATTCGCACCGGGCGGCACGGTCTACTCCGGCACCAAGTTCGCCGTCAGCGCGATCAGCGAGGGCTTGCGCCACGAGGTGGGGGAAAAGGTCCGGGTCACGTCAATCGAGCCTGGAGCTGTCGAAAGCGATTTGAAGTTCACGACCTCTGGCGCGGCTGCCGAGACGGTGCTGGACTTCTACAAGCAGGCCATCCCGGCGGCATCGGTGGCGCGTGCTATCGCGTTCGCTGTCGAACAACCTGATGACGTCGACGTCAACGCGATCGTCATCCGGCCGACCGCACAGCAGTTCTGATTTCGACGAGGAGGCGGGGCCGCGTGTGCTTCGCCTCATGGGGAACCTACCGGCCCGCTCGTCCGTTACTTTGCAGAATAATATTTGTCCCTTTCACTTGAGGAGTCATTCATGCCCAAACTTGCCCTGTATGTACCTCTGAAGGCCAAGCCCGGAAAAGAGCGTGATGTCGCCAATTTCCTGACCTCGGCATTGCCGCTCGTTCAAGCTGAGGCGGGCACTCTGACCTGGTATGCGATCGAGGAAGGTCCCGGTGCGTACGCGATCTTCGATACGTTCGACACAGAGGAGGATCGGCAGGCCCATCTTGACGGCAAGGTTGCCGCCGCACTGATGGGCAAGGCAGAAGAACTGTTTTCTGAACCGCCGCAGATTCACAAGTTCACCCTGCTGGCCGCGAAATAGCGGAGCGGTCGGCACCCTAGCGCGTCGCTCTCATCGCCCGCGTGCAGAATACCGCCGTGAATCGATCCCAGGACGGGACGGCCCTACGGGAAGGAACCTCTCAGGTAGCAGAGGGTTCAGTAAACTGAGATCACTCGGAAGGGTGCGATGTCCTCCGCCGTTGCGATGGAGCAAATCATCATTAAGCTCTCGATTTGATGACGCGTCGAGAAGAGCTGCGAAAGGAGAAGATCCATGAAAGCTGTCGTGTACAACGGGCCCAAAGATGTTTCTGTCAGTACCATCGATGATCCCAAGATCGAAAAGCAGACCGATGTTATCATCCGGCTGACCACGACCAATATCTGCGGGTCGGACCTTCACATGTATGAGGGCCGCACCAGCTTCGAGAAGGGCAGGGTCTTCGGTCACGAAAACCTTGGCGAGGTCATCGAAGTTGGCGCTGCCGTAGATCGTATCAAGAAGGGCGATCGCGTGTGCATGCCGTTCAATGTCGGTTGCGGTTTCTGCGAAAATTGCGAACGCGGTTTGACGGGGTTTTGCCTCACGACCAACCCCGGAACCGCCGGCGCAGCGTATGGCTTTGCCGAGATGGGGCCGTGGCAAGGCGGACAGGCCGAATTGATGCGCGTTCCTTATGCGGACTTCAATTGTCTGAAGCTGCCCGAGGACGCCGAAGAGAAGGAGGACGACTATGTCATGCTCTCCGACATCTTCCCGACAGGTTGGCATGGCGTCGAACTGTCCGGTTTCCTGCCCGGCGAAAGCATCGCGATCTACGGCGCTGGTCCGGTCGGTTTGATGGCCGCGCACTCAGCCCAAATCCGCGGTGCCGCTCAGATCTTCGTGGTCGATTCTCACGATGACCGCCTGAAACTGGCCGAGGCGGTGGGCGCGATTCCGATCGACATGCGCAAGGGCGATCCCGCCCAGCAGATCCTTGACGCAACCGGCGGCCTCGGGACCGACCGTGGGGTCGAGGCGGTAGGTTACCAGTGCTGCGATCGCCACGGCAAGGAGCGCAGCAATTACACGATGAACTGCCTCGTCAAAAGCACGAAGGCCACTGGCGGAATCGGCGTCGTCGGCGTGTTCATTCCGGAAGACCCGAACGCGCCCGACGATCTTCAGAAGGAAGGCAAGATGGCGTTCGACTTCGGCAACTTCTGGTTCAAGGGCCAGAAGATCGGCACCGGCCAGTGCAATGTAAAGCACTACAACCGGCGATTGATGAAGCTTATCGAGCAAGGCCGGGCCAATCCTGCCCAAATCATCTCGCACCGACTGCCGCTTGATCAGGCACCAGACGCCTACAAGCATTTCGACGAGCGCGATGCTGGTTGGACGAAGGTCGTGCTCAAGCCGGGCACCTGACCTTAGTCTTCGACGGAATAGGAAATAAATTATGCCTTTGGAAGGCAAATCAGTTGCCATTCTGATCGCACCTCGCGGAACGGAAGAGCCAGAATTCTCGAAGCCCAAGCAAGCTATCGAGGAGGCTGGCGGCAAAGTGACCGTGGTCAGTTTTGAAACGGGCGTGGCTCGTACGGTCAATAGCGACCTTGACGAGGGCGGCAGCTATACTATCGACAAGACGTTTGCCGAGGTCAAAGCCGACGATTTCGACGGCCTTGTCGTGCCCGGAGGGACTGTCGGCGCCGACAAGCTGCGCGGCAGCGGCGAGGCAATTGGTTTCATCCGGGCCTTCTTCGATCAAAAAAAAACCGGTTGCGGCTATATGCCATGCACCCTGGACATTGATTGAGGCTGACGTGCTTAAGGGGCGTTCCCTGACGTCCTACCCAACGCTGAAGATCGATATCGAGAACGCCGGCGGTACATGGATCAATGAGGAAGTGGTAGTCGACAACGGCCTTGTCACAAGCCGCGACCCCAACGATTTACCCGCCTTCTGTGCCAAACTCGTGGAGCAAGTCGCGGCAGGTGTGGCGCTGGGCTCGCAGCCGGGAATTAAAGACTGGGCGTTTCGACGAACCATGTGAGGGCCCTCTCCCTGGAGAAGGTCTGCACAAAGCAAGCGTGGCGGATGGCCAGCGATTGGCCGTCCGCCACGCCGCGTATCACACGAACACGGCGCACCTGACGGGCACTCAAACCCTAAGCCGCGTCAACCGCGGTGACACATCGCCGGCTCCCGCTTCCAGATTCGACCCATTCCAACGTGTGGTTGAGATGCACCTGATCGAACGTGCGTTTCCAACGTGTGGTTGAGATGCACCTGATCGAACGTGCGTTCGGCCAGATTTACGACCTACAGTGCCGCTTTAAGATAGGGGGCGGTGAGACTGCCTTCCGCTTCCGCAACGACGCCAGGGACGCCGCTGGCAACGATACGGCCACCATCTTCCCCGGCCCCCGGTCCCAGATCGATGATCCAATCCACCTGTGTGATGGCGCGCATGTCATGTTCGACGACGACGACCGTATTGCCGGCGTCGACGAGGCCCTGCAGATGTTGCATCAGCCGGTCCGCATCGGAGGGTTGAAGCCCCGAAGTTGGCTCGTCGAGGATGTAGATCGCGTTGCCGCGTTGAGCGCGTTGCAGTTCAGTCGCCAGCTTGATGCGCTGAGCCTCCCCGCCTGACAGCTCGGTTGCCGGCTGTCCGAGCCTCAGATAGCCAAGACCGATCTCCCGCAGCACGTCGAGGGAGCGCATCACAGATGCCTCGCCAGCGAAGAAATCGCACGCATCGTCCACCGTCAGTTCGAGCACCTGGGCGATATTGCGCCCGTTCCATTCGACTTCGAGCGTTTGCGGGTTGTAGCGAGAGCCATGACAGGTCGAGCACGGCGCAAAAACGCTTGGCAGGAACAGCAGCTCCACCATGACGTATCCCTCGCCTTCGCACACAGGGCAGCGGCCTTGCGCGACGTTGAACGAGAACCTTCCCGGGCTGTAGTGCCGCCGGCGGGCGAGCGGCGTATCAGCGAAGATCCTTCGCACATGGTCGAACATGCCGCTGTAGGTGGATAGGTTCGAGCGCGGCGTGCGGCCGATCGGTTTCTGATCGACCCGCACCAGCCTGCGAACATGCTCCATGCCTGCGACAATGCGTCCTTCAGTTTCGTTCTGCGCAACATCGAGCAGCGGATCGATATCCTCCTCCTCGGCCACGGGGGGGGGGCGCCGAGGTGTTCCGTGACGAGCTCGGGCAGCGCCTGACTGACAAGACTGGATTTGCCCGATCCCGAAACGCCGGTGACAGCGGTGAAGCAGCCGATGGGAAACTCGACGTCGAGACCTTGAAGATTGTTACGCCTGATCCCTTCCAGGCGTAGCCATGCCTTGGGATCGCGCGGTGTGCGCTCACTGCGGAGCGGCTCTGCGAACAAGTAGCGGCGGGTGATCGAAATCTCGACGTCGGCAAGAGAAGTGGCCCCGGATATCTGAACAGTCCGGTAGGTGGATTTCCTGCTCACTGAGGCGATGATGATCGCCGCACAAGGAGCAGATGTATGGCAAGACGACCCCGCCGCAACCACTCGCCGGCGTTCAAGGCCAAAGTGGCCCTGGCCGCCATCAAGGGCGACAAGACGCTGGCCGAGCTGGCTCAGCAGTTCGACCTGCACCCCAACCAGATCACGCAGTGGCGCAGTCAGCTGCTGGAGAACGCAGCCGGCGCGTTCGGCGCTGCCGGGCCCTGCCCGCCGCCACCTGGGCCACTTCGCCCTGACCGCGCAGTTGCTTCCGCTGCTGCACAAGGGCGTGGACGCGCGTGTCGTCACGCTGTCGAGCGTGGCCGCCCGGCGCGGCGCCATCGACTTCGACGATCTGCAGTCCGCGCGACGCTACCGCCCGATGGTCGCCTACGGCCAGTCCAAGCTCGCCTGCCTGATGTTCGCGCTGGAACTGCAGCGCCGCAGCGAGGCCGGCGGCTGGGGCATCCGCAGCATCGCCGCGCATCCCGGCGTCTCGCGCACCGATCTCATCCTCAACGGCACCGGCGCGGCCAGCGTCGCCGGGCGCCTGCGCCGGGCGCTGTGGTTCCTGTTCCAACCCTCCGCACAGGGAGCCCTGCCGACTCTCTATGCCGCGACCTCGCCGCGGGCGCGCGGCGGCGGCTACTACGGCCCCGACCGGCTCGGCGAGACGCGCGGACATCCCGTCCGCGCACGCATGCCCCCGCGGGCGCTGGATGCGCGCGTTGCGGCAAGACTCTGGGCCGAGTCCGAAACCCTGACCGGCGTGGCCTTTCCCTGACGCGCGGCGCGGCGCGTCCGTCATCGCCTGCCTCCGCCGGACGCAGGCGTCTTCCCGACCCGAGGTCCCCTCCGATGAACGAGCAGCTCAGCTTCCTCTGCAACTGGGTCATCGCACCGCGGCGCGTCGCCGCGATCGCGCCCTCGAGCAGGGCGCTCGCCGCGCTGATCACCCGCGGCATCTCGGCCGCGGACGCGCCGGTCCTGGAACTCGGCGCGGGCACGGGCGTGTTCACGCGCCGGCTCGTCGCCGTTGGCGTGCCGCAGGACCAGCTCGTCCTGGTCGAGTCCGGCCCGGGATTCGCACGCCGCCTGCGTCACGAATTTCCGTCGAGCCGGGTCCTGCAGATGGACGCGGCGCGGCTCGGCGGACTGGATCTGTTCGCCGGCACCGGCGCCGGCGCGGTGGTCAGCGGGCTGCCCCTGCTGTCCATGTCGTCCCTGCAGGTCGCGCGCATCCTGAAGGGTGCGTTCTCGCAGCTCCGCGACGGCGGCGCGTTCTACCAGTTCACCTATGGTCCCGGCTGCCCGGTGCCGCGAGCCGTGCTGGAACGTTACGGGCTGCGCGCCCGCCTCGTCGGCCGGACGTTCGCGAACCTGCCGCCCGCCGCGGTCTTCCGGATCTCGCGCAAGGCGGTCGCGACCCGGCTGTTCTGATCGGGGCATCGCTGCGACAGGTGTCTCTGCAGGCTGTCGCAGCGCCGCCCTGACGGCGACAGGTGTCGCATCCTCGCGGCCGCGAGCGCGACCGGCATCGTCTGCATTTCTCCTTTTTTGTCCGTAGCTTGCGATCCGCTCCCCCCGGTAGCGACGAGCTGGCATGTCCGTTGCTGTGAAGAACCCGCAGAAAGTTTCTGATGAAACTGCTGCAGCGCAGCATGACACGACATGACAGCGGCGACGACGCCGCGCTTCGGGGAGGACACCAATGCCTGCAGGGCACACGCACACCCGGCGTCCGCGCCGCCTGGCTCCGGCCGTCCTGGCGCTCGGCGCCGCTGCGGCGCTGCCTGCCGCGCATGCCGGCGTCACCTTCGACGTCATCGGCCCGCACGAGTACGAGCTGCCGGTCGGCTTCGAGCCGTTCAACGTCTTCGTCCAGTACGGCTTCGTGCAGCAGAACGACCGCGTCTACGACGCCGGCGGCGACCGCGTCTCGGGCGACGGCTCGCAGCAGATCGTCGGCCAGTCCAAGTACGTGCGCTTCTGGACGCCGGAGTCCAACCCCGACGTCGGCCTCGCCTGGGAGGTCATCGTGCCGGAGATCGCGGTGCGCAACCGCGAGGCCGCCGAGGGCGAGCGCCGGCGCAGCGGCATCGGCGATCCGCTCACCGGCTTCGCCACCTGGATCAAGCCTGCCGACGGCCTCGTGCTGGGCCTGCAGTCCTTCGCCTCGGTGCCGGTCGGGGCCAGCGAGGTCAGCGACACCAACTGGAAGAACCTCACCAGCGTGTTCTGGGACTGGCGCGGCGAGGCGCTCGGCTGGACCGGCGACGCCGGCTTCGTCTGGCAGGGCGAGCGCGACGACGGCACCCGGCCGGGCCTGACCTGGCACACCAACAACCGCTTCGGCTGGCGCGCCAGCCGGCACCTCGAGCCGTTCCTGGCGCTCGACTACGAGCACACCCGCGCCAGCGACGACTACGACAGCTCCTGGGTCGTCGACGGCGGCGCCGGCCTGATGCTGCACACCTTCGAGAACCAGTCCCTCACCTTCCGCTACTCCACCAGCCTCGACGGCCGCAACCACGTGGTCGCCGACAGCTGGAACCTGAAGTACGCCTACGCCTGGTAGGCGCCCGGCGCGCATGCGCGCCACCCGTTCGCAAGCTAAGGAGTCACACGTTCCATGACGACCACGTACCAGGACTACATCGACGGCGCGTTCGTCGCCGGCCAGGGCGAGACGATCGACGTGCTCAACCCGGCCACGCAGGCGCTCCTGGCGCGCATCCCCGACGGCGGCCAGGCCTCGGTCGATGCCGCGGTCGCCGCCGCGCGCCGCGCGCAGCCGGCCTGGGAGGCGCTGACCAACATCGAGCGCGCGGGCTACCTGCGCCGCATCTCCGCGAAGCTGCGCGAGAAGGTCGACCACTTCGCGTCGATCATCGTCGCCGAGCAGGGCAAGCTGCGCGGCCTGGCCGAGGTCGAGGTCAACTTCACCGCCGACTACATCGACTACATGGCGGAGTGGGCGCGGCGCATCGAGGGCGAGATCATCCCGAGCGACCGCAAGGGCGAGAGCATCTTCCTCGACTACAGGCCGATGGGCGTGGTCGCCGGCATCCTGCCGTGGAACTTCCCGTTCTTCCTCATCGCCCGGAAGATGGCGCCGGCGCTGGTGACCGGCAACACCATCGTCGTCAAGCCCAGCGAGGAGACGCCGATCAACGCCTACGAGTTCGCCAGGCTCGTGGCCGAGACGGACCTGCCGGCCGGCGTCTTCAACCTCGTCGGCGGCCGCGGTGCGACCACCGGCGCGGCGCTCTCCGGCCACACCGGCATCGACCTGGTGACCTTCACCGGCTCGGTCGCCACCGGCGTGCGGATCATGCAGGCCGCCGCGAACAACCTGACCCGCGTCAACCTCGAACTCGGCGGCAAGGCGCCGGCCATCGTGCTGGCCGACGCCGACCTCGATCTCGCTGCCAGGGCCATCGTCGACTCCCGCGTGATCAACACCGGGCAGGTCTGCAACTGCGCAGAGCGCCTCTACGTGGAGCGCCCGGTCGCCGAGGCGCTGGTGGCGAAGATCGCCGAGCGCATGCAGGTGGTGACCATGGGCGATCCGTCCGCGGACGCCTCGGTGGGCATGGGCCCGATGATCAACGAGGCCGGCCTGAAGAAGGTCGAGGCCATGGTCGAGCAGGCCCGGGCCGACGGTGCCACCGTGGTCACCGGCGGCGCGCGCGGCGACGACGCCCGCGGCTGGTACTACCCGGCGACGCTCGTCACCGGCTGCCGTGCCGACATGGAGATCATGCGCAAGGAGATCTTCGGGCCGGTGCTGCCGGTGCAGGTCGTCGACAGCCTGGACGAGGCCATCGCCCTGGCCAACGATTCCGAGTACGGCCTGACCTCGTCGATCTACACCCGCGATCTCGCCGCCACGATGAAGGCGATGCGCGAGCTCAAGTTCGGCGAGACCTACGTCAACCGCGAGAACTTCGAGGCCATGCAGGGCTTCCATGCCGGGCGCCGCAAGTCCGGCATCGGCGGCGCCGACGGCAAGCACGGGCTGATGGAGTTCGTCGAGACCCACGTCACCTACATCCAGAGCTGACGGCGCCCGCCATCCGCCACCAACACCGGCGGCGCCGGCCCATCCGCCGCGCCGCCCGATTCACGAGAGGGAGGAAACCACCGATGAAGCATCCCACCCAGGCGCCTGCGTCCGCGGACCAGCGCCCAGGCACGTCCCGTCGCCTCGCCGGCCTCGCGCTCGGCGCCTTCGCCCTGGCCCTGGCCACGTCCGCGTGGGCGGCCGACCGCGCCCCGGCCGACGTCGACGGCGCGCGCATCCGCAACGCCGACGCCGAGCCCGGCAACTGGATGAGCCACGGCCGCAACTACGGCGAGACCCGCTTCAGCCCGCTGAAGCAGATTACCGACGAGAACGTCGACCAGCTCGGCCTGGCCTGGAGCTACAAGCTCGACTTCGACCGCGGCGTCGAGGCCACGCCACTGGTCGTCGACGGGGTGATGTACACCACCGGCGCGTTCTCGGTGGTCTACGCCTTCGACGCCCGCACCGGCGAGCTGCTGTGGAAGCACGATCCCGAAGTCGACCGCCTCAAGGCCGGCGAGTTCTGCTGCGACGCGGTCAACCGCGGCCTGGCGGCATGGGAGGGCAAGCTCTACGTCGGTACCCTCGACGGCCGCCTGGTGGCCATCGACGCCAAGACCGGCAAGCGCCTGTGGGACATCGACACCATCATCGACCGCACGCGCAGCTACGGCATCACCGGCGCGCCGCGCGTGGTCGGCGACAGCAAGGTGATCATCGGCAACGGCGGCGCCGAGTTCGGCGTGCGCGGCTACGTCACCGCCTACGACGCCGAGACCGGCGAACAGGCCTGGCGCTTCTTCACCGTGCCCGGCGATCCGGCCAAGCCGCAGGAGAACGCGGCGCTGGAGATGGCGGTCAAGACCTGGCACGGCGACAACTGGGTCGCGCAGGGCGGCGGCGGCACGGCGTGGGACTCCTTCGCCTACGACCCGGAACTCAACCTGCTCTACATCGGCGTCGGCAACGCCTCCTACTGGAACTACGGCACGCGCAGCGAGGGCAAGGGCGACAACCTGTTCCTGTCGTCGATCGTCGCGGTCGATGCCGACACCGGCGAATACGCCTGGCACTACCAGACCACGCCCGGCGACGCCTGGGACTTCACCGCCACCCAGCACATGATCCTGACCGAGCTGGAAATCGACGGGCGCACGCGCAAGGTGCTGATGCAGGCGCCGAAGAACGGCTTCTTCTACGTCATCGACCGCACCGACGGCGAGCTGATCTCGGCCGAGGCCTACGTGCCGATGAACTGGGCCGACGGCGTCGACCTAGAGACCGGCCGCCCGAACTTCACCGAGCAGGGCAAGTACTGGCTCGAGGAGAACGGCAAGAAGTACGTGCAGCCTGGCTTCTGGGGCGGCCACGACTGGCAGCCGATGTCCTACAACCCGCAGACCGGCCTGGTCTACATCCCCGCGCACATCTTCGGCGTGGTCTACGAGAACGTGAAGGATCCCGGCTACTCGCCGCGCAAGCACTTCTACCAGCTCGGCGTGGCCGCGGCAGGCATGGAGGACGATGCCGACGACATGAAGCGCTGGGCCGACCAGTGGAAGGGCATGCTGATCGCCTGGGATCCGGTCAAGCAGGAGAAGGTCTGGGAGCAGCCCTACATCACCATCTTCAACGGCGGCACGCTGACCACCGCCGGCAACCTGGTGTTCGAGGGCACGGCCGACGGGCGGGTGGTGGCCTACGCCGCCGACAGCGGCCGCAAGCTGTGGGAGTCGCCGGCGCACACCGGCGTGATGGCGGCGCCGGTGACCTACACCGTCGACGGCGAGCAGTACGTCACCTTCATGGCCGGCTGGGGCGGCGCGTTCTCGACCTTCGCCGGCGGCGCCTCGCTCAATGCCGGCGTGCGGCCGTGGGCGCAGGTGCTGACCTACAAGATCGGCGGCGACGCGGTGCTTCCCGAGCCGGACTTCCCGGACCTGGCCGATCCCGAGCCGCCGGAAGCCACGGCCGACACCGCCACCGTCAACGCCGGCCGCGGGCTCTACAACGACAACTGCTCGCAGTGCCACGGCATCAATGCGGTCAGCGGCGGCATCGTGCCGGACCTGCGCCGCCTGTCGGCCGAGAACCACGTCGCCTTCCCGGGCATCGTCTACGGCGGCCGCGCGAACAAGGGCATGCCGTCCTACGCCGAGACGCTGACGATGGACCAGGTGCAGACCATCCACGCCTACCTGGTCAAGCGCGCCTGGGACCTGAAGAAGGACCTGGCCGCCGGCCGCGTCGAGGGTGCCGAGCGCGAGGTCGAGGGCGATGCGCTGCCCAGCGGGCTGACGCCCGAGGCGCTGGAGACGCTGAACGGGCCGGCCCGCGGCACCAAGCTGGCGCCGCAGGCGGACGACAAGCTCTGACGTCTCGCAGCACAGGCGGCAACCAGAAGGCCCGGCTCGCGCCGGGCCTTCTTCTTTGCGCCGCCGTCGCGACGCGCGTGCGCAGGGGTGCGCTGCGCCTCAGTGCACCTGGTCGATCGGCGACACGATGCCGAGGCGCTGCATGCGGCGGTACACGGTGGCGCGGCACAGACCGAGCTCGCGGGCGGCCGCGCTGACGTTCCAGCGGTGCCGGCACAGCGCCGCATGCAGGCGCGCACGCGGGTCGGCGTCGGGCCGTGCGACAGCTGCCGCTTCGCCCGCCTGCACCGCGGGTTGCGCCGCGCGCGGCGGCTCGGCAGGCATCGACGGTGCCGACAGCACACCCGCCTCCGTCGACGGCGGCAGGTCGGCGACGCCGATGCAGGCGCCGTCGCACATGGTCAGCGCGAAGCGCAGCGCGTTGCGCAGCTCGCGCAGGTTGCCCGGCCAGGGGCGCCGCGCCAGGTCGGCGCGCGCCGCTGGATCCAGCGCCACCTCGCGCCCCAGGGCCGCGCATTCCTGCGCGAGCTGGCGCTCGACGAGGCGGTCGAAGTCGCGCCGGGCGCGCAGTGGCGGCAGGGTCAGCGTGGCGCCGCCGAGGCGGAAGTAGAGGTCCTCGCGGAAGCGACCCTCCGCGACCAGTTCGCGCAGGTCGCGGTGCGAGGCCGAGACCACCTTCAGGTCGACCCTGACCGGGCGGTCCGCGCCGAGCGGCAGCACCTCGCCCTCGGCCAGCACGCGCAGCAGGCGCGTCTGCAGGGCGAGCGGCATGTCGCCGATCTCGTCGAGGAACAGGGTGCCGCCGTCGGCGCGCTGGACCAGGCCGGTCATGCCGCGGCTGCGCGCGCCGGTGAAGGTGCCGGCGGTGTAGCCGAACAGTTCGCTCTCGATCAGCGACTCCGGGATCGATGCGCAGTTCACCGCCACGAACGCCGCCTGCGCACGCCGGCCGCTGTCGTGCAGGGCGCGCGCGAGCACCTCCTTGCCGGTGCCGGTCTCGCCCTGGACCAGCACCGGCAGCGGCGCGTCCGCCAGGCGTGCCGCCTGGGCGAGCACCCGCGCCATGTGCGCGTCGTCGCCGGCCAGCAGGGCGAGCGGCTCCGGCAGCGCGCTGCCGCAGGCCGGTACCTCGGCGACCACGCGCGTGGCGGCGCGCGGCGCCGTCGCCAGACGCGGCGCGAGCACCGCCCCGCACCAGTCCTCGCCGTCCCAGGTGGACACGCGCAGCTGCTCGCGGTTGCGCAGATGCGCCATGAGGAGGGGGACGGGCGTGCGGAAGATCCCGCTGAGATGGCCGCCGACCGGGGCATCCGCGCCGGTGCCGGCGCCGGCGAGCGTGCGCAGGCGCGCGCGCGCCTGCCGGTTGGCGCCGACCACCACGCCGTCGTCGTCCACCGCCAGCAGCAGCTCGCCGGCGACCTCGATCAGCGCGGGCGCGGCGCCCAGCCGCAGGATCCAGCGGTCGGCGAAGGCCTGCAGGAAGTTCGCCTCCTCGATCATGCCGCCGTAGAGCTGCACCAGGTGCCGCACCATGTGCTGGCTCTCGCGGGCGTCCGGCGCCATCACCGCGGAGACGTCGAGCGCGCCGAGGAGGCCGCCGTGCGGGTCGAACAGCGGCGTGGTGGTGCAGCTCAGGCCGATGGTGTCGGGGAAGAAGTGGTCGTCGCGATGGCAGGTCAGCGGCCTGCGGTCGGCGATGCAGGTGCCGATGCCGTTGGTGCCGGCGAAGCGCTCGCTCCAGTTGGCGCCGGGGGCGAGGCCGATGCGGCGGAACAGCGAGCCTGGCGCGCTGTCGCCGAGGTAGTCGACGGTGATGCCGTCCGGGTCGGTCAGCATCGCCACGTAGCCGAGGTCGGCGACGTGGGCGAACAGCTTCTCCATGCCCGCGCGCGCGGTGCGCAGCCAGCCGCCGCCGCGGTCGCGGCTCTCGCGCACGCGCCCCGCGCTCTCGACCTGGATCACCGCGCTGCCGCCGGGATCGAGGCCGTGGCGCTGCGCGCAGCGGCGCCACGAGCGCGCGATGAGCGCGTTCTCGCTGGCGTCGGCGGCCTGCGCATGCGCGGGTTCGGCGACGACGCGCAGCACGCGCTCGATGTGGTGTCGGGCAGTTGCCATGGAATCTCCTCGCCGCCGCGGCGGCCGCTGTCCGGTATGGGCCCGCTCAGCCGGCCCTGGTGCGCGCCGAGTCTACGCGTGCCTCCGCGCGCGCCCGCAGTCGTTCCCGCAGCGGCCGCGCCGCGGGGCGGATCGGCACGCGCGAGCGGGTCCAGCCCGCCTGCCGCGGCGGCGCGAGCGCGCGGAAGGTCGAGGCCAGGCGGACGAAGGCGCGGTACAGGCGCGGGTGCACGTTGAGCGTCCGCCATGCCTTCCAGGTCATCCGTTCGCGCCAGGAGGCGACGCTGCCCTGGCCGGCCAGCGGGGCGTCCTGGCCCGGGGCGGGGCGGTCGTGGCGTCCGGCCTCGCGCAGCCTGGTCAAAAGCTCCGGGATCGGGATGCCGACCGGGCAGACCTCGCCGCAGGCGCCGCACAGGCTCGAGGCCGTCGGCAGGTGGCGGGTCGCGTCCAGGCCCATCAGGTGCGGCGAGATGATCGATCCGATCGGGCCGGGATAGGTGGTGCCGTAGCTGAGCCCGCCGACGCGTGCGTACACCGGGCAGTGGTTCATGCAGGCGCCGCAGCGGATGCACTGCAGCGTCTCGCGGAAGCGCGCCTCGCGGTAGGCCTGGGTGCGGCCGTTGTCGAGGAGCACCAGGTGCAGCTCGCGCGGGCCGTCGCGCTCGCCCGTGCGGCGCGGGCCGGTGATGACGTTGAGGTAGGTGGTCACCGCCTGGCCGGTCGCGGAGCGGGTCAGCAGGGTGTAGAGCGGGGCCACGTGCTCGAGCTTCTCGATCACCTTCTCGATGCCGGTGATCGCGACATGGACGTCGGGCACGCTGGTCGCCATGCGCCCGTTGCCCTCGTTCTCGACCAGCACCAGCGACCCGGTCTCGGCGACCAGGAAGTTGACCCCGGACACGCCGATCCGCGCGTCCTTGAAGCGGCTGCGCAGGCTGCGGCGGCCGATGGCGATCAGTTCGTCGACGTCCTCGGTGTAGCCGGCGCCCGGGAGGTGGGTGTCGAAGATCGCGGCCACGTCCTCCTTGGTCTTGTGGATCGCCGGCATGATGATGTGGCTGGGGCGGTCCCCGTCGAGCTGCAGGATGTACTCGCCCATGTCGGTCTCGACGCACTCGACGCCGCGCTCGGCCATGCGGTGGTTGAGCTCGATCTCCTCGCTGACCATGGACTTGCCCTTGACCATCGTCGCCGCGGCGTGGCGCTCGGCGATGGCGGCGAAGATGCGGTTGGCGTCCGCCGCGTCCTCGGCCCAGTGCACCTGCACGCCGTTGGCGGCCAGCCGCTCCTCCAGGCGCTCGAGCAGGGCGGGCAGGTTCGCCAGCGCGTGCTGGCGGATCGCGCGGCCGAGGTCGCGCAGCGCCTCGAAGCCGGCGCGCTCCGGGAACTGCGCGGCGCGCTTGTCCATCAGGAAGTCCATCGCCCCGCGGAAGCTGCCGCGCAGGTGCGGGTCGGCCACCGCGCGGCGGGCGTTGCGGTGGAAGGCCGCGGGATCGGCGAGCGGCAGGGTGTCGGTCATGACGGGTCGTTCCGGATCAGGACGATGGCCAGCCGCTTCGGGCCGTGCGCACCGTAGACGAGCAGGCGCTGGATGTCGGCGGTCTTGGAGGGGCCGGTGACGAGCAGGGCGTTGGTCGGCAGGGCATCGGCCCAGCGCTGGCCCGTCATCGCCTCGTGCAGGGTGTCGACCAGGGCGTCGGCGTGGAGCACGGCGATGTGCATCGGCGGCACCAGCGACAGCGTGCGCGGTTCACGTGCGTCCGGCCACAGCACCAGGCTGCCGGTCTCGGCGATACCGCCGCGGGCGGTGGTGACGCCGCAGTCGACGGTGTCGAACAGCAGGTCCTTGTCCGTCTCCAGGTCGCGCGCATACCAGTGCAGGCGCGCGGCCGTCCGCGCCAGGCGCGCGTCGAGCGCGGCGGCGATGGCGGTGTCGGGGCCGGCCATGGGATTACGGATGCCGTGTTCGGCGACGAGATCGGCCACTGCGTCGGCCCAGGCGGTCGGCGTCGTCTCGACCACCTGCGCGTGCCAGGCGGTCGCGGCCGCCACGAAGCGCGCGACGCGGTCGGTGCCCGTATGCGCGGCGGCCTGCGCCGCATACCAGGGTGCCAGCGCCGGCGCGGGCTTCGGCACCGGCGGCGTCGCGTCGCCGAGCCGGTCGAAGATGGCCGCACGGGCGCGGCGGCCGTGGGCGGCGAGGTCGCGGCTCATGCGCGCGTCCCCCCGGCGGCATCCATGCGCTCGCGCAGGAAGCTGGCGACGTGGCGGCCGCGCAGCGGCGCGCCGCGCTTCTCCAGCGTGCCGTTGAGGTTGAGCAGGCAGCCGCAGTCGCCGCTGACGAAGCCGTCGCTGCCGGTGGCCAGCAGGGCGTCGGTCTTGTCCTGCGCCATCGCCGCCGAGATCTCCGGGTGCTTGACCGAGAAGGTGCCGCCGAAGCCGCAGCACTCCGGCTCGTGGTCGTGCACCGCAAGCTCCACGCCGGGCAGCGAGCGCAGCAGCTCGCTGCCGGTGCGGTGCGCGCCCATCTCGCGGCGCGCGGTGCAGGAGGTATGCAGGCACACCCGGGTCGGCGGCGCCTCGGCGAGCAGGCCCGGGTCGAGCCGCGGCGCGACGAAGGCCATGAACTCGACCACGCGCGCGGCGATCGCGTCGGCCTTCGGGCCGCGCACGGGATCGCCGGCGAACAGGCGCGGCCAGTGATGGACCATCATCCCGCCGCAGGAGCCGGAGGGCACCACGATCGGCCAGGGCTCGGGGAACAGGTCGAGCTGCGCCGCCGCCACCCGGCGCGCCTCCTCCGGGTAGCCGGTGGTGTAGGCGGGCTGGCCGCAGCAGGTCTGGTCCTGCGGGAAGTGGACGCGGACGCCGAGCCGCTCCAGCACCTCGACCGCGTCCTCGCCGGCATCCGGGCTGACGAGGTCGATGACGCAGGTCGCGAACAGGTAGACGTCGCCGGGGGTGTCGGGGCTGGGCATGAGGGGCAGCCTTGCTGCGGGACCGGTGCAGCCTGCCGCGCGCGGCCGCGGGCGTATCATTGGTCCGACCAATCCGGGAAGCGCCGCCATGTCGCCTGCGTCCATCGCTGCCATCGCCGATCCCGCGCCGCCCCCCGAGCGCGCGGCACGGCTGGTTGCCGCGCTGGAGGCGGAGATCGCCGCCGGACGCTTCGGCGCCGCGCAGCGGCTGCCCTCCGAGCGCGCGCTCGCGGCGCTGCACCGGGTGTCGCGCGCGACCGTCCGCGATGCCGTCGCAACCCTGGTGGCCCGTGGCATGCTGGTGCGCCGCCGCGGCGCCGGGACCTATGTCGCCTCGCGCGACGAGCGGCATGCGGCGCAGGTATGGAGCGACATGGCGATGCGCCATCCGGCGCTGCAGGGCGACCTGATCGAGTTCAGGCACATGCTCGAGCGTCGCGCCACCGGCCTGGCCGCGATCCGCCACACCGAGGCCGACCTGCCGGTGCTGCGGCAGGCGTTCGAGGCGGTCGACGCCGCGTACCGCGGCAACGACCGGCGCGGGCAGATCGAGGCCGACATCGGCTTCCACCGGGCGATCGCCGGCGCCAGCCACAATCCGGTGTTCGTGACCCTGATGAACTCGCTGCTGACGCTGCTGCACGACCACATCCAGCTCAGCCTGGCCGGTCTGGAGCCGCAGTCCGAGGCCGCCGCGGCCCTGCGCGTCCAGCATCGGGCGATCCACGAGGCCATCGTCGCGCGCGATGCGCCGCGGGCGCGCGAGCTGGCCGGGCGGCACATCGACTTCGTCGCGGTCCGCCTCAACGCCCTGCCGCGGACGCCGCTGGCCGACCAGTTCTGAGGGTCGCCCGCGCGCGGGCGAACGGGCGCGCAGTCCGTCCGGCGGGCGTCGTGGCCATCGGCGGTCTTCGCGGAGGGCTGTGGCAAACTCGTTCGATGGGGAGCAGGGGGCAGGGCGCCGGGATGCGTGGCCCGAACGAAATGGTGATCAGCGAGCGTTACCTCGGGTCGATCGTCGAGGTGCGGCTGGTCCACGTCGGCGGCGGGACGCCCTGGGGCGCCCGCGTGGCGGTGCTCGACGAGGCGATGCGTCCGTTGGCCGCGGTCGACGACGAGCTCGACTACTTCCCGACCCTGGCCGCCGCGGTCGACGCCGCGATGGAGGTCGGCAGGCGCCGGGCCGAGCAGCGCAGCATCGCGAGCCGGTCCCTTGGCGGCGCCACGGGTCCTGTCTCGCCCTGAGCGACGTCGCGCTCCTAAGCTGCGCCTCTTCCTTCGACCCGAGTCCGCCATGGCCAAGGCCAAGACCGCCTACGTCTGCTCCGAATGCGGGGCCAGCTTCAACAAGTGGCAGGGCCAGTGCGGCGAATGCGCGGCCTGGAACACGCTGTCGGAATTCGTCGTCGAGCCGGCTGCCTCGGCCAAGGGCGGCGCCGCGCCGGCGCGGCACGCCGGCTGGGCGGGGCGCGTGGACGAGGCGCGGATCACCTCGCTGGCCAGCGTCAGCCAGGCCGCCGAGGTGCGGGTGTCGACCGGCATCGGCGAGCTCGACCGCGTGCTCGGCGGCGGCCTGGTGGAGGGCTCGGTGGTCCTGGTCGGCGGCGACCCGGGCATCGGCAAGTCCACGCTGCTGACCCAGGCGCTGGCCTCGATCGGCCAGGCCCTGCCCAGCCTCTACGTCACCGGCGAGGAGTCGCTCGGCCAGATCGCCGGTCGCGCGCAGCGCCTGGGCCTGCCGCTGGACAGCCTGCAGGCGCTGGCCGAGACCTGCATCGAGAAGATCATCGCCCGCTGCGTCGAAGGCGGGCCGCGGCTGATCGTGGCCGACTCCATCCAGACCCTGTGGAGCGAGCAGCTCACCGCCGCGCCCGGCTCGGTCAGCCAGGTGCGCGAGAGCGCGGCGCGGCTGGTCCGTTTCGCCAAGGAGACCGGCACCAGCGTGCTGCTGGTCGGCCACGTGACCAAGGAGGGCGGCATCGCCGGGCCGCGCGTGCTCGAGCACATGGTCGACGCGGTGCTGTACTTCGAGGGCGAGTCCGGCAGCCGCTTCCGCGTGCTGCGTGCGTTCAAGAACCGCTTCGGCGCGGTCAACGAGCTCGGCGTGTTTGCCATGGGCGACAAGGGCCTGCGCGAGGTGCCGAACCCCTCGGCGATCTTCCTCTCCGGCGCCGCGGCCAATCCGGGCAGCGCGGTGATGGTGACCCGCGAGGGCACGCGCCCGCTGATGGTCGAGGTGCAGGCCCTGGTCGACCAGTCGCCGCTGGCCAATCCGCGCCGCGTGGCGCTGGGCCTGGAGCAGAACCGCATGGCGATGCTGCTGGCGGTGCTGCACCGGCACGGCGGGGTCGGCGTGTTCGACCAGGACGTCTTCGTCAACGTGGTCGGCGGCATCCGCGTGCAGGAAACCGCCGCCGACCTGCCGGTGCTGCTGGCGGTGCTGTCGAGCCTGCGCGACGCGCCGCTGCCGGAGAAGACGGTCGCCTTCGGCGAGGTCGGGCTGTCGGGCGAGATCCGCCCGGTGCCCAACGGCGAGGAGCGGCTCAAGGAGGCCGCCACCCACGGCTTCCGTCGCGCGATCGTGCCGAAGGCGAATGCGCCGAAGAAGAACGCGTTCAAGGGCCTCGAGGTGATCGCGGTCGAGCGCCTGGCCGAGGCGCTGGAGGCGGCGGTATGAGCGCGGCCCGGCTGCCGCTCGCCTTCGGCGCCGGCTGCCGGATCCGGCCCTGGGCGCCGGCGCGCGACGCCGCCGACCTGCTGCGCCACGCCGACAACCCGAACGTGCCGCGCTTCCTGTCGACACGTTTCCCGCACCCCTACACGGCGGCGGACGCGCAGGCCTGGTTCGACTTCGTCGCCGTGCAGGCGCCGGCGACGAACTGGGCGATCGAGGTCGACGGCGCGGCGGCCGGCGGCATCGGCCTGCGCCTGGGCCGCGACGAGTTCGCGCATTCCGCCGAGCTGGGCTACTGGCTGGGCGAGGCCCACTGGGGACGCGGCATCGTCAGCGCGGCCGTGGCGGCCCTGCTGCCGTGGGCGGAGCAGTCCTTCGGGCTGCGCCGCGTCGCGGCCTACGTCGCCACCGGCAATCCCGCCTCGCTGCGGGTGCTGGAGAAGAACGGCTTCCAGCGCGAGGGGCTGCTGCGCATGCGCGCGATCCGCGACGGCATCGCCCAGGACCACGTGGCGCTGGCGCGCATCCGTTGACCGCTCAGGCCTGCGCCAGGACCAGCTCCTGCACGAACTTGCTGCCGAAGAAGGCCAGCAGCAGCAGCGCCATCGCCAGCAGGGTCAGGCGCACGGCCTTGGCGCCGCGCCAGCCGTAGCGCCAGCGCCCGACGAGGAGCACGCCGAACACGATCCACGACAGCACCGACAGCACGGTCTTGTGCCACAGGTGCTGGGAAAACAGGTCGTGCACGAACAGCGCGCCGGTCAGCAGGGTCGCCGAGAGCAGGGCGAAGCCGACGCCGAGCGTGTCGAACAGCAGGGTCTCGGTCTGGGTCAGCGGCGGCAGGGCGCGCAGCCACGGCCCGAACCGGCGCCGGCGCAGGGCGCGTTCCTGCAGCCACAGCAGGATCGCGAGCAGGGCCGCGATCGCGAGCGTGGCGTAGGCCAGCAGGGCCAGCCACGCGTGCAGCAGCAGACGCCAGTCGAGCTCGAGCTCGCGCCCGTGGCCGAAGTGGTGGTAGAGCAGCAGCATCACCGCGGCCAGCGGGTAGATGATCACCCCCAGCGCATCGAGGTTGCGCAGCCGCGCCAGCGCCGTGCTCAGCGCCGCCATCCCCAGGCCGACCAGCGACAGCGCCGAGAAGAAGTGCAGGTCGGCGCCGTGTGCGCGCGGCCACACCAGCAGGTGGTCGGTCGCGTGCAGGACCACCGCGACCACCGCCAGCGCGGTCGCCACCGGCGGCAGGCGACCCTCGCCCCCGGCCACGGCGCGCACGCCGAGGACGGCCGAGACGAGGTAGGCGACGGCGGCGAGGTAGGGCAGGAAGGGCATCGCGGCAGTGTCGCACAGCGCCCGGAAGCCGAGAATCGTTCTCGCGGCCGGCGCCGGGCCGGCAGCGGCGAACCGCTATAATGGGCGGCCCTCCTGCCTGCACCCGTTGCCATGTTCGAGTCCCTGACCCAGCGCCTGTCCGGCACCATCGAGCGCCTGCGCGGGCGCGGCCGCCTGAGCGAGGAGAACATCCGCGAGGCCCTGCGCGAGGTGCGCATCGCGCTGCTGGAGGCCGACGTCGCCCTGCCGGTGGTGCAGGCCGTGGTCGAGCGCATCAAGGTGCGCGCGGTCGGCCAGGAGGTGCTGAAGAGCCTGACCCCGGGCCAGGCGCTGATCAAGGTCGTGCGCGACGAGCTCACCGCGGTGATGGGCGCGCAGAGCGCGGAGCTCAACTTCAACGTGCCGGCGCCGGCGGTCATCCTCATGGCCGGCCTGCAGGGCGCGGGCAAGACCACCACCGTCGGCAAGCTCGCCAAGCACCTCAAGGAGCGCCGCAAGAAGAAGGTCATGGTGGTCAGCTGCGACGTCTACCGTCCGGCGGCGATCCAGCAGCTCGAGACCCTGGCCAGGCAGGTCGACGTGCTGTTCCACCCCTCGCTCGGCAGCGACAGCCCGGTGGCGATCGCGAAGTCGGCGATCGACGCGGCGCGCAGGAACCACGTCGACGCGCTGATCGTCGACACCGCCGGCCGCCTCGCCATCGATCAGGCGATGATGGACGAGATCAAGGCGCTGCACGCCGCGATCGACCCGGTCGAGACCCTGTTCACCGTCGACGCGATGACCGGCCAGGACGCGGCCAACACCGCCAAGGCCTTCGCCGAGGCGCTGCCGCTGACCGGCGTGGTGCTGACCAAGACCGACGGCGACGCCCGCGGCGGCGCGGCGCTGTCGGTGCGCTACATCACCGGCAAGCCGATCAAGTTCATCGGCACCGGCGAGAAGGTCGACGGGCTCGACGTCTTCCATCCCGACCGCATCGCCACCCGCATCCTCGACATGGGCGACGTGCTGTCGCTGGTCGAGCAGGTCGAGCGCGACGTCGACCAGGACAAGGCGCGCAAGCTCGCCGAGAAGGTCGCCAAGGGCAAGAAGTTCGACCTCAACGACATGCGCGACCAGCTCCAGCAGATGCAGGGCATGGGTGGCATCAATGCGCTGATGGACAAGCTGCCCGGCATCGGCCAGGTGCCCGAGCATCTCAAGCAGCAGGTCACCGGCAGGGAAGTGCCGCGGATGATCGCGATCATCGACTCCATGACCAAGAAGGAGCGCCGCCATCCGCAGCTCCTCAACGGCTCGCGCCGCGCGCGCATCGCCAAGGGCTCGGGCATGACGCCGGCCGACGTGAACAAGCTGATGAAGCAGTTCATGCAGATGGAGAAGATGATGAGCAAGCTCTCCAAGGGCGGCATGAAGGGCCTGATGCGCAGCATGCGCGGCATGGCCGGGATGATGGGCGGGGGCGGCGGCGGGATGCCGTTCCGCTGAAGCGCGCGCCGGCGTGGAGCGGATCCGGCTCAACGGCGGCGCGGCCACGCCCGCGGCGCTCGCGCAGGCGGCGCTGGTCAACTACGGACACTTCACCACCCTGCGCGTCGCCGGCGGCGCGGCGCGCGGCCTCGGCCTGCACCTGGCGCGCCTGGCCGCGGCCACGCAGGCGCTGTTCGGTTGCGCGCTGGACGTGGGCCGGGTGCGCGACTGGATGCGTGCGGCGATGGCCGGCATCGACGGCGAGCGGATGCTGCGCGTGACGGTGTTCGCCCGCGCGTTCGACCGCCGCGACCCGCTGCGCCCGGTCGTGCCCGACGTGCTGGTCTCGGTGCATCCAGCGCCGGCCGCAGCGGCGGCTCCGCTGCGCGTGCGCAGCGTCGTCCATGGGCGCGCGCTGCCGGCGATCAAGCACGTCGGTGCCTTCGACCTGCTGTACCGGCTCAGGCAGGCGCGCCTGGCCGGCGCCGACGACGCGCTGTTCGTCGACGCCGACGATCGCATCGCCGAGGGCACGACCTGGAACATCGGCTTCTGGGACGGCGCGACGGCGGTGTTCCCGGATGCGCCGGCGCTGCCCGGCATCACCGCGCACCTGGTCCGCGAGGGACTGGCGCGGCGCGGCATGGCCTGCGCCGAGCGGACGATCCGGCTGGACGAGCTGGGCGATCTCGACGGCGCCTTCGCCATGAACGCAGGCGGCATCCGGGCGATCGTCGGCATCGACGACCGCGCCTGGCCGGCGGCCGGTGCGCGGATCGGAGCCGTGGAGGCGGCCTGGGCGGCGGCACCGCCCGAGCCGCTGTAGCCCTTCGTCGCCCGGGCTTTCCTCCACTGGCCCGGTGGCCTACACTACGCGGCTTACCTCGCCATCCTGGCGACTGGGCAACACGGGAAGCAGAGCACCATGGTCAAGATCCGACTGACCCGCGGCGGCGCCAAGAAGCGTCCGTTCTACCACATCATCGTGACCGACCAGCGCAGCGCGCGCGACGGCCGCAACATCGAGCGCGTGGGGTACTTCAACCCGATCGCCGCCGGTGCCGAGAAGCGCGTCGAGATCGACGTCGAGCGCGTGCAGCACTGGATCAACAACGGTGCGCAGATGTCGGACAAGGTGCGTGGCCTCCTGAAGGAAGCCGCCGCCCAGACTCCGGCCGCGGCCTGAGGCGCTCGGTCGCGTCCCGTACGCGGCCGGTCTTCGCGACATGACCGACGAACGCCGACTCCTGCTGGGCAGGATCGTCGGCGTGTTCGGGCTCCGCGGCGAGCTCAAGCTCGAATCGAGCACCGAGCCCCGCGACGCCATCTTCCGCTACCAGCCCTGGACCCTGCGTGCCGGCACCGCCGAGCGCGAGGTCTCCGGCGTGCGCGGGCGCGACACCGGCAGGAACGTGGTCGCCCGGTTCCCGGGCGTCGACGACCGCGATGCCGCCGAGGCCCTGATCGGGCACGAGATCTGGGTGCCGCGCTCGGCGCTGCCCGCGGCGGCGCCCGACGAGTACTACTGGGTCGACCTCGAGGGGATCGAGGTGGCGACCGTCGACGGCATCGCCCTGGGCCGCATTTCCCATCTCTTCGCCACCGGCGCCAACGACGTGATCGTGGTGCGCGGCGACCGCGAGCGCCTCATCCCCTTCGTCCGCGACCAGGTCGTGCGCGAGGTGGACCTGGCGGCCGGGCGGATGGTGGTGGACTGGGATCCGGAGTTCTAGAGCCGGGAAGAGGGAAGGGTGGAGCGGGAATCGGGACCTGCGGGCGGCAATGATCCGCCGGCTTCCGTCGCAGTCCTAAGCCTCCGCGCGGCCCCGCCATTCCCGATTCCCCATTCCCGCCTCACCCTTCCCGCTTCACCCCCCACCCATGCGCCTCGACGTCGTCACCCTGTTCCCCGACTTCATCCACGCCAGCGCCGCGCTGGGCGTGGTCGGGCGTGCGTGCGAGCGGGGGCTGCTGGAGGTCGTGGCGCACAATCCGCGCGACTTCGCCGCGGGCAACTACCGGCGCGTGGACGAGCGGCCGTTCGGCGGCGGGCCGGGCATGGTCATGCTGATCGACCCGCTGCGCGCCACGCTGGCCGCGGCGCGCGCCGCCGACCCGCGGCCGGCGCCGGTGGTGCTGCTGTCGCCGCAGGGCGAGCGCCTGACCCAGCGCCGGGTGCGCGCGTTCGCGGCGATGCCGCGTCTGATCCTGGTGTGCGGGCGCTACGAAGGCCTGGACGAGCGCTTCGTCGAGGCCGAGATCGACCACGAGCTCTCGATCGGCGACTACGTGCTGTCCGGCGGCGAGCTCGGCGCGGCGGTGGTGATCGACGCGGTCGGCCGCCTGCAGGAGGGCGCGCTCAACGACGCCGAGTCGGCCGCGCAGGACAGCTTCGAGGACGGCCTGCTGGACTGCCCGCACTACACGCGCCCGGAACGGCACGAACTGGGCGAGGTGCCCGCGGTGCTGCACGGGGGCGATCATCGCGCCATCGCACGCTGGCGGCGCCGTCAGTCGCTGGGCCGGACCTGGCTGCGGCGGCCCGACCTGCTGGCGCGCATGCAGCTCGACAGGGTCGACCGGACGCTGCTGGAGGAATTCCAGCGCGAGTGGCGGGCCGCGCGAGGCAGGGACACAAACCCCTAGCGCGACAGTGATTTCCCGCGCTATACTGCGCGACTTTCCGACGCCCCGGCACGCTGGGCGCAACAGAACAACTCCAGGTCGGTGACCGTCATGAACAAGCTCATCCAGGAATTCGAAGCCGCTCAGATCCAGCGCCAGCTGCCTGATTTCGGCCCCGGCGACACCGTCGTCGTCAACGTGAAGGTGAAGGAAGGCAACCGCGAGCGCGTCCAGGCCTACGAGGGCGTGGTCATCGGCAAGAAGAACGCCGGCCTCAATTCCGCCTTCACCGTGCGCAAGATCTCGCATGGCTTCGGCGTCGAGCGCGTATTCCAGGTCCACAGCGCGCTGATCGACTCGGTCGAGGTCAAGCGCCGCGGCAAGGTCCGCGCCGGCAAGCTGTACTACCTGCGCGGCCTCGAGGGCAAGAAGGCGCGCATCAAGGAAGACCTGGCCGCCACCGCGCGCGCCTCGGCCGCTGCACAGGCCGCCGCCGCTGCCGCCGAATAATCCGGCTCCAGCGCGTCGCCGAACGGCCACCTCCGGGTGGCCGTTCGCGTTTCTGCGGGATGGCCCCGGGCGTGCCGGTAGTCGGCCTCCTGTAGGAGCGGCTTCAGCCGCGACCGGGCGGGGGCACAGGGCTCAGGGCACCCGGGGGCATGGGGACATGCGGCGGCGGCTGGAGGTGGGAGGGGCTTCAGCCCCGACTGCGTGGCGTCGAGGCCCGTCGGCGTTGAAGCCCTTCTCCACAGGTCGCGGCTGAAGCCGCTCCTACGGATCGACGTCCGGCGCCGGGCTCGAACCCGAGCCACTCGCACTGGCCCGTGCGCTTGAAAACGGCACCCGTGCGTCCCACCTCCGGCTGCAGTCTTCCACTCCATCCGACTGCCACCATGACCGTCGAGACCCATGCCTTCCAGGCCGAGGTGAAGCAGGTTCTGCACCTCGTCATCCACTCGCTGTACTCCAACAAGGACATCTTCCTGCGCGAGCTGGTGTCCAACGCCTCCGACGCCTGCGACAAGCTGCGCTTCGAGGCGATCAGGCAGCCGGAGCTGCTCGGCGACGACAGCACGCTGGCCATCGACATCCGCTTCGATGCGGATGCCCGCACCGTCACCATCGCCGACAACGGCATCGGCATGAGCCGCGACGAGCTCGCCGAGCACCTCGGCACGATCGCGCGCTCGGGCACGAAGAAGTTCCTCGAGAACCTGAGCGAGAACGACAAGTCCAACGCCCAGCTCATCGGCCAGTTCGGCGTCGGCTTCTATTCCGCCTTCATCGTCGCCGACCGGGTCAGCGTGACCTCGCGCCGCGCCGGCAGCGACGAGGCCTGGACCTGGGAGTCCTCGGCCGACGGCGAGTTCACCCTGGCCGGCGCCGACAGGGCGACCCGCGGCACGACCATCGTCCTGCACCTGCGCGAGGGCGAGGACGAGTACCTCAACGGCTGGAAGCTCAGGAGCCTGGTGCACAAGTACTCCGAGCACATCGACTTCCCGATCCGCCTGCCGGCGGAGAAGGCGGGCGAGGAGGGCGACGGGGACGAGAGCGACGAGCTCGAGACGGTGAACGAGGCGACCGCGCTGTGGACGCGCGCGCGCAGCGAGATCAGCGACGACGAGTACAAGGCCTTCTACAAGCACGTCTCCGGCGACTTCGGCGACCCGCTGGTGTGGACGCACAACCGGGTCGAGGGCAACCAGAACTTCACCTCGCTGCTGTACGTGCCGGCCAAGGCGCCGTTCGACTTCATGGGCGGCGGCCGCGACGAGCGCAAGGGCCTGAAGCTCTACATCAAGCGCGTCTTCATCATGGACGCGGCCGAGCAGATGCTGCCGCCCTACCTGCGCTTCGTGCGCGGCGTGGTCGACTCCGACGACCTGCCGCTCAACGTCAGCCGCGAGCTGCTGCAGTCCAGCCGCCAGGTCGAGCGCATCAAGGGCGCGCTGACCAAGCGCGCGATCGACCTGCTCGAGAAGCTGGCGCGCGAGGAGCCGGAGCGGTACGCCGGCTTCTGGAAGGAGTTCGGCGGCGTGCTGAAGGAGGGCGTCGCCGACGATCCCTCGTCCGCCGAGCGCCTGATGAAGCTGCTGCGCTTCCCGTCGACGCAGAGCGCGGGCCCCGACGAGCTGGTCGCGCTGGAGCAGTACGTCGAGCGGATGAAGCCGGGGCAGGACGCGATCTACTACCTCACCGCCGACGGCTGGAACGCGGCCAGGAACAGCCCGCAGCTCGAGGCGCTCAAGGCGCGCGGCATCGAGGTGCTGCTCATGCACGAGCGCATCGACGAGTGGATGGCCGGCTACCTGACCCGCTTCGCCGACAAGCCGTTCCGCAACGTCGCCAAGGGCGAGCTCGACCTCGACGCGCTCGAGGGTGCCGACGACGCCGGGACCAGGGCGAAGCGCGAGGAAGCGGCCAAGGCGGCGGAGCCGGTGGTGGAGAAGATCAAGGCCGCGCTCGGCGAGCGGGTGAAGGAGGTCAAGGTCTCCAGCCGCCTGACCGATTCCGCCTCCTGCCTGGTGCTCGGCGAGTACGACATGGCCCTGCACATGCAGCGCCTGCTCAAGGCCGCCGGGCAGATGGTGCCGGGCACGCAGCCGTCGCTGGAGATCAATGCGCAGCATCCGCTGGTGCAGCGGATCGGCACCGCGGACGAGGCGACGGCACAGGATCTGTCCCTGCTGCTGTTCGAGCAGGCGCAGATCGCCGAGGGTGCGCAGCTGGAGGACCCGGCGGCCTACGTGCAGCGCGTCAACCGCCTGCTGCTCGGCTGAGCCCCGCGGGGCGCAAGCCGCATCGCCGCCAGGACGGCGCACATCGCAGGATGTGCGCCGTTTCCGTATCCGCGGGTGCGTTCAGCCGCGCGGAGGCGTTCGCGCCGTGCCACCCGCGTCCGGCTCCGGCGGTGGGTCGGCCAGCACCGTCGTCGGTTGCGTTCCCAGTTCCGCGGGCGCCGCGACCGGCTCCGCCTGGTCCGGCCCGAGCATGCGCGCCCGCCGCCAGCCGCCCCAGCGGTAGTAGGCCAGCGACAGTCCCATCGACACCGCGGAACTCACCGGAAACGCCCACCACAGCGCGTCGGCGCCGAGCCAGGGCTGGGCGAACTTCGCGAACGGCACGCGCACGCCCCACAGCGCCAGGCCCAGCATCAGCAGCGGCGGCACCACGGCGCCGGTCGAGCGCACCACGCCGGAGACGACGAAAGTCACGCCGAAGAACAGGAAGGACCAGATCGCGATGTGGTTGAGGTGCCGCGCGATCTCCACCGCCTCGCTGCCCGGCGGCAGGAACAGGCGCAGCGCGAGCCGGTCCAGCAGCACGATCGCCACGACCAGCGTGCCGGTCATCGCGAAGTTGCAGGCGACGCCGGCGCGCGCGGTGGCATGCACCCGCGGCCAGCGGCCGGCGCCGACGTTCTGCGCGGCCATCGACGAGGCGGCCGCGCCGATCGCCATCGCCGGCATCTGCACGTAGGTCCACAGCTGCAGGGCGGCGCCGTAGCCGGCCGCGGTCCCGCTGCCGAAGCCGTTGACCATCGAGATCAGCGCGATCATCGACAGCGAGATCAGCACCATCTGCAGGCCCATCGGCACGCCCTTGACCACCAGCGCGCGCAGGATCTTCGGGTCCGGGACGAGCAGGCGGCGCTCGCCGCGCCCGATCCACAGCGGATGCCGGCGCCGGCGCAGGTGCGCCAGCAGCGCGGCGAGGCCGATCACGTTGGCCAGCAGCGTGGCCGTGGCCGCGCCGGCGATGCCGAGCTCCGGGAACGGGCCGAGGCCGAACAGCAGCAGCGGGTTGAGCGCGATGTCGAGCACGACCACGCCCGCCAGGAACAGGAACGGCGTGCGCGCGTCGCCGGCGCCGCGCAGCACTGCCGAGACGAAGGTGAAGGCGAACAGCACCGGCACCGCGAGGAAGATCACCCGCAGGTAGGCCTCGGCCAGCGGCAGGGCGTCCGCCGGCGTATCCATCCACACCAGGATGTGCCGCGCCAGCGGCAGGCCCACGGCGGCGATGGCGACCGCGGTGCCGATGAAGAAGGTCGCGCTGGTGCCCATCACCCGCCGCGCCTGTGCGAGATCGCGCGCGCCCATGGCCTGCGCGACCAGGATGGTCGCGGCCATGCCCACGCCGAACACCGAGCCGAGCAGGAAGAACAGGATGTTGTTGGCATTGGTGGTCGCGGTCAGCGCGGCCTCGCCGAGGAAGCGGCCGACCCAGACCGCATTGACCGAGCCGTTGAGCGACTGCAGCACGTTGCCGGCGAGGATCGGCAGGGCGAAGACGACGAGCGTGCGCGCGACCGGGCCCTCGGTAAGGCGGCGGTCGCGCTGCGGCGGGCGTGCGGGCATCGATGGCGGCGGCTGCGGACGGCCGCCCATGATGCGCGGAGCGGATGCGGCAGGCGTGAGCGCAGGCGTATCCTGACCGCCCACCGTCCCTCGTCGTGTGCGATGCGCGCATCCTTCCCCATCGCGGTTTCTTCCGGCGCCCCGCAAGCCGGCTGCGGCAGCACGCCGCGCGGATCCGACGCCGCCGCGCAGCCTCGCGCATGAGCGACGAGCTCGTCCCCAGCGTCCGCCTCGACGTGTGGCTGTGGGCCGCGCGCTTCTTCAAGACCCGCGCGCTGTCCAAGCAGGCGATCGAGAACCACCGCGTCGAGGTGGCCGGCGCCGCGGCCAAACCGTCCCGCGCCGTGCGCGTGGGCGACCGCGTCGCGGTGACCCGCGGCAGCGAGCGCTACGAGATCGACGTCCTCGGCCTGTCCGACACGCGCGGCCCGGCGCCGGTGGCGCAGGCGCTGTACGCCGAGACCGCCGCCTCGGTCGCCGCGCGCGAGGCCGAGCGCGAGCGCCGCCGCGCCGAGGGCGGCCCGGTGGCACCGCCGAAGCGTCCGGACAAGAAGGCGCGGCGCCAGATCAAGTCGTTCAAGGGCGACAACGACGGCCTGCCGCCGTGGTTCCCGCGCTGAGCCGACGCCGCCTCAGCCGGCGCGCCGCCGCGCACCCGCCCTGGCGATCCAGCCCACGCCGACGAGGCACGCCAGCACCGCGGCGCGCACGTCCGGACGGATCAGCAGGGCGACCAGTCCGATCGCGGTGGCGACCAGCAGCAGCCCCAGGAAACCACGGCCGGCCAGGGGACTGCCGTTGTAGCGCAGCGGTCCGGTGCCGCTCGCGCCGCCGCCGTAGACGTGCCGGTCCAGGCGCGGGATCAGCGTCCGGCAGAATTCGAGGTAGGACGCATCCGGCAGGACCTGCCGGTAACCCAGGCGGCGGCCGTCGGCGAGGTGCAGGCCCAGGACGGGACCGCTGCGGAAGTCGTCGTGGATCGAGTAGCGCCTGATCGCATCGAACGGCACCGCACCATGCAGCGCGGAGACGAATCCGTCCGCGCCGAGCTCGATGCGCTCGGGGCGGAGGATCCACCGGCGCACGGCGATCGCCACGGCGACACCCGGGGCCAGCACCAGAAGCACGATGAGGGCGATGCCCGACGGCGCGTCCAGCGCCCGAGGGACGACGAGCAGCAACACACCGCTGCCGAGCAACATGGCCACCGTCATGCCCGCGACGGCGGCGAGCAGGCGCCGCGCGTCGACGCAGCGGAAACGGAACACGTGGGGCGTGGTCATCCTGGAAGCGGCCGCCAGGGCGCGGCCCCGCTGAAGACGAGCTCCTCATGCTAACGCCCCCGCGGCGCGGGTCGAGCGCGCGCCGCGGGGGCGTTGCGTGTCAGTGGAGGTCGAAGCGGTCCAGGTCCATCACCTTGCACCAGGCCGCGACGAAGTCGCGCACGAACTTCTCCTGCGCGTCCTCGCTCGCATAGACCTCGGCGAGCGCCCGCAGCACGGCGTGGGAGCCGAACACCAGGTCGGCGCGGGTGCCGGTCCACTTCACCTCGCCGGTGCCGCGGTCGCTGCCCTCGAACACCTCCTGCGCATCCGACGTCGCCCGCCACACCGTGCCCATGTCGAGCAGGTTGACGAAGAAGTCGTTGCTCAGGACCCCGGGACGCGCGGTGAACACGCCGTGCGGCGACTGGCCCGCGTTCGCCCCGAGCACGCGCAGGCCGCCGAGCAGCACGGTCATCTCCGGCGCGGTCAGGGTGAGCAGCTGGGCGCGATCGATCAGCAGCGCTTCGGCCGGGACCGACCAGCGGCGCCTGCTGTAGTTGCGGAAGCCGTCCGCCGCGGGCTCGAGCACCGCGAACGACTCCACGTCGGTCTGTGCCTGGCTGGCATCGGTGCGGCCGGGGGCGAAGGGCACGGTGACCGCTACGCCCGCCGCGCGCGCGGCCTGCTCCACGCCGGCCGCGCCGCCGAGCACGATGAGGTCGGCCAGCGAGATCTTCCTGCCGTCCTCGCGGGCGTTGAACTCCGCCTGGATGCCCTCCAGCACCGCCAGCACCTTCGCCAGCCGCGCCGGTTCGTTGACGTCCCAGTCCTTCTGCGGAGCGAGCCGGATGCGCGCGCCGTTGGCACCGCCGCGCCTGTCGGAGCCGCGGAAGGTCGAGGCCGAGGCCCAGGCGGTGGCGACCAGGTCGGCCACGTCCAGGCCGGAGCCGAGGATCTTCTCCTTGAGCGCCGCGATGTCCTGCTCGTCGGCCAGCGCGTGGTCGACCGCCGGCACCGGGTCCTGCCAGATCAGTTCCTCGGCCGGCACCTCGGGGCCCAGGTAGCGCGCGCGCGGTCCCATGTCGCGGTGGGTGAGCTTGAACCAGGCGCGGGCGAAGGCGTCGGCGAACTGCTCCGGGTGCTCCAGGAAGCGCCGCGAGATCGCCTCGTAGGCCGGATCGAAGCGCAGCGCGAGGTCGGTGGTGAGCATGGTCGGCCGGTGCTTCTTCGATGCGTCGTGGGCGTCGGGAACGACCGGCGCCGCGTGCTTGGCCACCCACTGGTGTGCGCCCGCGGGGCTGCGGGTCAGCTCCCATTCGTAGCCGAACAGGTGTTCGAAGAAGTCGTTGCTCCAGCGCGTGGGCGTGCGGGTCCAGGTCACCTCGAGGCCGCTGGTGACGGTGTCGCCGGCTTTGCCGGAGCCGAAGCCGTTGCGCCAGCCCAGGCCCTGTTCCTCCATGCCTGCGGCCTCGGGCTCGGCGGCGACGTGCGCGGCATCGCCGGCGCCGTGGGTCTTGCCGAAGGTGTGGCCGCCGGCGATGAGGGCGACGGTCTCCTCGTCGTTCATGGCCATCCGCGCGAAGGTCTCGCGGATGTCGTGCGCGGCCGCCACCGGGTCGGGATTGCCGTCGGGGCCTTCCGGATTCACGTAGATCAGGCCCATCTGCACGGCCGCCAGCGGGTTCTCGAGCTCGCGGCCGGCGTCGGTGCGCGAGGTCTCGCTGCCGTGCAGGTCGGCGTCGGCCACGAGCACGCCGGTGTCCGCCTCGGGCTTGCCCCTGCCGTAGCGGATGTCGCCGCCGAGCCAGGTCGTCTCCTTGCCCCAGTACACGTCCTGGTCCGGCTCCCAGGTGTCCTCGCGGCCGCCGGCGAAGCCGAAGGTCTTCAGGCCCATCGACTCCAGCGCCACGTTGCCGGTCAGGATCATCAGGTCGGCCCAGGAGATCTTCTGGCCGTACTTCTGCTTGATCGGCCACAGCAGGCGCCGCGCCTTGTCCAGGTTGACGTTGTCCGGCCAGCTGTTGAGCGGGGCGAAGCGCTGCTGCCCGCGGCCGCCGCCGCCGCGGCCGTCGCCGACGCGGTAGGTGCCCGCGCTGTGCCAGGCCATGCGGATGAAGAGCGGACCGTAGTGGCCGAAGTCGGCCGGCCACCACTCCTGCGAATCGGTCATCAGCGCGTGCAGGTCGCGTTTCACCGCGTCGAGGTCGAGGCTCCTGAAGGCCTCGGCGTAATCGAACGCCGGGTCGAGCGGGTTCGACCTGGCCGAATGCTGGCTGAGCAGGTCGACGCGCAGCTGCTGCGGCCACCAGTCGCGGTTGGTGGTGGCCTCGCCGACGACGGCGTGGTTGAAGGGGCACTTGGCGGGAGCGTTCATGGCTGTCTCCGGAGGAGTCGTGTGCTTCGATGCCGTGCAAGCGGCGGCGGCCGCAGGGTGTCGTGCGGGTCTGGGAACGCTAAGAGCCTGCGATCAGAAAGTGAATTTCAATTGTTCTACGCAATCGATAGTGCGCAGCTATCGCCGATCGAATCCTGATCATGGGGTGCCTGGGTTGTCGCCGTGCCGGGCGCCCAATCGGCCACGATGCAGACTCCGGCGCTGAAGAAGTAGGCCGATCGTGCCGATCCGACGCCTTGCCCGCACATCGGATGCTGCGCTACAAGGTCGCCATGGCCGCCGCCCGCATCTCCGCTTCTGCCGCCCCGTGCATCGCGCACGGGCCGGACACGCGTGGCAGCGTCCCCGTCGTCGTCCGCACCACCACCATCGGCGGTACCGGTACCACCGGTAGGCCGGGGTGCGTGCGGTCGGGAGCCTGAAGATCCCCCACCGCCGCACCCGGAACGGGGTGCGGCGACGACGATCGCGGCCCCACCGGCGCGGCCTTGCAGAAGGTCCACGCCATGTCGCTCGTCACCGCTGCTCCAGATCCCTCCGCTCCCGTCGCTGACGCCGTGCCCGGCCTGCGCTGCCGTGCGCACAAGTTCGGTGGATCGAGCCTTGCCGATGCCTCGCGCATCGCGGCCGTGGCGGTGATCCTGCAGGAGGACGCGATCGCTCCCCGGCTCGTGGTCGCCTCGGCCATGCGTGGCGTCACCGACGCCCTGGTCGACCTGGCGGCGCGGGCCTGCGCCGGCGACGACGGGTGGACGGTCGCGCTCGACGCACTGCGCGCCCGCCATCGCCAGGCGGCCGAGGCGCTGGGTGCGAGCGCAATGCCCGGGGCCTGGCTGGACGAGGCCTTCGACGCCCTCGCAAGGCAGGCGTCGGCACTGGCAGGCGCCGCGCCGGCGCCTGCGGACGTGCTCGCCGCGATCCACGGCAGCGGCGAACTGTGGTCGTCGCGCCTGCTGCACGCGGCGCTCGGCGGCGAGGCCGCAGGCTGGGCGTGGCTGGATGCGCGCGAGGTGCTGGTGGTCGCCCACGGCGAACTCGGCGCGACCGTCGACTGGGCACGGAGCGCGGCGCAGCTCGCGGCCTGGCGCGCGGCGCATCCGCAGCGCGACGTGGTGGTGACCGGCTTCCTCGCCTGCGACGACGGCGGGCGCACCACCACGCTCGGCCGCAACGGCGGCGACTATTCGGCGGCGATCTTCGCCGCGCTGTTCGAGGCCGAGGCGCTCACCATCTGGACCGACGTCGACGGCGTGCTCTCGGCAGACCCGCGGCGCGTGCCCGACGCCGTCTGCCTGCCCGGCCTGTCCTATGCCGAGGCCTGCGAGCTCGCCTACTTCGGCGCCAAGGTCATCCATCCGCAGACGCTGGCGCCGGTGATGGCGCGCGGCATGCCGCTGTGGATCCGCAACAGCCTGCGGCCCGGGGCGCCGGGCACGCGCATTGGACCGGACGCGGTGGCCGCGACCAGCCCGGTGAAGGGCATCAGCCTGGTCCACGACCTCGCGGTGCTGGAGGTCAGCGGCGCCGGCATGATCGGCGTGCCCGGCACCGCCGAGCGCGTGTTCTCGGCGCTGCACGCGGTCGCCGTGTCGGTGGTGATGATCTCGCAGGGCTCGTCCGAGCATTCGATCTGCTGCGTCGTGCGCGCCGCCCAGGCCGCCCGCGGCGAGGCGGCGGTGCGCGATGCGTTCGCGGCCGAGATCGCCAGCGGCCAGATCCAGGGCGTGCGCGTGGATCCGGACATCGCCGTCCTCGCCGCGGTCGGCGACGGCATGGTCGGCACGCCGGGGGTGGCCGCGCGCCTGCTGGGCGGGCTGGCGCGGGCGCACGTCAATGCGCGCGCGATCGCGCAGGGGGCATCCGAGCGCAGCATCTCGGTGGCGATCGCCGCGGCCGATGCCGAACGTGCGCTGCGCGCCGCGCACGCCGCCTTCTGGCTGTCGCCGCACACGCTGTCGATCGGCGTGGTCGGCGTCGGCAACGTCGGCCGCGCCCTCGTCGCCCAGCTCGCCGCGGCGGCGCCGCGGCTGCGCGAGGAGCGCGGCATCGACCTGCGCGTGCGCGCGCTCGCCACCAGCCGGCGCATGCGCCTGGCCGCCGGTGCGCTGGAGCCCGCGGCGCTGGCGCGCGATCTCGGCGACGCCGACGCGGAGGCCGACCTCGACCTGCTTGCCGCGCACGTGCGCGGCGGCGACCTGCCGCACGCGGTGATCGTCGACTGCAGCGCGAGCCCGCAGGTGGCCGCGCGCTACGCCGACTGGCTCGCCGCCGGCATCCACGTGGTGACGCCGAACAAGCAGGCCGGCAGCGGCGACCTCGCGCGCTGGCGCGGCATCCGTGCGGCCGCGGCCGCGGGCAACGCGCGCTTCCGCTACGAGGCGACGGTCGGCGCCGGCCTGCCGGTGATCCAGACCCTGCGCAGCCTGCTCGACACCGGCGACGAGCTGGTCGCGATCGAGGGCCTGCTGTCCGGCACGCTGGCCTGGCTGTTCAACCGCTTCGACGGCAGCCGTCCGTTCTCGGAGCTGGTGCGCGAGGCGCATGCGCAGGGCTATACCGAGCCCGACCCGCGCGACGACCTCGGCGGCATCGACGTCGCGCGCAAGGTGGTGATCCTGGCGCGCGAGGCCGGCTGGCCGCTGTCGCTGGACCAGGTCGAGGTCGAGGGCCTGGTGCCGGCGGCGCTGCTCGAGGTCGAGCGTGCGACCTTCCTCGCGCGGCTGGAGGAGCTCGACGCGCCGATGGCCGCGCGGCTGTCCGCGGCGCGTGCGGAGGGGCGGGTGCTGCGCTATCTCGCGCGCCTGGAGCGCGACGGGACCGCCCGGGTCGGGCCGGTCGCGATCGACCCCGCGCACGCCTGCGCGCACGGGCGCCTGACCGACAACCTGGTGCAGTTCACCACCCGCCGCTACGCCGAGAATCCGCTGGTGGTGCAGGGGCCGGGCGCCGGTCCGGACGTGACCGCGGCGGGCGTCTTCGGCGATCTTCTGCAGGTCGCGCACGGCCTGGGAGCCTCGCTTTGAGTTCGATCGTCCGTCCGGCGCCGCCGCGCGCCGCGCTGCGCACCGAGGCGGTGGCGCGTGCGCCGGCCAGCGTCGGCAACATCGGCGTCGGCTTCGACCTGCTCGGGCACGTCTTCGACGGTCCCGCCGACCGCGTGCGGGTCCGCCGCATCGACGCGCCCGAGGTGGTCATCGCCGGGATCGGCGGCGTCGTCGAGGCGCTGCCGCTGGAGGCGGCGCGCAATACCGCCGGATCCGCCCTGCTGGCGATGCGCCAGGCGCTGGGGCTGCCGTTCGGCTTCGAGCTTTGGATCGACAAGGGCATCGCGCTGGGCTCCGGGCTCGGTGGTTCGGCGGCCTCGAGCGTGGCCGCGGTGGTCGCCGCCAACGCGCTCCTGGACACGCCGCTGCCGCGCGAGGCGCTGTATCCGTTCGCCCTCGCAGGCGAGGCCGTGGCCAGCGGCAGCGTGCACGGCGACAACGTCGCGCCGATGCTCCTCGGCGGCGTGGTGCTGGCGACGCCGACGCGCCTGCTCAGGCTGGACGCGCCCGACTGGCTGCACTGCGCGGTGGTGCATCCGGACCTGGTGCTGGAGACCCGCCGCGCCCGCGCGGTGCTGGCCGAGCCGTATCCGCTCGCCGATGTCGTCACGCAGACCGCGCACCTGGGGCTGTTCCTCACCGGCCTGGCGCGCGGCGACCGCGCCCTGCTCCGCGAGGGGCTGGTCGACGTGCTGGTCGAGCCGCGACGCAGGGCGCTGATCCCGGGCTTCGACGCGGTCAAGGCCGCGGCGCTCGACCACGGCACCCTCGGCGCCAGCATCTCCGGCGCGGGACCGAGCGTATTCGCCTGGTTCGACGACGCCGCGCGTGCCGCGGCGGCCGGCGCGGCCATGCGCGCGGCCTTCGCCGAGGCCGGGCTTGCCGCCCGGGCGTGGAGCGCCCCGGTCGCCGGCCCGGCAGCGGAGCTGGTGGCATGAGCGCGATGCGCTACGTGAGCACCCGCGGCGGCGTGGCGCAGACGCCGCTCGCCGATGCCCTGGCCGCAGGGCTGGCGTCGGACGGCGGCCTCTTCGTGCCGGCGCGGCTGCCGCGCTGGACCGGCGGCGACGCACCGCCGGAGACGCTCGCCGGGACCGGCCTGCGCCTGCTGGCTCCGTTCTTCGAGGGCGACATCCTCGCCGATGCGCTGCCGGCGATCTGCGCCGAGGCGTTCGCGATCCCGCTGCCGCTGGTGCCGCTGCATGGCGAGGGTGATTTCGTGCTCGAGCTGTTCCACGGCCCGACCGCGGCGTTCAAGGATTTCGGCGCGCGTTTCCTCGCCGGCTGCCTGCAACGCCTGCCGCGTGCGGACGGGCGCGAGGTGACGATCCTGGTCGCCACCTCCGGCGACACCGGCGCGGCGGTCGCGGGCGCCTTCCACCGGCGGCCGGGCTTCCGCGTGCTGATCCTCTACCCGGACGGACGCGTCTCGCCGCGGCAGGCGCACGGGCTGGAGGCCTGGGGCGACAACGTCGAGGCGCTGCGCGTGGCCGGCAGCTTCGACGACTGCCAGCGCATGGTAAAGGCCGCGCTCGGAGACGCCGCGCTGCGCGCGCGGCATCCGCTGGCCGCGGCCAACAGCATCAGCCTCGGGCGCTGGCTGCCGCAGGCGGTCTACTACGCCGACGCCGCGCTGCGCCATCGCGCCGCCAGCGGGCGCACGCTCAACCTGGTGATCCCGACCGGCAACCTCGGCAATGCCATGGCCGCGCTGCTGGCGCGCGCGATGGGCATGCCGATCGGCGAGGTGGTGCTGGCGAGCAATGCCAACCGCGCGCTGCCGGATTTCCTCGCCGGCGCCGATTACGCGCCACAGCCGACCGTGGCCACCCTGGCCAATGCGATGGACGTCGGCGCGCCCAGCAACATCGAGCGCCTGCGCTGGCTGGAACCGGACGACGCCGCGCTGCGCGCCGACCTGCGTGCGCAGGCGGTCGCCGACGACGCCATCCGCGCCACCATCGGCGCGGCCGCGTCGCGGCACGGCATCGTCCCGTGCCCGCACACCGCCTGCGCGCTGCATGTGCTGGAACGGCTGCGCGCCGACGGCGCGACGGGCGACTGGGCGGCGGTCGCCACCGCGCACCCCGCGAAGTTCGAGGGCACCGTCGAGCCGCTGGTGGGCCATGCGGTCGAGGTGCCGGATGCGCTCGCGCATCTGCTGGCGCGCCCGGCGCGGGCGCGACGGATCGAGGCGACCGATGCGGCGCTGCACGGCGTACTCGACCTGGCGGGCGCGACGCCCTGAGCGCAGGTCCGCGCCGGTGGATCCTCTCCCCGACCGGCGCGGCGGACGCGCGCTACAGCAGCCCCTTGAGCCGATACAGCGCCTCCAGCGCGGCGCGCGGGGCGAGGCTGTCGGGGTCGAGTTCCGCCAGCGCGGCCAGGGCGGGCGAGGGCGGGGCGGCGAACAGGCCCATCTGCTGCGGAGGCGGCCCGGCCGGCGCCGCGCCGGCCTGCTGTTCGCCGCGGCGCTCGAGGTCGGCCAGCGTGTGCCGCGCATCCTCGATAACCGCCGGCGGCAGGCCGGCCAGCGCCGCGACCTGCAGGCCGAAGCTGCGGTTGGCGGGGCCGTCCTTGACCGCATGCATGAACACCAGCTTCTCGCCGTGCTCGACCGCGTCCAGGTGCACGTTGCCGATCCCGCTGCCGGCCTCGGCCAGCGCGGTCAGCTCGAAGTAGTGGGTGGCGAACAGCGTCCAGGCGCGGTTGTGGCCGGCGAGGTGGCTGGCGCAGGCCTGGGCCAGCGCGAGGCCGTCGTAGGTCGAGGTGCCGCGTCCGATCTCGTCCATCAGCACCAGCGACTGCGCCGTGGCGTGGTGGAGGATGTAGGCGGTCTCGGCCATCTCGACCATGAAGGTCGACTGCCCGCGGGCGAGGTCGTCGCCGGCGCCGATGCGGGTGAGGATGCGGTCGATCGGGCCGATGCAGGCGCTGGCCGCCGGCACGAAGCTGCCGATGTGGGCGAGCAGCACGATCAGCGCGTTCTGGCGCATGTAGGTGCTCTTGCCGCCCATGTTCGGGCCGGTGATGACCAGCATCCGGCGCGCGTCGTCGAGGTCCAGGTCGTTCGGTTCGAAGGGCTCGTCGCGCACCGCCTCGACCACCGGATGGCGGCCGCGCTCGATGCGCAGCACCGGGTGTTCCGACAGCTCCGGACGCGACCAGTCCAGCGCCTCGGCCCGCTCGGCGAAGGCGCACAGCACGTCGAGCTCGGCCAGCGCCTGCGCGGCGCGCTTGAGCGCCTCCAGCACCGCCGCGAGGCTGTCGAGCAGCTCCTCGTACAGGCCGCGCTCGCGCGCGAGCGCGCGCTCCCGTGCGGAGAGCACCTTGTCCTCGAAGGCCTTGAGTTCCTCGGTGATGTAGCGCTCGGCGTTGGTGAGCGTCTGCCGCCGCGTGTAGTGGGTCGGCGCCTTCGCCGCCTGCGCCTTGCCGAGCTCGATGTAGTAGCCGTGCACGCGGTTGTAGCCGACCTTGAGCGTCGTCACGCCGGTCGCCTCGCGCTCGCGCCGTTCGAGGTCGACGAGGAACTGGTCGGCATGGGTCGACAGCCGGCGCAGCTCGTCGAGTTCGGCGTCGAATCCTTCGGCGATGGCGCCGCCGTCGCGCAGCAGCGCCGGCGGCGTCGGCGCGACGGCGGAGGAGAGCAGCTCGCAGGTCGCGGCATGCTCGCCGAGTTCGCGGGAGAGCGCGTCCAGGCGCGGCGAGTCCAGCGGCGCGAGCAGGTCGCGCAGCTCCGGCAGCGCGCGCAGGCCGTCGCGCAGGGTGGAGAGGTCGCGCGGCCGCGCCGAGCGCAGGGCGACGCGGGTGAGGATGCGCTCGACGTCGCCGATGCCGCGGAAGCGTTCGCGCAGGTCGTCGCCGGCGCGCGATTCGACCAGCGCGGCGACGGCGTGGTGGCGTTCTTCCAGAGTGCGCCGGTCGCGCAGCGGGCGATGCAGCCAGCGCCGGAGCAGGCGGCCGCCCATCGGCATCACCGTGGCGTCGAGCACGCCCAGCAGGGTGTGGCGGGTCTTGCCGTCGACGCGGGTGTCGAGTTCGAGATGGCGGCGGGTGGCCGCGTTCATCGCGATGGTCTCCGCCGTCGACTCCACCGCGATCGCGGTCAGGTGCGGCAGGCGCTGCTTCTGCGTCTCCTCCACGTAGCCGAGCAGGGCGCCGCAGGCGGCGACGGCGGCCGGCAGCTCCTCGATGCCGAAGGCGGACAGGTCCTGCAGGCCGAAGAAGCGCAGCAGCTGGCGGCGCGCGCTGTCGGCGTCGAACAGCCACGGCGGGCGCCGGCGCACGCCGCTGCGCGCCAGCGCCGGCTGCGGCCAGCCGTCCTCGTCGGGCACCAGCAGTTCGGCGGGCTCCAGCCGCGCGAGTTCGGCGGCCAATGCGTCCTCGTCGGCGATCTCGCAGCACAGGAAGCGCCCGCCGGCGAGGTCCGCCCAGGCCAGCCCGTAGCCCGAGCGGCCTCGCGCCACCGCCATCAGCAGGGTGTCGCGGCGCTCCTCGAGCAGGGCCTCGTCGGTCACCGTGCCCGGCGTGACGATGCGCACCACCTTGCGCTCGACCAGGCCCTTGGCCTGCGCCGGGTCGCCGATCTGCTCGCAGATGGCGATCGACTCGCCCAGCGCCACCAGCCGCGCGAGATAGCCCTCGACCGCATGTACGGGCACGCCCGCCATCGGGATCGGCGCGCCGCCGGAGCTGCCGCGCTGGGTCAGGGTGATGTCGAGCAGCTCCGCCGCTCGCCGTGCGTCGTCGTAGAACAGCTCGTAGAAATCGCCCATCCGGAAGAACAGCAGGATGTCCGGATGCTCCGCCTTGGCGGCGAAGAACTGCTTCATCAGCGGCGTGTGTTCGGCCGGCTTGCTCACGGGCGGGTCGGGGGTCGGAAGGTGACCCGCCATTGTGCCCCCTCGACCGGCGGGCGTGGGCCTGCCGGCGGGCGCAGCCGTTCCATGGGGCGCGGCGTTGCAGCCTCTGCGCAGGCATGAAAGAAGGGCGCGCGCCTCGCGGCGCGCGCCCTCGTGTGCGGACGAGGCCGCTCGTCAGACCATGCTGCCCGGTCGGTCCGGGTTGGTCTGCGACCGCGTCTGCGGGGGCGCGGAGGAACCGCTGCCGCCGTCGCCACGATGGGCGACGCGCTCCTGCGCGCGCTCGACGGCGCGGCTGCCGGCCTCGGCGGCGCGGCCGAGACCTTCCTGGGCCGAGCGGCGGGCGCGATCGCCGGCGCGATCGCTGTACTCGCCGAGCAGCCGATCCTCCTGTTCCGTGGACGGCAGCAGTGCGCCGAGCAGCGCACCCGCGGCGATGCCGACCGCGCCGAGCGCCAACGGGTTCGAGCGGAACGCGCTCTGCACGCTGTCGGCGGTGCGGCGGCTGCCGTCGCGGATCGCGCGGCCGGTGTCGTGCATGGTGTTGCCGGCGCGGTCGCGCGCGTCGTTCCAGCGTGCCGACGCGTTTTCGCCGAGGCGGTGGGCGCGGTCGCCGAGGTCGTGGGCGCGACCGGAGGCGTCCTCGCGCAGGTGCCGCGCGCGTTCGGAGAGGTCGTGCCCCGCCTGGCCTGCACGCTCGCCGACGCTCGGTCCCGTGTTAACGCCGGACGCGGCGCCCCGATAGGGCACCGGCGGCGCGCGGTCGCTGCCGGCGTACAGCCAGAGCAGGCCGGCGGCAGTGAGGATGGTCGGGACCGGATTGGCTTTCACCGTGTTGCCGAGGTTCTGGGCGAAGTCGCGGCCGTGCCCGCGGGTGTAGCCGAGGACGCGCTCGAACATCTCGCCGGGGGAGAGCTTGTTCTCGAGTGCGCCGACGAGTTCGCCGATGTGGTCGCGCTGCGCGTCGATCTCGCGTTCCAGCTCCTCGGGCGACTTCTGCGACTGGCTCTGGAATCGGTGCTGGGCGTTCATGTGGTCCTCCGGGTCACGGCGTCGGCGTCCTTGTGCAGGGAATCGATGGTGTGCCTGGGCTTGAGCGAGCGCACCTCGAACTTCTTCTTGCCGGCCTGGACCATGCCGAGGCCGATGACGAGCACCACCGCGCCGACGATCAGCGCCGCCAGCCAAGGCGCGACCACCGTGCTCAGGCCGTAGACTGCGGCCAGCAGCAGCATCAGGAAGCCGCCCAGGGCGACCACGCCGCCGGTCGCGACGGCGCCGGCGCCGGCCTTGGTCGCGCTCAGGTTCTCCTGCATCTCGCTCTTGGCCAGGGCGAGTTCGTTGGTCATCAGCGCAGGGACCTCGCGCGCGAGTTCGCGCAGCAGGCTGCCGACGGAGGCGTTGCCGTCCGCGGCGCCGGTGTAGGTGGTCTCCGCGTAGCGGGTTTCATGGAAGTTGGGCTGGGCGCTCATGGACGGAGGTCTCCCTGGCTGCGCGCGGAGCTGTCGCCGCGCTCTTCGGACGTGCTGAAGGGGTAGGTGGTGGAGCTGCGCGGGGTGGAGCCTGCCGTCGCCTCGCCGTGCAGCCCGCCGGTGGCGAAGGAGGATGTCTGCGATGCCGCGTGGCTCGGCTCGCCCGTAGCCGATCCCTGCGCGCCGGGAGACGTGGTGGCGGCGGCGCCGTAGCGGGCGTCGCCCACGCCGTCGTCGCGGCTGCCGGCGCTGTCGCGGGCGGTATCGGCGTAGGGATTGCTGTGGCGCTCGGTGTCGACGGCGTCGTGGTCGTGGGTGTGCCGGTTCGAGGCGCGCGCAAAGCGCGCCAGGCCAAGGCCGAGGGCGACGCTGCCGCCGATGAACAGCGCGGGGTGCTCGCGGGCGATGCGACGCACGTCGCGGATCAGTTCGTCGCCGCTCTTCTCGCGCAGCGTCCGCGAGAGGCCCGAGATGCGGTCCGCGACGTCGGAGATGTACTCCGAGGCGTGGCCGATGTCGTCGCCGGCCAGTTCCTCGGCGGCGGCGCGCGCGCCGTCGGCGACGCGCTCGAGGCGATCGGCGGCCTGGCCCTGCACCTGCTCGGCGCGGGCCCGGCCTTCGTCCTTCGCCTGCTGCTTGGCCTGCTGCGCGGCCTCGCCGGCATGCTGCTTGAAGTCCTGGACGCGCTCGTCGCCGGACGGATCATTTCCTGATCCGAAGCGATCGCGTGGGGAGTCGTGGGAGATGCTCATGGCGTTGCTCCGTGGCTGATGGGTGGACGGCTTGCGCACCGCCTCGGATGGAACGATGCCGGGCGTCGGACGCTGCCCGGGTGTGTCCATCGTCGGAACGAAGCAGTGACCCGGCCGTCAACCTCGGGTGGGGACGATGCGAAACGGGCCGTGTGCGTCACCGGGCATTCAAGAAGCCGTGCGGCACCCGGAACGACTGCGCGCGGCGGGCCGCCCTGCCGCCGGCGGTCAGCCGTTCGCGTCGCCACGCCCCTGGACACGGCCGGAGTCGCCCGCTGCGTACGACGCGCCCTCGGCTCGGCGCGCCTGCTCGTCGCGGGCCGGGCGTCTCTCCTGGCGTGCGGCGGCGCGGTCGGGCGGCAGGGCCGACATCGGGGTGTCCATCTCCGACATCGCCCCGACCTGACGTCGCGCCCGCCCCTCGTCGCGGCCATGGGGATCGCGCGGGCGACCGTCGCGGGCCCAGCATCGGCGTCGGCAGCTTCGTTCGGAGTCGAGGTGGTTGCGCGCGTTCTCGGGGCAGGGCGTGTCGACGGCGGTGGACTGGATGAGGGTGACGGAGATCGCTACCCCGTCGACGTGCTCCTGCTCGATCCGCAGCGCTTCGGTGAAGCCCTTCACCGCATGCTTCGAAACGGAATACATCCCCTGCAGCGGCAGCGCCGCCTCCGGGGCTTCGCTGCCGAGGTTGATCAGGGCGCCACCGCTGGACTCGAGGGTTGGGCGGGCGACATGGGGAGGCTCCAACGGGCGCGGGCTTTCGTGCCTACACCGCGCGCGGTTCGGGAGCGCTGAAGCGCACGGGGGCCTATGATCGGCGGATGACACCTGCCGACCTGCCGACCGACGCCGCGCTGCTCGCCGCCGCCGAAGCCCTGGGAGCGCGCCTGCAGGCCGGACACCATCGGCTGGTCACCGCGGAGAGCTGTACCGGCGGCTGGATCGCCAAGGCGGTCACCGACGTGGCCGGCTGCTCCGGCTGGTTCGACTGCGGCATGGCCGCCTACAGCTACGAGGCCAAGCAGGCGTTGCTGGGCGTGCGACCGCAGACGCTGGAGACGCACGGTGCGGTGAGCCGCGAGACGGCGATCGAGATGGTTTCCGGCGCACTGGCCAATTCCGGCGGCACCATCGCCGTCGCCGTCACCGGGATCGCAGGGCCGGGAGGCGGCACCGACGACAAGCCGGTCGGTTCGGTCTGGATCGCCTGGAAGCTGCGCGGCGGCTATCCGCGCGCCACGCTGTTCCGCTTCGACGGCGGTCGCGAGGCGGTCCGGCGGCAGACGGTGGCGGCGGCGCTCGCCGGGCTCGGCGAAATGCTCGATCACGCCGCCAAGGACATTCGTCCCTCAGCGTGAGCGCAGGGCGGCGGAGGCCGCCAGCACGGCGTCGGTCAGTCGCTCCATGGTCTCCGACTGCATCCGCCAGTGCTGCCAGTACAGCGCCGCTTCCTCGCGCATCCGCGGGCGCAGCACCACCAGCTCACCGCGATCGATGTGGTCCTGCACGAGGGGCAGGGGATTCATGGTCCAGCCGAGCCCCGCCAGCGCCGCACGCACGAACGCCCGTGCCGACGGCAGCCACCACACCGGCGGCTGCCAGGGCGCGTCGCCGAGGATCTTCTGCACGAAACGGGCCTGCATCGCGTCCTTGCGGTTGAACACCAGCACCGGCGCCTGCGCCAGCGAGGTAGCGTTGACCCCGCGCGAGAAATAGCGCTCGAAGAAGGCAGGACTGCACGTGGCCGCGTAGTCCATGCTGCCGAGGGGATGGATGCGGCAGCCCTGCACCGGCTCGGCGCGCGCGGTCACCGCGGCGAGCACCGCTCCGGAGCGCAGCAGGCCGATGGTGTGGTCCTGGTCCTCGGACTGCAGGTCGAGGGTGGCGCTGCCGTCGGCGGCGAAGCGCACGATCGCGTCCAGGAACCAGGTCGCCAGGCTGTCGTGGTTCACCGCCACCGCGATGCTGGCGAGGGCGAGGCTCTCCCCGCCGACGCCCAGGCGCGCTAGCGCGTCGTGCTCGAGCAGCGCGGTCTGCTCTGCGAGCTGGACCAGGATCTGGCCGTCGGGTGTCGCCGTGGTCGGCGTGCCCCGCTGCAGGAGCAGGCGTCCGATCCGGCTCTCCAGCGCCTTGATCCGCTGCGAGATCGCCGAGGGGGTGACGTGCAGCGCAGCGGCCGCCTTGTCGAAGCTGCCCTCGCGCACGACCGCGGCGAGGGCCCGCAGATGGGCATGGTCCACGATTTATAAATCCTTAGGTTGGTTTAGGAAAATTAGCTCCACTTTATCCTTGCTGCATTGCAGGATGACGGCCCTTCCCGAGGTTCCCGCCGCGCGCCCTTCCGGCCGCGCGGCCCCGCACACGAGTTCCGCCATGTTCACCGCCTCCATCGCTTCTCCCGCGCTCGCCGCCTGGGCGAGCGGCATCGCCACCGGCCTCGGCCTGTTCGCCGTGGTGGGCGCGCAGAGCGCGTTCATCCTGCGCCAGGGACTGATGCGCGCCCACCTCAAGAGCATCATCGCGGTCTGCGCGCTGACCGACGCGCTGCTGATCACCGCCAGCGTGCTCGGCCTGCAGATGCTCACCGGCGTGGTCCCCTGGCTGACGCAGGGCATGCTCTGGTTCGGCGTCGCCTTCCTGTCCTGGTATGGCGTGCAGTCCGGACTGCGCGCGCTGCGCGCCGAGAGCGGTCTGGCCGCGGCGAAGACCGCCGTGCCCTCGCGCCGCGCGGCGCTGCTGGCGGCGCTGGGCTTCACCCTGCTCAACCCGCACTTCTGGCTCGACATGGTCGTCATCGGCGCGCTGGCCGACGGCTTCGCGGAGACGCGGATGCTGTTCGCCGCCGGCGTCATCTGCGCCAGCGTGCTGTGGCTGATGGTGCTGGCGATCGGCTCGCGCCTGTTCGCGCCGTTCTTCACCCGGGCCGTGGCATGGCGCGTGCTCGATGCCCTGATCGCGGTGGTGATGGTGGCCCTGGCCGCCGGACTGCTGGCCAAGGGCATCTGACCGCGAGGCGTCTTGCCGTGGGCGGCTGTTAGTAGTAATACTACTCACATGCCGCTTTCGTCGACCCAGAACGCCGTCCTCGGCCTGATCGCCGCCCGCATCGAGGCCGACGGCGTGCCGCCGTCGCAGGCCGAGATCGCCGCCGCGCTCGGCTTCAGGGGCGTGCGTGCGGCGCAGTACCACCTGGAGGCGCTCGAGCGGGCCGGCCTGATCCGGCGGGTCCCCGGCCAGGCCCGTGGCATCCGCCTGGTGCGGCCGGCCGGGCCGGCGGCCACTGGGCCCGCGCCCGACGACGCGCTGCGCCTGCCGGTGCTGGGTCGGGTCGCGGCGGGTGTCCCGATCGGCGCCGACATCGGCAGCGACGAGGTCGTGCTGCTCGACCGCGTGTTCTTCTCGCCCGCGCCCGATTACCTGCTGCGCGTGGAAGGCGACTCCATGCGCGACGAAGGCATCTTCGACGGCGACCTCATCGGCGTGCATCGCACGCGGGAGGCGCGTTCCGGGCAGATCGTGGTGGCGCGGATCGACGACGAGATCACGGTCAAGCTGCTGAAGATCGGCCGGGACCGCATTCGGCTCCTGCCACGCAATCCCGACTACGCGCCGATCGAGGTGCTGCCCGGCCAGGACTTCGCGATCGAGGGCCTGTACTGCGGTCTGGTGCGGCCGAACCGATGATGCCGCCGGGCAAGGGCGGACGGGGAATTCCTACTCCGACCGTCGGCCCTGTCGGAGGTCGCGGCGCATCGCCGACAATTAGCATCCTGCCCCGGCGCCGCGTCGCAGCCCCTGCGACGCACCGCACCTAGAGTGCGCGCCATCCGCCACACGCATCCACCCGAGGAATCCCCGATGGACGACAACAAGAAGCGCGCCCTGACCGCGGCGCTGTCCCAGATCGAGAAGCAGTTCGGCAAGGGCGCGGTCATGCGCATGGGCGACAAGTCCGCCGAGGCGGCCGAGGTCATCGGAACCGGATCGCTGATGCTCGACATCGCACTGGGCATCGGCGGCCTGCCGAAGGGGCGCGTGGTCGAGATCTACGGGCCGGAATCCTCGGGCAAGACCACGCTGACGCTGCAGGCGATCGCCCAGTGCCAGAAGGCCGGCGGCACCGCCGCCTTCGTCGACGCCGAGCACGCGCTCGACCCGGTCTACGCGCAGAAGCTCGGCGTCAACGTCGACGACCTCCTGGTCTCGCAGCCCGACACCGGCGAGCAGGCGCTGGAGATCGCCGACATGCTGGTGCGTTCGAACGCGGTGGACATGGTGGTGGTCGACTCGGTCGCCGCGCTCACGCCGCGCGCCGAGATCGAAGGCGAGATGGGCGACCAGCTCCCCGGCCTGCAGGCCCGCCTGATGAGCCAGGCGCTGCGCAAGCTGACCGGCAACATCAAGCGCTCCAACTGCCTGGTGATCTTCATCAACCAGCTGCGCATGAAGATCGGCATCATGATGCCGGGCCAGAGCCCCGAGACCACCACCGGCGGCAACGCGCTGAAGTTCTACGCGTCGGTGCGCCTGGACATCCGCCGCATCGGCGCGGTCAAGAAGGGCGACGAGATCATCGGCAACCAGACCAAGATCAAGGTCGTCAAGAACAAGCTGGCGCCGCCGTTCAAGCAGATCGTCACCGAGATCCTCTACGGCGAGGGCATCAGCCGCGAGGGCGAGCTGATCGACATGGGCGTGTCGGCGAAGCTCGTCGACAAGGCCGGCGCCTGGTACAGCTACGGCTCCGAGCGCATCGGCCAGGGCAAGGAGAACGCGCGCCAGTGGCTGAAGGAGAACTCCGATGCCGCGGCCGAGCTGGAGCGCAAGCTCCGCGAACTCTTCGTGCCCGATCTGGTGATCGGCGAGGAGAACGCCGAGGAGGCCGAGGCCTGATCGGCGTGTCCGGCAGCTCGGTCCTGCAAGCCCACGTGCCGCCGTCGCGGCACGTCGAACCGGCCGCGCGAAAGGCCGGTTCCGCTTTCCGGCTGCCGGCATGACGCGCGGGACCACCGACGCCAGGTCGCGCGCCGTGGCGCTCCTGGCGCGGCGCGAACATTCCCGCCGCGAGCTGGAGCGCAAGCTGCGCAGCAAGGGCTTCGAGAGCGGCGAAGTGACCGCAGCGATCGAGGATCTGGCGGACAGGGGCTGGCAGGGCGACGCCCGCTTCGCCGACACGCTGGTGCGCACCCGTGTCGCCGGCGGCTACGGGCCGCTGCGCATCCGCATGGAACTCGAGCAGCACGGGGTCGAGGCCGCGGCGGGCGAGGCCGCCATGGCGGACGTCGCAGACTGGCGCGGGCTCGCCTGCGATGTCGCCCGACGTCGCTGGTCCGCCGGACTGCTGCGCAGCGACCACGCGCAGCGGCGCAAGGCCGTGGAGTTCCTCGTCCGGCGCGGGTTCGCGCCCGACGATGCCCACGCCGCGATCGCGGACCTCTCCGATCCGGCCTGAGCCGTCGCCGTCGGCGCCGAGGCTATCCCGGCGCCCGGGGTGGCGATGCTAGGCTTGCCGGCCCGGACCTTCCGTGCGCAGGTGCCTGCGGTCCCGCCTCGCCGGCGGTCGACGCGGCGCCGCCTCGCGCGTCGTTCCTCCTTCTGCCAGCCGTACCGCTCGCCCCCATGAAAACCACGCAAGAGATCCGCCAGGACTTCCTCGACTTCTTCCGCGACCGCGGCCACACCGTGGTGCCGTCCGCGACGCTGGTGCCGGCCAGCGACCCGACGCTGCTGTTCACCAACTCGGGGATGGTCCAGTTCAAGAACGTCTTCCTCGGCAGCGAAAAGCCGAACTACGTGCGCGCGGTGGATGTCCAGCGCTGCCTGCGCGCCGGCGGCAAGCACAACGATCTCGACCAGGTCGGCTACACCGCCCGCCACCACACCTTCTTCGAGATGCTCGGCAACTGGTCGTTCGGCGACTACTTCAAGCGCGATGCCATCCTGTGGGCGTGGGAGCTGCTGACCGGGGTCTGGGGCCTGGCGCCGGAGCGCCTGCTGGTGACGGTCTACCACACCGACGACGAGGCCTTCGGCATCTGGCGCGACGAGGTCGGCGTGCCGGTCGAGCGCATCGTCCGCATCGGCGACAACAAGGGAGCGCCCTACGCCTCGGACAACTTCTGGCAGATGGCCGATACCGGCCCCTGCGGCCCCTGTACTGAGATCTTCTACGACCACGGTGCGCACGTGGCGGGCGGCCCGCCGGGCTCGCCCGACGAGGACGGCGACCGTTTCATCGAGATCTGGAACCTGGTGTTCATGCAGTTCGACCGCCAGCCCGACGGCACGCTGCTGCCGCTGCCGGCGCCCTGCGTGGATACCGGCATGGGGCTGGAGCGCCTGGCCGCCGTGCTCCAGCACGTGCATTCGAACTACGAGATCGACCTGTTCCAGCACCTGATCAAGGCGGCCGCCGCGCTCACCGCGACCGATGACCTGGCCCACGGTTCGCTGCGCGTGATCGCCGACCACATCCGCGCCTGCGCCTTCCTCGTCGCCGACGGCGTGCTGCCCTCGAACGAGGGGCGCGGCTACGTGCTGCGCCGGATCATCCGTCGCGCGCTCCGGCACGGCTGGATGCTCGGCGTGCGCGGCGCGTTCTTCCACCGCATGGTGGAGCCGCTGGTCGCGGAGATGGGGCAGGCCTATCCCGAACTCGTCACCCGGCGCGACACGATCGAGGCCGCGCTCGGCGCCGAGGAGGCGCGCTTCGCGGAGACCCTCGATGCCGGCATGAAGGTGTTCGAGGAGGTGGCCGCGCGCGCCGGCGACACGAGGACGCTGGCCGGCGAGGAGGTGTTCCGCCTCTACGACACCTACGGATTCCCGGTCGACCTCACCGCCGACATCGCGCGCGAGCGCGGGCTCGGCGTGGACATGGCCGGATTCGAGTCGGCGATGCAGGCGCAGCGCGAGCGTGCGCGCGCCGCCAGCCAGTTCGGCGGCGCGATCACCCTGCCTTCGGAGCTCGCGAGCTCGTTGCCGCCGACCCGCTTCGAAGGCTACGACAGCCACGTGGGACAGGCGCGGGTGCTGGCGATCCTCAGCGAGGGCAGGGCGCTCGACGTGCTCGACAGCGGCGACGCCGCGGTGCTCATCCTGGACGCGACCCCCTTCTACGCCGAATCCGGCGGCCAGGTCGGCGACCACGGCGTGCTGCTGGCCGACGGCGTCCGCTTCGTGGTCGAGGACACGCAGAAGCTGTCGGGCACCTTCCACGGCCATGTCGGGCGCCTGGAGAGTGGCGTGCTCAAGGTCGGCGATGCGGTGTCGGCGCGGATCGACCTCACGCGTCGGCAGGCGGTGGTGCTCAACCATTCGGCCACGCATCTGCTGCACGCCGCGCTGCGCAAGGTGCTGGGCACGCACGTGCAGCAGAAGGGGTCGCTGGTGGCGCCGGAGCGGCTGCGCTTCGACTTCTCGCACTTCCAGCCGATCGGCCATGCCGAACTGCTCGAGATCGAGCGGCTGGTCAACGCCGAGATCCGCCGCAACGCCGCCGCCGAGATCCACCACATGGCGATGCAGGACGCCCTGGATTTCGGCGCGATGGCGCTGTTCGGCGAGAAGTACGGCGACGAGGTGCGCGTGCTGCGCATGGGCGAGTTCTCGACCGAGCTCTGCGGTGGCACCCACGTCGGCCGCACCGGCGACATCGGCCTGTTCAAGATCATCTCGGAAGGCGGCATCTCGGCGGGAGTTCGGCGCATTGAGGCGGTGACCGGCGAGAACGCCCTGAATCACGTCGCCGAGGAGGAGCGCCGGCTCGCGGAGGCCGCACACCTGCTCGGTACCACCGGCGACGGCATGACCGAGAAGCTGCGCCAGCTGTTCGAGCGCCAGAAGCGGCTCGAGAAGGAACTCGAGGCGATCAAGGCCAAGGCCGCGGCGGGTGCCGCCGGCGAGCTGGCGCAGGGCGCCGTCGACTTCGGTGACTTCAGGCTCGTGGCGGCGCGGCTGGACGGACTGGATCCGAAGGCCCTGCGCGAGGCCGTGGACCGGCTCAAGCAGCAGCTGGGCGATGCGGTGGTCGTGCTTGCGTCGGGCGAGGGCGGCAAGGCGGCGCTTGTGGCCGGGGTGAACGGGGCGGCAATGGGGCAGGTCAAGGCGGGTGAACTCGTTGCCCACGTGGCCGGTCAGATCGGCGGCAAGGGTGGCGGACGGCCGGACCTGGCGCAGGGTGGAGGCAGCGATGGGCCGGAGCTCGACCGTGCGCTTTCACAGGTGGCGGACTGGCTGTCTGCGAGGCTTGCCAAGGCCTGATTCACGCTGAACGTCGTGACCTCCGGCGCATTGCGCCTGCTGTTACGCGTTCGTTACGATTTGGCCCTTTATGGCCGCGTTGGTGCGCGGTTCCCGGGGGAGTCCGGCCTGCGAAGCGGGATGCGGAGCAGACGGATCCGACGCAGGGACGCGTCGGTGAGGAGAGTGAACAATGTTGATACTGACCCGTCGGGTCGGCGAGACCCTGATGATCGGTGATGCCGTGACGGTGACCGTTCTCGGGGTGAAGGGCAACCAGGTGCGCATCGGCATCACCGCACCGAAGGACGTCGCCGTCCACCGTGAGGAAATCTACGACCGCATCCATCGCGAAGACGACGGTGCGGATGCGGAGAAGGGGCCGGTCTCCGGCTGAAGGTTTACCCGTCCGCGCGGAGCCGCTATCCTAGGCGGCCGCCGTTCGAGCGAGGCTAGGCAAGCGGCCTCGACGAACCCGCGGGTGGGGCGATCAGCTTCCACGCGACAACCCGGAGAGTTGCCCGAGAGGCCGAAGGGGCTCCCCTGCTAAGGGAGTATGGGGTCAAAAGCTCCATCGAGGGTTCGAATCCCTCACTCTCCGCCAGTTTCACGACGCCGCGTCCGCGCGGCGTCTTCGCTTCACGAAGCGACGGCGCATCGTGCGGGGCTTCCCGCAGGATCCGCCGGACGAGGCGAACGAAGTCGTTGACGAAGGTCGCGCCGAACGTTCATAATCTCGCTTCTGCGCCCGTAGCTCAGTTGGATAGAGCACCAGGCTACGAACTTGGGGGTCGGGAGTTCGAATCTCTCCGGGCGCGCCATACAGGCAGAAGGGTGCTTAGGCACCCTTTTTGCTCTGTCCGAAGTGGAGACCGGCATCATGCGCCGGGTCGCTGCCGAGGGCAGAACGTGTTGCAAGTGGAAGTACGCAGGGTACAACCGAACGTCGGGGTATAGCTCAGCCTGGTAGAGCGCCAGCTTTGGGAGCTGGACGTCGAGAGTTCGAATCCCTCTACCCCGACCACTTCCGCGCATGGCCAGCGGTCGCGCGCGGGGTGTCGGAAGGTGCGAAGATCCGTCCGGGCGCCTGTAGCTCAACCGGATAGAGCATCGGCCTTCTAAGCCGACGGTTGCAGGTTCGATTCCTGTCGGGCGCGCCATCCGCTTGCAGCGCAGTACGAGTTGTTCCGTGGTGGATGTAGCTCAGTTGGTTAGAGCATCGGATTGTGATTCCGAGGGTCGCGGGTTCGAGTCCCGTCTTCCACCCCACCCGCGCGATAGGGCATAATGCCCATTCGCAGCCGCCGCGGCGGCAGGTCTTAGATGGGCCGTTAGCTCAGTTGGTAGAGCAGCTGACTCTTAATCAGTAGGTCCAAGGTTCGAATCCTTGACGGCCCACCATCTACAGACCGCGACTTCGTCGCTGAACGCGCGAGAGTGGCGGAATTGGTAGACGCGCTGGATTTAGGTTCCAGTACCTACGGGTGTGCGGGTTCGACTCCCGCCTTTCGCACCAGCATAACCCCCTGATTATCCTCTAGTTCGCTCGGGTTGAATGTCCGTGGATTGCAGTCGTGGGACGATTGCAGTCGTGCAAGCGAGGATCAGGCCCCTCTCGAGCCGTCACCTGCACCCGTTGGGCGTCCAGCAGCGCCGCGGCACCCTGGAGCTTGTGCGTCAGGACGTGCGCGTAGACCTTCGAGGTCGTCGCGATGTCCTTGTGACCCAGCCACTCCTGCACGAGCTTGATGTCGCCCGTCAGCTCCAGCAGCCGAGTTGCACAAGTGTGACGGAGCGCATGAATCACGCATTCCTTGTCCTCGATCCCGGCGCGGTCGCGCGCTGAGTTCCAGTGGTGCTCGGCCCGGCGCTTGTTGAGCGTCTTGAACGGCCCGCCCTTGATCCCGGCGAGCCTCCGGCCCTCCAGGACGCCCTTGGCGCGCTCGGTGAGGGGCAGGGTGCGGGGACGGCCGTTCTTCAGCTCCTCGGCCCTCCAGAGCCGCAGCAGGCCCTCCTCCCAGCGGATGTCGCCCCACCGGATGTTGAGCGCCTCGCTCAAGCGCAGGCCGGACTCGACGAGGAACTCGAACAGGGTCAGGTACTCGGCGCCGTCGCGCCGTCGCGGGTGGCCGCCTTCGGGCGCGGCCTCGAGACCATCCCACGCCAGGACCTCGGCGAAGATCGCCTGCTCGGTGGCCCGGTCCAGGATGAAGGTGCGCGCAGTGCCGCGCTCGCTGAAGTGGGGCATCTCCGGCAGCGCGCCGATCTCCTTCCGCCTCTTGCACTCGGCCAGGACGATCCGCAGCGCGATCAGCTTGCGGTTGATCGTGCTCGGGGAGTTCCCGCGCTTGTCGAACGCCTTCACCAGGTCCTCGATCACGTCGTCGGTGATCGCGGCCACGGGGCGGTTGTCGCCCAGCTCGCGGCACAGCTCGCCGCAGTTGATCTTGTAGGTCGCCCGGCTCTTGGCCTTGGCCCACTGGCCGTCGAGTACGCGGACGCACGCTGCGCGCAGGGTCATGCCCTGGACGCGCACGGCGGCCACCTTTGCGCCTCGAGCGCGGCCGCGGACTACCTCCAGCAGCTCGGCCTGCGTGATGTCCGGGTGCTCCCGGAGGGCGTCGAGGACGGCCTGCTCCTTCTTGAGGGCGGCGTCCTTCTGCCGGGTGCCGGAGGAGACGCGGACACGGCGTCCGCCCTCCTGCACGTCGATCATGTAGTAGCGACGGTCGGCCTCTCCCGGCTTCGGGGAGGCTCCCTTCAGCCGTAGAGGCATGACGGTGCTCCTGTTGCGCTAGTCGCGCGTGGTGAAGAAGCCCTCGTCCTGGCGCGGCTTCAGGGAGCGACGCAGGGACGCGAGCGTGGAATCGATGTCTTGCTTCTGGAAGGCGCGTTCAGCGGCCTTCCGGTCGAACCGGGTACGGCGGAGGCCGTCGAGGACGCATAGGGCGAACCCGAGGATCGGCAGGGCGAACATCGCGATCTCGGCGAGCATCACTTGCCCCTCGAGAGGGCCTTGGTGACGGCCTCGGCCATCGCAGCGGAGACGGCCTGGCCGCGGCGGGTCAGGACGTACTCGCGGCGGCGGTGGTCCATCGGGTTCGCGTGGGACACGACCAGGCCGAGTCCCTTCTTTCCGAGCCTGCCGGCCTCCGTGAGCATCTGGAGGTGCCTGCTGACTGCCGAGGCGGAGGTCTCGCCCACTTCCTTGTCCAGCCCGTACTGCTCGATTCCGTTGTTCTCGGCGACTGCGAGGAACACAGCGATGAGGGTGGCGGGAGCGTCCTCATAGACGTTGGTTCGGAAGTAGCGGATGCCGGCGGAAAGGGCGGCCATTGCTTCGGCCGGGGTGAGGGTGGGGGACATGGGTGGGTTCCTGTTGTGCGGGCCTCTCGCCCGCGGACATTAGCGCGCGCTAAGTCTCCCACTTGTGGGATTGATTATTCAATAATCACCAGGAAGTAGCGCACGCAGACGACGGTGAGACCGGGGCGAACTCGGTCGATCCAGAGCCCCCTGTGAACTTTCCGCTGCTCCTTCGCAGCGGGATGCAAGCTGATTCTCTTCACGACATTTCCCAATGGATGCAAGGTCTTAGGTGCGCCGCCCGGCGTTCAACGGGGCGAATTGTGGGTGCCCCCTCTGGCACCCCGCAATGCGCAAAAAGCGTCAGTCACGGTTCGTTCACAAGACGGTTATTTGACGCGGTGCAACCGTCCCGGATGGGAGAGTGATGATCCCGGCCCCCTGTCTCATGGATCGAGAGACTCGACGGGATCACACGGCGGAAGTTCACGGATGGCTCGGGCGACCGCAGGCCAATGGACCGCCTCGGGGTCGTCCGGAGGTGCAACACGAAGGAAGAAGGCGCGCGCATCAGGCGCGAAGACCCGGCCGCGCTTCTCGCGCACCAGATGCTCCGCAGCTCGGCAAATCCCGTAGTCCTCTTGAAGCAGCCGGATGCACGCCGCCGTCTCCCCGTTGGAGGGAGCGCGGGGCATGGTGACTTTCCAGGAAGAGAGGCGCCCTCAGCAGGGCGCGTGGTGGTCCAGCGGCGCGTTGCGCACCGAGGTCTCGATGAGTGCCGCGGTGGCCTCTGCGATGGTCGCGAAGCCGTGGCGGGTGAAGCGGCGGGCCTGCTCGACCCGAGGTCCTGTCTGCACCCAGGCGACGAAGCCGTAGGCGCCATCGCGGGTCGTCAGGTACCCGCGGAATCCGTACTCGACCCGGCGGAACACGCGGATGCGGTCCACCTCGAGCACCTTGTTGATGACCCGGCCGACGTACAGACCAGGCGCGTTCACCGGATCGGGTTCGTAGGGGTCGTCCAGCACGATGCCGGCGACCTCCACGAAGGAGGAGTAGTCAGGCATTGGGAGGCTCCAGGAACGACAAAGGCCGCCCGAAGGCGGCCTCTGTGCGTGGAGGGAGGATCAGGCGGGGAACTCTTTCAGGCCGCGGCGGAGAGGTGGCAGCGATGGGCTACTCGAGAGAGGCCCGCGCGCCATCGGGGCAGAACCTCCGACGTAGGGATGCCGCGTGCCGAGTCGTGGACTGTCTGGAGGCGCTCGATCAGGCCGACGTGTGCTTCCGGCGCGCCTCGCCTCGTGGCGCTATCCCAGGAGCGACCTTCCCAATCCGTCCTCATCTCCTCCGGAGCGATCAGGCAGCCCGCGGCGCACATCAGGCCGTCTGCGGCGTGGTAGACGCAGCTACTGCCGTCTGCGTTCATCGCAGGCTCCCCCTGCGTCATCAGGTGCCTTGCGACCTGATCGAACACCTCTTGCGCCGTGGCGGCCGGCAGGGTGGCGAGGGTGATCTTGGAGGTCATGCGGAGGCCTCCAGGAAGCGAAGGGTGCTGACCCGTGAGCCGTCGTACAGCGAGACGACTCGGAGAATGTCAGGGGCGACGTCCCCCCGCCTTTGAGTAGCACTGCGATCTGGAGTCCAATCCGCAACGACAAGGAGATTGGACGTGAAGAAGCGCTTTTCCGAAGAGCAGATCATCGGCTTCCTGCGCGAGGCCGAGGCCG
>NZ_JAGQFT020000014.1 GCF_018122625.2 Coralloluteibacterium stylophorae | reverse complement strand
CCGGCCTCGGCCTCGCGCAGGAAGCCGATGATCTGCTCTTCGGAAAAGCGCTTCTTCACGTCCAATCTCCTTGTCGTTGCGGATTGGACTCCAGATCGCAGTGCTACTCAAAGGCGGGGGGACGTCGCAGCCCCTGGAACTGCGCGACATTTTTTATCACTGCGGTCCGCTTCCAGTTGTCGTAGTGCGCGGCATTCTTCTTGGCCGTCAGGGTCTTGCACACCTTCTTCCAAAGGCTGTCGAACGAGCGAGTGCTCCGTTCTCGGGAGTCGTGGCTCTGTGCAATGGTCCTTAGCGTTCGCTCAAGGAGTCGGTCGAGATCGGGCAGCACCTCACCGCTTTCGTACCTTCCGCGATTTCGGGTGAACTTCGACCTGGTGGTGGGAACTACGAGTTGTTCGTGGATGCTTAGTCGCAGATGCGGGTTGGGGAAGCTGGTCTTGCGCATTTGGCTTTAAGGGATTCGAGTGGCTGCTCACCTTAAAGGAGTGCGCGGCACAGACCCAGAGTTCGAGGCGCCGTGCCAAGGGGCTAAGCGCAGCGCTTCGACATAGCGCGATGTTCGACCAAGAGCGCAGGGCAGAAAGTCAGCGCGACTGGTTTGGGTGTCGAGCAGATCGAGCCATTTGCGCACGCGATCGGGCGGCGGAGCCGCCCTTCATTGAAGGGCCTGGCAACGGCTACGGCCGCCGACGCCGGAGACCGGGTCTGGCCACATATCAAGGAGTGGGAGTCGGTGTCAGCTGGAACGTAACTCTGAGGATGTACCCTAAGTTGGCCCTGACTGGCGGTCGTCGGCTTCTCCGGCTCGGTGGGACCTGATCCTAATGCTTCCCGTCAAAAAGTGAGTCAAAATGCGAGTCAGGTTGGACTTGTTAGGGCTGTACTAGTATTTGGTTTCAATAAGTTAAGACATCATTGTGGTTGCTGGTGGGCCCAGTCATGCGCGTCGCGCGGTAGCTGCAGGGCTCGGTCGACGTACCCGCTCCTCAGCCGTAGCGGGCGAGGAACATGTCGATCGCCTCCTCCGCCACACGCGCCTGCTGCGCAGGCGACAGCGGTTGCTGGCTGAGGGTGACCTGCGGCCAGAACGCGAAGCCCTTGACCAGCCCCTGCAACTGCATCGAGGCGAAGGACGGGTCGTCGATCCTGAGCCGGCCATCGGCGGCGGCCGCACGGATCCAGACGCCGAGCCCTTCCTCGCGGTCGCCCATGCGCGCGACCATCGCCTGCGCCCTGTCCGGCGAGTGGATGGCGGCGGCGATGGCGACACGGGCCAGGTCGACGAAGTTCGGGTCGTTGAGCAGGGCGAGCTTCTGCCGCACAAGCTCCAGCAACTGCGCGCGCAGCGGCCGGTCGTGGCGGTAGGCCGCCTCGACGCCGTCCGTGCTGCGCTCCCACAACCGCTGCAGGATCTGCGCGAACAGCGCCTCCTTGCTGGGGAAGTGGTTGTACACGGTGCGCTTGGACACGCCGGCGCCGGCGGCGACGCGGTCCATGCTGGTGGCTTCGTAGCCGCAGCGGCGGAATTCGTCGACGGCGGCATCGAGGATGGCGGCGCGCTTGCGGTCGGTACGGCGGACGGGAGCGGAAGATCTGCTCATGCCTCGATTCTACACCGGGGAGTTTACTTGCTGCGTGGGAGGAAACTACACTGTGTCGTGTAATCGACTGGACAAGATTCCATGCCTCGGCGCTTCCTCCGCCCGCGTCGCCTCCTGCTCCTGACCGGACTCCTCTTCATGACCGCCTGCTCGCTCACCGCCGCCCTGAGCCGGACTTCGATCCCCGCCTACCGGGACTCGCCGCAGTACACCGATGGCACGTTCCGCAATCCGGTGCCGCAGCCGGCCGAGGGGCTGACCAAGCTGCTGCGCATCACCTGGAACATGCTGCTCCACAAGCCGGCGGACGCGAGTCCGGCGGTCGCGCCGCCGGTGGTCGCGCTGACGCCGGCGCTCCTCGAGGCGGCGCCGGACCGCAGCCTGTTCCGCCTGGGCCACTCGAGCGTGCTGCTCAAGCTGCGCGGCGGCTTCTGGATCACCGACCCGGTGTTCTCCGAACGCGCATCCCCGGTGCAATGGCTGGGACCCAGGCGCTTCCATGCGCCGCCGATCGCGCTGGAGGACCTGCCGCCGCTGCGCGGGGTGCTCCTGTCGCACGACCACTACGATCACCTCGACCGCGCCACGATCACCGCCCTGGCCTCGAAGGCCGACGTGTTCCTCGCGCCGCTCGGGGTCGGCGACCGGCTGGTCGCCTGGGGGGTGGACCCGGCGCGGGTGCGGCAGTTCGACTGGTGGCAGGGGACGCGGATCGACGGCGTGCAGTTCACTGCGACGCCGGCCCAGCACTTCTCCGGGCGCACCCTCTCCGACCGCAACGAGACGCTGTGGGCGTCCTGGGTGATCGTCGACGATGGCGACGCCGGGAGCGGCGGGCTGCGCCTGTTCTTCAGCGGCGACAGCGGCTATTTCGACGGCTTCCGCGAGATCGGTCGCCGCTTCGGGCCGTTCGACCTCACCCTGCTCGAGACCGGCGCCTATGACCCGCAGTGGCCGTACGTGCACATGCAGCCCGAGCAGACCGTGCAGGCGCACCTGGACCTGGGCGGGCGCTGGCTGCTGCCGATCCACAACGGCACCTTCGACCTCGCCATGCATCCCTGGACGGAACCGTTCGAGCGGGTGGCCGCGCTGGCCGCGCAACGGGGCGTGGCGCTGACCACGCCGCGGATGGGCGAGCGCATCGATCTGGCGTCGCCGGCTGCCGGCAGTCCGTGGTGGCGCGACGCGCAAACGGCTCGCGGCGACTGACTCACGGCGGCGCAGCCGCGCGACGATCGCGCGTCGGGTCTCCTCCTTCTTCAGGGTCGGCGCCGAGCTCGCGTTCCAGTTCGCGTGCGAGGCGGCGGCGGGCCAGGGCGCTGTGGAGCTGGCGCGCCTTGATCGTGGTCGGGCGCAGGCGCAGGCGGCCGTCGTCGCCGTCCTCGACGATGTAGCGCCTGGACGCGCCGTAGAGTTCGGCGCGGCTGGCGGTCACGGTGACCACGGTGATCTCCAGGCAGCGCAGCGGCATGTCGGGACTGATGCCGGGGTCTTCCGCGCAGGCGCGTTCGATCAACGCGCGGAAACGGCCGATGTCCTTTTCCTCGCCGCTGCCCAAGGGCCCGACGTTGGTCGCGCTGCGGGCGTCCTCCAAGTCGACGTGGTCGTCGTCGCGCAGGTGCTCGTTGCGCTCGGGGATGACGGCGCGCACGGTGGCGCCGTCGCGTCGGGTGAGGTCGAGGATGATGTCGATCAGGTAGACCGGCTCCAGCCCGAGGTTGGTGACGAAGCAGTGGGCGTTCATGCCCTTGCCCGCGCCCGAGGTGATCAGGATCGACGGGCGGTGCTGGCGGCGGTAGCTCGACAGGAAGACGTTGAGGTAGACGATCCAGATCAGCGCCGTCACCCCGGTCATGCCGGCCGAGATCAGCGGCGCGTAGTCGAGGAGGCGGTCAAGCATGCCGGCGATCCCCGGCGGTCTGCCGCTGGGTGGGGGAGGCATCGCGGGACGCGGCGGGAGCGGAGGCGCTGGCGCGCATGGCGGTCGCGGGCAGGGAGGACACGGCCGCCGACTCTGCCGCACCGGGGCGGCAACGCGAGGCGAAGGAGCCGCCGGGCGGACGCTCCGCCCGCACGTCCGCCGACAGCCCTCGACGGGATGCCGTGCGCGTCGGTGGCGCTGGCGATGCGGCCTCAGGCCGGCGCGGTCGTCCACGGCCCGCGGATGGCCAGCGTCCGCCCGGGGCTGTAGAGGTTGACGAACAACGTCCCGCCGTCCGGCGAGAAGCAGGCGCCGGCGAGCTCGGTCTGCGCATGCAGGAAGCCGAGCGGGTAGGTGCTGCCGTCCGGGGTGACGCCGATGAGGCGGTTGACCACGACCTCGGTGTACTGGTCCTCGCAGACCACCAGGTGTCCGTTCGGCGCCACCGTCAGGTTGTCGCCGAAGTTGAACATGTCGGCGTCGGCGGACTCGACGAACACCTGCACCCGGCCGGGCGCGTCCTTCTCGCCCGGGTGGCCCTCGACCGGCGACGGCCGGTAGCGCATTACCTGGCCGTAGCCGGCGGCGCCGCCCGAGGTGCAGCAGAAGAAGAATTCGCCGTCGCCGTAGTGAATGCCCTCGCCGCGCGCGAAACGCACCGCACCGGCCGCGTGGCCGCGCAGGCGCAGGTCGTCGGCGGGGCTCTCCACCTCGTCCAGGTCGATCCAGCGCGTCTCGTGCCAGGCGCCGATGTCCCACGGCCTGCCGCTCCAGTTGCGCGCATCCGCCGGCACCTCGCGCGTCGCCAGGGCCAGCGCCTGCAGGCGGCCACCGCGCGCCAGCTCGCCGCGCGCCGCCGGCAGGAAGCGATAGAACAGGCTGTCGTCGCGGTCTTCGGTGAGGTAGACGATGCCGCTGCGCGGATCCACGGCGGCCGCCTCGTGGTTGAAGCGGCCCATGTCCTTCAGCGGGCGCGGTTCGACCGGGCCGGTGGCCGTCGCCGGCACCTCGAACACCCAGCCGTGGTCCCGGTCGACGCCTTCGCCGGCGCGGGTGACGTCCTCCTCGCAGCTGAGCCACGAGCCCCACGGCGTGGTGCCGCCGGCGCAGTTGCGGATGGTGCCGAGCAGGGTCAGGTGCTGCGACTCGATCTCGCCGGTGCGGGTGTCGTACACCAGGTTGGTGGTGCCGCCGGGAAGCGGGCGTCCCTCGCCGTCGTGGTCGAAGCTCGCCACGCGCGCACCGCGGCGGCCCGCCAGGGCGCCGACCTCGTGCTGCGCAACGCGCAGTTCGTGGTTGCGCACCAGCAGCACGCGCCGGGCGTCGAGTGCGAAGCTGCCCATGCCGTCGAAGTTGTCCGGCACCACGAAGCCGTCCTGCATCCGCTCGCCCACGCGCGAGACGACGCGGTAGTCGAAGCCGTCGGGCAGGTCCAGGACGCCGGCGGGGTCGCGGCGCAACGGACCATAGCCGGCCGCGACCCGGCGCGGCGCCACCGGCGCGAAGCGGCCGCTGGCGAGGGCGAGGCCGCCGAAGGCGGCGGTGGTGAGGCCGAACATGAAGCGTCGACGGGTCGTCACGTGGATCTCCTGATGCCTGGTGCACGCGCAGCATGACGTGCGTCTGTGTCAGCTCGTGCGGCATCCGAGGCGCGCGTTGACGAGGTGCGCCGCCACCAGCAGCAGGCCACCGCCGAGCACCACGCCGCTGCCGACGAAGGGCATGTAGTGCACCCGGCTGAACACGCCGACGCAGACCAGCACCAAGCCGGGCATGCCGAGCAGCACGGGCAGCCGCCGGCGGTGGCGGCGCCAGCCCAGCGGCAACGCGAGCAGGGCCGCGCCGATCGAGACCACCGCGAGCGCGATCTCGATCCCGGTCAGCCAGGCGATGTGCTCGGCATAGCGCGCGCGCTGCAGCCACAGCAGCGGATGGAACAGCAGCAGGGCCGAGACGGCTGCGCAGTGCAGGCCGCAGACCAGGGACGCGGCGGCGCCGATGCGGTCGTAGAGCGGCGACCAGCCTCCGCGCGGCAGGATTCGGGTCAGCGGCATAAGAGTTATAAGATAACATCTCCGAATCGGATCCCCATGCCCATGTCGCGCCATTCCGTCCTGTTCCTCGGCGCCTTCGCCGCCTCCCTCGTCGCCGAGCCGGCGCTCGCGCAGCAGCACGCGCACGAGCACGGCGTGGCGCATCTCGACGTCGCGACGGACGCGGGCCGCGTCGACATCCGCCTGCAGGGCGCGGGCGACGGCTTCGTCGGTTTCGAGCACGCGCCGCGCGACGAGAGCGAGCGCCGCACGGTCGCGGCGGCGGTCGCGACGCTGCGCCGGCTGGACGTGCTGCTCGACCTGCAGGGCGCCCGCTGCACCCTCGCCGAAAGCGAGGTGGCACCGCCGGCCGCGGAGACCGCCGGACACCATGATCACGAGCACGAGCACGAGCACGAGCACGAGCACGAGCACGAGCACGAGCACGAGCACGAGCACGACCACGACCACGACCACGACCACGACCACGACCACGATCACGCCCGGCATGGCGACTGGTCCGTCGCCGCGACCTTCGCCTGCGCGGACGGTGTGCCGGCCGCGCTGGACGCGGCAGCGCTCTTCGATGCGCTGCCGCGGCTGCGGGAGATCCGTGTGCAGGCGATCGGCGCAGGCGGGCAGGGCGGCGGCACGCTGCTGCCCGGCGCCTCGCGGCTGGAGCTGCCGTGAGCGCGGGCACCGCCGATGCGCCGGCGCTGGAGGTCCGCGACCTGCGCTTCGCCTATCCGGGCAGCGCCTGGACGCTCGCGGTCCCGGCGCTGCGGATCGCCCGCGGCGAGCGGATCTTCCTGCACGGGCCCAGCGGCAGCGGCAAGAGCACCCTGCTGAACCTGGTTGCCGGCACGCTGCGGCCGGATGCGGGCACGGTCCGGGTCGCCGGTCGCGAGGTCTCGGCCCTGGGCGGCTGGCGGCGTGACCGCGCGCGGGCGGACTCCACCGGCATCCTGTTCCAGCAGTTCAACCTGATGCCGTTCCTGTCGCCGGTCGACAACGTGCTGCTGCCGTGCCGTTTCTCGGTCGAGCGCCGGCGCCGCGCCCGGGCGCGCTTCGGCAGCCTGGCCGCGGCGGCGAGCGAGCTCCTGCGCCGGCTGCGCCTGCCGGAGGCGACCTGGACCCGGCGCGCCGGTTCGTTGTCGGTCGGCCAGCAGCAGCGCGTGGCCGCGGCCCGGGCGCTGATCGGCGAACCGGCCCTGGTGATCGCCGACGAGCCGACCTCGGCGCTGGACGTCAGGGCGCGCGACGACTTCCTCGAACTGCTGTTCGCCGAATGCGACGTCGCCGGCAGCGGCCTGCTGCTGGTGAGCCACGATCTCGCCATCGCCCGCCGCTTCCATCTGGTCGAGTCGCTGGCGGATCTGCAGGCGGAGCGGGCGGCATGAACCCGGCCCTGTTCGTGCTCGCCTGGCGCAGCCTGCGCAACCGCGCCTTCATCGCGGGGCTGACGGTGGCGACGGTGGGCCTGGCGGTTGCCCTGCTGCTGGGCGTGCAGCGCCTGCAGACCGAGACCCGGCAGGCCTTCCTGCGCTCGGTCTCGGGTACCGACCTCATCGTCGGCGCGCGCTCGCATCCGGTGCAGCTGCTGCTGTACTCGGTCTTCCACCTGGGCGACGCGACCAACAATCTCGGCTGGGATGCCTACGTCGATCTCGCCGACGACCCCGCCGTCGCCTGGGCGGTGCCGGTGTCGCTGGGCGACTCGCACCGCGGCTTCCGGGTCGTCGGCACCACCGTCGACTACTTCCGGCGCCTCGGGTTCGCCGGCCGGCAGGGCCTGGCGTTCGCACAGGGCGAGGCGTTCTCGGCGGATCCGCGTGAGAGCGTGGCGCAGGCGGTGGTCGGTGCCGATGTCGCCGAGCGCCTCGGCTACGCGCCCGGCAGCGAGATCGTGCTCGCGCACGGCACCGCGCGGGTCGCCCTCAACCAGCACGACGACCACCCGTTCCGCGTCGTCGGCGTGCTCGCCCGGACCGGCACCGCCGCCGACGGCGGCGTCTACGTCTCGCTGGCGGCGATCGAGGCCATCCACCTCAACTGGCGCAGCGGCACCCGGATCGGCACTGCGCCCGATGCCGCGACGCTGCCCGACGCGGCGCTGCAGCCGCGGGCGGTGACCGCGGTCTTCGTCGGCCTGAAGAGCCGCCTGGCGACCTTCGCCCTGCAGCGCACGCTCAACGAGTACCCGGACGAGCCCTTGACCGCGATCCTGCCGGGCGTCGCCCTGCAGCAGCTGTGGAGCATGCTCGGCACGGTCGAGCGGGCGATGGAGGCCGCCGGTGCGGCGGTGCTGGCGGCGGCGCTGATGGTGCTGCTGACCACGGTGCTGGCGACGCTCAACGAACGCAGGCGGGAGATGGCGATCCTGCGCGCGGTCGGCGCCGGGCCGTGGCACGTGTTCGGCCTGCTGCTGATGGAGGCGGCCCTGCTCGCGCTGGCCGGCGGCGCGCTGGGCCTGGCCATCGTCGAAGTCGGACTGCGCCTGGCCGCGCCGTGGCTGCAGGCGCGCTACGGCCTCCACCTGGGCACGTCCGGGGACCTCGGCGCCGGGCTGCAGCTGCTGGGCTGGATGGTGCTGGCCGGGCTATTGCTCGGCCTGCTGCCGGCGACGCTGGCGTATCGCCGCTCCGTGCAGGACGGCATGACCGTGACGCAATGACGATGAGGTTCACCATGACAACTCCCCCCGCCACGGCGCTGCCGCGCCGCCTGTTCGCCGTCCTCGCGCTCGTTCTGGCGACTGCGCCCGCCGCGGCGCGCGACATCGGCTGGCTGGAACTCATGCCCAGGGACGAACTCCAGGCGCTGGAGGCGATGGACGACATCAGCCACAGCGGCGCCGGCCCTGCGATGAACTTCACCTCCGAGCGCACGGTGGCGGAGATGGCGGGCGTGCAGGGCACGATGGCGGGCTACATCGTGCCGCTCAACGTCGACGCCCAGAACAGGATGATCGACATGTTCCTGGTGCCCTACTTCGGCGCCTGCATCCATGTGCCGCCGCCGCCGCCGAACCAGCTCGTCTACATCAAGCCGGAGACGCCGCAGCCGATGGGCGACATCTGGGACGCCTACGAGGTCACCGGCACGCTGCGCATCGAACGCGCCGCCAACGAGGTGGGCGTGGCTGCCTACACCATGGACCTCGAGTCGCTCGAGGTCATCGACTAGGCGCCGCGCCCCGCCGTCAGAACCAGAAGCGCAGGCCGGCGACGACGCGGGTGTCGTGCTCCGGCCCGCCGTCGGCGCGCCGCAGGTCGGCGCTCCCGCCATGGGTGCGTTCCCAGGCGATGCCGAGGTAGGGCGCGAAGCGGCGGGTGACCTCGTAGCGCAGCCGGAAGCCGGCCTCCAGCGTGGCCAGGCCGCTGCCGATGCCGCGCCGCGGATCGTCCTCGCCCCAGGCCTCGGCCTCGACCTGCGACTGCAGGATGAGGCGGTTGGTCAGGAGCGTCTCGTACTCGACCTCCACCCGCGCCGCGGTCTGTCCGCCCTCGCCCACGTAGGCGGTCGCGGACACCTCGAACATGTAGGGCGCCATGCCCACCACGCCGATCCCGGCGAAGGTGCGGCCGGCGCCCGGCGCGATGTCGTGGCGCAGGCCCGCGACCAGGTCCCACCAGCGTGCGACGGGGCGTCCGTACATGAGCTCGAGGTCCGCGGACTCGGTGTGTCCGCCCGTGCGCTCGCCCTCGCTGCGCAGCCACAGCCGGTTCCAGTCGGTGCCGACCCAGCCCTGTGCTTCCCAGGCCTGGCCGCTGGCCTCGTCGCCGTGCCACGTCTCCAGCCGGTTGAACTGCAGGAGGCCGACCACGCGCTGGTCGTGGGTGGCGTGGCCGTGCAGGTCGGGGAAGGCGGCGGCACGGTCGGCGTCGGTCGGCATCGGGACCGGGAGGCCGGTCGGCGGCGGCGCCGGCACGGCGGCGGCGTGCTGCGGGTCGACTGCGTGCGCCGCGGGATCCACGGGTACGGCGTGCCCGTGGGCGTGATCCATCGCCGGGCGATCGTGCCCGGCGTGCTCCGCGGCCGGCGGATGCCGGTGCTGGCCGCCGTGCCCGGTGTCCGCGTCCTGCGCGGCGGCGTGGGACGCGTGGTGCCGCGCATGCTGCGCATGGTCCTGCGCCTGCGCCGCGGCGGCGGGAAGCGACATCACCAGCAGCGCGCCAGCGAGTGCGGTCGGCGTGCTCATTCCTCGACCCTCACTTCGCGCATCATCCCCGCCTCCATGTGGAACAGCAGGTGGCAGTGGTAGGCCCAGCGCCCGAGCGCGTCGGCGCGGACCCGGTAGCTGCGGCGCGTGCCCGGCGGCATGTCGACGGTGTGCTTGCGGACCATGAAGCGGCCGTCGGCGTCCTCCAGGTCGCTCCACATGCCGTGCAGGTGGATGGGGTGGGTCATCATCGTGTCGTTGACGAGCACGATCCGCATGCGCTCGCCGTAGTTGAGGCGCAGCGGCTCGGCGCCGGAGAACTTGATCCCGTCGAACGACCACACGAAGCGCTCCATGTGCCCGGTCAGGTGCAGCTCGAGCGTGCGGCCGGGCTCGCGGCCGTCCGGGTCGGGGAAGGTGCTCCTGAGGTCGGCGTAGCTGAGCACGCGGCGGCCGTTGTCGCGCAGGCCGATGCCGGGATCCTCGAGCCGGGGCATGGGCGTCATCGTCTGCATGTCGACCAGGGGATTGCCGCGTTCGCTCTCCGGGTGCGCGGCCGCCGTCGCGTCACGGTGGCCGCCGTGGTCGCCATGCGCCGCATGTGCCGGGGACGCGCCGGCATCCGCCGGCGTCGCCGCCCCGTGCCCCCCGTGCCCCGCGTGCCCATCATGCATGCCGCCGTGGCCCATGTCGGCCATCGACAGGATCGGCCGCGGATCCACCGCGGGCACCGGTGCGCGCAGGCCGTGGCGGGTGGCGAGCGTGCCGCTGACGTAGCCGGTGCGGCCCAGGTCCTGGGCGAAGATGGTGAAGGCGTCCTGCCCGCCGGGCTCGACGATGACGTCGAAGGTCTCCGCCGCCGCGATCCGGAATTCGTCGACCGTCACCGGGTGCACGGGCTGCCCGTCGGCGGCGACGACCCGCATCGCCAGGCCCGGGATGCGCACGTCGAAGTGGGTCATGGAGGAGCCGTTGATGAAGCGCAGCCGCACCTTCTCGCCGCGGCGGAACAGCCCGGTCCAGTTGCCGAGCGAGGTGGTCCCGTTCATCAGGTAGGTGTAGGTGAGGCCGTTGACGTCGGACAGGTCGGTCGGCGTCATCCGCATCTCGCCCCACATGCGGCGGTCGCGCAGCGTCGCGGCGAGGCCGTCGCTGCCGGCGTCGCGCAGGAAGTCGGCGACGGTGCGCTTATAGAGGTTGTCGTGGTCGGGCATCTTCTTCAGACGCTCGAACAGGTCGACCGGGTCCAGGTCGGTCCAGTCCGACAGCAGCACCACGTGGTCGCGGTCGTAGGCGACCGGTTCGGGACCGGCGGGGTCGACGATGATCGCGCCGTAGACGCCGGCCTGCTCCTGGAAGCCGGAATGGCTGTGGTACCAGTAGGTGCCGGCCTGGCGCACGTCGAAACGGTACTGGTAGGCCTCGCCGCGGCCGATGCCGTCGAAGCTCAGGCCCGGCACGCCGTCCATGTTCGCCGGCAGCAGGATGCCGTGCCAGTGCAGCGAGGTCTGGTGGCCGTGGATGGAGCCTGGCGGCAGGGCGTTGGCCACGCGCAGGGAGACCGTCGTCCCCTCGCGCCAGCGCAGGGTCGGCGCCGGCAGCGAGCCGTTGACGGTGACCGCGGCGCGGGTGCGCCCGGTGAAGTTCATCGGCGTCTCGCCGATGACCAGGTCGAACTCGGTGCCGGCCAGCATCGGCGCGGCGGATGCCGCGTGCGCGTGCGCGTGCCGCGGCTGGAGGCCGAGCGCGCAGGCGGCGCCGCCCAGGGCCAGTCCCTGGACGAAGCGGCGCCGCGCCGGCTGCGGGGCGGCAGGGGGAGTGCGGAACGACATTGCGACCTCGTGGAATGTCCGGAGCGACCGCGCGGACGCGGCCGGGCGTACCGGCGCGCGAACGGCGGCGGCAGGTGAGCGCGGGCAGGACGGCGCGCGGGCGCCGCGGGAGGCTCAGGCGATCGGAGGCCGAAGCGGATCGGCCGGCGCCGGCGCCGGATGCGCCCCGGGCCGTCGCGGCGGCACCGGCGTGCGCAGGAAGCGCACGCCTGCCGTCGGCACGGCCGTCGGCGCGCCGGCACCGGCATGCGTGCAGGCGCAGCGGCAGGCGTCGGACCGGCAGCAGTCGTCGTCGTGCTTCGCGGCAGCGCCGGCCGCGTCGGCGGCCGGACCGTGCCCGGCGTGGGTGCGGGGCACCGCGGCGTCGTGGCAGGCCGCGCTGGTCCTGGTCGCATGCGCCGTCGCCTGCGCCATGCCGTGCGCATGCGTCGCCGCCAGCGCGCGGCCGGAGCCGTCGGCGACGAGGGCGATGCACAGCAGCAGGCGGAGCAGGGTGCGGATCACGGAAGCGGAAGGCGGCTCGGCGCCGGGCTGCGGCGGATGGCGCGGCCCGCGATGATAACGCGGCCCTCGCCGCGCCGCCCGCGGCCGGCGCCCGTGCACGGCGTTGACATCCGCCTGCCTAGGCTGCCGCGCATGAGCATCTCCGCGATCAAGCCTTGGTTCGGCCGCGCCTTCGACGTGGTCAAGCGCACCGGCGGCAACTTCAGCGAGGACGAGCTGATGACCCGCGCCGCGGCGCTGGCCTTCTACACCGCGCTGTCGCTGGCGCCGCTGCTGGTGCTGCTGCTGTGGATCGTGTCCTCGCTCAGCCCGTCCTGGCAGCAGGGCCTGGTGCAGGACCTCAACGAGCTGGTCGGGCCGCAGGCCTCGCAGGCACTGGCGCTGGTGATCGAGAACGCCGACGACCGCCCCGGTGTCGGCAGCCTGGCGGGCTGGATCGGCCTGGCGGTGACCCTGTTCGGCGCCTCGGCGGTGTTCGCCCAGCTGCAGGACGCGCTCAACAAGGTCTGGGGGGTGAAGCCGCGGCCGGGCAAGGCGGTCACCGCCTTCCTGCGCGCGCGCATGCATGCGATCGGCCTGCTGCTGACCCTGGCCTTCCTGCTGATCGTGTCGCTGTGGGCGAGCACCCTCATCGCCATGTTCGTGCCCGGCGACACGATCGCCTGGCGGATCGTCGAGGCGCTGGTCTCGCTGGCGCTGTTCGCGCTGGTCTTCGCCGGCATGTTCAAGGTGCTGCCGGACGTGATCATCCCCTGGCGCGACACGATCTACGGCGCATTGCTGACCGCGCTGCTGTTCGCGGTGGGCAAGTTCGGGATCGGCCTCTACCTCGACCATGCCGACGTCGGCGGCGCCTACGGGCCGGCCGGCGCCCTGGTGGTGCTGCTGGTGTGGGTGTTCTATTCCGCGGTGATCCTGCTGCTCGGCGCCGAGCTCACCGAGGCGGTCGCGGTGGTGCGCGGCAGCCAGCTGCGTCCCAGCGAGCATGCGGTGCCGCTGCGCGAGAGCGGCAGGCGGGTGGTGGTGAGCGCCGCGCCGCCGGAGGTCGACACCGGCGAGGTGCCGACCTTCCGCCGCGATCCGGACGAGTTCCCCTACGAGGGTCCGCCGCGCTGATCCCCGCTCGCCGTCGCGATGACCGACAATCGGCGTCCCCCACGGCGAGGCCCGCGCATGCTCGAGACCCTGGAACACGTCACCCGCCCCGACCCGACCTGGAGCGTCGTCTGGCTGCATGGCCTCGGCGCCGACGGCCACGACTTCGCGCCGATCGTGCCGGAACTGGTGCGCCCGGAGTGGCCGGGCATCCGCTTCGTGTTCCCGCACGCGCCGGTGCGGCCGGTGACGGTCAACAACGGCACGCCGATGCGCGCCTGGTACGACCTGCTCGGCTTCGACATCGCCAGCCGCCAGGACGCGCCGGGCATCCGCGCCTCGATCGCGGAGGTGGAGCGCCTGATCGCGCGCGAGGGCGAGCGCGGCATCGACCCCGGGCGGATCCTGCTCGCCGGCTTCTCCCAGGGCGGTGCGGTGGCGCTGGCGACGGGGCTGCGCCGCCAGCGGGCGCTGGCCGGCGTGGTCGCGCTGTCGACCTACCTGCCGCTGGCCGATTCCGCCGCCACCGAGGCGACCGCCGCCGGCCGCGGCACGCCGGTGTTCATGGCCCACGGCAGCCAGGATCCGGTGGTGGGCGAACGGCTCGGCCTGCTCAGCCGCGATGCGCTGCGGGATCTCGGCGTCGACGTGGCCTGGCACAGCTATCCGATGGCGCACCAGGTGTGCATGGAGGAGATCCAGGCGCTCGGCGACTGGATGCAGGTCCGCTTCGCCGGCTGACCGCGCGCGTGCGCAGCGCCCGTGCTGGCGTAGGCTCTGGCGCCATGCCGCCCATGGACGAGCCCTGGCTGCCCGACTTCTGCCGCCCCGCACGGCTGGCGGCGGTACTGCTCGCCGCAGAGGCGGTGGTGGCGGTGCTGGCGCTGGCGCCCGGCGGGCTGTCGCGCTGGCGGTTCGAGACCTTCACCGAGGCCAGCGCGCTGGCGCTGTGGATCGCGCTGACCAGCGCGGTCCTGCTGTGCCTGAGCCGGCGCGCGCTGGCGCGCCTGCCGCTGTGGGCCGGGGCCGGCCTCGCCTGGCTGCTGCCGGCCGCGGTGGCGATGGCCTGCATGGCGCTGCTCTACCAGATCGAGCTCGGCTCGGACGCCGGCCTCGGACTGCCGGAGGGGCCGGCCCTGCCCGCGGTGCTCGGCAGCGGTGCCCTGGCCGCGCTCGTGAGCGCGGCGGTGCTGCGCTACTTCTACGTGCGCGAACAGTGGCGGGCGCAGGTGCGGGCGCACGCCGAGGCCGAGGTGCGCGCGCTGCAGGCGCGGATCCGGCCGCATTTCCTGTTCAACAGCATGAACACCATCGCCAGCCTGGTACGGATCGACCCGCGCACCGCCGAGCACGCGGTCGAGGACCTGGCCGAGCTGTTCCGCGCCGCGCTCGGCGCAGGCCAGGGCGAGGCGACGCTGGCCGAGGAGCTGCACCTGGCCGAGCGCTATCTCGCGATCGAGGCCCTGCGGCTGGGGCCGCGGTTGCGGGTGGCCTGGGACCTGGTCGAGCCCCTGCCGCGCACCCTGGGCCTGCCGCGCCTGGTGCTGCAGCCCCTGGTCGAGAACGCGGTGCTGCACGGCGTCTCCCAGCTCGAGGCCGGCGGCGAGATCCGGATCGCGGCGCGCCTGGAGGCGCGGCTGCTGCGGCTGGAGGTCGGCAATCCCGCGCCGGCGACCGCGCCGGCCGCCCCGGTCAACGGCCACGCCCAGGCCAGCATCGCCCAGCGCCTGCGGCACCGGTTCGGGCCGACGGCACGGATGACGACCGAGCGCGGGCAGGACTACTATCGATGCAGGCTGGAGATTCCGGTGTCATGAAGATCCTGATCGCCGACGACGAACCCCTCGCGCGGGGCCGCCTGCGCAGCCTGCTGAGCGAACTCGGCGCCGACGAAGTGGTGGGCGAGGCCGAGAACGGACGCGAGGCCCTGGAGCTGGCCGAACGCCTGCGGCCCGACCTCGTCCTGCTCGACATCGCCATGCCCGGCCTCGACGGCATCGCCACCGCGCGCCAGCTCGCGGGCATGCCGGGCATGCCGGCGGTCGTGTTCTGCACGGCCTACGACCAGCACGCGCTGTCGGCCTACGACGCGGCCGCGATCGACTACCTGCTCAAGCCGGTCCGGGCCGAACGCCTGGGCGAGGCGCTGGCCCGGGTGCGCACGCGGCGGCTCGACGGCCATCGCCACGACGGCGCCGGCGACGCGATGCCGCTCGACGGCGTGGCGCAGGCGCCGTCGCGACGCCAGCACCTGTGCGCGCGCCTGCGCGGCACGCTGCGCATGATCGCGATCGAGGACGTGCGCTACCTGCAGGCCGAGGAGAAGTACGTGGTCGTCCACCACGGCCGTGGCGAGGACCTGGTCGAGGAGCCGCTCAAGGCGCTGGAGCAGGAGTTCCGCGACCGCTTCGTGCGCATCCATCGCAACTGCCTGGTCGCGCGCAGCCAGATCGTCGAGCTGCGGCGCGGTGCCGACGCGCGGGTCAAGGCGGTGCTGCGCGACGGTACGCCGCTGGAGGTGAGCCGGCGCTGCCTGCCCGGCCTGCGCGAGGAGCTGCGCAACCTCTGAGGGCGGGCGGCGACATCGGCGCTTACACTATGCCGATGCCTGTTCCCGTTCCTTCCCGGCTCCGCCTCGCCACGCGCAAGAGCGCGCTGGCGCTGTGGCAGACCGAGCACGTCGCCGCGCGCCTGCGCCAGGCGCATCCCGGCCTCGAGGTCGAACTGGTGCCGATGTCGACCCGCGGCGACGAGGTGCTCGACCGTTCGCTGTCGGCCATCGGCGGCAAGGGTCTGTTCCTCAAGGAACTCGAGATCGCGATGCTGGAGGGCCGCGCCGACGCCGCCGTGCATTCGCTCAAGGACGTGCCGATGGAGCTGGACGGCCCGTTCGCCCTGGGCGCGGTGCTCGAACGCGCGGACGCGGCGGACGCCTTCGTCAGCGTCGCCCATCCCGACCTCGACGGCCTGCCGGAGGGCGCACGCGTGGGCACCAGCTCGCTCCGGCGCAAGGTCCAGCTGCGCGCCCGGCGACCGGACCTGCGCATCCTCGACCTCCGCGGCAACGTGCTGACCCGGCTGGGCAAGCTCGACGCCGGCGGGTACGACGCCATCGTGCTCGCCTGCGCCGGCCTGCAGCGCCTCGGCGTGGCCGGGCGCATCACCGCCCGCCTCGACCCGCCGGCGTGGGTGCCGGCGGTGGCCCAGGGCGCGATCGCGGTGGAGTGCCGCGCCGACGATGCCGGCACCCACGCCCTGTTCGCCGCGCTCGACCACGCCCCGACCCGCGCCCGGATCGCCGCCGAGCGCGCCATGAACCTGGCCCTGCACGGCAGCTGCCATGCGCCGGTCGGCGGCTATGCCGAGCTCGACGGCGCGCGCCTGCGCCTGATCGGCCTGGTCGGTTCGGAGAGCGACCCGGCGCTGCTGCGCGGCGAAGCCGAGGGCGACGCCGCGGCGCCGGAGGAACTGGGGCGTCGCCTCGCGGCGGACCTGCTGGCCCGCGGCGCCGACCGCCTGCTGCACGCGCTGCCGAAATGACCAGGGCCGCCCGGAGGCGGCCCTGTCGTCGGTGCCGGCGCGTAACGCGCGCCCGCTACTCGAAGTCGTAGACCAGGTTCACCGTGGTCAGGCGGTCGGTGTTCTCGCGGCCGTCCTGCACGTCGGTGTTGTGCCGCGCCTGGAAGCCGGCCTTCAGCGCCATGCGCTCGGTCATGGTCACCTGCAGCCCGAGGTCGTTCTGGGCGAAGGTGTTGTCCTGGCCGGATTCGACCAGCAGGGTGTTGATCAGCGAGGTGTTGTCGGTCAGCGGGTAGCGGAAGTCGACATAGCCGCGCGCGATCGGCCCGTTCTCCGTCTCCTCCTCCTCCACGTCGCGGGCACGGCGATAGCCCGGACCGGCTTCCAGCGCCAGGAAGCGCCCCGCGTCGTCGCGCATCAGCACGCGCCCGTAGGCCACCGCGAACGTCGACTGCCAGCGGTAGGCGGCGAAGTCGTCGTGCTCGTGGCGCAGCGAGGATTTCCAGTAGGAGACCTCGTTGTACTTGATCGCGCTGGAGGCGCCGACCTGGTAGCGGTTGGCGGTCGTCTCGCGCACGCGCTCGGGCTCCTCGTCGGTGCCGATGTTGACCTCGCTGCTGGCGCGCAGGCCGGTGAGGTTGAACTCGTGCCGCCAGTCGCGATCCTCGTAGGCCACGCGCAGCTTGGCGTTGGCGTTCTCCGAGGTGCTGTTGCCGCGTGCCGCGGCGAAGCCGAGTTCGCCGGTGCCGGTCCAGCGGGCGGTGTTGCCGGGCTCGAAGTTGAAGTTCGGGATCGCGACCGTGCTCGAGGTCTGGGCGAAGGACGCGGGCGCGAGCACCAGGGCGGGCAGGATCAGGAACCGAAGGCGGCGGGCACTCCGCATCGTATGTCTCCTTGGGGGAAGGCACCGGGCCGGCGCCGGTATGAAAACGTTTTCAGCGCGGCAGTGTAGCGGTACCGCCGCCGCCGGCGTTGACGCTGGATTAACGTGAATCCGGTCGCGCTCAAAGCGGCCAGAAGCGCGGGATGAACATCACCGCCACCAGCCAGAACAGCACGTTCAGCGGCACGCCGATGCGCACGAAATCGGTGAAGCGGTAGCCGCCGGCGCTGTAGATCATGGTGTTGGTCTGGTAGCCGACCGGGGTGGCGAAGCTGGTCGAGGCGGCGAACGCCACCGCGACCAGGAACGCGGTCGGGTTGGAGTCCAGGCCCTGCGCGGTGGCGATGGCGATCGGCGTCATCAGCACCGCGGAGGCGTTGTTGCTCATGGCCTCGGTCATGAGCGCGGTGATCGCGTAGATCGCGGCGAGCGCCGCCACCGGGCCGAAGTCGCCGACCAGGGCCACCGCGTGCTCGGCCATCCAGGCGGCCGCACCGGTGTTCTGCATGGCGATGCCCAGGGGCAGCAGGCCGGCGAGCAGCATGATCACGCGCCAGTCGATGGCCTCGTAGGCTTCCTCCGGCTTCAGGCAGCGGGTCAGCACCAGGGCGATGCAGCCGACGATGGCCGCGGCCATGATCGGCAGCCAGTCCAGCGCGGCGGCGCCGACCACCGCGACCATGATCCCGGTCGCGATCCAGGCCTTGCCGGTGCCGCTGTCCGGCTCCTTCTCGCTCAGCACGATGACGCTGCGATCGCCGCGCAGCGCCGCGACCTCGGCCTTGGGCACCAGCGCGAGCAGGACGTCGCCGACCTCGAGGGTGACGGTCTTGAGCTGTTCGCGCAGGACCTCGCTGCGCCGGTGCAGGGCGAGGATGGTCGCGCGCCGGTACCAGCCGGCGTCGACGTCGGCCAGCGCGCGCCCGTGCAGGCGCGAGCCGGGCGCGATCATCACCTCGGCCAGCACCTGGTCGGCGTCCTCGAACTGCTGGTCGTGCAGGACGAACTCGGGCTCGTGCTCCAGCCTGGCCTTGTCGCGCAGCTCGCTGACCTTGTCCCAGTGCCCGCGCACCAGGAGGATGTCGCCGGCCTCGACCCGGGTCTGCTTCGGCGCCCAGACCTTGCGCTCGCCGCGCAGCAGTTCGAGCACCGAGACGTTGTAGGTCTCGCCCAGCCGCGCCTCGGTGACGGTCTGGCCCACCAGCTTCGAATCGCTGGTGACGTGCAGCTCGGTGATGTACTTGCCGAGGTCGTAGGTCTGGGTCAGTTCGGCGGTGCGCCGGCTCGGCAGCAGCCAGGGGCCGACCAGCATCACGTAGCTGATGCCGACGGCGGCGGTGATCAGGCCGAGCGAGGTGAACTCGAAGAAGTCGAAGCCCGGCAGTCCCACCGCCTGCGCCATCGAGTGCACCAGCAGGTTGGTGGATGTGCCGATCAGCGTGCACACGCCGCCCATCTGCGCCGCGTAGGACATCGGGATCAGCACCTTGGACGCCGAGAAGCCGTTGCTGGCCGCGATCGCGAGCACCATCGGCAGGAACACCGCCATCGCCGCGGTGTTGTTCACGAACGCGCCGAGGCCGACCAGGGTGAGCATGAGCACCAGCACGAACAGCCATTGCTGCCGGATGCGCGCGAACAGGCGGCCGATCGCGCGCATCGCGCCGGTGCGCTGCAGCGCCGCCGAGAGCACGAACATCGCCGCCACCGCGATGGTGGCCTGGCTGCTGAAGCCGCTCACGGCCTCGGCCGGACTCAGGATCCGGCCGGGCACGAACAGGCCCAGCACCAGGAGCGTGGCCAGCACCAGCATCGCGATCAGGTCCACCGACAGCTTCTCGCTGACGAACAGCGCGATCGCACCGGCGAGGACGCAGAGGACGAGGATGGCTTCGAGGCCCATCGGGGCTCCAGCGGGAAAGGGATGCGCACGGAGCGCGGGCGGAACGATACAGGAGGCGTGCCTGCGGCCCGTGCAGGCGCTGGACCGAGCGCCGGCGCCGGCTATCCGGAAAAGCCCTCGCTACAGCTCGAGATCCCGCCGGTCGCAGCCCTCCGCGACCGCGCCCACGCCGGCCCGCGAGGCCGCCGCGGCGGGATCGTCGGCGCGGTGCCAGGCGCCGCCGGCGCGCGCGGAACGCGCCGCGGCGCAGGGATCGCCGCCGCCGAAGAGGAGGGCGCCGGCGGCGCCGACCACGTCCCGCGGCGAAGTCGGGTCGCGCATCGCGAAGCCGACGGCGTGCGGTGGCGCCTGCCCGGGCAGCGCGCGGCCGGCGCGCGGGCGCGGTCCGGTGGCGGTCGTGGCGCACGCGCGCAGGGTCGGCTCGGTCCAGCCGCGCCGGGGCGGCGTGGCGTCGACGACGCCGGCGGCGGCGGGCGGCGCATCCTGCGGTGCGGGCGGAGCCGATGGCGCGTCCGCTGGCGCCTGCGCCCGTTCCCGAGGAGGCGGTGCGGACGGTCCGTCCGGAACGGGCTGCAAGGCGGGCGGTGCCGGTGAGGGCGGCGGCGCGGCCTGCGCCGCGACCAGGGTGAGCCGCCGCGGCGACTCGACCGCGGCCGGCCTCGCCGGCGCCTGGTAACGCACGCCCTGCAGCACCGCCGCGTGCAGGGCCAGGCAGCCCAGCGCGGCGGCGATGCGCACGCGCCATGTCTCCCGTCGCGCACGGCGTTCCGCGCCGCTGCCGTCGTCCCTGTGCATCGCCACCTCCTGTGCCGCGCGCAGGCTAGCCGCGGGCGCGGCGGCCGTGTGCTAAGCCGGCGTTACGCGCGCAGCCGTGCCGGGCGCTACCGGCTGCAGCCGCAGGACTCCATAATCGGGCGCATGGACCGATACGAGCGCATCCTCGCCCTGCATCGCCGGCTGAAGTCGGCGCGTTACCCGGTGTCGCTGCGCGCGCTGATGGACGAGGTCGGCTGCTCGCGGGCCACGCTGTACCGCGACATCGCCTACCTGCGCGACGCGCTCGGCGCGCCGATCGAGTCGAGCGAGGGCGAGTCGGGCTTCAAGTACGACCCGCACGAGGCCGAGCGCTTCGAGCTGCCCGGCCTGTGGCTGTCCTCGGACGAGCTGCACGCGCTGCTCGCGGCCTACCAGCTCCTGCACAACGTCGGCCCGGGCGTGCTCTCAGGCGCGCTGGCGCCGCTGCGGGCGCGGATCGAGTCGCTTCTCGCGCAGCAGGCCGGCGGCAAGCGCTGGCCGGTGGAGCGCGTGCGCGTGCTCGCCTTCGGCGTGCGCAGGATGGACGAGGTGGTGTTCCGCACCGTGGCCTCGGCCGTGCTCGAGCGCTGCCGGCTCGGGTTCGAGTACCGCGCGCGCTCGACCGACGAGCGCACCCGCCGCACCGTGTCGCCGCAGCGGCTGACGCACTACCGCGACAACTGGTACATGGACGCCTGGGACCACGAGCGCGAGGCCCTGCGCAGCTTCGCCCTGGACCGCATCAGCGCCGCGCGCAGCATCGACGAGGCGGCGCAGGACGTGCCCGACGCCGAGCTCGACCGCCAGCTCGCCTCCAGCTACGGCATCTTCTCCGGGCCGCCCAAGGCCTGGGGCACGATCGTGTTCTCGGCCAAGGCCGCGCGCTGGGTCGCCGACGAACACTGGCATTCCAAGCAGGAGGGCCGCTTCCTGCCCGACGGCCGCTACGAGCTGCGCCTGCCTTACGGCAACGCCAAGGAGCTGCTGATGGACGTGCTGCGCTACGGCGCCGACGCCGAGGTGGTCGATCCGCCCGCGCTGCGCGAGCAGGCGCGCACCATGCTGCAGCTCGCGCTTGCCGCCTACGAGCGCTGAGATGGACGCACGCGTGCGTCCGGACCGGGTGGAACGGGGCGGGGTCGAGCCCGGCGGCGCGCGTCCGCGCGTGGCCCTGGTGCTGGGCGCCGGCGGGGCGCGCGGGCTGGCGCACGTCGGCGTGATCCAGGCGCTGGAGGCGCGCGGCTACGAGATCGCGGCGATCGCCGGCACCTCGATGGGCGCGCTCGTCGGCGCCATGTACGCCGCCGGCAAGCTCGACGAATACCGGGCCTGGGCCTTCGCCCACGACAAGCGCGAGATCATCGGCCTGCTCGACTTCGCCTACGGCCAGGGCGGCCTGTTCAAGGGCGAGCGCATCATCGGCGCGCTGCGCGAGATGGTCGGCGACATCGACATCGAGTCGCTGCCGCTGCCCTACGTCGCGGTGGCCACCGACATCCAGACCCAGCGGGAGCTGTGGCTGACCCGCGGCTCGCTGTTCGACGCGGTGCGCGCCTCGATCGCCATCCCCGGCATCTTCACCCCGATCACCATCGCCGGCCGCGAGCTCGTCGATGGCGGCCTGCTCGACCCTCTGCCGATCGCCGCCACCCGGCACGCGCTGGTCGACCTGGTGGTCGCGGTCGACGTCAACGCGCGTTCGCCGCGGCGCCTGCCCGGCCTGCCGGCGGAGCCCGAGCCCGAACCCGAGCCGCTGGACGTCGGCGGCGGCCCGCGCGCCCGCATGGCCGCCCTGCTCGGCGGGCTGCTCGAGCGCCGCCGTCCCGGCGAGCCGCCGCGTCCGGGGATGCTCGACCTGATGCTGCGCTCTCTCGACACCATGCAGGGCCAGATCTCGCGCCTGCAGGCCGCGCTGGACCCACCCGACGTGCTGGTGCGGGTGCCGCGGACCAGCGCCAACTTCTACGAGTTCTGGCGCGCGCGCGAACTGGCCGAGCTGGGCGAACGCATCGCCGGCGACGCCCTCGACGCCCTGGTCGAACGCGGCAGCTGAGCGGGGCCGGGCCCGCGCGGGCCATGAGGGCCGGGGCCGGGCACGGGGCAGGAGCAGGGCTCGGGGCACGGGTCACGGGGCCGGCTCCACCCCGCGGGTCCCGCTTCCCGAGTCCCGCTCTCTCGATCCCAGGCCCGGGACGCGCCCCCCGTCTTAACCCCTGAGACCCGCCCCTCGCACTCTGGCCGCACCGCCACCCACGAGTGCCGCCATGTCCCGCCAGCTCTCCGTCCGTTCCCGCGCCACCGCGGCGCTGCGCGCGTCCGCCGCGACGGCGGCGCCCGATCCGCGGCTCGCCCGCAGCCTGGTGCAGTGGCTCCTCCTCGGCCTGGCGGCGCTCGCCTTCGTGCCGGCGGCACGCGGCGCCACCGGCATCGGCTGGCTGCCGTTCTGGTGCCTCGTCGCGCCGCTGCTCTCGCTCACCGTCCTCTACCGCCATCGCCTCGCGGCGGCGTGCGGCGCGCTCCTCGTCGCGCGCCCACGCCGCCGCCGTGGCGACCAGGCGCGGCGCCTGGCGCCGGTGCGGCGCGCGGGGTTGCGACCGCGGCAGGGGGGGCTGGGTAAAGCGGGAACGGGGAATCGGGAACCGGGGCTGGTGGCCCAGCGCTGATCCGGCGCGTTCCCCTCGTCCGGGACGAGCAGGCGCAAGGGCGGGCTGCCCGGTCGGCCCTCGGAAGGCCCGTCATTCCCCATTCCGACCGCCGACCAACGCCTCACCCCCGCCGCCTGCGCTCCAGCCGCCGCAGGAACTCGTCCATGATCCGCCGGTACAGGTCCTCGCCGAGGTAGGCGTCCTCGACGCCGGCGTCGATGGACGGATTGTCGTTGACCTCGATCACCGCCAGGCGCTCGCCGGCGGCCTTGATGTCGACGCCGTAGAGCCCGTCGCCGATCGGCGCGGTGGCGCGCAGGGCCAGCTTGACCACGTCGGCCGGGGCGTCGCGCACCGGCAGCGTGCGGAACCCGCCGGACTTCGGCTTGCGCGCGCCGCCGCCGGCGTGGTCGTAGATCTGCCAGTGCCCCCGCGACATGAAGTACTGGCAGGCGTACAGCGGCTCGCCGTCGAGCACGCCGATGCGCCAGTCGAACTCGGTGTACATGTACTCCTGCGCGATCAGCAGCGCCGAATGCTGGGACAGCTGCTCGGCCGCGGCCCTGAGCTCGGCCACGCTGCCGACCTTGCTGATCCCGCGCGAGAAGCTGCCGTCGGGGATCTTCAGCACCAGCGGGAAGCCCAGCGTGTCCGGCAGCGCGTCCAGCCGCGCCGGCGCATCGCGCATCAGGATCTCGGTGCGCGGGATCGGCAGCTTCTTCTTGGTCAGCAGGTCGTGCAGGAAGATCTTGTTGGTACAGCGCAGGATCGAGACCGGATCGTCGATCACCACCATGTCCTCGCGCTCGGCGCGGTGGGCGAAGCGGTAGGTGTGGTTGTCGAGCGAGGTCGTCTCGCGGATGAAGAGGCCGTCGTACTCGGCCAGGCGGGTGTAGTCGAGGCGGCCGATCGGGTCGACCTCGATGCCGAGCGCGGCGCCCGCCTCGACGAACTGCTTGAGCGCGCGCCGGTTCGACGGCGGCATCGCCTCGGCGGGGTCGTGGAGCATGGCCAGGTCGTAGCGGTACTTGCGGCGCGCGCGCGGGCGCCGCCACAGCTTCTTGGAGAAGGCGTCCAGCGCCTCGGCGAAGCCGTTCTCCTGCTCGTCGTTGAGGGTGTGCAGGCCGGCCGGGCGGATCGAAGCGATCCGCCAGGCGCGCTCGCGCTCGAACTCGATGCGCAGGATCGGCGTCGGGAAGGCCTCGAATACCTGCCGCACCAGGTCCTGCAGCGGCTCGTAGCGGGTGCGCCCGAAGTAGGCGAGCAGGGCGAACTCGCTGGCGTCGCCGGCGTCCTCGGGGAAGAACTTCGCCAGCCTGGCGTTGAGGTCCTCGATGTCGATGCCGTAGAGCGAGCGGCGGCGCAGGTCGGCCAGGGTGCGGACGCTGGGGATCACCTTGTGCCCGCGCGCCTCGGCCAGCAGCGACACGTAGTAGCCGGTGCCGAGGTACTTGTAGCTGCGGCAGAGGTTGATGACCTGGGTGCGCTCGCCCTCGCCGATGGGCTCGCGCAGGTAGTCGGCGGCGGCGACGACGTTGTCGGAGGGGTAGTAGGAGCCCCAGTCGGATGGCTTCTCGACGACGATGACGAGGCGGGTCATGGAGCACGTGGGCAGGATGGTGTCCAAGTCTGACATCGCCGCCCGGCGCGGTGATGAACGTCGCGCCCGTCCGCCCGCCGCCACCCTTGTCCGCATCCGCCGTGCTTTCCCACTGCGGCCTCCGCCCGCAACGCAGGGCAGGGGCGGCAGGGCGGTGCGGGCGATGGCCGCCGGCGCCGTCGCGACGGCATCATCGGCGGATGGACAGCACGCTCCACTTCCGCGATGCCCGCGCCGGCGACCTGCCGGCGCTGCTGGCGATCGAGGCGCAGTTCCCCGGCGACCGCATGTCGGCGCGGCAGTTCCGCCACCACCTCGGCAATCCGCGGGCGCGCCTGCGGGTGGCCGAGGACCGGGGCGAGGTCGTCGGCACGACCCTGCTCCTGCTGCGCATCGGCAGCCGTCGCGGACGGCTGTACTCGATCGCGGTACGGGCCGGCCGCGGCGGGCGCGGGCTCGGGGCCGCGCTGCTCGCCGACGCCGAGGCGCAGGCCCGCGGCGCCGGCCGCGAGCTGCTGGTGCTCGAGGTGCGTCCCGACAACGCGCCGGCGCGCGCGCTCTATCGCCGCGCCGGCTATGCCGAGACCGGGCGCATTCCCGACTACTACGAGGACGGCGCCGAGGCGCTGCGGTTGTCGCGGGCGATCGGGCCGTGATCCCCGCGCTCGTCACGCCGCGCCTGCGCCTGCGTCCGCTGGAACCGGGCGACGCCGCGGCGCTGTTCGCGCTGTTCTCCGAGCCGCGCATCCTGCGCGCCGCCTCGCATCCGCGCTGGGGCGCCCCGGCGGACGCGCGCGACTATGTCGATGCGCTGTGCGCCGGCACGCTGCGCGGCAGCGTCGCGCCGTGGGCGGTCGATCTCGACGCCGCCCGCTGCATCGGCATGGTCACGCTCTGGTTCCTGGGCGAGGGCCGCACCCGCGCCGAGCTGTCCTATCTGCTGGCGTCGGCGTACTGGGGACGCGGGCTCGGCGTCGAAGCCGTGGCTGCCGTGCTGGAGTGGGCGGGCGCCGCCGGCATCGCCCGGGTGGAGGCCAGCGTGGACGTGGACAACGCCCCTTCGCTGCGCCTGCTCGCGCGCCTGGGCTTCGCCGCCGACGGCGCGCCCTGGCGGCGGGTCCGCAGCGATGGCCTGGTCCGCCGCGCGCAGCGGCTGGTCCGTCCGGCCGCTGCGGCCGTCGCCCCGGAGGCGCTGTCGTGAGCGCGATCCTGGCCTCGCCGCGGTTGCGGCTGCGCCCGCCGTGCGCCGGCGACCTCGAACCGCTGTACGCGGTGTTCTCCGACCCGGAGGCGCTGCGCTGGTGGTCGCATCCGCCCTGGACCGAGCGCGCCCAGGCGCAGGCCTACCTGGATGCGATCGCCGCGGGCTGGCGCGACGGCAGCTTCCGGCAGTGGGCGATCGTCGAGCCGGCCGACGACGTGCTGCTCGGCACGGTCACGCTGTGGGCGCTGGATCCGCGGCATGCGCGCTGCGAGCTCGGCTTCATGCTGCGGCGCGACCGCTGGGGCCGCGGCCTGGGGACGGAGGCGGTCGCGGCGGCGCTCGACCACGGCTTCGGCGCGCTGGGCCTGCACCGGATCGAGGCCGATGTCGATCCCGGCAACGCCGCCTCGCTCCGGCTCCTGGAGCGCCTGGGCTTCGTGCGCGAGGGTCGCGCGCGCGAGCGCTGGGCGCTGTCCGACGGCAGCGGGCGCGCCGACGGCGTGCTGCTCGGCCTGCTCGCGCGGGAGTGGCGCCGGCCGGCATGACTTTGGTCACGGCCGCCGGCCGTGCCGGCCGTGCTAGCGTCCGCCGTTTGCATCGCCGACGGGGATATCCATGCGCACCACCACGCTCGCCTGGCTCGTGGCCGGCATCCTGGGCGGACTTCCGCTCGCATCGCAGGCGCAGGAGGCCTCCATGTCGACCGACACCGATCCCTATCTCTGGCTCGAGGAGGTCGAGGGCGAGCGCGCGCTGGACTGGGTCAAGCAGCGCAATTCGGAGTCCGAGGCCGTGCTCGAGCGTGCGCCCGGGTTCGAGGCGCTCCGCAGCGACCTGCAGGCGATCCTGGATTCCGATGCCAAGATCCCCTACGTCACCGAGCGCGGCGGCTGGTACTACAACTTCTGGCAGGACGCCGAGCACAAGCGCGGCCTGTGGCGGCGCACCACGCCCGCGTCCTACCGCACCCAGAATCCCGAGTGGGAAGTGCTGATCGACGTCGACGCGCTGAACGCGGCCGAGGGCGAGGACTGGGTCTGGCACGGCGCCGACTGCCTCAAGCCCGACTACGACCGCTGCCTGATCGCGCTCTCGCACGGCGGCTCCGACGCCGACGTCACCCGCGAGTTCCGCATCTCCACCAGGAGCTGGGTCGAGGACGGCTTCCAGCGCCCGGCAGCGAAGGGCGGGCTGACCTGGATCGACGAGGACCGCGTCTACGTCTACACCGACTTCGGCGACGGCTCGATGACCGAGTCGGGCTACCCGCGCATCGTCAAGGAATGGACCCGCGGCACGCCGATGTCCGCGGCCAGGACGGTCTACGAAGGCCGCACCGAGGACATGTACATCGCGGCGCTGCACGACGACACCACGGGCTTCGAGCGCGACTTCGTCAGCCGCACCATCGCCTTCTACAACGACGAGCTCTACCTGCGCGCCGACGACGGCGGACTCGAGAAGATCGACGTTCCGAACTCCGCCGCCAAGGGCGTGCACAAGCAGTGGCTGACGGTCGAGCCGCGCGAGGACTGGGAGGTCGGCGGCACCACCTACAGGGCGGGTTCGCTGCTGGCGATCGACTTCGACGCCTTCATGTCCGGCGCCCGCGACTTCGAGGTGCTCTTCGCCCCCGACACGCGCAGCTCGCTCGCCGGCACCGCCTGGACCAGGAACCACCTGATCCTCAACGTGCTCGAGGACGTCAAGAACCGGCTGTACGTGCTGACCCCGGCCGAGGACGGCTCCTGGGCGCGCGCGCCGCTGGCGGGCGCGCCCGAGATCGGTACGGTGTCGGTGGACGCGGTGGACGACGAGGAGTCCGACGACTACTTCATGACCGTCACCGACTTCCTGCACCCGACCGCGCTGTACTACGGCACCGTCGGCGGCACCGCGGAGAAGCTCAAGGAGACGCCGGCCTTCTTCGACGGCGAGGGCATGGCGATGACGCAGCACTTCGCCACCAGCGCCGACGGCACCAAGGTGCCGTACTTCATGGTCGCGCCGAAGGGCTTCGAGGCCGACGGCAGCAACCCGACGCTCCTCTACGGCTACGGCGGCTTCGAGATCTCGCTGACGCCGAGCTACTCCGGTTCGGTCGGCCGCGGCTGGCTGTCGCAGGGCGGCGTCTACGTGGTCGCCAACATCCGCGGCGGCGGCGAGTACGGTCCGCGCTGGCACCAGGCCGCGCTCAAGGCCAACCGCAACAAGGCCTACGAGGACTTCGCCGCGGTCGCCCGCGACCTGGTCGCGCGCAAGGTGACCAGCCCGGAGCACCTCGGCATCCAGGGCGGCTCCAACGGCGGCCTGCTGATGGGCAACATGACCGTGATGTACCCGGAGCTGTTCGGCGCGGTGGTGTGCCAGGTGCCGCTGCTGGACATGAAGCGCTACAACAAGCTCCTCGCGGGCGCGTCGTGGATGGCCGAGTACGGCAACCCCGACACCGACGACTGGGCCTTCCTGAAGCAGTACTCGCCCTACCAGAACGTGGCGAAGGACGTCGACTACCCGCCGGTGTTCTTCACCACCTCCACCCGCGACGACCGCGTCCACCCCGGCCATGCGCGCAAGATGATGGCGCGCATGTCGGAACAGGGCCACGACGTGACCTACTGGGAGAACATCGAGGGAGGCCACGGCGGCGCCGCCGACAACGCCCAGCGCGCGCGCATGCAGGCGCTGGCCTACACCTTCCTGCGCCAGCGCCTGTTCCCGCAGGACTGAGGCGTCCGTCCTCGTTCCCGCGCACGACACTGCGGCCGCCTCCGGGCGGCCGTAGCATGTCGGCGTCCCGCCGACCTTCCCGGAGTCCGACGCGCATGACGCGTACCCGTTCGACCCTCGCCCTGCTGCTCGCGCTCGGCCTCGTCGCCTGCGGCGGCGACGACACGCCGCAACGCACCGGCCGTCCCGAGCGCCCGGCGCTGCCGCCGGCGCCGATGGCGGCGATCCAGCCCTACGTGGTCACCGCACCGTTCGGCGCCGAACGCCAGGACGAGTACTACTGGCTGCGCGACGACAGCCGCGAGAACCCCGACGTGCTGGACTACCTGCGCGCCGAGAACGACTACGCCGACCAGGCCATGGCGCCGCTGGCGAACCTGCGCGAGACGCTCTACCAGGAGCTCATCGGCCGCATCGTGCCCGACGACACCAGCGTGCCGTACCGGAAGGACGGCTACTGGTACTACACCCGCTTCGTGCCGGGCCAGGAGTACCCGGTGCACGCCCGTCGCAAGGGCAGCATGCAGGCGCCGGAGGAGGTGCTGCTCGACCTCAATGCGCTTTCGCAGGGCAAGAGCTTCCTGCAGATCCCGAACTGGGAGGTGAGCCCCGACCAGGCGCTGCTGGCCTACGTCGAGGACACCGTCGGGCGCCGCCAGTACACGCTCAGGATCAAGGACATCGCCACCGGCGCGCTGCTGCCCGAGTCGATCCCGGGTCTGGCGGCGAGCATCGAATGGGCCGCCGACGGACGCTCGCTCTACTACGTCGAGAACGACCCGGCGACGCTGCTGACCAAGCGCGTGCGCCGGCACGTGCTCGGCACCGACCCGGCCGAGGACGAGCTGGTCTACGAGGAGACCGACGAGGCCTTCTACATGGGCCTGATGCACACCCGCAGCGAGAAGTACATCTGCATCGGCGTGGAGAGCACGGTGTCCACCGAGCAGCGCTGCACCGAGTCCGCCGCGCCGGGCGAGTTCCGCCTGGTCGCGCCGCGCGAGCGGAACGTGGAGTACTTCGCCGACCATCTCGACGGCCGCTGGGTCATCCGCACCAACCGCGATGCGCCCAACTTCAAGCTGATGGAGGCAGACGAGGGTGCGTGGGAGGACGCGGCCGCCTGGCGCCAGCTGGTCGCGCACGATGCCGGCGTGCTGCTCGAGGACGTGGTCCTGTTCAACGGCTTCATGGCCCTGGCCGAGCGCAGCGAGGGCCTGAGCCGGCTGCGGGTGATCCCGGAGGAGGGCGAGGCCTTCGAGGTCGCGGCCGACGAACCGGCGTACGCGATGGACTTCGGCGTCAACGCCGAACCCGGCAGCGACCGCCTGCGCTACACCTACACCTCGCCGACCACGCCGGAGACGACCTACGAGCTCGACATCGCCACGCGCGAGCGCGCGCTGCTCAAGGAGCAGCCGGTGCAGGGCGGCTTCGTGAAGTCGAACTACGTCACCGAGCGGCGCTGGGCGAACTCGCGCGACGGCGTGCGCATTCCGGTGACCCTGCTGTACCGGCGCGGCTTCGAGCGCGACGGCACCGCTGCGCTGCTGCAGTACGGCTACGGCGCCTACGGCAGTTCCACCGAGCCGCGCTTCAACCCGAACGTGCTGAGCCTGGTCGACCGCGGCATGGTCTACGCCATCGCCCACGTCCGCGGCGGCGAGGAGATGGGTCGCGCCTGGTACGAGGGCGGGCGCCTGACGGACAAGCAGAACAGCTTCAACGACTTCATCGACGTCACCCGGTTCCTGGTCGGGCAGAAGTACGCGGCGCCCAACCGCGTCGCGGCGATGGGCGGCAGCGCCGGTGGACTGCTGATGGGTGCGGTCGCCAACCAGGCGCCGGACAACTACCGCGCGATCGTGTCGCTGGTGCCGTTCGTGGACGTGGTCACCACCATGCTCGATCCGACCATCCCGCTGACCACCAACGAGTACGACGAGTGGGGCAATCCCGAGCAGCAGGAGGCCTACGAGACCATGCTCGCCTACTCGCCCTACGACCACATCGAGGCCAAGCCGTACCCGGCGATGTTCGTCGGCACCGGCCTCTGGGACAGCCAGGTGCAGTACTGGGAGCCGGCCAAGTACGTCGCCCGCCTGCGCGCGCGCAGGACCGACAACCACCTGCTGGTGTTGCGCACCAACATGCAGGCCGGCCATGGCGGCAAGTCGGGGCGCTTCCAGAAGTACCGCGAGGTGGCGGAGTACTACGCCTTCCTGCTCGACCAGCTCGGCGTCGCCGGGCCGTTCGCGCCGACGCGGGCGCTGCCGGCACGCGCGCCGGCCGCCGCCGAACCCGCGCAGGCCGAGGAGGTCGCGGAACCGGTCGGGTCCTGAGGGCGCCGCCGGTGTCGGACTGGGACGGTTCCGCGGTCGCCCGGCTGCTGGGCACGGCGCACCCGCTGATCCAGGCGCCCATGGCCGGCGCCCAGGACGCGGCACTGGCGATCGCGGTGGCGCGCGCCGGCGGCCTCGGCTCGCTGCCCTGCGCGATGCTCGATGCGGTGCAGGTCGAAGCGCAGGTGGACGCCTTCCGCGCCGCGGTGCACGCGCCGCTCAACCTCAACTTCTTCTGCCATCCGGAGCCGTCGCGCGATCCCACGCGCGAAGCCGCCTGGATGGAGCGGCTGCGGCCCTGGTATCGCGAATGGGGCGTGGATGCCGATGCCGCGGTGTCCGGCGGCGGCCGGCGCGCCTTCGATGCGGAGGCCTGCGCGCTGGTCGAGCGCCTGCGGCCGGAGGTGGTCAGCTTCCACTTCGGCCTGCCGGAGCCGCGCCTGCTCGAGCGCGTACGCGCCGCCGGCGCACGCGTGCTGGGATCGGCGACGACCGTGGCCGAGGCGCGCTGGCTCGTCGCGCATGGCTGCGACGCGGTCATCGCCCAGGGCAGCGAGGCCGGCGGCCACCGCGGCATGTTCCTGGCGACCGATCCCGCCGCGCAGGTCGGGACCTTCGCGCTGGTGCCGCAGGTCGTCGACGCCGTGGACGTACCTGTCGTCGCCGCCGGCGGCATCGGCGACGCGCGCGGCATCGCCGCCGCCTTCGCGCTGGGCGCGGACGGGGTGCAGCTCGGGACCGCCTACCTGTTCTGCCCGGAGGCCACGATCGCGCCGCTGCACCGCGCTGCGCTGCGGCGTGCGGACGATGCGGGCACGGCGCTGACCAACGTGTTCAGCGGGCGCCCGGCGCGCGGGCTCATCAACCGTGCCATGCGCGAACTCGGGCCGCTCAGCGCGATCGCACCCGAGTTTCCCCTGGCCGGCACCGCGCTCGCGCCGCTGCGGGCGAAGGCGGAGGCCGCGGGTTCGGCCGACTTCCAGCCGCTGTGGGCGGGCCAGGCCGCCGCGCTCGGCCGCGAGGAGTCGGCCGAGGCGCTGACCCGGTGCCTCGCCGCCGAGGCGCAGGCACGGCTGGCGCGCTGAGCCGTCACCAGCCGGATTGCTCCAGCAAATCGCGCGTGGCCGCGTCCGCGGGTACCGCCACCAGACCGCCGCGCGCGTTGAGCCGCACCTCGTAGCGGGCGCCGTCGATCAGCGGCAGGTAGGCGGCGCTGCCCCAGCGCGCGTCGACGAAGGGCAGCCAGCGCGGGTACTGGCGCGCGAGCGTGGCGAGGTCGAGCAGGCCGTCGCTGCCGAGCGCATGCACGCTGCGCGGGGCCTCGCGCTCCTGGTCGATGTCGCGGTAGCGCCCGGACAGGCGCTCCAGCCGGTACAGCGGCGGCACCCCCGCCAGGCGCGCGCCGAACTGCCAGCGCACCACGCGCGCATCCAGCTGCCATTCGTCCCCGCGCAGGTCGTACTCGCGGCGCAGGCCGTCGGCGTCGGTGAGCGTCACCCCGAAGGTCTGCGGCGCGCGCTGGCGGACCTCGAGGCGCGCCACCGGCCGCTCGTCGAGGCCGAAATAGTCGCGCACGCCCAGCGCGAGCAGGCCGACGCCGGCGGCGAGCACCAGCAGCGCGAGGGCGAGCAGCAGGCGCAGGGCGCGGGCGAAGCCGCGCCCGCCCGCGGCGCTGACCAGGGCGAGCAGCAGCAGCGCGGCCGCGATCGCGAGGAGGATGGCGAACGGCGTCATCGCAGGCTCCGGCGGAAGGGAGCCGGCAGTCTAGGGCGATGCCTGCGCGGGCGCGTGGAGGCCACCGTCGGCTCGCTATACTCGCCGCATGAAGGCCTTCCCGATGTTCCTGTCCTGCGTCCTGCTCGCCGCCGCGCTGTGCGCCGGCTGCGGCCAGAAGGGCGATCTGACCCGCCCACCGGCGGCGCCCGGCGTCGGTACCGCGCCCACCGGCACGTCCGGCACCACCACCGCGCCCACCGCACCGCTGCCGGACGAGGACGACGGCTTCGACGACGACGCGTTCGAAGACGGCCTCGAGGACGGCGACTGGCAGTGAGCGGCTCCGTCCTGCGCTTCAGCAAGATGCACGGCGCCGGCAACGACTTCGTCATCCTCGACCGCCGCGCCGCCGGTGCGCCGGCGCCGGACGCCGCGCTGGTGCGCGCGCTCGCCGACCGCCACCGCGGCGTCGGCTGCGACCAGCTGATCACCATCGAACCGCCGCGCAGCGCGGGCAGCATCGCCGCCTACGGCATCTGGAACGCCGACGGCTCGCGCGCGGGGCAGTGCGGCAACGGCGCACGCTGCGTCGCCGCCTGGCTGGTGCGCGACGGCGCGGCGACGGATCCGCGCTTCAGCGTCGACGGCCCGGCCGGTCCGGTGGCGGTCGAACGGCTCGACGATGGCCGCTACCGCCTCGGCATGGGCGTGCCGGTGTTCGACCCCGCCGCGCTGCCGTTCCTGCACGTCGCGCAGGGCGTCCCGTACCGGCTGCCGGTCGCCGGCACGGAGCTGGCCTTCGACGTGGTCTCGATGGGCAACCCGCACGCGGTGGTCGAGGTGGACGCGGTCGATGCCGCGCCCGTCGCCCTGCTCGGGCCGGCGCTGCAGGCGAGGGCGGAATTCCCGGACTCGGTCAACGTCGGTTTCGCCGAGGTCGTGGCGGCCGACCGCCTGCGCCTGCGCGTCTACGAGCGCGGCGCCGGCGAGACCCAGGCCTGCGGCAGCGGCGCCTGCGCCGCGGCGGCCGCGCTGATGCGGCGCGGCCGCATCGGTCGCCGCGCGACGGTCGCGCTGCCGGGCGGCGAACTCGAGATCGCCTGGCCCGCCGCCGACGCACCGCTGACCATGGCCGGCCCGGCCACGTTCGTCTTCGAAGGAGAGTGGCTCGCATGAGCAACGACACCCACGCCGACACCGGCGCCAGCGAGGTCGCGGCCTGGCTGCGCCGGCACCCGGACTTCCTCGCCCACTACCCCGACCTGGCGCAGAGCCTGGTCATGCCGCGCGCGGAGGGGCAGGCGACCTCGCTGGCCAGCTACCAGCTCGAGGTCCTGCGCGAGAAGAACCGCGAGCTCAACCGCCGCCTGCTCGAGCTGTTCGCCAACGCGCAGGAGAATGAGCGCCTCGCGGTGCGCACCCACCAGCTCACCCTGGCCCTGATGCGCCAGCCCGACGCGGCGGCGACGCTGCGCGCGATGGTGGCGAGCCTCGGCGAGGACTTCGCCGGCGACGCGGTGCGCGTGGTGCTGTTCGAGGCGGTCGCCGGCCTGGAGACGAGCGACTGGCTGCGCGTGGTCGCCCGCGACAGCAACCAGTTGCAGCCCTTCGCCGACTTCCTCGCCGCGCGCGAGCCGCTCTGCGGCCGGCTCAATGCCGACAAGCTGGACATGCTCTTCGCCGGCGACGAGGACGCGGTGCAGTCGGTGGCCCTGCTGCCGCTGGCCGGGCTCGGCATGCTCGCCATCGGCAGCCGCGACGCCAACCGCTTCTATCCCGGCGTGGGCACGCTGTTCCTCGGCATGATGGCCGACGCCCTGGTCGCCGGCCTGCGCCGCTTCCGGCGCTGAAGGAGCGCAGGTGGACGCCGCCGCGCCGCCGGCCGATGCGCTCGAGCGCGAGCGCGCGGCATGGCTCGCCCACCTGCGCCAGCGCAACCTCTCCGCACACACGCTCGACAACTACGGTCGCGACCTCGCATTCCTCGCCGCCTGGATGCGCGGCCGGGCCCTGGCCGACTGGGACGCGCTCGACGCCGACACGCTGCGCAGCTTCGTCGCCAGCGAACACCGCGACCGCGACATCTCCGGCAAGAGCCTGCAGCGGCGGTTGTCGGCGATCCGCGGCTTCGTCCGCTGGCGCCGGCGCGAACGCCCGCAGGCGCCGGATCCCACCGCCGGGCTGCGGGCGCCACGGGCGCCGCGCAAGCTGCCGCAGGTGCTCGACGCCGACGAGATGAACGCGCTGGTCGAGGTGCCGACCGACGCCCCGCTCGGCACCCGCGACCGCGCCATGCTCGAGCTGTTCTATTCCTCCGGCCTGCGCGTGTCGGAGCTCTGCGGCCTGCGCTGGGGCGAACTCGACCTCGCCGAAGGACTGGTCCACGTGCGCGGCAAGGGCAACCGCGAGCGCGTGGTGCCGGTCGGCCGCCACGCGCGCGAGGCATTGGCGGCCTGGCGCGCCGAGGCCGGCGCCGTCGCCGAGGCGCCGGTGTTCCCCGGCCGCGGCGGCGCGCCGATCACCCCGCGCGCGGTGCAGCTGCGCGTGCGCAAGCTGGCCCGCGCGCAGGGCGTGTACAAGCGCGTGCACCCGCACTTGCTGCGGCATTCCTTCGCCAGCCACATCCTCGAATCCTCCGGCGACCTCCGCGGCGTGCAGGAACTCCTCGGCCACGCCGACATCGCCACCACCCAGATCTACACCCACCTCGACTTCCAGCACCTGGCGCGGGTGTACGACGGGGCGCATCCCAGGGCCAGGAAGAAGGGGGGCGGGTAGGGCCGGGGGCGGGAATCGGGAGTGGGGAATCGGGACCTGGGGCGCGCGGCGCGGGTTCGGAAGCCTGCGGCGGGGTGGTTCATCTTCGGGCACGTGCGCAACCCTGCCGCGGCATCGCGGGCCGGACTGCGGGCGCGGCCCGTCGTGGCTGGAGCGGGCCGTGGCGATCCGGGCAGAGGTCGAGCCCATCAAGTCGCTTCAGGTCCGGATTCCCGATTCCCATTTCCCCATTCCCGCTTCACCACCCCAACCCTTGTCCCCCCCATGCCCCATCCCCATTGAACCGGTTCGTACCCGGAGGGCCGCATGGATCCCAGCCAGAACCCCAACGTCTTCCACGCCACGACCATCGTCTCGGTGCGTCGCGGCGGGCGCGTGGTCGTCGCCGGCGACGGCCAGGTGACGCTCGGCAACACCGTGATGAAGGGCACCGCGCGCAAGGTGCGCCGGCTCGGCGGCGGCAGCGTGCTCGCCGGCTTCGCCGGTGCCGCGGCGGATGCCTTCACCCTGTTCGAGCTGTTCGAGAACAAGCTGCAGCAGCACAACGGCCAGCTGGTGCGTGCGGCGGTCGAGCTGGTCAAGGACTGGCGCACCGACCGTCGCTACGGAAAGCTCGAGGCGCTGCTGGCGGTGGCCGACCGGGACACCTCGCTGATCATCAGCGGCAACGGCGACATCATCGAGCCCGACGACGGCCTGATCGCGATCGGCTCCGGCGGCGCCTTCGCGCTGGCCGCGGCGCGCGCGTTGCTGTCGCATTCGGAGCTGGATGCGCGCGGCGTCGCCGAGGAGGCGCTGAAGATCGCCGGCGACATCTGCATCTACACCAACGGCAACGTCGCGGTCGAAGAACTGGCCGACTGAACGCACGTCCCCTCACGCGGCCCGTGCCGCACGAATCCGCAAAGCCCATGTCCGAACTCACTCCCCGCGAAATCGTCAACGAGCTCGACCGCTACATCGTCGGCCAGAAGTCGGCCAAGCGTGCGGTGGCCATCGCGCTGCGCAACCGCTGGCGGCGCATGCAGCTCGACCCCGCGCTGCGCAACGAGGTGACGCCGAAGAACATCCTGATGATCGGCCCGACCGGCGTCGGCAAGACCGAGATCGCGCGCCGGCTGGCGACGCTCGCCAACGCGCCCTTCGTCAAGGTCGAGGCGACCCGCTTCACCGAGGTCGGCTACGTCGGCAAGGACGTCGAGCAGATCGTCCGCGACCTCGCCGACTCCGCGGTCAAGCTGTTCCGCGAGCAGGCCAAGCAGCGCGTGCGCACCCAGGCCGAGGAGCGCGCCGAGGACCGCATCCTCGATGCGCTGCTGCCGCGCCGCCGTCCGCAGGCGCCGATGGGCTTCCCGATCGGCGATCCCGAGGATCCGGCCGCCGGCCCCGGCGAGGACTCCGGCACGCGTCAGAAGCTGCGTCGGCAGCTGCGCGACGGCGCGCTCGAGGAGCGCGAGATCGAGATCGAGACCAGCGTCAACCAGGGCGTCGACATCATGGCTCCGCCCGGCATGGAGGAGATGGGGCAGCAGCTCAAGCAGATGTTCCAGAACCTCTCCGGCGGCAAGACGCAGTCGCGGCGGCTCACGATCCGCGCCGCGCGCCCGCAGCTGATCGAGGAGGAGGCGGCGAAGCTGGTCAACGAGGACGACGTGCGCCAGGCCGCGATCGACGCCTGCGAGCAGCACGGCATCGTCTTCATCGACGAGATCGACAAGGTCGCCAAGCGCAGCGAGGGCGTGTCCGGTGGCGACGTCAGCCGCGAGGGCGTGCAGCGCGACCTGCTGCCGCTGGTGGAAGGCTCGACCGTCAGCACCAAGTATGGGGTGGTCAGGACCGACCACATCCTGTTCATCGCCTCCGGCGCCTTCCACGTCGCCAAGCCGTCCGACCTGATCCCGGAGCTGCAGGGCCGTTTCCCGATCCGGGTCGAGCTGCAGGCGCTGTCGCGCGACGACTTCAGGCGCATCCTCACCGAGCCGCACAGCGCGCTGACCAAGCAGTACAACGCGCTGCTCGGGACCGAGGGCGTGACCCTGAGCTTCGCCGACGAGGCCATCGACCGCCTCGCCGAGATCGCCTTCGAGGTCAACGAGCGCCAGGAGAACATCGGCGCCCGCCGCCTGCACACCGTGCTTGAGCGCCTGCTCGACACCCTGAGCTACGAAGCGCCCGACCGCGGCGGCGAAGCCGTGACCATCGACCGCGCCTACGTCGACGCCCACCTCGGCGACCTCGTGCAGGATCCGGATCTGTCGCGGTACATCCTGTGATCTGAGGCGCTGGGTCGAGCGGGAATCGGGACACGGGAATCGGGACCTGCGGACCGTTGCTTCCCGAGCGTCGCTCCGGAGCAAGGGCCAGCAGGCCATGCCGAGCCTCAGGTCCCGATTCCCGCCTCACCACCACCCATTCCCACCTCATCGCCCAGAACCATGCCCACCCCCACCGACATCGTCCTGCACCAGGCCTCGCGCATCCTCGAGGTGGCGTTCGAGGACGGCGCGCGGTTCCGGCTGCCGGCGGAATACCTGCGGGTGGAATCGCCGAGTGCGGAGGTGCAGGGGCATGGGCCGGGGCAGAAGCAGCTGGTCGCCGGCAAGCGTGCGGTGGGCATCGTCGGCGTGGAGCCGGTCGGGCACTACGCGGTGCTGCTGCGCTTCAGCGACGGACACGCCAGCGGCATCTTCAGCTGGGACACGCTCCATCGCCTCGGTCGGGAGCAGGAGGCGTTCTGGCCGCGCTACGAGAACGCACTGGCCGCCGCCGGCAAGTCCCGCGACGCCTGAGCGCCGCGGTTCCGGCGCCGGTCCCGCGACCGGGACTCACTCCTCGCCGATGTCCTCGTTCCACAGCGCGGGCCGCGCGGCGATGAAGTCGCGCATCATGCCGATGCATTCGGCGTCGGCGAGGTCGATCACGCGCACGCCGGCCTCGCGCAGCCAGTCGACGCCGCCGGCGAAGGTCACCGACTCGCCGACCACCACGGCGCCGATGTTGAACTGGCGCACCAGCCCGCTGCAGTACCAGCACGGCGCGAGCGTGGTGACCATGATGGTGTCGCGGTAGCTGCGCTGGCGGCCGGCCTTGCGGAAGGCGTCGGTCTCGCCGTGGATCGACGGGTCGTCCTCCTGCACGCGGCGGTTGTGGCCGCAGCCGAGCAGGCGGCCGTCGCCGCCGTAGAGCGCGGCGCCGATCGGGATGCCGCCCTCGGCCAGCCCCTGCCGCGCCTCGGCGACGGCGGTGGCGAGGAGGGCGCGGTAGTCGATGTCGGGCATGGCGGCCACTCGTGCGGGAGGCGCGCCAGCCTACGTGGCGCCGGCGGCGCCAGCTAGCGTCCCTTCATCGCCAGCACCTCGGCCTCCTCGATCACCGGCGAGCTCGCGAAGAGGTCGGGTGCGCGTTCCATCAGTGCGGCGGCGATGCGGCCGGTCAGGTGCGCCTGGCGCGATGCGGTGTCGTCGAAGGTGTCGACGATGGCGAAGGTGGAAGGGCCGAGCTTGAGCGCGTACCAGGTGAGCGTTCCGGCCTCGTCCCGGGCCAGCGCCGCGGCGTGGCGCAGGAACTCCTCGACCTCGGCCTCGCGGCCGGGCTTCGCCTCGAGGCGGGCGAGCAGGGCGTAACGGCTCATGGACGCTCCCTCCGGATGGTGGCGACACGGTACCGGCGCGCCGTGGTGGTGGCGTGCAGCATCCACACGCAACGCGCCGGGCGCGGCATGGGATACTCGACCGCATGAGCGAGCACGATTCCCGCCCCGACGCCCTTCCCGTGACCGTGCCGGCCGAGTCCGCCGGCGACACCACCCATTTCGGCTACCGCGACGTGCCCACGCGCGAGAAGCAGAAGCTGGTGGGCGAGGTGTTCTCGTCCGTCGCGCGCCGCTACGACGTCATGAACGACCTGATGAGCTTCGGCATCCACCGGGTATGGAAGCGCTACTTCGTGGCGACCTCGGGCGTGAAGCGCGGCGACCGCGTGCTGGACCTCGCCGGCGGCACCGGCGACATCGCCGCGCTGCTGCATCCGCGGGTGGGCGAGGGCGGCGGCATCGTGGTCGGCGACATCAATGCCGCGATGCTCGGGGTGGGGCGCGACCGTCTGACCGACCGCGGGCTGGTGCGCGGCCTGGACTGGGTGCAGTGCAATGCCGAGGCGCTGCCGTTCCCGGACAAGTCCTTCGACCTGGTCACCATCGCCTTCGGCCTGCGCAACGTGACCGACAAGGCGCGCGCGCTGGCCGACATGCACCGCGTGCTCAAGGTCGGCGGCCGGGTGCTGGTGCTGGAGTTCTCGCAGGTGCGGCCGAAGTGGTTCCGGCCGCTCTACGACATCCATTCCTTCCAGGTGCTGCCGCGGCTGGGCACGCTCATCGCCGGCGACCGCGCGAGCTACCAGTACCTGGCCGAGTCGATCCGCAAGCATCCGCCGCAGGCCGAGCTGCAGCGGATGCTGACCGAGGCCGGCTTCGCCCGCGCCTCGCACCGCAACCTGTCCGCCGGCATCGTCGCGATCCACTCCGGCTACCGGGTGTGAGCGGGCCGGGCCGCCGCGGCGGCCCGGTCGCGTCCTGGCGTCACTCCGCCGCGTCGAGCGCCGCGGTGAAGGCGTCGGCGGTCCGCGTCAGGGTGCCGATGCCGCCGGTGGCGAGGTACCAGGCCGGCGCGTCGAGATGGAGCACCCGACCGCTGCGCCAGGCGCGGCTCGCGCTGACCGCCGGATGGTCCGCCAGGCGTTCGGAGGCGGGGCGCTCGGGATCGCCGGTGGCGGCGTCGCGGTCGATCACGAACAGCCAGTCCGGATCCGCCGCCAGCGCGGCCTCGAGCGCGGCCGCGCGGTCCGCCGCCTGCGCGCGCGCCTCGGGCGAGCCTGCTTCGGGCCGCACGCCTTCGGACGCGGCCGCGGTCGTCGTCGGCAGGACCGACGGCACGCCCAGCACCTCGTGGACGATGCCGAAGCGCTCACCGGGGGCGTGCGCGATCGCGCGGTCGCCGACCGCGAACAGCACCAGGCCGGTGCCGGCGTCGGCGGTGCGCGCATGCAGCTCGGCGAGGCGGGCACGCAGCGCCATGGCCTCGGCCTCGGCGGCCTTGCTGCGGCCGGTCGCGCGACCGAGCGCGTCGATGCTGGCGTAGGTGGCGGCGAGGTAGTTTCGGGTCCCGGCCGAGAGGTCGATGGTCGGGGCCAGCGCCTGCACGTCGGCGTAGGCGCGGCGCGAGCGACCACCGAGGATCACCAGGTCGGCCTCAGCCGCGGCGAGCGCATCGAGGTCCGGCTCGAAGAGGGTGCCGGCGCGGACGACATCGACCCCGGCTCCGGGTGCCAGGTGCGCCGGTATGCGGACGTCGGGGACCGCGGCCACCGGTGCGCCGAGCGCCTGCAGGATGTCCAGCGCCGCGAGGTCGTAGACCGCGACACGCCGGGCGGGCGCGGGCAGCACGGCTTCGCCCTGCGCATGTTCGATGCGGACCGGTTCGGCGCTTGCGGCGGTGGCGGCGAGCGCGAGGACGAGCGCCGGCAGCAGGGCGCGCTGGAGTCGAGGCATGGGGGTTCCCGCGGTGGATGAAAATGAGTCGCGTTTGTACAGGACTCCGCCGGCCGCGGCCAGCGTTCAATGTCGGGAGCGCGCCGACGGCCCGATCACGCCGCTGCGTTAAGATCCCGTGAGCCTTGCCCGTCGAGCGGTTTCTTCAATGCGTAACCTCTTCCTGCTGCTTGCCCTGATCCTGCCGGCCGTACCCGCGTTCGCCCAGGAGAGCGCCGAGCCGTCGCCGGCGCAGCCCGACCGCCGCGCCGACGAGAGCTCCTACGCGGAGCCGGAGCGGGTGGTCGTGCGCCACCTGGCGCTGGATCTCGAGGTCGACTTCGACGCCAAGCGCCTGGCCGGGACGGCCGACCTCACCCTGGAGTGGCTGGATCCGGAGGCCGATACGCTGGTGCTCGATACCCGCGACCTCGACATCGAGCGCATCGAGGGCCGCAGCGGCGACGCGCGCTGGCGGAAGCTGAAGTACACCCTCGCCGAGCGCGATCCGGTGCACGGCCAGAAGCTCACCGTCGCCACGCCCGCGCGCCCGGAGCACGTGCGCATCCGTTACCGCACCGCGCCGGAGGCGAGCGGTCTGCAGTGGCTGGAGCCGTCGATGACCCAGGGCGGGAAGCTGCCCTTCATGTTCAGCCAGTCGCAGGCCATCCACGCGCGTTCCTGGGTGCCGCTGCAGGACACGCCCTCGGTGCGCTTCACCTACGAGGCGACGGTGCGCACCGACCCGGCGCTGATGGCGCTGATGAGCGCCGACAACGATCCCGAGGCCGAGCGCGACGGCGAGTACGCCTTCCGCATGCCGCAGCCGATCCCGTCCTACCTGCTGGCCATCGCCGCCGGCGACCTGGTGTTCGAGCCGATCTCCGCGCGTGCCGGCGTCTGGGCCGAGCCGGCGATGGCGAAGAAGGCGGCGGCGGAATTTGCCGACACCGGGAAGATGATCGAGGTCGCCGAATCGCTGTACGGGCCCTATCGCTGGGGCCGCTACGACATCCTGGTGCTGCCGCCGTCGTTCCCGTTCGGCGGCATGGAGAACCCGCGCCTGACCTTCGCCACGCCCACGGTCATCGTCGGCGACAAGTCGCTGGTCAGCCTGATCGCGCACGAACTCGCGCACAGCTGGTCGGGCAATCTCGTCACCAACGCGACCTGGAAGGACATCTGGCTCAACGAGGGCTTCACCAGCTACGTGGAGAACCGCATCGTCGAGGCGGTCTACGGCCGGGAGCAGGCGGAGATGGAATTCGTCATCGCCCGCAACGGCCTCATCGCCGAGCTCGACGACATCGCGCCGCAGCGCCAGGCGCTCGCCCCGCCGCCGCTCGGCGAGGGCGAGGATGCCGACGGCGCGCTGTCGTCGATCGCCTACGACAAGGGCGCCTGGTTCCTGCAGTTCCTGGAGCAGCGCTTCGGGCGCGAGACCTTCGACGCCTTCCTGCGCGGCTGGTTCGACGCGCACGCCTTCCAGAGCGTCACCACCGACCAGTTCCGCAGCTACCTGCAGGAGCACCTGCTGGAGCCCAACCCCGACACCGTTTCCATCGAGCAGGTCGACCGCTGGCTCTACGCCCAGGGCATCCCGCCGGCGGCGCCGAAGATCGTGTCGGAACGGCTGCAGCGGGTCGACGCCGCGCGCCAGGACTGGCTCGAGGGGCGCAAGTCGTTGTCCGAGCTCGATACCGACGGCTGGATCACGCAGGAGTGGGTGCACTTCCTCGCCGGCATGCCGGAGACGCTGGCGCCGCAGCAGATGAACGAGCTCGATGCCGCCTTCCGCTTCACCGGCACGGCCAACGGCGAGATCGCGCAGCGCTGGTATCCGCTCGCCGTGCGCAGCGGCTACTTCGAGGCGCGGCCGGCGATCAGCCAGTTCCTCAAGCGCATCGGCCGGCGCAAGCTGATCATGCCGACCTATGAGGCGCTGGTGGCGACGCCCGACGGCCACCGCTTCGCCGAGCAGGTGTTCATCTCGTCCCGCCCCGGCTACCACCCGATCACCACGATGAGCGTCGAGGCGCTGCTCGAGCGCAGCCGCGGGGACGCGGAGTGACGGGCATGGCCAGCGGCCGCGCCGTGCGCCTGGCCACGCTGCTGCTGTGCGGCCTCGCCCTCGGCGCCTGCGACCGCGAGGCCGAGCGCGAAGCCGCCCGGCAGGCGGCGGCGCAGCGTGCCGAGGCGGCCGCGGCGCAGCAGGCCGCGCAGTACGAGACCGCGCGCAGCGAGCGCAACTGGGGCCTGGCCAAGTCCTACGGCGACGTGCTCCTGGCCGACTACCCGAATACCGCCGCCGCGGCCGCGGTCGCCGAGTCCCTGCCCGAGGTGCGTGAGAAGGCCCAGGCGGAGCGCGAGACGCGCCGCCTCGAGGGGCTGTGGTCCTACCACCTCGAACAGGTCGAGGGCGGCCTGCAGCGCGCGGCGGTGATCGAGGCGGGCCAGCCGCGCAGCCCGCGCGTGCGCATGGTGCTGCGCCGCCATCCGGAGTGGGGCCAGAGCGTCTACCTGCTGCTGGACACCGCCGAGTTCGACTGCCCGCCGGGCTGCACGGTCGACGTCGCCTTCGACGGCGGCGAGGCCGCCGCCTTCGACGCGCGCAAGCCCGAGGAGAACCTGCAGGCGCTGTTCGTCGAGGAGGACGCGCGCTTCATGGAGGGCCTGGCCGGGGCGAAGACGGTGACCATCGACACCGCCAGCGGCGGCCGTCCGCTGCACCTGGTGTTCGAGGTCGCCGGCGTGGATCTCGCGCGGCTGGAATGAGCGCCACCTGGCGATGACGGTCAGCCGGAGCTGAGCGACGGCGGCGCGCGGGTCGTCCTCTACGATCGCGTCGCGGCGGTCTATCCGTCGGAGCTGCTGCCGTAGCGCCTGCCGGTGCAGGCGGCGTGCGTGGACCTGTGGATCGACGAGGCCGGGCGGGTCTGCCACGCCGCACCGCTGCAGGACGCCGAGGACTGCGGCACCGCAATCGATCCGCGGTTCCATCAGGCGGCGATCGAGGCGGTCCGCCAGTGGCGGTTTCGAGCCCCTGCATGCCTGCCCCGCGGCATCCCTCGACTGCACGCCAGCCACGCCGGGCTACCAAGCGTCGTCGGTCCGCCTGGCCCATGCCTTCAGCTTCATCCAGAGCGACGGCGAGGGCCGGGTGCAGATGCGTGGTGACGCACCGCCGTGAGCGCCGGCGCCGCTGCGGTCACGAAGGAAAAGGCCCGGCATCGCCGGGCCTTCTCTTCGCGATGCGCCGACGCCTTCAGCGCAGCGCGTAGCCGAACTGCTGGGTGAACTGCTCGGCGAACTCCTCGTAGTCGAAGCGCTGGTTCTGGGTGCCCGGGTGCTCGACCTTGAGTGCGCCCATCAGGTTGGCCATGCGGCCGATGGTGAGCCAGTCGTAGCCCTTCATGATTCCGAAGATCAGGCCGGCGCGGAAGGCATCGCCACAGCCGGTCGGGTCGGTGACGCGGCGCTCGTGTGCCGGCGGGACGTCGTAGACCTTGCCCTCGGCATGGATCACCGCGCCCTTGGGCCCGCGCGTGGCGATGTAGGCCTTCACCCGCTGCGCAATCTCGGCCTCGCTCCAGCCGGTGCGCTCCTGCAGCAGGTTGGACTCGTAGTCGTTGACGGTGACGTAGTCGGCCTGCTCGATGAAGGCGCGCAGCTCCTCGCCGTTGAACAGCGGCATGGCCTGGCCCGGATCGAAGATGAAGGGGATCCCCGCCTCGGCGAACTCGCGCGCGTTCTGCAGCATGCCCTCGCGTCCGTCCGGACTGACGATGCCGAAGGCGACCCCGGGCACGTCCTTCACGTGGTTCTCGTAGCTGCGCATCATCGCGCCCGGGTGGAAGGCGGTGATCTGGTTGTTGTCCAGGTCGGTGGTGATGAAGGCCTGCGGCGTGAACAGCTCCTCGATCTCCTTGACCTGGTCGAGCCGGATCCCCTGCTCCTCGAAGTGCTCGCGGTAGGGGCCGAAGTCCTGGCCCACGGTCGCCATCGGCACCGGTTCGCCGCCGAGCAGCTTGAGGTTGTAGGCGATGTTGCCGGCGCAACCGCCGAACTCGCGGCGCATCCGCGGCACCAGGAACGACACGTTCAGGATGTGGACCTTGTCCGGCAGGATGTGGTTCTTGAAGTGGTCCGGGAACACCATGATGGTGTCGTAGGCGAGGGACCCGCAGATCAAGGCGGCAGACATGGCGGTCGAGGCTCCGGCGGCAACGCAAAGTCGGCCATGGTAGTGGAGTTGGCCGAGCGGGTGGGGCGCGGCGGGCGCGCGCGGGGCATGCGGCATGGGGGCTGGACGCGGGGCGAGCGGGCACAGGGCACAGGGACCGGCGTGCGGGCGGTCGCGCAGCGATTCGTGCACGGCGCCCGCCTCGCAGTCCCGAGCCCCGAGCCGCTCATGCCCTGCAGGTCCCGATTCCCGCCTCCCGCCTCCGCTTCACGTTGCCACTTGATTTAACGAGCTTTTTCCTTGCTGGCTCCCGGCGCCGTTGCTAGGCTTGCCGACTTCCTGCGCACCCGGCCGACGGCCCGGTGCCGCGTCCGCCTCCCTCCCCGAAAGCGCCTGATGTTCAAGAGCCTCCGCGGTCTGTTCTCCAACGACCTGTCCATCGACCTGGGCACCGCCAACACCCTCATCTACGTCCGCGGCCAGGGCATCGTGCTGAACGAGCCGTCGGTGGTGGCGATCCGCCAGGATCGCGGCGGCGGCTCGCAGCGGCAGGTGGCCGCGGTGGGTGCCGAGGCCAAGCGCATGCTCGGCCGCACCCCCGGCAACATCACCACCGTGCGGCCGATGAAGGACGGCGTCATCGCCGACTTCACCTACACCGAGGAGATGCTCAAGCACTTCATCAAGAAGGTGCACAAGGCGCGCTTCCTCAAGCCCAGCCCGCGCGTGCTGATCTGCGTGCCCTGCGGCTCGACCCAGGTCGAGCAGCGCGCGATCAAGGAGTCGGCCGAGGAGGCCGGCGCGCGCGAGGTCTACCTGATCGAGGAACCGATGGCCGCGGCGATCGGCGCCGGCATCGCGGTGTCCGAGGCGCAGGGCTCGATGGTCATCGACATCGGCGGCGGCACCTCCGAGGTCGCGGTGATCTCGCTCAACGGCGTGGTCTATTCGCAGTCGGTGCGGATCGGCGGCGACCGCTTCGACGAGGCGATCATCGCCTACGTCCGCCGCACCTACGGGACCCTGATCGGCGAAGCCACGGCCGAGCGCATCAAGCTCGAGATCGGCTGCGCCTACAAGCAGGACGACAACCCGACCATGGAGGTCTCCGGCCGCAACCTCGCCGAGGGCGTGCCGCGGATGATCACCATCTCCGCCAACGAGGTGCTCGAGGCCCTGCACGAGCCGCTCTCGGGCATCGTCAGCGCGGTGAAGCAGGCGCTCGAGCAGACCCCGCCGGAACTCTGCGCCGACGTCGCCGAGCGCGGCATCGTGGTCACCGGCGGCGGCGCGCTGCTGCGCGACATCGACCGCCTGTTCTCCGAGGAGACCGGCCTGCACGTGCACGTCGCCGACGATCCGTTGACCTGCGTGGCCCGCGGCGGCGGTCGCGCGCTGGACATGATCGACACCCAGGGCAACGACTTCTTCGTGCCCGAGTAAGCTGGGCCGCGTACGGGCGCGGCGGCGCCAGGCCGCGCCCCGGCCGCCGCGCGCCGTCTTCCCCTTCGCCCGCCGCGGCCCGCGTGCCGCACCGAGCCAGTCCGCTCTACCGTGCCCACGGCCGCCCCCAATCCCGCACGCCTCTCCGATGCCAGCGGCACGCTGCGGCTGCTGGCCTACCTCGCGCTGGCCGTGCTGCTGATGGCGATCGACCACCGCGGCGGCTGGCTGGGCGAGTTCCGGCGGCAGTCGGCGGTGCTGGTCGAGCCGGTGTGGTGGCTGGCGGCGCTGCCGGGCCGGGTGTTCACCGGCGCGCACGACAGTCTGGCCACGCACGGCGACCTGCGCGCCGACAACGCCCGCCTGCGCCAGGACCTGCAGATCGCCGTGGCGCGCCTGCACCGCATGCAGGCGGTGGCGCAGGAGAACCAGCGCCTGCGCGACCTCCTCGGCGGCACCCGCGGCTACCGCCTCGACGTGCAGCTGGCCAGCGTGCTCGACATCGACCTCGACCCGTTCCGCCGGCGCGTGGTGCTCGACCTCGGCCGCGATGCCGGCCTGACCCGCGGCCAGGCGCTGATCGACGGCGGCGGCCTGGTCGGGCAGCTGATCGAGGTCGGCCCGACCCGGTCGACCGCGCTGCTGGTGACCGATCCCGACCATGCGGTGCCGGTGCAGGACGTGCGCTCGGGCCTGCGGATGGTGGTGGTCGGGACCGAGCGGCCGGACGTGCTCGAGGCGCGCAGCGTGCCGCAGAGCGGCGACATCCGGGTCGGCGACGAGCTGGTGACCTCCGGCATCGGCGGCGGCTTCCCGGCCGGCTTCCCGGTCGGCACCGTGCTGTCGATCCGCATGGACGACAGTCGCGCCTTCCTGATCGCCGAGATCCGGCCCGCCGCCCGCATCGCCCGCAGCGGCGAGGTGCTGGTGGTGTCGAATTCGCCGGTGGCCCCCGGCGTCGGGCCGCCGGATCCGCGTCCGCGCGCCGCGCCGGAAGGCGATGCCGCGACCGGCGCCACCGCGGCGGCGGGCGAGGGCGACAACGGTCACGAACCTGCCGCGGCGGCGCAGGGAGGCCAGCCGTGAGCCGGTCCCGCTCCACCTGGCTGCTGCCGTCGAGCCTGCTGCTGGCCCTGATCCTGGGCCTGGTGCCGGTGCCCGAGGTGGTGGCGCCGCTGCGCCCGTACTGGCTGGGGCTGGTGGTCTGCTACTGGCTGCTGGAGACCCCGGAGCGGGCCGGCCTCGGCTTCGCCTTCCTGATCGGCATCGCCGGCGACCTGGTCTACGGCACCCTCATCGGCGAGCAGGCGCTGCGCCTGGTCATGCTCGCCTTCATCGTGCAGCGCTTCCGTGCGCGCATGCGCTTCTTCCCGCTGTGGCAGCAGGCGCTGGCGGTCGGCGCGCTGCTGGTCAACGACCGGGTGATCGCCGCCGCGGTGCGCGTGGCCACCGGCGAGGGCATGCCGCTGTGGCCGTTCTGGATCCCGCCGCTGGTCGGCATGGCGCTGTGGCCGTGGCTGTTCCTGCTGCTCGACGACCTGCGCCTGCGCCTGCGCGGCAGCGCCGGGGGCTGATCGATGGCGCGCCGTCCGCCGCCCCGCCGGATCCGCAACCACCGCCTGGAGACCGAGCAGTTCCGCGCGCGCGCGCTGCTGGGCTTCGCGGTGATGGCATTGCTGCTGGCCCTGCTCGGGGCCGGCTACTTCCGCCTGCAGGTGCTCGCCCACGACGAGTACGCGACCCGTTCCGAGGACAACCGGATCAAGCCGCGCCCGGTGGTACCGGCGCGTGGCCTGATCTACGACCGCGCCGGCCGCCTGCTCGCCGACAACGTGCCGGCCTACCGGCTCGAGATCACGCCCGAGCAGGTGCGCGACATGCCGGCCACGCTCCAGGCCCTGCGCGGGCTGGTGGCGCTGGACGAGGCCGAGGTCGAACGTTTCGAGGCCGAGCGCCGGACCACGCCGCGCTTCCGCGCCCTGCCGCTCAAGCTCAGGCTCTCCGAGGCCGAGGTCGCGCGGCTGGCGGTGGAGCGCTACCGGCTGCCGGGCGTCGAGGTCGTGCCCTACCTGACCCGCCACTACCCGTACGGGCCGCTGATGGCGCACGTGGTCGGCTATGTCGGCCGCCTCGACGAGGACGACCTGCAGGCGCTCGGCGACGCCAAGTACGCCGCGCTGAGCCACATCGGCAAGACCGGCATCGAGCGCTACTACGAGGAGCGGCTGCGCGGCGAGATCGGCTACGAGTACGTCGAGACCAACGCCAGCAACCGCGCGCTCAGGGTGCTGCGGCGCGAGCCGGCCCAGCCCGGCGCCGATCTCTACCTCAGCATCGACGCCGAGTTGCAGAAGGCGATGGTCGACGCGTTCGAGGGCCAGCACGGCGCGGCGGTGGCGGTGGACCCGCGCAGCGGCGAGGTCCTCGGCATGGCCAGCCTGCCGAGCTACGACCCCAACCTGTTCGTCAGCGGGATCTCGTTCAAGGACTTCAAGGCGCTCAACGAGGACCCGGCGCGGCCGCTGTTCAACCGCGTGGTGCTCGGCGGCTTCGCGCCCGGCTCGACGATCAAGCCGTTCATGGGCCTGGCCGGTCTCGAATACGGGCTGCGCACGCCGCAGGACACGACCTTCTCCAGCGGCACCTTCTACCTGCCCGGGCAATCGCGCGGCTACCGCGACTGGAAGCCCGGCGGCCACGGCCACGTCAACCTGGTCGAGTCGCTGGCGCAGTCGGTCAACACCTACTACTTCAAGCTCGCCGTCGAGCTCGGCATCGATCGCATCGACACCTTCTTCGAGCGCCTGGGCTTCGGCCAGCGTACCGGCATCGACCTGGTCGGCGAGGCCACCGGCGTACTGCCCTCGCGCGGCTGGAAGCGCGGGCGCCTCGGGCAGGACTGGTATCCCGGCGACACCGTGAACATCGGCATCGGCCAGGGCTTTTGGGTGGTGACCCCGCTGCAGCTCGCGCAGGGGGTGGCGATGCTGGCCGACAACGGTCTGCGCCACCGCCTGCACCTGCTCAAGGCGAGCCAGACCGGTTTCGATGCCCCGCGCGAGCCCGAGCCGCAGCCGGCGCCGGTGCGCGTGGCCGAGGATGCCGGGCACGTCGACGCGGTGCGCGCCGGCATGGTCGCCGTGATGCACGGACCGACCGGCTCCGCGCGCCGGGCCGCGGCGGGTGCGCCCTATCTGATGGCCGGCAAGACCGGCACCGCGCAGCGCGTCAGTCGTCGCGGCAGCGCGTCGCTGGATCCGCGCAAGCTGCCCTACCACCTGCGCCACCAGGCGCTGTTCATCGGCTACGCGCCCGCGGAGAACCCGACCATCGCGGTGGCGGTCGTGGTCGAGCACGGCGGCTCCGGCTCGGGCGCCGCGGCGCCGGTGGCCCGGCGCATCCTCGATGCCTGGATCCTGCACGGCGAGGGCGCGCATCCGGACGCGGTGCCGGTGGCGCAGCGCGACGCCGGGGCGGCCGAAGCGGCGGGCGCGGCGCGATGAACGTCCTGCTGCGCTGGTTCGGCGCCTGCGTCCGGCGCATCGCCGGCAGGCTCGACCTGCCGCTGACCGCGGCGCTGCTGGCGCTGATGGCGATCGGCCTGGTGGTGCTGCACAGCGCCGGCGGCGACAGCTCCGGCCTGGTGGTGTCCCAGGGCGCGCGCTTCGCGGTCGGCCTTGGCGCCCTGCTGCTGATCTCCAACATCCCGCCGGCGCGGCTGCGGCTGTGGACGCCGTGGCTTTATGCGGGATCGCTGCTGGTGCTGCTGCTGGTGCCGGTGCTGGGCACCGGGCGCAGCGGCCGGCACTGGCTCGACCTCGGCGTGTTCTACCTGCAGCCGGCCGAGCTGATGAAGCTGACCGTGCCGATGATGGTGGCCTGGATCCTGCAGCGCGAGGTGCTGCCGCCGCGCTTCGGCGCCGTGCTGGTCTGCGCCGCCGCGATCGGCGTGCCGACCGCGCTGATCGTGATCCAGCCGGATCTCGGCACCGGGCTTCTGATCGGGCTCTCGGGCGCGTTCGCGGTCTACCTGGCGGGCCTGAGCTGGTGGTACATGGCGGCGGCCGCGGCGGCCGCGGCGGTGGCCGCGCCGCTGGCCTGGTTCTTCGGCCTCAAGACCTACCAGAAGAACCGCCTGTTGACCTTCGTCGACCCCGACAGCGATCCGCTGGGCACCGGCTGGAACATCCTGCAGTCCAAGATCGCGGTCGGCTCCGGCGGGCTGACCGGCAAGGGCTGGGGACAGGGCACCCAGTCGCACCTGAACTTCCTGCCCGAGCACACCACCGACTTCGTGTTCGCGGTGCTGTCGGAGGAGTTCGGCTGGATCGGCGTGTGCGTCGTGCTGGGCCTGTTCGCGTTCGTGATCGGACGCTGCCTGTGGATCGCCGCCGACACGCGCGAGACCTACGGTCGCCTGGTCGCCGGCGCACTGGCGCTGACCGCCGCGGTGTACGTGCTGGTCAACGGCGGCATGGTCGCCGGCCTGCTGCCGGTGGTCGGCGTGCCCATGCCCCTGCTGTCCTACGGCGGCACCTCGGCGGTGTCGCTCCTGGCCGGCTTCGGCATCGTCATGTCGGTCGGCGCGCACAAACGCTTCATCGGCGGCTGAACCGGTCGCCGTCCTCGCCGCGCGGGCTCTGGAGGCATCGGGGCCGCGTGTTAGATTGACCCCGCTCGAGAGCCCGGATCCGCCCGATGTTCTACCGTCTGTGTTTCGTCCTGTTCGCCGCGCTCGCGGCGGGCAGCGTGTCCGCCCAGGCCCCGAACCCGCGTCCGCCCGCCGAAGCCGTCGAGGCCTTCGTCGAGCAGACCGTCGCCGAACACGGCGTCGCCGCCGAGTACGTCCGCCAGACGCTGGACAAGGCGCGCTACCAGCGCAGCATCTCGGTGGCGATGAGCCGGCCGGCAGAGGCCAAGCCGTGGAAGGACTACCGGCCGAACTTCATCACCGACGCCCGCATCCGCGCCGGGCGCGCGTTCCTGGCCGAGCACCGCGATGCGCTGGCGAAGGTGGAGGCCGACAGCGGCGTCCCCGCCGCGCTGGTGACCTCGATCATCGGCGTGGAGACGAACTGGGGCGGCTACACCGGCAAGTACCGCGTGCTCGATGCGCTCTACACGCTGGCGTTCTTCTATCCGCGTTCGGGCGATCCGGAGCGCGCCCAGTACGAGGCCGACCGCGAGACCTTCTTCCGCCGCGAGCTGGGCAACCTGTTCGAGCTGGCGCGCACCGAGCAGGTGCCGATCGATACCGTCACCGGCAGCTACGCCGGGGCCATGGGCTGGGGCCAGTTCATGCCGTCCAGCTACCTCGCCTACGCGGTGGACGGCGACGGCGACGGCCGCCGCGACCTGTTCGACTCGGTGCCCGACATCCTGGCTTCGGTCGCCAACTATTTCGCCGCGCACGGCTGGCAGCGCGGTGCGCCGGTGGTCGCGCGCGCGGTGCGCGAGCCGGGCGCGCCGGAGTGGAAGCCCGAGACCTGGCGCCGCGGCACCACCTTCGACGACCTGGCCTCGGCCTTCGAACGCGACGCCGCCGCCGGCTACCGTCCGGCGCAGCCGACGGGCGCGCTGCCGCGCGCGACCCTGGTCAGCCTCGAGGCCGAGCAGGGCATGGAGTACTGGTACGGCTTCAACAACTTCTTCGTGATCACCCGCTACAACCACTCGCCGCTCTACGGCATGGCCGTGTATCAGCTGGCGGCGGCGATCGACGACGGCGCCGGCGCCGCCCTGGCCGCGGCGGGCACCGCCGCGCCGTGAGCCGCCGGGTCCTGCACATCGCGCTGGCGCTGGCGCTCATCGCGCCGCTTTCCGCCTGCGGCGGACGCAAGGTGAAGCCGGCGCCCGCCCCGGCCCCCGTGGCGGGTACCGTCGCGCCGCTGGCCAGCGGCGACGATCCCTGCGCCATCGTCCACCAGCACGACGAGCGCTGGTACACGCCCGGCGGGCTCTACGCGCCGCAGATCGCCGACGGCGATCCGAGCGTCGCGCTCGACGTCAGCACGCTGGCCGAGCCGGTGCCGCAGGCCGAGGCGCCGGCGCGCTACGGCAACCGCTCGCCGTACTCGGTGCTGGGCAAGGACTACGAGGTGCTCGACGGGCGCCGCGCCGCGGCCTACCGCGAGCAGGGCATCGCCTCCTGGTACGGGACCAAGTTCCACGGGCGCAAGACCTCGAGCCTCGAGCCCTACGACATGTGCCAGTTCAGCGCGGCGCACAAGACGCTGCCGCTGCCGAGCTACGCGCTGGTGACCAACCTCGAGAACGGGCGCGACGTGATCGTGCGCGTCAACGACCGCGGCCCGTTCCACGACGGCCGGGTCATCGACCTCAGCTACGCCGCCGCGCTGAAGATCGGCGTGCACGCGCGCGGCACGGCGCGGGTCGAGGTCCAGGCGATCGATCCCGGCGACCGGCGCTGGCAGCGTTTCCTGGCCGAGCGCAGCGCGCAGGCGCAGCGGGCGGTGGCCGCGGCCGAGGCGCGGGCGGGCAAGCCCGCGGCCGCGGTGCCGCCGGCGCCGGTCGCTGCGCATCCGGCGCCCGCGGTCGTCAGCGCCGCGGGCGCGACGCCGCCGGTCCGGGTCGAGGCCCTGCCGGAACCTCCGCCGCGTCCTGTGGTCCCTGCTCCGGCGGCGCCCGCGCCCGGCACCGTGCCGAGCGCCGCGCGCTGGCTGCAGGTCGGCAGCTTCTCCGAGCGCGGCAATGCCGATGCCGCCGTGGCGCGCCTGCGTTCGGCGGGGCTGGACGCGGTCGACGTCGCGCCGGTGGACGTGGCCGGCCGCGCCTTCTGGCGCGTGCGGGTCGGGCCGCTCGCCACCGAGGCGGTCGGCGATGCCGTCCAGCGGGTGATGGCGCTCGGCCTCGGCCAGCCGCGCCTCGCCACCGACTGATCCCCATTCCTTCCCGGCCGGCCGCATGGGCGGCCCCGCGATCTCTCCGGAGTCCACGCTTCATGAAACAGCTGTTGTCCGCCGTTCTCGTCACCGCTTTCGCGTTCGCGCCGGTCGCGTCTGCGCAGACCCCGCAACCGGCGCCGGTGCCGACGCCGTCGGCGCCCGGTCCGGTCGCGTCGTCGGGCCCGGCGGCGCCGGTGCAGATTCCCGACGCCCCCGCCTCGGCCGGCAAGGCCTGGCTGGTGATGGACTACGAGAGCGGGCAGGTGCTCGCCGGCGAGAACATCGACACGCCGCTCGACCCGGCCAGCATCACCAAGGTCATGACCACCTACGTGGTCGAGGCCGAACTCGCCGCCGGCAAGATCAAGAAGGACGACCAGGTCCTCATCAGCGAGCGCGCCTGGCGCGAGGGCGGCGCCGGGACCGACGGCAGCTACAGCGGTTTCGACGTCAATTCCCATGCGACCGTCGAGGAACTGCTGCACGGGATGATCATCCAGTCCGGCAACGACGCCTCGATCGCCCTGGCCGAGCACGTCGCCGGTACCGAGGAGGCCTTCGCCGAGCTGATGAACAACTACGCGCGGCGGCTGGGCATGAGCAACTCGCACTTCGTCAACTCGCACGGGCTCACCGCGCCGGGTCACCAGATGAGCGCGCGCGACATCGCCATCCTCGGCCGCGCGCTGATCCACGACTTCCCGCAGGACTACGCCATCCACGCGGTGAAGGAGTACACCCACAACAACATCCGCCAGTACAACCGCAACGGCCTGCTGTGGAAGGACAACTCGGTCGACGGCATCAAGACCGGGCACACCTCGGCGGCCGGCTATTGCCTGCTGGCCTCGGCCAAGCGCGGCGACCAGCGCCTGATCTCGGTGGTGATGGGCATCGAGGGCTCGCGCAACGAAGGCTTCCGTCTGCGCGAGGGCGACAGCCTGGCGCTGCTGAACTGGGGCTTCCGCTTCTACGAGACGCAGACCCTCTACCAGGGCGACACCCGCATCGCCGACCAGCGCGTGTGGAAGGGCACCGTCGAGACGCTGCCGCTGGGCCTGACCGAACCGCTGCGCATCAGCTTCCCGCGCGGCCGCTACGACGACCTGAAGGCGAGCATCGACGTACCGACGCAGCTGACCGCACCGATCGCCAAGGGTCAGCAGCTCGGCGTGGTCCGGGTCAGCCTCGACGACGAGACCGTGGCGGAGCGCCCGCTGGTCGCGCTGGAGGAGATCCCGGAGGCGGGCTTCTTCGGCAAGCTCTACGACGACTTCTGGCTGTGGTGGGAATCGGAGTGAGCCCGGCGAACCGGTGAGTCACGGCGGCCCGGGGCGTGCGCTCCGGGCCGTTTTCGTTCGGGGCGACCGCTCAGCGCGGCACCAGGCCGGCCGGAGTCAGGGCCAGGTCGCGGAGGTCGACGCCCGATGCCTGCACGTTCTGCCGCAGGCGCGCACGCAGGCGCTCGAGTTCCGCCTCCCGGCCCTCCTGCCGGAGCGTCTGGTAGGCGGAGCCGGCCATCATGGTGGTGAACATCAGCCGGTCGGCGAGCGCCTGCTTGCCGGCGTCGTCGAGCGCGACGACCGCGGGCGCGGCGACCAGCGCCGGGGCGAGCTGGCGGCGCACCGCGCGCTGCCCCTGCGGCTCGGCGTTGGAGTCGCGCCCGTTGACCACTTCCCAGGCCACGACCAGGTAGGCGGCGGTGACGTCGGCGAGGTTGGTCGAGGAATAGCCGAAGCGCCCGAGCAGGGCGTCGTACTCGCGCACCAGCTTTCCGGAACCGAACGCCTCGCCGAGGAGCTGGCGCGAGCGCGCATCGCTGAAGTTGGAGGCGAGGAAGTCCTCCAGGTGGCGCTGGCCGAGGGCAGGATCGCGCGCGAAGCGAAGGTCCGCGGGTGAAGGGGCGGCGTCCGCCGCGGCGCCCCCCGACAGCGCGGTGCCGATGGCGGCGCGGAAGGCGCTGCGCGCAGCGTCCTGCGAGGCGACAGGGCCGGCGAGCGCCGCCAGCACCATCGCCAGCAGCCAGGCGATGCGGGTGCTCGCCGCCCGCCGCGGCCGCGCCGCGCGGGCGCGTCGGTTTCCTGCAGGTCGCACCGGTCGCTCCTCGGTTCGCGTGGCCTGGTCGGGCCGGCTGGCGTGGCGTCTGCGCCCGCCCCGCCGCGGAAGGTGGCGGGCGTGCGCGGTGGAAACGGGAGCGGGGCGGACATGGCTGCCCGCCCCGCTCGGTCCGCCGGTACCGGCGTCTTACTGCTTGCGCGCCATCGCGGCGTTGGCTTCGCCGACGGTCTTGATCACGGTGCTCGCATTGTTCATGAACAGCGAGAACATCTGACTGCGCGCGGTGAGTTCGGTGGTCTGCTCGGCAGTCGGGTTCTTGCCGAGGCTCTCGGAGAACTGCTTCAGGTCCTCGGCAGCGGCATCGATCTGCTTGCCGAGCGCTTCGGCGAGCGCCATCAGGAAGCCGCCGACCTTGGACTTGGAGCCGGCGGTCAGGCGCTGGCTCTCCGACTGGAAGTTGCCCTCGATCTGCATGTTCAGAAGGAGGCTGCTCGGGCTGACCTGGGACATCTGCGTTCTCCTGGAATCCACTTTGGGGGGTTGGCGGGCCGGACCGGCTGCAGGGGGCGCATCGCCGTTCCGTCGACATCGATTCTCCCGTCTCCGCACCGCGTGACCAGCTGGGGCGTTCCCTAGCTGGGGCGGGCCCGGGCGATCAGACGCCGATGCCGTGCAGCCCGCGCAGCGGCGCAACGCCCGCCTCGGCGTAGGCCTCGGTGTCCTGGCGCTGAAGCCACGCCGCGGCCGCCGCGTCGCCGTCGGTGGCGCGGCGCCGGGAGAACTCCAGGGCGCGGCGGACCTGCGGACTGCGCAGCGGCTCGAGCGCAGCGCCGAACTGCTGCACCACGGCGTCGCGTTCCGCCTCGCCGATCTGGCCGCTCGTCGCCAGCGTGTCCACGGTGCGCCGCAGCTGCTCGAGCAGGGCGTCCGGGTCGCCGCCGGCGAGCGCGGCCGGGTCGCCGTCGCGCAGCGCCTCGGCCATCTGCGCCACCATGTCCTCCCGGCTCGCGGCGTCGATGTCGTGCTGGTCGAGCAGCGACGCCTCGAACGCCTCCAGCATCGCGCGTGCTTCGGGAGAGAGATCGGCGGTCGGGTCGGTCATGGCGGGATCCTCGGGATCGGGGCACGGTGCGGGACGCCCGTGCCTCGTGGCAGGGTAGGAAGGCCACGCCGACCGGTCCACCTAGGGTCGGTCCCAGGGTCCGGCGCGGATGCGCAGGCGCCACCCTTGGCGGGTCGACGCGAATCGCGCGGCGGCGCGCCCCAGGAGTTCCACGACGTGAGAAGCAGACTGGCCTTCGTGATCGCAGCGGCAGCGGCCGTCTCCACGCCCGCCGTCCACGCCCAGACCATCGGCGACATGCCCTACATCAATGCGGTCGACGCCTGGGCGCAGACGCATCTGCTGCGGCACCGGGGCGGCGACGCGGAGGACGAAGCGGATGCGGCGCCGGGCCCCGCGCAGACGCTGGCGATGCTGGAGTTCGACCCGGCTGCCGCGGTCACGCGCGAGGTGAACCGCAGGATGGCCGCGGGCCTCGCGGGCGGCGGCGAGGACGCATGGCCTGCGTCGCTGCAGCCGCTGGCGGCGGGCGCGCTCGGCGATCCCGCCTTCCGCCGCCTGCTCGCCGCCGAACTCGGTGCGAACCCGGAGGAGATGCAGGCGGCCTTCGACTCGGGCCGCCTGCAGGCCGCCTATGCGGACGTGCTCGCCCGGGCGGGCTACTCCGCGCACAACATGGGCGACGTGCACGCGGCCTTCCTGATCTACGCCTGGGCGATCCTCAACCAGCGCACCGCGCCGATCCCGCCGGGCGCGTTCGAGGCGGTGCGCGGGACCATGGCCGACGCCATCCGCCAACGCGGCGACCAGGGCCTGGCCGCGCTCGACGACCGCGAGATGCAGGCGACCTCCGAGAGCCTCGCGCTGCTGACCATGCTGATGGTGGCCGCGTGGAAGGATGCCGCTCCGGGCGAGGCCCGGGTGCTGCGCGACGGCGTGGCGCAGGCCTGCGCGGGACTGGGCGTCGACCTGCGCGGCGTCTCGCTCACCGCCGCCGGGTTCCGGCGCTGAAGGGCCAGCACAGACGCGAAGGGCCCCGCTCATGGAGCGGGGCCCGAGGCATGCGTGCGTGAGGCTCAGGCGGCCTCGCGCGCGCGCTCCATGATGTCGAGGATCATCGCGCGGGTCTGCTCCCCCGCGCGGCGTCCAAGGTCCTCTCCCGCCAGCGCCATCCAGGCCCGTGCGGCGTCCTCGCCGTCCTCGGCGACGCGCCGCTCGTATTCGGGCTTGATGACCAGCGCGAGTTCGTCGGAGATCTCGCGCTGGAGCCGGTCGAAGTGCCCGAGCAGCGTCTCGCGGTCGTTCTCGCCGATCGCGTTCTGCTGCTGGAGCGCATCGAGCTTCTCCTCGAAGGCCTGCCGGTTCTGCCAGACGCGGTCGCCGGCCACGGGTCAGATCCCGAAGTCGCCGAGCGCGCCGGAGAAGGCGTCGCCGAAGGCGGCGCTGAAGATGCCGCTGGTGTCGGCCGGCAGGCCGAGGTCGCCGAGGGCGTCGCCGACGAAGTCGGCCGCGGTATCGCTGAACATGCTGCCGATGTAGTTGCCGATCATGCCGCCCATCGGGCCGCCGAGCATGGTGCCGATGGCGGAGAAGGCGCTCTGGACGAGGCCGCCGACGATATCGCCGATGCTGTTGGACATGGCTGCTTCCTCTCGATGTGGTGGGGTGGGCGCCGCGGGCCTTCGCAGCGTGGCCACAGTGTCGTCGGCGGGCGACGGCGGCACAGCTAGGTCGTACCCCACCTCGGGGGCGCCCTAGGAGCGGCGACCGCGGACGCGCGCGACACTGTCCGTAGGCAGGAACCCGCGGGGACGCGATGGCGGAGCAGCACGACGTGGAGCGGGACACGATCGGCACGCGACGCATGCGCCTGCGTCCGTTCGGGCGCCGCGATCTCGGCGACCTGCTCGCGCTCGGCGGCGAGGCGCGGGTGGTGCGCCACCTGCTCGACAACCCGCTGTCCGGCGTGGCCGACGCCGCGGCGTTCGTGCTCTGGGACGAGCGCATGCGCAGCGAGCATCCCGGCTTCGGCTTCTGGCACGCGAGCGACCGCGCCGGGGGCTTCCTCGGCATGTTCTCGCTGGTGCCGGAGGCCGACCGCGACGAGGTCGGCATCGGCGCGCGCCTGTTGCCGCGCGCCTGGGGCCGCGGCTATGCGCTGGAGGGCGGTGCGGCGCTGTGCGGGCACGGCTTCGCGACGCTGGGCCTGCGCCGGATCGAGGGCCTGTGCGCGCCGCAGAACCGCTCGGTGCCGCAGCTGCTCGAGCGCCTCGGCTTCACTGCGGCCGGGGAGAGCAGCCAGTTCGGCCGGCCGGCGCTGCGCTTCCTGCTGGCGCGCGAGGACTGGCGCGGCGTCCGCGGGCGCCGGCGCGCGATGTCGTCGATCGGGGACTGAGCGGAGCGGCAGGCGGGGCGTCCGCCTACAGCGGACCGGGCCGCAGGCCCTCTCCGCGCCAGTGCCAGCGCTCCGCCGGCACCTCGCCCCGGACGCGGTTGCGCGGTCCGCCGGGGACGACGATCTCCAGCCCGGACGCGTTCGCGCGGATCGCCGGCGCGGCGCCGCCGCAGAAGTCGAGCGGCCCGTCCGCGCGCTGGCCGCCATCGCGGTCGAGAGCGACAACCCACAGCGGCCCGCCGTTGCAGGCGTTGCCGGGAAAGCTCTCCTGCAGGACCAGGACCTCGTCCCAGCCCGCCACCGGCTCTTCGCTGCGGAACAGGAGCTGCGGTGGGAGCACGTACTCCGCGGGCTCCGCCGGACCGAGCGTGGCGATGGTCCCGCCGTCGCGACGCAGGGCGAAGCCGTCGCCGCCGCGTCTCCAGTCCAGCGCGCCGGCGACGGTGGCGAGGCCGGATGCGGCCGCCGTGCCTGCCGTCCCCTCCTGCCGCGACGGCCCGTACCGGCTGCCGTCGAAGGTCCACCTCGCCTGCGCATCGTGGTCGCCGGCGGCGCCCTGCAGGCGCAGGTCGTGGAGGCCGGCGTGCATGGCGGGCAACAGCTCCACCTCGGCGGTCGCCGGCGCGCGCAGCACCCGTTCGCGCGCGTCGCCGTGGTCGAGATAGCCCCAGCGCAGCGGCAGGCCGCCGCGCTGCAGGCAGGCGTGCGCGCCGGCGACGAGCCAGTCGGCGCGGCCGTCGCCGTCGAAGTCGGGGCGGGACGCCGTCACCCAGTCGGGTGCGAAGCGGCTGACGCCGTCGCGGACGCCGGCCGCGCAGGCGAGCACGGCCTCGTCGGTGCCGAGGGCACGGAGGATGTCGCCGGGCAGGTGCGCGGCGGAGCCCGGTCCGCGGGCTGCCGTCGCGCCCTGCGCATGGTCGGCTCCGGCATCGGCCGGCGGCGAAGCGCCGCAGGCGGCGGGGACCAGCGCAAGGGCGGCGGCAGCGATGCGACGGAGCGGCATGGGCGGGAACGGGCGCGACGGCGGGATCGCCATCGTGCCGGACCCGGACGCACGAGCGCGTGGCCGGGTCAGCCGCGGACCCCGTCGAAGCGGCCGTCGAGGAGGTCGTTCACCCAGCGGTCGATGGTCGGGCCGGCCGCCTCGATGTGCACGTGCGGCCCGGTCGAGTGGCCGGTGGAGCCCTGGTTGCCGAGAGCCTGCCCGTAGCCGACCTGCTGCCCCTCGCGCACGTCGATGGACGACATGTGGAAGAGGTAGACCAGCTGACCATCGCCGCCCTGCACGATGACCGCGTTGCCGGCGTCGCCCATCGGCCCGGCGTGGATGACGCGACCGTCGATCGGCGAGGGGATCGCCTGCGCCGTCTGCGGCGTGCCGTTGCCGTCCAGCACCAGGTCGCGAACCTCGAGGAGCTGCCCGTCGCGGTTGCGGGTGGTGTAGTCGTGGTGCGGCTGCATCTGCTGCGGGCCGTCCAGGCGGATCGCAGGGCTCTCGCCGGTGCTGTAGACGGTGTAGGGCGCGTACCGCGGCGCGTCGCCCGCGGGCGACGCGGGTGCGGGCGACGGCGCGGCTCCGGGCGCCGCGCCGCCGGGCAGGTGCACCTGCTGGCCGGGGTGGATGAGGTCGGGGTCGCGGATCTGCGGGTTGGCGGCGAGCAGCGCGCCGAGCGACACGCCGTTGGCCGAGGCGATGCCCGAGAGCGTGTCGCCGGCGCGCACGGTGACGCTGTCGGCGGCCGCCGTGCCTGCTGCGGACAGCCGGATCTGCTGGCCGGGGTAGATGAGGTCGGGATTGCGGAGCTGCGGGTTGGCCGCGAGGAGTGCGCCGAGCGGCACCCCGTGCGCGGCAGCGATGCCGGACAGGGTGTCGTCGGCCCGCACGGTGACGCTGCCCTGCGCCGGTGCGGGGTCGCCGCCGGGCAGCTGGATCTGCTGGCCCGGATGGATGAAGTCGGCATCGCCGATCTGCGGGTTCGCCGCGAGCAGGGCGTCGAGGCCGACACCGTTGGCCGCGGCGATGCCCGAGAGCGTGTCGCCCGGGCGGACGACGACGCTGCCGCCCGGCGCCGGAGCGGGCTCGGGTGCTGGGCCCGGCACCGGGCCCGGGCTGGGCGTGGGCGCCGGTGCGGGCGCGCCGCCGGCGAGATCGCCGTCGACGCGGCCGCGGACGCTTGCGGTGGCCTCGCCGGCGGTGATGCGGCCGTCGCGGTTGTGGTCGAGCCCTGCGTTCTGGGTGTAGGCCTTGCCGTCGCCGGTGTCGAACAGCACGCTCGACGGATCCGGGCGCGGGCTGCCGTAGAGGACGCTGGTGTAGACGCCTTCGAGGGTGCCGAGGTCGCCGGGGTCGGCGCGCTGCTCGAAGTACTTCTCCACCCAGGCGAGCTGCTCCAGCGGGCTCATGCGCTCGAGCGCGGCGATCGAGGTGCCGAGGCCCTGGGCGGTCGCCGGCATGAACTGGATCAGGCCGGTCGCGCCGCTGCCGGCGGCATTCTTCACTCCCGGGTCGAAGCTGCCCCCGGACTCGAAGCTCATCACCGCCATCAGGTATTCCGGGCGGGTGCCGAGGCGCGCGGCCATGGCCTCGACCTCGGCGATGAACTCCGGGGTGACGTTGGGGTTGCCGGCGACGCCGTCGATCCGGCCGTAGTCGAAGACCGGGGCGGGCGAGGCGTTGGGGCCGGTGGCGGCGCCGAGGGAGCTCACGGACATGGCCGCTCCTGCGTGTCGGTCGGGGAACCCGATTCAGCCCCGCTCCGCACGGTGTCGCCAGCTGGGGGCGACCCGAGGGCGCGGGGTCAGTCGTGCAGCTGCGGGTCGATCTCGAGCGTGCCCAGCCGGCGCTCGGCGAAGCGCCGCGCCAGCTCCGGGCCGGCGGCCGCGATTGCATCGAAGCTCTCGCGCGAGCGCACGTCGGCGCGCAGGCTCCAGCCGTCGGCGGTGCGGCGCAGGAGCAGGTCGGTGCCGGGCAGGGTGGCATCGGCGAGCCGCAGCATCACCTGGCCATCGTTGTCGGCGCCGATGCCGCCCTCGCTCACCAGCATCTGGCGGACGTGCTTCTCCACCAGCCTGGCGAAGTGCATCGACATGCCGGCGGACGCGGCGGCGGCCGGCGCGGCCACGGGCGCCTCGCGCGCGGCGAGCTGGGCGAAGTGCAGGGCGCTGAGCTCGCCGCTGGGCAGGCCGTCGTCGGCCTGGCCGTCGCCGTGCTCCTCGGCGTCCGCTCCCGGGTGGCGCGGACCCTCCGCCCCGGCGGCCGCGCCGTCGCTCCAGGCATCGCTGCGGCCGGCGTGGTCCGCGCCCGCGGTCGCGGCGTCGCGCGGCACCGCCGTGCGCGGCTCGCCATCCCCGCGCTGCATCAGCGCGCGGAAGCGCTCGACCGACTCGGGAGGCGCCGGCGTGCGCGGGCGTTCGGGCGCGCGGTCCTCGCGCGGCGGGGCGTCCGTGCGTGCAGGGGCGCCGTTGCTGCTGCGGTCGATGCTCATGGACTCACCTCGGGGACGCCGGATGACGGGTGGCGACGAGGTCGGCCGCGGCGGCCTCCTCGGCGCGCAGTTCGCGCGCGTGCTCGTCGCCGCGCCAGCCCTGGCGCCGCTGCTCGAGGGCATCGAGCCGGGCGCGCAGGTGCAGGTAATGGGCGCGCGCCTGCGCGACCGCCTCCATCGCCGCGCGCAGCACGTCCTGCGCCTGGAACAGCCGCTGCCGCGCCTGCGCGGCGCGCGTGCCGAGCAGCTCGACGTGGGCCTCGCGCTGGGCCAGCGCCGCCGGCCAGCCGACGCCGGCGGGCGGCGGGTCGAGCAGGCGCGCGCGCTGCTGGTCGCGCTCGAACTGGAGCGCGATGATCTCGCCCTCGATGCGGGTGCAGGTGGCGCGCTCGCGGTCGGCCTCGGCGATGCGCTCGGCCAGCGCCTGCCGGGCCCTGTCGGCGCGCAGCCCGCGCACGCGGAGCAGGGTATCGAGCGGCCAGCGGCGGCTCACCGGAACAACTCCTCGAGCTGGGCGGTGGCCTGCGCGAACGGCACCGCCTCCGCGGCGGACTGGCGCAGCAGGGCGCGCGCGGCGGCGATCTTCTCGATGGCGGCGTCGGCCTCGCGGTCGCTGCCCGGCTTGTACTCGCCGAGCTGGATCAGGAGCTCGATCTCGGCGTACTTGGCCAGCACCTGGCGCAGCCCCGCCGCGGCGCGCCGGTGCGATTCGCCGGCGACGCGCGACATCACGCGGCTGGCGCTGGCGAGCACGTCGATCGCGGGATAGTGGTGCGCGGCGGCGAGCTTGCGCGAGAGCACGATGTGGCCGTCGAGGATCGAGCGCACCTCCTCGGCGACCGGGTCGCCGCCGTCCTCGTCCTCCATCAGCACGGTGTAGAACGCGGTGATGGTGCCGCGGTCGTTGTTGCCGGCGCGCTCGAACAGCCGCGGCAGCTCCGAGAACACCGACGGCGGGAAGCCGCGCCGCGCGGGCGGCTCGCCGACCGCGAGGCCGACGTCGCGCAGCGCACGCGCGAAGCGGGTGACCGAATCCAGCAGCAGCAGCACGCGCTTGCCGCGGTCGCGGAAGTACTCGGCTATGGCGGTGCCGACCCACGCCGCGCGGCTGCGCTCGAGCGCGGGCCGGTCCGAGGTGGCGACGACCAAAACGGTGCGCGCGAGACCCTCGGGGCCGAGGCTGTCGTGGATGAACTCGTTGACCTCGCGCCCGCGCTCGCCGACCAGCACGATCACGTTGACCTCGGCGCTGGCCCCGCGCGCGAGCATGCCGAGCAGGGTCGACTTGCCGCCGCCGGCGACGGCGAAGATGCCCATCCGCTGGCCCTCGCCCGCGGTGAGTACGCTGTCGATCGCGCGCACGCCGGTCGCGAACGGCCGCTCCACCAGCGTGCGCGACAGCGGATTGGGCGCGGCCGCGTACAGCGGCACCTCGGCGCTGGCCTGCAGCGGGCCGAGGTCGTCCAGCGGCAGGCCGTGCGCGTCGAGGATGCGGCCGAGCAGGGCGTCGCCCACGCGCACGCAGGCCTGGCGTCCGCTGGCGACGACCTCGGTGGCGGCGGAGACGCCGTCGAGCGCGCCGAGCGGGGTCAGCAGGGTGTGGTTGCGCGAGACGCCGACCACCTCGGCGCTGAGGTGGAACTCCGGGCGGTCCGGGTTGCGCAGCTCGCAGAGTTCGCCGATCGCGGCCTTGATGCCGGTGGCGCGGATCAGGGTGCCGTAGGCCTCGGCGACGCGGCCGACCCGCTCCAGCGTGCTGGCGCGGTCGAGCGCGGCAAGCAGCGGATCGGGCGCGGCGCCGGGGACCACGCTTCCGGAGGTCGCGGGGCGCGTGGCCGACGGCGTGCTCATGCGGCGGCCTGGCTCGCCTGCGCGAGCGCGACGCGGATGGCGTCGAGCTGCTGGGCAATGCCGGCGCGGACCTCGCCGGCTTCCGACACCACCACGCAGCTCTGCGGTTCGAGGCTCTCGTCGGCGACCAGTTCGATCAGCCCGACCGCCGGGTGCGCCTGGCGCACTTCGCCGAGCGTGGCCGCGACCGCCTCACGGGCCTGCGGATGCACGCGGATCAGCAGGAACTGTTCTGCCTGCGCCGACTGCACGGCCTCGCGCACCAGGCGCGGCACCAGCGCCTCGGCGTCGAGGCCGGGGGCGATGCGCGCGACGATGGCGCAGGCGAGTTCGGAGATGCGCGCCTCGGCCTCGGCGAGCGTGCGCGCGCGCCGCTCGTTGAGCCCGGCGAGCTGCTGGGTCATCTGCTGCTGCGCCCGGGCCAGGCCTTCGGCGAAGCCGGCGTGGTAGCCGGCGTCGCGCGCCTGCGCGACCTCGTCCTCGGCGCCCGCATGCAGCGCATTGATGCGCTCGAGCAGGGCGTCGACGTCGGCGAGCGCCGTCCATTCCGCGGCCGACAGCACGCTGCCCGCGGCGGCGCGGGTGAAGGCGCGGGTGTCGAGGACGGTGGTCGTGTTCATGTCGCGCTGCCGCCGTGGTGGGCGACCAGCGCCGCGACCAGGTCCGCGGGCAGCGCCCGCACCGGCGCCATGGGCTCCTCGCGCGGGCGCCGCAGCCGCAGCCATTCGGCGAGCGCCGGCGAAGCCGCGTCGGCCCAGGCCTGCAGTGCGACGAGGCCGGCCCGGCACAGCAGTTCGCGCGGGGCGGCCTCGTCCGCATCGAGGGCGGCGGCGAGATCCGTGCGCATGCGCAGGGCGAGGTCGGCGTCGTCCGGCGGCGCAAGCAGGCTGGCGTCCAGGGCGAGGCGGTAGCCGTCGCCGAGCACGCCCTTGAGCCGGCGCACCGCGTTGCGATGGACCACGGCGCGGATCGCCGGGCCGTAGATCAAGGCGCCGAGCGGCAGGGCGAGCGCATCCAGCCGCTCGACGCTCCAGATCCCGGCCACGTCCGGCGCATGGCGCGGGGACAGCAGGTGCGGCGCGACCGCGTCCAGCTCGTGGTAGAGCAGGCGGCGGCCGAGCGGGGACGTCGTGGCCAGCGCGACCAGGCCCGCATCGAGTCCCGCGAACCAGCTCGCATGCACCGCGGGCAGTGGCAGCGCCGCGCTCACCGTGCCCGGGCTCCCGCGCTGTCCGCCTGCGCGGCGCCGCCACGCTGCGGACGCCGCCACACGCTTGCGGCGAGCAGGGTCAGCAGCGCGGTCGCGACCACGCTCAGGACCAGCGGCAGCGGGCCCTGGTCCGTCGCGACCAGGCCCGCGTTCTGCACCAGCTGCGTATCGCCCTCGGCCAGCTCCGGCATGTGCTTGCCGGGGAAGATGGCGACGGTGACGTTGTTGATGTCGCGCAGGCCCTCGACCCCGTCCTTGACGATGCCCTTGATCGAGGTCTCGCGCTCGCGCAGGTTGGCGCCCTCCTGTTCGAACAGCACCACCGACGCCGACGGTTCCAGCTCGGTGCCGCCGAGCGGATCGCGCTCGGGCAGGGCGATGTGGACCCGCGCGGTCACCACGCCGTCGATCCGCGACAGCGTATTGGCCAGGTCCTGCGAGACGCCGTGCATGTAGCGGGCCTTCTCTTCCAGCGCCGAGGAGGCGAAGCCCTCCTTGCGGAACAGTTCGCCGAGCGAGGCGAACTGCTCGCGCGGCAGGCCCTCGGCGGCGAGCACGTCCATGGCGCGCGGGAATTCGCCGGAGGCGACGCGGACCTCCCAGCCCGCGCCCTTGCGGTCGGACACCTGCTTGTCCGCGCCGACGCCGGCATGCTGGAGCGCGGCGACGATCTCGTTGGCCTGCTGCTCGCTGAGGTCGCTGTAGAGCGTGGCGCGCCCGCAGGCGACGAGCGCCAGGCACAGCATGCCGGCGAGAAGGAGCTTGGATGCACGCATGGGAACCTCCATCAGCCCTGCTGGCGGAACAGCTGCTGCACGCCGTCGGACGTGCGGTTGGCGACGTTGGAGGTCAGCGTCGCCTGGAACATGAAGTGCTGCGCGCGCATGGTCAGGTCGAGCAGGTCGCTCGGCGAGTAGTCGCCCTGCCTGGCCATGATCTCCTCCGAGCGCAGGCCGACATCGCTGGCGCGGCCGTTGAGCGACTCGAAGAAGGACAGCGCCTGGCGCATGCCGGCGGACGGTTCGCTCGCGGTGGTGGCCGCGACCTGTACGCCCTCCGGCAGTCCGCCGACGGCGGAGGCGGGCTGCGCCTCGGCCTGCGACTGCGCGTAGAGGCTGCGGAAGTGGGCGACGTCGTAGGCGTTGGCCGGCCCCTGGGCAGCCCCGGCGCCGGCCGCGGTCGATCCGGCCGCGGCCGTGGCCGCCGCCTGCTCGACGCCCACCTGTGCGATGGCTTCGATCATGTCGTTCTCCTTGCGGAAGAAGGTCGCCGGGCGGGCGCGGAGCGCCGCCCCGGCATCGTCACTGGCGCTTGCCCAGCGTCTCCAGCGCCTGGCCGACGCTGTTCTGCGCGGTGGCGGCGTTGTTCGACATGAACTGCATCTTCAGGCTCTGCGCGGTGAGCTCGACCATGTTGGAGGGCTGGTCGCCGCCCTCGCTGACCTTTGCCGAGAGGTCGGTGATGCGGGTCGCCTGGGTGTCCAGCGCCTGGCCCCAGGCCTTGGACATGGCCTCGTACCAGCTGCGCGCGTCGTCGTTGGTGACCACGCGCGGGCCGGTGGAGGCGCCCTGGAAGGTCGGAGTGGTGCTGGCGTCGGCGCCCATGGTCATGCCGATTCCGGTGAACGTGCTCATGGTGGATCTCCTCTGCGGTCGTCGGGGGGGTACAACGGGTTCGGAGGTACTGCGTCCTGTGTCGGTGGCGCGAGACGGTCAGCGCGCGCCGGCGACGCCGCCGGAGGCGGCACCGGCCAGGGTGCGGGATGCGCGTGCCGCATTGCTGCCGGCGAGCGCCAACCGCTGCAGGCGCCCGTCGCGGATCACCCAGATGTCCTGGCCGATGGAATCGAGATGCGAGCCGTCCGGCAGGGTGCTGCCCTGGTAGTAGCGCGAGCTGTCGGAGGCGATCAGGTAGGGATCGTCGCCGCGCACCACCGAGACGATCTGCACCGAGGGCGCCGCCTGGGCGGGTGCCTCGCTCGCCTGGCGCAGGCCCTCGGGCACCGCCGCGGTGAAGCCGACGATGGTCTCGATGTCGGGATGCGCCAGGGTCCGCGCCATGTCCTGCTCGCTGAAGTCGCCGGAGACGGCGACGCGGCCGTCGCCGAGATAGCGCGTCTGCGCGGCGAGGCCGCCGTACAGGCGCAGCATCTCCTTGACGTTGTCGGCGATGTGGGTGCCGGTGAGCACCGCGCTCATGTCGGCGTCGATGCCGGCATGGCGCAGCCGCTTCTGCAGCGTGTCGCGCGCATCGGGATCGGGAACGGTCCCGGAGACGACGACGGTGCCGTCGCCCCGCTGCACGGCCCGCACGTCGCCGAAGCCCATCTGCTGCACGACTTGGGCGACCTGGACGTGGCGATCCGGCTGGCCCTCGGCCGCGGGTTCGCCGACCGCCGCGTAGAGGCCGACCGACGCGAGCGACAGGACCGCCACCGCGGCGACCGCGTGCAGCCGGCGGAAGGCGCGACGCGCCGCGACCGGCTGCACCGGACGTCCGGCCGGCGCGGACGCGGACGCGTCCTCGGCGCGGGTGCGCCAGCGCGGGTCGCCGCCGGGGCCGAGCATCAGCGTGGCGTCGCCCAGCACCAGGGGCGCGAACGCGGCGAGTTCGGCCGGGTCGCCCGGCGCCAGCACGGCGTCGCCGAGGCGGACGCTGGCGTCGACGGCGCGCACGTAGAGGCCGCGGCCCAGCAGGGTGATCAGCGCATGGTGGGCGGCGACGCCGGCGTCGGCGAGGACCAGGTCGCAGTCGTCGCCGCTGCCGACGAGGATCACGTCGCGGTCCCGGCAGGTGCGGACGGCGCCGCAATGCACGCCGCCGACGATGCGCAGCTCGATGTGGTCCGGCGCGGCGCCGCCGGCGGCCGGCGAGGCGGTGGAACAGGGAAGGGTGTCGTGGTTCATTTCAGCGCTCCGCGGGGGGTCAGAGGTCTGGAAACGACGGTCAGGTGGAAGGACCACCCGGATCGGGTGGGGCGGTGAGACTGTGTTCGAGGCGGACCAGGTCGAGCGTCGCCTCGCTGTAGCGCGCGACGGTGCGGGCGTCGTCCTCCGGGCGTGCCGGCGCAGGAGGCGACGGTGCCGGCGCGGGCCCGGCCACCGGAACCGGAGGCATGGTCGGGGTGCCCTTGCGCTGGCTGCGCGGCAGCCGCTTGTGCGCGTCCTCGATCTGCTCGTCCTGCCACTCGAGGTATTCGGGCGTGGTGTTGGGCGAACTCGGCGTGCGCTGGCCGGTGATGTGGTTCTGCGCGACCAGGCGCGGGGTGATCAGGAACAGGCGCTCGGTGCGCTCCATCTCGCGGTTGGTGCGGCGGAACAGCGCGCCGAGGAAGGGAATGCTGCCCAGCACCGGCACGCGCTCGACGTTCCTGATGTCGGCGTTGCGCACCAGACCGCCGAGCAGAACGCTCTCGCCCTCGTTGATCAGCGCGTGGGTGTTGACCGAGCTGCGCGTGACCAGGGGAATCTGGTCGGCCTGGCTGCTCTCGGAGCGGAACACCAGCCCGCCGTCCTCCGCGGCGATCACCATGCGGATGCGGCGGCGGCCGTCCTCATCGATCACGTGCGGCGTGACCCGCAGCGTGGTGCCCGCCACCACGTTGAACAGGTCGACCTCGTAGGCGCCGCCGACCGGGACGTAGAACGTCTGCGTGTTCTCGATCACCGCCTCGACGTCGTTGAGCGTGGCCACCTGCGGCCGCGACACCACCCGCGCGACGTCCTCCTGCTCGAGCAGGTTGATGCGGTAGAGGAAGTTGTCGGAGTCGCCGATGATGCCGCCGGCGGTGAGCCCTGGCAGGTTGCGCAGGCCGTCGATGCCGAGCCCGCCCAGCAGCGCGTCCAGGAAGTCCTCGCGGGTCGACTCGAACTGGTTCTCGCGACCGAACTGGAGCGAGTTGCGGCCGTTGCTCCAGCGCCAGTTGATGCCGAGGTCGCGCAGCTTGCCCTTGTTGACGTCGATGATGGTGGCTTCGATCTCGACCAGCTTAGGCTCGGTGTCGAGCGAGCGCACCAGCTCCTCGTAGAGCGCGAGGCGGTCGGGGTGGTCGCGCACGATCACCGCATTTCGCGCGGCGTCGGCCACCACCTGCGGCCCGCCGGCGCCGGCCAGGGGCGGAGCGCTGCCGAAGGACAGCGTCTCGCTGTCGCCCATCGACTGTTCGTAGGCCACCTCGTCCTCGACCCGCCAGCCCGGCGGGACCGACATCGCGTCCACGCCCGGCTGCTGCGGACCCTGCGACGCCAGGCCCTGGCCGCGCAGACCCTCGCGGGTCGGGCGCTGCAGCTGCTCGATGCGGCCGGCGCCGGCCGCGCCGCCGACCGCCGGCAGGCCCATGAGCTGTCGCAGGATCGAGGCCACGCCCGGCACCACGACCTGGCGATTGCCGACGGTCATGCTGGTGTCGGACGCCCAGGCGTACTTCAGCGGCAGGTACTTGAACGCCGCGGGCGTGGTCGCGCTCATGATGCCGAGGCTGTTGGCCAGCGCCTCGGCCTGCTGCACGAAGCGACGCGCGCCGGAGACCATGACGATGCCGGTGTCGGGCGAGGCATTGAAGTTGTTCTGGTCGTCGCCGAGCTTGAACTCGTAGAAGGCGCGCATGAACCGGCCGACGTTGTCGGGCGTCATCGAGAAGTCGCGGCTGATGCGCTCGTTGGCCAGGTACACGTAGACGGCCATGCCGTCGTAGTAGGCGAGCAGGCCGTTGGAGTTGGCGATGCTGCGGAACACCTGCGCCGGCGTGCCGGAGCGCGGGCCGTTGAGGGTGCGGCGGTCGTTGCGCACCGCCTCGCTGAGCACCACGGTGAGCCCCTGGTCGGAGAAGAACCGGCTCAGGAAGTCGGGCAGCGGCTCGGCGTTGAGGTTCTCCTCGATCGGCTGGCCCTGCAGCGGCAGCGGCGCGGCGTGCGCGCCGGTGCCTGCCGCGTACAGCGCGGCGATGAGCGCGATGAGGCCGCACGTGGCGGCCCAGGTGCGTGACGTCCCCTGCGTCCCTGGTGTCATTCGTTCTCGTCTCTCGGGTGGCGGTAGGCGATGCATCGACGGCCTCAGGCGTTGATCTGGCCGGCCTGCACGATGCGCAGGTCGGGCGCCAGCTCCTGGTAGGACAGGACCGGGACGTCGAAGAAGTCGATCTCGATCAGCTTGCGCAGGTGTCGGCGCACGTCGAGCGAGCACAGCAGCGCCGGCGCAGCGCCGGCGCTGCGCGCGAGCTGCGCGCGCAGCTCGGCGCCGAGGCGTGCGGCGAGTTCGGGCGAGATCGCGAGCTGGGTGGCGCCGCCGGCCACGCGCACCGACTGGCGCAGGCGGTCCTCGAGCTCGGGATGGATCAGCACCACGTGCAGCGTGCGCTCCTCGTCCGCGTAGCGTTCGGCGATCTCGCGCTTGAGCGCGACGCGGACGTACTCGGTCAGCATCACCACGTCCTTCTCGCGCCCGCCGACCTCGGTGATCGCCTCGAACACGTCGCGCAGGTTGCGGATCGGCACGCCCTCCTCGGACAGGCGCCGCAGCACGTCGGCCACGCGCTGCGGTGCGACCACGCGCAGCATCTCCTTGACCAGGTCGGCGTAGTCGCGGGACATGCGGCCGAACAGGTTGGCCGTCTCCTGGATGCCGATGAAACCGCCCATGCGCCGGCGCAGCGCGATGCGCGCGTGCGCGACGAGCGCCTGCAGCGGCGCGAGCGCGCCGTCGCCGGCGTCGCTGGTCCAGGCGCCGGCGAACGTGGGGAAGAACGCCGGCACCGCCGCGTCGGCCGGCTCGGCGCCGGGCTGGAACCGCGCATCGGTGCGCAGCCGCCCCGAGCCGATGCGTGCGCCGAACGCACTGAGGCGATAGCCGTCGGCCCCGAGGCGGCCGTCGCTGCGCACCACCGGGCGCGGCACCGGCACCCCGAACTCGTCGCGCAGCGACTGCGCGGTCTCCTGCATCGCCTCGCGCACCGCATCCTCGCCCAGCTCGGCGGCGAGCGCCGGTGCCAGTTCGAGCAGCAGCGGCGGCGGCGGGGCCAGGTCGTCGGCCTGCGCGGCCGCGGCCTTGGCGTCCTCGGGCGCCTGCTCGTTGGCCGGCACCCGGAACAGGCGGCGCAGCGTGGGCACGCGGTGCCGGTAGCGGTAGGCGGACACGCCCAGCAGCGCGAGGCCGATGACCGCGAACACCGCCTTCGGAAAGCCCGGCACCAGGACCATGAGCAGCGCCAGCGCGCCGGTGATCAGCAGCACGCGCGGCTCGCCGGAGACCTGGCGCGAGATCGCCTCGCCGAGGTGGCGGTCGTCCTCGATGCCGGCGGTGCGGGTCACCACCAGGCCCGCGGAGATCGCGGCGAGGATCGCCGGGATCTGCGACACCAGGCCGTCGCCGATGGTGAGGATGCTGTAGGTCTGGACCGCGGTGCCCAGGTCCATGTCGTGCTGGAGCGTGCCGACCGCCAGGCCGCCGAGCAGGTTGATGATGATGATGACGATGCCCGCGATCGCGTCGCCCTTCACGAACTTCATCGCGCCGTCGAGGCTGCCGTGCAGCTGGCTCTCGACCTCGAGCAGGCGGCGCCGGCGCTTGGCCTCGTCCTTGTCGATCAGGCCCGAGCGCAGGTCGGAATCGATCGAAAGCTGCTTGCCCGGCATCGCATCGAGGGTGAAGCGGGCCGCGACCTCGGCGACGCGCTCGGCACCCTTGGCGACCACGATGAACTGCACCACCGTGATGATCAGGAACACCACCAGGCCGACCACGAGATTGCCGCCGGCGACGAGGTTGCCGAAGGTGTCGATGATGTGGCCGGCGTCGGCGTCGACCAGGATCAGGCGCGTGATCGCGATCGACAGCGAGAGCCGGAACAGCGTGGTCAGCAGCAGCACGCTGGGGAAGCTCGAGAACGCGACCGGCGTGGGGATGTAGATCGCCAGCAGGAGCAGGCCGAAGCCGATGGCGATGTTGATCGCGACGAGGGTGTCGATCACCGCCAGCGGCAGCGGCAGGATCATCAGCGTGATGATCGTGACCGCGCCGAATGCCAGCACGATGTCGCTATAGCTGCCGGGACGCCTGATCCCGCCGGCCGAAGCGGCGAGTGGACCGAGAAGCGGATGCATGCTGCGTCAGCCGGGCGAGCGCGCGGACGCCGGTGCCGAAATCGCAGTGCGCGTGGTGAGGCGATACGCCGGAGCGCGGCGCGGACGATGGTCCGCGAGGCAGGAATCGATGCAGCGGAGATGACGCGTCTGGATGATGCCGAACATGCATGACCTCATGCGTGTGTTCGTGCATGCCGTAGTGCATGCACGTCGGACAACGATCCCCCTGAGCGATCGAGGCTAGCACTGGAACAAACCGTGTTGCCACTGCCTTCACAACGACGGAAGACGATGACGCCGCATCGATCTCGGTGAACGATGCCATCGCCTGATGAAGTCCATGGGTCGTCCTTCATGCAGCCTGCGCCCGCGCCGTTGCGTGGTCATGCAGGTGCGATCCGCGCGTGCTATTGCTCGTCGCCGGACGGGGGCGCAACAGCAAGATCGGCAGCATCGAGTTTTGTGATGAAGCTCACACGTTGCGCACTCACGCCCACCGCGATCGCACCGCCGCTGCGGGTGCCCAGCACGACGACGCGTTCGCGCGGGCCGACCGGGACGATCTGCAGGACCGACAGCGGCGTGTCGCGTCCGCTGACGCGGAAGCGGCGCCGCGCGACCAACAGGAACGCGACGAGGGCGGCGATGATCAGCGACAGCGGAAGCAGGATCGACACCAGCTCGCCGAGCAGCGAGGAGTCGTTCGTCGTCGACGCGGCGAGGCAGGCGAACGGTGCCGCGGCGAGGGCCGCGGCGGCGAGTGGGGACACGATGCGTGCGGAGGCCATGGCGATGCCGGGAAGTCCTGCGGTGGAAGGAGTGGCGCCGTCCCGTGGCGGGCGGCGCGGCGAGCTTACGCGTCCAGCGGCGGATCGCGGCGCGTGAGCGAGGCCCGGCGCCGGAAGGCGGCCGCGTCGCCGCTGGCTTCGCTGCTGGAGGCGATGCCGTTCGCGCAGGCGGCCTATGCGGCGGCGGACGGACGCCTCGTCGCCGCGAACGCGCGTTTCGAGGAGGCCTTCGGCGGGCTCGGTGGCCACGCCACGCGACAGGGCCTGCTCGACGCACTGGACGCGGCGCCGGGCGCGGAGGGCGAGGCGCGCGCGCCGCACACGCGGCGCTGGTACGCGCTGCACTGGGGCGAGGCGGAAGTGGCCGAGGGCCGCGTGCGCGTGCTCAGCGCCATCGACGTCAGCGAACGGCGCGAGGCGCTCGCGCTGCATCGCCGGCAGCAGGAGAAGCTGCTGTCGACGTCGCGGATGATGTCGGTGGGCGAGATGGCGGCGACGCTCGCGCACGAGCTCAACCAGCCGCTCGCGGCGATCGTCAACTACCTCAACGGCAGCCTGCGCCTGGTCGGCCAGGCCGGCGGCCCCGCGCAGGTCGAGCGTGCGCTGGTGGCCGCGCGCCTGCAGGCCGAGCACGCGAGCGCGGTGATCGCGCGGGTGCGTGAGTTCGTCCGTGCGCGCGAGCCGAAGCGCGATGCGCACACCGTCGCCGACATCGCCGGCAACGTCATCGAGCTGCTGCGCCTGGAGGCCGAGCGCCTGTCGCTGCGCATCGAGCTCGCGCTGGCGCCGGATCTTCCGGCGGTGTGGGCGGACCGGGTGATGATCGAACAGGTGCTGCTGAACCTGGTCAAGAACGCGATCGAGGCGATGCGCGAGGTCCCGGCCGGCGAGCGCGAGCTGCGGGTGCAGGCGCGCGTGGATCTCGACGGCGAGGTGGAGGTGCTGGTGCTCGACCGCGGCAGCGGATTCTCCGATGCCGAACGCGAACAGCTGTTCTCGCCGTTCTTCACCACCAAGAGCGACGGCCTCGGCATCGGCTTGTCGATCTGCCGCTCGATCATCGAGTATCACGAGGGTCGGCTGTTCTTCGAGGGGCGCGAAGGTGGCGGCAGCGTGTTCGGCTTCACCCTTCCCTCGGCAGCGAACCGGGCCTGATGCATGACCGACGCAAGGATCTTCCTGGTCGACGACAACGCCCCCTTCAGGGATTCCACCGCCTGGCTTCTGGAGACCGCGGGCTTCGCCGTCGAGGCCTTCGCCTCGGGCCGGGAGTTCCTCGCCGGTTACGCGTCCACGCGCCACGGCGCGCAGGACTGCCTAGTCAGCGACATCCGCATGCCGGAGATGAGCGGCCTGCAGCTGCAGGACGAACTGCGCCGCCGCGGCAGCACGCTGCCCGTCGTGTTCGTCACCGCGCACGGCGACGTGCCGCTGGCGGTGGAGGCGATGCGCAAGGGCGCGTCCAACTTCCTCGAGAAGCCGTTCGGCGACGAGGCACTGCTGCAGGCGGTGCGCACCGCGCTCGCCTCGGCGCGCGCCGGAGGCCAGTGCGCCAGGCTGGAGAAGCTCAGTCCGCGCGAGCGCCAGGTGCTCGACCTCGTGGTGGCGAGCAAGCCCAACAAGGTCATCGCCGACGTGCTCGGCATCAGCATCAAGACCGTCGAGCTGCACCGCGCCAACATGATGGGCAAGCTCGGCGTGCGCTCGCTGCCGGAACTCATGAAGGTGGCGCTCGGCCATGGATGAGGCGATGCATGCGTCGGGTCGCAGCGATGCGGACGTGCTGACCCTGGCCGCGGCGGTGGACCGCCTGCCGCGGCTGGCGCCGGCGCAGGCCGCGGCCCTGCGCGCGCTGTTCTCGGCGCCGCGCCGGCATGCGGCACGGGATGCCGACGGCGCGGGCACGCTGCAGTTCGGGCCGCCGCTCGGTCTTTCGGCCCCATGGGAAACGGTCGAGCTGCAGGCCGGGACGACCACGCTGCTGCTGCGCGTCCTGCGCGACGGGCATGCCGACGAGGTCGCGGGCAGGAGCTGGAGCGACTTCCGCGACCGCGACCGCCTGCTGGCCTGGTCGCTCGCGCACGCGGGCCTCGTCGAGCTGCTGTCGGGGGCGCTCGGCGCCGAGCTCCTGCCGGTCGCGATCGGGGCGGCCGAGGCCTTCGACGGCGCCGGCACATGGTTGGGCTTCGTCGCCGGAAGCGGGCCTGCGCGCGAGAGCTCGGGCCTCGTCCGCGTTCCCGATCCGTGGGTGGAGCGGCTCGCCGTGGATGCCGCGGCGCTGCCGATCGAGACGGCGCGCTGGCGCGCGCTGCCGGCGCCGGTGCGCCTGCAGCTGCGCGGCCCGGCGCTGGCGCCGGCGGACTGGTCGCGCCTGCGCCCGGGCGACGTGGTGGTGCTGGGCGACCGCGCTGCCGCGGTGCGCGAGGCGAGGGCGGTCCCGGCCTGCGGCGGACCGGAATGGGCGGTTGCACTGCTCGACAGCGGCTGGCGCGCGCTGCGCCACATCGACGACACGAGACGGGAGAGGACGATGGACGACAGCACGGCACCCGGTGCCGGATCGACGGCCGCCGGCGGCCAGGACGCGGCGCCGGCGGTGCCGGTGCAGCTCGGCTTCGATCTCGGCCAGGTCGAACTGACGCTCGCCGAGGTGGCGGGCCTGCAGCCGGGCTACGTGTTCGACCTGCCGGTGCACCTGGAGAACGCGCGGGTCGCGATCCGCGCCAACGGCCGTCGCGTGGCCGAGGGCGAACTGGTGGTCGTCGGCGAGACGCTGGGCGTGCGCCTGCTGCACTGGACCGGGCCGGCGCATGGACTTCGCTGACTTCTCGCCCGCGCTCATCCTGGTCACCGTCGTCAGCCTCGCGCTGGCGCCCTTCGTCGCGGTGATGGTGACCTCGTTCACCAAGATCGTGGTCGTGCTGAGCCTGCTGCGCAACGCGCTCGGCCTGCAGCAGGTGCCGCCGAACGTGGTGATCAACGGCCTGGCGATCGTGCTGTCGATCTATGTCATGTATCCGGTGGTGCTCGATACCTACGACGCGGTATCGGCGCGGACGGCGCAGCAGGCGGAAGGTGCGCCGCCTGCAGGCGCGCCGGGGCAGGACGAGGCGGCGGACGCCGGCGGTGGGGGCGAGATCGACCGCCTGCTCGACCTGGTCGACGCCGGCAAGGAGCCGCTGCGCGCCTTCCTCATCCGCCACTCGAACGACGCCGAGCGCGCCTTCTTCCTGCGCAGCGCCGAGCGGCTGCTGCCGCCGGAGCGGCGCGGCACGCTGACCGCGGACGACTTCATCGTGATCGTCCCGGCCTTCACCGTGAGCGAGCTCACCGCGGCCTTCCAGATCGGCTTCCTGATCTTCCTGCCGTTCCTGATCATCGACATGGTCGTGTCGAACATCCTGCTCGCGCTGGGCATGATGATGCTTTCGCCGACGACCGTGTCGCTGCCGTTCAAGCTGCTGCTGTTCGTGCTGGTGGACGGCTGGGCCAAGCTGGTGCACGGACTGGTGCTGACCTATGGCACGGGCTGAGCGACACGGCCGCGCGCGCGGGGGGCGGCCATGAACGAGGTCCTGGAGCTGACCCGCCACGCGCTGTGGCTGATCCTGCTGCTGTCGGCGCCGCCGATCGTGGCGGCCTCGGCGGTGGGCCTGATCGTCGCCTTCCTGCAGGCCGCCACCCAGCTGCAGGAGCAGACGTTCTCCTATACGGTCAAGTTCATCGCGATCGTGATCACCCTGTTCGTCACCGCCGCGCTGGTCGGCGGCACGCTCTACACCTTCACCGACCGGCTGTTCCTGGACTTCCCCAACCTCGTCGGGCGCTGACGGCGCATGGACTTCGACTCCGTCGCCGACATCCTGCTGGCGCTGGCGCTGACCACGCCGCGCATCATCGGCGCCTTCCTGATGCTGCCGCTGCTGACCCAGCAGACCGTGCCGGCGACGGTGCGCAACAGCTTCTTCGTCAGCCTCGCCATCGTCGTGCTGCCGATCGCCGTGGCGGCGGCGCCCGCGCAGGAGGTAGGCGTCGGCGGGCTCGCGGTGCTGCTGGTCAAGGAGATCTTCATCGGCATCGCCATCGGCTTCTGCTTCGGCATGGTGTTCTGGGCGATGGGCGCGGCCGGCAACGTGATCGACACCAAGGTCGGCGCCACGCTGGCGCAGATCTTCGACCCGATCCAGGGCCACCAGACCTCGCTCACCGGTGATTTCCTCTCGCAGTTCGCGGCATGGCTGTTCATGGCCAGCGGCGGCTTCCTGGTGTTCCTCGACATCCTCATGTCGAGCTACGCGCTGTGGCCGGTGACCTCGTTCATCCCCGACATCCGGCCGCAGGGCATCCACACCTTCGTCGGTCACTTCAGCTACTTCGCCACCGCCTTCCTGGTGATCGCGGCGCCGGCGCTGGTGCTGATGGCGCTGGTCGACCTCTCGCTCGGCCTGGTCAACCGCTACGCGCCCCAGCTCAACGTGTTCGCGCTGACGCTGCCGATCAAGGCCTGGATCTCGACCTGGATCATCCTGCTGATGCTGGGCGTGCTGGTGGAGTTCGTGCTCGACCGCATCGGCGTGGAGCGCGGCCTGCTGGACCTGCTCGACCGCACCTTCGGCAGCCGCTGAGGACGCGTCGTCATTCCGGCCCGCGGCGCACCGTCTCGGCCCACATCAGGACCTCGGCCACGGCCTCGAAGAACTCGGCGGTCACGTACTCGTCGAGCTCGACGCGCTCGTTGAGCCCGCGCGCCAACGGCACGTTCTCCATGATCGGCACGCCGGCCTCCTCGGCGGTGCGCTTGATCAGCTCGGCGGTCGCGTCCTCGCCCTTGGCCACCACCATCGGCAGCTCGGTGACGCCGTCCTCGTAGCGCAGGGCGACGGCGATGTGGGTCGGGTTGGTCACGACGACGCTCGATCCGCGGACGGCCTGCAGCATGTTCTGCTGGGACCATTCCTCGTGCAACTGGCGGCGCCGGCTCTTGACGTGCGGGTCGCCCTCGTTCTCCTTCACCTCCTGCTTGATGTCGCGCCGGCTCATGCGCAGCTGCTTGGTATAGGAGAACTTCTGGTAGGCGGCATCGAGCGCGGAGACGAAGAAGAACACGAACACCGTCCACACGCCGATGCGCACCAGGCCGTGCCAGATCGCCGCGCCCATGCTCGCCGGAGGCGCCTCGGGCAGCAGGATCAGGTCGTCGAGCATGCGCAGCAGCACGATCACGCCGATGCCGATCAGGGCCACGCTCTTGAAGATGGACTTCGCCAGCTCGACGAGGTTGTCCATCGAGAACATCTTCTTGATGCCGGCGACCGGATTGAGCTTGCCGACGTCGGGCTTGAGCTTCCTGAAGGCCAGCAGCGGGCCGACCTGCAGGAACTCGACCAGCAGGCCCAGCAGCACCGCCATCGCCAGCAGCGGCACGCTCAGCCAGATCAGGGTGTCGAAGGCGCTGAAGGCCAGGTCGCGCAACGCCTCTTCGAAGGGCCGGTTGATGAAGGCCAGGCTCTGCTCGAACAGGAACTGCAGCCTCGCGTTCATCATGTCCAGCATCAGCCAGGCCGCCACCAGCCAGGCGAGCACGAGCACCGTGCTGGTGAGCTCGCGGCTCTTGGCGACGTTGCCTTCCTTGCGCGCGTCCCGGATCTTCTTCTGGGTCGGCGGCTCGGTGCGGTCCGCGCCCTGGTCCTTGTCCGCCATCGCCGCGGTGCCGTCGCAGAGGTCGACGCGAGGCTAACATGCGCGTCCGGCGCCTGAACCGACGTGCGGACCCTAGGGCCGTCCCGAGGTGGGACCGCGCCCTGCCGGGGCGTAGATTGCGCAGCGTGCCCCGCCACCCGGCGGCGGCCGCGACTGCAGCCCCAGAGAGATTCCCGCACGCACCATGAGCATCACCGACCCCCGCCTCGACCGCGCCAGCCTGGATCCGTACGCCGGATCGCTCGGCCTGGATGCGCTGCAGCGCCGCGACGAGGCCGCGCTCCAGCAGGTCGCGGAGCTCGATGCGCTGCGCGGGACGGCCGCGCCCGCGGCGCCGGCGCGCGACGCCGGCGAGGACGCGCTCATGGCGCCGGCGTGGGACGCCGGCCAGCCGCGCACCTTCGCGGCGCAGGCCGGATTCGCGGCGGAACTGGCGGCACTGCCGCTGACCGACGCCGCCGACCGTGCCGTGGACGCCATCGTCCGCGCCCTCGCCTGAGCGCAGTGTCGGCCGTGGCCATCGCGATGACGCCTCCCCCGGCGCCGGCGGCGCTGCGCGAGTCCGCCGCGCGGCTGCTCGCGGCGCTGGCGGCGCACGACGACCGCGAGTACCGGCTCACCGTGCTCAAGCGCTTCGCCCGGCGGCTCGGCGAGGACGGCTATCCCCTGTTCCTGCGCATCCTCAACGTCGTCGCCGAGAGCGAGGACGCCGAAGCGCAGCGGCTGGTCGCCGAGACGTTCGCGACCGCGCTGCGGCGCATGGACCTGCCGGGCGGCGCACTCAGCTCCTGGGGCGCCACCCGCCTGCCGGAGAGCAAGGGCCCGCTGGCGGCCAGCGCCTTCTCCGGCGGTTTCTTCGGCGCGGCCCCGCGGCGCTCGCTGGGGCCGGTGGAATACCTCGCGGTCTGGCACCTGCAGCGCACCCAGCGACAGGAACTCAGCGCCGACGGCCTGCGCACGGCGCTGGGCCGGCTCGTCGGCCTGCTCAACAGGAGTGACGAGGTGCGCGTGCTGTATCCGCAGAAGCTCGCCGCCGACGCACGCGACGAGCTGGAGGGCGGCTTCACGCGGGTGACCCGCCAGCGGCTGGCGGCCATCGGCGCGGCCTGGAGCGCCGGCGCCACTCCGGCCGAGGTCGCGGCGGCCGCGCTCGAGGAACGGGCGGATCCCGACGCGCGGCAGTGGATCCTCCGCGACCTCTAGCACGCCGGCCGCGGCTGCGGCTTGTCCCCGCGTGCGGCTTTGGGCGAGTCTATGCGGCTTGGTCGGGCGGGCCGGCACGGGGTGCGGCGGCGCGTCCTGAGTTGCGAGGGGAATGCCGATGTCGGCAGTGGTCAACGCGGAAACCGGCGTCGTCGAGCGACTGCCGCTGCTGTGGGGAACGACGGACCGGGTGTTCGCGTTCGACGCCGGGCGGCGGGTCAGCGCCGGCGAGTTCCTGGCGCGGGTGCGCGCGGTCGCGGCGACGCTGCCGGAGGCGGGTCACGTCCTGAACCTGTGCGAGGAGCGTTACGCCTTCCTCGTCGGCCTGTGCGCGGCGCTGCTGCGCGGGCAGGTGAGCCTGCTGCCGTCGTCGCGCGCGCCCGAGGTGGTCGCCGACCTGCTCGCGCAGTACGGCGACGCCTACTGCCTCGGCGACGCCTGCACCCGGGCACCACCCCCGGGCACCCGCCTGCTCCGGGTCGACCTGGCGCAGCCCTGCGCGGAAGTCCCGGAGACGGCGATTCCGGAGCTTCCCGCCGACCGGGTGGTCCTGATCGGCTTCACCTCGGGCAGCACCGGCCAGCCGAAGGCGCATGCCAAGACCTGGGGCGCGCTGCGGCGCAGCGATCGCGGCAATGCGGCGCTGCTCGCGGCGCACCTGCCCACCGGCGCGCTGGCGGAGATCGTGGCGACGGTGCCGTCGCAGCACATGTACGGCATCGAGACCTCGGTGCTGCTGCCCCTGCTCGGGCCGTTCGCGATCCACACCGGGCGGCCGTTCTTCCCCGCCGACGTCGCCGCCGCGCTCGAGCATTGCCGCGGGCCGCGGGTGCTGGTGTCGACCCCGGTGCACCTGCGCAACCTGCTCGCCGGCGGCGTGCCGCTGCGCGGGCTGCAGGCCGTCGTCTCGGCCACCGCGCCGCTGTCGCGGGAGCTGGCCGCCGCGGTCGAGGCGGCCTGGGGGGCACCGGTGCTGGAGGTGTTCGGCTCCACCGAGACCTGCGTGTTCGCCCACCGCCGCACCGCCGTCGAAGCGGACTGGACCCTGCGCGCCGGCGTGGACCTGCATCCGCAGCCGGACGGAAGCGTGGTCGACGCCCCCTGGCTGGCGGCGCCGACCGCGCTGCAGGACATCGTCGAGCTCCTGCCCGACCGCCGCTTCCGCCTGCACGGGCGCAGCGCCGACCTGCTGGAGATCGCCGGCAAGCGCGCCTCGCTCGGCGAACTCACCCGGCGCCTGCTGGCGATCCCGGGGGTGGTCGACGGCATCGTGTTCCAGCGCGAGCACTGCGACGTGCGCGGGGTGCGGCCGATCGTGGCGCTCGCGGTCGCGCCGGGGCTGGCGCCCGCCCAGATCCTGGAGCGGCTGCGTCAGGTCGTGGATCCGGTGTTCCTGCCGCGGCCGCTGCGCTGCGTCGACGCGCTGCCGCGCAACGAGACCGGCAAGCTGCCGCGCGCGGCGCTGGCGGCGGCGCTGGAGCGCGCCGCGGACTAGCCGCGGCGCGGGCCTCAGGTCACCCGCGCGAGCATGCGGCGGTGCCCGATCAGGCGCGCCCAGGCGCTGCCGACCTCGAACCAGCAGAGGTAGCCGGCTTCGCCCGCCAGGCGGCGCCAGCTCCGCCAGCCGCGGGCCATCTCGGCCGTCGCGGCGACGGGATCGCCGTGCACGCCCAGGGATCGCGCGAACGCGGCGCAGCGTGCGAGGTGGTAACGGCTCGACACCAGGGCCACGCGCGCCCGTGCCAGGCCCTGGGCGGCGAGCAGGGCGCGGGCGTTGCGCAGGTTCTGCAGGGTGTCGAGCGAGGCCGCCTCGAGCAGCACCGGGACATCGGCCGGCAGCCCCATCAGCGCCAGCGCCTCGCGCGCCGCCTCGGCCTCGTTGGCGCCGGGCGCGCCACCGCCCATGAGCATCAGGATGCGGCCGGGGCGGGCGGTCGCCAGCACGTGCGCGCGCTCCAGGCGCGCACGGAAGTCGGCGTCGGGCAGGCCGTCGACCAGGCGCTTGCCGAACACCAGCACCACCTCGTGCTCGACGTCGGTCGGTGCGAGGCGGGCGGTGCGCCAGGTGCGCCAGAGGAAGGCGAGGTAGAGCCCGCCGAGGGTCAGCACCGCGACGAGCGCGGAGACCAGCGCCGAATGCAGGATGTCGCGGTGCAGGTGGGGATCGGCGGCGGGCATCGCGACAGTTTCGACGCTTGCGCCGGAAAAGCGCAACGCGCGTCCCTATACTGCGCGGCCGTGCTCAAGCCGAGGCCGACGTGTCCGCCACGACGCCTTTCGCCATCGCCGCCCACACCGCCACCTGCGCCACCGGCAGCGGCCGCGCCGCCCTGCGCGCGGCGCTGCGCGACGGGCGCAGCGGCCTGCGCCGCAACGACTTCCCGCATACCGCCCTGGCGACCTGGATCGGCCGCGTCGACGGCGTCGAGGACGTGGCCCTGCCCGCGCCGCTGGCCGGATGGGACTGCCGCAACAATCGCCTGGCCTGGCTCGGCCTGCAGCAGGACGGCTTCCTCGACGCGGTCGCGGCGGCACGGGCGCGCCTGGGCGCGGCGCGGGTGGCGACGGTGGTGGGCACCTCGACCTCGAGCATCGGCGCCACCGAAGAGGCCTACCGGCGGCTCGACGCCGAGGCCCGCTTCCCCGACGAGCTGGCGCGCCCGATCGTGCACACGCCGCATTCGCTGGGCGATTTCGTGCAGCGGGCGCTGGCGCTCGAGGGACCGGCGGTGACGGTCGCCACCGCCTGCTCGTCCAGCGCCAAGGTCTTCGCCCAGGCAGCGCGCCTGCTCGATGCGGGATTCGCCGACGCGGCCGTGGTCGGCGGCGTCGACACCCTCTGCGGCAGCGTGCTGTACGGCTTCAATGCGCTGGAACTGGTGGCGGCCGAACCCTGCCGGCCGTTCGACGCCGCACGCCGCGGCCTGTCGCTGGGCGAGGCCGCCGGCTTCGCCCTGCTGGTGCGCGGCGACGTGGCGCCCGACGCGCCGCGGCTGCTGGGCTACGGCGAATCCAGCGACGCCCACCACATGTCGGCGCCGCATCCGGACGGCCTCGGTGCGCGCCTGGCGATGCAGGCGGCCCTCGACCGCGCCGGCCTCGCCGCGGGCGACATCGACTACCTCAACCTGCACGGGACCGCGACCCCGGCCAACGACCGGGTCGAGGCCGCGGTGGTGGCCGCGCTGTTCCCGGACACGCTGCACGCCAGTTCGACCAAGGGCTGGACCGGGCACACCCTCGGCGCCGCCGGCATCCTCGAGGCGGTGGTCGCGCTCGGCGCGATCGAACACGGCGAGCTGCCGGGAACGCTCGGGCTGGAGACGCCGGATCCGGTGTGCGGGCCGCAGATCCGGCGCGAGCCGGCCGCGCGCCCGGTGCGTCATGCGATGAGCACCTCGTTCGGGTTCGGCGGCAACAACTGCGCCCTGGTGTTCGGTCGCGCATGAGCAGGGTCAGGCTGTACGTCGAAGGGATCGGTTTCTGGGGCGACGGGCTGCCGGGCTGGGACGCCGCGCGCGCCTTCCTCGACCATGGCGGCACGGTGGCCGACGCGCCGCGGCGCCCGGCACCGGCCATGCTCGCGCCCAACGAACGCCGGCGTGCGCCGGACACCGTCGCCGTCGCCCTGCACGTGGCGCAGGCCGCCTGCGCCATGGCCGGGCGCGATCCGGCGACGCTGGCGAGCGTGTTCGCCAGCACCCATGGCGAGGTGGCGATCACCGATCACCTGTGCGCCGCGCTGGCCTCGGATCCGCTCGGCGTGTCGCCGATCCGCTTCCACAATTCGGTGCACAACGCCGCCGCCGGCTATTGGACCATCGGCGCCGGCTGCACCGCGCCGACGACCGCCCTGTCGGCGCACGCGGCGACTTTCGCCCAGGCGCTGCTGGAAGCGGCGGGCCAGGCACGTTCCGGCGGGGCGCCGGTGCTGCTGGTGGCCTACGACGCGCCCGGCAGCGGGCCGCTGCTGCAGATGACGCGCAGCACCGGCCTGCTCGGCGCGGCCCTGGTATTGGCGCCGGAGCGGCCGGCGGCGGCGCACGCCGTGATCGACCTCGTGCTCGCCAACGGCGCGGCGCCCACGCCCGGCGGCGCGCTCGCCGCGCGCTACGCGCACAACGCGATGGCGCCGATGCTGCCCCTGCTCGAGGCGCTGGCCGGTGGCGGACGCGTGGTGCTCGCGAGCGGCCCGGTGCAGGGCCTGGACATCGAAACCGGAGGCTGGCGCGCATGAACGCAACGACGCCGCGGGTGGCGGTGCTGATCCCCGCGCTCAACGAGGAGCTCGCCATCGCAGCGGTGCTCGACAGCGTGCTCGCGCTGGGGCTGCCGGTGATCGTGGTCGACGACGGCTCCGACGACCGCACCCCGCGGATCGTGGCCGAGCGGCCCGTAACCCTGATCCGCCACGCCAGCCGCCAGGGCAAGGGCGAGGCGCTGCGCGACGGTTTCCGCGAGGCGCTGGCGCAGGGCTTCGACGGCGTGGTGACGATGGACGGCGACGGCCAGCACGTCGCTTCCGACGTGCCGCGCCTGCTCGCCGCGGCGGCCGCGCACCCGCACCACATCGTGCTCGGCGCGCGCCTGGTCAACCGCCACCGCCAGCCCGGCTACCGGCGCGCCGCCAACGACTTCGCCGACTGGGGCATCGGCTGGGCCTGCGGCCAGCGCCTGCTCGACACCCAGAGCGGCCAGCGCTACTACCCGCGCGCGGTGCTGGAGCTCGCCGACCTGCCGAGCGAAGGTTTCGTGTTCGAAAGCGACATCCTCATCGAGGCGAGCTGGCGTGCCGGCGTGCGCGTGGCCGCGGTGCCGATCGAGTCGCGCTACCAGGGCGACTTCCGCAAGAGCCATTTCCGCTCGCTGCCGGACTTCCTGCGCATCGCCGGCCACGTGATCGCCAAGATCGTCCGCGCCGGCTTCCTGTGGTCGAACTTCCGCCGCTCCCGGCGCGAGCCGGCGCTGCTGGTCGAGGTGCCCGAGGACCGGTCGCGGCTTGACCCCGGCGCGCCCGCCCGGGCATAACCGTGCTCCCCCCGGCGCGGCAGCGATCGCGCAGCCGATCTTCCTGTCGGAGTGCCTGCATGCGCGATGCGGACGAGTGCGATGTCGCGATCCTCGGTGGCGGCCTCGCCGGGCTGACCCTCGCGATCCAGCTGAAGCGGCGCTTCGAGGCCATCGACGTGCGCGTCGTCGAGCGGCGCCGCCACCCGGTCGCCGAGGCCGCGTTCAAGGTCGGCGAGTCGACGGTGGAGATCGGCGCCCACTACCTCGCCGAGACGCTCGGCCTGCGCGCCCATCTCGATGCCGAGCACCTGCGCAAGTTCGGCTTCCGCTTCTTCTTCTCCGACCGCTGCGAGGTGCTGGACGCCTGCACCGAGCTGGGCGTCGACGACTATCTCGCGATGCCGTCCTGGCAGATCGATCGCGGCCGTCTGGAGAACTTCCTCGGCGAGCACGCGCGCGCCCTCGGCGTGGCGTTCGAGGACGGGGCGAGCGTACGCGGCTTCGAGCTCTCGGAGACGGACGCGCCGCACCGCATCGCGTGGCGGCGCGAGGGCACCGACCAGGCGCTGCACGCACGCTGGCTGGTCGACGCCAGCGGTCGCGCCGGGCTGGTGCGCCGCCAGCGTGGGCTGGACGTGCCGAACGCGCATCGGGCCAATGCGGCCTGGTTCCGCGTCGACGGCTGGATCGGCGTGGACGAGTGGTGCGCCGACGGCGACTGGCGCGGACGCTGCAGCCAGGCGCACCGCTGGCGGTCCACCAACCACCTGGTCGGCCCCGGCTACTGGGTGTGGATGATCCCGCTGAGTTCGGGCGCGCACTCCATCGGCATCGTCGCCGATGCCGGGATGCATCCGCTGGAGTCGATGAACAGCCTGGACAAGGCGCTGGACTGGCTCGGCGTGCACCAGCCGCGCATCGCCCGCGCGCTGGAGCCGGTGCGCGGACGGGTACGGGATTTCCTGTTCCTGCGCGACTACTCCTACGGCTGCAGCCAGGTCTTCTCCGGCGCGCGCTGGGCCCTCACCGGCGAGGCCGGCCTGTTCCTGGACCCGTTCTATTCGCCCGGGACCGATTTCATCGCGATCGCCAACACCTACATCTGCGACCTCGTCGCCCGCGATCGCGAGGGCGAGGACATCGCGCCCTGGGCCGCGCTCTGGCAGCAGATGTACTTCTCGTTCTACGAGAGCATGCTCGCGCTCTACCAGGACCAGTACCCGCTGTTCGGCAACCCGCGGGTGATGCCGGCGAAGGTGATCTGGGACTACACCTACTACTGGGGCGTGCTCTGCCCGCTGGTGCTGGGCGGACGCCTGACCGAACTGTCCACGCTCTCGCGGCTGCGTCCGGTGCTGGCCCGGGCGCGGGAGCTCAACGCGGCGATGCAGGCGACCCTGCGCGCCTGGCACGAGAGCGACACCGCGGGCGCCGGGGACGGCGCGCCGATCATGCTCAACCAGGCGCGTCTGGACTGGTTCGTGGCGCTCAACCGGCGCATGGCCGAGGCGGTCGACGCGGCCACCTTCGTTGCGCGGATCGACCAGAACCTCGCCACGCTGGAACGGCTGGCGGACGAGATCAGGGCCGAAGCCGGACTCGGGCCGGCGCCGCGGGCCGGCGCGCCGGCGCTGCTGCCGCCGGCCTGGTACGGCCGCGGGAGCGCGACCGCCGCGGCCTGAGCACGGCCGCGCCTCGCCGCTGCGTCAGTCCAGCGGCGGCATCGGCGGCGGGCTCTGGTCGGCCGCCGCCGCGGCGCCCGGAGGCACCCACACCGCCACGCCGTAGCCGTAGCGCTTGGACGGGCTGCCGCCGATGCCCAGGCCGATGCCGCCGTGGCCGCCGAAGCTGAAGCCGCTCACGCCGACGCGGCTGCCGCCGGATTCGCTGCCGCTGCCCTGGAACAGCACGCCGTTGGCGCCGAGCGAGGCGGCCTCACGGCGCAGTTTGTCGATCACCGCGTCGTTGCGGCCCTGCGCGGTGAAGGCGCTGCTGCTGGTCTCCAGCAGGGCGATCTCCTCGTACTCGCTGGGAGCCTGGAAGTAGACGCGGACCTGGCCCGGGTCGATCGGCGCGCGCGGCTGGCCGACCAGGGTGTGGGAGGTGGAGCAGGCCGCGAGCAGGGCGACGAGCGCGGCGGCGGCGAGAAGGCGAAGGCGGGTCATGGCCGTCTCCGGATGCGGGGATGGGCGATGGTAGGCACGCGCGGCGTGGGAGCCGGGTGAGGCGTCGGGCGGCACGGCGCGTGGCGGGTTCACCCCATGCCGCCGTTGACGCCGATGACCTGGCCGGTGACGTAGCCGGCCTCGTCCGAGCACAGGAAACGCACCACGGCCGCGACCTCCTCCGGCCGGCCCATGCGTCCGGCCGGGACCAGCGCCCTGACCTGCTCGGGCGGGAAGCCCTCGGCGGTCATGCGTCCGGCGATGACGCCGGGCGCGACCACGTTGACGGTGATGCCGCGGCTGGCCATCTCCCGCGCCAGCGAGCGCGAGGCGCCGTGCAGGCCGGCCTTGGCCGCGGCGTAGTTGGTCTGGCCGCGGTTGCCGAGCACCGCCGCGACCGAGGAGACGCTCACGATCCGCCCGAAGCGCGCGCGCGCCATCGGCAGCAGCAGCGGCTGGGTCACGTTGAAGAAGCCGTTGAGGGAGACGTCGATGACCCGGTTCCACTGCGCGGCGCTCATGCCGGCCATCGGCGCATCGTCGTGGATGCCGGCGTTGTTGACCACGATCGGCAGCGGCGCCTCCGCGAGCAGGGCTTCGAGCGCTGCGGTACAGGCCTCGCCGTCGGTGACGTCGAAGCCCACCGCGCGCGCATCGGCGCCGGTCCCGCGCAGCTCCGCGGCCAGGGCCTCGGCCTGCGCCGGATTGCGGTTGGCGTGCACGACCACGGGATGGCCCGCGGCGGCCAGCGCGCGGCAGATCGCCGCGCCGAGGTCGCCGCTGCCGCCGGTCACCAGGGCGCGCCGCGGCGCCGCTCCGTCTGCCTTCATCGATCTCCTCCGTCGTCGTGCCCGGCGGCGAGCATCACCGCGACCCGGCCGCTCGCCAGCAGGTCGTGGCCCTGCCGCACCTCGAATGCGTACTGCCAGCCGCCGTCGCCGGCGACCAGGCGCTCGGCGTCCACCACGAGCTCGCCGGCGGCGGGATCGACCCAGCCGACATGGAGCTCGACCCCGCGCAGCGCGACCAGCATGCCCGGCCGTGGCGGCCCGCCGCCCTCGTGCGCAAGCAGTCCGCCGTGCACGGCGGTGGCCTGGGCGCCGTACTCGCACAGGTGCACCGCGCGCAGGCGGCTGTCGGCCGCGCGCAGCGGGTCGTCGTCGCGCGCCGGCGCACGGCTGGTGCAGCGGATCCGCTGCGCATCCCAGTGCGCCACGCGGTCGAGCAGGCACATCGCGCCCTGGTGCGGGACGAGGCCGAGCAGGGTCTCGCGTTCGATCATCGCGGGGCCGCCTCGCGGGGGGCGGGCGCGCGCGCCAGCAGCAGGGCGAGCGCGAAGTTGAAGACCACCGCCAGGCCGACGGTGGTGCCGATCGCGCGCAGCACCGGGATGCCGGACAGCCCGAGCAGGGCGAACACGAGCAGGGTCGACAGGCTGCAGACCAGGATCGCGTGGAAGGTGCGCACCTGGTCGCCGCGGTCGCCGCCGGCGTGCTCGAAGAACAGCGCGTAGTCGAGGCCGAGGCCGGCGCCGAGGATCAGCGCCACGATGTGGAACAGGTTGAAGGCCACGCCGGCCGCGTGCAGCAGGGCGACCACCGCCAGCATCGACAGCAGCACCGGCGCAAGCACGCGCAGCATGCGTCGCGGGCGGCGCAGGGCGATGGCCACCGTCGCCACCAGCAGCAGGATCGAGACGCCCAGCGCGGCCAGTACGCGCTCGCGGTAGGCCACGACCAGCGACTCCGACGCCGACTTCAGGTCCAGCAGCCGCACGTCGTCGCCGGCAGCCGCGGCGAAGGCGGCGAGCGCGTCCGCGTCGCGTACGCCGCTGAGCGTGACCAGGCCGACGGAGGCGCCGTCGTGGCGCAGCAGCAGGTTCTCGACCGTCACCGCCAGCGGCGTGTCCTCGACCGTGGCCGGGGTCAGCGGCGGCGCCTGCCGCGCGGCCTGCACGTCGTCGACGAAGCCCGCGAACGCGTCGGCGCGGAACGGCAGGCCCGCGCCCGCCTCGGCGAGCGCGGTCTCGAGCGCGTCGCGATCCGGCAGCCGCGCCCGGCGCGCGCGCTGGGTCGCGGTGCTGGGCAGGTAGTCGGCGGCGAGGTCGTAGGCGTCGACGGCGCCGGTGGCGGCCAGCGCATCGAGCTCCGCGCGCAGCGCTTCCTCGCGGACCAGCACGGCCTCGGCGTCGGCGCCCGCGACCACCAGCATCCAGCGCACGTCCGGCGCGCCGAGCTCGCCGCGCAGCGCCGCATCGCGGGCGAGCAGGTCGGCCGGCACCGGGGTCAGCGCGGCCAGGTTGTTCTCCCACCACGGCCGCGGCGACAGCAGGATCACGCCCAGCGCCGCCAGCCCGAGGGCAGGTGCGAGCCAGCGCGGCCGCGGCAGCGCGGCGAGCCGGTCCCACGCCCGCCCCAGCAGCGCCGAATCGCCGACGTCGCGCCGCGCTTCGCCCAGCAGCGGCGGCAGCAGGTAGCGCGTGCACAGCGCGGCGGTGAGCAGGCCCGCGATGGTGAACAGGCCGAGCTGCCTGAGCCCGTCGACGCCGGAGACGAAGAAGGCGAGATAGGCCAGGCAGGTCGAGACCACGCCGGTCAGCAGCGTCGGCCACAGCCGGCGCACGTCCTGGCGGGCGGAGACGCCGGGGCGGCGGTGGCTGAACAGGTGGACCGGATAGTCCTGGGCCACGCCGATCAGGGTGAAGCCGAAGGCGAGGGTGATGCCGTGGATGCCGCCGAACACCAGGCTCACCGCGGCCAGCCCCACCAGCGCCGCGCTCGCCAGCGGCAGCGCGCCGAGCAGCGGGATCCGCCACGCGCGGTAGGCCACCAGCAGCAGGACGATCATGCCGAGCGTGGCGACGCCGCCCAGGGTGCCCGCCTCGCCGGCGGTGCGCCCGCGCATCAGCACCGAGAACGCGCCCGGCCCGCTCACCGTCATGCGTGCGTCGCCGTCGCCGCGGGCGTCGTCGAAGGCGCGCCGCAGGGCGTCGAGCGTCGCCTGCTGCGCGTCCGGGTCGAAGCCCGCCGCGCGCGTCTGCGCCAGGAGCAGGGCCTGGCGCCCGGCGGCGTCGAACCACACGCCGTCGATCCGCTGCGGCTGCTGCGAGGGCTGCCAGGCCTCGGCCAGCGCCAGCGTCTCCAGCGTCGGATCGCGCGCGATGAGGTCCTCGACCATCCCGCCCGCGGGGGAGGCGAGGTCCTCCAGCCGTTCGCCCAGCGCCGCGCGCAGCACCGCGGCATCCAGCGGCGTCGCGTCGAACGAGGAGGTCAGCAGGTAGCGGTAGGGCAGCAGGCGCGGCGGGATCGCCTCCTGGTCGAACTCGCCGTTGGCGACCGCCTCGAATGCGTCGGACTCCTGCAGCGCCGCGCGCATGGCGTGCGAGATCCGCGCGAGCGCGGCGGGCTCGGCGTCCGCCAGCGCCACCAGCAGCAGGCGCGCACCGGGGCCGTCGCCGAGTTCGTCGATCAGCAGGCGCTGCTCGCCGGTGACCGGCGTCGGCATGAACAGGCGCAGGTCGCCGCTGACCTCCAGCCGCGTGCCGACGAGCATGCCGAGCACGGCCAGCAGGACCAGCCAGGCGGCCGCCAGCGCGAGGCGGCGGGCGGCGCTCACGGCGCGCCGCGGCACAGCCGCGTCAGCGCCTCGCCGTCGTCGACACCGGCGGCCGCGGCGGCGGCCGCGCCGAGCAGCATCATGCTGCCGCCCTCGCCGCGCTGCTCGAGCTCCAGGCACAGCGGCGCATCGCCTTCGCCGTGCAGCGCGACCCAGGCCACGTGCTCGGCCAGCGCCGGCTCGCGCGGGGTCAGGGTCAGCAGCCAGCGGCCCTCGAGGCGGCCGTCGACGCGGGCGTCGTAGTAGCGCTCGAGCAGGCTGCCGTCGCCGCCGACGATGGCGCGGAAGCTGGCGAGCAGCCCGGCCAGCTGCGGCGCGCGGTCGAGCGCGAAGCGGCGCGTGCCGCGACCCTCGCGCTCGATCTCCACCCGTTCGCCGCGGATCGTGGTGCGCTCCGGCGACGGCGTCCGCACCGCGCGTACGAGGGTGTCCGCGTCGGGGTGTTCGAGCGTGCCGGTCGCGCGCACCGGCGTGTCGAGCAGCGCCGAGGCGCGGATCTCGACGAAGTCCAGGCGGCTCGGCGCCGGCCGCGCCAGCTGCGCGAGCAGGGCGTCGACCCGGGCGCCGGCCTCAGGCGCGGCGTGCGCCGAGCGCGGCGGCGTCAGCAGCGCCGGCATCGACAGCAGGATCGCGATCAGCATGCGCGGGCGCAGGGTCATCATCGGTTCGCCAGAAGTCGTAGAAGTTGAACCAGTTGTACGGCGCCAGGCGCACGTAGTGCTCGAGCCGCGCGGCGTAGCGCGCGAGCACCGCCTCGAGCGTGGCGGCGCGCTCGCGGCGCGGGATCGTCAGCGCGTCGGCGAAGTGCTCGAAGTGCAGGTCGTAGCGGTTGCCGCCACGGAACAGGCCGAAGCACAGCACCACCGGGATCCCCAGCGTCGCCGCGATCAGCGCCGGCGCCACCGGGAACGGCGCGGGCGTGCCGAGGAAGGGCACCTGCAGCGCCTTTTCGCCCGGCCGTGCGCGGTCGGCGAGCAGACCGATCAGCGCGCCCTCGGCGGCGGCCTCGCCGATCGCCAGCACGATCGCGGTGCCGGGCTGGCCGGCGTCGATGACGGTGCGGGCGATGCCGGGGTTGAGGCTGTCCAGCAGGCAGGTCAGCGCCGGGCTCTGGCCGCGGTCGAGCACCACCCGCACGCGCACGTCCGGCCGCGACTGCGACAGCGCGCGCAGCGCCTCGAAGCTGCCGTGGTGCGAACCGAACAGCAGCACGCCGCGGCCGCGGTCCATGCACGCGTGCAGGGCGTCGAGGCCGTGCACGCGGATGTCGAGCGCCTCGTCGCGGCCGCTGAGCAGGAACACGCGATCGAGGATGGTGGCGGCGAAGGTATGGATGTGGCGGGCGACGTGCCACAGCGACGCCGGGCGTCCGAGCACCCGCGTCAGGTAGGCGCGCGAGGCGCGGCGCTCGGGACCGCGCACGAGCAGGAAGTACAGGGTGATCGGGCGCAGCAGCAGGCGCGCGATCCGGCGCCCGCCGTGGAGGCCGATGCCGCGGATCAGCCACAGCGCGAAGCGGCCGCCGCCTTCCGGGCGCTGGCTCCAGTGCGCGCTCACGCTCCCGCCTCCCAGGCGAGCTCGCCCTGCGCGATCGGCGTCGCCCCGCGCAGCACGCGGAAGCGGAGGCGGCCGGCCGCGCGCGGCTCGAGGCAGATCGTCGCCGCCTCGTCCGGCAGCAGCGGTGCGAGGAACTTCACCTGCGGCAGGCGCAACGCGCCCGGCAGGAGTCCCGCATGCGCTTCGGCGGCCTCGATCACGCGCTCGAGGACGAGCACGCCCGGCACCACCGGGCGGCCGGGGAAATGCCCCGGCAGCGCCGCATGATCCGCGGCGATCCGGAACGGCACGGGAGCGGGGTGGTCCACGTCTGCGGCAGGTCGCGGGCGGGGCGGGAGCCCGTCGGCGTCAGGTGGTGCGGTTGGCTTCGACGTGCGCCGAGAGCGTGCGCAGGCTGGCGAAGATGCGCCGGTTCTCGTCGCTGTCGGAACGCAGCTGGAAGCCGTAGCGCTTGGAGATCGCGAGCGCCAGTTCGAGCGCGTCGATGGAGTCCAGCCCCAGCCCCTCGCCGAACAGCGGCGCCTCGGGGTCGATCTCGGCGGGCGCCACGTCCTCGAGGTTGAGGGCCTCGACCAGGACGGTCGCGAGTTCGGATTCGGCAGGGGTTTGCGTGCTCATGGGCAGTCGGCTCGGTGACGACGGCGGCGCCTGGGGCAGCGGCCGGAAAGCCGCGGAGTGTATCATCAAGGGTCGATACGAAGCCGCGGCGCAACGCCCTTACCACGCCTCATGCCAGCCGAATCCGCGTCGTTCGACGCCCTGCGCGACCTTGCGCCCGAGGCCCCCGCCGCAGCGCACGCCGTCCCGCCCACGGCCACGGCGCCGGCGACACCCGATGTCCTGGTGATCGGTGGCGGCCCCGCGGGCTCGACCGTCGCCACCCTGCTGGCGCGGCGCGGGCATGCGGTGACGCTGCTGGAGAAGGCGCGCCATCCGCGTTTCCACATCGGCGAGTCGCTGCTGCCGATGAACGTGCCGATCCTCGAGCGCCTCGGCGTGCTCGACGAGGTGCGGGCGATCGCCACGCACAAGCGCGGGGCCGACTTCCCCGTCGACGACACGCGCTACAACACCTTCCGCTTCGAGCGCGCGCTCGGCCCCAAGGCCGATTACGCGTTCCAGGTGCCGCGCGCCGAGTTCGACCGCGTGCTGTTCGACAGCGCCCGCCGCGCCGGCGTCGACGCCCGCGAGGGCGTGCGCGTGGTGCAGGTGGAGGAGGCCTCCGCCGGCCTCGTCGTGGAGGCCGTCGACGATGCCGGCCGCAGCCTGCGCTTCGCACCCGCGCACCTGGTCGACGCCAGCGGCCGCGATGCCTTCCTCGGCGGCCGCTTCGGGCTCAGGCGCAAGGATCCGCGGCACCAGTCGGCGGCGGTGTTCAGCCACTTCCGCGGCGTCGCGCGGCGGCCGGGCGAGGACGCCGGCAACATCACCGTGCAGCGCTTCGAGCACGGCTGGATGTGGCTGATCCCGCTGCCGGACGACGTCATGAGCATCGGCGCGGTGTGCGGCCCCGAATGGCTGAAGACGCGCCGCGGCGACCTGGCCGGCTTCCTCGAGGCGACGCTCGCCGCGGTGCCGGCGGTGGCCGCGCGCATGCAGGGCGCCGAGCGCGTGGCGCCGGTGCACGCCACCGGCAACTACTCCTATGCCTGCACGCGCATGACCGGTCGCGACTGGACGCTGGTCGGCGATGCCTTCGCCTTCCTCGATCCGATCTTCTCCTCCGGCGTGTTCCTGGCGATGCACAGCGCCGAGCGTGCGGTCGCGGTGGTCGAGGCCGCGCTGCGTGCGCCGCGCAGCGCGCCGCGCCTGCGCCGCCGCTTCGAGCGCGACTACCGGCGCGGGCTGCGCGAGTTCTCCTGGTTCATCACCCGCTTCACCTCGCCGACCATGCGCCAGCTGTTCCGCAGCCCGCGCAACGTCTGGCAGGTCGAGCAGGCGGTGATCTCGATGCTGGCCGGGGACGTATTCGACAGTCCCGCGGTGACCCGGCGGCTGCGCGTGTTCCGGATGATCTACCGCCTGACCGCGCTCGGCCAGACGCGCGAGGCGCTGGCAGCGTGGCGCGCGCGCAGGCGGCAGGCGCGCGCCGGCTTCGGCGACGAGACGCTGCAGCGGGACGCAGGATGAACGCCGCGCCCCTGCACGCAGCGCCCGCGCTGCGCATCGACTACGTCGCTGCCGCGCCCGAGGCGCTCCTGGCGCAGGCGGACGTGCTGGCGGTGTTCGGGTTCGGCGCGACACCGGCCGCGGCGCCGGCGGATCCACGCTGGCTGCATGTCGCGCTGCCCGCGATCGGCGGGCCGGCGCCGTGCGAGGTCTGGCGCAGTAGCGGCCGGGTGCGGGTCGAGACGGCGGCCGGGTTGCGCTTCGCGCACGACGGGCGCCATGCCTTCGCCGCCATCGAGGTGGTCGAGGGCGCGGCAGGCGGCATCGAGGCGGCGTCCGAAGCCGCCTATGCGCGGCTGATGGCCTTCCTCGGCACGAGCGGCTTCGCGCATCCGCTGCGGATCTGGAACTACCTCGATGCGATCACCGAGGGCGAGGGCGACGCCGAACGCTACCGGCAGTTCTGCGTCGGCCGCGCGCGCGGCCTGGGCGAGGTACCGGGACAGTTCGCGGCGGCCACCGCCATCGGCCGGCAGCGCGCGGCGACCGCCGACAGCGTGCTGCAGGTCTACGTCCTCGCCGCGCGCGAGCCGGGCCTGGCCCTGGAGAACCCGCGCCAGGTCAGCGCCTACCGCTATCCGCGGCAGTACGGGCCGCAGCCGCCGAGCTTCGCCCGCGCCATGCTGGCGCCCGGCGTGCCGCTGATGTTCTCCGGCACCGCGAGCGTGGTCGGGCACGCCACCGCGCACGTCGGCGACGTGCTGGCGCAGACGCGCGAGACCCTGGTCAACCTGCAGAGCCTGGTGGACGCGGGCCGCACCGCCGACGCCGCGCGCGCCGAGCGCCTGCAGGCGCGCGCCATCCTCAAGGTCTACGTCCGCGAGCCGGCGCAGGCCGCCGCGATCGAGGCCCTGCTGCGCGAGCGCCTGCCCGACGCCCCCCTGCTGCTGTTCGCGGCCGACATCTGCCGCAGCGACCTGCTGCTGGAGATCGACGGCTTCGGCAGCTGAGGCCGTGCGCGGTGCCGCGCTCCGACGCTCCGGATGAGTGGGGGAGCTTCGGCCGCGACCGGTGCGTGCGCTCAGCAGGATCTTGTGGGAGGGGCTTCAGCTCCGGCGCATGCACAGCCGGGGCGAGTCGGGAGGCGGATCGCGGCTGAAGCCGCTCCTGCAGGGTGCAGACATTGCCGGTCCCAGCTGGGCTCAGGCGAGCCAGCCCGGGCGGTCGGCGAAGATGCGCCGGTGCGCGGCGAGGATGCGCGCGGAGACCGCGGGATCCGGGGTCACGTCCCAGTTGCCGCGTTCGTGGCTGCCGCCCAGCAGGATCCCGTCGCTGCGCGGGAACATGTAGCCGCCCATGCCGATCTCGCAGTAGTCGATCTCCGGCTGCGGCGCCAGCACCACGAGCTGGCCCTTGACCGGCTGCATCGTGGTGTCGCCGAACAGCGCCCGCGCGCCGAGCCCGGTGCAGTTCATCGCCAGGCGCTCGGGCAGGGCCTGCAGCTGTGCGAGGTCGCGGAACTCGCGCCGCTCGATGCGGCCGCCGGCGCCGCGGAAGGCGTCGATCATCGCCGCCAGGTAGACGTTGGGCTCGATCAGCATGGTCTGCAGCTCGAAGCAGGTGCGGTCGCCGAACGGGTGCTCGCCGGGGGCGTGGCGCCGCGCCATGAACAGCTCCGGCGTCGTCGCCCAGTCCCAGCCGAGGTCGAACTCGCTCCCGCGGGAGAACATGTACAGCGGCTTCCAGCTCACCCCGTAGCTGGCGCCGGGCAGGAGCTGGAAATCCAGGTGCGCCATCCGCGCGGCGCGGGCGAGTTCGGCGGCGAAGGCCGGCGTGCGGTATTCCGGGTCGACCAGGTCGGACGCGCCCCACTGCGCGCCGGCGATGTTGGAGGTCGTGTACGGCGGCAGCTCGCGCGCGTAGATGGTGACGGCGAAGCCGTGGTCCTGCAGCAGGCGCGCGGTGGCGAGGCCGACGGCGCCGCAGCCGATCACCGCCGCGGTCCGCTCGGGCTGCGCCAGCGCGTGTGCGAGGGCCAGCCGCGCGGTGCCCCAGGACAGGGTGACCCCGCAGCCGCCGTGGCCGTAGTCGTGGATCACCAGCGTGTCGCCGATGCGTTCGGCCTCGACCCGGAACCCGGCCGCGCGATGCGGGCGCAGGCCGGCGACCTGGCGGATCACCCGCGCCGCGTCGATGTCGGGCCGCGCCAGGCGCAGGCGCGGCAGGCGGCCGTCATGCTGAGGCTGGGGCCCGCGCGTCGCGCAGGCGGGCAGCGCGGTGGCGAGCGCGGCGCCCACCGCGCCGGCCAGGAAGCGGCGCCGGTCGGGGCGGGCGGGAGG
>NZ_JAGQFT020000013.1 GCF_018122625.2 Coralloluteibacterium stylophorae | reverse complement strand
GCCAAGCAGATCATCTGCGCCGCCATGCGCAGGCTGCTGCGCATCGTCTACGGCGTGCTCAAGTCAGGTCAGCCATTCGATCCTGCAAGAGCCGTTGCCAGGTAGGAGGCAAGACGGTATCTACAGGGCGGTCGGGCATCGCATCATGCGGCCTGCCTGTCCCGATTCCCGACTCCCCATTCCCGCTCCACCACCCCCGCTCAATCCGGGTCGTACTCCGGATCGACCACCGCGAACAGGTCGTGCTCGTCGGCGCCCATCATCGTGACCTCGGCGAACTGCCCGGGCACGAGGCCGGCCTCGTAGCCGTCCTGGATCTGCACGATGCCGTCGATCTCGGGCGCGTCCGCGTAGCTGCGGGCGTAGGCGAGGTCGCCGTCGATGGCGTCGACCAGCACGCGCTCGCGGCGGCCGATGCGCCGCTGCAGGCGCTCGGCGCTGATCTCGGCCTGCAGCGCCATGAAGCGTTCCAGGCGTTCCTGCTTGACCTCCTCCGGCACCGGGTCGGGCAGCGCGTTGGCCGCCGCGCCCTCGACCGGCGAATAGGCGAAGGCGCCGACGCGGTCGAGCCGGGCGTCCTCGAGGAAGTCCAGCAGCGCCTCGAACTCGGCCTCGGTCTCGCCGGGGAAGCCGACGATGAAGGTGCTGCGGATCGCCAGGTCCGGGCACTCGCGGCGCCAGGACTGGATCCGCTCCAGCGTCTTCTCGACCGCGCCGGGGCGCTTCATCAGCTTGAGGATGCGCGGGCTGGCGTGCTGGAACGGGATGTCGAGATACGGCAGCAGGCCCGGGCCGCCGTTCGCGTTCCTCGCCATCAGCGGGATGATCTCGTCGACGTGCGGGTACGGGTAGACGTAGTGCAGGCGCGACCAGATGCCGAGTTCGGTGAGGCCCTCGCACAGCGACTTCATCCGCGTCTGCCACTGCCGGCCCTGCCAGGTGCCCTCGCGGTAGCGCAGATCCACGCCGTAGGCGCTGGTGTCCTGCGACACGACCAGGAGTTCCCTGACGCCGCCGCGCGCGAGCTTCTCGGCCTCGCGCAGCACCTCGTCGACGGGTCGCGAGACGAGGTCGCCGCGCATCGAGGGGATGATGCAGAAGGTGCAGCGGTGGTTGCAGCCTTCGGAAATCTTCAGGTACGCGAAGTGCTTCGGCGTGAGCTTGACGCCGAAATCCGGCACCAGGTCGACAAAGGGGTCGTGCCTCGGCGGCAGCGCCGCGTGCACCGCGCCCATCACGCTGGCGTAGTCCTGCGGGCCGCTGATCGAGAGCACGCCAGGGTGCGCCTCGCGGATCTGCTCCGGGCGCTTGCCGAGGCAGCCGGTGACGATGACCTTGCCGTTCTCGGCGATGGCCTCGCCGATCGCGTCCAGCGACTCGGTCACCGCCGAGTCGATGAAGCCGCAGGTGTTGACGACCACCACGTCGGCGTCGTCGTAGCTCGGCACGATGTCGTAGCCCTCGACCCGGAGCTGGGTGAGGATGCGTTCGGAATCGACCAGGGCCTTCGGGCAGCCGAGGCTGACGAAGCCGACTTTGGGTTGGGCGGCGGGCATGGATGCTGGCGGGGCGTCGCGGGAGAACCGCGCAGTATAGCGGGCGCGCGGTCGGCGCCGGGCCGTCGGCGCGGCCCGGTTCAGGCGGCGGCGAGGGCCTGCAGGAGCGGCTTCAGCCGTGACGGGGGTTGGGGTAGAAGCGGTGGTGGTGAAGCGGGAATGGGAATCGGGACCCGGAGCCGGTCTCGGCACCCGCGCGACCGCTTTTCCGGAACGCACCACGTCAGGGCTGAAGCCCCTCCCACGGCAGCCGTTCGCAGGTCATGCAGGAAGGAGGCGCTGGCGGGCGGCATCCCAGGTTCCGACTCCCCATTCCCGCTCCACCACCATCGCTTCATCAATGCCGCTCCACCACCGCCATGCCCTAGCATGGTCGCCCCCCCGCACGACCCGGAATCCCGCCATGGGCGACACGCTCAGCCTCGACACCCGCCCCGGCCGCATCGGCGGCTACCTCGCACGCCCGTCGGGCACGCCGCGCGGTGGCCTGGTGGTGGTGCAGGAGATCTTCGGCGTCAATGCGCACATCCGCAGCGTCGCCGATCGCTTCGCCGAGGCCGGCTACACCGCGCTGGCGCCGGCGATCTTCGACTACGTCGAGCGCGACGTGGAACTCGCCTACGACGAGCAGGGTGTCGAGCGCGGCCGCGATCTGGCGCGTGAGGTCGGCATGGACCGCGCGGTGGCCGCGGTGGCCGCGGCGGCCCAGCACCTGCACGCCGGCGGCGCGGCCAAGGTCGCCGTGGTCGGCTACTGCTGGGGCGGCAGCGTCGCCTTCCTGTGCAACACGCGCCTGGGCCTGCCCAACATCAGCTACTACGGCGCACGCACCGTGCCCTACCTGCACGAGCGCCCGCGCGCGGCGATGCTGTTCCACTTCGGCGAGCGCGACCGCACCATCCCGGCCGCGGACGTGCAGGCCCATCGCGAGGCGCTGCCGCAGGCGGAGGTCCACGTCTATCCGGCCGACCACGGCTTCAACTGCGACGTCCGCGCGAGCTACGACGCCGACAGCGCGGCACGCGCCTACGAGCGCACCCTCGCCTTCCTGCGGGCCGACATCGGATGAGCGACGGCTTCGCCCTGCATCCGCGGCTCGCCGCCGACACCCATCACGTCGCCGCGCTGCCGCTGTGCGACCTGCTGCTGATGGACGACGCCCGCTACGCGTGGCTGATCCTGGTGCCGCGCGTGCCCGGCGCCGGCGGCATCGACGAACTCGGCTTCGCCGACCGCCACGCGCTCATCGACGAGGTCGACCTGGTCAGTCGCCTGCTGCGCGCCGAAACCCGGCCGGAGCGGATCAACGTCGGCGCGCTCGGCAACCTGGTGCCGCAGCTGCACGTGCACGTGGTCGCGCGGCGCCGCGACGATCCGGCCTGGCCGGGACCGGTGTGGGGGCATTCGTCCGCGCAGCCCTACGCGGACGCCCCGCGCGAGGCACGGCTGGCTTCGCTGCGCGCCGCGCTCGGTCCGCGCACGCGCGCCACGGAATGACACCGCGGATCGAGACGCTCGGCGAGGACGCGCTGCTGGTCCATCTCGGCACCGGCATCGATGCCGACATCAATCGCCGGGTGCATGCGCTGCGCGCGCGCCTCGACGCCGGTCGCCCGCCATGGGTGCTGGAGCTGGTGCCCGCCTTCGCCTCGCTGGCGGTGGTCGTCGACCGCGGCCCGCACGGCGGCCCGGCGCTGGATGCAGCGCGCGAGTGGCTGCTGCCCCATGTCGCCGCGCTCGATGTCGGCGCCGGCGAAGACGCATCGCCAGCGGTCGACATCCCGGTCCGCTATGGCGGCGCCGGCGGTCCCGACCTGGAGCCGCTCGCGGGGGAACTCGGGATGACGCCGGCGGACCTGGTCGCGCGCCACGCCGCCGGCGACTACCGCGTCGGCATGCTCGGTTTCGCGCCCGGCTTTCCCTACCTGCTCGGCCTCGATCCGGCGCTGGCGGCGCCGCGCCTGGCGACGCCGCGCGCGCGAGTGGCGGCGGGCAGCGTCGGCATCGGTGGCGCGCAGTCCGGCATCTACCCACGCGAGGGCCCGGGCGGCTGGCGGATCATCGGCCGCACCGCCACCGTGCTGTTCGACCCGCAGCGCACGCCGGCGACCCTGCTGCGTCCCGGCGACCGCGTGCGCTTCGTGCCGGTGCCGGGATGAGCGTCGAGGTACTCGCCGCCGGCCCGCTGACCACGGTGCAGGATGCCGGCCGCCGCGGCCTGCGCCACCTCGGCATCGGCCGCAGCGGCGCGCTCGACCACTGGGCGCTGCGCGTGGGCAACCTGCTGGTCGGCAACCGCGAGGATGCGCCCGCGCTGGAGATCACCCTGCACGGCCCGACGCTGCGCTTCCACGCGCCGGCGCGCATCGCCCTGTGCGGCGCCGACACCGGTGCACGCCTCGACGGAGCGCGCGTGCCCGGCTGGCGCCCCTGCGACGTTCCCGCCGGTTCGACGCTGCGCATCGGCGCCTGCCGCGACGGCGCGCGCGCGCTGCTTGCGCTCGCCGGCGGCATCGACGTGCCGGCGGCGCTCGGCAGCGCCTCGACCGACCTGCGCGGCGGTTTCGGCGGCCTCGACGGGCGTGCGCTGCGGCGCGGAGACCGCCTCGCCGTCGGCCGCTGCGATGCAGTCGCGAACGGGAGCGCCGCGGTCGCGCCGTGGTGGATCGACCCGCAGGCCGATGCCGACCCGCGCGCCGCGATCCGCCTGCTGCCGGGTGCGGACGCCGCCGATGGCCTCTGCGCGGCGCGCTGGCGGGTCGCCGCGGCCAGCAACCGCCAGGGCCTGCGCCTGGAAGGCGCGGCGTTGGCGCCGGACGCGCAGCACGCGAGGATCTCGCAGCCGGTGCTGCCGGGCACCGTGCAGCTGCCGCCGGATGGGCGCCCGATCGTGCTGCTGGCCGATGCGCAGACCCACGGCGGCTATCCGGTCGTCGGCCATGTGGCCACCGCGGAGCTGTCGCGCCTGGCGCGGCTGCGCCCGGGCGACGCGCTGCGCTTCGCGTGGTGCTCGGTGGACGAGGCCCGCGCGCTGGCTTGCGTGCAGCGGCAGCGGCTGGCGAGAATCGCGATGGCCATCGAGGCGCGCCTGCGCGCCGATCGCGCATCGCGGCGCGTCCAGGCCGCTCCTTCCGTCTCCCGGGATCGCCCATGAAGTTCAGCGCCACCGCCGTCGTCCTCATCGTCCTTGGCGTGGTGCTGCTGATGAACAACCTGGGCCTGGCCGACTTCGACCTCGGCCGCCTCATCGTGCGCTGGTGGCCGGCGATCCTGATCGTGCTCGGCATCAGCATGCTGTTCCGGCGCGGCGGCCCGCGCTGAAGCCGGTTCCCGGCATGCGCATCGACTTCAACTGCGACCTCGGCGAGGGCTGCGGCGACGACGCCGCGATCCTGCCCTGGATCACCTCGGCCAACGTCGCCTGCGGCGGCCATGCCGGCGACGACGACAGCATGCGTGCGACCGTGGCCGCCTGCCTCGAGCACGGCGTGGCGGTCGGCGCGCATCCCTCCTTCCCCGACCGCGCGGGCTTCGGCCGCCGCGCGCTGGTGATGACGCCGGCGGCGATCGCGGACTTCGTCGCCGGCCAGATCGAGGCACTGGCGGCGGTGTGCCGACGTGAGGGGGCGCGGCTGGTGCACGTCAAGCCGCACGGGGCCCTGTACAACCTCGCCGCGCAGGACCGGGCGGTGGCCGATTCGATCGCGCGTGCGGTCGCGGCGCACGATGCCGGCCTGCGCCTGGTCGGCCTCGCCGGCTCGCGGCTGCTGGCGGCCGGGCGCGCCGCAGGGCTCGCGGTCGCGGGCGAGGCCTTCGCCGAACGCCGCTACGAGGCCGGCGGCAGCCTGACTCCGCGCGCGCTGCCGGGCGCGAGCATCGAGGTCCTGGAGGACGCGATCGAGCAGGTGCGCATGCTGGTGCGCGAGGGCGCGGTGGTCGCCCGCACCGGCGAACGCGTGGCGGTGCGCGCCGACACGCTGTGCCTGCACGGCGACCGTCCCGACGCGGCGGCGTTCGCGCGCACGCTCCGGCGCGCGCTGGACGGCTGCGGCGTGCGCGTCGCGGCGCCGGGCGCCGAGGCATGAACTACTGGCCGCTGGTCGGCATCGCCTGGGTCGTGGGCGGTTTCGCGCTGCGCATGAACCCGGCGCTGGTGGTGGTGAGCGCGGGCGTGGTCACCGGGCTGGTCGCCGGCGAGAGCCTGGTCGGCGTGCTGGCGGTGATCGGCGGCGCCTTCGTCAAGCTGCGCTACCTCGCCCTGTTCCTGCTCACCCTGCCGGTGATCGGCCTGCTCGAACGCCACGGCCTGCGCGAGCGCGCCCAGGCGTGGATCGCGCGCCTGCGCGGGGCGACCGCCTCGCGCCTGCTGATCGTCTACCTGCTCGCGCGGCAGCTGATCTCGGCGCTCGGCCTGCACAGCCTCGGCGGCCACCCGCAGACCGTGCGCCCGCTGATCGCGCCGATGGCCGAGGGCGCCGCGGCGGGCCGCCACGGAGCCTTGCCGGAGCCCGAACTCCAGCGCCTGCGGGCGATGGCCGCGGCCACCGACAACGTTGGCCTGTTCTTCGGCGAGGACATCTTCATCGCCTTCTCCGGCGTGCTGCTGATGCACGGCTTCCTGTCGGAGCAGGGCGTCGAGCTCGAGCCGCTGCACATCGCGCTGTGGGCGCTGCCCTCGGCGGTGTGCGCCTTCGGCATCCACGCCGCACGGCTGATGCGCATGGAGCGCAGGCTCGCGCGCGAGGCCGCGGCGCTGGCCGCACGCGCGCCGGAGCGCCCGCGATGATCTCGCTGCAGCTGGTGTACTGGGCGACGGGCCTGTACCTGCTGGTGGTGGCGGTGCTCGGCGCGCGCGACCGCGGCAATCCGCGGCGCTGGACCACCGCCGCGTTCTGGGCGCTGCTGGCGCTGGCGCTGCTGGTCGGCGAGCGCCTGCCGCCGGCGGTGATGGGCGGCGTGGTCGTGCTGCTGGCCCTGATCGCCGGCGGCGGCGGACTGGCGCGCGGCCGCTACCCCGAGCGCAGCGCCGAGGCGCGCGCCGCGGATGCCGGGCGCCTCGGCAACCGCCTGTTCTGGCCGGCGCTGGCGATCCCGCTGCTGACCCTGCTGTTCGGCGTGCTGCTGGCCGACGCCACGATCGCCGGCGTGCGCGTGTTCGGCGCGGAGCAGACCACCCTGGTCGGGCTGGCGCTGGCCTGCGGCGTCGCCACGCTCGGCGCCTGCCTGCTCACCCGGCAGACGCCGCTGGTGGCGGTGGCCGAATCGCGCCGCCTGCTCGATGCGATCGGCTGGGCCGCCCTGCTGCCGCTGCTGCTGGCGACGCTCGGCGGCGTGTTCGAGACCGCGGGCGTGGGCGATGCGATCGCCAGCCTCGCGGCGGCCGCGGTGCCCGGCGACTCGCGCCTGGCGGCGATGCTGGTCTACGCCCTGGGCATGACCCTGCTGACCATCGTGATGGGCAACGCCTTCGCCGCCTTCCCGGTGATGATGGGCGGCATCGGCCTGCCGCTGGTCGCCGGCGTGCACGGCGCCGACATCGCGCCGCTCGCCGCCATCGGCATGCTCTGCGGCTACTGCGGCACCCTGCTCACGCCGATGGCCGCCAACTTCAACCTCGTTCCCGCCGCGCTGCTCGAACTGCCGCCCTACGCGGTGATCCGCCGCCAGGTGGCGACCGCGCTGCCGCTGCTGGCCTGCAACCTGGTGCTGATGTACTTCATCGTGTTCCGCAGCGCATGACCGACACCCTGCCCCTCATCCTGCTCGCGGGTTTCGCGCCCTTCGGCGGCGAGTCCAGCAACCCGTCGGCCGAGGCGGTGCACGCGCTCGACGGCGAGACCGTCGCCGGCCACCGCATCGTCGCGCTGGAGCTGCCGGTGGTGTTCGGCGAGTCGCTGCGCGCGCTGGAGGCGGCGATCGGGCGGCATGCGCCCGCCCTGGTGCTGGCGGTCGGCCAGGCCGGCGGCCGCACGCATGTCTCGCTCGAACGCATCGCCATCAACGTCGACGACGCACGCATCGCCGACAACGCCGGGGCGCAGCCGGTGGACGTGCCGGTGGTCGCGGACGGCCCGGCGGCCTACTTCTCCACCCTGCCGATCAAGGCCATGCTGCTGGCCCTGCGCGAGGCCGGACTGCCCTGCGAGATCTCGCAGACGGCCGGCACCTTCGTGTGCAACCACGTCTTCTACGGCCTGATGCACGCGCTGCGGGCGCGGCCGGGGACGCGCGGCGGCTTCGTGCACATCCCGTGGTCGCCGGCGCAGGCGGCGGCGCGCCCCGGCGCGCCGAGCATGCCCGTCGCGACCGTGGTCGAGGCCCTGCGGATCGCGCTCGGCGTCGCCCTCACCACCCGCACCGACGTCGCCGTGGGCGGCGGCGCCGAACACTGAACCGCGAAGGATCCTCCGATGCATGCACGCCTCGCTCTGCCGGGCCTGTGCCTGGCCCTGGCCACCGCACTCGCCGCTCCCGCCGCGCACGCCGGCCTGTTCGACAAGAAGCCGGAGACCTCCGCCGAGGAGGCGGCGCGCGACGGCCTGCCCGCGGTGACGGTCTGGGTCGATGCGACCTGGGGCTTCCGCAACCAGGGCTCGGCCAACGCACTCAGCCGCGCGCACAAGGCCTTCGCCGACCACGGCTACCGCGTCGAGAGCGTCGAGCCCTACATCGAGAACGGCGACCTGCAGGGCTTCTTCGTCACCTACCAGCGCCCGTGAGCGCGGCGGCGGACGCGCGCGACCTCGCGCTCTTCGACTTCGACGGCACCCTGACCACCTGCGACACCCCCTCGCGCTTCGTGCGGGAGAACGTGTCGCCGTCCATCCGGAGATTCGTGGAGGAGCGATTGGCCGCAAGCAACCTCCTGTGGGAGGGGCTTTAGCCCCGACTGCTCTGGGCGGTCGCAGCGGTCGGGGCTGAAGCCCCTCCCACAGGTAACGGGGCGGACCCACGAACGCGCTCCGGCGGGCGTCGGAGCGCCGCTTCCGCGGGTCCGGTCGGTCGCGGCTGAAGCCGCTCCTACGAGGTCGGGTTGCTCGCCGCTGGTGCGGCTTCAGCCGCGAATCGGGGGCGGCGGCGTCGACGCGGCGGCCGGGAACGGCGCCGGTCAGGTGCGCGGCAGGGTGACGCCGCGCTGGCCCTGGTACTTGCCGCCGCGGTCGGCGTAGCTGACGTCGCAGATCTCGTCGGACTCGAAGAACAGCATCTGCGCCACGCCCTCGTTGGCGTAGATCTTGGCCGGCAACGGCGTGGTGTTGGAGAACTCGAGGGTGACGTGGCCCTCCCACTCCGGCTCGAGCGGGGTGACGTTGACGATGATCCCGCAGCGCGCGTAGGTGCTCTTGCCCAGGCAGACCACCAGGGTCGAGCGCGGGATGCGGAAGTACTCCACGGTGCGCGCCAGCGCGAAGGAGTTGGGCGGGATGATGCAGACATCGCCCTTGACGTCGACGAAGCCCTTCGGGTCGAAGGCCTTGGGGTCGACGATGGTCGAGTTGATGTTGGTGAAGACCTTGAACTCGTCCGAGCAGCGCACGTCGTAGCCATAGCTCGAGGTGCCGTAGCTGACGATCCGCTGCCCGTCCGCACCGTGCTTCACCTGCCCCGGCTCGAACGGCTCGATCATGCCGTGCTGCTCCGACATGCGGCGGATCCAGTGATCGGACTTGATGCTCACGGGCGGCTCGGGAGGGGAAGGGAAACGGGCGGCGAGTCTAGCGGGATGGCGGGGGAGCGGGGAATGGGGAATGGGGAACGGGGAACGGGAATGCTCGCTACTCCGGAACGCTGGATCCGCATCCTTGCCCCAGCGCGCGCCCCACGACTCCGCGACACCCACCCGTTCCCGGTTCCCGCTTCACCACTCCCTGTTCCCGCTTCACCAATCCCGTTCCCGCTTCACCAATCCCGTTCCCGCTTCACCACTCCCCGTTCCCGCTTCAACCCCTCACGTATCCTGCACCACGATGTTCGGGAACCCGATCCGCTTGTTCTTCGCCTGCAGCGACAGCCGGGCGGCGGTGCGGCGGGCGATGGCGCGGTAGGCCTGGGCCAGGTCGGAGCCGGCGTCGGCCGCCACGCTGGGCGCGCCGCTGTCGGCCTGCTCGCGGATGCGGATGTCGAGCGGCAGCGAGCCCAGCAGCGGCACGCCGTATTCCTGCGCCATCCAGGCCCCGCCGCCCTCGCCGAAGACGTGCTCGGCGTGGCCGCAGTTCGAGCACACGTGCACGGCCATGTTCTCGACGATGCCCAGCACCGGAACCTCGACCTTCTCGAACATCTTCAGCGCCTTGCGCGCGTCGAGGGTGGCGATCTCCTGCGGCGTGGTCACGATCACCGCGCCGGAGACCGGCACCTTCTGCGCCAGGCTGAGGTGGATGTCGCCGGTGCCCGGCGGCAGGTCGATGACGAGATAGTCCAGCCCGTCCCAGCGGGTGGCGTTGAGGAGCTGGTCGAGCGCCTGGGTCACCATCGGGCCGCGCCAGATCATCGGCGTCTCCTCGCCGACCAGCATGCCGATCGACATGCCCTGCAGGCCGTGCGCGCGCGCCGGCACGATGGTCTTGCCGTCGGGGCTGTCGGGGCGCCCGGAGAAGCCGAGCATCTTCGGGATGCTCGGGCCGTAGATGTCGGCGTCGAGCACGCCCACGCTGGCGCCTTCGGCGGCCAGCGCCAGGGCGAGGTTCACCGCCGTCGTCGACTTGCCCACGCCGCCCTTGCCGGAGGCGACCGCGACGATGTTCTTGACCTCGGGCAGCGGCGTAAGGCCGCTGCGGACCTGGTGCGCGTGCACGCGCGAGGTCACCTCGACCGTCGCCGCGGCGACGCCCTCGACCTCGCGCGCCGCGGCCTCGACCTCGCGCGCCAGCGCCTGGTGCCAGCCGGCGGCGGGATAGCCGAGCGCGACGGCCACGGCGACCCGGTCGCCGTCGACGCCGACGCCGCGCACGGCGCCGGCGGCGTCGAGGTCCTGGCCGGTGTGCGGATCGGCGACGCGGCCGACGCGGGCGCGGACGAGGTCGGACAGCGATGCGTTCACGTTTGATGCCTTGCAGACAACGGGCGCCCATTCTAGGACGTGAGCCCGTGGCGAAGCCGTGGCAGTCTCCTGCGTCGCCATCCGTCCCGAGGGATCTTCATGCAGCCATCCGCCCGTGTCCGCGCCACCGTCCTCGCCGCCCTGGCGCTCGTATCCCTCGCCGGCTGCGCCGGCACGGCCCGCGAACGGGCATCCGCGCCCGCCGGCGGCGGCGACGCACGCTCCGCGCAGGGCGTGGACACCGGCGCGGACAGCGCCACCGGCATCGGCGTCTGCGACGCCTATCTCGAGCGCTACCGCCGCTGTCATGCGGTGATCGGCGCCTACCGCGCCGACCAGATCGAGGGCCGCTACCAGGCGCTGCGCGACAAGCTGCTGGAGCGCGTGGCCACGCCCGAGGGCGCGGACCGCGCCGCGGCCGAATGCCGGATGCTGGCCGACGCCATGGACGCGGCGCTCGAGGGACGCGCCTGTCCGGCGAACGCGGACGACTGAGCCCACCGCACCGCCGCAGCCGCGCGCGGCGGGAGAGCGGATGCTGCAGCGTGCCATAATCGCGCGCTCTCCCGATCCGCCGTGCCCGCATGTCACGCACCGCCCTCGTCACCGCCGCCCTGCCCTACGCCAACGGTCCGCTGCACCTGGGCCACCTGGTGGGCTACATCCAGGCCGACATCTGGGTGCGCGCGCGACGCATGGAGGGCGCGACCACGCACTTCGTGTGCGCCGACGACGCCCATGGCACGCCGATCATGCTCGCCGCGGAGAAGGCCGGCGTGGCGCCGGAGGCCTTCATCGCCGGCATCCAGGCCGGGCACGAGCGCGACTTCGCCGACTTCGGCGTCGCCTTCGACCACTACCACTCGACCCATTCGGTCGAGAACCGCGAACTCGCGGAGACGGTCTACCGGCGCCTGCGCGAGGCCGGCAGCATCGCGCGGCGTTCGATCCAGCAGCTCTACGACCCGGTCAAGGGCATGTTCCTGCCCGACCGCTACATCAAGGGCACCTGCCCGCGCTGCGGCACGCCCGACCAGTACGGCGACAACTGCGAGCACTGCGGGGCGACCTACGCGCCGACCGACCTGATCAACCCGCGCTCGGTGGTCTCCGGAGCCACCCCGGAGCTGCGCGAATCCGAGCACTACTTCTTCGAGCTCGGCAGGTACGAAACCGTGCTGCGCGCCTGGCTCGACGGCGCCGGCAGCCGCGGCAAGCCGGTCGCGCATCCGGGCGTGATCGCCAAGCTGCGCGAGTGGCTGGACGCCGAGGGCGGCCTGCGCGACTGGGACATCTCCCGCGACGCGCCCTACTTCGGCTTCCCCATTCCCGACGCGCCGGGCAAGTTCTTCTACGTCTGGCTGGATGCGCCGATCGGCTACCTGGCCAGCTTCAAGGCCTGGTGCGACATCCACGGCGTCGACTTCGACGCCATCGTCGGCGCCGGTGCCGACACCGAGATGCACCACTTCATCGGCAAGGACATCGTCAACTTCCACGGCCTGTTCTGGCCGGCGATGCTGCACGGCGCGGAGCTGCGCGTGCCGACGGCACTGCACGTCAACGGCTACCTGACGGTGAACGGCGCCAAGATGTCGAAGTCGCGCGGCACCTTCGTGCAGGCGCGCACCTACCTCGACGCCGGGCTCGATCCCGAGGCGCTGCGCTACTACTTCGCCGCCAAGTCCTCGGGCGGCGTCGACGACCTCGACCTCAACCTCGACGACTTCCAGCAGCGCGTCAACGCCGACCTGGTCGGCAAGTTCGTCAACATCGCCAGCCGCTGCGCGGGCTTCATCGGCAAGCGCTTCGAGGGCCGTCTCGCGGCGACGCTGCCGGACGCGGCGATGTACCGGCGCTTCGTCGCCGCCCTGCCCGAGATCCGCGAGGCCTACGCGCAGGACCGCTTCGGCCACGCGCTGCGCCTGACCATGGCGCTGGCCGACGAGGCCAACCGCTACATCGACGAGACCAAGCCCTGGGTGGTCGCCAAGCGCGACGGCGCCGACGCCGAACTGCAGGCGGTGTGCAGCCAGGGCCTGAACCTGTTCCGCGTGCTCGCCCTCGCCCTGCGCCCGGTGCTGCCGGCCACAGTGGCGCGCGCCGAGCGCTTCCTCGACGCCGGCCTCGCCCGCTGGGACGCGGCCGACGCGCCGCTCCTGGATCACGTCATCGCGCCGTTCGAGCCGCTGATGACCCGCATCGACCCCACGAAGATCACGCAGATGACCGACGCCAGCACCGAATCCATGCCCGCCGCCGAGACCGCCGCGCAGCCGCCCGCGAAGCCGGCCAAGGCCGCCGCCGCCCCGGCCGCGACGCCCGGGCCCGCCCCGGCCACCATCGGCATCGACGACTTCGCCAGGCTCGACCTGCGCGTGGGCATCGTGCGTGCCTGCGAGCACGTCGAGGGCTCGGACAAGCTGCTGCGCTTCGAGCTCGACGCCGGCCCGCTCGGCACCCGCCAGATCTTCTCCGGCATCAAGGCCGCCTACCCGGAGCCGGAGAAGCTGGTCGGCCGGCGCGTGGTGTTCGTCGCCAACCTGGCGCCGCGCAAGATGCGCTTCGGGGTGAGCGAGGGAATGATCCTGTCGGCCGGCGAAGGCGGTGCCGACCTGTTCCTGCTGGACGCCGACGCCGGCGCCGCGGCCGGCGCCACGGTGCGCTGACGCCGCCCGTTCCGCCGCCCGCAGTCGCGGCCGGCAGCGCCGCAGGGATCCCGCGCCCGCGTCGTCCACGGGCCGCGCACAAGCCGCGCGGCCTCGGGTAGGCTTGGGCGCTTCGCGGCGGGGACGGCCGCACCGGCGCCGCGGCGCCCGTTCGCATCCACGGGGACTCCATGACCGAACCGACCCGCCGCATCGGGCCACTGCTCGCGACCTTCATGGTCGCCAACAACATGATCGGCTCCGGCTTCTTCCTGCTGCCGGCGAGCCTGGCCGGGATCGGCAGCATCTCGGCGCTGTCGTGGATCCTGGCGACCCTGCTGGCGAGCGTGCTCGGGATGACCTTCGCGCGACTGGCGCGCACCTTCCCGGACCTGGAAAGCCCCGCCGACTACGTCACCCCGTCGCTCGGCCGCGATGCCGGCTTCCTCGCCGCCACGCTCTACTGGCTGTCCTCGTGGATCGGCAACAACGCCATCGCCGTGGCGGCGATCGGCTACCTGGTGGTCCTGCTGCCGGCCTCGCTGCAGGGCGCGGACACCCAGATCTACGGCCAGATCGGCCTGCTGTGGCTGGTGTTCGCGCTGAACCTGTGCGGGCCCAAGCCGATCGCCCGGTTCCAGTCGGCCTGCCTGGTGCTGGGCCTGCTGCCGGTGCTGATGGTGCTGGGCGGCGGCTGGCTGGAGTTCGACGGCGACACCTTCCGCGCCGCCTGGAACACCACCGGCGAGGCCTGGAACACCGAGAATGCCGAGCCGCAGTCGGGACTGTCGCTGACCTTCGGCGCCCTGGCGCCGATCTTCTGGGCCTTCATCGGCCTGGAGACCAGCGCGATGGTCGCCGGCGTGGTCCGCAACCCGTCGCGCAACGTGCCGCTGGCGACGCTCGGCGGCATCCTGATCGCCGGCGTGGTCTACGTGGTCAGCTCGGTGCTGGTGATGGGCATCGTCCCGGCCGACGTGCTGTTCGCCTCGAGCGCGCCGTTCGCCGAGGTCGCCGCGCGCGTGTTCGGGCCATGGGCGGCGGTGCTGATCGCCGGCGCGGCCGCGCTCAAGGCCACCGGCACCCTCGGCGGCTGGATGCTGGTGACCGGCGAGTCCGGCGCGCGCGCCGCGCAGCGCGGCCTGCTGCCCGGCTTCTTCGGCCGCTACAACCGCAACGGGGCGGCGCACGCCGGCCTGGCGGTGATCGTGGTGGCGATGAGCGTGCTGGCCTGGGTTTCGAGCGCGCCCACCATCGGCGAACAGTTCGGCACCATCATCAACATGGCGGTGCTGCTGGTCACGGTGATGTACGCCACCGCGGGCCTGACCCTGATCCTCGGCACGCCGGAACGGCGCCCCGGGCCGGGCGACCGCCTGCTGGGCACCGGCGCCATCGTCGCCTGTGCGCTGCTGGTCCTGAGCTCCCCCGTGGCCGAGGCGCTCGGCGCGCTCGCGATCGCGGTCGTGGCCTGGGTCGCCTTCCGCCTGTTCGGCCGCCGCGCCCGCCTCGGCGCCACCCCGTCCTGAATCCGCGGCGCCCCTGCGGCGCCCGTGCAATGCCCGAGTTCCTGCCGCCCGACGCATCCCGACTGCAGCGCATCGACGCCATCGACGCGCTGCTGCCGCAGACCCAGTGCACCCGCTGCGGCTATCCGGCCTGCCGCGACTATGCGCAGGCCGTGGCCGACGGCGAGGCGATCAACCGCTGCCCGCCCGGCGGCGAGGCCGGCATCCGCGCGCTGGCCGCGCTGCTCGCGCGCGCGGTGGCGCCGCTCGACCAGGACTGCGGCAGCGAGCACCCGCCCGAGGTCGCCTGGATCGACGAGGCGGTCTGCATCGGCTGCACCAAGTGCATCCAGGCCTGCCCGGTCGACGCCATCGTCGGCGCGCCCAGGCGCATGCACACGATCCTCGCCGACGCCTGCACCGGCTGCGAGCTGTGCATCGCGCCGTGCCCGGTCGACTGCATCCACCTGCGCCCGCGCGGGGACGGGTGAGCGCGCCGGTTAACGCCACCTTTACCCGGCGTCCCGCGCGCGGCGACTAAGGTGGCGCCACCAGCCGAGGAGGGTCCCGCCATGCCGTCACGTCGCTCGTTCCTGGCCCTGGGCGCGCTCGCCGCCGCCGGCGCCGCATTCCGCCCCGCGTTCGCCGCCGGCTCCGCCGACGCCATGCGCAGCCGGCGCATCCCCGCCAGCGGCCAGCCGCTGCCGGTCATCGGCATGGGCACCTCGGGCAGCTTCGCGGTCGAGCAGGGCTCGGCCGAGTACGAGGCGCTGAAGGAGGTGCTGAAGCGGTTCTTCGAAGGCGGCGGCCGGCTCATCGACACCTCGCCGAACTACCAGGGCGCCGACCGCATCCTGGGCGCGCTGCTCGAGGCCGGCGGCTGGCGCGACGACTGCTTCCTCGCCACCAAGATCGCCGCCGACGACCGCGCCGCCGCGGAGGCGCAATGGGCGCAGTCGCTGCGAAGCCTGCGCACCGACCACGTCGAGCTGCTGCAGATCCACAACCTCCGCGCCTGGCAGACGCAGCTCGCCTACGCGCGCGAGCTCAAGGCGGAGGGCAAGACCCGCTACGTCGGCGTGACCCACTACCTCGAGAGCGGCCACGACGAACTGGTGCGCGTCGTGCGCGCGGAGAAGCCCGACTTCCTGCAGATCAACTATTCGGTGACGGCGCCGCAGGCGGCCGAGACGGTCTTCCCCGTCGCCGAGGAACTGGGCGTGGCGGTGATCGTCAACCGCGCCTTCGACGACGGCAAGCTGTTCTCGAAGGTGCGCGACCGACCCCTGCCGGGCTGGGCGGCGGAGATCGGCAGCACCTCCTGGGCGCAGCTGTTCCTGAAGTTCGCGCTGAGCCATCCGGCCGTCACCGTGGTGATCCCCGCGACCGGCAAGCCGCACCGCCAGAGCGACAACCTGCAGGCCGGCAGCGGCGACCTGTTGTCCGATGCCCAGCGGCAGGAACTGATCGGGATGTTCCGATGATCGCGCGGGCGCCCGGGGACTCGCGCGCGTCATGACCGGCCTCGTCGCGCCCGTCGCCCGCGCGCTGGGTGCGCGGCGCGGCGAGCTCCCCGCGGTGCTGCTGGGCGCGGCGATGTTCTTCCTGCTCTTCACCGGCTATTTCATGCTGCGGCCGGTGCGCGAGACCATGGGCATCGCCGGCGGCGTCGACAACCTGCAGTGGCTGTTCACCGGCACCTTCGTGGCGATGCTGGCGGCGATGCCGCTGTTCGGCGCCATCGCCGCGCGCGTGCGCCGGCGCAGGATCCTGCCGTGGACCTACGCCTTCTTCGGCAGCCATCTCGCCGCGTTCGCCGTGGCCTTCGGCATCGATCCGGGCAACGCCTGGAATGCGCGGGCGTTCTACATCTGGCTGTCGGTGTTCAACCTGCTGACGATCTCGGTCGCCTGGAGCGTGCTCACCGATCTCTTCAGCGTCGAGCAGGCGCGTCGTCTGTTCGGCGTGGTCGCCGCCGGTGCCAGCGCGGGCGGCCTGCTCGGGCCGCTGCTGGCGATCCGCCTGGTCGGGGCATTCGGCCATGCCGGGCTGATGTGGCTGTCGCTATGCCTGCTGCTCGCCTCCGCCGGCGCGGCGAGCGCCCTGCAGCGCTGGCGCGACCGCCATCCGCTGCCCGAACAGGAACCCACCGCGCGTTCGCGCCCGCTCGGCGGCAGTCCCTTCGCCGGCGCCGGCGACGTCGCGCGCTCGCCCTATCTCCTGGGCATCTCCCTGTTCGTGCTGCTGCTGGCCAGCGTCAGCACCTTCCTCTACTTCGAGCAGGCGCGGCTGGTCGAGGCGAGCTTCCCCGACCCCGACGCACAGACCCGGGTGTTCGGCACGCTGGATGCGATCGTGCAGACGCTGGCGATCCTGACCCAGCTGTTCGTGACCGGCCGCATCGCCCGGCGCCTGGGCGTGGGCGTGCTGCTGGTCGCGGTGCCCCTGGTGGCGGCCGCGGGCTTCGTCTGGCTCGCCTTCGCCCCGGTATTCGCGGTGCTGGCGGTGGTGATGGTGGTGCGCCGCGCCGGCGAGTACGCGCTGGTGCGACCGGGGCGCGAGATGCTGTTCACCCTCGTCCCGGTGGCGAGCAAGTACAAGGCGAAGAACTTCATCGACACCGTGGTCTACCGCGGTGCGGACGCGGTCAGCGGCTGGGCCAAGGCCGGAGTCGACGCGCTCTCGCAGCACCCCGCGGTGGCGGCCCTGGCCGGCGCCGGGCTCGCCCTGGCGTGGGCGGCGACCGGCGGCGCGCTGGCGCGATCGTGCCGGCGGCGGGACGCGCCGGCGCCCAATCCTGACGGCGTCTGAACACGGCACCGCAGCGCAGCATGTGTGGCCCCCGTCACATCGCTATCCTGCGCGCCGCCACTGCGGGGCGCGCCGGAACCAGGCCTAGGGGGACTTCATGCGTATCGGAATCGTGGTCGACTCGGCCTGCGACCTGCCGCTCGACTACCTGCAGCGCAACGGGATCACGATCCTGCCCATCACGGTGCGCATCGGCGGGGCGACCTTCGCCGACCACCGCGACGAGGAGGCGACGCTGGAGTTCCTCGATGCGCACGTCGCCGAACGCGGCGCCGAGGCCGAGACCGTCCCCTACGGCGCCGAGCAGATCAAGGCGCTGTTCCTCGAGCGGCTGGTGGCCGAATACGACTACGTGTTCTGCCTGACCATCGCGCGCACCCGCAGCCCGATCTTCGAGAACGCGCAGCAGGCGAGCTTCGCCATCCTCAACGACTACAAGACCCCGCGGCTGGCGGCCGGCCATGCCTCGCCGTTCGCCCTGCGCATCGTCGACACCCAGAACATCTTCGCCGCGCAGGGCGTGCCGGCGGCGGAGGCGGTGCGGCTGCGCGACGCCGGCGAGAACCCGGTGCGGATCCGCAGCCGCCTCGAGGAGGTGGCCGCCCGGACCCAGGGCTACATGATCCCGCGCGACCTCTACTACCTGCGCGCCCGCGCCCGCACCAAGGGCGACCGCAGCGTCGGCCTGGTCAGCGCCGCGCTCGGCAGCGCGCTCGACATCAAGCCGGTCCTGCACTGCAACCAGGGCGAGACCGGTCCCGTCGCCAAGATCCGCGGCTTCGAGCCGGCGGTGGAGAAGCTGTTCGACTTCACCGTGCAGCGCATCCGCGCCGGTCTGCTGACGCCGACGCTGTGCCTGAGCTACGGCGGCGCGCTCGACGGCATGCGCGCCCTGCCCGGCTACGCGCGCCTGCGCGCGGCCTGCGCGGAACACGGCGTGGAGATGCTGGAGAGCGTGATGAGCCTCACCGGCATGGTCAACGTCGGCAAGGGCGCCCTGGTGGTGGGCTTCGCCGCCGAGGACGCCCGCTTCGTCGCCTGAGGTCAGGGCGTGGCGAGCGTCGGCACCGCCTCGACCCGGCGCAGCGTCCAGCCGCGCCCGCGCAGCCCCTCGACCACGCCGTGCGCGCCGAGCAGGTGCAGGCTGCCGACGACGATCAGGACGTCGCCCTCGCCAGCTCGCGCCAGCGCCTCGATCCGCGGCAGCCACTTGCGGTTGCGGTCGGCGTTGATCCGCTCCAGCGTCTCCGGCTGCTCGCCCAGTTCGGCCTCCACCGACGCCAGCAGGCCATCGACGTCGCCCGCCCGCCACAGCGCATGCAGGCGACGGACGTCGTCCTGCAGCAGGGACGGCTCCTCGATCACCCGCCGCAGCGCGACGAGCTGCTCGTCGAGCGGCGCGCCGGCGATCGCCTCGATCTGGTCGGCCGCGCGCTCGAGCCCGGAGGTCGCCTTGCCCGCGGCGAGGGCTCGCCGCATCAGCACGACATCGAGGCCGAGCTGGTTGTCGAGCCCGCTGCGGCTCGCCGCGGCAAGCGCCAGCGACAGGTTCACGAACCACGGCCGGAATCCGGCCAGCAGCGCCGGCGCCACCCCCTGCCCGGCGGCGACGGCCTGCAGCCGCGCGTAGTCGCGCGGCCCCAGCAGCTGCGCCGGCGACTCCCCGGGGCCGGCCTGGGCGGCGGCGAGCATCTGCGGGGCCGTCGCGGCCGACAGCGCTTCGCCCGGATCGACCTCGAACACGACGTGCTCGGCATCGGCGAAGGCACGCTCGACGACGGGCGCCAGCGGATAATCGTCCGCGCGCATCACGTGGATCGAACCCAGCAGCCACACCCGGTGGTCTCCGGTCTCGACGCTCCACAGCAGGGGCTGCGGCGGGCCCTGGCGCGCCTGCGCGGCGCCCGCCATGCACAGGAGCAGCAGCCAGCACAGGCCGAGGCGGAGGCGCGGGCGGGTGTTCATCGTCAGTGGCTCCGGGGCAGGCGCTTTTCGCCGGCGGTGATGGCGAGATCCAGGCGGTTGGCCGCCGGCGGCAGCGGACAGGTGGCGTAGTCGGTGAACGCGCACGGCGGGTTCTCGAGCTTGTTGAAGTCCAGCACCGTCCGCCCTGCGCGATCGGGACGCGGCGCGCCGAGGTAACGGCCGGCGCCGTAGCTGTCGTGCCCGCTGGTGCGGTCGGCGACGATCAGCAGCAGCCTGCCGTCGCCCTCGTCCAGCGCTTCCAGCGCGTACTCGCGCCCGTCCTTCCCGAACAGCACGCGGCCCGGGTTGGCCATCGCTTCGGTGGCGCCCAGCACGTTGACGATTTCGAGGGTCGTGCCGGGCGCATGTGCCTCGAAGCGGGCGACGATGCGCCAAGCGGGATCGACCTCGAAGTGCGGGATCGCGGCGAGCGCGTTCGCCTGCGCCGCCCGCGCGTCGCGCACGCGCAGGGCGATGCGGCCGCCGCGCTCGATCAGCATCGCGCTGACCAGGCCGCCATCGATACGCAGGACGTCCGGCGCACCGTCGCGGTCGGTGCGCAGCACCACCCGCCCGCGCACCGGCTTGCCGTCGAGCTGGACATCGGGCCGGCTGCGATCGGGGGTGAACCATACGCGGCCGTCGTCGCGCAGGTCGAACAGGCCCAGGTGCGCCGGACCCGCGGCGAGCCGGATCCCGTTGCTGCCGCTGCTGCCGGCGTAGTGACCGCCCGGTTCGATCCAGTGCAGGCCGACCAGCGCCAGCCAGCCGTCGGGCCGGTGCAGCGCACCCAGGCGCTCGGCGCGCCACTGCTCGACGTCCAGCCGGTGCGCCTGGCGCTCGCGGCTGTCGCCCTGGCTGCTGGTCGGCGCACCAGCCTCGTCGCCGCGGCAGCCCGCCAGCGCGGCCAGCACGCCGACCAGCAGCCCGCAGACGGCGCGCCTGCCCGCTCCCGTCATCGTAATCCCCCGTCGCATCCCCACCCGCAGCATACCGGCACCGCGTCCGTCCCGGGCCGGCTCAGCGCCCGCGCAGGAACAGCCGGTCGAGCTCGGCCTTGGACAGCTGCACCCAGGTCGGGCGACCGTGGTTGCACTGCGAGGAGCGTTCGGTCGCCTCCATGTCGCGCAGCAGGGCGTTCATCTCCGGCAGCGACAGGCGCCGGTTGGCGCGCACCGAACCGTGGCAGGCCATGGTGCTGAGCAGTGCGTTCTGCGCCTCCTCGATGCGCCGGGTCGTGCCGTGCTCGACCAGGTCCGACAGCACGTCCAGCGCCAGGCCGCGCGCGTCGGCCTGCTCCAGGATCGCCGGCACCGCGCGCACCGACAGCGCCTGCGGACCTGCGCGCCGGATCTCGAAGCCGAGCGCCGCCAGCGCGTCGGTGTGCTGCTCGGCGGCCTCCGCCTCGCGCTCGCTCACCGCCAGCGCCACCGGAACCAGCAGCGGCTGGCTGCGGATGCCGATGCCGTCCTGCGCCGACTTCAGGCGCTCGTAGGTGATGCGCTCGTGCGCAGCGTGCATGTCGACCAGCACCAGGCCCTGCTCGTTCTCGGCGAGCACGAACACCCCATGCAGCTGGGCGATGGCGAAACCGAGCGGGGGCGCCGCGGTGTCGTCCGCCTCCGGCAACGGCGCCGCCGTGACGGCGCCCGGCGCCGGCGGATGCTCGGCCACGGCGACATCGGCGTCGCCGCGTCCGTAGAGCGCCGCATACCCCGCCAGCTGCTCGCGCACACCGAGGGCGATGCCGGCCTGACGCGGCGCCTGCCAGCCCATGCCGCTCGTACCCGCGCCCGCGAGAAGAGCTGGCTCCGTGCCGGACGGCGTGGCGGCCGCCGCCGTCGCGAGCCCCGCCCGCGTCGCGCCCAGCGCCTCGGACAGGGTGCGGTAGACGAAGTCGTGCAGGCGGCGCGCATCGCGGAACCGCACCTCGTGCTTGGCCGGATGCACGTTGACGTCGACCCGGCGCGGGTCGAGCTCCAGGAACAGCACGTAGGCCGGATGCCGGCCGTGGTACAGCACGTCGGCGTAGGCCTGGCGGATCGCGTGGCCGATGGTGCGGTCGCGCACCACGCGGCCGTTCACGAAGAGGTACTGCTGGTCGGCGCTGCTGCGCGAGGCGGTCGGCAGGCCGATCCAGCCCGACAGCCGCAGTTCGTCCGCGGTCGACTGCTCGAGTGCGAGGCAGGCGCCGCCGAACTCGCCGCCGAGCGCCTCCGCCACCCGCGCAAGCCTGGCGGCGGGATCGCGCGCGGGCCGGTAGTGGCGGGTCTGGCGGCCGTTGTGGACGAGCCGGATCTCCACCTCGGGCCGCGCCAGCGCCAGACAGCGGATCCACTCCTCGACGTGGCCCAGTTCGGTGCGCTCGCTCTTGAGGAAGCGGCGCCGCGCGGGGACGTTGAAGAACAGCTCGCGCACCTCGACGGTGGTCCCCGGCGGGTGCGGGTGCGGGGCGATGTCGCCACCGCGGCCGCCGTCGATCTCCAGCCGCGCGCCGTGCCCGGCGTCCGTCGGGCGCGAGGTCAGCGCGAACCGGCTCACCGCGGCGATCGAGGGCAGCGCCTCGCCGCGGAAGCCGAGGGTGCAGACCGACTCGAGATCGTCGAGCGAGGCGATCTTGCTGGTCGCATGCCGCGACACCGCCAACCGCAGCTCCTCGGGCGCGATGCCGCCGCCGTCGTCGCGCACCCGGATCAGGCGGATGCCGCCCTCCTCGAGCTCGATGTCGATCCGGCGCGCACCGGCGTCGATGGCGTTCTCGACGACCTCCTTGACCACCGACGCAGGCCGCTCCACCACCTCGCCGGCGGCGATCTGGTTGATCAGGAGATCGGGGAGGGCTCGGATCGGCACGGGCGCGCGCTGCGAACGGCGCCGCAGGATAGCAAACGCAGGACGGCGGCCGGCCTCAGCCCGGAGGTGCGCCGGCGCCCGCGAAGGTGCCGCCGACCGGCAGCCCACTTCGGGCGGGCACGCGCAGGCGCTGACCGATCTTCACGGTGTCGCCGCTCAGGCCATTGACCGCGCGCAGGCTGGACACGGTAACCCCGTAGCGCGCCGCGATCGACGACAGCGTGTCGCCGCGGGCGACCAGGTAGTCGCGCTCGATGCCCGCGCCGCCGTTGCCCTCGGCGCGCGCCGCGAACAGCGTGCCCGGCGGCGGCTGCGCGGTGAAGTACTCGCGGATACCGCCGAGCAGCGCCTGCGCGAGACGCGCCCGGTGCGCCGGATCGTTGAGCCGGCGCTCGTCGTCGCGGTTGCTGATGAAGGCGGTCTCGACCAGCATCGAGGGCACGTCCGGCGAGCGCAGGACGACGAAGTTCGCGTACTCCACCTTCGACTTGTGCGTCTTGCCCAGACGGCGCAGGCCCTGGAGCACATGCTGCGCGGCGTCGTCGGACGCCTTCATGGTGGCGCTCTGCGACAGGTCCAGCAGCACCGAGGCGAGCACGCCGTCGCTGCCGTCGAGCTTGACCCCGCCGATCAGGTCGGCGGCGTTCTCGCGGTCGGCAAGCCAGCGCGCGGCCTCGCTCGACGCGCCACGGTGCGACAGCACGTAGACCGACGAACCCGACGGCGTCTCGTGCGGCGACGCGTCGGCATGGATGGACACGAAGATGTCGGCCTTGGCCGCGCGCGCCTTGCGGTAGCGCTCCTGCAGCGGGATGAAGACGTCGCGGTCGCGGGTCAGCATCGCCTTCATGCCGGGCTCGGCGTCGACGACCCGTGCCAGCTCGCGCGCGACCTCGAGGGTGACGTTCTTCTCCTTCGTCCCGGCACCACCGAGCGCGCCGGGATCCTTGCCACCGTGCCCGGCGTCGATGGCGACCACCAGGTCGCGCTGCCTGGAGCCGAACATCTCCTCGATCGTACGCGCGGTCGCCGCCGGCGCCACCGCCGCGGCGGCGGGTGCGGCCACGGCCGCCGCCGCCCCCACCGTGCTCGCGGCGGCCTCGGCCACGGCGGCGACGGCGCCGGTGCCGGTGGGACGCAGTTCCAGGATGAGCTGCGGCGTGCCCCCCTCGCTCTGCAGGAAGCTCCGCGGCTGCACGTCGGCCGCGAGGTCGAACACGACGCGCAGGTCGCCTTCCGTCGGCGTGCCGGTACGCACGCCGGTGACCACGCCGTTGGGCGCGGGCGCGCGATAGCCGCTGGCGAGCGAGGATGCCTTCAGGTCCACCACCAGGCGGCTCGGGTTCTGCAGGGTGAACACCGTGTACTCGGCGCTGGCGTCGAGTTCGAGCACCGCCCTGGTGTGGCTTTCGACGTCCACCACGTGGAGCGTGCGCACCTGGCCGGCCTGCGCCGGTGCGGCCAGGAAGCAGGCTGCGGCCGCCACTGACGCGGCAACCCGGATCGGCAGGGAACGGAGGACATGGCGCATGGGCCGGGATTGAATCACCGCCCCGGGAGGAACGCAACATGCTTTTGCCTTAGGAATCCGTAACCTGCCGATCTTTCCTCGAATTCCGGCGAGATTCGGGCTTTAACTCACGCCCATTTCACGCGCCCGAGCCACCCCGCGCCTCGCGGACCCATCGCAACACACTCGGCCACACGACCCTCGCCCCGCGGGGCGAGCATGATGTCCAGATCCGCCGGCGGCAGCAGGCCGGCACCGCGTTCCGGCCATTCGACCAGCCACAGCGCAGCCTCCGCCACCGCATCGTCCAGGCCCAGGAATTCCAGCTCCTCCGCCGCACCGATGCGATACAGGTCCAGGTGCAGGGCCTCGCGGCCGTCGCCCGGGAGCGGGTAGCGCTCGACCAGCGTATAGGTGGGGCTGCGGATCGTGCCGGTGACACCGAGCGCCCGCAGCAGCGCCCGGGCCAGGCTGGATTTTCCCGCGCCGAGGTCGCCGCGCAGATAGACCACGCCCTGTTCGGGGCGCGCCCGCGCGAGCGCCTGGCCCAACGCATCGGTGGCCGCGGGATCGGCAAGCACGAAGCGGCCGCTCATGGATTGGCCAGCCGGCGCAGGGGGTCGAGCACGTCGCCGGGCAGGAGCCCGCGCTCGCCCGCCGCGGCCGCGAGGTCGGCGGCCGCGGCATGCAGCAACGCTGCGCAGCAGGCGGCGTCGAAGGCCTCCAGCCCCTGCCCGCGCAGGCCGGCGACGATGCCGGTCAGCAGGTCGCCCATGCCGCCGACCGCCATGCCGGGGTTGCCGGCGCCGACGATGCAGGGCTCGCGCCCCGGCGCCGCGATCACGCTGCCGCTGCCCTTCAGGATCACCGCACTCGCATAGCGCGCGGCAAGCTCCGCGGCGGCGGCGAGGCGATCGGCCTGGATCGCCGCGGTGTCGCAGCCGAGCAGGCGCGCCGCCTCGCCCGGGTGCGGCGTCAGCACCGCATCGCGCAGCGCCTGCGGCGCTTCCGCGAGCAGGTTCAGCGCGTCGGCGTCGACCACCAGCGGCAGGCCCGCAGCGAGCGCCCGCGCGTACAGCGCCCTGCCCCAGTCGCCCTTGCCGAGGCCGGGCCCGAGGGCGAGGACGTCGGCGCGTTCGAGCAGCGGCGAGAGATCGCCGCCCTCCCCGACCGCTCGCGCCATCGCTTCCGGCTGCAGCGCGATGAGGGCCGGCACGTGCTCGGCGCGCGTCGCCGCGCTGGCGTAGCCCGCACCGCTGCGCAGGGCCGCGCGCAGGCACAACGCGAGCGCCCCGCCGGTGCCGTGGTCGCCGCCGATGCACAGCACGTGGCCGTTCTGGCCCTTGTGCGCGTCGCGCGGCCGCGGCTGCAGCCAGCGACCGATGTCGGACGGCAGCAGCAGACGGGCGGCGGACGCAGCGCGACCGCGTTCGGCGGAATCCAGCCCGAGACCGTCGAGGTGCAGCGCCCCGCAGAGCGCGGGCCCGCGCCCGGTGCGCAGCCCGCGCTTGGGCAGGATGAACTCGACGGTGAGCTCCGCGCGCACCGCGGCGCCGGGCGTCGCGCCGGTATCGGCGTCGAGCCCGGAAGGCACGTCCAGCGCGAGCACCGGACATCCGGCCGCATTGACCGCCGCGACCAGGTCCGCCGCAACGCCGTCGAGTGCGCGGGCCAGGCCGATGCCGAACAGCGCATCGATCGCCACGTCGGCCTGCGCCAGGCGATCGGCCGCGTCCTGCGCCGGAGACACCGCCCCACCCCACTCCGCGCGGGCGGCGCGCGCGGCCTCGCTCCGCGGCGCCTCCTCGTCCAGAACGACCACGTCGACCTCGCAGCCCTGCGCGCGCGCCAGCGCGGCGAGCAGATAGCCGTCGCCACCGTTGTTGCCGGGGCCGCAGAGCACGCAGAGCCGCCGCGCCGATGGCCAGCGACGGCGCAGCAGGATCCAGGCCGCATGCGCCGCGCGCTGCATGAGCCCGGTGGCGCCGTGACGTGCGCTGGCGGCGCGGTCGAGCTGCTGGACCGCCGCGCGCGGGTAGAGAGGCTGGCCGATCGTCATGTCCCGATTCTAGCGAGGCCTGCGCGCCTGCCGCCCGCCCGAGCGCGGTTTTCCTACCGGGGCGCGCGCTGCGACAGCGACGAGACCGCCGACCGGCGCGCCTAGGCTGCTCCGGCACGGCCGTTCCGGAGCACGCCATGACGACATCCACGCGCTTCTCCCGCCCGTATGCCCGCTTCGCCCGCGCCGGTGCCGTCGCGGCGATGCTCTTCGCCACCGTCGCGGGCCGCGCGGCCGACTGCCCCGAATGGGACGCGGCCACCGCCGGGCGCGAACGCGCTGCACTGGTGGCGCGCCTGGCCGACTGGGACGCCGCCTACCACCGCGACGGCCGTGCGCTGGTGAGCGACGCCGTCTACGACGAGGCCCGCGAGCGCGAGGCGCACTGGCGCGCCTGCTTCGCCCCCGGCGCAGCGGCGCCGGACGCGCTCGCCGAAGCAGGCGGCAGCGATGTCCATCCATTCGCCCAGCGCGGCCTGGAGAAGCGCGACGCGCGCGGCATCGAGGCCTGGCTGCACGAGACGGATGCGCCGGTGTGGATGCAGCCCAAGGTCGACGGCGTCGCGGTCACCCTGGTCTACCGGGATGGACGGCTGCGGCGGGCGATCAGCCGCGGCGACGGCAGCACCGGGCAGGACTGGACCGGACGCGTGCTCGCGCTGTCGCGGGTCCCGCGCGCGCTGCAGGACGCTCCGCCGACCCTCGTCGTGCAGGGCGAGCTCTACTGGCACGCCGATGGCCATGCGCAGGCCCGCGATGGCGGCGCCGGGCTGCGCGCGCGTGCGGCGGGGGCGCTGGCGCGTACCGAACCCGACGCCGCCGCCCGCGCGGGGATCCGGTTCTTCGCCTGGGACTGGCCCGCCGGTCCCCTGGGCGTCGGCGAGCGCATGCGCGCGCTGGAGGCGATGGGCTTCGCCGACGTCGTGCGCCTGACGGTGGCGGTCGCGGACATGGCCGCCGCCCGTGCGCAGCGCCAGCGCTGGCATGTCGGCGCCCTGCCCTTCGCCAGCGACGGCGCGGTCCTGCGCCGCGACCGCGAGCAGCCGGTGCAGGCGGACGACCACGCACCGCCGCGGGATGCGGTGGCCTGGAAGTACCCGCCGGAGAGCGTTCTGGCCACCGTCCGCGCGGTCGACTTCGGCATCGGCCGCACCGGACGCATCACCCCGCGCCTGGAGCTCGAGCCGGTGCGCATCGACGACCGCACCGTGCGCCGCGTCGGCCTCGGCTCCGTCGCCCGCTGGCGGGCGCTCGACGTGCTGCCCGGCGACACGGTCGAAGTGGCCGCCGCGGGCGGCGTGGTCCCGCGGCTGGAGTCGGTGGCGTGGCGCGCCCAGGCGCGCAAACCCGTCGCCGCACCGGACCCGCACCGCTACGGCCTGCTGACCTGCTGGACGCCGGCGCCGGGCTGCCGCCGGCAGTTCCTGGCGCGTGCGGAATGGCTGTCGGACGCGCTGGACCTGCGGGGCGTCGGCACCGGCACATGGCGGCGGATGATCGAGGCCGGCCAGCTCGACACGCTGCTGGCCTGGCTGCAGCCCACGCCCGACGCCCCCGAGCGCCTGCGGGAGGCAGCGGCGACCGCGCGGAGTCGCCCGCTGCAGACCTGGCTCCGCGCCCTGGGTGCGCCGCCCGGCTTCGACAGCGTGGACGGCGACTTCGCCGCGCGCGCGGCGCTGTCGCCGGAGGAGTGGTCGCGCCGGCCCGGCATCGGCGCCGGGCGGGCACGGGACCTGCGGGCCTTCTTCGCCGCGCCCGAGGTCCTCGCCCTGGCCGCGCAGCTGCGCGCGGCCGGGATCGACGGCTTCTGAAAGCGCGGCGTCAGCCGCGCCGGCGGATCTCGACGATCAGGGCGGCGGTGACCGGATCGAGCTGCGCACCCTCGCCCGACTCCAGCGCCGGCAGCAGTTCGCCGGCGATCTTCTTGCCGAGCTCCACGCCCCACTGGTCGAAGGCGTTGATGCCCCACAGCACCGACTGCACGTAGACGCTGTGCTCGTACATCGCGATCAGCGCGCCCAGGCTCTCGGGCGAGAGCGTCTCGAGCAGGATCAGGGTGGACGGCCGGCCGCCGGGATAGACCTTCTGCGGGTCGTCGACGTCGGCGCCGTTGGCGAAGGCCTCGGTCTGGGCGAGCAGGTTCGCCAGCAGCGCGCGGTGGTTGTCGGCGTAGTCGTGCGCCGGCACCGCGGTCCCGATGAAGTCGCAGGGGATCACGTCGGTGCCCTGGTGCAGGGCCTGGAAGAAGCTGTGCTGCGAGTTGGTGCCCGCCCCGCCCCACAGCACCGGCACGGTGGCATGGTCGATGGCGGAGCCGTCGCGCGCGACGCGCTTGCCGAGGCTCTCCATGACCAGCTGCTGCAGGTAGGCCGGCAGCAGCGCGAGGCGTTCGTCGTAGGGCAGCACCGCGTGGGTCGGATAGCCCAGCCCGTTGCGGTTCCAGATCACGTGCAGCGCGTGCTGGACCGGCAGGTTCTCCTCCAGCGGCGCTTCCAGTACGTGCGCGTCCATCGACGCGGCGCCGGCGAGCAGGCGCTCGAAGCCGTCGCTGCCGATCGCCAGCGCGATGGCGAAACCCACCGCCGACCACAGCGAATAGCGCCCGCCGACCCAGTCCCACATCGGCAGCACGCGCTCGGCGGCCACGCCGAAGGCCTCCGCCTTCGGCACGTTGGCGCTGACCGCGTACAGGCGCTCGCCGCCGCCGAGCCAGTCCTTGAGGATGCGGCCGTTGAGCAGCGTCTCCTGCGTGCCGAAGCTCTTGGACACCAGGACGACGGCGGTGCGCGCGGGATCAAGCTCGCGGATCAGCCGCTGCGCGGCGCTGCCGTCGACGTTGCTCAGGAAATGCACGCGGAAGCGGCCGGTGGCGACGTCGCCGAGGGCGTCGACCACCAGCCGCGGCCCGAGATCGGAACCGCCGATGCCGACATTGACGATGTCGGTCACCTCGGAGGCCTCGAGTTCCGCGATCAGCTCCAGCATCCGCGCCCGCGCGGCCACCGCCTGCGCATGGGCGTCGCGCGCGGTGTCGCTGTCGCCGAGGTCGGAGCGCAGCGCCGTGTGCAGCGCCGGGCGCCGCTCCGACGGGTTCACCATCGCGCCGTCGACCAGCGCGCGCAGCGCCCCGGCGACGTCCGCCTCGCGGGCCAGCGCGGTCAGCGCGGCCGCGGCCTCAGCATCGGTCTTCTGTCGCGCGAAGTTCGCGTACAGCGGACCGACCCGCAGCGCGCGCGCGGCGCGCTCGGAGTCGGCGGCGACCAGGTCGGGGATCCGGGCGGCGGCGAGCCGCGCGGCGTGAGGAGCGAGTCCGGCCAGCGCGGCCGACATCAGGCGGCCTGCGCCGGGATGGCGTCGTTGGTGTGCGTCATCCGGTTCTCGCGGTCGACGTACACCAGCCGCGGCTTGAACGCGGCCGCCTCGGCCTCGTCCATGCCCGCGTAGGCGCAGATGATCACCAGGTCGCCGACGCCGGCCTGGTGGGCGGCGGCGCCGTTGACCGAGATGATGCCGCTGCCGGCCTCGGCGCGGATGGCGTAGGTCGCGAAGCGCTTGCCGTTGGCGATGTTGTAGATCTCGATCCGCTCGTACTCGCGGATGCCGCTGAGCTCCAGCAGGTTGGCGTCGATCGCGCACGAGCCTTCGTAGTGCAGCTCGGCGTGGGTGACCGAGGCGCGGTGAATCTTGCCCTTGAGCAGGGTGAGCTGCATGGCGTGCTCCGGAACGTCCTGGGATGGCTGCGGCAGTGCAGCACCCTCTAGTGTAGGAAGTGGCGGGCAATCGCGGCAAATGCCGCGCGGGGCCCGGTCAGCGCCGGTTGGGGACGCCCCGCCGCCTCACAGCGCGAGGTTGTCGATGAGCCGCGTGGAGCCCAGCCGCGCGGCGACGAAGGCGACCACGCCCGCATCGCCTGCCACCGCCGGCGCCAGGTCCTCGGCACGACGCAGCTCGGCATAGTCGACCACGAAGCCAGCCGCCGTCAGCCGCTTGCCCGCCTCCGCCGCGATCGCCGCCGGCGGCACCTGCCGCCTGGCGGCCTCGCGCATGAACTGCAGCGTGCGGTGGATCTCGGGCGCGCGGGCGCGCTCCTCCGGCGAGAGGTACTGGTTGCGCGAACTCATCGCCAGGCCGTCGTCCTCGCGCCGGGTCTCTCCGGCGATCAGGGTCACCGGCAGCGACAGGTCGCGCACCAGGTATTCGATCACCCGGAACTGCTGGAAGTCCTTGCGCCCGAACACGGCGAGATCCGGCTGCACCATGTTGAACAGGCGCAGCACCACGGTGGCGACGCCGTCGAAGTGCCCCGGCCGGTGGGCGCCGTCCATGACGTCGGTCAGCCCCGGCACGTGCACCCCCACGCAGCGCTCCGCGCCGAACGGGTACATCTGCTCGACGCCGGGCAGGAACATCACGTCGCAGCCGGCGTCGGCCAGCCCAGCCGCGTCGGCATCCGGCGTACGCGGATAGCGGCCGAAGTCCTCGTTGGGACCGAACTGGGTCGGATTGACGAAGACGCTGGCCACGACCCGGTCGGCCTGGCGCCTGGCCAGGGTCACCAGCGAGTGGTGCCCGGCATGGAGGTTGCCCATCGTCGGCACGAAGGCCACCCGCTCGCCGGCGCGCTTCCAGCCGCCGACGGCGGCGCGCAGGTCGGATACGGTGCGGACGGTGAACATCGGTGTGCTTCCAGGCCTGCGCCCGGCGCGCATGCGCCGCGGCTGTCGATAGGGGGTGCGGAGCTTAGCCGAAGCGGCAGGCGGGCGGTGGCGGCTTCAGTCGTAGGCGTGCTCGGCCGCCGGGAAGCGCCTCCCGCGCACGGCTTCGGCGTAGGCCGCGAAGGCGCCGCGCACCGAGCCGCCCTCGCCGAGGAAATCCTTCACGAACTTCGGGCGGCGCGCGCCGAGGCCGAGCAGGTCGTGCAGGACCAGGACCTGGCCGTCGCAGTCGGCACCGGCACCGATGCCGATGGTGGCGATCGCCAGCTCGCCGGTGATCGCCGCCGCCAGCGGCGTCGGCACGCATTCGAGCACCAGCGCTTCGGCGCCGGCCTGGGCCACCGCACGCGCGTCGGCGCGCAGGCGCTCGGCGGCCGCGGCCTCGCGCCCCTGCACCTTGTAGCCGCCCAGGCGCAACACCGACTGCGGGGTCAGGCCGAGGTGTGCGCAGACCGGGATCTCGCGCTCGACCAGGAAGCGGATGACCTCGAGCTTCGGCCCGGCGCCCTCGATCTTGACCATCCCCGCGCCGGCCTGCAGCAGTCGCGTCGCCGCATCCAGCGCGCGTGCGGGCGTCGCATCGGCCTGGAACGGCAGGTCCGCCATCAGCAGCGGTGTGCGCAGCCCGCGCGCGACGCAGGCGGTGTGGTAGGCCATGTCGTCGACCGTCACCGGCAGCGTGCTGGCGTGGCCCTGGACCACCATGCCCAGCGAGTCGCCGACCAGGACCACGTCCAGGCCCGCCGCCTCGATCTCGCGCGCGAAGCCGGCGTCGTAGGCGGTCACCGCGACGATCCGCGCCCCGTCGGCCTTCATCCTGCGCAGCTGCGGAACCGTCACCGGCTTGCGGGCGGGAAGCTCGGAATCGGCGTACATGGATGTCTCCGGATCAGGGGCGCGCCTCGCGGCGCGGCGGCTATGGTCGAGGCCCGCGCGCCGCGCACGCAAGGCGGCGGGAGGATCAGTCCGTCGCGGGCGCGATGCCGCGCGCGTCGACGCCGGCCAGCAGCCGCGCCACCCGCCCGTACCCGGGCACGTCCAGGTCCGGCGCGATCTCGGCCAGCGGCACCAGCACGAAGGCGCGCTCGTGCAGACGCGGATGCGGCAGGGTCAGGGCCGGCGTGTCGCAGACGACATCGCCGTGGACGAGCAGGTCCAGGTCCAGGGTGCGCGGCCCCCAGCGCGGCACCTCCCGCGAGCGGTCGCGGCCGTGTGCGCGCTCGATCTCCAGCAGCGCATCGAGCAGGGCCGCCGGCGCGAGCAGGGTCTCGAGCGCGGCGACGGCGTTGAGGAAATCCGGCTGCCCCGGCTCGCCCCACGGCGGCGTCCGGTAGTTGCGCGAGCGCAGGGCGACGCGACAGCCAGGCCGCGCCTCCAGTCGCGCGAGCGCGGCCTCGAAGGTCGCCGCGACGTCGCCGAGATTGCCGCCGAGCCCGATGAAGGCGCGGACGGGGGTCACTCGCCGCGCCGCGCCTCGCCCCGCGGCGCGCGCCGGCGCCGGCGCCGACGCGGCGGCGGCAGCTCGTCGACGCCGAGCTCGAGGGCGTCGCCGTCCACGTCCGGGCCCGGCTCGATGCCGGTCTCGCCCTGCACCTCGCGCCAGAAGCGCACGTCCTCGGCCAGTTCCGGCGCCGCCACCACGCGCATCTCGAGGAAATCGAAGGCGGCGCGGAAGCGCGGATGCGACAGCAGCCGATGCACGCGCTTGCGCTGGCGCATCGCCAGGCGCGGCTGCATCAGCCAGATCTCCTGCATCGGAATCGAGAACCGGCGCGGCAGCGCGATGCGCTGCGCCTGGTGCAGGGTGACGCGGTCGGCGGCGCGCTGCTGCGCGGCGAGCGCGTCGAGCCCGCTCTTCTGCAGGAGCGCAGCCTCGCGGCAGAACGCCGGCCACAGCAGCGCCGCGAACAGGAACGCCGGCGTCACCGAAAGCCCCTCCGCGACGCGGCGATCGGTCGAGGCCAGCGCCTCGAGCACCAGGGCGCGCAGGCCGCCGCCGCGGCTCGCGGCCAGCGCCCGCGCCGTTTCCGGGAACAGCGCGCCGAGCAGGCCATGGCGCTCGAGGCCGACGAAGCTGGCACGCGCGTGCCCCGCCAGGAACAGCTTGAGCGTCTCGTCGAACAGGCGTGCCGGCGGCGCCTGCGCGAGCAGCGGCGCCAGCGCCGGCATCGGCTCGGCGGCGCTGGGATCGATGCCGAAGTCGAGCTTGGCCGCCAGGCGCACCGCGCGCAGCATGCGCACCGGATCCTCGCGGTAGCGCGTCTCCGGATCGCCGATCAGCTTCATGACGCGGTTCTCGACGTCCTCGAAGCCGCCGACGTAGTCACGCACCGAGAAGTCCTCGATCGCGTAGTACAGGGCGTTGGCGGTGAAGTCGCGACGCAGCGCGTCGTCCTCGATGCTGCCGTAGACGTTGTCGCGCACCAGGCGTTCGCCTTCCATCGCGCGATCGCCACTGCCGTCGTCGCTGTTGGCGCGGAAGGTGGCGACCTCGATGATCTCGCGGCCGAACACCACGTGCGCCAGGCGGAAGCGCCGGCCGATCAGGCGGCAGTTGCGGAACAGCTGCTTGATCTCCTCCGGCGTGGCGTCGGTGGCGACGTCGAAGTCCTTCGGCTGCAGGCCGATCAGCAGGTCGCGGACGGCACCACCGACGAGGTAGGCGCCGAAGCCCGCCTCGCGCAGCCGATAGAGCACGCGCAGCGCGTTGGGACTGATCTGCTTGCGCGAGACGCCATGGTCCTCGCGGGGGATCACGCGCACGGGCAGGCCCGGCGTGGACGGAGGAGAGAACGGAAGATCAGGCGATTGGGAATCGATCATTCGACAGGCTGGAAGGAGGAAACCGGGACGGTGCGACGCGAGGCCTGCAGCCGTCCGCTGCGAAGAGCGATGAAACCGTTGCCACCGACTCCGAGGGTGTCTATACTAGCGGCTTCGCTGAACGCGAACCAACCCTGCTCCCTTCGTCTAGCGGTCTAGGACATCGCCCTCTCAAGGCGGGAACACGAGTTCGAACCTCGTAGGGAGCGCCACATCACGCGGCGGATCGACATCGGTCCTCCGCCCTCGAAAAGGCCCGGCATGTCCGGGCCTTTTCGTTGCCCGATGCACCGCCGGATCCGGGCCGGCATGCGGGAGCGCGCGCTACAATCCGCAGGTTCCGTCGCGAGAGTCGTCATGCCGTTCGTCGTCACCGAAAACTGCATCAAGTGCAAGTACACCGACTGCGTCGAGGTCTGCCCGGTGGACTGCTTCCACGAAGGCCCGAACTTCCTGGTGATCGATCCCGACGAATGCATCGACTGCACCCTGTGCGAGCCGGAGTGCCCCGCCAACGCGATCTTCCCCGAGGACGACGTGCCCGCCGGCCAGGAGGCCTTCGTCGCGCTCAACGCGGAACTTTCCGCGGCCTGGCCGGTGATCACCACGCGCAAGGATCCGTTGCCGGACGCCGAGGAGTGGGACGGCAAGCCGGGCAAGCTCGATCATCTCGAACGCTGAGCATCGCGACGACGCGCACGAAAAAGGCGGCCCTGAGGCCGCCTTTTCCTTTTCGTGGCGTCGCGAGAGGCGGGAACGTCAGATCCGCTCGTCGAGCTCGCCCAGCAGCGTGGCCGCCGGGCCGGAACCCAGCGCGCGGCCGTCGGCGCCGAGCGCGCTCACCAGCACGCCGCCGGCCTGCGACTGCGTACGGATCAGGAAGGTCTGCTCCTGGTAGCGCACCTCGTAGGTGCCCAGCAGCTGCGCGCGGTTGAGCACTTCCACGCCCGCCATGCCGTCGAGCTCGCTGCCGATCCGCTCCCACACCTCGGCGACGTCGCCGGTCGCGGTGAACGAGGCGCCCGCCGCGGCGCTGCGCTGCGTGCCCGAGGCGGTGGCGCTGGTGCCCACCGACGGGATCTGCATGGCGGGGTCCGCGGACGGGCGGTCGAGCTCGGGCGGCAGCTCCAGCGGCGCGTTCGCCTTGGCGCGCTTGTAGGCGGCATCGTTCTCGCGGAACCAGCTGCATCCGGACGTCGCAACGATGGCCGCTGCCAGGACTGCGAAGGCCAGGCGCGTACGCATCTGGGAATGGGACATGCTCGAATCTCCGGAATGGGAACGGTGGATCGGGTGCGGGCTCATTCCGATTCGAGCGCGCGCACGCGATGGGCGATGTCGTCCGCGTCGTCCGCGTGCGCCACCGCCAGTTCGGTGAGGGGAAGCCGCAGGCCATGGCCGACGCCGGCGCGCGCGAGCAGCGCCTTGACCGGGATCGGGTTCGGCTCGACGGAGAGGAAACGGTACAGCGGCTGCAGGCGCGCATCCAGAGCAGCGGCTGAATCCGCGTCGCCCGCACGCGCCAGGTCGCACAGGCGCCGGAAGCTGCGCGGGACCACGTTCGAGGCCACCGAGATCACCCCGTCGGCTCCGGCGAGCATCGCGCGGGTGGCGGTGGGATCGTCGCCGCTGAGCACGCTGAAGCCATCGCCACGCAGCGCCAGCAGCGCCTGCATGCGCTCCGGCTCCGCGCGCGCCTCCTTGATCGCGACGATGTTGGCGTGCGCGGCCAGCCGCGCGACGGTGTCGGGCAGCAGGTCCACGCCAGTGCGCGGCGGGACGTTGTAGAGCACGACCGGCAGCCCGCCTTCCTCGGCGACCTTCTCGAAATGCGCACGGAGACCGGCCTGGGTCGGCCGCACGTACGGCGGCGTCACCACCAGCGCGGCGTCGACCCCCGCCTGCGCCACGCGGCGCGTCAGTGCGACCGTCCTGGCGGTGCCGGACAGGCCGGTACCGGCCAGCACCGGAACGCGGCCACGGCACTGCGCCACGGCGCACTCGAGCAAGGTGGAGTATTCGGCGTCGTCGAGCGTCGCGGCCTCGCCGGTGGAGCCGGCGACGACCACGGCCTGGGTCCCTGCTTCGAGCTGCTCTGCGATCAGGCGCTTCCAGGCGTCGAGGTCGAGTGCGCCGGCGGCGTCGAAGGGCGTCGCCAGGGCGGTGATGCTGCCAGTGAGTCGCAAGATCTGATGTCCAGGTGCGGATGGTTGACCGGCGCCGCGCCGCCACGGGCGCCGCGCGGGCGGGGCCGTCGCCGGCCGCGAAGCGGCGGGATGTTACTTGCGGCCGGAAACGCGCGGCAAGTATGCTGCCAGCCAGCCTTCGCGCTGCCGCATCCATGCTGCGCCGCAGCCGCGGCGGCGGCGCGCGATTCGTCAGCATGCCGTACCCGGACCCCGCCTTGAGCGACCAGACGCCCCGCCCCGCTCCGCAAGAAAACCATCTCCTGATCAGCGCCTACGCGACGCACCCGCATTCGCCGCTTCTCGCCGTCACCCGCCGCATCGCCGACAGCGGCTGCAACATGGCCGACGCGCGTCTGTCGACCGTCGGCCGCGACGTCTCGGTGACCGCGCTGGCGGTCGGCGCCTGGGATGCGGTGGCGAAGCTCGAGGCCATGCTCGCCCGCCTCGAACGCGAGGAAGACCTCAAGCTGTCGTGGTACCGCACCGGACCGAAGGCGCTGCAGTCCAACCTGCTGCCCTACATCGTCGAGGTGGTGGCGGCCGACAAGCCGGGCATCCTGTTCCAGCTCGCCGACTTCTTCGACCGCCAGGGCATCACCATCGAGAACCTGCAGTCCTCGCGCTACCGCGCGATGCAGACCGGCGCGGACATGTTCTCCGCGCAGGTGACCATCGGCATTCCGTCGAACATGCACATCGCCGCGCTGCGCGACGACTTCCTCGAGTTCTGCGACCACCTGAACCTCGACGCCATCATGGACCCGATGAAGTTCTGAACGATGGACATCGGCGATACCGTCCCCGCAGACCTCGCGACCACGCTCGGCAACGGCAGCGACGCGCGCCTGGGCGACTGGCGCGGGCGCTGGCTGGTGCTCTACTTCTATCCGAAGGATTCGACGCCCGGCTGCACCACCGAGGGCGGCGACTTCAACGCGCGCCTCGACGCCTTTCACGAGCGCAATGCCGCCATCCTCGGCGTGTCGCGCGACTCGGTCGCCTCGCATGCGCGCTTCGCCGAGAAGCAGGGCTACCGCTTCGACCTCGCCTCCGATCCCGACGAGACCCTGTGCCGCGCGTTCGACGTGATCCGCGAGAAGAACATGTACGGCCGCAAGGTGCTCGGCATCGAACGCAGCACCTTCCTGATCGGCCCCGACGGCCGCATCGTGCAGGCCTGGCGCAAGGTCAAGGTCGCCGGGCACGCCGACGCGGTGCTCGCCGCCCTCGACGGGGCACGGTGACCGCAGCGGCCCGCCGCCCCGTATCCGCGGCGTCGCGCGCCGCGTCCGTTGCCACTGGTTTCCGTCTCCGTGGTGCCGCCCGCGGCGCCGCGGCCCTGCCGTACTGCCCGCAGTCGCGAGGACGCCGATGACCCGCAGCAAGCGCACCTACGTGCTCGACACCAACGTGCTGATGCACGACCCGACCGCGCTGTTCCGCTTCGAGGAACACGACGTGTTCCTGCCGATGACGGTGCTCGAGGAGCTCGACAACGCCAAGAAGGGCACCTCGGAGGTGTCGCGCAACGCGCGCCAGGTCAGCCGCTTCATCAACGGCCTGCTCGAGGGCCACGAGGCGGCCCGGATCGGCGACGGCGTGGCGCTGTCGCGGCCTGACGGGATCCAGCTGCGCACGCCGGAATCCGCCGGCCGCCTGCGCTTCCAGACCCAGGTCGTCGACCCGGAGCGCAGCTTCGGCGACACCGTTCCCGACAACCGCATCATCGCCTCGGTGCTGGCGCTCATCGAGGACCGTCCCGGCGAGGATGTCGTGCTGGTGTCCAAGGACATCAACATGCGGATCAAGGCCGCGATCGCCGGCCTCGTCGCCGAGGACTACGAAAACGACCGCGCGCTCGACGACTTCAGCCTGCTGTTCACCGGCGCCGAGGCGCTGCCGGAGGACTTCTGGCAGCGCCACGGCGACACGCTGAAGTCCTGGACCGAGAAGGGCCGGACCTTCTACGAGGTGACCCGCCCGGAGGTCGACGACAACGACACGGCCTGGTATCCACAGCAGTTCCTCTACCTGCCCGGCGACGACGCCACCGAACTGCGCGTTGCGCGGGTCGAGGGCCGGCGCACGGTGCTGCAGGTGGTCGACGACTTCCGCCACAACCAGCACGCGGTGTGGGGCGTGATCGCGCGCAACCGCGAGCAGAACTTCGCGCTGAACGCGCTGATGGATCCCGAGATCGACTTCGTCACCCTGCTCGGCACCGCCGGCACCGGCAAGACCCTGCTGGCGCTGGCGGCGGGCCTGGCGCAGACGCTCGACGCGCAGCGCTACCGCGAGATCATCATGACCCGCGCCACGGTCAGCGTCGGCGAGGAGATCGGTTTCCTGCCCGGCACCGAGGAGGAGAAGATGACGCCCTGGATGGGCGCGCTGACCGACAACCTCGAGGTGCTGACCCAGACCCAGGAAGGCGGCAGCTGGGGACGCCAGGCCACCAACGACCTGCTCGCCAGCCGCATCAAGATCCGCGCGATGAACTTCATGCGCGGGCGCACCTTCCTCAACCGCTACCTGATCATCGACGAGGCGCAGAACCTGACCTCGAAGCAGATGAAGACCCTGGTCACGCGCGCCGGCCCCGGCACCAAGATCGTGTGCCTGGGCAACCTCGAGCAGATCGACACGCCCTACCTCACCGAGACCACCTCGGGCCTCACCTACGTCGTCGACCGCTTCAAGAACTGGCCGCACAGCGCGCACGTCACCCTGCGCCGTGGCGAGCGCTCGCGCCTGGCCGACTTCGCCTCGGAAATGCTCTAGTGGCCAGCGGCACACGGGCCGGGACGACGGGGCGGTGATCTCGCGGCTGCCGGCCTGGGTATGGACCGGTGCGGGCACGCTGGCCTTCGTCGCGGGAATGGTCAACGTGGTCGGCTACATCGGCTTCGAGCACCAGGCGCTCTCGCACCTGTCCGGAACCACCAGCCAGCTCGGCACCGCGCTCGCCCGAGGCGCGCTGGGGCCGGCCGCGCAACTCATGGCGGTGATGTCGGCCTTCGTCGCCGGCGCCTTCGCCTCCGGACTGCTGATCCGCGGCCGCGCGCTCGAACTCGGGCGTCCGTACGGAGCCGCGCTCGCACTGGAAGCGGTCCTCCTGACCTCGGCGGTGCCGCTGTTCGAGCGCGGCAACCTCGCCGGCGCCCTGCTCGCAGCGGCCGCCTGCGGGCTGCAGAACGGCCTGACCACCACCTACAGCGGCGCGCTGCTGAGAACGACCCACCTGACCGGGATGTTCACCGACCTCGGCGTGCACCTCGGCAACCGCCTGCGCGGCATTCCGGCCGACGCCCGCCGCGCGGCGCTGTGCGTGCTGGTGATCGCAGGATTCCTCGGCGGCGGGATCGCGGGAGCCCTGCTGTTTCCCCACCTCGGCTACCGCACGCTGCTGCTGCCCGCGCTGCTCGTGGGCGCGACCGGGATCGCCTACGTCGCCTACGATCTGCAGCGCCGCGGCCAGACCTCGCTCCCGCCATGACCGATTCCCGACCGCTCTCCATCCTCACCATCGCCGGCTCCGACTCCGGCGGCGGCGCCGGCATCCAGGCCGACCTCAGGACCTTCGCCGCGCACGGCGTGCATGGGCTGTCCGCGCTCGCCGCACTCACCGCGCAGCACACGCGCGGCGTCACCGCCGTGCACGTGCCCCCGGTGGCGTTCCTGCGGGCGCAGATCGACGCCTGCTTCGAGGACTTCCGCATCGGCGCGGTGAAGCTCGGCATGCTGGCGACGGCGGAGGTGATCCATGCCGTCGCCGATGCACTGGAACGCCATGCGCCGACGCACGTGGTGGTGGATCCGGTGATGGTCGCGACCTCGGGCGCGCGCCTGCTGGAGCAGGATGCGCTGGACGCACTGCGCGAGCGACTCGCGCCGCTGGCGACCATCCTCACCCCGAACATCCCCGAGGCCGAACTGCTGCTCGGCCACCCGATCGCCGACGAGGCGGACGCCGAGGCGGCGACCGTGGAACTGCTCGGCCTCGGCTGCCGCGCGGTCCTGCTCAAGGGCGGCCACCTGCCGGGCGACGGCCCCGTCGTCGACCGCTTCGACGACGGCGAGGGGCTGACGGAGTTCGAGCATCCGCGGCTGCCGCGCGAAGGCCACGGCACCGGCTGCACCCTGGCCTCGGCGATCGCGGCCAGGCTGGCGCTCGGTGCGGCGCCGGCCGAGGCCTGCGCCGAAGCCGGGGACTACATCCACGGCGCCCTCGCCGCCGCCACCCGCCCCGGCTTCGGCGCAGCCGCCGTCCTCGACCACTTCTGGCGGCTGCGCGGCTGAACCGCGCGCGCCGCGCGACGCGCGGCTCACCGCAACTCCGGTATTCTCGGGCCCATTCGGCCGCGCGGACGCGGCCGGCGTACATCGACCAGGAGACCAGCAGCATGCGCAGCGGCAACCCGGCCCTCAACGACAAGACCTTCCTCGACATCGGCTCCGGCGCCGTGGTCGACCGCGGCGGCGCGATGACCGTCAACGGCACGGTGAACCGGACCGCGCTGCTGCTGATCATCAGCCTGGTCACCGCGATGTTCACCTGGAGCCGCTTCTTCGCCGCGGACGGCGACCCCTCGGCGGTGATGCCCTTCGTCGTCGGCGGCGCGATCGGCGGCTTCGTCGTCGCCCTGGTGACGATCTTCAAGAAGAACATCGCCGCCTATACCGCGCCGCTGTATGCGGCACTGGAAGGCCTCTTCATCGGCGGCCTCTCGGCCATGTTCGAGGCGCAGTTCCCGGGCATCGTGCTGCAGGCCGTGGGGCTGACCTTCGGCGTGCTCGCCGCGATGCTGATCGCCTACCGCACCGGCGTGATCCGCGCGACCGAGAAGTTCCGCATGGGCGTGGTCGCCGCCACCGGCGGCATCGCCCTGCTGTACCTGGTGAACATCGTGATGCACTTCTTCGGCAGCGGCATTCCCTTCATCCACGAGGGCGGCGCGATCGGCATCGGGTTCAGCCTGGTCGTGGTGGTGATCGCGGCGCTGAACCTGGTGCTGGACTTCGACACCATCGAACGCGGCGTCGAGGCCGGCGCGCCCAAGTACATGGAGTGGTACGGCGCCTTCAGCCTGCTGGTGACCCTGGTCTGGCTCTACCTCGAACTGCTGCGCCTGCTGGCCAAGAGCCGCGAGTAGGGGGGGCTCCACGGGGCGCTCCGGCGGCGACGACGGGCCCTGCGGGGCCCGTTTTCGTTGTGCGGAGCGGGAACCGGACGCTCAGCGCCGCGTCGCCATCGCCCGGTAGCCGAGCCACGCCAGCCCGGCGACCGCAGCGAGCCCTGCGCCGATGCCGGCCGTCCGGACCGCCGCCGGCACCGGCGTCCGGTAGCCGCCGTCGACGCGACGGCGCCCACCCACGCTCTCGAACAGGTTGCCCGGCGACGGCGGCGCCTCCGGCATCCGCGCGAGCGCCCGGCGCGTCAGCGCCGCCGAGAGGACCTCGAAGCGCGGGACCAGCGCATAGGCCGCCCGCGCAAGAGGGGCGACGCCGCCGACCACGGTGGTGGCGCGGGGCCGCCGGGTCAGCCGCACGATCGCCTGCGCCACGCGTCGCGGGTCGTAGGCCGGCGACGGTGGCCGCACCTCGTGGCCACTGTAGTTGCCGCCGTAGCCGAACGCCGGGGTGTCGACGAAGGCCGGATAGACGTCGCAGACGTGGATGTCGCGGTCGCGCCCGAGTTCGCCCCGGAGCGCGGCGCTGAGCCCGCGCAGGCCGAACTTGGCCGCGCTGTAGGACGCCGCCAGCGGCTGCGGCACCCAGCTACCCAGCGACAGGACGTTGACCAGCAGGCCCTGTCCCTGCGCGCGGAACACCGGCAGCACCGCATGCGCGCCGCGCGCGTAGGCGACCAGATCGGTCTCGATCACGCGCCGGTGCGCCTCGAACGGCACGGTGTCGAACTCGCCCACGACACCGACGCCGGCGTTGTTGACCCATGCGTCGATCCCGTCGCCGAACTCGCATGCGGCCTCCACCAGCGCCAGGACATCGGCATCGGAAGTGACGTCGCAGCGGACGGCGATCGCGCGGGCGCCGCAGGACTCGCATTCGGCCACCAGCCGCTCCAGCGCGGCGACGTCGCGCGAGGCCAGTACCAGCTGCGCGTTGTCCTCGGCGAAGCGCAGCGCCGTGGCGCGGCCGATGCCGCTGGCCGCGCCGGTGACGACCACCACCGGTCCCCGTTCCGCCTCCGCCTCGAACATCGCCGCGTCCTCGTCGTTCCAGGGCGCACGATCCTCCGCGCCGCCCGCGCAAGGGCGCGTCAAGCGCGGATCCCGGAACGACGAACGGGGCCTCGCGGCCCCGTTCGTCGAGACGCCATCGCAGCTCGCGTCAGCCGGCGACGCGCTTCGCGATCGCCTCCGCGAAGCTCATCGTGGTGCCGCTGCCGCCGAGGTCCGGGGTCAGCGCCGGGTCCTTGGCCTCGAGCGTGGCGACGATGGCCTCGCGCAGGCGGGTGGCGGCGTCGGCCTTGCCAATGTGGTCGAGCATCTGCGCGGCGGCCAGCAACAGCGCGCAGGGATTGGCGATGCCCTTGCCGGCGATGTCCGGCGCCGAGCCGTGCACGGCCTCGAAGATCGCCGCGTCCTTGCCGATGTTGGCGCCCGGCGCGAGCCCCAGGCCGCCGACCAGGCCGGCGCAGAGGTCGGAGATGATGTCGCCGAACAGGTTAGTGGTCACGATGATGTCGAACTGCTCCGGACGCATCACCAGCTGCATGCAGGTGTTGTCCACGATCATCTCGTTGCACTGGATGTCGGTGTACTCCTGCGCGACCTCGCGCGCGACCTTCAGGAACAGGCCGGAGGTCGACTTCAGGATGTTGGCCTTGTGCACCACCGTGACCTTCTTGCGGCCGGTCTGGCGCGCCAGCTCGAAGGCGTAGCGCACGATGCGCTCCGAGCCCTTGCGGGTGATCTTCTGGGTCAGGGTCGCGATCTGGCCGTCCTCGGACACCATCTGGCCTTCGCCGATGTAGGCGCCTTCGGTGTTCTCGCGCACGGTGATCAGGTCGACGCCCTCGCCGAAGCGCGACTTGGTGTTCGGGAAGCTCTTGGCCGGGCGCACGTTGGCGTAGAGGTCGAAGTGCCGGCGCAGCGCCACGTTGATCGACGAGAAGCCTTCGCCGACCGGCGTGGTGAGCGGGCTCTTCAGCGCGACCTTGTACCTGGCGATCGTCTCCAGCGACGCCTTCGGCAGCAGGTCGCCGTGCTTCTCCAGCGCGACCATGCCGGCGTCGACGTCCTCGTAGCTCAGGCCCAGCTGCATCGCGTCGAGCACGTGCAGGGTGGCGTCCATGATTTCCGGGCCGATACCGTCGCCGCGGATGACTGCGATCGTCTGGGTCATAACTACTCTTGGGTCGAAGCGGAGGGAATGCGCGAGGCGCAGAGCACCCACCATTATGCCGGAAGCGCGCCGCGGCTGCCGCCGCGCGCCCGGTCCTCGGCCTCAGCCGTGCGCGTGCGCCGCCGGCGCCTCGGCGCCGGACTCGAGCCGGTCGAGGAAGTCGACCGCGCGGCGCAGGTGCGGGATTACGATGCTGCCGCCGACCACCAGCCCCACCGAGAAGGTCTCGAAGAACTCGTCGCGGCTGACGCCGGCGTCCTTGCACTGGGCGATGTGGTAGCTGATGCAGTCGTCGCAGCGCAGCACCATCGACGCGACCAGCCCGAGCAGTTCCTTGGTCTTGACGTCGAGCGCGCCGGCCCGGTAGGTCTGGGTGTCGAGCGCGAAGAAGCGGCGCACGACCTGGTTGTCCTCGGCGAGGATGCGCTCGTTCATGCGCTGCCGGAACGCGGTGAACTCGGCGACGCGGTCGGCCTCGGTGCCGGCGCCGGGGTCCGCGCTCACGCCGCGCCCTCGAGGAGCGGCGCCAGGCCGCCGCGGCGGTCGAGCGCGACCAGGTCGTCGTAGCCGCCGACGTGGGTGTCGCCGATGAAGATCTGCGGCACGCTGGTGCGCCTGGCGCGGGCGAGCATCTCCTCGCGGCGGGCCGGATCGGTGTCGATCCGCACCTCGGACCAGGTGACGTTCTTGTTCTTCAGGAAGTTCTTGGCGGCCACGCAGTACGGGCAGATGGCGGTGGTGTAGATGGTGACTTCGCTCACGGAAACTCTCCGGCTCACTGGCGGTCGGACGCAGATGATGCCTGAGCTCGGCGTTTTCCACGCGTGCAGGTGCAACGCTTTGGTTTACAGCGAATTCACGAGTCCCGCCCACGACTGCGGCATGCTCTGCGCGGTCTCATGAGACGCTCCCCAGTGCCGCGATCCTTCCTCCCGTCCGCGCTCGCGACCACCCTCGCCGGCATCCTGCTGCTGCCCGGAACGGCCTCGCATGCGCAGGACGCGCGCCTGCCCGACATGGGGTCGTCCGCCGCCGAGCAGCTGACGCCCGCCCAGGAAGCGCAGTACGGCGCGATGACCCTGCGCGAGATCCGCCGCATGGATCTCCTGCTCGAGGACCCGCTGCTGGATTCGTGGCTGCAGACGCTCGGCTACCGGCTCGTCTCGGGCGGCGAGCGGACCACGCAGGACTTCACCTTCTTCATCCTGCGCGAGCGCCAGGTCAACGCCTTCGCGACCCTCGGCGGCGTGGTCGGCGTCAACTCCGGCCTGATCCTGACCGCCGAGCGCGAGGACGAGGTCGCCGGCGTACTCGCCCACGAAATCTCGCACGTGACCCAGAAGCACGTGCTGCGCGCGGTGGAGCGCGCCAGCAAGGACCAGATCCCGATCCTGCTCGGCATGCTCGCCGCGGTGGTGGCCGCGCAGCAGAGCGACAGCAGCAGCAGCGGCGACGCGACCCAGGCGGTGCTCGCCGGCGGGCTGGGACTGATGCAGCAGCGCCAGATCGACTACACCCGCAGCAACGAGTCCGAGGCCGATCGCATCGGCATCCAGCGCCTCGCCGCGGCGGGCTACGACCCGAGCGCGATGGCCAGCTTCTTCATGCAGATGGCGCGACTGGAGCGCAACAACACCGGCGGCCGCTCGGCGCCGGAGTACCTGCGCACCCATCCGGTGACCACCACCCGCGTCAGCGAGGCGCGGCAGCGCGCCGAGCGGCTCGCCGAAGACACCGACTGCGTCACCACCTGGAGTCCCGACAGCCAGGGCCATGGCGGCACCCTGCGCGGCCAGTGCCGGCCGCGCCACACCGCCGCCGCGGGCCGCATCGACAACCCGCTGCTGCCGCGCAGCCTGGCGGCGGTGTCGCCGGCGGCGGCTGGCGAGGTCGGCGCACGCTTCGCCTGGGCCAAGGAACGCATGCGGGTGCTGACCGCTTCCTCGCCCAACGCCGCCGAGGCGGAATACCGGCAGATGGGCGATACCGCGCGGCTCGACCCACCGCAGCGCTACGGGCTCGCGCTGGCCTACATGCGCATGGGCCGGGCCGACGACGCGCTGACCATCCTCGGCCCGCTCGCGGCCGCGGAACCCGACGACCTCTGGATCACCCTCGCACAGGCCGAGGCCGAGCATGCGGCCGGGCACGTCGGCACCTCGCGCCAGCGCTTCGAGCAGCTCCTGCGGCGGTTTCCGAACAACCGCGCCGTCGCCCTCGCCTACGCGCGGGTGCTCGGCGAGATCGGCACCCGCGAGGCGGGCGACCGCGCCCAGGCCCTGCTGCGTCCGATGCTCAAGGGCGGTACCGACGATCCGGAGCTGCAGGTCCGCTTCGCGCGTGCCGCCGAACTCGCCGGCGACACCAACCGCGCCGCGGAGGCGCATGCCGAGGCCGCCTTCCTGAACGGCCGCGCCGAGGACGCGCTGAACCAGCTGCAGGCGCTGAAGAACGACGTCGAGCTCGACTACTACCAGCGCGCCCGCATCGACGCCCGCATCGCGGCGATGACACCGATCGTGCTGGAGATGCGGCGCCAGGGCCTGCGTCCCGAGGACCAGGGCCGGAGTGTTGCCGGCGGGTGACAGCGCGTGGCCGCCCTGGCGGGCGCCCCGCCCGACGACGCCCGACCCCTGCACCCGGTCACAAGCGCGTCACAAAACTGTTATCTACTCGCGGCGCCCTCGAAACGGACCGTGGCCGTGCAGAAACGCATCCTGATCGTCGACGACGAACCCGCCATCCGCGACATGGTCGCCTTCGCCCTGCGCAAGGGCGACTTCGAGCCGGTCCACGCCGGCGATGCGCGCGAGGCGCAGGCCGCGGTCACCGACCGCGTGCCGGACCTGATCCTGCTCGACTGGATGCTGCCGGGCATCGGCGGACTGGAACTCGCGCGTCGCTGGCGGCGCGAGGAGCTCACGCGCGACGTGCCGATCATCATGCTCACCGCCCGCGGCGAGGAGAACGACCGCGTCAGCGGGCTGGACGCCGGCGTCGACGACTACGTGGTCAAGCCCTTCTCCGCGCGCGAGCTGATCGCGCGCATCCGGGCGGTGATGCGCCGCACCCGCGAGGACGACGAATCCGGCAGCGTCGCCGCCGGGCGCCTGCGCATCGACGGCGCGGCGCACCGCGTCTACGCCGGCGACACGCCGGTGACCATCGGCCCGACCGAGTACCGCCTCCTGCACTTCTTCATGACCCATCCGGACCGCGTCTATTCGCGCTCGCAGCTCCTGGACCACGTCTGGGGCGGCAACGTCTACGTCGAGGAGCGCACCATCGACGTGCACATCCGGCGCCTGCGCAAGACTCTCGAGCCGCACGGCCTCGACGGCCTCATCCAGACCGTCCGCGGCGCCGGCTACCGCTTCTCCGAGCAGTCGTGAGGCACGCCCGTTACCGCCTCCGCGAGCTGCTGCGGCTGGCGGGCATCTACGCCGCGGCGCTGCTGGTCGGCGTGCTCGCCGGCGACATCTGGGTCGCGATCGCGCTGGCCTCGACCGGCCTGGTCGGCTGGCACTACGTGCGCCTGAGCCGGGTGCTCGAGGACGTGGCCTCGCGCCGCCGCCTGGTCGCCACCCGCCGCGCCGGCGCCTGGGACGCGCTCGAACGCATGTTCGCGCGCCGCCAGAGCGAGCTGCGCACGCGCCGCCGGCGCCTGGTCGACCTACTGCGCACCTACCAGCGCGCCGCCGCCGCCCTGCCCGACGCCATCGTGATCCTCGACCGCGCGGACGACCGCATCGTGTGGTTCAACCGTGCCGCCGGACGGATGCTCGGCCTGCGCATCCCGCAGGACGTCGACGCCCGCCTCAACGAGGCGGTCGCCAGCCCGCACCTGGCGAACTGGCTGGCCGCGCCGGAACGCGAGGACCTGCTGGAACTGCCCTCCCCGCTCGACCCGGACCAGACCCTCAGCCTGCACCCGATCGTCTACAACGACGAACAGTGGCTGCTGGTCGCGCGCGACGTCAGCCGCCTGATGCACCTGCAGAAGGTGCGCCGCGATTTCGTGGCCAACGTCTCCCACGAACTGCGCACGCCGCTCACCGTGGTGCACGGCTATCTCGACATGATCGAGCCCGAGGACCATCCAGAACTCGCCGGCATCGTCGACGAGATGCGACGCCAGTCGCACCGCATGACGCACCTGGTCGAGGACCTGCTCACGCTCTCGCGCCTGGAGGCGCAGGACGCCCTCGCCGAGGAGGAGACGGTGGCGATGCGCCCGCTGCTCGACACCCTGCGCCGCGAGGCACTGGCGCTGTCGCAGGGCCGCCACCGCATCCTGGTGTCCGACCTGTGCAACTGCGACCTGCGCGGCTCGACCAAGGAGCTGCACAGCGCCTTCTCCAACCTGATCTCCAACGCGGTCCGCTACACGCCCACCGGCGGCGAGATCGAGGTGCGCTACGAGGCCGAGACCGACGGCGGCGTCCGCTTCGCCGTGCGCGACAGCGGCCACGGCATTCCCAGTCAGCACCTCGCGCGACTCACCGAGCGCTTCTACCGGGTCTCCACCAGCCGCTCGCGCGACTCCGGCGGCACCGGGCTCGGCCTGTCCATCGTCAAGCACGTGCTGGCCCTGCACCAGAGCCACCTCGAGGTGTCGAGCCGGATGGGCATCGGCTCGGTCTTCAGCTGCCGCTTCGAGGCCGAGCGCATCGTGCCGCGCAGCGAGGAGGCGGTGAATGCGTGACCACGAGGCAGGGCACGACGCGGAATCCGCACCGGTGCCGGCCGATCCGTCATCATGCGTGGCCATGGACGCCACCGACGCCGACATCGACCTCCGCGACCCGTCGCTGTACCTCAACCGCGAGCTGTCGCAGCTGGAATTCAACGTCCGCGTGCTCGCCCAGGCGCAGGACGAGCGCCTGCCGCTGCTCGAGCGCCTGCGCTACCTGTGCATCACCTGCACCAATCTCGACGAGTTCTTCGAGATCCGCGCGGCCACCGTACGCACCGCCACCCAGTACGGCAGCGCACAGGCGCCGCCGGACGGGCTGTCGCCGTCCGTCGCCCTGAAGCTGATCCACGAGAAGGCCACCGACCTGGTCGGGCGCATGTACGCCACCTGGAACCAGGCGCTGCGCCCGGCGCTCAACGATGCCGGCATCCGCATCCTGCCGCGCGAGGCCTGGAACGCGAAGCAGAAGCGCTGGCTGCGCCGCTACTTCGACGACGAGATCATGCCGGTGCTCTCGCCGCTGGGGCTCGACAACGCGCACCCGTTCCCACGGATCCTCAACAAGTCGCTGAACGTGGTGGTGGTGCTGAGCGGCAAGGACGCCTTCGGCCGCGCCGGGCGCATGGCGATCGTGCGCGCGCCGCGCTCGCTGCCGCGGATCATCCAGATCCCCGAGGAGATCTCCGGCGGGCCGCACGACTTCGTGCTGCTCTCGGCGGTGCTCACCGCCTTCGTCGACACCCTGTTCCCGGGCATGCAGGTCAAGGGCGCCTACCAGTTCCGGGTGACCCGCAACTCCGAGCTCATCGTCGACGAGGAGGAGGTCGAGAATCTCGCCAGCGCGCTCAAGACCGAGCTGGTGGGGCGCGGCTTCCGCCGCGCGGTGCGGCTGGAGGTGGCCGACACCACGCCCAAGCCGATCCTCGACATCCTGCTGGAGAACTTCCAGCTGCCGGACAGCGCGGTCTACCGGATCAACGGCCCGGTCAACCTCAACCGCGTGATCCAGGTCTACGACCTGGTCGACCGGCCGGAGCTCAAGTTTCCGCCCTTCGTGCCGCGGCCGCGCTTCAGCGACGAGGAGTCGCCGTTCGAGCGCATCCGCGAACGCGACATGCTCCTGCACCACCCCTACGACTCCTTCAGCGACGTGCTGGAGCTGCTCGAGCACGCGGCGACCGACCCGGACGTGCTGGCGATCAAGCAGACGCTCTACCGCACCGGCAAGGAGCCGGCGCTGCAGGAGGCGCTGATCGAGGCGGCGCGCAACGGCAAGGACGTCACCGTGCTGGTGGAACTGCGCGCGCGCTTCGACGAGGAGGCCAACATCCGCGTCGCCGACCGCCTGCAGGAGGCCGGCGTGCAGGTGGTCTACGGCGTGGTGGGCTACAAGACCCACGCCAAGATGCTCCTGATCGTGCGCCGCGAGGGCAAGGCGCTGCGCCGCTACGTGCACCTGGGCACAGGCAACTACAACTCGGGCACGGCCAAGGTCTACACCGACCTGGGCCTGCTCACCGCCGATCCGGACATCGGCCACGACGTCCACCTGCTGTTCCAGCAGCTGTCGGGCCTGGCGCCGGCGTTCAAGCTCAAGCGCCTGCTGCATGCGCCGTTCACCCTGCACCGCGGCCTGATCGCCAAGATCGAGCGCGAGACCGCCAACGCGGAGGCGGGCCGGCCGGCGTGGATCGTGGCGCGCATGAACGCGCTCAACGAGGTCGCGGTGATGCAGGCGCTGTACGCCGCCTCGCGCGCGGGCGTGCGCATCGACCTCATCGTGCGCGGCGCCTGCTGCCTGCGGCCCGGCGTGCCCGGCGTGTCCGAGAACATCCGCGTGCGCTCGGTCATCGGCCGCTTCCTCGAGCATTCGCGCGTCTACGCGTTCTGCAACAACGGCAAGCGCGAGATCTATTGCGCCAGCGCGGACTGGATGGAGCGCAACCTGCTGCGACGCGTGGAGACCTGCTTCCCCATCCTCGATGCCAAGCTCGCCCAGCGTGTCCACGACGAGGCGCTGGCCAGCTACCTCGCCGACACCGCCGAGGCCTGGCAGCTCGAGGCCGACGGCAGCTACAGCCGCGTGCAGCCGGAAGCGGGCGCCGAGCCGGTCTCGGCGCAGGGGACGTTGCTGGCTAAGCTGTGCGGATGAGATCGCGTCCGGCCCGCTCCGTCCGCCCCGCCCACGCCGCCGAGGACGAGCTGCTCGCCGCCGTCGACATCGGCTCCAACAGCTTCCACATGGTGGTCGCCCGCCCGATCCTCGGCCAACTGCGCGTGGTCGACCGCCTGCGCGAGACGGTGCGCCTGGCCGAAGGCCTCGACGGCAAGGGCGGCCTCTCCGCGGAGGCCCGCGGCCGCGCCTTCGACTGCCTGGAACGCTTCGGCCAGCGCCTGCGCCCGGTGCCGCGCGCGCGGGTGCGCGCGATCGCCACCAACACCGTGCGCGCGCTGCGCTCGCCGCAGGCCTTCCTGGTCCCGGCCGAGACCGCGCTCGGGCACGGCATCGAGGTGGTGTCCGGGCGCGAGGAGGCGCGCCTGATCTACCTCGGCGTCGCCCAGGCGAACCCGCCGGGCGCGCGGCGGCGGCTGGTGGTCGACATCGGCGGCGGCTCCACCGAGTTCATCATCGGCGAAGGGTTCACGCCGCTGGAGCGCGAGTCGCTGCAGGTCGGCTGCATCGCCACCACACGCCGCTTCTTCGGCGACGGCAAGCTCTCCAGCCGGCGCTGGAACGAGGCGCTGACCGCGATCGGCGCCGAATTCCAGCAGTTCGCAGTGCCCTACCGTGCGCGCGGTTGGGAGGAAGCCTTCGGCTCCTCCGGCACCGCCAAGGCGATCGGCGCGCTGGCCGCAGCGGCCGGCCAGGGCGACAGCGACATCACCGCCGAGGCGCTGCGCGGGCTGCGCGCCCAGCTGCTCAGGGCCGACCGCATCTCGCGGATCGAGATGCCCGGGCTCGAGGAGGACCGCCGCCCCATCATCGCCGGTGGCCTGCTGGTGATGGAGGCGGCGTTCGCCGCGCTGGGCATCGAGCGCATGCAGGTCAGCAGCACCGCCATGCGCGAGGGCATCCTCCACGACCTCCTCGGCCGCGTCACCGACGACGACCCGCGCGAGAGCGCGATCGCCGGCTTCGGCGAGCGCTACGGCGTGGACACGGCGCAGGGCGCGCGCGTCGAGGCCACCGCCCTGCGCCTGTTCGACCAGGTCGCGCAGGCCTGGTCGCTGTCGGCGGAGGACCGCCTGATGCTCGGCTGGGCCGCGCGCCTGCACGAGATCGGCCTGGCGGTGGCGCACAGCCAGTACCACGTGCACGGGGCCTACCTGCTCGAGCACTCCGACATCGCCGGCTTCTCGCGCCAGGAACAGCAGGTTCTGGCCGCGCTCGTGCACTGCCAGCGCCGCAAGCCGGCGGTCGCGGTGCTGCAGGCCCTGCCCGGCCGCATGCAGACCGGCGCGCGCCATCTCGTGCCGCTGCTGCGCCTGGCCGTGCTCCTGCACCGCGGCCGCGACGACGGCGCCCTGCCCGACCCGGTGCTCGAGGCCGCCGGCGCTCGCATGACCCTGCGCCTGCCCCTGCGCTGGCTGGAGAACCACCCGCTGACCCGCGCCGACCTCGACACCGAGTGCGGCCTGGCCGGCCGGCTCGGGTTCGAGCTGCACCTGAGCCCGGACTGATCCGCTTGCCGCCGGCGGGTTTGCGTCCGCGCCGGCACGGCCTCATGTTCGGCGGATGCCGCTCGAGACCTTCCATCCCGCCGTCGCCGGCTGGTTCGCCGCCGCGTTCGGCGTACCCACGCCGGCGCAGGCCGGGGCATGGCCGGCGATCGCCGGGGGCCGCGACGCGCTGATCGTCGCCCCGACCGGTTCCGGCAAGACCCTGGCCGCCTTCCTCGCCGCGATCGACGCGCTGGTGCGCGAGGCCGATGCCGCAGGGGCGCTGCCCGACGAGACGCGGGTGGTCTACGTCTCGCCGCTCAAGGCGCTGTCCAACGACGTCAACCTGAACCTGGTCGCGCCGCTCGCGGGCATCCGCGCACGGCTGGCGCGCGATGTCGGGATCCGCACCGCGGTGCGCAGCGGCGACACCTCGGAGCGCGAGCGCGTCGCCATGCGCCGGCGCCCGCCACACATCCTGGTCACCACGCCGGAGTCGCTCTACATCCTGCTCGGCTCGGCGTCCGGCCGAAAGATGCTGGCGAGCACGCGCAGCGTGATCGTCGACGAGATCCATGCCGTGGCCGCGAGCAAGCGGGGCGCGCACCTGACGCTGAGCCTGGAGCGGCTCGACGCGCTCTGCGGCACGCCACCCAACCGCATCGGCCTGTCGGCGACGCAGAAGCCGATCGCCGAGGTCGCGCGCTTCCTCTGCGGGCCGGCCCGGGCACCCGACTGCGCCATCGTCGACGCCGGCCACGCGCGCCCGCGCGACCTGGCGCTGGAGGTCACGGCCACGCCGCTGGCGCCGGTGATGTCCGGCGACGCCTGGGCCGAGGTGCACGCGCGCCTCGGTACCCTGATCCAGTCACACCGCAGCACCCTGGTCTTCGTCAACACCCGGCGCATGGCCGAGCGTCTGGCGCGGCACCTGTCCGAGGCGCTCGGGCGCGAGGCGGTGACGGCCCACCACGGCAGCATGGCCCGCGAGCACCGGCTCGACGCCGAGCAGCGGCTCAAGCGCGGCGAGCTGAAGGCGCTGGTGGCGACCGCGTCGCTGGAACTCGGCATCGACATCGGCGACGTCGACCTGGTCTGCCAGATAGGCTCGCCGCGCGCGATCAATGCCTTCCTGCAGCGCGCGGGCCGCGCCGGCCACGCCGTCGGCGGCACACCCAAGGCACGCCTGTTCCCGACCTCGCGCGACGACCTCGTCGAGTGCACCGCGCTGCTGGACGCGGTCCGCCGCGGCGAACTCGACACTCTCGAGATCGAACCTGCGCCGCTGGACGTGCTGGCGCAGCAGATCGTGGCCGAGGTCGCCGACGGCGAACGCAGCGAGGACGCCGTGTACGCGCTGGCGACCCGCGCGTATCCGTTCGCCGGACTCGCCCGCGCCGACTTCGACGCCGTGGTGCGCATGCTCGCCGACGGCTTCACCACGCGTCGCGGCCCGCGCGCCGCCTACCTGCACCGCGACAGCGTCGGCCGCGTGCTGCGCCCGCGCCGCGGCGCCAGGACCATCGCGGTCACCTCAGGCGGCGCGATCCCCGACACCGCCGACTACGACGTGGTGCTGGAACCGGCCGCGCAGCGCATCGGCAGCGTCAACGAGGACTTCGCGGTCGAGTCGCTGGCGGGGGACGTGTTCCAGCTCGGCAACCAGTCCTACCGCATCCTGCGCGTGGAACGTGGCCGGGTGCGCGTGGAGGACGCGCAGGGGCAGCCGCCCAACATCCCGTTCTGGATCGGCGAGGCGCCGGGGCGCAGCGATGCGCTGTCGTCCGCCGTCTCGCGCCTGCGTACGGAGGTCGGCGCGCGACTGGAGGCCGGCGGTGCCGACGCCGCCCGCGCCTGGCTGACCGGCGAGGTCGGCATCGCCGCCGCGGCGGCGACCCAGCTGGTCGACTACCTCCAGCGCGCCTGCACGGCCCTGGGCGTGATGCCGACCCAGCACACGCTCGCCATGGAGCGCTTCTTCGACGCCTCCGGCGGCATGCAGCTCGTGATCCACTCGCCCTGGGGCAGCCGCATGAACCGCGCCTGGGGCCTGGCCCTGCGCAAGCGCTTCTGCCGCAACTTCAACTTCGAGCTGCAGGCGGCGGCGACCGAGGACGCCATCGTGCTGTCGCTGTCGACCAGCCACAGCTTCCCGCTGGACGAGGTCACCCGCTACCTGCATTCCGGCTCGGTCCGCGAGGTGCTGGTGCAGGCCATGCTCGACGCGCCGATGTTCGTCTCGCGCTGGCGCTGGAACGCGACCACCGCGCTCGCGCTGCCGCGCTACGCCGGCGGCGGCCGGGTCGCCCCGCAGCTGCAGCGGATGAAGTCGGAGGACCTGCTGGCGACGGTGTTCCCCGACCAGGTCGCCTGCCAGGAAAACATCGTCGGCGAGCGCGAGGTGCCCGCCCATCCGCTGGTGGCGCAGACCGTGCGCGACTGCCTGCACGAGGCCATGGACGTCGAGGCGCTGGAGGCGCTGCTGGCGCGGATCGAGACGGGCGCGGTCACCTTCGCCTGCCGCGATCTGTTCCAGCCCTCGCCGTTGGCGGCCGAGGTGCTGGGTGCGCGCCCCTATTCCTTCCTCGACGGCGCGCCGCTGGAGGAGCGCCGAACCCAGGCGGTGGGCGAGCGTACGTTCGGCGACGCGGAGAGCGTCGGCGACTTCGGCGCCCTCGACCCCGGCGCCATTGCCGCGGTGCGCGCGGAGGCGTGGCCGGAGGCACGCGATCCCGACGAGGTGCACGAGGCCCTGGCCGGCCTCGGCTGCCTGACCGCGGAGGAGGTCGCGCGCGAAGGTTGGCTGCCGCACCTCGACGCGCTCGCCCGCGGCGGGCGCGCCTGCCGCGTCCATGCCGATGCCGACGGCGACGCGGAGACCGCGCGCTGGTTCGCGGTCGAGCGCCTGCCGCTGGCGCGCGCCCTGTACCCCGGCGCGGCCGCGGCGGCGCCGCTCGCCGTACCCGACGAATACGCACGCGAGGCCTGGGACGCCGACGCGGCGCTGGTCGAACTGCTGCGCTCGCGCCTGACCGGGCTCGGGCCGGTGCGCGTCGAGCGGCTCGCCGCCGAGCTCGCGCTGCCGGCGCAGGCGGTCGAACTCGCCCTGCTCGCGTTGCAGACCGAGGGCTTCGTCCTGCGCGGCCGCTTCTCCCCCGGGCTCGGCGACGACGCCTGGGAATGGTGCGAGCGCCACCTGCTCGCGCGCATCCACCGCTACACGGTGGGCCGCCTGCGCCGCGAGATCGAACCGGTGCCGGTGCGCGACTTCATGCGTTTCCTGTTCGAGTGGCAGCGCGTGGCGCCGGGCAGTCGCGCCGGCGGGCCGGACGCCCTGGCCGCGGTGCTGGCGCAGCTGGAGGGCTTCGAGGCCCCGGCAGCGAGCTGGGAGGCGGAGATCCTGCCCGCACGCGTGGCCGGCTACGAGATCGGCTGGCTGGATGCGCTGTGCACCTCGGGCCGCGTCGCCTGGGCCCGGCTCGCCGCCGGCAGCGGCGGCAAGGGGCGCGCCTCGCTGAAGGCCGCACCGCTGTCGCTGGTGCCGCGCCGCACTCTCGGCACCTGGACCCGCATCGCCGATCGCCGCGGCGAGGCCGCGGCGCTGTCCTCGCGCGCGCAGCGCGTGGCCGACGATCTCGCCGCGCACGGCGCCTCCTTCCTCGACGACATCGGCGACCGCACCCGCCTGCTGCGGGTCGAGCTGGAGGATGCGATGGCCGAGCTCGCGGCGGCCGGCCGCATCACCGCCGACGGCTTCACCGGGCTGCGCAGCCTGTTGCTGCCGCCCTCGCGGCGCGGCGACGCGCGCGGCGGCTACCGCAGCCGGCGCGTGTTGTTCGGCCTGGCCGACGCCGGCCGCTGGGCGCCGATCGCCCGCCCGGCCCCGGACGCGGATGCGGCGCGGCCGCTCGACCGCGACCAGCTCGAGCACGTCGCCTGGACCCTGCTGCGCCGCTACGGCGTGGTGTGCTGGCGGCTGCTCGCCCGCGAGGCCGGCTGGCTGCCGCCCTGGCGCGAGCTGCTGCGCGTCTACCAGCGCCTGGAGGCGCGCGGCGAGATCCGCGGCGGGCGCTTCGTCGATGGGCTGGTCGGCGAGCAGTTCGCGCTGCCCGACGCGCTCGGCCTGCTGCGCAACCTGCGCCGCCGCGAGCGCGACGGGCAGGCGCTGACCGTGGCCGCGACCGACCCGCTGAACCTGGTCGGCACCCTGCTGGTCGGTGCGCGCGTACCGGCGGTGGCGGGCAACCGCGTCACCTACCGCGACGGCCTGCCGGTGTCGGCGCTGGTGGCCGGGCGCACGCTGGCGTTCGACGACGCCGGGGCCGGAAGCCTCGCACGCTGATCGCGGCGCCGCAGGCGTCGGCGCGTGCAGGCGGACGCTGCAGTGTCTTCATCCCGCCTTCGTCGCGCGCACGGTAAGGCTCGCGGACCCTTGCCGCCGCCCGAGCCGATGACGATGCAGGACACGCGGTACCGGACGGACCTCCCCTCGCGCCTCGACCGGCTGGCCTGGTCGCCGTTCCACACCATGCTGATCTTCGCCCTCGGCATCGGCTGGATCATCGACGGCCTCGAGGTGACCCTGATCGGCGCGCTCTCGGGGGTGCTCACGCTGCCGGAGGCGCTCGGCCTGAGCGCCTTCCAGGTCAGCCTGGCGGGGTCGGCCTATGTCGCCGGCGCGGTGCTCGGCGCGATCTACTTCGGCAGCCTGGCCGACCGCATGGGCCGCAAGAAGCTGTTCTTCCTCACCCTGGGCGTCTACGCCGGCGCCACCATCCTCTCCGGCCTGGTGTCGCACTACTGGCTGTTCCTGATCGCCCGTTTCCTCACCGGTGCCGGCATCGGCGGCGAGTACGCGGCGATCAATTCCGCGATCCAGGAATTCATGCCGGCGCGGCTGCGCGGGCGCATCGACCTCGGCGTCAACGGCAGCTACTGGATCGGCGCGGCGATCGGTGCATTGGGCGCAAGCGCCATCCTCGACAGCGGGCTGGTGCCGGTGGAGGTCGGCTGGCGGCTGGCCTTCGTGGTCGGCGGCGCGCTGGGCTTCGCGATCATGGCGCTGCGCCGCTTCGTGCCGGAGAGCCCGCGCTGGCTGATGGTCAACGGGCGCATGGACGAGGCGGAGGCCGTCGTGCGCCGGATCGAGGCGCAGGCCCAGGTGCGCCCCGGTGCGCCACCGGTGCGCGAGCTCCTGCTCGCGCGCCGGCCGCAGCCGGGCTTCTTCGCGCTGTTCGAGGTGTTCACCCGCCGCTATCCGCGGCGCACCGTGCTCGGGCTGGTGCTGATGGTGGCGCAGGCCTTCCTCTACAACGCGATCTTCTTCACCTACGGCCTGATCCTCGCCCGCTACTACGCGGTCGAGGAGGCGCGGATCGGGCTCTTCCTGCTGCCCTTCGCTGCCGGCAACGTCGCCGGGCCGCTGCTGCTCGGCCCGCTGTTCGACACCTGGGGCCGGCGCCGGATGATCACGCTGACCTACGCCGTCTCGGGGCTGCTGATCATCCTCACCGGCTGGCTGTTCCTGCGCGGCGCGTTCACCGCGACCACCCAGACCCTCGCCTGGAGCGTGGTGTTCTTCTTCGCCTCGGCGGCGGCGAGTTCGGCCTACCTCACCGTCAGCGAGAGCTTCCCCCTGGAGATCCGCGCACGCGCGATCGCGTGGTTCTACGCGGTCGGCACCGCGCTCGGAGGGATCACCGGCCCGCTGGTGTTCGGCCTGCTGATCGGCACCGGCGGGCGCGTCGAAATGTTCGGCGGCTACGTGCTCGGCGGGGCGCTGATGCTGATCGCGGCGATGGTGGCCTGGCGGCTCGCGGTCGACGCGGAGAACCGCATGCTCGAGGACGTGGCCGCGCCGCTGGCGGCGGACCCGGAGTGAGCGCCGGCACCGGCGGCGTTTCATGACACGGTCATGCCGGCGTCAAGTCGATGCCACCGCCGCGGCGCACGGTACGCATGCCCTTTCGGGGAGGAAGCAGGCATGCACGCGGCGATCGTCACCGAGACCTACCCGCCCGACGTCAATGGCGTCGCCCTCACCGTCCACGGGCTCGAGACCGGCCTGCGCGAACGCGGCCATCGCGTCTCGCTGGTACGCCCGCGCGACCCGCAGGCGCCGGCCGACGCCCACACCCTCTGCGTACGCGGCCTCGGCCTGCCGCGCTACCCGGGCCTGCGCTTCGGCCTGCCTGCGGGACGCCTGCTGCGGCGGGCCTGGCAGGACGCCCGGCCGGACGCGGTCTACGTCGCCACCGAAGGCCCGCTCGGGCTGTCGGCGGTGAGCGCCGCGCGCGCGCTCGGGATCCCGGTCGCGACCGGCTTCCACACCCGCTTCGACCACTACCTCGGCCGCTACGGATTCGGCCCCCTGGCGCCCGTGGCGCGGGCCTGGATGCGGCGCATGCACAACCGCGGCGACGCCACGCTGGTGCCGACGCGGGCCCTGGCCGCGGAACTCGGCGCCGCCGGCTTCCGCCACGTGGTGCGCCTGGCGCGCGCGGTGGACACCCGCCAGTTCGACCCCGGCCTGCGCGACGGCGCCCTCCGCGCGCGGTGGGGCGCCGGCGACGACGCTCCGGTGGTCATCCACGTCGGCCGCATCGCGCCGGAGAAGAACCTCGGCCTGGCGGTACGCGCCTTCCGCGCGATCCAGGCCGAACGCGCCGACGCCCGCTTCGTCTTCGTCGGCGACGGGCCGGAGCGCGAGGCGCTGGAGCGGGCGAATCCGGACCTCGTCTTCGCCGGCGTACGCCGCGGCCGGGAGCTCGCCCGCCACTTCGCGAGCGCCGACCTGTTCCTGTTCCCGAGCACCACCGAGACCTTCGGCAACGTCACCCTCGAGGCCATGGCCAGCGGCGTGGCGACCGTCGCCTTCGACGACGGCGCGGCGCGCGAGTACATCCGCAACGGCATCAGCGGCCGCGCCCTGCCGCTCGGCGACGAGGACGGCTTCGTCGCCGCGGCCGCAGCCCTGGCGCGCGATGCGGATCTCCGCCGGAACCTGGGCCGCGCTGCGCGCGCGGCGGTCGCGGAGCTGGATCCGCAGGCGGTCGCCGCGCGGTTCGAGGAGATCCTCGCCGCCCTCGCCACGGCACGCACCCTCGGCCTGCACCTGCTCGACAGGGACGTCCCGGCGCTGGAGATGCCGCGGTGAGCGGGCGCGGTCGCGGCCTCAGCGCGATGGAGCACGGCTGGTGCCTGCTGGCCAACCGCTGGGGCACGCGCGCCTCGGTGCGCCGCGCCTTCGCCACCGTCAGCCGCCTGGGCGACGGCGTGTTCTGGTACCTGCTGATGGCGGCGATCGTCCTCGCCGACGGCATCGAGGGCCTGCAGGCCTCGCTGCACATGGCCCTGACCGGCGCCACCGCGCTGATGCTCTACCGACACCTGAAGCGATGGACGCGGCGGCCGCGACCGTTCGCCGCCGACGTGCGCATCCGCGCATTGGTGGCGCCGCTGGACGAGTTCAGCTTCCCCTCCGGGCACACCCTGCATGCGGTGTCGTTCACCGTGGTGGCGCTGGCCTACTACCCGCTGCTCGCGCCGCTGCTGGTGCCGTTCGCGGTCGCCGTGGCGGCCTCGCGCGTGGTGCTCGGCCTGCATTACCCGAGCGACGTGCTCGCCGCCACCGCCATCGGCGGCGCGCTGGCGAGCGGCTCGCTCTGGATCGGCTCGGCGCTGGCGCTCGCCTAGCCGCCGTTGACCGACTGCGTGCCGACCGGCTGCGGGCCCGCCGCCGGCGCGTCACCCGCCGGCGGATCGCGGTCCGCATCGAGCCGGGCCGCCGCGAACGCCGGCCGCAGCTGCGCCGGCCAGTCGCGGTCGTTGGCGACCTGCGCATGCGCGCGCGAGGCCTCCAGCGCGTCGAAATCGAGCTCGGCGATGGCCCATACCTCGCCGCCGGCCGTCCGCGCGAGGAAGCCGTCCGCCGGCAGGTCGCGATCCATCGGCGCGTACAGCGCGGCCTCGCCGGTGTTGACGTCCAGCGCCGCGCTCCATTCCGCCACGCCCGCCGTCACCGACTGCGCCACGAAGCAGCGGCCCTCCAGCGCCCGCGCCATGCACCCGACGCGCACGCGCGTGGCCCCGGCCTCGGTGTCGGTGCAGCTCGGCGAGACGATGAGCCGGGCCCCCGCCTCCACCTGCGCGCGCACCGGCAGGGGGAATTCGATGTCGTAGCAGACAGCGATGCCGGCACGGTGTCCGTCGATCCCGAACACCTTGAGCGCATCGCCCGGCTCGATCACGCCCGCGTCCTTCTCGAAGGCGGTCAGCGCCAGCTTGTCCTGGAACCGATGGCTGCCGTCCGGCGCGAACCAGTCGCTGCGGTTGCGGTAGCGCCCGCCGCCGACGTCGAGCAGGAAGCTGCCGGCGACGACGTACAGGTCGAACTCGCGCGCCAGGCGCGAAAACAGCGCCAGCCACGGCGCGCGCAGCGCCTGGATCGCGGCCAGCGAGGCGTGCAGGTCGCCCTGCACCGCCGGCGGGAAGGTCGCGGCGAGTTCCAGCGCGAGGTATTCGGGCAGCACCGCGAGACGCGCACCGGCATCGCGCGCCTCGCGCAGCAGCGCCTCGATGCGTGCGGCGAAGGCGTCGAAATCGGCCGGCGCCTGGATCGCATATTTCGCCACGGCCACCTTCATCGCGCCTGCTCCAGCGGTCGGGTCCAGAACGTCAGGGTCTTCGGCGTCTCGGCAGTCTCGCCGTGCTCGGCCCAGGACAGCGTGGCCTGCATCCCGTCCTGACGCGTATAGCCGCGCTTGCGCCAGAACGCGTCGTTGTCGCGATGCCCGGCCGGCCGCCGCGGGTCGTCGGCGGCGCGGTCCACGGCACAGAAGGCCGTGGTGTCGAACCGGCCGAGCCGACGCGCGTAGCCTTCGCGCTCGTCGAAGAAGCGGTGGCCGAGGCCGCGCCCGCGCCATTCGCGCAACAGCACCGATTCGCCGAAATAGAACACGCGCGCCGGGTCGATCCCGCGCGCGGCGAACGGCGTGCGGAAGGCCTCCGTCTCGTCCGCCAGCGGGATGCCGGTGGAGGCGCCGACCACCCGATCCCCGTCCAGCGCCAGCACGAACAGGCTCTCGGGCGAGCGGGTGTAGGTCTCGAGGTAGCGCCGCTCGTAGCCGACGTCGCCGGCATAGAGATAGGGGAAGTCCGCGAAGACGGCGATGCGCAGTCGCGCCAGGTCGTCGAGCCACGGCCCGACCGCCTCGCCGGTGAGCGCGCGTACGTGCAGGGAGTCGTCCATCGGCCGGATTCTAGCGCCCCCGGCGCCTGCGACGCCGGTGGCACGGGCGCCACTGCGGAAGGTCATGGCGCGCCGCCTCGCGAGTTCGGGCAAGCTTAGGCCCGGGCAGCGCGGTCGCGAGCGACCCGCTTCGAATCACTCGCACATCGGTCCGCGCCACGCGCGGCCAGGGGGAAGCCGTTCGTGGATCAGGTCATCGCCGCCGTCAACAACGTCGTCTGGAGCACCGCGCTGGTGGTGCTGTGCCTGGGCGCGGGCCTCTACTTCTCGATCCGGACCCGCTTCGTGCAGCTGCGCGGCCTGGCGGAGATGGTCCGGCTGATCCTGCGCGGTGACCGCTCGGAGGCCGGCGTCTCGCCGTTCCAGGCCCTGGCGATCTCGCTGTCGGGGCGCGTGGGCGTCGGCAACATCGCCGGCGTGGCCACCGCCATCTTCTCCGGTGGCCCCGGCGCGGTGTTCTGGATGTGGGTCATGGCCTTCCTCGGCGCCTCCACCGCCTACGTGGAGTCGGCTCTGGCTCAGATCTACAAGGAAAAGGACGACCAGGGCCGCTACCGCGGCGGCCCGGCCTACTTCATCGACAAGGCGATGGGCCAGAAGTGGTACGCATGGATCTTCGCCATCGCCACGATCCTCGCCTGCGGCTTCCTGCTGCCGGGCGTGCAGGCCAGCGAGATCGCCGGCGGGATGACCCGCGCCTGGGGCGTGCCGCCCTGGACCACCGCCACCGCGCTGGTGGCGGCGCTGGCGGTCATCATCTTCGGCGGCGTCACCCGCATCGCCAGCTTCGCGCAGGTCGTGGTGCCGTTCATGGCCGCCGCCTACCTGTTGATCGCGCTGGTCATCCTCGCGCTCAACATCGACGCCGTGCCGGCGATGCTGGGCCTGATCGTCGAGAGCGCGTTCAACCCCGGCGCGGCCTTCGGCGGCGCGCTCGGCACCGCGATCCAGTGGGGCGTGCAGCGCGGGATCTACTCCAACGAGGCGGGCCAGGGCACCGGCCCCCACGCCGCCGCCGCCGCGGAGGTCTCGCACCCGGCCAAGCAGGGCTACGTGCAGGCCTTCTCGGTCTACGTCGACACCTTGCTGGTGTGCTCGGCCACGGCCTTCATGATCCTGTCGACCGGCATGTACAACATCCAGGTTCCGGGCGGCGGCGACACCGACCTCCTGGTGCAGGGGCTGGAGGGCGTGAAGGCGGGGGCGGGCTACGCCCAGGCCGCGGTCGAGAGCGTGGTCCCGGGAATCGGCGCGGGCTTCGTCGCCATCGCCCTGCTGTTCTTCGCCTTCACCACCATCATGGCCTACTACTACATGGCCGAGACCAATGTGGCCTACATCAACCGCCGGGTGCACCGCCCGTGGCTGGTGCTGGTGCTGCGCCTGGCGATCCTGGCCGCGGTGGTGGTCGGGATCATGCGCACCGGCGGGTCGGCCTGGACGCTGGGCGACATCGGCGTCGGCCTCATGGCCTGGCTCAACATCGCCGCCATCCTCATCCTGCAGCGCCCGGCGCTGCTGGCACTGAAGGACTACGAGACGCAGAAGAAGCAGGGGCTCGACCCCGTCTTCCACCCGGAAGCGCTGGGCATCCGCAACGCCGAGCTGTGGAGCGAGGGCCAGCAGCCGGTCGATGCGCCGCCGACGGAGACGCCCGAAGTCGGCAGCCACTGACGCATCAGGCCGGCACTGGCGCCTGCGCGGCGAGGGCCAGCCCGTCGCGCAGGCGCTCGACGACGAGGCGCAGCTCGTCCGCGAACGGCGGCTCGTCGATCATCCGGAAGCCCACGTTGGCCAGCAGCAGCTGTGCGGCGAGCGCGTCCAGCGTCTCCGCACCGAGCGCCAGCACGCAGCAGCCGTCGCCCGTGCCCGGCTCCACCACGCCGCACCAGCGCGGCACGCGCGCGGCGATTTCGGCGGCTTCGCCCTCGACCCGCACCCGCAGCTGGTAGCGGTACGGCGCCAGCGCGAAGGCGCGGTTGATGAATGTCGCCGGATCCATCGGCAGCCGCCGCGCCGCGAAACCCTGGTCCGCGATCGCCGCGGTCGCGATCCGATCCACCCGGAACGTGCGCCAGTCGTCGCGGTTCCGGTCCCAGGCGATCAGGTACCAGCGCCGGCCATGGCTCGCCAGGTGCATCGGCTCGACCCGCCGCCGGCTCGCGCGACCCTGATGATCGCGGTAGTCGAAATCCAGGCAGCGGCGGTCGCGACAGGCGGTGGCGATCCGCGTGAGCATGTCGACCCGGACCTGCGTGCCGCAGCTCGGCAGCGCCAGCATCACCGGATCGAGCGCGCCGGCGCGCGCCCTCAGGTGCTCCGGAAGCAGCTGCTCGAGCTTGGCGAGCAAGCCCACCGCCGCCGCCTCCATGCCCTCGATGCCCGAGGTCGCCGCCCGCAGCGCCATCGCCACGGTCACCGCCTCGTCGTCGTCGAGCAGCACCGGCGGCATCCGGTTGCCGGCGCCGAGCCGGTAGCCGCCGCCCACGCCGGAGGACGACTCCACCGGGTAGCCCAGCTCGCGCAGGCGGTCGACGTCGCGGCGCACGGTGCGTGCATCCACTTCGAGCCGCTCGCACAGTGCCGGCCCGGTCCAGTGCCGGCGCGACTGCAGCAGGGACAGCAGTCTGAGCAGGCGGGCGGAGGTCTGGCGCATGGCGCGCAGCCTGCCATGGATCGAGGACCGGAACCGTCCTCCACCCTCTCCAGACTGGGTGGACACCACTGCCCAGGGCCCGCCGATGCACTCGACCACTCCAGCGGATCCGCAGCGACGCCGCGGATATCACGCGGCCGCCATGCCGACGCGGGCCCGGCGTCCGGCCGCACGTACTAGCCGAGGTCGCCACCCGGGTTCCGCCAGTGCGCGCCCGGGCCCGCATCGGCGGCACGGTCGTGCGGATTGCGCAGCCGGCAGCGCGCCAGCGACAAGCAACCGCAGCCGATGCAGTCGTCGAGCGTGTCGCGCAGCTGCACGAGGGCGGCGATGCGCCCATCGAGCTCCGCCCGCCACTGCCGCGAAAGCCGGGTCCAGTCGGCGCGGCCCGGCGCGCGCGAGTCGGGCAGCGTCGCCAGGCGCTCGCGAATCGCCTCCAGCGGAATGCCCACGCGCTGCGCGATGCGGATCACCGCGATCCGGCGCAGCACGTCGCGCGCGTAACGGCGCTGGTTGCCGACGCTGCGGCGGCTCTCGATCAGGCCGCGGCGTTCGTAGAAGTGCAGCGTCGACACGCTGACGCCGCTGCGGGCGGCGACATCGCCGACGCTCAATGGGAACGCCACTGCCGGCATCTCTTGACCTCAACCAATGTTGAGGTCCTATGGTCCGCATCCATCCGATCCGAGGTCAAGCGATGGACATCCGACGCAGCGAGCGCCTCGCGCTCCTTCCCCGCTCCGCCTCGCGCAGCATGCGCGCGGTGGTCTACGACGATTGCGGTGCGCCCGACGTGCTGCGCGTGGCGGGCGTGCCGCTGCCGGAACCCGCTGCCGGGCAGGTGCGGGTGCGCGTACGCGCGGCGGGCGTGCAGCACATGGACCTGGCCCAGCGCGGCGGCTGGTTCGGCGGCGGGCGCGACGACGCGCTGCCGTTCCCGCGCCGCATCGGCAGCGAGTTCGCCGGGCGCATCGACATGGCCGGTCCGGGCGTCTACGGGCTCGCGGTGGGCGACGACGTGCTCGGCTGGTGCGAGCGCGGCGCCTATGCCGATGCGGTGTGCGTGCCGGCGTCGCAGTGCGTCGCGCGCCCGCCCCTGCTCGACTGGGCTGCGGCCGCGGCACTGCCCGATGCCGGCCAGAGCGCGCACGTCGCGCTCGCCTGCCTGCGCCTGCAACGGGGCGAGACGCTGCTGATCCACGGCGCGGCCGGCGGCGTCGGCAGCATGGCCGTACAGCTCGCACGGCTGGCCGGCGTACGCGTCGTCGGCACGGCGCGCGAGGCCAACCACGCCTACCTGCACGCCCTCGGCGCGGAGCCGGTGGCCTATGGTCCGGGCCTGGCCAGCCGCGTGCGCGCGCTGGCGCCGCACGGCGTCGATGCCGCGCTCGATGCCGCAGGCAGCGAGGCCGCGCTGCGCGCCTCGCTGGCGCTGGTCGCGGAACCCGCCCGCATCGGCAGCCTGGTGCGCAAGGCGGACGCGGAGGCGGCCGGCGCGCAGGCGATCCGCGTGCGCCGCAGCCGCACCGCGCTGCTCGAACTCGTCGACCTCTGCGCCCGCGGCCTGCTGCACGTCCATCTGCGCGCGGTCTTCCCGATGGTGCAGGCGGCGGCCGCGCACCGCCTGCTCGCGCGCGGTCACGGCTGCGGCCGGGTGGCGCTGTGGATGGCGCCGGAGGCGCGCAGCGCGGCGCGGGCACCGTGAGTGCCGGGACCGTCGCCACCGGCGGAGCCGCGCGCCTGCCCGATGCCGAGCGCCGCGTGCCGACCTCGGGGATGGTCGCCCCGATCGGACTCGGGTCTTCGAGGCGCTGGCGGCGACCACGGCGTTACCGACGGCGGTCGCGTCGCGGGATGCGGTCGAGGCCCATGGTCCGGCCTTCGGATCGACCCTGGCCGCCGCCGTCGTCGACATCGGCGGGCCATGGATCGACCGCAGCGGTCTGCTGCCGCTCACCCGCTGCGGCATCGCCCTGCTGCTCACCAGCCTCGTCTGCGCCGGTTTCGTCGACCGCCTCGCCCTGCTCGTGCTCGGCCGCCGCGATCGCGGGCTACCGGCTCGGCCTTGCCATGACCCTGCCGGTCGCGCCGTGCTCGCGCCGTGGGCGGCGACGGCATGACGCCGCTCGCCCTGCTGCCCCTCCTCGCCGGGCGCGCCCGCTGCCTGGTGCCGCCCGTGCACCGTTTCCGGAGATGCGGACGCGGCCGCCCGCGCCACGTCGACCCGTGACGTCAGCCGCAGCCCGCGACCTGCGACGCCGGCGGCCGATCCGGCGCCGCCGGCGGACTAGAGGCAGTCGCCGAGGCCGTCGTAGATCGTGACGGCCCCACGCGGCAGCGGCGCATACAGCGGATCGTCCGCCAGCGCGGCGAGCAGCTCGTCCATCGTGGTCCCCGCCGCCAGCGGCAGTCGGCAGCGCCAGCTCCGCGCGTCGACCAGGATGCGGCCGCGCGCCGGGTGCACCTCCTCGTTGCTGGCGGCGAACACCCACACGCATTCGCCGAGCACGCCGCTGCCGGCGTCGACCGAGCAGCGGAAGCGCAGGGACTCGATGTTGCTGTACTCGCCTTCGCAGAAGGTGTCGCCGCAGATGTCGTCGAAGCCGTCGCGCAGGCCGAAGACGATGTCGTACCAGGCGTTGACGTCGTCGTCGGTCTGCAGCCAGGCAGAGGCGTCGACGTAGTCGCCGGTGGCGGGCAGCGGGGCGATGGCGTGGGCGCCGGACGTGGCGGCGCCGGCGGCGCCGGCGGCGAGGGTCGCCGCGACGAGGATGGAACGGACGTTCATGCGTGCTCTCCTTGCACTGGTGGGATGCGCCGGCGACGAGGATGCCGGCACCCCATCCTCGGCATGCCCGCACGCTCTGCGCCGCCGGCCGGCGCCCGCCGGCGGGTAGGAAATCGCCGCGCCGCACGGCGCGCAGCCCGTACACTGCCGCGATGAACTACCGCCACGCCTTCCATGCCGGCAACCATGCCGACGTGCTCAAGCACGTCGTGCTGCTGGCCATCCTCGATGCGCTGGTGCGCAAGGACACGCCCTGCTTCGTCCTCGATACCCACGCCGGGCGCGGGCACTACCCGCTCGACCGCGGCGAGGCGCTGCGTACCGACGAGGCGGCCGGCGGCATCGGCCGGCTGTTCCCGATCACCCGCGGCCTGCCGCCGGCGGTGGCGCGCTACCGCGCACTGATCCAGAAGGCCAACCCCGACGGTCGCCTGCACCACTACCCCGGCTCGCCGCTGCTCGCCGCGCAGGTGCTGCGCGGCCAGGACCGCCTGGCCTGCTGCGAGCTGCAGGTGGAGGAGGCCGAGGCGTTGCGCAGCCTGTTCGCCGGCGACCGCCGCGTCGGCGTGCACGCGCGCGACGGCTACGGCGCGATCAAAGCGCTCACCCCGCCGCAGGAGAAGCGCGGCGTGGTGCTGATCGACCCGCCCTACGAGAACCAGCTCGCCGAGTTCGACGCGGTGCGCAAGGCGCTGGCCGAAGGCCTGGCCCGCTGGCCGCAGGGCTGCTTCGCGCTGTGGTATCCGATCAAGGACGCACGCGTGCTGAAGCCGGTGTTCCGGCGCATGGCGACGCTGCCGGCGAAGTCGATCCTGCGTGCGGAGCTGGTGGTCCACGGCGGCGACTCGCCGCTGCGCATGAACGGCAGCGGCATGCTGGTGTTCAACGTGCCGTGGCAGCTGGACATGGCGCTCGCCCCGGCGCTGCCGTGGCTGGCACGCGAGCTGGGCGAGGCCGGTGCGCATTCGCGCGTCGACTGGCTGAAGCAACCCGAGTGACGGACCCGCGCCGGTGAGCTATCGCGAGGCGCCCGCACCGCCCGCGCTCGCACACCTCGTGCGCTGCTGCTGGACCTCGCGCGCGGACGCCGCCGCACCCGCGCCGGTGCGGGTGCTGCCGGACGGCTGCGCGGACCTGCTGCTCGAATTCGAGCCCACGCTCCGCGCGCGCTGGATCGGCACCATGACCCGCGCCCGCCTCGTCCCGGTGGCGCCCGGCAGCGTGCGCTTCGGCATCCGCTTCGCGCCGGGCGGGCTGGCGCCCCTGCTCGGCGCGCCGCTGGGACTGCTCACCGACGGCGACGCGGCCCTCGATGCGCTGCGGCCACGTGCCTGGCAGGTCCCGCTGCAGGCGCTGGCCGATACGACGGGATTCGAGGCACGCAGCCGGGTCGTGTGGCGCAGCATCGCCGGGGCGCTGCCGGCGCTCGCGCCCGACCACGCCATGCTCGCGCTCCTGGCCGGGCTCGAGGCCATGCCGCGCCTGCCGCGGGTCGAGGCACTGGCCGCCGCGGCCGGTGTCGGACGGCGCACGCTCGAGCGACGCTTCGAGGCGACGCTGGGCGTGTCGCCGGTGCAGCACCTGCGCTGGCTGCGCTTCGAGCGCGCGCGCCGGCTGCTCGACGGCGGCGGCCGCGCCCATGCCCATGTCGCGCTCGACGCCGGCTATGCCGACCAGGCGCACTTCATCCGCGAGTTCGCCCGCTTCAGCGGGCTGACCCCGGGCCGCTGGCCGGGCTGACGCATCCGTTCAATCGCGGCCGGCGCCGACGCGCGCAGACTGCGCCCTCCTCCACGCGAGTGTCGCCATGTCCGCCGTCCGCCTGCTGAAGTCCACGCCCGTGCTCTACGTCGAGGCCATCGAGCCCTGCCTGCCGTTCTGGGAAGCCCGGCTCGGCTTCGCGCGCACCGCCGAGGTGCCCGGCGATGCCGGCCTCGCCTTCGTGATCCTCATGCGCGACGGCATCGAGGTGATGCTGCAGACGCACGCCGCGCTGGCCGCCGATCCGCATGCCACCGGCATCGCGATCGGGGCCGGGCGCAGCGCGCTGTTCGTCGAGGTCGCGGACCTCGATGCGGTGGCCGCGGTGCTGGACGAGGGCGAGATCGTGATGCCCCGCCATCGCACCTTCTACGGCGCCGAGGAGATCGGCGTGCGCGAACCCGGCGGGCACTTCGTCACCTTCGCCCAATTCGGCGCGGACGCGGGCTGAGCGCCCCCGGCTCAGGCCGCCAGCAGCGCAGTGCCGGCCGCCAGCAGCGGCGCCGCGACCGCCAGCCAGCGCGCCGCCTTCGGCGCGAGCGCGAGCAGCAGGACCCACGCCAGGCCGGCGAGCATCAGTGCGCAGGCCCAGGCGACGGGGCCGAACTCCCAGCCGCGCGCCGCGATGCCTGTCGTGAACGCCAGCGTCAGCAGCAGCCAGCCGCCGCCGCGCAGGAGACGCCGACGCCTGCGCGGCGGCGCGCTGCCGAAGGCATCGCGATGGTGCCGCTCCATGCCGAGCGCGAGCAGGCACCATCCGGCATAGCAGAGCGCGAGAAGGAGCGGGACGATGCCGCTCACCGCGCGCCTGCCGCGGTGCGCATCGCACCGTCCCCGGCGGCAGCGACCCCGGCGCGGCGCCCGCTGCGCCAGGTGACGAGGGCGAAGACCAGGCCCAGCGCGAGCGCGGTGAGATCGACCGCCGCCAGCGCCCAGTCGCCGCGGGCGAGGGTCGCGCCGAGGTGGCTGTCGCGGCTCGTGAGGAGGTTCAGCACCGGCAGGCCGCACAGCAGGATGGCGGTGGCGCCGAACAGGCCGCGCCAGGCGCGCCGCGGACTGCGCACGCCGGCCACCGCCCACGCCGCCGCCAGCAGCCAGGCGGCGACGAAGGCGCGGATTTCCCACGCACTGCGGCCGGCCAGATCCATCGGCAGCAGCCGGTTCGCCCACAGCATCGCCACGCTCGCCAGCGGCATGCCGCCGACCACGCCGGCGTTGAGCACGCGGACCAGCCCGTAGCCCGACAGCGCGCCGGCCGCCGCGACCTGTCGCGCACGCTTCTCCAGCCAGACCTGCAGGCCGCTGGCGATCATCACGCAACCGGCGAGGCCGAGCACGAAGTAGAGCCAGCGGTACGCGGCCGACCCGAACTGCACCATGTGCAGGCCGCCGAGGAACTGGTAGGCGTGGTAGGCGGCGCCCGGCTCCGGTCCCACCGCCATGAACGCGCCGGTGGCGCCGTCGTAGTAGGCGGTGCGGTGGTTCCAGGCGACGTGGCGCGAATGGTCGAGGCCGATGCTGACCACGCTGGAGGCGTCGCCGGGGTGCTCGACCGCGAGCAGCCAGGGCTCGCCTCCGAGCCGCTCGCGCGCGTCGGCGAGCATCGGCGCCAGCGGCGCGCGCGTCTCCAGCGGGCGATGCACCTCCTCGCGGTGCGGATGCGGCGCGACCTCGTCGTAGAACGCCTCGGCATCCATGTTGTAGACCAGGTGCAGGCCGGCGAGCATGTAGGAGGCGACGAAGATCGCCACCCCGGTGTAGGCGATCATCAGATGGAACGGCAGGCCGAGCACGGCGGTCAGGTTGTGCCCGTCGAGCCAGGCGCGCTGGCCACCGGCCCGCGGCCGGAAGGTGAAGAAGTCCTTGAAGATGCGGCGGTGGATGATCACGCCGCTGACGATCGCCACCAGCATCGCCATGCCGGCGATGCCGACGATGTACATGCCGACGGTGCCCGCGTGCAGGTCGTAGTGCAGCTCGAAGAAGAACTCCCCGCCCGCACTCTCCGGCAGCGGCTCGCCGGTCGCGGGGTCGAAGCTCCGTGTGGAGAAGGTGCGGCCGACGTCCCAGCCGCCGGCCTTGATCGCCGGATAGCGCTCGTGCGGCGCATACACGTACCAGACGTGCGCCGACGGGTCCTCGCGCTCGAGACGGGCGATCACCGCGTCGTAGTCCGGGTCGGCCTCGACCCCGGCCGGGATCCCGGGACGGGTCCAGCGGTCGAGTTCGGTGTCGAAGCAGGCGATGGTGCCGCCGACGAAGATGACGAACAGCAGCCAGCCGATCAGCAGGCCCGACCAGGTGTGCAGCCACGCCATGCTCTGGGTGAGGCTGTTCTTCATCGCAGATCCCTCAGGGCCGGGCCGCCAGACCGGCGAAGCCGTAGGCGAGCGCATTGGTGCCGACGCCGAGCGCCAGCAGCACCCACCAGGCACGCCAGGTCGTGCGCGCACCGAAGGCGTAGAGCGCGGCCGCGCACCACACCGCGAACGAGAGCAGGCTGGCGGTGACCACGCGATCGGCGCGGCCCATCGGCAGGACCAGCACCAGGAACGCGGTCGCGCCCCAGGCGACGAAGTACCCGGCCACGAAGGCCGCCACCACGCGCGCGGCCACGCCCCAGCGGGTGGTGGCCGGCCGGCGGCGGGCGATCCCGGGCGCAGCCGTCGCGCTCATCGCCGCGCTCCCGCGGCGGTGGCGACGACGCGCGGTCGCCCCGGCGGGGCCGGCGACATCCTGCGGAAAGCGACGAAGACGGACACGGCGGGCTCCGGACGGCGGTGGCGCGCGCGACCCGGCCGACTTGCGGCAGGCCCCTCGCGCGATGCGGTCCGGCTATTTAACGAAACCCATTCCTACCTGTAAACGATTCCTGTTCTCCGGAATCAGCGGTACGGCGCCCTGGTGATCGTCATCGTGCCGCTGGCGCGGCTGCAGTTGATCCGGACCACCCCGTCGGCGCTCCACAGCGCGTCGATCTCGGCGCCCGGCGAACGCAGCACCTCGACCACCGGATAATCCGCACGCGCCGCGTCCAGCACCCGCTTCTTGCTGGCGACGCAGGCCTCGAACGCCATCGGCTCCTCGCGCACGGTCTCGGCCTCGCCCGCCGCGGGCGGCGTGCCGGCGTCGACCAGGTCGCGCAGCTCGTCGGCCGGGTACTCGCGCGCCGCGGCCGGGGCGGCGGCCAGGATGCACAGCGCGGCCAGCGCCAGGGGGCGGATCCTCATGGACGTGCTCCTCGGGTTCGCAAACGCGCATCCTGCCCGCCGACGGGTAAGGAAGGCTTGAACGGCGATGCCGCGGCGCGGGCTGACAGCGCGGGCGGCGGCGGCCAAGATGGACGCGCCCCGCCTGGACCGCCCATGCACCGTACCGGCCTCGACGCGCTGTTCCGCCCCCGTGCCATCGCCGTCTGCGGCGGCAGCCCCCGCGAGCGCAGCCTTGGTCGGGTCATCGCCGAGAACCTGCGCGTGGCCGGGTTCGCCGGCACGCTGTCGGTGGTCACGCCGCGGCATGAGGAGATCGACGGCCACGCCACCGTGCGCCGCCTGCGCGACCTCGACCACGTGCCCGACCTCGTCGTGGTCACCGTGCCGCCGCGGCACGTCGAGCAGGTGATCGAGGATGCCGGCCGCGCCGGGGTCACGGTCGCGGTGGTCATCACCGCCGGGCTCGGCCACGGCCCCGGGTCGGTCCGCGAACGCATCGCCACCACCGCGCGCCGCCACGGGCTGCGCCTGGTCGGCCCGAACTGCCTCGGCGTGCTGTCGCCGCGACACCGGGTCAACGCCAGCTTCGCCGCCAGCCCGGCGCAACCGGGCGACCTCGCCCTGCTCGCCCAGTCCGGCGCCATCGTCACCGCCACGGTGGAATGGGCCAATGCGCGGCGGATCGGCTTCTCCGGCATCGTCTCGCTGGGCGACATGGCCGATGTCGACCTCGGCGAGCTGCTCGACCACTTCGCGACCGACCCGGGCACCCGCGCCATCCTGCTGTACATGGAATCGGTGGGCGACGCGCGACGCTTCCTGTCGGCGGCGCGCGCGGCGGCGCGCGCCAAGCCGGTGATCGTGGTCAAGGCCGGCCGCCACGCCGCCGGCGCGCGCGCGGCCGCCTCGCACACCGGCGCCCTGGCCGGCCGCGATGCCGTCTACGACGCGGCCATCCGCCGTGCCGGCCTGCTGCGCGTGAACGACCTCGAGGAACTGTTCGCCGCCGCCAACACGCTCTCGCACCTGCGCCCGATCGACGGCCAGCGCCTGGCCATCCTCACCAACGGCGGCGGCGTCGGCATCCTCGCGATCGATCGCCTCCTGGACCTCGGCGGCGTCGCCGCGGACCTCTCCGACGCCGCCACCGCCGCCTTGGACGCGGCGCTGCCGCCGACCTGGTCGCGCGGCAATCCGGTCGACATCGGCGGCGATGCCGACATCGAGCGCTACCTCGCCGCCATCGACATCCTCTACGACGATCCGGCCAACGACGGGCTGTTCGTCATCCACACGCCGACCGCCCTGGTCTCGCCGGTCGAGCTGGCCGAGCGCGTCGCCGAGCACGTCGATGCGCGCCGGCGCGCACAGCGCGAGCCCAAACCGGTGCTGGCCTGCTGGCTGGGCGAGATGCCGGACACGCGCGCGCCCTTCGACGCCTTCGACCTGCCGAGCTACCGCACCCTCACCGGCGCGGTGCGCGGCTTCGTGCACCTGGTGCGCTACCGCCAGGCGATCGAACAGCTGATGGCGACCCCTCCCTCCCTGCCGGAGGAGTTCGATGCGGACACCGGGCGCGCACGCGCGCTGGTCGCGGACGCCGCGGCGCGCGGCGAGGAGTGGCTCGACCCGGCCGCGGTGCAGGCGCTGCTGGGCTGCTACGGCATCCCGATGCCGCCGGTGCACCTCGCCGCCACGCCGGAGGCCGCCGCGGCGCATGCCGAGGCGCTGTTCACCCGGCACGCGGCGCTGGCGGTGAAGATCCATTCGCCCGACATCCAGCACAAGTCCGACGTCGACGGCGTCGTGCTCGGGCTCGACAGCGTCGACGCCGTGCACGCCGCCGCCGCCGCGATCCTCGCCCGCGCGGCCGCGCGGCGTCCGGACGCGCGCCTGCCCGGCGTGCTGGTGCAGCCGATGCACAGCCGCCCGCAGGCGCGCGAGCTGATCGCCGGGCTCGCCGACGACGAGGTGTTCGGGCCGGTGGTGCTGTTCGGCGCCGGCGGCATTGCGGTGGAGGTCGTCGACGACACCGCGCTGGCGCTGCCGCCCCTGCACATGGGCCTGGCCCACGACCTGATCGGCCGCACCCGGGTGGCGAAGCTGCTCGGCGCGTTCCGTGGCCGGCCCGCGGCGGACCTCGACGCGGTGGCGCTGGTGCTGGTCAAGCTGGCCCAGCTCAGCGCCGAGATCCCGGAGGTGCGCGAGCTCGACATCAACCCGCTGCTGGCCGATGCCGACGGCGTGCTCGCGCTCGATGCACGGGTGCGCATCGATCCCGGCACGCCGCCCTCGCCCGACGCCACCAATCCACGCTTCGCGATCAAGCCCTACCCCAAGGCGCTGGAGGGCGACCTCGCCCTGCGCGGCGGCATGCGCGTGCACACCCGTGCGGTTCGCCCCGACGACGAGGAGCGGCTGCGGCGCTTCTTCGAGCGCATCGACCCGCACGACATCCGCCAGCGCTACTTCGCGCCGGTCAAGCACTTCAGTCGCACCTTCATCGCCCGCCTGACCCAGATCGACTACGCGCGGGTGATCGTGATCATCGCGGTCGACGACGCCGACGAGGTGCTGGGCATCGCGCAGATCCACGCCGATCCGGAATCGGCGGCCGGCGACGCGCGCGAGGGCGAGTACGCGATCCTGCTGCGCTCGGACCTGAAGGGCATGGGGCTGGGTTGGGCACTGATGCAGCGCCTGATCGCGCAGGCCCGCCGCGCCGGGCTGGCGCGGATCACCGGCCAGGTGCTGCGCGAGAACGACAACATGCTCGCGATGTGCCGTCACCTCGGCTTCGACATCCGCAACGACCCGGACGACATCGGCGTCGCCCTGGTCAGCCTGCCGATCGAACGCCCCGACTGACGCTGCGGCGGGATCAGCGCACGGCGCCGGCCGCCTCGTCGCTGCGCAGCGGGTGCCGGGCCACGCCGCGATGGGTGAGGGTGACCGGCAGGATGCGGCCGTCGGCGTCGAACCGCATGCGGTCGATGCTGACTACGCGGTGGTTGGCCGCGGTCTCGCCCAGCGGGCGGCGGTGGTAGACGATGTACCAAGCGTCGTCCCCGGGCACGTGGATCACCGAGTGGTGGCCGGCGCCGGTTGCCACCTCCGGATCCTGCTCGAGCACCTTGCCGACGCGCTCGAACGGCCCGGTCGGCGCGTCGGCGATCGCATAGGCGACCGAATAGTCGGGCCTGCCCCAGCCGCCTTCGGACCACATCAGGTAGTACCTGCCGTCGCGGCGGAACATGAAAGGCCCTTCGACGTAGCCCTCCGGCGTGATCTCCTTGAAGATCGTGCCGTCGGCGAACGGCTCCAGCCCGGTGAAGTCGTCCTTGAGCCGCACCACGTTGGCGTGCGACCAGCCGCCGTAGTACATGTAGTACTGGCCGTCGACGTCGCGGAACACGAACTGGTCGATCGGCTGCGCGCCGTTGTGGATCTTGCCGATCAGCGGCTCGCCCAGCAGGTCGCGGAACGGCCCCGCCGGGTCGTCGGCCACGGCCACGCCGATGCCGCCGATCTCCGCATTGCTCTGGATGTCGTTGGCAGCGAAGAACAGGTAGTAGCGGCCGTCCCTGGGCACGATCGCCGGCGCCCACATCGCCCGCCGCGCCCAGCTCACCGCCTCCCTGTCGAGGATGCGCGGGTGCCTGGTCCAGGCGACGAGATCGGGCGAGGAGAAGGCATCGAAGAAGGTCTGCTCGTCGTACGGCGCCGACCAGGTCGGATAGATCCAGTACCTGTCGCCGATGACGATGCCCTCGGGGTCCGCATAGCAGCCGGGGAAGACCGGATTGCCCGCATGGAGCGCGCCGCCTGCCTCCGCCGGCGGCGGCTCCTGCTGCGCGGATGCCCCCGCACAGGCCATGGCCAGGACGAGGGCGAGCGTGCGGCGGATCGGGATCAGGGCGGGCATGCGGGCTCCAGGGAAACGTGCGCGGCGCGGCGATCCGAGGATAGCCGCCGCGGCCCGCGCACGTTCCGCAGGCGCCGGGGTCGGGCGCGCCGGTGTCGCCGGCGCGCCCGCCGGCGCTCAGTCGAGGCCCTGGCCGATCGTCTTCACAAGCGTCGCGTCGGCGTCGTCGCCGCTGAACTCCCAGAAGAAGGCGCCGCCGAGCCCCATCGCCTCGACGTAGGCCATCTTGTCGAGGATCAGCGCCGGATCGTCGTAGCTCCAGAACGTGGTGCCGTTGTAGATCCAGTGCGCGCCGGCGTCCGCGTCGGTGAAGCCGGACCAGCCGAGCTGGGCCAGCACCTTGTAGTCCTCGATGCCGGACTCGTAGGTGCCCGGGGCGGCGCTGCCGCTCTGGTAAAGGCCGTTGTTGGCGCCGCCGACGTTGGTCCAGCCGCGGCCGTAGAAGCCGATGCCGAGGTTGAGCTTGGAGGCCGGAACGCCGCGGTCGAGGAAGGCGCGGATCGCGGCGTCGCTGTTGTAGGTCGCCTGCACCCCGGTGGACGGATCGCCCTCGGCCGCGAACAGCGCGGAATGGTGGTTGGTGACCGGATCCCACGCGCCGTGGAAGTCGTAGGTCATCACGTTGATGTAGTCGAGATACGGCGCGTACTGCGCGGGATCGGTGACCTCGATCTTGTCGATACCCGCTCCGACCGCGACGGTGAGCAGCAGGCCCGGCCGCACCGCGTCGAGCTGGCGGCGGAACTCGGCCAGCAGCGCGGTGAAGTTCTCGCGGTCCTCGGGCGTCCCGCAGCTCAGCCCGCAGGCCGCGGGATACTCCCAGTCGATGTCGATGCCGTCGAACACGCCGGCCGCCGCACCCGGCCCGCCCGCGCCGTCGGTCACCGGCAGGTCGCCGTGGATGTAGGCGTCGATGCACGAGGCCACGAAGGCTTCGCGGTTCGCCGGCTTCGCCGCCTCGGAGAAGCCGCGCGACCACGTCCACCCGCCCAGCGAGATGAGCACCTTCAGGCCGGGATGCCTGGCCTTGAGCTCCTTGAGCTGGTTCCAGTTGCCACGCAGCGGCTGGTCCCAGGTGTCGGCGACGCCGTCCACGCTTTCAGCCGCCTGGAACGCCTTGCCGTAGTCGGCGAAGGCGTCGCCGCCGGCACCGGTGTTCGGATCCGAAGGCTGGGTGACGCCGACCTCGCAACGGTTGTTGCGCACGTTGCCGAAGGCGTAGTTGATGTGGGTGAGGTATGCGGCGGCGCCGCTGGTGTCGATGTCCTTGACCTGGTAGTCGCGGCCGTAGATGCCCCACTGGGTGAAGTAGCCGATGACGCGCTTGCCGTCGCCGCCGCTGTCGGGCGACGCGGTGCGCGCCTGCAGCGTCGGGCTCGCCGCCGACGCGTTGCCGGCGCTGTCGCGCGCGCGCACGGCGTAGGCGTAGCTGGTCTCGGCGGCGAGGCCGGTGTCGGTGTACTGCGTGGCCGTCGGCTGGGCGACGACCTGGCCGTCGCGCAGCAGGTCGTAGCCGGCCACGCCGCCCGCGTCGCTCGCGGCCTGCCACGCCAGCGAGATGCTGCCGGCCGTGCTCGCCACCACCGCGAGCCCCTGCGGCACGCTCGGCGGCGTGGTGTCGCCGCCGCCGTCGGCGGCGACCTCGATCGTGCGCGTCGCCGCGTCCGCGGTGGCGCCGTCGTCGTCGGTGGCGCGGGCGCCGATCGCGTGGGTGCCGGCGACGGCGGTCCAGTGCATCGAGAACGGCACGCTGTCGTCGATGCCGACGGAGCTGCCGTCGACGAAGAATTCGACCCGGACGACGCTGCCGTCGACGTCGCTGGCGTTCGCCGCGAGGGCGACGCTGGCGCCGGCCTCGAACTGCGCGCCCGGCGCCGGCGCGGTCAGCGCGATGCCCGGCGCGACATTGCCGGTCCCGGTGCCGCAGGCACCCAGGTCCTCGTACCAGCCGCAGCTCGGGCAGTGGTCCGGCGGCGAGTTCCAGATCGGGATCGCCGCCTGGTAGAGGCGGTTGCGGTAGGTGAGCCGGTCGCCCGGCTGGTAGATGGTCGACGCGGTCCACTGCGGCACGGCGTCGCAGGACGCCTCCTGGGCCGCGGCGTGGCCGCTGCAGAGCGCCGCCAACAGGCAGCAGGACAACCAGCTCCTCGCGTGTTTCACGTGCATGGTGAAGTCTCCGTTTCGGTGCGACGTGGGGGGAGATCGGCTGGCCGGCCTTGCGCCGAGCGACTCCCGTCGATGGACATCCAGTGCAGGCATGCGTGCCCGCTCCGCCGTTCGGACGGACCTGCGATGCGCCCCCTGTGGGCTTGCGGAGTGCGAGCCGTCGTCGCTGGCTGCGTCGGTGCGGCGCATCGACCCTGGGCAGGCGATGACATCGTTGTCAACGCTGCACGTCCGAATCGTGACCGTCGTCACTCCCGGACACGCTTCTCCACGGCTTCCCGCTGCGATGCATCACCCCTGCGCGCGGGATCGGTCGCATTGGCGGGATGCACCTTCAGCGCCCGGATGACTGTCGCGACATCCATCCGTGCGTGGCGCAGGCCACGAACATCCCGCAGGCGAGACCGGTCATCGCGACCTGCGGCGACCACGCCAGCAGCGGTGCCGCCGGCCAGATACCGAGCGCCACCACCCTCGGCCAGCTCGCCCACCGGCGGTGGAGGAGCCACGCGTAGATGGGGGCGGCGACGGCCAAAGCGGGGATCGCGCCGAATGCGAGCGTGGCCGACGCACCTGCCCGCCACGCCCCGCCGGGGCCGAACAGCCCGTTGGGCCGGACGTGCGCGTCGGCCGCAAGCCACAGTCCCACGAGACAGGCCGCCAGCAGCAGCGCCGCCACCGCGACCCCTTCCACGCGCACGAGCAGCCGCCACATCGCTCAGGGCCCCATCTCGCACTCGAGCCGATGCAGGCTCGGCGCCCGAGCTGCGATGCCGCGCATGCCGCGTTCCGGACCGAGCGTACAGCCGGCGGCGGGCAGGAGCAGCACGAGTACCGGCAAGAGGCGGAACGGCATCCGGATGGGCTCGGCGGTCGGTCGGGGCCTGCAATGGTGCCGCAACGCGTACCGATACGCCGACGCGGCGGTTGGTTCGGATGGTCCACCGCGCAACATCGTGCTGTCGCGCAGCATGAATTACCGAACCTTCGCCCGCGTTTCATCCCGAACGAACACTTTTTCGTGATGGAGTCGGCAGAAGCAGCGATTGCAGGCTGAAACCCGACAGCGCTGTCATCGCGGGTTTAGGGTCCTCCCGCCCGCGCCCCCTCGTGCGGGCAACCCATCCGCTTACGCACAGGAGAACCGTATGGAACGCGCACGCCTGTCCGCACTCTTCGCCACCGCCTGCCTCGGCAGCGCGGCCCTCGCCCTGCCCGCCCACGCCCAGGCACCCGTGTGGGAAGAGAACTTCGACGGCCCGTCGATAGACGGCGACAACTGGACCTACGACGTCGGCAACGGCTGCCAGATCGGCCTCTGCGGCTGGGGCAACAGCGAGCTGCAGTACTACACCAGCCGGCCCGAGAACGCCCGCATTGAGAATGGCCACCTGGTGATCGAAGCACGCCGGGAGGACTTCGGCGGCATGCCCTATACCTCGGCGCGGATGAAGACCGAAGGTCGCATGCACTTCAAGTACGGGACGCTTGAGGCGCGCATCAAGATCCCCGAGGTCGGCAACGGCCTGTGGCCCGCCTACTGGATGCTCGGCGTCGCCGGCGTCTGGCCTGCACGGGGCGAGATCGACCTGATGGAGGCCGGCTCGGCACAGGCCATCGCCGAGGGTGTCGTCAATCGCCGGGTCGGCGCTGCCGTGCACTGGGACTACCAGGGCTCCCAGGCCGACTACGGCGCCGACTACACCAGCGCGGTCGACCTCGACGACGACTACCACGTCTACCGGATGGACTGGACGCCGCAGTACATCCGCGTCTCCATCGACGGACAGCAGTACTTCGATTTCGACATCTCCAACCCGGATGCCTCGTCGACCCACGAGTTCCACGCCCAGCAGTACCTGCTGCTGAACCTCGCGGTGGGCGGCGCCTACACCGGCATCTTCTCGCCCGACGGCATCACCGCGCCGGTGCCGGGGCGCATGGAAGTCGACTACATCCGTCTCTACCAGGACGTGGCCGGCAGCGAACTCTACGTCGGCGCGGACTCGGCGACGCCGCCCGGGCGCTTCGGCGTCTATTCCGAGCAGGCAGGGCTCGCCGGGCACCTGGATTACAACGGCGAGGCCAACCTCTACCTCTGGAACAACCTCACGCCGATCTCGGCGCAGCCCTTCGAGGGCGGCCAGGTGATGGCCTTCCGCGCCGGCGCCGGTGCCTGGTACGGCCTCGGCGTCGCCAACGACGTGCGCAACATGGGCAACTACGCCGGCGGCTGGCTCAAGTTCCGGATGCGCACCACCACCGCGACCACCTTCAAGATCGGCATCAACACCTCGTTCGGCGACAGCTGGGTCGACTTCGTCAACGGCGGCAACAACTACGGCCTGGTCCGCGACGGCCAGTGGCACGAGGTCAGCATCCCCTTCAGCGCGTTCTACGACCTCGATCTCAATGCGGTGAAGCAGATGTTCATGGTCGTCGCCGACCCGCCGGGCGAGTCGGTTGAGTTCTTCATCGACGACGTCTACTACCAGAGCCCGTAATCCCGGATCCCGATCCGGTCCCGGGGCGGACCGCCCGGCTGCAGATGCCGTGCCGCCGGTTCGCCCCTTCCCCGATCTCGCGCAGACCTCGTAGGAGCGGCTTCAGCCGCGACCGGCGGCGACGCGGGCGCCTGCACGATCTCTCCCGCAGATGCCTGCTCGCGGCTGAAGCCGCTCCTACAGGCGACGCGGCACGACTGCAGTCCGGGGCTCGATCGCGAGCGGGGACGCAATCGAACGCAGCCCCGGCAGCACGTCCTCACGCGGGCGAAGGCTGCCGCTTCCGCTGCGCCCACACGGCCGGATCCGCCGGGCAGTAGCGTTCGAGGAAGGCCTGGTGCTCGGGCATCGCCTGCACGGCCTGGTCGATCGGCCGGCGGATGGCGTCGAACAGGCGGCGCAGGTCGGCATCGCCGAGCGCGGCGCCCAGCGGGTGGTGGGTCCTGGGTACGACGCCCTGCCCCAGCATGACGTGGGTCCAGGAATCGAGCCGGAACAGCTCGTCCTCGCCCTGCCAGGCATGGGCACGGTCGCGGAACAGCCGGATGCGCTCGGCGAGCGCCTCGGGCAGGCGCATGTCCCGGCATTCCCGCCACAGCGGCTCGTCGCGCTGGTTGAGGTGGTAGTGCATGACGATGAAGTCGCGCACCTGTTCCATCTCCCTGCGACTGACCTCGTTGTAGCGCTCGACCAGCGACTCCTCGATGCCGTCGGCCGGAAACAGGTGGATGAGACGCGCGATCGCGCTCAGGGTCAGGTGGATGCTGGTCGATTCCAGCGGCTCGATGAAGCCGCTGGCCAGGCCGAGCGCGACCACGTTGCCGTTCCAGGCCCGACGCCGGCGGCCGGTGCGGAACGACACGATCCACGGCTCGCGCACGAGGGGTGCCCCAGTCGCGGCGACGAGCCGTGCCGCGGCTTCGTCGTCGGACATGTGCGCGCTGGAGAACACCCAGCCGCAGCCGACCCGATGCTGCAGGGCGATGTGCCAGCGCCAGCCTGCCTCGTGTGCGATCGCGCGCGTGTACGGCACCGCCGGTTCCACCGCCGCGGTCTGCAGGGCCACGGCGCGATCGCACGGCAGCCACTGGTTCCAGTCCTCGTAGCCGGTCCGCATGGCCTGCTCGATCAGCAGCCCGCGGAAGCCGCTGCAGTCGATGAACAGATCGCCTTCCACGACCTGCCCGTCCTCGAGCACCAGGGCGTCGACGTTGCCGCTGCCCGGATCCCGCCGGACCTCGAGGATCCTGCCCTCGATCCGGGTCAGCCCGCGGCCTTCGGACTTGCGGCGCAGGAAATCCGCGTAGAGCGCGGCGTCGAAGTGGTAGGCGTAGTTGGGCTCGGGACGTGCGGGCGCATTGGGATTGCGCGCCCAGCGCAGCGACCACTGCGGTGCGCCGCGCTCCTCGCGGTCGGACAGCGCGAACCGGCCCGCGCGCGACGCGACCGACTCCAGGCAGAAGTCGCCGAACGCCGACGGCATGCCGCGGCGCAGGCTGTCGAGCCAGAAATGATGGAACTCGCACGACCATGTGCCGGCGCCGGTATAGCCGAACGGATGGAAATAGCGCTCGCCCGGTCGGGTCCAGTTCTCGAACGAGATCGACAGCTTGAAGCTGCCGGCCACCGCGCTCATGAACTCGCGCTCGTCGATGCCCAGCAGGCGATGGAAGGTGCGGATCGTCGGCACGGTGGATTCGCCGACGCCGACGGTGCCGATCTGCTCGGACTCGACGAGGACGATGTCGAGCAGGTCGCGGAACTGGTGGGTGAGCGCGCAGGCCGCGAGCCAGCCGGCCGTGCCTCCCCCGGCGATGACGACCTTCCGGATCTTTCCAGCCTCGCTTGCCATCGCGCGTCGTCCTTCGGTGTGTCGCGCGCGGCCCGCGCGCCGGTGTCAGCGGTTGAGCCGGTCGATCAGCGATGCGCGCAGCTGCCGCGCGCGGGTGTCGTCCAGCGGCCCGAGCAGCCCGCGCGCGGCCTCCGGCAGGTGCGCGCCGGCGCGCTCGCAGGGGCCGAACACGTAGTAGTCGAACACCTCGCGCCAGGCCTGCTTCTCGCGCTCGGGGCGGTCGCGGATCGCCCACAGCGCCAGATGGAGCGCGTGCATGGGCGACGGCATCCACGCCGGCGCGCCCGTCCACCAGTAGTTGACCAGCACGTTGAAGGGCGCCAGCGCCTCGACGTGGTGCCACCACATGCTGGGGATGAAGAGCGCATCGCCCGGTTCGAGCTCGGCGCTGCGGGCCGTCGCCAGCGCCTCGCGGAAGCGCGGGAAGCGCTCGAAGTCGGGCTGCGCGAAATCGACCACGCTCACCGCCTGCCCGCCGGGCGTCGGATCGAGCGGCCCCGGGTAGAGGTTGCCGATCTGGTCCGGCGGAAACAGGGTGAAGCGGCGGCGTCCGACCGCGCAGCAGGCGATGTTGTTCGGCGCATCGTAGTGGCACGAAGCGGTGACGCGATTGCCGATCCAGATGCTCGGCGGCGCCTCGACCCCGTGCGCGGCGAAGTCGAGGTCGTTGTCGGTGCGCAGGCCCGGCATGCAGGCGTCCACGCGCTGCGAGGCCACGTAGAAGGTGGGCGGTGCGGCGTCGTCGAGGTGGCCGGCGATCTCGTCCAGCACCTGGTCCAGGCGGGCGCGGCGCACTTCGCAGTTCAATGCGGTGAACCCGGCGCGATAGAACGGGCGCCCGGCCACCTCCCGGTCGCCGTGGGAGTACTGCACCGGCCGCTCGGTCGCATGCGCCTTCAGGTAGTCCATCGCCGCCTGCACGCCGCCACGGCCGGCCGCCACCAGCGGCCAGTGCGCTGCCACGCCCCGCAGCACCACCGGCTCGCCGGCATCGAGCAGCGCGCCGAGCGGCAGCGCCCCGGGCCGGCATGCCGGGAGCTCGCGGATGGGCGCGGCGACCTGGCCCACAGCGTCGCTCAGCCGGCCACGCCGGACGCGGCGTGCGCCTGCGCCCGCAGGCGGCGCTGCTTCTCGGCGATCAGCCGCCGGAGGTTGTGCAGCGACGCCAGGACCAGATAGGCGCCCTCGAGCCAGCCGGACGCGTGCAGCCGGTGCAGCGCCGGCGCGTCGAGCGCGGCGAGTCGTTCGCGGTCGATGCCGTACAGGCCGGTCAGGTTCACCCCGGCGCTCTCGTCGAAGCGGATGTCCAGGCGCATCGGCTGGATCAGCCCGAGCGCGTCGAATTCGGCATACATCGCCTTCCCCGCCTCGACGCCGTCGGCGATGCCGCGCAGGACGGTGACGATGTGCTGCAGGTAGGGGCTGTGCCCGCCCTGCGGCAGGAACACCGCCTCGCCCTCGCCGCCCGAGGCGATGCGGGCATGCTCGAGGTCGACGTGGACGACCGGCTCGCGCCGGGGCTCGCCATCGACCTGCCGCTCGCGGAACCCGATCAGGAAGGGCCCGCGCGCGACGGCCCCGGGCAGGTAGGTCGCGTTCCAGCGCCCATCCTGCAGGAACAGGTTCTCGTTCGGCTGGAAGCCGAGCAGGGCCACCGGGTGCCAGGCGCCGGACGCCTCGTCCCTGCGGAAGAAGATCGGGTACTCGCGCTGCAGCTCGGCGAATTCCGTGGGGAAGGCCGGCACCACGCCGCTGGCGTCGCCGAGCTCCGCCCCGAAGCCGGTGACCACGCGCAGATCCCGGTGCGCCACGTTGTCGAGCAGTTCGTATCGTGCCATTGCGCGGAAGCCGGCTCCGTCGATCGAATCGGGTGCCGGGCACCCGCCGCTGATGACGCTCCGCCGGGGCGCCGCCGTGGCAGGCGGCGCCCGTGTCGCCTGCGTCAGAACCTGTAACGGACGCCCAGAGTGTAGCGCGGGCTCTGGTCGAGCAGCCGCACGATCTGCTCGTCGCTGCGGCCGTGCCAGCGCACGTCCTCGCCGGTGACGTTGATCGCCTCGAAGCCCGCGGACCAGCGGTCGTTGAAGGCGTAGTTCACGCTGAGGTCGACCTGGTCGTAGGCCTCGACGTAGTACGGGTTGCGGCTGCCGCCCTGGTTGGCGAGGATCAGGTACTCGTCGCGCCAGTTCCAGGCCACGCGCGCCGACCAGCCGTACTTCTCGTACATCAGCATCAGGTTGGCGGTGTCGCTCAGTCCCAGCAGGGAGAACTGGTCCACGGTCGGGTCGCCGGCGTCGTCGTAGCCGACGTCGCCGTTGACGATGGTGTAGTTCGCATACACGCCGAAGCCGGAGTCGCCGAAGAAGTACTGGCCGCCGAGCTCCCAGCCGCGCAGCTTGGCGCTGTTCTGGTTGACCGGCCGGTTGACGTTGAACATGTACAGAGGATCGTCGGCCGCGCCGACCAGGTCGTAGGCGTTCTCCATCGCCTGCACCTGCGCACCGCTGCCGTTGTAGGCCGCCAGGCCCCCGGTCTCGGCCGCGTTCCGGTACAGCGCCAGGGCGGTGAACAGCGCGGTGTTGTTGGCCGAGCAGGCCGCGCCCACGTCGTTGCCCGCCGCGCCGACCTGGGCTGCGCAGGCGGCGCTGGTGAGGAAGTCCAGCGCGGCCTGCGCATCCGGCCCCGACGTCGGATCGGTCAGCCCGTACAGGCTCTCCTGCACCACGGTGTTGCCGATGAAGTTGTCGACCCGCTTGTTCCAGTAGGTGATCGACACATAGCTGGCGTCGGCGAAGTACCACTCCAGGGCGAGGTCGAGGTTGTCGGACTCGATCGGATCGAGCGTCGGCGTGTTGGCGTTGCCGTCCGCGCGGCCGGCCTCGCTGATCAGCACCGAGCCGGTCGGCTGGTTCGGTCCCGGCCCGGCATAGAGGTTGCTGTAGGGCGCACGCGCGATGGTCTCGCTGAAGGAGGCGCGCGCCTTGATGTCCTCGGTGACGTCGAGGCTGAAGTCGAGGTTGGGCAGGATGTAGCTGTAGCTGTGCGTCTCGGAGAACGGCTGCGTCTCGGCGGAGCGCACGATGCGGAAGTCGTTGTTGGCCTCCCACTGCACCGCGGTCGGGGTCGCCACCGCCGAGGTGGAGGTCAGGTCGGTCTTCTCGTAGCGGACGCCGATGCGGGTATGGGTGGGCATTTCGCCGATGCTGCCGTCCAGCTCGACCTGCATGTACGCCGCCCGCGTCTCCTCCTCGATGCGGTTGTCGGCGGACAGGATCGGGCTGACGCTGAAGTTGGCGCCGTAGGCATCCACCGCCCACTGCCCGAGCGCGGTGGTGTCGCCGCGCCAGGCGCCGGTGGGTGCGCCGGGGGCGGCGAAATCGTCGAACAGGCCGACGATGTTGATCGGCGACAGCAGCGGGTACATGCCCGGCTCGTTGCCGGTGTTGGCCGCGCTCCAGTCGCCGAGCGTGCTGTACTGCTCCTGCGCCTGACGGCGGGTCATCGTGGTCTCGGAGGAATCGACGCCGAACTGGAACCGGCCCTGGTCGAAGTCGAGCACGCCGTCGAGGCGCCCCTGCTTGACCTCGGTCTTCTGCTGCAGCGCATTGACGCGCAGCACCTGCGCGCCGATCTGCTCGACCGGGAAGTCCGGGTTGACCACGCCGCTGCTGTCGGCCGCGGCATTGCCCATCGACGGGTACCAGGTGCGCGCCATGACCGGCAGGCCGCTGTTGAACCACATCTCCTGCGACCACGCGCCGCCGCAGTAGGGGCCGTTCGTGCAGTTGTTGGTGCCGGCCATGCTGAAGTAGGTCGAGCCGCCGCCGGTGGCGGGATCGTTCGGCGAGCTCTCCGAGGTGGTGTTGTGCGCGTCGAACACGAGGCGGAAGTCGGTGCTGACCTGCCAGTCGGCGTTGATCCCGATCGAGTCGAGTTCGTACTTCTGCATGTTGCGCTGCTGCTCGTAGCCGAAGTCCTTGGTCTCCACGATCTCGCGCAGGTAGGTCGGCGTGGCCACCTCGCCGCCGTCGAATTCCAGGTGGGTGTAGCTGCCCTGCTGCAGCCACTGCGCCTGCTCGCCGCGGTTCTCCTCGATCTCGTTGCGCGAGAAGGTGTAGTCGAGGGTCAGGATCACCGCGTCGCTGGGCGCGAACTGCAGCACGCCCTGTCCGTTGATGCGCTCGCGCTCGAAGTCGGAAAACGCATAGCGCAGGTCGTTGGGCAGCGCGTAGAGCTGGCCGATCTCGGGCTCGTTCACGATCGTGCCGCCCGGCCGCAGGATGCCGTCCGGGCCGTTCCAGCGGGCCACGTTCCAGTTGTTCTCGGTCGCCTGCACCGAGCCGCCATGACGCTTCTGGTAGCTGGCGCTCAGGCCGGCGCCCCAGACCTTGTCCGGACTGGCGTAACTGAGGATGGCCGAGGCCTCCGGCGTGATGTCGCTGTCGAAGATCTGCGAATCGTCGTACACGGCCTTGGCGCCCGCGCTGGCCACGATCTCGCCGCCGGGGTGATTGAACGGCCGGTCGGTGAGGATGTTGATGGTCGCGCCGATGCCGCCGCTCGGCACGCTGGCCTGGCCGGTCTTGTAGACCTCGATGCCGCTGATCGCCTCCGACGCGAGCTGCGCGAAGTTGAACGCGCGGGTGCCGGCCTCGACGCCGCCGATGGCGACCTGGCCCGCCGCGCCGAAGGCGTCGGCGCCCGGGATCTGGCGGCCGTTGAGGGTGACCAGGTTGAACTGCGGCCCGAAGCCGCGCGCGGTGACCTGCGCGCCCTCGCCGTCGCGGCGCTCGATCGAGATGCCGGTGATGCGCTGCAGCGACTCGGCCAGGTTGGTGTCGGGGAACTTGCCGATGTCCTCGGCGCTGATCGCGTCCACCACGCCCGGCGTCTCGCGCTTGATGTTCATCGCCTCGTTGAGGCTGCTGCGGATGCCCACCACCTCGATGGAATCGAGGGTCGTCGCGGCGTCGGGCGGCGACGAGGCGGGATCCTGCGCGAATGCAGGATTGATGACGATGACGCCGCCGACGATGGTGAACATGGCGGTCGACCTGAAGCGCTTGAGCTTGTCGTTCATTGGCCTTCTCCTCGGCACTGGCGTTCGACGGCAATCCGTACGACGGGCGCTCTCCTGCGCGTGCAGCGATGTCAGCGCTGTCACCCGCGTCCGGCCGATGCCGGACACCCACACCTGCAACAACTCATCCGCACCTTTCCCCGGCCCGGTTCCAGGACCGTCGCCATCGGCGTCAGGAGCCTCGTGGCGGTATGGCGGCAACGCCCCGATTCCGAACGGCGCCCGCCTCCTGCTGGATCTTCTGGAAATGCAGCACCTGCATTGGCCGCCGGGGACTGGCGACCCGGTCCTGCATCGCGACTGAATCCCTCTATCTGATAGCGCTAACACGCCCGTTCAAGCAGTGTTAACACGCGTTATTTTCGATGTCACCGTGCAGTGCAATAACCGCTGGCCGCACCCCCGGGGGCGGCCCTACGTGCCCCTCGCCCAGCCGGAGCGGCGTCGAAAAGCGTGGAGCGATCGCTCCGTCGCCGCATCGAACATCGATGTGCGTGCTGCCGCTCCGGGATCGGTCTTCAGGCGGGCATTCCCAGCAGTTCCGGCAGAGCGTCCAGCGAGGTCACATCCCCTCGTCCCGACCGCCGGTCCAGATGCAGGGCGCGCACTCCGCATGCCCGCGGGCCTCTGACATCCGCGTCCAGGCTGTCGCCGACCATCAGCAGCTCACCCGGCGCAACCCCCAGGCGCAGCGCCGCGAGTTCGTAGATCCCGTGATCGGGCTTGATCATGCCGACGCGGCAACTCCAGACGGCGGCATCCACCATGCCCTGCAGCAAACACTCTGCCGGCGCGACGTACGGCGCCGCGAGGTTGGAGCAGACGCCGACCCGGCAGCCTGCCGCGCGCAGGCGCCGCAGGACCTGCGGCACTTCGGGAAACAGCGCCACGCTTGCGATCTCTTCGTCGAGATCCCGTTCCAGCTCCCGCATCCGTGCCGGCGGCAATCGCAGCTCCATCCGGGACGCTGCCTCCGCCAGCCCGACTTCCCTGCACATGATGTCTCGCGCGCACTGCAGTCGATCGACGACGAGCGACCTCCCCCGGGCTTCATCCAGCAGCCGTCGATACGGCCGTCGCGGGCGGTGGATCCGCAGCAGCGTTCCGTAGACGTCGAAGACGACCGCGCGGACGGCGGTCAGCCCGTGAACAGGACAGTTCATGCGGACAGCCTCCGCTTCCTCAGGTGCCCGCGGGGCAGTCGTATGGCGCGAGTTCTCCCTCGCGCCACCAGCCGAGCTCCCTGATCCGCCTGCGTGCCGGCGATACCTGCAGATCCTGCGGCACATCCGCGAGCCTGCCACGGCTCTCGATGTAGGCCATGAAGTAATCGACCGTGTAGCAGAGCGCCTCGTCGATCTCCTCCCGGGGCAGCGCCGCGATCGATGCGCGCAGGTTCCGGTTCGCACGCATGATCGTCGCCTCGCTGCCCATTCCCGTCATGTGCACGGTCAGGAACATCAGGTAGGCGATCTTTGCGTTCTGTGGCACGCCGGTGCCGTCACGGAACATGACGCCCATGTTGTTCAACGCGTCGCCATCCATCGACTTCAGATACCAGTCCAGCGCCTTGTCGTAGTCGACCGGCCGTCCCAGCCCTTGGTGATAGATGACCCCGGCCGCGACCATGGCCTTCCTGTCGCCCTCGGCGCCCAGCTCCTCCCACAGTGCAAGGGCCGCATCGGATTCGCCGGAGGCCTCCAGCCGCAGGGCGCTCCACCCTGCCGTCGGCCGAGGCCGACGACGCCGCCAACAACAGAAGCAGTGCTGCGATGACGTTCATGACCACCTCCCTGTCCTTTTGCTTGGGTCGCGCCGACGCGGCCGTCGACGTTCTGCGTCACCACGGCGGCTAATCGACGGACTCCGCTTCCCGAGCCACTCCTAAAGTCGGCACAAGTTCTGACAGATTTTATATGCGCAGTTTTCTGTCGAAATAAACCTGCCCCTTACCTCTTTCAGATTCTACCAATGTTGCCATTGGTGCCGCATGCCTGAATCAAGCCGACCCGCGAAGCGGGTTCGGCTTGAATGAATTGTTAGCGCTCATGCGGGGATCCTACAGGGCGCCTGCCTTGAAATGACCGAACTGTTGGACTCAAGAAAAGATAAGCCGCAAATGCAGCGAGCAGTCCTGCGATGAGCGTGAAAAGAACGGCCCCCGAAATGGCCTTACTGAATGTTGCGACTGCAGCGATCAGAAGCACGAGCGCGCTCAAGGCACAAAGGATGGCAAGAATGTTGCCGGCAACTCTGCTGCCGCGGAACACGAAGAAGAACAAGATCGCGGCAATTTCCAAGCGGCCAGCTACGACTGGAGTGAAGTCTACGACGAGCATCCAGACTAGGTACGCCAAATACGCGACAGCAGCAACAACTAGGAGCATCGGTGGCTTTGGTTTCATGAGCGCTAACGCCGGAATTAAGCCGCGCCGCGAAGCGGCGTCGGATTGAATGCATTGTTAGGCAACAACCGAAGTTGCCACATAGCCGATGCCGACGAACCCAGAGAGAAATGCTAGCAGCGACGTGATTCCAGCGAAGATTATTACTTTGTCAACCCAGCCAGGCTTGCCACTAGCATCAACGGATGGGTCATTGAAGGAGCGGCGCCACCGCTCGCCCAGTGCGTAATCTCGCAGCACGACGATCGCAACAACCAGTATTGCCAAACACATAGAAGCGATAAGAGCCCACCATGAAATGGCTAGGATGGCCGGCTGAATACCGGCGAGTTGAATGTTTCACGATCCGGTGAATACGGTGACTGAAGCCGTGACCGCTCCACCGCCCAGCAATAGTACGCACTGAACCAAGAAGTTCAGCCGGTTACGAACATCCGCTTGGTGCTGATTGAATAATTCAAGTTCTGTCGACATTTGCTTGTTGCCTAACGCCTGAATTAAGCCGCGACGCGAAGCGGCATCGGCTTGAATGAATTGTTAGGCGGCTACACGAAGAACATTGTGAGCTTTGTTTCCGCCTTATCAATTGCCTCTTCTGTCCGGCCACATCGCACCTGCGCCTCACTCGCGAACTGCTCGTCGTCTTCGATGAGCCCGAGAAAGCGTGGCTTGTGGTGAGCTAGCCCAGACTGACCCATTTCATATGTCTCCTCCCAAAGAGACCAAGCTTGTCGCTGGCAGCCCTCCAGGTAGCTCAGGTCTGACTTTAGTTGCTCTGCCTCTGCCGCCAAAGCCTTTCTCGTGTCGTCTGCTCCGTGACCGATCCGATCTAGCAGCCCCTTGAGCCGATGCTCCAAGTGGTCGAAAGACTTCCGCGCCTTGTCGATTCGCACTAGGAACTCGGACTTCTCCCGTGAGAAGGCGAGATTGGATTCATCCTCTTTCATTCGTACGGAGTGACGGTGCGCGCGATAGCTGATCCATGCCGATAGCAAAGACACGACTAGTGCAATTGCCGCGATGAAGTCCGATGCGTTCATAGCCGCCTAGCACCAGAATTAATCCGTGCCGCGAAGCGGCATCGCCTTGAATGAACCGTTAGGCCTCCAGCGCACGCCGTCAAATATAGCCGCTGAGCCCAACACGTACGCTTACACATATGACCACGGTTTGCGCAATCATCACTAGCCAGAACCCAACGGGCTCAGCCCCCCTGGTCGCGACCTGCCCATTTATGTAGACGTGGCCGCGCCTCAGGCTTCGATACAGGTAACGCAAGCAGACAACTGCCCAGATCCCGAAGCCGACTCTGAGCAGAACATCAATTGCCACAAGTACGACTTCTCGATCCATGAGGCCTAACGCCTAAGTTAAGCCGCGCCGCGTAGTGGAGCCGACCACATGGCAGGCTTTCCCTGCCATGTGGTTGGCGTAACGAAGCAGTGTCGGCTTGAACGCATTGTTAGGCGCCAACCTCAGGCGCACTGACCGGAACAAGCAGGTTTGCATCACGAGAAATTCTCCACTTCCCGGCATTTTTCCGCAGAACTGTGAGCGTATGGCCGGAGCGCACCATGGGCTTCTTGCCAGGCTGAGTAGAGGTAACTCGGAGCTTTGTGAGCGTGTAAGCCCAATCACCTAGGACTTTGACCTCCAGGATTTCACTCTCACCATCGAACTCTACCGATGCCCCGGACTGAGCCTTGGATGCTTCGGCGAAAGCAGACTTGCCGAAAGGCTCTTGGCCGGAGACGAGAAACACCACATCTTCTGTCATCAGTTCAAGCACGGCTTTGGAGTCACCGGCCTTTGTCGCCGTCATCCAAGTTTCCACGAGGTTGCGGATCTCTCTCTCTCGTCGTTCACGACGTACTCCCTGTGGCGCCTAACGCTGGAAATAAGCCGAGCCGCGGAGCGGCTTCGGCTTGATTGACTTGTTAGGCGGAAACCTAGCCGAACTGGACGGCAAAAACATCACCTGGCCCCGTCTCTACCCGGTTGAAGTAGCGCCATGCGTCTGGGTAGCGAGCCGTTACATCAGCATGGCTGAAATACCAGATCTCTTGGATGTCCAGCTCCAAACCACCGTCGGTAGCTCGCCACAGCTCAATGCCGAGCAGGGGGACATGATTGGTTTGGAGAAGCTCCACGAAGGCGTGGGCATCCCCCGCAGCTAGACCGCGCTCGGCTGAGCCATACTCGATCAGCGAGCGGCCGTGCTCTTCCAGAAAGGCGAGTAGCTCCGAGTACAACTTGACGTGAGATCGATCGCCCATTGCCGCCTAACTCTAATTCGACTGCAAAGCGCAGCCTAGAACGGCAGCTTAGAACGGCAGCCTATACGAGCCCGGGCTCGCCGTACATCAGCAGAAATCCTAATCCGACCAATCGCCTACGCCGACTCGGCAACCTATCCCGGCGGCCTAATCTCGCAGCCTATCCCGCCGTCTGCCAGAGGTGCCGCAATGAGCGCCGATGTTCCGCAAACCGGCGATGCCGCCCCTCCCCCACCGCGGCTGCTCGACCGGGTGCGCGCGCGGATGCGTCGACTGGGTCTCTCGCCGCGCACCGAGGAGGCTTATGTCGCCTGGATCCGCCGCTTCATCCTCGCCAATGGGAAGCGGCACCCGGAGCAGATGGGGGCGCCGGAGATCGAGGCGTTCCTGACCCGGCTCGCGGTCGCGGGCGGCGTGGCGGCATCGACGCAGAACCAGGCGCTTTCGGCGCTGCTGTTTCTGTATCGCGAGGTGCTGGGCGTGGATCTTCCCTGGCTCGATGGAATCCAGCGCGCCAAGCGGCCGCAGCGCGTGCCGACGGTACTGACGCGCGAGGAGGTCGCCGCGCTCCTCGCGGAACTCGACGGGGTCGAATGGCTGGTCGCGAGCCTGCTGTATGGCAGCGGGCTGCGGCTCCTCGAGGCGCTGCGCCTGCGGGTGAAGGACCTGGACCTCGCGCGTCGCGAGATCACGGTGCGCCAGGGCAAGGGCGGCAGGGACCGCCGCACGGTCCTGCCGGAGCGCCTGGTGCCGGCCTGCCGCCTGCAACTCGAGGCGGCAAGGCAGGTCCATGCGCGCGACCTCGTCGCCGGGTTTGGTACGGTCTGGATGCCGGGCGCCCTCGCCCGGAAATGTCCCGGTGCACCGCGCGAATGGGCATGGCAGTACCTGTTCCCGGCCTCGCGGCGCAGCGTCGATGCCCGCACCGGACACGTCGGCCGGCACCACCTCCACGAGTCGGCGATCCAGCGTGCCGTGAAGGGGGCGGTCCGCCGCGCCGGGATTCCGCGGCAGGCCAGCTGCCACACTCTCCGTCATTCCTTCGCCACCCACCTTCTTGAGACGGGCTACGACATCCGCACCATCCAGGAACTGCTCGGGCACCGGGACGTGGCGACGACGCAGATCTACACCCACGTGCTCAACCGTGGCGGCCGTGGCGTGCGCAGCCCGATGGATGCGGGGGCGTGACGGAGTGCGTACTGATGGCCATGGGGGATGCACCGGCAGGACGCCCCTCGGAATGCGTTCGGTCGGGGCCTGTCGGGGCTGAAGCCCCTCCCACACAGGGTCCCGCGTGCGGCCGGTCGCGGCTGAAGCCGCTCCTACGGCGATGCGGGGAACCTCATTCGCCGCCAGGCGCTGTTCCGCCGAACAGGCGCTCGTCGATCCGGCCACCGCGTTCGAAGCCCTCCGGAGTGATCCAGACGATTTCGCCTTGCCCTTCGGGTTACCAATGAGCCCCTGCGCATGCAGTCGGTCCATTACCGCAAAGTCGAACCCTTTCCATGACCGTCCGCCTTCGAAGTTGAAGGCGACGAGCAGGGCCAGCACGGCCTCGTCGATCCGTGCCACGTCGTAGTCCAGGGCATCCTCCAGACCTGTCGTGTGCCGGGTCGATGATCGTCCAGGCCCCGCTCCAGAACGACCCAGTCGCCGACGTCGAGCCGCAGCATCGCCACATGCGCGCGCCTGCTGCAGCGAACGGAGGACCCGCCGGTCGGCATCAGGGTCGCCGGTCGATCGGCACGAGCGCCTGCCAAAAGCCGTCCATCAGCGCCCGCGCTCGCTCCACCTGCTCGCCTTCCGTGAGGTCGGCCGGCAGCTCGACCACCAGCGAGAACTCCAGCAGGTCGCCGTCGTGGAAGGCGAACCGGGAGATGCCGAACGTCCGCAGTCCGTCCGCCGATGGCGCGGTGACGAAGGCGGAGGTCGGGAAGCAGTTGGAGCCGACGCGGTCGGGGACGAGCATTTCCACCGCGTCCCCGTATGGACCCGCCACCGCAGCGAACCGCACGCCGGGCGCCTGCGCCTTGTCGATGCCGCGCTCGTAGGCCTGTGCCGCCGCGAGTGCGTGCTCGCGGCTCCTCATCCCTTCGGGCATTGGAGAGACGACGATCGCGCCGTACGGGACGCCGAACTCCTCTTCCGACAGCAGGAGGTAATGATCGGAAAGTCCGCGCGAACGGTCGTCGAGACGCACCTTCACCACGCTCTCGTCGACCCAGGGCAGCTCCGGGATCGAGAGCGCATAGCCGATCTCCGGCACCTCCAGCCGGCCCGTCTGCTGGACCTCCCGCTCATTGGGATGCCGGTTGAACGCATTGGCGCCCCCGGCCTCGCACGACTGGGTATCCAGGGTCCACACGCTGCGGACCGTGCCGGCCGACGCGGGCGGCGGCGCCGCGACCGCGCGCTCGGCGCCGGTCAGGGTTGCGGAAATGAAGAACGCCAGGCCAAGGGCGCGAGCGATGTGCTGCATGACAACCTCCATGTCGAAGCCGACGGTGCCGATCCTGGCACCGGGGCGGATTGTTCCACAGTTGTGGGGGATGGGCGCTTCGGATGTCGGGGCTGAAGCCCTTCCCACACGGAACCCCCGTGCCGTGCGCGGGTCGCGGCTGAAGCCGCTCCTACACAGGGCGCAGGGCGCAGGGCATGGGCACGGGGCGGGAATGTGCCGCCACGCTCACGGGCCGGGCACCGGGGCGGCGGGGTAAACTGTGCGGCTTCATGAAGAACAGCCCGCTCCTCTCCCCGCCCCTTCCCCGTCCCGGCCAGCAGCGCGCGTACTGGCAGGCGCCGCCGTCGGCGAGCGCGCTGGCGCTGATGCTGGCCGAGGCCGCGCGCGCGCATGCCGGCCCGCTGCTGGTGGTGGCGCGCGACACCCAGTCCGCGCACCAGCTCGAGGACGACCTGCGCGCCTTCATCGGCGACGATCCCTCGCTGCCGGTGCTGCAGTTCCCCGACTGGGAGACGCTGCCCTACGACCTGTTCAGCCCGCACCCGGACATCGTGTCGCAGCGCGTGGCCACGCTCTACCAGCTCGCGGGCGTGCGCGCCGGCCTGCTGGTGGTCTCGGTGGCGACCCTGATGCAGCGGCTGGCGCCGGTGCGCTTCATCAGCGGCTCTGCGCTGCAGGTCGAGCGCGGGCAGGTCCTCGACCTCGACGCCGAGAAGCGCCGGCTCGAATCCGCCGGCTACCGCCACGTGCCGCAGGTGCTCGATCCCGGCGACTTCGCCGTGCGCGGCGCGCTGCTCGACCTCTACCCGATGGGCACCGAAGCGCCCTACCGCATCGAACTGCTCGACGACGAGATCGACTCGATCCGCAGCTTCGACCCGGAGACCCAGCGCTCGCTGGAGACCGTGGAGGCGGTGCGCCTGCTGCCGGCGCGCGAGTTCCCGCTCGACGAGGCCAGCACCAAGCGCGTGCGTGAACGCCTGCGCGAGCGCTTCGACATCGACATCCGCCGTTCGCCGCTGCTGCAGGACCTCAAGGCCGGCACCGCGCCGGCGGGCATCGAGTACTACCTGCCGCTGTTCTTCGACGACAACCGGGCGGACGCGACCTCGACGCTGTTCGACTACCTCGGCAGCGATCCGCTGGTGGTCCTGACCGATGGCGTCGGCGCCGCGGCCGATGCCTTCTGGACGCAGACCGACGGCCGCTACGAACAGCGCCGGCACGACATCGAGCGCCCGGTGCTGCCGCCGCGCGAACTGTTCCTTCCGCCCGAGACCCTGCGCGAGCGCCTCAACGCGCTGCCGCGCATCGAGGTGTGCGGGCCGGAGCACGCGAAGAAGGCCGAAGCGCGTGCGCTCGGCCTGCAGCCCGCGCCCGCCCTGCCGCTGTCGGCCAAGGGCGAGGCCGCGGCCGCGCCGCTGAAGCGCTTCCTCGACGCCTATCCGGGCCGCGTGCTGATCGCCGCGGACTCGCCCGGCCGCCGCGAGGCCCTGACCGAGCAGCTGCAGAGCGCCGACCTGCGCCCCGCGACCATCGCCGACTGGCCGGCGTTCGTCGCCGGCGGCGAGGCCTTCGCGATCACCTGCGCCCCGCTCGACGATGGCTTCGCGCTGACCGAGCCGGCGCTCACCGTGCTCACCGAGCGCCAGCTGTTCCCGGAACGCGCGACCACGCCGCGGCGCAGCAGCCGCCGCGCCGGCCGCGATCCGGAATCGATCATCCGCGACCTCACCGAGATCGCCGAGGGCGCGCCGATCGTCCACGAGGACCACGGCGTCGGCCGCTACCGCGGACTGATGACGCTGGAGGCCGGCGGCACGCCGGCCGAATACCTCGAGATCGAGTACGCCAAGGGCGACAAGCTCTACGTGCCGGTCGCGCAGCTGCACCTGGTGAGCCGCTATTCCGGCGCCTCGGTGGAGACCGCGCCGCTGTATTCGCTCGGCGGCGAGGCCTGGGAGAAGGCGAAGAAGCGCGCTGCGGAGAAGGTCCGCGACGTCGCCGCGGAGCTGCTGGAGATCCAGGCCAAGCGCCAGGCTCGCGCCGGCCTGGCGCTGGACTTCGACCGCGGCATGTACGAGCAGTTCGCCGCCGGCTTCCCGTTCGAGGAGACGCCCGACCAGCAGGCCGCCATCGTCTCGGTGATCCGCGACCTGCAGAGCGCGGTGCCGATGGACCGGGTGGTCTGCGGCGACGTCGGCTTCGGCAAGACCGAGGTCGCGGTGCGCGCGGCCTTCGTCGCCGCGAGCGCGGGCAAGCAGGTCGCGGTGCTGGTCCCGACCACGCTGCTGGCCGAGCAGCACTTCCGCAACTTCCGCGACCGCTTCGCCGACTGGCCGATCCGCGTCGAGGTGCTGTCGCGCTTCAAGACCAGCAAGGAGGTCAAGGCCGAGCTCGACAAGCTCGCCGACGGCCAGATCGACGTCATCGTCGGCACCCACCGCCTGCTGCAGAAGGACGTGCGCTTCAAGGACCTCGGCCTGGTCATCGTCGACGAGGAGCAGCGCTTCGGCGTGCGCCAGAAGGAAGCGCTCAAGGCGCTGCGCGCCGAGGTGCACCTGCTCACGCTCACCGCCACGCCGATCCCGCGCACGCTCAACATGGCGATGTCCGGCCTGCGCGAACTGTCGATCATCGGCACGCCGCCGGCGCACCGGCTCGCGGTCAAGACCTTCATCACCGCATGGGACCCGGGGCTGATGAAGGAGGCCTTCCAGCGCGAGCTGGCGCGCGGCGGGCAGATCTACTTCCTGCACAACGAGGTCGAGTCGATCGAGCGCAAGGCGCGCGAGCTGGCCGAACTGGTGCCGGAGGCGCGTATCCGCTTCGCCCACGGGCAGATGCCCGAACGCGAGCTGGAGTCGGTGATGGTCGACTTCCACCGCCAGCGCTTCAACGTGCTGGTGTCGACGACGATCATCGAGTCCGGCATCGACATCCCCAACGCCAACACCATCGTCATCAACCGCGCCGACCGCTTCGGCCTGGCCCAGCTGCACCAGCTGCGCGGCCGCGTCGGGCGCTCGCACCACCGCGCCTACGCCTATCTCGTGGTGCCCGACCGCAAGGCGATGACCGCCGATGCCGAAAAGCGGCTGGAGGCGATCGCCTCGCTGGAGGAACTGGGCGCGGGCTTCACCCTGGCCACCCACGACCTCGAGATCCGCGGCGCCGGCGAACTGCTCGGCGAGGGCCAGTCCGGGCAGATCGCCGAGGTCGGCTTCAGCCTGTACACCGAGCTGCTGGAGCGCGCGGTGCGCTCGATCAAGCGCGGCAAGATTCCCGATTTCGACACCGCCAGCGACCACGGCGCCGAGGTCGAACTGCACGTGCCGAGCCTGATCCCCGACGACTACCTGCCCGACGTGCACGCGCGCCTGACTTTGTACAAGCGCATCGCCTCGGCCCGCGACGCGGACGCGCTGCGCGAGCTGCAGGTGGAGATGATCGACCGTTTCGGCCTGCTGCCGGACGCCGCCAAGACCCTGTTCGCGGTGGCCGAGCTGAAGCTCGTCGCCACGCCCATGGGCATCCGCAAGATCGACCTGGGCGAGACCGGCGGGCGCGTGCTGTTCGACGACAAGCCCAACATCGACCCGATGGCGATCATCAAGCTGGTCCAGCAGCAGCCGAAGTTCTACAGGCTGGAAGGCCCCACGAAGCTGCGCCTGCTCCAGGAGATGCCGGACGCCACCGCGCGCATCCGCACCGCCCGTGGGCTTCTGGCGACGCTGGCCGCCGGCTGAGCCCGCGCACGCTAGCATCACCGGTCCCGTCCTTGCCCGGAGTCGCGCCATGACGCGCCAGGTCCCTGCGATCGTCGTCCTTACCGCGCTGGCTGCGCTGCCGGCCTGCGCCGCCGAAGCCGATCCCGTCGACTTCGACGGCCGCGTGATCCGCGACGACGGCGCGGCCACCCGCTTCCGCTTGACCCTGCCCGCCGGCGAATCCACCGGCGTCCTGCTCGACAGCGGCCTGCGCGTGGACCTCGTCGCCGCCGACGACGGCACCGGCACGGTGCGCCTGCTCGACGAGGCCGGCCGGCGCCTGCACGAAACGGACGCGGACGCGGCGCGCGCCCCCTTCGCCTACCTGGTGTGCGGCGGCGAGGCCCGCTTCGTGAGCCCGGTCGCCGACGCCGCCGGCCTGCGCTGCGAATGACGCGCGACCCGAGGCGGGCCGACGCGCCGACGCCCGCCCCGCCGACACGAGCTCGGCACGCGGCGCGCCGCCCGCTGGCCGCCGCCGGCGCCGTGCTGCTGGCGCTGGCCGCGCTCAACACGCTCTACAGCCTGGCGTTCGCGCCCGAGGAAGGCTCCGCCGCCGGCGCGCTGCTGGTGAACGCGGTCGGCGCCGTGCTCGGCCTGCTGCTGGTGCGCGGCCACCTCGGTGCGGCGCGTGCTGCGGCCTGGTACGCGGCCTTCGGCATCGCCTTCGCGGTCGCGGCCTACCTGGTATTCCTGCCCGTACTCAAGCCCCTGGCCGTGTGGATGTGGGAGCTGCGCCTGGAATTCGCCGGCACCGGGGGCGCGCTGCTGCGCGGCGCGGTGAACCTGGCCGCGCTGGTCTGGGTGTACCGCTGCCTGCGCGGACCAAGGGTTCTTGCCGCGCGTCGGGATGCGGGGCGCGGCAGCGCGCCGCCGCGCAGCGGCTTCGTGCTCGGCGCCGTGCTGGTCGTGGCGATCGCCGGATTCGTGCACCACTCGCGAAGCGGCGCGCGCCATGAGCAGGCCGCGGAGGTCGCCCGCGAGCGCTTCGGCCCGGACAAGCGCTACCACGTGCGCTACGTCACCCGCGCCCACAACGGCAACCACGCCATCGTCTTCGTCTACGACGACACGCAGGCGCGCAACGAGCAGGTGAGCTGGTAGCCACGGCCGTGCAGCACCGCACAGTGGAGCGCAGTGCACGCTCCTCGGTCCCGATCGGTGGCAGGATCGGGCCTTCTGGAACAAGGAGACATGCGTGCCCGCACCCGGCATGCCGCGCGACGAGGCAGCGCGCCTGGAGGCCCTGCAGGCGCTGGCGATCCTCGACACCGCGCCGGAGATCGCCTACGACGACCTGGTGAGGATCGCCACCGGCATCTGCGGCACGCCGATGGGCACGGTCAGCCTGATCGACGCCGACCGCCAGTGGTTCAAGGCGCGGCACGGGGTCGAGGGCCAGGAGACGCCGCGGTCGGTGTCGTTCTGCGGCCACGCGATCCTGCACCCGGACGAGCTGCTCATCGTGCCCGACACGCACACGGACCCGCGCTTCCGCGACAACCCGATGGTCACCGGCGCGCCGCACGTGCGCTTCTACGCGGGCGCGCCGGTGAGCGTGGACGAGGGCCAGGCGCTCGGCACCCTGTGCGTGTTCGACACCGAACCGAAGTTGCTGTCGGCCTTCCAGACCGATGCGCTCGCCGCGCTGGCACGGCAGGTCGGCATCCTGCTGCGACTGCGGCGCACCGCACGCGAACTCGGCCTCCAGCTCCGCGAGCAGGCCTGGTACGAAACCGAGCTCCGCCGCTACCAGGCCGAGCTGGAATCGCAGAACGCCACCCTCTCCGAACTCAGCCAGACCGATCCGCTGACCCGCCTGCCCAACCGCCGCGCCTTCGACCAGGCGCTGTTCAATGCCCTGGCGATGCGCCGCGAGGGCGACGCCACCCTGGCCGTGGCGGTGCTCGACATCGATCACTTCAAGACCATCAACGACCGCCACGGGCATGCCATCGGCGACGAGGTCCTGGTCGCGCTGGCCGAGCTGCTGCGCTCGACCGCCGGCAGCCGCGGCGTGTTCGCGCGCTACGGCGGCGAGGAGTTCGTCTACTTCCATCCCGACTGCTCGCCGGACTCGATGCGGCGCCAGTGCGACCACCTGCGCGAGAGCATCCAGTACATGCAGGGGCCGGTGCGGGTCACCGCGAGCATCGGCTATGCGGTGCACGAGCCGGGCGAGGACGCGGCGGCGCTGATGGCACGCGCCGACCGCGCGCTGTACATGGCCAAGCACGGCGGGCGCAACCGGGTCATGACCTGCGCGCGCTGAGCGTCCCGGGCATCATGCGCTGCCCCGCCCCGCGCTCCGCACGATGCCGCATCGCTACGACCTGATCGCCTTCGATTTCGACGGCACGCTCGCCGACTCGTTCCCGGTCTTCCTCGATCTCCTCGACGTCCTCGCCGATACCCACGGCTTCGCCCGCGTCGACCGTGCCGAGGTGGAGCTCCTGCGCGGCCTCGACGCGCGTGCCCTGCTCCGCCGCCAGCGCGTGCCGATGTGGAAGACCCCGCGCATCGCCATGGACGCGCGCCGGCTGATGGCGGCGCGGATCGGCGAGGTGCGCCCGTTCGAGGGCATCGACGCGATGCTGCGCGGCCTGCATGGCGTCGGCCTGCGCCTGGCCATCGCCACCTCCAACGATGCCGGCAACGTGCGCGCTGTGCTGGGCGAGGAGCTCGCGGCGCGGATGGCGTACCTGGAATGCGGGGCGTCACTGCTCGGCAAGCACGTCAAGCTGCGGCGCCTGCTGGAACGCGCGGGCGTGCCGGCGGCGCGCGCGCTGTATGTCGGCGACGAACTGCGCGACGTCGAGGCGGCCTCGGCGGCGGGCATGGCGTTCGCGGGCGTCGCCTGGGGCTATACGCGGCCGGACGTGCTGCGCGCGAGCGGCCCCGCGCACTGGCTCGAGCGCCCCGGCGAGCTGCTCGACCTGCTCGCCGCGCCTTGACGCACCCGATGCGCCGCGCTTGCCAGCCTCGCGCGATGCGCACCCTCCACCGCGCCGCCGCGGCCCCGGCATGAAGACCTGGCCGCACCCCTCGATCCCGGACTGGGACGGCAGCATCGCCGGCGCGCGCGCGCTGCAGGTCGAACTCGCCCGCGGCGTGATCCTGGAGGACGCGCCGTCGGCGCTGGCGCCGCGCCGCATCGCCGGCTTCGACGTCGGCTTCGAGGACGACAACCGCACCACCCGCGCCGCGGCGGTGCTGCTCGATGCCGCGTCGCTCGAACCGGTCGCCGAGGTGGTGGCGCGGATCCCGACCTCCATGCCCTACATCCCCGGCCTGCTCTCCTTCCGCGAGCTGCCCGCGCTGTTCGAGGCGCTGCGGCAGTTGCCGGAGACACCGGACCTGGTCTTCGTCGACGGCCACGGCATCGCCCATCCGCGGCGGCTCGGCATCGCCGCCCACTTCGGCGTCGCCAGCGGCCTGCCGACGCTGGGCGTGGCGAAGAAGATCCTGGTCGGCCGCCACGTCCCGCTGGGCGAGACGCCGGGCGACGCGGTCGAACTCGTCGACGGCACCGACTGGATCGGCTGGCTGCTGCGGAGCAAGGCGCGCTGCCGGCCGCTGATCGTCTCGCCGGGCCATCGCGTCTCGCCGCAGGGCGCGCTGCGCCACGTCCGCGCCGCCCTGCGCGGCTATCGCCTGCCCGAGCCCACGCGCCTGGCCGACCGCATCGCCTCGCGCCGCGACCGCCGGCGCATGTCCACCGCCTGACGTCGGGGGGTACAGTCGCGCGGATGCGCGCGCCCGCCCTCGCTCCCGACGACCTCCGCCGCCTGCGACACGCGGCGCGCCGCCACGCCGCCACGCGCGAGGACGCCGACGACCTGGTCCAGGAGGTGCTGCTCGCCGCGGTGCAGGCCGACAGGTTCGACCTGCCCTGGCTGCACGGCGTGCTGCGCCGGCAGGCGGCCTTCGCGGTACGCGGCGCGACGCGCCGGCGCGTCCGCGAGCAGGCATGGCAGGACGCCGCCGCGAGCATCGAGGCGGAACCGGAACCGCGGTTCGCGAAGCCCTTCCTCGCTTCGCTGCCGCGCGCCCTGCGCCAGCTCGCCGTGCTGGTCCTGGCCGGGCTCGACCGCCGCGAGATCGCGCACCTGCTGGCGCTCAACGACGCCGCGCTGCGCCAGCGCATCCACGCCCTGCACCGCGCGGTGGCGCGTGCCGGCGCGGCGGCGCGCGCCGATCCGGATGCCATGCCGCCGGCGCAGATACCGGCGTCCGGGCCACTGCGGCGCGTCCTGCGCACCCTGCTGGCCAGGCTGCCGGATGCGCACATGGCCACGCACGACCCCGACGGGCATCCGCTGCTGATCGGCGCTCACGTTCCGTCCCGCCGCGGCAACACACAGGCACCGGCCACTCCGGCCGGCCACCCCAAGGAGATCCATCCATGATTGCCGCATCCCGCGTGGGCGCCCTGGTCTTCACCGTCGCCGACCTCGCGCGCACCGAACGCTTCTACCGCGACAGCCTCGGTCTCGACATAGCGCGCCAGCCCGGCGAGGCGCACACCGGCGGCGACTTCCTGATGGCGACGCTGCCGGGCGACATGCTGCTGATCTTCTTCCAGGGCGACGCACGTCCGGGAAGCTCGCCGGTCGTGGTCTTCAGCGTCGACGGCGGCATCGACCGCACCGTCGAGGCGCTGGCGGCCAGGGGCGTGAGCATCGTCACCCCGGTCAGCGAAGCGCCCGGCGGCTGGAGCGCCGACTTCGCCGACCCCGACGGGCACGTGCTGTCGCTCTACCAGGAGGGCGCGCGCTGAGGCTGGCGGGGAAGCGGGACCCGGGACCTGAAAGGTCCACGTCCGCCGACGCGCTTCGCCCTGTAGGAGCGGCTTCAGCCGCGACCGGTCCTGCTGCGACGACAGGGCCGGGTCGGGCGGCGATGCTGGATCCGCAGCGCCTCCGGGTCCCCATTTCCTATTTCCGCCTCACCACCATCGTTTCATCCCGACCCGTCGCGGCTGAAGCCGCTCCTACGGGGGTGGCGATGCTGGAGCGGTGGCGCCCCCAGGTCCCGATTCCCGATTCCCGCCTCACCACCACCGCATCATCCAACCCTACCGACCCTCGTCCTGTCCGGCGGCGGCGACCGCCGGCGCGGCGGTCATCTCGATCAGGCGCAGCGGTGCGCCGCCGTCGAGGCGGATCTCGAGCGACTCCTGCAGGGCGTGCAGGGCGGCGACCTCCTCGCACAGCGCGTCCGCCCGCGTCTCAAGCTCGTCCGCGCGAGCCTCCATCCTCGTGTCCAGGTCCGCCTCCATCGCCGCCAGCCGCCGCTCCAGGCGCCCCTCGCCACCGGGCAGCAGCACCGTCCACAGGGCGCTGCGAACCATGCTGCCGGCGAACTCCTCGGCGGCCGCCTCGATGTCGGCGGCGAAGGCCTCGTCGAACAGATCCTGATCCCACACGCCGTCGCCCAGGCTCGCGTCGACGCGGGCCAGCGCGCTGGCGCGGAATTCCTGGATGCGCTCGATCCGGCTGGTGCTGCCGGTCATGCCCTCGATGACGGCGGCGAAGGCGTCGAAGGCGATGTCGACCGCCTCGCGCGCGATTGCCGCGACCTGGGGCATCAGTGCGCGGGCGCCGGCCTCGATCCGCCGCAGGCGCAGGGCGTCGGCCGCGCCGGTGGCGAGCGCGGCGCCGTCGATCCGCAGCACGCCGTCGTGGATCAGCACCTCCGACGGCGCGCCGTCCTCGCGGGTCAGCGCCAGGCCGGACGGCCCGATGCGCACGTCGTAGGGCGTGCTGAAGCCGCACTCCTCCGAGGAGATCTGCACGCCCTGGTGCGCATCCGCGGCCGGAGCGGCAAGGGCGAGCGCGGCGGCGCAGGCGAGAGCGAGGTGGCGCATGACGGCGGTCCGAGGGAGATGGCGCGCAGCGTGCGCGCGCGACACCGCCGCCGGCATGGGCCGGGAGTCACCGGGACCGAAGGCAGGGGCATCGGGGAGCAGCGGGACCAGGTCGGGATGACGCGGGAAGCGGAACCGGACGTCCTCGTGCGCCGGCACCCCGACCTCCGCAGGAGCGGCTTCAGCCGCGACCCCTGCGGCAGGTTCCAGCTCCGCCCTGCAGCGCCCCAGCCTCGATGTCGCGCTTCCGCGCTCCTCTGTGGGAGAGGCTTCAGCCCCGACGTGGCCCCACCGTCGCGGCTGAAGCCGCTCCTACAGGGGCGCGACGCCCGACCGCGGCGTTCCCAGTTCCCGGTTCCCGGGTCCCGCTCCACCACCCCATCTCAAACCAACCGCCGCAGCTCCCAGGCGCGGTGGATGCGCGGGTTGCGGGCGAAGTCGGGCGGGATGGTGTCGGCGCTGATCTCGCGTACCTCCGCCAGCCCGGCGAACGCCGCCTGGTCGAAGCGGAAGCGGCGGAAGTTGTTGGAGAACAGGATCACCCCGTCCGGCGACAGGCGCGCCAGCGCGGCCTTCAGCAGCGGCACGTGCGCGGCCTGCACGTCGAAATCGGCGGCCCTGGCCGAGTTGGAGAAGGTCGGCGGGTCGATGAAGACCAGGTCGTAGCGGCCGCGGTCGGCCTCGAGCCAGGCCTGCGCGTCGGCCTGCACCAGCTGGTGCATCGGGCCGCCGACGCCGTTGAGGGCCAGGTTCTCCGCCGCCCAGCCGAGGTACGTACCGGAGAGGTCGACCGTGGTCGTGGTCTTCGCCCCGCCCACCGCGGCGTGCACCGTCGCCGTGCCGGTGTAGGCGAACAGGTTGAGCACGCGCCTGCCCGCCGCTTCGACGCCGATCCGCAGGCGCAGCGGGCGGTGGTCGAGGAACAGGCCGGTGTCGAGATAGTCGAAGGGGTTGACCTTCAACCGCACCGCGCCCTCGCGCACCACGAGCGTCTCGCCGCGCTGGTCCATGCGTCCGTACTTGGCGCCACCCCTGCCGCGCTGGCGGGTCTTGATCGCCACCTGCCCGTGCGGGATCGCGAACACCTCGCGCACCGCGGCGACCAGCTCGCCGAGCCGGCGGCGCGTGGTCTCCTCGGGGATCTCGGCGGGCGCGGCGTATTCCTGCACGTGGGCGAACACACGGGCCTCGCCGCCGTCCTCGGTGTAGATGTCGACGGCGGCGGCGTACTCGGGCAGGTCGGCGTCGTAGGCGCGCCAGCAGGTGACGCCCTCGCGCACGCGCCAGGCCTTGCCGGCGCGCAGCGACTTGCGCAGGCGGTTGGCCACCATCTGCGCACCCTCGCCCAGCGGCGCCGGCGCGCGCGCCTCGCGCTCGGGCGGACGCACCGGGTCGCAGACGATGAGGGTGCATTCCAGCGCGCCGTTGAACACGGTGTAGCGCTTCTTCGCGCGCAGGCCGGTGGCGAAGGCGAGCTCGCCGTCGCCGCAGAGGATGGAGGCACGCCACGCCGGCACAGCGCGGGCCAGCGCCTGGCCGAGCGTGCGGTACAGCGCGGGGTCGGCGGCGAGGCGGGCGTCGTAGGGCGGATTGCAGACCACGACGCCGCGCGGCGCGTCCTGCGCCGGCAGCTCGGCGACGTCGCGCACCTCGAACCGCACCAGCTCCGCGAGCCCCGCCGCCTGCGCATTGCGGCGCGCGGCGTCGACGGCCTCCGGATCGCGGTCGCTGCCGGCGATCGGTGTGGTGACCGCCGCACGCCCGGCCGCAGCCCGCGCCAGCGCGTCCTCGCGCAGCCGCGTCCACAGCGCACGCTGGAAGCCCTGCCAGCGGGTCGGCTCCTCGTCGCCGTGGCGCAGCAGGCCCGGCGCGAGGTCGGCGGCCATGGCCGCGGCCTCGATCACCAGGGTGCCGGAGCCGCACATCGGATCCAGCAGCGCGCCGCCCGCGGCGTGCACGCGCGGCCAGTCGCCGCGCAGCAGCAGCGCCGCGGCGAGGTTCTCCTTGAGCGGCGCCTCGCCCTGCGCGACGCGCCAGCCGCGGCGGTGCAGCGGGCCGCCACCGAGATCGACGGAGAGGATCGCCCTGCCCTTGCGCACCACCAGGTTGAGGCGCAGGTCCGGCGCCTCGGTGTCGACCGAGGGCCGGCGCCCGGTCTCGGCGCGCAGGCCGTCGACCACCGCGTCCTTGACCCGCTGCGCGGCGAAGCGTGCGTGGGTGATCGCCGAGCCGGAGACGTGCGCGTCGACCGCGAGCGTGCCGTCGGCGTCCAGGTGCAGCGGCCAGTCGATCGCCGCCGCGCCGGCATACAGCGCATCCTCGTCCGGGCAGTCGAACTCGGCCAGCGGCCACAGCACGCGGCTGGCCAGGCGCGACCACAGCACCGCGCGATAGGCCGACTCCGCCTCGCCCTCGACGTTGGCGCCGGCCACCGTGGCGGTGGCGCGCGTCGCGCCGAGGGCCTGCAGCTCGTCGACGAGCAGGTATTCCAGGCCCTTGGCGCAGGAGACGAAGTACTTCATGGCGGCGACGGCGACGGCAACGGCCGGCCATTGTCGCGCATCGCGGGCTCCGTCCGGCGCCGGTGGCGGGCGGCCGTGCCGCCCGCCGGATCAGGCGCGGCCGCGGGCCATGCTCGACAGCACGCCGTCGCGCCGCACCAGGCCGTGGAACAGCGCCGCGGCCACGTGCAGCAGCACCACCGCGAACAGCGCGTAGGCGAGCCATCCGTGTGCGGCGCGCAGCACGGCGTAGATGTCCGGATCGTGCGGCGCGATCGGCGGCAGATGCAGGCCGCCGAACATGGGGATCGGATAGCCGCCGGCGGAGAGCATGGCCCAGCCGAGCAGCGGCATCGCGAACATCAGCGTGTACAGCACCCAGTGCGAGGCCTTGGCGGCGATGCGCTGCGGCCGGGGCAGGTCGCCAGGCAGCGGCGGCGGCGGACTGCGCAGGCGGTTGCCGAGGCGCAGGACCGCCAGCACGAGGATGGCGATGCCGAGCGGCCGGTGCAGGTCGATCAGGGCCGGCCGCAGGTGGACCGAAGCCACCATGCCGACGCCGATGAAGAGCATCGCCAGGATCATCACCGCCATCAGCCAGTGCAGGCCGCGGGCGAACGCGTCGAAGTGGCCATGACGGTTCATCGTGCACCCTCCGTGCCGGTGGCCGCGGCCGCGTCGCCCGCCGCGATCTCGCGCTGGCGGCGGTTGAAGGAGACCGAGTAGGTCGCCGAGCGCGCGGCGAGGACCGGATCGCCCGAGCCCTCGATGCCCTCGGGCAGCACCAGCGGATCGTAGTTGAGGTCGCGGCAGGGACCGGTGGCCTGCGGTTGCGCGTCCTCCAGCACCAGGGTGCCGAGGACGACCTGCTCGCGGTCCTCGGGCCAGGGCTGCGACGGATCGGTGACCGGGTCGTCCGCGGCGGCGACCGTCGCCACCATGTCCCAGCGCAGCGGCGCGGCGGCGAGGCGGGCGACGAGGTCCTCCTGCAGGTAGTCCGCGTCGGCGCGCTCGCGCGCCTCCGCCGGCAGGGTCTCGAGCGGCGCCTGCGGCCGCATCGACCAGCGCACGAACCGGCTGCCTTCCGCGGCGTCGACGAAGCGGAAGGCGTTGACGCCGTTGAAACGGGTGTTGGCGAAGCTGGTCGGCCACGGCGCCGTCTTCGCCCACTCCAGGAACCTGCGCGCCTCCGGATGCTGTGCGAGGAAGGCCTCCATCGCCGCCGGGTCCGGCCTGCCGGTGGCGGGATCGGGGCGCGAGGCCAGGGTCTGCGCCTGGAAGGCCTCGGGCGTGGCCACGGGGAAGAACGGGAAGCTGTTCATCGCCGTGCGCCACTCCTGGCCGTCGTCGGTGCGCAGGCGCAGCGCCATGCTGCGCACGCGGGCGGTGGCGTCGGCGCCATGCGGGTCGCCGCCGCCGATCGACATCCGTCCGAGCACCGGCACCCGCGGCTGCGCGAACACGCGCGCCTTCGACAGCCGCGGCCCGGCGGCGGTGGGCTCGAAGTACCCGCTCACGCAGATGCCCTTGCTGTGCGCGCGGCGGAATCCCGGATGCGGATTCCCGCCTTCGATGGTGTCGACCATGCGCTGCGCGGTGAGGCGGTCGCGGTCGAGCCAGCCGCCGACCCAGCCGAAGGCCAGCGCAACGATCAGGACCACGGCACCGATGAGGCCCAGCGCCGGCAGCGGACTGCGCCGGCGCGGATGGCCGGGCTCGGGGGACGGTGACGACATGGGGGGAACTCCTCGCGGTACGGACGGTGTGCAGGTGGGACGTCGCCGCCGGCGGTTTATTCCCCCGCGCCCGCACGGGAATAATCCGTCCCGCGGCACGTCCCACCGCCATGAGCCCGCCTCCGCCACAGCACGCCGTCCATGGATGAGCTCGACGACGACACCCTGCGCGCGCTGATCCCGCGCCTGCGCCGCTTCGCGCGCTCGCTGGTGCACGAGCCGGCCGCCGCCGACGACCTCGTGCAGCACACGCTCGAGCGCGCGCTCACCCACGGCCGCACGCGCCGCGACGCCGGCGCGCTGCAGCCGTGGCTGTTCTCGATCCTGTACCGGCAGTTCGTGGACGAGCACCGGCGTGCCGCGCGCTGGTCGCGCCTGGTCCGGCTGTTCGCGACGCAGGACGACGGCGCGCCCTCGGCGGAGACGGTCGCCGGCGACCGTGCCGCGCTCGCCGCCTTCGACGCGCTGCCCGCCGCGCAGCGCGCGCTGCTGCTGATGGTGACGGTCGAGGGCTTCAGCTACCGCGAGGTCGCGCAGGCGCTCGACGTGCCGCTCGGCACGGTGATGTCGCGCCTGGCCCGCGCCCGCCAGGCCCTGCGCGCACTCACCGAGGGCGAGCAGCCGCGCCCCGCACTCCGGATCCTGAAATGACGCCCATCGCTCCCACCGAAGACGAACTCCACGCCTGGGTCGACAGCCAGCTCGACGCGCGGGCGCGGGCGCGCGTCGACGCCTGGCTCGCCGCGCACCCGCAGGACGCAGCGCGGGTCGCGGCCTGGAAGCAGGATGCCGAACGCCTGCGCACCGCGCTCGCCGCGCCCGCGGTGCAGCCGGTCGACCCACGCCTGGATCCCGCGCACGTGCGGCGGCGCCTGCACGCCCGCCGCCGCAGGCGCTGGGCGGTGGCCGCAGGGATGCTGCTCGCGCTCGGTCTGGGTGGCGCCGGCGGCTGGCAGGCACGGGAACAGGCGCTGCTGGCGCGGCGTCTGCCGATGGCCGACGCGGTGAGCGCCTATCGCCTCTTCGCCACCGAGGACGCGCCACCGGGCAGCCTGGGGCCTTCCGAAGCGGCGCCCCTGCGCGACTGGCTGCGCCTCCACTTCGGTGCCGAGGGTCGCCTGCCCGACCTGTCGGCGCAGGGCTTCGCGCTGCGCAGCGCACGCCTGCTCTCCACCGCCGAGGGCGCCGCGGCGATGCTGATCTACGAGGACGGCGCCGGCGGCCGGGTCGGCGTCTACCTGCGGCCGGGCGACCACTTCCCGGAACCCGGCGCGCGGCGCGACGGCCCGCTGCTGGCGCGGTACTGGTCGCACGGCGACACCAGCTTCGCCCTGGTCGGCGCCGCCGACGACAGCCGCGTGAGCGCAATGCAGCGCACGCTGATGCGGGGCCGTCTGTAGGCGCGGCTTCAGCCGCGACGGACGGTGGTTTCATCAGGGAGCATGTCGGGGCTGAAGCCCCTCCCGCGGGAAACGCCTCCCACAGACACACAGGCCATCGCACCATGGGTCGCGGCTGAAGCCGCTCCTACCGGGCGGCTTGAGCCGCGACGAGCGGTGCTTCCGTCAGTGAGCGCGTCGGGGCTGAAGCCCCTCCCACAGGAAGCGCCTCCCACAGACACACAGGCCATCGCACCATGGGTCGCGGCTGAAGCCGCTCCTTGTATCTCGACAGCGCCCCGATGAAGGGGCACTGTCCCCGACCGATCATCGGGGGAGGGTGGGACGCCCGAGCCGCTCCTGAAGCCATCGAGCTTGCATCGTAGA
>NZ_JAGQFT020000012.1 GCF_018122625.2 Coralloluteibacterium stylophorae | reverse complement strand
GCGCCAAGCAGATCATCTGCGCCGCCATGCGCAGGCTGCTGCGCATCGTCTACGGCGTGCTCAAGTCAGGTCAGCCATTCGATCCTGCAAGAGCCGTTGCCAGGTAGGAGGCAAGACGGTATCTACAGGACGCCCCCTTGCCGGCGCGAGGGCAACGGCTTTCGCGCCGTTGCCGCGGACGAAGGCGCGGTCACTCCTCGGGCGCGAAGATCGCCTCGATGGCCTCGCCGAACAGCCGCGCGATCGCGAAGGCGAGCGGCAGGCTCGGATCGTAGCGGCCGGTCTCGATGGCGATGACGGTCTGGCGCGAGACGTCCAAGCGCTCGGCCAGTTCCGCCTGCGACCAGCCCCGCGCCGCGCGCAGCTCGCGAACCCGGTTCTTCATGTGCGCAGGCGCCGCCCCAGCCACCAGCGGCTCAGGCCCCAGGTGCCGATCGTCGCCGGCAGCACCAGCAGCAGGCTGGAGCCGGGAACCTCCAGAATGCGCGCGGAATCGACGAAGCCGATCGCGAAGCTCACGCTGCCGACCAGCACCGTCGCCGCCGCCAGCGCCTGCAGCGCGAGCCGTTGCTCGAGTTCGTCGCTGCGCAGGATCATGCGCGCGCAGGCGCGCAGCACCAGGATCATCGGCACCACCGGCAGCAGCGCCAGCGCCAGGCGCGCGGCCAGCGGCAATGCCGGCTCGCCGGCCCAGGGGAAGGCGAACAGGACGATCAGGCAGTAGGCCAGCATCGGCGGCCAGAACTCGCGCATGTAGCGCCGGGAATTCCTCGTCTCGCGCGCGCCCATCTCAGCGCGCCCCGTCAGCATCGAGGCGCGCGACGAAGCCGTCGATCGCATCCAGCACCGCCTGCGGCCGTTCGAGCTGGACGAAATGGCGCGCGTCCTCGACCACCACCACCCCGGCCTGCAGCAGCGGCCCGAGCAGGCCGCGGTAGTAGTCGGCCTTCTGCTGCGCGGACAGCACGCGTGGCGGAGCGGCATGGTCACCTGCCAGGTAAGGGACGATCTCCAGCACCGGCACGTCCGCCCGCGCCATCGCCGGGCGCAGGTCGAGCCGCATCAGCGCGCGCGCGGCATCGGCCACCGCGGTGGCGTCGCTGCGCGCGGCGAGCACGGCGCAGCGGTCGGCGAGACCGGTATCGACGAAACCGATGCCGCGCATGTAGGCCTGCTGCTGGACCAGGAAGCTCTCCTCGCCGGCGGCCGCCATCTGCGCGTGCAGCCGCTCGGCGGCGGCGATGCGCGTGGGCGCATCCAGCCGCTCCATGCCCGGGAACACCGGCAGGCCGTCGATCGCCACCACCCCGGCCACGTCCTCCGGGTGCATCGCCGCGACCTGCAGCGCCAGCGCGCCGCCGAGGCTGTGCCCGACCAGCACCGGGCCGCCGCCATCCTGCGGAAGACGCGCGAGCAGCGCCTGCAGGGCCTGCGCGGCGCCATGGAAAGGCTCGCCCTCGACGCCCGCACGCGCGTCGAAGCCGGGCAGCGTGACCACGTAGACCCGGTGCTCCGCGGCGAGCGGCGCGGCCACGCCGGCCCAGGCCCAGGCGCCGCTGGCGAGGCCGGGCACCAGCACCAGCGGCCGGCCATGCGCGCCGAAGCGCTGCACGGCGAGGCGCCCGACCTCGAAGCGTTCCGCAGCTTCGGGCAGACCGGCCGCCGGCGAGGCGCACAGCGTCGCGCGCGGCGGCACCTGGCCCGCGGCCAGGGCCGGGCCCAAAGCCATCGCGAGGAAAAGGCACAGGATGGTCCGGAGGATCATGCGCGACTCCATGTAAAGGGTGCTTGACATGCTCGGGCGCTGCGCCGCCCATGTCAAGCGTGCTTTACATCGCTTCATCCGCGTCCGACGTCCCGTTGCGGACACTGCGCCGCCCGCCACCGACGAGGACTCCCATGCGCTACGAGCTCTACTACTGGCCCGGCCTGCCCGGTCGCGGCGAATTCGTCCGCCTCGCCCTGGCCGAGGCCGGGGCCGACTGGGTCGACATCGGCAACGACGGGGACGCCGGTGGCGTCGACGCCGTCGAGAAGGGGCTCGAGGACGACGACCGCCCCTCCTTCGCCCCGCCCTACCTGCGCGCTGGGACGGTGACGGTCGGCCAGGTCGCGGCCATCCTGCAGTTCCTCGGCCCGCGCCTGGGGCTGGTGGCCAAGGACGAGGCCGACGCGCTGTGGACCCACCAGCTGCAGCTCACCATCGCCGACCTGGTGGCCGAATCGCACGATGTGCACCACCCGGTCGGCATCGGCGCCTACTACGAGGACCAGAAAGCCGAGGCCAGGCGCCGGGCGAAGGAGTTCCGCGAGGAGCGCATCCCCAAGTTCCTCGGCTACTTCGAGCGCGTGCTGGCGAAGAACCCGCACGGCCCGCAGCACCTGGTGGGCGCCCGGCTGTCCTACGCCGACCTGTCGCTGTTCCAGGTGGTCGACGGCCTGCGTTATGCCTTCCCGAAGACCATGCAGGCCCTGGCGCCGAAGATCCCTCACGTCCTGGCCCTGGCCGAGGCGGTGGCGGCGCGACCGAACATCAAGGCCTACCTGGACTCCGAGCGCCGCCTGCCCTACGACGAGAGCGGGATATTCCGGCATTACCCGGAGCTGGAGGATTGAGGCCGGGAACGGGGAAGGGTGAAGCGGGAATAGGGAACTGGAGCCTTTCAGGTGCTGCCGGTCCTCTCTCCGCCGGAACGGCACCTGGGAAGAAGCGGCGCCGCATTACTTTCCCGTTCCCCGTTCCCCCGTTTCCCGTTCCTGCTCATCCTTCCCGCCGCACCGGACGAAGCGCGCGCCCGCCAACCACGTCGACCTCCAGTTCCCGGTTCCCGCTTCACCCTTCCCTGTTCCCGCTTCACCCCCTTCAAGCCACCAGCACATCGTCCCGCCCGCCCCTGCGCGGCGGCGGGGGTGGCTCGCTGCGTCCCGGCTCCCAGCCCGCATCGACGATGGCGTGGGGGACGAAGCGGGCGGTGTCGTGGGTGATCTCGGAGGTGTCCTCGCGGATCCCCATGCCGCAGGCGCGATCGCCGACGACCCAGCTGCCGACCACCGCGTGGCCGCCGTCGAAGCGCGGCAGCGGGGCATAGGCCTGGCGGATGCAGGGACCGGCGTAGGGGCCGTCGCTGCGGGTCTCGCTGCCGTCGGCGCGGCGGATGCTGACGTTGGCGCCCTCGCGCGAGAACAGCGGCTTGCGCACCCAGCCCGGCGGCAGCGCGTCGCGGCCGTCGTCGAAGTGCGCCTCCAGCAGGTTCGGATGGCCGCGGTGCGCCTCCCACAGCAGCGGCAGGACACCCTTGTTGCTCAGCACCGCCTTCCACGGCGGCTCGATGAGCTGCACGCCCGAGTCGGGAAGGTGGCGGCCGAAGTCGTCGGCGAACAGATCCTCGAGCGGGTACAGCTTGAATAGGGTGCCGATCACGGTGTCGCCGAGGTCGGTGAAGCCGCCGTTCTCGCCGAGGCCGATGTCCTCCATCGCGATCAGCGCCGCATCCAGCCCCGCCTGCAGCGCGCAGTCGCGCAGGTACTCGACCGTGCCGCGGTCCTCGACCGAGTCCCGCACCGAAGCCAGGTAGAACGGCCGCGGCAGGCCGGGCGCGATGCTGGCGAAGGCCTCCACCAGCGCCTCCTGGATCCCGTTGTACTGGTCGGCGCCCATCGGCAGCAGGCTGCGCCGGCGCCCGTCCTCCAGCCATTCCCACTGGAAGAAGGCGGCCTCGAACAGCGAGGTCGGGGTGTCGTAGTTGAGCTCGTAGAGCCTGGCCGGGCCGCGGCCGTCGTAGGCGAGGTCCATGCGCCCGTAGAGATGCGGCTGGCGCGCCTGCCAGCTGCGCGCGATCCAGTCCCAGTACCGCTCGGGAATGGCGAGCCGGCGCAGGCTCGCTTCGCTGCGGACGATGCCGTCGACCAGGTCGAGCGCCATCGCGTGCAGTTCGGCGCTCGGGTCCTCGATGTCGCGCTCCACCTGCTCCAGGGTGAAGGCGTAGAACGCGGTCTCGTCCCAGTACGGCTCGCCGCACACGGTGTGGAAGACGAAGCCGTGGCGTTCGGCCGTGCCGCGCCAGTCGGGGCGCTCGGGGATCGCGATCCGCCGCACCGGCTTTAGCCGCCGTAGGCACGGCCGCCGGCGCTGCGGCCGAAGCCGCCGCGCGCGGTGGTGACGGCCTGGTTCGGCGTCGCCGTCACCGGCGCGAAGCCGGCCGGCCGGCCGCTGCCGGCGCGGTAGACGCCGCCGCCCGGCGCGACCGGGCGGGTGAAGCCGCCGGAGGCGTCGCGGAAGGCCGGCGCGCCCTGCGCCAACCCGACCGGCTGTCCGCCGCGCATCAGCTGCGACAGGAAGAAGCCGGTGACGAAGGGGCCGAAGAAGGAATGGCCGGTGGCCGTACGCCGCTCCTCGCACTGGCCCTCGCCGTGGTTCTGCTCGCACTCGGCGCGTGCCGCGTACTGCGGGCTGGCCTCGTCCCCGGCGGCCTGCGCCTGCGCCAGCGCGGTGCGGCAGGCGTTGAGTTCGTTGCCGTCGGCGGTGCAGGCGTCGAGCGAGGTGTAGAGGCCCTCGCGGGTCTGCTCGCCCGGCCCGCAGGCGGTGAGCAGCACCGGCGCGGTGCCCATGGCGATCAGGATGGCGGTCCGGGAGCGTTTCATCGTCGTCCTCCGCGCCCGCGACGCGGGCTGGCCGCACAGCTTGCCTGCACCGTGCGCGCCGCGGAACCGTCGGAGGTCACGGCACGATGACGTGGCCGCCACCGCCCCGCGGCGAGCATGGAACGCGATCCAAGCCAAGGAGCCGCCCATGCTCGAGATCCTGCCTGCCCCCGACCACGTCGTCGCGATGAAGCTCTCCGGCGTCGCCACCAGCAACGACTACGACCGCATCATCGCCACGATCGAGGAGAAGCTGGCGAGCCACGACTGCATCGGCCTGTACTGCGACCTCGAGGCTTTCGAGGACATCACCGCGCACGCCATCGCCAAGGACCTGCGCTACACCTTCGGCAAGCTCGGGGAGCTCAAGCGCTTCCCGCGCGCCGCGGTGGTCACGCAGAAGGACTGGCTGCGGACCCTGGTGAAGATGTGGAACCCGGTGCTGCCGCGGGTCGAGATGCGCGCCTTCGACCCGGCCGAGCGCGACGCCGCCCTGCTCTGGGTCGGCGAGCACGTCCGCGGCGCGCACGCCCCGGGCGGCGTCTGAGCGCGTGACCCGCTCGACGCCTCCTGTACGCATGCGTATGGGATGATGTCGGACCGGGCGGCCTCGCCTCGCGCCGCCCCGCAATCTTCCGGGAGATCCCATGCTGCTCGCCCTCACCGTGCTCGTGATCGCCATCGCCCTCGCCTGGGTCCTGGCCTTCGTCGGCGCACCCCTCGTCGTCTGGCTCGGCGCCTATGCCGCGGGCTGGCTGCTCCTGCTGGTCACCGGCCTGCTCGGCCCGGTGTCGGCCACGCTGCTGGCCATTCCACTGGCCGTCCTCCTGCTGCTGACCATCGTGCCGCTGCGCCGTGCGGCCATCACCCGCGCCGCCATGGGCTGGTTCCGCAAGGTGCTGCCGGAGATGAGCGCCACCGAGCGCGAGGCGATCGAGGCCGGCGAGCCGTGGTGGGAGGCGGAGATGTTCCGCGGCCGCCCGGACTGGAAGAAGCTGATGGACTTCCAGTACACGGCGCTGACCCCGGCGGAGCGGTCGTTCCTGGACAACGAGGTCGAGACCGTCTGCGCGATGGTCGACGACTGGAAGGTGGAGTTCGAGGACAAGGACCTGCCGCAGCCGGTGTGGGACTACCTGCGCGAGAAGCGCTTCTTCGCCATGCTGATCAGCACCGAGTACGGCGGCCTCGGGTTCTCCGCGCTGGCGCAGTCCTCGGTCGTGACCAAGCTGGCCAGCCGCTCGAACGCGCTGGCGGTGACGGTGATGGTCCCCAACTCGCTCGGCCCCGGGGAGCTGCTGCTGAAGTACGGCACCGACGCGCAGAAGAAGCGCTGGCTGCCGGGCCTGGCCGACGGCAGCGAGATCCCCTGCTTCGGCCTGACCGGGCCCGAGGTGGGTTCCGACGCCACCGCCATGCCCGATACCGGCGTGGTGTGCTGGGGCGAGCACGAGGGCGAGCGCGTGCTCGGCCTGCGCCTCAACTTCTCCAAGCGCTGGATCACCCTGGCTCCGGTGGCGACGGTGATCGGCCTGGCGTTCAAGCTGAGCGATCCCGACGGCCTCATCGAGGGCGGCAGGAAGGACTACGGCATCACCTGCGCACTGGTTCCGGCCAGCCATCCCGGCATCCAGATCGGGCGCCGGCACTATCCCGGCTCGGCCTTCATGAACGGGCCGATCAAGGGCGAGGACGTGTTCATCCCGCTGGACTGGATCATCGGCGGCATGCCGATGGCCGGCCACGGCTGGCGCATGCTGGTGGAATGCCTCTCCGCAGGCCGCGGGATCTCGCTGCCGGCGATGTCGGCCGCGGCGGGCCAGGCGATGTACCGCAGCGTCGGTGCCTACGCGCGCATCCGCCGCCAGTTCCGCGTCCCGGTCGGGCGCTTCGAGGGCGTGCAGGAGGCGACCGGCCGCATCGCGGGCTACGCCTACACGCTGGAGGCGATGCGCGTGATGACCGCCTCGGCCGTCGACCACTGCATCCCCTCGGTGGTGACGACCATCGCCAAGTACCACATGACCGAGATGATGCGGAAGGTGCTGACCGACGGCATGGACGTGCTCAGCGGCCGCGGCGTGCAGTACGGCCCGCGCAACCCGATCGCCACCCCCTACCGCGCGGTGCCGATCGCGATCACGGTCGAGGGCGCCAACATCCTCGGCCGCAGCCTGATGATCTTCGGCCAGGGCGCGATCCGCTGCCACGGCTACGTGCTCGACGAGATGGCGGCGGCGCACGCCGGCGACCTCGACCGCTTCGACCGGCTGCTGTTCGCCCACCTGGGCAGCAGCATCAACCGCGCGGTGCGCGCGTTCACCTTCGGCCTGTTCGGCAGCGGGCTGGCCACCAGTCCGGTCAACGGGCCGTCGGCGCGCTACTTCCGCGAGCTCGAGCGCATGTCGGCGTCGCTGGCCTTCGCCGCCGACATCGCCATGGGCACCCTCGGCGGCGACCTCAAGCGCCGCGAGCGCCTGTCCGCGCGCCTGGGCGACGTGCTGAGCCAGCTCTACATCGGCTCCTGCGCGCTGCGCTTCTTCCACGCCAACGGCGAGCGCCCGGAGGACCTGCCGCACCTGCGCTGGGCGATGGACAACTGCCTGAACGAGATCGGCGTGGCCTTCGAGGGCGTGATCCGCAACCTGCCGATGCGCCCGGCGGCGGCGTTGCTGCGCCTGGTCGTGTTCCCGACCGGCAATCCCTACCGCCCGGTCAGCGACCGCGACAATGCGGCAATCGCCGACGCCATGCTCGAGCAGACCGACTTCCGCGAACGCATCTCGCACCTGGCCTACCGCGCGCGCGATGCGGCCGACCCGCACGCCCAGCTCGAACATGCCTTCCAGCTGTGCCTGCGCGCGGAGCCGGCCTACGAGGTGTTCCTCAAGGCCTCGGCCAAGGGCCAGCTCGCGGGCGCCAACACGCGCGAGCAGCTGGAGGACGCCGTGGCCAAGGGCCTGCTCGACCGCAGGCAGGCGGACCTGGTCGCCGAGTACGACGCCGCGCGCTACGAGGCGCTGCTGACCGACGACTTCAGCAAGGCCTACCTGCGCGGCGAGTTCGACGCCGAGGACGCCATGACCAAGGTCGGCGACCCGGAGGCGCGGCCGAAGAACGAACTCGCCGCGGCGCCCGAGAGCGAGGACGCCGGCGGGCCGAAGACGCCGCCGGACAAGACCCGCGACCTCGATCAGCAGGCCCGCCGGGCACGCTGACGCGCCGCCGCTTTCACTCCGGCGACGGGGCCGGTGCGGAATCCTCGCGATTCCGCCCCGCCCTTGCCGCAGGAGTCGCGATGCGTCCGCCGCCCAACTTCCGGTTCCACCGCGTCCGCCGGCCCGCCCTGCCACCGCGGACGAAGGGGCCGAGGCGATGAGCGCCCTGCCCCGCACCGCCGCAGCCGACAGCACCGCCGCCTTCCTGCGCGAGGGCTACCGCTTCATCCCCGCGCGCTGCGCGCGCCACGGCGCGCCGGCCTTCCGCACGCGCCTGCTGCTGCGGCCGGTGGTGTGCGCGAGCGGCGCGGACGCGGCCGCCATGTTCTACAGCCCCGGCCGCTTCACCCGGCACGGCGCGCTGCCGCCCACGACCGTGCGCCTGCTGCAGGACCTCGGCAGCGTGCAGGCGCAGGACGGCGCGGCGCACACGCACCGCAAACGCCTGTTCATGACCCTGCTGGCGCCGGATGCGGCGCGGCATCTCGCCGCGCTGGCGGTCGGGCGCTGGCGCGAGCGCCTGCCGGTGTGGCGCTCCGGCGTCGTCCTGCACGACGTCCTGCGCGGCGTGCTGTGCGAGGCGGCCTGCCGCTGGGCCGGAATCCCGCTTGCGCCCGGAGAAGGCGCGCGGCGGACCCGGGAGCTGGCGGCGATGATCGAGCAGGCGGGCTCCTTCGGCGCCGGCACCGCACGCGCGCTGTGGCTGCGCAGGTGCAGCGAGCGCTGGGCGCGCGCCCTGGTCGAGCGCGTGCGCGCCGGGCGCCTCGTGCCGCCGCCCGACAGCGCGCTCGCGGCGGTCGCCGCCTTCCGCGACCGCGACGGCCTGCCGCTCGACAGCGCGGTGGCGGCGGTCGAGCTCGTCAACCTGCTGCGGCCGACGGTGGCGATCGCGCGTTTCGTGGTGTTCGCCGCGCACGCGCTGCACGCGCATCCGCAGTGGCGCCGACGCCTGCGGGAGGACCGCAGCGAACCTCTGCTGGAGTGCTTCGTGCAGGAGGTCCGACGCCTGTATCCGTTCTTCCCGGCGGTCGGCGGTCGCGTGCGCGAGGCGTTCTCGTGGCGGGGCCACGACTTCGGCATCGGCGACTGGGTGCTGTTCGACCTCTACGGCACCAACCGCGACCCGCACCGCTGGCACGAGCCGGAGCGTTTCGATCCCACACGCTTCGCCGCCTGGGACGGCAATGCCTGGGACTTCGTCGCGCAGGGCGCGGGCGATGCCCACCTCACCCATCGCTGCCCCGGCGAGCGCGCCACCATCGAGGTCATGAAGGCCTTCGTCGCCCTGCTCGCGCGCGAGGTGGAGTACGAGGTTCCGCCCCAGGACCTCGCCATCGACCTGTCGCGCATGCCCGCGCTGCCGGCCAGCGGCATGCGCCTGGTCAACCTGCGCGCGGCGGCGTCGGCCGATGGCTGATGCTGGGATTCAGCCGGCCCCGACCATGGCACGGATGCGCGCCGCCAGCGCCTCGAGCGTGAACGGCTTGGTCACCAGTTCCATGCCGGCCTCGAGGAAGCCTTCCGCGGCGGTCGCGTCCGGCGCATAGCCGGTCATCAGTAGAACGCCGAGCTCCGGCCGCAGCCGGCGCGCCTCCATGGCGAGCTGGCGGCCGTTGATCCCGGGCAGGCCGATGTCGCTCACCAGGAGGTCGATGCGCGCCTCGCTGCGCAGGATCTCCAGGCCCGCGGGCCCGTCGGCCGCCTCGATCGCCGCGTAGCCGAGGTCGCGCAATACCTGCACCACCAGCTCGCGCACCGTGGCCTCGTCCTCGACCACCAGCACGACCTCGTCCGCGGGCGCGGCCTGCACCTCGACGTGGCGGACGGCGCGCCGCTCCGACTCCGCCTCGCCATGGTGGCGCGGCAGGTAGAGCGTCACCGCGGTGCCCTGCTCCGGCGTGCTGAGGATCCGGGTGAAGCCACCGGACTGGCGCACGAAGCCGTAGATCATCGACAGGCCGAGGCCGGTGCCCTTGCCGAAGGCCTTGGTGGTGAAGAAGGGATCGAACGCGCGCTCGATGACCTCCGCCGACATGCCGTGCCCGGTGTCGGACACGCACAGGGTCACGTACTCGCCCGGATCGACGCCGGCCTCCGCCGCCTCGGCGGGATCGCGCAGGTCGCTGTTGGCGGTGCGGACCTGCAGCCGACCGCCGCCGGGCATGGCATCGCGCGCGTTGATGACGAGGTTGAGCAGGGCGTTCTCGAGCTGGTGCGGGTCGCACAGCGTCACCCACAGCGCCGGCCGGATGTCGATCTCGAGGGCGACCGTCTCGCCCAGCGTGCGCCGCAGCAGCTCCTCCATCGATCGCACCAGGCGGTTGGCATCGACCGCGCGCGGATCCAGCGGCTGGCGGCGCGAGAAGGCCAGCAGGCGGTGGGTCAGCGCCGCCGCGCGGTTGGCCGCGGCGATCGCGGCCTCGGCGAAGCGGCCGATGTCCTGCGTGCGCCCCTGCCGGATCCGCAGCTGCACGATCTCCAGCGCGCCGACGATCCCGGTCAGGAGGTTGTTGAAGTCGTGGGCGATGCCGCCGGTGAGCTGGCCGATCGCCTCCATCTTCTGCGCCTGGCGCAGTGCTTCCTCGTTGCGCCGCAGCTCTGCCGTGCGCTCGGCGACCTCGCGCTCGAGCTGCTCGCCGAAGCGCGCCAGGGCCTCGCGTGCCTGGACCTGTTCCTCGATATCGGTGCAGGTGCCGAACCAGCGCGTGATCCGTCCCGCCGCATCGCGGGTGGCCATCGCGCGGCCCAGCACCCAGCGGTACACGCCGTCGCTGCGGCGCAGCCGGTATTCGATCTCGTAGGGCTCGCCGGTCTCGAGCGAGTGCCGCCAGCGCGCACCGGTGCGCGCGTGGTCATCCGGATGGAACACCTGCAGCCAAGCCTCCGCGTCGGTGCTTCCATAGGGCACGCCGGTGTAGTCGTACCAGCGCTGGTTGAAGAAGTCGTGGTAGCCGTCGGGCCGCGTCGACCACACCATCTGCGGCATCGATTCGGTGATGGCGCGGAAGCGGTCCTCGCTCTCCTGCAGCGCGTGCTCGGCGCGCTTGCGGTCGGTGAGGTCGAGCATGGCGCCGATCATGCGCACCGCCTCGCCCGTCGCATCGCGCAGCACGTAGCCGCGATCGAGCACCGAGGCGTAGCTGCCATCGGCGCAGCCGAAGCGGTATTCCTCGCTCCAGTGCTCGCTGCTGCCCTCGATCACCGCGTGGATGCTCTCGGCGACCCGTTCGCGGTCGTCCGGATGGATGCTGTCGATCCACCACTGCGACGACGGCGGGACGCGCTCCTGCGGAAAGCCGAACAGGGTGGTCACCGCCTCGTTCCACTGCACGAGATCGCGCTGCAGGTCCCAGTCCCAGACCGCGTCGTTGGTGGCGCGCGATGCCAGCCGGTAGCGCTCGGCGATCTCCCGCTCGCGGGCGGCGGTGGCGCGCTCCTCGGTCAGGTCGCGCACCGTGCCGACGAACCACACCGGCTCGCCCTCCTCGTGCACGGTCAGTCCGTTCGCGGCGATGACCCGCACGCGCCCGTCGACCGGATCGACGGTGCGGTATTCGGTGTTGAAGCCCACTCCCGGCCCGCCCTCGATCGCGCGGGCGACCTCGCGGCCGACGCGGTCGCGGTCGTCCGGATGCAGGCCGCGGTAGAACGCGTCGAGGTCCACCGGGGCGTTGCTGCCCAGGCCGAACAGCTCGCGCACGCGCCGGTCCCAGTTGAGCTTGCCGGTGCGCACGTCGAGGTCCCACACGCCGAGGCCGGTCGCCTGGGTCGCCAGGTACAGGCGCTCGCGGGCGTCCATCGCCGCCTCCTCGGCGCGGGCGCGGCCTTCGGCGATCCGGGTGCGTTCGGCGATGTCCTGCAGCAGCGCGAGGTCGTGGCCCGACCAGCGTCGCGGGCGCTGCGACTTGATGTAGAACAGGGCGCGCAGGCGACCGGCGTCGAGCAGCGGTACCGCGACGAAAGCCTGCGCATCCCGCGCCAGATACAGCTCGCGGCGCTCGCGGGTGAGCGGGTGGGTGCGCACGTCGTCGACCGCCACCGTCTCGCCGCCGGCGAGCGCGGCGAGGAAGCCGGCGCCGAGTTCCGCCAGCGGCAGGCGCAGGGGCTGCTGCAGCGCCTGCCTGCCCTGCGCGCCCTGTTCCACCAGCAGCACGTCATCCTCGACCTGGCCGTAGTTGAGGCGCGCGACGCCGAGCACGTCGCCGATGCTCTCGCTCACCGTCAGCGCGACGTCGCGGCCGCTGCGCGCGTGCTGCAGGCGGTCGCTGAGATCCAGCAGGAAGGCCTGCCGCGCCTCGGTGCGCTTGCGCTCGGTGATGTCGATCAGCACGCCCGGCAGGCGCAGTGCGCGACCGTCGGCATCGCGCTGCACCTGGCTCGACGCCAGCACCCAGATCTCGCCCTGCGGGGTATCCGCGCCGATGCGGTATTCCTCCTGCAGCTGGTCGCCGCTCAGAAGGGTCGCGCGGATGTTGTGCAGCACGCGCTCGCGGTCGTCTGGATGCACGCCCTGCAGGAACACCGCCAGCGGCAGCCCCGCCTCCGCGTCGCCGCCGGGTGCACCGAAGCGGCGTGCGAAGTCCTCGCTGGCATGGACGCGGTCGGCGACGGCGTCGTAGTCCCAGACGCCCACGGCGCCGGCGGTCGCGAGCGCCATGTCCAGCCGTTCGCGGCTGCGCTGCAGTTCCTGCTCGCGCTCGATCTGCTCGGTGCGGTCGCGCAGCACCAGCACGAATCCGCTGCATGCGCCGCCGGCGCCGCGGCGCGGCATCAGCTCGCCCCTGGCCCAGAACCCGCTGCCGTCGCGACGCCGCATCCAGCGCGTCTCGACCGCGCGACCGGCGTCGCGCGCGGTCTCCCTCAGCGCCGCAGGCACGCCGGCGCGCACATCGTCGGCGGTGAAGAACTCGCCGATGTCGCGGCCGAGGGCATCGGCCTGCGGCCAGCCGAAGATGGCCTCGGCACCGCGGTTCCAGGCATCGATGCGGCCGTCGGCCTCGAACGCCAGGATCGCGTAGTCGACGGCGCTGTCGAGCACTGCGAGATGATGGTCGCGCTCGGCGCGGTGCTCGGCCTCGAGCTGACGGATCCGCGCCTGTTCGCCGCCACGTGCATCGCGCTCGGCATCGAGCCGGAGGCGGTCGCCGAGCTGGTGCGCGAAGGCCGCGAGCGCACGGCCCTGGGCCTCGGGCAACGCCCGCGGCGCGTCGTCGAGCAGGCACAGCAGCAGGTCGGCGTCGGCAGAGCCAGGCACGCGCAGGCCCGCGAAGAAGCGCATGCCGTCGCCGGCCTCGACCACCACGGCGTCGCCGGCACCCCGCGGCAGCAGTGCGGCACACCGGTGCGGGTCGATCTCCGGCCGCTCCGCACCCGCCGCCGCGGCCACCCGCGGCGCGCGCCCGTCGTCGGCGACGACCGCGACCGTGGCGACGCCGAACAACGCCGGCGCCACGGCCAGCAGTCCGTCGAGCGCCGCCGCCCACGCGACCTGCGGCGCCGGGCCGTGCTCGGCGGCGCTGCGGTCGGAACTCCTCCAGGCGCTACGGGTGGACATCCAAGTCGGCAGGAACGAATGAACGGCGGCCAGCGTACCCGAGCGGACATGGTGAGAATGCATGCGCGTTTCGGGGCGCGCGTTTTCGCCGGCCGTTGACGACGCCGCCGCCACAGTCGCCGCCGTGCCGAACGGACCTCTCATCGAACTGCGCGCCGAAGGCCTCTACTGTCCCGCAGGCGATTTCCACATCGACCCCTGGCGCCCGGTGCCGCGCGCGGTGATCACCCACGGCCACGGCGATCATGCCCGCGCCGGCTCCGGCACCTATCACCTCGCCTCCGCGGGCCTGCCGATCCTCGAGTGGCGGCTCGGGGCCCAGGACTACCGCACCCACGCCTACGGCGAGGCGTTCGACCTGGGCGGCGTGCGCGTGAGCCTGCACCCCGCGGGCCACGTGCTCGGCTCGGCCCAGGTTCGGGTCGAGGCCGGCGACCGGGTCTGGGTGGCCTCCGGCGACTACAAGCGCGACCCCGATCCGACCTGCGCGCCGTTCGAGCCGGTGCGCTGCGACGCCTTCATCACCGAGGCGACCTTCGGCCTGCCGATCTACCGCTGGCGGCCGACGCGCGAGGTCGCCGCGGAAATCCTGGCCTGGTGGCAGGGCTGCCGCGCGCGCGGCGAGACGGCGGTGCTGTTCGCCTATGCGCTCGGCAAGGCACAGCGGGTGCTGGCGGAGCTGGCGGCGCTGGTGCCCGAGGCGGAACGTGCGGCGCACCGGGTCCTGCTGCACGGGGCGATGGCACAGGGCGTGCGCATCTACCGCGAGGCCGGCATCGCGATGCTGCCGACCGAGCCGCTGTCCGAACAGCCGGAGGGACGCCGCCCGCGCACCGACGCCTTCGCCGGCGATCTCGTGCTCGCACCGCCCTCGGCCGCCGGCAGCGCCTGGATGCGCCGCTTCCGCCGCGCCTCGCTCGGCTTCGCCTCGGGCTGGATGCGGGTGCGTGGCAGCCGCCGCCGGCGCGGCTACGACCGCGGCTTCGTGATCTCCGACCACGCCGACTGGCCGTCGCTGCTGCGCACGGTGGAGGACACCGGCGCGCGCCAGGTGTTCGCCACCCACGGCGACACCGCGGCGCTGGTGCGCGTGCTGTGCGAGCGCGGCATCGACGCGCGTACCCTGCGCACCGAGTACGGCGACGAGGACGAGGCTCCGTGAGGCGCTTCGCCGCCCTGTACTCGGCCCTGGACGCCAGTACCGCCACGCTCGACAAGCGCGCCGCGCTGCTCGCCTACTTCGCCGCGGCGCCGCCGGAGGACGCGGTGTGGGCGCTGTGGTTCCTCACCGGTGGAAAGCTCGCGCGCATCGCCCGCTCCGGCGAGCTGCGCGCCTGGGCTGCCGAGGCCAGCGGGCTGCCGGACTGGCTGGTGGAGGACAGCTACCACCACGTCGGCGACCTCGCCGAGACGCTGATGCTGGTGCTCGACGATCCGGCCCCCGAGGACGTCCTCGACCTGCCCCTGCACGTCTGGATCGAACAGCGCCTGCGTCCGGTCGCCGGCGGCGACGAGGGCGCGCGCAAGGCGGCGGTGCTCGCGGCGTGGCGCGGCCTGCCCGAGACCGAGCGCCTGGCCTTCAACAAGCTGCTGACCGGCGCGCTGCGGGTCGGGGTGTCGACGCGCGCGGTACAGCAGGCGCTGGCCGAGCATTCCGGCATCGACATCGCGCGCCTGGCCCAGCGCATGCTCGGGGACTGGACGCCCTCGCCCGCCTTCCTCGCCAACCTGCTCTCGGCCGAGGCGACCGCGTCCGATCGCGAGCAGCCCTACCCCTTCTTCCTGGCCTCGCCGATCGAGGCCGCGCCGGCGCCGCCCGGCGAAGGCGCCCTCGCCGACGTCGCCGACTGGCAGCTCGAATGGAAGTGGGACGGCATCCGCCTGCAGCTGATCCGCCGCGGCGGCACGGTCGCGTTGTGGTCGCGGGGCGAGGAACGGCTGGACGGGCGCTTCCCCGAGATCGAGGCCGCGGCCGCGGCGCTGCCCGACGGCTGCGTGCTCGACGGCGAGCTGCTGGCCTGGTCGCACGGCGAGGACCGGCCCCTGCCGTTCACCGCGCTGCAGAAGCGCATCCAGCGCCGCAAGCCGGGGGCGAAGCTGATGGCCGACTGCCCGGTGCGCGTGCAGGCCTACGACCTGCTCGAGGAGGACGGCGAAGACCTGCGCGAACGCCCGCTCGCCGAGCGCCGCGCGCGCCTGGAAGCGCTTCTGGCCACCTATCCGGACCCGCTGCTGGTGCCCTCGCCGGTGGTCGTGGCGGCGGGCTGGGACGAGGCCGCGGCCCTGCGCGACCAGGCGCGCACGCGCTGCGTCGAGGGGTTGATGCTGAAGCGGCTCGACTCCCCCTACCGCCACGGCCGCGTGCGCGGCGACTGGTGGAAATGGAAGATCGACCCGCTCACCGTGGACGCCGTGCTGATCTACGCCCAGCTCGGCCACGGCCGCCGCAGCACCCTGTTCACCGACTACACCTTCGGGCTGTGGGACGGCGACGCCCTGGTGCCGATCGCCAAGGCCTATTCCGGCCTGGACGACGCCGAGATCCTGAAGCTCGACCGCTGGATCCGCGCGCACACCATCGAGCGCTTCGGCCCGGTGCGCTCGGTGCGTGCCGAGCACGTGTTCGAGCTCGGTTTCGAGGCGGTCAACGTGTCGAACCGGCACAAGTCCGGGATCGCGGTGCGCTTCCCGCGGATCCTGCGCTGGCGCCACGACAAGCCGCCCGCCGAGGCCGACCGCCTGGACACGCTGAAGGCGCTGGCGCGGTGAGTCCGAAGCGGCAGCGGGTCACGCGGCGGGACATCGAGCGCGCGCGCGGCGCGCGCCTCGCGCGGCAGGGGATCGCGCCCGAAGCGGACGCACGCGTCGCCGCGGATCCCGCGCCGCCCTCCGCCGCGCCCGCGCGGACGACGCCAGCGCGCGGGAGGCGGTCGCACGCCGCCGCAGACGCGCAGGGCCCCGAGGCGTTCGATGCCTGGTTCGAGGCCCGCGGCTGGAGCCCGGCTCCCTTCCAGCGCGAGGCCTGGGCGCACTACCTCGCCGGCCGCAGCGGCCTGCTGCACGCGCCGACCGGCAGCGGCAAGACGCTGGCGGTGTGGGGTGGCCCGCTGCTGTCGGCGCTGGCGCAACCGCCCGCGCCGCGCGCGGGTGTCCTGCGGCGCCTCCGCGTGCTGTGGATCACACCGCTGAAGGCGCTCGCGGAGGACACGGCGCGGGCGCTGCGCGACCCGCTCGCCGACCTTGGCCTCGACTGGCAGGTCGGCATCCGCACCGGCGACGCCAGCGCCCGTGACCGCAAGGCCGCGCGCGAGGGCCGTTTCGACGCCCTGGTCACCACGCCCGAGAGCCTGTCGCTGCTGCTGACCTATGCCGACACCGCACCGGTGCTCGCCGGGCTGGAGGCGGTGATCGTCGACGAATGGCACGAACTGATGGCGAGCAAGCGCGGCGTGCTGCTCGAACTCGCCCTCGCCCGCCTGCGCGCCCTCGCGCCGCGGCTGCGGATCTGGGGCCTGTCGGCGACGCTCGGCAATCTCGACGAGGCCCGCCGCGTGCTGCTGCCGCACGCGCCGGACGCACCGCTGGTGCACGGCGTCGCCGCGCGCGAGACGGTGATCGACACGCTGATCCCGCCGCCCGGCGAGCGCTTTCCCTGGGCCGGCCATCTCGGACTCGCCCAGCTGCCGCGCGTGCTCGAGCGCATCCTCGGCGTGCGCACCAGCCTGCTGTTCACCAATACCCGCTCGCAGGCCGAACTGTGGCACCAGGCGCTGGCTGCGGTGTGGCCGGAGGCGCCGGAGACGCTCGCCCTGCACCACGGTTCGATCGACGCGGCGCTGCGGCATGCGGTCGAGGACGGGCTGCGCGCCGGCGCCCTGCGCTGCGTGGTGGCGACCTCCAGCCTCGACCTCGGCGTCGACTTCCCCACCGTCGACCAGGTGCTGCAGGTCGGCAGCCCGCGCGGCATCGCGCGCCTGCTGCAGCGCGCCGGGCGCGCCGGGCATCGGCCGGGCGCGGCGGGACGCATCGTCTGCGTGCCGACCAACACGCTGGAGCTGCTGGAGTTCGCGGCCGCCCGGCACGCGCTCACGGTCGGGCGGATCGAGGCGCGTCCGCCGCTGCGGCTGTCCCTGGACGTGCTCGCCCAGCACCTGGTCACCCTCGCCCTCGGCGGCGGCTTCGAGGCCGAGGCGGCCTATGCCGAGGTCCGCGGCACCCACGCCTTCGCCGCGCTCGGTCGCAGGCACTGGCAGGCAGTGCTGGATTTCGTCGTGCAGGGTGGCGCGGCACTGTCGAACTATCCCGACTTCGCCCGCGTCGTGCGCACCGACGACGGCCGCTACGCGATGAGCGACCGTCGCCAGGCGCTGCGCCACCGGCTGTCGATCGGCACCATCGTCAGCGACGGCACCCTGCAGGTGCGCTACCTCAAGGGCGGCGCGCTCGGTTCGGTCGAGGAGGCCTTCATCGCGCGGATGACGCCCGGCACCCGCTTCGCCTTCGCCGGGCGCACGCTGGAGTTCGTGCGGATCAGGGACATGACCGCCTACGTGCGCCGGGTCGAGGGCGGGCGCGTCGGCGCGGTGCGCTGGATGGGCGCGAAGATGCCGCTGTCGTCCGAGCTGGGCGCCGAGCTGCGCCGCATCGTCGCCGGCCACGACGCCGACGCGCCCGAGGTCGCCGCCGCACGGCCCATCCTCGACCTGCAGGCGCGCATTTCGGCCCTGCCCGACACGGACACGCTGCTGGTGGAGTCGCTGACCGCGCGCGGCGAGCAGCAGCTGTTCCTGTATCCCTTCGCCGGCCGTCACGTGCACGAGGGCCTGGGCGCACTGTTCGCGCTGCGCCTGGCGCGGATGCAGGCCAACACCTTCAGCTTCGCGGTCAGCGACTACGGACTGGTGGTCGCGCTGGCCCGGCCGATGCCGGTCGACGACGCCACCCTCGCTGTGCTGCTGACCCCGGACGGGCTGCTCGACGACCTCCACGCCAGCCTCAACATGGGCGAACTCGCGCGGCGCCAGTTCCGTGAGATCGCGCGCGTCGCGGGCCTGCTGCCGCCCTCGCTGCCCGGGCGCACGCCTCCCAGCCTGCGCGCGCTGCAGGCCTCGTCGGGCCTGATCTACGACGTGCTGCGCCAGCACGACCCCGGCCACGTGCTGCTCGACCAGGCCGAGCGCGAGGTGTTCGAGGCGCAGCTCGAGTTCCGGCGCCTGCGCGCGACGCTCGAGCGCCTGCACGGTGCACCACGCCTGCTCGCGCGGCCGCAGAGCCTGACTCCGCTTGGCTTTCCGCTGTGGGCCGAGCGCATCCGCGGCAACCTGTCCAACGAGGACTGGCGCACGCGCGTGGAGCGCGCCGCCGAGCGGCTGGAGGCGCGCTGGTCGCGCGGCTGAGCCGCGTCAGAAAAAAAAGAAGCGGATCGCGAAGAAGGCGAGCCCGCCGGTGACCAGGACCCCGAGCAGGGCCAGCAGCCCGTCTCGCGCGATCAGCGACAGCGCGAACAGGGTGATCGCCAGGCCCGCCGCGCTCGCCGCGAACGGCAGCAGTTCCAGCGGCGGCATGGTCGCGGCGACGAGCAGGCAGCAGGCCGCGACCACGTAAAGCCCCGGCCCCTTGGTCAGCCAGGTCAGGCGGCGCTGCAGCGGGCGATCGATCCAGCGCGCGGGCCTGGCCATGAAGTCGAGCGCGCGGTCGAAACGGCGCCGCCCGATGCAGCGGTCGAGGATGAAGCCCGGCATCCAGAAGCTGCGTCGGCCGAGCAGCAGCTGGCCGGAAATCAGGATCACCAGCAGGCCCATGGTCGTGGGCATGCCGGGAATGCCGCTGAGCGGCGAGAGCGCGACCAGGCCGGGCACGATCAGCAGGGTGCCGAAGGAGCGTTCGCCGACCGCGTCCAGCACATGACGCAGCGAGACCTTCTCGAGCTCCGGATGCTCGTCCGATGCATGGTGCATGCGGTCGAGCACGCCCGACAGATCGTGCGGCGCATCGTCCTCGCGGCGGTCGTCCTGCTGCTGCGGCTGTGGTCGGGGCGCGGCCATGTCGCGCAGCCTAGGCGGGGCCGCGGCCAGGGCACGTGAGCGACTGGATTCGTCGACGCTGCGCCCCCATCTGCGCAGGCGATGCCTTCTTCCGCTCCCGATCTCGACCTCGGCCCGCTGCGCGCGGTGCCGCTCGCCGACCGCGCGCTGCACCTGCCCGCCCTCGACATGCTGGTGATCGCGGACCTGCACCTGGGCAAGGGCGACGTCTTCCGTCGTGCCGGCCTCGCCCTGCCGCGCGGCGGCACCGCCGGTGACCTTGGCAGGCTGGACACGCTCGTTGCGGCGACCGCGGCGGGCCGGCTGATGATCCTCGGCGACGTCCTCCACGGCGCGGCCAACGCCGCCGCCTGGCGCGCGCAGTGGCAGGCCTGGCGCGAGGCGCATGCGGCGCTGCGGATCGAGGCCGTGGTCGGCAACCACGACCGCGCGCTCGCGCAGGCCGGGCTGGGCATCGTCCTGCTGGAGCGCGTGCACCGCGAGGCCGGACTCGTGTTCCGCCACGATCCGCAGACGGATGCCTCGGCACCGGTACTGGCGGGACATCTGCACCCGGTGGTGCGGATGCACGGCGTCGGCCCCGCGAACCGCCTGCCGGCGTTCTGGCTCGCGCGGGCGAGACGGGTGCTGACGCTGCCTGCCTTTTCGGCCTTCACCGGCGGCGCCGAGTTCCGCCCCGCGCCCGACGATGCGGTGCTGGTCTGCGGCGGCGACGCGGTGGTCCCGCTGCCGGCGCGCGCGGTGCGGCCGGCGGCGGGCTGAGGCCGCGGGTCCCGTCGTGACAGCGACGCACCTCTGGAACTCCACCATGGACGCCTGCATGCACCGCGAGCGCATCGATCCGAGTCCACACGTCCGCGGCGGCTCCGCCGGGCGGGTGCCGGCATGAGCCCGCATCCGCTTCCGCTCGAACCGCTGCAGCGCCTGCTCGGCAGCGCGCGCGAGACGCCGCTGCTGCACATGAGCATCGCGCTCGCACTGCAGCAGCGTGGCCGCCAGGACGAAGCGGTCGCGCACCTGCGCACCGCGGTCGAGCGCGATCCCGCCTACGCCGCCGCCTGGCGCCTGCTCGGCCTGCTGCTGGCCGAAGGCGGCGACCGCACCGCCGCCCGCGACGCCTTCACCCACGGCATCGCCGCCGCCCGCACGCGGGGCGACAGGCAGCTCGAGAAGGAACTCGGCGTGCGCCTGCGGCGGCTGGACAGGCAGGCGTGACCCGGCGCGCGCTTGCTGTGCGAGGGGCTTCGGCCCTGACGAGTTCACGCACACATTGCGGCGTTCCGTGGGAGGGGCTTCAGCCCCGACGCGCGCCCGGATCGGAGGGCCGCGACCGGCCGCGTCACCACGGCCGTCGGGGCTGAAGCCCCTCCCACGGAAGACGATCTGACCCGAAGGCGCTGTCGCGCACGAACTCCTTCCCGCTGCCGGTCGCGGCTGAAGCCGCTCCTACGACGGGTACGACGTCAGAAGGTGCGCATGGGCGCGCGTGCGATCAGCGCGCCGGCGTCCACGTCGGGATCGAGCGTGCCCATCGCGAGGCCGTGGCGGCCGTCCAGGCGCGAGCGGCAGAAGGCGTCGGCGACCGGCGCGATGCCTGCGTCATCGCGCGCGGCGCGCAGCAGGATCGCCGCCTGCAGCACGAGCGCAGCGCGCTCGGTGATGCTGCGGGCGCGGAACTCGGCGGCCTTGGCCTCTTCCATCGCGGCGCGCAGCGCGTCGGCCGCGGGGTCGAAGGCCGGATGCAGGCCGCGGGCCTGGTCGATCTCCGCCAGCAGGACGTCGCGCGTCGCGGGTTCGCGCGCGAGCGCGCGCAGCACGTCGAGGCACTGCACGTTGCCCGAGCCCTCCCAGATCGAGTTCAGCGGCGCCTCGCGATACAGCCGCGCGAGCGGCGACTCCTCGACGTAGCCGGCGCCGCCGAGGCACTCCTGCGCCTCGTTGACGAAGGCGGCGGCGCGCCGGCACAGCCAGTACTTGCCGATCGCCGTCGCCACCCGCGCGAACGCCGCCTCGCGCGGATCGCGCGGCGCGGCGTCGACCGCCTGCGCCACCCGCAGCGCCAGCGCGAGCGCGGCCTCGGATTCGAGGGCGAGGTCGGCGAGCACGTTGCGCATCAGCGCGTGTTCGAGCAGCGGCCTGCCGAAGGTACGTCGGTGCCGCGCATGGTGGACAGCGATGGCGAGCGCCATGCGCATCTGGGCCGCAGCGCCGAGCATGCAGTCCAGCCGGGTCAGCGCGACCATCTCGATGATCGTCGCCACGCCGCGGCCTTCCTCGCCGATGCGCAGGCCGAGGGCGCCGGTGAATTCGACCTCGGAACTGGCGTTCGACCAGTTGCCGAGCTTGTCCTTGAGCCGCATCAGCCGCAGTGCATTGCGCTCGCCGTCCGGGCGCCAGCGGGGCACCAGGAAGCAGCTCAGGCCGCCTGGCGCCTGCGCCAGCACCAGCCAGGCGTCGGACATCGGCGCGGAGAAGAACCACTTGTGCCCGACCAGGGCGTAGCCGTCGCCGTCCGGGGTCGCCCGGGTGCTGTTGGCGCGGACATCGGATCCACCCTGCTTCTCGGTCATGCCCATGCCGATGGTGACGCCGGCCTTGCCCACCATCGGCAGGTCGCGGCCGTCGTAGTGCGGCGCCGCCGCCTTCGCCGCCCACTCGGCCAGCGCGGGCTCGCGCCGCAGCGCCGGCTGCGCGGCATAGGTCATGGTCAGCGGACAGCTGGTGCCCTGCTCGACCTCGTGGTGCAGGAGCATCAGCGCCGCCCGCACGACATGCGCGCCCGCGCGCTGCTCGCGCCACGGCAGGCCGGCGATCCCGCCCTCGACGCCGGCGCGCATCAGCCGGTGGTAGTGGGGATGGAACTCCACGCGGTCGACGCGGTGGCCGCGGCCGTCGTGGGTGACGAGCCGCGGCCGGTCGCGGTTGGCGTCCAGCGCCCACCCATGCAGCGCCTCGCCCGCCGCGCGCGCGTAGTCGGAGAGGCGTTCGCCGCCCCAGGCGCCGCCGTTGCGTGCGACCGTCGCCTGCAGCACCGCATCGCCCTGCCACAGGTCGAAGGGCGCGAACGGCGGCGGCTGGTTCTCGACCCGGTGCGTGCTGAACTCGCTCATGCAGCGGCTCCTGTCCGCGCGGAGGGGACGGCCATTGTGCGGGGCGTGCCGGCACCAGGCGAGCGCCCCGCAGTCCCTGCAACGCGAAAGGCCCCGCCGGAGCGGGGCCTTCTCTCGTCGACGCGTCGGAATGCCGGATCAGGTGGCGTCGGTGACCCCGGATGCCTGCTCGCCCTTCGGCCCCTGCGTCACCTCGAACGCCACGCGCTGGCCTTCCTGCAGCGAACGGAAGCCCTTGGACTGGATCGCCGAGTAGTGGACGAAGATGTCGTTGCCGCCGCCCTCCGGCGAGATGAAACCGAAGCCCTTGGCGTCGTTGAACCACTTCACTGTGCCGTACTGCATTGCTGTATCCCCGAGGTTCCCGAATGAGCTGTGCGCCGCGCCCCTTGTCTCCGCGGCGGCCCGAGTATTAACAGGCTCTGAATCCCATCGCAACAGGCGCCCGGCTCAGCGCGCCGCGAGCAGGCGTTCGAGAACGGCGGGCAGCGGCGCGATGGCGGCCTCCATGTTGGCGAGCACGTCGGCCATGGTGATCTCGACCTCGGGCGCGGGGCCGCAGCCGGCGGCCCAGTTCGCCACCAGGGCCAGGCAGGCGTAGTCCAGGCCGAGCTCGCGCGCGAGCACCGCCTCGGGCATGCCGGTCATGCCGACGAGGTCGCAACCATCGCGGCGCATGCGCGCGATCTCGGCGCGGGTCTCCAGGCGCGGACCCTCGGTGCAGCCGTAGACGCCCCCGTCGACCGGTTCGGCGCCGGCCGCGCGGGCGGCCTCGAGCAGCGCCTGGCGCAGGCCGCGGCTGTAGGGCTCGCCGAAGTCGACGTGGCGCACCTCGGCACCGGGCATGTCGCTGAAGCTCGACACGCGCCCCTGGGTGTAGTCGATGAGCTGGTCGGGGACGCCGATCGCGCGCGGGCCGTAGGCGTCGGTGATGCCGCCGACCGAATTGACCGCGACCACGCGCCCGACGCCGAGCTCCTGCAGCAGCCACAGGTTGGCCCGGTAGTTCACCCGGTGCGGCGGCAGGGCATGGCCCTCGCCGTGACGGGCGAGGAAGGCGACGCGGCGGCCGGCGAAGCGGCCGACGCGCGCGGCGCCTGAGGGGTCGCCGTAGGGCGTGGCGTGCAGCACCGCCTCGGCATCCTCCAGGCCGGCCAGGCGATACAGCCCGGTGCCGCCGATGACGGCCAGCGCGATCGGTTCGCTGCTCATGGCGTGTCCCTCAGTGCATAGATGCCGGGCAGGTTGCGGCCCTGCTCGTGGTAGTCCATGCCGAAGCCGAATACGTAGCGGTCCGGCACCTCGATGCCGACGTAGTCGGCGGCGACGCCGGCGACCGCGCGGTCGTGGGCCTTCACCGTCATCGCCGCGATCCGCACCTCGGCGGCGCCCTCGGCCAGGCACCAGCGGCGGATCCCGTCGAGGGTGTGTCCCTCGTCGAGGATGTCGTCGACCAGGAGCACGCGGCGGCCGGCCATCGGGCTGGCGGGGCGATGCAGCCAGTGCAGTTCGCCGCCCGAGGTGGCGCCGCGGTAGCGGGTGGCGTGCACGTAGTCGAGCTGCAGGTCCGCGCCCTCGCCCACCGCCAGCGCGAGCAGGCCGGCGAAGGGCAGCGCGCCGTTCATGACGGTGAGGAACAGCGGCCGGTCGCCGGCATAGTCGCGGGCGATCTCGGCGCCCATGCGGGCGATGGCGGCTTCCACCGCCGCGCGGTCGAACAGGAGGTCGGCACGCGCGAGCGCGTCCTTGATGTCGTGGTCCATGGGGCCTCAGCTGTGCATGGAGGAAGCGGCGAAGCGCGCGCGCGCCTCGGCGTGGCGGGTGCCGGCGGCGAGCGCATCCCAGGCGGGCGCGGGCCGGCCGAGCAGCGGCGCCGGCTCGAAGCGCCGGCCGCGGCCGGCGACCGCCGCGAGCGAATCCGGAACCAGCTCGGGATGGCAGACCAGCACGAGGTCGCAGCCGGCGTCGAGGTGGGCGTCGATCCGCGCGGCGACGCCGCCGGCCGAGTGCGCCGCGGCCATGCCGATGTCGTCGGAGAACGCGACGCCGGCGAAGCCCATCTCGCCGCGCAGGATCTCGAGCCACTGCGGCGCGTAGCCGGCCGGCTCGGGCGCGACCGCCGGGTAGCTCACGTGGGCCAGCATCACCGCCTCGGCGCCGGCGGCGATGCCCGCGGCGAAGGGCTGCAGGTCCTCGGTGCGCAGGATCCCGAGCGCGCGCGGGTCGGTCGCGGCGTCGAAGTGCGTGTCCTCCAGCACCGAGCCGTGGCCGGGAAAATGCTTGAGCGTCGCCGCCATGCCGGCGGCGTGCATGCCGCGCACGTAGGCGGCGGTCAGCGCCGACACGACCTGCGGATCGGCGTCGAAGGCGCGGTCGCCGATGGCGCGGTTGCCGCGGCCGAGGTCGACCACCGGCGCGAAGCTCAGGTCCATGCCGATGCCGCGGATCTCGCTGGCCATCAGCCAGGCATGCTCCTCGGCCAGGTGCAGGGCCGCATTGGCATCGCGCGCATGCAGCGCCCCGAGCTCGGCCAGCGGCGGCAATGCGGCGAAGCCATCGCGGAAGCGCTGCACGCGGCCGCCCTCCTGGTCGACGCACAGCAGCTGCGGGCGTGGCGAGGCCGCGCGGATCGCCGCCGCGAGCTCCGTCACCTGCGCCCGCGAGGCGAAATTGCGCTTGAACAGGATCACCCCCGACACCGCCGGGTGCGCGATCCAGTCGCGCTCGGCCGCGCCGAGTTCGGTGCCGGCGACGCCGATCACGAGCATGTCCGACCTCCCCTGGATGCCGTGCCCGTCGCGGACCGCGCGTCCGTAGGAGCGGCTTCAGCCGCGACCGGCTGCCACGGATCCCGGCGCCGCCCGGTCGGGGCTGAAGCCGCTCCTACGGTGCCCGACGGGTGGCTCATGCGCGCTTCTCCAGGTCGCTCCACGCGCGGTACGGACGCGAGGCCAGCGCGAGGTTGTAGTAGCGGCTCTCGTCGGTGACCTCGGCGCCGAGCCAGGCGGGGCGTTCGAAGGGCGCGCCGGCGTCCTCGAGCTCGATCTCGGCCACCACCAGCCCGGCGTTGTCGCCGAGGAATTCGTCGACCTCCCACAGCCGTCCCCCGACCTCGACGTGATGCCGGCACTTCTCGATGCGCCCGCCCACGCACAGCGCCAGCAGCGCCTCGGCGTCGGCCACCGGGATCGGGTACTCGAACTCCTGCCGGGTGTGGCCGAGCTCGCGCGATTTCAGGTTCAGGAAGGCCGCGTCGCCGGCGACGCGCACCCGCACCGAGGCGCGCTGGCGGCCGGTGTCCATCGCCGCCTGATCGTTGATGTAGCCCTGCGCCATGCGCACCACGTCGCGCGCAGTGGCGCGCCAGGCATCGGAGGTGACCAGGAACTTGCGTTCGATCTCGAGGGGCATCGCGGGCGCTCGGTCGGAAAGGCGGGATTGTCGCATCCCCCGCCGCGGCGATCAGCGCTCGAACAACGCGATCGACTCGACGTGCGCGGTGTGCGGGAACATGTCCATCACTCCGGCGGCGACCAGGCGGTAGCCGCGCTCGCGGACCAGGAAGCCGGCATCGCGCGCGAGCGAGCCGGGATGGCAGCTCACGTAGACGATGCGGCCGATGTCCTTCAGCGGCAGGCGCTCGAGCACCGCCTCGGCGCCGGAGCGTGGCGGATCCAGCAGCAGGGTGTCGAAGCCGCCGCGCGCCCACGGCTCGCCGCGCAGGTCCTGGGTCAGGTCGGCGGCGTGGAACTCGGCGTTGGCGACGCCGTTGGCCGCGGCGTTCTCCCGCGCATGCCGCACCAGCGCCGGGTCACCCTCGACCCCGACCACCTGCGTCACGCGGCGCGCCAGCGGCAGGGTGAAGTTACCGAGGCCGCAGAACAGGTCCAGCACGCGGTCGTCGGGCCTCGGGTCGAGCAGGTCCAGCGCGTGCGCGATCATCGCGCGGTTGAGCCTGGCGTTGACCTGGATGAAGTCCAGCGGCTTGAACGCGAGCCTGAGGTCGCTGTCGTCGACGCCGAAATCCAGGTGCACACCCTGCTCCGGCCACAGCGGCAGCACCGAGTCGGGGCCCTTGGGCTGCAGGTAGATGGCGAAGTCCTGCGCCTGGCCGAAGGCGGCCAGCGCGGCACGGTCGGCGTCCGACAGCGGCACGAGATGGCGGACGGTCAGCGCGCGTGCGGCATCGCCGGCGACGAACTCGATCTGCGGGATCTCGCGCTTCGCCTCCAGCGACTCGACCAGCGCCGACAGCGCCGGGATGATCGCGGCGATCTCCGGCACCACGGTGTGGCACTCGACGAGGTCGGCGACGAAGCGCGGGTCGAGCTCGCGGAAGCCGACCAGCACCTTGCCCTTCTTCTCCACCCAGCGCACGGAGAACCGGCCCTTGCGCCGGTAGCCCCAGCTCTCGGCGGTGAGCGCGGGCAGCACCCGTTCCGGGCGCACGTGGCCGATGCGCTCGAAGTTCTCCAGCAGCGTGCGCTGCTTGGCCTCGATCTGCCTGGCGCCATCGAGGTGCTGCAGCACGCAGCCCGAGCACACGCCGAAGTGCGGGCAGCGCGGGACCACGCGCTCCGGCGCGGCGCTCAGCACCTCGAGCGTCACGCCCTCGTCGAAATGGCGGTTGCGCCCGGTCTGGCGCACGCGCACGCGCTCGCCCGGCAGCGCACCGCTGACGAACATCGCCTTGCCCTCGCGGCGGGCGACGCCGCGGCCGTCATGGCTCAGGTCGACGATCTCGACTTCGGTCTCGGTGGGCTGGCGATTGCGGTTGCGACGCGACACGGCGGGCTGCGGCTGGCGAAAAAGGGGCGCGATTGTCGCAGACCGGCGCAGCCCGGGCGAGCGCGGCGCGCGAGAACCGCACCGCACCTGCCGCCGAAAGCGCCGCGGGGTCGCGTTGCCCTACTTCTGCGACCAGTTGCCCGAGCCGTCCTGCACCCACCAGCCGCTACGGGCGCGCGTGCGCCACTCGCGGGCGAAGGTCTCGCGGACCTGGGCCTCCCACTCGGGATGGCCGTTGGCCACCGCGACCTCGCGGTACAGCGCCCTGCGGTCGCGCTCGCTGTCGGCGATGGCCTGGTTGAGCGCGGCGCGGTCGCGCAGCGAGACCTTGGAGGCATCGCGCATCACGATGCCGCCGTCGCGGGCGATGCCGATCGCGCCCGACTCCAGCGCCGGCAGGAAGGTGCTGCGGAAGCGGTCGCGCATGCGGGTACGGATCGCCTCGATCGCCGGCGTCCGCAGCGTGATGTCGGCCGCCTGCGCATGCGCCGTGCCGATGAACCAGGACACCGGGTTCGGATCGAACCGCGGCACCCAGGCGCTGCCGCCGGGGCCCGCGTCCTCGACCGGCGCGGCCTCGTCGTTGCCGATCACGTCGTCGACGAACTCGCGCGCCGCCTGCTCCACCTCGGCCGCGGGGAAGTACACGTTGATGGTGACGCAGGCGGTCAGCACCAGCGCCGGGAACAGGAGGATGGCCAGCAGTCTGCGCATCGTCGATACCACGGATGGAAAGCGGCTAGCTTAGTCGATCACCGGCGCCTGCCCCTCGGTGGCGACCTGCAGCCGCTCCACCAGGGTCGGCCAGTCGACCCTGCGCCGGAAGCCCACCACCGTGAGGTGCGGCAGCCCGGCGCCCTCGACGATGGTGTAGCCGCCGTCCTGGGGTTCGAGGCCGTCCATCCGGCACACGTCGTTGGCCAGGCGGCAGCGGATGCTGATGCGGCGGTAGCCGAAGTCCTGGAACAGACCCAGCGCCATGCCCTGCAGGCCGCCGCCGATGCCGCTCCCGCCGACGCTGGTGAGGTCCTGCACCGCGCGCTGGCTGATGCGGCGTTCGCCGCGCCAGGCGGGATCGGTGTGGAGTTCGGCGTCGAAGGCTTCGACCGTCCAGTCGACCAGGCGCAGATCGCCGATGCGGCCGTCGAGCTTGCCGGTGATCTCGCCGAAGCCGAATACGCCGGTGAGCGACGGCAGGTCGAGGCCGTCGATGGTCACGTCGGCCGACAGCGTCGGCGCCACGCCGAACGGGCGCTCCATCGACAGCTGGCGCACGTCCACCACGCCATCGAAGAGTTCGAAACGCAGGCCGCCGTCGAAGTCGAGCCGGCCGTCGGCATAGCGCATGCCGGGGATGTGACCGTCGAGGCGGCCGGTGAACGGCGGCCAGTCCAGCCACTTCGCGAGCTGGGCGATGTCGAGGCCGTCGAGGTCGAAGGCGAAGTTGCCGGCGCTGTCGCGCCCGCGCAGGGGTGGGGTGAAGCTCAGGGTCTCCAGGCGCAGGACCCCGCCGAGCGCCGGCATCGGCACCGGCTCGGCCAGCGCGATCGTCCCGTCGCGGCTGACCAGCGGCAGGCGCGCGGCCAGGACGGGGATGCCGTGGATGCCGACGCCGCGCCAGCGCAGCTCGCTGCGGACCTCGGCGCCGGCCGACCACGCCACCCGCCCGTCCAGGCCGTCGGAGCCGAAACGGCCTTCCGGATGCCCCGCGCCGACGTCGTCCAGCCGCAGCGAGAACGCGGTCGGGCCCCGTGCATCCATCGCGAGCCGCGCGTGCGCGCCGCCGTTGAGGACCAGGCCCGAAAGGCCGACCAGACCGAGCGGGCCGTCGAGATAGCGCGGCCCCGCGGTGGCAAGGTGGCGGCTGTCGGCGGCGAGGTCCAGCGCCTCGATGCCGCCCCCGGCCGACAGCGTCAGCGACGCCTGTGCATCGAGTGCGCGGCCGTCGTCCCAGTCGATGCGGTCGAAGCGCCAGCCGCCGCCGGGGCGTCCGCGCCCTTCCAGTGCGACGGCCACCGGCGACTCGGGGAGCGCGACGTAGAAGGCGTCCGCCAGCAGTTCGCCGCCGCGCAGTGCGCCGTCGAGCGCGAGGCGCGGCTGCGGCGCGGCGAGATAGTCGAGGCCGAGGTGCGCGTCGACGCCTTCGGCGGCGACGGTGCCGTCGGGCGTGTCGAAGCCGAAGCCGACGATGTCGAGGTCGGCCTCGACCGCCGTCGCATCTCCCGACACGTCCACGGCGACGCTGCCGTCGATCGTGCCCGCGCCGTAGCGCCCGTCCTCCCACAGCGTCCTGAGGAAGCCGTCGATCCAGGCCACCGGGACGCGCTGCGCAAGCAGGGTCCACACCTCCGGGCGCCCGTCCTCCTGCAGCAGGGTGAGGCCGCTGCCGTCGTCGGCGAGCTCGGCCCGCAGCTCGGCGTCGGTGATGCGCAGCGCCAGGGTCGACCTCGGCGCGGCCCCTCCCGCTGCGACCCCGCCTGCGCACGCCCAGCCCGCCTCGACGCGGCGCAGGGAGCAGCGCCAGCGCAGGTCGCGGAAGCGCTGGCCGAAGTCCGCCGCCGCGAGCGCGCCGATGCCGAGCACGAGCTGCCCCTCGTCGGCGGCGTCCGGCCACTCCAGCCGCAGGTCGACGCCCTCGGCGGTCGCCAGCGGCGTCTCGATCCGTTCGACCGTCGCAGTCAGCACGCGTGCGCCCACCGCCGGCACCAGCGCCGGCGCGCAGGCCATGCCGATCAGGACGATGCACAGCTTGCGGAGGATGGGGACGCGCAGCATCCTCGGGAGCATAGCCGCCGCAACTCGAATGGATTCGTGATGCATCAGCCATCCCGCGCCTGCCTGCTGCTGGTCGAGGACGACCCGGTAAGCCGCCGCTTCCTTGTCCAGGCGCTGAAGACGCTGCCCGCCGAGGTCGACGCCGCGCCCGACGCCGCCGGCGCGCGAGCCGCGGCGGAACGCCAGTACGCACTGTGGCTGATCGACGCCAACCTGCCCGACGGCGACGGCGAGTCGCTGCTGGCGGAGCTGCGGACGCGGTGGCCGGCCACGCCCGCGCTGGCGCTGACCGCGGATCCCCTGCCCACGCGGGCCGAGCGGCTGCGCGCGGCCGGCTTCGCGCGGGTCCTGCCGAAACCGATCGCGGTGGAGGCACTGCATGCCGCGGTGCGGACCTGTCTCGGCGCCGGTGCGGTCTGGGACGAGACGGGTGCCCTGGCCGTCGCGGGCGGACGCGCCGACACGGTGCGCGCCCTGCGCGCGCTGTTCCTCGCGGAACTGCCCGCGCAGGCGGCGGACGTCTCGCGGAGGCTGGAGGAGGACGATGTCGCCGGCGCCTGTGCACAGCTGCACAGGCTCACATCCGGCTGCGGCTTCGTCGGCGCCAGCCGCCTGCGGGCGGCGGTGCGGACGCTCGGCGCAGCACCGGGCGATGCCGCGGCACGCGCCGCGTTCGCCGCGGCCGTGGCCGACACCCTCGCCGCCGCCGGGGAGCCGGCGTCGGCGGCGGCCGGCTAGGGTCCGTCGGGTGCCGGGCCCGGCGGCAGCAGCCGCGCGAACTCCCCGGGCATGCCCCAGGATTTCAGTCCGCGCGGGCCGAGATGGTGCGCGATGACCTCGCGCAACGCGTCGCGCAGCGCACGCAGCCCGGCGGCATCGGGCTCGCGGTCGGCAGCCAGCGCCAGCAGCGCCGTGCCGGGCACCGAACGCACCACCGGTCGCGGTTCGCGGACCGGTCCCTGCTCCGGGTCCAGGCGGTAGCGCGCCTGCGGGTCGACGGCGAGCCCGGCGGCGTCCTCGGTCAGCGGCAGGCCGTAACCCAGCGCGTCGAGCAGGTCGCGCTCGAAGCGGCGCAGGCTCCAGGCCAGGCGCACGTGCGGGTCCGACAGCGCCGCCAGCGTGGTTGCGAACAGGTCGAAGACGTCCGGCACCGCGTCGTTGCGCGGGGCCAGGCGCAGCACCAGCTCGCTCAGGTAGAAGCCGGCCAGCAGCGCCTCGCCCGCGGGCGCCGGCAGCGGCGCGACGGGTTCGGCGCGGGCGAGCGTGGCGAGTTCGCCCTTCTGCGCGTAGTCGAGCAGGACCGCCTGCAGCGGCTGCAGCGCCGCGCGCAGCGGCTGGCGCTTCGCGCCGCGCACGCCGCGCGCGATCAGGCCGACGCGGCCGTGGTCGCGGGTCAGCGCCTCCACCAGCAGGCTGGTCTCGCGGTACGCCGTGGCGTGGAGGATGAAGGCGGGCTGGGCTTCGACGCGCATGGGCACGGGATGGGGCGCGACCGGAAGGCTTCGAGCGACGCCGCCGAACCGGCGGGCGAGTCCGATCGCGGCCGAAGCCGCTCCTAGGGGTTCGGCGGGGTGCCGGCGAAGGCCGCCATGACCTCGGCGCCGGTCATGGTCCGGGTCTCGTCGGCGAAGCGGTAGTAGCCGGGCTTGCTGTCGATGAAGATCGGCGTGGTGAAGCGCAGGCCCTCCGGCTCGTCGAGCGCGCCGACCGGAACGAAATGGCCGCCGCCCTCGCGCATGCGGAAGAACAGGTGCGTGCCGCAGCGGGCGCAGAAGCCGCGCTGCGCCCAGTCCGAGGAGTCGTACACGGTGACGTGCTCGACGCCCTCGATCTCCAGCGCGGTGCCGCAGTCGACCGCCATCAGCGGCCCGCCCGACCAACGCCGGCACATGGCGCAGTGGCAGGCGTCGACGTGCAGCGAGACCTGCGGCGCCACCAGGCGCACGGCGCCGCAGAGGCAGCCGCCGGTGGCGCGGACGACCTCCGCCGCGCTCACTCCGCGTAGCCGAACTGCTTGAGCGCGGCTTCGTCGTCGGACCAGCCCTCGCGCACCCGGCACCAGGTCTCGAGGAAGACCTTGCGCCCGAACAGGTGCTCCATCGCCCGCCGCGCGCTGCTGCCGATCTCGCGCAGGCGCTCGCCGCCCTTGCCGATCACGATCGGCTTCTGCCCGTCGCGCTCGACCCAGATCACCGCGCCGATGCGCAGCAGGTTGCCGTCCTCCTCGAAGCGCTCGATCTCGACGGTCGTCGAGTACGGCACCTCCTCGCCCAGGCGCAGCATGAGCTGCTCGCGGACCAGCTCGCCGGCCAGGAAGCGCTCGCTGCGGTCGGTGATCTCGTCCTCACCGTAGAGCGGCGGCGACTCCGGAAGCTGCGCCAGCACGCTGGCCACCAGTGGCCGCAGTCCGTCCTGGCGGCGCGCGGCGATCGGGTGCACCGCGGCGAATTCGCGGCCGCCGGTCACCTTGGCGATGAAGGGCAGCAGGCTGCCCTTCTCCTTGACCTTGTCGGTCTTGTTGATCACCAGCACGCAGGGCACGCGGGCCTCGGCGAGCACCTGGTAGGCGGCCTCGTCCTCCTCGCGCCACTGGCCGGCCTCGATCACCAGCATCGCCGCCTGGACCTCGGCCAGCGCGCCGCGCGCGGCGCGGTTCATGTAGCGGTTCATCGCCCGCCTGCTGTCGCTGTGCAGGCCGGGCGTGTCGACCAGCAGGATCTGGCCGTCCTGGAAGGTCGCGATGCCCAGCAGGCGGTGCCGCGTCGTCTGCGGACGCGGCGAGACGATGCTGACCTTGGCCCCGACCAGGGCGTTGACGAGGGTGGACTTGCCGACGTTGGGACGGCCGACGACGGCGACGAGGCCCGCGCGGTGCGGGGGGAGTTCGGGAAGACTGTTCACCGGCCGATTCTATCCCGCGAGCGGGCCTTGCGCGGTCGCCGGATCGGTGCGGAGGCCAGCCACGACTGCCGCGGCGCGCGCCCGCGCCGGTGGATGCGGGCGCTCAGCTCCCGGCGCCGGCGCCGGATTTCCTGCGGCCCTCGTGACGCGCCAGCAGGACCGCGGCGGCGGCCTGCTCGGCGGCACGGCGCGAGCTGCCCTGGCCCGGCGCGCTGTCCGGCGGGTCGGCGAGTTCGCACAGCACGTGGAAGACCTTGTCGTGCTCGTCGCCGACCGCGTCGACCAGCGAGTACACCGGCAGCGGCCTGCCGCGGCCCTGCAGCCATTCCTGCAGGCGGGTCTTGGCGTCCTTCTCCACCTTTCCCACCACCAGCTCGGCCAGCAGCGGCGCGTACCAGTCGAGCACGACCCGGCGGCAGGTGTCGAACCCGGCGTCGAGGTAGATCGCGGCGATGATCGCCTCCAGCGCGTCGGCGAGGATCGAGTCGCGGCGGTGCCCGCCGCTCTTCATCTCCCCCGGGCCCAGCGCGAGCCGGGCGCCGACGTCCATCCCGCGCGCCAGCGTCGCCAGGGTCGCCTCGCGGACCAGCTGCGCGCGCGCGCGGGTCATCGCGCCCTCGTCGGCCCTGGGCCAGCGCGCGAACAGCGCCTCGGCGATGATCATGTTGAGCAACGCGTCGCCGAGGAACTCGAGCCGCTCGTTGTGCCGGCCCGCCGCGCTGCGATGGGTCAGCGCCTGCTCGATCAGGCCCGCATCGGAAAACGCATGGCCGAAACTGGTGCGCGGGTCGCTCAATCCACCTGCCCGCCGCGCACGAGGTCGACGGTCTTGTCGAAGCTCGCGATGAAATCGAGGTTGTAGATCAGCGGCCGCCGCACCTCGTACTTGATGTTGAGGCTGTAGCCGTTGCCGCTGCGCACGATCTTGATGTTCTGCGGCTTGACGCTGTCGACGTAGGAGATGTCGAAGCGGCGCGCCAGCAGGTCGCGGATCCGTGCCGGATCCATGCTCGCCGCACCCGGCTCGTTGGCGACGCCCTTCATCGCCGAGACCACCGAGTAGTACTCGGAGTAGACCGGAAACAGGCGCATGCCGACGTAGGCGAAGAAGCCCACGACGACCAGCACGATGAGGAACCCCAGCAGCGTCAGGCCGCGTTCTTTCCTGGACATGTCTTGCTCTCCCCTGCGGACCGGATGCGTCGCTTGCGCACGGTCCTTGAAGTCGTTTCCGGCCGCCCTCGCGGGCGGCGCCCCATCGTCGCGGTCCGCCCCCCACGCGGGCCCGGCGCCGTTCAGCGAATCGTATCCCCGATCCGCGACGCATCAAATCCTTCCGAGCAGAACCAGCCCTTGCAGTTGAGCCAGATGAAGAAGGCCTTGCCGACCAGGTTCTCCTCGGGCACGAAGCCCCAGACGCGGCTGTCCTCGCTGTTGTCGCGGTTGTCGCCCATCGCGAAGTAGTGCCCAGCCGGCACCGTCCAGGTGCCGACCAGACGCGGATCGCTGTACCGGTAGATCTGCAGGCTGCGATGGCTGTGGTCGCCGAGGGTCACCCGGTTGACCAGCGCGCCGGCCATGTCGCGGCTGGCGCCGGCGCCCTCGTAGGGCCCGATCGGCTGCGTCGTCACCGGCTTGCCGTTCACGCTCAGGGTGTGGTCCTCGGCGAAGGAGACGGTGTCGCCGGGCAGGCCGACCACGCGCTTGATGTAGTCGACCCCCTTGGTCGGGTCGTTCGGGCCGTTGCCGGGGAAGCGGAACACCACCACGTCGCCGCGCTCGGGCTCGCCGAGCTCGACCACCTTCTGCTTGCTCACCGGCAGCCGCAGGCCGTAGGCGAACTTGTTGACCAGGATGAAATCGCCGGTCAGCAGCGTCGGCATCATCGAGTTCGAGGGGATCCGGAACGGCTCGGCGATGAAACTGCGCAGTATCAGCACCGCGAAGATCACCGGGAACAGCGAGCGCGAATATTCCACGATCGCCGGCTCCGCCGCCTCGCCGCCGCGCGCGCGCCGGCGCCTGCGCAGCACCAGCGCATCCAGCAGCCACACCACGCCGGTGACCACCGAAAGCAGCACCAGCGCATTCTCGAACCAGGCCATCGCCATTCCTTGTTGAAACCGTTGCCGGGATGTCCGCAGCCGCCGCCGTCGGTGCCGGAGGCACCGCGGAACGGAGACCTGCGGACTACTTGTTGTCCACCGTGAGCACGGCGAGGAAGGCTTCCTGCGGGATCTCCACGCGGCCGACCTGCTTCATGCGCTTCTTGCCTTCCTTCTGCTTCTCGAGAAGCTTCTTCTTGCGCGAGATGTCGCCGCCGTAGCACTTGGCCAGCACGTTCTTGCGCAGCGCCTTGACCGTGGTGCGGGCGATGACCTGGGAGCCGATCGCGGCCTGGATGGCGACGTCGAACTGCTGGCGCGGGATCAGCTCCTTCATGCGCTCGGTCAGGTCGCGCCCGCGGCGGTCGGCCAGCGAGCGGTGGGTGATGATCGACAGCGCGTCGACCTTGTCGCCGTTGATCAGCGTGTCCACGCGCACGAACGGACCGGCGTCGAAGCGCAGGAAGTGGTAGTCCAGCGAGGCGTAGCCGCGGCTGACCGACTTCAGGCGGTCGAAGAAATCCAGCACCACCTCGGCCATCGGCAGCTCGTAGCTGATCTGCACCTGGCTGGCGAGGTACTGGATGTTGGTCTGGACGCCGCGCTTCTCCTCGCACAGCTTGATCACCGCACCGACGTACTCGTCGGGGGTGAGGATGTTGGCCTGGATGATCGGCTCGCGGACTTCCTCGACCTTGTTCGGCGGCGGCAGCTTGGCCGGGTTGTCCAGCGGCATCGTCTCGCCGTCGGTGAGCAGCACCTCGTAGATCACCGTCGGCGCGGTGGTGATCAGGTTGAGGTTGTACTCCCGCTCCAGGCGCTCCTGCACGATCTCCATGTGCAGCATGCCGAGGAAGCCGCAGCGGAAGCCGAAGCCCATAGCCTCGGAGCTCTCCGGCTCGAAGCGCAGCGCCGCGTCGTTGAGGCGCAGCTTCTCCAGCGCCTCGCGCAGGTCCGGATAGTCCTCGGCATCGACCGGGAACAGGCCGGCGAACACGCGCGGCTGCATCTCCTGGAAGCCGGGCAGCGCGGTCGGCGCCGGATCGGCGGCGAGCGTCAGGGTGTCGCCGACCGGCGCGCCGTGCACGTCCTTGATCGACGCGTTGATCCAGCCGACCTCGCCGGCGCGCAGCGCCCGGGTCTTGGTCCGCTTCGGGGTGAAGATGCCGACGTCGTCGACCTGGTGGGTGCGGCCGGTCGACATCACCTGGATCTTGTCGCCGTCCTTGATCTCGCCCTGCATCACGCGGACGAGCATGACCACGCCCAGGTAGTTGTCGAACCAGGAGTCGATGATCAGCGCCTGCAGCTTGTCGGTGTCGCGCGGCGCCGGCGGCGGGATGCGCTTGACGATCGCCTCGAGCACCTCGCGCACGTTGAGGCCGGTCTTGGCGCTCACTGCCACCGCGTCGGCGGCGTCGATGCCGATCACCGCCTCGATCTCGGCCTTGACCCGGTCGACGTCGGCGGTCGGCAGGTCGATCTTGTTGAGCACCGGCACCACCTCGAGCCCCTGCTCGACCGCGGTGTAGCAGTTGGCGACCGACTGCGCCTCGACGCCCTGCGCCGCGTCGACCACCAGCAGCGCGCCCTCGCAGGCGGCGAGCGAGCGGCTGACCTCATAGGAGAAGTCGACGTGGCCGGGGGTGTCGATGAAGTTGAGGTGGTAGGTCTCGCCATCCAGCGCCGTGTACGGCAGCGAGACCGACTGCGCCTTGATGGTGATGCCGCGCTCGCGCTCGATCGGATTGTTGTCGAGCACCTGCGCTTCCATCTCGCGCTCGGTCAGGCCTCCGCACAGCTGGATGATGCGGTCGGCCAGCGTCGACTTGCCATGGTCGACGTGGGCGATGATGGAGAAGTTGCGGATGTTCCGCATCGAATCAGGGGGCATGGGGACCGCGGGCGCCGTTCAGGGTGAAAAACGCGGCATTGTCGCATGCCGCCGGAGCGCCTCCAACGGCGACGGCGCCCTCCCGGACGCGACAGCGCCCGGGAGGCCTCCGGCTCAGTGCCCGGCCGGGGTGACGGTGACGAACTGCGAGCGGCCGCCGCGCTGCAGCAGCAGCATCACCGGTTCGTCGCCGTCCGCGTCCCCGACCGCCGCCTCGAAGTCGGCCTTGCTGCGGATGGTTTCGCGCCCCACCCGGGTCACGATGTCGCCGCGGCGGATGTCGGTGCGCTGCGCCACGCGGGGCTCGACGCGCACCACCACGACGCCCTCGTCGCCCTCGATGCCGAGCTGGGCGCGCTCCTGCGCGCTCAGGTCCTGCACCACCACGCCCAGCGGGTTCGACTGCGAGGCGCCTCCCGCTCGCCGCGAGGCGGAGGCCACGGCGTCGCCGCCGACGGCGTCCAGCACCGCGGTGAGCGTGCGCTCGCGGCCGGCGCGGATCACCTCCACCTCGACGCGGCTGCCCGGCGCGACCGCGCCGACCAGCGGCGGCAGCTCGCTCCAGCGCACGACCTCCTGGCCGTCGAAGCCGACGATGACGTCCTGCACCTCGATGCCGGCCTTGTCGGCCGCGCTGCCCGGCTCGACCTGAACCACCAGCGCGCCGCGCGGCAGCTCGAGGTCGAGGGCGCTGGCGGTGGCCTGGTCGATGTCCTGCACCTGCACGCCGAGCTGGCCGCGCGAGACGGTGCCGGTGTCCTTGATCTGCTGCACGGCGTTCATGGCGACGTCGATCGGGATCGCGAAGCTCACGCCCATCCACCCGCCGGAGTTGGAGAAGATCTGCGAGTTGATGCCCACCACCTCGCCGCTGGTGTTGAGCAGCGGACCGCCGGAATTGCCGCGGTTGATCGCCACGTCGGACTGGATGAAGGGCACGTACTGCTGGTCGGGCGCGTAGGGATTGCTGCGCCCGGTCGCGCTGACGATGCCCGCGGTGACCGAGTGGTCGAAGCCGAAGGGCGAGCCGATCGCGATCACCCACTGGCCCGGCTGCAGCGCCTGCGAGCGACCGGTCTTGAGCACCGGCAGGCCGCTCGCCTTGACCTTGAGCAGGGCGATGTCGGACTGCGGGTCGCTGCCGATCAGCTCGGCGCTGAGTTCGCGGCGGTCGTTCAGGCGCACGGTGATGTCGTCGGCGCCGTCGACCACGTGGTGGTTGGTGAGCACGTAGCCGTCGGCGGAGATGATGAAGCCCGATCCCAGCGAGGTGCCGCCGCGGCTGGGCGGCGTGGGCATGCCGGGGCCGAAGAAGCGACGGAAGAACTCGGGCATCTCCTCGTCGTCGTAGCCGCCGCGCGACATCGCCGACGGATTCTGGGTCGCCTCGATGTTGACCACCGCCGGAGCGGCGTCGCGCACCAGCGGTGAGAAATCGGGCAGGTTCACCGTCGCGGCGCTGGCCGCGGCGGCGAACAGGAACAGCACACAGGCGAACGAAAAACGCCGGATCGCAGTCATGGAGTGTCGCTTCCTCGTACGAAGAATGATCGGGCCGCGCGGCAGCAGGCGCGGCGGTGCTTGGAGTCACCGCGGCGCGGAGAGTTCCGCTCCGCGCGGGCTCAGGGCTGCGCGGCGCCGTCCTCGGCCTCGCCGACGGCGGGCTGCTGCCAGCGCGGGGGCAGCAGGAAGGCCGCGTGCAGCGGGTCGTTGCCGAGCGCGGCCGCGGGCCAGGGCCGGGACGGGGCATCGCCCACGGCCACCGGCAGCAGCTCCGAGCCGGGCAGCGGCGACATCGCCGGGCGCACCGGATTCAGCGGGTTGACCAGCGGCCGCATGCCGTCGGCCGCCGCGGAACCGGCGATCGCGGCATCGAAGCCGCCTGCCGGAGCCTCGCTCTCGCCCAGCGGACGCACCACGAACACCGCGGCCGCCGCGACCGATGCCGCCAGGACCGCGCCGACGCCCCAGTGCCGCAACCCGCGGCCGCGGCCGCGGCCGACTGAAAGCGGCGCGTTGGCCTCCTCGATCGCTGCCATCACCCGCGCCGAGAAGTCCGCCGGCAGCGCACGCTGCGGGTCGCGACGCAGGGCCGCACCGGCGATGTGCCAGCGCTCCCAGCGCCGCAGGAGCGCCTGCTCGCGCTTCATGCGCCGCAGCAGGAAACGCGACTCGTCGTTGCCGAGCTCGCCGTCGGCGAGTACCGAAAGCTGTTCTTCGACCGTGATCATGCGGGTGCTGCTCATGTATTCAGGGAAAGTGGAAATCCGGAACGATCCGCCGCTTCAGTCCGCGCCGATGCCGCCGTCGACGAGCGGCCGCAGGCGCGCGTCGATCGCCTCCCGCGCCCGGAAGATGCGCGAACGCACGGTGCCGATCGGGCACCCCATCGCCTGCGCGATCTCCTCGTAGCTGAGGCCGTCGACCTCGCGCAGGTTGATCGCCTCGCGGAGCTCGTCGGGCAGCGCGGCGACGGTGTCGGCGACCACGCGCTCGATTTCCTGCCGCTGCAGCTCGTGCTCCGGGGTGTCGGTGACGCGCAGGCGGTCGCCGGACTCGAAGTTGACCGCGTCGCCGGCGTCGATGTCCTCGGCCGGCGGCCGGCGGTTGCTGCTGACCAGGTGGTTCTTGGCGGTGTTGACCGCGATCTTGTACAGCCAGGTGTAGAACTGGCTGTCGCCGCGGAAGTTCCCCAGCGCGCGATAGGCGCGGATGAAGGTGTCCTGCGCCACGTCCTGGGCTTCGCTCCAGTCGTGCACGTAGCGCCCGACGAGCGCGACGATGCGGTGCTGGTACTTGCGCACCAGGAGATCGAACGCGGTGTTGTCGCCCGCCTGGACTCGTTGCACCAGCACATGATCGGTATCGGTTGCGGTCTCGTTCTCGCCCATCCGGGCCGGCACTCCTCGAGCGACGGCCGACGGCCGTGTGGATTGACACCGCGGTGCGGCAAAAAGTTCACGCCGTATGACGCACGACCCGCGCACGGTGGCCGACTCCACGTGCGCAGTGCGTCGAGCGGCGGCCGGAAGCGGCGTTGACCGCGCCGAAGCGCAGCCGGGATGATACGGGCTTTCCCCCATACTCCGACGGATGGAAGACGCTATGTTCGACGGCCTCCGCTTCTCGCACTGGCAGCCGCAGCTGCGCCCCGACGGCATCGTCGAGCTGGTGCTCGACCGCGCCGACATGGGCGTCAATGCGCTCGCCCAGGCCGTGCTCGACGAGCTCCAGCTGCTCATCGAGCGCATCGCGATCGAGAAACCCAAGGGCGTGATCGTCCGCTCCGGCAAGGCGGCCGGGTTCGTGGTCGGCGCCGACGTGCGCGAGTTCCAGGGGTTCGAGGAGAAGGGCACCACCTACGACGCCATCCGGCGCGGGCAGATGGTGTTCCAGAAGCTCGCCGAGCTGCCCTGCCCGACCGTCGCCGCCATCCACGGCCACTGCATGGGTGGTGGCACCGAGATGGCGCTGGCCTGCCGCTACCGGGTGGCCTCGGGCGACGAGTCGACCCGGATCGGCCTGCCCGAGACCAAGCTCGGCATCTATCCGGCGTGGGGCGGCAGCGTGCGCCTGCCGCGCCTGGTCGGCGCGCCGGCGGCGATGGACATGATGCTGACCGGGCGCGCGCTGTCGGCCAAGGCCGCGCGCAACATCGGCCTGGTCGACAAGGTGGTCGAGGCGCCGATGCTGGTGGAAGCCGCCGTGGCGCTGATCCGGCGCGGCACCCAGCGGCCGCTCAAGCAGCGCTTCCTGGCCGACGTCACCAACAGCTGGCCGGTGCGGCAGGCGCTGGCGCCGATGCTGGTCAAGCAGGTCGCGCGCAAGGCGCCGAAGGCGCACTACCCGGCACCGTATGCGCTGATCGAGACCTGGCGGCGCAGCGGCGGCACCACCGACCAGTTGCTCAAGGCGGAGGCGAAGTCGGTGACCAAGCTCGCCGGCACGCCGGCGGCGCGCAACCTGATCCGCGTGTTCTTCCTGCAGGAGCGGCTCAAGGGCCTGGGCGGCAGGGAGCACGGCATCGAGCACGTGCACGTGGTCGGTGCCGGCGTCATGGGCGGCGACATCGCCGCCTGGTGCGCGCTCAAGGGCTTCGCGGTGACCCTGCAGGACCGCGAGATGCAGTACGTGCAGCCCGCGCTCGACCGCGCCGGGAAGCTGTACGAGCGGAAGGTCAAGAACGACGCCAGGCGCGCGGAGACCCGTGCGCGCCTGCAGGCCGACGTCGAGGGCCAGGGCGTGGCGCGCGCCGACCTGGTGATCGAGGCGATCACCGAGAGGAAGGACGCCAAGCAGGCGATCTACGCCAAGGTCGAGGAGACGCTCAAGGCCGACGCGCTGCTGGTGTCCAACACCTCGTCGCTGCCACTGGACGACCTGCGCGAACCGCTGGCCGATCCGGCCCGCTTCGCCGGCCTGCACTACTTCAATCCGGTCTCGCTGATGCCGCTGGTGGAGATCGTCCGCCACGAGCGCATGGCCGAGACCACGGAAAAGCGCCTTGCCGCGTTCTGCCGCGCGATCGGGAAGCTGCCGGTGCCGGTGGCCGGCACGCCGGGGTTCCTGGTCAACCGCATCCTGGTGCCCTACATGATGGAGGCCGCGCGCGCCTACGGCGAAGGCATCCCGGGCCCGGTGATCGACCGCGCGGCCAAGAAGTTCGGCATGCCGATGGGGCCGATCGAGCTGATCGACACGGTGGGACTCGACGTGGCCGCCAGCGTCGGCGAGGTGCTCGCGCCCTTCCTCGGCCTGGAGATCCCGGCCGGCTTCGAGCAGAAGCTCGCCGCCAGGCAGCGCGGGCGCAAGGACGGCCAGGGCTTCTACACCTGGGAGGACGGCAAGGCGCAGAAGCCCGAGGTGCCGAAGGACTACCAGGCGCCGGACGACCTGGAAGACCGCCTGATCCTGCCGCTGCTCAACGAGGCGGTCGCCTGCCTGCACGACGGCGTGGTCGCGGATGCCGACCTGCTCGATGCCGGCGTCGTCTTCGGCACCGGCTTCGCGCCGTTCCGCGGCGGCCCGATCCAGCACATCCGCAGCGTCGGCGCGGACAAGCTCGAGGCGCGCCTCGGGCAGCTCGCCGCCCGCTACGGCGACCGCTTCCGGCCGCGGCCCGGCTGGGACGCGCTCTGACCGGCGCCCCGATCGGCTGCAGCAACGAAGAACGGGCGCCACCGGCGCCCGTTCTTCGTTACCGCCTCCAGCGCCAACGACGTCAGCGCGTCAGCGTCTCGGTCCTCTCGATGCGGCCGTCGACCAGCAGCACCCGCAGCGGCAGGCGGCCGCCGCCGCGCTCGTAGATCCACTCCTCGCGGCGCAGGGGGACGTGGGTCGCGGTGCCGTCGGCGGTACGGGTCACCGTCTCGCCGTAGAGCGGGGTGCGCTGGACCGGCTCCCCGCAGCGCGCGAGCAGGACCGCCTCGTCGATGCCGCGGGTGAAGCTCGCGTCGCCGCAGGCCTGCCCCGCGCCGCCGGTGCCGTGCGCCAGCGCCTCGACCCGGGTCAGGCGATTGTCGACGAAGGTCAGTCGGTCGACCATGCCGCCGGCGCCGCGATCGTAGATCCATTCCTCGATGCGGCGCTCGCGGCGGGTCTCGCTCGGGCCCCACTCGTTGCGGACCTCGAGTTCGCTGCGGTTGACGATCGTGGCCGGCTCGCCGCAGGCGCGGCGGACCTCGTAGGCGTCCTGCCCGGCGCTCACCGCGCGATTGCCGCAGCGCAGGCTCTGGGCATCGGCCGGCACCGCCACGCACGCCAACGCGATGCCGGACAGCAACAGCGACATCCTTTTTCCGATCATTGCCTTCCTCCCTGGTGACCTGCGGCGAGCGTAGCCGCCGCAGGGCTCCGGAAGAAGCGGGCGCACGACGACGCTCAGCCGCGCGTCAGCGGGCGCAGCCGGCCAGGCTCAAGGTCTGCCCGGGACGGATCGGGTACGGCGCCTTCAGGCCGTTGGCGCGGCCGAGTGCGGCGGCACTGGCGCAGCCATGCCGGCCGGCGATGCCGCCGAGGGTGTCGCCGCGCTTGACCGTGTAGCGCTGCACGGCCGCGGGCCGCGACGCCGCCACCTCGGGCATCGACGCGCTGGCGAGATCGCGGGCCATGGCCGCGCGCGCACCGTCGAGGCAACCGCCGCGGTACAGGCGCGCCATCCGCGGCGGCACCCGCAGCCAGGTACCGGCGGCCAGCGGAGTGGAGGTCTGGTAGCGCGGGTTGAGGTTGCGCAGCACGCGGAACCAGCCGTCCTGGTTGCCGCTGTCGCCGAGGCAGATCGCCAGCTCGTTGACGGTGGTCGCGCGCTCGAGCTGCAGTTGCACGAGTTCACCACGGTCGATCTCGGGAAAGTGCAGGCCGTACTCCTCCGCATGCAGGAACAGCCACGCCGCGGCCATCACGAAGGGCACGTAGTCCCGCGTCTCCTTCGGCAGCTGCGAGAACACCTCGGTATCCCAGAAGGTCTTGCCCGGGTGCGCGCGCGAAATCCGGCCGATGCGGCCTTCGCCGCCGTTGTAGGCGGCCAGCGCGAGCTCGAGGTTGCCGTTGAGCTCGGCGAACCGCTCCTCCAGGTAGGCGACGTTGGCGCGGGCGGCGAGCTGCGGATCGAAGCGGGTGTCGAACGCGGGATCGGTGCCGAGCCCGAAGCGGCGGCCGGTGGCCGGCATGAACTGCAGCGGCCCGGCGGCGCCGGCACGGCTGACCGCATGCACGCGGCCGCCGGACTCCTTGGCCAGGATGCCGAACAGCAGCGCCTCCGGCAGCCCGGCGCGCTCGTACTCCGGCCACATCAGCTGGCGCATGTACTGGTAGTTGACCCAGGCGTCGATCAGCTGCGGCCGCATCCAGGTCAGCCATTCGGTCATCGCCGCCTTCATCGGCGCGTTGAGGGTGACCATCTCGCGCAGGTCGCGGCCCTTGAGCAGGGCCACGGTCTCGCCCGCCGCGGGTACCGCCGCCACCACCGGCGATTCGCCGGCGGTGCGGGTCTCGTCCTCCGGGACCACGAACTCCTCGCCGCCCTGCCCTTCGGCCTCGTGCGCGAGCAGGGCGTCGTAGACGCCGACCACGCGCTCGCCGCCGCAGCCGGGCGTCCGCTGGCAGCGCGTCGCCGCATCCAGCAGCGCGCGCCGCGCGGCCGTCACCGCATCGCCGGCCTCGCTGCCGGCCGCCGCCGCGGCCAACGCGTCGCGATACGCCCCGGCGGCGGCGTCCAGCTCCCGGTGCAGGCCGTCGGCCGCCGCGTCCGGCGTGCGTTCACCGCCGCCGCTGGCACAGGCGGCCAGCAGCACGACCGAGGACAACCACCACTTGCGCATACCGCGTTCCGCACCGAAGGGCCGCGCAGCCTATCCAGTGCCCGGAACGCGGGCAACCGCGGCCGCGGCCGTGATTCATCCGCCGCGCGGTCGCGACCGTCGGCACGGATCCGGAGGCCCGGAGTCGGCGCGGCAGGCATGCGCGCGCCGCGGGGGCCCTCGCCGCCTGCAGCAGCGATGGACGAGGACGTCCAGCGCCTCCAGCAGCGCTGGTCATCCACGGACACGTGGCGCGCATCGGCGCGTGGACCGGCAGGATCGGCATGCCTTTCCCTCCGAGCATGCCTCTCCCGGCGCGAAGTCGCCCGGCACGGGCGGCGCGCGGGGCTATGATCGCCGCCCCCTCGATCCGGCCCACCGACATGTCCCGCTGGCGCCCGCCCGCTCCCGGCTCCACCGCGATCATCACCCGCACCGGCTTCGAGCGCCTGCGTGCCGAACTCGACCAGCTGTGGAAGGAAAAGCGTCCCGAGGTGGTGCGTGCGCTGTCGGCCGCGGCGGCCGAGGGCGACCGCTCCGAGAACGCGGAGTACATCTACCGCAAGAAGCAGCTCGCCGAGATCGACCGCCGCGTGCGCTACCTGTCCAGGCGGCTGCCGTCGCTGCGCGTGGCCGGGGCCGGTCCCACCGACCGCGCCGCCGTGTTCTTCGGCGCCTGGGTCGAGGTCGAGGACACCGCCAGCGGCGACAGTGCGCGCTACCGCATCGTCGGCCCCGACGAGACCGACGCGCGCCTCGGCCTGATCAGCATCGATGCGCCGCTGGCCCGGGCCCTGCTCGGCAAGCGGCCCGACGACGAAGTCGACGTGGTGCTGCCGGCGGGCCAGGTGCGCTACGCGGTGGTCGCGGTGGAGTACCCGCAGGACTGAGTCGGCGGCTCGACCTCATGCACACGCCGCGCGCGGTTCCCTGTGCCGACGTCGAACCACTCCGAGGACGCATGGCAACGGACGGACACGACGTCGACCTCCTGGTCGTCGGCGGTGGCATCAATGGCGTCGGCATCGCGCGCGACGCCGTCGGACGCGGCCTGTCGGTCCTGCTGTGCGAGCAGGACGACCTGGCCGGACATACCTCCAGCGCCAGCACCAAGCTGATCCACGGCGGGCTGCGCTACCTCGAGCAGTACGAGTTCTCGCTGGTCGGCAAGGCGCTGACCGAGCGCGAGGTGCTGCTGCGCGCGGCGCCGCACATCATCTGGCCGCTGCGCTTCGTGCTGCCGCACGAACCGCACCTGCGCCCGGCCTGGATGATCCGCGTCGGCATGTGGCTGTACGACCGCCTGGGCCAGGCCGGCGACCGCCGCCTGCTGCCGCGCTCGGACACCGTGCATTTCCCCAGCCACGCCGCCGGCGCCGCGCTGAAGCCGCACATCCGCCGCGCCTTCGTCTACTCCGACGCCTGGACGCAGGACGCGCGGATGGTGGTGCTCAACGCGATGGACGCGCGTGCGCGCGGCGCCACCGTCCGCACCCGCACCCGCTGCGTGCGCGCCGCGCGGCAGGCCGGCCATTGGCAGGTCGAACTGCGCGACCGCGACGGCAACCCGACGACGGTGCGGGCGCGGGCGCTGGCCAATGCCGCGGGTCCCTGGGCCGGGCGCTTCCTCGACGAGGTCGCGCATGTCAGGCATCCGCACCAGGTGCACCTGGTCAAGGGCAGCCACATCGTGGTGCCGCGCCTGTTCGACCACGGCTTCGCCTACATCTTCCAGCAGCCGGACCGGCGCATCGTCTTCGCCATCCCCTACGAGCGCGACTACACCCTGGTCGGCACCACCGACGTGGAGTACGACGGCGACCCGGCGCGGGTGGCGATCGACGACGACGAACGCCGCTACCTCTGCGACGCCGCCAACCGCTACTTCCGCCAGCAGATCGGCACCGGCGACATCGTCTGGGCCTACAGCGGCGTGCGCCCACTGCTCGGCGACGATGCCTCCAGCGCCTCGGAGGCCACCCGCGACTACCGCATCGAGCTCGACCACGACGACGGCGCGCCCCTGCTCAACGTGTTCGGCGGCAAGCTCACCACCTACCGCAAGCTGGGCGAGGAAGCGGTCGACCGCCTCGCGCCCCTGCTCGGCTGCGAGGCCGGCCCCTGGACCGGCGACGACGCGCCGCTGCCCGGGGGCGACATGCCCGACGCCGACTTCGACCGCTTCCACCGCGGCTTCCGCGAGCGTTTCGCCTGGTTGCCGGAGGACTTCGCGCTGCGCCTGGCGCGCAACTACGGCACCCTCGCCGGGCGCGTGCTCGACGGCGCGCGCAGCCTCGACGACCTCGGCCAGCATTTCGGCGCCGACCTCTATGCCGCGGAAGTGGACTATCTCGTCCGCGAGGAGTGGGCGCATACCGCCGAGGACATCCTGTGGCGGCGCTCCAAGCTCGGCCTGCGCCTCGATCAGCAGGGCGTCGCTGCGCTCGAGGCCCACCTCGCCCGCGCCGCGGCGCCCGCCTGAGCGCGCCGCCCCGCAGAAGGAGACCCGATGGACAAGCGCTACATCCTCGCGATCGACCAGGGCACCACCAGCTCGCGCGCGATCCTCATCGACCACGACGGCAACGTCGCCGGCACCGCGCAGCGCGAGTTCACCCAGCTGTTCCCGAAGCCTGGCTGGGTCGAGCACAACCCGCGCGAGATCCTGTCGAGCGTACTCACCACGGCGACCGAGGTGCTGACGCGCAGCGACGTCGACGCGGCCGAGATCGCCGCCATCGGCATCACCAACCAGCGCGAGACCACCGTGGTCTGGGACCGCCACACCGGCCAGCCGGTGCACAACGCGGTGGTATGGCAGTCGCGCCAGTCGCAGGAGGTCTGCAACGCGCTGCGCGCGGCCGGCCACGACACGCTGTTCCGCGAGCGCTCGGGCCTGCTGATCGACCCCTACTTCGCCGGCACCAAGCTCAAGTGGATCCTCGACAACGTCGAGGGCGCGCGCGAACGCGCCGAGCGCGGCGACCTGCTGTTCGGCACCATCGACAGCTGGCTGATCTGGAACCTCTCCGACGACCGTACCCACGTCACCGACGTCACCAACGCCGGGCGCACGCTGATGTACGACATCCACCGGCGGCAGTGGGACGACGAGCTGCTCGCCATCCTCGGCGTGCCGCGCTCGATGCTGCCGCGGGTGTGCGAGTCCAGCGAGGTCTATGCGCACACCGCCGGGCGCCACTTCTACGGGCAGAAGGTGCCGATCGCGGGCATCGCCGGCGACCAGCAGGCGGCCCTGTTCGGGCAGGCCTGCTACACCCCCGGCATGGCCAAGAATACCTACGGCACCGGCTGCTTCGTGCTGATGCATACCGGCGAGGAGGCGGTGCGCTCGGAGAACGGCCTGCTCACGACGATCGCCTGGAGCGTCGGCGGCAGGGTCGAGTACGCGCTGGAAGGCAGCATCTTCGTCGCCGGCTCGGCGATCCAGTGGCTGCGCGACGGCCTGCGCATGTTCGGCAAGGCCAGCGACTCGCAGGCCTACGCCGAACGCGTGGCCTCGACCGAAGGGGTCTACCTGGTCCCGGCCTTCGTCGGGCTGGGCGCGCCCTACTGGGAGAGCGACGTGCGTGGCGCGATGTTCGGCCTGACCCGCGGCACCAGCAAGGAACACTTCGTGCGCGCGGCGATCGAGGCCATGGCCTACCAGACCCGCGACGTGCTCGCCGCGATGCAGGCCGACTCCGGCATCGAGCTCAAGACCCTGCGCGCCGACGGCGGCGCCATCGCCAACGATTTCCTGGCCCAGTTCCAGGCCGACGTCCTCGGCGCCACGGTGCAGCGCCCGAAGGTCGGCGAGACCACGGCGCTGGGTGCGGCCTACCTCGCGGGACTCGCGGTCGGATTCTGGGCCGACCGCGACGAGATCGCCTCGAAGTGGGAGGTCGATGCAAACTTCGAGCCGCGCATGGACGAAACCGACCGCGAGGCCCGCTATGCCGGCTGGCAGCGCGCGGTACAGGCCACCCTCGCCTTCCGCGTCTGACCCAGGGCGACACCGGACACCGTAGGAGCGGCTTCGGCCGCGACCGCCACCGCGAACCGCGCCCCTACTCCCAGGCCATCTCGAACCAGGCCTCCAGCGTCTCCCCGGGCGCGAGCACGCGCGCGCCCAGGGTGGGCCCGTCCGGCGGCCCGCTCTGCGGCTCCACGCAGGTGGTCTGCGCGCGCTCGTCGAAGACCACCCAGTGCGTGCAGTCCGAGCTCAGGCGCAGACGGCGCCCGCCGCGATGCAGGACCACGGGCTCGTCGTTGAGGAAGCAGTCGTCCCAGGGCCCGGGCGTCGGCGTCACGGTGGGACGCACGGCGATGCCCTCGGCATCCCGGGGATACATGGCGCCGGGCCTGAATTCGAGCCGCTCCGGCTTGAGGAACCAGGGGTGCCAGCCGAGCACGACCGGCATCCGCACCGCGCCGGCGGTGACCGCGAGCCTCATGCGCAGGCGGTCGCCATCGATCCCGAAGTGCTGTCGCGCGACGCCGCCGAACGGCCAGCGCCGGTCCTCGGGCAACGCGAGCGACAGCACTGCCGAGGACGCATCGCGCGCCTCCACCCGCCACGGCAGCGCGAAGCCGACGCCGTGGATCGCATGCGCGCCGAGGTTGGCCTGCAGCCGGTGCGCCGCGCCGTCGAGATCGAAGGCGGCGTTCCGGATGCGGCCCGCCCACGGCAGCATCGGATAGCAGCCCCAGGCGATCGTCGCCTCGTTGCCGGGCCCATGCCCGAGCAACTGCTCGAGGCCCGCGTGGCGGATCTGCGCGATGCGGCCGCCGGCCTCCGGCGCGATCTCCACCTCGAGCGCGCCGCCCGCGATGACGAAGGTGGGGCCGGGCGCGAACGGTGCGAGCGCGCCGTCGCCCTGGGCGCCGGCCTCAGGCGCCATACGGGTCGATCACCCGGATCCTGCCGTCGGCATCGTGCTCGAGCGGCGTGACCTTGACCGAGCGCAGATGGGTGACGCCGCCCGAGAGCAGGCTGTCGTGATAGAACAGGTACCACCTGCCCTCGAACTCGCAGATCGAGTGGTGGGTGGTCCAGCCGACCACCGGCTCGAGGATCGTGCCCTGGTGCACGAAGGGGCCGTAGGGGCTGTCGCCGGTCGCGTAGCACAGCAGGTGGGTGTCGCCGGTCGAATACGACAGGTAGTACCTGCCGCCGTAGCGGTGCAGCCACGGGCCCTCGAAATATCGCCGCGCGGTGTCGTCCGCGCGCAGCGGCCGCCCCTCCCCGTCGAGGATCAGGATCTCGCGCGGCGGCTCGGCGAACTGCCGCATGTCCTGCGCAAGGCGCGCGACCCGCGGCCCCAGCGCGGGCTCCGCGCCGACCGGCTCCTCGTGCGACGGGTCGTAGACGTTGTCGCGGTACTTCTGCAGCTGGCCGCCCCAGATGCCGCCGAAGTAGAGGTAATGGCTGCCGTCGGCATCGGCGAACACCGCCGGATCGATGGAATGGCTCCAGGCCATCGGCTCCGGCTCGGCCACGAACGGCCCCTCCGGCCTGTCGCCGACGGCGACGCCGATGCGGAACAGCTCGTCCGGGCCCTTCGCCGGAAAGTAGAGGTAGTAGCGGCCGTCGCGCGCGGCCGCGGTCGGCGCCCACATCTGCCGCGCCGCCCACGGCACGTCGCGCACGTGCAGCACGACGCCGCAGTCGACGGCCTCGCCCTCCGGCGAATCCATGCGCAGGACGTGGTAGTCCTCCATGCCGAAGTGGTCGCCGTTGTCGTTGAAGGCGACGCTGGCCTCGATGTCGTGCGAGGCGTACACCCAGACGCGGTCCTCGAACACGTGCGCCGAGGGATCGGCGGTGTAGATGTGGGTGACCAGCGGTTGCGAGATGGCGCGCGCGGCGAGCGCCCGCAGCTGGTCGGCTTCCGTTGCGTCGAACATGGCGGCTACGCGCTCCCGGTTCCGTCGAAGGTCATTGCGCCGCACCCGCCTGCAGCCGACGCGCGCCCAGTTCGCGCTCGATGCGCGTCTCCATGGACTTGTCGATCTCGTACAGGAACAGCAGGGCGACGCAGAGCAGGAATGGAATCGAGGCGTACACGCTCATCGCCAGGCGGATGCCGTGCACGGCCTCCGGCGCCTGCACCGGTGCATCGGTGGCGTAGCCGTAGGCGGCCAGGATCGCGGCGACCAGGGCACCGCCGATGCTGAGGCCGATCTTCAGCCCGCACAGCATCGCCGAGAAGATGATCGCGGTGGCGCGCCGGTTGTTGCGGAGCTCGGAGTAGTCGGCGACATCCGCGATCATCGCCCACAGCAGCGGTACGGTGATGCCGTAGAAGAAGCCATGCAGGATCTGCGCGCCGAACACCAGCCCGATCGCGCCCGGCGGGTACAGGTAGAACGACAGCTGGAACAGCGTCGCCAGCAGCAGCGCGCCGCCGAACACGTCGCGCTTGCCGAAGCGGTCGGCCAGCCCGCGCGAGAAGCCGATGCCGACGATCATGAAGATGATGCCGCCGGCGTTGAACAGGCTGAAGGCCGACGTCGGCGCGTCCTCTGGCCAGCGGAAGCCGGCCAGGCCCATCCCGCCGAGCGCGCCGTTGAGGCCCGCGATCAGGGCGTTGAAGCCGATCCCGTCCAGGAACCCGGCGAGGTCCGCCTCGTCCAGGTAGTACTGGAAATAGTAGATGTACATGCCGCCCTTCAGCGCCAGGGCGACGAAGACCAGCACCGTGCCGGTGAGCATCACCAGCCAGGGCCGGTTGCGCACCAGGTCGGCGAGGTCCTGGCGCACGCTCGACTCCTGCTCCGGGGTCGGCACCACGCGCTCGCGGGTGGTGAAGAAGGTCACCAGGAAGAACACGGTGCCGACCACCGCGAACAGCGCCATCGCGTTGCGGAAGCCTTCCACGCGATCGCCGTCGCCCAGGATCAGCACCAGCGGCAGCAGCAGCACCTGGATGATGAACTGCGCGATCATCACGGCCACGAAGCGGTAGGCCGACAGGCTGTTGCGCTGGGTCATGTTGCCGGTGAGCACGCCGCTGAGCGCCGCATACGGCAGGTTGTTCGCGGCGTAGCACAGCACCAGCAGGGTGTAGGTCGCCAGGGCGTAGATCACCTTGCCCTGGGGACCGAGACCGGGGGTGCTGAAGGCCAGCAGCGAGAGCACGCCGAAGGGCACCGCCGTCCACAGGATCCACGGCCGGAACTTGCCCCAGCGCGTGCGCGTGCGGTCGGCCGCCAGGCCGATCAGCGGCGTGAACACGAACGCGCCGAGCAGGCCCACCACGAAGATGATCGTCGCCGCGGTGCCCGGGGGGATGCGGTAGACGTCGGTGTAGAAGAACGCCAGGAAGGTGATCAGCGTCTGGAAGATCAGGTTGGCGGCGAGATCCCCGAGGCTGTAGCCGACCTTCTCGGTGACCGACAGCGGTCGCTCCGCATCATGCATGGTGGGCGGATCCTCGCATTAGCCGTTGCGGGGTCGCGGCGCCCTGCGGCACCGCGACCGGGAATGGAAAAAAGAGGCCGGCCCGGCTTCGGAGCGCCGGGACGGCCAGGAGGGAACTGGTGCGGCCGGGGCGGTCAGAAGCTGCCGCGGACGCCGAGGAGCACGGTCCGGCCCGGATCGTAGATGTCGTTCACGGCGTTGTCGTAGTAGAAGTTGGAACGACGCTCCTCGCCGGTGAGGTTGATGACGTTGAGCGTGACCTGCGGCGACGACGGCAGCGACGCGAAGGTGTAGCTCGCCGACAGGTCGAACTGGCCGCGGTCCTCGCCGATGATCTGCGCGTAGGGGATGCCGTTCTGGTTCGGGCCCGTGCCCGCCGTGCCCTCGGTCCAGTTGTAGGACAGGCGGATCGAGGCGGCGTCGTTCTCCCAGTATGCCGTCGCGTTCCACAGCTTCGGCGCGATGCCGTAGAGATTGCCCTCCAGCACGTCCGCGTCGGGCCCGCTCGGCTCCATGTTGATCTTGGTGAAGTTGCCCATGAAGCCGAGGCCTTCGGTGATGAAGGTCAGCGGCTGCACCCAGATCAGTTCCAGGCCCTGGATCTGCAGCGTCGCGTTGGCATTGACCTGCTGGTTGACGACGATGGTCGCCACGTCCGGGCCGCCGCGGGCGTCGATGGCGTCCTGCTGGTAGCTCTCCAGGTCCTCGTAGGGGATGCCGAGCTGCGAGAACGGCATCGTGGTGGTGCCCTGGTAGGTGTAGCCCTCGACGCGCTTGTTGAAGAGCGTCAGCCCGACCAGGCCTTCCTCGCCGGTGTACCACTCGCCGCCGATGTCGAAGTTGGTCGAGGTGTACGGGACCAGGTTCGGATTGCCCTGGCTCGCGACCTGCGCCGTGGTGTCGGTGAAGGTGGTGTTGGGCAGCATCGAGCTCGGGTTCGGGCGCGTCATCGTGCGCGAGCCCGACAGGCGCAGCACCACGTCGTCGGCCACGTCCCAGGCGGCGCTGAAGGACGGCAGCCATTCGTCGTAGTCGCCGGTCAGCGTCTGCCACTGGCGCACGCCGCCGATGGTGACCGGGCCGGAGATCTCCTGGTCGGTGGTCACCCAGCGGGTGCCGGCATTGAAGCGCAGCAGGCGGTCCAGGACCTCGGTCTCGCCGTTGATCTCGACGTAGGCGCCGAACACGTCCTCGCTGATGCCGCCGGTGGAACCGCCGGTGTTGGGCCCGGCCGACTCCGGCGCCTCGTCGCGGTAGCGGTAGTAGTCGGTGGCCTCCTTGAAGCTGTCGAAGTCGCCGGTGATGAAGCCGTAGGGGCCCGGGCGCAGGAAGCTGGCCAGCTCCGCATCGGAGACGTTGGCGAACACGTATTCCTGCCACGCGGCGCTGTTGTCGAAGCCCTGGATGCGGCGCTCGAAGGTGTCGTAGGCGACGCCGACCTTGACGTTGCGACCGTCGTCGCCGAGCTGCAGGTCGGCGCGGGCGCCGGCCACCTCGACCACGCGCTTCTCGTTCTGCACGTTCACGCGGCCGCCGGCCCAGGTCCAGCCGAGATCCGGGTCGTTGAGGTCGAGGTCGGTGTCCCAGGTCGGCACGTCGCCGGTGTTGCTGTAGTCGATCGTGGTGAAGGGCGAGTTGACCAGGATGGTGGGCGACTCGCGGAACATCCAGCTGCGGCTGGCGTTGGCCTGCACGTCCAGCCGGCTGCCGGCGTCGCCGAACCAGAACGTCGCGCCCGGATTGATGCTCCAGTACTTGACGTCCTCGACGTAGGGCCGCGCCTCGAGGAAGAACTGCGCGTTGGTGAAGGTCGCATCGGTCACCACGCCGTTCTCGTCGACCTGCATGTCGGTCGGGATCAGGCCGGAGGGCCCGAACACGCGGCCGACCAGGTTGACGTCGATGCGGTCGTTGGTGCGGTGCGCCTCGGAGTACAGCGTGTCGACGTAGAAGTGCATGTCGTCGGTCGGGCGCCACTCGAACGAGGCCAGCAGCGCGTCGCGGTCGCGGTCGCCGGACATGTGCACCGGGCGGCCGAGACGCGGGATCAGCGCCTCGCTGATCTGGTCGATGGTGAGGCCCGGGTTGAGCGCGAGCAGCAGGTCGCGGTCGATCACCTGGCCCGGCGTCAGGCCGGCCGCGCGCGTCGCCGCGTTGTCCGGCACGACGTTGGGGATGAGCCAGTTGCCGCCGCCCCCCGCGTTGCACTCGGACGGACGCACCGACAGCGGGTCGACGCCCTCGGGCGCGGCGATGCCGCACTGCACGTAGTTCAGGCCGGGATTGGTCCAGCCGACGGTCTCGTAGCCTTCCACGCCGATGCGGCCGCGCGCGGAGGACACGCCGACCAGGGCGCCGAAGGTGCCGTCGTCGTTGGTCCAGCTGCCGATCGCCGAGCCGCGCGGGCTGATCTTGTCGGCGATGTCGTTCTCTTCGGCCTGCAGCTGGTAGGTGAAGTGCGTGCCGGGGTTGTCGAACGGACGCGCGCTGCGCATGTCGACCACGCCGGACACGCCGCCCTCCAGCAGGCTGGCCTTGGGCGTCTTGTGCACCGTTACCTGGTTGAAGAACTCGGTCGGGAACAGGTTGAGGTCGACCTCGCGGTTCTGGTTCTGCGCGTTGAGGCCGATGGAGGCGGTGGCCACCTGGGCGCCGTTGATCACGGTCTTGGTGAAGCTGTTGGGCAGGCCGCGGATGGCGACGTTGAGGCCCTCGCCGTTGACGTCGCGGTCGAGCTGGATGCCGGGGATGCGGTTGAGCGACTCGGCGATGTTGAGGTCGGGAAACTTGCCGATGTCCTCGGCGAAGATCGAGTCGGTGAAGCCGGTGGCGTCGCGCTTGGCCTCGGTCGAGAACTGGATGCTGCGGCGGAAGTAGCCGACCACGTCGATGGAATCGAGGCGGGTCGCCTCGTCGACCGTTGCGCTCTGCGGGCTGGGTACCGACGGCGGTTCCTGCGCGCGCGACGGTGCCGGGACCGGCGCCGGGACCTCGATCTGTGGCTGCTCCTGCGCGAAGGCAGGCGTCGCGGCCATGCCGAGCAGGGCCAGACTCATGGCGCGCGACAGCGCGTTTCGTGCGAAGTGATGGTGCACCTACTCCCCTCCCGTTCCTGGTCTCGATGCGCCCGTGCGTGCGGGGCGCTCATTCGTCGTTGGCGTGCAGGTCCGCGGATGCACCGTGGCCTGAGCGATTTGATGGTAGCGCTATCATTCGCGGCCGCGCACGCTGCGCAGCAGCATGGCCGGATCCGCTGCCAGGATCGGTTTTACTGCGTCGCAGCAATAAGTTGCGTATCAGCGTCGCGTGAGCACGATCCTCGCACCGCAGCATCGTCCGCACGGGTTGCGCGATCTTCGTGATAGCGCTATCACGTCGCGTTCCACCAGCGATGCGGGAGCGCGGACACGATGTATGGAGCGACGAGTCAGGTGCGCGCACCCGCGCCGCCGACGGGACGATGCACCGCGTCGGGCGGCACGGGAGGCGGGCGATGAGCGCCGTCTCCGCCGGCGATACCGTCGCCCGCGTCGGCATGTACCGCTGGCGCATCTGCGCCCTGCTGCTGCTGGCGACCACGATCAACTACATCGACCGCCAGGTGCTCGGCGTGCTCGCGCCGTTCCTGCAGGACGAGATCGGCTGGAGCGAGATCGAGTACGGCTACATCGTCACCGCGTTCCAGGCGGCCTACGCGATCGGCCTGCTGTGCACCGGCGCGATCATCGACCGCCTCGGCACCCGCGTCGGCTACGCGATCGCGATCTGCGTGTGGAGCCTGGCGGCGATGAGCCACTCGCTGGTGGCGAGCGTGGCCGGCTTCATGGTCGCGCGCTTCCTGCTCGGGCTCGGCGAGGCCGGCAACTTCCCCGCGGCGATCAAGACCGTGGCCGAATGGTTCCCGCGCCGCGAGCGCGCGCTGGCCACCGGCATCTTCAATTCGGGCTCCAACATCGGTGCCATCGCCGCGCCGCTGCTGGTGCCGGTGGTGACCGTCGCCTTCGGCTGGCAGGCGGCCTTCCTCGTCACCGGACTGCTCAGCGCGACCTGGCTGGTGATGTGGCTGGTCACCTATCGCACGCCCGAGCAGCACCCGAAGCTCTCGGCCGGCGAACTCGCCTACATCCGCAGCGATCCGGTCGAGCCGTCGGTGCGCGTGCCGTGGGCGCGGATCCTGCGCCATCGCCAGGCCTGGGCCTTCGTCGCGGCCAAGTTCATGACCGACCCGATCTGGTGGTTCTTCCTGTTCTGGCTGCCGAAGTTCCTGCATTCCGAGTACGGGCTCAGCCTGCTCGGCCTCGGCCTGCCGCTGGTGGTCATCTTCGTGGCCGCCGACGTCGGCAGCATCGCCGGCGGCTGGCTCGCCGGGCGCTTCCTCAGGCGCGGCTGGAGCGTCAACCGCGCGCGCAAGGCGGCGATGGCGATCTGCGCGCTGTGCGTGGTGCCGATCGTGTTCGCGGTGCAGGCGGACAACCTGTGGATCGCCGTCGCGCTGATCGGGCTGGCGACGGCCGGCCACCAGGGTTGGTCGGCCAACGTGTTCACCCTCACCTCGGACATGTTCCCGCGCCAGGCGGTGGCCTCGGTGGTGGGCATCGGCGGCTTCGCCGGCGCCATCGGCGGCATGATGATCGCGACCTTCACCGGATTCCTGCTGGAGACCACGGGCAGCTACCTACCGGTGTTCCTGATGGCCGGCTCGGCCTACCTGCTCGCGCTGCTGGTCGTGCACCTGCTCGCGCCGCGGCTCGCACCCGCCGCGCTCGAAACCCGCCCGGAGGCCGCATGAACGCCATCGCCCGACGCATCCTCGCACCGGTACGGACCGCGGCCGCGTTGGCCGCGTTGGCCGCGCTCCCCGCCTCCGCCGCCGACGGCCCCATCGCCGCCGGCAAGGACCGCTTCGTCGGCGGCGCCTGGAGCCCGGCGCAGGCGGAGGGCTTCGCCCGCTACTGGAACAAGGTCACGCCGGAGAACGCCGGCAAGTGGGGCAGCGTCGAGGCCGAGCGCGACCGCATGGACTTCAGCGGCCTCGACGCCGCCTACCGCGTCGCCCGCGACAACGGGTCCCCGTTCCAGATGCACGTGATGGTCTGGGGCAACCAGCAGCCGGAATGGATCGAGACGCTGCCGCCGGACGAGCAGCGCGCCGAGATCGAGGAGTGGTTCGCGGCGGTGGCGGCGCGCTATCCCGACCTCGACTTCGTCGAGGTGGTCAACGAGCCGCTCAACGACCCGCCGTCCAAGGACGACGAGGGCGGCGGCAACTACATCGAGGCGCTCGGCGGCGCCGGCGAGAGCGGCTGGGACTGGATCCTCGAATCCTTCCGCCTCGCGCGCCGGCACTTCCCGGACGCCACGCTGATGATCAACGACTACAGCGTGACCAACAGCGAGGTCGCGACCGACCGCTACCGCCGCATCGTCGAGCTGCTGCAGCGCGAGGACCTGGTCGACGCCATCGGCGTGCAGGGCCACGCCTTCTCGACGACGGAGGAATGGCCGATGTCGCTGCACCGCGCCAACCTCGACACGCTCGCCGCGACGGGCCTCCCGATCTACGTCACCGAGCTCGATATCGACGGCCCCACCGACGCCGAACAGCTGCGCGCCTGGCAGCGCATCTTCCCGGTGTTCTGGGAGCACCCCGCCGTGCGCGGCATCACCCTGTGGGGCTTCCGCCCGGGGCTGTGGCGCGAGGAACAGGGCGCCAACCTGGTCCGCGAGGACGGCACCGAGCGCCCTGCCCTGCAGTGGCTGCGCGAGTACGTGCGCGAGCATTGAGCCCTGCCCCACGGGAGCGGCTCCGGCCGCGACGCTCGCCGCCGCGATGCCGGAACCCGCGGCGGAAGCCGCTCCGGCGACAGCATCCGCGGGCCTCGCGCGGACCTCCGGGTCCCGGTGCCCAATTCCCCATCACCGCCACCGCCTTTCGCCGGACCCGTCGCGGCTGGAAGCCGCTCCTACGGATCCCCGTCGCCACCGAACCGGAGTCCCGCATGCGCTTCGCCCTCCTCCTCGCCGGCCTGGCCGTCTTCGTTGCGCCGGGCGTCGCCGCCGCCGACTGCGCGCGGCCGGCCGCCGTGTGCGAGGAGGCGGTAGCGGGCGCACTCGCGCTCATCGACGACGGGGTTCCGCTTCCGGTGCTCGCCGACGACGGCGATGCGCCCGCCGTCCTGCATGCCGCGCAGGACCTGCGCGACGATCTCGCCGCCGTCGCCGGCGCGCCGGCGCCGGACCGCGGCAACGGGCCGACCGCGATCATCGCCGGCACTCTCGGCCGCAGCCTGCGCATCGACCGTATCGTGCGCGAGCGCGGCATCGACACCGGCGGCGTCGCCGGGCGCTGGGAGGCCTACCTGCTGCAGGTGGTCGACGATCCCGAGCCCGGCATCGACCGCGCGCTGGTGGTGGTCGGCGCCGACCGGCGCGGCACCGTCTTCGGCCTCTACGAGCTGTCGCGCCGCATCGGCGTGTCGCCCTGGACCTGGTGGGCGGACGTGCCGCCGCCGCGCCGCACGGCACTGCATGCCGCGCCCGGGCGCTTCGTCGACGCGCCGGCGGTGCGCTACCGCGGCATCTTCATCAACGACGAGGACCCCGCGCTCGGCGGCTGGCTGCGCGAGACCTACGGCGGCGCCGACCATCGCTTCTACGAACGCGTGTTCGAGCTGATCCTGCGCCACAAGGCCAATTATTTGTGGCCGGCGATGTGGGTGCCGCGCGCCTTCTACGACGACGACCCGCGCAACGCCGAGCTCGCCGACGAGATGGGCGTGGTGATCGGGACCACCCACCACGAGCCGATGATGCGCGCGCACGCCGAGTGGGAGACCCACGGTGCCGGGCCGTGGGACTACGCCCGCAACGGCGAGGCCCTGCGGCGCTTCTGGCGTCGGGGGATCGAGCGCATGGGCGACCGCGAGGGCGTGGTGACACTGGGCATGCGCGGCGATGGCGACGAGGCGATGACCGAGGGCACCGCCACCGCGCTGCTGGAGCGGATTGTCGCCGACCAGCGCCGCATCATCGCCGGGGTCACCGGGCGCCGGCCGCAGGACACGCCGCAGGTGTGGGCGCTGTACAAGGAGGTGCAGGACTACTTCGACGCCGGCATGCGCGTGCCCGACGACGTCACCCTGCTCTTCGCCGACGACAACTGGGGCAACCTCCGCCGCCTGCCGGAGCCCGGCGCGCAGCGCCCCGGCGGCTACGGCGTGTACTACCACTTCGACTACGTCGGCGGTCCGCGCAACTACAAGTGGATCAACACCACCCAGATCGAGCGCACCTGGGAGCAGATGCGGCTCGCGTACGCGCATGGCGTCGACCGCCTGTGGATCGTCAACGTCGGCGACATCAAGCCGATGGAGCTGCCGACGAGCTTCTTCCTCGACCAGGCCTGGGATCCCGGGGCGATGACCCTGGAGCGCATGAGCGCCTACCCGGCGGCGTGGGCGGCCGAGCAGTTCGGTCCCGCGCATGCGGACGCCATCGGCGAGATCCTCACCCGCTACACGCAGTACAACGCGCGCCGCAAGCCCGAGCTGCTGTCGGCCGACACCTGGAGCCTCGACAACTTCGACGAGGCCGACCGCGTACTGGCCGAGTGGGACGACCTGGAGGCGCGCACGCGCCGGCTCCGCGCGGCTCTGCCGCAGGCCCGGCACGACGCCTACTACCAGCTGGTCGAGTACCCGGTCCTGGCGAGCGCCAACATCAATCGGCTGTACGTGGCGGTGGCGCGCAACCGACAGTACGCGCTGCAGGGGCGGGCCTCGGCCAACGCCTGGGCCGACGAGGCCGAGCGCCTGTTCGCGCGGGATGCGGAACTGGCGCGCGTCTACGAGGAGGACATCGCCGGCGGCAAGTGGATCCACATGATGGCCCAGCCGCGCATCGGCTATACGCACTGGCAGCAGCCGCCGCGCAACGTGCTGCCGGCGCTGTCCCGCGTCGACGTGCCGGAGGCCGCGGCGATGGGCGTGGCGCTCGAGGGCGATCCGCGCGGCTGGCCGGTGGTCGCGGAGACCGCAGCCCTGCCCCCGCTCGATCCGCTCGGCGCCCCGACGCGGACGCTCACCGTGTTCAACCGCGGCGCCCGGCCACTGCGCTACACCGCCACCGCGTCCGCGCCCTGGCTGCGCGTGCTGCCGGCCGCGGGCGAGGTCGACGACGAACAGGCGCTCCGGGTCGAGGTGGACTGGGCCGCGATGCCTCCCGGGACGGACGAGGCGCACATCGACCTGCTCGGCAGCGACCGCACCGAGGTGCACGTGCGCGTTCCCGTGTCGGCGCCCGCCTCCGGCGCAGGCATGCACGGCTTCGTCGAGAGCGACGGCCACATCGCCATCGAGGCTCCGCATCACGCACGCGCCGTGGCGACGGATGGACTCGCCTGGCAGACGATCCCACACCTGGGGCGCACGCTGGCGGGCGTGACCGCGTGGCCCGCCGTCGCCGCAAGCCGGCCGCCCGGCGACGACGGTGCGCGGCTCGAGTACCCGGTGACCCTGCGCGAGGCCGGCGAGGTCGAGGTGCGCGTGGTCGTGTCGCCGACGCTCGACTACCGCAACCGCGGCGGCCTGCGCTTCGGCGTCTCCCTCGGCGAGACCGAGCCGCAGGTGGTGGCCCTGCGGTTCGACCCGACGCCGGGGCATCCCGATTTCCAGGCCTGGCAGCGCGCGGTGAGCGACGGCGTCCACGTCGTCACCTCGCGGCACCGGGTCGAGGCCGGTCCGCAGACGCTGACGCTGTGGCACATCGATCCGGGCGTCGTGTTCCAGCGCATCGAGATCGTCCGCGGGCCGCTGCGCCCGAGCTACCTCGGCCCGCCGGAGAGCGTGCGCCGATGATGCGCGGAGGAGCCGGCACCGTTGCCGTCCCCGCGCGTGGCGCGGGCGCGTCGCCGGTTTCGCGGCTGAAGCCGCTCCTACAGAAGCGCGCGCCCGCGGCGACGCGCGCCCGTCGCATCTCCAACTCCTACCGGAAGACCGCATGACCCAGCGCCGATCACTCCTCCACAGGCTGCACGCCCCGCTCCGGACCCTCGGCCGCGCATGCCTGGTCTGGCTGCTGGCCTCGACCTGCGCGCTGGCCGCGACCGACACCGCACCGCGCGAGCGCATGCGCCTCGATACCGGCTGGCGTTTCCACCAGGGCGACCCGCCGGGCGTCGACGGCCGCCTCGACTACGACGTGCGCCCGCCCGTGGAGGAGAACGTGGACGGCCAGGATGCGGATACGCGGCCGGAGGAGGCCGCGCGCGTCCAGACGCAGCGCCCGGTCCTGAAGCCCTGGATCCTGCCGAGCGCGAACCCGCTGATCGCCGATCCCGCCGACCGCCACGTGCGGCCATCCGGCGACCCGGGCGGCGATCTCCCCTTCGTACAGGCCGCCTTCGACGACGGCGACTGGCAGCAGGTCACCCTGCCCCACGACTGGGCCATCGCCGGCCCCTTCATCGCCGACGGCCCGCACGGCGGCATGGGCCGCCTGCCGAGCTGGGGCATCGGCTGGTACCGGCGCACGCTCGACATCCCGGCCGGCGACGCCGGGCGCTCGATCTTCCTCGACGTCGACGGCGCGATGTCCTATTCCACGGTCTGGCTCAATGGGCGCCTGGTCGGCGGCTGGCCCTACGGCTACACCTCGTTCCGCCTCGACCTCACGCCCCACGTGCGCCCGGGCGGACCGAACCAGCTCGCGATCCGGCTCGACAACCCGCCCGCCTCCGCGCGCTGGTACCCCGGCGGCGGGCTGTACCGGGACGTGTGGCTGGTCAAGACCGCCCCGGTGCACGTGGCGCACTGGGGCGCGCACGTCACCACGCCGGAGGTGTCGGCCGAACGCGCGCGCGTGCATCTCGACCTGACGATCGACAACGACGGAACGGCGGCCGCCAGGGTCGAGGGCAGCACGACGATCCACGAACTCGGCGCCGACGGCCGTCGCGGCGACGCCGTGGTCGCCCGTATCGCGCCGGCCGCCCTGCGCATCGGGGCCGGCGGCAGCGCGCGCACCGGAGGCAGCGTGGTGATCGAGCGGCCGCGCCTGTGGGGCCCGCCGCCGACGCAGGTGCCGCACCGCTACGTCGCCGTCACCACGCTCGCGCGCGACGGACGCATCGTCGACCGCATCGAGACGCCCTTCGGCATCCGCGGCCTGCGCTTCGATCCCGACACCGGCGTGCACGTCAACGGCGAGCGCATCGTGATCCGGGGCGTCAACAACCACCACGACCTCGGCGCGCTCGGCGCCGCCTTCAACCTGCGCGCGGCCGAGCGCCAGCTCGAGATCCTGCGCGACATGGGCGCCAACGCGATCCGCATGGCGCACAACCCGCCGGCGCCGGAGCTGCTGGAGCTGACCGACCGCATGGGCTTCCTCGTCGTCGACGAGATCTTCGACGTGTGGGAGCGGAAGAAGACGCCGCTCGACTTCCATCTCGTGTTCCCCGAATGGCACGAGCCGGACCTGCGCGCGATGGTGCGGCGCGACCGCAACCATCCCTCGGTCGTGCTGTGGAGCATCGGTAACGAGGTCGGCGAGCAGTACACCGGCGAGGAGGGAGCGGCCATCGGCCGCCGCCTGCACGCCATCGTGCGCGAGGAGGACCCCACCCGCCCCACCACCGCCTCGATGAACTGGGCCAAGCCGGACATGCCGTTCGCGAGCGCCTTCGACGTCGTCAGCCTCAACTACCAGGGCGAGGGCATCCGCCAGGATCCGGAGTTCGAGGGCACCGACCGCATCCGCACGCCGCCGCAGTACGACGCCTTCCATGCCGCGTTCCCGGACAAGGTGGTGATGAGCAGCGAGACGGCGTCGGCGCTGAGCAGCCGCGGCGTCTACCTGTTCCCGGTCTCGCCGGAGGTGAGCGCGCCGGTCCGCGACGGCCGCGGCGGCGATTCAACGATCCGCCAGGTCAGCGCCTACGAGTTGCACGCGGTGGACTTCGGCTCGACCGCCGACAAGGTCTTCGCGGCGCTGGACCGGCATCCCTTCGTCGCCGGCGAGTTCGTGTGGACCGGCTTCGACTACCTCGGCGAGCCCACGCCCTACTACGACTCGCGCAGCTCCTATTCCGGCATCGTCGACCTCGCCGGCTTCGCCAAGGACCGCTTCTGGCTCTACCAGTCGCGCTGGCGCCCGGACCTGCCGATGGCGCACATCCTCCCGCACTGGACCTGGCCGGGCCGCGAAGGCGAGGTCACGCCGGTGCACGTGTTCACCTCGGGCGACGAGGCCGAGCTCTTCGTCGACGGCGTCTCGCAGGGCCGGAAGAAGAAGGGCGCGTACGAGTACCGGCTGCGCTGGGACGACGTCGTCTACCGGCCGGGCAGCCTGCGCGTGCAGGCCTACCGCGACGGCCGGCCCTGGGCCGAGGCCCGCGTCGAGACCGCCGGCGAGCCGGCGCGGCTCGAGCTCGAGCCGGACCGCGCCGCGATCGCCAACGACGGCCGCGACCTGTCCTTCCTGGCCCTGCGCGTGCTCGACGCCGAGGGTCGCCGGGTACCGACCGCGGATATGCGCGTCCGCTTCCGCGTAGACGGCCCTGCCGAACTGGTGGCGACCGACAACGGCGACCCGACCGACATGACGCCCTTCCCCTCGCACGAGCGCGACGCGTTCGGCGGCCGGGCGCTGGCGATCGTCCGCGCCCTGCCCGGGCGCAGCGGCAGCGTGCGCGTGCACGCCGAGGCCGAGGGCCTCACGACGGCGACGACGACGGTCGAGGTCGTGGCCGGCGAGGCCGCCGAGTGATTCCCGGCGACGGCCTGGCGATGTCGGCCGTGCAGCCCGCGCCGGGTGCGGACAGGTTGCGTCACGTCGCCGGGCGCCACCTGCCTGTGCCCTTTCCCCGCTCGCGGGGGAAGGGCGGGACGGAGCAGCGCGAAGCCCGGCTGTCGGGGCGTCATGCGGACGACTCCACGACGTCCTGCGTTGTCGCGACAGTCGAGCCGCCTCTCCGCACCGACGCCCCGCGCCGCTCCGCTACCCGCACCGCTCCCTCACCGGAACCGACCATGCCGCCGACCCGCTCCCGCCGTCTCCATCCGCTCCGTGCGCTCGCGCCGTTCCTGCTCGCCCTGCTCGTCGCGCCCGCGACCGCCGCAGCCGCGCCCGACACCCTGAAGCACGCCTATGCCGGGTCGTTCCGGATCGGCACCGCGGTCAACGCGGAGATCGTGTCCGGCGCCGACGCCGCCTCGCAGGCGCTGGTCCTGCGCCACTTCGACACGATCACGCCGGAGAACGTGATGAAGGCGGAGGTGCTGCACCCCGCGCCGGACGTGTGGGACTTCACCGCGGCCGATGCCTTCGTCGAATTCGGCGAGCGCCACGACCTGTTCCTGGTCGGCCACACCCTGGTCTGGCACAACCAGACCCCGGCCTGGTTCTTCGAGGACGAACGCGGCCAGCCGAACACGCCCACCGCGCAGGTCGAGCGCATGCGCCGCTACATCGAGACCGTCGCCGGGCGCTACGCCGGGCGGGTGCATGCCTGGGACGTGGTCAACGAGATCGTCGGCGAGGACGGCGCGTATCGCGACACGGCATGGACCCGCAGCGTCGGCGACGGCGACGAGGTCGTGCGCCGGGCCTTCGGGTTCGCCGCGCGCTACGCGCCCGACGCGGAGCTGTACTACAACGACTTCAACGCCTGGCGGCCGGCCAAGCGCGACGGCATCGTGCGCATGGTGCGCATGCTCCAGGCCCACGGCATCCGCATCGACGGCATCGGCATCCAGGGCCACTGGGGTCTCGACTATCCGTCGCTCGCCGACATCGAGGCCGCCATCGACGCGTATGCGGCGCTGGGGCTCAAGGTGATGATCAGCGAACTCGACGTCGACGTACTGCCGCTCACCCGCTCCGGACAGATCATCGGCACCGGCATGGCGCATCCGCAGTTCCAGCTGCCGGAGTTCGAGCGCGCGCTGGATCCCTACCCCGATGGCCTGCTGCCGGACCTGCAGCGCCAGCTCGCCGACCGCTACGCCGAGCTGTTCGCGCTCTTCCACCGCAAGCGCGAGGTGATCGCGCGGGTCAGCGTCTGGGGCGTGCACGACGGCATGTCGTGGAAGAACGACTACCCGATCCCGAACCGCACCAACCATCCGCTGCTGTTCGACCGCGAACGCCGGCCGAAGCCGGCGCTCGACGCGGTGCTCGCGGTGCCGGCGCAGGCAGCGCGCTGACCGCGCCCGTCCTCCATCGCAGCGGAGCCAGCATGTCCCGCCTGTCCTTGACCGTCGTCGGCGCCGGCCTCGCGATGGTCCTGGCCGCGTGCGCGACGCAGCCGCAGACCGTCCGTCGACCCGCGGCCGCCGACGGGGCGACCGCATGGGACCCGGCCTTCCACGCCATCGTCGCTGCGGATGCGCGCGTCGAGCGCCTCGCCGGCGGCTTCACCTGGGCCGAGGGGCCGCTATGGATCGAGGAGGACGAGGCGCTGCTGTTCACCGACGTGCCGGAGAACCGGATCCACCGATGGTCGCCCGCCGAAGGCGCGTCGGTGTTCCTGGAACCGTCCGGCTACGCCGGCCCGGACCTCGACACGCTGCGCGAGCCCGGCGCGAACGGCCTGGTCGCCGCACCGGACGGCGACGTGCTGATGGCCAACTCCGGCAGCCGCGCCATCGCGCGGCTCGACCTCGGGACCCGGCGCAAGACGCCGCTCGCCACGCACTACGACGGCCGGCGCTTCAACAGCCCCAACGACCTGGTGCGCCGCAGCGACGGCCGCGTGTTCTTCACCGATCCGCCCTACGGCCTGCGCGGGATGGCGGAGTCGCCGGTCCGCGAGCTGCCCTTCAGCGGCGTCTACCGGCTCGACCCCGGGGGCCGCGTCGTCCTGCTCGACGCGAGCCTGCGCTTCCCGAACGGCATCGCGCTCGCGCCCGACGGGCGCACCCTCTACGTCGCCAACTCGGATCCGGCGCGGCCGCTGTGGATGGCCTACGCGCTGGACGCCGAAGGCGCCGTGAGCGGCCGGCGCGTGTTCGCCGATGCATCGGACCTCGTCGCCGACGACGCGCCCGGGCTGCCGGACGGCATGGCGGTCGCCGCCGACGGCACCCTCTTCGCCACCGGGCCGGGCGGCGTGCTGGTGTTCGCGCCGGACGGCCGCCGGCTCGGGCGGATCGCCGCCGGCGGACAGGTCGCCAACTGCGCGCTCGACGCCGGCGAACGCTGGCTCTACCTCACCGCCGGCCACTCTCTGGCGCGGATCCGGCTGCGGCCGGAGTAGCGCGCCGCGTGCGCCGGCCGCCGATGCACCGCCTTCACGCGACCGCCCAGCCGCGGGAGCGAGGCTGACCCGCCACGCAGCATGGCGCCGCGCCACGCGGCGCCGCACCGGATCCGACCGCCACCGTGAGGACGTTCCGCACGATGACCGCCCGCCGCACCGGTCTGCCCTGCGCACTCGCACTCGCATCCGCGCTCGCCCTCGTCGCCTGTGATGCCGAGGACGCGCGCGGAGAGGCCGCCACCGAGGAGGCGGCGCGCGTGGCCGTGGTCGCCGCCGAACCGGCGCGCTTCGGCGAGCGCTTCGTCCTCACCGGCACCTTCACCGCCGACCGCGCCACCCGGCTCTCGCCGCGCGTGGACGGCCTGGTCGCGCAGGTGCACGTCGATGCCGGCGACCGCGTGCGCAGCGGCGATGTCCTGCTCGAGCTCGATCCGGCAGTCGGCCGGCAGACCCTCCAGCGCGCCCGCGCCGAGGCCGCGGAGGCCGCCGCGGCACTGACCGAGGCCGAGCGCCTGTACGCGCAGGCCGAGCGCCTGGGCGCGGCGCAGTACGTCGCCGCGACCCAGGTCGAGGCGCGCGAGGCCGAGGTGCGGCTGGCGCGCGCCACGCTGGAGTCGGCGCGCGCGGTCGCCCGCGAGCAGGCCGAACTGCTGGAACGCCACGCGCTGCCGGCGCCGTTCGACGGCGTCATCGCCGAGAAACTGACCGAGGTGGGCGAATGGGTCGCGCGCAGCACGCCGGTTCTGGACCTGGTCGCGCTCGACCGCGTCCGCCTCGACCTGCGCGTGCCGCAGGAGCGCTACGCCGCCATCGACGGCGGCGTCGAGATCCGGGTGCATGCCGACGCGCTCGACGCGGGCGGCCTGCCGGCGCGCATCGGCGCGCGGGTGCCGGTGACCGACCCGGACGCGCGCACCTTCCTGCTGCGGCTGCTGGTCGAGGACCCGCAGGGCCGGCTGCTTCCGGGCGCCTCGGCGCGCGCCGAGATCGCGCTGCCGGCGCGCGAGCCGGCGCTCGCGGTGCCGCGCGACGCGCTGCTGCGCCAGCCCGACGGCGGCTACAGCCTGTTCGTGGTCGAGCAGGCGGGGACGGGGCTGGTCGCGCGCCAGCGCAGCGTGCGCCTGCTGCGCGACCAGGGCGACCGCGTGGCGGTCGCCGAGGGCCTCGGCGACGGCGAGCGCGTGGTGGTCCGGGGCAACGAATCGCTGCAGGACGGCCAGGCCGTGCGCCTCGCGGAGCGCTGAAGGTGGGCTTCGCCGGCCTGCTCCGCCACGGCACCCTGATTGCGGTGGCGGTGCTGATCGTGTGCGTGCTCGGCATCGCCGCCGCGCTGCGGGTGCCGGTGCAGATGATCCCCGACCTCGAGGTGCGCACCATCAGCGTCGACACGCGCTGGCCCGGCGCGACGCCGCAGGACGTGGAGAAGGAGATCCTGATCGAGCAGGAGCAGTACCTGCGCACCCTGCCCAACCTGTCGCGCATGGTCTCCACCGCGCGCACCGGGCGCGCCACGATCGAGCTGGAGTTCCCCTTCGGCGTCGACATCAACGAGGCGCTGATCCGCACCAACAACGCGCTGAGCCAGGTCTCCAACTACCCGGAGAACGTCGACGACCCGGCGTTGACCACCAGCTCGTTCTCCGACAACGCGTTCATGTACTTCCGCATCACCGCGCGCGAGGACAGCCCGCTGGACCTCGACCTGGACATGATGCGCGACTACGTCGAGGACGTCGTGCGTCCGCGCATCGAGCGGGTGGCGGGCGTGGCCCTGGTCGAGGTCGGCGGCGGCGCCGAGCGGCAGGTGCGGATCGAGGTCGACCCGGAGCGCCTGGCCCAGCGCGGCCTGACCCTGGCCGCGGTGCGCGACGCGCTGCGCGCGCGCAACGTCGACAGCTCCGGCGGCGACCTCGACAGCGGCAAGCGCCGCTACCTGCTGCGCACCGTCGGCCGCTTCCGCGACGCCGACGCGATCGGATCGCTGGTCCTGGCCGAACGCGACGGCGCGCTGGTGCGCCTGTCCGACGTCGGCACGGTGACGCTCGACCACTTCGAGCGCCGCGACCTGTCCTTCGCCGACGGACGGCCCGCGCTGACCCTGTCGGTCCGCCGCGAACCCGGCTCCAACGTCATCCAGATCAAGTACGCGGTGCTGCCCGAGGTCGAGCGCATCAACGCCGAGCTGCTCGCGCCGCTGGGCCTGGAGATGGCGCTCACCAGCGACGACGTTCGCTACGTCGAGGAGGCGGTCGACAACGTCTGGCGCAACCTCACGCTCGGCGCCCTGCTCGCCACCGCGGTGATGTTCGCCTTCCTGCGCTCGGCGCGGACCACGCTCACCGGCGTGGTCGCGATCCCGGTCTGCACCATCGCCGCCTTCGTCGGCCTGCTGCTCGCCGGGCGCACCCTCAACGTGATCTCGATGGCCGGCGTCGCCTTCGCGATCGGCATGACCGTGGACAACACCATCGTGGTGCTGGAGAGCATCGACCAGGCGCGGCGGCGCGGCCTGTCGCGCTTCGATGCCGCGGTCGAGGGCGTCGGCCGGGTCTGGACCGCGGTGCTGGCCTCGACCCTGACCACGGTGCTGGTGTTCTCGCCGATCCTGTTCGTGCAGGAGGAGGCGGGCCAGCTCTACTCCGACATCGCCATCGCCATCTCCGCCTCGATCCTGGCCTCGATGGCGGTGGCGGTGACCGTGGTGCCGGCGCTCGGCGCGCGCCTGGCACCGCGCGACGAGGCCCACACCGCGCCGCCGGGCGAGGCCCTGTTCGAACGCATCGGCACGCGCATCGCCTGGCTGTCGGCCACGGCGCGGCGACGCTGGCTGGTGCTGGGCGCCACCGTCGGCGCCGCGGCGCTGGTACTGGCCCTGCTCACTCCGCCGGCCGAGTATCTGCCCGAGGGCGAGGAACCCAAGACCTTCTCGCGGATGATCGCCCCGCCCGGCTACAACCTCGCCGAGCTGGCGGGCATCGGCGACGCGGTCATGGCCGACCTGATCCCGCACGTCGGCGCCGACGGCGAGGACCGGCCCGCGGACGGCAGCGACATGCCGGCGCTGGCCTACTTCAACCTGTCGGTCGACCAGCAGGGGCTGCGCGTGATCGCCGAGCCGCTCGATGGTGGCGACATCGATGCGGTGATGGACGCGCTCGACGCGCGTTTCCGTGCCTGGCCCGGGATGCGCGCGTTTTCCTCGCGCGGCTCGATCATCTCCAGCAACGACGGCGGCACGCGCAGCATCAACCTCGACATCTCCGGGCTGGAGCTCGCGGACATCTACGCCGTCGCCCAGCGCGCCTACGCACGGGCCGAGGCGCTGTTCGCCGGCGCGCGCATCGACTCGGACCCGTCGACCCTGAGCCTCGACCAGCCGCTGGTCGAGGTGCGCCCGCGCTGGGAGCGGCTGGCCGAGGTCGGCATGGACGCCGAGGGCTTCGGCTACGCGGTCGCCGCGCTCAGCGACGGCGCCTATGCCGACGAGATGATCCTCGACGACCGCAAGGTCGACATCTACCTGTTCAGCAGCGCCGGCGCCGCGCAGCGCCTGGCGCGCGTGCCGGACCTGCCGGTGGCGACGCCGTCGGGCGCGGTGCTGCCGGTCTCGGCGCTGGCCGACATGGTCGAGTCGGCGGACACCGACAGCATCCGCCGTCTCGACGGCCGCCGCACGGTCACGCTCTACATCATCCCGCCGCGCGAGGTCGCGCTGGAGACCGGGGTGGCGCGGGTGCGCGACGAACTGGTCGAGGCGATGCGCCGCGACGGCGAGATCCCCGCCGACGTCACGATCGACATCTCCGGCGCCAGCGACCAGCTCGAGGCGACCCGCGATGCGGTCATGGGCCACTTCGCCATCGCCGTGCTGCTGTCCTACCTGCTGCTGGTGGCGATCTTCCGCCACTGGGGACGGCCGCTGTTCGTGATGGCGACGGTGCCGCTCGGCGTCGCCGGCGGGATCAGCGGGCTCGCGCTCCTCAACGGCGCCGGCGAACTCTTGCGCCTCGTCGGCCTGGGCGGCATCGACCAGCCGTTCGACATGATCACCCTGCTCGGCTTCCTGGTGCTGCTGGGAATCGTCGTCAACAACCCGATCCTGGTCGTGGTCGAGACCTATCGCATGATCGAGGAGGAGGCCGCCGCGGCCACCGACGCCGTGGCCGCGGCGGTGCGCACGCGCCTGCGCCCGATCCTGATGTCGACCTGCACCACCCTGTTCGGCCTCGCCCCGCTGGTGCTGATCCCGGGCGCCGGCACCGAGCTCTACCGCGGCCTCGGCGCCATCGTCCTGTTCGGGCTGGCCTGCTCGACGGCGGTGACGCTGACCTTCCTGCCCTGCCTGCTGGTGGCGGCGCTGACCCTGCGCGGGCGTGCGGCCGCGGCGCTGCGACGCGGGGACGGAAACGTGGCTCGGCCCTAGCTCGCGCGGCGCTCGATCATCGCGCGGATCCGCTCGCCCAGTGCCGACATCGAGAACGGCTTGGTGATCATGTCCATGCCCGGCTCCAGGAAGCGCTCGCGGTTGGCGGCCTCGGCGGCATAACCGGTGACGAACAGCACGCCGAGCCCCGGCCTGGCGCTGCGCGCGGCCTCGGCGAGCTGCCGGCCGTTCATGCCCGGCAGGCCGACGTCGGTCACCAGCAGGTCGATGCGCCGGTCCGACTGCAGCAGGGGCAGCGCGGCGTCGGCACTGGCGGCCTCCATGTGCGCGTAGCCCAGCTCCTCGAGCGCCTCCAGGATCAACAGCCGCACCGACGGCTCGTCCTCGACCACCAGCACGACCTCGCCGGCGCCGTCGGCCGCGGCATGGACCGGCGCCCCGGCGACAGCGGCCTCCACCGCCGTCGCATCCGCGCGCGGCAGGAACAGGCGGATGGTGGTGCCCTCGCCCTCGCGACTCTCGATGTCGACGTGTCCCTCGGACTGCTTGGCAAAACCGTAGATCATCGACAGGCCGAGGCCGGTGCCCTGGCCGATCGGCTTGGTGGTGAAGAACGGCTCGAACACGCGCTCGAGCAGCTCCGCGCTCATCCCGACCCCGGTGTCGGCCACCTCCACCAGCACGTACTCGCCCGCCCTGGCTCCGGCCAGCCGCGCGTCGCGCTCGGCCACGTCCACGTTGCAGGTCGCGATCCGCAGCGTGCCGCCGCCCGGCATGGCGTCGCGGGCATTGATCGCGAGGTTCAGCAGCGTGCTCTCGAGCTGGTTCTCGTCGGCCCGCACCGGCCACAGCGCGTCGGCGAACGCGAAGTCGAGCGCGACGTTCTCGCCCAGCGTTCGCGAGAGCAGTTCGCGCATTCCCCGCACCAGGCCGTTGATGTCGAGCGCGACCGGATTGAGCGACTGCCGGCGCGAGAACGCGAGCAGGCGCTGGGTCAGGTTGGCGGCACGCTGCGCGGACTGGCTCGCGGCATCGAGGAAGCGCTGCACGTCGTCGTGGCGCCCGCTGGCCAGCCGCGCGCGCACGATATCGAGGCCGCCGATCACCCCGGTCAGCATGTTGTTGAAGTCGTGCGCGATGCCGCCGGTGAGCTGGCCCACCGCCTCCATCTTCTGCGCCTGGCGCAGGTGCTCCTCCACGGCCTGCAGCTCGCGGGTACGCGCCTCGACGCGCTCCTCCAGCGTCTCGTTGAGCCGGCGCAGCGCGGCCTCGGCCTCATGCTCGGCGGTACGGTCGCGGAACATCTTCAGCACCCCGCCCTGCGGGCGCCGCATCATCAGGCCGGACCCCCAGAAGCGGCTGCCGTCCTTGCGCTGGTGCCAGCGCTCGTTGAGCGCGCGTCCCCGGGTCTGCGCGGTCCGCTGCTCGCGTTCCGGCTCGCCGGCGGCGATGTCCTCGGCGGTGAAGAAGATGTCGCCCGAGCGCCCCAGCACTTCCGCCTCCGCATACCCGAGCATGCGCTCGGCGCCGGTGTTCCAGCTGGTGATGATGCGGCGGTCGTCGAGGGTCAGGATGGCGAAATCCTCCGCGCCCTCCACGATCTGCCGGTAGCGCTCCTCGCTCTCGCGCAGCGCCGCCTCGGTGCGGCGACGTGTGGTGATGTCGAGGCAGATCCCGGTCATGCGCAGCGGCGTGCCGTCCGCGGCATGACTCGGGCGCCCACGCATGCCGACCCAGCGCACTTCGCCGTCGCGTGCGACCACGCGGAACTCGCAGTCGAGGTCCTCGCCGCTGGCGACCGACTGCGTCATCGCCTGGTGGACCCCCTCGACGTCGTCCGGATGCACGCTGGCGAGCAGGGTGATGCGGTCGAAGGGTGCGTCTTCGGGATGGCCGAAGTTGGCGCGGAAGATCGCCGAGGTGTGCAGCTCACCGCTGGCGAGGTCCTGGCTCCAGGCGCCCATGCGTCCGGCGGCGAGGGTGAAGCGCAGGTCGCGCTCGGTCTCCCGCCGCGCCTGTTCCGCGCGCGCGCGCTCGACGGCCGCCCAGGTCCGTTCCAGCACGTCGCGGGTCAGCGATTCGTCCTCGTCGCTCCAGCGGCGCGGCCGATGGTCGTCCACGTAGAGCACGGCGCTCGCGCGCCCGGCCTTGACCAGCGGCACGCAGAGCGTGGCGCGGACGCCGCCGGCAGCCGCGAACGCGGCGCGCCGGCCGGCGTCGAGGCCGGGATCGCGCTCCGTGTCGTGCACCACCAGCGCCTGCCCGCGCGCCAGCCGCGGACCGAGCGCGTCGGCGTAGGCCTCCAGGCGATAGCTGGCGGCGGGGGCAGGCATCGGCGGTCGCACCCAGTGCGCGGTGGTGGTCGCCACCGCACCGCCGGCATCCAGCTCGCCATAGCCCACGCGGCCGGCATCGAGCTCCGTGCCCAGCAGTCCGGCAGCGGCACCGAGGATGTCCTGCGGGTCCTCGGCACTGCGCAGCCGCTCCTGCAGCCGGGTGCGGAAGGCCTCGCGCTTCGCCGCCCGTACCGTCTGCGTGGTCTCGGTGCAGGCGCAGAACATGCCGACGACGCCGCCGGCGTCGTCCTGCACCGGCGTATAGCCGAAGGCGAAGTGGGTCTGCTCCGGATAGCCGTTGCGATGCATCACGAAGGCGATGTCGTCCATGTGCGTGGACTCGCCCGCATAGGCGCGGCTCAGGATCGGCTCGACCTCGTCCCAGATGTCGTGCCACAGCTCGACGTAGGGCCGTCCCAGCGCGCGCGGGTGACGCTCGCCGCACATCGCGGCGTAGCCGTCGTTGTAGAGCGTGATCTGCTCCGGTCCCCAGACGATCAGCATCGGCTGGCTCGAATCCATCGCGACGCCGACCAGCGTCTTCAGCGACTGCGGCCACGCCTGCGGCGGCCCCAGCGGATTCGCAGCCCAGTCGAGCGCGCGCAGCACGGCGCCGCATTCGCCGCCGCCGCGCAGGAAGGGCAGGTTGTGGTGATCGCTGCGGAAGCCGCCGCTCATCGGGTCCTCGGGCTCGCGGATGCGGCGATGCCGGACCCGTGCAGGCCTCGCATCGCGCGCAGGGACCGGCAGCATGCCCGGCGCGGCGTGAAGGGGCCAGCGTTCCGGCGCCCGCCGGCGGCACGCGGCGGCACCATGCCGCCGCGCCGCCGCCGGCCCTCAGAAATCGACCGACACCGTCACCCGGTAGTTGCGCCCCGGCTCGCTGAAGCGGCCGATGCCGTCATCGGTGGCGTAGCCGTAGAGGTAGAAGTCGCCGCGGGTGATGTTGCGGATCCGCGCCCACTGGTAGTACTCCTCGTCGAAAAGATTGTAGACCCCGGCGTTGAAGCGCAGCCGCTCGCTCGCCTGGTAGCTGCCGAAGAGGTCGAACACCGTGTAGCTGTCGCTGAGGAAGGGCTCGACCTCCTGGCCGAAGATGTCGGTGCCGATCTCGACGTCGTCGCGGTCCTTGGCCCACGCGTGGGTGAGGTTGCCGGTCAGGCGCAGGCGGTCGTCGAGGCCCTGCCAGCTCAGGCCGACCACGGCGCGGTCGGGGTTGATGCTCTCCAGCGGGGTGCCGTCCTCCTGCTCGCCCTCGTTGTGCGAATACGCCGCGCGCAGCAGCCAGGCGCTGCCGAGCCGCCACTGGCCCTCCGCCTCCACGCCCTCCACCGTGGCCTCGCCGACGTTGGCGGTGGTCGTGGTGGTGTAGCCCCAGCTCGTCGAGCAGCCACCGAACCCGCAGCTGTCGTACTGCACGTCGGGGTTCTGGATTTCGGTGACGGTGTCGATGAAGTCGTCGTAGCGGTCGCGGAACACGGACACGCCGAACCGCGCGCGCTCGCCCTGCCAGCGGTAGCCGAGCTCCAGGTTGAGGCTCCGCTCCGCGTCCAGGTCGGGGTTGGCGGCGATGGTCGGCACCTCGATCTCGGCGCCGGTCGCGGTCTCGGTGATGATGGCGGTGCTGGTCGGCGCGTACAGCTCGCCCGTGGTCGGCGCGCGGAAGCCGCGCCCGACCTGCAGCCACAGCGACTGCCGCGGCAGGAAGCTCCAGCTCGCGCCGGCCTGCCAGCTCGGCGCGGCGAAGCTCAGGTCGCGCACGGTGCCGGTCTCGTCTTCGAAGGTCTCGTCCAGGCGCGGCGAGTAGTCATAGCGGTCGTAGCGCGCGCCCAGGGTCAGCTGCAGGCGCTCGTCGGCGAGGCCGATGCGGTCGCGGAGATAGACGTTCCACGATTCGGCTTCCGTCTCCGGGACCTGCGCCGGATCCACGGTGACCGAATCGATCGTGCCGTCCGCGCGCCAGCGGGTGTCGACGGCGCGGAAGTCGACATCGCGCTGCTGCCAGGCGCCGCCGTAGACGATCTCGTGGCTGGCGCCGCCGCCGGCGACGGTCTTGACCAGGTCCAGCGCGGCGCGGTCGAGCACCTGCTCGGTCGAGCGGTCCTCGCTGCGGTCGCAGGGCGCGCCGCCGCCCGGGCAGCCGGAGCCGGCCAGGATGCGGGTCAGGCCGATGCTCTCGGTCTCCTGCCGGTCGACCTGGGCCTCGAGCAGGTCGAAGGCCGCCACGTTCGCCTGCCAGCGGTAGTCGACGCCGTAGCGGTCGCGCTCGTTGCGGTCCTCGCCCCAGCGTTCGAGATACCCCGGCGCGCTGACCCGGCTCAGGTTCTCGACCCGGTTCTCGACGCGGTTGCGCTCGTAGACCAGGCCCAGGCGCTGCGCCTCGCCGAGCACGACGTCGAGCTTGCCGAGGACGTTGCTGCTCTCGTGATCGATGGGATCGGGCAGCCGGCGGCCGCTGCCGGTCTCGGCCTCGGTATCGTCGTACCAGCCTTCCGCCTCGTGCGCCTCGCGGCGGGTGTAGACGAGCATGGACTCGACGATGCCGGTGCGGTTGGCGAAGGTCAGCGAGCCCAGCGCCTCGTCGTTGTAGCCGGTGTAGCCGAGCTTGGCGCGCACGTGGCTGTCGTTGCCGCCCGCGCGCAGATAGTCCGACGGGTCCTTGGTGGTGAGGATCACCGCGCCGCCCAGTGCGCCGCTGCCGGCGCCGATGGAGTCCGCACCCTTGACGATCTCGATGCTCTTCAGCGCGTCGATGTCGACGCCGCCGCGTCCGGCGCGGAAGAACTCGTAGTCGCGCGCGGTCTCCAGCCCCTCCGGCATGCTCAGGCCGTCGACCACCAGCGCGACGCGGTCGCCTTCCAGGCCGCGGATGTTGAAGCCGTTGTCGCCGAAGCGGCCCATGTCGGCGATGCTCACGCCGGGGATGTAGCGGGTCACGTCCTCGAAGCTCTGCGCCATCTCGGACTCGAGCTGCTCGTCGTCGACGACGGTGACGTTCTGGTTGGTCGATTGCTGGATGCGTTCGCCCTTGACCAGGATCTGGTCGAGGGTCCGCGTGCCGTCGGCGTCCACGGTGTCGGCCAGCGCCGGGGCCGATGCGGCGCCCGCGATCGCGAGGGCCGCGGCCATGCCTTGCTGCAGGTTCATGTCTTCACTCCAGGGTCGGTGGGTGGGGAGGTCGCGCTTCTTGACGAGCGCTGGGCCCTGGCTGCGGTCGCCGGAACGGCGGCATGGCTGGGACGCACCGGCGGGGCCGGCGCGGGAATCTGCTGCGGTGCTGCGCGCGCCTAGGGCGCGGCGTGGCGGATGTCGATGTCGCCGATCTCGCCCCGTGCGGGCTGGTGCCAGGCGGCGTCCGCGCCGCCGAGGTCGAAGGGCACGGCCACGACATCGTGGCCGCCGTGCTCGCGCGCGGCCTCCACGCGCAGGACGTAGCGGCCGTCCGCCACGGCACGCCCAAGGTCGTCGCGGCCGTCCCAGGCCAGCGCGTAGCGCCCCGGCGCGCGCGTCGGGCGCGCCAGCGCCAGCGGCGCGACCGGATCGTCGCGGCCGTACTGGCGCCACCACTGCGGCAGCTCGGCCAGCCAGCGCGCGCGGTCGCCGAGCACGTGCAGCTGGCGCACCGGGGCACCGTCGGCGCGCTCGATCCACAGCGCGAGATAGGGGCGGCGGTAGCCGTCCGCGTCGAACTGCGGGATCGCGTAGTCGACCTCCACCCGCGCGTGCTCCGGCACGGATGTCTCCGCGCCCGCGTCGACGAGCGCCGGCCAGCGCGCCGACGCGAAGGGCACGCCGGCATCGCCCACGACCAGGGCGGCGACGCCGTCGATGCCGTCCACCAGCTCCAGACCGCTGCGGATCGGCAGCACCGTCAGCGCCGTCGCCAGCGCGTCGGCGGTGGCCGCGTCCGGCGCCACCACCACCGCCGCCGGCGCATAGCGCAGCGCCTGGCCGTCGCGCGGATCGACGATGTGGCTCAGGCGCCGGCGCCCGACGGTGTAACCGCGGCTGGCGTGCCCGCTCGCGGCCAGCGCACGGCCCTCGAGGCGCAGCACCACCCGCGGCGCGGCGTTGTCGAGCGGATGCAGGGGATCGGCGACGCCGGCCGCCCAGCCCCGCCCTTCCCCGTCGCTGCCCCAGTGCGCGAGGTCGCCGCCGATCTCGATGCGGATGCCGGTCGCGCCCGGCACGGCCGCACGCGCCGCGGCGAGCGCGCGGTCGAGGATGTAGCCCTTGGCGATGCCGTCGACATCGAAGCGCAGCGCGCCGCCCGCCTCGAGCGCCCCCTCGGCCGGCCACGGCGCCGCATCGATCGCGCGCGCCTGCCGGCGCAGCGCACCGCGGTCCGGCATCGCACCCTCGGCCTCGGCGGCGCGCCAGCGCTCGACCAGCGGACCCACGCGGCAGCTGAAGGCATCGCGGGTGGCTTCGCGCCAGCGTTCGCAGGCCTCCAGTACCGCCAGGGTGTCGGCCGAGAGCGCGTCGCGGGCGATCCGGCCGGCGTTGTAGGCCGACAGTTCGCTGTCGGCGCGCCAGGTGCTGAGCAGGGCCTCGAGCCGCGCGATCTCGGCCAGCGCCGCGCGCTCGGCCGGCGCCTCGGCCGCGCCGCGGACCTCGATCGCGAACGAGGTTCCCAGCACGCCGTCGCGCGCGACCGTCGCCTGCGCCGCGGACGTCACCGCCAGCAGCGCGAGGGCCGTCACGCGCCAGCCCCGCATCGGCGCACGCGCCTCACGCATCCGCGGCGGCGCCATCGCGTGCGTCGTCGTTCGCGCGTTCGCGCCGCGGCGGCGCCGGCAGGCGCGCGTCTGCGGCGGTGACGCGCCCGTCGCCGTCGCGGTCCACCCGCTCGAACAGGCGCCGGCCCGAGACCTGGTATTCGGCGAAGGTCATCGCGCCGTCCTCGTCGGTGTCGAGCGCATCGAAGCGCACCCGTGTCTGCCGGTCCGCGCCCTGCCCCAGGGTCGCGATGCGGCGGTCGAGCCGGTCCTCGTACTCCTGCAGGTAGTCCTCGCCGTCGATCGCGCCGTCGCCGTCGGCATCGCTGCGCGCGAACTGCTCCGCCCGCGCACGCTCGAACTCCTCGCGTGCGACCGCGCCGTCGCCATCGGTGTCGAACAGCTCCAGGAAGCCGGTGCGGGTGTGGCTGCTGGGCATGCCCAGGCGGTCGCGGCGGCGCGGCGTGGCGTCGTCCTCGTCGGCGTCCCCGGCCGGCAGCGTCTCGAAGCGTTCGAACATGCGCGCGCCGGAGGCGTCGAACTCGCCGCGGTCGACACGGCCGTCGCCGTCGCCATCCAGCGACGCGAAGCGCCGGTGCGCCTGCTCCACGTGCTCGCCACGTGCCAGCTCCAGCTCGCGGTGCAGGCGGTCGTCGAACTCGCGCACGTACTCCTCGACATTGACGTGGCCATCGCCGTTCGCATCGGTCGCGTCGAAGCGCTGGCGGCGGAAGCGCTCGAACTCGTCCCAGGCGAGCGTGCCGTCGCCGTCGGCATCGTGCTGGGCGATGAAGGCGGTCACGTCCTCGCCATGGCCGCCGACCAGCGGCCGGCGGTCGGGATTCTCCTGGGCGAGCGCACAGGGCAGGACGAGCGCGGACAGGCAGGCGCCCGCGAGCAGGGACTTCTTCATGGTGGGTCTCCGTGGAAGGCGGGCGCGAGCCCGGGCGTTACTGCTGCAGCACCTGGAAGGTCAGGGTGTAGCTGTTGCTGATCTCGTCGACCGGCGCCCCGTCGGGCGCCTTGGTGCGGTGGCGCGTGAGCGCGATCCAGGTGCCGGCGCGGTCGAGGTCCAGCCGGGCGCGGCCTTGCGCATCGGTGACGAGGGTGGTCGTGGCGGGCTCGCGGTCGGAGGTCCAGACCGCTTCGGTCACCTCGACCTGCTGCCCCGCCAGCGGCGCGCCGTCGTAGCGGATCTCGAACTCGAAGCTCTCGCCGACGTAGAGATCGTTGGGATGGGTGAGCGCCACCAGCTCCAGCCCGCTGCCGCGCGGCGCCAGTGCCGTGCGCGTGGGCGCGCCGGCGGTGACGTAGGTCTCGGCCAGGGTCAGCGACTGGAAGTTCGCCAGCACCTTCGCCCCGTCGGGGATGCGCACGTCCGGATCGCGCGAACTCTCGCGCTCGCCGTCGACCTCCCAGGTGCGGAACAGCGCGCCGTGACGCGGCCCGGTGCTGAAGCGATAGGTCCCCTCGCCCTGCGCGAGCGCATGCTCGACGACGGTGCGGGCCTTCAGGATCTCGACCACATCCGGCTTCACCGAACCACCGTCCGGCGCACGCACCGCGAAGGCCTCGGCGTCGAAGGCGACCTCGGGCACGAAGAAGGTCTCGGCGAACGAGGCATCCAGCGCGATCGCATCGCCCGCGCGCACGGCGAAGGCCGACGGCGCCAGGTAGGGCGTGTGCGCGGAGACGGAGAAGGACATTGCCGCCGCGAGCGCGGCGGACCACCAGCATGACTTCATCGATGAACCCCTGACGGATGAAATCGCTGGCGAGACGCCCTCAGGCGCCGCTGGCTGACCTGTGCAGTCTAGCCAACCTGATGCGTTGTTGACAATGATTCTCATGAACGCGATCCACCGATCGCCGTGCCCACGCACCGCAGCGAGGGACCGAGCGTGAGGTACGCGCTATATGCAAACCCCAACTCGCGCACCAGCGAAGAGCTCGCAGAAACTGCGCGTGCGCTGAAGTCGCACCTCCCACGTGACATCAGTGGTAAGCCCGTTGTGTGCGGAGTCACGCGCTACGCAACGTCCTGCGGGAAGTCTCGCGGACGTCAGCCGAGCTTTGACGTCCGCCGGCTGCAGGCTGCAGGCTTGGCCTTCATCAGGCGAAGCGATCCCCGATCGATTCCAGCAGTCGACGACCATGGATGATCGCCAGCATTTCGACCCGCGCATCGCCCACCGCGTACAGCAGCCGATAGCTGTACAGGAACCGCTCTCGGATCGCCGGATCGTCCAGCTCGGGCACAACCCGGCCCGACAATGGCTGCTCCCCAATCGACCCGGCCAACGCCAGTGCCGCGTCCACCATGCGCTGTGCATGATGCGGCGAGTCACGATGGATGTACTCGGCGATGCTGTCGAGGTCATCCAGTGCCACGCCGGACCAGATCACTCGTGCAGCCATCGCTGCATCCGGGCTCGGACGTCCTCATCTGTGTAGGTCCGGCCCGCGGCCACATCGGCCTGACCGCGCCGGACCTTCTCCAGCACGTAAAGGTGGTACTGGATGTCTTCCAACGTGCTGTCATCGGGCAGGTGACCCAGCAACTGCTCGACGTCCTGCTTGGCGGTGGCAGCCATCGGGATCTCCGGTGAGTCGTGTTTCCGAGATGATAAGCCCCCCGCTGCCCTACCGTGGCCATCGCCAGCGCGACACTTGCCCGGTGAGGTCAGCTGGTCAGCGCTCGTGGAAAATGCAACGGTGGCGACACTGCTGAACCGGCTGCTGCTCCGCGAGCGCGTCACGCCACCATGAGCGACAGCTTCCCGCTGAGGACAAGCGAGGCCGGCACGATGGGAGCAGAGGACAATGTTTGCCACGCCTGTGGGTCAGTGTGCGTTCGGCGGTCAAGGCAAGTGGTTCGGTCTCGCATCCTACGCCCGCGCTGCCAACATTACGCATTGGCCAGGACGGCTCCCGCAGCAGATTTCCACCTCACATCAGGATCAGTGTTTAAACGGGACACGGTCCGGCGGTCCGCTCCCCTTCCAGTTGCCCGGCGTCTCCCCATGAGGGCAGACCTCCAGGTAGTAGCCGAGGCTTGCATAGTCGTCGTCGGTCCAGCTCTTGCCGCCCCACGGGTTCGGCGGAGTGCAGTAGGGCATCGTCAGGAACTGACCCGTGTAAGGTGGCGTCGGAATCCAGCAAGGCAGTGGGTTGGCATCCCGATCCTGACCCTGCGTGCAGAATACGAATGGGTCGTCCGCGCGAAATGGCAACCGTAGCGAGTACGCCTCGTTCGCCTCCGCCCGTCCCATGGATACCCCCAATACCACGATCAGCAATCGAGCACCGCCCATCATTCACGCTCCCTGTTAAAGTGGACAGCGGCTTCCGCCGTGAAACGATGATCAAACCTCGCCAAGCGCCGCGGGCGAGCCGATTACGGCTACTGGGACTGAGGAGCGACAGACTGCATCCAGGACTTTCCGCCCGTAATTGCTGAACGCTGCCACGCTTCGGGAAAATCGACTGTCCAGACAACTCGCTGTCTAATCAACGGCGCATCCCTCGAAGAGCACCCTGCAGTCCGAGCCACACAGCCGCAGTGCCCGCCGACGCGCCACTTCGATGTCAGGTCGAGCGACGAATTTGCTTCTATGGGCGTTCGTGGCCACCACGCCGCAGGAGTCTTGGAAGGTGAACACGGCTTGACACTCATGCCCCCCGCGCTCAGTACAGTTGCGAACTGCGAGAGACTCTGCGTGGGCCTCGGACTTGCCGTCTACCGTCCAACCTCCCCGCCCATTTGCTTGGCTGACCGCGACTGCCCCCCATCGATCCCCAGCACGGATCGTATCCCCCATCCCGAGGGCGGGTAAAAGCACTTGGTTATAGTCAACTGAACCTGGCTGCTGTGCGAACGCCGGGAGCGCGCTGACGAGGAATGCAAGCCAGACTCTACTTGAGCGGATCACGATCTTCATTGCGGACTCCGATTTCTGGACGGTTGGCTATGCCATATCCCGATTGCCGCCATCTTCCTGCTGCCCCTTCTTTTTCACCCAGTCCTGCTGGAAATCAGAAACCTGCCCCGTACCGTTGCGGCCCACGCTGCCGAAGCTCGAGCTCGCGGCAAACTGGCCTAGTGTGCCGTTGAAGAACATGGCAGCCATCGGCGGCGTAAGAACCATGAGTACGGACATCAACAGACCAATGCCACCCTGCTGGATGGCGGCGGAATTGAGTCCGTTCCCGAACGACGAGGGGCCGCCCGCCGCGGCGTAGGCCCCGACGAATGTCACGGCCGTAACCGCCACCAGTTGGGTCGCCACCGAAACCATGAAGGACAGGACCGCCATGGCGAACATGGTGCCGACGCCGTAGAGCAGCCATCGCTTGAACAGGTCCTTGGTCTGGTCGAACAGCAGGCACAGTATGAAAAGCGGCCCGAAGCTCACGAACAGCACCAGTGCCAGCTTGTAGAGCAGCAGCATTGCGCCGCCCACGACGGACGGGCCCGCGATGCCGATCCCGGTCAGGCTCGTCACCATCCGCTGGTCATCGGCAGTCTCGTCGCTGTCAGCAGTGGGCAGCGAATCGGTGATGGCGAAGATGAGGCCCATGATCTTGAGGTTGTCGTCGATCGCGTCACCGACATCCTCGTCGTTGCCGGCGACGACCTGGTGGATCTCCCGCGGCAGGCGCTCGGTGAGGAAGTCGGTGAGGTCGGTCCCCGCGAAGGACATGGACGACGCCGCGATGACGATCAGGAACGCCCGCAGGGAGCCCACCACCAGCCCCATGAGCGAGTCGCGACTGCGCCCGGTCACGATGAGGAAGCCCTGCGAGAGGACCCAGAGGGTCAGCAGCGTAAGCGCGATGCCGCTGACCCAGGCCGTGCTGCGCTCGAGCACATCGTGCTGGAACGACTCCACCTGGGAGTTGACCATCTCGAAGATGATCGTGAAGAAGGCCCATTGGATGAACCCGGTCGGGTCGAACCCGCTCATGGAGCCCCCGCGAGCGCGAGCACCGGGATGTCGAGAGCGCCGCTACCCTTCAGCGCATTGCGGGTCAACGCGACCCGCTGGTTCCTGATGTGGGCAATGCGCGCATCGTAGGCGGCCATGTAGGTGCGGTAGCGGTCACGGTCGTTGTCCATCAGCGCTATCAGCGCCAGAAGCTCGTTGCTGTTGTACTGGACATCGGCATAGTCGTCCGCGCCCAGGCCGCGGCGCCGGTCCTCGAGCTGCTTGAGGCGGTCGTAGTTCTGCTTCGCGCGCTCGAACATCCGCAGCGAGAAGCGGTACTGCGAAAGCTCGGTCCTCACCAGTTCCTGGCAGAGCTGGTGCTGCTGCTGGCCAAGTGGCGAGCTCGCGCCTGGCGGACACAGCTTCTCCATCGGCACCGCGAGCGCGCTCGGCTGCATGGGATTGAGCGCTTCGTCGCCGGTCGGCTCGGCGACCATGGCAGCCGTGGGCTCCTTGTGCGGGACGAGCGTCATCCTGTCGTTGAGCTCCTTCAGTCGATCGGTGACAGTGCCGTCGTCGCCGAGCCGCTCATGGACCTCCTTGACCGCATCCAGAACCTTGTCGTCTTCAACCTGCCACGCCGCTCCCGCGACCCCCGATCCCAGCAGCGCGGCGACCGCGAGAGCCAGGATCAGCCGGGACCTGGCGTTGCGGACCATGGGCGCTGTGCCGAAGGTGCGGATCCATGCAGCGCGGAAGCTCCGCTCGGCACTGCACCGACGATATGGCTGTGTTGTCATGCTCCACCTCTGCACCTGACGTCTTCCCTGATACGACCCGCTGCGCGCCGTCGGTCACCCCGCCGAAGCGCGCCTGCTGCCGATGTCGCCGCGTGCATCCGGCGACGCGCGCCGCGCCCCTTTCCGCTCGCGGTAGAACGATTCCAGCCACTGCTCCGGAGCGAGTTCGGAACGGTCGACACCCAGTCGTGTGGCTTCGGTCCGCACGACGCGATCCATCACCTCGATGTTGTCGGTACTCGCCGAAATCACGGCGAGAGCGTCGTCCAGACCCCGCAGGTTGAGCTGACACACCGTCGATGCGTGCCCCTGCTTCACCAGGAAGGAACGCGAACGCTCGTCCAGATTCACCACCACCTCGAATTCGGCGTCGGTGAGTTTCAGGCCGTTGATATAGTCGTCGCGGGACGCATTCGGGTTGGGCAGGAGGATCAGCGTCGCCGTCTGCTCGATGAGCGATGCCGAGATGTCGCTGGCCAGCGCATCCTCCGGGCTCTGGGTGGCGAAGATGCCGAGACCGTTCTGCTTGCGGATGGTCTTCTGCTTGTTCTTCGCGAACTCCTTGAGGGCGCCACCGCCGTCGAGGATCTTCCAGAACTCGTCCATGACGTAGATGAGCGGACGCCCGTCGATGAGTTCTTCCAGGCGGTGCAGGAGGTAGTTGATCACCGGCACACGCACTTCGGGGTTGTCGATGACTTCGGTGTAGTCGAAGCCGATGATGTCCGCGCGCTCGAGGTCGATGATGTCGACGGGATTGTCGAACACCCAGCCGAGCGTGTTGCCCGCCGTCCATTTCCGCAGCCGGGCGAAGAGGCCGTCGTCGCCCATGTTCGGCAGGCTCTTCTGGAAGTTCGTCATGGAGCGCAGGTGGACCGGCATGTCGAGCATGCTCTCCACGGCCCGGAAGATGTCGTCGTCCTCGCGCGCGGTGTAGCTCGCCTTCCCTGCCAGCACCTTCACCAGGTTGCCGAGGAACTGCACATTGGCGTCCGTACGCTCGCATTGGAACGGGTTGAACCCGGTTGGCTGACCATTCTCGAGTCCGAGATAGGCGCCACCGCAGGCACGCACGAAGATCTCGGCGCCGCGGTCCTTGTCGAAGAAGAAGATGGTCGGCGCTGGGTCGTACTTCTGCACCTGACTGAGCAGGAAATTGATGAGCGCGGTCTTGCCCGTGCCGGACTTGCCGATCACCATCGTGTTGGCGATCGCCTTCTCGCCGACGGAATTCTCCGCAGGATGGGTCGCGTGGAAGTTGAAGTAGTAGGGCTGCCCGTTCGTCGTCTGCAGGACCGTCAGACACTGGCCCCACGGATTGTGGTCGCGCTTGCCGGTCGCGAAGTTGTGGAGTGGCGACAGCCCCAGGAAGTTGAGGGAGCTGACGTTGGCCAGACGCGTCCGGTATTTCCAGTTCCCGGGCAGCTGCGAATAGAAGGAGGAACAGACGGCAAGGTCTTCCTTGGCGGACACGAAGCCCGCGTTCGAGAGTTCGGCACGGACCGTCGCCACGTTCTGCGAGAGCGTCTTCTGGTCGGCTGCATAGAGTGCGATCAGGAAGTGGTACTCGCCGAGCACGAAGTTTCCGGAGGCAACCTGATCCATGGCGTGATCCATCTCGACGATCTGGCTGACGGCCTTGTCACCCGAGGAGATCATCATGCCCTTGGTGCGCTCCAGGACCTTCAGTGCATCCTGACGACCCATGGGACTGAACGAGTGCGTGATGACGTACTCGAAGTCGAGGTACTTCAGCCCGTTCAGGATGCCGGGATAGGTGGAGTCGGTGAACTCCTTGATGTTGAGGATCGCGCCGTAGTGGTTGCTCCCACCCGGAGCGTTGATGACGAAGTCGCCCGACTTCGCCGAGAACATGTGTCTGGACACGGCGAGGTAGTCGCAGACGGGCGCCCGCAGCACCGGAACGGGTTCGTCGATCCGGTTCAGGAGGTAGCCGAACAGGTTCAGCGTCTCCGAGAAGACGACCCCATTTTCCGCCTCGTACATCCCCAGCCGTACCGGGGCGTAGTCCTTCAGGACCGCTTCGACGTTGCCTGCCAACTCCAGGGCCTTGTCGACGGCCTGGTCCTGCTCGGCCTGGAGCCGCCCCGCATCCGACGATCTCTCGACGAAGGCCTTCCCCGCCACGACCGGCCGATAGATCATGGTGAGGAACAGCTCGTTGAGCATGACCTTCTGCGACGACAGCCGCTCGAAGTACTCGTCGGACAGGCGCTGGTTGAAGGCCTGGCGATAGTGGCTCTCGATGCTGACGCGACCGCGGCGGCGGATGTCGTGCACCCAGAACGCCACGTTGACGAAGTCGGGCGCCCGGAGCGTCTGCAGCATCCTGTTGAAGGTTGCATGCTTGTGCTCCAGATCCACCTCCTCCCGACCCACGAACGGCAGGCCGTCGAGCCGCCAGGTGATCAGGAAGTCGCCGCCGGTCGTCTTCACGATGTTCGCGGAGACGTGCGCCGAGAGCGGGATGAATTCTGCGATGGAGGTATCGGGCGCCAGCATGATCAATCCGCCGTAGACTGCTGCAGATCCCTGCGATAGCTGTTGGGCGTGAACACCCACATGCCGTTGTGGTGCCTGATGTTCCGGACCTTCGCGCGGAACTGCCAACGCAGGCCCAGCATCCGGAAGATCATCTCGTCGCGCCGTGCCATCTGACGCATGAGCATGAGCACGACGGGCAACAGGGCCAGGAAGAACATGTCGATGTAGAACGTCAGCAGCAGGCATGCGCCGGCCGCGATCGCGAAGGGCACGTAAGGCACCCCAAGGAACATGGCCGGTCGCGTGCAGCCGCGGAACAGCACGTTCTTACGCATATCGGGTCATGGTCTCCACGACCACCATCGCCGTGGCGCCGGACTCCGGCAGCAGCATGGCTGCGATCTGGGCGGCGGCGCCGATCAGGAATCCGCCGATCAGGACGGGCGCGACGTCGCCGATGCGCTTGTGATTGAAGGCGATCTGGTAGCCGGAGAAGATCACCGCGATCGTCACGATCGCGACCGATGCGATGCCCAGCAGTCCGGTGATGTTGTCGAAGAACTCGTTGACGTTATTGGTCACTTCCTGTGCCACGGCGAGCATCGGAAGTGCCGCCAACGGAACGGCCACGGCGAGTGCCGACACGCGGCTGGCGAACGTGCTGCGAGAGGAGGTGCGCTTGGTGTGCTTCATGGGATGCCCCTTGCTTGGTTGGAACGGCTGGTAGGACGCGGCCCATCCGGGCCTGGAACTGCGGTACAGCTGGAAAGCTAGAAGACGAATGCGGCGTCCTGCTCCGGCGGAGGTTCCGGCGGAATGGGTGCCGGACCATCCGGGACGGCGGATATCGGAGCGGGCTGCGCCTGGGCGTCCGCGTCCATGAGCTGCACGACCACGGGAGCGGCGTCGGATGCGGCTGCGACAGCCACCGGCAGGCCCGGCTCGGACAGTGCCTGGTCGAACAGGTCCTGCCGCTCCTGGACCTGACGCCCTGCTGGCGCGGCGGCTTCGCTCCCGTCCGGGCTCCTGCCCATCCCTTCGCTGCGCCGTTGGGGCAGGCTGCGCGCAACGGCCTCCGTCCTCGAGACGGCGCTCCTTCGGGAGACGCCCCCCGCCGCCCTGGCGACCGGTATCGCGACCGCCCGCCTCTGCTCCACTGCGCCGCGCCACGACGCGACGACCTTCTGTACATAACCGTGATCGAAACCCGTGGTGAAGTCTCCGGAGTAGTAGCAGCTGAAGGCCCTGCTCCAGTCGCGCCCGGCGCGCTCGTAGCATTCGGCGAGGATCCGCGAGCCCGCCGTGGCGTTCGGACAGACTGCGAACGCATCCTCGAAGCTGCTCAACCCCTGGCGTGCGAGGTTGTGGCGGTTCACCTGGGCGATGCCAAGCGAGAAGTTGTAGCCCTCGCGCTCGAGCATCTCGGCGGTGGCCACGGCCTCGCCCAGGTTCCGTGGCTGACGCGCGAGGCGCCCGCCCACGACGCCGATGGCGTAGGGGTTGAACGACGACTCGACGCGCGCGACGTGCTGCATGACCTCCGCCGGCACGGCGAGGTCGGCGCACGCTGCCATCAGTTCCAGGCCGGGCAGCATCCGATGCTCCTGTCTGGGGCGCGCCCGCTCGCGCGACCGCCTGCCACGTGGAGACCGATCACCGACCGGACGCGGGCGCGGTTCCCGGTCACGCCAGCCCCCGTGCGGGATCGAAGTCGATGCCGGTGATGAACCGGCGGCCTGCGTGCGCCTTGATGTGCACCACGATGTCGATGGTGAGCTTCAGCAGTCGCTTGATGACGTCGAACTCGAGCCCCGACCCTTCCGCCGACGCCTTGACCATGAGCGCGAGCTGGTCCCACGTCTGCGAGGTGCTGCCGGCATGGCAGCTCGTGATCGACCCCGGATGCCCCGATGCGCAGTTGCGGATGAAGTAGAACGACTCGTCGCCGCGCAGCTCGGCGAGGATGATGCGATCGGGCTTCATGCGCAGGCAGGCTTCCATGCAGGTCTTCGCACTGGTGTTGCTCGCGCTCTGCCCGCCCTTGGAATAGAGCAGATGCACCGCGTTCGGCTGCTGCAGGAACAGTTCGCGCGCGTCCTCTATCGTCACCAGACGCTCCTGGTCGGAGATGTGGTTGACCAGCGCCTTCATGAAGGTCGTCTTTCCGCTGCCGGTCGCGCCGGAAACGACGATGTTCTTGTGGTACTGGACCGCCTTCTGGAAGAAGTTCGCGTAGTCCCCCCGCCTTCGCAGCTCGCAGAGCTCCCGGTCGTGCTCGCTGAGTTCCGGCGCCTGCTCGAGCAGGTCGCTGAAGAACCCGTCGTCCGCGTACTGCGCAAGGGTCTTGCCGAACCGGGCCGGCAGGCGGATGGTGATGGACACCTTGCCTGCGTCGCAGGCCGGCGGGATCACGAACTGCGCGCGTTGACCGGTAGGAAATGTCAGCGACACCATCGGATCGGCATCGGTGATCCGCTGGCCGGTATTGCTTTCGTTGACCACGGCCGTACAGAACTGGCGGGCGCGTTCGAAGCTCAGCGATGGCACGTCCACGCGCTGCCAACCCGAGCGCCTCTCCAGGTACAGCTCGCCCGGCCGGTTCACGCAGATCTCGGTCACGTCCGGCGCATGCATATGCTCGCGGATCCCGAGGATCTCGTACTGGTAGTCCAGGAACTCGTTGGAGACCCTGGCGAGGATGGCGGGCTCGGTGCTCATCGCAGCGACGCTCAGCGGATCACGGCCGAGAAGTCGATGTCGCGCGCGACGTACACGTTCACGATCGTGCCCTGGTTGATGGTCGCCGTCGGCGGGCGCCGCATGGCCTGGTCGGCGGCAGCGTTCGCGATCCGCTCCAGCGTGCGCGCGGTGTTGCTCTCGTAGGGGTTCTGCACGACCGCGCCATTCGCGATCGACGTCTGCTGCGGCCCGCTTTCCGCGGCGGCATACTTGAAGACGTCGCTCACGATGCTGATGAGGAGCGACGAGGCGATGCGCTGCCCCCAGTGTGCGCTGTAGTGGCCGGCGTTGCCGGCCGATCCGAGCATGTCCACGCCTGGACTGCGCATGTTGATGTCGAGGCCGGTCGGCGTGGTGATGCGGTCCCAGACGATGGCCACGCGGTCGCCGATCATATCGTCGGCCCCGTAGGAGCCCTGCACCTTCGAGCCGCGCGGCAGGAGCAGGCGCTTGCCGTCCACCGAATAGACGGGCTCGGTGACGAGGCAGGAGGTATAGCCCGGGAAATCCGAGATGACCCGCGACTGCAGGATGCAGCGGATGTAGGTGCCGCGCAGCAGCAGCGTGCTGGGCCGGTAGAGCGGCCGGACGCTCGTCACCCCGCCGGGCGGACCTTGCTGCCCCTGCAGCTGTGCCTGGGTGCCGGCCATGGCGGGGAAGCCTGCGCCTCCCGCTCCATCCGGTGCCACTGCCGCGCCCTCGTTCGCCGCGGAAACGACGCCGTTTGCATCCTGCATCCGCCGCTCGAGTAGCGAGAGCCGCCGGTCCCTATCACGCTGCGTTCCGGGCATGGCGGGCATGGCCGGAACCATGGACGGCCCCGCGTCGTCGATGACCGGCAGGGGCGGCAGTTGCTCGGGGGGCGTGGCTGCCTGGGCGAGCGGGCGCTCCGGCGGAAGCTGCGGCAGATCGCGGGGGGCAGCGGGGATCACCACGCGCTCGCTCGTTGGACGCCGAGGCTCTGCTTTCGGCTGCGACAGTCCGCCGGAGAAGATCCAGGCGGCCAGTGCCGCGAGGACGACCACGATCGCGGCAAGGAACAGCAACGCCTTGCGGTTCAGACGCTGGACGTCGTCGGCCCGAAGATAGGGTGCTTCGGCATCGAGCTCCGGCGCCTCATGAGGTTCGCGGCGCACGTAGGGATTCTGCGACTGCGGCGACGGGCGCGCCGACTCGTCCTGCTCGTTGAAGGGCGTCTGGCTCACAGCTCCGGCCTCCTGCGCAGCCCGACCGCGTTGCCGCCATGACGCACGACGAGGAAGGCATAGGTTCCATGCACCACGATCACGTCCCCCTCGACGGTCGAGTTGACGATGAACTCCTCCCCGTCCTCGCTGTCGCGTGCGAACACCGCCGGGAAATTGCCGCTCGGAAAGCGCGTCCTGTCCCCCATCCGGATGTAGGTGAAGCGCCGATCGTCGTAGACCGTGGCCGGCACCAGCCAGCGCGGTTGCTTGCGGTGGTACGAGTAGTCGTACCCGAAGTAGTAGTCCCGGTCCGGCTCGACCTCGGTACTCAGCTCGGCCGCGGGCTCCTCTTCGGCCACGGGCGCCTCGGCGGAGAACATCGCGCCCTCCGGATAGACGAGCCGGACCTTGTACTGCACGCCGGAAGCCTTGGCCTGGTCCAGCGCGCGCCAGTCGGTCGCCACTACTTCGAGCTCGAAGATGTAGGAGTGCGCAGCGGTCCGGACCAGCAGGTTCGTATCGACGTCGACGTTCTTCGGCTTCAGGTAGAAGACGTTCTCCCTGCGGCTGATGTCCCAGCCACTGCTGAAGCCGGTGCTGTAGTCGAGGATCTCCTCGTGTGGGCTCAGCTCGATCTGGGTGGTGATCCCCAGACCGGTGCGGATCTGGTAGATCCTGTCGACCTCGTACTCGTATTCCTCGACGACCTGCGCTGCGGCCGGACCACCCGCGCCCCACGAGAAGACGGCGAGGGCGACATGCAGCATCGCGTGCCGGACGGCATTCATCGCTGCGCCTCCCCCTGTTCGCTTGCCGGTCCCGTCCCCGCAAGCGGCGGCAGGTCGGAACCCGTCATGGCGTCGCGCGGAACCGAGGACACACCGCCGGCCGGCGTCGCGGCTGCGGCCGCAGCAGGAGTCGCCTGCGGCGGAGACGGCGGCCCGAACTCCTGGACGGGCGGCGGCGCGGGTGCGTAGTCGTTGTCGACGCGATAGTTGACCACCCGGAATCCGAGCGGATTGAGCAGACGGTCCTGATCGCTCAGCCGGAGATCGGCGTTGTAGGCGAACTCCATCGTCGCGATCTTGCTGTCCAGCGGCTCCGAGCGGCCGCGGCCCTTGTCGTAGACGCTGCGCTGGAAGCGCACGGTTGCGCCGGTCGGAGCACGCCCTGCTCCGCCGCCGATCAGCACGATGCTGAGGATGCGGACATGCACCGCCTGCGACGTGCCGTAGATGCGGAACGGGCGCTCGAAGTTGCTCTCGGCGTGCAGCGCCATGTAGGCAGGAGCTACCGCAGGGCCCGCCATCGACAGCGTCGTGCGCCAGTTGCGCTCGCCGATCAGGCCGGAATCGTAGGATTCGCGGGCGAGGATGAACTGCGCCACGTTGCTCTTGTTGATGGCCTCTTCGGTGGTGACGTCGCGCTGCTGGAAGTCTCCCGTCAGGCGAGCGATCGAGGCGGTACCCGTATACGGATCGGCCATCACCAGGTAAGGCACCTTCTCCTTCAGCGGCAGGAACAGGAGGTAGCCCCCTGCCAGCAGGAGCGACATCAGAACGGCGCTCCACGCGACGGTCCAGGCCCGGCGCTCGCTCCGCCTTGCGCGCTCCGCGAGCGTGACCTCGAAGCTGACGCCCTGCGCCACCGCCCGCTCGATCGCAGGCGAATCCGTCTTCTTCTTCGCGGACATCGGCGGCTCCGTCACTCGGCCGAGGCGGCGACCGCCTCGCCTTCGGCTGACCCGGCACCGTCCTCCACGGCGGCGTTCCGGCGGTCGACCACGATCTGCGTGGGCTTCACCAGGACCGCGACGTCCTGCCCTGCGTAGGCCTCGGAGAGCGCGGCCGCCGCTTCGACGAGATTCGACGTACGGATGTGCGCGACCGGCCGGTACAGCGTGTAGTCGTTCGGATGCAGGTAGGACAGCGTCATGCGGGAATCCGCCGCCCACCGGGACAGCATCGCCCTCAGCGATCCGTCCGCAGGAGTCGCCTGGTACACGTACGCCTGCCGGAGCGGGATGGCCTGCGGTACATCCGCAAGACGATTTACGGGCCGCCAGGCTCCCCTCGGAGCTGGCGCATCCGGCGTCGCACAACCGCCACCCGCGATGGCAGCCAGCAGCAGCAGCTTGGTGCGCAACGAGGCGCGACAGATTCCCTTCCCTTCCACTCGCCTACCCATCCATGAGTATTTGCACACGACGCATCGCGCGGAATCGCCGAGAACCTGCACGGCTCGGCGTCACCTCGACCGATACAGGAAGCGATCAGTTTCAGCAGCCCTGACGCGATTACTGGCGCGCCTTCACAACGGGCAGGCCAGCACCTGCGACCCCCCTGCTTTCCGACTCCATTCCCGCGAAATCCATTTGCGGCAAGCGCCGACGACATCCACGCGTCGCAGCGTGATGGAAACCATAGCCGCGCCTCGACGATGCGTCAACGGGTCGACGCACCCCATGGATAATCGATTTCCCTGGGCCCGAGCTCGCGACGCACCGCAAGCAGGTAACGATGGCAAATAGAAGTAGGAAATCTACTGATGCCGCCGGAAGCGTGACGTACTGCGCGCAACGGATCCGCCAGCGTGACTCGCCGCATGTTTCACGAAGTCTGGCACCATGGCACCGGAGGCTCATGGAAGCAGGTGGAACATGGATCGTTCGAGCTTGGATGATTTCGTCGCCAGCGCCGCATTGCTCGCAGGCCATCTGACGCGGCAGTGCGAAAAGGCGGTTTCCGATCAGGCCTCGGCGGCAGCGGAACTCAGACAGGTCGCCGAGGGCGCGAGTCGGAGCCTTACCGCCGGCAAGGCGGAGCTCGCCGACGCCGCGCGAGCGGCGATCGGCGAGGCCCTGGCCCGCGAGATCCCGGCGGTCGTCGAAGCCATCGCCCGGACGGGCGATCGTCTGGGTCAAGTGACGGACCGGCTTCAGCGCGAGCAGGCGTCTGCCGGCGCGCGCATGCGCATTATCAGCTGGCAATCGCTGGCAACCCTCTGCGCCGCCTCGGCCCTCGTCGTCGCGGGTACGGCCTACCTGGCATGGGTCAACGTGGAGAGGGCTGAACGCGCCGACGTCTCGGCACAGGTTCTCGAAGCCCTGCAGGACGTATCGATCACGTCCTGCGACGGCCAGCCCTGCATGAGACTCGAAGACGGCCAGCAGCGCTGGGCCAGGAACGAGGATTATGTCCTCATCCATACCAAATCCGCGGCGACGGAATGATCCCAGGATGCCGATGGCGCATAGGCCACGGCCTGCGCGCAACGCAAATCCCGCGGCGACCCTCAACACCCAAGGGGAAGGATCCACCTTGAACAACATCCACCTATTGACTGCGGCAGCGCTGACTGCGCTGTCTCCGGTGGCTGCGGCGTTTCTCTGCGGCTATCTGACCCTGCTGCTGCTCGGGCTCGATGCGGGAAGCGTCGAATTCGGCACCTATTACCGGTACCTCGGAAACATCGACCATCCCCAGGTACAACCCTTCGCCTGGAGGATCAAGACGGCGGGAGCGATCGGCTGCGGTCTGGTGCTCCTGACCTGGGCGTCGCTCCTGGTCATCCTGTTCAAGCTCCGGAGCGACGGCAACATCCACGGACGCGCACGGTTCGCGCGCATGGTGGACCTCATGAGGACAGGTTTCCTCAAGCATCGGGACGACGGCATCGTGGTCGGCCAGACGCGCGGGAAGCTCCTGCGCCTGTCGGGCCAGCAGTTCGCGATCCTCGCCGCACCGACCCGCTCCGGCAAGGGCGTGGGCGTCGTGATCCCGAATCTCCTCGATTACCGGGAATCGGTGGTGGTGCTCGACATCAAGCAGGAGAACTTCGACCTGACCTCCGGCTGGCGGCGATCGATCGGGCACGAGGTCTTCCTGTTCAACCCCTTCGCCGAGGATCGACGCTCCCACCGCTGGAACCCGATGACCTACGTGTCGCACGATCCCGCGCTCCGCGTGTCGGACCTGCAGGCGATCGCGGCGATGCTCTATCCGGACGGCGACGACAAGGACAGGTTCTGGACCAGCCAGGCCCGCAACGCCTTCCTCGGATTCGCCCTGTACCTGTTCGAGCGCGCCGACGCGGACGCCGGCGCGCCCCGTCCCACGCTGGGCGAGGTGCTCAGGTTGGCCTCAGGCGACGGGACAGAGCTCAAGGCCTACATACAGAAACTCACCGAGGCGCCCTTCCTCGGCGGCCAGGCGCGCACCGCCTTCTCAGGTCTGCTCTCGCAGGCCGACGTCACCTTCGCGTCGATCATCGGCACATTTCGGGAACCGCTGAACGCGTGGCTCAATCCGATATTGGATGCCGCGACCAGCGCCGACGACTTCCGGCTCGAGGACGTGCGGCGCAGGCGGATGACCATCTACGTCGGCATCCAGCCGAACAAGCTCGCCGAAAGCCGGCTGATCGTGAACCTGTTCTTCAGCCAGCTGATCAACGTCAACACCAGGACCCTGCCCCAGAACGACCCCTCGCTCCGGCACCAGTGCCTCCTCCTGATGGACGAATTCACGTCGATCGGCCGCGTCGACATCATCGCCAAGGCGGTCGCCTACATGGCCGGCTATAACCTGCGCCTGCTGCCCATCATCCAGTCGATGGCACAGCTCGACGCCGTCTACGGCAAGGAGCTGTCGCGCACCCTCATCACCAACCACGCGCTGCAGATCATCTATGCGCCGCGCGAGCAGCAGGACGCGAACGACTACTCGGAAATGCTGGGCTACACCACGATCCGCAGGCGCGCCCGCACCCGCTCGCATGGCCAGGGAAGATCCGTGTCGGACAACGAGGTGCTCGAGAAGCGCGCCCTGATGCTGCCGCAGGAACTCAAGGCGATGGGGCCGGAGAAGGAAATCGTCATCTACGAGGGTCTGGCCCACCCGGTGCTGTGCCGGAAGATCCGCTACTACAGGGACCGCTACTTCACCGGGCGCCTCATGGCCAAGGTGGAGGTGAAGCCTCTGGACCTGGAGCGCATTCACCCGCGCACTGAGTTCGTCCAGTCCCGCTCGCACCCCGCCCCCTTCTCGCCCGCTGCCGCGGACTGAGCTCCGACCGCCCGACGTGCAGCAAGCGCTGCGCAGTCGGATCACACCCGCCCAGCCCGTTTCCGAGTCGGCGGCTGTCGCCGGTGATTGCACGATGTGGGCGTGGCGCAGCAGGCGATCCGGCGGGGCGGCGGCCAGGCGCAGTCCGGCCTCATCCATCCCGCCAAGATTGCCGCACTACAGGTGGCACGACACGCCGCAGAAAGCTGTGTCGCCGGCACATCTCCCTGACCGGACGCCGCCTCACGTAGGCAGCCGATGATCCATTCTCTTGAAAAGCACTACTTCGGATCGGATCGCCTGGTCGCTGCGGATCGAATCCAGATCGAGGCTCTACTCGAGGCGGCACCTGTCGGAACACTTGCTTTCGGACGAACCATGCATACCGCGCTGCGCAGCAGGAGCGCTGACCGCGCAGTTTTCCCGCTCAACTAGGGCGTTCCTCCAGCACCGGCTGTTGCTGCTGCCTCCACGGGCCGTGTCCCGGACGCAACGCCACTTGTCGGCCTCGGCTTGAACGGCGCAGCCGCTGAGCGGTGCCACTGGCCGCTACAGATCGGCCAGCCGTCTCGGCAACACGCGCCGGCTGTCGCGTACGGTCAGGATGTCGATGCGATCCGCCAGAATCAGGTAGACGATCCGGTACGGCGCATCGATCAGCTCGCGCAGGTCCTCGCGGTGGTACTTCTCCACTACACGGCCGGAGCGTGGATGCTCGGCCAGCTGCGCAACCCGGCGCGTCAGCCGATCAATTACCCGCTCCGCATCGATGGGCTTGTCTTGAGCGATGTAGTGATGGATCTGGCCCGGGCGTGCCTTGGCACGATCGGTCCAGGCGACCCTCCTCGCAAGCCGAACTCGCGCCGGACCTCGGCATTGTCGGTCACTCGGCCTGCGGTGCTGTCGACCAGGCCAGCCTCGATGTCGATGATCGTCCCGATGCGCTCGGCCAGATCGTCCCACGTCGCCGTGTCGGGCAATGCGTCGATCAGCTCGTGCGCTTGTTGCTTGAACGCGGCGGACATGACATCGCTCCGGGCTGGCATGGGTTGCATCTTGGTCCTCCGGGTCAAGAGTCCTGGGGACGGGGCAGCCTGTCCCGGCGACGTTCCCGCCTTCGGTGCGGGTTGAGCTGGAGTCCAAGGGTCATGGTACTGGATGCGGTCGCCACGCGTAGGCCGCGGAACCAACCATCCAGTGCCTTCTTCGCGCGCCCGTCGTTGCAGTCCCTGCGCCACCTCTCGACGACGGTCTGCGCGTGCAGCAGGTGGGCCTGCCCTGCTTCCACAGGGCAGGTGACGCTCACTCCCGCGGCGAGAGGCCTCACCCGCCCGCCGCGCCGCCCTCCACCTCGATCGTCCCGCTCACCCGCACATCCGCGCTGGAGGCGCCGACTTCGATCTCGTACTCGCCCGGGTCGACGGCGTAGCGGTCGGCGTCGGCGTCCCAGTGGCGCAGGTCGCGGTCGGGGCGGATGCGGAAGCTGACGGTGCGGGTTTCGCCCGGGGCGAGGTGGATGCGCTCGAAGCCGCGCAGTTCGCGGCGGGCGCGCTCGCGCTGCGGGTCGACGGGGCGGAGGTAGAGCTGCACCACCTCGTCGCCGGCGCGCGTGCCGGCGTTGCGCACCTCGACGCTCACCGTGGCCTCGCCGTCGGCGGCGAGGCGCTCGCGGTCGATGCGCAGGTCGGCGTAGTCGAAGTGGGTGTAGCTCAGGCCGTGGCCGAAGGCGTACAGCGGCTCGCCCTCGAAGTAGCGGTAGGTGCGGCCGGCCATGGCGTAGTCGTCGAACGGCGGCAGCGTGGTGTCGGCGCTGTAGAAGGTCACCGGCAGGCGCCCGGCGGGGTTGGCGTCGCCGAACAGGACGTCGGCGACCGCGTCGCCGCCGCGCTGGCCCGGATACCAGGCGACCAGGATCGCCGGCAGGTTGGCCTTGGCCCAGTCGACCGCCAGCGCGGAGCCGGTGGTCAGCACCAGCACCACCGGCTTGCCGGTGGCGTGCAGGGCCTCGAGCAGCTTGCGCTGGGTCTCGGGCAGGCGGATGTCGGTGCGGTCGCCGCCGGCGAAGCCGGGGTAGTCGACCTTCATCTCCTCGCCTTCCACGTCGCCGGTCAGGCCGCCGACGAAGACCACGGCATCGGCATTGCGTGCGGCATCGAGCGCGGCCTCGAACGGCGGCTTCGCCCCCGGCTGCTCCCAGGCCAGGCGCACGGCCGCATCGCGCTCGTGGTCGTAGTACTCCAGCCGGATGTCGTAGGCGCGGCCGGCTTCCAGGTCGAGCGTCGCGCTGTCGGCGCGCAGGCGTTCGGCGTCCTCCCAGTGGTTGAGCACGAGCTTGCCGTCGACGTAGAGGCGCATGCCGTCGTCGGCGGCGGCCTCGATGCGGTAGCGCCCGGACACCGGCGGTAGCAGCTGCCCGCTCCAGCGGATGGCGAAGTCGTCGTCCGGCACGGCGTTGTCGGGCCCGGCCTCGCCGCGCGCCATCAGGGTGTCGGTCGGCGAGCCGCGGTCCCAGCGGAAGGCGATCTGCGGATCGACGCGCACCAGCACCGGCTCGCCCTGCAGGTCGCGGTCGCGGAAGTATTCGCCGCGCAGGCCGCGCTCGCTGGAGCCGGGCTCCGGGCGCAGGAACTGCGGCTCGATCAGCGGCGTGGCGGACGGGTCGTCGCGGCCCTCGACCAGGTCGGTGCCGCGCGCGTAGACCACCTCTGTCTCGGGCAGCGCAGCGCGGATGCCGGCCAGCACGGTCACCGGCGCGGCCGGCGTGCCGTAGTAATTGCCGAGCAGGGCCATGGTGTCGTCGGCGGTCGGGCCGACCACGGCGAGGCGCTTCATGTCGCGCGACAGCGGCAGCAGGCCGTCGTTCTTCAGCAGGACGATGGACTCCTGCGCCATCTTCAGCGCGAGCGCGTCGTGCTGCGGCGACTGGTTCACCGAATGCGGCGTCTGCGCCCAGCGCACCCGCTCCGGCGGGTCGAACATCCCCAGGCGCATGCGCGCGACGAACAGGCGGGTCAGCGCCTCGTCGAGTTCGGCCTCGGTGATCAGGCCCTTGCGCACCGCCACCGGCAGGTGCGCGGCATAGGTGTTGCCGCAGTTGAGCTCGGTGCCGTTCTTGACCCCGAGCGCGGCGGCCTCCTCGGGCGTGTCGGTGATGCCGTGGGTGGTGTAGATGTCGCGGATCGCCCAGCAGTCGGACATCACGTAGCCGTCGAAGCCCCAGCGCTCGCGCAGGATGTCCTCCAGCAGGAATTCGCTGGCCGAGGCGGACTCGCCGTAGACGCGGTTGTAGGCGCCCATCACCGCGGCGACGTCGGCCTCCTGCACCAGGGTCTGGAACGCCGGCAGGTAGGTCTCCCACAGGTCGCGCTCGGAGGGGTGCACGTCGAAGTGGTGGCGGTCCGCCTCCGGCCCGCTGTGCACGGCGAAGTGCTTGGCGGTGGCGTCGAGCTTGCGCCAGGTCGGGTCGTCGCCCTGCAGGCCCTCGACGAAGGTCACGCCCATGCGCGCGGTGAGGAACGGGTCCTCGCCGTAGGTCTCCTGGCCGCGGCCCCAGCGCGGGTCGCGGAAGATGTTGATGTTCGGCGACCAGAAGGTCAGGCCCTGGTAGCGGCCGTGCTGGCCGCGGCGGAGGAACTCGTGGTGCTTGGCGCGCGCCTCGTCGCTGATCGCGGTGGCGACCTCGCCCATCAGCGGCACGTCGAAGCTCGCGGCCATGCCGATGGCCTGCGGGAACACCGTCGCGCCGCCGGCGCGGGCGACGCCGTGCAGGGCCTCGTTCCACCAGTCGTAGGCCGGCAGGCCGAGGCGCTCGATCGCCGGCGCGTCGTTCTGCATCTGCGCGGCCTTCTCCTCCAGCGTCATGCGCGAGACGAGATCGGCGGCGCGTTCCTCGAAGCCCAGGCTGGTGTCGCGATAGGCCGGCTGCGCCGAGGCGGGTTCGGCCTCGCGCTCCTGCGCCTGCGCGGACAGTGCGCCGAGCAGCAGCACGGCGAGCGTCGCCCGCCGCAGGATCGGATGGGTGATGCGCGTGGTGCCCATGGTTGCCTCCCTGGTGTCGTTCTAGTCGTGTGCGATGCGGCGCGCGTAGGGCCCGAGCGTGGTGCCGACGAAACCGCCGGCGACCTTGGTGCTGAGCACGGTGCCGTCCACGCCCTGGCGCAGCCATAGCCAGCCGCCCTCGCCCACCGCATAGCCGAAGCCGTAGTCGCCGCCGTCGCCGGCGATGCGCAGGCGCAGCGATCGGGTTTCCGCCGGGAGCGTGGTACGGGCGACCGTTGTCGTCGTCGCGCCGCTGCGCCGGGTCAGCGTGAGCTCGATGCCGTCGGGCGTGCGGCGTGCGGCCAGCGCGACCCAGTGCGTCTCGTTCTGGTACGCGGCGATGCCGGCCTCGACGTCCGTCGTCTCCGGCACCGTCAGCGCGGTGCTGGCCTCAAACGCGAGGTGCTGCTGCCGACGCGCGAGGAAGGACGGGTTGCGCAGGGTGTCCAGGCCCTCGTCGAGCGGATGGATGGCGAGCTCGCCCGGCCGCACGCCGAGATCCGCCCACGGCCGCTTCGGCACGCGCACGTAGCTCCAGGTGCCGTCGAGCGCGGGGCCGTCGAAGTCGTCGCGCCAGGTGAAGTTGCCGCTGAGCGGCGCCTGCGTGGCCTCGCGCGCCAGCATCGACGGCCCGGCGACCACCTGCGGGATCGCGCGCCCGCGCTCCAGGATCACCGGCCAGCCGTCGCGCCAGGTCACCGGCAGCAGGTAAGTCTCGCGCCCGGTGTTGTAGTGCCCGTCGCCGTAGGTGCGGCTGGCGAGGAAGGTCGCCCACCAGCTGCCGTCGGCGGCCTCGACGAAGTCGGCGTGGCCGGCGTTGGCGATCGGCCCCGGGCGGTCGTCGGGCAAGTCGCGCTGGGTCAGGACCGGGTTGTCCGCGTAGGGCGCGTACGGGCCCCAGACCTCGCGGCTGCGCAGCACCACCTGCGAATGCTGCGGGCCGGTGCCGCCCTCGGCGCAGGTCAGGTAGTACCAGCCGTCGTGCCTGAAGATGTGCGGGCCCTCGATCCAGATCGGATTGGCCGACGGATCGACGCCGCCGTCGAGCAGCACCCGCCGCGGACCGACGGGCCGGCGCGCGGCGAGGTCGAGCTCCTGCATCCAGATCGCGCGGTGGCCCTCGTAGCGCGGCTCGCCCTCCGGAGGACCGTTGTTGAGCAGGTAGACGCGACCGTCGTCGTCGAAGAACAGCGACGGGTCGATGCCGTCGATGTCCGGCAGCCACGCCGGGTCCGACCACGGCCCCGCCGGGTCGGTTGCGCTGCTGATGAAGTTGCCGCCGGCATCGACCGCGGTGGTGACCACGTAGAAGGTGCCGTCGTGGTGGCTGATGGCCGGGGCGAAGATGCCGCGCGAGATGCGCAGGCCGTCGAAGTCGAGCTGGTCGGGCCGCTCGATCACGTGCCCGAGCGGGGTCCAGTGCACCAGGTCCGCGCTCTCGAACACCGGGATGCCGGGGAAATAGGCGAAGCTCGAGTTGACCAGGTAGTAGCGGTCGCCGGCGCGGGTGATGCTGGGGTCGGGGTAGTAGCCGGCGAGGATCGGGTTGCGGTAGTGGCCGGCGGGCAGCGGCGTATCGAAGGTGGCGTCGCGGCCGGTGTATTCGAACCAGTCGAAGAACACCGGCGCGGCGTCGTCGGCCAGCGCGGGCGCGGCGAACGCGAGCAGCGCCACCGCCGCAGCGGCGCGCATGCCTCGTAGGAACGGCTTCAGCCGCGACGGCGCTTCGGTGCGATGCGTGGCCCGTCGGGGCTGAAGCCCCTCCCACACGAGCGTCCCCCACTCGGTCGCGGCTGAAGCCGCTCCTACGCGGGGAAGCGCGACGTGCGGGGAGATCGACGCGGGCGTGCGCATCACCAGTCCCACATCGCGCCGTCCTCGAGACGGGCGATCGGCAGCTGCTTCGGGGCGTACGGGTACTTCGCGGCGAGGGCCTCGTCGATGTCGACGCCGTGGCCCGGCGTGTCGCCGACGTGGAGGCGTCCATCGCGAAACGCGTAGTCGTGCGGAAACACCGCGTCGGTCTCCTCGGAATGGAACATGTACTCCTGGATGCCGAAGTTCGGCACCCAGGTGTCGAAGTGCAGCGCCGCGCCCATGCACACCGGCGAGAGGTCGGTGGCGCCGTGGAAGCCGGTGCGCACCTGGTGCAGGGCGGCGAAGTCCGCGAGCCGGCGGAGGTGGGTGATGCCGCCGCCGTGCACGATGGTGGTGCGGATGTAGTCGATGAGCTGGTTCTCGATCAGGTGCTTGCAGTCCCAGATCGAGTTGAACACCTCGCCCACCGCGAGCGCGGTCACCGAGTGCCTGCGGATCAGCTCGAAGGACTTCTGGTTCTCCGCCGGCGTGGCGTCCTCCAGCCAGAACAGGCGGTAGGGCTCGACGTCGCGCGCCAGGCGCGCGGCCTCGATCGGCGAGAGCCGGTGGTGCACGTCGTGCAGCAGCTCGACGCCGTTGCCGTGCTCGGCGCGCAGATGTTCGAAGAGCCTGGGCACCGTCTCCAGGTAGCGCGGCGTGTTCCACACCGTCTCCGCCGGGAGTTCGCTCTCCGCCGGCTCGTAGGGTTTGCCGCCGCTGGAGATGCCGTAGGCCTTCTTGACGCCGGGTACGCCGCACTGCGCGCGCACCGCGAGGAAGCCCTTCTCCATGTAGCGGCCGACCTCGTCGCTGGCCTCGGCGATGTCGCGGCCGTTGGCGTGCGCGTAGACCAGCGCGCCCTCGCGCGAGCGCCCGCCCAGGAGCTGGTAGAGCGGCATCCCGGCCATCTTGCCGAGGATGTCCCACAGCGCCACGTCGACCGCGGCGATCGCGGTCATGGTCACCGGCCCGCGCCGCCAATAGGCGCCGCGGTAGAGGAACTGCCAGATGTCCTCGATGCGGCCGGCGTCGCGGCCGATCAGGTTCGGCACCACGTGGTCCTGCAGGTAGCTGGCGACGGCCAGCTCGCGGCCGTTGAGGGTGGCGTCGCCCAGGCCGGTGATCCCGGCGCGCGTCTCGATCTTCAGGGTGACGAAGTTGCGGCCCGGGCAGGTCACGATGACCCGCGCGGCGACGATCTCGCGGTCGCGGGCGGAGCCGTGGCGGGGGGATTCGGAAGGCGCAGGGGTCATCGTGCTCGCTCGTCGCTGGAGGCCGGGCGCACCGGCAGCTGGAAGGGACCGGCGGGAACACCCGCACCGTCGTAGAGGGTGACGACCGGGCTGTCGGCCCAGCCGTAGCGCACGCGCGTGGCCGCACCGGCGTCGGCGCCGGTGAGGCGAACGCGGTCGCCTTGGATGTGGGCGTCGACGTAGCGGCAGGAGCCGGCCGTCGCGCCGCAGAGTTCGAAGCCGACCGGGCCGGTGCCGCCGTAGGCGACCAGCCCGTCCTCGACGTCGTCGAAGACGACGAGGACGGCATCGCCCTCGCGCCGCGCGGACACCGCGACCGGCCCCGACGGCGCGAGGTCCTCGTCGAATGCCGCCGCGCGCGCCGCCCGCGCCAGCCGGCGCCCGAGGTCCTGCTTGTTGGCCGGATGGATGTCGTGGCGCTCGCCGATGTCGATCGCGACCGCCAGCGCGCTGTGCCCGTCGTCGGCGGCGACCGCGCGCTGCGCATCGCGCAGCGCCGCCCAGTCGCTCTCGCCCGGCGCGGTCGGCGCCTCCCCGTAGTTGGCCAGCTGCGCGATCAGGAACGGCAGCCGCGGAGAGCCGAAGCGCGCGCGCCAGTCGGCGCGCAGCCCGCGCAGCAGGGTCGCGTAGCGATCCGGCTCGAAGGTGTTGGACTCGCCCTGGTACCAGACCGCACCGGCCAGCGCGGCGTGGCCGAGCGGCGCGATCATGCCGTTGTGCAGCGTCGACAGCCCGGCCGCCGACTGCCACGGCGCGCGCGGCGGCGAACCCACCTCCTCCGGCACGCTCCGGTAGCGCCAGCCGCCATCGAGCGGCACCGTGGAGCCGTCGGCCAGGCGCAGCGCGTGCAGCGACGCGGGGCCGGCGAGACCGCCGTCGCGGTAGGTGTCGAGCACATTGACCACCACCGTGTTGGCGCCCGCGTGCAGCAGGCCCGACGGCAGCGGATAGGCGCGCGCATCGCCGGCGCCGTAGGTGCTGCCGACCGCGCGGCCGTTGACCCAGGTCATGTCGATCTCGTCGGCCGGCCCCAGCGCCAGCACCGCGTCCTGCGCGGCCTGCGCTGCGGTCAGCGTGACCGTGGTGCGGTACCAGAGCATGCCGTCGAAGGCGGCGAGCTCCGGCTCGTCCCAGCGCTCCCAGGGGCCGAGCTGCGCCGGCGCGTCGCGCCAGCCGCCGGTCCCGGCATCGGGCTCCCAGGGACGGTCCCCGGCGCCGATGCCCGGGCGTCCGCGCCACCACCCGGCCCAGACCTCGCCCCACTGCCCCACCGCCGCGACCGGATCGGTCGCGTAGCGCGCGAGCACGTCGAGCCCGGCCTCCTCGCCGCCGACATCGCGCAGGGCATCGGCGCTCATCCAGGCCTGGATCCGCGAGCCGCCCCAGGCCGCATTGACCAGCCCCATGGGCACGTCGTGCGTGGCCTGCAGCTCGCGCGCGAAGTAGTAGCAGGCCGCGGAGAAATCGCGCACCGCGTCGGGCGTCACCGGCTGCCACCGCACCGTTTCGGAGAACGTGTCGCGCGGCGCCGGCTCGCCGGCCTTGGGCACGGTGAACAGGCGGATGCGGTCGTTGTCGGCGCCGGCGATCTCGGCACGCGAATCCAGCGAGCGGTGCACCTGCAGCTCCATGTTCGACTGCCCCGCGCACAGCCACACGTCGCCGACCAGCACGTCCTCGACCGCCTGCGTGCGGCCGCCGGCGCGGGCGGTCAGCGTGTACGGGCCGCCGGCGTCGAGCTTCGGCAGCACGAGGCGCCACGCGCCCCCGGCATCGGCGCGCGCGCGGACCTCGTGCCCGGCGACGGCGACCACCACCTCCTCGCCCGGTCGTGCCTGGCCCCACACCGGGACCGCGGCGTCGCGCTGGAGCACGGCATGGTCGGCGAACAGCGCATGCAGCAGCGGCGCGTCGGCGGCGCGTGCCGGCAGCGCTGCGGACAGGCCGAGCGCGAGGCCCGCGCCCAGCAACAGTCGATGGCTCATGGACATCCCTCAGTTCCCCGGCGCGAACGGGAACGACAGCGAGCGGTAGTGCTCGAGCGATTCCGGTGGCGGTGCCTCGCCCTCCGGCAGCGGGCGCTGCGAGAAGGTCCGGAAGTAGGCGATGCTGGCGTCGCGCCACCACTGCGCCTCCTGCTCCTGGATCGCCAGGAAGGCGGCGACCTCGGCATGACGCTCGGCATCGACGTAGGGCGCCAGGCCGCTCCAGGTCTCGCGCATGCCGCGCACGTAGGCGACGCCGCGCGAATAGCGGTGCACGAGCTCGTCCCAGAGCGTACGGCCGGAGCGCATGCGCCAGTCCCAAGGCACGTGGTGGAACCACAGCAGCAGGTCCTCGGGCACCTGCTTCGGGTCGTCGAACACGCGCGCCACCGGGTCGGCGTACTGCGCCACCGCGTCGCTGCCGCCGGAGCTACGGTCGAAGCCGATGCCCTCGGGCGTGGCGCGGTGGTAGTAGACCGAGGTCCAGTCCGCGCGCGGTCCGCCCTCGACCCAGGGTGCCGGGCCGTAGTGGTGGCCCTCGCCCATCAGGTGATGCAAGCCGAGCGGAGTCATGTAGTCCACCGCCGCCTGGCGCGAGCCCATCATCATGTCGACGACCGGCCCGACGAAGCCGTCATCGTTGGAGAAGGTCATCCGCGCCCAGTCCCCGGCGATGGCGCGTGCCGAGGCGTGCGGATCCCAGGCCAGGCGGCCGAAGGCGTACCAGTTGGCCTGGTCGAAGATCGAACCGCTCCAGTTGCGGTCGCTGCCGATGTTGGCCACGCCGGCCATGCCGGTGAGGCCGTGGCCGTGCAGGGAGCCGTCGATCACCTTCGCGACCGTCGAGCCCTTGCCCTGCTGGTAGGTGTCCGCCTCGAGCACTTCCTCGAACAGCGTGCCCAGGTAGACCAGGTGGGTGGCGAAGCCCAGGTACTCCTTGGTGATCTGGAACTCCATCATCAGCGGCGTGTCCGGCATCGCGCCGAACAGCGGATGGAAGGGCTCGCGCGGCTGGAAGTCGATCGCGCCGTTCTTGACCTGCACCATCACGTTCTCGCGGAACTGCCCGTCGAGCGGCACGAACTCGGAATAGGCCTGCTTGGCGCGGTCCTCCGGCTCCTCGTGCGAATAGACGAAGGCGCGCCACATCACCACGCCGCCGTGCGGCGCCACCGCGTCGGCCAGCATGTTGGCGCCGTCGGCGTGGGTGCGGCCGTAGTCCTGCGGGCCGGGCTGACCCTCCGAGTTGGCCTTGACCAGGAAGCCGCCGAAGTCGGGGATCAGGCGGTAGATCTCGTCGGCCTTGTCGCGCCACCAGCGCCGTACGCGCGGGTCGAGCGGGTCGGCGGTGTCGAGCCCGCCGATCTCGCGCGGCGCACTGAAACGTGCGCTCAGGTAGACGCGGATGCCGTAGGGGCGGAACACCCCCGCCAGCGCCGCCGCCTTCTCCAGGTACATGGGAGTCAGGCTCTGCGCGCTGGCGTTGACGTTGTTGAGCACGGTGCCGTTGATGCCGAGCGAAGCGTTGGCGCGTGCGTAGTCGGTGTAGCGCGGGTCGCGCCAGTCGGGGAGCTTGTGCCAGTCCCAGATCGACTGCCCGGCATAGCCGCGCTCGACATGGCGGTCGAGGTTGTCCCAGTGGTCGAGCAGGCGCAGGTCGAGTGCGGGCGCATCGCGCAGGTCGAGCGCGGCCAGCGGCTGCCGGGTCTGCAGCATGCGCAGGAAACGGAAGGCGCCGTACAGCGTGCCGATGTCGCTGTTGGCGGCGATCACGGTCGCGGCCCGCCCGTCGACTTCCACGCTGCGGATGACGAAGCCCTCGTCGCCGAGGCCGTCGAGGTCGAGCCCCAGGCGCGCGATCGCGGCCGAGGACGCCGGCGTGCCGACCACCAGCGCGCCGGCCCGGTCGACCGCGTCGGCCGTGCCCGGATCCGCGCCGAGCAGGCCGCGCAGCCCGCGGCGCAGCTCGTCGCGCGCGGCACGCTGCGTGGGCGTGGCCGCGGGTGCGACGAGCTGCGCGACATGGCTGCGTCCGGTCTGCGCCTGCGCCGCGTCGAGCGGCCGGTAGCGCAGCCAGAGATCGTAGCCGTCCTCCGCCTGCGCCCGTGGAACGACCGCCGCCAGCAGCAGCCAGCAGGCGATGCCCAGCACGGCGCGCTGCACGCGTGCGGCCAGCGCGGGACGCAATGCGCCGCGTCGATGGTGGACGGGCCTCCGGATGACATGCTCGTCGCTGCCTCGTGTTAGCGGTAGCATCCGCGGGGTTCTCATGCCTGCTCCTGGACTGGATTCGAGGACGTGTTCGCCCGCCGCTGCGGGACGCATCGCACAGGGCGGCGCCTGCGGCCGCGTGCCGAAGGAAGGAACGAAGGATGGACAAGCCGAAGCCGAAGAAGTCCGGGCGCCGCAAGAGCCGCGCGGTGACCATCGACGAGGTCGCCGCCCTCGCCGGCGTGTCGCCGATGACCGTCTCGCGCGTGGTCAACAACCACGGCAAGGTCCGCGACAGCACCCGCGAGCGGGTCCTGGAGGCGGTGCGCGAGCTCGACTACACGCCGAATCTCGCCGCCAGTTCCCTGGCCGCCGCGCAGCACACGCGCATCGCCCTGATCTACACCAACCCCAGCGGCGCCTACCTGCGCGAGCTCCTGGTCGGCGTGCTGCGCGTGGTCTCGCGCACCGCCATCCAGCTGGTGGTCGAGTACTGGGACGGCTTCGATGCCGAGGCCGAACGCAAGGCCGCGCGCGCGCTCGCGCAGAAGGTCGACGGCGTGATCCTGCCGCCGCCGCTGTGCGAGTCGAAGACCGCGGTGGCCGAGCTGGTGCGCGCCCACGTGCCGGTGGTCGCCATCGCCTCCGGCCACTTCAGCGAGGAGATCTCCTGCGTGCGCATCGACGACTTCCGCGCCGCCAAGGAGATCGCCGAGCACCTGATCGGCCAGGGCCACACCCGCATCGGCTTCATCAAGGGCCGCCCCGACCTCAGCGCCAGCACGCGGCGCTTCGAGGGCTTCAAGGCCGCGCTGCGCGATGCCGGGCTGGACTTCGATGCCGCCCTCGTGCAGCCCGGCGACTACACCTACCGCGCCGGCCTCAAGGCCGCCGAGAAGCTGCTCGGCCAGCGTCGCCCGCCCACCGCGATCATCGCCAGCAACGACGACATGGCCGCCGCCGCGATCTCGGTCGCGCACCGGCGCGGGCTCGAGGTGCCGCGCGACCTGTCCGTCTCCGGCTTCGACGACACCTCGGCCGCGACCACGGTGTGGCCGGAGGTCACCACCATCCACCAGCCGATCGCCTCGATGGCAAACACCGCCATCGACGTGCTGCTGCGGGGGATCCGCCGCAAGGACCGCAGCACCCGCGTGCTGGTCGACCACGTCGTCCCGCACCGGCTGATCGTGCGCGAGTCGGTCGCGCCGCTGCCGCAGCGCAGGTAGCGCCGCAGCGACGGCCGCACCCGTGCGGGCCGCGGGCGTCGCGGACCGGGCCGAGCTGCCGTTCATTCCCCTCCCCGCTCCCCGTCGAATGGCCGGACCTGCCGGCGGGATGGCCGCGCGCGCATCGCGGCGCGCGCGACCGTTCGTCCTCAGCGCAGCAGGTATTGGTTGAGGAGGTTCTCGTAGGCTTCCTGGCGGCCGCTGTGCTGCTGCGGCTCGCCCGCCTTGCCGGCCAGGTCGGCGAGCGACATCGCGCCCTCGGCGAAGGCCTTGCCGTCGCCGGCGTCGAAGCTCGCGTAGCGCTCGCTGCGCCACTGCTCCCACGGCGACCTGGTCAGCAGCGCGTGGGCCACTTCGAGGCCACGCGCGAACGCGTCCATGCCGCCGATGTGGGCGATGAACAGGTCCTGCGGGTCGGTCGACTCGCGACGGACCTTGGCGTCGAAGTTGAGGCCGCCCGGCTGCAGGCCGCCCTGGCGCAGCACCACCATCATCGCGCCGACGGTGTCGTAGAGATCGGAGGGGAACTGGTCGGTGTCCCAGCCGTTCTGCGCATTGCCGCGGTTGGCGTCGATGCTGCCGAGCATGCCGGCGTCGGAGGCGACCTGCAGGTCGTGCTCGAAGGTGTGGCCCGACAGCGTGGCGTGGTTGGCCTCGATGTTGAGCTTGAAATCCTTGTCCAGGCCATGGGCGCGCAGGAAGCCGACGCAGGTCGCGCTGTCGAAGTCGTACTGGTGCTTCATCGGCTCCATCGGCTTCGGCTCGATCAGGAAGTTGCCCTGGAAGCCGATGCTGCGGCCGTAGTCGCGCGCCATCGTCAGGAAGCGCGCCATGTGCGCGAGCTCGCGCTTCATGTCGGTGTTGTGCAGGCTGGCATAGCCCTCGCGGCCGCCCCAGAACACGTAGTTGCCGCCGCCGAGCTCGACCGTGGCCTCGAGCGCGTTCTTGACCTGCACCGCGGCGCGGGCGACGACCGCGAAGTCGGGGTTGGTGGACGCACCGTTCATGTAGCGCGGGTGCGAGAACAGGTTGGCCGTGCCCCACAGGAGCTTCATGCCGGTGGCCTGCTGGCGCTCCTTGGCGAGGCGCACCATGTGCTTGAGGTTCTTCTCGTACTCGCCGATGTCGTCGGCGTCCGGCGCCATGTCGATGTCGTGGAAGCACCAGTACGGCACGCCGAGCTTGGTGAAGAACTCGAAGGCCGCGTCGAGCTTGGCCTCGGCCTTGTACAGCGCCGCGCCGCTACCCGCGTCCCAGGGATAGCTGCGCGTGCCCGGACCGAAGGGATCGTGGCCGGCGTTGCAGAAGCTGTGCCAGTAGCACGCGGCGAACCGCAGGTGCTCGGCCATGGTCCTGTCGCCGATGCGGCGGTCGGGCTCGTAGACCTTGAAGGCGAGCGGGTTGTCGGACTCGCGCCCCTCGTAGGGGATGCGGCCGATGCCGGGGAAGAACTCCTTGGCGCCGATGAAGGGTTGCGTCGTCATTGGGGCGATCTCGTGTGGGAGGTGGGCATGTTCTGTAGGAGCGGCTTCAGCCGCGATGGCATGGTGCGGACAGCGACGGGTCGCGGCTGAAGCCGCGCCTACGCGCCCGCCGCGGGCGTCGCGTACAGCAGGCGCGCGGCGTCGAGATGGCGCAGGAACCCACGGTAGTGCGTGGCGTAGGCGGCCACGGCAGCCGCGTCCGGCTGCACCGAGAGCGACGGATCCACCGCCACGTGCTCGGCGGCGATGGCGTCGATCCCGGTCGTGCGGCCCTGCGCGCGCGCATGCGCCCACATCGCCTGCAGCGCGCCACCGAAGGCCGCGCCTTCCGGCTGCGTGGGCACCTCGACCGGCAGCGCGAACACGTCGGCCACCATCTGCCGCCACACCGCGCTCTGGCTGCCGCCGCCGGTCAGGCGGATCGACTCGAAGGACAGGCCGGCGCCCTGCAGCGCGTCGTAGCCGTTGCGCAGGCTGTAGGTCGCGCCTTCCATGGCCGCGCGGTAGACGTTGCCGCGGGTGGCATTCGTGGGATCCATGCCGAACAGCGCGCCGCGCGCGTTGGGCAGGTTCGGCGTGCGCTCGCCGTTGAAGAACGGCAGCATCACGACGCCGCCGGCGCCGGGCGCGGTATCGGCCAGCACTGCGTTCTCGTCGCGGCTGCTGAAGCCGAACATGCGCGCGACGGTCTCGGTCGCCACGGTGCAGTTCATGGTGCAGATCAGCGGCAGCCAGCCGCCGGTGGACGAGCAGAACGCGGCCCAGCCGGCCTCCGCGTCCACCACCGGGCGCTCGGCGTGCGCGAACAGGGTGCCCGAGGTACCGAGGCTCATGCTCAGCACGCCCGGCGCGACGTTGCCGGTGCCGATCGCGGCCATCATGTTGTCGCCGCCGCCGGCCGCGACCAGCACCTCGCGCGGCAGGCCGAGCTCGTCGGCGATCGCCGGCGCGATGCGCACGCTCGCGTGCGGCTCGACCAGGGGCGGCAGCAGCGCGCCGAGGTCGCGGTCGGGATCGGTGGCGGCGAGCAGCTCGGCCGACCAGCGCCGCGTGCGCACGTCGAGCCAGCCGGTGCCGGAGGCGTCGCCGTACTCCATCCAGCGCTCGCCGGTCAGCCAGAAATCGACGTAGTCGTGCGGCAGCAGGATCGCCGCCAGCTTCGCGTAGGCCTCGGGCCGGTGCCGGCGCGTCCACGGCAGTTTCGGTGCGGTGTAGCCGGCGAGCATGGGATTGCCGCCCAGCTCGATGCAGCGAGCCACGCCGCCGACCGCGTCCATGATCTCGTCGCAGTGCGCGCTGGTGCTGGTGTCGCACCACAGCTTGGCCGGGGCGAGCACCTCGCCGGCGGCATCCAGCGGCACGAAGCCGTGCTGCTGCCCCGACACGCCGATCGCCACCACCCGCGCGCGCTGGCTCGCGTCGAGCCGGGCGAAGCAGGCCCGGATCGCGTCGATCCACCACTGCGGGTGCTGCTCACGGCTGCCGTCGTCGCCCGCGACCAGCTCCAGCGCCGCGCCATGGGCGGCCACCACCCGCTTCGCGTCCGGATCGTAGGCGACCAGCTTGACGCTCTGCGTGCCCACGTCGAGGCCCACGAACAGGCTCATGCGCCGGCTCCGGAGACGAAAAAGTTAGCGCTACCATTCGCAGCGACAAAAAAAGACACACCGGGCGGGGTGGTCGCGATCATGCAGGCAGAACCGGTCGATTTCGGAGCGCCCAACTCTAGCAGCGGATGCCGGATTGGCTTGCTGCACTGCGGAACGGACGCGCCGCGCCCCCTGTAGGAGCGGCTTCAGCCGCGACCGGGCCTGCGAGGGCGGTGTGGCGAACCGGGAACCGGCTACCGGCGGCCGCAGATCGCGCAACCAGCCGCGGTGTCTCCGTAGGAGCGGCTTCAGCCGCGACCTGGGCCGATCGGGCCCGGCCGTCGGGGCTGAAGCCCCTCCCACAGGACGATCGCGGCTGAAGCCGCTCCTACGAAAAGCGACGGGGAGTAACCCGCAGCAGCCTGTGGGAGGGGCTTCAGCCCGACATGTCACTGGGTCGAGGAGCCCGCCCGCACGCGCACGAAGACCGCCCTGCCGCCGCCCTGCACCGCGCGCTCCTCGACCTCCAGCCCGGCCTGGCATGCCACCAGGTCCTTCAGCTTGCGGCAGCCGTAGTCGCGCGGGTCGAACTCCGGCGCCAGCCGCCCGAGCAGGTTGCCGACCGCACCCAGATGCGCCCAGCCCTCGTCGTCCACCGCCGCGTCCACCGCACGCCGCAGCAGGCCGGCGGCGGCCTTCGGCTTCTTCTTGACCGGCGCCGTGGCCGGCTCGGCAGGCACGGGCGCCGTCACGGTCGCGGGCGCGGCGACCGGTGCCGCGTTCTTGGCCGCACGCTTGCGCGCGGCCTTCTTCGTGGGCGCCGAGGCCGGTCGTTCCAGCGCCGCCCCGCCGGCATCCGCGCCCTCCTCGTCCGCGTCGGCATCGAGGATCTCGGTGTAGACGAAGCGATCGCATGCGGCCACGAACGGCTGCGGCGTCTTGCGCTCGCCGAAGCCGTAGACCAGCAGCCCCTGCTCGCGGATACGCGCGGCCAGGCGGGTGAAGTCGCTGTCGCTGGAGACGATGCAGAAGCCGTCGAAGCGACCGGAGTACAGCAGGTCCATCGCGTCGATGATCATCGCGCTGTCGGTCGCGTTCTTGCCGGTGGTGTAGCTGAACTGCTGCACCGGCTGGATCGAATGCGTCAGCAGAGCCTTCTTCCAGCCACCGAGCTGCGGCGAGGTCCAGTTGCCGTAGGCGCGCTTGACGCTCGCGCGTCCGTACTTGGCGATCTCGGTCACCAGCCCCTCGACCCGGCCCGGGTCGCTGTTGTCGGCATCGATCAGCACCGCCAGCTGGTGCGTGCGCATCGGGTCGGGCATGGGCGGGATCCGCGGGACGAGGTGCGGCCACGATACGCGCCCAGGGTGGCCCGGTCGCGGCTGAAGCCGCTCCGACAGGGAAGGTCAGCGGTATCCCGCCGCCTGCAGTTCGAACAGTTCGGCGTAGCGGCCGTGCTGGGCCATGAGTTCGTCGTGGCTGCCGACGGCCTCGATGCGGCCGCGGTCGAGGACGAGGATGCGGTCGGCCATGCGCACGCTGGAGAAGCGGTGCGAGATCAGCACCGCGGTACGGCCGGCGGAGAGCGCCTTGAAGCGGGCGAAGACCTCCGCTTCGGCGCGGGCGTCGAGGGCGGCGGTGGGCTCGTCGAGGATCAGCAGCTGCGCGTCGCGCATGTAGGCGCGGGCGATGGCGATCTTCTGCCACTCGCCGCCGGAGAGGTCGACGCCGTTGCGGAAGCGGCGACCGACCACCTGCGCGTAGCCTTCCGGCAGCCGTTCGATGACCGCGTCGGCCAGCGCGCTGCGGGCGGCGGCCTCGATCCGCGGAGCGTCGTCGCGCGCCTCGATGCGGCCGACGGCGACGTTCTCGCCGGCGGTGAGGTGATAGCGCACGAAGTCCTGGAAGATCACGCCGACGTTGGCGCGGAGCTGGTCGAGATCGAGCTCGCGCAGGTCGGTGCCGTCGAGCAGGATGCGGCCCTCGTCCGGCTCGTACAGGCGCGCGAGCAGCTTCACCAGGGTGGTCTTGCCGGCGCCGTTCTCGCCGACCAGGGCCAGCACCTCGCCGGCGCGCAGGGTGAAGTCGAGGTGGCGCACCGCCCACAGGTCCGAGCCGGGATAGCGGAAGCCGACGTCCTCGAAGCGGAAGCCCTCGCGGATCGGCTGCGGCACCGGCTTCGGGTCCGCGGGCGAGACGATCTCCGGCGCGATGCGGAAGAACGAGAACAGGTCGTCCAGGCTCAGCGCCTGCCCGGCGACCTGGGACACGCCGACCAGCAGGCCCTCGAGCAGCTGGCGCAGGCGCAGGAAACTGCCGGCGAGGAAGGTCAGGTCGCCGATCGAGAACGCGCCCGACACCGTGCGCCAGGCGATGTAGGCGTAGGCGGCGTAGTAACCGAGCGTGCCCAGGCCCGCCAGCAGCACGCCCCAGCCGGCGCGGCGCAGGGCGAGCGCGCGGTTGGCGCGGTAGAAGCGTTCGGCGAAGTCGCGGTAGCGCCCGATCAGGAAGCCGTTGAGGCCGAAGATCTTGACCTCCTTCGCCGTCTCCACGCTGGCGCCGGTCTGGCGCAGGTATTCGAGCTGGCGCCGCTCCGGCGTCCACTGGTAGTTGAGCGCGTAGTTCAGCGCGTTGAAGTGCGACTCGCCGATGAAGGCCGGCACCAGCGCGAGCGCCAGCAGCACGATCAGCCACGGTGCGTAGGCGATGAGGCCGGCGGCGAAGACGACGATGGTCACTAGGTCCTGGGCCTGGCCGAACAGCTGCGCCATCAGCGTCATCCGCCCCATGGTCTGGCGGCGGGCGCGGTCGAGCCGGTCCTGCACGTCGGCGTCCTCGAAGTCCTCGAGGTCGAGCGTCGCCGCGTGCTCCATCAGGCGGATGCTGGTGCGGTTGGTCACCCGCTCCGACAGCAGCGATTCGACCAGGGCGACCAGGCGCGCGAGCACGTCGGAGGCGACCGCGAGCGCGAACTCAAGCGCCAGCAGGCCCGCCAGCGGCGCGAGCAGGCCGCCGTCCCAGGCCTGCGGCAGCGAGACGATGCCGCCGGCATCCACCAGCCGCACCGCCTCGTCGATGATGAGCTTGCCGACGTAGAGCATCGTCGCCGGCAGCATGGCGCGCAGCAGGCGCAGCGCCAGGCTCGAGGCGGTCAGCCAGCGGCTGGTGCTCCAGATCAGGTGCAGGAAGGGCGCGAGGTTGCGCAGCGCCGAAACGCGTGCGCGCATGCCTGCCCTGCCCTGTGCCGATCGTGCCGCGGCGCCGCCTTCGCTCAAGCCCGTTCCCCGTCGCGCGCCGCGCGCCTCCACGCGCGCGATTGCGCACGCGCGCGCCCGGCGCAAGGGTTCCATTGTCGGTGCGTGCGTGTTTTCTTGGAAAGGGGAGCAGTTTTCCGGACACCCGATGATCCAACTCAATGCGCTCGACTACGCCGCCATCGGCGCCTACCTGCTGGCGGTGATCCTGATCGGCAGCTGGGCCGCGCGGCACCGCAAGACCTCCTCCGACGATCTCTTCCTCGCCGGCCGCACGCTGGGACCCGCGGCGATCGGCTTCTCGCTGTTCGCCTCCAACATCTCCTCCGACACCCTGCTCGGCCTGCCGGGCGCGGCCTACCGGACCGGCATCTCCGCCGCCAACTACGAGTGGATGGCCGGCGTGGTGCTGCTGTTCACGGCGGTGTTCGTGCTGCCCGTGCTGATCCGCGCGCGCATCACCACGATGCCGGAGCTGATGGAGCGGCGCTTCGACCCGCGCCTGCGCAAATACCTCTCGGTGGTGACGCTGTTCCTGTCGATCGTGCTCGACACCGCGGCCACGCTCTACGCCGGTGCGCTGGTGCTGACCACCTTCATCCCCGGGCTGGGACTGTGGGAGACCTGCCTCGGCCTTGCGCTGTTCACCGGCGCCTACTCGGCCGCCGGCGGCCTGCGCGCGGTGGTCTACACCGACGTGCTGCAGGCCCTGGTGCTGCTCTCCGGCGCGGCGATCCTGGCCTGGATCGTGTTCGGCGAGTTCGACCATTCCTGGGCGGCGCTCGAGGCGTCGGTCGAGCCGGGCACGCTGTCGCTGATCCGCCCGCTCGACGACCCGGGCGTGCCGTGGCTGGGCCTGGTCACGGGCCTGCCGATCGTCGGCTTCTACTACTGGACGATGAACCAGTACGTGGCGCAGCGCCTGCTCGGCGCGCGCGACATCGCGGCCGCGGGGCGTGCGTCGGTGGTCGCCGCCGCGCTCAAGCTGTTGCCGCTGTTCCTGATGACCCTGCCCGGCGTGATGGCGATCAGCCTGCTGCCCGGGCTCGAGGAGCCGGACCAGGTGTTCCCAACCATGGTCGCGACCTATGCGCCCGCCGGCCTGGCAGGCCTGATCCTCGCCGGCCTGCTGGCCGCGCTGATGTCGACCTGCTCGTCGACGCTCAACTCCGCGGCGACGCTCATCACCAAGGACTTCATCGAGGCGCGCCATCCGGACCTCGGCCAGGCGCGGCTGATCCGCATCGGCCGCATCACCACGCTCGTGGTGACCCTGATCGCGGCGCTGTGGGCGCCGATGATCCAGCACTTCGAGGGGCTGTGGGCCTACCTGCAGCAGGTGTTCGCGTACGTCGCCTCGCCGCTGGTGGCGGTGTTCCTGATGGGACTGTGGTCGAAGCGGCTGGGTGCCGGCGCTGCGCTGCGGGGGCTGGTCTCCGGCCATGCGCTGAGCGCCGTGCTGTTCGTGCTGGAGATGCTGGGTTTCGTCCCGATCCACTTCACCGTGATCGGCGGCGTGCTGTTCGTGCTGACGGGCACGGCGACCTGGGTGTGGATGCAGGTTCTCGGCGAACGCGACCGTCCCGGCGCGGCGCGGCTGGCGGTGGTCGCCAAAACCGACCTCCCGCGCCCGCCGAAGGACGTCTACATCGGCGTCGGCATCATCCTGGCGCTGACCGCGGCGCTGCTGGTCGCACTGCGCTGACGGGATGCGCCGATGCGCACGGCCCGCGCTGCGCGGCCGTGCGCAGACCAGGACGATGGCTTACGCCAGTGCGTCGATCACCGCCTGGGTGAACGCCGGGATGTCGTCGGGCTTGCGGCTGGTGATGACCTTGCCGTCCACCTGGACCTCCCTGTCCTGCCACGTCGCACCGGCGTTGATCAGGTCGTTCTTGATGCTGGGGAAGGAGGTCATGGTCTTGCCCCTGGCGACGCCGGCATCGATCAGCGTCCACGGGCCGTGGCAGATCGCGGCGATGGTCTTGTCGGCGGCGGCGAACTGGCGGATGAAGTCGATCGCCTTCTCCTCCAGGCGCAGCTTGTCCGGGTTGATCTGCCCGCCCGGCAGCACCAGCGCGTCGTAGTCGGCGGCGTTGGCGGCATCGAGCGTGCGGTCGACCTTGACCGAGTCGCCCCAGTCGGTCTTGTTCCAGCCCTTGATCTCGCCGTCCTTGGGCGCGATCACGTGCACGGTGGCACCGGCCTGCTCGAGGCCCTTCTTCGGCTCGGTCAGCTCGACCTGCTCGAAGCCGTCGGTGGCGAGGATGGCGATGGTCTTGCCCTGGATCGAAGCCATGTCGGTCTCCTTTCTTGCTGGAGTGAGGGGACCGGGATGCTGCGCTGCGGCGCGTGGGACGGCAGTGAATCGCGCGGCGCTCACGGGACGTCGTGAGGCGATGATGGTGACGCGGGAATCGGGACCGGTCGGCCGTCCCGGCCTCGGTATCGCATTGCCCCTGTAGGAGCGGCTTCAGCCGCGACCGGCCTGGGGTTGCAGCGATGGTGGCGATGCGGGAATCGGGAACCGGGACTTGGGGGACTTCGCCTCATGCCACGGTCCGTCGCTCCAGCGCTTCTGCCGTGGGAGCGGCTTCGGCCCCGACGTTCGCGCGTCGCGCAGCTGGCAAGCGGTCGGGGCTGAAGCCGCCCATACAGGGCTATCGGACATCGCATCATGCGGCCTGCCGGTCCCGGTTCCCGGTTCCCGCTTCACCACTGCCGCTCCTTCCGAAGCCTGTCGCGGCTGAAGCCGCTCCTTGTATCTCGACAGCGCCCCGATGAAGGGGCACTGTCCCCGACCGATCATCGGGGGAGGGTGGGACGCCCGAGCCGCTCCTGAAGCCATCGAGCTTGCATCGTAGAT
>NZ_JAGQFT020000011.1 GCF_018122625.2 Coralloluteibacterium stylophorae | reverse complement strand
CTGTTGTCGACTTGGTCGAGCTCTGCAAGATGGACGATTCATCCATCCGCCAGACGCCCGCACAAGTCACCTGCGCACACTGTCAAAGATCTTCCGGAACAACCACTTGGGAGCATCTCGCTTCCCGTTCCGGACCGGAGTGTCTCGCCCCGGTGAGCCGCTCATCATACATGAGGTTGGCGGCTCGTCAACAGGTTTCGAAGAATTTTTTCTTCTCGACCCCGCCGGCTGATGCCGGCGCCCGCCTCGTGAGCGGCCGGCTAGTATAGCCAGGCCCGGCGCCGTCGCGCCAGCCCTTCGACACAACTTTTTCACGCCCCCCTGGAGATCCGATGATCCGCCGCCTGCCGATGTCGCTCCTCACTGTGTGTGCCTGCCTAGCCAGCAGCGGCTGTGCCAGCGAGCCGTGGGTGGAGCTGCACGACCAGCGCTTCACCGTCGAGGTCGCCAACGACGACGCGGCGCGCGCCCAGGGGCTGATGTTCCGGCACGACATGGCCCCCGGCCACGGGATGCTCTTCATCCATGAGCAGGAGGAGCCGCAGGCGTACTGGATGAAGAACACCCGCATCCCCCTCGACATCCTCTACTTCGATGACGAGCGCAGGCTCGTGTCGGCACAGCTCGGCGTTCCCGCATGCTCCCTGGGCAACGCCTGCCCGCCCTACCCGAGCGAGGGGCCGGCGCGCTACGTGCTGGAGCTCAACGCGGGGGTCGCCCGCGACCTCGGGGTGAAGCCGGGCGACGAGCTGCTGTTCGGGCCAGGGCTGGGCCCCGACACGCCGACCCGCGTCACGGAATGAAAGGCGGCGGATGTGGACGCGCTTGATTCGCCGTTCCTGCGCCGCCACATTCGTCGGCATGGAGACCCGCATCAAGCTTCCCGACTGGGACGCGCTTGCCGCACTCGCGGATGACGATGTCCCGCTCGTGGAGACGGCGCTGCTGATCGCGCGCGACGAGTACCCCTCGCTCGATCCCGATGTCTACAGCGCCTGCATCACCCGGATCGCCGACGCTCTGCGCGAGGAGGTCGCCGCGATCGACAGCGCGCCCGACCGGATGGCGACGATCAATCGCCACCTCTTCGAGGAGCTCGGCTTCGCCGGCGACGCCGACCGCTACTACGATCCGCGCAACAGCTACCTCAACGATGTCTTCGACCGGCGCCGCGGCATCCCGCTCTCGCTGGCGCTCGTGCAGATCGCGGTGGCGAGGGCGCTCGACGTGCCGCTCGACGGGGTGTCCTTCCCTGGCCACTTCCTCGTCAGCCTCGCGGTCGACGACGGCATCCTGGTCATGGACCCGTTCAACCGCGGCCGTTCGATCGGCGCCGAGGAACTCAAGCGCCGCGCCACGCCGCATCTCGGCGGGCAGGCGCCGGACGACGGGCTGCTGTTCGAGATCCTGTCGCCCGCCTCGCACCGGGCGATCGTGATGCGCATGCTGCGTAACCTGAAGTCGCTGTACGCGGAGGACGAGGCCTGGGACAAGGTCGCGCGCTGCGCCGACCGTCAGCTCAAGCTCACCCCGGGCACGCTCGATGGCCTGCGCGACCGGGGCATGGCCTACCTCAAGCTCGGGCATCCGAGTGCCGCGCGCGAGGATCTCGCGCGCTACCTCGCGCTGGCGCCGACCGCGGACGACGTCGACGCGGTGCGTGCGGCGCTGATCGAGACCGGCCGCTCCACGACCCGGCTGAACTGAAGCCGGGACCGCAGCCTCTCAGACCTCGACCATCTCGAAGTCGTCCTTGGTCACGCCGCAGTCGGGACAGGTCCAGGTGTCGGGCACGTCTTCCCAGCGGGTACCCGGCTCGATGCCGTCCTCGGGGATGCCCTTGGCCTCGTCGTAGATGTAGCCGCACACCACGCACATCCAGGTCCGGGTGGCGGGGGCGGTGTCGGATCCGTCGGTCATGAGCTTGGGCGATAATGCGGGGCTGCCGATTTTCCCACGATTGCCGCAGGTCTTGTGAACGCTTCCCGGTGGCCGCACGGCGGTCTCTATCTGCTCACGCCCGACGAGGCGGACACGACGCGCCTGCTCGCACGCGTCGCCGAGGTGCTGCACCCGGACCGGGTGGCGCTCCTGCAGTACCGCAACAAGCCCGCGCTGCCCACGCTGCGCGTCGAGCAGGCGCTCGCCCTGCGCGCGTTGAGCCGCGAGCGCGGCGTGCCCTTCATCATCAATGACGACGTCGCGCTCGCCGCGAGCGTCGGCGCCGACGGCGTCCACCTCGGTGCCGACGACGGCGACCTGACGGCGGCGCGGCAGAGGCTCGGTGCCGACGCGATCGTCGGTGCCTCCTGCTACGGCGACCTCGACCGCGCCGCATGCGCGAGTGCGGCCGGTGCCGACTACCTGGCCTTCGGCGCCTTCCACGCCTCCGCCACCAAGCCCGCGGCGCGCCGGGCCGACCATGCGCTGGTCGCCGCGGCGGCTCGCTTCCGACTGCCACGGGTGGCGATCGGCGGCATCGACGCGCAGAACGCCGCCGCGACCGCCGCGTCCGGCGCCGAATTCCTCGCGGTGATCGGCGGCGTGTTCGGCGCCGCCGATCCACCGCGCGCCGCGGCGGCGATCGCGGCCGCCATCGCCGCCGCGCGCGCCGACCGCGCCATCCCCGATTTCGACAAGGATCCACGATGAACACCGACACCTCGCACGCCCTGTTCACCCGCGCCCAGGCGCGCCTGCCCGGCGGCGTCAACTCGCCCGTCCGCGCCTTCGGCTCGGTCGGTGGCGAGCCCTTCTTCGCCGCGCGCGCGGAAGGCCCCTACCTCTGGGACGTCGACGGCAACCGCTACATCGACTACGTCGGCTCCTGGGGGCCGATGATCGCCGGCCACGCGCACCCCGCGGTCATGGCGGCGGTAGCCGAGACGATGCGCCACGGACTGTCGTTCGGCGTGCCCAACGCGCTCGAGGTGGACATGGCCGAGCGCCTCGCCGCGCTGGTGCCGAGCCTGGAGATGGTGCGCATGGTGAACTCCGGCACCGAGGCCACGCTGTCGGCCATCCGCCTGGCGCGCGGCGCGACCGGGCGCAGCCGCATCGTCAAGTTCGAAGGCTGCTACCACGGTCACGGCGATTCGTTCCTGGTGAAGGCGGGCTCGGGCGCGCTGACCTTCGGGCTGCCCAACTCGCCCGGCGTGCCGCAGTCGCTGGCCGACCTCACCCTCACCCTGCCCTACAACGACTTCGAGGCGGCCGACGCGCTGTTCGCGCTGCACGGCGCGGAGATCGCGGGCCTGATCATCGAGCCCATCGCCGGCAACATGAACTGCATCCTGCCGCGCGAGGGCTACCTGCAGCATCTGCGTGCGCTGACCTCGAAGCACGGCGCGCTGCTGATCTTCGACGAGGTGATGACCGGCTTCCGCGTCGCTCCGGGCGGTGCACAGGAGCTGTTCGGGGTGACGCCGGACCTCAGCACCTTCGGCAAGATCATCGGCGGCGGCATGCCGGTGGGCGCCTACGGCGGGCGACGCGAGCTGATGGCGCAGGTCGCGCCGTCCGGCCCGATCTACCAGGCCGGCACCCTGAGCGGCAATCCGGTCGCGATGGCCGCGGGCCTGGCGACGCTGGACCTGCTCGGCGCCCCGGGCTTCCACGATGCGCTGCTGGGCAAGACCCACCGCCTCTGCGATGGACTCGAGGCGGCCGCGCGCGACGCCGGCGTGCCGGTCACCACCAACCGCGCGCCCGCCATGTTCGGTCTGTTCTTCACCGACCAGAAGGTCGAGAGCTTCGCCCAGGCCACCGCCTGCGACGTCGCCGCGTTCCGACGCTTCTTCCACGGCATGCTCGCGCGCGGCGTCTACCTGGCACCGAGCGCCTACGAGGCCGGGTTCCTGTCGGCGGCGCACGACGATGCCGACATCGACGCGACCGTCGAGGCGGCGCGCGGCGCCTTCGCCGACGCCCGCGGCTGACCGCTCCGCACCCGCCAAGCAAAAGGCCCGCGAGCGAACTGCTCGCGGGCCCTTCATCGAACCGCCGCCCGGGGTAGGCCCGATGCAGGCGCGCTCAGCTGCGCCCGTAGACGTCCTCGAAGCGGACGATGTCGTCCTCGCCCAGATAGCTGCCCGACTGCACCTCGATCAGCTCCAGCGGCAGGCGTCCGGGGTTGTCCAGGCGATGGGTCACACCCAGCGGGATGTAGGTGCTCTGGTTCTCCGACAGCAGCAGCACCTCGTCGCCGCGCGTCACCCGCGCCGTGCCGCTGACCACGATCCAGTGCTCGGCGCGGTGGTGGTGCATCTGCAGGCTCAGCGATGCGCCGGGCTTGACGGTGATGCGCTTGACCTGGAAGCGCGCGCCGTTGTCGATCGAATCGTAGGCGCCCCACGGCCGGTAGACCTTGCGATGGCTGATCGCATGCGTGCGCGTGCCGTCCTTGAGCTGCGCCACGGCGTCCTTGACCTTCTGCACCTGGCTGCGGTCGGCGACCAGCAGCGCATCCGGCGTGTCGACCACCACCACGTCGTCGAGGCCGATCGTCACCACGAGCTTGTCGGCGTGCACATAGGTGTTGCGCGAATCGATGGCGATGACGTCGTCGGCATGCGCGTTGCCGTCGGCATCGCGCGGGGTGATCGCCCACAGCGCCGACCACGATCCGATGTCGCTCCAGCCTACGTCCACCGGCAGCACGGAGGCGCTGTCGGTCTTCTCCATCACCGCATAGTCGATCGACTCCGACGGGCAGGCGGCGAAGAGGTCCTTCGGCACGCGGACGAAATCCGCATCGCGCGCGGCCTGCTCGAACGCCACCCGCACCGCGGCCAGGATGTCCGGACGGTACTGGCCCAGGGCGTCGAGATAGCGTTGCGCGCCGAACAGGAACATGCCGCTGTTCCAGGCGTAGTCGCCGGAGTCCACATAGCCCGCGGCGGTGGCGGCGTCCGGCTTCTCGACGAACTCCAGCACCTCGCGCACGCCCTCGCCGGGCGCCGACCGGATGTAGCCGTAGCCGGTCTCCGGCGCCGACGGCAGGATGCCGAAGGTGACCAGCCGGCCAGCTTCGGCGCTCGCGCGCGCGCCCGCGACGGCGGCATGGAAGGCCGGCACATCGGCGACCACGTGATCGGTCGGCAGCACCAGCAGCAGCGCATCCTCGCCCGACTGCAGCGCCTGCAGGGCGGCGAGGGCGATGGCCGGCGCGGTGTTGCGGCCGACCGGCTCGAGGATCACCGCCTGCGGCGCGGCACCCACCTCACGCAGCTGCTCGGCGGCGAGGAAGCGATGCTCCTCGTTCGCCACTACCAGGGGAGCCGCCTCGGCCACGCGCTCGACCCGCTTCCAGGTCTCCTGCAGCAGCGAACCGCCCCCGGTCAGGGGCAGGAACTGCTTCGGATAGTTCTCGCGCGACAGCGGCCACAGGCGCGTTCCGGAGCCTCCGGAAAGCAGCACGGGAAGAATCTTCATCGACGTGTCCTCGTCTCGTTTCGCGATGGGACCGCGCCCGCTCCGGGCCGCGCTCCGTCCTTGTCAGTATGCGGGCGCCTGGTGCCAGCGCCACGCGGTCTCGATGATGTCGGCGACGCGCGTGTAGCGCGGCGTCCACTCCAGCTCCTGGCGCGCCCGCACGCTGTCGGCGACCAGCACCGCCGGATCGCCGGGACGCCGCGGCGCCACCTCATGCGCGATGGCGCGCCCCGCCACTTCCTCCGCAGCGCGGATCACCTCGCGCACGCTGAACCCCTGCCCGTTGCCGAGGTTGAACACATGTGCACCGCCATGTGCCGCCATGTGTCCGAGCGCGCGCAGGTGCGCGTCGGCGAGGTCGAGCACGTGGATGTAGTCGCGGATGCAGGTGCCGTCGCGGGTCGGATAGTCGGCGCCGAACACCTTCATCGCCGGCCCCTGTCCGAGCGCGGCGCGCAGCAGGTTCGGGATCAGGTGGGTCTCGGGGGTATGCGCCTCGCCGATCCGGCCGTCGGGATCGGCGCCGGCCGCATTGAAATAGCGCAGGCTGACCGAGCGCAGCCCGTAGGCGGCAGCCGCGTCCGCGAGCACCTGCTCGATCATCAGCTTGCTGCGCCCGTAGGGATTGATCGGCTGCGTGGGATGCGACTCGTCGATGCGCTCGGCCTGCGGATTGCCGAACACCGCCGCTGTCGAGGAGAACACCAGCCGCTCGACGCCGTGGCGCCGCATCGCCCGCAGCAGGTTGAGGCTGCCGGTGACGTTGTTCTCGTAGTAGGCGTAGGGATCCTGCACCGACTCCCCCACCAGCGAGCGCGCGCAGAAGTGCATGACCGCATCGACACCGCGCCCGGCGAACGCCTGCTCCAGCGTCTCCGGGCGCAGCAGGTCCGCCTCGACCAGCTCGCCCCAGAGCACCGCCTGGCGATGGCCGGTGCTCAGGTTGTCCAGCACCACCACCTCGTGGCCGGCCTCCGCCAGCGCCTTGCACATGTGGGCGCCGATGTAGCCCGCCCCTCCGCATACCAGAACCCGCATCCGTATTCGCCTCTCAGGTCGTTGGGGTGATGACTCAGGCCGCCTGCGCGGAATCGATCAGCGCGAGGATCTCCTCGGTGCGCCGGCGCATCAGCGCGGCGTCGCCACGGCTCTCCACGTTCAGGCGCAGCACCGGCTCGGTGTTGGAGCCGCGCAGATTGAAGCGCCAGTCGGCGAATTCGAGGCTGAGGCCGTCGGTCCGGTCGATCGCGGTGGCCTGAGGCGCGTAGTGCTCCTCGATGCGCGCGATGCTGGCGCGGATGTCGGCCACGTGGCGGTTGATCTCGCCGCTGGCCGGATACCGGCGCATGCGTTCGGCGACCAGCTGCGACAGCGGCTGTCCGCGGCGGGCCAGCAGCTGCGCGACCAGCAGCCACGGGATGTTGCCGTTGTCGCAGTAGGCGAAGTCGCGGAAGTAGTGATGCGCGCTCATCTCGCCGCCGTAGATCGCGTCCTCGGCGCGCATGCGTTCCTTGATGAAGGCGTGTCCGGTCTTGGACTGCACCGGCTGGCCGCCGGCGGCGCGGACCTGGTCGATGGTGTTCCAGGTCAGGCGCGGGTCGTGGATGACCTTCGCGCCCGGCTCCCGCGCGAGCATCGCCTCGGCGAGCAGGCCGACGATGTAATAGCCCTCGATGAAGGCGCCGGTCTCGTCGAACAGGAAGCAGCGGTCGAAGTCGCCGTCCCAGGCCACGCCGAAGTCGGCGCCATGCTCCAGCACCGCCGCGGAGGTCGCCGCGCGGTTCTCCGGCAGCAGCGGGTTGGGGATGCCGTTGGGGAAGCTGCCGTCCGGCTCGTGGTGGATGCGCACGAACTCGAATGGCAGGTGCGGCGCCAGCGCGTCGACCACCAGGCCGGCACCGCCGTTGCCGGCGTCGACCACGATCCTCAGCGGCGCGAGCGCCTCCAGGTCGAGGTAGCCGAGCAGGTGGCGGACGTAGTCCTCGCGCAGCGACAGCGGCGTGGTGGCGACCTCTCCGCGCGGACGCGCGTCCATTGCCGACACCATCTCCTCGAGATCGCGCAGCCCGGTGTCGCCGGAGATCGGCACGGCGCCGGCGCGCACCAGCTTCATGCCGTTGTAGTCGATCGGGTTGTGCGAGGCGGTGACCATGATCCCGCCATCGATGCCGGGCTGGAACGCGGCGAAATACACCTCCTCGGTTCCGCACAGCCCGAGGTCGAGGACCTCGGCGCCGCCTTCGGCAAGACCTTCGGCGAGCGCGCCCAGCAGCATCGGGCTGCTGTGCCGCACGTCGCGCCCGACCGCGACGCGCCGCGGCGCGAACCGGCGCGCATAGGCGAGGCCGAGGCGATAGGCGAGGTCGGCATCCAGCTCGTCCGGCACGCGGCCGCGGATGTCGTAGGCCTTGAAGCAGGGAAGCGTCGGCATGGGATGGGTGACCGGTGGGGAAGGGACGGGGGGTGGCGGGCGATTATGGGACAGCCTGCGCGCGCGACGCGGCACGGCCGGTGCGGACCCGGCCTGCGATGTGTCCTCGGCGGCGCAGGCGATGGCGGGGCCTGCGCCGTGCCGCGTCCCGGCCTCCACGAAGGGCGTCGCCGTCGTGGCCGGGGCGCCGAATCCGAGCGCACCCTGCCAGCGCCGCCGGACGAGGACGCCGAGCGCTCGCACGCTGTGGGCGGCTTCCATCGCGAGCAGCAGGGGCAGGCTCCAGGCCCCCAGTGCGCGCGCCACCGCACCTTCGCGCCAGAGCGCGCTGCGCAGCGCCGCCACGTCGGCGAACACGGGCAGCCGGCGGTCGCGCCCGAAGTCGACCGAACGCCGCGCCACCGCGAGCCGGCGACACACCTCGCGGGTCGGCAGCACCAGGCTCCAGGCGAGCTGCCGCCAGGCGCGCTCGGCGTCGGCAGCCACGTCCGCCGCACGCGATGCGCGGGGACCGCGCAGGTAGCGCATGACGCCGACGAAGAGCTCGCCGTTGCCGGGCTCGACGCGCGCCTGCCATCCCGCCACCTCGAGGTTGGACACGACCCGACCGTCGTCGCGGCGACGGAAGGCGTGGACGCTGTGCAGCGGCGGTTCGAACAGGGCCTCGACGAGATGCCAATGGCGCAGCACGCTGCTGCGGACGTCGAGAGGACTGTAGCCGTCCCGCTGCAGGAGCAGACCGCTGGTCCGCCCGAAGTGCGCGTCGTCGAAGTGCTTGTAGTTGGAGCGCGCGATCAGCACGCACTCCCAGCGCCAGCGCGGCAGACCCGCCATCAGCAGGCGCTGCGTGCTCGCGTACAGGCCGGTGTCGCACAGCACGATGCGCTCGGCGCCCCGCGCGACCTGCTCCACATGCCGCTCGAACAGCCGCGTCTGCACCTCGAGCGCGGCCAGAAAGGCCATCCCGCCGCGCGTGCGGGCGAGCAGCGGCCGGAAGTTCGCCTCCGAGAACGGCCGGTCCCATTCCGGCCCCAGCGCAAGCCGCACGGGCACCAGGCTGCGGGCGACCTCGGCGCAGCTGGCGCCCGCGAACTCGCGACCGATCTCCTCGAACGCGCAGGCCGCGCCCCGCAGCAGCGCCGCCCGCGCGGCGACCAGGCGCGAGACCATCAGGTCGCGCCTGGGCGTGCGCAGGGTGAGGCGGGCGCGCTGCAGGTAGGCCTCGAACGCGACGCGCTGGCGCAGCCCGCCGCGCGCGCAGAACACGACGACGGCGCGTTCGTCGAGCGTGCGCAGGTACAGCCACAGGCGCTGGCAGAACATGCCGACCACCGGCCCGAGCACCTGCTCGGCGACCGCCTCGCGGCCGCCGGCGATCCTGCCGATCGGGCGGCCGGGAAGCGGCATGCGCCTGCGCATGGCGCGGAACCCCGCCCACAGCGCGGCGTCGCCGCGGAGCAGCAGCCGTGCCGGCGCGGCCGGAACGATGCGCCACGTATGGATCCCCTGCGCCGCCGGCGAGGCGCGATCGGCCGTGGCGTCGGGGCCCAGGTGCAGGAGTCGACCGGGCTCCACGCCCTCCAGTTCGAGCACGCGGCCGAACAGGCCACCGTCGCGCTTGCTGCAGCCGCGGTCGGCGCTGGTGTGGATCGCATCGACCGCGTCGCCGGCACCGTGCCGCTCCAGCAGCCGCCGGATCTGGGCGGCGGAATACGCCGTGTCGCTCAAGGCGACGACGCGCACCCCCCGCCGCCGCGCATGCGCGAGCCAGTCCAGCAGTCGTCGGTTTGCGCGCAGGCAGCGCGCCTGCCCCTCGAGTTCCACCTCGGCGATCGCGTCGCTGCCCTCGGGGGGCAGGCCGAGGATCTCGACCACGGCAGCGAGGATGTCGCGCTGCGAGACCACGCGCCCCGCGCCCTCCACCTCGGCTGCGCGCCGGAGCAGATCCGCCGCAGCCTGACGCAGCGATGCCAGTTCCCGCGCGCGCCCCGCCAGTTCCGGGAGTTCGCCATGGCGCGCACAGGCGCGCGCCGCACGCAGCAGGCGGCGCCGCCTGCTCACCGGTCGCCGCAGGAGCAGGCCATCGAAGACGCCGACACTGACCAGATCGAGCTGGGCGCACAGTTCGAGCGGGGGCAGCTTCACCGGCAGTCTCCTCGCCATTCCCGGCGCCCGGCTGCCCCCTGTGGCGCGGACGCTCCCGTGGATCGTTTGCTCGCGACCCGCGTGGCGGGACGGCGCCGTCTGTCCCGCCTCCGCGCGCTCAAGCATGCCTGGCAAGCACCGCCTCCATCTGCTGTGCGGCCAGGTTCCAGTCGAAGGCACGGGCCCGTTCGAGCCCGCGCTGCGCCATGTCCTGGCGCAGCGCGGCGCTTCCGGCCAGGCGCAGCATCACCGCGGCCAGGCCGCCCGCGTCCGCCGGATCCACGTAGAGCGCCGCGGACCCGGCGATCTCCGGCAGGCAGGTGCGGTCGGTGGTCACCACCGGCGTCCCGCAGGCCATCGCCTCGACCAAGGGCAGGCCGAAGCCTTCGTACACGCTCGGATAGAGCAGGCCCAGCGAACCCGTCAGCACCGCAGGCAGCAGTGCATCCGGCAGGTAGCCGGTCGCCACCACGCCTTCCGCGGTGGGAATTCCTCCGCCGTCGCTGCCGAACACGCGGCTGGTCCCGGCGCCGCCGACCATGACGAGGCGCGTCTGCGCCGGGAGGCGCCCGCGCACCTGCTCCCAAGCCGCGGCGACCAGCCGCAGGTTCTTGCGCGGCTCCAGGGTCGAGAGGGTGACGAAGTACGGCCGGTCCCCGAGCCCGAGGCGCTCGCGCATGGCCTGTACCGCCTGTTCCGGCGCGGGGCTGAAGGAGGCATCGACGCCGTTCGCGATCACCGTCACCGCCGAACGCGGCAGGTGCAGCACCTCGCACAGACGGCGCCGCGAGTACTCCGAGACGGTGACCACCGCGCGCACGGCGCGGGCCAGCCGCGGCAGCAGCATCCGGTTCAGCCGCACGAACGCCGGCGCGAACCACTCCGGATGGTCGAACAGCGCCGCGTCGTGGATGGTCACCACCTGGTTGCGGTACATCACCGGCCCGTTGCTGCATGGGCTCCACAGCAGACGCCCGCGCGCGCGCAGCGGCAGGATCGCCTGCTCCCAGGCGTGGCCCGGGGCGCCGCTGCCGAAGCGCGGCTCGATCACCACGTGCGGACGACGGAGCCGACGCTCGAGTTCCGTCGCGACCCGCTGCACGCCGGTGATCCGCTGCGCGCGGTAGCGGCCGTCGATCGCGATCTCGGCCGCGCCCGCATCGATCTGCGGCGTCGGCTCCTGTCCCCGTTGTTGCCTTCCATCGCCGGCGAAGGGAACGCGGGCGAACGCCGCATGCGGCGTCAGGTCCTCGACACGATCCATGGCACCCCCCACAGGTCCATTGCGTCCGCTGGCCGCGCCGGGCGCGACCCTCCACGGTGTTCCGGCCGCCGGTCCGCCACCGCCCTCGCCGCCTCGCCGGCTCCGGCGTCGGACTTCGCGCGATGGGAGCGGACCGTGGCCATGGTCAAAGCTCGAGGATGCGCATCGGCCGGCAGCGACCGCGGACCAGATCGACGAAGGCCAGCAGGTTGCCGCGCACGCGTCCGGGATAGTCGTTGTCGCGCCGGAACGAGACGGTGTGCCACAGGTTGGACGCGATGTTGCGGGCGAGCAGCCGCAGCGTATGGCGCGCCGACATCGTGCGCTTGCGCACGAGGTAGAGCGGGTTGGCGATCTGCGAGTAGCCCAGGCGCAGGCCCGAGCCGCGGCCGCCGGTCACCCCGAGGTGCACGCCGCGGCAGCCCGGCTCCAGCACCAGCGTGCCGTGCCGCAGGGCCAGCCCGGAGTAGTCGACGTCCTCCTGCCAGCTGTACAGCGGCAGCGCCTCGTCGAAGCGGACGCCGGCCGCGACCGTGCCGCGGAAGCTCATGTTGCAGCCGTAGAGGGAGCCCAGCCGGCACTGCACGGGGCGCTGCGAGGAGTGCGGGACCATCGGCAGGCGGCCCTCGAGATAGCTGCGGGCATCGTCCTCGCTCACCCCCCCGCGGGTGACGCCGTCGGCCAGGACCCTGCCGGTGATGCCGACCACCTCCGGCTGGGTGCGGTAGGTGGCCTCGCAGACCTCGAGCCAGTGCGGATCCGGCCTGAAGTCGTCGTCGAAGAACACCACGAACCAGTCCCGCCCCGGCGTCCCGCCCGTATGCGCGGCCAGGGCATCGAGCGTGGCATTGCGCTGGCTGGACAGCCCGGGCCTGCCCAGGTGCACCTCGACGCCCAGCGCACGCGCCTGCGGATGCTCGGCCAGCCCCTCCACGTCGGCCGGCTCGGTGCCCACGATCACCACCGCCCGCGGGCGCAGGGTCTGGGCGGCGAGGTAGTCCAGCAGCAGGCGCGTCTGCGGCGCACGTCCGCGCGTGGCGACGGCGACGTAGGCGTCCAGCCGCCGCTCCACGGTGTCCTGGTCGGTGATCGCGTCCATGTTCGGTTCCTCTAGAGTGCGCAAAGGGGTCGGAGCAGACGGCGCCGGTACAGGGCGCCGAGCAGCATGCAGGCCATCGCTGCGTAGCCGATCACGCGCGCGACGACCGCGCCGGATTCGGCATGGAACGGCACCAGCGCCGCGAGCAGCGCGACGGTCGCGGCGGCGCCGACGAGGCTGGACGCGGAGACGTGCAGATCCTCGCGGAGCGGGATCAGGACGTAGCCGGCCATCGATTCGCAGAACGCCGCCAGCGGGAACAGCACCGCGAGCATGCGCAGCAGCCGGATGGTCGGCTCGAAACCGGGCCCGAGGATCAACGGCACCACGCTGCCGGCCACCAGCCACGTGCCGAGCATCAGTGCCAGGCCGAACAGGTTGATCGCGAGCACGCTCCTGCGCATGACGTGCCAGGACCGGGTCTCGCCATCGGGGTGCGTCACCAGCCGCGACAGCGTCGCGACGAGCACCTGCTTGGCCGGCTGCAGCAGCCCCAGCGCCACGGTCACCAGCCGCTCGGCGGCGCCGTACCAGCCGACCGTCTGCGCCGGCGCGAACATGCTCAGCAGCACGGTCGCCGAACTCGACATCAGCAGGTTGAGTCCATTGCTGGCGAACAGCGCCATCGAGCCGCGGATCAGCGTCACCGGCCGGTGCAGGCGGATGCTGGCGGCGCCGAGGCGACCGATCGCGACGGCATAGGCCACCGCGCTGCAGACCAGGCCGGAGAACAGCAGGATCTGCATCACCAGGACGGCGTCGCCGGCGCCGTCGACCAGCAGCAGGATCAGCGGCAGGTTGATCGCGAAGCCGAGCACCTCGAGCGACACCGAGGTGCGGAAACGGTGCAGCCCCTGGAAGTGCCAGCCGAGATTGAAGGACGCGACGATGCCGCTGAAGGTCGCCAGCACGCCGAGGATCGGCTCGGCCAGCAGCACCGGGGACAGCAGGGTACCGATCACGCCGACGGCCATGCCGGCCGGCACCAGCAGCAGTCGGGCGGCGAGTTGCTGGCCGAGGATGCGCGCTTCCTCCGCCCGCGAACCCGCCGCGGCGGTGTCGCGTGCGCCGACGATCGCGAAGCCGAACTCGACCAGCAGCCAGACCACCTGCATCAGCGACATCGCCGCCAGCAGGCGGCCGTACTCGTCCGCGCCCAGCACCCGCCCGTAGAAGGGGACCAGCACCAGCAGGTAGCCGTAGCGCAGCAGGTAACCGGCGTAGACGAAGGCGAGCGCACGGCGGGTGCCGCCGCCGGCCGGCGCCGCGACTCCTGCGATCGGTGCGCTAGGCGGCATGCCAGCTCCCGGCGCCGGCGACCGGCGCATGCTCCGCGGAGTCGTAGCCATCGAGGCCGCGACGCAGCGGACGCCGCCTCGGGAAGGCGATCGGCACCGAGCAGATCACCCCGCAGAACATGTAGAACAGCATCGGCAGGTCGAACACGGTGCCGACCATGACCGCGATCAGCAGCACGCTCAGGATGCCGTGCTTGCTCGCGGCGACCAGCGCATGCACCAGGCGCGGCGCCGCCGGCGGCGGATGCACCCGGAACACGGCGACCACGAACGCCAGGAACAGGAAGGCGCCGGGCACGCCGAGGTTCGACAGCAGCACGATCGGGTAGCTGGAGGCGCGGGTGCTCCCGAGGCCGGTGCCCAGCCCCCAGCTCCCCAGGAACGCATCGAACGACACCGCGTTCCACATGCCGCGCTCGTCGGCGGAATCGCTGTCGACCTTGTTCACGATCATGCTTTCGAACAGCAGCCTGGCCTGTTCCACCACCACCGGCACCAGCACCACGACGACCGCGACCACGACCAGGCCCACCGCGGACATCCGCAGTGCGTGCGCGAGGTCGCGCCGGCCGGCGCCGGCCACGGCCTGCCACACCGTGCGCAACGCGATGAGCGCGATGTACATCCCGAGCCCGACATAGCCGGCGGTCGAGGTGGCCAGCAGCACCGCCACCAGGCTCAGCGCCGCCAGGGCACCGGTCGCGCGCGGCCGGATGCCGCGGCGGTAGAGCCCGTAGCAGAAGGCGAACAGCGGCAGGGTGAACCCGGCGAAGGCCGAGGCCTCGGAGAAGGTGCCGTTGATGCGCTTGATGAAGCCGCCGACCGTGGATTCGGTCATGAAGTTGTAGCCGGCCGTGTGGAACGGCTCCAGCAGGTTGCCGAGGCCGGCGTAGTAGCCGACCTGGTCGACCGCCGCCGCCACCAGGTTCAGCCCCGCGAGGACCAGCATCGCCCTGGCGAAGCGTTCGTAGCCGCGCGCCATCCGCACGAAGGTGGTGGTCAGGCAGAACGTCGCCAGACCGCCGAGCGCGTAGACCGACTGGGTGATGTTGCCGGAGTTGGGCACGAGGATGCCCACCGCCGGGCCGCCCTCGCCGCCGCGGCTGAGCGGGATGACCTCGACGTCGCCGGCGAACAGCCGCGGCAGCAGCATCGCCGCCGCCACCGCCCACAGCATCAGCAGGCCGAGGAAGAAGCCGGGCTGGTCCGGGGTGAGGGCGATGGTCGGCGAGGTCAGCCGCCCGCGCAGGAACAGCGCCATCGCCAGCAGGCCCAGCGACAGGTAGGCCGGCGCGACCGTCGCGCCGCCCAGCGCGGGCAGGCTGATCGCGGCGCTGCCGCCGAACAGCGTGGCCAGCACCGCCACCCACATGGTGGCACCGGGACGGACGAGTGCGATCACCAGCCCGATGGCCAGCACCACCACGCCCATCCACTCGATGCTCATGGTGCGCCCCCGCCCGCCGCGGATGCGCCGGTGCAGGCCATCAGGTGCGCGTGGTAGCGCGCGTCGATGAAGTGCCGCAGCCGGGCGCGGAACACGTCCAGCGAGAACGACACGGCGTGCGCCCGCAGACGCGCCGGGTCGAACAGGTCGGCGGCCTCCTCGCAGGCCTCCACCGCCGCGATCAGCGCCTCGACCGACTGCTCATGGAACAGCACGCCGGTCTCGCCATGCACCACCGTCTCCAGCGCGCCGCCACGCCCGAAGGCGATCACCGGCCTGCCGCTGGCCATCACCTCGAGCGGGACGATCCCGAAGTCCTCGACGCCCGGGAACACCAGCGCGCGGCAGTGCGCGAAGTGATGCGCCATGGTCGCGTCGTCCACCGCGCCGAGGAACTCGACGTTCCTGCCCGCGCGCTCGCGCAGGCGGTCGTCGACGCCGCTGCCGATCACCCGCAGCGGCTTGCCCAGCCGGGTGAAGGCGTCGACGGCGAGGTCGATGCGCTTGTACGGCGTTACCTGCCCGGCACAGAGGTAATAGTCGTCCGGGCCGTCCGGCGCGGGTGCGAAGCGGCCCACGTCCACCGGAGGGTGGATCACCGCCGCCTCGCGCCGGTAGAACTTCTCGATCCGCCGCGCGACGTAGGAGGAGTTCGCCACGAAGGCGTCGACGCGCGCCGCGGTGGTCACGTCCCACTGGCGGATGACCGGCGCGGTCAGCGACATCAGCGCGCGGGCGAGCCGCCCGGCGCCGGCGCGGTACTGCGGATACAGGTCCCACACGTAGCGCATCGGCGAGTGGCAGTAGCACACGTGCAGCGCATCCGGGCGCGTCACCACGCCCTTGGCCGGACCGGCCTCGGAGGAGATCACCAGGTCGTAGCCGGTCAGGTCGAACGCCTCCAGCGCGAACGGCATCAGCGGCAGCATCTTCTGGTAGTGGCGCACGCCGCCGATGCGCTGCAGGAACGAGGTGGTGATGCGGTGCCCGCGCAGACGGTCCGACAGCCTGGAGGGATCGGCGACCAGGGTGAAGATGTCGGCGTCGGGAAACAGCTCGCACAGCACCTCGAGCACCTTCTCGCCGCCGCGCATGCCGACCAGCCAGTAGTGCACCAGGGCCACGCGCGGGCGCGCGGGCGCCGGGAACGGGAGGGAGCGCGGCGCCGCCTTCTGTGCCGGCGCGCCGGCCGCGGCCGGCGGATGCTCGGGCGCTGCCGCGATGGGGAAAGTGCGTTCCTTCAGGGCCATGGTCAGCTCGCGCTCCGGTCGTGCAGCACCTTGAACGCGGTGGCGGCGATGATCCGGAGGTCGAGCCACAGCGACCAGTTCCGGATGTAGTGGAGGTCGCACTCGATGCGCTTGTCGAGGTCGGTGTCGCCGCGCCAGCCGTTGACCTGCGCGAGGCCGGTGATCCCCGCCTTGACGAGGTGCTTCTGCATGTACCAGTGGATCTGGCCCTTGAACTGGTCGACGAACATCGGCCGCTCCGGACGCGGACCGACGATGGACATCTCGCCGCGCAGCACGTTGATGAACTGCGGCAGCTCGTCGAGGCTGGTCTTGCGGATGAAGCGGCCGAAAGGCGTCACCGCCTTGCTCGCCGAATTGCCCCAGCGCACGCCGGCGGCCTCGGTGTCCACCGGCATGGAGCGGAACTTGAGCATGCCGAACTGCTTGCCATCCAGGCCCACCCGCACCTGCCGGTAGAACACCGGCCCGCGCGAGCTCAGCTTCACGCCGATCGCCACCGCCGCCATCACCGGCGCCAGCGCCAGCAGTGCGAGCGCGGCCAGCAGGCGATCCTCGGCCGCCTTGATGATCCGCCGGTAGCCGCCCAGGCTGTCGTCGCGCAGGTCGATCACCGGGACCTGGCCGATCTGGTCGACGGCCTGGTTGAGCAGGCCCAGCTCCGACAGATCGGGCACCAGCCGCACCCGGACCGGATGGTGGTCGAGCAGCGCCAGCAGGGCCTTGAGCTCGGCGCGTTCGCTCAGCGGCAGTGCGATCCAGACGTGCTCGGGCTGCTGCTGGTGCAGGTAGGTGGCGAAGTCGTCCATGTCGCCGAGGCACTTGGGCACGACCTCGCCGATGATGCGGTCGTGCCGGGTGTGGAAGTAGCCGGCGATCTGCACGCCGATCCAGCGGTTGGCCTGCAGGTAGCCGTGGATCTGCTGGACCGCGCCGGTCATGCCGACCACCACCGTCCGCTGCACGTCCACGCCGCGCGCGTGCAGCGCACCGAGGCCGCCGCGCAGGCACAGCCGGTAGAGCGCAAGCACCGCGTAGCCGCCGACGTACCACTGCCCCAGCCACAGGCGCGACAGCTCGTTGCCCTGCTGCAGCACCAGGAGCTGCACCGAGAACAGCGCGAAGGCCGAGGTCCAGACGGCGGCGAGCACGCCCAGCTCCTTCCACACCGGGCGACCGCGCCAGCTGCGGTACAGCGGCGACATCCACGACGCCAGCATGGCGTACAGCAGCAGCGCCGCCAGCGCGGTCTGGTAGGGGGCCGTCGGCGGCCAGTCGGCGAAGCGGATCCAATAGGCGAGCAGTCCGGTGGCGGCCACGGCCATGGGATCGCCAACCCGCAGCATCAGATCGACCACCGCCGAATACTTCGAGAGGTAGCGCGGCGCCTGGGTTTCGCCACCCAGCACGCTCATGTCGGTCACCAGCATACGAACGCTCCGCACGTCACTGTGTCGGCCCCCGTGAGGGCGGGACGCTCCGCGCCGGGATCGGCGAGGAGCGCGTTGCCTGCGGGAACCGCGTGCGGATCCCGCCTCTGCCACCAAACTGCCTTGGTCCTGAACCGGTCCCCCGGCGGCGCCCATGTCTGCGCTCCGCCGTGGCGCACTGCAGCGCCCGCCCCTCCCTTGTCGTCCATGGCGCCTGGAGGCGCTCTGCCGGACGTGGGCCCGCGGGCCCGGCGCCGGCACCGGTTCCTCGGCCCTGTGCGGGTCTGGGGACGGTGCCGCCACCTCATCATCTGCGCAAGCTTTTTGTGACCTAGTTCACATTTCCCTTAACGCCAAGACGGGCTCGCCGGCACCGACGGAAGCCTCCGGCGTCGACCGGCGTGCCTGCTGCCGCAGTTGGTTCCACGCGGCATTAACCCGCGCGACGTAGACCGCGTCCCATGCACCCGGCTGATGCCGGTCCGGATGCAGCCAGCGCATCAGCGCCAGGTAGTTGCTGCGGACCCGCGCGAACGCGGCGCCGGCCTCGACCCCGAGCGTGCGCCAGGCATCGCCGCCGGGCGCGAACAGGATCTGCTGGATGAAGAACTTGGCCGCATCGCGGAGCTGGTCCGGAGGCACGCCGTCGGCCGCCGTCGCCGAGGCGCGCGCGGCGCCCGAGGCGATGGCGAGCAGCTCCTCGACGCCAGCCGGCAACGCCTGCGCGCGGGCCAGCGGAACGAGGGTCGGGCGGCGGTAGAGCGCGAGGGCGACTTCCATGGCCGGGCTCATCCGCGCGACAGCCTCGCGGGCAGGCCGGCGCTGCCCTGGTAGTCGTAGGCGCCATAGGCGGCGGCATTGCGGCCCTCGACCCGGTTCAGCAGCACGCCGAGCACCCGCGCCCGCGCCGAATGCAGGCGCTTGAGCGCGGCCTTGGCCACGTCGATGCGGGTGCTCCCGGCGCTCATGACCAGCAGCGTCGCGTGCGAGCCGTTGGCCAGCAGCGGCGCATCGGCCAGCCCCATCACCGGCGGCGAGTCGATGATCACCTGGTCGTAGCCCTCCGAGGCCTGGCTGATCAGCGACATCAGACGCGGGCTAGCGAGGAGTTCCACCGGATTCGGCGGCACCGGGCCGGCGGCGATGAAGCTCAGGGTCGGCTCCTGCGTCGACTGCAGCAGCTCGGCGGGATTGGCGCCGCCGGCAAGGTAGTCGGAGAGGCCGGCGTCGTTCTCGCGCTGGAGCAGGCGGTGCAGCGACGGGTTGCGCATGTCGGCGTCGATCAGCAGCACGTGGCGGCCGAGCTGGGCGAAATTGCAGGCCAGCGAGTAGGCGGTCGTCGACTTGCCCTCCGACGGGCTCGGACTGGTCACCAGCAGGCAGCGCGGGACGCCGCGGTCGGTGCTGAACTGCAGCGCGGTGCGCACCGAGCGGTAGGCCTCGGAGAAGGCGGACCTGCGGTCGACGAGCGCGGTCGTCGGCTCCGCGCCCTTGGTCAGCTTGGGGATCACGCCGAGCACCGCGAGCAGCAGGTTGCGCTCGACCTCGTCCGGCGACTTGATGGTGTTGTCGAAGTGCTCGAGCACGAAGGCCGCGAGCACCCCCAGCATGGCGCCGAACACCAGGCCGATGGCGAGGTTCACCGCCAGCTGCGGCTTGAACGGCTCCAGCGGGCGCTCGGCATGGTCGACGATGGAGATGTTGTTGGTGCCGACGCCGCCGGCCACGCCGATCTCCTTGTAGCGCTGCAGCAGGCCCTCGAAGAGCTGGCGGTTGGTATCGACCTCGCGCTGCAGGGTGTTGTAGCCGATGCTCCGGCTCTGCGTGTCGAGGACGTCGGTGGTCAGGCTCGCCACCTGTGCTCGCAGCATCTGCTCCTGGGCCTTGGCGCCTTCGTACTGCGCGGCGATCGAGGCCTTGATGTTGGCGACCTCGTTGTTGATCTGGCGCTGCAGCTCGTCGAGCTGCGCCTGCATCTGCTGCATCACCGGGAAGCCGGGCTTGTAGATGCTGAGCTTGTCCTGGTACTCGGCCTGCAGCTTCGCGCGCGCCTCCTGCAGGGTCTGCACCGCCGGGCTGCCGAGGATCTCGGCGAGGCCGAGGCCGTGTGCGCTCTGCGCCTGGCGCCAGCGCGCCTCGGCGCGGATGCGGTCGTCCTGCGCACGCGCCAGCGCGGTGTTGATCTCGTCGAGGCTGTTGGACGACAGCGGCCGGCCGGTCTCGCCGATGCTCACGATCTGCTCGCGCTGCGCGTACTCGACCAGTTCGCGTTCGGACTCCTCGAGCCGCCCGCGCAACTCCTGCAGGCGCTGTTCGAGGAACTCCTTGGCGTAGGCCGAGGCGTCGAAGCGGCGATCGAGGTTGGAGGCGATGAACGCGGTGGCGAAGGCGTTGACGATGCGCTGCGAGAAGCCCGGATCCGGCGTCTCCACGCCCAGCCGGACCAGGCGCGAATTGCGGATCGGCTCCACTGCGAAGGCTTGCATGACGCGGTCGACCACCTGGCGCTCGTGCGCCGCCTCGGCCTCCTCCGGCGTCATCGGCACCTCTTCGGTGCCGCGCACCGCGGCGATCAGCGGCGCCCACGGCGGCGGCGCATACAGCGCATCGAACTCGGGATCCTCGGCGAGGCCCAGCTCGTCGACCACGCGCTGCGCCAGCGAGCGGCTCTTCAGGAGCTCGTACTGGGTCTGGTAGAAGTCGCGGTCGGCATCGGACTCGGTGGGCACGATGCCTTCGACGTTCATCACGTTGATGCCGTCGCGCTCGATCTGGATGCTCGCCGTCGCGCGGAAGCTCGGCGTGGACAGCAGCGTGACCGCGAGGGCGATCGCGCCGGCCGCCACCACGAGGCTGAGGATCAACCACTTGCGCTTGATGAGGATGCGCCAGTACTCGGCGAAGTTGACCGCGTCCTCGCGCTGCGCGTCGATGTACTCGATCGACGGCCCGAGCGCACCGCCGGCGGCGGCGGGTACCAGACCGCCATCGGCCTCGCCCGGGACCGGGAACCGCCCGCCGCCGCTCTCCATGTGATTGCTCATGCGGAAATACATCCCTGGCGCGCTCCCCTGGGGAGCGGAAGCACGCCTGTTCGGTCAGTAGGGTTTGAAGCCGATGAAGCCGCGCAGCGTGTCGGTGAGCGCCTTGACGAAGGAGCGCGAGCCCGACTTGTCGACGACGACGATGTCGTCCCCGTAGATCTCCGGATCCGGTGCGGTGCCGCGCCGGATCTCGGTGAGGTCGAACAGTGCCGCATGCTTGCGGCCGTCGATCACCCGGAACACGACCACCGCTTCCGGATCCGCCAGCTCGTCCATGCCCTCGGCCAGCGCCACCGCCTGCAGCAGCGTCGTGCGGCCGGTGATGGGAAAGATCCCGGGCTTGTTGACCGCACCCTCCACGGTGACCCGCTGGCTGGTGTACTCCTTCACGAAGACGCTGACCTGGGGGCTCTGCAGGTAGCCCTCCTGCAGCTTCGCGGCGATCTCCGCCTCCAGTTCCTGGATCGTGCGGCCGCCGGCGGCGACCACCCCGATCAGCGGCAGCGAGACGTTGCCGCTGGAGTTGATCCGGACCTCGCGGCTGATGTCCGGCACCTGGAACACGCTGATCTCGATCAGGTCCAGCGGTCCGAGTCGATAGTCCGAGGTTCCGGTGTAGGCGCCGGAGGTCGCGATGCTGTCGGGCGCGGGGAAGCGGCCGTCGTCCCGGGCCACCACGCGCGTCTCCTGCGCCGCGGCGGTCGCAGCCAGCAGCAGCGCGACCAGCGCCGGAACAAGACGTCGCAGCGCGGTCATGTGCTCATCCTCCGCAGGCCGCGGCCGATCAGGCCGCGCAGGCCGGGCAGCGCCGTCGGCGCGGGCTGGGCCGGCATCGGCACCGACTCCGGAGGTGCATCGGCGAGGACGGCCGTCGGCCGCACCGCAACCATCCGCTCGGCTTCGGCGCTGCCGAGGCGCGATGCCACGGCGTCGCGCGCCGCGGCGAGCTCCGGAGGCCGGCGGGCGCAGTCGTGCGCATCGGTCGCCAGCAGGTGGACCAGGCCGTCGTCGAGGAAGCGCTCGCTCCATCCGCGCACGCGGGCGCCGAACCGCCCCAGCACGGCGCCGGCGGTCAGCTGCATCCACGCGCCGTGCCTCGCCAGGCTCACGAACACTTCGTAGTGATCGTCGATCCAGTCGAGCCGCTCGGGATGGGTGATGACCGGCACGTAGCCCGCCTCGATCAGCGCGACGATGGACGCGTGGAAGCGCGGCGGCGCCAGGTGGTGCGGCGGCTCCAGCAGGAAATAGCGGCTTCCCGCCAGGGTAGGCACCACGCCGCGGCGCAGGCCCTCGACCAGGCCCGGCACCAGGTGCACGTCGCCACCGACCACCAGCCGCAGCGGGATGCGGGCCTGCTCCAGCGCACGCTGCAGGGCGGCGACGGCGGTCCGGATGCCCGCGGCGTCGTTCTCGTAGAGCCCCGGATACACGTGGGGCGTGCACGCCGTCACCCGGATGCCATCCGCGACCGCGCGGCGCGCCATCTCCATCGCGACGGCCAGCGAGGGCGCGCCATCGTCGATTGCGGGCAGCATGTGGCAATGCAGGTCGATCACGTCCTTCCTCTTCCGTCTGCGCGCAGCGAGCGCCAACCCGTCGACGCCCCGCACCGCACCCGGTGATGAGCATCACAAATCCAAGCTGATGCGTCGCACCATAGCGCCAAAAATATGGCGTTGCGACCCGCGTTGTGCTAGGCCGACGAGCGGTCTCGCACGCCGATTGCCATCGCTATCCAAGCGTCGGCAAACGACTTTTTGATGACGCAGCGAAGAACGGCACAGGATTTGCCGCCGGTCGGCCGACGGACGGCGGCGACGGATTCCCGACACGTGAAACCGGTGTGTGCGCCGGGTGACGACCCGGCGGGGTCCGGGTGACGAACCTCCTCAGGCGGCGCGCGCCGCCCGCAGGGCGCGACCGAGTCGTGCGAGGCCCTCGGCCAGGGTCGCCTCGTCGATGTTCAACGGCGGCACGAAGCGCAGCACGTCCGGGCCCGCCTGCAGGATCAGCAGCCCCTCGGCCGCCGCGCGGTCCAGCAGCTCGCCGGCACGTCCCCGCCAGGCGTCGGCGAGCACGGCCCCGAGCATGAGCCCGCGCCCGCGGACGGTCGCGATCACTCCGGTCTCCGCCGCCAGGCACTCGAGTGCGGTGCGCAGCTGGTCTCCACGCGCGCCCACGTTGTCCAGCAGCGACTGCTCGCGCAGCCGGCACAGGACGACACGCGCCACCGCGGCCGCCAGGGGATTGCCGCCGAAGGTGGTGCCGTGGGCGCCGAAGCCGAGGGTCTCCGCCGCCGCCTCGCCCACCAGCATCGCACCGATCGGGAAGCCCGCGCCGAGCGCCTTGGCCAGGGTCACCACGTCCGGCCGCACCCCGTCCCACTGGTGCGCGAACAGGCGTCCGGTCCGGCCCATCCCGGCCTGGATCTCGTCGAACATGAGCAGGGCGCCGTGGCGGTCGCACAGCGTGCGCAGGTGCCCGAGGAAGCCCTGCGCCGCCGGCATCACTCCGCCCTCGCCCTGGATCGGCTCCACCAGTACGGCGCAGACATCGTCGCCGGCGAAGGCCGCCTCGGCCGCTTCGGCATCGTTGAAGTCGACGTAGCGGAAGCCGCCCGGCAGCGGCTCGTAGCCCTCCTGGTACTTCGGCTGCGCGGTGGCGGTGACCGTGGCCAGGGTGCGGCCGTGGAAGCTGCCGCGGAAGGTGAGGATGGTCCTGCGCTCCGGCCCGCGGCCCCGAGCCGCGGCGTGGCGGCGGGCGAGCTTGATGGCGGCCTCGTTGGCCTCCGCCCCGGAGTTGCACAGGAACACGCGCGCGGCGAAGCCGCTCGCCTCCACCAGTTCCGCGGCCAGGCGCAGCGGGGGCTCGCTGTGGAAGACGTTGCTCACGTGCCACAGCCGCTGCGCCTGTTCGGTCAGCGCGGCGACGAGTCCGGGATCGCAGTGGCCGAAGGCGTTCACCGCGATGCCGGCGGCGAGGTCGACGTAGTCGCGCCCCGTGCTGTCCCACACGCGGGCACCCTCGCCGCGCTCGAGCACCAGCTCGCGCTGGCGGTAGATGGGCAGGTAGTAGCGCTGGCCCAGGGCGAGCAGGTCGGCAGGATCGGTCACGGGAGCGTCCAGGTCGGAAAGCCGCGCATTATCGGTCCATCGCCGCGGCGGCGACGATGCGCGGTCGCATCGCCGGCGACCGCGCCCCACAATGGAGCACCGTCCGAGCCGCCCTGCCATGTCCGCTCCCGAATCCCGTACGACGGCCGCGCCCAGGCCCGCCCCGCGATGGGCGCGGGAGGCGAAACCGACGCCGGAGCAGGAAGACTTCGGCCCGGCCGACGGCGCGGTCCGCAGGCGCCTCTACCGCATCATCTTCCAGCACGACACGCGCTCCGGCCTGGCCTTCGACCTGTGCCTGATCGTGGCGATCGTGGCGAGCGTGCTGATCGCGATGATCGACAGCGTGGCGCCGCTGCACGCCCGCCACGGGCACGTCTTCTATGCACTGGAATGGGGATTCACGATCGCCTTCACCGCCGAATACGCGATCCGCCTCTGGATCGTGCGCAGTCCGCTGCGCTACGCGCGCAGCTTCTACGGCGTCATCGACCTGCTGGCGATCATCCCGACCTACGCGTCGCTGCTGCTCGCCGGCAGCCAGTACCTGCTGGTCGTGCGCATCCTGCGCATCCTGCGCGTGTTCCGCCTGCTCAGGCTGGTGCGCTTCCTCCACGAGGCGCGCCAGTTGACCACGGCGCTGCGCGGCAGCGCGCGCAAGATCATGGTGTTCGTGTTCGCGATGCTGGCGATCGTGACCGTGTTCGGCGCCCTGATGTATCTGGTGGAGGGGCCCGAGCACGGCTTCCACAACATCCCGCTGTCGATGTACTGGGCGATCGTCACCGTGGCGACGGTCGGCTACGGCGACATCGCGCCCGGTACAACCCTGGGCCGCCTGCTGTCGTCCATGCTGATCCTTATCGGCTACGGGATGATCGCCGTGCCGACCGGCATCTACACCGCGGAGCTCGCGTCCTCGCTCCGGGCGCGCTCGCACGAGGACGCACGTCGCTGCCGCCAGTGCGCGCTCGCCGGCCACGAGGCCGACGCCCACTTCTGCAGGAACTGCGGCACCGAGCTGGACCCGGCAGACGGCCACCGCGACCTGCACTGAGCATGGTCGCGGCGGGCGGCGGGAATCAGTCGAGGTAGAGGTCGGGCAGCAGCGGCTTGGAGGGATCGACCGCATACGCGGCGAGATCGGTGATGCCCGCCTCGGCGAGGACCTCGTCGTCGATCAGGAAGCGCCCGGTCCGCGCCGACGCCGGCGCGCTCAGCACCGCATGGGCCGCGTCCGCCATGATCGCCGGATGCCGCCCGTTGCCAGGCTCGACGCCGGGGATCATGTTCAGCGCGTCCGTGGCGATCAGGGTCCGTGGCCACAGCGCGTTGACCGCCACGCCCTGCGGCCCGAACTCGGCCGCCAGACCGAGGGTGACGAAGCTCATGCCCATCTTCGCCAGGGTGTAGGCGGTGTGCGGCCCCCACCACTTCGGGTCGAGCGAGGGCGGCGGCGCCAGGGTCAGGATGTGCGGGTTGTCCGACTTCAGCAGGTGCGGGAGGCAGGCCTGCGCGCACAGGAAGCTGCCACGCGCGTTGACCTGCTGCATGAGGTCGAAGCGCTTCATCGGCGTGTCCAGCGTGCCGCGCAGCCAGATCGCGCTGGCGTTGTTGACCAGGATGTCGATGCCGCCGAAGGTCGCAACCGTACGCTCGACCGCCTCGACCACCTGCTGCTCCTCGCGGATGTCGACCTGCAGCGCGAGCGCGCGGCCGCCGGCCGCTTCGACCGCGGCCGCGGTCTCGTGGATGGTGCCGGGCAGCCTGGGATTGGGCACGCCCGACTTCGCCGCGATGACGACGTTGGCGCCATCGCGCGCGAGACGCTCGGCGATGGCGCGACCGATGCCGCGCGAGGCGCCGGTGATGAAGGCGGTCTTGCCGCTCAGGGACACTGCGTTGGCCATGGCGATGCTCGAAGTCGGCGGGAGCCGGCGAGTGTACCGGACGCCACCGTATGGCCAGGTCCTACTCCTCCTGGAACTGCGGCAGCACCTCGACCAGCCGGTCCAGCCGCGCATGCGGATCCTCGTCCTGCAGCAGGCGCTGGCGCTGCGCGTCGCTCAGCGGCAGCAGCTCGGCCAGCCGCCAGCCGACCCAGGCGGCGTCGTCCAGGCGCAGGTTCGCCGCGCGCGCGTGCGGGCTGTCGACCACGTCCAGGAGCCGCGACAGCAGGGTCGAGAGCAGGCCGTGCTGGGGAAGCAGCGCAGGCCCGGTGTCGGTCGCGCACCAGTCGATGTCGCCGAGCACGAGGCCGCTGTCGCGCACCCTCGTGCGCCGCACGCGGAAGCGCCGGCCGCCCTGCGCGGTGATCGCGAGCAGGCCATCATCGGTGGTCGCGAAATCGACGATGCGCGCCTCGGTGCCGACCGCTGCCGGCATCGCCGGCGCACCGGTCTCCTGCCCCGTGAGGATCAGGCACACCCCGAAGCCATGGTCGTTGCGCGTGCACTCGCGCACCATGTCGAGGTAGCGCGTCTCGAAGATGCGCAGGCCGAGCTCGCCGCCCGGGAACAGCACGGCGTTGAGCGGGAACAGGGGAAGCGTGTCGCAGGCCATGGCCCGAGTGTAGCGAGCCTGCGCCGGAATGCCGGGCTCAGCTCCCGGCGAGGGCGGCCAGGAAGCGCCGCGGCGCGTTCTCGAAGCCGCCGTTGGACATGAACACCACGCTGTCGCCGGGCCGCACCCGCGCCGCGAGCGCCTCGATCAAGCCGGCCACGTCCGGCACCGCAACGCCCTCGCCGCGCAGCGACGCGACCACGCGTGCCGCATCCCAGGCCAGCTCCGGGCGATGCAGGAACACCACCGCGTCGGCGTCGGTCAGCGACGGTGCCAGTTCTGCGGCGTGCGCGCCCAGGCGCATGGAGTTACTGCGCGGCTCGAGCGCGACCACCACCCGCCCTTCGCCCCGCGCCCGCAGGCCGGCGAGCGTGGTACGGATGGCGGTGGGGTGATGGGCGAAGTCGTCGTAGATGCGCACGCCGCCCGCCTCGCCGACCACCTCGAGCCGGCGCTTGACGCTGCGGAAGGCGCCGAGTGCGGCGCAGGCCTCCGCCGGCGCGACGCCGACCGCGGCGGCGGCACCGACCGCGGCCAGTGCGTTGAGCGCGTTGTGCTCGCCGAGCAGCGCCCAGTCCACGATCGCCACGGCTTCGCCCTTCCTGCCGACCTCGAAGCGCGAGGCGTCCGCCGCCAGCAGCCGTGCCGACCACTCGAACGCCGCGTCCAGGCCGAATCGCTCGACCGGGGTCCAGCAGCCCATCGCCAGCACCCGCGCGAGGTTGGCGTCGTGGCCGTTGACGATCAGCCGCCCGCGTCCCGGCACGGTGCGCACCAGGTGGTGGAACTGGCGCTCGATCGCGGCGAGGTCGGGGAAGATGTCGGCGTGGTCGAACTCGAGGTTGTTGAGGACGGCCACCTGCGGCCGGTAGTGCACGAACTTCGAACGCTTGTCGAAGAAGGCGGTGTCGTACTCGTCGGCCTCGACCACGAAGGCGGCACCCGAGCCCAGGCGCGCGGACACGCCGAAGTTCTCCGGCACGCCGCCGATCAGGAAGCCCGGCGCCCGCCCCGTCGCATCGAGGATGTGCGCCAGCATCGAGGTGGTGGTGGTCTTGCCGTGGGTGCCGGCCACCGCCAGCACGCTGCGGCCCGGCAGGACCTGCTCGGCCAGCCACTGCGCGCCCGAGGTGTAGCGCAGGCCGGCGTCGAGCACGTGCTCGACCGCCGGATTGCCGCGCGAGAGCGCGTTGCCGACCACCACCTCGTCCACGTCGGTGGCGATGTTCCCGCCGGCGTAGCCGCTGCGCAGCGCGATGCCGAGCGCCTCGAGCTGGGTCGACATCGGCGGATAGACGTTCTGGTCGGAGCCCTCGACCGCATGGCCCTGCTCGCGCGCCAGCGCCGCCACGCCGCCCATGAAGGTGCCGGCGATCCCGAGGATGTGGAGTTTCACGATGCTGCGGCGGTGCCGGTCAGGCGGCGGTGGCCTGCCCGCAGGCGGAGATGATGCGGCTGAACACCTCGTCGAGCCCGCCGACGCCGTCGACGATGGCGAGCGTGCCCTTGTCGCGGTAGTGGCCGATCACCGGCGCGGTCTGCTCCTCGTAGACGCGCAGCCGATGGCGCACGGCGTCGGCGCTGTCGTCGGCGCGGCCTTCGGCCTGGGCGCGGCCGGCGATGCGCTCGACCAGCATCTCGACCGGCACTTCCAGCTGGATCGCGACGTCCACCGGCTGCCCGAGCCGGGCCAGCAGGTCGTCGAGGGCCGCGGCCTGGGCCAGGTTGCGCGGGTAGCCGTCGAGGATGAAGCCGCGCGCGACGTCGGCGCGCGAAAAGCGGTTCTCGAGCATGCCGAGCAGGATCGCGTCGGAGACCAGGTCGCCGCGGGCCATGATGGCCTTGGCCTCGTTGCCGAGCGCGGTGCCCGCGACCACTTCCCCGCGCAGCAGGTCGCCGGTGGAGATGTGCGGCACCTCGTAGTGATCCTTCAGACGTGCCGCCTGCGTGCCCTTGCCCGAGCCGGGCGCACCCAACAGTACCAGTCGCATCGGTGAGTCATCCCTCGGGCGCCACGCGTCGTTCGCGACGGACAGGCGCCCGGAAAAGAAAAGACAACGCACGGTGCGCAACGAACCGGGGCCGAAGCCTGCCAGACGTACGCCCGTGCGGACGCGGCAACGCTAACCGCCGCACCCGGGCAAGTCAAACCGCCGTTTGGCGTCGAATTCGGCGCCGGAAACGCTCAGTCTGCACGACGTTCGACACCAGTTCCCGCAGCGAAGGAGCCTCACCCATGGCCAGCGGTACCCTCCTCTACGCGCAGTCCGGCGGCGTCACCGCGGTGATCAACGCCACCGCCAGCGCCGTCATCCGCACCGCACGCGCGAAGCGGGTGCGCGTGCTCGCCGCGCGCAACGGCATCCTCGGCGCGCTGCGCGAGGACCTCATCGACACCAGCGCCGAACCCGCGGCCGCGATCCGCGCGCTCGCGCACACCCCCGGCGGCGCCTTCGGCTCGTGCCGCTACAAGCTGGGCGCGCTGGACGCCGACCGGCCGAAGTACGAGCGCCTGCTCGAGGTCCTGCGCGCGCACGACGTGCGCTGGTTCCTCTACAACGGCGGCAACGACTCGGCCGATACCGCGCTCAAGGTCTCCCGCCTCGCCGCCGAGTTCGGCTACCCGCTGACCTGCGTGGGCGTGCCCAAGACCATCGACAACGACCTCGCCGTCACCGACGCCTGCCCCGGTTTCGGCTCCGCGGCGAAGTACACCGCGGTCTCGGTGCGCGAAGCCGCGCTGGACGTGGCGGCGATGGCCGACACCTCGACCCGCGTCTTCATCTACGAGGCCATGGGCCGGCACGCGGGCTGGCTGGCCGCGGCGGCGGGGCTCGCCGGGCAGACGCCGGACGAGGCGCCGCAGGTGATCCTCCTGCCCGAGCGGACGTTCGACGAGGCCGCCTTCCTGGCCAGGGTGCGGCAGGTCGTGGAGCGCGTGGGCTGGTGCGTGGTGGTCGCGTCCGAGGGCATCCGCGACGCGGACGGGCGCTTCGTCGCGGAGGCCGGGGGCAGCGACGCCTTCGGGCACAGCCAGCTCGGCGGCGTCGCCGCGCACCTGGCCGACCGGGTCAAGCAGGCGCTCGGCTTCAAGGTGCACTGGACCCTGCCCGACTACCTGCAGCGCTCCGCGCGCCACATCGCCTCGGCCACCGACTGGGAGCAGGCGCAGGCGGTCGGCGCGGCGGCGGTGGAGTTCGCCCTGGCCGGCCGCAACGCGGTGATGCCGGTGATCGTGCGCACCACGGACGCGCCCTACCGGTGGCGGATCGAGGCGGCGCCGCTGGCCCGGATCGCCAACCACGAGAAGTCGATGCCGGCGGGCTTCATCCGCCGCGACGGCTTCGGCATCACCGGCAGGGCGCGTCGCTACCTCGAGCCGCTGATCCGCGGCGAGGCGCCGCTGCCCTATGGCCGCGACGGCCTGCCGAAGTACGTGACCCTGCGCAACCGGACGGTGCCCAGGCGCCTGCCGGCCTGGGAAGGATGAGCCCGCGGCGGCTGCGCTCACGCCGCCGCGTCGGCGCCTCCGGCACGGTCGGGTCGGTCCGGCGCGATGCTCCGCCGCAGTCGCCATGTCCCGCCCCGCTTCCGCCCCGGCTCCCGGCTGCCTGCTCGGCAACGACGTCGCCAACCAGCTGGTCGAGGCCCACCGTACCCGCAGCCTGGTCCTGTTCGTGGGCGCCGGCGCGTCGATGGAGCTGGGGCTGCCGTCGTGGCGCGAGCTGACCGACCACATGGCGCACGAGCCGGATTTCGAGCCCGAGGTCTTCCTGAGCTACGGCAGCCAGCTCACCTTGCCCAGTACTACCGCATCACCAAGGGCCGGATCGGTCCGCTGCGCAGCTGGATGGCCGACCCGCCCGACAGCTGCGCCGAGGGCACGCAGGTCGTCAACTTCCACGGCGACTTCGACGACGACACCCCGCCGGCGCTCGATGAGACCAGCTTCTTCGAGCGGCTGGAGGTCGAATCGCCGCTGGACATCAAGCTGCGCGCAGACGTGCCCGGGCGCTCGGTGCTCTTCATCGGCTACAGCCTGTCGGACATCAACATCCGCTACCTGCTCTTCCGCCTCGCCAACCTGTGGAAGCAGGCCGCGCACGGCGCGCCGCGGCCGCAGTCCCTCATCTTCTCGCGGCACCCCGACCCGGTGCAGGAGGCGGCGCTGGCGCAGTGGAACATCCGCATGATCGCCGCCTCCGGCGAAAGGCCGGAGGCGTCCCTGGTCGAACTGCTCGAGCGGCTCGCCGACGTGCGCTGATCCGCGCCCCGCCCCGGCGGCGATGCTGCGGGTGCAGCGTGGCTGCGGGCACGGCGACTCGACATACTCGGCTCGCGGCGCCGCTGGGGCGGCGCCCTCGAGTGGTCGAACGGTTCCGGCGTGCGTGTCCGGGAAGCGCTCCACCCATCCCGGCCCGACGGTCCGGCGCGCCGCGCCGGGCGGACGCCTCCTCCGTGCGTCCCCGTTCCCGAGCATCGACACGGAGAGAACCATGCTGCAGACCCAAGGACTCTGGATCGCACTGGCGTGCGCCGGCCTCGCCATCGCGTTCGGCATCGCGTGGACACGGCAGGTGCTCGCACGACCGGCCGGCGACGCGCGCATGCAGGCCATCGCCCAGGCCATCCAGGAAGGCGCGCGTGCCTACCTCAACCGCCAGTACACGACCATCGCGATAGCCGGCGTCGTCCTGTTCCTCGCCCTGGGCTTCGCCCTGGGCTGGGGCACCGGGCTCGGCTTCCTGATCGGCGCGGTGCTCTCGGGTGCGGCCGGCTACATCGGCATGAACGTCTCGGTGCGCGCCAATGTGCGCACCGCCGAGGCCGCGCGCCACGGCATCCACGCGGCGATGGACGTCGCCTTCAAGGGCGGCGCCATCACCGGGATGCTGGTGGTGGGACTGGGGCTGCTCGGCGTGGCCGGCTACTACGCGGTCCTGGTGTACAGCGGCATGCCGACCGAAGCCGCGCTGCATGCGCTGGTGGGGCTGGCGTTCGGCAGCTCGCTGATCTCGATCTTCGCCCGGCTCGGCGGCGGCATCTTCACCAAGGGCGCCGACGTCGGCGCGGACCTGGTCGGCAAGGTCGAGGCGGGGATTCCCGAGGACGACCCGCGCAATCCCGCGGTGATCGCCGACAACGTCGGCGACAACGTCGGCGACTGCGCGGGCATGGCCGCCGACCTGTTCGAGACCTATGCGGTCACGGTGATCGCGACCATGCTGCTTGGCGTGCTGATGGCCGCCGAGGTCGGACCCGACGGCGCGCTGTATCCGCTGGTGCTCGGCGGCGCCTCGATCGTCGCCTCGATCATCGGCACCTTCTTCGTCCGCATCGGCGGCAACGGCTCGATCATGGGCGCGCTGTACAAGGGCGTGATCGTATCCGGGGTGCTCGCGGCGATCGCGTTCTGGCCGATCACCATGGCGCTGATGGGCGACTCCCCGCTCGGCGCCGGGCGCCTGTACGGCTGCGCCCTGGTCGGCCTGGTCCTGACCGGCGCGATCGTGTGGATCACCGAGTACTACACCGGCACCGACTACGCGCCGGTGCGCCATGTCGCCGCCGCCAGCACCACCGGCCACGGCACCAACATCATCGCCGGGCTGGGCGTGTCGATGAAGGCCACCGCCTGGCCCGTGCTCGCGGTGTGCGCGGCGATCTACGGCTGCTACACGCTGGGCGGGCTGTACGGCATCGCGGTGGCGGCCACCGCGATGCTCTCGATGACCGGCATGATCGTGGCCCTGGACGCCTACGGCCCGATCACCGACAACGCCGGCGGCATCGCCGAGATGGCCGAACTGCCGGCCGAGGTGCGCGCGGTGACCGACCCTCTCGACGCGGTCGGCAACACCACCAAGGCGGTGACCAAGGGCTATGCGATCGGCTCCGCCGGCCTTGCCGCGCTGGTGCTGTTCGCCGACTTCACCCACAACCTGCAGGCAGCCAACCCGACCGAGCTGTTCCGCTTCGACCTGTCCGACCCGGCGGTGATCATCGGCCTGTTCATCGGCGGCCTGATCCCCTACCTGTTCGGTGCCATGGCGATGGAGGCGGTGGGCCGTGCGGCGGGGGCCGTGGTGGAGGAGGTGCGCCGCCAGTTCCGCGACATCCCGGGGATCATGCAGGGCACCGGCAAGCCGCAGTACGACCGCGCGGTGGACATGCTCACCCGCTCGGCGATCCGCGAGATGGTGGTGCCCTCGCTGCTGCCGGTGCTGGTGCCGGTGGTGGTCGGCTTCGGCATGAACTGGCTGATGGGCCCCGGCGCGGGCGTGCGTGCGCTGGGCGGCCTGCTGATCGGCACCATCGTCACCGGCCTCTTCGTGGCGATCTCGATGACCACCGGCGGTGGCGCCTGGGACAACGCCAAGAAGTACATCGAGGACGGCCACCACGGCGGCAAGGGTTCCGAGGCGCACAAGGCCGCGGTGACCGGCGACACGGTCGGCGACCCCTACAAGGACACCGCCGGCCCGGCGGTGAACCCGCTGATCAAGATCATCAACATCGTCGCCCTGCTCCTGGTGCCGCTGCTCTGAGGCGTCGCCTGCGCGGCGCCGGCGGGCGCTTTGCGGTTGCTGCGGCGCATCAGCGGCATGACCTATCATTGCCGGCCCCGAAGCGCGCGGCGATGCCGGCGCCTTCCCCCGCATCCTAAGGAGTCCACATGGGCCTGCATCTCGTCCCCACCGGCAACGACGTCCCCAACGAGATCAACGTCGTCATCGAGATCCCGAAGGACTCCGAGCCGGTCAAGTACGAGGTCGACAAGGCGAGCGGCGCGATCTTCGTCGACCGCATCCTCTCGACCCCCATGCGCTATCCCTGCAACTACGGCTACGTGCCGAACACGCTCTGCGGCGACGGCGATCCGGCCGACGTGCTGGTCGTGCTGCCGCTGCCGCTGGTGCCGGGCTCGGTGGTGCGCTGTCGCCCGGTCGGCGTGCTGAAGATGAGCGACGAGGCCGGCAGCGACGAGAAGATCCTGGCGGTGCCGGTGTCCAAGATCTTCGCCGGCTACGCGCACATCGAGGACATCGAACAGGTGTCCAACCACTGGCTCGAGCGCATCGGCCACTTCTTCGAGCACTACAAGGACCTCGAGAAGGGCAAGTGGGTCAAGATCGAAGGCTGGGGCAAGGCCGACGAGGCCAGGCGCATCCTCCTCGACTCGGTCGAGCGGGCCAAGGCCTGAACCCGGCGCCGGCCCGCGCAGCGGTGCGGGCGGCGCTGCTAGACTCGCGCCCCCGGCGCCGGCGCGCATCGATCCCGGCCCGGTACGAGCTTCCGGGGGACACGTGCGGGTACTGATCGCGGCCAGGGCCGAAGGCGCCGATGCCGAACTCGCCCAGGCGCTGGGGGAGTTCGGGGTCGACTGGCAGGTCGAGTGGAAGGCCGATCCCGCCGCCGCGGGTTCCGGCTCCGCCTTCGATGCGGCGGACGTGGTGGTCGCCGACGCGCACGCACCCGGCGGCGTCGACCTCCTGCAGGCCGCGCGCCTGCGCAATCCGCGCGCGGTGCGGATCCTCCTGCTCGACGAGGGCGAGGAGCCGAACGCGCTGCGCGCGCTGGAGAACACTCACCGCTTCATGCGCCGGCCGATCCTGGCCGACGAGTTGGTCGCCGCGGTGGAGAACGTGGTCGAGCTGCAGGAACTGCTCGACGCGCCCGACCTCAGGGAGACGATCGGCCGCATCGGCGCGCTTCCGCCGCCGCCGCGGCTGTACCTGGAGCTGCACCGCAAGCTCGAGGACCCGCGCACGACTGCGCGCACCGTCACCGCGCTGATCGCCCAGGACCCGGTCACCGCGGCCAAGGTGCTGCGGCTGTGCAACTCCGCCTACTTCGCCTTCAGCCGCAAGGTGGCCGACATCCGCTCGGCGGTGGTGCGGATCGGCTACGACTCGATCCGGCGCCTGGTGCTGGCCGGAGAGATCTTCTCGCTGCAGCCGCCGCCGGGCATCGACCGCGACGCGCTGAGCCGCCGCGGCCTCGTCGCATCGCGCCTGGCCAGCCGCCTGCTGCAAGGCCCGAGCGCCGACCTCGCGGCCACCGCGGCGGTGGTCGCGGAGGTCGGCATGCTGCTGCCGGGCGTGCGCATCCCGAACGCCGACGGCACCGGCACGGTCTCGCGCGGCCCGCATTACGCCGAGGCCGGCGCCTACCTGCTCGGCCTGTGGGGGCTGCCGATGCCGATCGTGGAAGCGGTCGCCAACCAGAGGGAGCCGAGCCGCAGCCACTTCCGCGGGTTCTGGATCGGCGGCGCCGTGCACGTCGCCACCTCGCTGGCGTCCGGCTACCCGCTGGACCATGCCTACCTGGCCAACCTCGGCCTGAGCGGACGCGTTCCGCAGTGGGAGCGCATGGCCGAGGAACTGGCGGCGATGCCGGGCGACCCGCTGGAACTGACGGCGCTCGACTGAGGCGGACGCGGGCACGGTTCCCGCGTCCGCGCCGGCTCACATCACCGGACCGCGCGCCCCCGCCCGGTAGGGATACTGGGCGAAGATCTCGGAGATGCCCTGGTCGAGCCGCGCCCCGCGCTCGTCCGGCGAACGCATGCGCCCGACCCGGCCGACCGAGATGCCTTCCCAGACCAGGCGGTTGCGGGCGACGTCCACGATGTCGATGTTGATCGTGCCCTCGGTGTAGCGGCTGACCTCGGTGCGATCGCGCCAGTACGGCACCGCGATGTAGGACCGTGCGCGATAGCTGTAGTAGTAGCCGTAGTCCACGTCGGGCACGGTGTACACGTCGGTGCGCTGCTGCATGTAGGTATTGATGTTGACCCAGAGGTCCGGGTCGGCCTCGTCGTAGACGTAGCCGCGGGCCTCCATCTCCCGCCGCGCGGCGGCCTTGGCGCGCTCGGTGGCGAACGAGGCATAGCCCTCGGAGTTCATCGCCAGCGGCGAATAGAAGGCGAAGCTGCGATAGCGGCCGAAGTCGGCCTCGGGATCGGTCTCGGTGCGGATGGCCGGGCCGGTGGCGCAGCCGGCGAGCGCACCGAGGAACAGCAGGACGGCGACGAGGCCGAACCAGCGGTGGCGGGTGAACATGGGGAACTCCGGGATCTTTCGTGACAGGTGCTGTGGTACGTGCGAGGCGATGATGCGGTCGCGAAGGGCGTGACCGCGTTCAGGCGACGGCAGCCGGGTGGCCGCGATCCGCGCAGATCGGTGCCGAGGACGGCGACATCGGCCGCCCCTCCGGCCGCACCGACGAACGGCGCACCCGCGCAGGAATCCTTGCTGCGACCGGCTTTCCGACGACGAGGCACGCGTCTCCCGGCACCAGCATCGCCACACCGCGTTGACGCGTCCAATCCGGCCGTGCTTAGGTCGGCAACATGAATCTTGACGCACTGCCGCAGACGTTCGACCGCGCCGTCCGGCGCGCGTCCGTCGTCGCGGTGGCCGTCCCGCCCGCGTCCCTCGTACTCCTTCCGCTTCTCCTTATTACCTCGCCAGGGGCGGGATCGTCGTGACCGACTGAAACAACGCAGCACCAGGTCAGAACGAAAACCCCGCACCGGACACGGCGCGGGGTTTTCTCGTTTCTGGCCCTGGAAATTTCCTCCTCCAGGACAGCCAGCCTTGAACAGCGACGCCATCAAGTCAGGACCCGCCCGCGCCCCGGCGCGGGCCATGCTCCGCGCCACCGGCCTGGACGACGCCGCCATCGCGCGGCCGATGATCGCGGTGGTCCACACCTGGTCCGACGTCAGCCCCTGCAACCTCACCCTCCGCGAGCTGGCGCAGCACGCCAAGGACGGCATCCGCGCCGCCGGCGGCACGCCGGTCGAGTTCAACACCATCGCGGTGACCGACGGCATCGCCATGGGCTCCGACGGCATGCGCGCCTCGCTGGCCTCGCGCGAGACCATCGCCGACTCCATCGAGCTCGCGGTCAGCGGCCACTGCCTCGACGGCGTGGTGCTGCTGTGCGGCTGCGACAAGACCATCCCCGCCGCGGCGATGGCGCTGGCGCGGCTGGACCTGCCGGGCACCGTGCTCTACGGCGGCACGATCATGCCCGGGCGCTGCCGCGGCAAGGCGCTGACCGTGCAGGACGTGTTCGAGGCGGTCGGCGCGCATGCCGCGGGACGCATCGACGACGCCGAACTCGCCGAGGTCGAGCGCGCCGCCTGCCCGGGCGCCGGCGCCTGCGGCGGGCAGTACACGGCCAACACCATGGCGATGGTGCTGACCTTCCTCGGCATGTCGCCGATGGGCGACAACGACATCCCGGCGGTGCATCCGGACAAGCCCGCCGCCGCGCGCCGCTGCGGCGACATCGTGATGCGCCAGATCCGCGACGGCGGCCCGCGCGGTCGCGACCTGGTCACGTCGGCGTCGCTGCGCAACGCGGCGCACGCGGTGTCGGCCACCGCCGGCTCGACCAATGCCGCCCTGCACCTGCTGGCGATCGCGCACGAGGCCGGCGTGGCCTTCGACCTCGAGGAGTTCCAGGCGGCGGCGTCGACGCCGGTCATCGCCGACCTCAAGCCCGGCGGACGCTACACCGCCGCGGAGATGTTCGCCTTCGGCGGCACCGCGCTGGTGGCGCGCGCGCTGCGCGAGGCCGGCCTGGTCGAGGACGTGCCGACGGTGACCGGCCGCGGCCTGTTCGCCGAGACCGACGCCGCGCCCGCGGGCGATCCGGCGCAGGATGCGATCCGCCCCGTCGCCGCTCCGCTCAAGCCGGTCGGCGGCTACGCCATCCTGTACGGCGACCTGGCGCCGGAGGGCTGCATCCTCAAGCTCGCCGGCCACGGCCGCAGCCGCCACAGCGGCCCGGCGCGGGTGTTCGATTCCGAGGACGCCGCCTTCGCCGCGGTGCAGGCGCGCGCGATCCGCCCGGGCGACGTCGTCGTCATCCGCTTCGAAGGCCCCGCCGGCGGCCCCGGGATGCGCGAGATGCTGGCGGTCACCGCGGCCTTGGTCGGCCAGGGCCTGGGCGACGAGGTGGCGCTGGTCACCGACGGCCGCTTCTCCGGCGCCACCCGCGGATTCATGGTCGGCCACCTCGCGCCCGAGGCCGCGCGCGGCGGCCCGCTCGCGCGGCTGCGCGAGGGCGACGTGGTGACCATCGACGCCGCCGCGCGGCGCATCGACGTCGCCGCCGACCTCGCCTCGCGCACGCCCGCCGCGCTCGCCCCGCGCGTGACCCGCGGCGCGCTCGCCAAGTACGCACAGCTGGTCGGCTCCGCCTCGCGCGGCGCCGTGACCACGCCCTCCGCGCTGCGCCCGGCGCGCGCGCCGGCCCCTGCGATCGCCCACACCCTCACTCCCGTCGACTGAAAGGAACCGCCATGAGCCCGAGCACCAGCAAGCCCCGCATCGCCGTCATCGGCTACGGCAGCCAGGGACGCGCGCACGCGCTGAACCTGCGCGACTCCGGATTCGAGGTCACCGTCGGCCTGCGCGCCGGCGGGCCGACATCCATCCGCGCGAAGGAGGACGGCTTCCGGGTGAAGCCGCCGGCCGAGGCGGTGGCCGCTGCCGACATCGTCGCCGTGCTGACCCCGGACATGGTCCAGCCTGCGCTCTACCGCGAGGTGATCGAGCCGAACATCGCCGCCGGCGCCTGCCTGCTGTTCGCGCATGGGTTCAACGTGCACTTCGGCCAGATCGCGCCGCGTGCGGATCTCGACGTCGCCCTGGTCGCGCCCAAGGGGCCGGGCGCGCTGGTGCGCCGCGAATACGAGATCGGTCGCGGCGTGCCCTGCGTCTGGGCCGTGCACCAGGACCCCAACGGCCGCGCCGAGGCCTGCGCCAGGACCTACGCCGAAGGCCTCGGCGGCGCCCGCGCCAACCTCATCCGCACCACGTTCAAGGAGGAGACCGAGACCGACCTGTTCGGCGAGCAGGCGGTGCTCTGCGGCGGCGCCAGTGCGCTGGTGCAGGCCGGCTACGAGACCCTGGTCGAGGCCGGCTACCAGCCGGAGATCGCCTACTACGAGGTGCTGCACGAGCTGAAGCTGATCGTCGACCTGTTCTACGAGGGCGGCATCACCCGCATGCTCGAGTTCATCTCCGAGACCGCGCAGTACGGCGACTTCGTCAGCGGCCCGCGCATCGTCGATGCCGGCACCAAGGAGCGCATGAAGGCGGTGCTGGCCGAGATCCAGGACGGCACCTTCGCCCGCAACTGGATCGCCGAGTACGAAGCCGGGCTGCCGAACTACCGGCGCTACAAGGAGGCCGACCTCGAGCATCCGATCGAGGAGACCGGCCGCAGGCTGCGCGCCGCGATGCGCTGGCTGCAGGCGGACACGCCCGCCGGGCAGGCGCCGGCGCGGTCGGCGGCGGCCGCATGAACGCGCTGGCCGCCGACGCCACGCCCACGGCGCGGCCGGCACCGGCCAACGGCGCGCAGTGGCTCGCGCGTGCCATGGAGGCCGAAGGCGTCGACCTGCTGTTCGGCTACCCCGGCGGCACGATCATGCCGTTCTACGACGCGCTGGTGGACGCGCCGCTGCGCCACATCCTGGTGCGCCACGAACAGGGCGCGGCGCTGGCGGCGAACGGCTACGCCCGCGCCAGCGGCCGGGTCGGCGTGTGCGTGGCGACCTCCGGACCCGGCGCATCCAACCTCGTGACCGGCATCGCCGATGCCTTCGTCGATTCGGTGCCGATGGTGGTGGTGACTGGCCAGGTCGCCACGCCGCTGCTCGGCACCGACGCCTTCCAGGAGCTCGACGTGTTCGGGCTGACCATGCCGATCGTCAAGCACAGCTTCCTGGTGCGGCGGGTCGAGGACCTGCCCGAGGCGGTGGCCGAGGCCTTCCGCATCGCCCGCGAGGGACGTCCCGGGCCGGTGCTGATCGACCTGCCCAAGGACGTGCAGCTGGCGGACGCCTCGGGGCTCGCGCCGCACCGCCCGCGCACCGCCACCTCGCCGCCGGCGGCTGCGGACGCGGCGCTGCTCGAGGCCATCGCCGCCATCGCCCAGGCCGAGCGCCCGGTGGTCTACGGCGGCGGCGGGATCGCCCTGGCCGATGCCGTCGACGTGTTCCGCGCCTTCGTCGATGCCACCGCGCTGCCGACCGTGCTCACCCTGCGCGGCCTCGGCGCACTACCGACCGGGCATCCCTGCCTGCTGGGCATGCTCGGCATGCACGGCAGCCGCGCGGCGAACATGGCGGTGCAGGAGGCCGACCTCCTGATCGTGGTCGGCGCACGGTTCGACGACCGCGCCACCGGCAGGCTCGATGGTTTCGCGCCGCAGGCCCGCATCGTCCATCTCGACGCCGACGCCAGCGAGATCGGCAAGCTGCGCGCCGCCGACATCGCCATCCACGGCGAGGTCGGCGCGGCGCTGCGCAGGCTCGCCGCCGCGCGCAGCCGCTGCGATGCGTGGCGCGCGACCTGCAGCGATCGCAGCGCGCGCTTCGCCAACCGCTACGACGCGCCGGGCCGGGACATCTATGCGCCGGCCCTGCTGCGGCGACTGTCGCAGCGCGTGCCGGCGGATGCGGTCGTGGCCTGCGACGTCGGCCAGCACCAGATGTGGGTGGCCCAGCACTGGCAGCTTGCGCATCCGCGCAACCACCTGACCAGCGGCGCGCTCGGCACCATGGGCTTCGGCCTGCCGGCGGCGATGGGCGCGCAGTTCGCCTGCCCGGAACGCACGGTGGTGTTGGTGTCGGGCGACGGCAGCTTCATGATGAACGTGCAGGAGCTGGCGACCGTCGCGCGCTGCCGCCTGCCGCTGAAGATGGTGCTGCTCGACAACTCCGCGCTGGGCATGGTCCGTCAGTGGCAGGAGCTGTTCTTCGCCGAGCGCTACAGCGAGATCGATCTGTCCGACAACCCGGACTTCGGTGCGCTGGCGCGGGTGTTCGGCATTCCCGCGCAGCGCATCGAGCACCGCGAGGAGATCGAGCAGGCGCTCGACGCCTTCCTCGCCTCGCCCGGGCCGGCGCTGCTGCACGTGGCCATCGACATCCGCGCCAACGTGTGGCCGCTGGTCCCGCCCAACCATGCCAACGGCAGCATGCTCGATGCGCCGCCGCCGGCACCGGCGCCCGCGGAGGACCGCGCGCATGCGCTATCGGCTTGACCTGGTGCTGCGTCCGTCCGAAGGCGCGCTGCTGCGCGCGCTCGGCCTGGTCGAGCGTCGCGGCTTCGCGCCGCGCGCGATCGAGGGCGCGCCCGCGCCCGCCGACGGCCACTGGCGCCTGTGCCTCACCGTCGAAAGCGACCGTCCCTGCGAACCGCTGCGACACCTGATGCAGAAGAACCACGACTGCCTGCAAGTGGAGATCACCGCATGTCCCTGAGCCTCTGGTTCGACGGCCGCCTCGTCCCCCAGGACCAGCTCGCCGCACCCCTGACCACCCACGCCATGCACTACGGCACCGCCGTATTCGAGGGCATCCGCAGCTATGCGACGCCCGACGGCGCCGCGGTGTTCCGCCTGCGCGAACACCTCGAACGCATGCGCCGCGGCGCCGACGCGCTCGGCATCGCCTTCGATGCCAACGAGGCGGCGGCGGCGACCGTCGCCGTCCTGCGCGCCAACCATCATCGCGACGCCTACGTGCGGCCGCTGCTGTGGTACGGCACCGGCTCGCTCGGGCTCGACGTGGGCCCGCTGTCGCGCCACCTGATGGTGGCCTCGGTACCGTGGGCGCCGCACCTGGGCGAGAAGCCGGTGCGCCTGACCGTGTCGCCGATGCGCCGCAACCGCGCCGCCGCGCTGCCGCCGCTGAAGCTCGCCGGCAGCTACGTGAACTCGATCCTGGCCAAGCGCGAGGCCGCCGGCCGCGGCTTCGACGACGCCCTATTCGTCGACGACGACGGCCTCGTCGTCGAATGCACCGGCGTCAACGTATTCATGGTCAAGGACGGCGCGGTGGTCGCGGTGGCGCATCCCGACGCGCTGCCGGGCATCACCCGCGACACCCTCGTCGAACTCACCGGCGCCACCGCGCGCGCGGTCCCGCTCGACGAGCTGAAGGAGGCCGACGAGGTCTTCCTCGCCGGCACCTCCGCCGAGGTGCTGCCGGTCGCCGCGCTGGACGAGCGTCGTTTCGGCGACGCGCCGGTGGCCACGGAGATCCGCGCGCGCTACCTGTCGATCGTGCGCAGCGGCTCGCCCGCGCACGAGCACTGGCTGACCCGCGTCCCGGGAGCGCAGGCGCATGCCGCCTGAGGCCGTGCCCGGCGACGTAGCCGGATCGCACGCGCGAACCCGCGCCTGCGGGTCCCGCGCCGCATGCGCATGTGCGCCTGCATGCGGCGGCAGTCCCGCGCGCGGCTCCCGATGGGGCACGCGCCGGCGGGATACGATCGCCCATCCCGCGCGCGGGGCATCGCCCGCGACCCCGCCATTCCCGCGCGCGCGACGCGCGCCCGTTCCCGCACCGCATCTCGCGCGCACCGCCGCCCGGCGCACCGCATCGACCGAGGACCGCCCCGCATGAGCACCCCCGACCACGTACGCATCTTCGACACCACCCTGCGCGACGGCGAGCAGTCGCCCGGCTGCAGCATGAATCCGGCGCAGAAGCGCGTGTTCGCCCGCGCGCTCGCCGAACTCGGCGTCGACGTCATCGAGACCGGCTTCCCCGCCAGTTCGGTCGCGGACATGGAGGCCAGCCGCGCCATCGCCGCCGACCTGCGCGAGACCACGCTGTGCGGCCTGGCGCGCTGCAGCGACGGCGACATCGATGCGGTCGCGCGCGCGCTCGACGGCGCGGCCCGGCCGCGCATCCACGTGTTCATCTCGACCAGCCCGCTGCACCGCGAGCACAAGCTCAAGCTCTCGCGCGACGAGGTGCTGGCGCGCGCGGTCGCCGGCGTCGAGCGCGCGCGGGCGCTGGTCGACGACGTCGAATTCTCCGCCGAGGATGCGCTGCGCACGGAGGAGGACTTCCTGGTGGAGATCTTCTCCGCCGCGATCGCCGCCGGCGCCACCACCATCAACGTGCCCGACACGGTCGGCTACACCACGCCCGGCGAGATCCGCGGGCTGTTCGAGCGCCTGCGCGCGCGGGTGCGCGACGCCGACCGCGCGATCTTCAGCGCGCACTGCCACAACGACCTCGGCCTGGCGGTGGCGAACTCGCTGGCCGCGGTCGAAGGCGGCGCGCGCCAGGTCGAGGTCGCGGTCAACGGCATCGGCGAGCGCGCCGGCAACTGCGCGCTGGAGGAGTTCGCGATGGCCGTGCGCACGCGCGGCGCCTACTACGGCGTCGACACCGGCATCCGCACGCCGCGGCTGCTCGAGACCTCGCGCCTGCTGACCCGCCTGACCGGCATGGCGGTCCAGCGCAACAAGGCCGTCGTCGGCGCCAACGCCTTCGCCCACGAGGCCGGCATCCACCAGCACGGCATGCTCAGGCATCGCGGCACCTACGAGATCATGACCCCGGAGAGCGTGGGCTGGCCGGCGACGCAGATGGTGCTCGGCCGCCACAGCGGCCGCGCCGCGGTGGGCGAGCGCCTGCGCGCGCTCGGCTACGTGCTCGACGACGGCACGCTGGCGCAGGTCTTCGAGCGCTTCAAGGCGCTGTGCGAGACCCAGCGCGTGGTCGAGGACGCCGACCTGCAGCGCCTGGTCGAGGGCGAGTCCGCCAGCGGCGAGGGCTGGCGCATCGCCGCCCTCAGCGTCGCCGACGGGCGTCGCAGCGCGCATGCCCAGGTCGTGCTGTCGGACCCCGACGGTGCCGTCGTCACCGAAACGGCCGAAGGCGACGGGCCTGTCGCCGCCCTGTTCGCGGCGATGGCGCGCGCCACCGGCGTGGCGCTGGAGCTCGAGAGCTACCAGGTACACAGCACCGGCACCGGCGCCGACGCCCGCGGCGAAGCCACGCTGAGCGTCCGCCACGGCGACGATGCCCACACCGGCACCGGCAACAGCCACGACATCATCGAGGCCAGCGCGCTGGCGTGGCTGGAGGTGGCCAACCGGGTGAGGCGAGCGACGGGAACAGGGAACGGGGAACGGGAAACCGGCGCCAGCACCCGCTCCACCACCCCGGCCCCCCTCCCCGCCTGATCGCCCCGTCGCCCTCCTTCCCAGTTCCCCGTTCCCTTCCCGATTCCCGATTCCCGATTCCTGATTCCTGATTCCCCATTCCCGCTTCAGCCGGACCACCATGCCCACCACCCTCTTCGACAAACTCTGGAACGCCCACGTCGTCGTCCCCGAGACGCCGGACGCGCCGGCCGTGCTGTTCATCGACCTGCACCTGATCCACGAGGTCACCTCGCCGCAGGCCTTCGGCGAGCTCGCCGCGCGCGGGCTCGCGCCGCGGCGGCCCGACCGCACCAAGGCCACGCTCGACCACTCCACGCCGACCCTGCCGGCCGGGCCCGACGGGCGCCTGCCGTACGCGAGCGCGGCGTCGGAGGCGCAGGTCGCGCGCCTGCGCGAGAACTGCGCCACTCACGGCATCGAGCTCTTCGACATCGGCTCGGCCGAGCGCGGCATCGTCCACGTCGTCGCGCCCGAGCTCGGCCTGACCCAGCCGGGCATGACCATCGTCTGCGGCGACAGCCACACCTCGACCCACGGCGCCTTCGGCGCGCTGGCCTTCGGCATCGGCACCAGCGAGGTCGGCCACGTGCTGGCCACGCAATGCCTGCTGCAGCGGCGGCCGAAGACGATGTCGATCACCGTCGACGGCGAGCTCGCGCCCGGGGTGGGCGCCAAGGACCTGATCCTCCACGTGATCGGCCGGATCGGCGTCAACGGCGGCACCGGGCACGTCATCGAATACCGCGGCAGCGTGATCCGCGCGCTCGACATGGACGCGCGCATGACCGTGTGCAACATGTCGATCGAGGCCGGCGCGCGCGCCGGCATGATCGCCCCGGACGAGACCACCTTCGCCTGGCTCGCGCGCGCGCCGCGCGCACCGAAGGGCGAGGCCTTCGAGGCGGCGAAGGCCGAGTGGGCGAAGCTCGTCAGCGATCCCGGCGCGCGCTTCGACCGCGAGGTGGTGATCGACGCCGCCGCGATCCGCCCGACCCTGACCTGGGGCACGCATCCGGGCACGGCGCTGGCCGTGGACGCGCCGGTCCCGTCCGCCGCCGACGCATCGGCGCGCAAGGGCATGGGCTACATGCAGGTGCGCGAGGGCGAGACGCTGGCCGGCATGCCGGTCGACGTGGTCTTCGTCGGCTCCTGCACCAACGGCCGCCTCAGCGACATGCGCGAGGTCGCCGCGGTGCTCGACGGCAGGCGCGTGCACCCGCGCGTGCGCATGCTGGTGGTGCCGGGCTCGGAGGCGGTCAAGCGCGACGCCGAGGCCGAGGGCATCGACGCGGTCGTGCGCGCCGCCGGCGCCGAGTGGCGCGAGCCGGGCTGCTCGATGTGCATCGCCATGAACGGCGACCTGGTCGGTCCCGGCCAGCTCGCGGTGAGCACCAGCAACCGCAACTTCGAGGGCCGCCAGGGCCAGGGCGCGCGCACCATGCTCGCCTCGCCGCTGACCGCGGCGGCCTGCGCCGTCGCCGGCCAGGTCGTCGACCCCCGCACCCTCGCCCGCCAGCCGGAGGCCGCCTGATGCCCCCCTTCGTCCGCCTGCGCTCGGCCAGCGTGGTGCTGCCGCAGCAGAACATCGACACCGACCAGATCATCCCCGCGCGCTTCCTGTCGACGACCGAGCGCCAGGGCCTGGGCCGCTTCGCCTTCAACGACTGGCGCTGGGCCGCCGACGGCGCGCCCAACCCGGACTTCGCCTTCAACCGGCCGGAGAACGCGGGCCGCGCGGTGCTCGTCGCCGGGCGCAACTTCGGCTGCGGCTCCTCGCGCGAGCATGCGCCCTGGGCGCTGGTCGACCTCGGCCTGCGCGCGGTGATATCCAGCGAGATCGCGGACATCTTCCGCAACAACGCGACCAAGAACGGCCTGCTGCCGATCGTCCTCGACGAGGCCGTGGTGCAGGACCTGATGACGCGGCCCGACGACGAACTCGACATCGACATCGATGCCTGCCTCGTGCGCACCCCCGCGGGCGAGGCGCACGCCTTCCCGCTGGACGCCTTCGCCCGCACCTGTCTGATGCAGGGCGTCGACGAGATGGGCTGGCTGCTGGCCCGCGCCGACGCCATCGCCGCCTACGAATCCACGCACCACAAGGAACGCACCGCCGCATGAGCACCGCATCGCACCGCATCGTCGTCCTGCCCGGCGACGGGATCGGTCCCGAAGTCACCGCCGCCGCCGTGGCCGTGCTGGAAGCCGTCTCCGCGCACTTCGGTCTCGCCCTCGCCTTCGAGGAACACGCCATCGGCGGCGCCGCCATCGACGCCGGCGGCGAAGCTCTGCCCGCCGCCACCCTCGCCGCCTGCCAGGCCGCCGACGCGGTGCTGCTGGGCGCGGTCGGCGGACCGAAGTGGTCGGACCCCAAGGCCAGGGTGCGGCCCGAGCAGGGCCTGCTGGCGCTGCGCCGCGGATTGGGGCTGTACGCCAACCTGCGCCCGGTGAAGCCGCACCCGGCGGCGCTCGGCGCGTCGCCGATCAAGCCGCACCTGCTAGCCGGGGTCGACCTGGTGGTGGTGCGCGAGCTCACCGGCGGCATCTACTTCGGCGACAAGACCCGCTCCGCCGACGCCGCCAGCGACCTGTGCAGCTATTCGGTCGCGGAGATAGAACGCGTGGTGCGCAGCGCCGCACGGCTGGCGCGCGCGCGCCGCGGCCGGCTGGTGTCGGTCGACAAGGCCAACGTGCTGGAGACCTCGCGGCTGTGGCGCGAGACGACGAGCCGGTTGATGGCCGAGGAGTTCCCCGATGTCGCGCTCGAGCACCAGCTCGTCGACTCGATGGCGATGCACCTGATCGCGCGGCCGCGCGACTACGACGTGATCGTGACCGAGAACATGTTCGGCGACATCCTCACCGACGAGGCCTCGATGCTGGCCGGCTCGCTGGGCCTGCTGCCCTCGGCCTCGCTCGGCGACGGCCGCAACGGCGTCTACGAGCCGATCCACGGCTCGGCGCCGGACATCGCCGGGCGCGGCATCGCCAATCCCTACGCGGCGATCCTGTCGGCGGCGATGCTGCTGCGCCATTCGCTCGGCCTCGCCGAGGCCGCGGACCTCGTCGAGGGCGCAGTCGCGCAGGCGCTGGATCGGGGCGTACTCACCGCCGAGCTGGCCGGCGACGGCCGCGCCGCCGGCACCCTCGAAGCCACGGCCGCGGTGGTGGCCGCCATCGTCGCCGCCGGCTCGCCTGCTGCCGCGGGACGCTGAGCGGGGACTGCGGATCCGCGCACAGCGCGAGCGTGACTGCCCGCACATCCCGACGCGCGCGCGGGTTCGACCACACGGCCTTCACGTAACATGCTCGGTTCGGTGAGCAGCAGCGTGAGGCCCGTGGCGATGGATGTTCTTCTGGTCGGGGCGGCGCAGCGGCTCGAGGAGGAGCTCGGCGCGCTGCTCGACGGGCTCGCTCCCGACTGGCGCGTGGCCAGCGCCGGCGACCCGAACGCCGCGATCCAGGCCCTGGCCGAAACGCCGTTCGGCATGGTGGTCGTCGGGCGCACGCCCGGCTTCAACACCGCCGACCTGCTCGGCCAGGCCCGCACCCTGCGCCCCGATGCGGCGCGGCTGGTCCTGCTCGATCCGTTCGAGGCGCCCACCGCACGGGTGATCGCGGCCGCGCACCGCTTCCTGCCAGACACCACGCCCGCCGAAGGACTGCTCGATGCCATCTACGGCAGCCTGGAACTGCGCGAGGTGCTCGATGACCCGGACCTGCGCTCGGTCGTCGGCCGCATCGAACGCCTGCCCTCGCCGCCGCGGCTGTACCTGGCGCTGAGCCGCGCACTGGAGGACGAACGCCTGGGCCTGCCCGAAGCCGCACAGATGATCGCCAGCGACCCGGCGATCTCGGCGAAGGTGCTGCAGCTGTGCAATTCCGCCTATTTCTCGACCGGCCGGCCGACCACTGACCTGCGCAGCGCGGTGGCGCGCCTGGGTCTGCGCCAGCTCCGCGACATCGTGCTGGCGAGCGAGGTGTTCTCGTCGAGCTGGCCGCGGCACATCGACATCGACGGCGTGCAGCGCCGCGCGCTGCTGTCCTCGCGCCTGGCCACGCGCCTGCTCCCGGCGAGCTGCGCCGAACTCGGCGCCACCGCCGCGCTGCTGGCCGACATCGGCCTGCTGCTGCCGGGCGTGCGCGACTCCGACGATGCCGACGCCGATCCCGAGCTGCCTTCGCACGTCGACGCCGGCGCCTACCTGCTCGGCCTGTGGGGCCTGCCGATGCCGATCGTCGAGGCGGTCGCCTTCCACCGCGCACCCGCGCGCAGCGGCGAGCGCAGCTTCTGGGTCACCGGCGCGGTCCACGTCGCCGCGGCTTTGACCAGCGAGGCCGGGGTCGACGAGGCCTGGCTCGCCAGGCTCGGCGTCGCCGACCAGCTGCCACAGTGGCGCGAGATGGCCGCCGACCTGCGCGACGGCATCCGCCCGCAGCGGATCGGCTGAGCGCGATTCCGCACCGTCAGGCGTTAAGACGCCCCGCCTCCAACACGCGCCCGGCGCGCTCCATCGTCGCTTCGAGAGACGGAAGCAACGGCTCGATCAGGTGCGCGTGCTTGCGCCACTTGTCCGGCGCGGGGCGGCTGAGCGTGTACCGGGACAGCGGCAGCGAGGAACCCAGTTCCCGATCCCATTCCAGGTCGAGTGCACGGCACAGTCGCTGGATCTGCGTCTGCGGCTCGCGCAGGAGCTGTGCGTAATCCAGCGCACACCATGCGTCGCGCGGCAGCATCTCGAGCGAATCCAGGAGGCGGTTCATGGTGATCGACCATTGTGCCGCGACCACTTCGTGCAGCGGCTTGTCCGCCAGCGCCCGCCATCCCGGCACCAGCACCAGAGACCATGCCGGATGCGGCCATCCTGGTAGACCGATATAGGTCCTGAAGCGCCCCGACTGCCACGCATCGATCATGCTGCCGATGGTCTCCCGCGCGTCGCGGTGCAGGAACACGAACCGTCCTTCCGGGAACACCTCCTTCAGGAAGGGGACGCGCAAGGCGTTCTTCGGCGTCTTCTCGAGCATCCGCACACGTGCACCCTGCGCAGCCGCTCGACCCTCGCGATCGCGCAGCGCAGCGTGGAAGTGCGACCGCAGTGCCCGGACACCTTGCGGTCGCGCGTCCGTCGCCTCGAGCACATTCGAGGCAAAGGCCTTGTCGCGCGGCCCCAACCCCGGGACCTGCTCGATCATGCGGTGGCTTTCGCCACCGATCGTGTACACGCCCGGCGCCTGCGCCAGCAGCTCGAACACGAGAGTCGATCCCGAGCGGGGCGGTGAGAGCACGAACACCGGTCGATCGAACACCGGATCCGCACCCGTGCCCTCGCTTCCGCATTCAGCCGCCGCTGCATCGGTCATCGCGAAGGCCCGCCCCAAGTGAACGAGAAAGCTGGAGCCGACTGCGCTACCGGCTGCGCCGACGTCGGCCGTGGAGCCTGCACCGGCTGCCTGGCGAAACTGTTGCCCTGCCCGCGCGGCGCCGCGTCGTCGACCACCGCAGCTCGGCCGACCATCATCATGATCGCCGGGAACAGTGGCAGCTCGTTGCACAGGCTGGCATCCGCGGCGAGCGGACGGGAGTTCTGGACGAAACGCTCCAGCAGGCGTCGGTACTCGGGTTTTGCACGCTCATCGGGGCCTTCCGCAGCCCACAGCCCCCGCCACGAGCGACACAATACGTCCACCTGCTGCCGCAGAGCCGCCTGCCGTGGGAACGGGACCGCCTCGTCGAGCAGGAATTCCAGATGCCTGCGCAGTTCCCACGGCGACATCACCGCAGGCACGTTGTGCGACTCGAAACGGACCCGCGGCTGGGTGGCCGCTTCGAAGGCCACCTCGCGCGGAGCCCATCCCGCTGGCGCGGCGCCGGCGCCCACTGGACGCCCGGCTTCAACGAGATTCCAGAAGCCGTCACCGCCGACCGTGTCGCAGACCAGATGGATGCGCGAGCGACTGTCGTCGTTGAGCACGCGATGCTGGCGCCACGTGTCGAAGATCCAGCATTCGCCCTCGGCCATGTTGAGTGCCTCGCGGTCGCACTCGAAGCGGACCGTCGGCTGGGTCACGATCGGCACGTGCACGCGCACGCGCTCGGCCCAGTAGTAGCCCTGATCCGCATGGCGCTTGACCTCGGCACCACCGGACAGGCGCATCAGCCGCGTTCGTCCCACCGTGGCACCGAAACTGGCCAGCACCTGCTGCAGGTAAAGGCAGGACTCGAGCTCGGGAGTCGGCCGCATCGGGCCGTTGAAGCTCTCGTTGCCGGCATCGCCCTCGACCGCCACCAGCGGCAGCATCGAATTTCCGGGAAACTTCTGCGGATGCGGGCGCCAGACCGCTTCGCCGAGCGCATCGACCTCCGCGGCGAGACGCGCAGCGTCGAAGCGCAGTGGCAGTTGCACGAAGGGAGCTTTCAGTTGCATCGCCGGATCCATGCGCCTGACGGGCGCGCTGCAGGGACCCGCCCATGGTAAACCCGCCGCCCCCGCGCTGTGCTCAGTCGAGCGCGCGGTAGCGGAAGTCGAGGAAGCGGACGTCGCCGTCGCCGGCGGCGTAGAGGCCGGGACGCAGGGAGAGGAACTTCCCCACCGTGTTGTGGTGGTAGCCGGAGACCTCCATCTGCACGGGGTACTTCTCCCAGGTGTCGCCGTCGCGGCTGGTGTGCATGGTCACGATGTGGCGGTCGTTGCGCACGCGGATCCACAGCTCGCCACCGGGGCCGGCGTCCAGGCCGTCGGCAGGACGCTCCACGCCGTAGCGGTGCATCACGAAGTCCTCGCCGTTCCAGCCCACGCCGGCGTACATGCGGTCGCTGTAGAACAGCAGCGCGCCGCCGACCGCGCCCGGTTCGACCTGCATGCGCACCTCGAATTCGTAGGCCGTGTCGCCGGGGATGACCGTCAGCGGCGAGCTGTCGCGCGGCGCGGTGCCCTCGCCCGCGAGCACCAGCGCGCCGTCGGCGAAATCCACCCGCTCCATCTCGTCGGCGGCGGGATCGTAGAACGCCCACTGCGGCCCGAGTTCGCCGTCGAAGTCGTCCGACAGCGCCATGCCGTGCTGGCCCGACGATTCGCCGGCGGGCTTGCGGATCGGCTCGCTCAGATCGCCGCCGCGGGCGACGAACCAGCCGTCGTCGGTCCACTCGATGGGATCGAGCAGGGCCTGCCGGCCGAGCGTCCAGAAGTCCTTCTCGTAGCCGTGGTAGATCATCCACCAGTCGCCGGCCTGGTCCTCGACCAGGGTGGCGTGGCCGCGCGACCACCAGTGCTCGTCGCGCGACTCGGTGCGCACCACCGGATTGTCCGGATGGTTCTCCCAGGGGCCGTGGATCGAGCGCGAGCGCGCGACGATCACCATGTGCCCGGTCGGCGGGCCGGCGGTGCCGCCGACCGCGGTGATCATGTAGTACCAGCCGTTGTGGCGGGTGATCTTGGGCCCTTCCTGCGCGTAGCCCTCGACCACCCACTCCTCCGGATAGCGCCAGCCGTCGTAGACGTGCTTCACCTCGCCGACGGTGCTGAGCCCGTCGTCGGCGAGCTGCACGTAGTCGCCGCCGGACAGGAACAGGTAGCGCTTGCCGTCCTCGCCGACGGCATGACCGGGATCGATGTGGCCGGGCAGGCCGATGTCGACCGGCTCGCTCCACGGGCCGCGGATGTCGTCGGCCCAGACCACGTAGTTGCTGCGCCGCTCGCCGGTGCGCGCGGGGAAGTAGATGTAGTAGCGCCCCTCGTGGCGGACCAGGTCGGGCGCCCAGATCGCGCCGACGTTGGTGTCGATGGCGTGCCCGATCGGCTGCCAGTTGACCAGGTCGCGGGAATGCCACAGCGGCAGCCCCGGATACGCGTCGAACGAGGAGAAGGTGAGGTAGTAGTCGTCGCCGTCGCGCAGCACCGACGGGTCCGGGTGGTCGCCGGCGAACACCGGGTTGAGGAAGCTGCCGTTGCCGAGATCGGCCTGGCGCTGGTTCTCGATCCCGCGCTTCCACTGCGGCTGCGCACCGTCGGCAGCCCAGGCCGCGCCGGCAGCCAGTGCTGCGGCGAAAGCGATCGTCCGGGTCGGATCCAGCTTCATGCGTCCTCCTGCGAAGGGTTCGTGGACCGGTGCGCGGTCGATTGACACCGGTAGCACGACCGAACCTAGCAAACCGCGGCAACGCCGGGCATCTCGCGCTGCAACAAGCCATTGGCGCGATACGGCTTTATGGTTGCCAGCAGTTTCGCGGGGCGCGATGACACCGATGGTCAATCCTTCCGGCACGACGCGACACCGCCTTGCCGGTCGCGCGCGCGCTTCCGCTACGCTGGGCGACGGTCCTGCCGCGGCATGCGCAGGACCATCCGCCCGGTGGCCCGTCGCGGGTCCCCGGTCCACGCCCGAACCACGATAACGACCGCCGGCTCCGGACCGGCGTGCAAGGGGAGACTCAATGAGCAGCAGCGTTCCGCTCGCGGCCGACACGCCGCCCAAGGATGCGGAGAACACCCGCTTCATCATCCTGATCAGCCTGGTCGCCACCATCGGCGGCTTCCTGTTCGGCTTCGACAGCGGCGTCATCAACGGCACCGTCGACGGCCTGCAGACCGCGTTCGACTCCGACTCCGTCGGCACCGGCTTCAACGTCGCCTCGATGCTGCTGGGCTGCGCGGCCGGCGCGTTCTTCGCCGGGCGCATGGCCGACCTGTACGGACGCCGCGCGGTGCTGATCGTGTCCGCGGTGCTGTTCGTGGTCTCCGCCTGGGGCTCGGGCATCGCCACCTCGTCGGTCGAGTTCGTGGTCTACCGCATCCTCGGCGGTATCGCCGTCGGCGCGGCGAGCGTGATGTCGCCGGCCTACATCAGCGAGGTCTCCGCCGCGAGCTACCGCGGCCGCCTGGCCACGGTGCAGCAGATCGCGATCATCTCCGGCCTGTTCATGGCCTTCCTCAGCAACTACCTGCTGGCGCGGGTCGCCGGCACCTCGATGGAGCCGCTGTGGCTGGGCTTCGAGGCCTGGCGCTGGATGTTCTGGATCGAGATGCTGCCGGCCGGGATCTTCCTGATCGCGCTGCTGTTCATCCCCGAGAGCCCGCGCTGGCTGGCGGTGAAGGGCCGGCGCGAGCGCGCGCTCGCGGTCCTCGACCGGCTCTACGGCCGTTCCCGCGGCGCGATCAAGTACGCCGAGATCGAGGCCTCGTTGTCCGGCGTGCACGAACGCCCGCGGCTGGCCGACCTCGTCGACGCGCAGAGCCGGCGCGTGCGCCCGATCGTGTGGGTCGCCATCGGCCTGGCGGTGTTCCAGCAGCTGGTCGGCATCAACGTGGTCTTCTACTACGGCGCGGTGCTGTGGCAGGCGGTCGGCTTCTCCGAGAGCGACGCGCTGCTGATCAACGTCATCTCCGGCGCGGTGAGCATCGGCGCCTGCCTGGTGTCGCTGTTCCTGGTCGACCGCATCGGGCGGCGCCCGCTGCTGTGGATCGGCTCGGCCGGCATGGCGCTGACCCTGGGCCTGGTCACCGTCGCCTTCGCCACCGGCACGCTGGACGCGAACGGGCGCCTGGTGCTGGCCGACGCGATGGGCGTGCTCGCGCTGGTCGCGGCCAACCTCTACGTCGTGTTCTTCAACTTCTCCTGGGGCCCGGTGATGTGGGTGATGCTCGGCGAGATGTTCCCCAACCGCATCCGCGGCTCGGGGCTCGCGGTCGCGGGCCTGTTCCAGTGGGCGGCGAACTTCGCGGTGACCATGACCTTCCCGATCCTGCTCGCCGGCGTCGGCCTGGCCGCGACCTACAGCATGTACGCCTTCTTCGCCCTGCTGTCGGTGGGCTTCGTCCTGCGCTGGGTGCGCGAGACGCGCGGTCGCGAACTGGAGCAGATGGAAGGATGACGATGGCCCACGACCCGTCCCGCCGGCGCCTGCTGCAGGGCGCGGGCGCCCTCGGCCTGGCGGCCGCCTTCGGCCCGCTGCAGGCGGCGGACTCCGGCGGGACGCCGGTCGTGGCGACCCGCAGCGGCCGCATCCGCGGCACCACCGCGCACGGCGTGCACGCCTTCAAGGGCGTGCCCTACGGCGCGGACACCTCCGCGCGCCGGTTCCTGCCGGCGCTGCGCGAGCGGCCGTGGGACGGCGTCCGCGAGGCGCTCGACTACGGCCCCTCGGCACCGCAGTACCGCGCCGACGGCCCCATCAGCGAGGACTGCCTCTACCTCAACGTGTGGACGCCCGGCCTCGACGACGGCGGCAGGCGTCCAGTCCTGTTCTACATCCACGGCGGCGGCTTCGACACCGGCTCCGGCAGCGACCCGCTCTACGACGGCACCGCGCTGTGCACGCGCGGCGAGGTGGTCGTGGTCACCGTCAACCATCGCCTCAATGCCTTCGGGCACCTGTTCCTCGGCCGCTGGGACGAGGCCTACGCCAGCTCCGGCAACGTCGGCCTGCTCGACCTGGTGCAGGCGCTGGAATGGGTGCGCGAACACGCCGCGCGTTTCGGCGGCGATCCGGGCAACGTCACCGTGTTCGGGCAGTCCGGCGGCGGCGCCAAGATCGCCACGATGATGGCGATGCCGGCCGCGAAGGGACTGTTCCACCGCGCCTGGACGATGAGCGGCCAGCAGGTCACCGCGGCGGGCCCGCGCGCGGCGAGCCAGCGCGCGGCGCTGTACCTGGATGCGCTCGGCCTCGCCCCCGACCGCCTGCAGCCGCTGCGCAGCCTGCCGGTCGAGGCGCTGCTCGAGGCGACCCGCGTCGCCGATCCGTCGCGCATCGAGGACAACCGGCTCTACTTCGGTCCGGTGATGGACGGCGGCAGCCTGCCGCGGCATCCGTTCTGGCCGGATGCCCCCGCACAGTCGGCGCAGATCCCGATGGTGATCGGCAACACCCACGACGAGACGCGCGCCTTCCTCGGCGGCGACGAGGCGAACTGGGCGCTCAGCTGGGACGAGCTGCCGGCCCGTCTCGAGCGCGAGCAGTACGTCGACATCGCGCCGGCGGTGGTGATCGCGGAATACCGCCGCCTGTACCCGGACTACACGCCCAGCGAGGTGTTCTTCGCCGCCACCACCGCCGGGCGCTCCTGGCGCGGCGCGGTGGAGGAACTCGAGGCGCGTGCGCGCCAGGGCGCACCGACCTGGGGCTATCAGCTCGACTGGGCATCACCCGAAGATCCGCGCCGCGGCGCCTTCCACACGCTCGACATCCCGCTGGCGTTCGCCACCATCGACCAGCCCGGCTCGCCCACCGGCGAGGGCCCGGCCGCACGGCGCATGGCCGAACGCATGAGCGACGCCCTGCTCGCCTTCGCCCGCACCGGCGATCCCAACCACACCGGCATTCCGCGCTGGGAGCAGTACTCGCTCGCGGACCGCGAGACCATGGTCTTCGACGATCCCCCGCACCTCGAGGACGACCCGCGCGGGGCCGAGCGTCGCCTCTACCAGCGCGCGCCCTTCGTGCAGCGCGGCACGATGTGAGCGCGCGCCTCCCGGTCCATTCGTTGCGCTTCCGGAGGAGATGCATGATCCGAGCCGCACTGCTGTGCGCCCTGCTGCCCCTCGTCGCGGTCGCGCAAGAATCGCGCCCGCCGGCGACGCCGATCCACGCCGACAAGATCGTGCTGGTCGGCGACTCCACCACCGCGGTGCAGGGCGGCTGGGGCCCGGCGTTCTGCGCGCACCACGTCACCTCGTTCGTCGCCTGCGTCGATCTCGCCCGCGGCGGGCGCAGCAGCTACAGCTACCGCGCCGAGGGCTCATGGGACCTCGCGCTCGCCGAGATGCGCGTCGCGGGCTACGACGAGGTCTGGGTGCTGGTGCAGTTCGGCCACAACGACCAGCCCGGCAAGCCCGGACGCTCGACCGACCTGGAGCGCGAGTTCCCGCAGAACCTGCGCCGCTACGTCGCGGAGATCCGCGCCGCCGGCGCGCGTCCGGTGCTGCTGACGCCGTTGACCCGCCGCCAGTTCGAGGACGGTCGCCTGCTCGACGACCTCGCCCCCTGGGCCGAGGCCGTGCGCACGGTGGCACGGGAGACCGCGACGCCGCTGCTCGACCTGCATGCGCGCAGCCGCGAGATCGTGCAGGCGCTCGGCCCGGTGCAGGCGATGCGCCTGGCGCAGGTCGCCCCGCCCTCGAGCGTGGTCGCCGCGGCGCAGGGCGGCACCACGGTCGATCACGACGCCCCGCCGCCGGCCCGGGGGGCCGCCGCGGACGGTCTCCCGCCGCTGGCCCAGGCCAAGCCGTCGTTCGACTACACCCACCTCGGCGACCGCGGCGCCGAGGTCTTCGCCGCGCTCGTCGCCGACGAGCTCTCGCGCATCGAGCCGGAGCTGCGCGGCAGACTGATCCCCTGAGGCCCATCCTCGTTCCACACGGAGTCAGCGGATGCTGGACCTGACCCGCCGCCAGCTGCTGCAGGCGATGGCCGCGAGCGCCGCGCTGGCCGCACCATCGGCGCGCGCCGATGGCGCGGCGCCCTTTCCCGACGACGACCTCGTCCTGCGCTACGACGTGCCCGCACGCGCGTGGGTCGGGGCGCTGCCGCTGGGCAACGGCCGTCTCGGCGCCATGGTCTGGGGCGGCGTCGCGCGCGAGCGCCTGCAGATCAACGAGGACACGCTGTTCGCCGGCGGCCCGCACGACCCGGTGAACCCGCGCGCCCGCGAGGCGCTGCCGGAGGTGCGGCGCCTGATCTTCGCCGGCCGCTACGCCGAGGCCGAGGCGCTGGCGAACGAGGCGCTGATGGCGGTGCCGGTGCGGCAGATGCCCTACCAGGCGCCGGGCGACGTGTGGATCGACTTCGACGGCCTCGACGCCATCGACGATTATGCGCGGACCCTCGACCTCGACCGCGCCGTCGCCACCTCGCGCTTCAGCGCCGACGGCGTCACGCACACGCGGGAGGCCTTCGTCTCGCCGGTCGACCAATGCCTGGTGCTGCGCGTGCGCGCGGACCGTCCCGGCGCACTATCGGGCCTGGTCTCGACGACCTCCGAACTCGACCACACCCTCTCCGCCACCGGCACCGAACTCCTGCTCGCCGGCCGCAACGGCAGCCGGCACGGCATCGACGGCGCCCTGCGCTTCGTGCTGCGCACCCGCCTGCTGCAGCGCGGCGGCACGGTCTCGGCGCGCGACGGCAGGCTGCGCTTCGATGGTGCCGACGAGCTCGTGCTGCTGGTCGCCTGCGCGACCAGCTACCTGCGCTACGACGACGTCTCCGGCGATCCCGACGCGATGACCCGCAGCCAGCTCGATGCCGCGGCCGCGCGCGGCGCCGATGTGCTGCGCGCCGACCACGAGGCGGAGCACCGACGCCTGTTCCGCCGCGTGCGCATCGACCTCGGCCGCACCCGGGCCGCGGCACGCACCACCGACCAGCGCGTGGAGCGCTTCGGCGGCGAGGACGACCCGGCGCTGGCCGCGTTGTACTTCCAGTACGGGCGCTACCTGCTGATCTCGAGTTCGCGCCCCGGCTCGCAGCCGGCCAACCTGCAGGGCATCTGGAACGACCTGCAGGACCCGCCGTGGTCGAGCAAGTGGACGCTGAACATCAATACAGAGATGAACTACTGGCCGGCCGAGGTCGCGGCGCTGCCGGAGTGCGTCGAACCGCTGGAACGCATGGTGTTCGAGCTGGCCGAGACCGGCGCGCGCACCGCGCGCGAGATGTACGGCGCGCCGGGCTGGGTCGTGCACCACAACACCGACCTGTGGCGGCAGACCGCACCGATCGACGGCGCCCGTTTCGGCATCTGGCCGATGGGCGGCGCCTGGCTGCTGCGCCACCTCTGGGACCGCTGGGACTATGGGCGCGATCCGGCCTACCTGGCGCGGGTGTATCCGCTGTTCCGCGGCGCCGCCGAATTCTTCGCCGCGGTGCTCATCGAGGATCCGGGCACCGGCGAGCTGGTCACCAATCCTTCGCTGTCGCCGGAGAACAGGCATCCCTTCGGATCCTCGCTCTGCGCGGGGCCGGCGATGGATTCGCAGATCCTGCGCGCCCTGTTCGCGCAGTGCATCGAGGCCGCGCAGCTGCTGCAGGTCGATACCGACTTCGCCGCGCGGCTGGCCGCGATCGCCGCGCGCCTGCCGCCCGACCGCATCGGCCAGGCCGGCCAGCTGCAGGAATGGCGCGAGGACTGGGACCTGCAGGCACCGGAGCCGGACCACCGCCACGTCTCCCACCTCTACGCGCTGCATCCCGGCCACGCGATCAACGTCCGCGATACGCCGGAGCTCGCCGCGGCGGCGAAGCGCTCGCTGCAGCTGCGCGGCGACGAGGCCACCGGCTGGGGCATCGGCTGGCGCATCAACCTGTGGGCGCGGCTGGGCGACGGCGCGCACGCCTATCGCGTGCTGGAGATGCTGCTCAGCCACGCGCGCACCTATCCCAACCTGTTCGATGCGCATCCGCCGTTCCAGATCGACGGCAATTTCGGCGGCGCGGCGGGCATCGCCGAGATGCTGCTGCAGGACTGGGGCGGCGAGGTCTTCCTGCTGCCGGCGCTGCCGCCGCGCTGGCGCCACGGCCGCATCGAAGGGCTGCGCCTGCGCGGGGCGGCTGGCATCGACATCGCCTGGAGCGACGGCCTGCTCGAGTCCGCCACCGTCGCCAGCGACCGCGGCGGCAGCTACCGGGTGTCGTGGCGCGGACGGCGGATCGACCTCGACCTCGCCGCCGGCGAGCGCGCCCGCGTCGTGCCGCGCGCGGACGGGGGGCTCGTCCGGGCCTGACCGCGATCGCTTCAGCGCACCTCGAAGTCGTCGAAGTCGGCGAAACCGACGCGCGTGGCGGTGTAGGCCGGTGTCCCCGACGGGCTCTGCGCGAACAGGCCGAGCTGGGCACCCACCCAGCGCCCCGGCAGCACGGTCACCGGATCGCCCAGGCGCACGAACTCGCGGCCGTCGAGGCTGTAGCTGAAGCGGGCGCGCGCGTGCGTGGCGCGGGTCATCGCCGGCCAGTAGCGGGTCGGGTCGGCCGGCGGGTCGACCGCGACGGTGACGGGTTCCACCTCGACCCGCAGCCACACCGGAGCCGCTGCGACCATCGGTCCGGCGTGTACCGCTTCCGGGCGATCTTCCGATGCGCCGCGACGCGCCACCTGCACCAGGCGCGGGCCGTCATCACCGTTGTCGATCCCGATCCAGCCGTAGTCGGCGCCGAACAGGGCGAGCCCAGCGCGCTCGCCACGCGCCACCGGTGCGAAGACCAGCCTGACCGTGGCCGCGAAGCTCGTGCCCGGCAGCTTCTGCGCCAGCAGCTGCCCGCTTTCCCACAGGTTGCGCGGCGAGGACGCCGACTTCAGCCGCAGCACGCCATCCACCGAGCGGTCGACCCAGTCGGCGGCCGGATTGGCCTGCCATTGCCAGCCGAGATGGAACCCGCGGTCGAACGCGTCGTCGACCGTGGGCACCTCGCGCGACGCATCGGCGGTGCGCGGCTTGGCATGCCGCAGCACCGGCTGGCCGCGGTCGGTCCCCGGCTGGCGCTCGCCGATGAGCGGCCAGCCGTCCGCACCCCAGCGCAGCGGCTGCAGGTGCACGCGGCGGCCGTAGGCATCGGCGTCGGAGAAATGGACGAACCAGTCACCACCCTGCGGCGTGTCCACCCAGGCGCCCTGGTGCGGCCCGTTCACCGGCGTCGCGCCCTGGTCCAGGACGTTGCGCGCGGCGTAGGGGCCGCGGATGTCGCGGGCGCGGAACACGCCCTGCCATCCGCCCTTGACCCCACCCGCCGGCGCGAACAGCAGATATTCGCCACCACGCTTGTACAGCTTCGGCCCCTCGATCACGACCCAGCGCTTGCGCCCGTCGGAGGTGTCCACCGGCGGGAGGGCGTCGCCGTCGACGATCACCTGTTCCTCGCCGACGGTGCGCGTGCCGTCGGCGTTCAGGCGCTTGAGCACGATCTCGTTGATCCGGCCCGAGCGCGACTTCGCGTAGGCGTGCACCAGCCAGCCCTGGCCGTCGTCGTCCCAGAACGGGGCCGGGTCGATCGCACCGACGGCGTCGTCGACCCGCACCGGCGCGCTCCACGGCCCCGCTGGATCCCTCGCGCTGACCGTATAGATGCCGAAGTCGGGATCGCCCCAGTAGATGCGGAACAGGCCGTCGCGGTGGCGGATCGACGGCGCCCACACGCCGCCACCGCGGCGCGGCACGGCGTGGTGCGCCTCCTGCGGCAGGCGCGGGAGGGCGTGGCCCACCAGCGTCCAGTTCACCAGGTCGCGGGAATGCAGCACCGGCAGGCCCGGCACGTTGGTGAAGCTCGAGGCGGTCAGGTAGTAGTCGTCGCCGACGCGCACGACATCCGGATCGGAATAGTCGCCCGCCAGCACCGGGTTGGCGTAGGTGCCATCGCCGCGGTCGGGCGACCATACGCCGGCGGGCAGCGGCGGCTGCGCGGAGGCGGATGCCGACAGGAGCAGGGCGAGGACGAAGGTCGGGATGCGAGGCATTGCGTTGCTCCTGCAGGCAGGCCGCGGAGGCCGCTGGCGCCCGGCGGCGGTCATGGCACGGACTGCTCGCCGATGCCGGCTTCCCCGGGATCGTTGGTGCCGCCGCCCGCGGAACGCGTCGCGTCCAGGCTCGCCAGCGGCACCCGCGTCACCTCGACGTCCTCCTTGTTGGTGGCGTAGGCGACGTAGAGGTGGTCCTGCCACACCACGCTCTTGGGGTAGTGGTAGCCCGGGCGCTTGTAGCGGCCCTCGAAGCGCAGCGGCTGCAGGTCGGCGTGCCCGCGCAGCAGGAAGGCGCGGTCGAAGCGACGCCCGTCGCCGGCGAGGGTGAGCGCCAGCGGGATGCGCTCGCGGCCGGCGTTCGGCGCGTTGACGAGGAAGGCGGTGCCGTCGGCGAGATTGCCGGCGCTCTGCTTGGCCCGCGCGTCCGGCATCGTCGTCACCACCGGCCTGCTCCAGGTCGCGCCGCGGTCGCAGCTCCGCGAGGCGAGCTGGCGGAAGCTCGAGGCCTGGTCGCGGAACACCATCACGATGCACCTGCCCTGCAGGAACAGGCTCGGCTCGAGCGCGCGCCCGCTGCGGCCGTCGTGCGGCAGGTCGGGCATCGCGCCGCGGGTCCAGCCGGACACACCCAGGGGATCGTCGGTGAAGTAAGGCACCGCGGTGAGGCCCGGCGGCACATGGAAGGCGGTGACGATGCGGCCGTCGGCGAGCGCATGCGGGTCCTGCTCGATCACGCCGGCGAAGGGCCGACCCGCCGCATCCAGGACCCGCCGCGGCGGCGACCACTGCTCGCCGTCGCGGCTGAGCCGGTACTCGGTGAAGCCGCCGGCCGCTCCGCGGAATCCCTGCGGCCACACGTTGGCGTAGGCGACCAGCACCTCGCCGTCCGTCCACCAGCCACCGCTGGAGCGCATCGCCGGTCCCGCGCCCGAAGGCGCCAGCACTGCAGGTGACGACCAGCGCAGGCCGTCGTCGCTGCGGCTGTAGGCCACCCAGGTGTCGGCGGCGTCCTCGTCGCGCGTCGAGCTCTGCCACTGGACGTAGAGCCGTCCCTTGAACGCGACCGGCACCGCGCCGTTGCTGAAGCGGTCGTCGTTGGCGTCCGGTCGGAATACGGTGAAGGTCGCAGTACCGGGCGCCGGGGCGAGGCCGAGGTCGGGCAGCGCGGGCGCGAACACGTCCGGCATCACCCGGTACGGCGCCTGCGCCGTACACGCCACGAGCAGTGCGGCCGCAGCCGCGGACACGACCGCGCCTGCTGCCTTCCGTGTCCCCCCGGGGGACGCTACGAACGCAGCCGACCGCAGGCGGCTCAGCATGCGTCGGCAGCACCGGTTGCGTAGCGCAGGCCGCGGGCCAGGTGACGGCGGAACACCGGATCGCTCCACACCCGCACGTCGTGCCCGAGGCCGGTGTACCAGCTGCGACCGCCATCGAAGCCGCGGCACCAGGCGATCGGATGATCGTCGCCCATGGTGCCGCCGACGAAGTCGGAGCCCGTCAGCGTCGCCAGCACCTCGACCTGCGGGCGCGGGTCGTCGCGGAAGTTGTAGAACTCGTCGGTGACCTGCCATCCCCCGCGGTCGGCGTCGATGGCGTGCCGCTCGGCGACGCGCACGCGCGAGGTCTGCAGGCCCGGCGGATGGCCGGCGAAGCGGGCGCCGACGAGCTCGCCGTACCAGGGCCAGTCGTATTCGGTGTCGGCGGCGGCGTGCACGCCCATGAAGCCACCGCCGTCGCGGACGAAGGCCTCCATGGCCGCCTGCTGGCCCTCGTCGAGCACGTCGCCGGTGGTGCTGGCGAACAGCACCGCGCGGAAGCCGGCGAGGTTGCGCGAAGTGAAGGATGCGGGATCCTCGCTGTGCACGACCTCCAGGCCCTGGTCCTGCGCCAGTTCGCGCAGGGTAGCCACGGCTACGGGGATCGAATCGTGGCGCCAGCCGGTGGTGCGGGTGAACACGAGCACCCGCGCCGGTGCGGCCGCGGCGTTCGCCGGCCGCACGGGGTCGGCGCCCGCAGGCGACGCGCCCGTCAGCACGGCGAACAGCAGCGCCAGCCGCGCGGCGCCGCGGCGCCGGACGCGCGCGGCGTCCGGCGTGCGGCAGTGGGTGCGGTCAGAACCGGTAGCGGAAGCCGACCTTGTACACGCGCCCGGTGTGGTCCCACTCGTAGCGGCGCTGCGTGGTGATGTCGGTCCAGCGGTCCTGGTAGTCATCGGTGAGGTTCAGCGCCTCGAAGGTCAGGTCGAAGTTCTCGTTGAGCTTGTAGCCCATCGACATGTCGACGTTGAGCGTACCGCCGTAGCCTTCGAAGCGGTTGCCGGTGCCGCTGGTGCCGGTCAGGTAGTCGTCGCGGTAGGCGGCGGACACGCGGGCGTCGAACACCTCGTTCTCGTAGAACACGGTGAGGTTGGCCGAGTCGTTGGAGAGACCGAACAGCCGCTCGGTGACGGTCTCGTCGCCGAAGGTGTAATCGACCTCGGAGTCGACCCAGGTGTAGTTGCCGATGACGCCCATGTTGCGCAGCACCGGCGTGTCCTTCGCGAACAGCGCGAACGGCAGCTGGAAGGCCAGCTCCGCACCGCGCACCGTGCCGCCCGGCCCGTTGTCGATCGTGGAGATGGTCCACGGCCGTCCCTCCGGATCCTGCTCGGCCGGCGAGGTCGGCAGCAGCAGCGACAGCGGCAGGCCGGTCGACGCGTAGGTGCCGGTGCGCTCGGTCGAGATCGGGCGCGAATCCAGGTCCTTGTAGAACAGGGCCAGCGAGAGCAGCGCCTCGGGCGCGAAGTACCACTCGAGCGAGGTGTCGTAGGCGCGCGCGCGGGTCGGGTCGAGGAACGGGTTCTGATAGGAGACGCGGTAGTTGAAGCTGTCGACGCTGCCGCCGGGGGTCAGGCTGCCGAGCCCGGGGCGGGTCATGACCTTGGCCGCCGACACGCGCCACAGCAGGTCCGGCGTCAGGTTGTAGGCCATGTTGAGCGCCGGCAGCGTGTCCTTGTACTTCGGCCTGTTGACCGTCACGAAGACGCCGGAGTTGTAGCCGTCGGAGGTCTGCTCGGTCTCGACGTAGCGCACGCCCAGGTTAAAGCGGAAGTCGCGGTCGGCGATCTGGGTATAGCCGTTGAACTGGATGAAGGCGCCGGTGTCCTTCTCCTCGACGCTGCGGATGTTGCCCACGTCCTCGCGCAGCGGCTGGTTGGCGAGGTCGATGTAGTCGCGCCAGGCGTCGAGGTCGGGGATCAGCCATTCCGTCGTCGAGCCGTCGGCCACGTCATCGGGGAACTCGTAGACCTCCGACAGCGCGTCGGTGGCGGGGATGCCGTAGTAGTCGTCGACGCCGTCGCCGTCCGGATCGCACTCGTAGACGCCGGCCGCGCAGACGCCGGTGTCGCGCGTGCCGCCCCAGGTCTCGAAGCGGAACTTGCGGTAGCTCACGCCCGCCTGCAGCCAGTAGTCGGGGCTGAAGGCCCACTCGACGTCGGCGGCGAAGTTGTCGAACTTGTGCTTGGTGTTGCTCGGCCGGTCGCGGAACTCCGCCATCTGGAAGTTCGCCGGATCGGTGACGTCGGCGCCGTTGAAGGCGATCAGCGGCTCCTCGTCGTTGCCGTAGTCGTAGACGAAGCCGTCGTAGTCGCGGTCGTCGTAGACGAAGGTGATCTCGTGCGGGAAGTCGAGCTCGGACGATGCGCTGCCCGCGAGGAAGTGGCCGGTGACGCTGTCGGAGAAGGTGTGCTCGAAGTCGAGCGTGGTCTGGTTGAACTCGGTGGTCCAGGCCTTCTCGAAGTTCTCGTTGCGTACCCAGGCGTTGTCGACCTCCATCATGGTGAGGTTGTTGGTGGCCGGGTCGTAGGCATAGTCGATCACGTCCATGCCGCCCTCGTTGCCGCGGAACAGCACCTCGCCCCAGCGTTCGGCGCGGGTGGCGTCGAGCTTGGAGTGGAGCACGTCGAGCTTGATCCGGGTGTCGTCGCCGGGACGGAACTCGAGGCTGCCGGTCAGGCCCAGGCGCTCGCGGTCGACCTCGATCTCGCCGTAGCGCGGGATGCGCGGGTGGAACCCCTCGGCGACTTCGGCGCAGCCGGCATCGGTCGGGTTGTCTGCGCAGGTGACGCCACGGACGGAGCGGAAGTCCGCCTGCTGCCAGCGCACCGTGTTCTGCCCGAGTTCCTTGGTGGTGTCGTCGGAGTAGGCCGCGGAGAACGACACCGCCCACATGTCGGAGGGATCGTTCCAGGCATACAGCGCGGCGATGCGCGGGAAGGTGTCCTCGACCAGATCGTTGTACTGGGCCTGGCCGGACAGCAGCAGGGTGGAGCCCTTCTTGTAGGCGAACGGACCGCCGGTGTTGAGGTCGACAATGGCGCCCAGCGAGCCCTCGTCGAGGGAGGCCTCCGCGGTCTTGTGCACCACCACCGAGTTGAAGAGCTCCGAGGCGAACACGTTGTAGTCGAAGTCGCGGCCACGGTTGGGGCCACCCTCGCCGCCGGTGGCGGCGATCGCCTCCATGCCGTTGATGCGCACGCGGGTGTATTCGCCGGAGAGGCCGCGCACGGCGATGTTGCGGCCCTCGCCCGACTCGCGGGTGATGGTGATGCCGGGGATGCGCTGCAGCGACTCGGCGATGTTCTGGTCGGGGAACTCGGCGATGTCCTCGGCCACGATGGCGTCCACCGCGCCCACCGCGTCGCGCTTGATGTCGAGGGCCTTGACCAGGCTGGCGCGATAGCCGACCACCTGCACCGCGTCGAGCTCGGTCGGATCGAGCGTGGTCTGCGCCGGCTGCACCGGCGCCGCGATCGGCGAAGGGGACTGCCCGGCCTGCTCGACCGGCGTCTGCTGCGCGCTCGACTGCGCGGCACCGGCCGTCGCGGCCGCCTGCGCATGGGCCGCGGGTGCGGCGAACTGCAGGGCGACTCCGATCGCCGCCGCCAGCACGGTAACCGGTGTCATCCGGCGCGTGATCTGAGTGCTCATGATCCCCTCCTCTGCCGCCTCGGGGCGGACGTGTGGTCGGTCTGAATATGGCCCGGGCCATGGATGACACCGGTGCCATTGCGACGCTAACAGCGGACCCGGGGCGGGTGCACCTTGCGACGCAGCATGTACCCAGGCTGAGCGTGGGAGGGGTCGGCAGCGGTTGCCGGCGGAGGCGGGACGGGGCCCGGCGGCCCCTTCCCGCCTCGGCTGCAGGCTCAGTCGCGCCGGTAGAGCTGCTTGCCCGCGGCGGCGAATTCCGCCGCCTTCCCGGCCATGCCGTGCTCCAGCGCGGCGTCGGCCGCCACGCCCTGGCTTTCGGCGTAGTCGCGCACGTCCTGGGTGATCTTCATCGAGCAGAAGTGCGGGCCGCACATCGAGCAGAAGTGCGCCGACTTGTGCGCCTCCTTCGGCATCGTCTCGTCGTGGTAGTCGCGGGCGCGCTCGGGGTCGAGACCGAGGTTGAACTGGTCCTCCCAGCGGAACTCGAAGCGCGCCTTCGACAGCGCGTTGTCGCGCGCCTGCGCGGCCGGGTGGCCCTTGGCGAGGTCGGCGGCGTGCGCGGCGATGCGGTAGGCCATCAACCCCTCGCGCACGTCGGCGCGGTTGGGCAGGCCGAGGTGCTCCTTCGGCGTGACGTAGCAGAGCATGGCGGTGCCGAACCAGCCGATCATCGCGGCGCCGATCGCCGAGGTGATGTGGTCGTAGCCGGGCGCGATGTCGGTGGTCAGCGGGCCCAGCGTGTAGAACGGCGCCTCGTCGCAGCAGGCCAGCTGCTTGTCCATGTTGGCCTTGATCAGCTGCATCGGCACGTGGCCGGGGCCCTCGATCATGGTCTGCACGTCGTGCTTCCAGGCGATCCTGGTCAACTCGCCCAGCGTCTCCAGTTCGCCGAACTGGGCGGCATCGTTGGCGTCGGCGATCGAGCCGGGACGCAGGCCGTCGCCGAGCGAGAAGCTCACGTCGTAGGCCTTCATGATCTCGCAGATCTCCTCGAAGTGCGTGTAGAGGAAGTTCTCGCGATGGTGCGACAGGCACCACTTGGCCATGATCGAGCCGCCGCGGCTGACGATGCCGGTGACGCGCTTGGCGGTGAGCGGCACGTAGCGCAGCAGCACGCCGGCGTGGATGGTGAAGTAGTCGACCCCCTGCTCCGCCTGCTCGATCAGCGTGTCGCGGAAGATCTCCCACGACAGCTCTTCGGCCTGGCCGTTGACCTTCTCCAGCGCCTGGTAGATCGGCACCGTGCCGATCGGCGCCGGCGAATTGCGCACGATCCACTCGCGGGTCTCGTGGATGTGCTTGCCGGTCGACAGGTCCATCACCGTGTCCGCGCCCCAGCGCAGCGACCACACCAGCTTCTCGACCTCCTCGGCGATGCCCGAGGACACCGCGGAATTGCCGATGTTGGCGTTGACCTTGGTCAGGAAGTTGCGGCCGATGATCATCGGCTCGAGTTCGGGGTGGTTGATGTTGGCAGGGATGATGGCGCGGCCGCGCGCGACCTCGTCGCGCACGAACTCGGGCGTGATCACGCCCGGGATCGCCGCGCCGAAGGACTCGCCGGGATGCTGGCGCAGCAGGTGCGCCTCGCGGATCGCCTCGATGCGCTGGTTCTCGCGGATCGCGATGAACTCCATCTCCGGCGTGACGATCCCGCGGCGGGCGTAATGCATCTGGGTCACGTTGGCACCGGCCACCGCCCGCCGCGGCGCATGGCGCGCGGGGAAGCGCACCGCATCGAGCTTCTGGTTGGTCTCGCGCGAGCGCCCGAATTCCGAACTCAGGCCGGCGAGCTCCTCGCTGTCGCCGCGCTCGGCGATCCAGGCCGCGCGCAGCGGCGGCAGGCCGGCAGCCAGATCGATGCTCGCGGCAGGGTCGGTGTAGGGACCGGAGGTGTCGTAGACGGTGAACGGGGCGTTCGGCTCCGGCGCCTGGCCGATGCGCGGCGTCGCGGTCAGGGCGATCTCGCGCATGGGGACGCGGAGGTCGTCGCGTGAGCCGGCGACGTGCACCTTGCGCGAACCGGGGATGGGACGGGTGACGGACTCCGACAGGGTGCGGGTCTCGTCGAGCAGCGGCTGGAGCTGGGCGTTCATGGCATTCGTCCGGGCAGTGGCGGGACGAAGCGGCGGCGCACGGCCTCCGGCCGCGAGGCGACCGGTTCCGCACGAAGCTCCCTACACCGGTGCGAGCCGGATCAGGTTCGAAGGGACTCTCTCAGCACGCACCGGCGGTCCGGCGCGGGCACCCCCGCTTCGCCGGCGATTGAAGCACGCCCGTGCGCGGGGCGACCAGCGTTCGACATTGCGCCGGCGCCATGAAGATGTGAGGAGAAGCCCCGAAAGAAGCCCGCGGCGTCGAGCGCCGCGGGTCAAACAAATCGCGAACCGGGCCGTCCGGCGGGGGAGGGGATGTCCGACGAACGACCCGGCCGCGATTCAAGCGACGCCCGGGCCACCCACCCTGACGTCGCGGAGAGAGAGACCGGCCACGCCCCCGTTGGTTCCCGGGAACCCTGCTCGCAGTTAAACATCGACCTGCGGCCCACCCTCCCCGCCCCATATCCCGCATCGCGTCGGCCGGCCCGACGGCGACTTTTCCGAAGTCCTGCCCGAGCCCGCTCCGCCACCGCGCCGATCCGTACCGCATCGCGGCCGTGACTCTCGACGCCGACGCCACCCGCGCTCCGGTCACCCGCCTGCATGCTCTTGGGCCCGGTGACTTCCGGCACTCAGTCGCATCCGCCCCGGCAGCCGATCCTTTGCGCCGTGGAGAGGGCGCGGACGGGGTGCGCTGCTAGACTTGCGCGCCCCTGCGCGCGGACGCCCGGCCCGGCCGTTTCCGGTCGGCCATCGCCGCTGCCGCCGCCCTCCGCACACCGATCAGGACACCGCACCATGACCCTCGACTTCGAACGCGCCCGGCTCGCCATGATCGAGCAGCAGATCCGCCCCTGGGAGGTCCTCGACCAGCGGGTGCTGGATGCCATGCTCGCCACGCGCCGCGAGGATTTCGTCGCCGAGGCGCAGCGTGCGCTGGCCTTCACCGACGTCGCCCTGCCGCTGGGCGGCGGCGAGTACATGATGAAGCCGGTGGTCGAAGGCCGGGCGCTGCAGGCGCTGGACATCGCCCCGGAGCACGAGGTGCTGGAGGTCGGCACCGGGTCCGGCTACCTCACCGCCTGCCTGTCGCGCCTGGCGCGGGCGGTGACCAGCATCGACATCGAGCCCGCCTTCGTCGACGCCGCGCGCGCACGGCTGGCGGCGGCCGGCTGCAGCAACGTCGAGCTGCAGGTCGCCGACGCCCTGTCCTTCGCGCCGGGGCGGCAGTACGACGCGGTCTGCGTGACCGGCGCCGTGGCCGAGATCCCCGCCTGGCTGGACGCCCTGGTCCGCCCCGGCGGCCGCGTCTTCGTCGTGCACGGCCGTTCGCCGGCGATGGAGGCTCTGCGGCTCACCCGCCAGGGCGGCGGCTGGCAGCGCGAGAGCCTGTTCGAGACCGACCTCCCCTATCTCCGCGGTGCCGCGCCGGCACCGCGGTTCGACTTCTAAGAACCGCGCGCGGGCCCACCCGCGCCCCACCCAAGGATCCTCCATGACCCGCCTGCGCACGCTCTCCCTCGCCATCGTCCTCGGACTCGGCGCGGCCTCCTCCGCGAACGCGACCGATCTGCTCGAGGCCTACCAGGCGGCGCGGATGAGCGATCCGCAGCTCTCGCAGGCGGACGCGGAGCGCCTGGCGACCGGCGAGAACGTGCCGCTGGCGCGCTCGGCGCTGCTGCCGCAGGTCGGCGGCAGCGCGACCCTGACCGAAAGCGACTCCGACAGCTATTCGGCGGGCACCGTGGAGGGCGAGATCCTCGGCACCGACAGTTCCAGCGTGATCCGCCAGCGCGACTACGCGGTCAGCCTGGAGCAGTCGATCTTCGACTGGGCCGACTGGACCAGTCTGCGCGCCGCCCGCGAGCGCGCGACCCAGGCCGACTTCGAGTACGAGGCGGAGGCCGACGCACTGTTCGTGCGCACCGCCGAGGCCTACTTCAACGTGCTCACCGCGATCGAGACGCTGGCCTCGGCGCGCGCGCAGGAACAGGCGGTCAAGCGCCAGCTCGACCAGGCCGAACAGCGCCTGGAGGTCGGTCTGGCGCCGATCACCGACGTGCACGAGGCCCAGGCCGGCTACGACAGCGCCCGCGCCAGCGCGATCCTGGCGCAGACCCAGCTCAACGACGCCTACGAGGCGCTGACCGAGATCACCGGCCAGCAGACCGAGGACCTGCGCGGCCTCGATCCCGACTACGAACCCGCCGCGCCGGTGCCGGAGGACGTCGACGCCTGGGTCGACCAGGCGCTGACCGGCAATCCCAGCATCCAGGCGGCCGAGCTCGCCGCGAGCGCCGCCGAGCACGACATCGACACCGCGCGCGCCGGCCACCTGCCCACCCTCACCGCCAGCGTCAGCTACGGCAAGGGCGCCAGCTGGGGCACCCAGACCCTCGCCACCGGCGACCGCATGATCGACACCGCCAACGACGGCACCACCGTCGGCGTGCGCCTGAACGTGCCGATCTTCAGCGGCGGCGCGGTGCGCGCGCGCGTGCGCCAGGCCGGCTACCAGCGCGACGCCGTGCTCGACCTTCTCGAGCAGACCCGTCGCTCGATCAACCGTTCCACCCGCAGCATCTACGACGCGGTGGTCGCCGGGATCAGCGAGGTCGAGGCGCGCCGTGCGGCGGTGGTCTCGGCGCGCAGCGCCTACGACGCATCCGAGGCGGGCCTCGAGGTCGGCACCCGCACCATCGTCGAGGTGCTGATCACCCAGCAGAACCTGTTCGCCGCGCAGCGCGAGTACGCCGCGGCCCGGCACAACTTCCTGGTCAACACGCTGCGCCTGAAGCAGGCCACCGGCACCATCGCCTACGAGGACATCGCGGCGATCAACCGCCTGCTGACCACCGACGCCGAGGCCGCGCTGGATCCGGAAGCGATCAAGGAGTCGGCCACTCCGGACATGGGCGTGCCTCCGGCGACCATCCCGCGCAACGACTGACGCCGTCCTCGGCGGCGCCTAGGCGGCCGGCAGCAGCGTCTCCAGGAGTTCGAGCGTGCGCGCCAGCGCGCCGCGCTCCTCGGCGACCAGGGCGCGCCCCGCCGCGCCCATGCGTGCGCAGGCGACGCGGTCGTCCAGCAGCTCGCTCACGGCCACCGCGAGCGCCTCGGCGTCCGCGACCTGCCGGACCGCGTCCACGCGCAGCAGCGCGCGGGTGATCTCGGCGAAGTTGAAGGTCTCCGGGCCGACCACGGAAGGCACGCCGAGCGCCGCCGGCTCCAGCAGGTTGTGGCCGCCGATCGGCTGCAGGCTGCCGCCGACGAAGGCCAGGTCGGCGGCGGCATAGAAGGCCATCAGCTCGCCGAGGGTGTCGACCACGAAGCAGGCGGTGTCCGGCCCCGGCAGACGATCGCGGGTGCGGGTGGCGACGTCGAACCCCGCCTCGCGCGCCGCCGCGGCGACACCCGCGAACCGGTCGGGATGGCGCGGCGCCCACAGCAGCAGCGCATGCGGATGGCGTGCAAGCACCGCCCGGTGCGCAGCGAGCACCGCCGCGACCTCTTCCTCGTGGGTGCTGGCGGCGATCCACACCGGCCGCGCCGCTCCCCAGCCCCGGCGCCAGGCGTGCGCCTGCGGCAGCAGCGCCGGGTCCATGTCCTGGTCGTACTTGAGATTGCCGGTGACCCGGACCCGCTCCGGCGCCGCACCCAGCACCTGGTAGCGGTGGGCGTCGTGCTGCGACTGCGCCGCGACCAGCGCCACCGCGTCCAGCGCCATGCGCACCAGCGGACGCAGCGGCGCGTAGCCGCGCAGCGAGCGCGCCGACAGCCGCGCGTTGGCGATCATCAGCGGGATGCCGCGGTCCTGGCACTGGCAGAAGAGGTTGGGCCAGATCTCGGTCTCCATGACCACGCCCGCCGCGGGGCGGACGTGGTCGAGGAAACGCGCCACCGCGCCCGGCATGTCGTAGGGCAGGTACAGGTGCTCGACCCCCTCGCCCCACAGCGCACGCCCCCGCGCCGAGCCCGTGGGCGTCACCGTGGTCACCACCAGGCGCCGTCCGGGATGCGCCCTGCGGAAGGCGTTGACCAGCGGCTGCGCGGCGTTGACCTCGCCCACCGAGACCGCGTGCACCCACAGCGCGCCTCCCGGCGCACGCGCGGCCAGCCAGCCGAAGCGTTCGCCCCAGCGCTGCAGGTATTCGCGCTGGCGCATGCCGCGCCACACCAGGTGGTAGAGCGTCAGCGGCGCCAGGAGGTACATGGCCAGGGAGTACAGGCCGCGCAGCGCGCGCCGAGCCGGGGAACTTCGCATCGGCGCAAGGATAGCCGAGCCCTTGCGGCTCGGTCCGGACGCCGCGGGCGAGCACCTACAATGCGCGGATGGTCCGACACGTCGCCTCCCCGCCCAACGATCCCGGCCTGCCGCCCCGCGCCCCGCGCGACTGGCCGGGGTGGATCGGCGTCGGCGTGGGCGTGCTCGCTGCGCGCCTGCCATGGGCGCTGCAGCGCCGCCTGGGCGTCGGCATCGGCCGGCTGCTGAAGTACGCGATGCCGCCGCGCCGCCGCGCCGCCCGCCGCAACCTGGCGCTGTGCCTGCCGGAGCTGGACGATGCGGCGCGCGAAACCCTCCTCGACCGCAGCTTCGACGCGCTCGGCGTCGGCGTGTTCGAGTTCGCGCGGGCCTGGTGGGGCTCGGTCGCGCCGATGCGTGGCGCCGTGGAGATCCAGGGCCTGGAGCACCTCGAGGCGCTGCGCGCGCAGGGGCGCGGCATCCTGCTGGTATCCGGCCACTTCACCACGCTGGAGCTGTGCGGGCGCCTGCTCTGCGACCACCTCCAGCTCGCCGGCATGTACCGCCTGCACGACAGCCCGGCGATGGAGTGGGCGGTCAAGCGCGGGCGCCTGCGCTACGCCAGCGCCATGTACACCCAGGACGCGCTGCGCCCGGTGGTGAAGCTGCTGAAGTCGGGCGGCGCGCTGTGGTACGCGCCCGACCAGGACATGCGCGGCAAGGACACCGTGTTCGCGCCGTTCTTCGGGATGCCGGCCGCGACCATCACCGCCACCCACCAGCTCGCCCGGCTGACCGGCTGCGCGGTGGTGCCGTTCTTCCACCGCCGCGAGGGCGACCGCTACGTGCTGCGGGTCGGCGCGCCGCTGCAGGAGTTCCCGACCGCGGACGCCACCGCCGACACCGCCCGCGTGAACGCGGCGATCGAGGCGATGGTGCGCGAGGCGCCGGCCCAGTACCTGTGGATCCACCGGCGCTTCAAGCGCCAGCCGGACGGCCGTTCGCCGTACTGATCACGCGCCGGGGCGCACCGCTGCGCGGGGCGCGTCGCGCGCCAGCAGGGTGCCGGCGAACAGCGCGGCCAGCAGCAGGGTGACGCCGCCCCAGAAGGTCGAGTAGGTCGCCAGGTGGGTGTTGAGCGGGAACACGGTCACCGCCAGTGCCAGGCCGGGGACCGCCGCGCGCAGGCGCGCCGCAGTGCTGGCGACGAACCACGCCCGCAGCGCGAGCGCCACGCCGAACAGCCACAGCACCATGCCGGCCAGGCCGGTCTCGCTGAGGATCTCGAGCACGATCTGGTGCGCATGGAAGGCGCCGTAGGGGCGGCCGTCGCAGCGCGAACCGCCGCCTTCGCGCAGGAACTGGTCGCCCGGCTCGGCGTAGTCCGGATAGGCGCAGCGGAAGCCGCGCACGCCGACGCCGGTCAGCGGGTGGTCCAGCGCCATACGGCCGGCCACGGTCCAGATCGCCAGACGCCCCGACAGCGCATGGTCCACGCCCTCCTCCTCGCCGCTGAGCGCCGCCTCGGTCCGTTCCATGCGCGCCATCAGCCGGTCGGAGACGCTCACCGCCAGCCCGCCGACCACGCCGGCGCCGAGCACCAGCACCAGCAGCGCGCGCTTCAGGCCCAGCAGCACCCAGCCACTGACCGCCAGCACCAGCGCGTAGGTGAGCCAGGATGCGCGCGAGCCGGCCAGCAGCACCACCACGAACATGGCGCCCGCCGCCAGCACCCAGCCCGCCGTGCCGAGGCGGCGTGCCGCCGCGGCCAAGGGGAACGGCGCGAGGCTGGCGATGACGATGCCGAGCTTGAAGTTGCCGTCCGCGCCGAAGATACCGTTGATGCGGTCGACCTCGCCCGGCAGATGGCCGCCGAGGCTCCAGCCGGTGACCGCCTGCACCAGGGCGTCGAGCGTCCAGATGCCGACCACCGCGGCGATGCCGTTGAAGGCAATCCGCCGCCCGCGGGCGTCGGCCACCGCCATCGCCGCCAGCCACAGCGCCGGCAGGTAGACCAGGTGGCCGACCACGTTCTCGGCGGTCTCGCGCGGGTCCACGGCGCCGAGCAGCGAGAACGCTTCCGGCAGCCAGTAGGCGAGGAATAGGACCGAGGTCAGCGCCCAGGCCTCGTGGCTGAGGTAGCGGCTGCCGCCGCGGAAACGCTGCCGTATCAGCAGTCCGCACGCGACCAGCGCCCCGAGCACCAGGATCCCGGCGGCCACGCCGCGCCCCGGCCACGTCGCGACGAAGGCGATGACCCACCACGGCGCCCAGCGGAAGGAGGCGGGCGTGTCAGGCGTCGGCGAGTCGGACATAGAGGGCAAGGGTGGCGGCCTGCATGGCGGCGAGCGAGTACGGGATGGTAACCGGCGGCGCCGGCGCGTCCTCGAGCAGCGCACGTGCGCGCGCGGCGAGCGCATCCATGTCGCCCAGCGCCGCCGCGCCTGTGGGATAGAGCGCGGCGAGCAGCTCGCCGACGCCGCCGTGCGCCCAGCCCAGCACCGGCCGCCCGACCGCGAGCGCCTCGACCACCGTGCGGCCGAAGGCCTCCGGCTTGCGCGAGAGCTGCAGCACCAGATCGCTGGCGGCATAGGCATCGACGATGTCGTCGCGCGGCGGCCCGATCGCGAGCTGGCCGTCGACGCCGGCGCCGCGCGCCAGCGCGCGCAGTTCCTCGAGATAGCCTTCGCGCCCGGTGCCGCCGGCACCCATCAGCCACAGGCGCGCGTCGATGCCGCCCGCACGCAGCGCGGCCAGCACCGCGATGGCGTCGCCGTGGCCCTTGAGCCGGGTGCCGCGCCCCGGCATCAGCAGCAGGCGCCCGCCGGCGAGCTCGGGATGGGTGGCCTCGAGCGCCGCGCGCCAGCCGGCCGGCGGCGCATGGTCGCGGGGGAAGGCGGCCGGGTCGATGCCGCGCGGGATCACCTCGATCCGCGCCGGGTCGGTGTCCGGATAGTGGGCGCGCACATGCGCGCGCACCGTCTCCGACACACAGATCACGCGCTCGCCGCGGGCCATGATCCGCGAGTAGCGCGAGGGGGAATTGAGGCCGTGGACGGTGGTGACGAAGCGCGCGCGCAGGCGCGCGTCGCGCAGCGCCAGGTGGCCGATCCACGCCGGCAGGCGCGAGCGCGCGTGCACGATGTCGGCATTGAGCCGGGTGAGCACCCGCCGCAGGGCCGGCACCTGGCGCAGCACCCACGGCGACTTGCGCCCGATGTCGAGCTCGACGTGCTCGCTGCCGGCGGCCAGCAGCGCAGCGACCAGGCGCCCGCCGGCCGAGACCACCACCGAACGGTGACCGGCGGCGACCAGTGCCGCGGCGATCTCCAGCGTGGAACGCTCGACGCCGCCGGACTCCAGTGCCGGCAGCAGCTGCACCACGGTCAGGCGACGCGGCATGCGCGGGGGGTCAGTCCTTCAGGACGTAGAGCGCGCCGCAGTAGGGGCATTTCGCCTCGCCGCCCTGCGTCTCGATCGGCAGGTAGACGCGCGGGTGCGAGTTCCACAGCCCCATGCCCGGCATCGGGCACGACAGCGGCAGGTCGGAGCGGGTGACCTCGTAGCGGCGCTCCGCGTTGGCGAGAGTCGCGGCGGGCGCGGTGGCGGACGGCTCGGAGGAAGAGGTATGGGTCATGGCGGTGTGCGTGAACGGGCCCGGCGGAGGGCCGCTAGTGTAGCGGAGCGGACCGCGACGGCAGGATCAGGGCAGCGCCACGAGCAGCAGTTCGAGCGGCGCCAGCGCGCGCAGCTCGAGCATCCCGACCTCGGCGACCAGGGCGCCGTCGCCGGCGACGAGTTCCTCGGGCCCGGGCCCGAGCGCGACCACGCCCGCGACCACGTGCAGCCAGGCCCGCGTCGAGCCCAGCTCATGGCGAAGCGCGGCATCCGCCGGCACCCGCAGCAGCCAGACCTCGGCGTCGCCGTGCAGCGTCAGCGGCGCGTCGGCGCGCGCGGCCAGGCGATGCGCGCCCGGCTGCGTCGGCACCGTGGCGCGCACGCGCGCCGGTGGCAGGTTGACGCGGTCGGGCTGGAGCCAGACCTGGAGCAGGCGTGCGGGCAGGTCCGCGGCCGCGTTCGCCTCGTGGACCGCGCTGCCGTGTCCGGCCTGCAGGCGCTCGATCGATCCCGCGGCCAGCGGCGCTGGATCCGCGTCGCCGGTCGTGATCGCGCCCTCCAGCACCCAGGTCAGCACATCCATGTTCGCGCGCCGCTGCGGTCCGGCATCGGCGCCGGGCGCCAGCGCCAGCACGTTCAGCGCGCGCAGCGCTCCCACCCCCGTCCAGGCCGGATCGAAGGCGTCGCCGCCGGAAAAGGTATGGCGGGCCTCGAGGCCGGGCCGGCGGGTGACGCCGCGCGCTCCGGCGCGGCGGATCAGGAGCGACATGGCGGGATCCATTGGCTGCAAAAGAGCGCGGCGCCCGAAGGCGCCGCGCCGGACCGCATTATCGGCGGCGGCCGTCACTTCTTGTCGGCGGTCGCCTCGACGGTGATCTCGACCTCGACCTCGTCACTCACCGCCGGCGCGTAGTTGCCGACGCCGAAGTCCGAGCGCTTGAGCGTGGTGGTGGCGGCGAAGCCCGCCGCCGGCACCTTGCGCATGGGATGCTCGCCGACCTCGTTGATGGTCACATCCAGCGTCACCGGCCGGGTCTGGCCATGCACGGTGAGATCGCCGGTCACCTCCAGCCTGCCCTCGCCCGCCGGGGCCACCGAGGTGCTCTTGAAGGTCGCCTCCGGATAGCTGCCGGCATCCAGCCACTTGCCGCTTTCCAGGTGCTCGTTGAATTCGTCGCTCTGGGTCTGCAGGCCGGACAGCGGCAGGGTGACCTCGACGCTGGACGCGGTCGGATCCTGCGGATCGTAGGTCAGCGTGCCCTCGACGTCGCCGAAGCGGATGGTCGGGTTGGAGAAGCCGAAGTGGCTCCAGCTGACCAGGACGTCGGTATGGCTGGGATCGATGGTGTAGGTGGTCGGCGCGGCGGCGGCCGGGAAGGCGACGGCGGCGGTGGCGATGGCTGCGGCAAGACGACGGGCGTGCATGGGTGGTGCTCCTCTTGACGGTGGACCGGGCCGAGGCCCGGAGGGATCAGACGATGCGCGCGGCCTCGTCGAACGGCAGACGCGGGGAACGCGGGAACAGCTGGCCGTCGTCGCCGACGCCGAGGTTGACCAGGAAGTTGGACTTGACCGAGGTGCCGGCGAAGAACAACTCGTCGACCATGGCGTTGTCGAAGCCCGACAGCGGCCCGACGTCGAGGCCGAGCGCACGCGCGGCCAGGATCAGGTAGGCGCCCTGCAGGGTGCCGTTGCGGAAGGCCGACTCGCGGATCAGCGCGTCGTTGCCCTCGAACCAGGACTTCGCATCGGTGTGCGGGAACAGGTAGGGCAGCTTCTCGTGGAACGCCAGGTCGTAGCCGATGATCACGGTGACCGGCGCGGCCATGGACTTGGGCCGGTTCATTTCCGACAGCGCCGGCTCCAGCTTCTTCTTGGCCTCCGGCGAGGTCACGAAGACGAAGCGCGCCGGGCTCTGGTTGGCGCTGGTCGGGCCCCACTTCACCAGGTCGTAGAGCGCATGCAGCGTCTCCGGCGCGATGCTGCCGCCGAGCACGTTGTGGGTGCGCGCGCTGCTGAAGAGGCTGTCGAGCGCGGCGCTCTCGAGCGCCGTGCGGGGGCGGGCATCTGCCATCGGGGTCACTCCGGGATTTCGGTCCAGCGGCGCAGTGTAAGGGCGTTGCGCGAACCGCATCAGATGGACGCTCCGGAACTGATTGTTCGCATCAACGGACCCAATCCTTCGACCCGGGCCACGGGTGTTGCATCGACTAGACTCCGCGCCCATGCCGCGCCCGCCTTCCATCTGGACCCTCACCGACGGCGCCGCCGGCAACCGCCGCCAGGCCGAAGCGCTTGCGAACGCGCTCGTCCCGGCGGAGCCGCTGGCGGTCGCGCTCGCCGCCGCGCAGCCCTGGCGCGCGCTGGCACCGCGGCGCCTGCCGGGCGCGGGCCGGGCATTCGGCCGCGAGTTCCGCGAGCGGCTCCGGCAGCCGCCGGAGCTGGCCATCGGCTGCGGCCGCCAGGCCGCGCTGGCGACCCGCCTGTTGCGCCGGGCCGGCGCCCGCGCGGTCCAGATCCTGGATCCGCGCATCGCCCCGCGGCACTGGGACCTGGTGATCGCGCCGGAGCACGACGGCCTGGCCGGCGACAACGTGATCGCCGTGCGCGGCAGCCTGCACCCGGTCGACGCCGCCTGGCTGGCCGCCGCCCGTGCCGCGCATCCGGAGCTCGGCGCGCTGCCCGGGCCACGGATCGGCCTGCTGCTCGGCGGCCCGGTCGCGGCGGTGCCGTGGACGCCTGCCGACCTCGACGCCCTGCTGCGGCGGGTGGCTGGCGAGGTCGCCGCGGCCGGCGGCAGCCTGCTGGTCAGCGGCTCGCGGCGCACCCCCGCATGGGCGGCGCAGGCGGTGCGGGCGTGCGCGAAGGGCTTGCCGGGCCTGCGCTGGTTCGGCGCGGGCGACGGTGCCAACCCCTATCCCGGCCTGCTGGGCTGGGCCGATCGCCTGCTGGTCTCCGCCGACTCGATCAACCTGCTGTCCGAGGCGGCGGCGACCACGGCGACGCTGGAGGTGATGCTGGCGAGCGGCCGCCAGGACAGCCGCCACGCGCGGTTCCTGGGCAGCCTGTTCGACAGCGGCCGCGCCTCCGCCGCAGGTGGACCAGCCGGCCCCGCCGTGCCCTGGCGCGAACTGCCGCGCGTGGTCGAGGCCGTCCGGCAGCGCCTCGGGCTGCCCGCGCCGTGCTGAACGCGACATTGCGGCGCCTGCGGCAGCCTTTCTTCCGCAGCGACGGAACCGGCGCCGGACCGCGTTGCAATCCCGCGCGGCGGCCGCCCGGCCCCGTTCCCGTTCCACCCGTACTGGATCCTCCATGACCGACCTCCCTGGCGCCGAGCCCCGTCCCCGTCCCGGCGCACCCGCGCCACGCTCGCGCAGGCGCCAGCTCGTGCTCGGCATGGTCCTGGTCCTGGCCCTGGCGCTGGTCGGCTGGCTGGTGGTGCGGTTCACCGGCGGCGAGGCCGGCGGGCGCTTCCAGCGGCCGTCGTCCACCGTCACCGTGGTGGCCGCGGCCACCGCCGACGTGCCGGTCGAACTCGAGGCGCTGGGCACGGTGACGCCGACCGCCACCGCCACGGTGCGGCCGCAGGTCTCGGGCGTGGTCACCCGCGTCGCCTACGAGGAAGGCCAGACCGTCCGCCAGGGCGACCTGCTGGTGCAGATCGACCCGCGCCCGTTCGAGATCGCGCTGGCGCAGGCGCGTGGCTCGCTGCAGCAGAGCGAGTCGCAGCTCGCCGACGCGCGCGTCTCGCTGGAACGCTTCCAGCAGCTCCTCGGTCAGGACTCGATCGCGCGCCAGGAGGTCGACACCCAGGCCGCCACCGTGCGCCAGCTCGAGGGTGCGGTCGCTAGCGCGCGCGCCGCGGTACGCGATGCCGAACTCGACCTCGACTTCGCCAGCGTCGAGGCGCCGATCGACGGCGTGGTCGGCCTGCGCACGGTCGACGTCGGCAACTACGTGGCCGCCGGCGACGCCACCGGCGTGGCGGTGATCACCCGCACCACGCCCATCGACGTGGCCTTCGCCATCCCGCAGGACCGCGTCGCCGACGTGCGCGCCCGTGCCGGCCTCACCGCCCTCGACGAGGAAGGCAACGATGCCGACCGCGCGCTGCCGGTGATCGCGCTCGACCGCACCCGCTCCCAGGCGCTGGCCAGCGGCCGCTTCCTGGCGATGGACAACCAGATCAGCACCGACACCGGCACGGTCGGCGCCAAGGCGCGCTTCGACAATGCCGACGGCGCGCTGTTCCCGAACCAGTTCGTCAACGTGCGCCTGCGCCTGCAGACCCTCGAGGACGCGGTCACCGTGCCGCTGACCGCGCTGCGCCAGAACGACGACGGCGCCTTCGTCTACGTGGTCAACGCCGACAGCACGGTGACCCTGACGCCGGTCGTCGCCGGCGTCTCCGACGACAGCCGCGTGGTGGTCGCCGAGGGGCTCGCCGCCGGCACCGAGGTGGTGACCGAGGGCGGCGACCGGCTGGTCGACGGCGCCATGGTGATGCGCGCCGGCCAGGTGCCGCCGATGGCTGCGCCCGCCGGCGACGAATCTCCGCAGCGCCGCCGCGGCCGTCCGCCGGGAGGCGGCCCGCGCGGCTGATGCCGCGCCGCGCCCGCCCCTGCCCCGCGCCGCCCGAGACGCCATGAATCCCTCCGCACCCTTCATCCACCGCCCGGTGGCGACCTCGCTGCTGATGGCGGCGATCCTCATCGTCGGCGCGCTCGGCTTCCGCTTCCTGCCGCTGTCGGCGCTGCCCGAGGTCGACTACCCGACCATCCAGGTCACCACCAGCTATCCCGGCGCCAGCGCCGAGGTGATGAGCGCGACGGTGACCGCGCCGCTCGAGGGCGAGCTCGGCGAGATGTCGGGCCTGCTGCGCATGAGTTCGGTGAGCGGCGCCGGCGCCTCGGTGATCACCCTGCAGTTCGGGCTCGACGAAGAGCTCGACAACGCCGAGCAGGAGGTCCAGGCGGCGATCAACGGCGCCACCAGCCTGCTGCCGACCGACCTGCCGGCGCCGCCGGTCTACGCCAAGGTCAATCCGGCCGACGCGCCGGTGCTGACGCTCGCGGTCACCTCCGACGTGCTGCCGCTGACCGAGGTCCGCAACCTCGTCGATACCCGCCTGGCGCAGAAGATCTCGCAGGTCTCGGGCGTCGGCCAGGTCAGCCTCGCCGGCGGGCAGAAGCCGGCGATGCGCGTGCAGGCCGACACCCGCGCGCTGGCCTCGTTCGGGCTGACCCTGGACGACGTGCTCTCGACCATCGACGCCGCCAACGCCAACGGCGCCAAGGGCACGCTCAACGGCGCCGAGAAGACCTTCGCGATCAACGCCAACGACCAGCTGCTGACGGTGGAGGACTACCGCCGGCTGATCGTGACCTTCGCCGGCGGCGCCGCCGTGCGGCTGGAGGACGTGGCGACCGTGGTCGAGGGCGCGGAGAACGTGCAGCTCGGCGCCTGGGCCGACCGCACCCCGGCGATCCTCCTCGACGTGCGCCGCCAGCCCGGCGCCAACGTGATCGACACCGTCGACCGCATCCGCGCGCAGCTGCCCGATCTCGAGGCCTCGCTGCCGGGCGCGCTCGAGCTGCGCGTGCTCGCCGACCGCACCGGCGGCATCCGCGCCGCGGTGCACGACGTCGAGATGGAGCTGGTGCTGGCGGTGGTCCTGGTCGTGCTGGTGATCTACGTGTTCCTGCACGACGCGCGGGCCACGCTCATCGCCAGCATCGCGGTGCCGGTGTCGATCGTCGGCAGCTTCGCGGTGATGTACCTGGCCGGCTTCAGCCTCAACAACCTGAGCCTGATGGCGCTGACCATCGCGACCGGCTTCGTCGTCGACGACGCGATCGTGATGATCGAGAACATCGAACGCCACCGCGAGATGGGCCAGCCGCCGTTCGCCGCCGCGGTCAAGGGCGCGAAGGAGATCGGCTTCACCATCATCTCGCTGACCATCTCCCTGGTCGCGGTGCTGATCCCGCTGCTGTTCATGGGCGACGTCGTCGGCCGGCTGTTCCGCGAGTTCGCGGTGACCCTGGCGATCACCATCCTGATCTCGGCGGTGGTCTCGCTCACCATCGTGCCGATGCTCGCCGCGCGCTGGCTGCGCCACGGCGACGCACACGACGCGGAACCGCGGCGGCCGTCCCTGGCGCAGCGCTTCGGCGCGCGCACGCAGGCCTTCTTCGACAGGGTCGTCGCCCGCTACGACCGCGGCCTGGGCTGGGTGCTCGCGCACCAGACCCTGACCCTGGCGGCGACGCTCGGCACCATCGTGCTGACCCTGGCGATGTACGCCTGGATCCCCAAGGGGCTGTTCCCGACCCAGGACACCGGCCAGCTCCGCGGCGTGGTCCAGGCCGAGCAGGGCGTTTCCTACGCGCGCATGGCGCGGCTGCAGGGGGCGCTGGTCGATGCGCTGCTGGCCGATCCCGACGTCGCATCCATCGCCTCCAGCGTCGGCGTCGACGCCGCCGGCAGCGCGCTTCTGTCCGCCGGCGGGCTGACCATCAACCTGGCCGCCGACCGCGGCGACCTGGACGACGTCCAGGCACGCCTGCGCGAACGCGCGGAGGACGTGGCCGGGGTCGAACTGTTCCTGCAGCCGGTGCAGGACCTCGCCATCGATGCCGAGACCGGCCCGACCCAGTACCGCGTCTCGGTCGAGGGCGCGGACTCGCAGGAGGTCGATGCCTGGACCCGGGCGCTGGCCGCGCGGCTGGGCGAGGTCGGCTCCCTGCGCAACGTCACCACCCGCGCCGGCAACGAAGGCCCTGCGGTCTACGTAGACATCGACCGCGACACCGCCGCACGGCTCGGCATCACCGCGCTGGCGATCGACGAGGCGCTCTACAGCGCCTTCGGCCAGCGCATCGTCTCGACCATCTTCACCCAGACCAACCAGTACCGGGTGATCCTCGAGGCCAGCCCCGACCTCACCGGGAGCCGCCAGGCGCTCGACACCCTGCAGCTGCGCACCGGCTCCGGCGCCTCGACGCCGCTGTCGGCGGTGGCCACGGTCCGCGAGCACCGCGCGCCGCTGCAGGTCACGCGCGTGGCGCAGTTCCCGGCGGCGACGCTGGGCTTCGACGTCGCGCCCGGCGTGGCGCTCGGCGATGCGGTCGCCGACATCCGCGCCGCGGCCGCGGACATCGACTTCCCCGCCGGTCTCGGCCTGACCTTCCTCGGCGCGGCCAGCGCCTTCGAGAGCTCGCTCGGCAGCACCGCGTGGCTGATCGTCGGCGCCCTGGTCTGCGTCTACATCGTGCTGGGCGTGCTCTACGAGAGCTTCGTGCACCCGCTGACGATCCTCTCCACCCTGCCCTCGGCCGGCATCGGCGCGCTGGCCGCGCTGATGCTCGGCGGCAACGAACTCGGCGTGATCGGGATCATCGGCATCATCCTCCTGATCGGCATCGTCAAGAAGAACGCGATCATGATGATCGACTTCGCCCTCGACGCCGAACGGGTGCAGGGCATGGCGCCGCGCGACGCCATCCACCAGGCGGCGCTGCTGCGCTTCCGGCCGATCCTGATGACGACCTTCGCGGCGCTGTTCGCGGCGGTCCCGCTGATGCTGGGCACCGGCGAGGGCGCAGAGCTCAGGCGCCCGCTCGGCATCTCGATCTTCGGCGGCCTGATCGTGAGCCAGCTGCTGACCCTGTTCACCACGCCGGTGGTCTACCTGTGGTTCGACCGCCTCGGCGCGCGCTGGCGCCGGCGCCTGCCGCGCCCCGGTGAGGCCGACACGCTGCGCGGGGACGCGCAGGCGTGAACATCTCCGCGCCCTTCGTGCGCCGCCCGGTCGGCACGGTGCTGCTGACGGTCGGCCTGGCGCTGGCCGGCGCCGCGGCCTTCTTCGGCCTGCCGGTGGCGCCGCTGCCGCAGGTCGACTTCCCGACGATCTCGGTGCAGGCCCAGCTCCCCGGCGCCAGCCCGGAGACCATGGCCAGCAGCGTCGCCACGCCGCTGGAGCGCCGGCTCGGGGTGATCCCCGGGGTCGAGGAGATGACCTCGTCGAGCTCCACCGGTTCGACCCGCATCACCCTGCAGTTCGCGCTCGACCGCGACATCGACGGCGCCGCGCGCGAGGTGCAGGCGGCGATCAACGCCGCGCAGGCGGACCTGCCGGCGACGCTGACCAGCCCGCCCGGCTACAGCAAGATGAACCCGGCCGACGCGCCGATCATGATCCTGGCGCTGACCTCGCAGACCAGCACGCCCGGGCAGATCTACGACGCCGCGGCGACGGTCCTGCAGCAGGCGCTGTCGTCGGTGGACGGCGTCGGCGAGGTCGAGCTCGGCGGCGCCTCGCTGCCGGCGATCCGGGTCGAGATCCAGCCGCTGGCGCTGGCCCGCAACGGCGTCAGCCTGGAGGACGTGCGCGCCGCGCTGCAGGCGGCCAACGCCAACCGGCCCAAGGGCGCGATCGACGGCGACGCGCTGCGCTGGCAGATCCTGACCAGCCAGGTCGGACGCGACGTCGAGGGCTACCGGCGCCTGGTCGTGGCCTGGCGCAACGGCGCGCCGGTGCGGCTGGGCGACGTGGCCACGGTGCGCGACGGGGTCGAGAACGAGCAGGTCGTCGGCCTCTACAACGGCCAGCCGGCGGTGATCGTGCGCATCACCCGCGAGCCCGGCGCCAACATCGTCGAGACGGTGGACGCGATCCGCGCGCTGGTGCCGGGGCTGGCCGAGCGCCTGCCGGCCGGCGTCGAGCTGGTCATCGCCTCCGACAGCACCGACTCCATCCGCGCCTCGCTGCACGAGATCGAATTCACCCTGCTGGTGTCGATCCTGCTGGTGGTGCTGGTGGTGAGCCTGTTCCTGCGCAGCGCGCGGGCGACCTTCATCCCGGCGGTGGCGACGGTGGTGTCGATCCTCGGCACCTTCGGCGCCATGTACCTGTTCGGCTTCAGCCTCAACAACCTGTCGCTGATGGCGCTGGTGGTGGCGACCGGCTTCGTCGTCGACGACGGCATCGTGGTGCTGGAGAACATCGCCCGGCACATGGAGGCGGGCAAGGGGCGGCTGGAGGCGACCCTGCTGGGCGCGCGCGAGGTCGGCTTCACGGTGCTGTCGATCAGCCTGTCGCTGGTCGCCGTGTTCATCCCGCTGCTGCTGATGGGCGGGCTGGTCGGGCGGCTGTTCTTCGAATTCTCGGCGACGCTGGCGATCGCGGTGCTGATCTCGCTGGTGGTCTCGCTGACCACCACGCCGATGATGAGCGCCTGGCTGCTGCGCCAGGAACCGCGGCGCAGGCCCGGACGCATCGCGCGCTGGCTGGAGCGCGGCCAGGCCGGGCTGCTGCGCGGCTACGCGCGCAGCCTGGACTGGGCGCTGGCCCACGGCGGGCTGATGCTGTTCTCGCTGCTGGCGGTGGTGGTGCTCAACGTCTTCCTGCTCGCGGCGATGCCCAAGGGCTTCTTCCCCGAGCAGGACAGCGGCCGGATGATGGGCGGCCTGCGCATGGACGAGAGCGTGTCGTTCGAGAGCGCCCAGGCCAAGCTCAAGCGCTACGTCGACATCATCCGCGCGGATCCGGCGGTCGACAACGTCGTCGCCTTCACCGGCGGCCGCGCCGGCGGCGGGTTCCTGTTCACCACGCTGAAACCGCGCGGCGAGCGCGACGCCGACGCCTGGACGGTGATCGCCCGCCTGCGCCCGCAGATCGCGCAGGTCGAAGGCGCGAGCCTGTTCCTGTTCCCGGCCCAGGACCTGCGCGTCGGCGGCCGGCAGGGCAGCGGCAGCTACCAGTACACCCTGCAGAGCGACGACGCCGACGACCTGCGCACCTGGGCCACGCGCCTGGCCGAGGCGCTGAAGGGCCAGCCGGTGCTGGTCGACGTCGACACCGACCAGCAGCAGAACGGCTCGGAGACCTTTGTCGAGATCGACCGCGACACCGCCGCGCGCCTCGGCGTGAGCGCGCGCACCGTCGACAACATCCTCTACAACGGCTTCGGCCAGCGGCAGGTGTCCACGATCTACGAGGACATCAACCAGTACCGGGTGGTGATGGAGGTCGTGCCGGAGCTGGCGCAGAGCCCGTCCGACCTCGCCCACGTCTACGTGCCGGTCGCCACCGGCGCCACCCAGGCGGCGGCTGCCGGCAGCACGCCCGATCCCGCCGTCAGCAGCGCGGCGGCGGCGTCTTCGTCCGACTCCGCCTCGCCGCTGGTGGCCGGCAGCGGCGCCACCACCGGCAGCCAGAGCATCCTGCGCGACGCCGCGACCGGCAGCGCGCTCGCCGACAGCGGCCGCACCATGGTGCCGCTGTCGAGCTTCGCGACCTTCTCCGAGCGCGCCACGCCGACCTCGGTCAACCACCAGGGCGTGGAGCTGGCGACCACCATCTCCTTCAGCCTCGCCGAGGGCGCCTCGCTCAGCGACGCCCAGGCGGCGATCGCCCAGGCCGAGGCCGACATCGGCATGCCGATCAACGTGCGCGGCAGCTTCGCCGGCACCGCGGCGAGCTACCAGTCGTCGCTGTCGCAGCAGCCGCTGCTGATCGCCGCGGCGATCGTGGCGATCTACATCGTGCTCGGCATCCTCTACGAGAGCACCCTGCACCCGCTCACCGTGCTCTCCACCCTGCCCTCGGCCGGCATCGGCGCGACCCTGGCGCTGATGCTGTTCGGCATGGAGTTCTCGCTGATCGCGCTGATCGGCCTGTTCCTGCTGATCGGCATCGTCAAGAAGAACGCGATCCTGATCATCGACTTCGCCATCGACGCCGAGCGCAATCGCGGGCTGGGCCCGCGCGATGCGATCCACGAGGCCTGCCTGATGCGCTTCCGGCCGATCCTGATGACCACGCTGGCCGCCGCGCTCGGTGCGCTGCCGCTGGTGCTGGGCACCGGCGACGGCGCCGAACTGCGGCGCCCCCTGGGCGTCGCGATCATCGGCGGCCTTGCCGCCAGCCAGCTCCTGACCCTGCTCACCACGCCGGTCGTCTACCTGACCCTGGAGCGCCTCGGCGGCGCGCGCCGGCGCCCGATCCCCGGCAGCCTGCACGCGCCGCCGGGCAGCGAGGATCCCGTGCATGCCTGACCGTCCGACCCTGTCCGTCCCGATGTCCTCGCGCCCGCTCCGCCTGGCGCTGGCCTGCGTGCTCGCCTGCGCCGGCGGCTGCGCCGTCGGCCCCGACTATGTGCGCCCGGATGCCCCGGTGCCGGTGGCCTGGGGAGAAGCCGTCCCGGCCGGCCTGCCGCAGGTCGGCGACGGCCCCTGGTGGGAAGCCTGGAACGACCCGGTGCTCGACGCCCTGATCGAGCGCGTCGACCTCTCCAACCAGTCCATCGCCGCCGCCGAGGCCAGCTATCGCCAGGCCCGGGCGCTGGTGCGCGGGCAGCGCGCGGCGTGGTTTCCGACCGTCAGCGCGGATCTCGGCGCCAGCCGCAGCGGCGGCGACGCGAGCACGGTCGGCGATTCCGGCGTGATCCGCGGCAGCAACAGCCGCCAGGTCGACCTCAGCGTCGGCGCGAGCTGGGAGGTCGACGTCTGGGGCCGGGTGCGCCGCAGCGTCGAGGCGGCGCGTGCGGATGCCGCCGCCAGCGCCGCCGATCTCGCCGCCGCCCGCCTGTCCGCCCGCGGCGAACTCGCCACCGCCTATTTCCAGCTGCGCGAGGCCGACGCCGAGATCGAGCTGCTCGAGGCCACGATCGAGGGCTACGAACGCGCGCTGGAGATCACCCGCAACCGCTACGAGGCCGGAATCGTGGTCCGCAGCGACGTACTGCAGGCCGAGAGCACGCTGCGTTCGGCGCAGGCCGAGCGCGAGAGCCTGCTGCAGCAGCGCGCCCAGCTCGCGCATGCGATCGCGGTGCTGGTCGGCGAGGCGCCGGCGCGCTTCGAGGTGACGTCGGCGCCCTGGGATCCGGCGGTACCGGCGCTGCCCCTGGGCCTGCCCTCCGACCTGCTGCGGCGCCGCCCCGACGTCGCCGCGGCACAGTGGCGGATGCGCTCGGCCAACGCGTCCATCGGAGTCGCGCAGGCGGACTGGTTCCCGAGCCTCACCCTCACCGGGCGCGGCACCTCCACCGCCGACACCGTCGGCGAGCTGGTCGACGCCGCGGTCAACACCTGGAGCCTGGCGCTGGGCCTGGCCCAGACCGTGTTCGACGGCGGCGCCCGCAGCGCACAGGTGGAGAGCGCGCGCGCGAGCTACGAGGGAACCGTCGCCGACTACCGGCAGACGCTGCTGGGCGCGTTCCAGGAGGTCGAGGACAACCTCGCCGCGGCGCGTGCACTGGAGCGGCGCGCGGAGCTGCTCGCCGCGCAGTCCGAGGCCGCCGACGAGGCGGAGCGGATCATGCTCAACCGCTACCGCGCCGGCCAGGTCGCCTACACCGACGTGGTCACCGCGCAGGCCGACGCGCTGTCCGCCCGCCGCACCCTCGCCCAGGCCATGCGCGACCGCCAGACCACCGCCGTCGCCCTGGTGCAGGCGGTGGGCGGGGACTGGAGCGGCCGCGTCGATCCCGCCCCGGAGGCCGGCTGAGCGATGGGGCCTGGAGCACCGGCCGGTCGCGCGCATCGCCCGCTGTAGGAGCGGCTTCAGCCGCGACCGGTGCCTCCGCAGGCCCGTGCGCCCTGTGGGAGGGGCTTCAGCCGCGACCGGGGCTGCCGGTCATAACGTGCCGGTCGCGGCTGAAGCCGTCTACAGGACACGCTCGTCCCGGCCCTGCGCCCCGCGCCATGCAGCCTTCCCCGCCACGCCGCAGGCCGGCACGGCCTAGAGCGGCGCGTCCGGATCGACCGCGACCGCCCGCGGCGCGCGCTCGGCGGTGACGCTGAAATCCAGCCCGGCGGCGCGGCAGGCGGTGCGCACGGCGCTGCGCCAGCCCTCGACGGTGTCGTCCAGCGCCACCACGCGTGGACGCGCGTCGAGGGTGCAGGCGAGGCTGCGTGCGAGCAGTCCGGCGTGCGCCTCGAACAGGGCGCGGACCTGCCCGGCCTCGAGCACGCCCGCGGCGCCGGCCGCCTGCAGCAGGCCGTGCGAGTCGCGCGCGGACAGCAGCCCGGGATCGGCGTGCGCCGCGTCCAGCACCAGCGCCTGCAGCAGGAATTCGAGGTCGGCCAGCCCGCCTTCGCCCTGCTTGAGGTCGAAGCGCGTGCCGCGCGAACGGTCGAGCTCGGCACGCATGCGCACCCGCATCCGCACCACGTCCTCGCGCAGCGCCACGGCATCGCGCGCCTGCGCCAGGGTCGCCGCGCGCACCTGCTCGAAGGCCGCACCGACGGCCGCGTCGCCGGCCACCGGCCGCGCCCGCACCAGCGCCTGGCGTTCCCAGGTCCAGGCGCGTTCGCGCTGATAGGCGGCGAAACTCGCCACCGAGGACACCAGCATCCCCTGCGCGCCGTCCGGGCGCAGGCGCACGTCGACCTCGTACAGCCGCCCCGCGGCGGTCGGCGTGCCGAGCATGCGCACGATCTTCTGCGCCAGGCGCCCGTACCAGCGCGCGGCGTCCACGCAGCGCGCGCCGTCGGAGACCGCGTCCGCCGGCGCGTCGTAGAGGAAGACCAGGTCGAGGTCCGAGCCGAAGCCCAGTTCGCGCCCGCCGAAGCTGCCGTAGCCGAGCACGGCGAGGCCGCTGCCGGCGATGCCGCCGTGCGCGGCCGACACCTCGCGCTCGGCCAGCGGCACGATCACGCCCAGCGCCCACTGCGCGAGTTCGGCGAGCTGCAGCGAGGCGGCGAGCGCGTCCTGGCGGCCGGTCAGCAGGGCGAGCGCGATGCGGAAGGCCACGCCCTGGCGCTGCTCGTTCACGGCCTGCAGCACCTGTTCGGTGTCGTCCATGTCCAGGTGCGCGCAGCGACGCTCCCACTGCGCGTGGATCTCCTCCGGCGTCGGCAGCGGGCCGGCCGCGCGCAGGTCGAGCAGTTCGTCCATCAGCAGGGGATGCTCGGCCAGGCGCTCGGACAGGAGTGCGCTGCGTGTGGCGACGTCGACCAGCCGCGCCAGCGCGGCAGGCTGTTCCTGCAGCAGGGCGAGATAGCTGCTGCGACGCGCGACCGCCGACACCAGGGCGAGCAGGCGCGGCAGCGCGGCGTCGGGCGCATCGCCCTCGGCCGCCGCCTGCAGCAGCGCCGGCATCACTACGTCCATCCGCATGCGTCCGCGCTTGCTCAGCCCGCGCAGCGCGGGCTGGCGGACGAAGTTGCGCAGCGCGCGGTCGGCGACCGGCGCGTCGACGAAGCCGGCGTCGACCAGCACCTGCGCATCGCCGGCGTCCGGCAGCGCCTCCCAGTAGCCGCGCAGGGCGACGCCCGGCTGCGGACGCCTGCGCGCGGCGAGCAGCCGTCCGAACTCGCGCGCGACCAGCGCCCGGTGGGCGTCCAGCCCGCGCCACAGCGCCGCCCAGTCGGCGTGGCCCAGCCCGCGCGCCAGGCGCAGGCGCGCCTGCGCATCGAGCGGCAGCTCGTGGGTCTGCATGTCGCCCACCATCTGCAGCCGGTTCTCCAGGCGCCGCAGGAAGCGGTAGGCCTCGCCCAGGCGCGCGGCCACGGCCGCCTCCAGGTGACCCGCCTCCGCCAGCGCCGCGAGCGCGGGCAGCAGCCGGCGCTCGCGCAGGGCCGGCTCCTGGCCGCCGCGAACCAGCTGCAGGGCCTGGGCGAGGAACTCGATCTCGCGGATGCCGCCGGAGCCGCGCTTGACGTCGTCGTGCAGCTCGCGGCGCGCGACCTCGCCGGCGATCATCGCCTTCATCTCGCGCAGGCCTTCCAGCGCACCGAAGTCGAGATAGCGGCGGTAGACGAAGGGCCGCAGCCGCGCGAGCAGGTCCTCGCCCGCGTCGACGTCGCCCGCCACCGGGCGCGCCTTGATCCAGGCGTAGCGCTCCCAGTCGCGGCCCTCGCGCTGGAAGTAGTGCTCCATCGCCGCGAACGACAGCGCCAGCCGCCCGGCGTTGCCGTAGGGACGCAGGCGCAGGTCGACGCGGTGCACGAAGCCGTCGGCGGTGATCTCGTCGAGCAGCGCCACCAGGCCGCGCGCCACCCGCGTGGCATAGGCCTCGTCGGTGAGCGGCGTCGGCCCGTCCGTCTCACCGGGCTCGGGATACGCCAGCACCAGGTCGACGTCGGAGGAGAAGTTGAGCTCGCCGCCGCCGAGCTTCCCGAGTCCGAACACCACCAGCCGCTGCGGCGCGCCCTCGCGCGTGCGCAGGGTGCCGTGGCGCACGGCCAGCCGGCGCTCGGTCGCCTCCAGCGCCGCGGCCAGGGCCTGTTCGGCCAGCCGCGTGCAGCCGGCCAAGGTGGCCTCGACGTCGTCGAGCCCCTGCACGTCGCGCCAGATCAGGCGCGTCGACTCGGCCGCCCGCCAGCGCCGCAGCCGGCGCTGCCAGTCGGCCTCGTTCTCCAGCGCGAGCGCGGGCGGCGGCGCGGCCGGGTCGTCGAGGCGCCCGGCCAGCGCGGGCTGGCGCACCAGGGTGTCGATGGCGAAGTCGCTGGCCAGCGCCAGCGCGGCGAAGGCCTCGCGGCGCGCGGCGGGGATGTCGATGCCCGCCTCGGCCAGCGCCTGCAGACGCCGGACGACGAGTGCGTCGATGGGATCGTCGGTCATCGCGGCAGTCTCGCATGCGACTTCCGCGCGCGCCGCGGCCGGAGGACGCGCCGCTCCATGTCGCACGGCGTCCGGTCGCAGACACGAAGACGCCCCGCGGCGCGGGGCGTCTCCGGGCGATGCGGCGAACGGCTACTCCTGATAGCTCGCCCGCATCCGCACGCGGTCGAAGGCGCTCTCGCCGATGACGCGCACGTACCAGGTGCCGGCCTCCGGCGCCCGCACCGAGACCGTCTCGTTGTTGCCGGGACGGGTCGAGGAGGCGTCGTGGTCGGCGGCGGTCGGCGGCTCGCCGAGGCTGGCATAGAGCGATACGTCGCCGGTCCCGCCGAGGGTCAGGATGCGCAGGTTGCGCGCGCCCTCCGGCACCTCGATCGCGTACAGCAGCTCGTCGCCCGCCGCACCGGCGAGGTCGGTGAGCATCTCGCCGTTCTCGACCGGCGTGGCGTCCTCGTCCGGCGGCGGTTCCTCGCCGTCGCCGCTGCCGTCGTGGGTCGCGACGAGCGTCACGCCCTCGAACGCCTCGTAGGCCTCCACGTTGACGTACCAGGTGCCCGGCTCCGGCGACTCGAAGGTGCAGACCTCGTCGTTGCCGGTCTCCCAGGGCCTGCAGTCGTAGGTCGAGGAGGTCGGCGGCTCGCCCTGGCGCACGTAGACGTCGGCATCGCCGCTGCCGCCGCTGATCTCGACGGTCAGCGTGGTCGCGTCGGCCGGAACCTCGATGCGGAAGCGCAGCTTCTCGCCGTTGCCGGCGGCGAGACCCTCGACCGGCACGCCGTTCTCGAGCAGGGTCGGCTCCGGCGGCGGCGGTACGTCGGGCGGCGGCGGCGGATCCTCGCCGAGCGCCACCGCGATCGCGGCCTCGGCGTTGATGATGCCGGCGCCCATGCCGACGTCCGCCGGCACCGGCAGCGGGCGCGCGGTGTCCTCGAGCACGCCCCTGACCTCCTCCGGCGTGAGCTTGTCGCCGCCGGCGGCGACCACGGCCGCCTGCACCAGGGCGATGGTCGCCGCCACGTGCGGGGTGGCCATCGAGGTGCCGCTGTAGGCGGCATAGATGTCGCCTCCGTCGACCGGGGTCTCCTCGCCGCTGTTGATCGTCGACCAGACGCCGTCGCCGGGCGCGGTGACCGAGATCCCGGCGCCGTAGCTGGAGGTGCCGGCCTTCTCGCCGTAGCGGTTGTTGGACGCCACCGCGATTACGCCGTCGCAGTTGGCCGGGCGGTTGTTGGCGACGTCGTTGTTGCCGTTGCCGGCGGCCACCACCACCGCCGTGTTCTGTGCGATCGCCGCGTCGATGGCGGCCTGGTAGACGCCGTCGCAGGCGCCGCTGCCGCCCAGGCTGAGATTGATGACGTCGGCCTTGTGCGCGGTGTTGGCCGGGATCTCGGCGCCGCCCGGGCCGCTGTCGACCGGGCCCGCGCCGGACGCCCAGTAGATGGCGTCGGCGATGTCGGAGATGTAGCCACCCTCGTGACCGAGCACGCGCATCGGCAGCACGTCGGCGTCCCAGGCGACGCCGGCGCCGCCGAGGCCGTTGTCGGTGAGCGCGGCGATGGTTCCGGCGACGTGGCTGCCGTGCCAGCTGCTGGGCACCGGGATGATGCCGAGGTAGAGGTACCAGTCGCCGGTGTCCCAGGCGCCGGGCGCGCGGAAGTCGTCGGCCCGGTCGGAGACCTCGCTGTCGGTGATGAAGTCCCAGCCCGCCCCGGCCAGCGAGGTGTCGAGGTCCTCGTGCTCGACGATGCCGGTGTCGAGCACGGCGACGGTGATGCCCTCGCCGGTGCTGCGGTCCCAGGCCGGCGGCAGGTTGATGCCACCGGTGGGCTCGTAGTAGTGCCACTGCTGGCTGGCGTAGTCGGGGTCGCTCGGCTCGTAGAGCGCCTTGTGCCTGACGTCGGGCTCGACGAACTCGACGCCCGGCAGCCGCGCGATCTCGCGCAGTACCGCGCGCATCTGCACGGCGTCGAGATCGCTCGACAGCCGCATCACGTCGGCGCCGACGCCCATCCGCCGCAGGTGCTGCACGCTGACGCCGCCGCCCGAGGCCGCGGCCACGCCCAGCCCGCGCGCCACCGCACCCTGCACGTCGCGCCAGGCACGGGTGGCGTTGGCGCGCTCCGGCGTACCGTCGCGGTACTTGACGATGATCCGGTCGTAGCCGCCGCCGTCGGCCAGCCCCGCGGTCAATGCGCGTCCGGCCTTGCCGCCGATGTCGCCGCCGGCATGCGGCGTACCCGCCTGCGCCAGCGGCATGCCGAGGCCGACCGCGACCATCGCCGCCAGCAGCTGGCGGCGCACCCTGCCCTGTTCCCGATTCACGTGCACGTCTCCTTTTCGAGGACGCGGCCGCGCGGCCGCGTCGAGGCCGGGCGGCGAGCGCCCGGCGAACAAGGAAACGAAGCCCCCCTGCCGACGTGCGCACCAGCGTGCGCATGCCTCCTCCGCTCCACATGGTTGCGAGTGCGTCGCCCGCAGCGGGCGACGGGTCGACGCTAGCGGCTGCGCCGGCGCCGGGGCAATGTGAACCCGTGCCAAATGCGGGTCACGCGGGGACGCATGAAATCCGGGCAAAACAAAGCCCGTACCGGCTCGGCCGGTACGGGCTTGGCTCCCTCCCCCACGTCAGGTGCGCGACCATCCTTGCGCGCCGTCACGGCGAATGCACGCTGCGGTGCAATACGGGCTGAATCAGCGCCGGCCGAGGTCGCGGCGGATCACCCCCGCGGCGTTGCGCCCGGGCAGGCCGGTGACGCCACCGCCCGGATGCGTGCCCGACCCGCACAGGTACAGTCCCGCCAGCGCCCCGCGGTGGTCGGCCTGGCCGAGCACCGGACGGGCCGAGAACAGCTGGTCGAGGCCGAGCGCGCCGTGGAAGATGTCGCCGCCGACCAGGCCGTACTCGCGCTCCAGGTCCAGCGGCGACAGCGCCCGGTAGCCGAGCACGCTGCGCGCGAAGTTCGGCGCGACGCGGTCGACGGTGTCGATCATCAGCCTGGCGACGGTGTCGCGGTGCGCATCCCAGCCCTCGGCGAGCGTCGGGTTCACGTGCTGGCAGAACAGGCTGGCGACGTGGGCGCCGCGCGGTGCGAGGCCGTCGTCGAGCGCCGAGGCGATGACCAGCTCGACGATCGGCGCGCGCGCCCAGCCTGGGTTGTGCTCGCGCGACCTGGCGTCGAAGTAGGCGCGCTCGAAGTACTCCAGCGAGTCGCCGATCAGGATGCCGGCCTGGTGGTGGGGCTGCAGCGCGGTGCCGGGGGCGGCGGTGAAATCCGGCAGCTCGGCGAGCGCGACGTTCATGCGGAAGGTGCCCGAGCCGCAGCGGTAGCGGTCGAACCGCGCGCGCAGGTCGGGGTCCAGGTGCGCGGGCGCGACCAGGCGCTGGTAGAGCAGCTTCGGATTGAGCGCCGCGGCCACGGCGCGCGCGCGCAGGACGCGCCCGTCGGCGGTGCGCACGCCGCAGGCGCGCCCGTCCTCGACCAGCACCTCGGCCACGTCAACCCCGGTCTCGCAGGTGACGCCGCGCGCCTGCGCCTCCGCCGCGATCGCGTCGCTGACCGCGCCCATCCCGCCGATCGCGTGACCCCACGCGCCGGGTTTGCCGTCGACCTCGCCGAACACGTGGTGCAGCAGCACGTATGCGGAGCCCGGCGTGTAGGGGCTGGCGAAGTGGCCGACCACCGCATCCCAGCCGAGCGCGGCCTTCAGCGGCGCGGCCTCGAACCAGGCGTCCAGCACCTCGCCGGCCGACTTGGTCAGCAGGTCGAGGAGGTCGCGGCGGCCGCGCATGTCCAGCCCCTTCAGCCGCCGCGCCACCGACGCCGAGGCCAGCCAGTCGGCGAGCACGAAGCGGTCGGAGACGTTGGGCGGCACCTGGCGCGTCAGCACGCGCAGCACCTCGACCACCCGCTCCAGCATGGCGAAGTAGTCCGGCAGCCGCCCGGCGTCGCGGCGCGAGAACGCGGCGACCTGCGCCTGCGCGTCGCCGCCGCCGAGCCGGAACGCGCGCCCGTCGGGCAGCGGCAGGAAGTTCGCGAATGGCCGCTCGACGATGCGCAGCCCGTGCTCGCGCAGGCGCAGCTCGGCGATGACCTCCGGCGCCAGCAGGCCGACGGTGTAGCTGCAGCTCGAGTTGCGGAAACCCGGATGGAATTCCTCGGTCACCGCGGCGCCGCCGAGCACCGCGCGCCGCTCCAGCACGCGCACGCGCAGCCCTGCGCCGGCGAGATAGGCGGCGCAGACCAGGCCGTTGTGGCCGCCACCGATGACCAGGACGTCGCAGTCCCCGTTCGCGTGCATGCATGCTCCCTGCGGGTGTCGAGCAGCGCATGCTAGCCGCCGGCCCGGCTCAGCCGTCGGGCAGCAGCTCCGGCCGGCCCTGGTACCACTCGCGCGCGTTCAGCAGGTGGAAGTCGCGCTCGCCGGCATCGAGCTCCAGCCCGAGGCCGAGCACGCCCCAGCGCAGGTAGAGATCGCCCCGCGATACGCCGCCGTCGATGCGCACGCGTGCGTCGAGGTCGAAGCGCTCGTTGCTGGCGTGCACGTCGTCCAGGACCAGGCTGTCGTCGTGCAGGCGCAGTTGCCCGGTCGCCTCGGTGCGGCCGGCATCGAGGATCGACGCGACCCAGCCGGGGAAGTCGCTGCGCTCGGCGAACAGCGCCAGCAGCAGGCCGACGTTGCGCATCGCCAGGTGCGCGTCGCCCTCGACCGTGAGCGGGCGGTTCCAGTCGACCCGCGCCTCGGGCAGGTCGATCCGACCCCACCACGGCTGCGCGTCGGGGTCGGCGCCGGCCAGCACCACGTTGTCCAGGCGCACGCTGCTGCCGTCGAGCGAGAAGCGCCGGGTCTCGCCGTCGAGCCCCTGCAGGTGGCTGTCGACCGCGATGTCGGCCTGGAATGCCGTGCCGGCGAGGTCCAGGCCCGCGGCGGATCCGCTGATCGCGAGCCGGCCCTGGCCGACGTCGCCGCGCATGTCGAGCTCGAATTCGCCGTCGAGATGGCCGCTGCCGCGGGTGAAGCGCAGGGTGTCGGCCGGCAGGTAGCGGTTGTAGGCGGTGAGGTCGGGGATTTCCGCGCCCTCGAAGTCGACGCGCGCCGCGAGCGTGTCGGCGAAGCGGCCGAGGTCGGCGGCGCCGCGCAGCGCGATGTGCAGGTCGCGGCCCTCGAGGTAGGGCTTGTCCGGCGCGTCGCCGGCGGCGATGCGGAAGCGTTCGAGCACCGCGTCCACGTGCGCGTCGCGGTCGATGTCGCCCTCGACCACCTCGCCCTCGAGCCGCGCGCGGCCGCTGATGCGGTTGTCGAGCAGCCCGGCGGTGGCCTCGACCTCGGGGATCTCGACCCGGCTGCCCGCGGCGAGCAGGCCGCCCTGGATGCGCAGCGCTGCGATCAGCCGCGCGGCGCCGTCGAGCCGCAGCCAGTCGCCGCGCGCGAGCAGGTCCGACAGCCAGGCCAGGGAGGCGAAGTGCCAGTCCATGTCGACCCGGCCGGAGACGCGGTCGATCCAGCGCGTCTCCTCCATCGCGAACAGGCGCCGCCCGGCCAGACGCAGCTCGGCATCCAGGCGGCCGCCGTCGTTGCCGGGGGCGCCGAGATGCGCGCCGACGTCGATGCCCTCGTCGGCGACCTCGGCGGCGATGGCCAGCGTGTCGTCGCGCACCCGGCCGTCGACGCGGGTCTGCACCGGGCCGTGCCAGGAGAGCGTGCCGCCGGGCACCAGCAGGCCCTGCTCGAGGCGCAGGTCGGCCTCGACCTCGCCCTGCGCATCCGCGGCGTCCATCCGCAGCCCGTCGCGGGCGGCGCGCAGCGACAGGGTGGGCGTGCGCGCCCGGAGCTGCAGCGCGGCGTCGAGCAGGGCCAGCCGGTCGGCGCCCTGCGCCGCTTCGCGCCGTACCGGCGCCACCGCGTAGCGGCCCGCGATGCGGGCGTCGTCGAGCAGGGTCATGTCGTCCCAGGCCACGCGCACCCGCTGCATGTCCACGCGCGAGGGCAGGATCTCCAGCGTGCCGCCGCGCAGCACCTTCTCCATGCCGAAGGTCGCCGCGCCGTCGCCGGTCACCTGCAGCTCGCGGTAGCGGAAGCCGGCCAGGCTGTCGGTGGCGATCTCGTCGAAGCGCAGCGTCCACGGCCGGCTGCCGTCCGGCGGCGTCGACGGCATGCGCGGATCGACCCGGTCGACCTCCACCGCGACGGTCGCGGCGCTGACCCAGGGGAAGCGGAGCTCCTTCCACAGCAGCGGCAACAGCGCGATCTGGCCGTGCGCCCACTGCGCATGCACCGCCCACACGTTGTGCTGGGCATGGCCGCCGACGGTGATGTCGCGCGCGGTGATGTGCCCGGGCCACAGCGTGGCCGCCCACGCCCACTCGGCGTGGAAGCGGTTCTCGCGCAGGTTCACCGTGCGCTGTCCGAGCGGGGTGTTGAGGAAGAGGTTGCCGGCGACGAGGTAGAGCAGCCAGATCGTGCCGAGCACGACGAGGATGCGACGCAGCCGGGGGCGTAGCGGGGTCAAGGGACGACGGGCTCGATGTGGGAGACGCACCACTGTGCGCCGTCGGAGATCAAGACCGCATGCGCGGCGCAGGCAAAAAAAGACCCCGCCTCGCGGCGGGGTCTGGGGTACTGCATGGCTGCGGCAGCCGGGCGGATCTCAGAAGTCCATGCCGCCCATGCCGCCCATGCCACCGGCGCCCGGCATCGCCGGCTCGTCCTTCTTCGGCAGCTCGCCGACCATCGCCTCGGTCGTGATCATCAGACCGGCGATCGACGCGGCGTTCTGCAGCGCGGTGCGGGTGACCTTGGTCGGATCCAGGATGCCGAACTCGACCATGTCGCCGTACTCGCCGTTGGCGGCGTTGTAGCCGTAGTTGCCGGTGCCGCCCTTGACGTTGTTGACGATGACCGAGGGCTCTTCGCCGGCGTTGGTCACGATCTCGCGCAGCGGGGCCTCCATCGCGCGCAGGGCGATCTGGATGCCGTGGTTCTGGTCCTCGTTGATGCCCTTGAGGTTCTCGACCGCCGCCTTGGCGCGGATCAGCGCCACGCCGCCGCCCGGGACCACGCCTTCCTCGACCGCCGCACGGGTCGCGTGCAGGGCGTCCTCGACGCGCGCCTTCTTCTCCTTCATCTCGACTTCGGTGGCCGCGCCGACCTTGATGACGGCCACGCCGCCGGCCAGCTTGGCCACGCGCTCCTGCAGCTTCTCGCGGTCGTAGTCGGAGGAGGTCTCCTCGATCTGCGCCTTGATCTGCTTGATGCGCGACTCGATGCCCGAGGTCTCGCCGGCGCCGTCGATGATGGTGGTGTTCTCCTTGGAGACCTGCACCTTCTTCGCGCGGCCGAGGTCGTTGATCGTCGCCTTCTCGAGCGACAGGCCGACTTCCTCGGAGATCACGGTGCCGCCGGTGAGGATCGCCATGTCCTCCAGCATCGCCTTGCGGCGGTCGCCGAAGCCCGGCGCCTTGACCGCGCAGACCTTGACGATGCCGCGGATGGTGTTGACCACCAGGGTCGCCAGCGCCTCGCCCTCGACTTCCTCGGCGACGATCAGCAGCGGCTTGCCGGCCTTGGCCACGCCCTCGAGGACGGGCAGCAGGTCGCGCACGTTGGAGATCTTCTTGTCGTGCAGGAGGATGAACGGCTCGTCCAGGTCGGCCGACTGGCTCTGCTGGTTGTTGACGAAGTAGGGCGACAGGTAGCCGCGGTCGAACTGCATGCCCTCGACCACGTCGAGCTCGTTCTCCAGGCCCGAGCCTTCCTCGACGGTGATCACGCCTTCCTTGCCGACCTTCTTCATCGCGTCGGCGATGATGGTGCCGATCGACTCGTCGGAGTTGGCCGAGATCGTGCCGACCTGGGCGATCGCCTTGTCGTCGGCGGTCGGCTTGGACAGGTTCTTGAGCTCGCCGACGGCGGCCTGCACGGCCTTGTCGATGCCGCGCTTGAGGTCCATCGGGTTCATGCCGGCGGCGACCGCCTTCATGCCCTCGCGGATGAACGCCTGCGCCAGCACGGTGGCGGTGGTGGTGCCGTCACCGGCGTTGTCGGAGGTCTTGGAAGCGACTTCCTTGACCATCTGCGCGCCCATGTTCTCGAACTTGTCGGCGAGCTCGATCTCCTTGGCGACGGACACGCCGTCCTTGGTGATCGTCGGGGCGCCGAAGCTCTTCTCGAGCACGACGTTGCGGCCCTTCGGGCCGAGCGTGGCCTTGACGGCGTTGGCGAGGACGTTGACGCCACGGACCATGCGGGCACGTGCGTCTTCGCCGAAGCGGATTTCCTTGGCTGCCATTGTGTTGTTACCTCAGCAAGTAAAGCGGGATTGGGGAATCGGTGACCGGAACGACGGGGGCCGTCAGGCGCGGGCACGGGCCCGCTCGCCGCGACCTGTCCAGCGGCTCGCTCAGCCGATCACGGCGAAGATGTCGTCTTCCTTCACCACCAGGTACTCGGTGCCGTCGAGCTTGACCTCGGTGCCGGAATACTTGCCGAACAGGACCTTGTCGCCGGCCTTGACCTTCGGCGCGCGGGTCTGGCCGTTGTCGAGGACCTTGCCCTCGCCCACGGCGACCACTTCGCCCTTGATCGGCTTCTCGGTGGCGGAGTCCGGAATCACGATGCCGCCCGCGGACATCTTCTCTTCTTCCATGCGCTTGATGACGACGCGGTCGTACAGCGGCTTCAGGTTCATTGGTGTTGACCTCGGCAGGTTCTAACAGGTTGATCCAGATGACAAAGGGCCGGCTGCGTTAGCACTCGACCCTTATGAGTGCCAATGATACGCGCGCGGATTTCCGAACCGGAAGCCCTCGCGACTGGCCCGGTACCTGTGGGGCGCCCGGCGGCTTTCAAGGGCGCCGGTCGAAAAAAGTTCCCGGCGACGGATGGGCGGCAGGCGTCGCCGTCCCCGGCGCGTGCGCCGCGGGCGCGTGCGCGGTAGCCTCGCGCGTTCGCTCGAATCCGCCTGCCATGACCGCATTCCTCGTCTTCTGCGCCTGCCCGGACGCCGACATCGCAGAACGCATCGCGCGCGACACCGTCGATGCCCGCCTCGCCGCCTGCGCGAGCCTGGTGCCGGGCCTGCGTTCGGTGTACCGCTGGCAGGGCGCGGTGGAGGCGGCCGACGAGGTGCAGCTCCAGATCAAGACGTGGGGCGACCGCCTCGACGCCCTGACCGCGCGCATCCGCGAGCTGCACCCCTATGAACTCCCGGAGGTGCTCGCGGTCGAAGCCGGCCGCGGACTGGCGGGCTACCTCGACTGGATCCGCGACGAGACCCGGTCCCCGCGCGAGCCCGCCGCATGATGCGTGTGCTGTTCGCGGCCGCGCTGGCGCTGTGCGCGCTGCCCGCCGCCGCCTTCGACGAAGCCGACCTGCTGCCGATCGACGAGGCGTTTCAAGTCGAGGCCAGGGCGCCGACCCGCGACCGCGTCGAGATCGCCTGGACCATCGCCGATGGCTACTACCTCTACCGGCACCGCATGGGCGTGCAGGCGGAGGACGGATTCGCCGCGACGGCGGAGCTGGAGCTGCCGGCCGGGCACCGGCACACCGACGAATTCTTCGGCGAGGTCGAGACCTATCGCGACCGCGTCGAAGGCGTGCAGCGCGGCGCGGCGACGGCGGGCGCCGCGACCGCCACGCTGCGCATCCGCTACCAGGGCTGCGCCGATGCCGGCGTCTGCTATCCGCCGCATACCCGCACCGTCCGGGTGGCGCTGCCGCAAGCCTCGGCGCAGGGCACGCCGGTCGATGGCCGCGCCGCGATCGGCGCACTGTTCGGCTCCGGCGCGGCGGGCACGCTCGCCCGCGACGCGGGCGACCAGCCGCTGCCGCCGGAGCGGGCGTTCGACTTCGAGGCGATCGCCGGCTCGCCGACGACGCTCCTGCTGCGCTTCACGCCCGCACCGGGCTACTACCTCTATCGCGACCGCTCCGAGTTCCGCCTGGTCGACGCGGCCGACGGCAGCAGCGTCGACGCGCCGCGCTGGCCGGCCGGCAGCGAGCACGAGGACGAGCACTTCGGCACCCAGGTCGTGTATTTCGAGCAGGTCGAGGTGCCGCTGCCGGTGCGGCGCGGGTCCGGCGACGCCGGCGCGGTGACCCTGGAGGCGACCTTCCAGGGCTGCCAGACCGACGGCATCTGCTACCCGCCGATGACCCGCCGGGTCGAGGTCGACCTGCCGGCGGCGGACGCCGCGGCGGTGGCCGCCAGCCGCGAGGCGCCGATGGCGACGCGGGCCGCGGACGCGCCGCGCGAGACGCCGCCGGCGCGCCCGCTGAACCCAGGGCTGGCACTGCTGCTCGCGCTGGCCGGCGGGCTGATCCTCAACCTCATGCCCTGCGTGCTGCCGGTGCTGAGCCTGAAGGCGATCTCGCTGGCGCGCAGCGGCGGCGCGCCGGCCGAGGCGCGGACGCACGCGCTGTGGTACAGCGCCGGCGTGCTCGTCGCCTTCACCGCGCTGGGTGCCGCGGCGCTGGCCCTGCGCGAAGCCGGGCTCGCGCTGGGCTGGGGGTTCCAGCTGCAGCAGCCGGTGGTGGTCGCGGCGCTGACCTATGTGATGTTCGCGCTGGGCCTGGCGATGTCCGGCGTGGTCGTGTTCGGCTCGCGCCTGGCCGGCGTCGGCGATGCCCTGACCCGCCGCGGCGGCCGCGCCGGCGACTTCTTCACCGGCGTCCTCGCGGTGGTGGTGGCCAGCCCGTGCACGGCGCCGTTCATGGGCGCGGCCCTGGCCTTCGCCTTCGCCGCGCCGGTGGCGCTGGCGATGGGCGTGTTCCTGGCGCTGGGGCTCGGCCTCGCCCTGCCGTTCCTGCTGATCGGCTTCGTGCCGGCGCTGGCGGCGCGCCTGCCGCGCCCGGGCGCGTGGATGGACACGCTGAAGCAGCTGATGGCCTTCCCGCTGTACGCCACCGCGGCGTGGCTGGCCTGGGTGCTGACCTCGCAGCGCGGCGCCGACGCGCTGGCCTGGCTCCTCACCGGCCTGTTGCTGCTGGCCTTCGGCCTGTGGCTGGCCGAGCGCCAGCGCCACCGCGCCACGCCATGGCTGCGCGGCTTCGCCTTCGTGGTCGCGCTGGCCGCGGTGTGGCCGCTGTGGCGGGTGCATGCGCTGCCGCCGGCAGCGGCGACGGCCGCGACCGACGGCGCGGTGGCCTATGCGCCGGAGCGGCTGGCGACGCTGCGCCGCGACGGCCGCACCGTGTTCGTCGACATGACCGCCGACTGGTGCGTGACCTGCAAGGCCAACGAGAAGCGGGTGCTGGACACCGACGCCTTCCGTGCGGCGCTGGCGGAGAACGGCGCGGTCTACATGCGCGGCGACTGGACCAACGTCGATCCGGCGATCACCGCGTTCCTCGAGGCGCATGGCGCGGTCGGCGTTCCGCTCTACGTCGTGTTCCACGGCGAGGCCGAGGGCGTGGTGCTGCCGACGGTGCTCACCGAGGCCGCAGTGCTGGGCGCCCTGGAACCGCCGCCGTGAACCGCGAGACGCTCCTGCGCGCGGCGCCGATCCTGCTGGCGGCGCTGGTCGTCGCGGCCCTCGGCCTGTGGTTCGTGCGCAGCGCCGGGCTGCCGCCGGTGCAGCCGCTGCCGGAGGGCGTCGAGGTCGCCGGTCGCGGCGACCTGGCGCCCGACATCCGCCTGCCCGACCTCGCCGGCGTGCAGCACGGCCTCGACGCCTGGCGCGGGCGGCCGCTGCTGGTGAACTTCTGGGCGAGCTGGTGCGCCCCCTGCGTGCACGAGATGCCGGCGCTCGACGCCTTCGCCGCGGCCCAGGCGCAGCGCGCCGGCGGCGTGCAGGTGGTCGGCATCGCGCTGGACGAGCCGGAGGCGATCCGCGCCTTCCTGGCGAAGACGCCGGTGGCCTATCCGGTGCTGCTGGAGATCGCCGGCCCCGGCGACGCCTCGGTGCGGCTGGGCAACACCCGCGGCGTGCTGCCCTACTCGGTACTGCTCGACGCCGACGGGCGGATCGTGCGCAGCAAGCTCGGCGCCTTCAGCCTCGACGAACTCGAGGACTGGGCCGCCGCACTGGACTGACTCCGGAATTCAAACGCTCGATTAACTTCGCCGAATTTCGCTGAACTGGCAGGAACTGGTGGACAGCAGGCCCGCCGCGCCTCCAGACTGTGCGCCCCCGCAGCCACCAGGCGCCCGCTTGGCCCGCATCCTTCTCCTGCACGGACCCAACCTCAACCTGCTCGGCGAGCGCGAGCCGGCGGTCTACGGGCGCACCACGCTGGAGCAGATCGACCGGGCGGCGCGGGCGCAGGTCGAGGCCGCCGGGCACACGCTCGACAGCCTGCAGTCGAACGCCGAGCACGTGCTGGTGGACCGCGTGCAGGCCGCACGCGGCGACGGCACCGCCTTCGTGGTGATCAACCCGGCCGCCTTCACCCACACCTCGGTGGCGCTGCGCGACGCGCTCGCGGCGACCCGGCTGCCCTTCATCGAGGTGCACCTGTCGAATCCGCATGCGCGCGAGCCCTTTCGCCACCACAGCTACTTCAGCGACCTCGCCGTGGCGGTGATCTGCGGCCTCGGCGCCGACGGCTACCGCCACGCGCTGGACGCGGCGCTGCGCCATCCGGCGGTGGCCGGGTGAGCGTCGCCGCCCGCGGGCGCCCGGCGCCGCACCGGCGCGGCACGCCGCGCCCCGTACACGACCCCCGCCGCGGCAGCGGCTCCGGCACTTCCACGGCTTAAGAGAACGAGAGGCCCCCATGGACCTGCGCAAGATCAAGAAGCTCATCGACCTGCTCGAGGAGTCCAACCTCGCCGAGATCGAGATCAAGGAGGGCGAGGAATCCGTCCGCCTCTCGCGCGTGCCGAAGGGCGGCGTCGTCGCCAGCATGCCGGTCGCCCCGGCGCCGGCGCCGGCCAGCGCCCCGGCGGCTCCGGCCGCCGCGCCCAGCGCCGCGGCGGCGCCCGCCGCGGCAAAGTCCGACGACGGGCTGCCCGAGGGCGAGGTCGTGCGCTCGCCGATGGTCGGCACCTTCTACGCCTCCCCCAATCCCGACGCCCCGCCCTTCGTGAAGGTCGGCCAGCAGGTCAAGGTCGGCGACACCCTCGGCATCATCGAGGCGATGAAGATGTTCAACCCGATCGAGTCCGAGCTCGCCGGCACCGTCGTCGCCGTCCTCGCCGATGCCGGCCAGCCGGTGGAGTTCGACCAGCCGCTGTTTGTCATTGGGTGATGCCAGCGAAGCGGGAAGAGGGACTCGGGAAGAGGGACCTGCAGCGATGCTGCGACCTGCCGGGCTGTGCGCCGTAGCGCCGGCGGCACGCCACCCCTCGCCCGTCCCGCTTCCCGCTTCCCCATTCCCGCCTTCCAGGTCCTAACGCCATGCTCGAAAAAGTCGTCATCGCCAATCGCGGCGAAATCGCGCTGCGCATCCTGCGCGCCTGCCATGCGATGGGCATCAGCACGGTCGCGGTGCATTCCACCGTCGACCGCAACCTCAAGCACGTGGCCATGGCCGACGAGTCGGTGTGCATCGGGCCGGCACCGTCCAACCGCAGCTATCTCGACATGCCGGCGATCATCGCCGCGGCCGAGGTCACCGACGCGCAGGCCATCCATCCCGGCTACGGCTTCCTCTCCGAGAACGCCGACTTCGCCGAGCGCGTGGAGCAGTCGGGCTTCGTCTTCATCGGGCCCAGGGCCGAGACCATCCGCCTGATGGGCGACAAGGTCGAGGCGATCAAGGCGATGAAGGCCGCGGGCGTGCCCTGCGTGCCCGGCTCCGGCGGCCCGCTGGGCGAGGACGACGCGAGCAACGCCCGGATCGCGCGCGAGATCGGCTACCCGGTGATCATCAAGGCCGCCGGCGGCGGCGGCGGCCGCGGCATGCGCGTGGTGCATGCCGAGGGCTCGCTGCACTCGGCGATCGCCACGACCAAGTCCGAGGCCAAGGCCGCGTTCGGCAACGACATGGTCTACATGGAGAAGTTCCTGGAGAACCCGCGGCACGTGGAGATCCAGGTGCTGGCCGACGGCCAGGGCAACGCCATCCACCTCGGCGAGCGCGACTGCTCGATGCAGCGCCGCCACCAGAAGGTGGTCGAGGAAGCGCCGGCGCCGGGCATCACCCCGGAGCAGCGCGCGGAGATCGGCGCGGTCTGCGTCGAGGCCTGCATCCGCATCGGCTACCGCGGCGCGGGCACGTTCGAGTTCCTCTACGAGAACGGCCGCTTCTACTTCATCGAGATGAACACCCGCATCCAGGTCGAGCACCCGGTGACGGAGATGGTCACCGGCATCGACCTGGTCCGCGAGCAGCTGCGCATCGCCGCCGGCGAGACGCTCTCGATCGCGCAGGAGGACATCGTCCTCGACGGCCACGCCATCGAGTGCCGCATCAATGCCGAGGACCCGGAGACCTTCCTGCCCTCGCCCGGCCTGATCAGGCACTTCCACGCCCCGGGCGGCCCCGGCGTGCGCGTCGACAGCCACGTCTACGAGGGCTATCGCGTGCCGCCGAACTACGACTCCATGATCGGCAAGCTCATCGTTCACGGCCCCGATCGCGAGACCGCGATCTGCCGCATGCGGGTGGCCCTGTCGGAGCTGGTGGTCGACGGCATCAAGACCAACATCCCGCTGCAGCAGCGGATCATGGCCGACCAGGGCTTCCAGGCCGGCGGCATGAACATCCACTACCTCGAGAAGCGCCTGAAGGAGCACCGGGAGACGGCGATCGGGCTGGGGTGAGGGTCTGGGTGGAGGCGGCCCGGGCACCGGGACCCGAGGCGGTCGAGCCGGCTGCGGCCTTCCCTTGCGCCCGCGCGACATGGCTCCCGGTGCCGCGCCACCTCACCATTCCCGCTCCCGACTCCCGCTTCCCGAGTGTCCCGCCCCATGCCCTTCCTCGAACTCACCCTCCCCTGCACCGACGCCACCCAGCCGCGGCTCGAGGCCGCGCTGGAGGATCTCGGCGCGCTCTCGGTGACGCTGGCCGACGCGCACGCCGATGCGCCGGACGAGCAGGCGATCTTCGAACCGGGCGTGGGCGAGCAGCCGCTGTGGCGCGAGATGGCGCTGACCGCGCTCTTCGACGCCGACACCGATGGGGACGTGCTGCTGGCGGCGCTGGCATCCGCCGATCCGGCGCTCGATCTCACCCGGGCCGCGTTGCGCACGGTCGAGGACCAGGACTGGGAGCGCGCGTGGCTGGACCAGTTCCAGCCGCTCGCCTTCGGCCGCCGCACCCACATCGTCCCGTGGAACCACGAGCTGCCGGAGGCGGCGCGCGCGGCCGGTGCCGCCGTGGTGCGCTTGGACCCGGGGCTAGCCTTCGGCTCGGGTACGCACCCGACCACGGCACTGTGCCTGGAGTGGCTGGACGGCCTCGCGCTCGAGGGCGTCGAGGTGCTCGACTTCGGCTGCGGCTCCGGCATCCTCGCCGTCGCCGCGCTCAGGCTCGGCGCGGCCGCGGCCGACGGCATCGACAACGACCCGCAGGCGATCACCGCCACCCTCGACAACGCCGAGCGCAACGGCGTCGCCGACCGCCTCCGCGCCTTCCTGCCGGAGGACGCGCCGGCGCGCACCTACCCGGTGGTGGTCGCCAACATCCTCGCCTCGGCGCTGGACGCGCTCGCGCCGCAGCTCGCCGAACGCTGCGCCGACGGCGGGGCGCTCGCGCTGTCGGGCATCCTCGCCGGCCAGGAGGACGAACTCCTCGCCCGCTACGGCCCATGGTTCGACGCCCTGCGTGTGACCCGCCGCGAGGACTGGATCCGCATCGACGGCCGCCGCCGCCCGCGCTGACCCGCCGCAGCCGCCGGCAGCGATCGCGCCCCGGCAGGAGCGGCTTCACCCCGTCGCGTCCGACCGCCTTCTGTGGGAGGGGCTTCAGCCCCGACGGGCGTCGCATGAGGCCCGGTCGCGGCTGAAGCCGCTCCTGCAGGGCCACGGCGGACCTGAGGCCGGCGCCACCGCTAGACTGGCCCGATGCCGACTTCGAACCGGGCCCCGCATGCGTCGTGCCGCACTCCTCGTCCTGCTCGCCTGCATGGGGTGCGCCGTGCGCACGCCTGAGATCCGCAGCGACGCACCGGCCACGGCCGCGCCGCAGGTCGCGCCCTACGGCAGCTGGCGCTCGCCGCTGTCGGCCGAACAGGTGGTCGCCGGCACGGTCACGCTGGGCGCGCCGATGCTGGCCGGCGACGACGTGCTCTGGCTGGAATCGCGCCCCGGCGACGCGCGCACGGTGCTGGTGCGCGCGCGCGGCGACGGCGCCGAGGACATCACCCCGGCGCCATTCTCGGTGCGCTCGCGCGTGCACGAATACGGCGGCGGCGCCTGGACCGTCGTCGACGACGCGGTGCTGTTCGTCAACTTCGCCGACCAGGGCATCTACCGGCAGCCGCTCCAGCCCGGAGCGCAACCGGAGCCGGTCGCGCGCCACGACGGCCTGCGCTACGCCGACGGCGCCTGGGACGCCCGCCACGCCCGCCTCATCGCGGTGCGCGAGGACCATCGCCGCGAGGGCGTGGCGCCGGCCAATGCGCTGGTGGCGGTGGCGATGGACGGCGGCGAACGCGTGCTCGCCGAAGGCCACGACTTCTTCGCCTCGCCCGCGCTCAGCGCCGACGGACGCGAGCTCGCCTGGCTGTCCTGGGACCAGCCGCAGATGCCCTGGGACGGCACCACGCTGTGGCGCGCGCGGCTCGGCGCCGACGGCGGCCTCGAGGCCGTCCGCCGCGTGGCCGGCGGCCCGGAGGAATCGGTCTTCCAGCCGCAGTGGGCGCCCGACGGCAGCCTCGTCTACGTCTCCGACCGCAGCGGCTGGTGGAACCTCTACCGCGATGCCGGCGCCGGCGAGGACGCCGCCCTGCTGCCGATGCAGGCGGAGTTCGGCCGCGCGCAGTGGGCCTTCGGCATGTCGACCTACGCCATCCTCGACGACGGCCGCATCGTGGCGACCGCGCAGCGCGAGGACGGCAGCGCGCTCGGCGTGCTCGATCCGCGCACCGGCGCTTGGCGCGAGTTCGCGCTGCCCTGGCGCGAGATCGAGGGGCTGCGCGCCGCCCGCGGGCAGGCGGTCTTCATCGGCGGCGCGCCCGGCCAGGCGCCGGCGGTGGTGCGCCTGGACCTGGCCGACGGCGAAGGCACGGTACTGCGGCGCTCCTCGACGCTCGCCGTCGACCCGCGGGATATCGCGGTGGCCGAGCCGATCCGCTTCCCCACCGGCGACGGCGAGATCGCGCACGCCTTCCACTACGCGCCCACCAACGCCCGTTTCCGCGGACCCGACGGCGAGCGTCCGCCGCTGCTGGTGCTGACCCACGGCGGCCCGACCGGCTCGACCAGTCCGACCTTCAACCCGCGCGTGCAGTACTGGACCACGCGCGGCTTCGCCGTGGTCGACGTGAACTACCGCGGCAGCCAGGGCTTCGGCCGTGCCTACCGGCGCAGCCTCGACGGCCGCTGGGGCGTGGCCGATGTCGACGACGTGGTGGCCGCCGCCCGCTTCCTGGTGGCGCGCGGCGACGTCGACGGCGAGCGCCTGCTGATCCGCGGCGGCAGCGCCGGCGGCTATACGACGCTGGCCGCGCTCGCCTTCCGGCCGGGCGTGTTCGCCGCCGGCGCCAGCCACTACGGCATCGGCGACCTGGAGACGCTGGCGCGCGACACGCACAAGTTCGAGGCGCGCTACCTCGACGGCCTGGTCGCACCCTACGACCGCGCCGATCCCGCGGCGATGGCGCTGTACGCCGAACGCTCGCCGGTGCGCCACGTCGAGCGCATCACCAGCCCGCTGATCCTGTTCCAGGGCCTGGAGGACCGGGTCGTGCCGCCGAACCAGGCCGAGACCATGTACGCGGCGGTCAGGGGACGCGGGCTGCCGGTGGCCTACGTGCCGTTCGCGGGCGAGGGCCACGGCTTCCGCCAGGCGAAGAACATCCGCCGCGCGCTCGAGGCCGAGCTCTACTTCTACGGCCGCGTGCTCGGCTTCGCCCCGGCGGACGCAATCGAACCGGTCGCGATCGAGAACCTGCCTCCGCGCTGAGCGTGCGTCGCGCTTAGACTCGCACGCCCTGCCGCCCGCCTGCCGCCCGTGACGCCGACCGCACCGGACCCGCACCACGACGACGCCGCGCCGCCCGCCGCGCTGCCGCGCTTCGCGCGCACGCCGGTGCGCGGGGCGCCCGCGGGCTGGCGCTGGTGGCTGGCGGCGGCGCTGCTGCTCGTCGTGCTGGCCGTGCAGAGCGTCCTCGCCGACCGCGCCCGGCTCGCCACCGATGCGGCCTGGCGGCCCGCCCTGGAGCGCCTCTGCGGCGTGCTCGGCTGCACCCTGCCGCCATGGCATGCGCCGCAGGCCTTCGTCATGAGCGCGCGCGACATCCGCCCGCATCCCTCGGTGCCGGACGCGCTGCTGATCACCGCCAGCTTCCGCAACGGCGCACGCTTCGCGCAGCCCTGGCCCGAGGTGGAACTGGCGATGTCCGACCTCGACGGCCAGCCCATCGCCCAGCGCCGGTTCATGCCGCGCGAGTACCTCGGCGGTGCGCCCGCGCAGGCCCTGCTGGCGCCCGGGCAGTCGGCGAGCGTGACGCTGGAGGTGGTCGATCCGGGCCGGCGCGCGGTCGCCTTCGAGTTCGAGTTCCATTAGACGAACGGCGCCCCGTCGGCGGTGGCACGCGTTCGAAGCTTGGGTTTAGACTCCCCTGCCGCCTGGCCCGTGGCCATGGATCCTCCACCCGCGACGCCCGCCGTCGCCGCTGCACCGGACCTGCTCCTCCAGTGACCGCCCTGCCTCTCGAACGCGCCGTGCCCGGCGTGGATGTCGCCCCGTCTTCGGCGCCCGCACCCCAGGCCGCACTCCGCGACTGCGTGACCCAGGCGGTGCGGCGCTACCTGGCCGACATGCACGACCACGACGCCGAGGACCTGCACGAGGTCGTGCTGGGCGAGGTCGAGGCGCCGCTGTTCGCCGAGGTGATGCGCCACTGCGAGGGCAACCAGAGCCGCGCCGCCGCGGTGCTCGGCCTCAACCGCGCGACCCTGCGCAAGAAGCTCAAGCACTACGGCCTGAGCTGACGCGCAACGGCCGGGCGCCGCGGACGCGCCCGCTATAATCGGCGGCTGTCTCCAGCCAGGCCGCCTGCATGTCCTCCGCCGACCGTCGCGCCATCCGCCGCGCGCTGCTTTCCGTTTCCGACAAGACCGGCATCGTCGCCCTCGCCCGGGCGCTCGCGGCGCAGGGCGCGGTCCTGCTGTCGACCGGCGGCACCGCCAGGGCGCTGCGCGAGGCCGGCCTGGCGGTCACCGACGTCGGCGAGGTCACCGGCTTCCCCGAGATCATGGACGGGCGGGTCAAGACCCTGCACCCGAAGGTGCATGGCGGCCTGCTCGGCCGGCGCGGCACCGACGACGCGGTGATGGCCGAGCACGGCATCGAGGGGATCGACCTGCTGGTGCTCAACCTCTACCCGTTCGAGGCCACGGTGGCGCAGGAGGGCGTCAGCCTCGAGGACGCGATCGAGAACATCGACATCGGCGGCCCGGCGATGCTGCGCGCCGCGGCCAAGAACTGGAACGACGTCGCCGTGCTCACCGGCGCCGACCAGTACGAGGCCGCGCTTGCCGAACTCGCCGCCGACGGCGGCCTGTCGCGCGCCACCCGCTTCCGGCTCGCGGTCGCCGCCTTCAACCGCGTGTCGAACTACGACGCCGCGATCAGCGACTTCCTGTCCGCGGCGCAGCTCGACGAGACCCACACCGCGCTCACCGGCCAGGCCGTGTTTCCTGCGCAGGCCAACGGCCGCTTCGTCAAGCTGATGGACCTGCGCTACGGCGAGAACCCCCACCAGGCCGGCGCCTTCTACCGCGACCTGTATCCGGTGCCCGGCACGCTCGCGACCTTCACCCAGCTGCAGGGCAAGGAGCTCAGCTACAACAATCTGGCCGACGCCGACGCGGCCTGGGAGTGCGTGCGCCAGTTCGAGCGGCCGGCCTGCGTCATCGTCAAGCACGCCAACCCCTGCGGCGTGGCCGAGGCCGACGACGTCGCCGGCGCCTACGAGCACGCCTACGCCACCGATGCGACCTCGGCGTTCGGCGGCATCATCGCCTTCAACAAGACTCTGGACGCGGCGACCGCGAAGGCGATCCTCGACCGCCAGTTCGTCGAGGTGCTGATCGCCCCCGACTACGAGGCCGCGGCGCTCGACTACTGCACGAAGAAGGCCAACGTCCGCGTGCTGCGCATCCCGAACGGCGCCGGCCGCAACGCGATCGACGTCAAGCGCGTCGGCTCCGGGCTGCTGATGCAGACCGCCGACAACCGCGAGGTGGGGCGCGACGAGCTCCGGGTCGTCAGCCAGCGCGCACCGAGCGAGGCCGAGCTCGCCGATCTCCTGTTCGCCTGGCGCGTGGCCAAGTTCGTGAAGTCCAACGCCATCGTCTACGCCCGCGACGGCCGCACCGTCGGCGTCGGCGCCGGCCAGATGAGCCGCGTGATCAGCGCGAGGATCGCCGGACTCAAGGCCGAGGAGGCCGGGCTCGCGGTGCCGGGCTCGGCGATGGCCTCGGACGCCTTCTTCCCGTTCCGCGACGGCATCGACGCCGCGGCCCGCGCCGGCATCACCGCGGTGATCCAGCCCGGCGGCTCGATGCGCGATGCCGAAGTCATCGCCGCCGCCGACGAGGCCGGCATGGCGATGGTGTTCACCGGCGTGCGCCACTTCCGGCACTAGACGCCGCAGCGACGACCCGGCGCCCACGCGCCGGCCGCGATCCTCCGCCGTCCCCGCACCCATCGCACCCGCCATGACCGCACTGCTGCTGATCGCCGGCCTCGTCCTCCTGCTCGTGGGCGCCGAGGCGCTGGTGCGCGGCGCCTCCCGGCTCGCCGCGGCCACCGGCCTGTCGCAGCTGGTGATCGGCCTGACCGTGGTCGCCTTCGGCACCAGCGCGCCGGAGCTGGCGGTCGGGCTCGATGCGGCCTGGCGCGGTTCGGTCGACGTGGCCATCGGCAACGTGGTCGGCTCCAACATCACCAACGTGCTGCTGATCCTGGGCCTGTCGGCGCTGGTCGCGCCGCTGGTGGTCTCGCGGCAGCTGGTGCGGCTCGACGTGCCGGTGATGATCGCCTGCTCGCTGGCGGTGCTGGCGCTGGCCTGGAACGGCCGCATCGGCCGCGTCGAGGGCATCGTCCTGGCGCTGGCCGCGGTCGCGTACGTGATCCTGCAGATCCGCGCGAGCCGGCGTGCGGGCGAGGACGCGCCGGTCCCCGCGCCCGACGCCGGAGCGACGGCCGTGCGCGGGCCGCGCGGCTGGATCGGCAACGGCCTGCTGGTCCTCGGCGGTCTCGCTCTGCTGGTGCTCGGCGCACGCTGGATGGTCGGCGCCGCGGTGACGGTCGCCGAGGCGCTGGGCCTGAGCGAGCTGGTGATCGGGCTGACCGTGATCGCGGTCGGCACCTCGCTGCCGGAGATCGCGACCTCGCTGCTCGCGACGCTGCGCGGCCAGCGCGACCTCGCCGTCGGCAACGTGGTCGGCAGCAACATCCTCAACCTGCTCGCGGTGCTCGGCCTCACCGCGGCGTTCGCCCCGGACGGCCTGCCGGTCGGCCGCGCGACCGTCCATTTCGACCTGCCGGTGATGATCGCCACCGCCGTGGCCTGCCTGCCGATCTTCTTCACCGGGCACTGCATCCGGCGCTGGGAAGGCGCGCTGTTCCTCGGCTACTACGTCGTCTACGTGGCCTACCTGCTGCTGCAGGCGACGCAGCACGACGCGCTGCCGGCCTTCAGCGGCACGATGCTCTATTTCGTGCTGCCGCTGACCGCGGTGACGCTCGCGGTGACGCTCAGCCGCTCGTTGCGGCACCGCTTCCGCGCACGCTGAGGGACGGCGTCGGCCGGCTCTCCTAGAATGCGCGTTCGATTCGCAGACGAGGCAGGCGCGTGAAGCTACTGGTGATCGGTTCGGGCGGGCGCGAGCACGCGCTGGCGTGGAAGCTCGCGCAGTCCGCGCGCGTCGACGAGGTGCTGGTCGCGCCGGGCAATGCCGGCACCGCGACCGAGCGCGGGTGCCGCAACGTGGCGGTCGGGGCGGACGACATCGACGCCCTGCTCGCGCTGGTGCGCGACGAGGAGGTCGCGCTGACCGTGGTCGGGCCGGAGGTGCCGCTGGTGGCCGGCATCGTCGACCGCTTCCGCGCCGAGGGGCTGCGCATCTTCGGGCCGACCGCCGCCGCCGCGCAGCTCGAGGGCAGCAAGGCCTTCGCCAAGGACTTCCTCGCCCGCCACGGCATCCCGACCGCGTTCTACGAGGTGTTCACCGAGGTCGAGCCCGCGCTCGCCTACGTGCGCGCGAAGGGCGCGCCGATCGTGGTCAAGGCCGACGGCCTGGCCGCGGGCAAGGGCGTGATCGTGGCCACGACGCTCGCCGAGGCCGAGGATGCGGTGCGCGACATGCTCGCCGGCAACGCCTTCGGCGAAGCCGGCGCGCGCGTCGTGGTCGAGGAGTTCCTCGAGGGCGAGGAGGCGAGCTTCATCTGCATGGTCGACGGCGGCCACGCGCTGCCGATGGCGACCAGCCAGGACCACAAGCGCGTCGGCGACGGCGACACCGGTCCCAACACCGGCGGCATGGGCGCCTATTCGCCGGCGCCGGTGGTCACCCCCGAGGTGCATGCGCGCGTGCTGCGCGAGGTGGTCGCGCCGACGGTGCGCGGCATGGCCGCCGACGGCGCGCCGTTCACCGGCTTCCTCTACGCCGGCCTGATGATCGACGGCAGCGGCGCGCCGCGGGTGATCGAGTTCAACGTGCGCTTCGGCGACCCCGAGACGCAGCCGGTGATGCTGCGGCTGCGTTCGGACCTGCTCGACCTGGTCGAGGCGGCGCTGGACGGACGCCTGCACGAGGTCGAGGCCGACTGGGACCCGCGTCCCTCGCTCGGCGTGGTGCTGGCGGCGTCGCCCTATCCGGCCACGCCCCGGACCGGCGACCGCATCCGCGGCCTCGATGCGGCGACCGCGGCCGACGCCAAGGTCTTCCACGCCGGCACCGCGCTGCGCGACGGCGCGGTGGTGACCGCAGGCGGCCGCGTGCTCACCGCCTGCGCGCTCGGCAACGACATCGCGCAGGCGCAGCGCAACGCCTACGCGCTGGTCGAACGCATCGCCTGGGACGGCGAGTTCCACCGCACCGACATCGGCTGGCGCGCGATCGCACGCTGAACCGGCACGCGATGCTTCGCAGGAGCGGCTTCAGCCTCGACGGCTGCTGCGTGGGAGGGGCTCCGGCCCCGACGGGACGCCATGTCGCGGCCGAAGCCGCTCCCACAGGAAGCGATAGCACCGCGCCCTGCGCACGCTGCTAGGCTCGCGCGGTTCCCGACACCGGACCGTGCGTGGCCGATTCCCAGTTCGCGCTGCTGGCGCAGCGCCGCTTCCTGCCGTTCTTCCTGACCCAGCTGGCGGGCGCGTTCAACGACAACGTCTTCCGCAACGCGCTGCTGGTCCTGATCGCCTACCGCATCGCCGGCCTCGACGCCGGCGCGATCGGGCTGTGGACCAACCTCGCCGCGGGCCTGTTCGTGCTGCCCTTCCTGCTGTTCTCGGCCAGCGCCGGGCAATGGGCGGAACGGGTGGACAAGGCGCGCGCGATCCGGCACCTGAAGCTCGCCGAGATCGCGATCATGCTGCTGGCCGGCGCGGGCTTCCTGTTCGCCAGCCTGCCGCTGCTGATGCTCGCGCTGTTCGGCATGGGCACCCAGAGCGCGCTGTTCGGACCGCTGAAGTACGCGATCCTGCCGCAGGCGCTGCAGGCGCGCGAACTCGTCGGCGGCAACGCGCTGGTGGAGAGCGGCACCTTCCTCGCCATCCTCGCCGGCACCCTCGGCGGCGCCCTGCTCATGGGCCGGGCGCAGCATGGGCCGGCGTGGACCGCGGTGTGCGGCGTGGCGGTCGCCGTCGCCGGCTGGCTCGCCAGCCGCGCGATCCCGTCGCTGCCGGCGGTGGATCCCGACCTCGTCCCGGACCGCAACCCGCTGCGGCAGACGCTGCGCACCCTGCGGGTCCTGCGCGGGCAGCGCGCGGTGCTGAACTCGGTGCTCGGGATCAGCTGGTTCTGGTTCTTCGGCGCCATCGTCCTCGCCCAGCTGCCGGCCTACGCGCGCGACGTGCTCGGCGGCAACGAGCAGGTGGCGCCGCTGGTGCTGGCGCTGTTCTCCATCGGCATCGCCGCCGGCTCGCTGCTGTGCGAGCGGCTGTCCGGACGCCGCATCGAGATCGGCCTGGTGCCGCTGGGCGCGTTCGGGCTGACCGTGTTCGGCATCGACCTCTACCTCGTACGGCCCGCCGCCACCGGCGCGAGCGGCCTCGGCGCGCTGGCCTTCCTGCAGGCGCCGGGTGGGCTGCGCATCGCCCTGGACCTGGTGCTGATCGGCGTGTCCGGCGGCCTCTACACGGTGCCGCTCTACGCCCTGGTCCAGCAGCGCGCGCCGCGGCGGCGGCTGTCGCAGACGATCGCGGCCAACAACATCCTCAACGCGCTGTTCATGGTCGCCGCCGCGCTGCTGGCGCTGGCGCTATTCGCGCTCGGGCTGACGATCCCGCAGGTGCTGCTGGCGACCGCGGTGCTCAACGGCCTGGTGGCGGTCTACATCTTCAGCCTGGTGCCCGAGTTCCTGATGCGGTTCCTGAGCTGGGTGCTGATCAACCTGCTCTACCGGGTGCGCAGCCGCGGCCTCGACGCCCTGCCGGAGGAAGGCCCGGCGCTGGTGGTGGCCAACCACGTCAGCTTCATGGACCCGCTGGTGCTGATGGGCTCGATCAAGCGCCCGGTGCGCTTCGTCATGGACCACCGGATCTACCGGCTGCCGCTGCTGAAACCGGTGTTCAGGGCCGCCGGCTGCATCCCGATCGCCGGCGCCAGGGAGGATCCGGCGCTGATGGAGCGCGCCTTCGAGGCCATCGCGCAGGCGCTGGACGCGGGCGAGGTGGTCGGCATCTTCCCCGAGGGCGGACTGACCCGCGACGGCGCGATCCAGCCCTTCCGCCCGGGCGTCGAGCGCATCCTCGCGCGCAACCCGGTGCCGGTGCTGCCGGTCGCCCTGCGCGGACTGTGGGCGAGCATGTGGAGCCGGCGCGACTCTGCGCTGGGCCGGGCGCGCCTGCCGCGGCGCATCCGCGCGCGGGTCGAGGTCGAGGCCGGCCCGCCGATGGCGCCGGGCACGGCCTCGGCCGCGGAGCAGGAGCGCGTGGTGCGCGCGCTGCGCGGCGACGACGCCTGAGGGCGCGCTACAGCACCCAGCCGGAGATCACGATCAGCGCCACGAACGCCAGCCACAGCAGCAGGACGCGCCACATCAGGCTCATCGCATCGCGCAGTTCGGCGGTACCGGCGGCGAAGCCCGGCGCCGCGCCCGCGTCGCCGTCGATCTCGACCACCAGCGCGTCGTTGCGGTCACGCTCGGCGTCGGCCAGCTCCACCCGCACGCAGCCGCGCGCGGCGGCGTAGAGGAAGCCGCGGTCGAGTCCCGGCCCGTCGCTGTGCCAGTCGCGCCAGGCGCCGACCACGGCGTCGAAATTGCCGGCCAGGGCCAGCGCCAGGGTCATCAGCTGCGCCGCCGGCCAGTCCAGCACGCGCAGCACGAGCGCGGCCGCATCGACCACCGCCCCCGGCAGGCGGACGCGCATGTCCGCGTCCGCGGTCAGCGCGACCAGCCGGTAGCCGAGCGCGCCGGCCGGCCCCAGCAGCAGGAACCACAGCAGCACGCCGAACCAGCGCAGCAGTGCGGCGTGCACCACCGCATCCACGCCCGCCCCCGGCACCGAGGTCACCCGCGGATACAGGCGCAGCAGCGCGGCGTGGCGCGCCGGCGGATCGGTCGCCCGCACCGCCGCGGCGACATCCTCGTCGAGATCGCGCGGGCCCCAGGCCCAGGCGAGGACGACGAAGGCCAGGACGGTGTCCCAGAAGCCCCGCGCCAGCAGGCCGTCGAGCACCGCGACCGCGACCACCGCCGGCAGCACCAGCGCCGCGACGACCAGCATCGCCAGCGCGCGCTCGCCGCGCTCCGCCTGCACGCGGTCGCCGAGCCAACCTGCCCAGCCGCGATACCAGCGCGCGTCCCGCAGCGCGGCGCCGCCTGGCGCGAAGCGGGCGAAGGCGACAACGGCGACGATGACCAGCAGGGCGCTCGGCATGGGCGGCGACGGCAGCGGAAGGCGCCGCGATTCTAGGCCCTGGGATCGTCCGGGTGTTCCCCGAGCCAGTCGTCGATCAGCCGGCGCGAGATCGACAGCGGCGGCGAGAGCTGCAGCGTCCCGGCGGCGACGCCGGCGCGGATCTCGCGCGCCGACAGCCAGCGCACGTCCTCGAGCTCGATCCCGCACACCGGCGCGGCGGGGCCGGCCTCGGCGCGGAAGCCGACCATCAGCGAGGCCGGGAACGGCCACGGCTGCGAGGCGACGTAGTGGCAGGCGGTGACGGCGACGCAGGCCTCCTCCATCACCTCGCGGCGCAGCGCGTCCTCGAGCGACTCGCCCGGCTCGACGAAGCCGGCCAGCACCGAATAGCGGCCGGCGGGCCAGCTCGCCTGGCGCCCCAGCAGCAGGCGCTCGCCGTCGGTGACCGCGACGATGATCGCCGCGTCGGTGCGCGGATACCACGTGCTGCCGCATTCCGGGCAGTTGCCCTGGTGGCCGCCGCGGGTGAAGGCCAGCGCGTGGCCGCAGACGCCGCAGAAGCGCTTGCGCGCCTGCCAGTGCAGCAGCGCGCGCGCATGTGCGAACAGGCGCACGTGCAGGTCGGAGAAGGCGGCCGCGGCCGCGCGCAGGTCGATGCGGTCGAGGTCGCCGGGCGGCACGTGGCCCGCCGTCTCCAGCGCCGTCAGCGGCAGTGCGAAGTAGCCGCGCCCGTCGCCGTCGAGGCCGAGGAAGCTCGCCGCCTCCCGCAGCGCGTCGCCCAGCGCGGCGCCGGTCGCGAGCCAGGGCGCGTCGCCCTGCGCCAGCGTGCGGCCCTCGCGGTCGACCACCAGCACGCCGGCCGCCGGCCACAGCGCGGCCAGCGCCGCGGCGTCGTCGCGCAGCGCATCGGCACGGTCGGGCGCGGGCCCGACGAAGGCGAACGGCGCGCCGGCCGCGCTCACACGGTGAACGAGCTGCCGCAGCCGCAGGTCGTCGTCGCGTTCGGATTGCGGATGACGAACTGGGCGCCGGTCAGGCTCTCGGTGTAGTCGACCTCGGCGCCCATCAGGTACTGCAGGCTCAGCGGGTCGACCAGCAGGGTCACGCCGTCCGTGGCCACGGCGAGGTCGTCCTCGGCGCGCTCCTCGTCGAAGGTGAAGCCGTACTGGAAGCCCGAGCAGCCGCCGCCGCTGATGTAGACGCGCAGGTTGAGGGCGTCGTTGCCCTCCTCCGCGATGAGTTCGCGCACCTTGGCCGCGGCCTGGTGGGTGAACACGAGGGGCGCGTCGAGCTGCTGGTAGCCGGGTTCGGTGGTCATGCGCTGGAGATGGGGCGGGCGTGGCCGCGATTCAACGCCTTCGGCCGGCCGTGGACAAGCCGGCGGACGCTGCGTTGCACCGGTTCAGGCCGGCGAGGCGGCGCGTTCGTCGGCAGCCTCTTCGTCGGCGGACGAGGCCATCCCGGGCCCGGTCAGCGCCGCCCGCGCCTCGCTGTGGATCAGCCGCCCGGAGAGCATGGCGCCGGCGGCCATGCTGACCACCTTGTAGTGGACGTTGCCCTCGACCCGCGCCTGCGCCGCCAGTTCGACCCGGCCGGAGGCGTGCACGTCGCCGCGCAGCTGGCCGTTGACCACGACCACCGGCGCGCTGACCTCGCCCTCGACGAAGCCGTGCTCGGCGATGGTCAGCACCGCCTCGTCGCCCTCGGCGCTGATGCTGCCGTACACCCGGCCCTCGATGTACAGGCCACCGCGGAAGGCGATGTCGCCGCGCACGGTCACGCCGGCGCCGATGAGGGTATCCACCTGCGGTGCGCTGCCGCGGTTACTGCGCTTGTTGTCGCCGAACATCGTCCTGGTCGCCCTCGGTCTGGGTCGCCTCCTCCCAGGGGAAGGCGCGTTCCACGCTGCCTGCGCCGTCCGCCTGCAGGCGGACGACGACGCGGCGCGGGGTGAAGCCCTCGGGCAGCAGGAAACTGCCCTCGAGCTGCTGGAAGTAGCGGAATGCGAACGGCTGCGGCGCGGCCTGCGGATCCTGCAGGAGGTCGCTCCAGGCCAGCGTCGCGAGCTTGCCGTCGCGGGTGCCCTCGACCTGCAGGCGCAGGCCGCCCCGGGTCACCGCGCCGCGGTTGAGGTTCTGGGTGAGGGTGGCGGCGTAGCGCCAGCTGCCGTCGGCGTCCGGCACGACGGTCACGGCATGCACGCTCAGGCCCTCGCGGCGCCCGGTGCCGCCCACCAGACGTTCGTAGAAGGCGACGTCGGCGCGCAGCGCGGCGATCTCCTCGTCGCGCCGCGCCAGCGTCTCCTGCAGCTCGAGGTTGGCGCTGCGGCTGATCTCGTCGGAGCGCCTGAGCGTCGCCACGCGCTGGCGCAGCTCCTCGATCACCGCCTGCCGGGCCTCGGCCTCCTCGCCGGCGCGCTCACCCTCGACCCGCGCCTGCGAGAGCTCGGGCGCGGCGCGCCGGGTGGCCCAGCTCCACGCGCCCACGATCGACGCCAGCCACACCACGGCGGCCACGATCGCCAGCAGGCGCACGTGCGGGCGCACCTGCACCACCCGGAAGCGGCGGTGGGAGTCGGGCGCGGGTGCGCTCATGGACACAGGGACTGCAGCGGGGGAGCCCCCGGATTTAGCCGCCGCGTGCAGAACGCGTCAAGCCGCGGGTGCGCAGACCCGGACACAGCGCGCATTCCGCGCGCCCCACGCATGCGCGGAGGGTGCCGCCCGCGTATGCGACACTGCCCCGCCCCCCTGCCGTCCTCCGCGTGCCGCCTTCCGCCGCCGAGGGACCTCCCGCCAAGGATCCATCGATGTCAGAACTGGAGCAGACCCGACTCGCGGAGTTGCGCCAAGCCTATCTCCGCCACCTGCCGCAGCGCGTCCAGGCGCTCGCCGGGCGCATCCAGCGCTATGGGGAGCAGGGCTGGGACGCGCCGGGACTGGCGCTGCTGCACGAGGACGTCCAGCGCCTGGCCGGCGCCAGCGGACGCTACGGCCTGGTCCAGGCGAGCCAGCGCCTGCTCGCCCTCGAGAGCCTGCTGGGCACGCACCGCGAGCGGCAGACCCTGCCGGATGCCGAAGGCCAGCGCCAGCTCGCCGCCCTGATCCAGGAGCTCGGAAGCCAGACACCGTCCATGCTCGCCGCCCAGGAGAGCGCCGGCGCCACGGCAGCGCTCCCGTCCGAGGCCGCGCCCGCCGCGGCGACGGCCCCGCAGGCGACCGCCGTCGGCACGGATGCAGCGGACGGATCCGCCGACGCGGAGGCCGACGCCGCGCCGCCGCGGATCCTGGTGGTCGAGGACAACCGCAGCGAGGCGATCTACGCCGAGGGCATCCTGCAGAGCGCGGGCATGCGGACCCGGGTGGTGGACCAGGCGGACGAGGTGGTGCCGGCCCTGGAGGCCTTCCAGCCGGACCTGGTGCTGATGGACCTCTACCTGCCCGACGTCGACGGCATGACGCTGACCGCGCGCATCCGCGAGAACGAAGCCTTCCTGCACCTGCCGATCGTGTTCCTCTCGGGCGAGGAAGACCCCGACAAGCAGTTCGAGGCCATCGACGCCGGCGGCGACGACTTCCTCTCCAAGCCGGTGCGGGCGCGGCACCTGATCGCGGCGGTGAATACGCGGGTGCGCCGCGCCCGCGCACTGGCGCGCCGCACGACCGCGCCGGCGCCCGCCCGCGACCCGCGCACCGGCCTGCACGAGCGCCGCTGGCTGCTGGACCACCTCGACGCAGGGCTGGCCACCGGCTTCGGATCCGCCGACGCCCCCGGCGGCGGCGTGCTGTTCATCGAGATGATCGGTGCCGCGCAGCTGCGCGAGCGCGTCGGCCTGCATGCACTCGACCGGGTCGCCGACGGCGTGGCCGCGATGATCGCGCGCCGCCTCGGCGACATGCCGGTCGCACGCTGGGGCGACGGCAGCTTCCTCGCCTACGCGCGCGAGGGCGACGACGCCGCCCTGGAGACGCTGGCCCGTGGCGTGCGCGAGGCGCTCGCCAGCCACGATATCGACCTCCAGGGAACCCGGCTGCGGGCGCGGGTGACCGTGGGCGTGTGCAGCCTCTCGCACCGCTTCGCCGACCTCAACGCCCTGCTCGAGGCGGTCGAGCGCGCGGCCCGCAGCGCGCGTGCCGCGCCGGTCGGCGTGGTTGCCTTCGCGCCGCCGCAGCATCCTTCGCAGGCCCGCGAGAGCGGCCTGCTCGAGCGCATCCGCGAGGCGATCGACGGCAGCGGCTTCGAGCTGATCTACCAGCCGATCGTCGCCGTCGCCGGCGGCGACCACGCCCAGTACCAGGCGCTGCTGCGCCTGCGCGAGCTGGACGGCAAGGTGTACCCGGCGGCGGAGGTGCTGCCGCTGGCGGAGCGCTCCGGGCTGATGCCCGCGATCGACCGCTGGGTGGTCGACCACGCGCTGGACGCCGTCGGCGCGCTGGCCAGCGACGGCGGTCCGCCGCGGCTGTTCGTGTCGCAGTCGCCGCTGACGATCGCGGCGCCGGACCAGGCCCGGTGGCTCGGGGCGCGCCTGGAGCGGCCGGGGCTGGCCGATGCGCTGATCCTGGAACTGCGTCTGGACGAGGTGCTGCCCTACCTGGACGAGGTCGAGGCCTTCTGCCGCGACATCGCGGCGCGCGGCGTGCGCTTCTGCCTGAGCCAGTTCCAGGGCGCCGACGGCGAACGCCTGCTGGAGCGGTTGCCGCTCGCCTACGTCAAGCTGGCGCCGCGCTTCGCCAGCGCCGTGGTCGAGGCGGCGGTGCGCGACGAACTGCGGGCGCTGATCGAGAAGGCGCACGCGCGCGAGGTCAAGGTGATCGGGCACCGGATCGAGGACGCCCAGGCCGCGGCCGCGCTCTGGATGAGCGGAATCGATTATCTTCAGGGAAATCTCGTTCAGGCACCGGGGCGCGAGCTCGGGTTCGATTTCCAGCAGGCAGTGCTTTAAGGCGCATCGACCGCGGGGACGGCCGCGCGCAGGGGGTGGGCGATGGGGACAGGTCAGCATCCGCAGGGTGCCGTGGCGCCGCAGGAGCGCGCGGGGCGGGCGCCGCGGCGCATCGAGGACGAGACGCCGCTGGTGCGCTGGCTGGCGCTGGCCGGCGCCGGCGGCGCCGCCGTGCTCAGCGCGCTCGACCTGGCCGGCTTCAGCGGCCCGTGGTCCGCCATCGCCTTCATCTCGGCGTTGCTGGCGATCGCCGCCATCGCCGGCCTGTGGCGGGCACAGCGCCGCCGCGCCACCCAGCTCGGCGAAGCCGTGGCCGAGGCCGGCCAGAGCAGCGCGAAGGTGGACGCGCTGCAGCTCGAGCTCCTGCATCACCGCCGGCTCGAGCACGAGCTCACCGAGGCCAAGCTCGCCGCCGAGGCCGCGACCATGGCCAAGAGCGAGTTCCTGGCGACGATGAGCCACGAGATCCGCACGCCGCTCAACGGCATCGTGCCGATGCTCGACCTCCTGCTCGACGCGCGCATGCCGCCGGACCAGCAGGAAATCCTGCGCACCGCCTACACCTCGGCGCAGCAGCTGCTGCGGATCGTCGACGACATCCTCGACTACTCCAAGCTCGAGGCGAACAAGCTCGAGCTGGAGTCGACCGGCTTCAACCTGCGCGAACTGCTCGACTCGGTCCTGCGGCTGATGCACAAGACCGCGGAGGGCAAGGGCCTGAAGCTGGAGCTGCGCCTCGACCCGTCGGTGCGCCTGCCGGTACGCGGCGACCAGGTACGCCTGCGCCAGGTGCTCACCAACCTGCTGTCGAACGCGGTGAAGTTCACCGACCGCGGCGGCGTGACCGTCAGCGTCAGCCGCCTGGGCGAGACGGCGCAGGCGCACGAACTGCGTTTCGAGGTCAGGGACACCGGCATCGGCATCCGCCGCGAGCGCGTCGCCGAGCTGTTCCAGGCCTTCGCCCAGGCCGATGCGTCGACCACGCGCCTCTATGGCGGTACCGGCCTGGGGCTGGCGATCAGCAAGCGCATCATCGAGATGATGGGCGGCAGCATCGGCGTGGAATCGGAGCCCGGCCGCGGCTCCACGTTCTGGTTCCAGGTGCCCCTGCTCAAGGCGCCCGGAGACATCGAGGGCGTGGTGCGCACCGAGCTTGCGGGATCGCGCCTGCTGCTCATCACCAGCGATCCGCTCCTGCAGCGCCGCCTCAGCCTGGCGGTCCCGAACTGGGGCGTCACCGCGACCCATGTCGAGACCACGCAGGAAGCGCTCGACCGCCTGCGCAGCGCGGTCAGCCGCGGGCCCCGCTGGCGCTACCAGGTGGTGCTGGCCGACCTCGCCGGGATGCGCAACACCGCGCTGGCGCTGCATCGCAACCTGCAGCGCACGCCTGCGTTCGAGAACCTCGCCGTGGTGTGGCTGCGCGGCGACGAGGCGCCGCCGCAGGAGCTCCTGCAGAGTAGCGCGCTGATGCTGTCGCGCACCCTGAGCGACGGCGAGATCCGCACCCAGGTCGCGCGCTTCCTCAGCGGCGCCGCGGACCAGGACGCCGGCACGCCGGCACCGCCCCCGACGCCCGCGGAACGGCACGCGCCGGATCCGGCGCTGCCGTTCGAACAGGAGCTGCCGGCACGGCCACCACGCGAGTTTGACGCGGAGATGGCGAGCCTGCTGGAAGCGATCACGGCACAGAGCCGCAGCGACGGTGCCGAGCCAGGGACGCCGCTGGCGGTCACCACCGACGCGTTCGCCCCCGATCCGAGCGACTACGCGCAAACGGCCGAATCCGTGGATACCTCCCGCCTCGATGCGCCTCCCCGCGGCCCCCTCGGCCGGCCCAGCCGCCTCGCCGGAAGGGTTCTGCTGGTGGAGGACAACCCCGTCAACCTGATGGTGGCGCAGCGCCTGCTGACCCTGGTCGGGCTGAGCTGCGACGCGGCCGAGAACGGCGAGCAGGCCCTGCAGCGCATGGGCGCCGAGCGCTACGACCTGGTGCTCATGGACTGCCAGATGCCGGTCCTCGACGGGTACGAGGCGACCCGGCGCTGGCGCGAGATGGAGAGCGGCGGCCAGCGCCTGCCGATCGTGGCGATGACCGCCAACGCCATGGCCGGCGACCGCCAGCGCTGCCTGGACGCAGGCATGGACGATTATCTCGCCAAGCCGGTCACCCGCGCCCAGCTCGAGGAGACCCTGGGACGCTGGCTGGATACGCGGCCGGAGCCGGAGCAGGGCGTGGTGGCGACGACCACCGACGGCACCGCGCAGACGGCGCTGGCGGTGGCCTCGATCGCCGCGCCGGTGGTCGACCGCGACATCATGGTCGAGCTGCGCGAGGTCATGGGCGATCCGGGTTACCTGCAGCTGGTGCGGGTGTTCCTCGAGGACGCGCCCAGGCACATCGAGCGCCTGCGCACGGCCGCCGCCCGCGGAGATCAGGCGGCCCTGGTGGCGCCGGCGCACACGCTGAAGTCGGCCAGCGCCAACCTCGGCGCGATGGCCGTGTCGGCCATCTCCAAGCGCATCGAGCAGGGCGCGCGCGACCAGAGCCTGTCGCGGCCGGTCGCGCTGGTGTCGCTGCTGGAAACCGAGTTCGGCCGCGCCGAGGCCGAACTGCGCCAGGAACTCAAGCTGGCATGAGCGACCGTCGGTGCCGGCTCACTCGCCGGTGCCGCCCGCCTCCACGCTCACCTTGGTCTGCAGGTAGAGCTGGATGCCGATCCGCTCGATCAGCTGCAGCTGCGTCTCGAGCCAGTCGATGTGCTCCTCCTCGGCCTCGAGGATCTCCAGCAGCAGGTCGCGGCTGACGTAGTCGCGGATCGACTCGGCGTAGGCGATGCCATCGCGGAGGTCGGCGACCGCGGCCTGCTCGAGCTTGAGGTCGCAGGCGATCGCCTCTTCCGGCGATTCGCCGATGAGCAGCTTGCCCAGCGCCTGCAGGTTCGGCAGGCCGTCGAGGTAGAGGATGCGCTCGATCAGGCGGTCGGCGTGCTTCATCTCGTCGATCGACTCGTGGTACTCGTAGTCGGCGAGGTAGCCCAGGCCCCAGTGCTTGTACATCCGGTAATGCAGGAAGTACTGGTTGATCGCGGTGAGTTCGTTGTAGAGCACCTTGTTGAGGTGCGTGATGATCTGCGGATCGCCCTTCATGGCGCTGCTCCTGTCGCGGGTCCAGGCGCCACTCTAGCGATCCCGCCGATGTCGTGACGGAATGGCAATCGCACGCATTTTCCGCACGATCGCGGCTCTCCACGACGAAGAAGGCCGCCCGGCGGCGGCCTTCCGGAGCAGGCGGCGGTCGCGCCGGTCAGGCCGCGACCGGCAGCGCCAGCCCCTCGATCCGCACGCGCACCCCGATCGCCGCGCAGGCGTCGGCCAGCACGTCCTCGGCCAGCCCGGTGCAGCTTCCGCAGGTCCCGGAGCAGCCCGTGCGCAGCGTGAGGTCGCCCATGCTGCGGCAGCCGCCTTCGACGGCGCGGCGGATGTCCTTGTCGGTGATGGCGTTGCAGATGCAGACGTACACGTCGACTCGCGGGACGGGGAACGTCGTACGATTCAATCGTGAATACGAATGATTGTCAATATGCGGAGGCGCCGATGCGCCGCGGTGGCGCACCCTGCCCGTCGATGCCGCGCGCCGCCTGCATCTCGGCGATGCGTTCGCCGGCGACCTGCCGCGCCAGCGGCGCGAGGTGTCGCAGGGCGGCCGCGTAGACGCTGCGCTTGAAGGTCACCACGTGGGCCATCGGGTACCAGAACTCGACCCAGCGCCAGTCGTCGAACTCCGGCTTCTCGCTGGCGTCCAGCCGCAGGTCCTCCTCGCGGCCGACCATCTGCAGCAGGAACCACACCTGCTTCTGCCCGAGGCAGCGCGGCCGGCGGTCGCGGCTGGCGCCGCGGTGCGGGAGGCGGTAGCGCAGCCAGCCGGGCGTCGAACCGAGGACGCTGACGTGCTGCGGAAGCAGACCGGTCTCCTCCTCGAGTTCGCGGTACATGGCCTCGATCGGGGTCTCGTCCGAGCGCATCCCGCCCTGCGGGAACTGCCAGCCGTCGCGGCGGATCCGGCGCGCCCAGAACACGCGCCCGTCCGGGCGCATCAGCACGATGCCGACGTTGGGGCGATAGCCGTCCGGATCGATCATGGCGCGGGCCCGGTTCGGGAGTCGGTCCCGAATCTGCCACGCACGCCGCCCCCGGACAAGTCGAGCTCCGTTCGGCCCGGATGCTCCCGGCATTGACAGCAGGGACGCCGATATCCAGAATTGCCGGCTCGCTGCATGGCTATGTAGCTCAGCCGGTTAGAGCACAGCACTCATAATGCTGGGGTCGGTGGTTCGAGTCCACCCATAGCCACCAAGCGGATCCGACCAAGCCCGCGCTGAGCCGCGGGCTTTTTCGTGGCCGTTCCTCCGACGGCTCAGGCGATACCCAGCCGCACCGCGAGGCCGCCCGCCCGCCGCACCGGCGCCTCCAGGGCGGCCCGCAGCGCCCCGTCCGTCGCCCACAGTTCCAGCGAGCGCCTGGCGCGCGAGAGACCGGTGTAGAGCAGCTGCCGCGACAGCACCGGGCTGTCGGCGGCCGGAGGCAGCACCACCGCCACGTGTCCGTACTCGGACCCCTGGCTCTTGTGGATGGTGATCGCGAAGGCGCCCTCGTGGACCGGCAGCGCGCCCACCGGCAGCCCGCGCACGGCGGGCAGGCCATCGGCGCCGACCGTCTCGAACCACACCCGCAGTCCGCCCTCCGCATCCGCCAGGCACAGCCCGACATCACCATTGAACAGGCGTGCCGCGTAGTCGTTGCGGGTCACGATGACCGGCCGTCCGGCGAACCAGCCCGACGCCACGCCCAGCCGCTGGCGCAGCCGGGCCTCGACCGCGGCGTCGAGCGCCAGCGCCCCGGACGGGCCTTCGCGCAACGCGCACAGGAGCTGGCGCCCGCGCAGTGCGGCCAGCGCCTCGCGCACCAGCGCATCGCGAGCGGCGAGCGCGCCCGGCGGCGCATCCGCGGGCAGCGCCGGGAGCGTCGGCCGCGGCAGCCCGTCGAGGAGACGGTCGGCCCAGCGCAGCACGACCTCGCGCAGCGATGCGGCGTCCGCCGGCGCGTGCCGCACCGCCTCGATGCCGGCGGCGCGCCAGGCGGCATCGAAGCCCGCCACGTCGCCCGCGCGGACCGCCGCGTGCACCGGCACCAGCGCGCGTTCGGCGCGGAAGCTGTGCTCCAGCCGCACCAGGTCGCAGCCGCCGTCGGCGGTCAGCACCGAAACCAGATCCTGCAGCGCGGAACCGGCGGCGACCGAGGTGAGCTGGTCCGGGTCGCCGACCAGGACCAGGGTGGCTTCGGGCCGGACCGCCGCGAGCAGCGCGCGCAGCAGCGCGAGGTCCATCATCGAGGCCTCGTCGACCACTACGACCTCGCCCGGCAGCGGATCCCGGGCGTTGCGGCGGAAGCGGTCGCGGCGCGGATCGAAGGCGAGCAGGCGATGCAGGGTCAGGGCCTCACGATCCGGGATCGCGTCCAGATAGGCCGCCCACTCGGCGCCGAGCGCCGGCGCCAGCGCTTCGCGCCCGGTGCGCAGGGATTCGACCAGGCGCTGCGCGGCCTTGCCCGTCGGCGCCGCCGCCTGGATCGCCAGCGGCCGCCCCGCGCAGCGCTGCAGCATCAGCAGCATGCGCAGCACGGTGGTGGTCTTCCCCGTCCCGGGTCCGCCGGTGAGCACGAACAGCCGACGCCCGGGCGCGGCGGCGACCGCGGCGCGCTGCGGCGCCACCGCCGCGTCGTCGCGACCTCCGAACAGCGCATCGAGGTCCGCACGCGCAGCCGCGGCCGGCGCGGAGGCGTCCCGTCTCGCCCGTACCGCGGCCGCGACCGCCGCCTCGTCCGCGGCATTGCGGCGCAGGTAGAAGCGCCCGTCGGCGTCGAACACGAAGGCCGCTGCCGGCGCGCCGGGATCCGCCGCCACCAGCGGCTCTCGAGTGAGCGCCGCCAGCTCCTCGTCGTCCAGCCGGCGCATGCCGTGACGCCCGGCGGCCGCGCCGACGAGCGGCAGCGCGCTGTCGCCGGCGCCGTCGGCGAAGCTGGCCCAGGCGGCGACCTCGGCGAGCAGCGCCGAACCACCATGCGCGCGCACCCAGCGCGCCAGCGCGCGGTCGAGCGGGCGCAGCTCGGCCGGCAGCGCGAGTTCCACCGCGGCGCGGACGAAGGCGTAGCCGCTCATGCCGGCACCGCCTGCTGCGCGAACACCGCATCGACCGCGTCGACCAGGCCGTCGTCGAAGCGCTGCGTCCACACGCCCGCGCCGGGCGCGAGTCCCACCGCACGGACGAACAGGTAGATCGCCTCGCCGAGATGCGTCGCGCGCACGTAGCCGGGCAGGCGCTGGCGCAGGTAGCGATCCACGGCCACGGTGTAGAGCAGCGCCTGGAAGCGGTAGTGGTGGGCGTCCATCGCCGCCGGCAGCACCGCGGGCGCATAGTCGGCGAGGGCTTCGCCGAGGAAGTTGCTCTTGTAGTCCAGCACGTGGAAGCGCCCGTCGTGGCGCAGGATCAGGTCGATCTTGCCGTTCATCAGGCCGCGCAGCACCGGCACCGGCGCATGCGGCACGAGTCCGGGCTCGCCGTGCGCGGCGCAGGCCGCGCGCAGCGCGCTCACCGGCACCTCGCCCAGCACGAAGTTGAATTCCATCTCGGCGAGCAGGTCGCGTGCGGCGACCGCGCCCAGGCGCAGTCCGGGCAGCAGCTCGGCGGCGAGCACGCCGTCCAGGCGCGTGGCGAGCCGGCGCGCGAGCGCCTCGGGCGCGATCTCGGCGCGCACGCCGGCCTCGCGCAGCCCGGTGCGGACGAGGTCGAGCTGCTCGCGCAGCGGCCGTCCCACGAGGCGATGCTCGAACACCGCATGCAGCGCATTGCCGAACTCGGCGCCCTTCACCGTGGCCAGCGCCTGCAGCTCGGGATGCGGCGGCTCGGGCGCGGCGGGCGCCAGCGCCGCGGCGATGGCATCGACCGCGATGCCCTCGTCGGCGGCCGCCGCCTCCTCCTGCGCCGAACCGGCGCCGGCGCGCACCAGGGCCGAGAAGCTGAAGCGCGACTCCGGCCGGCTTCGCGGCGGCTCCGGACGCACCGTACGCACGCCGACGCCCGGATCCGCGCTACCGCGGTAGCGTGCGAAGCCGGGATCCCAGCCCGCGTCCACGGCGATGCCCGGCGCCGCCGCAGGCAGCTCCGCGAGCGAAGCCCCCGTACCGAGCGCCACCAGCGCACGCGCCAGCAGCGCATCCAGGGCCGAACGCCGCGGATCCCCGTGCGCCGCCCGGGCCGGATCGCGCACGAACACGTGGCAGGCGTGGCGGGCGCGGGTCAGCGCCACGTACAGCAGGCGGAAACGCTCGGCCTGGTCCTCGGCCAGCGTCAGGGCGACTGCCTCCGCATGGGCGGGCCCGCCGATGTCGAGCAGCCGCGTGCCGTCGGCGGCCGTCGCCAGCGCCAGGGTGCGACCGGCGGCGGCGCCGCGCTGGCGCCACATCAGCGGCAGGAAGACCACCGGAAACTCGAGGCCCTTGCTGGCGTGCAGGGTCATGAGCCGTACCCGGCGCGCGTCGGACTCGATACGAAGCTGCTGTTCCTCGGCCGCCTCGCCCTCCTCGCCCTCGCCGGCACGCTGGGCGGCGAACCAGGCCAGCAGTTCCTCCGGCCCGGCGCGGTCCTCGGCCGCCGCCTGCAGCAGCTCGCCCAGATGGCGCAGGTCGGTCAGCACCCGCTCTGCGTCCGCGCCCTGCAGCAGGCCGCCGGAGGCCTCCGCGATCACCGCCTGCACCACCGCCAGCACCCCGCCTGCGCGCCAGACCTCGCGCCACGCGTGGAAGCGCTCGACCTGCGGCTGCCAGCGCGCCGGCGCCTCGCGCATCGCGCGCAGCGTGGCGTAGTCGCAGCCCAGCAGGCGCGTGGCCAGCGCGGCGCGCATGACCGCCTCGTCGCCGGCGTGGTGCACCGCATGCAGCACGATGGCGAGCTCGCGCGCGCAGTCGGTGGCGAACACGCTGGCGTTGCTCGCCGCGACGCAGGGCACCCCGCACGCCTGCAGCAGGTCGCGCAGGCGCTGGATGTCGGCGTGCCGCGGCAGCAGGACCGCGACGTCGCCGGGCGCCAGCGGCTGCTCGCCGAGGCTGGTGCGGCCGTCGCCGAGCAACCGCGCGATGCGGTTGGCGCAGCCGACCAGCGCGCGCTCGACGCAGGCGTCCTCCGCCTCCTCCTCGCCGTCCTCGGCGCAGGCGGGCTCCATCTCGTGCAGGAGCAGCGGCCGCGCGACCTCGACGCCGTCGTGCGCGAGGCGCTCGCCACGGCCGGCCGCGGCGACCGCGGCGTAGCCGATGCCGGAGCGGCCGTCCTGGTCGAGCGCCGGCCCCGCGAGCGCGAACAGCGCGTTCAGCGCCCCGACGAAGGCGCTGCTCGAACGGAAGTTGGTGCGCAGGCCGAGGCGCGCATCGGCGCTCGCGCTGGCGCGCAGGTAGGCGTGGATGTCGCCGCCGCGGAAGCGGTAGATCGCCTGCTTGGGGTCGCCGATCATCACCAGCCGCCCCCGCGGCGCGGGCGCGACCGGGTAGATGCGGTCGAGGATGGCGAACTGCAGCGCATCGGTGTCCTGGAATTCGTCGACCAGGGCCACCGGCCAGGCCTCGCGCAGGCGCGCCGCCAGCGCCTCGCCGCCGGCGCCGTGGAGCGCCGCGTGCACGCGGGTGAGCAGCGCATCGAAGGTGAGCTGGCCGCGCGCGTGCAGCAGCGCCTCGCGGCGCGCGAGCAGCTCGCTGCGGTAGCGCGCCAGGGCGGTCGCCTGTGCCGAGGCTTCGCGCGCGTCAAGCACCGCCAGGGCCTCGAGCGCGAAGCGGATCTCCGGGCAGCCGCGCACCGCATCCAGGCATTCCGGACGGATCTGGCCGTCGACCTCGAGCGCGTCGCGACAGGTCTTCGGCAGCTCGGCACCGCAGTCGCCGGCGGCGATGAAGTCCGCGAGCGCCTCGAGCTGGCCGCGGAGCTTGCGCTTGCGGGGCAGATAATGGTCGCGCGCGGCGAAGGCGCGGAGCCGCTCCGCCTGCTCGCCGCGCATGATCGCCATGGCGGCGTCGGGATCGGGCACGCGCACCGCGGTGTTCGGTGCGAGCGCCGCCCGCAGCGCCTTCTCCAGCGGCCCGCGGCCCGCGGCGAACCACAGCCGGTCGCCTTCGTCCTGCTCGCCCGGCGCCTGCGCGAGGCGGCGCCAGAGGTCGTCGAACAGCTCGGCGTCGAGCGCGCGCCCGGCGACCAGCTCGCCGGGCCCGAACGGGCTGCGGCTGTCGAACGGGAACTCGGCCAGGATCCGCCGGCACAGGCTGTGCAGCGTGGTCACCGGGGCGAGGTCGAGATCGGCCTGGGCCAGGCGCAGGGCCAACAGGTCGCCCGCGACCGCCTCCGGCCCGTCCCAGCGCGCCTGCAGCCAGCGTGCATCCGCCCCGTCCTCGCCCGCCTCGCCGCGCTGCGCCGCCAGCGCCAGGCGCTCGGCCCAGCGCACGCGCGCGCCGAGGCGCTCGCGCAGCTCCTGGGCGGCGGCGTCGGTGAAGGTGGTGACCACGATCTGCCGCGGAGCGAGCCCGCGCTCCAGCAAAAGGCGCAGGTACAGCACCGAGATCGTCCAGGTCTTGCCGGTGCCGGCGCTGGCCTCGATCAGGCCGCGGCCGCCCTCGTCGAGCGGCAGGTCCTGCCAGCCTGCGGCGGCGTAGGCCTCGCGCCCCGTCATGCCCACGCCCATGCCGCGGCCTCTTCGTCGTCGAACCCGATCAGCGCCTTCAGCTCGCGGCCGGTGGCGGCGAGCGCGGCGAAATCGCCGGCGTCGGCCGCGAAGGCGCGTCGCCCGGCGAGGAGCGCGGAATAACCCGGCGCGTGGTCGCGCTCGCCGGTGCTGAAGCCGCTCCCGGCCCAGGCGCGTGCGGCCGCGTCCGGCGCCTCCGCCGTCGCCGCCCACGAGGTCTTCGGGAAGTACCAGACACCCTCGCGGCGCAGCGCCAGCAGGCGTGCGACGCGCCGGCGCAACGCCTCCAGCATCGGCGTGGAGGCGGTGTCGCCGAGCCGCGCGCGATAGTCCGCGTCCCAGGCCTCGAGCGTCTCCTGCCACTCGCGCGCGCCGCCCTGGGTCAGCAGCGCGATGCGCAGCGGCGCGAGATCCCCGGGCGCAGCCAGCCTTGCCAGCGCCCATTCCAGGAACGCCGGCACGCGCTCGCGGAACGTCAGTTCCTTTTCCGCACGCCGGCCCGGGAAGCTCTCCAGCACCCAGCGCGTGCCCTGCCCGTCCACGTGCAGGCGGCCGAGTTCGCCCTCGATGCGCACGCCCTCGACCTCCAGCGCGACCTCCTGCGGCAGGCGCTGCGGCAGGCCGTCGGCGAACCCGAGCGCGCGCGCGCAGCCGATCACCTTCGCGACCTGCGCGCATTCGCGCTTCCAGGCCTCGGCCCCCAGGCGTCCCGGCGGCAGGACGCCGCCGAGGCGCAGCCAGGCCGGCGGCGTGGGCGGCAGCTCGCCGCCATGCGCCATCGCCTCGGCGAAGAGCCGGCGGCCGATGCCGTCGAGCGCCTCGAAGCGCGGGGTCAGCGGCTCGCTGTCGCGCAGGCGGTCGTCGGCGAGCGCGTCCAGGCGCAGGTGCAGGTCCTTCTCCAGCAACTGCCGGGCAGGATCGCGGTACCAGGCCTGCACTTCGCGCAGCGCCGCGGTCGCGCCCTCCCGGTCGATGCCGGCGCCGGACGGCTGCGGGGAGTAGAACGGCGCGGCGGGCGCGTCGGGATCCGGCCGCATGCGGGAAAAATCGGCTCGGAACGAGAACAGCCGCGGATCGCTGCCGTCGAAGTAGCGCGGATCGAACGGCTGCAGCGGATGGCGCACGCACCACGGCCGGTCGGTCCCGGCGTCCGGCGCCAGCCCCGCATGCGCGTCCAGCGCCGTCATCAGCTCGGCCAGCGGCGCGGCAGGATTGCGCGGACGGCCGTCGCGCACGCCCTCGCCGATGTAGCTCAGGTGCAGGCGCTCGCGCGCCGACATCACCGTCTCCAGGAACAGGTAGCGGTCGTCGCTGCGCACGTCGCGGTCGCCGAGGCGGCGATGTCGCGCCATCAGGTCGATGCCGCCGTCGCTGCCGGTGCGCGGGAAAGCGCCGTCGTCGAGGCCCAGCACCGCCACCACGCGGAACGGGATCGCCCGCTGCGGGACCATGCCGCAGACGGTGATGCCGCCCATCAGGAAGCGCTGGCGCTCGGGAACGCCGTCCAGGCGCGCGAGCAGGAGTTCGCGCACGACGCCGAACTCCAGCTCCGGGTCCAGCCCACTGGCCGCCGGCTCGGCAGCCAGCGCGCGCACGAAAGCCAGCAACTGGGCGTAGGCGGCCTCGGCGGCGGCGTCGCCGGGCGCGACGCGGAACAGGCCCTCCATGCGCCGCTCCAGCCGCACGGCCCACTCCGAGGCGGGCCGCGCGGCGGCGGCGTCGGAGCAGGCCGCCGCCAGCTCGACCAGCAGGGCGTCGAGCGCACCGGCCAGGGCGGCCTGCGGCCCGGCGACGCCCGCCAGCGGCGCGAGCCCGCTGCCGTCGGCCAGCTCGATGGCTGGATCCTCGTCCTCGGTGCCGATCGCATAGCCGGCCAGCATCCGGTCCAGCCCCCAGGCGAAGGTGTGCGCCTCCAGCGCGGGCACCTCGAAGCGGGTCCGGAAGTCGGCATCCAGCGCCCAGGCCACCCGCGCCTCGCGCAGCCAGCCGGCGACGACCTCGGCCTCGTCGGCGCCGAGCCCGAAGCGCGCGGCCACCTCGGGCACCGCCAGCAGGTCGACCACCTCAGGCGCGGTGACGCGCGCGCCCGGCAGTGCCAGCAGCCGGCGGAAGGCCTCGAACAGCGGGTGCGCGCGCGCGAGCGGCACATCGGCCAGGTGGTAGGGCAGCGGCCCCGCATGCAGGCCGGGCTCGCCGAACACCGCCGGCAGGAGCGGCACGTAGGCGCCGATGTCCGGCGCCATCACCACGATGTCGGCCGGACGCAGCCCGGGCAGATCGGAGAGCGCCGCGAGCAGGGCATCGCGCAGCGCCTCCAGCTCGCGCAGCCGGGTGTGGCAGGCGTGCACGCGCAGCGACGCGTCGCGGCGCTCCGCATCGGCGTCGGCGCCCGGCGCCATCAGCTCCGGGACGAGCCGGCGGATGCTCTCCTGCACGCGCTCCAGGCGCGTCGCCGGCGGCGGCGGTGCCTCGTCCTGCCAGTGGCGCACGTCGACGGCCGCGCCATCGTCGAGCGCGAGCACGAAGTGCTGGCCCATCCGTCCCCAGCGCGCCAGCAGCGGATGGCCCTGATCGAGGAAGCGCGCCTCGGTACCGGGTTCGAAGGCCGCCTCCTGCGCCAGCGCGCGCAGGGCGCGGCGGTCGTCGCGCAGCCCGGCCCAGTGCTCGCGGCAGGGATCCGGCAGGTACAGCACGACGTCGCGCCGGCGCGCGAGCGCGCGCAGCACCGCCAGCTCGGCGGGCGCCAGATGGCTGACGCCGAACACGTGCAGCGGGGCCTCGTCCGCACCGTCGCCGCCGCGCTCGAGCGCCGTCACCAGCTCGCGCAGACGCTCCCCGCGATGGGCCACGCCGATGTCGGCACGCAGCGCGCGCCACAGCGGAGCGAGGAAGTTCGGCTCCGGTACCGCGTCGTGGCCCCGGCGCCAGGCCTCCAGCCAGTCGGGGCGATAGACGAGGTACTGCGACAGCAGGCCGGCGACGCGGTCGGCCAGCTGCATGCGCCGGCGCGGCGCGTCGGCGCCGTCGAGATAGCCGGCGAGCGCGGGGACGTCGAGCCGGCCGAGGAGGTCGTGCACGCGCCAGCGCAGGCGCTCGCGCCGGTAGGGCTCCAGCGCCACCGCCGCCTCGCCGAGGACGCGCCGCGCGAGGTCGTCGAGCCAGCGGCTGGGCAGCGCGATCTCCAGGTTCGCCACCACCCCGCGCGGCCCGCGCCGGCGCGCCAGCGCACCGGTCAGCCACGCCTTCATGCCCGGATGCGCGGCGATCACCGTCTGCGGCGCCAGCACCGCATCCGGCGGCGCCTGGTCGAGCAGGGCCAGCAGCGGATCGAGCAGGGCCTCGAGTCGGCTTGCCCGGTACACGATCAGTCCCCGCTGCGCTGCGCCCAAGCTCCGCTCCTCGCCACGCCGCCGGCTGCACCGCGGCCAAAGATCCCCATGATGCCGGCCTGCGTCTCGCCGCACGAGACGCGCCGTCTCCGGCCCCGCCCGCGGCCCGCCGCCCGGCGTCCTCTAGAATGGCGGGATGCAGATCTTCAAGGTATTCACCATCGAGGCCGCGCACCGCCTCCCCAACGTGCCGCCGGGCCACAAGTGCGCGCGCCTGCACGGCCACTCGTTCCGGGTGGAGCTGCACGTCGAGGGCGAGATCGACCCGCACACCGGCTGGGTGATGGACTTCGCCGACGTCAAGGCAGCGTTCCAGCCGGTCTACGAGCGCCTCGACCACCACTACCTCAACGACATCGAGGGCCTCGAGAACCCGACCAGCGAGCGCCTCGCCGCGTGGATCTGGGCGCAGACCCGGCCGGCGCTGCCCGGCCTGGCCCGGGTCGTCGTCCACGAGACCTGCACCGCCGGCAGCGTCTACACCGGCCCCGCCGGCTGATCCGGCGCGACGCCTGCGGAACGCTGCGGTGCGCCGCGGCGACACCGCCCTTGTTGCGACGCACAAAAGGCTGTGCCAGCATCGATGTCGATCCACCGACACGAACCGGAGGTCGCTACCGATGCAGAGCCGCGACGATGACCTGCGCCGCGCCGCCCGGACGCTGGCCGAGGTCGTGGTGGAGAGCAGCGCGGCGGCGTTCGGCGGCCTGGAACGGCTGGCATGCCGGCAGGTCCGGATGCTGGACGCGCGGCTCGGCGACACCCTCGCCTTCCTCGACAGCACGCCACCCGCCGGTGCGGCCGAGGACCTGCAGACGATGTGGACGCGAGGGCTGGCGCTGGCGCGCGACAACCTGGAATCCGGCCTCGACATCGGCCACGACGCCTTCGAGGAGGTCGTCAGAACGCAACAGGACATCGGCAGGCTGGTCAGGTCCGGCTTCGAACGGGCCGCCGCGACTGCCGAGGTCGTCTAGTTCATCTCGCCTGGGTCCACCACGTACCCGGGTCCGCGCCCTCCCATCCCTCCCGGGAGTCCGCGGTTGTGAAGCCGCCAGTTCCGCTGGCGGTTTTTTTTTGGCCCGCCGGGCCTATGCCTGCAGCGCCGCGAGCCCGTCGAGGTGCCGCGCGCGATCCGCTGGATCCGCGTCCGGCGCGTACGGCAGCACGCCGATGCACGGGACCGGCAGGACCCGCCGGAGGATGCGTTCGTTATCGTCCGCGTGCAGCATCCCCGGCTCGACATGGCTCCCGATCCAGCCGCGCAGCGCGAAGCCGTCGGCGGCGATCGCGCGCGCCGTCAGCCGGGCGTGGTTGATGCAGCCCAGACGGATGCCGACCACCATCACCACCGGTAGGTCCATCGCGCGCGCGACCTCGGCCTGGTCCAGCGTCTCCGTCAACGGCGCCAGCCAGCCGCCGACGCCCTCGACCACCACCACGTCCGCACGCCCGGCCAGGACCGCGTGCGCAGCGAGCATCGGCTCCAGGCGCAGGTCGACGCCCGCCTCGCGCGCGGCGAGCTCGGGCGCGGTCGGCACCGGCAGCGCATAGGGATTGACCAGTTCGTAGTCCACCGGCGCGGAGGCGGCGCGCTGCAGCGCCAGCGCGTCCTCGTTGGCCCAGGTGCCCTCGGCCCGCCGCTCGCAGCCGCTGGCGACCGGCTTCATCCCGAGCACGCGCAGGCCGTGCCGGCGCAGCGCGTGCATCAGGGTGGCGCTGGCCACGGTCTTGCCGACGCCGGTGTCGGTGCCGGTGACGTAGAGGCCGGGGACGAATCCGGGACGGGCGGGCGTATCGGGCATGGCGGCGCAGGATCGGGGGCGCGCCAGTCTAGCGCTCGCGCCGCGCACGCCCGGCACCGCCGCGGAGGCCGCCGAGGCGCGCTGCTAGACTCGGCGCCCCTCCATGCCAGCGGACGCCGCGATGTTCACCGCCACCGACCTGTCCGGCGACAAGACCGAGCAGTACGCCCAGCTCGCCGAGCAGGCCCAGGCCCTGCTCCACGGCGAGCGCGACCGCGTCGCCAACGCGGCCAACCTGTCGGCGCTGATCTACCACGCCCTGCCCGACCTCAACTGGGCCGGCTTCTACTTCTTTGACGGCACCGAACTCGTGGTCGGCCCCTTCCAGGGCAAGCCGGCCTGCGTGCGCATCCCGCTCGACAAGGGCGTGTGCGGCGCGGCGGCGTCGACGCGCGAGACCCAGCGCGTGGCCGACGTGCACGCGTTCCCCGGCCACATCGCCTGCGACGCCGCCTCGCGCTCGGAGGTGGTGGTGCCGCTGTACCGCGGCGACGAACTCGTCGGCGTGCTCGACCTCGACAGCCCCGTGCCCGGCCGCTTCGACGCCGACGACCAGGCCGGTCTCGAGCGCCTCGCGCAGGTTTTCGTCGAGTCGCTGGCGTGAGCGTCAAGCTGCGCAACGTCGGGCCGAAGTCGGCGGCCTGGCTGCGCCAGGTCGGCGTGCGCTCGCTCGACGACCTGCGCGAGACCGGCGTGGTCGGCGCCTGGCTGAAGTGCCGGCGCGCCGGCTTCCGCCCCGGCCTCAACCTGCTCTACGCGCTCGAGGGCGCCCTGCTCGACTGCCACTGGCAGGACGTGCCGGTCGCGCGCCGCGAACAGCTGGTCGCCGAGGCCGAGGCCGGCGCCGCCGAGCTTCCGCTGCCGCGGCGCCAGGCCGTCTTCGCCACCCCGCTCGGCGAGGCGCGGATCGTCGAAGGCGCGGAGGACGCGCCGGCGGCGGACGCGCGCGAGGACTGAGCGCGGCACCCCGCCGCGCCACGGTCAGACCCTAGAGCCCCGCCGCCGCCTGCGCCACCGCGCGGAACAGGGCGCGGCCCTTGTTCATGGTCTCGTCCCATTCCTTCTCCGGGTCGGAGTCGTAGACGATGCCGGCGCCGGCCTGCACGTGCAGACGGCCGTCGTGGATCACCGCGGTGCGGATGGCGATGGCGGTGTCGGCGTCGCCGTGCCAGCCGAGGTAGCCGATGGCGCCGGCGTAGATGTTGCGGCGGATCGGCTCGAGCTCGCGGATGATCTCCAGCGCGCGGATCTTCGGCGCGCCGCTGACCGTGCCGGCGGGGAACGCCGCGCGCAGCACCTCGGCATAGCCGAGGCCGTCGCGCAGGCGGCCCTGCACCTCGCTGACGATGTGCATGACGTGGCTGTAGCGCTCGATCACGAACTGCTCGCCGACCTCCACCGTGCCCGCCTGCGCCACCCGGCCGACGTCGTTGCGGCCGAGGTCGATCAGCATCAGGTGCTCGGCGCGCTCCTTGGGATCGGCCAGCAGCTCGGCCTCGAGCTCGGCGTCGCGCGCCGGCGTGTCGCCGCGCGGACGGGTGCCGGCGATCGGCCGCACCGTGACCCGGCCGTCCTGCAGGCGCACCAGGATCTCCGGCGAGGAACCCACCACCTGGGTGCCGCCGAAGTCGAGGAAGTACATGTAGGGCGAGGGATTGAGCGCGCGCAGTGCGCGGTAGACGTCGACCGGGCGCGCGCGGAACGGCACCGACAGGCGCTGGCTCAGCACCACCTGGAACACGTCGCCGGCGCGGATGTAGTCCTTGGCCTTCTCCACCGCCGCGATGAAGCCCGAGCGGGTGAAGCCGGAGACGAAGTCGCCCTCGTCGAGCACGCTGGGATCGAGCACGTCGGGATAGCCGGCGCCGCCCTGGCGCAGGCGGTGCACCAGCGCGTCGAGGCGGCGCTGCGCCATCGCCCAGGCCTGCGACTGCGCGGGATCGGCGTGCACGATCAGGTACAGCCGGCCCTTGAGGTTGTCGAACACGGCGACCTCCCCGCTCTCCAGCAGCACCGCGTCGGGCGTGCCCAGCGCATCGGGCGCGACCGGCTCGCGCAGGCGCGGCTCGATCCAGCCGATCGTCTCGAAGCCGAAGTAGCCGACCAGGCCGCCGCTGAAGGCCGGCAGGCCCGGCAGCTGCGCGACCGAGTACTGCGTGCGCAGGCGCTCGACCTCGGCATAGGGATCGGCGAGCTCGCGGGATTCCACCACCTCGCCGAACTCGCGCACGGTGAGGGTGTGGTCGCGGAACTCGTAGCGGCGCCGCGCCGGCAGGCCGATGATCGACCAGCGCCCCCAGCGCTCGCCGCCCTCGACCGACTCGAACAGGTAGGTGTCCGGCCCGTCGGCGAGCTTGAGATAGACCGACAGCGGCGTGTCGAGGTCGGACGGCACCTCGCGCACGACCGGGATGCGGTCGTGGCCGGCGGCGGCGAGGCGGGCGAATTCGGTGGCGTCGATCACGGCGGGACCGCGTGGGGCAAAACGCCGAGTATGACAGCGGGCGGCGCAGCATGACCGTGCGCGTCGCCCATGCGAGGCTGCGTGCCGGGCTGCGACGAAGGTGGCATCGAGCCGACGCCGCACCGGCCCGAGAATGTCGTCCCACCCGCACTGGTAGCACGCATGCCCCGGACCCCCGGCTACGCCACTTCCATCGTGATCCTGCACTGGCTGCTCGCGCTGGCGATCTTCGTGCTGATCGGGACCGGCTGGTACATGGTCGGTCTGGAGAAGGGCACGCCGCCGGTCAGCGTGCACTACAACTTCCACAAGTCGATCGGGCTGATCGCGATGGCGCTGATCGCGCTCCTGGTCGGCGCGCGCCTGCGGCGGCATCCGCCGGACCTGCCGGGCAGCCTGGCACGCTGGGAGCGGCGCGCCGCGCACCTGGCGCACATGCTGATGTACGTGTTCCTGGTGCTGGTTCCGCTGAGCGGCTACGTCGCCTCGAACTTCTCGAAGTGGGGCATCAACTTCTTCGGCACGCGCCTGCCGGCCTGGGGTCCCGACCTGCCCGCGGTCTACGACCTGTTCAACGCGGTCCACGTGGTCGCGTCCAACGTCTTCGTCGGCCTGATCGCGCTGCACGTGCTCGGCGCGATCAAGCACCTCCTCGCGCGCAACCGCGTGGTCGAGCGCATCCTGCCGCGCGCGCTGCGGCACGAAGAACCCTGAGACAAAGAACGGCCGGCGACGCCGCCTGGCGCCGCCGACCGCAAGCGCGACGCGCCGGATCCGCCACGGGCCGGCGCCACCGCGAAGGCCCGCGGCGCCGCGTCCTGCGGCGGACGCGGGCGAGGGAGAAGGTCAGAAGTCGAAGCGCAGGCCCACCTGCCATGTCCGCGGCGCCCCCGGCGCGACGAAACGCGAGGGCCCTTCCTCCGCCGGTTCGACGTGGGGCGCCACCAGTTCGCCGCCCGGGAACAGGTCCTCGGCGACCGCGGCGTAGGTCTCGTAGCGCTTGTCGAGCACGTTGTTGACCCGCGCGTACAGCGACAGGCGCTCGTCGATCGCCCACTCCGCGCGCAGGTTGAGAAGCCCATAGCCGGCGGTGGCGAGATCGTGGCGCAGGTCGTCCAGGTCCGCTTCGCCCTCGTCGTCATCGTCGTCGCCGCCCGGATTGGCGACCAGGCCGTCCTCGTTGCCGGTGGCGACGCGGTCGGAGACCACCTGCAGGTCGGCGCCCAGCAGGAGCGCCGGCGTCGCCTGCCAGTCCAGGCCAAGCTTGAAGGTGTGCTCGGGCAGGCCGGCGATGCGCATGCCCGGCTCGAGTTCGATGATGCGCTCGCCCGAGAGAAGCTCGCCCCCGGTTTCGTAGGTCGCCTCCAGATAGCTGTAGCCCGCCCACAGGGTGACCGCGTCGAAGCGCTGCAGGTATTGCAGGTCGACGCCTTGGTTGCGGGTGCGTTCGACGTTGTCGAAGTAGCCCTGCTGCGAGTTCGGCGCGCGCAGAAACAGGATGTCGTCGCGGTTGTCGGCGCGGTAGACCGACACCGACAGCGCCTGCTCCGGCGTCGGCGTCCAGCGCGCGCCGACCTCGTAGGTGCGCGAGACGATCTGCTCGAGGAACGGATCGGCCTGCAGCCCGGTCGGCAGCCGGCACGGCTCCTCCGGATCGGCGCAGCCGAGTTCGATGGCGGTCGGCGCGCGCGTGTTCTGCGAGGCGTTGGCGAACACGCTGAGGCCGTCGTCGAGGCGGTGGGTGATGCCCAGGGAAGGATTGAGCTTGGTGTAGGTGAAGGCCTCGCGCGGACGCTCTCCGTCCTCGGCGGTCGACAGCGTGTTCTCCACCTCGGCCCGGTTCCAGCGCAGCGAGACGTCGAGCCAGGTGTCGGCCGTCAGCGTCCACAGGTCGCTGACGAAGACGCCGACGGCTTCGCTCTCGCCGTCGACGCCGGAGAAGAACTCGCGCTCCTCGCCCGGCACCGCGATCACCTCGCGCTCGGCGGTGAAGTCGCCCGGCTGCTCGAACTGCGCATAGTCGACCCGGCTGCGGTCCCAGCTCGCGCCCCAGGTCAGCCGGTGCGCTCCCAGCGCCTGGTCGAGGTTCAGCGCGAGCCCGTGCGCGCGCTGTTCCATCCGCGTGGTGTTGAACACCGCCGGCAGCAGCGCCGCAGCCTCGGCCGCGGTGAAGTCGCAGTCGTCGCCGAGCGGCAGGCCGCCTGCGTCGAAGCCGTCCTCGCACTCCTCGACGTACTCCTCGTACTCCTCGCTGGCGTCGCCGTTGACGGTGTCGCGGGTCCCGCGCCGGGTGTAGGCGAGCAGGTTCAGCGCATTGCGCGCGTCGAGGCGGTGCTGCAGGCGCGCGGTCACCATCGTGTTGCGGTTGCGGGTCAGGTCGGGCGAGCTGTAGACCGCGCGGCGATCGTCCTCGTACAGGCCCTCCTCCAGGCCCTCCTCGGTGTAGCGCCAGCTCGGCAGCAGGCCGTTGCCGATCAGCCGGCTGCGGCCATGCAGGACCGAGACATCCCAGTCGGTGGCCTCGCCCTCGCGGCCGGCCTTGAGGAAGACGTTGCCCAGGCGCCCCTCCGACAGGTCGCGCCAGCCGTCCTCGTCGAACAGCGTGGTCGCGGCGAAGGCATGGGTCCCGTCGGCGCCGGCCCAGCCCCAGGCCGCGTCGATCCGTTTGCGCTCGTCGCTGCCGTACTGGATGTCGCCGGACACGCCGGGATCGGTGAGGCCGGACTTCGTGCGGAACACCAGCGCGCCGCCGAGCGTGTTGGCGCCGTACAGCGGGTTGGAGCCGGGCATCAGCGCGAGCGATGCGACCGCCGCCTCCGGGATCATGTCCCAGCTGACGATGTCGGCGAAGGGCTCGTTGAGCCTCACGCCGTCGAGGAACACCGACACGCCCTGCGGCGCGCCGGGAAGTGCGGAGGCGCGGAAGCCGCGGAAGGTGATGTCGGTCTGGAACGGACTGCCCTGCACCTCGTTGCCGTTGACGCCGGCGAGCCGGCGGGTCAGGAAGTCGGTGAGGTTCGCCGTCTGCGCCGCCGCGATGTCCCCGGCGGTCGCCGTCTGCACGGTGTAGGGCAGATGGTCGGCGTCGACCGTGCTGCCGGCCAGCGGCGTGGCGGTGACCTCCACACGGTCGAGCCAGGTGACCTGGTCGTCGTCGGCCCCCATCACCGACTGCGCGCCGGCGGGCGCGACGACGGCGAGCAGTGCCAGGCGCACCGCACGTGCCAGTACCTGGGGACGACGGGAAGCAGACGTGCCGCACATGCGCATGGCCGGGCATCCATCGGTGGCGATGCACACACGGTAGGCGCCGCCGCGGCACCGCTCCTATGGGAGAAATTCCCGACGTCGCGGCGCGACTGCGGCGCTACCATGCCGCGGTTTCCACCGGCCGGATTGCCCATGCGGATGTCGCGTCTGCTGTCGCTGCGCATCGCGGCGCTGTCGTCGGTGGTGCTGGTCGCGGCGGTGGCGCTCGCCACCTGGCAGGCGCACGGCGACGTCGAGGACGAGACCCGCGCCGCACGCCAGATCGGCCTGCTGCTCGATGCGCTGGGCGCGCTGCAGGATGCCCCGCCGGACGCGGTGTCGCAGCGCCTGCGCGCACTCGAGGACACACTGCGCGACGGCCACCTGCGCCACCTGCGGGTGCGGATCCGCGAGGCCGGCGGGCGCGAGCTGGCCGCGAATCCGCCGCCACCCGCGTCCCGGCTCGAGGACTGGCTGCTGCCGCGCTTCGCCGCCGCCCTGCCGGCGCCCGCCGCGGCCGCGACGCACTGGGACCTGCGTACGCGCGACGGCCGCCGCTTCGAGGTCGCCATGCAGGTCGACCCCAGCAGCGAGCAGCGCGAGGCGCTGGCCGGCCTGCTCGAGATGTTCGGAGTCCTGGTGCTGTTCGGCGCACTGGTGCTGCTGGCCGGCTACCTGACCCTGCGCCAGGTCCTGGCGCCGCTGCGCGGCATCCTCCACGCCATCGACGGCTACCGGCACCAGGACTATCGGCGCCGCGCCCCGCTGGGCCGCAGCGACGAGCTCAACGCGGTCGCCGGTGCGCTCAACCACCTCGCCGACGAACTGGCCGACGCGCAGGAGGCGCGACGCGTGCTCAGCGCGCGCCTGCTCACCCTGCAGGAGGACGAACGCGCGCACATCGCCCGCGAGCTGCACGACGAGTTCGGCCAGGTCCTGACCGCGATGCGCGCCGATGCGGCGTGGCTGGCGCGCCAGGTCCGCGACCGGCCGGACCTGTCCGCCGTCGCCGAGGAGCTGCGCAGCCACTGCGAGCGCGCCAGCCTCGACGTGCGCAACCTGCTGCAGCGTCTGCGGCCGCCGGCGCAGGGCGACGGCGACGCCGTCCCGCTGCGGCGCATGCTCGAGGCCCTGGTCGCCGGCTGGCAGGCGCGGCCCGGGCTCGACCTGCGCGTGCGCCTCGCCTTCGAACTCGACGAGGACCCACCGCAACCGCTGGCGCTGGCGCTGTACCGGATCAGCCAGGAGGCGCTGACCAACGCCGCGCGCCACGCCCGCGCCGGGGAAGTGCGCGTGCGCCTGTGTCGCGACGCGGCCGGCGCGCTGCACTGGGAGGCCAGCGACGACGGCGTCGGCCTCGCCACGCCGGCGACGGAATCGGGCGAGGGCAACGGCCTGGCCGGCATGCGCGAGCGGGTCTGGGCGCACGGCGGCGAGATCGTCTTCGAGCCGGCCCGGCCCGGCGCCACCCGCCCGGGGCTGCGGATCCGCGCCCGCTTCGCACGGCCGCGGGCGTCGGCCGCCGGCTGATCGCGCGGCCGCGCGGGCCGCTCAGGCGCGCAGCAGCGGCGCCTCCACCAGGCCGTGCGCAAGCGCGTAGCGGTACATCTCCAGCGCGCTGCCCAGGCCGGTCTTCTGCCGGATCGTGGTCTGGTAGTTGGCGACGGTCTTCTCGCTCAGCCGCAGCGTGCGCGCGATGCGTTCGACGGCGTCGCCCTCGGCCAGCAGCAGGAAGACCTCGAACTCGCGCGGCGACAGCTGCCGGTGCGGCGCCTGCCCCGTGGCGGGATCGCGGTCGAGTCCGGCGGCGACCACGCGGCGACCGCGGGCGACCTCGCGCACCGCGTCGGTGAGCGCCTCCGGCGCACTGCTCTTGGTCAGATAGCCGCAGGCGCCGAGGGCAAGGGCCTGGCCGGCGAGGGCCGCGCTCTCGTGCATGGTGAAGACCAGCACGCGCACCGCGTCGCCCCGCTGCATCAGCCGCTGCAGCACGTCGAGCCCGCTGCGCCCGGGCATCGACAGGTCGAGGACCAGCACGTCGACCGGGTTGTCGCGCAGCCAGGCGTAGACGCCGTCGCCGTCGCCGAACTCGGCCACCACCTGCATGTCGTCCTCCAGCTCCAGCAGCCGCCGGTAGCCCTTGCGCACGACCGCGTGGTCGTCGGCCAGGGCGATCCGCAGAGGCCGGAACGCAGGACTCCGGATGCCGCCGACGCCGCCGTCCATGCTTCCCCTCCCCTGCGGATGCGCGATCAGCGCGCGATCACCACGCCCCACGGCATCTCGCCGACGGGGATCTGCCGGATCTCCTCCATCCGTCCGGTGTCGATCACGCTGACGGAGTTGGAGCGCCCGTTGGCGACGTAGAGCTTGCCGCCGTCCGGCGTCAGCGCCGGGTTCCAGGGCCGCTGCCCGACCTGGATCCGCGCCACTTCCTCGCGTGCCTGGGTGTCGATGACGCTGACGCTGCCGCTGCCGTTGGAGGCGTACAGGCGCGAGCCGTCCTCCGACAGCACCAGTCCGGCGGTGCGCTCGCCGGCAGGGATGCTGGCGGTCCTGGTGCGCGCCTGGAGGTCGACGATGTCCACCGTGTTCGCCGACTCCTGCGCCACGTAGGCGATGCGGCCGTCGTCGCTGAAGGCGATGCCGCGCGGATGCCCGCTCACCGCGATGGCCGCCACCGACTCGGCCGCCTCGACGTCGATCAGGTCGAGATCGTCGGAGCCCTCGTTGCTGGTGAGCAGCCAGCGCCCGTCGGGCGAGAACACGCAGTGCTCGGGTGCGCGGCCGCGGGTCTGGATGCGGGTGCCGACCTCGAAGGTCTCCGGGTCGATCAGCATCACCTCGTTCTGCCCTTCCACGCAGACGGCGAAGCGCCTGCCGTCGGGCGACTCGGCGACGCCTTCCGCGTTCTCGCCGATGTCGACGCTGCGCAGGATCCGGTCGCTGGCGACGTCGAGCTCGTGCAGCCGATGCGCCTGCGCGTCGACCACGTAGAGCCTGTCGCCGCCGCTGCCGATCATGACCTGCTGCAGGCGCCCGCCGAGGCCGCCGTCGCCGTCCAGCGTCCGCGCGACCTGGTCGGTCGCGGTGTCGATGACCGAGACGGTGCCGCTGCGCTGGTTGGGCACATAGGCGGGCACCTCCGGCATCGGCCCATCCGCCTCCGCCGCGGCGTCGGGTTCGCCGGCCGGCGGCGCCGTCTCGCCGCAGGCGGCCAGGAACACCAGCACCAGCGGCAGCCAGCGCCCCGCGTGCAGCGCCGACGCGCAGCCGCCAAGGCAGCGCGCGGCGAGCGTCCTCGTTCCCGCGCCGGCGGTCACTTGGCGCCTCCGCTGGCGCCCTCGGTCTTCTTCAGCGAGTGCACGAAGGCGATCAGGTTGTCGATGTCCTCGTCCTTGAGCACGGTCCCGAACGGCGGCATCTGCCCGACCACCTTCTCCTGGCCGACGCGGGTCTTGCCGATCGCCTCCATGCCGGGCGTGCCGTTTTTGATCAGGGCGTGGAGGGTCTCGTCGTCCTCGCCATAGATCCAGATGTCGTTGGTCAGCGGCGGGCACATGCCACCGCCGCCGGTGCCGCCGTGGCAGGCGTTGCAGCTCGACGAGAAGTACAGCTTCTTGCCCGCCTCGATCGCCTCCGGCGAGGCGCTGGCGCCGTCGGCGGCCAGCGCCGTGCCGAGGGACGCCGCGGCCGGGAGCAGCAGCAGCGCCAGGCGCAGGAGGGTGCGGGAAGGACGGGACACGTTGGACATCGATTTCACCTGCGTTGTCGGGGGAACAGCGCGGACGCGGCGTCCGCGTACGTCTTGGACCATGCGCCGGTCAGCGGACCGGAGCAATCGCCTCGTCCAGGGTGCGGGCGAGATCCGGGCTGCCGGCGCGGCGCGCGATGTCCGCCGCGCTGTTGCCCTGCGCGTCGCGCAGTCCGGGATCGGCGCCGGCGGCGAGCAGACGCCGCACCAGCGGCTCCTGCGCCCCCGCCGCGGCCATCATCAGCGGCGTGACGCCCGCCGCGTTGGCGCGATCGACGGCGGCGCCGCGGGTCAGCAGCAGGTCCAGCGTGTCGGGCTGGTTGCGGGTCACCGCGAACATCAGCGGCGTGAAGCCGGACGGGTTGGCGGCGTCGGCATCGGCGCCGGCCTCCACCAGCCTCCGCACCATCTCGCCGTCGCCGTAGGTGATCGCGAGCGTCAGCGCCGTCCAGCCGTCGCCGCCGACCGCGCCGACGTCGGCGCCGTGGCCGAGGAGCAGGTCGACCGCCTCGGGCTGGTCCTGCCATGCCGCGAGCATCAGCGGCGTCCAGCCGTCGCGGTTGCGCGCCTCCACGTCGGCGCCGGCCTCGAGCAACTGCCGCACGAGCTGCGGCTGCTCGTTGCGGATCGCCAGGTGCAGCGCGTTGCCGCCCTGCGCCATGGCCGCGTCCGCATCGGCGCCGTGCTCGAGAAGCCAGGCGATGCGGCCGGGATCCATGCCGACGATCGCGTTCTCCAGCTCCGCATCGGGCGTGGCGCCGCGGGCCAGCCGCGCCTGCATCGCCGTCAGCGCCTGCGGCGAGGCCTGCGGGCGGAAGCCGGTGTCGGTCGCCTCCGGATAGGGCCCGTGCGACGGCAGCGCGCCCGACACCACGCACTCGGCGCACTGCACCAGCGGCACGTTGTATTCGTCGAGGATCGCGCGGATGGCGTCGCGCTCGGCCACCATCGCCTGCTCGAGGCGCTCCTTAAGCGCGCGATTGTCCCGGGCCACGGCGAGGGAGACCGAGTATTCCAGCACCTCGTCGTCGAGCACGTTCAGCGGATGCATCGGCAGCCCCGCGCGCCTGGCGTAGTAGCCGGCCACCGGCCCCCAGGACTCGGCGGCGTCGAGGCGCCCGGCGGCGACCTCCTCCACCAGCTTGCCCGGATGGTCCTCCGGCCGCGCTGCGGAGTCGTAGAACAGGTACTGCACCTCGCCGCGCACGCCGTGGTCGTACAGCGCCTGGCGCGCGGGCGAACTCTGGAAGACGCCGACGCGCAGCTTGCGCAGCCGCGGGTCGTCGAGCGAATCCAGCTCGAGGTCGATCCCCTTGCGCGTGACCAGGACGTAGGTCGAGCGGTACAGGGGACGCGTGGCCAGCCCCATCTCGAAGTCGCTGGTCATGTCCATCAGCACGTCGCAGTTGCCGGCGTTGATGGTGTTGCGGGCCAGGCCGAGCTGGTAGTAGGTCTTCCAGAAGTACTCGACGGGCAGGCCCATGGCCTCGCCGAGCACCTCGGCGATGCGGTTCTGGAAGCCCTCGCCCGCGCGGTTGGACAGCGGCATGTTGCCGGGATCGGCGCAGATGCGCAGCGCCTGCGGCGTGGCGGCCTGCTGTCCCGCGGGCGCGGCCTGCGCGCCGCCCGCGGCCAGCAGCGCCAGGAGCGCTGCGCCCAGGCGCGCGCGCCCCCTGCCGCGCGGAGCCCGGACCCGGCCGGGGCGCCCGAAGGCGCCTCCGGCCTGCCTGGGCGCGCCGGACGCGCCCGACGTTCCAACCGGCATGCCCATCAGTTGGCCGCGGCCTGTGCGTTCGGATCCACCGGATCGCTGTTCGGCGCCTCGACCGTGTTGCCGGCGCCGCCGATGCGGAAGGTGTGCACCATGCCGCCCAGCGGGATCTGGTCGAAGTCGTTGCTGAAGGCCAGCCCCGCCGCGCCCAGTGCACCGTAGGGATCGGCCGGATCCAGGCCCGCGGTGATCGGCAGGCCGATCCAGCCGCCGACGCCGGAGTAGACCGCCACGTACTCCTCGCCGTTGGCCTCGTAGGCGATCGGATTGCCGATGACGCCGGACGGCAGCTTCTTCGACCACAGTTCCTCGCCGGTCTCGGAATTGACCGCGCGGAACCAGCCGTCGAGGGTGCCGTAGAACACCAGGCCGCCGTCGGTAACCAGGGTGCCGCTCCAGGTCGGGAACTTCTCCTCGCGCTCCCACAGCGTCTTGCCGCTGACCACGTCGAAGGCCTTGACCACGCCCAGCGCGCCCGGCTTGTTCGGCTTCATCAGCACGTTGGCGAAGACGTAGGGCAGGCCCTGCATCGTCGCGCCGCGCTCCTGCGGGTCGAGCTCCATGTGCCAGTTGTTGGTCGGGCAGTAGAAGATGTTCGGCCGGTTGGGGTCGACCGAGCACGGCTGCTGGTCCTTGCCGCCCATCGCCGAGGGCATCGCCATCACGTTCTTGCCTCGCGCAAACGGCGAATGCGCCTCGACCTTCACCGGCCGCCCGGTCTCCATGTCGACGCGCTCGGCCCAGTTCACCTCGACGAACTTGTGCGCGCGCAGCAGGGTGCCGTCGCGGCGGTCGTGGACGTAGGCGAAGCCGTTGCGGTCGAACTGCACCAGCGCCGGCACCTGCTTGCCGTCGATGGTGAGGTCGACCAGGATCGGCTCGTTGATGCCGTCGTAGTCCCACTGGTCGAACGGCGTCTTCTGGTAGCCCCACACCGCCTCGCCGGTGTCGACCTTGCGCGCGAAGGTGGTCATCGACCACTTGTTGTCCGCCTGGCCGTCGTTGCAGGCCTCGTGGTTGTCGGCGGCGCAGCGGTAGCTCGGGCTCCACAGGCCCGGGTTGCCGGTGCCGTAGTACACCAGCTGCAGCTTGGGGTCGTAGCTGTACCAGCCCCAGGCTGCGCCGCCGCCGCGCTGCCACTCCTCGCCGGGATAGGTCTTGATGCCGAGGTCGCCGCGCTGGCCGAACTGCGGGTTGGCCTTGTTGTAGTCCTCGCCGAGGCAGATGTCGTCGTCGGTGCCGGTGGCGTGGCAGGTCCAGACCTCGTTGCCGTTGCCGAGGTCGTAGGCCACCACGCGGCCGCGCACGCCGAATTCGTTGCCGCTGATGCCGGCGATGACCTTCCCGTCGGCGATGATCGGCGCCATGGTGATGGTCTCTCCCTTCTCGGGATAGGCCAGCTTCTTCTTCCAGTCGACCTCGCCGGTCTTGGCGTCCAGCGCGATGACCTCGCCGCTGAGGCTGCCGAACACCACCGAGCCGTTGGCGTAGGACAGGCCGCGGTTGACCGTGTCGCAACAGGCGACCGCCACCGCGCGCTCGTCCTGGTCGGGCGTGTACTGCCACAGCACCTTGCCGCGGTCGGTCTGGGATACGTCGATCGCGTAGACGTGGTTGGGGTAGGCGCTGACCATGTACATCACTTCGTCGATCACCAGCGGCTGGCCCTCGTGGCCGCGGGTGGCGCCGGTCTTCATCTCCCACGCCATCTTCAGGTTCTTGACGTTGTCGCGGTTGATCCCCTCGAGCGGGCTGTGGCGGGTCAGCGCGAAATCGCGGCCGATCCCGGACCAGTTGCCGGGATCCTGGTTGTTGGTCATCAACTCCTGGTCGGTGCTGGCCGCGTGGGCCGGCACGACGGCCATTCCGGCGACGAGCGCCATGGTGAGCAGCGAACGGTTCATGTCTGTCCTCCCTCGCGGCCGCGGATGCGGCTCGATGTTTTCGTAGGCGGCGCTTGCGCGTCGCGATCTGGTAGCGGACCTCAGGCGGCCAGCTTTCCCTGGCTCTTGGCGACGTGCGTGGCGATGGCGTCCATCAGCGGTGGCGACAGGCAGTCGTAGGGCTCGAGCCCCAGCTCGCGGAAGCGCGCGCGCACCGCATCCTGGTTGGCCGGGTCGGCGCCGGACTCGATGATCGAGGACACGAAGGCGGCGAACTGCGGCTCCTGCCAGCCCTCCTCGTCCGACAGCTCGACGTGGACGAAGTCCAGCCCGTGGAAAGGGTGCGCCGTGTTCTCGATGCGCCCGAACATGTGCACGCCGCAGCCGGTGCAGGCGTGACGCTGGATCGCCGCGCTCTCGTCGACGACCCTGAGCTTCTCGGCATGCGCGACGACCTCGACCTTGTCGCGCGGGACCACCGCGATGACCGAGAACCAGGCGCCCTCGGGCTTCCAGCACTTGGTGCAGCCGCAGGCGTGGTTGTGCAGGACCTGCTGGTCGATCGTGACCTCGACCTTGTCGGTCGCGCAGTGGCAGTGCAGCGTGCCGCCGGCGAAGTCGGGGTTCCCCCTGCGGATGCCGTTGTCGATGGACGGATGGAGCGAGACGGTCATGGCGCAACCTCCGGATGATGGGTGGACGGCCGGCGCGTCCGCGCGCCGGCCGGTGTGGCTAGAACTGGATGACCGAGCGGATGACCTTGCCTTCGTGCATGAGGTCGAAGGCCTCGTTGATGCGCTCGAGCGGCAGCACCCTGGTGACCATGTCGTCGATGTTGATCTCGCCGGCGAGGTAGCGGTCGACGTAGCCCGGCAGCTGCGAGCGGCCCTTGACGCCGCCGAAGGCGGAGCCGCGCCAGACGCGGCCGGTGACCAGCTGGAACGGCCGCGTGGAGATCTCCTGCCCGGCACCGGCCACGCCGATGATCACCGACTCGCCCCAGCCCTTGTGGCAGCACTCCAGCGCCGAGCGCATCACGTTCACGTTGCCGATGCATTCGAACGAATAGTCGACGCCGCCGTCGGTCAGCTCGACGATCACCTGCTGGATCGGCGTGTCGGGATGGTCGCGCGGATTGATGAAGTCGGTGGCGCCGAGCATCTTCGCCATCTCGAACTTCTCCGGGTTCATGTCGATGCACACGATCCGGCCGGCCTGCGCCATCACCGCGCCCTGCACCACCGACAGCCCGATGCCGCCGAGGCCGAACACTGCGACCGAGCAGCCGGGCTCGACCTTGGCCGTGTTGAGCACCGCGCCGATGCCGGTGGTGATGCCGCAGCCGAGCAGGCAGACCTTGTCCAGCGGGGCCGCCGGATTGATCTTGGCCAGCGCGATCTCCGGCAGCACCGTGTACTCGGAGAAGGTGCTGCAGCCCATGTAGTGCAGGATCGGCTTGCCGTCCTTGGAGAAGCGCGAGGTGCCGTCCGGCATCACGCCGCGGCCCTGGGTCGCGCGGATCGCCTGGCACAGGTTGGTCTTGCCGGACAGGCAGAACTTGCAGGTGCCGCACTCCGGCGTGTAGAGCGGGATCACGTGGTCGCCCGGCTTCAGCCCCACCACGCCCCTGCCGACCTCGCGCACGATGCCGCCGCCCTCGTGTCCCAGGATCACCGGGAACTGGCCTTCCGGATCGTCGCCGGACAGCGTGAACGCGTCGGTGTGGCACACGCCAGTGGCGACGATCTGCACCAGCACCTCGCCGTCCTTCGGGCCCTCGACGTCCACCTCCTCGACCGACAGCGGTTTGCCCGCCCCCCATGCCACCGCTGCACGCGACTTCATGCCACGCCTCCCGTACCGCGCCCTGCACCCGCGTTCCGCTGCATCGTCATGCGTCCTCCGTTCCGGTTCGATTCCCACATCCGCGCGTCGAGCACGCGGACGCCGTCCGGAGTGGTGTTCAGCACAGGACGTGCCAGCCGCTGGATGCTGCACCGCACTCCGCGCAGCGGCGTGGGTCGGGGCGATCCGACGCTGCGGCGCGGCAGACGGCGCGCGCGGCCGCTGTATCGGCGATGGCGCAGTGGACTGTCACGGAAACGGGACACCTCGAAGCGTAGGGCGCCGGCATCGGGGAATGGGACGCGCGGCGCGGGTACCGGGGCCGGAGGCCGCGACCAGGGGGCGGAGGCCCCCGGCGCTCTCGGATATCCTCGCTCGCCCCGACCCCGGAACACGACGATGCGCGACAGCCATGTCCGCGGTCCGAGCGACCGCCCGCTGCTCGAGGAGACCATCGGCGCGATGCTCACGCGGATCGCCGCGCGGCATCCGCAGCGACCGGCGCTGGTGGTCCGCGAGCAGGGCGTGCGCATGGACTACGCCGGGCTCGACCGCGCCGTCGACCGCCTCGCCGCCGGCCTGCTCGGCCTCGGGCTCGAGCCCGGCGACCGCGTCGGCATCTGGTCGCCGAACCGCGCCGAATGGGTGCTGATGCAGTTCGCGACCGCGCGCGCCGGATTGATCCTGGTCAACATCAACCCGGCCTACCGCACCCACGAACTCGAGTACGCGCTGACCCGGGTGGGCTGTCGCGCCCTGGTGCTGGCGCGGCGCTTCAAAACCTCCGATTACCTCGCGCTGCTGCGCGAGGTCGCTCCCGAGCTCGACGCCTGCCAGCCCGGCCACCTCGCCGCGGCGCGGCTGCCCGAGCTGCGCGAGGTGATCGTGCTCGGCGGGGGCGGGGCCATCGCCGGCACCCGCGATTTCGACGCGATCGCGGGCTGCGACGACACCGCCTCGATCGGCATGCTGCGCGAGGTCGAGGCGGGCCTGCGCCCGGACGATGCGGTCAACATCCAGTTCACCTCCGGCACCACCGGCGCACCCAAGGGTGCGACGCTGACCCATCGCAACATCCTCAACAACGGCCGCTTCGTCGGCGAGGCGATGCGCCTGACCGAAACCGACCGGCTGTGCATCCCGGTGCCCTTCTACCACTGCTTCGGGATGGTGCTGGGCAACCTCGCCTGCGTGACCCACGGCGCCTGCATGGTGATCCCGGGAGAGGGCTTCGATGCGCTGGCGACGCTCGAGACCGTGGCCGAGGAGCGCTGCACGGGCCTGCACGGGGTGCCGACGATGTTCATCGCCGAACTCGAGCATCCACGCTTCGGCGAGTTCGACCTCGGCTCGCTGCGCACCGGGATCATGGCCGGTTCGCCGTGCCCGGTCGAGGTGATGAGGAAGGTGGTCGAGACCATGCACATGCGCGACGTCACCATCGCCTACGGCATGACCGAGACCAGTCCGGTCAGCTTCCAGACCACGCCCGACGACCCGCTCGACCGCCGCGTCGCCACGGTCGGGCGCGTGCATCCGCACGTCGAGGTGCGCGTGGTCGACGGCGCGGGCGCGGTGGTGCCGCGCGGCGTCGCCGGCGAGCTGCACACCCGCGGCTATTCGGTGATGCAGGGCTACTGGAACGATGCCGAGCGCACCGCCGAGGTGCTCGACGCCGACGGCTGGATGCACACCGGCGACCTCGCCGTCGTCGACGGCGACGGCTACTGCAGCATCGTCGGCCGGCTCAAGGACATGCTCATCCGCGGCGGCGAGAACGTGTACCCGCGCGAGATCGAGGAGTTCCTGTACGCGCATCCGGCGATCGCCGACGTGCAGGTGTTCGGCGTGCCGGACGCGAAGTACGGCGAGGAGGTCTGCGCCTGGGTGCGCCTGCGCGAGGGCGCCAGCCTCGATGCCGAGGCGCTGCGCGACTACTGCCGCGGGCGCATCGCCCACTACAAGATCCCGCGCTATGTGCGCTTCGTCGACGGCTTTCCGATGACCGTCACCGGCAAGGTGCAGAAATACCTGATGCGCGAGGCGATGGCGGCCGGGCTCGCCGGCGGCGACACGCGCGTGACGTGACGCAGCGGCGCATGCCGCGCCCTTCACCGGATCTCTTCGCAACGCCGGCTAGCTTCGGGGACCGCCCGCGCCGAGACCGGCGCATGCGCGTACCTGCCTTCGAGGAGAGAGAACATGGCGACAGCGCCCCGTACCGGCCGCGAGATCGGCTGGCTGCCCCGCATCGTCGGCGTCGTGGTGACGCTGGCAGCCCTCGGGTTGCTGTTCGGCGGCATCTGGCTCGCCGTGGTCGGCGGCTCCTGGTACTACCTGCTGGCGGGCATCGGCATGCTCGTCTCGGGCGTGCTACTCGTCGCGGGTCGGCGCGCCGGCGCCTGGTGGTACGCCGCGGTCTTCGTCGGCACGCTCGCGTGGACGATCTGGGAATCCGGGCTCGACTACTGGCGCTGGGTGCCGCGGCTCGACGTGGTGCTGGTGCTCGGCATCCTGGTCGCGCTGACCCTGCCGCGCCTGGACCGGCCCGCCGCGCGCGGGACCGCCTGGGGCATCGCCGGCGCCGGCGTGCTCGCGCTGGTGGTCGCCTTCGTCCTCGCCTTCGCGCCGCACGGCGTGACCGGACCGGTGGACGACTTCCCCGCCGCCACCGCGTCCACCGTCGCCCCCGCGATCTCCTCCGGCAGCGTGCCGGGCGCCAGCGGCGCGACCCAGCCCGACGCCGACTGGGCCGCCTACGGGCGCGGCCAGGACGCGCTGCGCTATACCCCACTGGCGCAGATCGATCGCGACAACGTGGGCGATCTGGAGCGCGCCTGGGTCTACCGCACCGGCGACCTGCCCGAGGAACGCTGGGGCGCGGAGACCACGCCGCTGAAGGTGGGCGACACCGTCTATCTGTGCTCGGCGCGCAACATCATGATCGCGCTGGATGCCGCCTCGGGCGAGGAACGCTGGCGCTACGACCCGCAGGTCTCCGACGACGCGATTCCCTACACCGCCGCCTGCCGCGGCGTCGTCTACTACGAGACGCCCGCCGCGCCGACGCCGGCGCCCGCCGCCACGCTCGAGACCGAGGCCGTCGCCGCCGACGCGCCGAGCGCGCGCAGCACGCCCGAGACGCCGCAGACCACGCCGGTGCCGGTGGACGTGGCACCGCCCGCCCTCGCCGACGCCGCGGCCGACGGCGCGCTGTGCCGCACCCGCATCCTCCAGGGCACGCAGGACAGCCGGCTCATCGCGGTCGACGCGGAGACGGGCACGCCGTGCCCGGGCTTCGGCGACAACGGCGAGGTCGACATCACCGAGGGCATGGGCGACGTGCAGCCCTACATGACCGCGATCAACTCGCCGCCGGTGATCGTGCAGGGCGTGATCGTCACCGGCCACCAGGTCACCGACGGCCAGTACCGCTGGGCGCCCTCGGGCGTGATCCAGGGCTTCGACGCGGTCACCGGCGAGCTGCGCTGGGCCTGGGACATGGGCGCGCCCGAGCGCAGCGGGCGTCCTCCCGAAGGCGAGACCTACACCCTCGGCACCCCCAACATGTGGACCATGGCCTCCGGCGACGAGGAGCTGGGCCTGGTCTACCTGCCGATGGGCAACTCCGCCGCCGATTACTGGAGCAGCTCGCGGCGGCCCTTCGAGACGCCGTACACGACCGCGCTGGTGGCCATCGACGTCAACACCGGCAAGCCGGCGTGGCACTTCCAGACCGTGCACATGGACGTATGGGACTACGACCTCGGCTCGCAGGCGACCCTGGTCGACTTTCCCACCGACACCGGCACCGTGCCGGCGGTGGTGCTGCCCAGCAAGCAGGGCGACATCTACATCCTCGACCGCCGCACCGGCGAGCCGCTGGTGGGCGTCGAGGAACGCCCGGCGCCGCAGGGCGGCGAGGAGCCGGAGATGCGCTCGCCGACGCAGCCGCATTCGCTCTACCACACGCTGCGCCGCGACGACGACCTCACCGAGCGCGACATGTGGGGCATGACGCCCTACGACCAGATGGCCTGCCGCATCCAGTTCCGCCAGGCCAGCTACCAGGGCTTCTACACGCCGCCGACCGCGAACCAGCGCTTCATCGAGTATCCCGGCTACAACGGCGGATCCGACTGGGGCGGCGTGGCGATCGATCCGCACCGCGGGGTGATCGTCGCCAACTACAACGACATGCCGAACTTCAACGAACTGGTCCCGCGCGAGATCGCCGACGCCCGCGGCTGGCTGCCGCGCGACCAGAAGTCGGTCCGCGGCGGCAGCATGGACCAGGGCGGCAGCGCCGAGGGCGCCGGCGATCCGCAGATCGGCACGCCGTTCGCGATCGACGTCAACGCCGGCTGGCGCCTGCCGTTCACCGGCCTGCTGTGCAAGGAGCCGCCCTACGGCGGGATCCGCGCGATCGAGCTGGCCACCGGCCGCACGCTGTGGGACCGCCCGTTCGGCACCGGCCGCGCCAACGGACCGTTCGGCATCCCCTCGATGCTGCCGGTGGACATCGGCACGCCCAACAACGGCGGCTCGGTGATCACCGCCAGCGGCCTGGTGTTCATCGCCGCGGCCACCGACAACCTGATCCGTGCGATCGACATCGAGACCGGCGAGACGGTGTGGTCGGACGTGCTGCCGGCCGGCGGCCAGGCCACGCCGATGGTGTACGAGGCCGACGGGCGCGAGTACCTAGTCATCGTCGCCAGCGGCCACCACTTCATGGAGACGCCGAACGGCGACTACGTCATCGCCTACGCACTGCCGGCGCGGGAGTAGTCCCGCAGGCGGAGCGGACGACGGCAAGGGCGGGCGCCGCGGCGTCCGCCCTTCTTCTTGATGGCGCAGGCAATGCACCGCATCGTGGGCGGCCCGCCCGCAGGTCGACCCGGTTCCCGATGACGCCGCCCAC
>NZ_JAGQFT020000010.1 GCF_018122625.2 Coralloluteibacterium stylophorae | reverse complement strand
ACAACGACGAGCGCCCGAAGAAGGCACTGGGCGGGCTGACCCCACGTGCCTACGCGCAGCAGCTGGCATCCACTACCATCGATCCCGGACTCTAGATCAACCCGCTACTGAGGGCGGGGGGACGTCGCCGCCTCGACAACGGGCCGGAGTTCATCAGCGCCACGCTGGCGCAGTGGGCGCGGCGGCATCACGTCGAGCTGTTGCATATCCAGCCGGGAAAGCCGACGCAGAACGCCTACATCGAACGCTTCAACCGGACCTTCCGCACCGAGGTGCTCGACCGCTACGTGTTCACCAGCCTGCACGAGGTTCGCCGCATGGCTGAAGACTGGCGGCACCGCTACAACCACACCCGCCCGCATCGCGCCCTCGGCGGCCTTCCGCCGGTTCGCTTCGCGATGGCACACTCACCCACTGCCTCTAGTTCTGGCTGACTCGAAAGAACGAGGACGCTTCAAAGCGACTCTTGCGCATGTCCGTCCTCTTGGATGACGGACTCTACCTAGCTTCGGCTGGTACGGCTCAGTGGGGGAAGGTCACGAGGACGTTTCAGCGTCAGGACGCTTCAACGGGAACCGGCTCCCCACCGGGGCGACGCGGAGCCGGCTCCAGGAAGCGGTATCACATGGCGACGGAGCGGACCTGCCCGGCGACGATCACCTCGTCGGCGGCACGGCGTGCGAACAGGCCGACGCTGACGACACCGGGGATCTGGTTGATCCGCGCTTCCAGACCGACCGGATCGACGATGCGCAGGTGGTGGACATCGAGGATCCAGTTGCCGTTGTCGGTGGTGACGCCTTCGCGCCAGACCGGCTGGCCGCCGATGCCGACGAGCGCGCGCGCGACCAGACTGCGTGCCATCGGCACGACCTCCACCGGAAGCGGGAAGCGCCCGAGCACGTCGACCTGCTTTGCCGCATCGATGACGCAGACGAATCGATCCGCGGCCTCCGCGATGATCTTCTCCCGGGTCAGCGCCGCGCCACCGCCCTTGATCAGGCGATTACCCGGATCGCATTCGTCGGCGCCATCGACGTAGAGCGGGACGGTGCCGACGGCGTTGAGGTCGAGCACCGGGATGCCGAGGGCGCGCAGCCGCGCCGTACTCTGCTCGGAACTCGACACGGCGCCCTCGATGTCGTGGCGCAGATCGGCCAGTCCGTCGATGAAGAAGGCAACGGTGCTGCCCGTGCCGACACCGACGACGCTGCCTTTTTCCACATAGGCCAGCGCCTTCTCCGCGGACAGCCGCTTCTCGTGATCCTTGGACATCGTCATTCCTGAGTGGTGCCGAGCGAGAGGAGGACCTTCCACTGCGACGCAGTCACCGGCGACACCGAGAGACGGCTGCCCTTGCGCAGCAGCTCGATGTCGCCGAGCCGGTCCGCGGCGGCGCGGATGGAATCCAGGGCGATGACCTGCGGCAGCTTGCGCCGGAAACGCACGTCGACCAGCCACCAGCGCGGCGCGTCCGGTTTGCTCGCCGGGTCGAAATACTTGCTGTCGACGTCGAACTGGGTGGGATCCGGGTACGGAGTCCCCGTGACCTCGGCGATCCCGGCGATGCCCGGCACCTTGGTGTTGGAGTGGTAGAACAGCACGCCGTCCCCGGCGCGCATCACGTCGCGCATGAAGTTGCGCGCCTGGTAGTTGCGCACCCCGGTCCAGGGCTCGGTGCCCACGCGCTCGAGGTCGTCGATGGAGAAATCCTCGGGCTCCGACTTCATGAGCCAATGGCGCGGCATGGGAACTCCGGTAGGGCGAACGGCGGCGCGTATTATCGCAGCGTCGTCGCACCGGTGACGATCAGCGCCTCCGGCGTGGCGACGGCGTCCAGCGGCACGTCCCAGGTCTCGGCGACCAGGCCGTCGACCTCCTGGAACCCGTAGGCGACGCCGATCAGCCAGGGCGGCGCCGGGCGCTCGTGCCGGAACGCGAAGCTGCGGTCGTACCAGCCCCCGCCCGTGCCCAGCCGGGTGCCGCTGCGGTCGAAGCCGACCACCGGCACCAGCGCCGCCATCAGGAGTTCGGCATCGAGGCAGGAGGACGGGTCGACGTCGGGCTCCGGAATGCCGAAGCGGTTGCTCACCAGCGCATCGCCGAAGCGCCACGGCGCGAACACCAGATGCCCGTCGGGGTGGAGCTTCGGCAGGCAGTAGACGCAACCTTCCGGCAGCGTGGCGAGCACCGCATGCAGTGGCAGCTCGCCTCCGATCGCCCAATAGCCGGCGATGTAGCCGGAAGTGGCGAAGGCCGGATGCGCGCGCAGCTGTGCCGCCACCGCTTCCGCGGCCTGCATGCGTGCGGGCGCGGCCAGCGCGCTGCGCTCGGCGCGGAGGCGGCGGCGCAGGCCCGCGCGGTCGTCGGAGGAGGGGGGAAGGGTCACGGTCTGGCAATCCGGGGAAACAAAAAAATGCGCCGTGCGGCCCAGGCCGGACGGCGCATCTGGATAGGCATCCTCCGCCATGGCGATGCGTACGCAACGACCTTGATCCCGAGGATCAGGTGGAGGCGTGGACGACGATGTCAGGCTTTCCGCACGTGGCGGACATGCTCACGATCGCCGCTGCCAGGCCCCCGCGGTCGTCATTAAGGGACAAGGCAAATGTGGCGTACGCTGTCGGCCACGGCAGAGGATGGGCGCAGTATACCGTCGCGGGATGAAGGGGCGCTCAAGGCGTCGGCAGGACCCGCTGCAGCGCCGCATCGACGTCGTCGACGAGCCGCTGGATCTGCTGCCCGCGAGCGCGGTCGGCGTCCTGCAGCTGGACCAGTTCGTGGGCGAGGTTCAGCGCTGCGATCACCGCGATCCGGTCGACCGTCGCCATGCGGTTGCCGCTGCGGATCTCGCGCATGCGCCCGTCCAGCATCCTCGCGGCGGCGAGCAGCCCTTCGCGCTCGTCCTCGGCGCAGCCGATGAGAAACTCGCGGTCCAGGATCCGGATCTTGACCGGCTCGCTCATGCGTTGTGCTCCAGCGCCTTCAGCCGGTTGATCATGGCCTCGACCCGCGCACGTGCCTGCTCGTTCTTGCTGACCAGCTGCGCGCGCTCGACGATGAGCTGCTCCTGGCTGTTGCGGAGGCTGCGGTTCTCGTCGGCCAGACGACGGCAGAGCTCGGCCAGTGCGGCGACGCGTTCTGCGAGGATGTGGACCGGGTCGGGCGGCGGGCTCATGGGGGAGGTCGGCACGGGCGGGGGAAGGGTGGTCAGTAGGGCGGTGGGACAGCGGTTGCGAGGGTCGGACGCCAAGTGTGCACGAAGGCCAGGCAGCGCTGTGGTTCGAGCGGCTGCGACAGCCAGAACCCCTGGATCTCGTCGCAGCCCTGCTCGCGCAGGTAGGCCAGCTGCTCCTCCGTCTCGACACCCTCGGCGATCACGTTCAGGCCCAGCGAGTGGGCCATGGTGATGACCGTCGCGGTGATCGCCTCGTCGTCCGGATCGTGGGTGATGTCGCCGACGAACTCCTTGTCGATCTTGAGCGTGTCGATGGGCAGGCGCTTGAGGTAGATGAGCGAGGAGTAGCCGGTGCCGAAATCGTCGATCGCCAGGCTGACGCCGAGCGCGCGGAGCGCGTGCAGCGCGGCGGTGCTCTGCTCGGCGTTGGCCATGACCATGCTCTCGGTCACCTCCAGCTCCAGTCGCGCAGGCGGAATGCCGGTGTCCTCCACGATCTCGGCGATCACCTCCGGAAGGTTGCCGCGCAGCAGCTGCAGGACCGAGACGTTCACCGCCATTGCGATGTCGGTCAGCCCGTGCTGGCGCCAGCGCGCCAGCGTCCCGCACGCCTCGCGCAGCACCCATTCGCCCAGGCGCAGGATCTGGCCGCTCTCCTCGGCCAGGGGGATGAACACCGACGGCGGGATGTCGCCGAGCTCGGCACTGTGCCACCGCAGCAGCGCCTCCACGCCGGTGATGCGGCCGTCGACCAGCGACATCCGCGGCTGGAATACCAGCCTGAGTTCGTCGCGCTCCAGCGCCTTGCGCAGCGAGCTGGCGATGGTGGCGCGCTGGCGCGCCTCGGCGTCCATCGCCTCGGTGTAGAACTGGAAGGTGTTCCTGCCGAGCGCCTTGGCCTGGTACATCGCGGTGTCGGCGCGCTTGATCAGGTCGGTCGGGGCCAGGCCGTGGTCCGGGTACAGGCTGACGCCGATCGAGGGAGTGATGGCCACGTCCTGGCGGTCGTCCACGTCGAGCGGGCGCGCGAACGCGGCGAGGACGTCGTGCGCGACCTGCGCGGCCTGTTCCTGGTCGGCGACGTCCTCGATGACGACGGTGAACTCGTCGCCGCCGAGGCGCGCCACGGTGTCCGAGGTGCCGACCGTCTCCAGCAGGCGCGCCGCGGCGGAGCGCAGGATGCGGTCGCCGGCGGCGTGGCCGAGCGAGTCGTTGATGTCCTTGAAACGGTCGAGGTCCAGGAACAGCACCGCGACGTAGTGGTTGCGCCGGCGCGCGCGCACGATCGCGCGCGCGAGGCGCTCGGACAGCAGTGCGCGGTTGGGCAGCCCGGTCAGGGTGTCATAGTTGGCGAGGTAGCGCAGTTCCTGCTCGGCGCGCTTCTTCTCCGTGATGTCGCTCAGCACGGTGACGAAGTGCGTGCGCACGCCGCTCTCGTCGCGTACCTCGGAGGCCTCGAGCCAGCACAGGAACTCCTCGCCGTCGCGCCGCCGCTGCCACATCTCGCCCGACCAGTGGCCGGTCTTGGACAGCGCTGCATGCACGCGCCGGTAGAAGGTCGAGTCGTGCTGCTCGCTGTCGAGCAGCTGGCTGGACTGGCCGAGTGCCTGCGCCTCCTCATAGCCGGTGATACGGCTGAAGGCGGGGTTGATGGCGACGAAGCGGAAATCGAGGTCCACGACCGAGACCGCCTCGTTCATGCTGCGCAGGACCTCGGAGGCGATGCGACGCTCGCGCTCGTCGCGCCGGCTGGCGGTGATGTCGCGCGAGGTGCCGGCCACGTGCAGCGGCAGCCCGCTGCCGTCGCGCTCCACCACCTTGCCGCGCGTGCGCACCCAGATCCAGCCGCCGTCGGCGCCGGTGATCCGGTGCTCCATGTCGAACGCGGGCGTGGCCCCGGCCAGGTGCTCGCGCATCCGCCGGACGACCTCATCGACGTCGTCGGGATGCAGGACTTCCCGCTTCCAGTGGTCGAGCAGGGTCGCGTCGCCGCCGGTGGCCGCGACCATGTGCGGCATGCCCTGGCGATGGACGCGGCCGGCGGCGATGTCCCAGTGCCAGTACTCGTCGCCGGAGCCCCACAGGGCGAGGGTGTGGCGCTCTTCCCGATGGCGCAGCTCGGCCAGCAGCTGGCGCTCGCGCCGTTCGCGGTGGCGCAGGATGCGCCAGGCCGCCGCGAGCGCGGCCACGCTCGCCACCACCAGGACGCTCGACACCGGGGTCAGTAGCGTGGTCCCCGCCTGTGCCTGCAGCGGGCACGCGCACAGGACCAGCGCCGCGGGCAGCCGGGTGAGCACAGGCAAGAATCCGGCTGGGCGTGCCATTGCCGCACGCGACTCCACGATCCGAAGAGCAATTCCCCGCCGACAGTGTAGGTTTCGCCGCAGCGGCCCGGCAAGGCACGCGCGGGGCCACTGCTACACTGGCGCGCCCGCCATCGCGGCCGTCGCCCTGCGGCGGCCGAGCCACTGCCGTGACCGAAGCCATCCTGCCCTCCGCCCACACCGTCGCCACCGAACTCGCCGCGCTCGGCGTGGTCGCCGATCCCTCGGAGGTGCACGGCGCGCTATGCGGCTTCCTTGCCGGCGGCGGGCGTCCGCAGCGCGACTGGCTGGCGCAGCTGGCGCTCGAGGCCGAGCATGCGCCGGCGCCCGGCGGAGTCCTGGAGACGCTGCGCGAGGTGAGCGGGCGCCGCCTGCAGGACCCCGACTTCGGCTTCGAACTGCTGCTCCCGGAGGAGCCGGTGACACTCGAGGTGAGGGCGGACGCCGTCTTGGCCTGGTGCCGGGGCTTCCTCGGTGGCTTCGGTTTGGCCGGGCCTGCGCTGGACCTGCTGTCGGAGGACGCGCGCGAGGCACTCGAGGACCTCGGCCGCATCGCCGCTTCGCGCCTGTCCTACGAGGACGCGGAAGGCGACGAGACCGCGCTCGAGGAGGTGGTGGAATTCGTGCGCGTCGCGGTGCTGCTGCTGCACGGCGACTGCGTGCTCGGGCCGCAGCACCGGCGCAGCCTGCACTGAGCCGGTCCGCGTTGGAACGCATCGCCGCGTCGCCCGCGATCGGGCCCGCCGAGTACGCGCGGCGGCGGCGCCAGGTCATGCGCATGGCCGGCGAGGAGGCGATCCTCATCCTCCCGGCCGCACCGGAGCGCGTGCGCAGCCTCGATTCGCACTACCGCTACCGCCAGGACAGCGACTTCCTCTACCTCAGCGGCTTCGAGGAACCCGACGCCGTGCTGGTGCTGGTGCCCGGCCGCGCGCACGGCGAGGCGCTGATGTTCTGCCGCGAGCGCGATCCGCACGGCGAGACCTGGCACGGCGCGCGCGCGGGGCACGAGGGCGCGGTCGACGCCTTCGGCATGGACGACGCCTACCCGATCGACGACCTGGACGAGATCCTCCCCGGCCTGCTGGAGGCGCGCTGCCGGGTGTACTACCACTTCGGCCGCGACGCCGAGTTCGACCTCAAGCTGATCGGCTGGGTGAACCGTTTCCGCGACGCGCTCCGGCGCGAAGGCCGGGCGGCGCACGAGTTCCTGGAGCTGGGCCACCTGCTGCACGAGTTCCGGCTGTTCAAGAGCCGCGACGAGCTGCGCCTGATGCGGCACGCAGCGCGCATCTCGGCGCTGGCCCATCGCGAGGCGATGCGGATCGCGCGGCCGGGCCTGCACGAGTACGAGGTCGAGGCGATCCTGCAGTACACCTTCCGCCGCCACGACGCGGTCGCGGCCTACACGCCGATCGTCGGTGCCGGCGCCAACGCCTGCGTGCTGCACTACATCGCCAACAACGCTCTCCTCGCCGATGGCGATCTGTTGCTGATCGACGCGGGCGCCGAGTACCGCGGCTATGCGTCCGACATCACCCGCACCTTCCCGGTCGGCGGCCGCTTCAGTCCCGCGCAGCGCGCGCTGTACCGGCTGGTGCTCGATGCGCAGGCGGCCGCGCTGGCCGAAGCCCGGCCCGGTCGAACCTGGAACGCGGTGCACGATGCCGCGGTCGCCGTGGTGACCGAGGGCCTCCTGCGCCTGGGCCTGCTCAAGGGGTCGCTGCAGCGCGCGCTGGCGGCCGAGTCCCACCGGCGCTTCTTCATGCACAAGACCGGCCACTGGCTGGGGCTCGACACCCACGACGTCGGCGAGTACCGCATCGATGGCGACCATCGCGAGCTGGAGCCGGGCATGGTGTTCGCGGTGGAGCCGGGCATCTACGTGCCGCCCGGCACCCCGGACGTGCCCGCGCAGTGGCAGGGGCTCGCGGTGCGCATCGAGGATGCCGTCGCGATCACCCGCGACGGCCACGAACTCCTCACCGGCGACGCCCCGCGCAATCCGGACGAGATCGAGGCGCTGCTGGCCGCGCGCTGAGCGGCCGGCAGCGCCACGCGCGACTCAGGCGCCTTCCGCGAAGGCGTCGCGGGTGAGGTTCTCCGGCGCGCCGTCGGTGCAGACGACGTCGTCCTCGATGCGCACGCCCCCGTAGGGGCGCAAGGCCTCGACGGCGTCCCAGTCGACGTGCCGCCCATGCTCGCCCGCGCGGAGCTTCGCCAGCAGCGTGTCGATGAAGTACAGCCCGGGCTCGATGGTCACGACCATGCCCGGCTCCAGCGTGCGGGTCAGGCGCAGGTAGGGATGCCCGTCGGGACGCTCGATGCTGCCGCCGGTCGCGGCGGCCTGGAAGCCGCCGACATCGTGGACCTGCAGGCCGATGAGGTGGCCGAGGCCATGCGGGAAGAAGGTGGCGGTGACGCCGCTGGTCACCATGTCGGCCGGCGCCATGCGCACGACGCCGGCATCCTGCAGCACGCCGGCCAGGCGCAGGTGCGCCTGCAGGTGCAGCTGGCGGTAGTCGGTGCCGGCGCGCACTGCGTCGCACAGCGCCAGCTCCTCGCGCTCGACGGCGTCGACGAAATCGGCGAAGCGGGTGCCGGGCCGCGTCCAGGTGCGGGTGATGTCGGTGGCATAGCCGGCGTGCTCGGCGCCGGCGTCGATCAGCAGCGAACGGTGCGCGTCGGGCAGCCCGGTCTGCCGGTGCTGGTAGTGCAGGGTCGCGCCGTGCCGGTTGAGGCCGACGATGCTGCCGTAGGGCAGGTCGAGGTCGGTGTGCGCGGTGGCGGCGAGGTAGGCACGGTGGATCGCGTCCTCGCTGCGGCCGTCGAGGAAGGCCTGGCGCGCGGCCCGGTGCCCCGGTACCGCGCGCCGCTGCGACAGGCGCATCAGCGCCAGTTCGTAGGGTGTCTTCCAGGCGCGGTGGTAGTGCAGGTGGTCGAGCACCGCCTGCGGGTTGTTCGGTGCGAAGCCCGGCAGTGCCGCGTCGTCCTCGCCGAGGATCGCAGCGCGGCCCTTCGGCAGCAGCGCCGCCGCTTCCTCCGGGGTGCGGATCACCTTGATCTCGAACTCGCCGGTCCAGTAGCCCTCCGGCGCGTCGGGCGGAAGGTGCCAGTAGTCGTCGGGCTGGTAGTAGGCCAGCAGCGGACGCTCGCCCGGGGTGTAGGCGATCCAGCTGTGCGCGTGGCGGGTCAGCGGGACCCAGTGCAGGAAGTGCGGGTTGGCCCGGAATGGATACGGGTTGTCGTCGAGGAAGTAGTACTTCTCGACGCCCGCCGGGATCAGCAGGTGGTCGAAACCGCCGCGCGCCAGCGCCGCATCGGCGCGGGCGGCGAGGGTCGCGACGTGGTCGCGGTACAGGGCGGGATCGATCGACATCGGCGCACTCCGGCAGAAGACAAGCGACCGTCCATTCTGCCGCATCGCCGCCGCAGCGTCGCGGGCGCCTCAGGCGTAGTGGCTGCCGGGGGCGTCGATCCACTCGCGGATGCGCACCACGTCCTCCGGCGCGACATCGATGAAGCGGAAGCCGACCCAGTACTGTCCCGGTACGGAGGCCACGTCCGACCACAGCTGGTGCGCACCCAGTTCGACGGTGTGCGCGTCGCCGTCCTCGCCGATGGTGAAGCGGAACTGGTACAGCGCGTCCTCGGTCAGCGGCGAGCCGCCGACCAGCAGCAGCCCGTTCTCCGACAGGTTGCCGATCCGTCCGATCTCCTGTTCGGTCATGGCATCGAGCACCGCGATCGTGTGCGCCACGCTGCGGCGGCGGGTCCTGCGGTACTCGTTCATGCGCCGGCTCCGACCGGGACCCGGCCCGCGAACGAGCGCAGGGCGGTGACGACGGCGCTCCAGGCACGGTCGACGACGTTGCCGCGCTCCGGCAGCACCGGGCGCACCTGGCCGATCGCCATGCTGCGCGCCAGCCAGTCCATCGCGTACTCGCCCACGCGCTGGCCGCGGTGGTTCACGAACAGCGTGTTGCCGGTGACCGTGCTGTACCAGGACAGCCGCCGGCGGACGCGATCGCCCTGCTGGTTGACGACGAAGTCGAACCAGGTACCGAAGGGCAGCGCGCGGATCTGCTGCAGGCAGGCCTGCTCCCTGTCGTTGAGCGCCGGCATCTCGGCGTCGCGCGTGGAGGCGGCGCGGTCGGTGCCGAGGCGGGCACGCGCCTTGAGCTTCATCGCCAGCTCGGTGCGCGAAGCGGGGTCCTCGTCCTCCGGGTCGGTGCGGGTCAGGCGCTGGGCGATGGCCGCGGCCTCGGCGTCGTGGTAGCCGACCTGGGCCAGTGCCTGCTCGATGTGCGTGCGCAGCGTATCGGCCTCATCCTGGCCGAGGTGGACATGCGCCTCGCGGCGCGGATCGGCGAGTTCGGCCAGCCGGCGGGCGGTGGCGAGTTCGCGGTCCCATTCGGTGGAGCGCTCGCCGTGGCGCAGCGCGGTCAGGGCCATCACGTCGGTCCAGGCCTGGCGCAGCAGGCTGCGGAAGAACTGCGGATGGTTGCGCCCTGCCAGCAGCGCATCCATGGCCTCGGAGGCGTGCAGCCGGGACAGCGCCAGCTTCTCCTTGCCGCGCGCGGCCTCGACGTGGCGCCGCTCGGCCACCTCGGCGCGGCGCATCACCGCCTGCAGCTGGCCGCTGAGGTCGCTGGAGAGCGTCTCGAACAGGCCGGGATCGCCGTCGGCCTCCTCCGCCGCGCGGTCCACCAGGCTGCCGAGGCGCTCGCCGAGGACGTCGTCGCCATCCTCCTCGTTGAGCCAGTACAGGCCGGTCTCGGCGATGTTGCTCAGCATCTCGCGGGCGGGATGCGCGCGCACGGTGAAGAAGCTGCGGTCGCGCAGCGCCACGCGCATCAGCGGGATCTGCAGCTTGCCCAGCAGCTTGGCGGCCGGGGTGTCCGGGCGCACGTCCTTCATCAGGTGGTCGAACAGCAGGGCGAGCAGGTCGATCGCGTCCTCGTCCTCGCCGGCCAGGCGCGGCGGCGGGTCGTCGCCGGCCTCGCGCGCGAGCGAGTCGAGCAGCATCTGCTTCAGGCGCGGCACCGAACCCAGCGGCGCGGGCTCGCGCAGCGCCTGCATCTGCAGCACGCCCAGCGCCGCCTGCACGCGTTCGGCCGGTACCTGCATTCCGGGGGCGGGAGGCGCCTGGGTCGCGGGGGCGAAGGCCTGCACGCCCGCTCCGGCCGCGGCGACCGCGCCGCCGCGGGTCGGGTCCTGGGCGAACTTGCCGATCAGTTCGCGACGGCCCGCCAGCAGCTTGCGCAGGACGTCGAAGGTCGCGGCGGACGGATCGGCCGGGTCCGGTGCCGGGGCCGGAGCCGGCGCCCCGCCCACGGCGGACCCCGGAGTCGCCGCCGTGGCTTGCGCCCCGGCCGCCGGCGTGCGCGGCGACGTGGCCTGGTCCACGGACGGCGGGTCGGCAGGCGCCTGCGCGGCGTGCTTCTCCGCGGGCGCCTGCTGCGGCGCCGGGCGCGCCCGCACCGGCACGAAGCGCAGCGTCGGCAGCACGCCCTGGCCGCACAGCCAGCTGTTGGCGGCTTCGGCGAAAGTCGGGTAGGCGCCCAGCGCCTGCCGCTCGAACACCCGCAGCAGCAGGAGACGGCATTCGGTATCGATGCCGAGGCAGGTGCTGGTCTCGTGCAGCATCCGGCTCAGGGCGTGCGGCCCGATCGGCAGCCGTTCGGCGTCGAAGGCCGGCTTGCCGGCGAGCACGCCGAAGCGCTGGCCGAGGAAGTAGACCGGCAGCCCGGCCCGTCCCTCGGCGCGGGTGCCGATCTCGCGGATCGCGGTGGCCTCGTCGATCTCGCTGGTGTCGACCAGGGCCAGGTCGCCCAGTCGTGCGGATGCGTCGGCGCTGGCGGCGGGCGCGTCCGGCTCCCGTACCGTGGCCAGGGCGTGCTCGAGCGCGATCAGGTAGCGCGGCAGGAGGTCGGCGCGGTTGCGCCGCACCATGCGCTGCGCCTCGAAGTAGCTGCCCTGCTGGGCTGCATTGCGCGCCTGCTCGGCGAGCTTGAACAGTTGCTGCTCGAAATCGCGCAGCGTGGCCTCGAGTCCCCGCTCGACCTCGTCGGCGGTGAACTCGAGCAGCCCGGTGAGGATGGTTCGGACGCGTCTCGGCAGGCCTTGCGACGCGAGCGTCGCCGAGCCGCTGTCGGACCGCGCACGCGATCGTGCGGTCGAGGCGGGCATGCTGCGATTCCTTGCTCAGTTCCCCCAGGACCCGCGAGGCGGGCCGGGAGGCATTCTAGGCACAAGGCGGACGCCCGCGCACCATGCACCTAGGGACGTCCTGCGCCCGCTTCCCAGCGCAGGGTGACCAGGCCGCTGCGCCCGGGCGTGGCGTAGCCGGCGGCCCAGGCGTAGTCGCGGTCGGCGAGGTTCTCGACCCGGGCCTCGAGCCTCCAGTCGCGCGCCAGCGGCCACTCCAGGCGCAGGTGGGCCAGGGCGAACGACGGCAGGCTGCCGCCGGTGTCGCGGCGCTCGCCGACGTAGTCGCCGTCGAGCCCGATCCCGACGCCGCCGGCGAAACGGTAGCCGAGGCCGACGTGGGCCTTGCGGCCCGCGCGGCGCAGGAGGTCGAGCCCGGTGCCGGCGTCCTCGGCGTCCTGCCAGGTGGCGTTGGCGTCGAGCCGCCACGGTCCGCGGACCAGGCCGTAGTCGAGCTCCACACCGTCGATCTCGGCGCGATCGATGTTGACGGCGCTGAAGTCGTCGCCGGCGAAGGCGATGAGGTCGTCGACGCGGCTGCGGAACACGCTCGCGCCGAGGCGCTGGCCCGGCGCGGGCGCGATGTCGAGGCCGGCCTCGAGCGTGCGCGAGCGCTCGGGGTCGAGTTCCGGGTTGCCGCCGTAGCCGTAGCCGACGTCGGGGTAGTAGAGCTCGCTGAAGCTCGGCGCGCGGAAGCCCTCGCCCCAGCTCAGGCGCGTGCGCAGCGCGTCGCTCGGCTGCCAGCCCCAGGCGGCGTTGCCGGTATCGGCGCTGCCGAACTGGCCGTTGTCGTCGTGGCGCGCGGCCAGGTCGAAGGTGTGCGCGCCGAAGTGCCCGGTCCAGGCGGCGAAGCCGGCGCGGTTGCTGCGCGAACGGTCGAACAGGGCGCCGGAGAAGGCATCGAGCGAGGTACCCCGCTCGCGCTGCCAGGCCAGGCCGAGGTTGAGCGTGTTGCGGGCGTCGAGCTCGAGCGTGTGGATCCAGTCGGCGCTGTCGCGGCGGCTCTCGAAGCGGCTGCCGTAGACGGGCGTGTCGACATCCTCGCGGGTGTGGCCGAGGGCGAGGCTGTGCGACCAGGCGCCGCCCAGTTCGCCGGCGAGGGTCACGCCGCCGGTGCGGGTCCCGGTCTCGGTACGGCCGTCGTCGAACTCGACGTCGCCCTCGGTCGCCAGCGCGTGCGCGACGAGCGCATGGCTGTCGCCCAGCGCGGTGCGCGCGTGCAGGCTCAGGTTGCGGTTGTGGTAGCCATCGTCGTCGGGGTCGTGGCCGAAGGCGTAGTCGGGCGTGGTCGCGGAGAAGCCGTCGAGGCGATCGACGCCGGCGACGACGCCGAACGCGCCGCGGACGCCGTCGATCCCGACGCCGGCGGTCGCGCCGCGACGGCCCCAGGATCCCGCGCGCGCCTCGGCGAAGGGAGTCGCCGGATCGCGGGTGAAGACGTGGATGACGCCGCCGATCGCGTCCGAACCCCACAGCGCCGCGCGCGGGCCACGCACGATCTCGATCCGCTCGATCTGGCCCAGCGGCAGGTTGGCGAAATCGAAGCCGCCCTGGTTGGTGGACGCTACGCGCACGCCGTCGACCAGCACCAGGACGTGATTGGAGTTGCCGCCGCGCAGGAACACGCTGCTGGCCGAGCCCGGGCCGCCGGTGCGGGCGACGTCCACGCCCACCTGGCGGCCGAGCAGGTCGATCAGGTCCGGCGCCTGGCTGGCCTCGATGGCGGCGCGGTCGAGCACGGTCACCGAAGCCAGCGCCTCGTCGACGGTCTGCGCACGGCGCGCTGCGGTGACCACGATGCGGTCGAGTTCGTGCGCGTCCTGGGCGGCGGCGGGCAGGGCCAGCGTGCAGGCGAGCACGAGCAGGGCGGGGCGGGGCGGGTGGCGCAGGGACATCGGGTTCTCCGGGAACGGTCGCGACGAGGCGCGTGCGGAGAACGGATGCGGCGCAGGCCGGCCGCCGACACCGGGGCCGTGGCTCGCCTGCTCCCGCTGGGTCGCCCTCCGCGACACGCCGGTGCCGGCGCGCGGACGGGCGCGCCGGGCCACGGGCCGGTCTCCGGGCTCATCGCTCGCGCACGCGGCGCGCACCTTCCGCCTTCCCACGCCGCACGCGGCGCAGTGGCCTGGTTGGAAGGTTGGAACGATCTACCGTTGCGGGGGCAGCGCCGGACTCACACCGGCTTCCCGTACACCTGCGGCGGGGGGAGTGTAGGCGTGGGGGACGGAAGCGGGAAGGGTGGTGCGGGAATCGGGGCCAGGGAACGGGGAACGGGGAACGGGGGAGGGGGACGGCTGTCGTTGCATTCACAGCCTACGGAGCGACACCTCACGGCCTACCGCTACGGCCCGTGTCCCTGTTCCCCGCTCCCTGTTCCCGCCTCATCCTCATCGCCATAGAACTTGATCCCGATCCGGATCCGCTCGCGCCCCTGGGCGCGGCGATGGCGGTTGGTATCGCGCAGCGAGTAGACGCAGCCGCAGTATTCCTGCTGGTAGAAGTGCTCGCGCTTGGAGATCTCGATCATCCGCGCGGCGCCTCCGCCCTTGCGCCAGTTGTAGTCCCAGTAGCTCATGCCCTCGTAGCGGCCGGCGGCGCGGGCGCCGCAGTCGTTGATCTGGGCCATGTTCTTCCAGCGCGAGATGCCGAGCGAGCTGGAAATCACCTTGAAGCCGTGCTCGTGCGCGTACAGCGCGGTGCGCTCGAAGCGCATGTCGAAGCACATCGTGCAGCGGATGCCGCGCTCGGGTTCGTCCTCCATGCCGCGGGCGCGGGCGAACCAGTTGTCGGTGTCGTAGTCGGCATCGACGAAGGGCACGCCGTGCTTCTCGGCGAAACGGATGTTCTCCTCCTTGCGCAGGAGGTACTCCTTCACCGGATGGATGTTGGGGTTGTAGAAGAAGATCGTGTAGTCGATGCCGGAGGCGGTGATCGCCTCCATCACCTCGCCCGAGCACGGCGCGCAGCACGAATGCAGCAGCAGCCTGTCGTGGCCGTCGGGGAGGGCGAGCTTGGGGCGGACGGGATCGTTCATGGCGGTCGGCGCGCAGCGGGCGCCGGGCGTGGCGGGAACGGCCGCCCATTATCCGCCACCGTCGACGCGATTGCAGGCTCGACCTGAACGCCCGCAGCTCACGCCGGTTCGATCCCGGCGCTGGCAGCGTCGTCCGCCTCCTCCTGCTGCACGAATGCGCATCCCATGGCGACGAAGACCGGATCCAGGCTCGTCATCTACGCGGCGCTCGCCGGCAACCTGCTGATCGCGCTGACCAAGTTCGGCGCCGCCGCGTTCACCGGCAGCGCCGCGATGCTGAGCGAGGGCGTGCATTCGCTGGTGGACACCGGCAACCAGGGGCTGCTGCTCTACGGCATGCATCGCGCGGCGAAGCCGGCCGATCGCAAGCACCCGCTGGGCCACGGCCGCGAGCTCTACTTCTGGAGCTTCATCGTCGCGCTGCTGGTGTTCGCGCTGGGCGCCGGCGTGTCGATCTACCAGGGCATCCATCACCTCGCGGAGCCAGAGCCGATCCAGAACCCGCGGGTCAACTACGTCGTGCTGGGCCTGTCGCTGCTGTTCGAGGGCAGCTCGTGGTTTCTGGCGCTGCGCGAGTTCCGCGGGCTCAAGGGCCGGCGCGGCTACATCGAGGCGGTCCGCCGCAGCAAGGACCCGACCACCTTCACCGTCCTGTTCGAAGACAGCGCGGCGCTGGTGGGGCTGCTGATCGCGCTCGCCGGGGTGGCGGGCGCGCAGCTCACCGGGCTCGCCTGGCTGGACGGCGCGGCCTCGATCGGCATCGGCCTGGTGCTGGCGGTCACCGCCGTGTTCCTGGCGCGCGAGACCAAGGCGCTCCTGATCGGCGAGGCCGCCTATCCGGAGACCGTGGCTTCGATCCTGCGCATCGCCGCCGACGATCCCGACATCGCCAGCGCCAACGGCGTGGTCTCGACCCAGCTCGGCCCGCAGCAGATCGTCATCGCGCTCAGCGCCGAGTTCGAGGACGGCCTCGACGCCCCGGCGATCGAGCGCGCGGTCCTGCGGGTGGAGCAGGCGATGCGCGCGGCGCACCCGGAGATCGTCGCGCTGTTCGTCAAGCCGCAGACCGCGGCGACCTGGCGCCGCGCCCGCGCCGCGCTCGACGGCGAGGCCTGAAGGCTCACGCCGGCCGGTAGTGGTCGACCTCGCGATAGCGCCGCGCGTACAGGCCGAATGCGATCGCGGCGAGGATGGCGAAGCCGGCGAAGAAGAACATCTGGAACGCGGTGACGCTCAGGCCGGTCTCGGCGATGGAGCCGGTGATGGCGTCGTTGCGCACCGCCGCGTTGGCCAGCAGCACCCACAGGTTGCCGATGGTGGTGGTGAGGTTCCAGAAGCTCATCACCGTGCCCTTCATCGAAGCCGGCGCCTGGCTGTAGGCGAACTCCAGCCCGGTCGCCGAGACCAGCACCTCGCCGAAGGTGAGCAGGGCGTAGGGCAGCACCTGCCAGACGATGGACATGGCGTTGCCGCCGTCCATCGCCACCTGGAACGCGCCCACCGCGATCCAGGACAGGCCGCTGAAGAAGATGCCTGCGGTCATGCGCCGCAGCGCGGTCGGCGCGATGCCGCTCCGGCGCAGCCAGGGGTACAGCACGAAGTTGTTGAACGGGATCAGGAGCATGACCAGGGCCGGGTTCAGCGCCTGCATCTGCGCGGCGGAGAACCACGAGGGCTTGGTCATGTCCACGCCCTGGATCACCCAGGTCGAGGCCTTCTGGTCGAACAGCGAGTAGAACGGCGTGACCAGGGCGAAGATCACCATCAGCCGCAGCACGCTGCGCACGCCCTCGATGGCGGCGTCGGGATGGATGCCGCGCGCGCGCTCGAGCTGCATCGCCGCGCCGCCGCCGACGCCGGCCAGCAGCAGCACCAGCGCCAGGCACAGGCCGATCACCACGCCCAGCGACGGCCAGCCGAAGGCCGCGGCGAGCGTCGCGTGCACGATCACCGCGGCCGCGCCGAGCACCGCGACCGCCGCGAGCCACAGTCCCGGCCGCGCGCCGTCGCCCGCCCACAGCGCGGTGCGCACCACGCGCAGGAAGGAATGCGGGTCCTTCGGCGGCAGCGGCGCGAACACGTAGCGATGGCGGCCGGCCCAGAACACGATCGTGGCCACCAGCATCAGCAGCCCGGGGATGCCGAAGGCGACGCTCGGCCCGAAGCTGCGCAGGAAGATCGGCATCAGCAGAGAAGCGAACAGCGAGCCGAAGTTGATGATCCAGTAGAAGGCGTCGAACACCACCTTGGCCAGGTGCTTGTTCGACTGGTCGAACTGGTCGCCCATGAACGAGGCCACCAGCGGCTTGATCCCGCCGGCGCCCAGCGCGATGAGGCCGAGGCCGGCGAAGAAGCCGCCGCGATGGTCCTCGAAGACCGCCAGGCAGGCGTGGCCGGCGACGTAGATCAGGCTGAACCAGAGGATGGTGTGGTACTTGCCGAAGAAGCGGTCGGCCAGGAACCCGCCCAGCAGGGGGAAGAAGTACACCCCGATCATGAAGGTGTGCAGGATGTCCTTGGCTTCGGTCTCGCGCTCGGTGCCGGCCAGGTGCTGCAGCAGCAGCGAGCTGATCAGGAACGGCACCAGGATGTTGCGCATCCCGTAGAAGGAGAAGCGCTCGCAGCCCTCGTTGCCGATGATGAACGGGATCTGCCGCGGCATGCGCGCGGTCGCGGTCTCGGCCATGGGTCTCCTGCGGGGTCGGGCGTTGCGTGACGGACCGGGCAGGGTACCCGAGCCTGCGTCCGCCTGCCGGCTGCCGCCCCCGACGACCGGACACGAAGACGCCGGCGCGAGGCCGGCGTCGTCGTGTCGCGATGGACGAGGCGCTTACTGCGCCCTGGCGGCCGCGTAGCGGCGCGCGACTTCCTTCCAGTCGACGACGTTGTAGAACGCCGCGATGTATTCCGGGCGGCGGTTCTGGTACTTCAGGTAGTAGGCGTGCTCCCACACGTCCAGGCCCAGGATCGGCGTGTTGCCGGAGCCGATGCCCTTCATCAGCGGGCTGTCCTGGTTGCCGGTGTGCTCGACCGCGAGCTTGCCGGCCTTGTCCACCACGAGCCAGGCCCAGCCGCTGCCGAAGCGGCTGATCGCGGCGTTGGTGAAGGCCTCCTTGAACTTGTCGAAGCCGCTCAGGTCGCTGTCGATCGCCGCGGCCAGCTCGCCGTCGGGCGTGCCGCCGCCGTCGGTCGACATCACCGTCCAGAACAGGCTGTGGTTGGCGTGGCCGCCGCCGTTGTTGCGGACCGGGGTGCGGATCTTCTCCGGCAGTGCGTCGATGTCGGCGATCAGCTGCTCGATCGGGCGGCCGGCGTATTCGGTGTCCTTGACCGCGTCGTTGAGCTTGTCGACGTAGGTCTTGTGGTGCTTGGAGTGGTGGATCTCCATCGTCTGCGCATCGACGTGCGGCTCCAGCGCGTCGTAGGCGTAGGGCAGGTCGGGGAGGGTGTATGCCATTGGAGTCTCCTTGGGTTGCGTGGGGCGGCCGGGACGGGCCCGGCCGGGCCGACAAGAATAGGTGTGCGCTGTTTCAGCCTGGGTGACGGAAATCGCACGCACTGTGTGGGGACGCGCACCGCGGTGCGCAAGCGCAGCCGCCATCGCGCTTCCGGACCACTACTCCTGGTCCTGCACCGGCGCGACCAGGCGCACCACGCTGGAGAAGTCGAGCCTGCCGTTGCCGGCCTTGCTGTTCATGGCGTAGAGGTTGCGCGCCAGCTCGCCCAGCGGCACCGGCGAGTTCGACTGCATCGCCGCCTCGACGGCGAGGCCGAGGTCCTTGAGCATCAGGTCGTTGCCGAAGCCGCCGGCGTAGCCGCGTGCGGCCGGCGCGGTGTCGATCACGCCCGGCCACGGATTGCACACCTCGGTCGCCCAGCTGCGGCCGGTGGAGACCGCCATCATGTCCGACAGCACTTTGGCGTCGAGGCCGTTGGCCACGCCCAGCGCGATGGCCTCTCCGGTGGCGGCCATGATCACCCCCAGCGCCATGTTGTTGCAGAGCTTGGCGACCTGGCCTGCGCCGCTGGCGCCGACGTGGAAGATGTTCCGGCCCATCGCCTCCAGCACCGGCCGCGCGCGCTCCAGCGCCTCGGCCTCGCCGCCGACGATGAAGGTCAGCGTGCCCGCCTGCGCGCCGGCGACGCCGCCGGAGACCGGCGCATCGATGGTCGCCAGGCCGCGCGCCTTCGCCGCCTCGGCGACCTTGCGCGCCGAGGCCGGGGCGATGGTGCTGCTGTCGATCACCAGGGCGCCGTCGGCGATGTGCGGCAGGATGCCGTCGTCGCCGAGATAGAGCCCCTCGACGTGGCGGCTGGCCGGCAGCATCGAGATGACGACCTCGGCGCCGGTCACCGCCTCGCGCGCGGACGGCGCGGCGGTGGCGCCGGCGGCGACGGCGGCGTCGAGCGCGGCCTGCACCAGGTCGAAGACGCGCACCTCGTGCCCGGCCTTGACGAGGTTCGCGGCCATCGGGCCGCCCATGTTGCCCAGGCCGATGAATGCGATGCGGGACATTGGGTTCTCCTGGTGGTCGTGCTGCAGGAAGCGGCCGGCGCGGCGCCGGCGCGGATCAGTCGCGGCCGAGATCGGCCAGCGGGTGGGTGCCGTCGCGCCACGGGCTGTCGAAGTAGGCCTGCGCCCAGGTGGCGTCGGCCGCCTCCAGCCGCGCCGGGTTCCAGGCCGGGGTCTGGTCCTTGTCGATCAGCAGGGCGCGGATGCCCTCGGCGAAGTCGCCGTGCGCGGCGCAGTGCACGGCGACCACGGCCTCCAGGCGGAATACGTCGGCCAGCGACAGCAGGCGGCTGCGCCGCTGCAGTTCCCAGGCCAGGCGCGCGGAGCCGGGCGCGCCGGCGGCCAGCGTGGCGCGCGCGCGGTCGAGCCAGGCGTCGCCCGGCGGCAGCGCGGCGATCGCCGCCACCGCCTCGTCCAGCGAGGCGTGGTTGCAGGCCTCGCGCACGAGGTCGAAGTGCGTGCGCAGCGGTCCGTGCGCGGGCGCGTCCGCCGGGGCGTGCGCCCGCAGCACCGCGGTGAGGCGGGCGGCGTCGGCATCGGCCGTGCGGGTCCACTCGGTCGCCGCGAGCGCGGCGAAGACCTCGTCCCTGCGCGCCTGTTCGACGAGGTGGTCGGCGAGGCCGGCGAACAGCGCATCGGCGGCATTGACCGGCGCGCCGGTCAGCGCGAGGAACAGGCCGCTGCGCGCGGGCAGCCGGTTCAGCACCCAGCTGCCGCCGACGTCGGGGAACAGGCCGACGCTGATCTCGGGCATAGCCAGCCGCGACTTCTCGGTGACCACGCGGTGGCTGGCGCCGGCCATGAGGCCCATGCCGCCGCCCATGACGATGCCGTGGCCCCACACCAGTACCGGCTTGGGATAGGTGTGGATGCGGTAGTCGAGCCGGTACTCGCGCTCGAAGAAGGCACAGGCGTAGGCGTTGCCGAGCACGTCGGCGACGTCGCCGCTGCGGTGCTCGCGGATGGTGCGGTAGAGCGAATGCAGGTCGCCGCCGGCGCAGAAGGCCTTCTCGCCCGCGCCCTGCAGCACCACCACGGCGATGCCCTCGTCGGCGGCCCAGGCGGTCAGCCGCGCGTCGAGCAGGTCGACCATCTCCAGCGACAGGCCATTGAGGGTCTTCGGCGCGTTGAGCGTGGCGATGCCGATGCGCGCGCCGCCGCCGGCCGCGCGCTCCTCGAACAGGACGGGGGCGTCGGTGGCCCCGCTCATGCGTTCTTCCACTCCGGCGTGCGCTTCTCCAGGAAGGCGTTGACGCCCTCGACCTGGTCCTGGGTGTCGAACAGGCCGAGGAAGCGCTCGCGTTCCAGCTCCAGTCCACGCGCCGGATGGCCATGGCGACCGTGCTGGATGAGCGTCTTGCTGGCCGCCACCGACGACGGGCTCTGCCGGTCGACCTTCGCCGCCAGCGCCAGCGCCGCCTCGAGCGCGCCGCCGGTCGGCACCACCTCCTCGACCGCGCCGATGCGCAGGGCGGTCTGCGCATCGATGCGCTCGCCGCACAGGATCAGGCGCTTGGCCCAGCCTTCGCCGACCAGGGCGGTGAGGTTCTGGGTGCCGCCGCCGCAGGGCAGCAGGCCCACGGTGGCCTCGGGCAGGGCGACCTGGGCCTGTTCCTCGATGATGCGGATGTCGCAGGCCAGCGCACATTCCAGGCCGCCGCCCATGGCGTAGCCGTTGATCGCGGCGATGGACACGCCGCGGAACGCCGACAGCGCCTCGAACGCGGCGCCGAAGGCCTCGGCCACCGGCCGCGCGGCCTCCTTGTCGCCGGAGGCGAACTGCTTGAGGTCGGCGCCGGCGGAGAAGAACTTCTGGCCCTGGCCGGTGATCACCAGGCTGTAGACGTCGCGACGGGCGTCGAGGTCGCGCACCAGCCGCTCCAGCGCGCGCAGGCTCTCGGTGGTCCAGGTGTTGGCCGGCGGGTTGTCGATCGTGACCAGCGCGGTGTGGCCGCGGATCTCGAGCGTCAGGTTCTGGTAGTCGCTCATCGAAGTTCCTCGTCGTTCTTGAGCAGGGCGCGCGAGACGATCACGCGCATGATCTCGTTGGTGCCTTCCAGGATCTGGTGCACGCGCACGTCGCGCAGCAGGCGCTCGATCGGGTATTCGCGGATGTAGCCGTAGCCGCCGTGCAGCTGCAACGCCTCGTTGACGATGCGGAAGCCGGCGTCGGTGGCGAAGGTCTTGGCCATCGCGCAGTAGGTCGTGGCCTCGCGCCGGCCGGCGTCGAGCTTGCTGGCCGCCAGGCGCACCATCTGCCGCGCCGCGGTGAGCTGGATCTGCATGTCGGCGAGCTTGAACTGCAGCGCCTGGAACTCCGAGAGGTTCCTGCCGAACTGCCTGCGCTCGGCCATGTAGCGGCGGGCGGCGTCGAGCGCGCCCTGCGCGGCGCCGACCGAGCAGGTGGCGATGTTGATGCGGCCGCCGTCCAGGCCCTTCATCGCGATCTTGAAGCCGTCGCCTTCCTCGCCCAGCAGGTTCTCCAGCGGGACGCGCACGTTCTCGAAGGTGATGCCGCGGGTGGGCTGCGAGTTCCAGCCCATCTTCTCTTCCTTGCGTCCGTAGGTGATGCCCTCCGCGTCGGCCGGGACCACGAAGGCGCTGATGCCGTTGGCGCCGGCGGTGCCGGTGCGGGCCATGACCACCAGCACGTCGGTCGCGCCGGCGCCGGAGATGAAGGCCTTGGACCCGTTGAGGACCCAGTGCTCGCCGTCCCGGTCCGCGCGCGTCTTCAGCGATGCGGCGTCCGAGCCCGAACCCGGCTCGGTCAGGCAGTAGGAGGCGAGCTTCTCGCCGGCGGTGAGCGGCGGGCCCCAGTGCTCGCGCACGGGCTGCGTCGCCCACTTGCCGATCATCCAGGTGGCCATGTTGTGGATGGTGATGAAGGCGGCGGTGGACGGATCGACCGCCGCCATCTCCTCGAATACCAGCGCCGCGTCCAGCCGCGGCAGGCCCAGGCCGCCGACGTCCTCGGCCGCGTACAGGCCGCAGAAGCCCAGCTCGCCGGACTTCCTGATCGCCTCGACCGGGAAGATGCCCTCGGCATCCCACTTCGCCGCATGCGGCGCGAGCTCGGCCCGGGCGTAGTCGCGGGCGGCCTCCTGGAAGGCGCGCTGCTCGTCGTTGAGTTCGAAATCCAAGGCGCGCTCCTACTTCAGGCTGATCGTGGTGTTGACGCCGTGCGCCAGCGTCTCGTCGTCGAACCAGCGTGCGGTGACCGTCTTGGTCTGGGTGTAGAAGGTGACCACCTGCTTGCCGTAGGGGCCGAGGTCGCCCAGCTTGGAGCCGCGCGAACCGGTGAACGAGAACAGCGGCACCGGCACCGGGATCGGCAGGTTGATGCCGACCTGGCCGACGTCGATCTCCTCCTGGAAGCGGCGCGCGGCGGCGCCGGACTGGGTGAAGATCGCGGTCCCGTTGCCGTTGGGGTTGGCGTTGATGATGGCGATCGCCTCGTCGAGCGAGTCGGCGGCCAGGATCACCAGCACCGGCCCGAAGATCTCCTCGTCGTAGATGCGCATGCCCGGCCTGACGCCGGAGAAGATGGTCGGGCCGACGAAGTTGCCGCGCTCGAAGCCCGGCACGCGCACCTCGCGACCGTCGAGCTCGAGCCTGGCGCCCTCGCGGGTGCCGGCCTCGATCAGGCCCTTGACCCGCTCGTGCGCGGCGCAGGAGATCAGCGGGCCGACGTCGGTGCCGGGCTCGGTGCCGGCGTTGACCCTGAGCGTCTTCGCCTTCTCCACGAGCTCGGGAATCCACGCCTGCGCCTCGCCGACCATCACCAGCGTGGAAGCGGCCATGCAGCGCTGGCCGGCGGCGCCGAAGGCCGCGCCGACCATGGCGTTGAGCGACTGTTCCTTGTTGGCGTCGGGCAGGATCACCGCGTGATTCTTGGCGCCCATCATGCACTGCGCGCGCTTGCCGGCGAGGGTCGCGCGGTTGTAGACGTGGGTGCCGACCCGGGTCGAGCCGACGAAGGACACGGCCTTGATGTCGGGGTGGTCGCAGATCGCGTTGACCACGTCCGGCCCGCCGTGCACCACGTTGAGCACGCCCTTCGGGATTCCCGCCTCGATCGCGAGCTCGACCAGGCGCATGGTCACCATCGGGTCCTGCTCGGACGGCTTGAGCACGAAGGTGTTGCCGGTGGCGATGGCCATCGGGAACATCCACAGCGGGATCATCGCCGGGAAGTTGAACGGGGTGATGCCGGCGCAGACGCCCAGCGGCTGCATGATCGTGTAGGTATCGACGCCGCCGGCGACGTTGTTGGCCATCTCGCCGAGCTGCAGGGTGCCGATGTTGGCGGCGTGCTCGACGACCTCCAGCCCACGGAACACGTCGCCCTCTGCGTCGGGCAGGGTCTTGCCCTGCTCGGCGGTGAGGATCGCGGCGAGTTCCTGCATGTGCTCGCGGATCAGCTGCTGGTACTTGAGGAAGATGCGCGCGCGCGCGCCAATCGGGGTCCTGCGCCAGGAGGCGAACGCGGCCTTGGCGCTGGCGACGGCGGCGTCGACCTCGGCGGCGGTGGCGAACGGCACCCGCGCCAGCACTTCCTGCGTGGCGGGGTTGATCACCTCGCGCCACTCGCTGCTCGTGGACTCGACGAAGTCGCCGTCGATCAGCAGCTTGACGGTCGGCACGTCGGCCTGGCGGGAATCGGTCATGGGATCTGCGTCTCCGGTTGCAGGCGTGCGCGGGGAGGGGTTCGCACGCGGGGATGGGGGACGGCACGCGGCGCGAAGCGCCGGAAGGCTCGTCGTCGTCGTCGCCGCGCGGGCGGTCGCGACGGGCCGGAAAGTCTATGCAGCGCCCGCGGAAACGTATTGTTGCGGCGCATCAGTCCGCGTCATCACGCGGCGTGGCGCGGCCTCAGTCGTCGCGCCCCACCTCCATCTGCGCGCCGTCTGCGCCGGCCGCCAGGTGCATCTCGATGGGGCGGCAGCACACCGGGCAGTCCTCGACGTAGTCGGCGTCGCCGGCGCTGGCGTCGACGAGCGTCTCGAAGCGCTCGCCGCAGTACGGGCAGCGCAGGTGCAGGCTTTCGATCATGCGCGCCAGCCTGACCGGCGGCGCGTCGCCGCCGCGTCGGCGGAACGTGTCACACGAAGGTCAGGCCGAGCGCGATGACCGCGCCGGTGGCCAGCAGCAGCATCAGGCAGTAGCCCATGATGTCGCGGATGCGCAGGCCGGCGATCGCCAGCAGCGGCAGGGCGAAGAAGGGCTGCAGCAGGTTGGTCCAGGCATCGCCCCAGGCGATCGCCATCACCACGTGCGGCAGGTCCGCGCCGAGCGCCTGCGCGGCCGGGATCATCACCGGTGCCTGCACCGCCCACTGGCCGCCGCCGGAGGGGATGAACATGTTCACCAGCCCGGCGGAGAGGAAGGTCCAGAACGGCAGGCTCTGCGCCGTGGCGAAGGAGGCGAAGCCCTGCGAGATCGTGGTCGCGAGACCGGACTGCACCAGGATCGCCATGATTCCGGCATAGAACGGGAACTGCACGACGATGCCGGCCGCGCCCGGGATCGCCTCCCTGAGCGCCGCGAGCAGGCGCGCAGGGGTGCGGTGCCCGACGATGCCCAGCATCAGGAAGGCGAAGTTCACGATGTCGAGGTTGAGCCCGCCGCCGCCGGCGAAGTGCAGGCCGAGGAAGACCAGGCCGGGGACGCCGACCAGCATCGACAGCAGCCAGTGGCGTTCGAGACGGTCGGCGGGCGAGGACGCCGTGGCGTCCGCGCGGGCTTCCGGCTCGGCCTCCGCGGGCGGTACGAACGGCACCGTGTCCTCCGGCTTCGGCGTCATCGCACGGGTCAGCAGCGGCACGACCACGGCCAGCGCCAGCACGATGGCGATGTTGAAGGTGGAGAAGAGGGTGGCCGAGGCCGGCATCAGCCCGATCGCCGGCTCGAAGGGATGGCCCGGGGTGGCCACGGTCAGCGGGATCGAGCCCGACAGCCCGCCGTGCCAGACGATGAAGCCGCCGTAGGCCGAGGCGACCAGCAGCCGGTAGTCGACCCGCACCGCACGTGCGACCTCGCGCGCCAGCAGGGCGCCGACCACCAGGCCGAAGCCCCAGTTGATCCAGTTCGCGGCGATCGAGACCAGGGTGACCAGCACCACCGCGCCGCGCGGCGTGCTGCAGCGCGTGCCCAGCCAGCGCAGCAGGCGCGCCATGGGCGGGGTCCTGGCGAGGATGAAGCCGGTCACCAGCACCAGCACCATCTGCATCGAGAACCCGAGCAGCGCCCAGAATCCACCGCCCCAGATCCGCACCAGCGCGAGCGGCGGCGTGCCCTTCACGACGAGGGCGCCGAGCGCGGCGAGCGCGGTGAACACCAGCACGAACACGTAGGAGTCCGGCAGCCAGCGCTCCACCATGCGCACCGAGAGGCGGGTCAGGCGTTGGAACATGGCGGGGCTCCGCGCGGGGGACGCGGCGAAGAGTACGACCGGCGCGACCGGGGCGTGCTAGACAGGGGGCGCCGCCGCATCCAGGAGCCGCCATGGCCTTCACCCTGCCCGATCTCTGCGACGCCCACGCCGACGCCGTGCGCGTCATGGATCCGGTGTTCCGCGACTTCGGCGGGCGCCGCGCGTTCCACGGCCGTGCGGTCACGGTGGCCTGCTTCGAGGACAACTCCCGCATCCGCGACCTCGTCGCCCGGCCGGGCCTGGGCCGCGTGCTGGCGGTGGACGGCGCGGGCTCGCTGCGTCGCGCCCTGCTCGGCGACCAGCTCGCGCAGCAGGCGCTGGCCAATGGCTGGAGCGGCCTGGTGATCCACGGCTGCGTGCGCGACGTGGAGGTGCTGGCCACGCTCGACCTCGGCGTGCGCGCGCTGGCGGCGCATCCGATGAAGACGGAGAAGAAGGGGCTCGGCGAGGTCGACGTGCCGCTGGCCTTCGCCGGCGTGCACATCGCGCCCGGCGAATGGATCTACGCCGACGCCAACGGCATCGCGGTCGCCGCCGCGGAACTGGCCTGAGCCGGCGGCCTCAGAGGAACAGGGTCATCGCGTCGTTGCTGAAGCGACGACCGAGCTCGGTCGGACGGATGCGCCCGCCGTCGCGCTCCACGTAGCCCCGCGCCAGCGCCGCCGCCAGCGGCGCGGCGATCGCCGCGCGCGACAGGCCGGTGCGCCGCTCGAAGTCGCCCAGGTCGAAGCCCTCGACCAGGCGCAGCGCGTTGAGCACGTACTCGAACGGACGCGCTTCCGGCGCGATCGCCTCGTCGCCGCCGATGCGCGCCGGCGAGGCGGCGTCGCGCAGGTAGGTGGACGGATGCCGGTGCTTCCAGCGCCGCAGGATGCTGCCGTCGCTGCCCTGGCTGATCTTGCCGTGGGCGCCGGCGCCGATGCCGAGGTAGTCGCCGTAGCGCCAGTAGTTGAGGTTGTGCGCGCACTGCCGCCCGGCGCGGGCGTAGGCCGAGGTCTCGTACTGCACGTAGCCGTGCGCGGCCAGCAGCGCCTGGCAGTGCTCCTGCATCGCCCAGGCGGCGTCGTCCTCGGGGATGCCGGCCGGCGGCCTGGCGAAGAACAGCGTGTTGGGCTCCAGCGTGAGCTGGTAATGGCTGATGTGCGCCGGCTCCAGCGCGAAGGCGCGTTCGAGGTCGCGCCCGGCCATGGTCAGGTCCTGGCCGGGCAGGGCGTACATCAGGTCGAGGTTGATGTCGTCGAAGCCCGCCGCCTGCGCCAGGCGCACCGCGGCCTCCGCCTCGGCGCTGTCGTGGATGCGGCCGAGCCGGGCCAGGCAGCCGTCGTCGAAGCTCTGGATACCGAAGGACAGCCGGTTCACCCCGGCGGCGCGGTAGCCCTCGAAGCGGCCGTGCTCGGCGGTGCCCGGATTGGTCTCCAGCGTGATCTCGGCGGCGGGCGCGAAGCGCAGCCGCGCCGCGGCGGCATCGAGGATGCGGCCGATGGCCTCGGGCGGGAACAGGCTCGGCGTGCCGCCGCCGAAGAACACGCTGTGCACGGTGCGGCCCCAGACCAGCGGCAGGTCCTGCTCGAGGTCGGCGACGAGCGCGTCGACGTAGGCATCCACCGGCAGCGCCCCCTTCTGCCCGTGCGAGTTGAAGTCGCAGTAGGGGCATTTGCGCACGCACCACGGGATGTGGACGTACAGCGAGAGCGGCGGCGGGATCAGGGCGACGGCGGACATGGCGTGCGGGTGCGGCCCGCGCCTGGCTCAGCGCAGCGCGGCGAGCGCCGTGCGCAGCCGCTCCAGCGCGCGCGCGCGGTGGCTGATGCGGTTCTTGAGCGCGGGCTCCATCTCGGCGGCGGTGAGCCCGTGCGCGGGATCGAGGAAGACCGGGTTGTAGCCGAAGCCGTGGCTGCCGCGCGGCGCCTCGAGGATCCTGCCCTCCCAGCTGCCCTCGGCGACCAGCGGCTGCGGATCGGCGGCGTGGCGCAGCAGCACGATGACCGCATGGAAGCGCGCGCTGCGCCGCTCCGCCGGCACACCCTGCAGAGCGGCGATGAGCTTGGCGTTGTTGGCCGCGTCGTCGGTCGGCGATCCGGCGTAGCGTGCGCTGTAGAGCCCCGGCGCGCCGTCGAGCGCATCGACGATGAGCCCGGAGTCGTCGGCCAGCGCCGGCAGGCCGGTGGCCTCGGCCGCGTGGCGCGCCTTGATCAGCGCGTTCTCGACGAAGGTGAGCCCGGTCTCGGGCACGTCGCCGACACCGAGCTCGGACTGCGGCACCAGGTCGTGGCCGCAGCCGGCGAGCAGGGCGCCGAGTTCGGCGAGCTTGCCGCGGTTGCCGGAGGCGAGGACGATCTTCATGGGACGGGCGGGATGAAGCGGGAACGGGAAACCGGGAACGGGAGGCGCGCGCGGACCGGCCGCGCAGCTCTGCGCATGCGCATCGGCGGAGCCGCAGGGCGGGTCCCGTGCGCGGTCATGCCGCGAGGGCCGCGCGCTGCAGGGCGATCAGTTCGGCGATGCCCTTCTCGGCGAGTGCGCTCATCGCGTCGAGCTCGTCGCGGCGGAAGGCATGGCCCTCGGCGGTGCCCTGCAGTTCGATGAAGCCGCCGCCGTCGTTCATGACCACGTTCATGTCGGTGTCGCAGGCGGAATCCTCGGCATAGTCCAAGTCCAGCACCGGCACGCCCTGGAAGATGCCGACCGACACCGCGGCGACGGCGCCGTGGATCGGGTCGCGGGTGATGGCGCCGCGCTTCTTCAGCCAGGCGACCGCATCGACCAGCGCCACGTAGGCGCCGGTGATCGCCGCGGTGCGGGTGCCGCCGTCGGCCTGCAGCACGTCGCAGTCCAGCGTGATCGTGCGCTCGCCCAGCGCGCCGCGGTCGACGCAGGCGCGCAGGCTGCGCCCGATCAGGCGCTGGATCTCGAGCGTGCGCCCGCCCTGCTTGCCGCGCGCGGCCTCGCGGTCGTTGCGGCTGTTGGTCGCGCGCGGGAGCATTCCGTATTCGGCGGTCACCCAGCCTTCGCCCTTGCCGCGCAGGAAGCCCGGCGCGCGGTTGTCGACGCTGGCCGTGCACAGCACGCGGGTGTCGCCGAAGGACACCAGCACCGAGCCCTCCGCATGGCGGGTGTAGTGGCGCTCGATGCGGACGGGGCGCAGCGCGTCGGGCGCGCGACCGCTGGGGCGGGCGACGGTCATGGTGGGCGTGCTCGGGGAAAAAACGGGCCGCGTAGATTACCATTCGCCGCCCCTCACACCGGCCGCGCCCATGATCCGCAGCATGACCGCCTTCGCCTCGGGCGAGCGCGCCACCGCCTGGGGGACGCTCGGCTGCGAGCTGCGCGCGGTGAACCACCGCTTCCTCGAGCTCGGCGTGCGCCTGCCCGAGGAACTGCGCGCGCTGGAACCGGCGCTGCGCGAGCGGGTCGGCGCGCGGGTGAGCCGCGGGAAGGTCGACCTCACCCTGCGCCTGCGCGCGGCCGCCGGCCACGACGCCACCCTCGCCATCGACGAGCCGCTGGTCGACCGACTGGCCGAGATCTGCCTGAAGACCTCGGCGAAGTTCCCCGGCCAGCGCGTGGAGTTCATGGACCTGCTGCGTTTCCCCGGCGTGGTCGTCGAGCAGGCGCCGGACCTCGGCGGCCTGCAGGCCGAGGCGCTGGCGCTGGCCGAGGAGGTCGTCGCCGAGTTCGTCGCGGCGCGCGAGCGCGAGGGCGAGAAGCTGCTTGCGGCGATGGTCGAGCGCGTCGACGGCATCGCCGCCCTGGTCGCCCAGGTGCGCGGCTGGCTGCCCGACATCCGCGGCGGCCTGCGCCAGAAGCTCGAGGCGCGGCTCGCCGAGCTCGACGCGCCCATCGAGCCCGGGCGCATGGAGCAGGAGCTCGTGCTCGGCCTGCAGAAGCTCGACGTCGACGAGGAGCTCGACCGCCTCGACAGCCACGTCGCCGAAGCCCGGCGCAGCTTCGCGCTGCGCGAGGCGGTGGGGCGGCGGCTGGACTTCCTGCTGCAGGAGTTCAACCGCGAGGCCAATACGCTCGGTTCGAAGTCGGTCGACACGCGCACGTCGAAGGCTTCGGTCGACCTCAAGGTCCTGATCGAGCAGATCCGCGAGCAGGTGCAGAACATCGAGTGACCCGGCGCGCCGCGCGCGGCGCGACCGTCAGCTCCGTCGGAGGGATCCCAGAACCCATGCGCGGCACCCTGTTCATCGTCGCGGCGCCCTCGGGCGCCGGCAAATCGAGCATCGTCAACGCGGTGCTGGCGCGCGATCGCTCGATCTCGCTGTCGATCTCGTTCACCTCGCGGCAGCCGCGGCCGGGCGAGCGCCACGCCGAGCACTACCACTTCGTCTCGGCCGAGACCTTCCTGGAGATGATCGCCGCCGGCGACTTCTTCGAGTACGCCCACGTGCACGGCGACTGGAAGGGCACGGCGCGGCAGTCGGTGGAGCCGTTCCTTGCGCAGGGGCGCGACGTGCTGCTGGAGATCGACTGGCAGGGCGCGCGCCAGGTGCGCCAGAAGATGCCCGACGCCGTCGGCGTGTTCATCCTGCCGCCGTCGCGCAAGGCGCTCGAGGAGCGCATGCGCAGCCGCGGCCAGGACAGCGAGGAAACCATCGCCCGGCGCCTGGCCGCCGCGCGCGAGGAGATGTCGCACTACGGCGAGTTCGACTACGTCGTGGTCAACGAGGACTTCGACACCGCCGTCGGCGAGGTCTGCGCGATCTTCACCGCCAGCCGCCTGCGTCGCGACGTCCAGGTCGCCCGCCACCAGCGCCTGCTGACCACGCTCCTGACCGGGGAGCCGAGCGGCCGCGACGGCCTGTTCTGACGCGCTGCGCCGGATTTGCGCAGGCATCGCGCGGCCGGCTAGAATGCGCGGTCCCGTAACGCACCGATTCGGCGTGCCCGCCCTCCGCGCGGACGCGCCAGGAGATCCGCATGGCCCGTATCACCGTCGAAGACTGCCTGGAAGTGGTCAACAACCGCTTCGAACTGGTCATGATGGCGTCCAAGCGCGCCCGCCAGCTGTCCAAGGGCGTGGATCCGACCATCGACAACGCCGAGAGCGACGACAAGCCGACCGTGCTCGCGCTGCGCGAGATCGCCGCCCGCCAGGTCGACCAGGCGCTGATCGACGAGGTCGAGAAGGCCCAGCGCGAGCGCGCCGAGCGCGAGGCGCTGGAGTGGGCGGCGGCCGAAGTGGCCGACGACGACAAGGCCAACGACGACCTCTGACGGCGCGCGCGGCGCCGGCGTTGCCGGCGTCCGCGGCCCCCCGTACGCTGCGGACATGCCGTCTGCGTCCGCCCCCACCGAGACTCCCGGCGCGAGTACCGACCTGCTTCCGGTACCCGACTACGTCGCCGCGCTCGAAGACAAGCTCGCCCTCTACCTCGAACCCGCCCAGGTCGCCCTGGTGCGGCGTGCCTTCCGCGTCGCCGATGCCGCGCACGCGGGCCAGACCCGCAAGTCGGGCGAGCCCTACATCACCCATCCGGTCGCCGTCGCCGGCATCCTCGCCGACCTGCGCATGGACGCCGAGGCGCTGTGCGCGGCGATCCTGCACGACGCCCTCGAGGACACCGCGCTGCCGCGCGAGACGATCGAGGCCGAGTTCGGCGCCGCGGTCGGCGAGCTCGTCGACGGCGTCACCAAGCTCGACAAGCTGAAGTTCCGCGACCGCCAGGAAGCCGCGGCCGAGAGCTTCCGCAAGATGCTGATGGCGATGGCGCGCGACCTGCGCGTGATCCTGATCAAGCTCTCCGACCGGCTGCACAACATGCGCACGCTGGATTCGATGGCGGTCGAGGCGCGCCGCCGGATCGCCCGCGAGACGCTGGAGATCTATGCGCCGATTGCCCAGCGCCTGGGCATGAACCGGGTCCGCAGCGAGCTGCAGGACCTGGGCTTCCGCGCCCTCTATCCCTATCGCTACGCGGTGATCGCCAAGCGCATCCGCGCGCAGCCGGTGATGCGCCGCGAGGCGATGACCAAGATCGAGGCCCAGCTCGCGCAGCAGCTCACCGACGAGGGCCTGCCGCACCGCCTGGTGGGGCGGGTCAAGGCGCCCTGGAGCATCTATACGAAGATGCGCCAGGAGAACAAGAGCTTCGCCCAGGTCATGGACGTCATCGGCTTCCGCGTCGTGGTCCAGACCGTGCCCCAGTGCTACCACGCGCTCGGCGCCGCGCACGCGCTGTACAAGCCGCTGGACGGGCGTTTCCGCGACTTCATCGCGATCCCCAAGGCCAACGGCTACCAGTCCCTGCACACGGTGCTGTTCGGGCCCTACGGCGCGCCGATCGAGGTGCAGGTGCGCACCGAGGAGATGGACCTGATCGCCGAACGCGGCATCGCCGCGCACTGGGCCTACAAGGACGGCAGCGAGGGGCCCAACAGCGCGCAGAGTCGCGCGCACGCCTGGGTCACCGGGCTGATCGAGGCGCAGCAGGCGGCGGGTTCGTCGCTGGAGTTCCTCGACAACGTGCGCGTGGACCTCTTCCCCGACGAGGTCTACCTGTTCAGCCCGCGCGGCGACATCTTCGCGCTGCCGCGCAACTCGACCGCCCTGGACTTCGCCTACGCGGTGCACACCGACGTCGGCAACCACGCCGTGGCGGCGCGCATCGACCGCAAGCTGGCGCCGCTGCGCTCGGCGATGGTGTCGGGGCAGACCATCGAGATCATCACCGCGCCCTCGGCCGCGCCGCAGCCGGGGTGGCTCGAGTTCGTTGCCTCGAGCAAGGCGCGCACCGCGATCCGCGCCCAGCTCAAGCAGCTCGAGCACGAGGACGCGGTCGAGCTGGGCCACCGCATGCTCGACCGCGCGCTGGAGGCGCTCGACCAGTCCTTCGACCGCGTGCCGCCGGCGCGGATCGAGCAGTTCCTCGCCGAGCAGCGCTACGAGCGGATCGAGGCGCTGCTGGCCGACATCGCGCTCGGCAACCGGGTGCCGGCGCAGGTCGCGCAGGCGCTCAGCGAGGACGGACGCAGCGATCCCGGCCACGCTCCGCGCGAGAAGATCCTGATCACCGGCCGCGAGCGCGCGGTGGTGAGCTTCGCCGCCTGCTGCCGGCCGATCCCGGGAGACGAGATCATGGGCTACCACAGCGCCGGCAAGGGCGTGGTGGTGCACCGGCTGGAATGCCCGAACATCGTCGAGTTCCGCAAGTCGCCCGAGCGCTGGGTGGCGATCGACTGGGACCGCGAGGTGCAGGGCGACTACCGCGTGAACCTGCGCATCGAGGTCCTGAACAAGCCGGGCGTGCTGGCCCAGGTGGCCGCCGCCGTGGCCGACAGCGAGTCCAACATCGACAGCGTCGAATACCTCGACCGCGACGTGAACGCCTCGGTGATGGAGTTCGGGATCGAGGTCAAGGGCCGGCGCCACCTGGCCGACGTCATCCGCCGCATCCGCCGCCTGCGCGTGGTCAGCGGCGTGCAGCGCCTCTAGCCGTTTTCCTACGCGCCCGGCGCGCGGCGCCACATCGCGCCGCGGCGGTGCGCGACTTACCATGCGCGCTTTCTTCCAGAGGAACGCGCGCATGTCCCGACAGGCCATCCACACCGAGCACGCGCCGGCCGCGATCGGTCCCTACTCGCAGGCCGCGCGCATCGGCAACACCGTTTACCTCTCGGGGCAGATCCCTCTCGACCCCACGACCATGGAGCTGGTGGAGGGCGACGTCGCCGCGCAGGCGCGGCAGGTGTTCGAGAACCTGATGGCGGTCTGCCAGGCGGCCGGCGCCAGCCTCGACCGCATCGCCCGCGTCGGCATCTATCTCACCGACCTGTCGCAGTTCGCCGCGGTCAACGCGGTGATGGCCGACTACTTCGCGCAGCCCTATCCGGCGCGCTCGACGATCGAGGTCTCCGCGCTGCCCAAGGGGGCACAGGTCGAGGTCGACGCGGTGCTGGTGCTCGACTGAACGCGGTGGGCGCACGCGTGGACACGCCGCTGACGCCGCCGGTCGATCCGGCCGCGGCGCCGCTCGGCGACCTGCCGGGCTGCGGCCCGCGCACGCTGGAGAAGCTCGCCGCCCGCGGCGTACTCACCCTGCAGGACCTGTGGCTGCACCTGCCCCTGCGCTACGAGGACCGCACGCGGGTCGTGCCGATCCGGGCGCTGGCGGGCGGGCCGGCGCAGGTGGAAGGGCGGATCACGGCGGTGGAGAGCGGCTTCCGCTTCCGCCCGCAGCTCAAGGTGGCGGTCGAGGACGAGTCCGGCGCCACCCTGCTGCTGCGCTTCTTCCACTTCCACAGGACGCAGGTCGCGTCGTTCGGCATCGGCCGGCGCATCCGCGTGTACGGCGAGGCGCGCTTCGGAGCGCATGGCCCGGAGATCGTGCACCCGAGCTACCGCCTGCTGGACGAGGCCGATCCGGGCGTGCTGTCGGGCGCGCTGGATCCGGTGTATCCGGCCATCGAGGGCATCGGCGCGGCGAGCGTTGCCCGCCTCGTGGCCGAGGCGATGCGTCGCCTGCCGCCGGGCGAGGCGCTGGAGCTGCTGCCCGCGGCGTGGCGGACGCGCCTCGGCCTGCCGACCCTGTGCGAGGCGCTCGCGCTCGCCCACCGCCCGCCGGCCGGCACCGACCTCGCCGCGCTCGCCGAGGGTCGGCACCCGGCGCTGCAGCGCCTGGTGTTCGAGGAACTGCTGGCGCACCACATCAGCCTGCGCCGCCAGCGCATCGCGATGAAGCGCGAGGGCGCGCGCGCGATCGCAAGTGGCGGTGAACTCGCCGCGCGCCTGCGCGCGGCGCTGCCGTTCTCGCTGACCTCCGCGCAGGAGCGGGTGTTCGCCGCCTGTCGGCACGACCTCGCCCAGGCCTCGCCGATGCTGCGCCTGGTGCAGGGCGACGTGGGCTCGGGCAAGACCGTGGTCGCGGCGCTGGCGGCGCTGCTGGCGGTGGAGGCCGGGCGCCAGGTCGCGCTGATGGCACCGACCGAGCTCCTCGCCGAGCAGCACCTGGCGAACTTCGCCGCGTGGCTGGAGCCGCTGGGCGTGCGCGTGGTGTGGCTGGCCGGCAAGCTCGGGACGCGCGCCCGGACCCAGGCGCTGGCCGCGATCGCCGACGGCAGCGCGCAGGTGGTGATCGGGACCCACGCGTTGATGCAGGAGCACGTGGCCTTCCACGACCTGGCCCTGGCCATCGTCGACGAGCAGCACCGCTTCGGCGTGCACCAGCGCCTGGCGCTTCGCGACAAGGGCGCGGACGGACGCTGCGTGCCGCACCAACTGGTGATGACCGCCACCCCGATCCCGCGCACCCTGGCGATGACCGCCTACGCCGACCTGGACGTGTCGGTCATCGACGAGCTGCCGCCCGGGCGGACGCCAGTGCAGACCGTCGCGGTCAGCGCCGAGCGCCGCGCGGAGGTGGTCGAACGCATCCGTGGCGCCTGCTCGGATGGCCGCCAGGCCTACTGGGTGTGCACCCTGATCGAGGACAGCGCCGAGGTCGAGGCGCAGGCCGCGCAGAGCACCTTCGACCAGCTCATGGCGCAGTTGCCCGGGCTGCGCATCGGGCTCGTGCACGGGCGCCTCAAGGCGGCGCAGAAGCAGGAGACCATGCGTGCGTTCAAGGCGCGCGAGTTCGACGTGCTGGTGGCGACCACGGTGATCGAGGTCGGCGTCGACGTGCCCAACGCCTCGCTGATGCTGATCGAGAACGCCGAGCGCCTCGGCCTCGCCCAGCTGCACCAGCTGCGCGGGCGGGTCGGGCGCGGCGCCGCGGCCTCGACCTGCGTGCTGCTGTACCAGCCGCCGCTGTCGGCGATGGCGCGCGAGCGGATCGAGGCCATGCGCGCGAGCAACGACGGCTTCGTCATCGCCGAGAAGGACCTCGCCCTGCGCGGGCCCGGCGAACTCCTGGGCGCGCGCCAGACCGGGCTGGCCGGCTTCCGCATCGCCGATCTCGCCCGCGACGCGGCGCTGCTGCCCGCGGTCCGCGACTGCGCCGACGTGCTCCTGGCCGAGGATCCGGCGCGGGCCGACCGTCTGGTCGCGCGCTGGGTCGGCGGCGCCGCCCGCTACGCCGGCGCCTGAGCCCGCGCACGCTGCACCCGCGTTCAGCGCCGCCGGATCTTGGCCCCCACCGCCACGCCCGGCACGATGCCCCATTCCCCATTCCCCATTCCCCATTCCCCGTTCCCCGTTCCCCGTTCCCCGTTCTCCGTTCCCCGTTCCCCGTTCCCGACTCCCGGTCCCCATGCCCATGCCCAGCCCCATCCCCCTCCTCATCGACACCGATCCCGGCATCGACGACGCCCTGGCCCTGCTGATGGCGATGGACGACCCGGCGCACGAGCTGGTCGGCCTGACCGTCGCCGCCGGCAACGTCGGCCTCGCGCACACCGTGCGCAATGCGCTGAAGGTGGCCGAGGTGGCGGGCGTCGACGTGCCGGTGTACGCCGGTTGTCCGGTGCCGCTGCTGCACGCTGCCGAGGACGCCTCGTACGTGCACGGCAGCGACGGCTTCGGCGACGCCGGTCTGGACGCCCCCGCCGGGCGCGCCGGGACCGAGCACGCGGCGCTGGCGATCAGCCGCCTCGCCCGCGAACATTCCGGGCGCCTGCTGCTGGTCACCCTCGGCCCGCTGACCAACCTCGCGCTCGCGCTGCGCCTCGACCCGGAGCTGCCCCGCCACGTCGGCCGCCTGGTGGTCATGGGCGGCGCCGTGAACGGGCGCGGCAACACCTCGGTGCCGTCGGAGTTCAACCTGATGTTCGACCCGGAGGCCGCGCACGTGGTGTTCGAGGCCTTCGAGCGCTTCGACCTCGCCGACTGGGAGGCGACCCTCGCGCATGCGCTCCCGCACGAGGCGCTCGATGCCTGGCTGGCCGCCGACACGCCGCGTGCGCGCTTCTACGCCGCGATCTCGCGGCAGAGCCGGGAGGGTTCGAAGCAGCGCGGTCGCCGCGACTGGGCGTCGGCCGACCCGCTGGCGATGGCGATGGCGCTCGAGCCCGAGGGCGTGCTCGAGGCGGAGCGGCATGCGGTCGCGATGGAGCTCACCGGTGCGCACACGCGCGGCGCCACCGTGGTCGACTGGCTCGACCGCAGCGGCGCGCCGGCACGCGCCCGCATCCTGCTGCGCTACGACCGCGCGCGCTTCCACGAGCGCCTGCGCCGCGCACTCGGCGCCTGATCGCCTCAGGCGGGCGAGGTCGCTCCCTCGCCCGCGGCGCCCGGGTCGGCCGGCATCCGCTGCGCCAGCGCGCGGCTGAGCTGGACGTCCATGCGGGTGAAGGCGATCTCGATGCCGGCGTCGGCGAGCCCGCGCACGATCCGCGCGTTGAGCGCGTTCTGCGTCTCGATGCGTTCGTTGAGCGCGCGCACGTGCACGTAGAGCGCGAAGTTCAGGCCGTTCGGGCCGATCCCGGCGAAATGCGTCCACGGCGCCGGTTCGTCCATCACCGTCGGCGTCGCGCGCGCGGCGTCCATCAGGATGCGGTGCACGGTCTCGGCGTCGCTGTCGCGCGCCACGGTCACCGCGACGTTGAGGCGGGTGTGGGTGTCGGTGAGGGTCCAGTTGATCAGGCGGTCGGTGATGAAGGTCTTGTTCGGTACCACCACCTCGCGGTTGTCCCAGTCGAGGATGGTGGTCGCGCGCGTACGCACCTTGGTGACCGTGCCGGTGAACTCGCCGATGGTGATCAGGTCGCCGATGCGTACCGGCCGCTCGATCAGCAGGATGATGCCGGAGACGAAGTTGGCGAAGATCTCCTGCAGCCCGAAGCCCAGGCCCACGGTCAGCGCCGCGGCCATCCACTGCAGGTTGCCCCAGCGCACCCCGAGCAGGGCGAAGCCGCCGACCACGCCGCCGATCACGATCAGGTAGCGCGAGATGCTGGTGATGGCATAGCGCGTGGAGGCGTCGAGGTGGGTGCGCGACTGCAGCCCGACCTCGAACAGGCCCGGGAGGTTGCGCGCCGCGACCGCCGTGGCCAGCAGTACGACGGCGCCGTACAGCACCGAACGCAGACTGGTCTCCGACGCCCACGGGCGGATGTCGTCGAGCCGCTCCAGCGCCGGCAGCAGCGGGCCCCAGATCAGCAGGGCCGCCATGACCAGCAGGCCGAGGGTGAGCGCGCGCAGGAGGCGCCGGCGCTGCGCGCTGACACGTTCCAGCGGCAGGTTGTCCGGATCGACCTCGACCGCGAACTCGCCACCGCCGTCGCCCTCGTCGCTGGCGCGGGCGGCCTCGCGCCGTTCCTCGTAGCGGCGCAGCGCGATGCGCCGTTCGCCGAGCAGGAACCAGCGCTCGATCAGGCCGCGCACGATCGCGATCGCGGTCAGGGCGAGGCAGGACTGCCAGAACGTGAGGAGCATCGCGCCGACGGTGACGGTGTAGCCGAGCAGGGTGAGGACCATCAGCAGGACCGCACCGACCGGCAGGACCACGCGCAGCAGCCGGCGCGCGGCCGACGGTTCGGGTGTCATCCGCCGCGAGTGCCAGACCGCCTCCGGCGCCAGCAGCCGCCACAGCGCCAGGCCGACCACCAGACACCAGCCGAGGAGCAGGTCGCGCGCGACGATGTCCAGCGCCGGTTCCTGCTGCGCGCGGAACAGCAGGACCAGGCCGAACTGCAGTGGCAGCAGGGCAAGCAGCCAGCCGCGCAGCGTCCGCAGCGCGCGCCGCCGCTGCGCGGTCCAGCGCAGGTGCAGGTCGCCCAGCCCGCCGTCCCTGGCCAGCGCCGGGAACAGGGCGACGAGGTAGAGCAGGGGGGCGCTGCCGAGGAACGCGGCGCTGAACGCCGCCACCGCACGGTCGCCGCGGCTCTCCGGCGCCAGCAGGAGGGCCAGTCCGGCCGCGGTCGCGAGGGCCGCCGCCGGCAGCGCGGCGATCGCGGTCGCCGCGGCCGCGGCCAAGGTGGCGGCGTAGGTGTCGGTGCGGACCCGTTGCAGCGGCGCCGCCAGGTGGGCCAGACGCGCGCCGAGGCGCAGCCGCGCGACCAGGCCGACGACGGCCAGGGCGAGGCCGCTGGCGAGGATGGCGAGCACGCCGAGGTCGCGCGTGCCCAGCGCGACCAGGGCCGGGCCGGGGTCGGCGGCGCGAAGGGCCGAACGCCAGCCCTCGCCATGGCGCGCCAGCCATGCGCGGTCGACCGGCGCGTGGCCGGGGGTCCACAGCAGCCGCCGGCTGAGCAACTCGTCCAGGCGCTGCAGGCGCGCCGCCTGGGTCTGCAGGGCGACCTCGGTCGCCGACAGCGCGGACACGAGTTGGCGGTTGGATTCGGCGAGTTCGTCGATCAGCTCGCGCTGCGCGTCGCGCAGGGCGCGGAGGGTGCCGTCGTCGGGATCGACCTCCGCATCGTCCAGCGCCTCGCGCGCCTCGTCCAGGTCGATCAGCCTGAGCCGGGCGCTGTCGAGGCGACGGCGCACCTGCGCCCGCCGCTCGGCCAGCGCCGCGGCCTCGTCGAGCCGGGCGCGCTCGCGCAGCAGGGTCAGGGCGACGGCATCGTCGCGTCCGCCCAGGGCCAGGCGTGCCTCGGTCGCGCGCAGCACGTCGTCGGTGCGCGCGGCGTCGCGTGCCGCCGCGATGGCGTCCGAGCGGGCCGCAGCGAGGTCGGTCTCGCGCTGCGCCAGGCGGCCGGCGTGGTCGATGTTGGCGCGAGCGAAGTCCGCCGCGGCAGGCCCGCCGTCGGCGAGCGCCGCCTCGGCCTGCGCACGGACCCGCTCCTGCAGCGCGGCGACCTGCGCCTCGCGCAGATCGGCCAGCTGCGCGAGCAGGAGCTCCAGCTTGCGGCGCGCCAGCGCGACCGCGCGCTCCTGCACGCGCTGGCGCGCCTCGTAGAGCTGCTGCCGGACCGGCAGCGTGGCGATCTCGGCCTCGGCCCGCACGCGCTCGTTCGCGGCGCGGCGCCAGGCCGCGTCGGCCGCCGCGGCGGCGACGCCGGCGGCGGGATCCTCGGGATCGCGTTCGGAGGCGGCGCGGGCATTGGCCGCGGCGTCGCGCAGTGCCGCCTCCTGCTCGACCAGGGCGGGATCCAGGGTCGAGGGGCTGGTCAGGATCCGGCCGAGTGCCGCGGCGGTCTGCTCCAGGTCGCCGCGCAGCCGCTCGTACTCGGCCTGGACCTGCGCGCGCCGGCGCTCGATCGCGGCCACCGAGGTGGTGGACGGCTGGCGGCGCCGCCAGGCGGCGAGCTCGGCGTCCGTATCGCGCGCCAGGCGCGCCTCGAGATCCTCGACCTCGCGCCCGGCGCGGTCGGCTTCCTCGCGCAGCGCATCGGCCGCCGCGAGCGCGCTCTCGGCGGCGGCGGCGTCCTCGCGCGCCTGCTGCAGGGCGTCCTGCAGCGGCGGGCGCGCCTCGGCGGAAACCGCGCCGTCCTCCAGTCGCGTGGCCAGGGCGTCGAGCGCGGCGCCGCCGGGTGCGGCGAGGGCGGCGGCAGGGGCCGCGCCGCCGAGCGCGGACGCAACGAGGGCCAGCGCGAGCGCGAGGTGCTGCAGGGCGACCGCCGGGAGGCGGCGGAGCGGAGCGTTCGAAGGCATGCGGTGACGTGCCGGCGCAAAGTCCGCGAGGATACGCGCGGTCCGGCATCCGTGGCTGGACCGACCCGCCGGCGACGCTTGCGCGCCGCCGCCGCCGGCGGCTAACATAGTCGTCTTTTCTCGTTCCAGGGCGCCCCGTCATGAAGGCCGATATCCATCCCGAGTACCGGAACGTCGTCTTCCAGGACGCGTCCTCCGACTTCTCCTTCCTCACCCGTTCCACCCTGACCAGCAAGGACACGGTCAAGTGGGAAGACGGCAACGAGTATCCGGTGATCAAGCTCGACGTCACCTCGCACTCGCACCCGTTCTACACCGGCAAGCAGAAGATCATGGACACCGGCGGCCGCGTCGACCGGTTCCGCAAGCGCTACGCCAAGGGCTGATTCCGGGCCCCCGTCGCGACCGAACGCCCCGCCCTCGAGCGGGGCGTTTTCGTTGCTGCCGCCGGCCGCAACGGAGCGTGCCGGGGCGACGCCGGACGCATGCGTATGCGATAATTTCGCGGTTCGCCCGGCCCGTCCGGGTGCGTCTTTCCACGGTCCGTAGCGGGCGCGGCCGGCCGCGTCGCCTGCCCGAGCATCCGCCGGACCCTGCACCAGGAGACCTTCCGTGGCAGATCAGCAGAGCGTGGTGCTCACCGATACCACCGGCAAGAACGTCGAACTTCCCGTCTTCAGCGGCACCCTCGGCGCCCCGTGCGTCGGCATCGCCAAGCTGCCGAAGGAAACCGGCAACTTCACCTACGATCCCGGGTTCACCGCGACCGCGAGCTGCCGCAGCGCGATCACCTACATCGACGGCGACAACGGCGTGCTGCTGTATCGCGGCTATCCGATCGAGCAGCTGGCCAAGCACTCGAACTTCCTCGAGGTCTCCTATCTGCTGATGCACGGCGAGCTGCCGGACGCCAAGCAGTTCTCGGACTTCGAGCACGAAGTCACCCACCACACGATGATCCACGAGGCCCTGAAGAGCTTCCTGCAGGGCTTCCGCCACGACGCGCATCCGATGGCGATGCTGGCCGGCGTGATCTCCTCGCTGTCGGGCTTCTATCACGACGGCCTGGACATCGAGGATCCCGCGCAGCGCCGCCTGGCCGCGATCCGCCTGCTGGCGAAGATGCCGACCATCGCCGCGGCCGCCTACCGCTATTCGATCGGTTGGCCGATGCGCTACCCGCGCAACAACCTCGAATACGTCGACCGTTTCCTGCACATGATGTTCGAGGTGCCGTCGGAGCCGCTGGAGCTGCCGCCGGTCGCCGCCAAGGCGCTCGACCTGCTGTTCATCCTGCACGCCGACCACGAGCAGAACGCCTCGACCTCGACCGTGCGCCTGGTCGGCTCGACCGGCGCCAACCCCTATGCCTGCGTCGCGGCCGGCATCACCGCGCTGTGGGGTCCGGCGCACGGCGGCGCCAACGAGGCGGTGCTGAAGATGCTCGAGGAGATCGGGCGTCCGGAGGATGTCGCCAAGGCCGTGGCCCGCGCCAAGGACAAGGACGACAGCTTCCGCCTGATGGGCTTCGGCCACCGCGTCTACAAGAATTTCGACCCGCGCGCGACGATCATCCGCGAGACCTGCCATCAGGTGCTCAAGGACCTCAACGTCGACGATCCGCTGCTGGAAGTCGCGATGCGCCTGGAAGAGGCGGCGCTCAAGGACGAGTACTTCGTCCAGCGCAAGCTCTACCCGAACGTCGATTTCTACTCCGGCATCATCTACAAGGCGCTCGGCATCCCCACCGAGATGTTCACGGTGATGTTCGCCATCGCGCGCACCGCCGGCTGGGTCTCGCACTGGCTCGAGCAGCAGAACGACCCGGAGAACAAGATCGGCCGTCCGCGCCAGATCTACACCGGCGCCGACAGCCGCGACTACCCCGCCAAGGGCTGAGCGTCCGGCGAGGCTGCAACGAAGAACGCCCCGGCATGCCGGGGCGTTTTTTCGCGCGGGTCGATGCGTCAGGGCCGAGGTTTCAGGCCCGGCGCTCGTACTCGGCGATGTCCTCGTCGGCCAGGAGCCGCTCCAGCGCCGACAGCGAGGCGCGGCGCATCGGGCGCTCGTCGATGCGGTCGAGCGGCGCCTGCCGCAGCAGGTCGCGCGGCAGGACGGTCAGGTCGAAGGGCAGGTCCTCGGCCGCGAACAGCCACACCGGCGCGTCGGCGACCCGCTGGCGGTCGAGCCGCAGTCGCCGGCTGCGCGACTCCGCGGGGATCCCGTGCTCGGCGAGGAAGCGCGGAATCTCGTCCGGGTCGTCGCTGAAGAGCTGCAGGCACACCGCGCTGTTGCCGTCGGCGGTGCCGTCGAGGACGGCACCGACCAGGCGCGGCGAAAAGCCGGCGAAGAAGCGCATGGCGCGTGCGGCGGCTTCGCGGCGGTGGCGGAGCAGGCCGGGCTGGTCGTCGCCCTGGAAGAGCCGCTGGTGGGTGCGCAGCGCGTCCTCGATCTCGCTGTTGCGGGGCAGCGACAGGTCGTCGTGGATGCCCAGGCGCTGCGCGGCCTTGCGCTTGGCCTGGCGGAAGTCGCGGATGCCGCTCTCGGCCATGAGCCGGGCGGCCTCCACGGCGAGGCGATGGCGGCGTTCGCGGGTGCGGGTCTCGGCGTGCGTTCGTGCGTGCTGCATCGCGCTCTCCTCGCAGTGGTGGTGCGCCGCCAGCGTCCCCCGCGGCACGCCACGGAGGCGTGCAGGAGGGCGACGGCTTCCTGCACCGTAGCCGGACGCTCAGAAGATGTCGAACGCCTCCTGGCTCGAGGTCGCCGGTTCGCTGCCGTAGCCACTGTTGGCGAGACGATCGAGATCCTCGACCTTGAAGAACTCGCGCAGCGCGCCCGGCGTGTCGGGCCCGACCGGATAGCCGGTGCCGCGGTCGACGTGCGCGACCACCAGGCCGGGCGGCAGCGTCGGTTCCTCGACCGGCATGTCCTCGAGCGCCACGCGCATGTAGTCGATCCAGATCGGCAACGCCGCGCGACCGCCGTATTCCTTGTAGCCGAGCGAGGTGAAGTCGTCGTTGCCGACCCAGACGGTGGTGACCAGGGCGCCGCCGAAGCCCGAGAACCAGGCATCGCGGTGCTCGTTGGTGGAGCCGGTCTTGCCGCCGATGTCGGGGCGTTCCAGGACCTTCGCCGCCGTGCCGGTGCCGCGCTGGACGACGTCGCGCATCAGCGAGTTGACCTGGAAGGCCGTGCGCGCGTCCACCGCGCGCGGCGCGAGCATGATCTCCGGCGGACCAACGAAGTTCGCGGCGGCCAGGCGCTCCTGGTCGGTGATCGGCGCCTGCGGAGCCGCCGCGGCGACGTCCTGCGGGGTGCTGCCGTCGCCGAGGTCGAATGCGCGCTCCGTCGTCGCCGGCGCGGCATCCAGGTCGAAGCCGTCCACCGCCCCGGCGTCGTTGCCGCCGAGCGCGGGACCGAGGTCGAAGCCGTCCACGATCGTCGTCTGCTGGGTCTCGCGCAGGCGCCGCTCCGGGCAGTCGGCGCAGGCGCGCCACGGGTGGGTGCTGGCGATCAGCACGCCTTCGCGATCGACGACGCGGTCGATGAAGTAGGGCTCGACCAGGAAGCCACCGTTGGTGAACGCGGTATAGCCGCGGGCGATGGTGAGCGGCGGCACCGAGGTGGTGCCGATGGCCATGGTGAGATTCGGCGGCAGGCCCTGCTCCGGGAAGCCGAAGCGGCTGATGTACTGCCGGGTGAAGTCGATGCCCAGCGCATCCAGCAGGCGCACCGAGACCAGGTTGCGCGACTGCACCAGCGCCTCGCGCAGGCGCATCGGGCCGCGGAACTTGCCGTCGTCGTTCTGCGGGCTCCAGGTCTTGCCGGTCCAGCGGTCGTTGAACACGACCGGTGCGTCGAGCACGATCGAGGCCGGCGTGAAACCGCGGTCGAAGGCCGCGGCGTAGACGAAGGGCTTGAAGCTCGAGCCCGGCTGCCGCTGCGCCTGGGTGGCGCGGTTGAACTTGTTCGCCGCGAAGCTGAAGCCGCCGACCAGCGCATGCAGGGCGCCGTCCTCGGGCCGCAGCGAGACCAGCGCCGCCTGCGCCTGCGGGATCTGGGCCAGCACGTAGGTGCCGTCCTCGCTGCCCGGCTGCAGGCGGACGATATCGCCGCGCTCGAACAGCTGCGCCGGCGTCTTGCGGGTCCAGCGCACGGCATCGCCGGCCAGCTCGACCTCTTCGCCGCCACGGAGCACCACCGTCGCCTTCTGCGCGTCCGCCGAGACGACCAACGCCGGCAGCAGTCCGCCGACCGCCATCGCGCCATCGAGATGCGCGGCGAGCGCGGCAGGGTCGGTCTCGGTGCCGATGTCGACCTCGTCCTCGGCGCCGCGCCAGCCGTGGCGGCGGTCGTAGTCGAGCAGCCCCGCCCGCACCGCGAGGTTGGCCGCGTTCTGGGCGGTGGCGTCGATGGTGGTGAACACGTGCAGGCCCTGGTTCAGGGCATCGCCGCCGTAGCGCTCGACCATGGCCTGGCGCACCATCTCGGCGACGTAGGGCGCCTCGACATTGACCGGCGGCTCGTGCGGCGAGGCGTGCATCGGCTCCGCCTGTCCCGCCACCATCGCGGCCTCGTCGATGAAGCCGAGCTCATGCATGCGCTGCATCACGTAGTCGCGGCGGATGCGCGCGCGCTCGGGATTGCTGATCGGGTTGCCGCTCGACGGGAACTTCGGGATCGAGGCGAGGGTGGCGGCCTCGGCCAGGGTCAGCTCGCCGAGCGTCTTGCCGTAGTAGAACTCGGCCGCCGCGGCGACGCCGTAGGCGCGATTGCCGAAGAAGCCCTTGTTGAGGTACAGCTCGAAGATCTCGTCCTTGCTGAGTTCGCGCTCCATCTTCAGCGCCGTCAGCATCTCCATGAACTTGCGGCTGTAGCTGTACTCCGAGCTCAGGAAGAACTGGCGCGCGACCTGCTGGGTGATCGTGCTGCCGCCGGGCACGCGGCGGTCGTCGGTGGTGGCCAGCAGCCATACGGCGCGGAAGATGCCGCGCCAGTCGAGGCCCTGGTGCTCGTAGAAGCGCGCGTCCTCGATGGCGATGAAGGCGTTCTTGACCTGGTCCGGCACCTCGGCGATGCGCACCGGGTAGCGCCGGAACTCGCCGAACACGGCGATGAGCTCGCCGTCGCGCGCGTACACGCTCATCGGCACCTGCAGCTGGACGTCGCGCAGCGCCTCGACATCCGGGATGCGCGGTGCGACCAGCCAGTAGACGACGCCGAGCGTGACGACGCCGGCCAACGCCAGCGCAATGCCGGCCACGGCTGCCCTGCGCAGCCATCGAACGATTCGGGACGCCATCAACTCGCAACCATGTCTGCCGGGCACATCGCGCCGGAGTATAGCGGCGGGCCGCCCCGGCCGCCGCCGTGACGCGCGCCGCGGCCGCCGCCGGAAGTGCGACCCGGCGCACGGCAGGCGCGGGCGCAAATCGCGCGTAATGCGCGCCGGCATGCGGCTTGCTTGCCATGGGGACGCGGCATCCGAACAGCCGGGTTGTTGCGAAAGGGTAAAGAAGCGTTATTTAATGTCCCCGGGCATCAATCTGCCGTAAGCGCGGGTGATGCCTAGGGGAATTGCGCAGCGCGCGAGGGGAATGACCGTGGCATTGTTCGGGTCCAGTGAGCCGCCCTTGATCGGGGTGGACATCAGTTCGACTGCGGTAAAATTGCTGCAGCTCAGTCAGTCGGGCGGTCGTTACCGCGTCGAGCACTACGCGGTCGAGCCGTTGCCGCCCAACGCGGTCGTCGAGAAGAACATCGTCGAGGTCGAGGCGGTGGGCGAGGCGATCAAGCGTGCGCTGGCGCGCTCCGGCTCCAAGGTGAAGCACGCCGCCGCCGCGGTGGCGGGTTCGGCGGTGATCACCAAGCTGATCCCGATGCCCGGCAACCTCGACGAGGACGAGCTCGAGGCCCAGATCCAGCTCGAGGCCGCGAACTACATCCCGTACCCGATCGAGGAAGTAAGCCTCGACTTCGAGGTCCTGGGCCCCGTGCCGAACAATCCCGAGATGGCGCAGGTGCTGCTGGCCGCGTCGCGTTCGGAGAACGTCGAGGTCCGTTCCTCCGCGCTCGAGCTCGGCGGGCTCGCCGCGCGCGTCATGGACGTCGAGGCCTTCGCCATGGAGAACGCGTTCCGGCTCATCGCCGACCAGCTCTCCGTGCAGAAGGACGCGATCGTCGCCCTGGTCGACGTCGGCGCGACCATGACCACGCTCAACGTGCTGCGCAACCAGCGCAGCATCTACACCCGCGAGCAGGTCTTCGGCGGCAAGCAGCTGACCGACGAGGTCATGCGCCGCTACGGCCTCTCCTACGAGGAGGCGGGTCTTGCCAAGCGCCAGGGCGGCCTGCCCGAGAGCTACGGCATCGAGGTGCTGGAGCCGTTCAAGGAGGCGATGGTCCAGCAGGTCAGCCGCCTGCTCCAGTTCTTCTATGCGGGCAGCGAGTTCAATCGCGTCGACCAGGTGGTGCTCGCCGGCGGCTGCGCCTCCATCGACGGGATCGCCGAGATGGTCGAGGAGCAGCTCGGCGTGCCGACGGCGGTCGCCAATCCGCTCGCCGACATGTCGCTCGGCTCGCGCGTCCAGCCGCACGCGCTCGCCAACGACGCCCCGGCACTGATGATCGCCGCGGGCCTGGCGCTCAGGAGCTTCGACTGATGGCACGGATCAACCTCCTGCCGTGGCGCGCCGAGCGCCGCAAGCGGCGCCAGAACCAGTACATGGCGATCCTCGGCGCGACCTTCGCCGCCTCGCTGCTCGCCGGGTTCCTCCTGGTCAGCGTCTACAACGGTCGCATCGAGGCGCGCGAGGAGCGCATCGCCTACCTCCAGAACGAGATCTCGCAGCTCGACGTGCAGATCAAGGAGATCGAGACCCTCGACCGGCAGAAGGCGCGCCTGCTGGCGCGCAAGCAGGTGATCGAGGACCTGCAGGCGAACCGCTCGCAGATGGTCCACCTGTTCGACCAGCTCGTGCGCACGATTCCCGATGGCGTGCAGCTCACCTCGATCAAGCAGGCCGGCACCGATCTGACGCTGCAGGGCAGCTCGCAGTCGAACGCGCGGGTCAGCGCCTACATGCGCAACCTCGAGTCCTCCGGCTGGATGACCGCTCCGGACCTCCAGGTCATCGAGGCCAAGGAAGGCAACCCGGCGCTGCCCTACGAGTTCACGCTGCAGGTCAAGATCACCAGCCCGCAGAAGAAGGCGGAAGCCGCGGGCCTCGCCGCAGGCGAGACCGTGGACGCCACCGCCCCCGCGGGAGACGCGCAATGAGCCAGCAGTCCTTCAGCCTCAACAACCTCGACTTCAACAATGCCGGCGCCTGGCCGAAGTCGGTCAAGGCGTTCTTCTGCGGCCTGATCGTGGTGCTCGTCCTCGCCGGCACCTGGTGGTTCTTCATCCGCGACAAGCAGGACATGCTGGAGTCGCTGGAGCGCCAGGAGCAGGAGAGGCGCACCGAGTTCGAGACCAAGCAGGGCCGGGCCGCGAACCTGGAGCCGCTCAAGCTCCAGCTCGCGCAGATGGAGCAGATGCTGCAGCAGATGCTGCGCCAGCTCCCCAGCCGCACGGAGATGCCGGACCTGATCGTCGACATCTCGCAGACCGCGCTGGCCTCGGGCATCAACAACGAGCTGTTCCAGCCGCAAGCCGAGATCCCGAAGGAGTTCTACGCGGAGAAGCCCATCTCGCTGCGCATGGTCGGCGGCTACCACCAGTTCGGTGCCTTCGTCAGCGGCGTGGCTTCGCTCCCGCGAGTGGTGATCATGACGATGCACGACATCTCGCTGAAGCCGCGCGAGACCAACGGCGGCATCCGCAGCGACAACCTGGTGCTCGAGGGCACGGTCAAGACCTACCGCTATCTCGACGAGGAAGAGGCGGCTGCGCAGACCGCTACCGACACCACCGCGAACGGGGCGCAGTGACATGAACGCCAGGATGCACAATACATGGGCGCGGCGGATCGCCCTCGCGGGAACGGTGCTGCTGCTCGGCGCCTGCGGCGGCGCCGGCGACGACCTGCAGGGCTGGGTCGCGGAGGTCAAGTCGCGGCCGGCCCCGCCGCTGGATCCGTTGCCGGTGATGCAGCAGTTCGAGACCTTCAGCTACGACGCGCAGAACATGCGCGACCCCTTCACCGCGCCGGTCAACGAGCGCGCCGGCAGCGGCTCGGGGCCGCGTCCGGATCCGGAGCGTCGCAAGGAACTGCTCGAGGCCTTCCCGCTGGACTCGCTGGAGATGGCCGGGACCATCGGTTCGGGCGCTTCGATGCTGGGGCTGGTGACCGCGCCCGACAACGTGGTCTACCGCGTGCGCGAAGGGAACTACCTGGGGCAGAGCGACGGGCGCATCACCGAGGTCCACGAGGACCGCATCGACATCGTCGAACTGGTGCCGGACGGCGCGGGGGGCTGGCTCGAGCGGCCGGCTTCCATCGCCCTTGAAGATCAATGATTGGGGAAAACACGATGAGCGCATCGAACACGGATCTTCAGGCGGGCGCCGCCCGCGGCATGGCGCGCTGCGCGCTGGTCGCGGCCATGGCTTTCGCCACAGCGCTGCCGGCGCTCGCCGGCACGCTCAAGGACGTCAACTACAGGCCCGGCGCCGGCGGTGATGTCGACGTCGTGCTGAGCTTCGACGAGGCGCCGGCCGAGGTGCAGGCGTTCACCACCGACAACCCGCCGCGCATCGCGATCGACCTGCCGGAGACGACCAACGGCTTCGCCCAGCGCCGCCTCGCCGTGGGCAGCGGGGCGACCAGCGCGGTCTCCACGGCGGAGGCCAACGGCCGCACCCGCGTGGTGGTGGACCTGTTCCGCCCGGCGAGCTACGAGACCCGCGTCGAGGGCAACGACCTCATCGTCTCGGTCGCCGGCAGCGCCGCGAATTCGACGGCGCCGGCGCTGGCCAACCCGGCGGATCCTGGCAAGCGCGTGCCTGCCGCGGTCGCGGTGTCCAACATCGACTTCCGGCGCGGCGAGGACGGGTCGGGCCGGCTGATCCTGAAGTTCAGCGGCGACGGCGCGGCTCCGGACCTGCGCAACGAGGACCAGCAGGTCGTCATCGACGTGGCCAACGCCAGCCTGCCGGAGACGCTGCGCAAGCGCCTGGACGTCACCGACTTCGCCACCCCGGTCAAGACCATCGAGCCGCGCTCGCGCAACGGCGGCACCGAGCTGGTCATCAGCACCGTCGGCGGCTACGAGTCGCTCGCCTACCAGACCGGCAACGAGTACGTCGTCGAGGTCGCGCCCGAGGCGTCGGCCGAGCAGGCGGTGGACCCGCGCGCCACGGCGAACCGCGAGCCGGAGTACACCGGGCGCCCGGTGACCTTCAACTTCCAGGACATCCCGGTCCGCACCGTGCTGCAGCTGATCGCGGAGGAGTCCGGGCTCAACATCGTCGCGTCCGACTCGGTGTCGGGCAACGTGACCCTGCGCCTGATCAACGTGCCGTGGGACCAGGCGCTCGACATCGTCCTGCGCGCCAAGTCGCTCGACAAGCGCAAGGACGGCAACGTCATCTGGGTCGGGCCGCAGTCCGAGCTGGCTGCCTACGAACAGGCCCGCGAGGACGCGCGCATCGCGCTCGAGGAACGCGCCGAGCTGGTGACCGAGTACATCTCGATCAACTACGGCAACGCCGAGGACATCGCCAAGCTCCTCACCGACGAGAGCAAGACGGCACAGGGCTCCACCGGCGGATCGGCGGGTGGCGGCGGCAACCAGGGCGAGCGCGGCTTCCTTTCTCCGCGGGGCAGCGTGAGCTTCGACCGCCGCACCAACACGCTGCTGGTGGTGGATATCCCGAAGAAGATCGAGGAGATCCGCGCCATGGTCGATCTCCTTGACCGCGCCGTGGACCAGGTGCTGATCGAGGCGCGGATCGTGATCGCGACCGAGAGCTTCTCGCGGGAGCTCGGCACCCGGCTCGGCTTCAGGAAGGACGACGGCGACTGGCAGACTGCCGGCTCGCTGGACAGCATCACCAACTACAACAACACCCTGCGCGAAGCCCAGGAGGAATACCTCGAGGGCGATCAGGAGGGGCTTGCCCCGGTCGGCACTTGGCTGGTGGGAGACACCGGCTACAACGTGAACCTGCCGGTCACCAGCGCGGCTGGATCGCTTGCCTTCTCCGTCCTCACCGGTGGCGGCATCCTCGACCTCGAGCTGTCGGCCATGCAGGAAGAGGGGCGCGGCGAAGTGATCTCCAACCCGCGCGTGATCACCAGCAACCAGCAGGAGGCTGTGATCAAGCAGGGCGATGAGGTCGGCTATGTGACCCTGCAGCAGAGCGGTTCGGGTACCGGCAACTTCACGGTCGAGTTCAAGGAGGTCGTGCTGGAGTTGCGCGTGACGCCGACGATCACCCAGGACGGCCGCGTCTTCCTGAAGATGAACGTCAGGAAGGACGAGCTGACCGGCTTCACCACCACGCCGCTCTACAGCGTGCCCAACATCTCGACCCGCGAGGTCAACACGGCGGTCCTGGTCAACAACGGGCAGACGGTGTCGATCGGCGGCGTGTACGAGTTCTCGACCCGCGAGGACGTGAACAAGGTGCCGTGGCTGGGCGACCTGCCCTTCCTCGGCGCGCTGTTCCGCAACAAGAACAGGTCCAACGACAAGGCCGAGCTGCTGATCTTCGTCACGCCGAAGATCCTGGACATCGCCGACGGCCGTCGCTGAGCCGGCAGCTTCGATCGCATCATCACGGGGCCGCATCTGCGGCCCCGTGTCGTTTCCGGCGCGCGTGCCGCGCCGGCGCGGTCGCGCGCTACAGTGGAAGGCTGAACCGTCGCCTCCGCGCCGCAGCCGACGCGTGATCGCGCGAACCAAATCCGCCTCCGCCTGTCGAAGGCGCAACCGAACCCGAGCAGGATCTCCATGGAAGCCGTTCCGTCCGTCGCCGCTTCGCCCATCGATCCGTCCGCGCTGCACGCGGCCTTCGCCGGCCTGCGCGAGGACCTCGCCGGTGCCATCGTCGGGCAGGCGGCGCTGATCGAGCGGCTGCTGATCGCGCTCCTGGCCGATGGACACCTGCTGGTGGAAGGCGCCCCGGGGCTGGCCAAGACCACGGCGATCAAGGAACTGGCGGCGCGCCTGGAGGCGGACTTCCACCGCGTGCAGTTCACCCCGGACCTGCTGCCGGCGGACCTCACCGGGACCGAGATCTGGCGGCCGCAGGAAAGCCGCTTCGAATTCCAGGCCGGGCCGCTGTTCCACAACCTGCTGCTGGCCGACGAGGTGAACCGCGCTCCCGCCAAGGTCCAGTCGGCGCTGCTGGAAGCCATGGGCGAGCAGCAGATCACCGTCGGCCGCACGACCTATGCGCTGCCGTCGCTGTTCCTGGTGATGGCGACGCAGAACCCGATCGAGCAGGAGGGCACCTATCCGCTGCCCGAGGCGCAGCTGGACCGCTTCCTCATGCACGTGCGCATCGGCTATCCGGAGGCCGACGCGGAAGCCGCAATCCTCGCGCTCGCGCGGCAGCGCTCGCGCACTGCACTGCAGGCGCGGCCCGCGCCGGCGCGCCGGGTCAGCCAGGCGGAGGTGTTCGCCGCCCGCGCCGCCGTGCTCGATCTCCATGTGGCGCCGCAGCTCGAGCGCTACATCATCGAGCTGGTGCTGGCGACACGCGATGCGTCGCCCTACGACGCCGGCCTCGCCAGGCGCATCGCCTGGGGCGCGAGCCCGCGCGGCTCGATCGCGCTGGAGCGCTGCGCGCGTGCGCGCGCCTGGCTCGCCGGGCGCGACTACGTGACGCCCGAGGACGTGCAGGCGATCGCCCCCGACGTCCTGCGCCACCGCGTGCTGCCGAGCTACGAGGCCACCGCCGAAGGCTGGGACGGCGAACGGCTGGTGGCGGCGCTGATCGGGCACGTCCCGCTGCCGTGAGCGCGACTGCGGGCGATCCCGGTTCCGCGCGCGGCACGGACGCGGGCATCCGCCCGGACCTGACCGAGCTCATCGCGCTGCGCGCGCGCGTACGGGCATGGCCGCCGGCGGGCCGCGGTGCCCGCGGCGCGACCGGCACCACCTCGCGCGTGCGCGGACGCGGCATGGACTACGCGGAGTCGAGGCCGTATGCGGCCGGCGACGACGCGCGCCATATCGACTGGCGCCTGACCGCGCGCAGCGGGCGGGCGCACACCAAGATCTTCCACGCCGAGCGCGAGCGGGTGACGCTGGTCGTCTGCGATACCGCACCGGCCATGTACTTCGGCACCCGGGTCTGCTTCAAGTCGGTGCAGGCGGCGCGTGCCGCGGCGCTCGTGGCCTGGGCGGCGCAGCGCAGCGGCGACCGCATCGCGGTGCTGCGTGGCGGCAGCGAGCCGCCCGTGCGTCCCGCCGGCGGCAGCCGCGGCGCACTGCGCGCGCTCGACGCCTTCGCCCGCTTCTATGCCGTCAGGCCCGCGGACGACGCCGGCCTCGACCCGGCCCTGGCGGCCGCCGGGCGCCTGCTGCATCCCGGTTCGCGGGTGGTGCTCACGGCCGATGCCGCCAGCCTCGAAGCCGTCTCGGATGCGCGTCTCAGCCTGCTGGCCGCGCACCACGACCTGATCGTCCTGCTGCTGGCCGACCCGCTGGAGCTCGCGCCGCCGGCGGCGCGGCTGGCGTTCTCCGCAGGCGGTGAACGCCACCTGCTGGACCTGGCGGGCGCCAGCGGGCGGCAGCGCTGGCAGGCGCGCTTCGGCGACACCATCGAAGCCGCACGGGCGCGCCTGGTGCGGCTGGGCGCGATCGCGCGCGTGCTGCGGACCGACGAGTCGCCCGAAGCCATCCTCCCGCTGCTGCTCGCCGGCGCACCGGAGGCGGCATGACCCCAGCCGCCGCCCAGGGACCGCAGCTGCGCGACATCCACCTGCCGCCACCGCCCGAGTGGTGGCCGCCGGCGTGGGGCTGGTGGGTGGTCGCGGCGCTGGCGCTGTCGGTGCTCGCGGTGCTGTTCGTGCTGGTCCGGCGCACGGCCGCGCGCCGGCGGCGGCAGCGGCGGCTGCGTGCCGAGTTCGATGCGGTGCAGGCCGCGGACGTGGCGCCGGCGGAGCGGCTTCGGCGGATGTCGGAGCTGCTGCGTCGCGCCGCCCGCCGCGCCCATCCCGAGGCCGCGGTGCTGGGCGGCGAGGCATGGCTGCAATTCCTCGATGCGAACGAGGCGAGCCGTCCCTTCAGTGCCGGCCCGGGGCGCATCCTCGACAGCGGCCCGTACCGGCGCGGCATCGATGCGACCGAGGTCGAGCTTGCGCTGCCCCTGGTCCGGCGCCGCTTCCTCGATCTGCTGGAGGACCCATGAGCGCGCTCGGCGGGCTGAGCCTGGCCTGGCCGTGGCTGCTGCTGGCCCTGCCACTGCCCTGGCTCGCGGCGCGCCTGCTGCCGCCTGCGCCGGACACCTCGGCGGCGCTGCGCGTGCCGTTCGCCCGGCAGCTGGCGGCGCTGGACGATGCCGGTCCCGCGCACGGCGCGCGCTGGCGCTGGCTGCCGCTGCTGGCCTGGGCGCTGCTGTGCCTGGCCGCATCGCGGCCGCAGACGCTGGGCGAGGTGGTGCAGCCGCCGCAGAGCGGCCGCGACCTGATGCTTGCCGTCGACCTGTCCGGCAGCATGGCCGAACCCGACATGCAGCTCGGCGGCCGCCCGGTCGAACGCCTCACCGCGGCGAAGGCGGTCCTTGGCGACTTCCTGGATCGGCGCGAGGGCGACCGCGTCGGCCTGATCCTGTTCGGCCAGCGCGCCTACGCGGTGGCGCCGCTGACGCTCGACCGCGAGACCATCCGCCAGCAGCTCGACGACACCGTCGTCGGCCTGGCCGGCCGCGAGACCGCGATCGGCGACGCCATCGGGCTCGCGGTCAAGCGCCTGCGCGAACAGCCCGAGGGACAGCGCGTGCTGGTCCTGCTCACCGACGGCGTCAACAACGTCGGCGCGCTCGAGCCGCGCAAGGCCGGCGAGCTGGCGGCGGCCGCCGGCGTGCGCGTGCACACCATCGGTTTCGGCGGCGACGGCAGCGGCCTGGCCAGCCTGTTCGGCATGCGCGTGCCCGGCGCCGGCGCCGGGGGCGACGAGATCGACGAGGCCACGCTGCAGGCGGTGGCCGCGGAAACGGGCGGGCGCTACTTCCGCGCGCGCGATACCGCCGAGCTGGCCGGGATCTATGCCGAGCTGGACCGGATCGAGCCGGTCGAGCGCGCCGGCGAAGTGCAGCGGCCGCGGCGCGAGCTGTACGTCGTCCCGCTGGCTGCGGCGGCACTGTGCATGCTGCTGGGCCTCGCGACCGCGCTGCTGTCGCGGGGCTGGAACCCGGGGTCGGTCGCCGGTGGCCGCCAGCGCCAGGAGCGGGCATGACATTCGCGGATGCCATCGCCGATATCCAGTTCCTGCGCCCGCACTGGCTCTGGCTGTTGCTGCTGGTCCCGGTCGTGCCCTGGCTGTGGCACCGGCGCCGCCGCGCAGCCAGCGCATGGCGCACGGCGGTCGATCCGCACCTGCTGCCGCACCTGCTCGAAGCGGGCGGCGCGCGCGCCGAGCGTGGCGCCCCCGTGCTCGCCGCGCTGGCCATCGCCGTGGCCGCCATCGCCCTGGCGGGGCCGAGCCTGCATCGCGACCCGCAGCCGCTGTACCGGCCGCAGGCGCCGCTGGTGGTGGCGCTGGACCTGTCCTCGTCGATGCTGGCCGCGGACGTCGCTCCTTCGCGCATCGCCCGTGCGCGCTACAAGGTCAGCGAGCTGCTGGCATCGCGCCGCGGCGGCCAGGTGGCGCTGCTGGCGTTCGCCGGCGACGCCTTCGTGGTAGCTCCGCTGACCGAGGATGCGGCCACCGTGCGCGCGTTCGTGGATGCGCTGGCCCCCGACGTCATGCCGGCGGATGGCCAGCGCGCCGACCTGGCCGTCCGCCGCGCGGTCGAGCTGCTGCAGAACGCGGGCTTCGGCGCCGGCGACATCCTGCTCATCACCGACAGCGCCGACGCCGATGCGCAGGCCGCCGCCGCAGCAGCGCGGGAAGCAGGCTTCCGGGTCTCCGCGCTCGGCATCGGCACCGCCCACGGCGCGCCCGTCGCCGACCGCGGCGGCTTCATCGCCGATGCCGGCGGCGGGCTGCGGATGCCGCGGCTCGATGCCGGCTCGCTGCGGCGGCTGGCCGCCCAGGGAGGCGGCCGCTACGCGGGAATGAGCGGCGACCGTGGCGACCTGGAGGCGCTGGGCGTGCTCGATCCGCAGGGCGAGGCCGCACTCGCGCGCGACGCCGCCGCCGCTGCCTCGCGCAGCGACGACGGCATCTGGCTGGTCCTGGTGCTGCTGCCGCTGGCGCTCCTCGGCTTCCGGCGCGGCTGGCTGCTGGCGCTGGGATGCGTGATGCTGCTGCCGGCGACGGGGCCAGCGCTGGCGCAGGGACTGGACGGGGCCTTCCTGCGCGCCGACCAGCGCGCGCGGCGGGCGCTCGACGCCGGCGATGCCGAGCGCGCCCGGGCCCTCGCGCAGGATCCGGCGCTGGCCGCGGCCGCGGCCTACCGGTCCGGCGACTACGCGACCGCAGCCGAGACCTGGTCGGGCCTGCCGGGCGCGGAGGCCGACTACAACCGCGGCAACGCGCTCGCCGCCGCCGGCCGCTACGAGGACGCGCTGGCCGCCTACGACCAGGCGCTGCAGGCCGAGCCCGGGCACGCCGACGCCGCCGCCAACCGCAAGGCCGTCGCCGACTGGCTGGCGCAGCAGCCTCCCCGGCAGCAGGACGGCGGCCAGGACCAGCGCGACCCGCAGGACGGGGACGAGCAGCAATCCCGCCCTGGCGCGGACCCGCAGGACGGACAGCAGGAGCCGGGCGAAGGCCGGCCGCAGCAGTCCCCGCAGGATCCCGCCAGCCAGGACCCCGGCGGCGAGCCCGGATCGCGCGAGCCGGAGGAGCACGAGGGCGAGGGGCCGCAGGATCCGCAGGCGGACGCCGAGGCGCAGCGCGCGGCGGAGGAGGCCGCGCGCCAGCAGATGGAGCGCGCCCTGCAGCAACGGCAGGGCGTCGGCGGCGAGGCCGGTGACCGCCAGGCCGCGGCCATCGACGAGGACACGCGCCGCGAGCGCGAGGAACGGCAGGCGCTGGAACAGTGGCTGCGGCGCGTGCCGGACGATCCGGGCGGCCTGCTGCGGCGCAAGTTCGAGCTGGAGTACCGGCGCCGGCAGCAGTCGGGAGAGAACGAATGAAGCGGTGGACGGGCTGGCTGCTGATCGCGGCCGCATGGCTGGGGTTGGGCGCGGGAGCGGCGCTCGCGGCGCCGCGGGCCTCGCTGGATCGCGACCGCATCGCGATGGGCGAGACGGTGACCCTGACGATCGAGACCGACCGCAACGGTGGCGCGCCGGACCTGTCGCCGCTGGACGCCGACTTCATCCGTCGCGGCGTCACCAACAGCAGCCAGACCTCGATCATCAACGGCGAGGTCACCTCGCGCACGCTCTACGGCGTTGCCCTGGAACCGCGCCGCGAGGGCGTCATCAGCATCCCGCGGCTCACCGTCGGCGACGAGACCACCGACCCGCTGGCGCTCACCGTGGTGCCCGAGAGGATCGACAGCGCGCGTGCCGGCGACCCGGTGTTCATCGAGGGCGAGCTGGAGACCGACAGCCCCTACGTGCAGCAGAGCGTGGCCTACACCGTGCGCCTGTACTACGCGGTGACCCTGCTCGACGGCCAGCTGGAGACGCCGACGCCGGACGACGTCGCCCTGCAGCGCATCGGCGAGGACGTGACCTACCAGCGCAGCGTCGCCGGGCGCCGCTACAACGTGGTCGAGCGGCGTTTCCTGCTCACCCCCGAGCGCAGCGGCGAGATCGCGGTACCGGCGCCGCGTTTCCGCGGCCGCACCCTGTCCGGCGGCTTCGATTCGCTGATGGGCAATGGCGGCGTGACCGTGACCGCGGGCTCGCCGCAGACCCTGCAGGTGCGCCCGCAGCCGACCGGTGCGCCGCAGCCGTGGCTGCCCGCGCGCGGCCTGGAGATCAGCGCGGAGGCGCCGCCGGAGGAGGGGCGCTCCGGCGAGCCGGCGCTGGTCTCGGTCACGCTCCGCGTCGATGGCGCCACCGCCTCGCAGCTGCCCGACCTCCAGTACCCGGAGGTGGAGGGCGCGAAGGTGTTCCCGGAACCCCCGGAGACGCGCGAGCAGTGGCAGGACGGGCGGGTGCAGTCGACGCTGACCCGCCGCTTCGCGATCGTCCCCCAGCGCCCGGGCCCGCTCGAGGTGCCGGCGCTGCAGGTCGGCTGGTGGGACACCGGCGCCGACCGCGCGCGGAGCGCCGAGGTCCCGGGATTCCACCTGGAGGTGGCTGCCGGCGCGGGCGTCCCGGCGGCACCGGTCGCCGCGCCGGTGGCCGCGGACCGCGCAGGCGCCATGCCGATGGCATCGGCATGGCCCTGGCAACTGGCGACGGCCGTGCTCGCGCTGTGCTGCCTCGCGCTCGGCGCGTGGGGGTGGCGCCGCGGTGCGACCGCGGACAACGGGCGGACGCGCGCTGCGGGAGCCGCCCCGACGGCGGCCCCGGCGGCGCCGCGCGTCGCGCTCGATCGGGCGCTGCGCGAGGGCGACCTGCAGGCGGTGGCCGCGGCGCTCGCCGCCTCGGTGGGCGTCGGCGCCGGCGCGCACGGCAACCTCGAGCAGGTCGCCGCGCGCCTGGACGACCCCGCGCAGCGCGACGCCGTCGACGCGCTGGCGCGCGCGTTGTGGGGGCGGGGCGACCCGGCCGCGGCGCGCGAGGCGCTGCGCGCGGCGTTCCGCGGCGGCCCGCGCTGGCGCGCGTCGCCGGCAGTCAACGAAGGGGTCCTGCCGGCGCTGTATCCGCGGCGCTGAAGCGCCCCCGCGTGCCGGCGCTGCGGTAGGCTGCGCAGCTTTGTTCCGTTCCGGCGCCGCGCGGGTGGCGCCCTGCCAGGAGTCTGCATGAGCTCGTCCGGTGGCCTCGCGCTGCACACCAAGATGCTGATCGGCTTCGTCGTCGGCGTGGCCGCCGGCCTGCTGGTCAACGCGTTCGCCGCCGACGCCGGCTGGGTCGACGTCGTCACCACCTACATCACCGATCCGATCGGGCAGATCTTCCTGCGCCTGCTGTTCATGCTGGTGATCCCGCTGGTGTTCACCGCGCTGGTGCTGGGCGTGGTCGAGATCGGCGAGCCGCACTCGCTCGGCCGCATCGGCTTCAAGACGCTGCTGTGGATCGTCGCGGTGACCGCGGTGGCGGTGACGCTCGGCCTGGTCCTGGTCAACCTGCTGCAGCCCGGCGCCGGCCTCGACGAGGCCGCGCGCGCCGCGCTGATGGCGCAGGCCGGCGAGCGCGGCGGCGAGATCGCCGCGCAGCGCGAGGGCGTGTCGGGGATCCAGGTGCTGCTCAACCTGGTGCCCCGCAACCCGGTCGCGGCGGCGGCCAGTGGCGACCTGATCGCGGTGATGGTGTTCGCGCTGTTCGTCGGCATCGCCGCGACCGTGGTCCGCACCGACGGGACGCGCACCTTCGTCGGCGCCTGCCAGGGCATGTACGACATCTGCCTGGCGCTGATCGGCTGGGTGATCCGGCTGGCCCCGTACGCGGTGGCGGCGCTGCTGTTCACCGTCACCGCACGGCTGGGCGTGGACGTGCTGCTGCAGCTCGCGCGCTTCGTGGGCACGGTGCTGCTGGCGCTGGGCATCCACTTCTTCGTGGTGTTCCCGCTGCTGCTGTGGGTGTTCGGGCGGATGTCGCCGCTGGCCTTCTTCCGCGGCGCGCAGCCGGCGATCCTGACCTCGTTCTCGACCTCCTCGTCGTCGGCGACGCTGCCCACGACGCTGAAGGTCAGCGAGGAGGCGCTCGGCGTGCCGCGCTCGGTGGCACGTTTCGTGTGTACGCTCGGCGCCACCGCCAACATGAACGGCACCGCCCTGTTCGAGGGCATCACCGTGCTGTTCCTGGCGCAGTTCTACGGCGTGGACCTGACGATCGCGCAGCAGGTGATGATCCTGGCGCTGTGCATCTTCGGCAGCGTCGGCGCCGCCGGCGTTCCCGGCGGCTCGCTGCCGGTGATCGCGATGATCCTGGCCATGTTCGGCATCCCGCCGGAGGGCATCGGCCTGATCCTCGGCGTCGACCGCCTGCTCGACATGTGTCGCACCACGGTCAACGTCACCGGCGACATGGCCGGCGCGGTGGTGATCGGCCGCAGCGAGATCGCCGGCGGGCACGCCGAGGCGCCGCCGGCGACGCCCGACCGCGTGTGAGCGGCACGGCAGGTTGCGGGTTTGGCCGCCGCCACCGGGTCGGCGACAATGTGTCGATGCCGTCGTGACGACGGCGCCGCCGCCCGCCTCCTCCGGAATCCCGATGACCACGCCTTCCCGCCGCGAACTCGCCAACGCCATCCGCTTCCTCGCCGCCGACGCGGTGGAGGCCGCCAAGTCCGGCCATCCCGGCATGCCGATGGGCATGGCCGACATCGCCGAGGTGCTCTGGAACGACTACCTCAGCCACAGCCCGAAGAACCCGAAGTGGTTCAACCGCGACCGCTTCGTGTTGTCCAACGGCCATGGCTCCATGCTGCAGTACGCGCTGCTGCACCTGGCCGGCTACGACCTGCCGCTGGACGAGCTGAAGAAGTTCCGCCAGCTGCATTCGTTGACCGCCGGCCATCCCGAGGCGCACCACACCCCGGGGGTGGAGACCACCACCGGGCCGCTGGGCCAGGGCTTCGCCAACGCGGTCGGCTTCGCGCTGGCCGAGAAGCTGCTCGCGCAGCGCTTCAACCGGCCGGAGTTCGAGATCGTCGACCACCGCACCTGGGTGTTCATGGGCGACGGCTGCCTGATGGAGGGCATTTCGCACGAGGCCGCCTCGCTCGCCGGCACCTGGCGGCTGGGCAAGCTGGTCGCGTTCTGGGACGACAACGGCATCTCCATCGACGGCAAGGTCGAGGGCTGGTTCACCGACGACACCGCCGCACGCTTCGAGGCCTACGGCTGGCAGGTGATCCGCAACGTCGACGGCCACGACGCGCGCGAGATCAAGACCGCGATCGACACCGCGCTCAAGGCCGGCGACAGGCCGACCCTGATCTGCTGCCGCACCACCATCGGCTTCGGTTCGCCGAACAAGGCGGGCAAGGAATCCAGCCACGGCGCGCCGCTGGGCAAGGACGAGATCGCGCTGATGCGCGAGCAGCTCGGCTGGGCGCACGGGCCGTTCGAGATCCCGGCGGGGATCCAGGACGGCTGGCGCGCGATCAACGCCGGCATCGTCCGCGAGGAGAACTGGAACCGGCTCTACGACGCCTACGCCGCGCAGTTCCCGGCGGAGGCGGCCGAGCTGGTGCGGCGCTCCCACGGCGAGCTGCCGGCCGGCTTCTCCGACGCCGCCGACGCCTACGTGCAGCGCATGCAGGAGGAGGGCCACACCATCGCCACGCGCAAGGCCTCGCAGCTGGCGATCGAGACCTACGCGCCGCTGCTGCCGGAGATGGTCGGCGGCTCCGCCGACCTCGCGCACTCCAACCTGACCCTGTGGAAGGCCAGCAAGTCTGTCGCCGGCGCCGACCGCGACGCCAACTACGTGTTCTACGGCGTGCGCGAGTTCGCCATGACCGCGATCTCCAACGGCCTCGCCCTGCACGGCGGCTTCCTGCCGTTCGACGCGACCTTCCTGGTGTTCTCCGACTACGCGCGCAACGCGGTCCGCATGAGCGCGCTGATCCCGGCGCACGCGATCCACGTCTACACCCACGACTCCATCGGCCTCGGCGAGGACGGCCCGACCCACCAGCCGGTCGAGCACCTGGCGAGCCTGCGCCACATCCCGAACAACGACGTCTGGCGTCCCTGCGACGCGGTGGAGACGGCGGTGGCCTGGCGCGCGGCGATCGAGCGCCGCGACGGTCCGAGCTGCCTGGTGTTCTCGCGCCAGAACCTGCAGCACCAGCAGCGCGACGCGCAGCAGCTCGCCGACGTCGCCCGCGGCGGCTACGTGCTGCTGGACCCGCCGGAGGCGACCTTCGAGGTGATCCTGATCGCCACCGGTTCCGAGGTGGAGCTGGCGATGCAGGCCGCGCGCGCGCTCGACCAGCAGGGCACCAGGGTGCGCGTGGTGTCGATGCCGTCGACCGACGTGTTCGACCGCCAGCCGCCGGAGTGGCGCGAGGGCGTGCTGCCGTCGTGGTGCCGCAGGCGGATCGCGATCGAGGCCGCCACCGCCGACTTCTGGCGCAAATACGTCGGCCTCGATGGCGCGGTGATCGGCATGGACGGCTTCGGCGCCTCCGGTCCGGCCAACCAGCTGTTCGAGCACTTCGGTTTCGGCGTCGAGCGCATCGTCGAGACGGCGAAGGCGCTGGGCTGATCCGCAGGACGACTGCGCCCGCTGCCCGGTGCCCCTTGTAGGAGCGGCTTCAGCCGCGACCGACGGTGGCATGAGGCGATGGTGGTAATGCGGGACCCGGGACCCGGGACCCGCAGGCCGCGCGCCCGGGGCAGCGGTGTCCCGCAGGAGCGGCTCCGGCCGCGAGGGCTACGGGTGCGGAGCGGGGGCAGGAGTCACAGCCGCGCCTACCGGCGCGGCGCGGTGCGCACCAGGGCCAGGCGCAGCAGGGCGGCCTCGAGCTTCCCGCGCAGACCCTGCGGGTGCTCCAGCCCCATTCGCGCCATCGCCTCGGCATCGGCACCAGCGCGGTTGCCGAGCGCCGCGAGCACCGCACGCGCCTTGCCCGCGCGCGTCGCGGTCTCGCCGCGCAGCCAGGCGAGGGCCTTCAGCAGGCGCTGCTCGACCGGCGTGAAGTCGCTGCCGACGGGATAGTCCGGCAGCAGTCCCGAACCGCGGTACGGCGCAAGCCGGTCGCGCAGGCGCCCGGGCGTGTTGCCGCGGATGTCGGGCAGCGTCATGCCCGGACGCAGCTTCCTGGCCGCACGCGCGGCTTCGACGATGGGTTCGCCGAAGCGAGCGTCGGTGATCGCCAGCATCGCCGCCACGCAGTCGGCGTCGCGCGCGCCGCGCAGGTCGGCGATGCCGTATTCGGTCACCACGATGTCGCGCAGGTGCCGCGGGATGGTGGTGTGGCCGTAGTTCCAGCGCACCGAGGAGGTGAGCCTGCCGCCGCCGCCGTGGGTGGCGCGCAGCATCAGCACCGAGCGCGCGTCGTCGAGCGCGTGCGCCATCGCCACGAAGTTGTACTGGCCGCCGACGCCCGACACCACGCGCCCGTCCTCCAGCGCGTCCGAGGCCACCGCGCCCAGCGCCGTGGCGATCATGCAGGTGTTGAAGAAGCGCGCATGGCGACGCTGCTCGCGCTCGAGCAGTTCGTGGCGGCCGTAGAGCTGGTTGACCTGCGATACGCGGGTCATGCGCAGGCCGCGCGCGCGTTCCGGCGGCAGGGTGCGCAGCCAGTCGTAGAGCTCGCTCGAGCCGAAGTAGAAGGCGCCGTCGAGCCAGCGGCCCTCGCGCTCGAGCGCGAGCCGGTCCTCATGGGTGGCCTCGTCGCGGTTGATGCGGCGCATCGCGCGCTCGTCGTCGACGACCCTGCGGGTCAGCACGCCGGCCTCGGCCAGCACCCGGAAGCCGTCGTTGACCATCTCGCTGGCGCCGTAGAGGCCGTGCTCGAACGGGGCGGTGCCGCCGGTGCCGCGCACCAGCTCCGAATCCGCAAGCCCCGGCGCGAATGCGTCCAGCAGCGCGCGATACTCGTCGTTGCGCGTGTGCCGCAGCACCAGCGCATGGGCGAGCGCGTCGGCGAGCGCGCCGATCCCGATCTGCAGCGTGCCGCCGTCGCGCACCAGGGCGCTGGCGTAGAGACCGATGGCGTAGTCGGCATCGGAGACAGGCTGGCGCGGCAGGGCAAACAGCTTCGGCGCCGGCCCGGGCAGCTCGACGACCAGGTCGGCGAAGGCGGCCTCGATCACGCAGTCGCCGTCCAGCCACGGCAGCGCCGGGTCGACCTCGGCCACCAGCAGCGGCCGCGGCAGGCCGCGGCGCGCGATCTCGTCGAGCAGGTCGAAGCTCAGGTCGGGGTTGCTGCTGGCCGACAGGCGCGTGCCGCCGGGTTCGCGCGCGACCTTCTGCACCACCACGTTCGGGCGGCGGCTGGCGACGTCGCGCGCGACATGGGTGTAGTTGAGGCTGGCGTAGTCGGCCTGGGCCTGGGCGGACCCGAGCAGGCCGCCGGACTGCATGTAGAACTCCTCGATCTCGACGTTGGCCGGCAGCGCATCGCGGGCGCGGTCGGCGACGTAGTCGAGCGCGGGGAAGTCGGCGCCGAAATGGCGGTCGAGGAACGGAGCGAGGAAGCGCCTCTCGAGTCCCGGGGCGGGCTTCGGCGGCGACAGCGACAGCGCGGTCATGACGTGCAGCGACAGCGTCGGATCGTCCCTGACCCGCGCGTACAGCGCGTTGAGCAGCCGGTGCGGCTTGCCGATCCCCAGCGGTGCGCCGATGCGCAGCGCGGGGCCTGCGTGGGCGAGGATGGCCTCGACCGCGGCGTCGAGCGTGGTGACCTGCTGCATCCGCTTCTCCGTGGACTTGCACCGCCCAGTGTGGCGGCGCCGCGATGACGCTCGGGTCGATCCTCCGCGCCTAGGCCGAGGGCGGGTCGTCGAGGCGGTGGATCTCGGTGGTCAGTTCGGCGATCTCCTCCGGCGCATGGCTGACGTAGACGATCGGGATGCGGGTCTCGTCGCGGACCCGGCGCAGCCAGGGCAGGAGCTCGGCGCGGCGGGCGCGGTCGAGCGCCGAGAGCGGCTCGTCGAACAGCAGCACGTGCGGCTGCGAGAGCAGGGCGCGGCCGATCGCCACGCGCTGCGCCTCGCCGCCGGAGAGCCCGGCCGGGCGGCGGGCGAGGAGCTCGCCGATGCCGAGCAGGGCGACGACCTCGTCCAGGTCGAAGACCTCGTCGCCCGGGGCCGGCCTGCCGCCGCGCCGGCGCTGCCCGTAGAGCAGGTTGGCGCGCACGTCACGGTGCGGGAACAGGCGCGCGTCCTGGAACACGTAGCCGATGCGGCGCCGGTGCGGCGGCAGGTCGATGCCGCGTGCGCGGTCGAACAGACGCTGCCCGCCGATCTCGATGTGCCCGGCCTCCGGCCGCAGCAGGCCCGCGACCGCGTACAGCAGCGAGGTCTTGCCGATGCCGGAGGGCCCGGTCAGCGCCAGCGTGCGGGCGTCGGCGGCGAGGCGGACCCGGCGCTGCCATGCGCCGCGGCGCAGTTCGACGTCGATGTCGATGCTCACCGCGTCCTCCGCGGCCGCCGCACCAGCCACTCCGAAAGCAGCACGGCGCCGAAGGCGAGCACGGCCGACACTGCGGCCAGTCGCCAGATGCCGGCTTCGCCGCCGGGCACCTGCAGCAGGCCGTCGATCGCCGCCGACAGCGTCTCGGTCTCGCCGGGAATGGCGGAGACGAAGGTGATGGTCGCGCCGAATTCGCCCAGCGCCTTGGCGAAGGCGACCACCAGGCCGGCCACCACGCCCGGCCACGCCAGCGGCAGGGTGACGTCGAGGAACACCCGCCACGGCGACGCACCGAGCGTGGCCGCGGCCTGCTCGATGCGGCGGTCGACGTTCTCGATCGCCAGCCGGATCGACCGCACCATCAGCGGAAACGCCATCACCGCGCTCGCCAGCGCCGCGCCGGTCCAGCGGAATGCCAGCACGATGCCGAACTGCTCCTGCAGGAGGCCGCCCAGCGGTCCCTGGGTCCCGAACAGCACCAGCAGCACGTAGCCGGTGACCACCGGCGGCAGCACCAGCGGCAGGTAGACCAGCGCGTCGACCAGCACCTTGCCCGGGAAGTCGACCCGCGCCAGCAGCCAGGCCACGGCGATGCCGAAGGGCAGGCTGGCGCAGGCGGCCGTCGCCGCCACTTTCAGGCTCAGCGCAACGGCGGTGACTTCCGACGGGGTCAGGACGGGCATGGGACGAAGGTCCGGGGGCCTCATCGGCGGGCGACGAACCCGTGGCGCTCGAACACCGCCAGCGAGTCCGGCCGTGCCAGCCAGTCGACGAAGGCACGCGCCTGCGCATGCGCATCGGCCCGCTGCAGCGCGGCTGCCGGGTAGACGATCGGCGCGTGGCTGGCGTCGGGGAAGGTGGCGACCACCCGCACCCTCGGCTCCGCCGCGGCGTCGCTGCCGTACACCACGCCGAGCGGCGCCTCGCCGCGGGCCACCAGCATCAGTGCCGCGCGCACGTCGTCGGCTTCGACCACGCGCGGCTGGATCGCGTCCCAGTAGCCCAGCGATTCCAGCGCCTGGCGCCCGTACTTGCCCGCGGGCACCGAGGCGGTCCGCGCCATCGCCAGGCGGCCATCGGCGCCGAGCGCTTCGCGCATGGCCCCGGCGGACTCCAGCACCTCTCCCGTGCCACGTCCGCGCGGTGCGATCACGACCAGGCTGTTGCCGAGCAGGTCGCGGCGCGAGCCCGGCTGCAGGCCGGCCTGCGCCTCGACCCGGTCCATCCAGTCGACGTCGGCGGAGATGAAGACGTCGGCCGGCGCGCCGGCCTCGATCTGCCGCGCCAGGGTCGACGAGCCCGCATAGGAGATGCGGACGGGCGCTCCGCCCTGGGCCTGCCAGGCCGCGGCGACCTCGTCGAGCGCGCCGCGCAGGCTGGCCGCGGCGAACGCGGTGATCGGCGCATCGTCCTGCGCCCACGCCGGCGCCACCGTGCACAGCGCAAGCAGGCTGCCCAGCAGGAGGCGGCGGAGTCGGGAACGGGGACGCATCGGGGGCTCGGCTCGAGCAGGCGGCGCGGCAGCATAGCCCGCAGGATCGCGATCCGTGCTCATGGCGCGGTCGGTGCGGCGAGACGGTGCAGTTCGATGCGCTCGATCCCGCGGATCCAGCGCGCCGGCCGTGCCTCGTCGGGCAGTACGAGGCGGAACGGGCCCTCGTGCGCGTCCAGCGGCTGGCCGTCGCGGGTGTCGGCCAGCACGGCGCGGGCGCCGCCCAGATCCGGATCGAACTCGGCCAGGGCGTAGGCGACGCGATAGCCGTCGCGTGCGGTCACCAGCAGCACGTCGCCCAGGCGCGGCCCGCGCAGCGACTCGCCCTGGGCCGCTCCGAGCCGCGCGAGCAGGGTGGTCACCGCCACCCCCTCCCAGCGGCCGCGGGCGCCGTGGTCCTCGGCGACGACGCTGCTTCGCGGCAGGGCGGCGAGCTCGGCCGCGGTCAGCCGGGTGTGGGCGCCGAAGCCCACCACATCGACCGTGGGCGGCGCTGCCGCCGCCGGTGCCGTCGCGAGCCAGGCGGCGAACAGCAACGCGAGCAGACGCGTCGCGCGCGACCGGGGCGGTCCCATGGCTTCTCCTTCGTTATGTCCGAAGAAACATAACGAAGCGCGGCCCGGCCGGCAAACGCGGCCACTCAGGCGATGCACCGCAGCCGGGCGATCGCCGCGATCTCGTCGCCGGCCGCGGCGGTACAGCGGTCCAGCATGCGCCGGTACAGGCGCAGGAGTTCGGCGCCGGTGGCGGTCAGGCGTGCGCCGCCGCCGCCGCGACCACCGGTCGCGGTCTCGACCACGGCCGTGGCGAAGCCGGCGTTCATCGCCTCGATCAGGGCCCAGGCGCGGCGGTAGCTCATCCCGAGCTCGCGCCCGGCCGCCGAGATCGAGCCGGTGCGGGCGATCGCGTCGAGCAGGTCGGCCTTGCCCGGACCGAGCACGAGGTCGTCGTCGAGGACGAGGCGCAGCTTGATGCGGGGCGCGGACATGGGGGCTGGCGGCGGCGGGCTCCGCGCCAGCATAGCGGCGGCCGCGTGGCGGCCGCTCAGTAGAGCGCGGCGTAGAGCCTGAGCGAGCCGGCGACGAGGGCGCAGAGGAAGCCGATGCCCATGAGCATCGCGCCCAGATTGCGGCTGCGCAGGCCGAAGCCCAGGATCAGGAGCGCCGCACCGAGCGCGAGCCCGGCGTGCAGGAGGTTGACCAGCGACCACATGGTGCGATCTCCGGAAGAGGGAAGGCGCGCGCAGCGCCTTCCCCGGCGTGGTCAGAAACGCCAGCCCAGCATCACGCTGTAGACCAGCGGGTCGACGTCGACCGAGCCGACGTCGGCGCCGTCGACGCGCACGTCCGGGCTGATGTCCATCCAGCGCGCGTCGGCGACCAGGTCGAGGCGGTCGTTGAGCCGGAACACCAGGCCGGCCTGCGCCGAGGCGCCCCAGGTGTTGTCGATCTTGACGTCGGCGCCGGCGACCGGGCCCATCTCCTTCTCGTCGTAGATCCAGGTGTAGGTCACGCCGGCCCCGACGAAGGGGCTGACGCTGGACCCGGGCAGGAAGTGCCACTGCGCGGTCAGGGTCGGCGGCAGGTGGCGGAAGTCGACCGCCTCGGCGCCGTTGAGCCTGGCCATCTGGTGGAACGGCGTGGCCGCGAGCAGTTCGAGCGCGAAGTGCGGAGTGAAGCGCGCGTTGAGCGTCAGCCCGAGCTGGGTCTCGTCGTCGATGTCGGCGGCCAGGGCCCCTCCGGCGAGGCTGCCGTTGTCGGACTTCGGCGACACGTGGGTGGGGCCGGCGCGCAGCGACCATTCGGCCGCCTGGGCGGCGGGAGCGGCGCAGAGGACGGCGAGGACGAGGGCCAGGTGGCGCGGGGTGGGGCGGAACATGCTCTGTCTCCTTGGAGGGTGGAGACAGGCTGCGCGCGCGGCGGCGCGCGGGCATTGACGGCGATCAATGCGCCGCGGCGGATTCCGGTGTGGCGACCAGGGCCTGCTCCAGCGCCGCGGCGAGGCGCGCCGCGGCCGCCTCGATCTGGGCCTCCGCGAGCGGGCGCATGCGTTCGAGATAGTCGTGGTCGAGCCTGTGTCCGGCCGGATAGATCGCCGCGCTGTCCAGCAGCGCGCACGACTGCTCGGCCCAGCGCTCCGGACCGGGAATGGCGGCATCGGCCGGCGGGACCGCATCGGCCAGCGCGTCCGCGTAGGCATCCACGTCGAGCCTGCGCGAGCGCAGTACGTAACCGTCCCACACCGCATGCAGGTTCGTGCCCTGCACCTGCGTCACCGGGTTGTAGGCCATCCGCGCGTACGCAGCGGGGGCGAGGTCGGTGGCGAGGCTGATCTGGTAGTCGTTGCCGCCGCGGTCGGCGCGGTCGCCGGCGTGCAGCGGCTGGTGCACGTCGCCGACGAAGTGCACGACGAACTTCAGCGCGTCGCGGCGCACCGGCTGCGGTCGGCTGCGGTCGGCGAGGAGCCGGAGCTGGGCCTGGATCGCGCCGACCACGCAGTCGCCGTCCGGGCAGTCGCGGGCGGCGACGTAGTGGCAGTCGCCGCGCGGGAAGTTCACGTAGTGCCAGCCGCCGGTGCGCCGGTAGGCGGCCTCGTCGCTGCCGCGCAGCTCGTCCGCCCAGGCGGCGACGCCGGCGAGGGTGGGTTCGGGCTCGCCCTCGAGCAGGCGCCCGACCTCGGCCTGCGCGGCGGGCGACAGCTGCCGCTGCGCGAGTTCGCCCACCAGGCGGTGGCCGAGTTCGTTCCAGGCGGCGGCCGGACGGGGAAGCGCGACGAGAACCGTCGCCAGGAAGAGGACGAGACGTGCCAAGGCCGGTGCCGTGATGAAGCCGCTACGGGGGACCGGCTAAGATACGCGGTCTCTGCGGGCCCCGCACCGCAGTCCACCACCGTCCACGAGGAGTCGAGCACATGGCGATCAAGGTCGCGATCAACGGGTACGGCCGCATCGGCCGCAACGTCCTGCGCGCGCTGTACGAGTCGAACCGCACCGGCGACATCCAGGTGGTGGCGGTCAACGATCTGGGCGACGCCGAGACCAATGCGCACCTGACCCGCCACGACACCGCGCACGGCAGGTTCCCGGGCGAGGTGGCGGTCGAGGGCGGCGATCTCGTCGTCAACGGCGACCGCATCAAGGTGTTCGCCGAGCGCGACCCGGCCAAGCTGCCGTGGGGCGAGATCGGCGTGGACGTGGTGCTCGAGTGCACCGGCTTCTTCACTTCCAAGGAGAAGGCCAAGGCGCACCTGGCCGGCGGCGCCAAGAAGGTGATCATCTCCGCGCCGGGCGGCAAGGACGTCGACGCCACCGTCGTCTACGGCGTCAACCACGGCGCCCTCAAGGCCAGCGACGAGGTGATCTCCAACGCCTCGTGCACGACCAACTGCCTGGCACCGATCGCCAAGGTCCTCAACGACCGCATCGGCATCGTCCACGGTCTGATGACGACGATCCACGCCTACACCAACGACCAGGTGCTGACCGACGTCTACCACTCCGACCTGCGCCGCGCGCGTTCGGCCACGCATTCGCAGATCCCGACCAAGACCGGCGCTGCCGCCGCGGTCGGCCTGGTGCTGCCGGAGCTCAACGGCAAGCTCGACGGCTTCGCGATGCGCGTGCCGACGATCAACGTTTCGGTGGTCGACCTCTCCTTCGTCGCCGCGCGCGAGACCTCCAAGGAGGAAATCGACGCCGCGATCCGCGAGGCCAGCGAGGGCCCCCTGAAGGGAATTCTCGGCGTCAACACGCAGCCGCTGGTATCGATCGACTTCAACCACGACCCGCGCAGCTCGATCTACGACGCGACCCAGACCCGCGTCATGGGCGGCACCCTGGTCAAGGTGCTGTCGTGGTACGACAACGAGTGGGGCTTCTCCAACCGCATGCTCGACACCACCAGGGCGCTGATGGCGGCGAAGTAAGCGCGCCGTCCGCTGCACCCGACGCCCGGCTTCGGCCGGGCGTCGTCGTTTCACCACGTCGGAAAACGAAAGCGCCCCGGCATGGGCCGGGGCGCTCCGGAACGTGCGGGCGGAGGTCGCTTACTCGGCTTCCTCGGTCTCGACCGGGGTCTCCTGCACGGTGCCGGCGGTCGGATCCACCTCGATCATGACCGCAGCGCCCTGCGGATTGGTGGCCTGCGCGGTCCACACCTCGCCGTTCTGCGACAGGTCGGCGACGTCGCTGTAGCCGGCGGTGTTGAGCGCGGTCTCGAGCTGCTGCGAGGACGGGGCGGCGGCCGGGGCCGGGTTGCTCGGTGCCGACATGGTGTCGGTGGCGGGATCGGCCGGCGGCGCGGTCTCGGGTGCGGTCTGGGCGCCGGCGAACCCGGCGACGGCGAACGCGGCGGCGAAAACGGTGGCCTTGAGGGTGGTCTTGGTCATCGGTCTTACTCCTGTGGGGGGCGTGCATCCACTGCGTCGGATACGGGGTCGATGCTGGTCGCCGCCCCGTTAAGACGGCCTCAAGCGTTCGCAAACGAAGTGTCGGAGCGCGAGTGCGGTTCAGGTGGATGTACCGCGCCCTGCTGGCGCTCGCGCGCACTTGCCGCCAGAGTGCGCGCCACATCGAAAGGGGATGCGGAACCGATGTCGTCATTGCTCGTGCTCGTCGCACTCGTGCTGCTCGCGCTGCCGGTGGCCATCGTCGTGGCGCTGGTGATGGTCGCCGGCCTGCGGCGGCGGGTCGCGGACCTCGAACGCGACGTGCAGGCACTTCGCGTGCGTCGCGCGGATGCGCCCGCGTCCGCGCCACGTGCCGGCGCGGCCGCGCAGGAGGGCCCCGCGCAAGCTGCCTTCGTCGAGTCCGCGCCGCCACCGGCCGCTGCGGTGCCGCCGCCTGCCGCGCCTGCACCGCGGCCTGCGACCGTGCCGCTGCCCCCGTCGCCGCCGCGCGGGCCCGGTACCGTCGAGCGCGGGGTCGCCGCGATCCGGGGCTGGTTCACCGAGGGCAACGTGCCGGTCAAGATCGGCGTGCTCGTGCTGCTGGCCGGCGTCGCCGCGCTGCTGAAGTACGCCAGCGACCAGGGCCTGCTGCGGGTGCCGGTCGAGCTGCGCCTGGCGGGCATCGCCGCGGCGGCGACCGCGACGCTGGTCTTCGCCTGGCGCCAGCGGCTGCGGCGGCGCGCCTTCGCGCTCAGCCTGCAGGGAGGCGCCGTCGGCGTGCTGCTGCTGACGGTGTTCGGCGCGTTCCGGCTCTACGGCCTGCTGCCGCCGGGGATGGCATTCGCGCTGAGCGTGGTGCTGGTCGCCGGTGCCTGCGTGCTGGCGGTACTGCAGGATGCCCTGGCCTTGGCCGTGTTCGGCATCCTCGCCGGCTTCCTCGCGCCGCTGTGGCTGTCGACCGGCGGCGGCAGCCACGTCGCCCTGTTCTCCTACTACGCGCTGCTGAACGCGGGCGTGTTCGCGATCGCCTGGTGGCGCGCGTGGCGGCTGCTGAACCTGCTGGGCTTCGTGTTCACCTTCGGCATCGGCACCGCCTGGGGCGTGCTCGCGTATACCCCCACGGACTTCGCCAGCACCGAGCCGTTCCTGCTGCTGTTCTTCGCGTTCTACCTTGCGATCCCGGTCCTGTACGCGCGGCGGCGCGCGGGCGGGCGCGACCTCGTCGACGGCAGCCTCGTGTTCGGCACGCCGCTGGTCGCCTTCGCGCTGCAGGCCGCCCTGCTCGACGGCGCCCGCATGCCGCTGGCGCTGTGCGCGCTCGGCCTCGCCGCGCTCTACGCCGCGCTCGCCTGGACGCTGCGCGGACGCGAACGGCGCGCACTGCTGGCGCAGTCGCATGCGCTGCTGGCGGTGGGCTTCGCGACCCTGGCGATCCCGCTCGCGCTGTCGGCGCAGGCCACCGCCAGCGCCTTCGCCCTCGAGGGCGCCGCGCTGGTCTGGCTCGGCCTGCGCCAGGCGCGCCTGCTGCCGCAGGTCAGCGGCACCGCGCTGCAGGCGCTGGCGGCCTGCGCGTTCGCGCTCGGCGTCCTGTTCTCCGGCCCCGAGCACACGCCGCTCGTCAATCCCACCTGCACGAGCGGGCTGCTGGTCGCGCTCGCCGGCTTCGCCAGCGCCTGGAGCTACGCCGCGGCTGCCCGCCCACGGGCGGCACTGGCCTGGTACGTGTGGGGCCTGGCCTGGTGGGCCGGCATCGCCCTCAACGAGATCGCCGACTTCGTCGCGCCGCACCTGCAGCCGGCGGCCGCATTCGTCTTCGCCGTCGCCAGCGGCTGGCTCGCCGCCGAGGTCGCGCGCCGGCGCCCGGCCGTCGCACTGGCCTGGACCACCGCGGCGGGACTGGCCGCCGGCGTGGCGTTCGCGCTGGTGCAGGCGTGGCGCGTCGACCAGCCGTTCGCGCTGCCGGCCGGCTGGGCGTGGCTGGCGTTCGCCGCCTTCGGTGCACGCAGCCTCGTCGCCCTGCGCGGACCGGCGTCGCGGGCGGTCGTGGCCGCCCACGCGGCATGGCTGTGGACATGGCCGCTGGCCACGTCGCTGGGACTGCACGGGCTGCTGGCAGGCCCCGATGTCGGCACCGGCTGGCGCCACGTGGCGGTCCTGCTGCCGTGGTGGATCGCGGCACTGCTCGCCGCCGCCCGGCCGGCATGGCTGGCGGTACCGCTGGCCGCCGGCTTCGGCGCATGGCGACGGGCGCTGCTGGCGAGCTACATGGCGGTGCTGGTCGCGGGCTGGCTGCCGGCCCTGTTCGCCGCCGGCGCCCCGGCGCCGCTGCCGTGGCTGCCGCTGCTCAATCCGCTCGACCTGATGCAGGCGGCGATCCTCGCGCTCGCCGTGCACCTGGCGGCGACGACGCCGCGCCTGGGGCGGTGGCGCGTGCCGGTGCTGGCCTTCGGTGCCTTCGCGCTCGCCAACGCCAGCCTGCTGCGCAGCCTGCACCACTGGGCCGGCGTGATCTGGTCGACGTCGATGTTCTCCACCAGCCTGGTGCAGACCGCGCTGACCCTGCTGTGGAGCGTGCTCGGCGTGGCCGGCTGGATCGTGGGCTCGCGCCGCGGCCTGCGCACGGTGTGGCTGGCCGGCGCGCTGCTGATGGGCGTGGTGCTGCTGAAGCTGGTGCTCGTCGACCGCCAGCACCTGGGCAACCTGCTCGGGATCGTGTCCTTCATCGGCTTCGGCGTGCTGTGCACGGCGGTCGGTTTCTTCGCTCCGGCGCCGCCGCGGGCCGCTGCGGCGGACGCCGGGGCGGCGGGGGCGGCACAATGAGCGGCATGCTGCGCTTCGCCCTGCTGCTCGTCCTCGTCGCCTCGGCGACGCCCGCGCCGGCCGCCGCGCCGCGCGACGCCTTCGTCGGCGAATGGCCGCTGGTGCTGCAGGACGCCGACGGCGGCGCCTACCGCGTCACCCTTGCCCGCGAGGTCTATGCCCAGGCCAGCGACCCGCGGCTGCGCGACCTGGTGGTGTTCAACGCCGCCGACGAGGCGGTCGCCGCCGAGGTCTTCCCGCCGCAGGCGCCGCTGGCGCGGCCCGCGCGCGAGCTGGAACTGCCGTGGTTCACGCTGCCCGCGCCCGACGCGCGCGACGGCGATGCCTGGGCCGTGGTCGGCGAAGTCGATGCCGACGGCCGCCTGCGCCGGGTGGAGACGCGCGGCGGCGGCCGCCTCGGCCGCGGCGAGGCGGTGGTCTACCTGGTCGATGCCAGCCGCACCCGCGCCCCGATCACCGCGCTCGAGATCGACTGGCCGCCGCGCGAGGCGGCGCTGGATCTCGGCATGCGGGTGGAGGCGAGCGAGGACCTCGAGCACTGGGATCCGGTCAGCGTGCACGGACGCCTGGTCGAGGCGGTGCGGGCCGGGCGCAACCTCGTGCAGCGCCGGCTCGAGCTGGAGCCGGTGCGCACGCGCTACCTGCGCCTGACCCCCGCCGCGCTCGGCACCGGCTTCGCGCCGACCACGATCAGCGCCGGGCTGGCCCCGGAACCGGTCGCCGAGGCGCGGGAGTGGGAGACGCTCGACGCCGCGCGCAGCGACCCGGACGCGGCGACCTTCGACTTCGAACTCGGCGGTCGCTTCCCGGTGGATCGCGCCGACGTGCTGCTGCCGGGCAATTCGGCGGTGGAGTGGACGCTGGAGAGCCGCGACGGCGAGGACGCGAGCTGGCGTCAGCGCCTGGCGCCGTGGGTGGCCTACCGCCTGAACGCGCGCGCCGGCGATGCGCAGGCGTCGGGGGCGCAGGCGATCAACGGGGTCGTGCGCGATCGCTACTGGCGGCTGCGCGCGCGCGGGCCGGTGAGCGGCACGCCGCAGCTGCGCCTGGGCTACCGGCCGGAGGTGCTGGTGTTCCTGGCGCAGGGGCCAGCGCCGTTCGCGCTGGCGGCAGGAAGCGCGACCGCGATGCGCGCGGATACGCCGCTGCCGCGCCTGATCGCCGAGCTGCGCCAGCGCGAGGGCGCGGACTGGCAGCCCGCCGTGGCCGAGCCCGGTCCGTACCGGGAGCTCGCCGGCGCGCGGGCGCTGCAGCGGCCGCGCGACTGGACCGCATGGATCCTGTGGAGCGTGCTGGTCGCCGGCGCGCTGGTGGTCATCGTGTTCGCCGTGCACCTGCTGCGTCAGGGCCCGCCGCGCTTCGACTGAAGGCGCGCGCGGCGTTTTGCAAAGTGACGGGCAGCCGGGACAATGCCGGTCCCACGCCACGCTCCATCACACGAGGAACCGCCGCCCATGAGCCTGCTCCGCATGACCGACCTCGACCTCGCCGGCAAGCGGGTGCTGATCCGCGAGGATCTCAACGTGCCGGTCAAGAACGGGCGCGTGACCTCCGAGCAGCGCATCGCCGCGGCGCTGCCGACGCTCAGGCTGGCGCTGGAGAAGGGCGCCGCGGTGCTGGTGATGTCGCACCTGGGCCGGCCCACCGAGGGCGAGTGGAGCGAAGCCGATTCGCTGGCGCCGGTGGCGGCGCGGCTGGCGGAGCTGCTGGGTCGCGAGGTGCCGCTGGTGCGCGACTGGGTCGACGGCGTCGACGTCGCTCCGGGCGAGATCAAGCTGCTCGAGAACTGCCGCATGAACCCCGGCGAGAAGCAGGACGATGCCGCGCTGGCGCAGAAGTATGCGGCGCTGTGCGACGTGTTCGTCATGGACGCCTTCGGCACCGCGCACCGCGCCCAGGCCTCGACCCACGGCGTGATCCGCGCGGCGAAGGTCGCCGCCGGCGGGCCGCTGCTGATGGCCGAGCTCGACGCGCTGGCCAAGGCGCTGGAGAACCCCGAGCGCCCGCTGCTGGCCATCGTCGCCGGTTCCAAGGTCTCCACCAAGCTGGAGCTGCTGGGCAACCTGGTCTCCCGGGTCGACCAGCTCATCGTCGGCGGCGGCATCGCCAACACCTTCCTGCTCGCGGCCGGCAAGCCGGTCGGCAGGTCCCTGGTCGAGGCCGACCTGGTCGACACCGCGAAGAAGATCGTCGCCGACGCGGAGGCGCGCGGCGCCGCGATCCCGCTGCCGGTGGACGTGGTGGTCGCGCCGGAATTCAGCGCCGACGCGCCGGCGACGGTGAAGGCGGTGGACGAGGTCGGCGAGGGCGACATGATCCTCGACATCGGCCCGGAGACGGCGAAGCGTTATGCCGCGCTGATCGCCGGCGCGGGCACGGTGGTGTGGAACGGGCCGGTCGGCGTGTTCGAGTTCGACGCCTTCGGCGCGGGCACCGAGGCGCTGGCGCGGGCGATCGCCGGTTCGAAGGCGTTCTCCATCGCCGGCGGCGGCGACACCCTGGCCGCGGTCGACAAGTACGGCATCGCCGGCCAGGTGTCCTACATCTCCACCGGCGGCGGTGCCTTCCTCGAGTTCCTCGAGGGCAAGACCCTTCCCGCGGTGGCCGCGCTGGACGCGCGCGGCTGATGGCGGCGACGCTGTTCTTCGACCTCGACGGCACCCTGATCGATTCCGCCGAGGGCATCTACGCCTGCGCGCGGCATGCGATGGAGAGCGTCGGCGCCGAGGTGCCCGACACCGGGGTGCTGCGCAGCTGGATCGGCCCGCCGCTGCGCGACACCTTCCACCTGCACTTCGAGGCGGACGCAGGACGCGCCGCCGCCGCGCTCGCCGCCTATCGCGACCTCTACGACCGCGAGGGCTGGTGCATGTTCCACGTCTACGAGGGCATCCCGGAACTGCTCGCGGCGCTGGCCGACGCCGGCCACCGCATGGCGGTGGTGACCTCCAAGGGCGAGGCCTTCGCGCAGAAGGTGCTGGCCAGCCTGCCGTTCGGCGGGCGCTTCGGGACGATCTGCGGGACCAGCGCCGACGGCAGCCGGCGGGCCAAGCCCGACCTCGTCGCCGAGGCGCTGCGCAGGCTCGGCGCGCAGGCCGCGGACGCCGTCATGATCGGCGACCGCCGGTACGACATCCTCGGTGCCAGGGCGCACGGCCTGCGTGGCATCGGCGTGCTCTGGGGCTTCGGCGACCGCGTCGAGCTGGAGGACGCGGGTGCCGATGCGATCGCCGAATCGCCGCAGGCGCTCCGGCGCATGCTCCTGGAGCCCTGAAGGCCGCGCCATCGGTGCGCCTTTCCGCACAAGGTACGTCCCGTACGGTGCCGCATTGCCGGATGCTGTGCTAGCGTCCGATGCGATCGATTTCACGGATTCCTGACGGATGAGTCTCGCGTTGCGTCGTACCAAGATCCTCGCCACCCTCGGCCCGGCCACCGATGCCCCCGGCGTGCTCGAGGGCATCCTCCGCGCCGGCGTCGACGTGGTGCGCCTGAATTTCTCCCACGGTACCCCCGAGCAGCACGCCGAGCGCGTACGCCTGATCCGCGAGACCGCCGCCGCCGTCGGGCGCGAGGTCGGCATCCTCGCCGACCTGCAGGGGCCGAAGATCCGCATCGAGAAGTTCGCCGCCGGCAAGGTCGCGCTCAAGGCCGGCCAGCAGTTCGACCTCATCGCCCGTGCCGACGCGCCCGCCGGCGACGAGACCCAGGTCGGGGTGAGCTACCTCGGACTGGTCAACGACGTCGTGCCCGGCGACACGCTGCTGCTCGACGACGGCCTGGTCACCCTCGAGGTGCAGGCGATCGAGGGCGAGCGCATCCGCACCCGCGTGCTGACCGACGGCGCGCTGTCCAACCGCAAGGGCCTGAACAAGCTCGGCGGCGGCCTCTCGCTGGGCGCGCTGACCGACGAGGACCGCACGCACATCAAGGTCGCGGCGGACCTGGACGTCGACTTCCTGGCGGTCTCGTTCTGCCGCACCGCTGCCGACATCGAGGAGGCGCGCCGGCTCGCGCACGAGGCCGGCGGCTCGCCGTGGCTGGTGGCCAAGATCGAGCGCGCCGAGGCGATCGAGAACCTGATCGAGATCATCGAGGCGTCCGACGTGGTGATGGTCGCCCGCGGCGATCTCGGCGTGGAGATCGGCGACGCCGAGCTGCCGGGCCTGCAGAAGACCATCATCCGCAACGCGGTGGAGCGCAACCGCATCGTGATCACCGCGACGCAGATGCTGCAGTCGATGGTCGACAACCCGATCCCGACGCGCGCCGAGGTGCTGGACGTCGCCAATGCGGTCATCGACGGCACCGACACGGTGATGCTCTCGGCCGAGACCGCCGCGGGCCAGTACCCGGTGCGCGCGGTGGAGGCGATGGTCCGCATCTGTCTCGGCGCCGAGCGCCAGTTCAAGCGCGACACCGACTTCGAGGCCGCGCCGCGCAACCTCGAGCGCGCCGACCAGGCGATCGCGATGGCGGCGATGTTCCTCGCCGAGCACATCAACGTCCGCGCCATCGTGGCGCTGACCGAGTCCGGCGGCACCGCGCGCTTCCTGTCACGCTTCCGCTCGACCGCGCCGGTCTACGCCATGACCCACGAGGCGCCGGCGCGCCGGCGCATGGCGATGATGCGCGACGTGTTCCCGATCGCCTTCGAGTCGCGCGGCATGCGCATCCGCGAGGCCGCGCGCGCCGCCGTCGGCCAGCTGCACCAGGCCGGGCTGCTGGAGGTCGGCGACCGCCTGGTCTTCACCAATGGCGACCACATGGGCCTGCTCGGCGCGACCAACACGCTGCGCCTGCTCGAGGTCGACGAGAACGGCCTGGCCACGACGCTCGGCGATCTCTGATCGCCGCCGCGCCGCCGCGCCCGGCGCCGGGGATGCCATGATGCGCGGGCGGCAGCGGGGCCGCCCCGGGGGAATGAATTCGTGACCACGACCGCACCGGCGGCAGCGGTGAACTCGCCGCGGCGCGTGCTCGCCGCGAGCCTGATCGGCACCACGATCGAGTTCTTCGACTTCTACATCTACGCCACCGCGGCGGTGCTGGTGTTCCCGGCGCTGTTCTTCCCCGCGACGGATCCGACCTCGGCGACCCTGCAGTCGCTGGCCACCTTCGCCCTGGCCTTCTTCGCCCGGCCGGTGGGCTCGGCGCTCTTCGGCCACTTCGGCGACCGCATCGGGCGCAAGGCGACCCTGGTCGCCGCGCTGCTGACGATGGGCCTGTCCACGGTGGCGATCGGCCTGCTGCCGACCTACGCCAGCATCGGCGTGGCTGCGCCGGTGCTGCTGGCGCTGTGCCGCCTCGGCCAGGGCCTCGGCCTCGGCGGCGAATGGGGCGGGGCGGTGCTGCTGGCGACCGAGAACGCGCCGCCGGGCAGGCGCGCCTGGTACGGGATGTTCCCGCAGCTCGGCGCGCCGATCGGCTTCCTGTGCTCGGCGGGCGTGTTCCTGGTGCTGGCCGAGCTGCTCGACGAGGGCGACTTCGCGGCGTGGGGCTGGCGCATTCCCTTCGTCGGCAGCGCGGTGCTGGTCGCGATCGGCCTGTGGATGCGGCTGAAGCTGACCGAGACGCCGGACTTCCAGCGCGCGCTGGACCGCGCCGAACGGGTGCGCCTGCCGATGGCGACCGTGTTCGCGGCGCACAAGCGCGCGCTCGTGGTCGGCACCTTCGCCGCACTGGCGACCTTCGTGCTGTTCTACCTGATGACGGTGTTCGCGCTGTCCTGGGGCACCAGCCGCCTGGGCTACGCTCGCGAGGACTTCCTGCTGCTGCAGATGGGCGGCGTGCTGTTCTTCGCCGCGACCATCCCGCTCTCCGCGCTGCTCGCCGACCGCCACGGTCGCGGGATCGTGCTGGTGTCGGTGACGGTGGCGATCGGGCTGTTCGGCTTCGCCTTCGCGCCCCTGTTCGGCGCTGGCGACCGGGGCACGACCTTCGTGTTCCTCGCGCTCGGCCTGGCCCTGATGGGGCTGACCTACGGTCCGCTCGGCACCGTGCTGGCGGAACTGTTCCCGACCGCCGTGCGCTATACCGGCGCCTCCCTGTGCTTCAACCTCGCCGGGATCTTCGGCGCCTCGCTCGCGCCCTACATCGCGACCTGGCTCGCGGACCGCTGGGGCATCGCCGCCGTCGGCGGCTATCTCGCCGCCGCGGCCGCAGTGACCCTGCTCGCGCTGCTCGCGGTGCGCGCCCGGGAGCCGTCGCCGGGGTCCTGAGCCTCGCGCCGCACCACGGGTCGTCGACACCCCTCGTCTATACTCCGGCGGCTTCGTTTCCTCTTTCGCCGCCCAGAAGACAGGATCCCCATGAGCATCGAACAGCTTGCCGAAACCGCCCAGGCCATGGTCGCCCGCGGCAAGGGCATCATCGCCATCGACGAGTCCACCAGCACGATCAAGAAGCGCTTCGATTCGGTCGGCATCGAGAACATCGAGGAGAACCGTCGCGCCTACCGCGAGATGCTGCTGACCACGCCGAAGCTCGGCGACCACGTCTCCGGCGCGATCCTGTTCGACGAGACCCTGCGCCAGAAGACCGCCGACGGCACCCCCTTCGTGGAGGTCATGAAGAAGGCCGGCGTGATCCCCGGCATCAAGGTCGACAAGAGCACGCACCCGCTGGCCGGCTGCCCGGGCGAGGTGATCACCGAGGGGCTCGACGGCCTGCGCGACCGGCTCAAGGAGTACTACCGGCTCGGCGCGCGCTTCGCCAAGTGGCGCGCGGTGATCAACATCGGCGACGACATCCCCTCCGGCACCTGCATCGAGGCCAACTCGCACGCGCTGGCGCGCTACGCCGCGCTGTGCCAGGAGCAGGGCCTGGTGCCGATGGTCGAGCCGGAGGTGATCATGGACGGCAGCCACGACATCCAGACCTGCTACGAGGTCACCGAGGCGGTGCTGCGCTCGCTGTTCGGCGCGCTCTACGAGCAGAACGTCATGCTCGAGGGCACCATCCTCAAGGCCTCGATGGTCGTCTCCGGCAAGGACTGCCCGGAGCAGGCCGACGTCGAGGAGGTCGCCGAGGCGACCCTCATGTGCCTGAAGTCGACGGTGCCGGCGATCCTGCCCGGCATCGTGTTCCTGTCCGGCGGACAGAGCGACGAGAAGGCCACGGCCCATCTCGACGCCATGAACCGCATCGGCAACCTGCCGTGGCCGCTGTCGTTCTCCTACGGCCGCGCCATGCAGTCGGCGGCGCTCAGGATCTGGGCGCAGGACATGAAGGCCAATGTCGCCCGCGCACAGGAGACGGTCTACGCCCGCGCCAGGGACAACGGCCTCGCGGCGCTGGGCCAGTGGCCGGGCGCGGACGCGGCCTGAGCCCGGTCGACGAGGGGTCTCCGGAAGGGGGCGCTGCGGCGCCCCGCTCCGTGTTCAGGCCCCGTCGCGGGCGCGCTCGGCGGCCCGATGCAGGTCGGACGAGAACAGGCAGAGGGTGACCGCGGGCGCCGTGCCGGCACCGGCCTGCCAGGCGCGGATCGCCTCCAGCGCCACCCGCATCGCCGCTTCGGCCGGATAGCCGTAGATCCCGCAGCTGATGGCGGGAAAGGCGATCGAGGCCGCGCCCGCCTCGCGCGCCAGCGCCAGGCTGCTGCGGTAGCAGGCGGCCAGCGCGTCGGCCTCGCCGCGGGTTCCTCCGTGCCACACCGGGCCCACGGTGTGGACCACGAAGCGCGCCGGCAGGCGGAACCCGGGAGTCAGCCGCGCCTCGCCGGTGGGGCAGCGCACGCCGGGCGCCACCTCCGGCAGGGCGCGGCAGGCCGCGAGCAGCTCCGGACCGGCCGCGCGGTGGATCGCGCCGTCGACCCCGCCACCGCCCAGCAGCGACGCATTGGCGGCGTTGACGATGGCGTCGCAGGCCAGGGTGGTGATGTCGGCTTCGAGGATGCGGACGGTGGACATGGACGGCCTGCGGATGGAGGAGCGGCTCGGGGCGCGGATTGCAACCCGTCTTTCGTCACGCTCGCGCGGCGCCGCGGCCCTCTAGACTCCGCGCCCAGCGCGGGGCCATACGACGGAACTCCCCCGGCTGCGCGTTGCGACCGTGGCATGCCGCCGCGCCCGCCCGCGATGGGAACCTCCCGCTCCCGTGGCGGTCAAGCCTCCTTCTCCCGATCCGGATGTCCATGATCTCCAAGCGCCATCGCGCCGCCGCCGCCCTCGCCCTGGGATCGGCCCTGCTCGTCTCCGCCTGCGGAGGCGGCGCGGGCGGGTCCGTCGACGCCGCCGCGACCGCGCCGGTGGTGACCACCACCGTGGTCGAGCCGAGCCCATGGCGCGACCGCATCCAGGCGCTCGGCACCACCCAGGCCAACGAATCGGTGGTGATCACCGCCAAGGTCAGCGAGACCGTGCGCCGGGTGAACTTCGACAGCGGCGACCGGGTGAAGGAGGGCGAGCTGCTGGTCGACCTCTCCGGCAACACCCAGCTGGCCGCGCTCGAGGAGGCGCGTGCCGCCTACGAGGAGGCCGACCGCCTGTTCGAACGCCAGCAGGACCTGGCCGGGCGCCGGCTCGTCTCCGAGAGCGTGCTCGACACCCAGCGCGCGCAGCGCGACAGCGCGCGCGCGCGCATGCGGCAGATCCAGGCCCAGCTCGGCGACCGCGCGATCACCGCGCCCTTCGACGGTGTGCTCGGCCTGCGCCAGGTCAGCCCCGGCAGCCTGGTGACCCCGGGCACGCCGATCGCCAACCTCGACGATGTCTCCACCATCAAGCTCGACTTCGCGGTTCCCGAGCTGAACCTGGGTCAGGTCGCGGTGGGGCAGGACATCGCCGCGCGCAGCGCGGCCTTCCCCGAGCTCGAGTTCACCGGCACGGTCACTTCGCTGGATTCGCGGGTGGACCCGGTGACCCGTGCGGTGACGGTGCGGGCCGAGTTCCCGAACCCGGACGGCGTGCTGCGACCGGGCATGCTGATGTCGGTCGACCTGCTGCAGCCGGTGCGCGAGGTCCTGGCGATTCCCGAGCTCGCGCTGGTGCAGATCGGACGCGAATCGTCGGTGTTCCGCGTCAATGGCGACGAGACGGTGACCCAGGTGCCGGTGGAGACCGGCGCGCGCCGCCGCGGCGAGGTGGAGATCGTCGACGGCCTGGCCGCGGGCGACCGCATCGTGGTCGAGGGCACCAACAAGCTGCGCAGCGGCATCCGCATCGCCGTCGCCCCGGTCGAAGCCACGCCGGCGCAGGACACCGCGCCGGCCGCCGCCGCGGGCATCCCCGCCGCCGCACCCTGAGGCCCGCGGCATGCGCCTGTCCGACATCTCGATCCAGCGCCCGGTCTTCGCGATCGTCCTGAGCCTGCTCCTGGTCGTGCTCGGGGTCATGGCGTTCTCGCGCCTGACCCTCCGCGAACTGCCGGCGATCGATCCGCCCATCGTCTCGGTCGAGGTCAACTATCCGGGCGCGTCGGCGGCGGTGGTCGAGACCCGCGTGACCCAGGTGCTGGAGGATGCGCTGTCGGGCATCGAGGGCATCGAGACCATCGAGTCGCGCAGCCGCAACGGCAGCGCCGACGTCACCCTCGAATTCAGCCTGGCCCGCGACATCGAGGGCGCCGCCAACGATGTGCGCGACGCGGTCAGCCGGGTCCAGGACCGCATGCCGGAAGAGGCCGACCCGCCGGAGATCGCCAAGGTCGACAGCGATTCCGAGACGGTGATCTGGCTCAACATGAGCGCGCCGGACATGAGCGCGCTGGAGCTCAGCGACTACGCCGAGCGCTACATCGTCGACCGCCTCTCGGCGCTGGACGGGGTCGCCCAGGTGCGCGTGGCCGGCGAACAGCGCTACGCCATGCGCATCTGGCTCGACCGCGAGGCGCTGGCGGCGCGCGGGCTCGCGGTCTCGGACGTGGAGAACGCGCTGCAGCGCGAGAACGTCGAGCTGCCGGCCGGCAGCCTGGAGTCGAGCGACCGCGACTTCACCCTGCGCGTGCAGCGCAGCTATCTCGATCCCCAGGCCTTCCGGGAGCTGGCGCTGGCCAAGGGCGGCGACGGCTACGTCGTGCGCCTGGGCGACGTGGCGCGGGTCGAGCTCGGCGCGGAGGAGCGGCGCAACTACTACCGCAGCAACGGCGAACCCAACGTCGGCCTCGGCATCGTCAAGACCTCCACCGCCAACAGCCTCGACGTCGCCCGCGCCGCGCGCGCGGAGGCCGCGCGCATCCAGCAGACGCTGCCCGAGGGCATGCGCATCTTCGTCGCCTACGACGACACCCAGTTCATCGAGGCGTCGGTCGAGCGCGTCTACGCGACCCTGATCGAGGCCGGCGTCCTGGTGGTCGCGGTGATCTTCCTGTTCCTCGGCACCCTGCGTTCGGCCCTGATCCCCGCGGTGACCCTGCCGGTGTGCCTGGTCGCGTCCTTCATCGCGCTCTACGCCTTCGGCTTCAGCATCAACCTGCTGACCCTGCTCGCGCTGGTGTTGTGCATCGGTCTGGTGGTGGACGACGCGATCATCGTGCTGGAGAACATCCAGCGCCGGACCGACCTCGGCGAGCCGCCGCTGGTCGCGGCCAAGCGCGGCACCAAGCAGGTCGCCTTCGCCGTGATCGCGACGACCGCGGTGCTGGTGTCGGTGTTCCTGCCGGTCGGTTTCATGGAGGGCAACACCGGCCGCCTGTTCCGCGAGCTGTCGGTGGCGCTGGCGTCGGCGGTGGCGCTGTCGGCCTTCGTCGCGCTGACGCTGACCCCGATGATGTGCTCGCAGCTGGTGCGCCGGCACGAGAAGCCGGGCCGGCTCAACGCCTGGATCAACGGTCGCCTCGACCGCCTCACCGCCGGCTACCGCGGCCTGGTCGGACGCACGCTCGGGCATCCGCTGCTCTTCGTCGGCGTCCTGGTCCTGACCCTGCTCGCCAGCCTCGGGCTGCTGCGCGTGGTGCCCAGCGAACTCGCGCCGGCCGAGGACCGCGGCGCGTTCTTCGTCTCGGTGAACGGACCCGAGGGCGCCGGCTTCGACTGGTCGGTGGAGCAGATGCACAAGGTCGAGCGCGTGCTCTCGCAGTTCGTGGGCGACGACCAGCCGCTGGAGCGGATCAACTCGCGCGTGCCGGGCAGTTGGGGCAGCAGCCAGGAGATGCACACCGGGCGGGTGACGGTGTTCATGAAGGACTGGTCGGAGCGCGACATCGGCACCGCCGACGCGGTGGTCGAGGTCGCCGACGAGCTCGCCACCATCCCCGGCGTGCGCGCGTTCGCCTCCTCCGGCGGCGGCCTGGTCGGCAGCCGCGGACAGCCGTTCCAGATCGTGCTGGGTGGCCCCGACTACCAGGAGCTCGCGCAGTGGCGCGACCGCCTGCTCGCGCGGATGGAGGCCAATCCCGCGTTCCAGGGCGCCGACTCCGATTACCAGGAGACGCGTCCGCAGATCCAGGTGCGGATCGACCAGATGCGCGCCGCCGACCTCGGCGTCTCCACCCAGGAGATCGGCCGCACCCTCGAGACGATGATGGGCTCGCGCCGGGTCACCACCTTCGTCGACAGCGGCGAGGAATACGAGGTCATGCTGCAGGCCACGCGCGACGACCGTGCCGAGCCCGCCGACCTGCGCAACCTCTACGTGCGCTCGCAGACCACCGGCGAACTCGTGCCGCTGGCCAACCTGGTGACGCTCGAGGAGGTCGCCGAGCCCGGCGAGTACAACCGCTTCAACCGCCTGCGCGCGATCACCATCGAGTCGCGGCTCAACCCCGGACACACGCTCGGCGAGGCGCTGGCCTGGGTGCAGCAGGTCGTGCAGGAGGAACTGCCGGAATACGCGCAGATCGACTACAAGGGCGAGTCGCGCGAGTTCATGCGCGCCGGCGGCACCGTCGTCTTCACCTTCGTCGCCGCGCTCCTGATCGTCTACCTGGTGCTGGCCGCGCAGTTCGAGAGCTTCGTGCATCCGCTGGTGATCATGCTGACGGTGCCGCTGGCCCTGCTCGGCGCGCTCATCGGCCTGGCGGTCACCGGCAGCACGCTGAACCTGTTCAGCCAGATCGGCATCGTGATGCTGGTCGGCCTGGCGGCGAAGAACGGCATCCTGATCGTGGAATTCGCCAACCAGCTGCGCGACGACGGCATGGCGGTGCGCGACGCGATCGTCGAGGCCGCGGCGATCCGCCTGCGGCCGATCCTGATGACCTCGGTGGCGACCATCGCCGGCGCGGTGCCGCTGGTGGTGGCGGGCGGGCCAGGCTCGGCGAGCCGCGCCACGATCGGCGTGGTGGTGATCTTCGGCGTCGCCTTCGCGACCCTGCTGTCGCTGTTCGTGGTGCCGGCCTTCTATGCGCTGCTGGCGCCGTACACGAAGTCGCCGGACGCGCTGGCGCGCAAGATCGCCCGCCTCGAGGACGAGACCCCGCAGGTCGGCGGGCACGCCTGAGGCGGGCGTCGCCCGGTGGCCCTCGGTGGCGGGTGGCGCCGAGGGCGGCCCGCTTCGAGCGGTGTTCACCGGCGTGAAGCACAATCGCCGGTCCATCCCGCCGCGAGTCCGCCGATGCCGCGTCACGTCGCCATTCCGCTCCTGCTGTTGCTGGCCCTCGCGGCCCCGGTCCTCGCGGCCGCCGCGCCCACCTATGACGTCGACTACCGGGTGCGGCTGGTGCCGGAGGACGGGACCGCCGAGGTGGCCATCGTGGTCGGCCAGGACGACGGGGTCTTGCGCGAACTGGGGCTGGAGCTGGATCCGGATCTCTACGACGACGTGCGCGGCGATGGCGAGGTCGAGCGCGAGGGCGACCGCGTCACCTGGCTGCCGCCGAAGGCCGGCGGCACGTTGCGCTACAGCCACCGCATCGACCACCGGCGCCGCGGCGGCGGCTACGACGCACGGATCACCCGCGACTGGGCACTGCTGCGCGGCGACGACCTGGTGCCGCCGGCGCGCGTGCGCGTCGCCAAGGGCGCCCGCTCGAAGGCGACGCTGCACGTCGCGGGGCCCGAGGGCTGGACCGCGCAGACCCAGTGGCCGGAGCTGGAGAAGGGCAGCTTCGCCGTCACCAATCCGGAGCACTCGCTGGCGCGGCCGACGGGCTGGCTCATCGCCGGCGACATCGGCATCCGCCTGGAGCGGGTCGCAGGCACCCTGCTGGTGGTCGCCGCGCCGAAGGGCGACAGCATGCGCCGCAACGAGATCCTGGCGATGCTCAACCTGGTGCTGCCGGAGATGAAGGCGGCCTTCGGCAGGCTGCCGCCGAAGCTCCTGATCGTCGGCGCCGACGACCCGATGTGGCGCGGCGGCCTGTCCGCGCCGCAGTCGCTGTACATGCATTCCGACCGCCCTCTGATCAGCGAGAACGGCACCAGCACCCTGGTGCACGAGGTCGTGCACGTGGTCACCGGCGTGCGCGGCGCCGGGCGCGACCGCTGGATCGGCGAGGGCATCGCCGAGTACTACAGCCTGCGCCTGCTGCGCCAGGTCGGCATGCTCAGCGACAGCCGCTACGAGCGCGCCATGGGCTGGATGGACGAGCGCGGCGGCGAGGCGGACTCGCTGCGGGCGCGGCTGGCGCAGGGCGCAATCCGGGCCCGGGCCGTGGTGCTGTTCCGCGACCTGGACGACGAGATCCGCCAGGAGAGCGACGGCGGCAAGTCGCTCGACGACCTGGTGCGCGTGCTGATGAAGGACGGCAGCGTCGACCTCGAGGACCTGCGCGAGGCCGCGCAGCAGGTGCTCGGGCGGCCGGCGAAAAGCCTCGACGTGCCGCTGCTCGACGCCTGATCGCGCTGCAGGCGTCGCCGGCGCGCGTCCCGACCGCCGCCGGCGGCACCTGGCGCGGCCGGATCCGCGACGGAGCGGCCGCGCCTGCGGCGCGGGTCGCCGCCGCGCCGCCCGCGGACCGACTCAGTCCTCTTCGCCTGCGCTTTTGGGGGCGCTGCCGAAATCGCCCTCGGCCTCGGCGGCGAGGTAGGCGAATACCGCGTACGCCGCCGCCTGCTGGTCGAGCGCTTCGGCATCGACCTTGTCGAGCGTGTCGTTGGCGGTGTGGTGCAGGTCGAAATAGTCGGTTCCGTCCTGCGCCAGCTGCGCCCAGGCCATGCCGCGCGCGGCCATCGGCCCGATGTCCGGACCGGGACCGCCGCCCTCGCCCTCGTAGGCGATACCGAGCGGAGTCAGCACCTCGGCGATCTGCGCCAGCGCCTTGCGCGCCTCGGGCTCGACGTTGCCGCGCAGGGCATAGATGCGGCCCGCGCCGAAGTCGCTCTCGGCGCCGATCACGTGCTGCGCGATCGCATCGGCGTGCGCCCTGGCGTAGGCACGTGCGCCGAGCAGGCCCTGCTCCTCGTTGGCGAAGGCGACCACGCGCACGGTGCGCCGGGGGCGTTCCGGCAGCGAGGCGATCAGCTTGCCCGCGGCCATGGTGATGCCGCCGCCGGTGGCGTCGTCGACCGCGCCGGTGCCGAGGTCCCAGGAATCCAGGTGGCCGCCGATCAGCACCACCTCCTCGGGCCTCTCGCTGCCGACGATCTCGCCGATGACGTTGTGCGAGGTGTACTCGCCGCGGGTCTCGGCGTCGATGTCGAGGCGCACGCGCGCGCTGCGGTCGCGCTCCAGGACGCGGGTCAGCTGCTCGGCATCGGGCACCGACAGCGCCGCGGCGGGGATCTGCGTGACCCCCTCGGCGTAGCGCATCATGCCGGTGTGCGGCAGGCGGTCGGAATCGGTGCCGATGGAGCGGATCAGCACCGCGCGCGCGCCGCGCCGCGCCGCCTCGGTCGCGCCGTTGCTGCGCGCGCCCACCGCGGGGCCATAGCCGCGGCCGTCGCGGAAGCGCTCCATCCTGCCGTCGATGAAGGCGATCTTGCCGCGCACGCTGGCCGCGTCCGCGGCCATCAGCGCGTCCAGGGAATCGAAGCGGACGACCTCGGCTTCCAGCGGCTGCCCCCCGGTGCCGACGCTGCCGCCCAGCGCGGTGATCAGGAGCGGCTGCGCGTGGTCGCCCAGGATGCGCGCCTGCTCGTGGCCGCGATGCCAGACCGGGAAGGTCACCGGTTCCACGCGCACGCGGTCGAAGCCCAGCTCCTCGAACTTGGCGCGGGCCCAGGCGACCGCGCGCGCGTCGGCCTCGGTGCCCGCCATCCGCGGCCCGACCTCGGTCGTCAGCGATTCGACGATGCCGTAGGCCGCGCTGCCGGCCAGGCCGCGGTCGCGCAGCACCGCGGCCTGTTCCAGCGCGTCGTCGGGCAGGCGCGTCTCGGCGGCGGCGGGACGGGCGGCGGCGAGTGCCAGGGCGAGGACGGTGACGCGGCGGGCGAGGGGGCGAGGCATGGGCGGCTCCGGCGGCGGTGGCGGACGGGAAACCGTCGAGTCTAGCCCCGCGCCGGCGACGGCGGGCCGTGCCACAGGTCCCGGATGCCTGAAGCGGAAGGGCCGGCATGCGCCGGCCCTTCCGCGTCGCCTGGGGACGGTGCCGGTCAGGCCGGCGGCGGCGAGACCGGGCCGGTGGTGGCGGGGCCGGACTGCGCAGGGCGCGCCTTGAGCGCGTCGCGGATCTCGCGCAGCAGCAGCACGTCCTCCGGCGGCGTGGCCGGCTTGGGCTCGGGCGGTGCCGGCTCCTTGCGCTTGAGCGAGTTGATGAAGCGCACCGCGAAGAACACCGCCAGCGCGATGATGATGAACTGGATGATGGTGTTGACGAACAGGCCGATGTTGATGGCGACCGCCTCGACCGGCTCGCCCGCGGCGTTGACGGTCGCCTCGCGCAGCACGATCGAGAGCTGGCTGAAGTCGACGCCGCCGATGAGCAGCCCGACCGGCGGCATCACGATGTCGTTCACCAGCGAGGTGACGATCTTGCCGAAGGCGCCACCGATCACGACACCGACCGCGAGGTCGATGACGTTGCCGCGCATCGCGAACTCCTTGAACTCCTTCATGACGCTCATCGACACCTCCTCGGGCGTGCTGGGATCGCGCCGGACTCTAGCTCACCGCGTTGTCTCCACGATGTGTCCTTCGAACTCGACGAGGCCGTCGACGCCGGCGCGGAAACGGTCGCCCGGAACGAGCGCGGCGACGCCCGCGGGCGTGCCCATGAACACCAGGTCGCCCGCGCGCAGGGCGTAGAGCTTCGACAGCGCCGCGATGATCTCGGCGACGCCGAAGATCATGGTGTCCAGCGTCGCGGCCTGGCGCGGCGCGCCGTTGACCTCGAGCCACAGCCGGCGCGAGACGTCGTGGCCGGCTTCGGCCACCGGCACCAGTTCGCTGGCCGGCGCCGAGGCATCGAAGCCCTTGGCGGTGTCCCAGGGCAGGCCCTTGGCCTTGGCCGCGGCCTGCAGGTCGCGTCGGGTGAGGTCGAGGCCGACGCCGTAGCCGAACACCAGGTCGAGCGCGCGCGCGGCATCGACTTCGCCATCGGCGTCGCGCCCCAGTGCGACCACGAGCTCGACCTCGTGGTGCAGGTCGCCCGTCGCCGGAGGATACGGCACCGCACCGCCTCCCGGGACCAGGGCGTCGGCCGGCTTGTGGAAGAACACCGGATTGCCACGGTCGACGGTGGCACCCATCTCCTTGGCGTGGTCGGCGAAGTTGCGCCCGACGCAGTAGATCCTGCGCACCGGGAAACGGGCCTCGGTGCCACGCACGGCGAGGGTGGTGGGCACGGGAGCGGGGATGACGGTCGCTGGCAGCGGAGAGGACATGGGCGGCTCGGGAGCAGGGGCTGAATGCAAAAACGCCCGGGCAGGGGCCCGGGCGTTTCGGTGGAGCGACGGCGGCGCGCTCAGCGCGACAGCATCGGATCGGACTTGCGCACGACGCGGAACTCGCCGTCGATCGCGCCGCCGCGCACGGCCTGCTGCTGTTGCGGCGCGCGCAGCTGCACGGCCAGGCGCCAGACCACGCCGGCCGCCAGCATCGCCGCGCCGGCGAACAGGCCGAACACCAGCAGCACCGACAGCAGGGCGACGCCGACCAGGCCGAAGCCGAGCTTGACCAGCGGGTGGCGCGGCTTGCGCAGGTCGAAATGGATGAAGCGGGAGCGGGAGTGGAACATCGTCGCTCGTGGCACCATGAGGGACGGCCGAGTATGGGCAAAGGCCCGGTGATGAATGTAATTGGATCGTTAATCGAGGCCTCGCGGATTCCCGCGACCGGCGCGCTGGAGATCGAGGCCGAGGTCGACGGCGAGGCGCAATCGCTGATGCTGATGCGGGTTTCCGGCAGCGTCCGCGCCTACCTGAACGTCTGCCCGCACGCCGGCCGCCGGCTCGACTGGGCGCCGGGCCAGTTCCTGTTCGACAAGGGCGGGCACATCGTCTGCGCCGCGCACGGCGCCAGCTTCCGCAGCGACGACGGGGTCTGCGTCGGCGGGCCCTGCCGCGGCGAGGCGCTGGTCGCGGTGGCGGTCGAGGAGCGCGACGGGCAGGTCTGGCTCGTCGACGCGACCGGCGCCGGGCTCACCACAGCAGGTTGACCACCAGCAGGGTCACGCCGAGGTAGACGAGCATCAGCGGCCCGCCGATGCGCAGGAAGTCGCGGCTGCTGTAGCCGCCGGGCGCGGAGATCATCGCCAGCACCGGGTTCGAGGCGGACAGGAAGTTGTTCGCCGCCGACAGCGCCACCACCAGGGCGAAGGTGGCCGGGTTGCCGCCGACGGCAAGCGCGAAGTTGATCGCGATCGGCACCATCACCACGGTCGCACCGACGTTGGTGATCACCAGCGCGAACACCGTCGACAGCACCGCGATGGCAGCTTCGAACGCCCACACCGGCAGGCCCTGCGGCAGCCTCGTCAGGATCTCCTGCGCCAGCCAGGCGGCGGCGCCGGTGGAGTCCATGGCCCAACCGAGCGGGATCAGGCAGGCCATGATGAACACGGTCTTCCAGTTCACCGCGTGATAGGCCTCGTCCATGTTGAGCACGCCGGCGATCAGCATGGTCGCCGCGCCGGTCATCAGCGCGATCGGCACCGCGACCTGCGCGCTCAGCGCCAGCCCAACCGCGGCGGCGAAGATACCGATCGCCACCCACAGCTTGTGCGGGCGCTGCTCTTCCTTCGGATAGTCGGTGACGACCACGAAGTCGCGCTTGGACGCCGCCTGGGCGAGGTCGGTCCAGATGCTGTGGAACACCAGCAGGTCGCCGGCCTTGATCTCGAGCTGGCGCACGTCCTCGCGGAACACCTCGTTGTCGCGGTTCACCGCGAGGACGCTGATGCCTTCGCTCCTGCGCATGTGCAGCTCGGCGATGGTCTTGCCGATGAAGGCCGAGTTCGGCGGGATCACCGCCTCGGAGACGCCGGCGCGGCTGGGGTTGAACAGGTCGCCGAAGTTGCGCAGGCGGCTGCTCTGGCGCAGCAGGTTGTTCTGCGCGTAGTCGCCGATCTCTCGGCGCGTGCCCATGACGCCGATCACGCTGCCGACCCACAGCATCTCGTCGGCCGGCGGCGCCAGCCGCGCGACCTGCCCGCTCTTGAGCGCCAGGAACAGCGGCGCGCCGTGCTGCGCCTCGGCCTCGCCGATCGACATGCCGACCAGCGGGCTCTCCGAGGTCACCGTCAGCTCGAACACCTCGCCGGTGATGCCGTAGGTCTGGGCGAAGTAGCTGTCGGTGCGCCCGGGCGTGGCGCTCTTCTCGCCGGCGCCTTCGAGCATGCGCGCGCCGAAGAAGCGGAAGTACAGCAGCGACGCGCCGAGCAGCGCCAGGCCGACCGGCATCGGCGCGAACATCGCGAACGGCGCCAGCGTCGCCGCGCCGGAGGGCAGGTTGTCGTTGGCGTGCAGCAGCAGGTCGTTGAGCAGGATCAGCGGCGAGTTGCCGACCATGGTCAGCCCGCCGCCCATCACCACCGCGGCGCCGATCGGCAGCAGCAGGCGCGACAGGCTCAGGCCGGTGCGGTTGGACAGGCGCGAGGTGACCGGCAGGAACAGGGTCATCACCGCCGGGTTCTGCATCGACGACGACATCATCCCGCCGATCGCCGAGGCGAACAGGATCAGCCGTTCCTCCAGGCCCTTCGAGCGCCGCAGCAGCCACACCGCGAGCCGGTTCAGCGCACCGGTGCGCTCCAGCCCCGCACCCAGGATCATGGTCGCCATCACGCTGATCACCGCATTGCCGGCGAAGCCCGCGAACAGGCGGTCGGCCGGCACCAGGCCGAGCAGGCCCAGGGTGATCAGGACCATCAGCGCGGTGAGGTCGGGACGCAGGCGCTCGGTCATGAACATGGCCATGGTGAAGCCCACCAGGCCGAACACCAGGATCATGTCGGTGGTGAGCGTCAGGCTCTCGTCCATGTCAGCGCGCGTACACCCTCGTCGGTCTGCGTCAGCGGCGGTCGAAGACCAGGTCGCGGATGCCGTGGCCGAGCCCCAGTCCGCGGGTCTCGAAGTGGGTCTGCGGCCGCCACTCGGGTCGCTCCACCCAGCCGCCGGGTCCGGCGCGGTTGACGAAGCGTGGCTCGCTGGCGACGGCCTCGTTCATGTGCTCAGCATAGTCCTGCCAGTCGGTGGCCAGATGCAGGCGCCCGCCGACGGCGATCTTGTCGGCCAGCAGCGCGACGAACGGTGGCTGGATCAGGCGCCGCTTGTGGTGGCGCTTCTTGTGCCACGGGTCGGGGAACCAGATGCGCACCTCGTCGAGCGCGGCGTCGGCGATGTCCGCGCGCAGCACCTCGACCGCGTCGTGGCAGTAGACCCGCGCGTTCGGCACGTCCTCCGCGGCCAGGCCGTGCAGCAGCCGGCCCACGCCAGGCGCGTGCACCTCGATGCCGATGTAGTCGCGCGCCGGATCGCGCCTGGCGCTCCACAGCAGCGCCTCGCCGTTGCCGAAGCCGATCTCCAGCACGCGCGGCGCGCGGCGCCCGAACACCGCGTCGAAGTCGCGCGGCGCACCGGCGAACTCCAGCCCGCGCCGCGGCCATTCGGCCTGCATGGCCTTGTCCTGGGCCGGGGTGAGGCGGCCCTGGCGCAGCACGAAGCTGCGCACCTCGCGCCGCCCCGGATGCACGGTGAACGGCTTGCGCGCCGCGCCGGGACGCGCGCCGGTGCCCTCGTCGCAGGAGGCGTCGTCGCTGGCGTCGTCGACCATCGCCGGCCTCACTGCGCGAGGCCGTCGATCGGCGAGGAGGCGCTGGCGTGCCGGCGGCGCGGGATGCGCCCGGCGAGGAAGGCGTCGCGTCCGGCGCTGACCGCATCGCGCATGGCCCGGGCCATCCGCACCGGATCCCTGGCGCCGGCGATCGCGGTATTCATCAGCACGCCGTCGCAGCCCAGTTCCATGGCGATCGCCGCGTCGGAGGCGGTGCCGACGCCGGCGTCGACGATGATCGGCACCTTCGCGTTCTCGACGATCTCGAGCAGGTTCCAGCGGTTCTGGATGCCGAGGCCGGAGCCGATCGGCGCGGCCAGCGGCATCACCGCGACGCAGCCGATCTCCTCGAGCCGGCGCGCCAGGATCGGGTCGTCGGACGTGTAGACCATGACCTCGAAGCCGTCGGCGACCAGGGTCTCGGCCGCGGCGAGGGTCTGCACCACGTCCGGGAACAGGGTCCTCTGGTCGCCGAGCACCTCGAGCTTGACCAGGGTGTGGCCGTCGAGCAGTTCGCGCGCCAGGCGACAGGTGCGTACCGCCTCGTCGGCGCTGTAGCAGCCGGCGGTGTTGGGCAGGATGGTGAAGCGGTCGGGCGGCAGGACGTCGAGCAGGTTGGGCTCGTCCGGGTTCTGGCCGATGTTGCTGCGGCGGATGGCGACGGTGACGATCTCGGCGCCGGCGGCCTCGGTGGCGCGGCGGGTCTCGTCGAGGTCGCGGAACTTGCCGGTACCGGTCAGCAGGCGGGACTGGAAGCGGCGCGCGCCGATGCGCAGCGCCTCGGTGTCGGTGGGGGAATCGGGGATCGAAGGCATCGCCCGATTATCGCGCAGACGCGCACGCGATGGGGCGCGACCTTGGTCGTGCGCTCAGCCGCCGCCGATGGCGTTGACGATCTCGACGCGGTCGCCGTCGGCGAGGCGGTGCCCGGCATGGCGGCCGCGGGGGACGATCTCGCGGTTGACCTCGACCGCCACGCGGCGGCCCGCCAACCCGGCCTGCTGCAGGAGTCGGTCGACGGTGGCGTCGTCGGGAAGGGCGATCGGATCGCCGTTGAGGAGGATCTGCATGGCCAACATTGTAGGCCGCCCCGCGCCGTGCGAGGCGGCGATTGCGGGCGCGTTCCCCGCCTCGGTATAGTCGCGCCGCACCGCGGGTGTAGCTCAATGGTAGAGCTGTAGCTTCCCAAGCTACTGACGAGGGTTCGATTCCCTTCACCCGCTCCACCGCATCATTCTGCGGACTTCCGCAGAAGTCCAAGAGAGTCTGCAAGTGGTTGCCACACAAGGACTTTTCCTCTCTTTGACGTTCTGCCGTAGTCCACTGCGATCCGCCTACAGCCGGGACTTTCAAGTCCACAAACAAGTCCATTTTTGCGGGCGCGGCTGATTCCGGATTGTTGATGGAGGGGCGAGGTCGACGTGACCAGCATCTGGTTCCTGACTCATGTTCAGGAGCAAGAGCATGGCACTCTCAGACCTGGCCGTTCGACAGGCCAAGGCAACTGGCAAGGCATACACCCTCCCTGACTTGGATGGCCTCTCCCTGGCCGTCACGGCTGCAGGGGGCAGGACTTGGCACTTCCGCTACTACTGGGCGGGCAAGCAGAAGCGGATGTCGCTCGGCACCTACCCGGAGGTGACGCTTCGCGAGGCCCGCAGCCTACGCGACGAAGCGCGCGCCCTGCTGGCCAAAGGCACCAATCCTCGCGTTCACCGCAAGCAGAAGCGCACTGCTGTCCGGCTCGCCGACGAAAACACCTTCGAGGCGGTGTATCGCAAGTGGCTCAAGCATCGCGGGCTCAGCCTCAAGGAAGGCCGGCAGACGACCCTCTCGATACTTCCACGGATCTTCGACAAGGATGTGTTGCCCACCTTGGGCAAGCGGTCGATCTATGAGATCAAGCGTCCCGACCTCTTGGAGGTGATCGCCAAGATCGAGAAGCGCAGGGCACTCTCCGTCGCCGAGAAAGTCAGGACGTGGTTCAACCAACTGTTTCGCTACGCGCTGGTGATCGTGCCGGGCCTGGAGCAAAACCCCGCCTCCGATCTCGATGTGGTGGCGCTGCCGCTGCCACCCGTCAACCACAACCCGTTCCTGCGCATGGCCGAACTGCCGAAGCTGTTGCAGCGGCTGCGCAGCTATCGCGGCAGGCGGCAGACCCAACTCGGGCTTCGGCTATTGCTGCTGACTGGCGTGCGAACCGGAGAGCTGCGACAGGCGACGCCGGATCAATTCGATCTGGACCGTGGGCTGTGGATCATCCCGCCCGACGTCGTGAAGCAACTCCAGCTGGATATGCGCAAGAAGCGGCAGCAGCCGAAGGATATCCCGCCCTACATCGTGCCGCTGTCGATTCAGGCCATGGAGATCGTCCGGCACCTGCTGGATGAGTTCAAGCCGGCCCAGCGCCACCTGTTCCGGCACGACAGCGACTTGAAGAAGCGCATCAGCGAGAACACGCTCAATGGTGCGCTCAAACGCATGGGCTATCAGGAGCGCCTGACCGGACACGGTATCCGCGGCACGATGTCCACTGCGCTCAACGAGATCGGCTACCCGAAGGTCTGGGTGGATGCACAGCTCTCGCATGTCGATCCCAACAAGGTCAGCGCGACCTACAACCATGCCGAGTACGTGGAGCAGCGTCGCCGCATGATGCAGGACTGGGCCGATCGGCTCGACCTCTTCGAGCAGAACCAGGTCGAGGCGGCCAGCATGCCGCTCACCGTGCATCTGGAAGGCGTGCCCGCGTTCCCGAATGAGCAAACCGCAAGCGCACCCTCCACGCCGGTTGCCGCTTCGCCAATCCTGCTCGTGACGAAGCCCGGCGACGCCATGCCGTTGGTTTCTGCCGCCGCACATCGGCTGCCGGCGGTTCCGCCCCCTCGGTCGGCCGCGCCGCTGGTGCCTTCGGACATTCAGCGCGAGAGGATGGAACTGTTCGATGTCTTCGAAGCGCCGCACAACCTTCCCGTCGCGGCGTTTGCCAAGATGGCGGGCAAGTCTCGCAGGTGGATCAGCTACGAGATCAAGGCCGGCAACTTGCTGGCGTTGAACGTGGGCAACCGCGGCCAGCGGGTGCCGGACTGGCACCTCGACCCACTCAAGCACGAGCTGATCCAGTCCGTCCTCAAGCTGACCAGGGGTGCGGACCCTTGGCAGATCTACCATGCACTGCTGCAACCGCGCTCGATGCTGCGGGGGCATTCGGCACTGGAGGGCGTGACGGCCGGCAATCTCGACAAGCTCGTCATGGCAGTGAGCACAGCCGTGAAGGAAAGCGAATGGACCCCGCCGCGAGTCGGAGTCGCCTAGCAGCAGGAATGCGGGATCGTGGCGAAACCGCGATCCCCGCACGTCTGTCAGGACACCAAGCGCGCTCGGCGGGCGAATCTTGCCTGGGTGTCCGACAAGGAAGCATCGCGGCGGAGCAGGTAAGCCATCACGATCGTTGGTGCGTCGGCCAGCGGCCGCACGGCGATGCCTCGGCGTAGGTAGCTCGCCAGTCTCGCGGCAGGCGCAATGGCGATCCCGTATCCGGCGGCAACCAGCGTCATCGCCACATCGAATGTCTCCACCGTTTGCTCTCGCTCTTGCAGCGCGTTTTCGAACACACGCTGCACGGTCATGCGCCATGGTTCATCGGTCGTGGACTGCGAGCAGATCAAGGGCTGCTTGAGCACTTCCCCGCACGGCACTTCACGGTAGGCCAGCAGGTGGGAGCGCTTGGCCACGGCGACCGCCAGCGTGTCATGCCACAGCGGTTCGCATACCCAGCCAGGCCACTGCCGGGCAACCGCAGACAAGGCGAAGTCGAAGCCGTCGTCCGGCAGCTCTGCGCCTCGACCGGGATCTGTCCAGCCGGCCAGGACGGCATGGGTCTCCGGCTCTTCGGCACGCTGCAGGGCTAGCACGTCGGCGAGCTGGGGAGGCACCCATTCGCCGAGGACGGCCATGCGAATTTCGGCGGTGATGTCACTCGATTCCACGTCCAGCTCCCCCAGGCGGTGAACTCGTGGCAACTGATCTCGAAGCCGTTGAATGAGTTAAGTTTAACGTGGTTTAAATCGTGACCGTGTTCGACGCTCTTGGCAATGCCAAAGCGTTCGATCCAAAGGGGCCGCCCCACCGGCACCACTACCTACGAAGCGGAACCAGCCATCGCGTTTGGGGCTGCCGTGCGGGAAGAAAGAACCAACCAGGGCATCGCTCAGGAAACGCTGGCCCACATGGCCGGCATCGAACGGTCGCACATGGGCAAGATCGAGCGCGGCGAGCATGTCCCCACGCTCCCTCTCATCCTCAAGATTGCCCGTGCGCTGAAATGCAGTTCCGCCCACTTGATGACTCTGACCGAAGCCAAGCTGGCGGAGTCGGCCCCATCCGCAGATTGAAGCCGGCCCGCACAGCGGTCGCATGCCTACGCCTGATCGTCGTCCTTGCCCCCAAGGGCTGAATCTTCGCGCTTTGCGGCCTCGTTGAGGAGCCGCAGGTATGGGTTGTCTGGCGGCGTCTCCTGGAACAGCGCATCCGGGCTGGCGAGCAGGTAGCCGTGCAGCCGGCGCGACTTGCGCGGCCCCGTGACTTCGCAGGTCCAGATGTTCAGCCCGCTGGGCTGCTTGCGGTGCTGTCCCAGCTTCTCGAAGCGCTTCTGCACCCACTGCCACCCCTCCAGCTTCTCCTGCTTGGCCAGGGCGGCGACTTGAAGGTACTCCTGCGCGTAGCGCTGGAACACGCCGGGGCTGACGAGATAGGTCGTACCGGCGACGGTATGCACCAGGGCCTTGGCGTCGTTGATGATGAGCTTGCGCGTCTGGACGCTCTGACGCAGCCAGGCCATGAAGTGCGCCCCAGAGGGCTCCGCGCGATCCTGGGAAGGCGCGAGGCTCATCTGCGGCGGGGGCATGGTCGAAGGGGCCGGCTTGGGCTCGGCAACAGGGGAACTCGGGATCTCCGGTGTCGCGGGTGGAGCGGTGTCGCCCAGCAGGTCGAGCAGCGCTGCGACGCCGGTGTCCATGGCTGCGGATGCGATCGGCGCCGCGCTCGCGGGTGCAGCTTCGGTGCCTTCCACGCGCGGCCCATCAGCCACCGCCGGCGCCTGCGGCGTCGGCTCCGCTTGTTCCTCTTCGACCTGCACACGGCCTGCGAACGGCGCCGGCCGGTCGGCGGCATCCCAGATCATCGCTGGCGAGAGTTTCAGGAAGGTGAATGCGTGCGACCAGCCGGCGTCGCTGGTGACGGTAGCCTTCCAGATCGCCTTGCCATCCGGCGTCGGTTGCACGATGCCGTGATCCTGCAGCACGTTGAACACCGCCGTATTGCTGGCCGGGATGCCGTCGATGCCCTGTGACAGCAGATGTGCGCGCAGCTTGTCGGAGACAGTCTTGCTCACCAGCCACAAGGCGTCTTGGGTCAGCCAACCGTCCGCCGGGCCGGCCTGGTTCAACTTGAACGCTTCCTTGAGCAGGTAGCGCAAGCCGTCGAGCAATTTGCGTTGCAGCGCATGCTTGGGCGCCGCCAGCGCCTTGCTGGGATCGCCGCCGAGTTCCTGGGCGACCGATGCCTGGTCGGCCTGCACGACCAGCTCGCCGAGTGTGCCGGAGTGCTCGTACTGGCCGGCCAGCACGTACAGCAGCGCGGCCCAGAGGTCGGGATAGCCGCTGAGCCAGTCGAAGATGTCCCGATCGAGAAGGTGCGCGTAGAGCAGCCCGGTGGCGGCGCTGTGCAGGCGGTACTCACGCTCCTTTCGGTAACGGAAGCGGTAGGGCTTTCGCAGTGGGCCGTGCCAGGGATGCCAGACGCTGCCGTCGGCATGCTCGACGTGCAGATCGACCGCAATCTTGCCGATGTCGTGCAGCAGGGCCGCGTAGGCCGTGCCTGCGGTCCAGGCCTCGGCCTGGGCCGCCTGTGCCTCCGGCGTGACGCCCGCGGGCAGCAGGTATGACTGCCGCAATTTCAGCGCATAGGCGACGATCTCCAGGCCGTGGTCCAGCATGCCGCCCGGATAGGCGTGGTGGTGGTTCTCGGAGGCCGGGAACTGCTGGACCAGCTCGGCGTAGCGCTCCAGTGGGGCGAGGTAGAGCGTGGCGAACTGCCGGCGCGAGAGCGATGTGCGCTGCCAGATGTGTTCCAGCAGTTTCTGCCGACGCGGCGTGGCCAGCAGCGATGCGGCCGACTCCGGCCGCATCGACCCTTTCGGAGTTTCGATGGCGGAGGTGGGCGGTGTGCCGGCGGTGGGTGGCACCCGTTTGCGCTGGAACAGCGAGAGCATGGCGAACCCCGGATGACGAGCTGCTCGGGGGCGCCTTTTGGCCTTTTCAGGATAGGGCCTTTCCCCTTGGCGCCCTTCCTTTGCCCCTTCCCAGCCCTTTGGCCTTTATCGGAAGCCCTTGGGTATAGGGCACCAGGGGCAGCCGAGCCACAGCCAATGGGGATTGGCCCAAGTCGGATTTTGGCGGGAAGACGGTCTGTGCCGAACCTACAGGGCCTACGAATAGTGAGTTACGCAGACCATTGATACCTCTACCGGCGAAGGCTTCACTCCGGGCCGATACCCATCAAATCGACACACGCAGACGTTTGGCTCGCTCTTTAAAGGCGCGCTCCCCGCCTTCGAGAATGTCGCAGACATGCTGTCGTATGCGGGGATTCTCAAGGCTGCCACAGTCGTAGGTTATGACTGGCAATTGGCCGGGGCGATGTGGTCCGCACTGCGCGACGATGACTTGGTCCGCGTCCGTGTTTACCACCAGATTTGCGTTGTGCGTCACGATGATGATCTGGCGCCGCTTTTTGGCATCACGGAAACGGTGCACCAGTTCTTGAAAGATTGACTGCGGGTCCAGGTTCTCTTCGGGCTGGTCGATGATTAAGGGCCGGTCATCCTCCGCGTCGATGGCCAGGTAAAGCAGCAGCAGCACGATGCCGCGCGTGCCCGGTGACAGTTGTTCGATGTCCACCCCGTCATATTGAAGGCCGTAGCTGACAGTGATGTGATCAGTGCTGTACAGCCAGTCCGATATGCTACGCGCCCATCCGCGAAATTCAACGTTCTCGGGCATGTGGGTCCGCAGTGCCCCCTCATTGGCCTTGACGAAGTCAAACAGGGCCGCGGCAGCCTGGGCTGCATCACCTGTGCCCCATGCCGGCAGCAACCCCGCGTGTGCGGCGCGCAGCAGCTCGCCGCGCCCCTTGAAGGGGCCGCTGGTGCGTAGGTCTAGAAGGCTTTCGCCCATTTCGGCCCACTTCCTGATATCGACATTGCGGCGCACCGAGAACGACAGCTTTGACAGGGAGCCAGCGGCCGAGTCGATGCGTGCCTTTATGGGGGCGTACAAGTCCGCCAACGCCTTCTCTTCTTCGACGATGGCCTCGAAGGTGGCGGCATAGGCGGCGCGGCGGGAGTCGACGAGTGCCCGGATGCGCTCGTCGGCCCCCTGGATGCGCTCGATCTGTTGAACTACCTTGGCCAAGGCAGTTTCCGCCTTGGTGATCTTGTCGGAGAGAGTGGTGAAGCGCTTTGCGTTCTGCTGGTCGACCCCCACCAGCGCACGTAGCCGTGCGAGTTCCCGCTCCAGCAAGGAGAGGGTCTGGTCGGCGAGGTTCGCGCCCGCGGGGATCAGAGAGATGGTTGGGTCGGCATTTGCTTGCACAGGTGGATCGGACTTCGAGGGGCCTTGAAGCGAGGCGACCGCTTGACCGGCTTGCTTGATCCGTTCCGCGAGCAATGTATCAACTGCACCGATGTAGTCCACCTTGAAGGCATCCCAATCGGTAGCGCTCAGGCCGGCCGGTTCGCGTGCCTCCTGCAGCTCCGCCAGCAGGGCTGGAGCCTGCCGTTGACGAAAGTCGTCCACGTCGTTCTGCAGGTGCAGGAGCGCCTGCTGTCTGCGCTTGGCTTGATCGACGAGCTGGCGCTTGGCATCGACGGCGATGGAGATCTGCTCATGGCGCTTGGCGCGCTCCTCGTTGCCCTTGGCAACGAGGGACTTGCGATCGGACTTGTCCTTCTCGATCGCGCGCTTTCTCTCATCGCGGTCCTTCTCAAGCGCCTTGAGCCCATCCTTCTTGACGCGCTCTTCGGTGAGATCTGCCGAGGCCTTGGTCAGCGCTTGCTGCTGACGCACCCGTTTCAGGCGTGAGCCCTCCAGGTATGCATCCAGCAACTCCTTGAAGGAGTCCGCGCCCTGCCGCTCGCCAAGCGGGTGCGCATTGAAGATAACGCGCTCGATTTCGGCGACCAGGGCATCGTCAAGGCCCTCCGCTGAGCAGAGCTGATCGACGAACTGCTGCGACAGGTATTGGACGTAGGGACTGGCTAGGAACTCTTCCATATCGGTCTGGGTGAGTTCGTTGCCGGTCTTCTCTCCGGAAGCCCATTGAAGTTCGGCTTGGCTGTCGCCGAGGTGCTGCTTTGCGCGAAGGATGAAGGACCGCTCGTTGAGATGTGGGGAGAGTGCCAGGCCGCCCGCCGCTATGAGATCAACCAGCGCTGTCTTGCCAGAACCCCGAGCTCCGATCACCGCCACCAACCCCGAATTCAGCTCCACGCCGCCGTTTGTAATCCAAGGAGCGTTCGTGACGTTCACCGAATTGATCGTGTGACTGTCCAGAGCACCTCTCGGCGGTTCCGCACCGATGAAGACACGCTCTTCGGGTTCGATGCAGGCTTGACGCAGTGAGTCAAACGCTAGGTCGCCCTTGATCCAGCACAGGCGCTCTCCGTCAGGCTGGCCGGCTTTCGCGGCGGAGTGTGCATCCGAACCGTGTAGGCAAGGCTTGCATCCGTTGTACTGGCTTTCAAGCTCCTCGACCGATGCGGCCTCCTTGCCCAGCCAGAATCGGATCTGCTTGGGGTTGGCACTGAACACGATGTGCGCCAGCCCCTCGACATTCTTTCGTTGAGCGGCGAACGAGGCCGTGGCGTCTCGCAGTCCCGAGGTGCCATCTTTCTCGCCGCCGGCGACAGCGATGAGCGTGTTCTTCTTGACCCATTCGTTTTTCGACAAAGCCTGCCTGAGCTGATCGAAATTCACCTTGAACTGGTTGGCACCTTCAGATCGGGCCGCATCGTCATCGGTCAACCCCCGTTTGTGGGCGCGGCCCAGACGGATGAGGTCGTCGCGCTGGCATCGGTAGGATTCGCCAAGGTAAGGAAACTCGAACTCAAGCAGGAAGCGCTTGATGCGCTCGACGTGATCGGCGTCGTGCGGCGAAAAGAGCAGATGAATGTTGATGGCCGAAGCCTTCGCGGTTTCGATGCCCAGACGCAGTTCGACGTTGGGGAAGATCAACCCCACGTTTCGCAACCGGCCTTCCCGCTGTGCGTTCACGACCTCCTCGTAGCGCTCGATCCCGAAGTAGTCTGTGATGCCGAGTGCCCGTATAGGCGGGCTCGAAGTCTCGATGGCGCACAGGAATGATTCCCAAGGGTCCGACCCGGTGTACTGGTCGTTCAAGGCCGTGCCGGGTGTATGGATATGCGGGTCCCAGCGATGCCATAGCGAACCTCGCTTGCTTTGCACGTCGAACGGGTTGTCCATGGCGTCCCTTATGGCTTTCGGAAGCAGGCCGGATGCTCTTTCCCTGCCTCAGAAGTGGTTGCATGCCTAAAATATAAGGCATTACGTGGTCTATAGCCTAGTTTGGGTGACAGTTGATGAGCACCCGCACTTGCGGCTCATGACAGGATAGCCTAGTATCGTGGGCATTGAAACGGAAGATGCCTAGTTCGATGAGCAAGTTCGAGATCCCGATGCAAGTCGCCGAGCAGGTGGCGCAGCTCGGTCAGCGCGTTCGGATCGCACGCATCCGACGCGGCTGGTCCGTGGCTGATCTGGCGAGCAAGGCCGGCATCAACCGCAACACGCTGACCGCGCTAGAGCTGGGCAAGCCGGGCACCGCGGTTGGGGTGTGCTTCACCGTCCTGTGGGCCCTGGGGTTGGATCGGACGCTGAACGGCGTGGCCGATCCCGACGCCGATCTGCACGGCAAGGCCCTCGAAGCAGCACGGCGCCCAACACGTGCCGGCAAGCCACGCAAGACCAGCGACGACTATGACTTCTGAACGCGAAGCTTATGTTTACATCCAACTCCCTGGTACGTTGGAGACGGTTCCGGCGGCGTTGCTGCGTGTGCAAACCTTGCCAGATGGAACCCAGGTCGGGCGCTTCCGCTATGGCGATCGTTATCTCGCGAGACCTGACGCGGTGGCGTTCGATCCGTTCCGGCTGCCATTGGCCAAGCAGGTCTTCGAGTTCACGCAGCTCAAGGGCATCCCTGGTGCGGTTCGAGATGCCGCCCCGGATGCATGGGGCCGTCGTGTCATCGAGCACAAACTGGGGCGAGACCCAGCCGACCTTCAAGAGATCGACTATCTCCTTCACGGCCCCCAGGACGGGGCCGGGTATCTGAGCTTTGGCTTGAAGGCCGAACCACCCGCACCCAGGCGCACCTACAACCGAACGCATCAACTGGACGAATTGATTGCCGCTTCGCAGGCGATCGAAGAGGGCAAGCGCGTGGCCGCGCATTTGCTCGAACAACTCGATCCCGGAACCAGCATGGGCGGCGCGCGGCCCAAGGCGACGATCGAAGACGATCATTGCTTGTGGCTCGGCAAGTTTCCAGCCAAGGATGACCGCTTCAATCTACAGCGGGTGGAGTTTGCGACGCTTGATCTGGCCAGTCGGTGTGGTCTGAACGTCGCCCAGGCGCGGCTGCAACCCGTTGGCAGCAGTGATGTACTGATGTTGAAGCGTTTTGACAGGCAGCATGCCGAAGGTGGCTACCTGCGTTTTGGCCTGGTCAGTGGCCTGACCGTGCTCGACTGTGGTGACAGCCATCTGGACAGGGATCGCTGGTCCTACCCCCTGCTAGCAGAAAATTTGCGGCGCTGGTCCGACAAGCCCGAAGCGGATTGCGCCGAGCTGTTCCGCAGGATGGTCTTCAACGCGGCCGTGACCAACAATGACGATCATCCGCGCAACCATGCCTTGCTGCGTCGGCAGAAAGGCTGGCGTCTCTCTCCTGCTTACGACTTGGTGCCCGCACCCGTGGTCAGCCTCGAACGACGTGATCTCGCGTTGACCGTGGGCAGCTACGGCCGTACTGCCAGCATCTATAACCTCTTGTCCCAGGCCTCACGGTTTGGCCTGTCCGTAGAGGACGCACGTCAGGAGATTGATCGAATCGTTGTGGTTGTTCGACAGTGGCGAGACAGTTTCTTTGCCTGCGGTGTGTCCACAGAGGATATTGAATACATTGCGCCGGCCATCTTGCCGGAGTGCTTTTTCTTTGAAAGGCGGCCGGATACCTGAGACTGCCGAACACATCTTCTTTGGCGCTGCCTTGGGCCATGGCGTCTAACTGCCGATCCTCGCGTGCATGGCCATGATTAGATGTTGATTGGAAATTCACGCATTGTTTGAAAAAACATGCAGGATTAAATCAAGGACGCTTTGGAGCAGATGTCGAGCGAGAACCGATGGGACCATGAGGTAGCCACCATGAAACCCGCTACACATACCACTTTCGCGGAGCGCACAGGCCGGATGCTGGCCCGGCTGTGGAGCGGCTTTGTGCGCCTGGATCGGAATGCGTGCGGGTGGCTGGTGGCGCAAGGTTTGCCGGCGGGGTTGGCCAAGACCATCCTGTGGGTCGTGAAGCTCGCCGTGCTCGGTGTGCTGCTCTATTCCGCGTTCTGGCTGGGCTTGCTGCTGGTCTTTGCGGCGATCGCTGCCTGGGTGGTACGCAACGCTGATGCCGACGAAAGCAGTGACGATGACGAGCCTCAGTGGCGAAACGGCTTGGACGGATACGGTCTCTACCGGGGAGAGGTGCGCATCGACGGCGGCAGCGCGGACGACGAGTAGCGAATCGCCACTCTCGGCGCTACTTTGCCTTCGCAGCTTTGATTGCAAGGTCAGCGCCTTTGCCTCCCGCAGACTTGGCGCCATCGGTGGCTGCTGAGAGCATCTGCGAAATGTTGCCTACGCGGACACCAACCCAGGCGAGCGCAGCTACCCAAAAAGCCGGCAGCACGATGAACATCATCGCCATGACGAAGTTCAGCAGCATGTCACCGAACGCATTGTTCAGGCCGATCAGCGGATCGAAGTTCGTGTGCGGCCTGTCCGCACCAAACCCCCAGCCGTAGAGCGCGTCCAGGATCGTGCTGTCGATCCAGCGCGCGAGCTGGAACCAGAAGTCCACGAAGAACAGCGCGAACTGGACGCAGCTCACCGTCACCACCGTCTTCAGGTCGTAGGTGCCGATCAGCAGCACCAGCGGGATGCAGATGACGAGTGCCATCTTGAGCATGGTCAGCACCATCGGCAGCGCCTGGCGCACCACGTCCATCGCCGGAAAGAAGCCCAGCGAGCCGACGGTCAGCCCCAGGTCGCTCGCTCCGCGCGTGACGACGTTCGGCAACGTCTTGTCGATCTGGCCACCGTAGTCGGTGTAGACGGCGCCCTGGTTCATCTTCTGCTGCCTCGGCGAGACCACGGCGCGGATCACCGAGTCATTGACCTCGCTCTGCGACAGGAAGCCCACCCAGCGCCCGATGCGGGTCAGCAGGTCCGGGTCGACCTGTGCCAGCAGCCGGCTGCGCAGTCCCTGGCCGCCATCGGCCCACCACTGCCGGCAGGACGGATAGCCGCCGCCGCTGTCCACCTGTGCCAGCCCCGCATCGCGGGTCGCGTCGTAGGGCCAAGCCGTGCGTGGGGTCCTGGCGCGATAGGTGTCATAGAAGCCGGGCGTGTCGAGGAAGTAACTCGACCCGATCCAGGTGACGTCGTTCATCTGCTGGTCGGAGAGCGTCGGCCGGTTCATGAACAGCTTGGCGCGCGACGGCCCGTAGCAGTCGTGCGTGAAGTCGGCGACCTCCTGTGCCAGCACCGGATCGTCGATGCGCGTGGCATCCACATCCATGCGAATCTGACGCAGGTCCGTGCCGCAGGGAATCGCCGCCACCGCGGAGCCCGTCACGGCTTTCGACAGCGCGTGCATGAAGAACCACCACACCGGCACCAGCGCGCTCTGGTCGTTGAGCGCCGTGTAGACGTTGGACCAGCCCGTGTCGTTGGGCAGCGGGACGTTGACCTGGCATTGCGCGGAGCGCGTGGTGTCGAACTTGATCGTGGCGAGATCCACCGGGATGAACGGGATGCCGGCGAACATGATGACCACGATCGCCACCCACACCCGGTTCTCGATGCGCATCGACGACAGCACGCCCTTGTTGCCTTCGTCCGCACCTTCGCTGCGGGCCTTGAGCCATTCCTGGATCACGATGGCCACGAACGGCAGCGCGAACACGCCGCTGGCCACGAGGATGCTCCAGATGCCGTTGTTGACCACCCAAGCCACCAGGGTCAGGTAATACTCCAGGTAGTCCGTGGTGTAGAGCGTCATGCCTGCCTCCCGGTCTCAGCCGTGCCGCAACAGTTGGCTGGCTTCCAGCGCGACCACGGCGATCACGGCCGCGATCTCCGTGCGCAGCAGGCGCTGATGCGTCTCGCGGGACGGCTCCCGCCGCAACAGGCGCCGACGCATCCACCACCAGCCGTAGGCCGTCGCTCCGTAGAGGCACAGACGCCACACGAAGAAGTGGCCGGCGTGCGCCTGCAGCCAGTGCTGCCAGCCCTCGATGCCGCCGACCACGTGGATGCCGGCGATGTTCACCGCCACCGCGGCGGCGACCACCAGCAAGGTCCACAGCAGCGCCACGCCGACGCGGCGGTTGAACAGCCATGGCAGCCGCAGCCAGGCGAGCCGGCTCATGGCGTACCGCTCCGCGGCTTCTGGACTTCCCGCAGACGGTCGCGCGTGGTGTCGCCCTCGAAGACGCCGCGCGAGCCGGCAGCGCGGGTGCTGTGGCGCTGGATGATCGCCATGGCCGAGTTGCCGGCCAGCGTGCGGCGCAGCTCCAGCTCGGTCTTGAGGTTGTTGATCTCCTGCTCCAGCGCGCTGTTCTCCTGGTCGACCGCCTGCACGGCCAGCTCGTTGGCGGCGACGTTCGGCTCCTTCTTGCCGGTCAGCAACGTGCGTTGCAGCAGCAGGGCCTTCTCCAGCACGCTGGACAGCGCCGCCTCGGACGCGAGGCGCCGGCCCAGCATGTCCTGGTCGGGTTCGTCACGCAGGGCCTCGATCACGCCGCGGGTGATCGGCAGCGAGCTGCTGCCGGCTGCGTCGAGATTGGCCAGCGTCGTCGGCCGGGCGCCCGTCACCAGTTCCTGCAGCGCCTGCAGCTTGGTCTCGTACTCTTCCTGGATCATTGGCGTCAGCCCGACGCCAGGCGTGGTCTGGGTCTTCGTGCAGTTTTCGCAGGTGCGCTGCTCGCGTTCGCCCAACACGCGGGTCGCCCAGTCCGCGGCCGCCTGGGGCGAGGACCAGGTTTGGCAGGTTAGGCGGTTGCCGCAGGCGCTGCGCGCGATCGACGAGGTATCGGTGGCGCTGCGCCCGTTGAGCAGGTTGTAGCCCGCGCGCGTCAGGTCGCCGACCACCTTGATCGAGCTCTGACCGGAGCCGCCCGCGTTGCCGCCGCCGACCCATGGCACGCCGTTGTTTCCTTTGTTGGACTCGGCCTGCTCGATGGCGGAGACGGCATCGGTGCTGCTGACCGCATCCCGCAGCGCCATCCCTTCGGCGAGCTGGTCCCAGCCGGCCTGGCCGCCGGCCATGTCCGCCATGCGATTGGCGATGGCGCGGCAGGTCATCTTCGAGCGGTCGAAATCCAGGCGCGCCTGCAGGATGCCGTTGGTGAGCAGGTTGTACAGGCCCGGGTCGGCGCGCTGGATGATCAGGGCCGGCAGCGAGGCCACGGCGCTGGTGGCGTTCTGGATCACGTTGCTCATGATCGTCTGGAAGCCGTTGGTGATGCCGTTGAGCTGGTTCTGCAGCGTCGTGGTGATGCTCATGTCGCCGCAGATCAGGTTGCTGTTCCAGCCGACGCCGACGCCGATGCTCTGCATGTTGCCGGCACCACCCATCGACACGGCCCGGCCGCCGCCGATGCTGTAGAGCACGTCGTCGCCGATCACGCTGCCGCTGACGTTCACGCCATTGGGGTCGATGCGGGTCTGCGCCCAGGCGACGCCGACGACCAGCGTGATGGCCGGCACGAGCAGCGTGGCCCGCAGGGGCGACTTCGCCCGGCGAAGAAAGTCAGGGAGGGAGGCGTTCATCGTGGGTTCCTCACATGAAATCGACGCTGCCGAGGAAGACCTGGCCACGGCGCCGGCAGCAGGAGTACGGCCGCCACAAGGCCCAGGCGTAGTCGCCCTGCTGGGCCTGCACGCGGGTGCGGCTGTGCGGGAAGACCACGCAACTGTTCGAGAGCGTGGGCGTCAGCTCCTGCCACTTGCCCGTCGAGGCGTCGGTCTCCATCAACGCGCCGGCCGGCCAGTACCCGTCGCGGGCGTTGGCCAGCAGTGGCTGGTACACGTGAATCTGGTTGCGGCGCGTCACGATATCGCCCGCGCGCTGCGCGACCACGGCGCCGCTCTTGTGGTCGTCGGTCTGGTGCAGGAAGCCACCGCGGGGATACACGTTGCCCCAGAGGTTCAGGCCGGTGCGCGTACCGATTTCGCGCCGGCCGGGGATGAGCGCTTCGGGGTAGAGCGCTTCCGGGATGTTGTAGCGCCAGGCGATCGTGTCGAGCGTGCTCAGCAGATACGGCATGAAGGCCGTGCCCGCGCCTTCGCAGGTGTAGCCGGAGGCGCTGGCGAACTGGCTGAACACCATCCCGGCCGGATGGCCGATGACATCGGCGTTCTTGAACTTGGCGAGGTTGTTCTCGTTGTCGTGGTTGGTCGTGCCGTCACCGCCAGCCTTGGCGCTCGGGTTGGGCATGCTCATCGCCCTGACTTCCAGCCACGGGTTTTCGCCGGTGTTCGAGTAGCTCGACACCACTGCATCGGGGACGTAGTGGCGCACCTTGACGGAGGTGCGAACCGAGCAGCCGAATGGCGTGCAGTACAGCCAGTAGCAGATTCCGACCACGCGATATTCGAGGCAGTCGGGGGACAGCGCCGACGAGACGATGGTGGCGGTGTCCAGGGCGAACGTCGACGTGGCCGCGCTCAGCAGCAGCGCGGCGGCGGTGGCTCGCAGGCGCCGGGATGCCAGCAGGAGGCTCATGGCTGCGTGCTTCGGTAGGCGTTGATGCGCGCGACGGCGCGGGGCACGTCGGGCTCGCCGTAGACCACGTAGCGTCGATCGACCACCACGGCGGGAATCTTGGCGATGCCCAGCCCCCAGGCATCCGCGACACCTTGGTAGGCATGGCCGATGCGGCGCTGCAGGGCCTCGCCGCCGTCATGCAACCGCTGCCGCACCAGGGCCGCGGCCTGTCGCGGGTCGGCCGGCAGGTGCGCGGCGAGTTCGACCTCGATGCGCGTGGCCTGGTCCAGCTCGATGACCCGCACGCCGGCCGGGGCCTGCACCGGATGACGGCTGTCGGTGACGACGAGCACATCGGCGGCCGCCGCGATGGGAGCGAGCAGCGCGGCGCACAGTCCAGCGGCCAGCCTGGCGGCCAGGGAGCGCCGCGAGACGGCAGGAAGGTTGAGGAAATGAGCCGGCATGTCGCGTCTCCGCGGAGTCGATGCAGGCTCGTAGTCGAGCGCAAATGCAGATCAGGGAACGACAAAGAAACCGAAACCGGTCAGCCCCGATTCCCTGCGGACCGGCGAAAAGAAACGGGAGCCAAGGGCTCCCGTGGTGATGAATTGAGTGCGCTACAACAAGCCGGCTTCTGCGAACGAGTACGGACTGCCCTTGCCGACGATGAAGTGGTCCAGCACCCGGACATCGACGGTGGCCAGGGCGCTCTTCAGCCGCTCGGTGATCGCACGATCGGCGGCCGATGGCTCGGTGGTCCCCGAGGGGTGCTGATGCGCCACGATCAGCGCCGAAGCGTTGAGCGCCAGCGCACGCTGGACCACCACCCTCGGATACACCGAAGTCTGGTCGACCGTGCCCTTGAACAGCGGCTCGTAGGCGAGCACCTGGTGCTGGTTGTCGAGAAACACGACGGCGAAGATTTCGTTCGGCTCCGCGACCAGTTTCAGGCGCAGGTAGTCGCGCACGGCGGCGGGACTGCCCAGCGCTGGACCGGCCTTGAACACGCGGTTCTCCAGCAGGGTGATGGCCTGCCGGATGATCCAGTCTTCGTGCTGGGCGGCGATCAGGGTGAGCGACTCCGGGCAGGAGTCGGCGATGACGAGAGACATGGCGAACCTCCAATGGATGAGATCGGAGGGCGCCTGCCCCTGGAGGGCAAACCCTCCTGGGGACGATGGGGATGGAACAGGTGACGAGCGGGCATCCACCACCGCGGATGCGGTGGCTGTTCGCGTCAAGGGATGCGATGCGAACGGGTTTCGATCAACGCGGACGAGCCGCGCCGCAGCCTTGAAGATCGATGGCTACCTGGGCATGTCACCGGCAACGCCGGCGGGCATGTCTGGGGAATGGACGGGTTCGGCTGCGATCGTGCTGCCGGCGGCGAGCAGGTCGATGGCCGACAGCAAGGCATCGCCTTCGACGGGGCCGTGCAGCAGGAGGGTCTTGCCGGACTCGCGGTCGCGCAGTTGCAAGGCCGGCGTGGCCGCGATGCCCTGCTGTGCTGCTTCCACCGCCTGGGCACGGATGACGGCATCGGGGCGATCGCTGTCGAGACAACCCTGCATGGCTGGCGTGAGGTCGGGATAGCGCAGGCCCTCCGGCAGGCCGTGGCCGTCGCCGCGGGTGTTCGAGTAGAGCCACGCCACGGCCTGCCAGAACGTGGCATGTCCGCCCGTCTCGCCCGCGCACTCGACCAGGCGTGCCCCGGCAGTCGCGGCCGGCTCGTGCATGGACAGCGGCAGGTGGTGCCACTGCCAGTTCACCTCGGGATGGGCGTCGATCCAGCGCTTGAGCGCGGGGAAGTAGGCCCGGCAGTACGGACACTCCAGGTCGGCGTACCCGACCACCGTGAAGCGCGCATCGGCACGGCCATACAGCCAGGGCAGGCCGGCCGGTTTCGGCGCTTCGGACCCGGCGGCGGCCAGGGACATGGGCTCGGTCGCCGGATGCGGCGCGCGCAGCAGCATCCACGAGGCAACCCCAATCGTCACCACGATCAGCACGATCCAGGGATGACGGCGGGCGAATGAAGGCATGCGCATCGTGTTGCTCCCGTCAGGCCAGCGTGTCCAGCGTCAGAGGTTCGATGCCCCGCGCGCGGTCGATCTTCTCGGCCACGCGGAAGGCGGCATCCAGTTCGCTGATGCCGTGCTGCTGCATCAACTGGAAGCGTTCGGCCTTCTCCTCGGGCTCGGTCATCGCCATCGCCAGGTAGAGGCTGGGCGGCACGGCGCGGAACAGCACCTCCATCGACTTGGACAGGATGACGCCCTCGCTGAACTTGCCGGCCTCCTTGCGCGCCGAGAGCATCAGCGCCTTCTGCGAAGCGTTGAGTTCGCGGAAGCGCGCGATCTTCTCCACTTCATCGGGTGGCATCGACAGGCAGATCCACCACTCGATCATGTTGAGCATGGGCTCGGCCGCCTTCGGCAAGTCGTCGAGGTTCTGCGTGGCGAGCCAGAACCAGGCGCCGAGCTTGCGCCACATCTTGGTGATCTTGACCACGTAGGGCGCGAGCAGCGGGTTCTTCGTGATGATGTGGCCTTCGTCCGTCACGTTGATGATCGGACGGCCCAGGAACTGGTCGCGCTCGGCGATGTTGTTGACGGTGTTGATGAGCGAGATGTAGGCAATCGAGAGTTGGGCGTTGTAGCCCTCGCGCGCGAAGGTGGCCAGGTCCACGATGGTGATGTCCGCCTCGGGCCACGGCGTGCCGGACCGGTCGAACATCTCGCCGTCCACGTCCTGGCAGAACATATCCATGGCGTCGGCCATCTCCAGCAGCCGTGCGCGCCGCATCTCCGGCAGCGTGGCGTCGCGGGCGCGCTCGCGCAGCGCGTCGCGCACATCGCGCGTGAGCACCGTGCGTCTGTCCGCCACGCAATGCTGGGCCGCATCGAGAATGCACTGGCGGATCAGGCTGCGGTCGGCGCGCGTCATGCGCGCTTCTTCCTTGTCCTCGCCGCCGGTAATCATCAGCCGTGCAGTGATCTCCAGCTCGCCGAGCACGTCGCGCTGCTCGTCGCCTTCCACGGCCATGCCGGCATCGGTCTGGTCTTCGTCGAGCGCATCGGCGTCCAGTGTCTGTACCTGGCTCGGCGTATCGACCAGGCGCCAGGCGTCGGCGAACGGAGCCAGACTGACGCCCGCGCCCGGCGCGAGCTTCACCCGATGCACGGTGAGGCCCAGCCGTGCCGCGAAGTCGCCGAACAGGCCGAAGCTGTTGCCCGCCTCGACGATGAACAGGCGCGGCCGGTAGATCGCCGTCACCTGGTTCAGGATGTTGTTGAGCGTCGCGCTCTTGCCCGAACCCGTGGGGCCGAACAGGAATAGATGCGCGTTCATCTGCCGGTCGAGGCGGTTCAACGGATCGAAGGTGATCGGGCCGCCGCCGCGGTTGAAGAACGTGATGCCCGGATGCCCCGTGCCCTGACTGCGGCCCCAGACCGGCGCCAGGTTCGCCGCATGTTGCGCGAACATGAGCTGGGTGTACCACTGGCGCTTGTCGGCCGCCGGATCGAACACGCACGGCAGCCAGCGTAGATAGCTGTTCAGCGGCGCCACCTCGTCCTCTTCGCGTACCGGTTGCAGGCCGGCGTTGAGCATCACGTTGACGAGCTGCAGGCCGCGCGCATCGAGCTGGGCCAGGTCGCGGCCGCGCAGGTAGAACGCCAGCGCGCCACGGTAGAGCTTGTGCGCGCTGCCGATCAGCCCGCGCGCCTGCTGCACGTCCTGCCGGGTCTGCTCCGAGGCCAGGGTCTCGCCGACGGCCTTCCTGGCGAGGTGGTTGAGGTGCGCCTCCAGCACGTCCTGGGGTGTGGCGACCAGCGTCAGGCACATCACCGTGTCCTCGGGCATCTGGTCGAACAGCGCGTTCATGGCATCGCCGCCTTTGCGCGTCTCGCCCGTCAGATGGCCCGTCACGGGCGGCGTGCGCAGGCGATCCATCACGATCACCCGATGCGGCATGCCGTCGAAGAACCACAGGCCGTTGGGCACGTCCGAGCGGGGCTGGCCGAAGAACAGGCGCTGCGCGAAATCGGTGCCGCTGGCGAGTTCGATCTCGCCCTCCTCCCGCTCTTCCGGGTAGCGGGTCAGCGCGTAGAAGCGTTCCCGATCTTCGGCAGTGGCGCCGAGCAAGGTCGGATTCGGGTTGAACCAGCGCAGCAGCCAGGCGTGGATGTCCGCCGCGCCGAGACGCCGGGCTTTCACGCCGGCATTGGCCAGCCCGCCGGCGAGGCGGTCGCAGATCGTGGTCAGCGCCTGCTCGGGCGACTGGCCGCGCCGCGAGGCCGAGGCCGCGGACGTGCGGCGGTAGACCACCATGCGCACGCGCCGGACCTGGCCGCGCCACGGCAGGCGCGTCACCGTGGTGTCCTCGAACAGGCCACCCGGCTTGGCGATGGCCCGCAGGTGATGGGCGAAGAAGCGCAGGTAGAAGTCGCTGAACGCGCTGCCCTGCGCACGCGGCTGCAGATAGTTCGCCAGGGAGCGCAGATAGTTGTCCCAGTCGGCCTCGTCCTGGGCGTAGAGCTGCACCACCCAGGGGTTGTCGTCCAACTCGTCGAAGGAGTCCTGCAGGGCGTTCTCCAGCGCATCGCGCGCCTGCCATAGCCAGGCCATCTCGCGGCCCTCGGTGCCGACCGGCGCCAGCTCGAAGAAGGCTGCCACCGACTGGCCGTCTTCCAGCAACATGCACTTGCTGCCGGGCAGGCACTCGACCCAGGGCAGCAAGTCCGCGAACGACGGCGCGACGCCATAGAGCGCATCGTGGTCGGCCTGGGTGGCCGGCCTGCGCCGGCCCCGGCCGAGCGCGCTGCCCGGCTCGGCGACACCCTGTGCCGCCAAGGCCGTTACGTGCCGTGCCCAGGCATCATCGGTCGCATCCGCGGCGTCAGCAGGCGATGCGTCGGGCTTGCGTGACCACGGCAGCGACCAGGCCATCAGTAGTCCTCCACGCGCTCGCCCGGCATCGCGTACTGCACGCGCTGGTAGAGCGGGAACACCGTGCTGTAGCCGGGCACCGGCACCGGGTCGGTGCCCGCCAGGTGCGGGAACACGTACATCACCAGGTCGGGATTCGGCAGGCGGTGGAACTGGCGGTGAATCTCGTTCTGCGCGGTACGGGTGTAGCGCGCCTGCATGCCTGGCGCCGCCTGCACATCGGCCTCGGTCAGCGGCCGGCGCAGGCCCTGGCGCGCATCGAGCAGTTGCCGGGCGGCCTGGCCGCCGCCCGCGCTTCCGCCGGTCTCCTGATGCCAGATGTCGAGCATGGTGCTGTCGCCGTGCGGCAGCAGCTTCTCCTTGCTGGTAGCGCAGCCGCCGAGCAGGGTGGCCGCCAGCAGCACGGCGGCCGCGTCAATCCAGATCCGAGGCATGGGCTTCTCCGGTGCGGTGGTGGACCCGACGCCCCTTGGCGTCGTAGTCGATGTCGAGCGGCTGCTCCAGATGCACGGCCACTTTGGCGCCCGGCTGCACGTAGACCGCCGCGAAGGCCTGGCCGTAGAGCTTGTTGACCCAATCGGCCATGTCGCGCACGCCGCCCGCGAGGATGCGGCCCATCGCTTCGTTGCCGCTGATGCCGACGGTGCCCAGCGAGCCGTTGCTGTTGGCGACCACGGCCACGCTGCCGTTGTCGGACTTGATGAGCGAGGCCGCGCCGGCGCCGGCTGCGGTGATGAGCGCCTGGCTCCCCAGGTACTGCTGGGCGTTGCTGCGCCGCTCGCCGCTGACGCAGGGAATGCCGTAGGGGTCGCTGATCCAGCCCAGGCCGCCCTGGATGCTGGCGCCGTTGTGCCCCGCGTTGCCGCTGTTGCTGCCGCCCTTGCTGCTGTCCTCCGGCACCGTGCGGATGGTGCCGTCCTGGAACACGAACGTGACCGAGCGGATTTGCCCGCGCACGCACGAGAGCGTCCAGTCGCCCGATGCCGTGCCGCTGACCACGGCGCCGGCCACATCGGGGATGTCGATGCCGTTGGCCGTGAGGTTGTCCGGGCCGATCAGCACCTTGAACGGGTACGGGTCGTTGACGGTTCCATCGATCGGCACGCGCCCGATCAGCGCCGTCATGGCAATCGACCCCATGAGCGTCGAGTTCGACGGCACGGTGTAGACAGCATTCGTGGATGCGCCCACCGCGCGGCTGCCGACGTCGGCGACGGATTCCACTGCGGCCGACAGGCTTTTCTGAGCCGGCCCGAAGCTCAGGGGAAAGCTCGGCTCCTTGCTGCCGTTCCTGGCGTCGACCTTGGCATCGTCGGGCTCGACCCACTGCGTGCCACTGGTGCCGCGGTTGAAGCGCTTGCCGTCACCTTCTTCCAGCCCCAGTCCGACGGGCAGGTCGGACGGGCCACCCTTGCCGGAAAGGCCGTCCAATTGCCGCTGCAGATCCTGCAGCAGCCCCTGGGTCTGCTGCCTGTCGCTGGCCACCTGGTTGCGCTCCTGCTCCAGCCGGTTGCGTTCGCCTTCCAGCGCGCTCTGGATGCGTTGGTCGATCGCGCTTTCCCGCGCACGCAGGCGCTCGTTCTCGGCCTTGTGCTGCTTGTTGTCGCCGAGCGCGCTCTGCAGCTCGGTGCGCAACTGCTTCACCTGGGCCACCAGCGTGGCGACGGTATCGCGCGGCGTGTCGCCTGCGATGCCCAGGGCTTTCATCTCCTCGGGCGTGAGCGTGCTGGCCGCGCCCTTGGAGGCGGGCTGGCCGCCGGGCGCACCGGAGAACAGCTTGACGCCGACGAACACCAGCAGCAGCGCCATCGGGATCAGCAACCACTTGAGCAGCGGATTACTCTTCATCGCGCGCTCCTCCGGTCGAGCCGGCCGCGGCGGCCGGCGGCAGGTTCACGGTGGCGTCGATCGGGCTCAGCGCCGGCAGCAGCGACTCGGCCAGGCCGTGGCCGCGCGTAACCAGGTAGAGCACCGTGGTGTCGGACGGGGAGCCGGCCGGCCCCAGGTTCGGATGCTGGAAGGTCGCCGCCACGAAGTTCCCCTGCAGGGCGCGCGGGTCGAGGTCGAGCCAGCGCGCCGAGGTGTTGGTGAGTCGCACGGCCGTCACCCACTGGTCTTCCAGGCGCCACGCGGCCAGTGCTCGCGCGCGTACCGGCAGCGTCGGCAGCAAGGTGTCCAGCGCGAGGCCGCGGCGCAGGTTCACGCGCCCGATGCCGGCGACAGGCTCGACGGTGCGCAGCGGCGCATACAGGTTCTGTGCGGCATGGCGCGTCAGCACGACCGGTACCGGCGTTTCGCGCCGGGGAACGGATTTGTCTGCGGGCGCATCGGCCTGCTCGTCCGCGCCGCTTGCTGCACCGCCGCCGTAGCGCTTCGCGGGGGCTTCCGCTTCCACGATGCGCACCGGCTCCAGCGGCGCCTGGCCGTCCTTCGCCGGCTCGGCGGCGATGTCGAGCAGGATCAGCGCGCCGGATTCCACGTCCTGCAGTTGCAGCCGCGTGGGCGGAATCGGCTCGCTCGCCCGCAGGTAGATCGCACCGCCCGCACTCTGCACGCGCAGGTGGTCGCCGACGCCGGCCGGCACGCCGACGCGCACATTGCGGTCGATGAAGACCACGCGCTCCTGGCCGACCACCAGCTGCACCGGCAGGGGCAGCCGCTCCCAGCGCAGGATTTCCACGGCCTGGCTGGCCGGCACGAAACCGAGGATCAGCAGGACGCCGGCCAGGGCCGACAAGGCAACGGACTTCATGGAGAGTCTCCCTGCAGGTGGCCGGAGGCGTTGGCGGGCGCGCCGGCCTGGGTCGGCGTCGGCGGCGTTTCGATGCGCTGGGGTGCGCCGGCGTAGCAGTCCAGCGCCAGGCCGAAGGGGTTGCGCTCGGGGTCGATGTCCAGCCGGACGACCTTGATGGGGTAGCGCACCAGGGCGCGCTTGACCTGCTCGGAGCCGTAGTACTCGTCCGCGCTCACGTCGAGCGTGACGATCCAATCGCGGTCGGAGACCATCTTGACGCGCGAGGCCGGATCATCGCCGTAGCCGCGGCCGGGAATCTCGTAGATGCCGCGCACGCGCTGACGCAGCTCGCCACTGGCGCGCCGGTACTCGTAGTCCTGTTGCAGAAAGGCCCGGCAGCTCGGAGTCAGGTAGGCCGACAGCGCGCGCAGGTTGCGCGGATAGTCTTCTTCGCCGTTCGTGGGCCAGCGCTGCACCTGCTGCCAGATGTAGAACGAGAAGGCATACACGCTCTCGGGCGGCACGTCCCACCACTTGCGCGTGCTGCCCGAGCGCAAGTCCGGCGGCACATGGATGGTGAGACTCTTCGGCGCACTCCACCAGCCGAAGCCGAGCAGCAGCGCCACCACGAACAATGCGCCGGCCCCCAGGCGCAGCGTCTTCACGTGCGCCTGCAGGTGCGCAACCTCGTTCCTGAAACGGCTCATGGCGCACCTCGATTGGCGTTGCGCCGGGTCGTCCAGTAGCCCGAGCGGGTGATGAGGCGCTGGCCGCCCAGGAGCGCCGCCAGCGCCGGATGCCTGAGGGCCAACCGCCACTGGAGCTGCCGGTACAGCCAGGTGTCGGGCCGGCCGCGCTTCTGCGCACGCAGGAAGCCGCCGCCGACGAAGACGCCCAGCGCGATGCCGGCGACGATCAGCGTGGGCACCATGGCGATGCTGTGCGTGAGCCAGGCCAGCGGCAGGCCGAGCGCGAATCCGGCTGCGGCCGACAGGCCGGCGCAGATCCACAACTCGTCGGCGGTCAGCCCGCGCACGACCACCGGCTGGCGGTTCAGCCGGTGCGGCAGGAAGGTCACCAGCGTGTCGCGCGGGGTCTCCGAAGGGACGACCATCGCTTGCCGCCCTTACAGCACGCCGGTGGCTTTGGTGAGCAGCCAGATGCCGACCACCAGCAGGATCGCGCCCACGGCGACCGTCAGGCCGAACTGGCCCCAGGTGGCGCGGCCGGTGTGGATCTCCGAGTAGCGTGTGTAGGCGTGATAGCAGACACCGACGAACATCGAGGCGACCACGAGCAGCGCGATCAGCAGCACGATGTCGTAGCCGTAGTTCTGCAAGGTCTGCAGGATGCCGCTGCCCTGGCCGCGCGATGGGTCTTCCATGGTCGGCAGGCCCTGCGCGAAGGCCGACAGCGGCAGGCCCGCGAGCGCCAGCGGCAGCAGCGGTGCGGCGATGCGGGACGGAATGCGATGGGATGTCGGTGGAGTGTTCATGGCGTATGGCCTTTCGTGACGGTCAGGAGAGGAGGAGGAAGGTCAGCACCAGGTACATCGCCACGAAGCGCACGACGACGGCGAGGAACTGACGTTCAGTGATGCGGTGCTCGGCCCAGCCGACGTAGGCGGTGCGCATGGCCCACACGCCCCACAGCAGCAACACGGCGAACACGAAAGCGAGCACCACGGCAGAAACCGCCGAAGGCGCGAAGCCGCCGTTGGCCTGGAAGGCGGCGACCTGATCGGCAGAGGGCGTCATGGCGACGGCTCCTCGCCGTCGGCGCGGTCGCGGCGGACGTAATCGCCGGCCAGCGGGACGGGATCGCGCGGCTGGGCGCGCTGGGGCACGAGGTAGTCCTGCAGGCCGGCGCGAACGCGCTTCAGGTCGGCACGCAGCCGGGCGTAGTCGAAGTGGTAGCGGGCGCGTTCCTGCGGAGCGGTATGGGCGGCGTGCTCGGCGAGGCGGTCGATCAGGTCGAGCTGGCGGGCGAGGGCCGCCAGTTGCTCGTGTTCAGCGGTGGCATCGCCGGCCGATGCGGGCGATGCGCCGGCCAGCGCGATGGTCAGCGCCAAGGCCAGGGCCGGCACACGGCGGCAGGCGGTCGTCGGGTTGCCAAGGGGTGTCATCACGCCGTTCCACAGTCGTCTGGATGGCGGGATGCTGCGGCGTGAAGCTTGGGTGTGCCGCAAAGAATCGGAACGGGCGGTGCACCGGATTTGCCTCGATGGTTGGCGTAGCGCCGTTTCCGGACCAGGGCCGGGAGTCCAGGACTTGGCTGCTAGAGCAAGACGGGCCGGTCACTGATGTGGAAACCCTGCTGGCGCGGTGCGCCTACTTCTCTCCGCTGGCCAAGGTCGTCACCGCGGTGGCGGCTTGACGCGACGTGGCGCTCGCCCCCGTGGTGGGGCTATCCCCTCACGAACTGGATGACTTCACGCCGGCGAACTGCGCATTTAACTGTTCAGCATTGCACTGGTTTGCTCTACACTTGCCAGGATTGTCACTACCGCCTGTGCCACCCTCACGGGGTGGGGAAGCAATGAAAGACGAGCCCGGACAGATATTGACCCTCGATGAAGTGGCTGCCTACCTCAAGGTGGGCAAGCGCACGGTCTATCGCTTGGCGGCCGCCAAGAAGATTCCGGCCTTTAAGGTGGGCGGGATATGGCGCTTCTCCCGTGCGGATATCGACGGCTGGATCAAACAGCAGTCATCGGGCGATCAGCAGCAAGGCGGAGATGATCTGTTGAAAGGGGGGCGCCGGTCATGAAACTGATCCACAACACGGGCGCAGACCGCGTCATCGACCTAATGCGCCCCCACCTAAAGCATGGCAACCAGCTCGGCTGTGTGACCCCGTTGTTCTCCCTCTTCGCGTTTGCAGAGCTGCGAGATGCGCTCACGGCGCTGGAACGCGTCCAGCTCGTTCTGCCTCCCGGCGACGCGGAGTTGGGGTTCTTGGGTGTCGAAGGCGATCGTGCCGCACGCAACCGTCTACAGGTCCGGTGGCTGGCCAACCAGTGTGCGAAATGGATCGGCGACAAGGTCGACTTGCGGCGAGCTGCGGGCCCGGTGCCGCAAGGGGCGGCAGTCATACGAAATGGTCAAGAGCAGCCTGAGCAGGTGGTTCTCGGTTCCTTTGCCTTCAGCACCGATGGGCTCGGCTTGACTCCGGGAAACCCGTTGAGCTTGATCCAGGTTTCCGAGTCGGCCGATGAGGCCGCGCAACTTGCCAGATGGTTCGATCATCAATGGTCCGCTCTGCGGACTCACTCTGCAGACGCCAGTGGGCGTGAAGTTTTGCTCGAAGCTCTCCGCACGATTGGCGAGCACCGCGCCCCCTTCTCCTTGTATGCACTCATCCTGCATCACCTTTTTCGCGACAGCGGCGACGAGATGGATGAGGAGCGCATCGTCAAGTCCGCCACGGGTATCCGCAATACGGTGGTGTGGAAGAAGCTCTTCAAGTTCCAGCGTGATGGTGTGGTCGGCGCCATCGACAAGCTCAACCGCTTCGGCGGCTGCATCATCGCCGACAGCGTGGGCCTCGGCAAAACCTTCGAGGCCCTGGCGATCATCAAGTACCACGAGCTGCGCAACGATCGCGTGCTGGTACTGGCACCCAAGCGCTTGCGCGACAACTGGACGCTCTACAAGGCCAACGACAAGCGCAACGTCCTGGCGGCCGACCGCTTCAACTACGATGTCCTGAACCACACCGATCTCTCGCGCGACGGCGGCACGTCTGGCGACATCGATCTGTCGCACGTGAACTGGGGCAACTACGACCTGGTGGTGATTGATGAGTCCCACAACTTCCGCAATAAAGCCACGCACAAGGGCAAGGAATCTCGCTACGACCGTCTGATGCGACGGATCATCAAGGAAGGTGTCAAGACGCGGGTCCTGATGCTGTCGGCCACGCCCGTCAATAACCGCTTGGCCGACCTGCGCAACCAGATCGCCTTCGTCACGGAGGGCGACGACACCGCCTTGCTGGAACACGGCATCGCCAGCATCGAGGCGACCACCCGCAAGGCGCAGACCCAGTTCAACCGCTGGTTGAACCTCGACGAGTCCGAAAAGACACCCGCGAGGCTGGTCGAGATGCTGGGCTTCGACTACTTCACCCTACTGGATCACCTCACCATCGCTCGCTCGCGCAAGCACATCGAGAAGTACTACGGCACCAGTGAGACGGGGCGCTTCCCGGATCGTCTGCCACCGATCAACATCAAGGCCGATGTGGACCGTGCCGGCGAGTTCCGCAGCATCCGGGACATCAACCTCGAAATCCGGCGGCTCAATCTGGCCAGCTATGCGCCATTGCGCTACGTCCTGCCCCACAAACAAGCCGCATACGACGCAAAGTACAGCACCCAGATCCGCGGGGGCGAAAGCTTCTTCCGCCAGGTGGACCGCGAAGAGAGCCTGATCCACCTGCTGCGAGTCAACGTGCTCAAGCGCATGGAAAGCGCGGTGTCCTCGTTCACCTTGACCGTCGAGCGCCAGCTTCGCGACGTGGAGACCACGCTCGCACGCATCGAGGTTTCTGCTTCCGACATCGAGGAAATCGACATCGCCGACGTCGACATCGATGACCCCGCCTTCGAGACCTTGCTGGTCGGGCGCAAGGTCAAGGTACTGCTCAGCGACGTCGACCTCATCCGTTGGAAACAAGACCTGATCGAAGACCGTAACCGTCTGGCCACCCTGCTGGCCGCAGCCAAGCAGGTCGATGCTGCTCGGGACGCCAAGCTGGCCGCCTTGCGCAACATGATCGAGGACAAATGCTGCAACCCGATCAATGCCGGCAACCGCAAGTTCATCGTCTTCACCGCCTTCGCGGACACCGCCGAATACCTCTACGCGCAACTGGCGCCGTGGGCGAAGGCCACGCTCGGCATCGAGTCGGCGCTCGTTACCGGTGCGGGCCGAAATCAGAGCACGCTGCCACATCTGCGCAAGGACTTGGCGTCCATCCTTACGGCGTTCTCGCCGCGCTCCAAGGAGCGGCCGGCGGATTTGGCCGACGAGGGCGAGCTGGACCTGCTCTTCGCCACCGACTGTATTTCCGAAGGCCAGAACCTGCAGGACTGCGACTGGCTGATCAACTACGACATCCACTGGAACCCGGTGCGCATCATCCAGCGCTTCGGCCGGATCGACCGCATCGGCTCCCCCAACGAACGCATCCAGTTGGTTAACTTCTGGCCCAACATGGAGCTGGAGGAATACATCAATCTGGAACAGCGTGTCAGCGGCCGCATGGTGCTACTCGACGTCTCCGCCACCGGTGAGGAAAACCTCATCGAGCAACAGTCCGGCAACCCGATGAACGATCTGGAGTACCGGCGCAAGCAGCTGCTCAAGTTGCAGGACACGGTAATCGACCTGGAAGACCTGTCCACCGGCGTATCAATTACCGACCTGACGCTCACCGACTTCCGCATCGATTTGGCCCAGCACCTCAAGGCGCATCCCGGCAAACTGGACAACCAGCCGCTGGGCGCCTACGCCGTCACCACCAGCATCGATGCCGATATCCCGCCCGGGGTCATCTTCTGCCTGCGCGCCGAGGGCCCGGCGGCACACAAAGCCAAGGAATCGGACTACCCCTTGGCACCCCATTACCTCGTCCACGTCGGCGACGACGGTGCCGTGTTGCTGCACTACACCCAGGCCAAACGCATTCTCGACCGGCTCAAGCGCCTGGCGCTGGGTCGTGACCTGCCCGACGCTGGCGCCTGCGCCCGCTTCGACAAGGCCACCAAGCACGGCGAAGACATGCGCCATGCGCAAAAGCTGCTCGCAGCAAGCGTAGCGTCGGTTGTCGGCAAGAACGAGGAACGCGCAGTGGCCAGTCTGTTTTCGCCGGGCGGCACGCATGCCATCAAAGGCGAGTTCGCCGGAAGCAATGACTTTGAAGTGTTGGCATTCATGGTAGTGCTGTCCCAAGAGTGAACAGGAAACTTACCGAGAGCATGCGTTGAAGAATCTAGGGGACATTTATGGCTAGCGGAAAATTGCTCAGGCAACTGATCAAATCCGGCGTACAAGGGGATCTCGCCAGATTCCGTTCCGCCTCCGAAGCGGTCATCAAGGAAGAGCGCGAGAAGAACCATCATCTGCTCGCCAACGATCTCGAGCACCTGCTCTACGGCGATCAGGCCAAACCCGGTCCTGGCTCCCGCAGGCTGCATGCCGTGACCAATCTGCCCACGAACAAGGACAATGGTCTGGCGCTGCTCGAAGAGCGTGCCGTGATTCGAGAGGAAAAGGACATCATCCTCTCTGACGCTACGAAGTCGGCGCTGGATGAGATTCTGATGGAGCACAACCGTGCCGATGTGTTGCGATCCTTTGGGATGCATCCCGCGCAGAAGCTCTTGTTTTGTGGGCCGCCGGGTTGCGGCAAGACGCTGGCTGCGGAGGTCATCGCGCACAGCTTGTCGATGCCCCTGGTTCTGGTCCGGCTCGATTCGCTTATTTCGTCCTTCCTGGGTGAGACGGCGGCCAATCTGCGCAAAGTGTTCGACTACGTGGCGAGTCAGCCGGTGGTGGCGCTCTTCGACGAATTCGATGCGCTGACCAAGGATCGTGGCGACAGCGCCGATCACGGCGAGCTGAAGCGCTCCGTGAACGCAGTCCTGCAGATGATGGACGGCTACCGTGGGGAGAGCATCCTCATCGCCACGACCAACTACGAGTCCCTGCTGGACAAGGCGGTGTGGCGGCGTTTCGACGAGATCTTGCGTTTCGAGCTGCCCAGTCTGGAGCAGATCAAACGCCTGCTGTCATTGAAGCTGTCCGGCATTCGACGAAATTTCGAGGCGGACGACGGCCAGGTTGCCTCGCAGTTCAAAGGAATGTCCCATGCCGATATCGAGCGCGTACTGCGCCGGGCGGTGAAGGAAATGATCCTGTCCGGACGGGAGTTCCTTGAGAAGGCCCACATCGATACCGCGCTGGCTCGCGAATACCGCCATAAGAGCTGAGTTGGGGGGGTAAGAGACTGTGGCTTACGAGCACCTGCGCCTGCAGCGAGAGGCACCGTCGACTGAACGGCATCCAAGACGACATCCCGGTGTTCGGCCGCCGGCCGACCCCCGAGCGCATGGCGCGATGTTGGCGCAGAAGCTCGTCGTGGCGCGAGGGCGAATCGACGCCGAAGATCTAGGTGGTTTCGATGACCGAAAGCTCCTTAAGATTCAACTGCGCGCTGGCGACAAGAGCGTTCCTGCATTCGACACGATTCCCGGTGTTGAGATCGTCAGCCAGGAAGACGAGTCCATCGTGCTGGCCTTCGCGACGGAAGAGGGTCTCGCAGAGTTCGAGAGTCGTCTCAGCACACTCGCCCGCGACGGCGTGGTGACGCGCAAGGAACTCCTGTTTGTCATCGAGGACTTCGACCATTGGACGTCCCAGGACCGTACCGGCGCGGCGCTACGCGAGCAGGGGTTTCCCGCCGAGGAGTCCTTCACGCTCGACGTCGAACTGTGGCCCCAGGAGCGGCAAGACAGACGCCAGGCGCTCATGGAGGCGTTTTCCCGCTGGCTGCAGGAATACGGCATAGAGCGGCTGGATAGCCTCACGCAGCCTTCCCTCCTGATGGTGCGGATGCGCTGTACGCGAGAGCAAGCGGATCGGGTCCTGCGGCATCGCGACGTGCGCACGGTCGACCTTCCGCCGCGACTCGGCATTGCCGTCCAGTTGCTGCTCACTGACGTCAACCAGTTTCCCGCTGTCTTGCCTCCAGATGGCGGCGCTCCGTCCGTCGCCGTACTCGATTCGGGACTGACGCCGGGACACCCCTTGCTGGGGCCGGCAGTGGGCGATGCACAAGGCTACCTTTCTCCCCATCGGACCCCGCATGACGATGAGCCCTGGCACGGAACTTTTGTCGCCGGCTTGGCGCTGTATGGGGACGTGGGGGCTGCGATCCGCGACGGGCGCTTCGTCCCGCAGCTCCGGCTGTTCTCCGGGAAGGTCTTCAATGACGACGGCAACGACCAGACCGAGTTCGTCGAGAAGGCGGTGGAGGAGGCTGTGCGCGAGTTGCACGGCCAGTACGGGTGTCGTGTCTTCAATCTGAGCTATGGCGATCTCAACAAGGTCTATGACGGGCGCCACGTTCGCGGCTTGGCCTACACCCTGGATCGCCTGACGCGGGAGATCGGTGTCCTGTTCGTAGTGCCCACCGGCAACCTGCACCTTTCCGAGCTGCCAGCCGACGCGCGAGAACGCTATCCCGACTATCTGCTTGCCGACTTCGCGCGCTTGCTCGATCCGGCCACTGCCCTGAACGCGCTCACGGTAGGCGGTATTGCACAGAACGAAGCGACGAGGGACGCGCAGCGGCATCCGAACGCCCTTGAGGATCAACCATTGGCGCGAACTGACCAGCCGTTTCCGCTTACGCGATGCGGCTTGTCGATCAATGGCGCGATCAAACCCGATGTCGTCGAGCATGCCGGCAATGTCGCGCTGATGCGGGCGGTTGCACGTCCGCGGCACGCAGGGCTGGGCGTGGTCTCGCTCAACGGCGGCTTTGCCGGCGGATCAGGATTCAGCGAGGACATTGGGACGAGCTATGCTGCCCCGGTCGTCGCGCATAAGGCGGCTAGGATCCTGGCCGAACTGCCGAATGCCACACCGAACCTGTTGCGTGCGTTGATCGGCGCGCATGCCGGCTGGCCGCAAGCCTGCGAGAGCTTGCTCAACCCCGACGGCAACGGTGAAGGGCGCGACAAGCTGCTGCGTCTGATCGGCTATGGGTGTGTAGAGGATGCTGCCCTCTTTCGGTCGTTGGACCACACCGTCACCTTGCTGACCGAAGAGCGCATCGGCAACGACCAACACCATTTTTTCGAGCTGCCGCTGCCTGACAGCTTCTGGGCGGGCGGCCGCCGTACGCGGGAGATAACGGTTGCCCTGGCGCACAGTCCAGCCGTCCGTACCACGCGGCTGGACTACCGCATGAGCAAGCTGTGGTTCTCCGTAGTTACAGCAAGTGGCCTGGACGAGGTGACACAGGCTTTCCGTCGGAACCGTGAGCAAGGCATGGGAGAGCGCAGCAACGGTCGCTGGCTGTCCAACGACGCACGCAAGAACGGCACGTTGCAGGTTTCTCGCTGGAGATTCAAACAGGCGCTTACGAACGGCAACAAGGTCTTCGTGGTGGTGACTCGCCAGGACAGCCCATGGTCGAACGGCCGCGATGGCGAAGAACCCTATGCGCTCGCTGCGGTGCTCGCCGACCGCGAGCAGGCGAATGCCCAGCTCTACGCCCATGTCCGCGCCGTGCTTGAAGCCCGCGTCCAGGCGCGTGCTCGTGCGAGGGTGTGACGCGAACCATGCTGCTGGACGTACCAGGATTCATCGCCTCGCTTGGTCTGCCCGACGGCTGCCGAGTCGATCAGCGCGTGCCGAAGAAGCTGCTGCTGGAGAACGGAGCCCCCACGGCTGCCGACAAGCGACTGATCGCCAATACCGTCGAGGAGATACAGTGGGTCGCGGCGCTCAAGCCGAACACCGTCGGCGTGCCTGACTACCGCGACGAGTTGCGCGAGTATCTAGAGGTCGCGGTGCTTGCTGTGACGCTGCGAAGCCAGCCCGCGCAAGACAAAATCAGGCCAGCGAACGCCGCCCGCCTCGCCGAACTGGTGCACCGTGCGGTCCCCTATCCGGTGCTGTTGCTGCTGTACTCCGGACAGAGCATGACGCTCTCTTTGGCACATAAGCGCTGGGCACAGAACGAAGCGAGCAAAGTGGTGCTGGATAGCGACATGGTGTCCATGTCGTTGCCCGAGGACGCGCCGTCTCTCGACGCGTTGAACGCATTTGTTCAGGCCATCGCCTTGACTCGCCAGCCACGATCCTCACTTTTCGCCTTGTATCAGGGGTGGATGGATAGCGCGCAGGCGCTGTTGGCGGCGAAGCTGACCGGGATGTTCAAAGCGGCCGACGGCCCCGAGCAGGCCGCAATCCGTCGCCATGCTCTGCAGGAATGCGCGCGGTTGGAAACCGAGGCGACCCGTTTGCGCACGCTGGCGGCCAAAGAAAAACAACTGGCGCGGCAGGTGGAACTGAACCTCGCGCTCAAGCGCGTGCTGGTCCAACTGGCTGCAGCACGCGAACAGCTTTGAAGATCGAACAAATGATGGAGAAGCAGATGCAGATCATCGACGCCGCAAGCCACCTGGCCCAGTCCACCGATCTGGTGGCGGGCAACATCGACCAGCTCAAGGCCCTATTCCCGGAGCTCATTACTGAAGGCCCGAACGGCACGGCGGTGAATGTGGATGTGCTCAAGGCGCTGGTGGGTGACCAGACCGTCACCGATGCCGACGAGAAATACGGACTCAACTGGCACGGCAAGCGCCGCGCCCGGCAATTGGCGCTGACACCGAGTACCGGCACTCTGCGCCCCTGTCCGGACGAGAGCGTGGATTGGGACACCACTCAGAACCTGATGATCGAGGGCGACAACCTCGAAGTGCTCAAGCTGCTGCAAAAAAGCTATGTCGGCAAGGTCAAGCTCATCTATATCGACCCGCCCTATAACACCGGCAAGGACTTTGTGTACCCGGACAACTTCCAGGACAACATCAAGAACTATTTGGAACTGACCGGGCAGGTGGAGGGCGGGCGCAAGATCAGTTCGAACACCGAAGCGTCGGGGCGCTTTCACACGGACTGGCTCAATATGATGTATCCGCGCTTGAAGCTGGCGCGAAATCTTCTTCGCAAAGATGGCGTGATCTTCATTTCGATCGACGATAAAGAAATCGACAATCTGATCAAGGCCTGTAGCGAAGTCTTTGGTGAAGAAAACCACATTGCGTCATTCATCTGGAAAAGCAAGTCTGGTGGTGCGAACGACAGCGGTGAAGTGGCCGTCGATCATGAATATGTCGTTTGTTTCTCGCGCGAGAGGACTGACAACATCGTCGGCCTTGACCCTGATGCAGTTGCAACCACGACATACAACAACGAGGACGAACACGGTCGCTACTCGCTGGAGCGCCTTGATAAGCAAAATTTGCAGTATTCCAGCTCGATGGACTACGACCTTGTTGGACCTGATGGAACGATTTACAAGTTGGAGCACCGTGATCAAACGCGACCCAATGCCATCTGGCGTTGGTCAAAGGACAAGGTCAAGAACAATATGGATTCGCTTGTTTTCAAGGACGGACATGTATACACCAAGAATTACGAGAAACCCGGCGGAAAGCCGCGCTCGCTACTGGTTGATGAGCGGTTCGGGCGCACCCGGACCGGCAGCACCGAAGTTCGAGATTTGATGGGTGGCGAATACTTCAGCAACCCGAAGCCGACGAAACTTCTTAAAACCATTGCAGCGATAGGTAGCGGATCGGACGCAATCGTCCTCGACTTCTTTGCAGGCTCGGGTACCAGTGGGCACTCCGTGATGGCTCAGAATGCCGTCGATGGCGGGCAGCGCTCATATGTGCTGGTCCAGCTTCCCGAGCCGCTTGACCCCGAAACCAAAGAGCAGAAGGCCGCCGCCGAGTTCTGCGATCAACTCGGCAAGCCCCGCAACATCGCCGAACTCACCAAAGAACGCCTGCGCCGCGCCGCAACCAAGATCAAAGCCGACAACCCGCTGTTTACCGGCGATATCGGCTTCCGCGTCTTCAAGCTGGACCACTCCAATATCCGCGCCTGGAACCCCAACCCGGCGGATCTGGAAGCCTCGTTGTTCGACCACCAAGATCATTTGCTCGAAGGTCGCTCGGAGGCCGACTTGCTATTTGAGCTGTTGCTCAAGCTCGGCCTCGACCTGTGCGTGCCCATCGAGCAGCGCACCATCGCGAGCCGTGAGGTGCATTCCGTGGGTGGCGGCGTGCTGATGGCCTGCCTTGCCGAGCGGATTACGGCTAAGCAGGTGGAGCCGCTGGCCCAAGGCATCATCGACTGGCACAAGGAACTGGCGCCCGCCGGTGACACGACCTGCGTGTTCCGCGACAGCGCCTTTGAAAACGATGTCGCCAAGACCAACCTCGCCGCCATTCTGGAGCAGCACGGCATCCAGAACGTGCGCAGTCTGTGATGGTGCCGCTATGACAAATTATCAGGATAGGGAATTTGCACGCGCGCCAGTGCGCCCGCAGGGTGGCGTACAGGGAGGTACGCATGACAAAACGGCAGGACAGCCGTTTTGCACAGCCGAAGGCTGCCCGCAGGGTGGCGTACAGGGAGGTACGCCATGAAACTTCACTTCGAGCCCAACCTCGACTACCAGATGCAGGCCATTGCGGCCGTGTGCGACCTGTTCCGTGGCCAGGAGGTGTGCCGCACCGAGTTCACGGTGACGATGAAGGCGCCGATGCCGGTGGGATCGGACCTGTTTCCCGGGACCCAGCCTGAGCAAATGACGCTGGGCATGGCCGAGTCGGATCTGGGCGTTGGCAACCGACTGACCCTGCTTGACGACGAGCTTCTCAGGAATCTGGCGGACATCCAGTTGCGTGGTGGCCTGCCGCCCTCCGGCGCGCTGACTTCCGGCGACTTCACCGTGGAAATGGAAACCGGCACCGGCAAGACCTACGTCTACCTGCGCACGATCTTCGAGCTGAACAAGCGCTACGGCTTCACCAAGTTCGTCATCGTGGTGCCGTCGGTCGCGATCAAGGAAGGCGTCTACAAGACCCTGCAGATCACCGAAGACCACTTCAAGGGACTCTACGCCGGGGTGCCCTTCGACTACTTCCTCTACGACTCCAACAAGCTCGGGCAGGTGCGCAACTTTGCCACCAGCTCGAACATCCAAGTCATGGTGGTGACAGTGGGCGCCATCAACAAGAAGGACGTCAACAACCTCTACAAGGACAGCGAGAAGACCGGCGGAGAGAAGCCCATCGACCTGATCAAGGCGACCCGGCCCATCGTCATCGTGGACGAACCCCAGAGTGTGGATGGTGGCCTCGAGGGGCGCGGCAAAGAGGCTCTGGATGCGATGAATCCACTCTGCACCCTGCGATATTCCGCGACCCATGTGGACAAGCACCACATGGTATTTCGCCTCGACGCAGTCGATGCCTACGAGCGAAAACTGGTCAAACAGATCGAGGTGGCCTCGGCGACGGTGGAGGATGCGCACAACAAACCCTTCGTGCGGTTGATATCGGTGGCCAACAAGCGCGGGACCATCAGTGCCAGGGTCGAACTGGATGTGGCCACCGCCAGCGGTGTGAAGCGGCAGGAGCTCGTCGTATCCGATGGTGACGACCTGGAGCAGCTTGCCAAGCGTCCGATCTATGCCGATTTTCGCGTCGGCGAGATCAACACGGCCAGGGGCGACGAGTTCATGGAGCTGCGTTACCCCGGTGGAGAAGTTTTCTTGAAGCCGGGCCAAGCCCACGGTGACGTGGATGCGCTGGCCGTGCAACGCGAAATGATCCGTCGCACGATTCGCGAGCATCTGGACAAGGAAAAGCGCCTGCGGCCGCTGGGTATCAAGGTTCTATCGCTTTTTTTCATCGATGCGGTGGACAGGTACCGCCAGTACGACGCGGACGGCAATACGGTCAAAGGTGACTACGCCCGCATCTTTGAAAAGGAGTATCGGCGTGCCGCCAAGCTGCCGGCCTACCAGAGCCTCTTCGCCGAGATCGACCTGGACTCCGCTGCAGAGGAAGTACACAACGGCTACTTCTCCATCGACAAGAAAGGTGGCTGGACAGATACCGCAGAGAACAATGCGGGCAACCGCGAGAATGCCGAGCGCGCCTACAACCTGATCATGAAGGAGAAGGAAAAGCTGCTGTCCTTCGACACATCGCTCAAGTTCATTTTCTCCCATTCGGCCCTGAAGGAAGGCTGGGACAACCCCAACGTCTTCCAGATTTGCACCCTGCGCGACATTCAGACCGAGCGCGAACGTCGTCAGACCATCGGCCGCGGATTGCGTTTGTGCGTGAATCAGCACGGTGAGCGTGTGCGGGGCTTCGAGGTCAACACCCTGACCGTGATCGCCACCGAGAACTACGAGCAGTTCGCCGAGAACCTGCAGAAGGAGATAGAGGCCGACACCGGCATCCGCTTTGGCATCGTCGAGCAACACCAGTTCGCTGCTATCGCCGTGACGGCGGCCGATGGCCAAACCGTGCCCCTGGGTGTCGAACAGTCGAAGGTGCTATGGGAGCACTTGAAGGCTGCGGGACACATCGACGCCAAGGGCAAGGTGCAGGACTCGCTGAAGACGGCGTTAAAGGATGGAACCCTGGCGCTACCTGCGGAGTTCGACGCGCAGCGCAGTCAAATCGCCGAGGTGCTGCGCAAGGTGTCGGGCCGTCTGGAAATCAAGAACGCCGACGAGCGCAAGCAGGTTGCCGTGCGCAAGGGCGTCTATCTCAGCCCCGAGTTCAAGGAGCTGTGGGATCGCATCAAGCACAAGACGACCTATCGGGTGCAGTTCGATAATGACAAGCTGATCCAGAACTGCATCGATTCGCTTCGACAAGCCCCGGCCATCCCCAAGGCCCGGCTGCAATGGCGCAAGGCCGACATCGCCATCGGCAAGGCAGGGGTGGAGGCCACGGAGAAAGCGGGCGCGGCAACTGTCGTCCTGGACGAGACGGACGTCGAGCTGCCGGACCTGCTCACCGACCTCCAGGATCGCACCCAACTCACCCGCCGGAGCATCGCCACCATCCTGAGCGGCAGCGGGCGGCTGGACGACTTCAAGCGCAACCCGCAGCAGTTCATCGAGCTGACCGCCGAGACCATCAACCGCTGCAAGCGCCTGGCGCTGGTGGATGGCATCAAGTACCAAAAGCTGGGCGACGAACATTTCTATGCCCAGGAACTGTTCGATCAGGAGGAGCTGACCGGCTATCTCAAGGACATGCTGATGGACACTGAAAAGTCCATCTACGAGCACGTGGTCTATGACTCGACAACCGAGCGCGACTTTGCCGATGCGCTTGAGAAGAACGACGCCATTAAGCTCTACGCCAAGCTGCCCGGCTGGTTCAAGGTGCCCACGCCACTGGGCAGCTACAACCCCGACTGGGCCGTGCTGGTGGAGGAAGACGGCGCGCAGCGTCTTTACTTCGTGGTGGAGACCAAGGGCAGCCTGTTCACTGACGACCTGCGCAACAAGGAGCGCGCAAAAATCGCCTGTGGCGAGGCGCATTTTGAGGCGCTGGCGGTTGGCGAGAATCCGGCACGCTACGTGGTCGAGCGTTCTGTCATCGACCTTTTGGCTGAATCGGCTGCGATCTTCAGATCATATGAAAACCTTGGAGGTGACAGGTGACAGAGAAAAGGAATGTGTTTATCAGCCATGTCCATAAGGACGATCACGGGCTCCAAAAGCTCAAGGATCTGTTGGCTCCAAATGGGATGGAAATCAGGGATTCCTCCATCCATACAGGAAAGTTCAACAATGCTTCCGATGAGCACTACATAAAGACGCAGATCCTTGCCCCTGCGATCAACTGGGCCGGAGTGTTCATTTGCTACGTCTCCCCCCAGACCAAGAACAGCGACTGGGTGAACTGGGAAATTGAGTATGCGGCCAAACAGGGCAAGCGCATTGTTGGTGTTTGGGAGCATGGTGAGAAGGAATGCGACCTCCCGGATGCCCTGAAAGAGTATGCCGACGCCTTGGTTGGGTGGAACGGCGATGCAATCATTGACGCGATCAATGGGAAGGACTCGTGGGAAAAGCCTGACGGCGGCGCCTGCGACCCGGTTCCACTCATGCGGCATCCCTGCTGATGGCTCGCATTCACTCCTATGTGGTGCGATACGACAGTGGTTTCGCACCCAATCCTTTCTATGGCTACTGCACGCTTGCGACCTGCAAACCCAATATCCGCCGATCCGCTGACATCGGTGATTGGGTGGTCGGCAGTGGCAGCAATGATAGAACTGTCCGACGTGGCGGGCGTCTCGTGTACGCGATGCGCGTTACCGAGGCGATGACATTTGACGAATACGGCGCAGATCCACGGTTTGAATACAAGAAGCCGTACCGCAATGGAAGTCGGAAGCAAAGTTGCGGAGACAACATCTACTTCAGGGCCGTGCCTGGAGCTGCCTGGCAGCAGCGAGACTCATTTCACTCCCGCCTCAATGGCACGCTCAACCCGGACCATGTCGCCCGTGATACGGGCGTCAATAGGGTTCTGATCAGTAATGATTTTGTGTATTTCGGGGGAGAGGGTCCGGAGTTTCCCGAGGAACTGAAGGACCAGCAAGATCGGCCTCTATGCAAAACAGGAAGAGGCCTAACCACCTTTGACGATGCGCAACTGATTGCGAACCTTGAGCAATGGATTCGCAGCTTTAACGTGAGCGGTTATCAGGGCGCTCCATTCGAATGGCTGACTCTTCGTAGGTGACCGATGAAAAAGGAAGGCTCCCTCTTGCTCTCGGATTACGCTGCGGAAATTGCAGCCACAGACGTACTCAACCCGAATGACTTCAACCCTGTCCTCCAAGGTCTATACGGAGAAGTCGGCGGAATAATGGCTACGGCCAAGAAAAATGTTCGAGAGAGAACGGCTTACCCTGGTTTCAAGAAGGCAGCAGAAGAGGAGTTTGGCGACACCCTCTGGTATTTGGCCGCAATCTGCAGGCGCCTGCAGATTCCTCTTGAAGAGATCTTCGCGGAAGCTGCGAACCACGGAAACTTTAAGAATGTGGGCGCTGCAAGTGACATCACCGAAGGTGCGTTAGCCTATATCGCTGTGCCCGTCGCCGTGACTGCTTCGTTGGATGCCACCTTGGTGCGTTTGGGGCAGTCAGCGGCGGCCCTACTGGGAAGCACGCCTGCACGTGCAGACTTGATTGCTTTCGCACGGGCCTATCTGGATGCAATCCACGCGGCCGAGCTTGCGTTTTCGGAGGTGGCTCGCGGAAATCTCCGGAAAGCTCGCGGCGCATTCTTGGAGCCGCAGGCAGAAGACCTGGCTGGCCTTGATTTCGACAGTGAGTTTGGAATTGAGGAACAACTGCCCAGGGATTTCAAAATCCGGGTCAATCAGCGAGGCAGCGGCAAGAGTTATCTCCAATGGAAGGGTGTATTCATCGGAGACCCTCTGACGGACAACATTGCCGATCGCGATGGCTACCGGTTCCATGATGTCTTCCACTTTGCTTATGCCGCAATCCTGCACTGGTCGCCTGTGATGCGGGCATTGATCAAGCACAAGCGAAAGAGCAATCCGAAATACGATGAAGAGCAGGACAGTGGTCGGGCCATCGTCGTGGAGGAAGGGCTTTCAGCGTGGATTTTCTCCAGGGCCAAGGAGCTGAATTTCTTCGAGAACCAGGAAAAGGTCTCACTTGGGTTTCTCAAGACCATTGGTGAGTTCGTGAGTGGTTACGAAGTGGAGAAATGTCCGCTAAAGCTCTGGGAAAAGGCAATCCTGGATGGCTATGCTGTCTTTCGCCAGCTCAAGGCAAATCAAGGTGGCTGGATCATTGGAAACCGAGAACAACGCACCATCAAATACATGCCACTTGAGTCTGAAAAATGAAGATCCACCCGTTCGTTGATGCAGTTGCTTCGCTGCAGTTCGAAGACTGCTTCAATCCGTATTCGGATTGTTGTGAAGTTCATGATAGACGCGACGCACCACGTCGCCGTGCCGCTGCACTGTCCGCCATGTTGCGTCGTGCAACCGAGGAACCCGTAGACGCGATATGGATCGGACGAGACCTCGGATACCGCGGAGGACGCCGCACTGGGTTAGCCCTGACCGACGACGTTCACATAAGCCAGCACGCTAGGCGTTGGAATCTCGACCAGGTCGCCGAGCGGCCGACGATAGGCAGTGCTGTGGCCGAACGAACCGCCGCGGTCATATGGGGCATGCTGGAACATATTGATGCTCGCATCTTTCTCTGGAACGTTTTCCCTCTGCATCCGCATGAATCAGGAGATCCTTTCACCAACCGGCAGCACAACGCGCGTGAGAGGCGAGCCGGCGAAGAACTTCTCCAACAGCTCATTGTCTTGCTACGCCCCTCGCGTATCGTCGCCATCGGTAACGATGCCGCCGCTGCGGCTCATCGCATCACGGATTCCGTACCCGTGATTTGCGTGAGGCATCCTAGCTACGGAGGACAGACCCAGTTCCAGAAGCAAATCTCGGAACTATATGGGCACCCCATGAGCACTGGGTCGCTGTTTTGACGAGAGGCTGGGCTGCTTAGCGAGCAGCGATCGCCGCTTCAATCCAGCCCGATAGGTTGTCACTGATGTGGTTATAGGCCGCGCTGCTGGTGGCCCCCGGTGGATCGTACATGCGGACGACGGTGGATAGCTTTCTACCGTCGTTCAAGGTAAATGCGTCAAACGGATTGGCCCCGGCAACTGATGGTTGCTGGTTATGGTCCAGCAGCTTATGGACTCGTATTCCCAAGAGTCCCTTGCCACTATTCCATGACTGCTCAATTTCATATCGAATCCAGGGGCGATTCGCCGTTTCGGCGCCGACCAGAACAATTGCGCACGTCCGTCCTTGCAGTTGATCGTCAATCCATCGCTTGATTGCGGCCTCGCCACCTCGCTTCACTTCTTCCCATTTGTTATCGCTTGCGGGCTGGTTGCCCTCAACAACACCGATATTCCGTATCTTGGAAGCGCGCCAACTGTCGCGTTGATAGTGGAAGCTATAGAAGACTTTCCGTGGCATGGCGAATCCTTCGTTGGCTCGTGTGAATCGGCAGAGGAGATTCAGCTCGCTGCGCCTTGAATGTTCAATGCGAGGTGCGTGTGAAAGAGTTGCGCAAAGTCAATATCACCAAGATCCACGTCGGTGAAATAACCTTGATCTTTGGCCAAGTTCAGGGCTGCCCCGCCTGGCGATGGCACGGGCAGAACTTTGGCGGCGGGGTGGAATTGCCTGAAGAGTTCATGCTCGGCTTCCACTCCTTCCATGCCGCCGATGAAAACAGCGGCAACGAGATCGTCGCGCGACAGCATTTCTTCCCGCATTAGCAGCAGGCTCGCATCCCTGTCGCCGGCAACTGCGTTGGTGAAGACTACATTGTGAAAACGGTCGTTTTCTTCCGGGTAACGGTCCTTGAAGAACGTGCTCTGATACAGAACCACGGACCCAGAATAATCGACACCCAAATCCTCACAAATGCTCCAGATCATGGGCGTAATAGCGGGATGGCCTCCCCACACAATCTTGTGCTGACGGATGACGGCTATGACCAGTTCCCTCACAGCGCACTGGATGAGGAATGGATTGGCGGTCTCGTGATACGAGCCGCGGCCGACAAGTGGGACACTGGCTGAAAGGAAGATTGCGCTCACGATTCAGACCTCCCAGTCCGCAAATTGCCACCCAGCCTCGCTGGCTTTGACCCACCGCGCAGAGTGGATATGCTGGCCCAGCCAGTCCAAATGCCCCAGCCATCGGGGATGCAAGCCAACATGATCGTAAACGACGGCAACCGATTGATCTGGCGAATTGGTGGATGCGTCATGCAACGTGGTCGACGTGGGGACACCAACTGTTGGGTAGACGACGACATTCCGGCCATCCGGTAGTCGGATATAGACCGCCTTGTTCGGTCCAACGCCGACAAGTTGGCCGCCAATCGTTTGAATAGCGTTGCGCAAATTGCTCACTAGATTGACGGAACGGACCGCATGGCTTTGGCTGCGAACTTCTTCGAGCTGTAGACAGATTCGCTCCACAGCGCTGTCTGCGAGGCGTCCTGTGGCCGCATCCACTTCTTCGGGCAACAATTCTGCGCGACTGGCGGTGGCTGTTCGCGCAGATGGCGTGCAGTCTGGCCAGCCAACCCGTAAGACGCTAATGCCTTTCGCCAGAGCGCGTCCGAACTCTGCGCTTGTCCATCGGCTTTCAAAGTAGCCTGGTGTGTCAAGCATGACAAGAACGTCGGAATCGCAAAGGCGATGCCACAGCATCGTCTGAAAATCTTCCGCAGGTGGAATCCCATGTGTATCGAGAAACACATCGAATAGCCGAGCGGACAAGGCATCGAAGAGTTGTAAGGCTGCATCACGGGCTTCGCCGCGGCGGTAGCTTACAAATACTCGACGCTGGCGAGGTAGTAATCCCGCACACTCAAGTAAAGCGGTCGCGACACGCTGTGGTCCGTTGGCCGTATAGGCTAAGCAGTTGAGAGGTCGCAGTAATTCAGGGATCTCTTCGCTAACTCGATTGACGTCGGACGCTATCGGCAGTAACGGGATGCCTCGTTCCAGCAACTTCGCCACATTGGCAAGGGGTGGATTCTCGCCTCCGAAAAATACCGCAGCGGATGAGCGCTGTTGGTCGGGGTTAAACGCTTCCGGGCGCACCTCCCATCCAACTTCATGCCCTAGTCGCAAGTTGAACATGCCTACGGCAGTTCCGACGACTTCTTCAACCTCAGAAATCTGGGCATCGGTTGGCGAACCAAGCACTGCAAGTTGATAGAGGGCGGTCATGCTCTTCCTTGTGATTCCAGCAGCAACCGTGATTGTCGAAGCGCGAGCCTGTCTGAACGAAGAAGGCAAGCAACCCCGCAATTTTAAATTGCTACAGCCGGAGTGATCTACAGGTACTTCTTGAACGTCGCCGCCGCAATGCACACCGCCACGCCGAGCAGTGCGGCGCTGGGCAGCAGGATCAGCAGCGGGTTCACGCTGACCGGCAGTGCCAGGTAAGTCACCCACGGCAGCACGGCCAGCGGGATCAGGCTGGCCCTGGCGCGGTGATAGATGAACCCCGACTCGCGTCCCGCGCCGAAGCGGCGGATGTCCCGGCGCACCAACCCGTCCACGAGGCCGACGAAGGCGGCCATCAGGAACAGCGGCAGGGTCAGGCACAGCACCAGCAGCCGCACGAGGAAGACCAGCGTCGTGTAGGCCGCCGCGATGAGGTAGCTCTCCACGTTCACGTAGACCAAGCCGATGTAGTGGCGGAAATCCTTGGTCGGGCGATGGCTGCCGGCGCTGGCCTGCGCCGAGGCGTCGCGTATCCAGTCCAGCAGACCGCTCTTCACGAACAGCCAGTCGTAGCCCTGCTCGACCAGCCGGTGCGCGGTGCGCCCCGGCTCCTGCACCAGCGCGCTGCGGGTGAAATGCGTGGAGAGCTGATCCAGCTCGTAGTGCAGCATGCCCTGCGCGTGGCGCCAGCCCTGCTCGGGCCAGAAGAAGTGCATGCCGACGCATTCGATCAGGATGCACAGCAGCAGCGCGCCGCACAGCACGCCGAACAAGCGGAACGGCAGCGTGACCAGGCCGGCGATCAGGCCTTGCTGTCGTTGCTGCTGGCGCTGGGCCGCGACGGCCGGATCGCTCATGCTTCGGCCTCTTCGGCCGCGGCCATCTGCTTGAAGTCGTCCAGCAGGTCGTCGGGCAGCGCCTTGTCCTGCAGGCCGGGGATGCCTTGGTTCTCCCACCAGTCTCCTGCCTCGACGTAGTGCTGCCGCATGTAGCCGGCCAGCTCCTGCAGATCCTTCGGCATGGCTTCGTCGGGGTCGGGTGCCGGCAGCGGCATGCGGACTTTCCAAATGTTGCCGCCCTCGGTCAGCGCGAAGCACTGACCCTTGGGCAGCGCCACCACATGCGCGGGCTCGATCAACGGCACGCTGTTGCTGCTGATGCGGTCCTGGGTGTTGGACGTGAACGCGGTATTGCCGTGCGGGTCGGAGCTGTCGGTGGCGCCGCTCATCAGTGCGGTGGCGTACACCTCGACCTTGGGCAGTTGTCGCGTCAGCAGTTCGGCGGTGGCGGTCTCGCGCACGCGCAGCATGAACAGGTTGTTGAAGTTGCCGACCACCTGGCCGGCCTTGGCGCGGTTGCCGATGCGCGCCTCGATGTCGCTCAAGGTCTGCGTGTAGGCCGTCACCTGCACGCCGGCACCGCCGCCCTTGTTGACCATCGGAATGAACTCGTCGCCCATGAGTTCGTTGAATTCGTCGGCGTGGACGTTGATTGGAATCTTGGCGCCCACCGCTGCGCCGGGCAGCCCGTCGTCGATGCCGAACTTGTAGATGTGGCCGGCGACCGAGACCAGATCGCTGAACATCGAGTTGCCCACCGCCGCCGCGACTTCGGCGTCGGACAGCGCATCCAGCCCCACGTAGACCACCGCGCGTTTGCGGATGACCTGCATCCAGTCGAAGATCGGCCGCGGGTCGGACAGGTCGGAATAGTTCGGTGCGAGCAGTTGCGCGATCTTGCCGGTGGTGAGCTTCTCCAGCAGCGGCAGCAGCGAAGCGACGATCTTGTCGAAGTACGTCCGGTCGTAGCGCACGGCGCTGCGCAGGCCATCGAGCACCGGGTCATAGATGCGCACTTGGGACAGGTACTGTTCGAGGGCCACCACGCGCTTCTCGCGCCCGATCATGTTGCGCGGGATGTTCTTGTCGTTCAGCTTGCCTTCGAGCTGGACGATGACCTCCCAAGCCTTCGGCTCGTTCTTGGCGAAGTAGTGCTGGGCGTACTCGATGAACAGCGCGTCGATGTTGATGACGTGGCGCTGGATCAGCAGGTAGTCCGGCCGCTGCCCCAGCTCGACCAGGGCGCGCGCGATGATGTTGACGAAGCGCCAGGCGAACTCGCGGAACGCGGCGCTGTTGCCTTCGCCCGAGAGCTGTCCGGCGATGCGCGTGGCCACCTCGGAGATCCGCCCGAACCGGCCCACAGCGTTGTAGCGCGCCGAGATGTCCGGCCAGCCCAGATGGAAGACGTAGAACTCGCCTTCGCGCCCGGCACGCTTGGCCTCGACGTACATGCGCTTCAACAGGTCCGCATCGCCCTTGGGATCGAAGACGATCACCACCTCGTGCTCGCCGCGGACCTTGCGGCGGATGTCTTGCGTGATGAACAGCTCGGCCAGCCGCGTCTTGCCCACGCGCGTGGTGCCCAGCACCAGGGTGTGGCCGACGCGCTCGCCCAGCGGCAGCGTGACATCGACCTCGGCCGGCTCGATGCCATGCAGGCGCGGCAGTCCGCCGACCGGCGGCAGCGGCCGCGCCGGGTTGAGCGGGCTGTCCCAGGCCAGCGCGCGCGCCAGCGTCGAGACGGGAAACGGCGCGAACTCAAGCCGCTCCTCCAGCCGCCGGGCGGCCCGGTAGATCGCCGTCGGCTCGACATAGCGGCGGAACTCCGGCCGGTAGGTCTGCATCAGCCGGTGTGTGTGCCGCTGCTCCCAGCGAAAGCCCCGGCCGACGAACAGCCGTTGCTGACTCACCGGCACGTCGCGGCTGGTCATCACGTAGCGCGGCAGGCGGCGGATGTTGCGGCGATAGCGCAGGATCGCCCAGGCATCGCGCAGGCGAATCGCGCCGAAGGTCAGGAAGGCCAGCGCCGAGCCCAGGCCGAGCAGCGGATTCAGCGCGAGCGACCACGGTGCCACCAGGCACAGAATCGCGGCGCCGGTGCAGACCGCCACGGTATGAAGCTCCACCGCTGGCCGCAGCAGCACCTCGACCGCATGCGGTTGGGCCATTTGCGCACCTACTGCTCGATGCCGGTGGACGTGATGAGCACCGGGTAGTGGCGCAGGCCCAGGCGCTGGGCCAGGTCGTCGCCGGAGGCCGGCGACAGGATCAGGCCGGGCGCCAGCCTACGCAGCGCCGTCAGCGCGGCCATCGACTCCACGTTGACCACCAGGCCCACGGCCTGCAGCTCTCGCAGCGCCGCCTGCCGCTGCCGCAGCCAGGCGCGCGAACGCTCGTCGTCGCCGATCAGGAACAGCGCCGTCAGGCCCGGCGCCCGGATGACGCGGCGCTGCACCTCGCCCGGCGACAGTTGCGTCGAGCGCACCGGCAGCATGGCGGCTTCGGCGTCGGCCGCGTTGCCCGCGCGAAGGGCTGGCATCGGGGCCGGCGGCGTGGCCTGATCCGGCTGAGGATTCAGCGACTGGTAGTACGGCAGCGCGGAGTCGCCGCCGCGGTCTTCGACGACGATCAGCGGCGCGGAGACGGTCTGGGCGAAGACGGTGGTCGTGGACAGCAGCCCGATGGCGGCGATGAGGACGGTGTGGTTCATGGCGTGGTGGCCTGGAGGGTTGGAACGGGAACGCCGGGGTCGATCACGCGGGTCAGGTGCCGATGCACACTGCGCCGGTAGCGCGCTGCGGGTGCCCCGCCGGCGGGCCGGTGGTAGCGGCCGATGGCAAGCAGCCAGTCCTCGCCCGGCGTGTGCTGTTCGCGCAGGATTTCCGCGGCGACGGCGAGATTGCGGTACGGGTCCAGCAGCTCGCAGGGCTGCGTGTAGCGATGCGCGTGGTAGCCGAGATTGACCTGGCCGAGACCGGCGTCGATGCGATTGGCCGGCGTGTGGGCGAGCGCACGGTGCAGCCCCGCGCAGGCCTCGGCGCGGGTGGCATAGCGCTGCGGCGTGCCGGCGACGTTGAGCGACCACGGCCAGGGGATCAGGCGCCCGCGCAGCATGGCGCCGCTCTCCTGCAAGGCCACCGCGTACAGCACCGCCGCCGGCACGTCTGCACGATGCGCCGCCAGTTGATAGGCCGGCGGCGGCACTTCCCGCGCCAGGGCGGCCAACGCCCAGCCGCCGGTGGCGAGCAGCAGCACGGCGCCGGTACAGCGGATGGCGACGCGGGATGGCCGACGCTCCCGGCCCGGAGTACCTATTGCCGCTGCCATTGGCCGTTCACCTCGCGCACCACGGCCGGCAGATCGCCGGGGAGGCCGAGCGACAGCCAGCGCCCCGCATCGTGGTTGAGCGTGATGGTGCGAGCGCGCACCCTGGCCGGGTCGATGCCCGCCTGGGTGGCCCACTGCCGGATGCGCGCGTCGTCCTGACGGCTGCCGACCATGTAGAGATCGAAGGCCGTGCCGGCCGCCTGCAACTGCTGCACGCGCTGCGCGCACGGTGCGCAGTCGGCCTTGACGAAGACCGCCAGGCGCCCGGAGCCGGTGTTGCCGGCACCCTGCGCCTTGGCGCCGGGCAGGCTCACGCGCGGCTGGCCGGGAAACAGGCGCTGCCACGCCGCGTCGTAGGCGCGCTGGTAGGCCAGCGCCTTGCCGACGCGCCGGGCCTCGGCCTGCACCTGCAACTCCGCGTAGCGCCTGCGCTCCTCCTCGCTGCGGGCCTCGATGCCCAGCGCCGTGAGCGGATCGAGCTGGGGCGAATAGACCCCGAGCGGCCCCTGCATCAGCTGCCGGTAACGCGCCCACTCCTCGGGCTGAAGCCCCCACTCCCGCGCCTGCCTCTCGTCGAGCGCGGCATCAGTGCCCGGCTGCACCTGGGCGGGCACCATGCGCGAGTTCGTCACCGGGGCCGGCTGGGCGGATGCGCCGAAAGCGGCGAACAGAACGACGGCAGCGAGCGACGACCGCAGGATCATGGCGACCTCCTACGGCACCGCAACGCGCTGCGTCTGGCCATTTACCTGGAATACGCCCGCCTGCGCCTCGATGGATTGCAGTTGCCAACCGCCCTCGGCATCGCCCTCGCGCAGCAGCCGGGCGCCCGCGAGCGAGGCCGCAGCGGTGGAGGTGATCGACAGAAAGCGCTCGCCTCCCCGTAGCTCCACGCCGAGCACCCGGAATGGCGGCTCCGGCACCTTGGGCTTCGTCGCAACCGGAGCGCGCGGGCGAGCGGCGGATGCCACCTGCCGGGTCTTCTCCAGGCGGGTATCGATTCCGTTCACGCGCGTCTGCAGCGTCTGCAGGTCGACGGCAAAGGCCCTCGCCTCGTCGGCCTCTTCGAGGCGCGTCATCCGCTCGTCCAGCGCCTGCCGCGCGGTGGCGAATTCGGCCTGGCTGATCGGCGCCGGCCGGCGCTTGTCCGCATCGGCCTGTTGTTCGAGATCGGCCACGCGCAGGACCAGCGCATTGACCTGCGCATCCTGTGCGGTGCTCTGGGTCCGTTCGGCGAGCCGCGACAGGCCGACGCTGTTGATGAGTGCCACGGCACTGATGAGCAGCAGCCAGAAGGCCGCGGCGATCTTGAGCCAGCGCGTGCAGGAATTGCGCTCGGATGGCGCTTGGGGAAAGGTCATGGCTGCATCTCCTCGGGCCGGTCGGCGTCCGGCACGGGCGTGGCGGTGCCGGGCGGGTTGGCGGAAAGGAAGGTGGGAGCACCGCGCCGGCTGAAGCAGACCTGGCGGGTCAAGTCATCGACCGACAGCTCCCAGGCGGGGCCGGCAAGGGTCAGCAAGGCATCGCGCAGCATCAGCGGGCCCAGGCGCAGGTGTGCGGCGGGCAGCGGCAGCGCGTAGAGCGATGCGGCCTCGGCCGCATCGCAGAGCCGGTAGCCGGAGCGCAGGAGCACATGGCGCATGGCATCGCCCACGCTGGCATCGAGCATGGGCGGAATCGAGACCTCCACCGCCTGCTGCAAGAGATCCCGCTGCGCAGGTTCCGGCACCAGCTCGACCAGGGTGTAGCGTCCGTAGCGGGCCACCGGAACGAAACCCGGCTCCGGCGCGACGGCGGTTGGCGATGCGGCCGGCACCGCTGACGCAGACGGTGCGGCGGTCGTGGCGCAGCCGGCGGCCAAGAGGCTGCCGGCCAGCAAGCCAGCGACGAGGGCCAGGCGGTGAACAGCGCGGATGGATGGTTGCATGGAGGGCGCTTCCCTGGAACACGGAGCGCTCACCATCGCCGCCGCTTGGCCTGCGGGCAGCAAACAAAACGCACTGACGCCCGCCCGAATACATGGCGGGCGGCGCCATGAACTGTCATACGCCCAAGAAAAACGGCCCCGAAGGGCCATGGAAAGAAGCCGGCGACCCCGAGGGGCCGCCGGCATGGGTACATGGATCAGGCCGTGACAAGCTGCCGGGCCAGGGCGACCTCGACGGAATCGCCATCCTGGTTCAGAACATCCAGGCCCGACTCGGGCACGTCGCCCGACGTGCTCTGCGACACCATGATCTTCCGGGCCATCAGCCCCAGGCAGGTCATCTGCGAGGAGTTGGCGTAGCCGAGGTAGATCACGCGCACCGGCTGCTTCTGGCCGATGCGCCAGGAGCGCCGGGCAGCCTGCTGCAACGAATACACGTTGTAGCCGGACTGGAGGAACACGATGGTCGGGAACTCCAGCAGATCCAGGCCGGTTTTCACCAGCTCGGGATTGGTGATGAGCACGTCGATGCCACGGTCCAACTGCTCGGCGATCCAGTCCTCACGGCGGGAGGCATCCACGCTCGCGCGCAGCACCGCCACCTTGAAGCCTTCCTGCTCCAGCAGCACCTTCAAATGCGACGTGGTGTCGCGCGTGCCGGTGTAGACCGAATAGACCAGGGTCTTGCGACCTTCTGCCTTCTCTTGCTTGCAGATCTCGATCAGCTCGCGCTCCTTGGGCATCACCTCCAGCTCGTTGAACTGAGCCGGAACGAACGCCAAGGTGTTGCGCGTGCGCGGATGCACCACTGTCTCCGACCGGAAGCAGCAGTCCGGCCAGGCCAGCAGCACGTTGAGGACTACACCGAGCAGCGTCGTGTCGCGCTTCGCCAGGGCCTGCTTCAGCTCCTGGGTCAGCCGACCTGCCAGATCGCGGTAGGCCGCGGCTTGCGCCGTGTCCATCGCGACTTCGCGGAACTCCTCGTCGTAGGGCGGCAGCACGTTGCCACCGATGTCCTTCAGCTTGAGGAAGACTGTGAACGGCAGGACGCAACGCAGCACGCCCTTGGGACCGAACCCCGGCGCCTTGACCGTTCGCACCGATACCTTGGTGCCCTTGGCCGTCTTGTGCGCCGTGCCGGTGCTCTCGGAATAGATGTCCTTGAGCACGCCGTGATCGCGCATGAACGCCATCGCGGCCGACGTCATGCTGCCGCTCTTCGTGGGCCGGTAGCCGTCTTCGATCATCCGCCCCGGCAGGGCTCGGAACAGCAGGTGGAACAGGTCGTCGCCGTAGCCGCCCATCAGTGTGCCGGTGAGCAGCAGCGTCTTGCGCGCCTTGGCCGCCAACACCCCCATGGCCTGGCCCTGAGCGGAGCCGCCGTTCTTGTACTCGTGCGCCTCGTCGGCGATGAGCAGGTCGAACGTGCCTTGGGGAAGCTGCCTCTTGATGAACTCGGACGGCTGGTAGCCGCCCTCGCCGAAGCCGAACTCCATGTTGGCCATCGCGCGTTCCATCCGGTGGGCTTGCCGATCCGAGAAGACCAACTCGCCGCGGTCATCCATCAGGTTGATGAACTCGTGGATGTTGTCCCCGAGCATCGACGCGAGGAAGGCGTCACCGAACTTCTGCATCAGCTTCTGCGCGGTGACTTCCCCGATGGTTGGAATACGCTTCAGTGCCTTGAGCACGGTCGAGGACTGGTCGCTGGCGGACAGGCCTCTGGGACGGATCAAGGACCACAGCGGTGCACGGCAGTGGCTGCACTTGCGGTGGGACTCTTCGGCTTCGAGTTCGACCGGGTTGATCGGCTCGCCGTCGAGGTCGGTGATGACATGCCCGCAATCCGGGCAGGCCCCCACGTCGCCGTGAGGCGTGCGCCGCCGAACGAAGACAGGCTTCCAGTGGAACCCCATCCGCATCCGCACGCGGCCCAGGACGAAGAACTCCTGGCCCTGGGCCGGCACGCCCAACTGCTCGCGCAGTTTCAGCAGCTTGACCAGCGTGTCCGGGCCATTGAGCACCCAGACCTTGGCACCGGCCACCGTCTCCTGGATTTCGCGCCGCCACTTGTAGACCAAGTGGGGTGGCGAGAGCACCAGGGTGCGGCGGTAGCCTTCGGCGTTGAGCACGGCGGCGGTGGCAATACCCACCGTCGTCTTGCCGCAGCCCATCTCGCCATTGACGATCGCGGCGCGTTCGCCGCGATCGACCAACAGCTCGGTGACAGCGTGGACCACATCGGCTTGCGCCGGGAACAGCTTGCGCTTGAGCGTGGCGAGGATCAGTTGCCGATGCCCCCGCACCTGGCCGGTGTAGACCGGCGGATTGGCGCGGTTGAGCGAGTCGAGCAGCTCGTCGCCGAACTCGGACACGAAGTCCTGCAGGCTGAGCGTGAGGGGTGAAGCGGCCGCTTCGAGCAGGTCGCCCTGCACAGCGGTTTCGGGAACGGTTTCGAGATCGAGGGACATGGTGATGCTCCAAAGCAATGGGGCATGCACCTCCCCCACGGGGCGGTGACATGCCCCTGGGCGGGAAGAAAGAAGCGGCGCGAGGCCGCTGGATGCGGATCAGTATTCGCTGGGCAACAGCAGTGTGGTGACGCTGCGATCCCATTCGGTGATGATCCAGAGCTTCAGGTCGCGCGTGACCTGGTAGGACGAGAACAGACGATCCTCACCGGACTTCAGCGCGGCGTCGTTCTGCCGTCGATCGCTGTCGTCCAGGTCGCCCCAATCGCCATGAAGATGGCGGCGCAGGTACGGCGAGGGGTTGAGCCGGCCCTGTCGGACCAGCTCGTCGACGCCGGCGGTCATGACCACCTGCCCTGGCGAAAAGCGTGCTTGTGACGCGAGGTTGAGGACTGCGAGTGCCATGGTGGTTTCTCCTTCTGGAAGAAGGGGCCACGGCACCCCATCGGGGCAACGTGACCCCGGTGGGTGGATGAAAGCGACGGCGAACCGTCAGGGAACAGCGATCAGCGGATGGTCAGCACTTCGCCCCACGTAGGCGAGCCCAGCGTCAAGTCCCATGCACGAATGACCGGCACGAACTTGTCGGTGAGGATGCGCGTCTCGGCCACGGAGCCGTCGTCGCGTTCGGTGTATTCCGTCTGGAGGGTCTTCTCCTTGTGGGTATCACCTTTGACGACGAGCACGCGCCCGCTCTTGGACTTCACTACGCCAGAGATCGCGCCTGCGGCCAAGGCCAAGGCGAGATGCCAGTGCGACAAGGCCCGCGCGGGCGGACGCAGCGATTGCTGCGCGACGCCCAGGTGCGTATCGAGCGCCGGCCAGAGACCTTGCAGCCGGCCGACTTCATCGGCGAACTGCTCGGGCTCCATCGTCACGCGATAGAAGTGCTCCGGCTCGGCCGGGCTGGCAGGGACGGTGTACGGCAGGAACGGCCATTCGAGCGGCAGCTCCTCGGCTTCGGCGTCGCCCTGTCCGATCTGCAGCAGCAGACCACGCACGGCCTTGACCGACTCCGACGCCTGGTCGCGCTGACGAATCCTGCGGCCGAAGATCACCACCTGCTTGAACTGCGTTTCCACCGCACGGTAGATGCGTAGGTCGGCGAAGTGGCGCGTCAGCCATCCGACCAGCTCGGGGTCGAGCACGTAGGACGGCACGATGAAGATCAGCACGCCGTCGTACTGCAGCAGCGGCAGCGCGCGCTGATAGAAGAGCTTTTCCAGCCGCGCACGGCCCTGGCCCTGATAGCCGATGTTGCCGTTCACGTCCTTGCTCAGGTCGCCATACGGCGGGTTCAGCCACAGCAGCCCGAAGGACTGGCGCGAGATCAGTGTGTCCATCAGGTCACCGTGGATGCAGCGATCGACCAGTTGCCGTGCGTGGCGGGCACGCTCAGCGTCGTACTCGACGGCGAAGGCCTGGACCTGCTCGCGCCCGAGGGCGTGGGCGGCTTCGGCAATCGCCACGCCTTCGCCGGCGCAGGGATCGAGGATGGACATGGAGCCGGGAGACGGCGCCAGTGCGGACAAGGCCCGCTCCAGCGTCGGCTCGTCGGTGGGGAAGTAGCCGTTACGAATGAAGTTGCGCGCCAGGCGCGGAAACATGAGTGCCATGGATTTCTCCTGATGATGGATGAGGGAAGGCGGGCACGCGCGGCGCGCATGCCCGTGGGGATGGCTCACGCCACACGCCGAAGCGGTGCGTTCGCGGCCAGTTCGTACTGCGTGGCGCCGAGGGTGCCGTTGCGGATCAGCTCGCCCAACGCCTTCGTCAGCGCCGGGACATCGAGGGCCAGCCGATGGCCTTCCAGCGGCCCGAGGGCCAAGGGAAGACCGGTCAGCATCCGCCGTGTCTGCAACAGCTCCAGCACGGTGTCGCGCCAGTGGTCGAGCAGTGGCAGCGGGCAGGTGTCCTGCACCAGCGTCCACAGCCGGTCGAGCCGGTGAGCGGAATCCCTGGGCAGAAGCGCCAGCGCGCTGGCGTTGGCCTTGTCTGGCTTCACGCAGCGACGATCGAACAGCCACACATTCGTCAGCGAACCGAACAGCGTTCGCCGATAGGCGCGGGTGATGCGCTTTTCCAGGTTCTCGACATTGCCGACGAAGACCGGGATGGATGCGCCCTGCTCGGTGATGACGTGGAACTGATCCAGTCCCTGTTCATCCCGGCCGAGGGTCAGGCGGGCGAGGAACTCCTGAACGGCGGTGTCGCGCGCCCAGATCGAGAGAAAGACGAGATTGCCCTGCTCGTCACCGACGCAACCGTCGGCCATGAGGTCGGGGCATTCGTCGATGCGGTACAGCGGTTTCGCGGAAGAAGGTGCAGGCATGGTGATGTCCTCTTGAAAATGAAGGAGCAACCACAGCCCGCGGGGCCATGCTCGCCCCGGTTGGGTGGAAGGAAGATGCGTGCCGCTAGACAGCGCGCCCCGCGTGGAAGCGGTGAACCCGCTCGCGCCACTTGGGGCTTTGCACCGGCGCCATGTCGAGATAGCGCAGCGGGCACGAGTAGTAGTACGGATGCACGGACTCATCGAGGGACTTGTAGCCCCAATCGCCGCCCGAGCTTTCCAGCAGATGGCAGCCGATGTAGCAGACGGACTCACCGGCCGCGAGGCCCATGACGCCCGCCTGCCTGGCGGTGATGCGAACCACGGTCCACAGAACGTCGCCGTCCAGCGTGTGGTCGATGACTTCGCAGCAAGCGCGTTTGGACGCTTGCGGAGCGAGCAGCTCGCGGATCAACTGATCGCGCGTCTGACGAACGAAGGTCCAGCCCATGAGGGTCTCCTTGAAGCAAAGGCCGGAGCCCTCCCCGTCGGGGGAGAACCCCGGCGGGTGGCGGAATGCCGCGTAAGGCGGCGGATGGATCAGGCAGCTTTGAGGTGCCAGTCCTGGGACAACGGAGCGAACTCGTAGCCCAGCTTGTCGAGACGGTCGCGCTGCTGACGCAGCACACGACGATCCACGGTCGCATCGAGCTTCACGGTCTCGCCCAGGGGCCACAAGGCACCGAACAGCGCCGCGTCGTCTGCCTCGGCCGAGGCCGCAGCGGACACGGGAGCCGGTTCGCTGCCGAACGGCGTGGTATCGACCAGGGGATCACGCGGACTGCGCGGCTTCGCCTTCGGCTTGGCCGGGGGCGTTGCCGGCACGGGCGCCTGCGCCTCCTCGTCGACCGGATCGACTTCCTGCGGACTCAGCCGGCGGGCTTCGTCGCGGCTCAGGGCGTCGATGTTGGACAGTGTCATCCCGCCCAGATGGGCGCGGATCTCGATGACCATGCGGCCGTTGGCGTTGTACGTGGAGGGGCGAATCTCGACGATGACGAAATCACCGTCGTACTTGCCCTCGCGGTACTGATCGAGTTCGGCGTTCTTCACGACGAACTCGCCGATCGAGGTCGCCAGGCGGCCGACGTTGAAGTCGCCGTTCCTGCCGTGGATGGTCTTGATGGCCAGTTGGCCGGGGATGGTGATCATGAAGGTCTCCTGCTGACGAAGAGAAGACAAGGCCCCGGGGATGGGGCCTTGCGGATCAGAACGACTCGGCAACGGCCAATGCGGGGGCATCGGCTGCGTCGTCGGCAGCATCGGCGACGGGCTCGGAAGGCTCCGGTGCCGAGGCTTGCTGCGCAGCGGGCGCGTCGGACGTCACAGGGACTTCCGGGTCCCGCTCGTCGGTCTCGGTCGGCTTGGGCTCGGCCTTGTAGACGAGCTTGCCGTCGACCTTGATCCAACTGACGAACAGCAGGCGGGCCTTGAGGCTCACACCCTGCTCGCCGGCACGCTTGCCCTTGGAGTAGGTGAAGGTGTCGGTCCACAGGTCGCCCATGCGGAAGCCGATCATCACCTTCTTCTCGGCGTCGACCGCCTGAATGCAGCGGCGCACCAGGTGCTGCGCTTCCGATCCCGATACGCGCGTGTCGAAACGCACATACGAGACGTCATCGCTGGGACCGTTCAGAGCCGCGATGTCGCAGGCCAGGAACGCATCGCCTTTCTTGGGCTTCACTTCGCGGATGCGATTGAGGTACCCGAGGCCGGTGATGTGCAGATCGAAGTAGGACTTTTCGTTGGAAGTGGTCATGGTGAATCTCCTGGGAACAATGAGGCGGAGACACACCCGACCCAAGGCGGGGAAGGTGTGGAACCCCCGCGTGGGTTGATGGAACAGCTTGGTGGCATCGCCATCGAGAACCGATGGCCGTTCGCGCATGGATGCCGGTGCGAACTCGGGTGATCAACGCGGTCGGAACCGCGTCGCAGCCTTGAAGATCGTGGCTGCCTGGGCATGTCGCTGACGGACGTCAGCGGAACATGGCCGGAAGCGTGGCGCCGGGACGGCGCGCAGGCGAGCGGCAATCGGCACTCGCGGCTGTCCGCATTGCCGAGAAGAAAGAGGCCCCCGGAGCGGGGGCCAGGGATGGGCGGTCAGTTACCGCTGGGCGTGGGAGGAACCGCCTGCAGCGACAGGTGTGTCGCGGTGGCGGACACGTCGAGGTCGTCCTCGCTGCGCAGGATGCGCGCAAACACGCCCTCCTGCGGATCGAAGAACTCGCCGAAGTCGTCGCCACCGAACTCGGCACGCGCCAGTTCCCACCAGTCGTCGAAGGCATCGACATCCGGGTTGCAACCGGCGGCATAGGCGATGGTCTTCTGGCGACCATCGGGTCGGCGCTCGCCGCACTCGGCCAGGAAGTACACGCCCTGATCCTTGACCAGGATGACGCGGCATTGATTCGCCACCGCTTCGGCGAGCACGGGCCGCAGCTCCGTGCCTTTGAATCGAACAGTCATGGGTGTGATCTCCAGGGGGCAGGAAAAGAGGCTTCCCGCCGCGAGGGCGGGAAGCTGCTGTGAGATCAGTGCCGGATAGCCTTACGACACGACAGGCACTGCACGCGGATGCGCCGCCAACTCCCGTCGTCGATCAGCCGTTCCAGCGTCTCGCCGAGGGTGTCGAAGAACACCTCATCGACCCGTTCGACCAGCTCGCCGTCGCGGCGCAGCTCCACCGCGTAGAGGTCGAGGCCACGCTCATACAGCACGGTGACGCGACCCTGGAACTTCGTCGTGGCGACGGTGAAGCCGATGGCCGGCGGCGTGCGGATGATGTCGGCGGGCAGCGGATCGACCCAGGTGATGTCCCGCGCGCCGGCATCCACCAGCATGTGGGTGACGCGCCGGAAACCGTCGGGAGCGGGCAACTGCTCCAGTTGGTCGACCAGTTCCTGCAGCTCGGGGCAGCGGGGCTTGGGAATCGGCAGCTTCGCCGGTGCGGACCCGAGCACCAACCGCTTCACCGTGTAGGGCTGGCCGTCGGCGGTGAACTCGGTCTGCTCCTCGGGCGTGTCCGCCCGCTGACCGTCGAAGCGGCGTCTGACATAGGGTTCGACCTGCACCTTGGCGCCCTCGTCGGGCACTTCGGTCACGAGCGTGCGATCGAGCACCGCGAACTCGGCTCGTCCCGTCTTGACGACGATGGCCTCGTCGGTGGTGGCGATGACCTTGCCCTCGAAAGGCTTCGGGTCGATGTGAAAGCCCAGCGTCGAAACCTTGGGCTGGCCGTCGAAGATGTTGAACTTGAACGAACGGACGTTGGTAGGCACATGACCGACAACCAGCGTTGGCATCTGTGCACGGATGGCTTGGGTATCCATCGGGAGACTCCTTGTGGCAACCAAGGGACTCCCGCCCGCAAGGGAGGTCCGTCCCTTGAGGGTGAGGTGGATGGACGCGAGTGCGCCCGGGGAACGAAACAACCAGCACGGCGAACCGCGCCGCAGTCTTGAAGGTCTCGACTGCCTGGGCATGCTGCCGGCAACGCCAGCGAACATGCGGCCAGCGTGCGACACATGGCGGCGGCCGTCCGCCGGGAATCGGCAATGCGCCGGCACCGCGTTCCGCGAAAAAAGAAGAGCCCCGACGTGGGGGCTCGAATGGGTTGCGGGTTACTCGTCGTCGTAGAGCGTCAGTCCGTCCAGCACGGGCGCGTCGGCATCGAAGATCAGCAGCCGCACGTCGGCGAGCGCAGCCAGGTGCAACACTTCCACGAGGGACTCCGGCATGCCCTTGGCCCGGTGCTCCTGCCGCAGCTCTTCGGCGGTGATGCTCTCGACATGCTGCAGGTTCGCATCCGTCCAGGGCGTGGCGATCAGCTTCATGCCGACCGCCGGGCTGTAGGGAATGCGGAAGGCCACGAACAGAAAACCGCTCGGCGTGGCGATGTCCGCCAGTTCGGCGAGGAAGCGACCGGCCTCCTCGGTGATGTGCGCCGAACTGATTTCCCAGGCACGGCTGTAGAACCCGGTCTCGAAGCGCAGGCGGCGTACCACCTCGCGCGCGGCTTCCTCGGAGTAGGTATCGCCGACGTGCAGCGGCTGGCCGGCTTCTTCGGCCATGACGGCGTAGACGAGGTTTCGGGCGATGCCGTGGCTGGGGCACTGCGCGTCCAGCTCGGGCGGCACGTTCTGGCCCTCGGTGATCAGCGCGAAGTCGTCGCAGAAGACGCAGGCATGGCGCTCGACCTGGCTGTCCGGCAGGTGCGACTGCGAGATGTGCAGCGGCAGATAGCTCAGCGGGCAGTCGTCGTCGTAGGAAATCGCCAGCAGCCGTTGCACGGACAGGCCATCGTAGCCGCGGACGAAGGGGTTTTTGAAATGGGACATAGGATTCCTCCAGCAGAGGATGGCCGAGGCAATCCCCTGCCGGGGATTGAACCCCAGCGAGTGGATGAAGTGGCAGCCAGTCAGCAGGCCGCGGCGTCGGGCCGCCCTGGTGGCGGGCGGTGCAGGTCAGTGGAAGATGGTGATTCGGGACATGGCCGCTCCTGCGAAAAGAAGGAGGGACATGGCCCCGAACGGGGACGCATGTCCCTCGTGGGGTGGGATGAAAGAACGGTGGGTTGCCAGGCGCGGCTCACCAGCCGTTGTAGTGCAGCGTGAGGTCGGCGATGACCTGGCGCCGTTCCAGATCGAGGCCGCCGAAGTCGGACAACCCCTCGAAGCCGCAACGCTTGAGCATCGCGCCGCCCTCGCGGGAGTTGTAGAAGCTCACCATCGCGGACAGGAACATGCGTTGACCGCTGCTCAGCACACCCAGGGCGTCGTTGAGCATCAGCATGTTGGGCCGCAGGTCCCACTTGGTCGTGGCACGCTGCAGACCTTCGCGTGTGCCGTCGCCGAACCACTCGTGGCCGGCGATCTGCGCGCCGCGCTTCCAGGCCTCGAAGAAGGCTTGCGGTGCAGCGTCGAAGTGCGCCTGTTCCAGCGCCATCTGATCGAGCACGTCTTCGGGTAAAGACAGATTCATGAGAGAACTCCTTGAAGGGTGGGAATCAGGGGTGAGCGCGCTGTGTCCAGGCATGGGTATCCAGGGCACGCTGTGCTGCGAGGTGGGTCGGGAAATACTCGACGGACTCCCGCGATACCGGGCCTTCGTCGTCTTGCGTGCCGATGTAGTGGCCGGCCGCGCTGCGCAGCACCTGTAGCGGCAGACGCTTGCCGGTCCAGGCCAGCGCCAGCGCACCACTGCGTACTGCGGTTGCAGAGGAAGATGCGGAAGGTTCAGACATGCCGTGCTCCTTGGTGGGTCGAGGAGCACGCATCCCGTAGAGGATGGAGTTCCCCTCGGGTGGTTGAGAAAAGTGCATCGTCGCCAGGCCGGCGAGCGTCCGCGGTGGGCGATGCGAAGCGGACTGGATCGGTCAACGCGGCGAACCGCGTTGCAGTCTTGAAGACCGGGACTGCCAGGGCATGCCGCTGACGACTGTCAGCAACGCATGGCGTGAGGATGGGCGCGAAGCATGGCTGCCGTCGCAGGGAAAACCGAATCGCGGACGGTCCGCTTTAGGGCAGGCCCGCGTCACGGGACAAGGCAAGGACCAGGGCGCCGAAGGCCACGCGGGCCTTCGGCTGGAGAGGAAGGAAAACCACCTGTGGGCTGCGTCAGCGCGGGCCGTCGTCAAAGCCGTTCGCTGCGTCAGCAATCGCACCCGGCCCGTTTCGTGGCTGGGGCCGGAAACCTCTGGCGTGCATCCACACACAAAGGGAGCCCGTTGTTCCGCCGGCGGGCACCGGCACGGAATACCCTCGGCCCAAGGGGCCTCCTCACGGCTCGCGCGGCGGCAAGGCGTCAGGAAGCCCCTCATGACCGAGGCAAGGCACACCGATCAAGGGAATGGCGGCGGGCGCGATTCGTGGAGCAATGACCTTCTCGCCCCGTCGCCCGATGGCGGGCAGACGGGGCGCGCACACCGTTGCAGAAGGAGACGCGCGCTTTGGAGTCCCGCGCGGTGCGGGACGTTTGCCTCGCCGCCAGTGAAGTGGCCGGCGCGGCAGGGGGAAGCGAGGATCAGGACGCCTTGGAGGCAGCGCGCCGCTTGCGCGGTGCGCTGCGCCGGCCCGTCGGGGACTCGATCGGCAACGTGCCCTTGCAGTCCGGGTAGCGCGAGCAGGACCAGAACGCGCCGCTCTTGCCCGTGCGCTGCTGCATCGGTGCGCCGCACTGTGGGCAGGCCGGCGTCGGCGGCAGCTTGAGCGAGAGCGTCGCGCCGCGGTACTGCTGCACGAGCTGACCGACCCACACGGACTGCTTCTCGATGAAGGTGTCCAACGCCATCTGGCCGGCCTCGATCATGTCGAGCGCCTGCTCCCACACCGCCGTGGTGCCGGGGTCGGCGATGGCCGAGGGCACCGCGTCGATGAGCGTGAATGCCGCGTCGGAAGCGCGGACGGCGCGGCCTTTCTTGACCAGGTAGCCGCGACCGATCAGACCGTTGATGATGTTGGCGCGTGTCGCCTCGGTGCCGATGCCGGTGGTATCTCGCAGCTTCTGTTTCAGCCGCGGGTCGGTCACGAACTTGGCGACGGTCTTCATGGCCTTGATCAGCTCGCCCTGCGTGTAGGGCTTGGGCGGCAGCGTCTTCAGCGCCTTGAGATCCACCTTCCCGACCGGGCAGGACAGGCCCGCATGCAGCGCCGGCAGCACCTGGCTGCGCTGCGCATCCTCGCCATCGGCATCGTCCGGCCCCGGCGTCGCCAGCACCTCGCGCCAGCCGGTGACGGCGATCTGCTTGCCCACGGCCGCCAGCGACTGACTGCCGCACGAGAACTGCGCCACCGTCCGGTCGAACTCATGGTGCGGGAGGAACTGCGCGAGGTAATGGGCGCGGATCAGCCGGTAGACGGCCAGTTCCTTCTCGTTCATGGCCGACAGGTTGGCGGGCTCCAGCGTCGGGATGATGCCGTGGTGAGCCGTCACCTTGCCGTCGTTCCAGGCGCGCGAACGCTGGTTGCGGTCGAGCTGGCCGATCAAGGGCCGCAGGCTGGGATCGGTGGCGAGCAGTGCATCGAGCACCGCCGGCACTTCCGCGAGCATGCTTTCGGGCAGGTATCCCGAGTCGCTGCGCGGATAGGTCGTCGCCTTGTGCGTCTCGTACAGCGCCTGCGCGATGTCCAGCGTCTCCTGCACGTCGAGGCCCAACTGCTTGGAGCACACCTCCTGCAGCGTGCCCAGGTCGAACGGCAGCGGCGGTGCCTCGCGCACGCGCTCGGTGTCCACCGACACGACCTGCGCATCGCGTGCGGCGCGAATGCAATCCGCAGCCTGCTGCGCCACCGGCTGCTGAAGGCAGCGACCCGCTGCATCGGTGCTGCCTTCGGGCGGTATCCAGCTCGCGGTGAAGGACCGGCCGGCATGGGATAGCAGCACGTCCACGGCCCAATACGGCACAGAGACGAAGCGCGCGATCTCGCGATCACGATCCACCACCAACTTCAGCGTCGGCGTCTGCACGCGCCCCACCGACAGCACGCCGGTGTAGCCGGCCTGCCGACCTAGAAGCGTAAACAGCCGGCTCAGGTTCATGCCGATCAGCCAGTCGGCACGCGAGCGGGCCAGGGCCGAGTAGTACAGCGGCAGCGTCTCGGCGGACGGCTTGAGCGCACCCAGCGCCTTGCGGATCGACGCATCGTTGAGCGCCGACAGCCACAGGCGCTGAATCGGCCCGTGGTAGCCGCACAGGTCGATGATCTCGCGGGCGATCATCTCGCCCTCGCGGTCGGAGTCGGTCGCTATCACCAGCTCGCCCGCCTTGGCGACGAGCTGCTGCACGACCTTGAATTGCGCCGCGGTCGCCGCCTTGGGCTCGACACGCCAACGCTCAGGAAGAATGGGCAGTTGCTCGATGGCCCAGCGCTTGTATTGTTCGCCGTAGCCTTCGGGCGGAACCGCCTCCACCAGATGACCGATGCACCAGGTCACGACGACACCCGCGCCGCTGTAGCAGCCGTTGCCGCGTTGACCGGCACCCAGCACACGGGCGATGTCCTTGCCCTGGGACGGCTTCTCGCACAGGAACACGCGCATGAAGCCTCCTTGGAAATGTGCGGTTCATCGGATGGGCGTCAGCTTGGCGGGGCCAGGAGATGCCGGCAGCAAGGAAGCCGATTGGCGCAGACACCGCTTTGTGATCGGCAGGCGGTCCGTTGCCGCAGCGGTGCGCATAGACCGCAGGAGCTGGCACAGCAAAAGCGTCGTTACGGGAGGGCGGCTGGAACTCTGTGGACGACCTTGGAGCTATCCCCTGGGGATAGCTCGCTGGTGCATCGCGGGCGTATGACGGTTGCTACAGCCGCCCTCGGGGGAGCGGCGATGGGCGAACTACTGTCCGCCGGCCGGCTTGGCGCTGAGCGCCACCGACTCGATGCGGTACGGCAGGATGCCCACGCGCCGGGCCTCGACCTTGAACGTGACGCGCTCGTTCTCGTCGGCGTCCTCCCATTCGTCGCGCACGGTGCGGCCCTCGACCAGCACCCGCATACCCTTCTGATACAGCGTCTTCCAGTGATCGGCGTCGCGGTGCCACAGCTCCACCGGCGCCCAGAAGCCGCCGCGATCTTCGTACTCGCCGTCCTTCTTCGGGATCGGGTTGTCGAAATAGACGTTCAGGCGAAGCAGCCGGCGCGGCTCGTCGTTGCCGTTCGGGAATTCGCGGTAGTCCGGCGCAGAACCGATGTTGCCCTCGCCGACGAAGTGCGTGCTCATGGTGACTCCTTGGTGGTGGGTGGAACGGCCGCGGTATGCCCGTGGACACGTCGCAGGTAAGCCGCTTCGGCCTGGGCGGCCTTGCTGGCGCATTCCAGGGCTTGGCGAGCGATGCTGTGGGTCAGGCTGATCTGCATGTTCAGCACGATGCGCTGCAGTTCCATCGCGTACAGCTCGTCGATCAGCGAGGCCGGCGTCGCGGGGTTGGCCAGCAGGGCCTCCCACAACGCCACGCCCATGGAGGAACGGTCGAGGTTGCGCCAGCGCAGGAAGGTCGTCCCTGCGCCAGTGGCCTGCTGGGCCAGTTGCACGTGGAGCAGGCTGAAGGGGTAGGCGCGCGCCTGGGGCAGCACGCGCCGCTGCGCCAGGCCAATCACGTCGTCGCGCAGCGCCGCGCACTGGCTGGCCCAGGTCTCCAGACTCCCCTTACCCTTAAAAGGCTGTAAAAGGCCTTTTAGGTAGCCTGCGTGTTCCAGCCGCTGGAAGTCCGCCTGTTCCAGCGCCACGAAGCGCGTGGAGTGGCTGATGGGGGGCGATGCCGTCATGCGTCAGTACCCTCATCGCCCGCCGCACCATCGGCTGCGCCATCCGTGTGAGCCGGCGCATCGGGCTCGATGGCGGGCGCAGCAGGCGGCGTGCCGGGCTTGGTCGTCCGCCGCGCGATCGGTGGCGCGAAGCGCGAGCGGCGCGTGCCTTCCAGCACGTCCTGCGGCAGCTCGCCGAACTTCTCCAGCGCCGCTCGCGCCGCGGCGTTCTTCGCCGCGAAGTCGTCGCGCGTCGTGCCCGAGTAGCGGTACTGCTGGGCCAGCGAGAACAGGCTGCGCAGCGCGTGCGCGCCATCATTGAGCCAGCGCTCCAAGGTGCTGCGGTCGATCAGCGCCGTGTGGTGCGCCAGGATGAGTTTGCGTGCCAGGTCGTCGTAGTCGGCCAGCAGGTACACCGCCATGAAACCGAGCTGAGCATTGACGAACAGCGGCAGCTTCACCGGCTGCACGTTCATGTTCTCGCCCAGCGACAGCGCCGCTGGCACGTCGGCCAAGGCCTGATCCACCTGTTCGCGCAGGGTCTGCAGACGGGTCCTGGTGTCGGCGAGCTTGTCCTCGATCCGCAACATCCACCAGTCCGAGTACGGGTCGTCCTGCTCGGCGCCGCGCTTCATCTTGTTCATGGCGCCGATATAGCCGTTGAGTCCGATGATGCCGGGGCGCCCCTCGGTCGGCGCGCGGCCGTGCCAGATGCGCGAAGCGTGGTGCGTGTGCAGCGTCAGCGACATCGCGCTGCGCAGCGATCCGAGATTCAGTTGCAGGGGTTCTGTGCGTTCGTTGGCCATGGGAGCGACTCGCGGTGAAGGGGCGAGTCGCCAGCATCGGCATCGGCCGGAAGGCTGTCAGTCAACAAACCGCAGCCCATGCGCGCCCGGTTTGTTCTGCACGGAAGGCTGTGTGTGCCGGCTATCCCCTGGGGATAGCTCGGCGGACTTGTTCGCGGCTCGCGCGGAGGTGAGACCGCGTTGCGGGGCTACGCCTCGCGAGGTCTGTACCAAGCGGCCCGTTGCCCCTCCACCTCACGGTAGCGAAGCTCGAACAGGCGGCACTCGTGCACCACCTGCCGCCAACTGCTGCAGCCGTACTTGGCTGGAAGTTGCTCGGGATGCCGGTCCGCGATCCAGCGGCCAGCGGCGGCGATGGGTGTCCAGCCCTCGACGGCCAACTGCGCGGCGGCCTCGCGCAGCGCGCGGACGATGCCGGCGGCCGGCCAGTCCACCGTGCCGTCCGGCGCGATGCCATTGACCACCAGGTCGTGGAACACATCCGACTGGACGAACTCCGCTGCCAGGCGCCGCGCCTGATCCATGTGCTCGGCCCAGCCGCGCAGCTGCTCGAAGTGTTGATCGATGCGCGTGTAGGCGGAACCGAGTTCGTCCTGTGCAACGCGGCACCCGTCCACGGTCCATAGATCGTGCTGATCGATGAAGTGGTGCACCAGGGTGTTGCGCAGCGATACCAGGTCTTTGAGGTCGGCCTGGGTGTTGGCGTAGTCCTGCGCAGACAGGCTCAGTTGCACGCGCGTGCGAAAGGAAATCACGTCGCCGGGAAGATCGTCGTCGCGTTCCTCGCCGCCATTTCCATCGGTGACGACATACGAACCAAACAGTTGTCCGACCAACGTGCCCAGGGTCTTGGTCGCGGCATCTTCAATCCGCGCTGCGCGAATGGCCTCCAGCGAATGCGCCGGGCCTGAAATCTCGTGGTGGGCCACGATGGCTTTCATGAGGCGCTCGTATTGTTGAAGGCGCAACAGGCATCTGCCCAGCAAGCGCTGAACGTCTTGCTGTAGTGGTTGCAGTGCGTTTGTGGCGGGGGAAGTCGTCGTGTCCATCGTCGGCCGGGCTCGTGCGTGGCTGTCCTCGTCTGATTCACAGGCGACAGTTTCGCCTGTCATTCGGCGGGCGACAATCGAGCGCGGCGGAAAGATGTCTGTTCCATCTATCCCCTGGGGATAGTCAACATCAGCGATCACGCAAGGCTTCTCGGAGCTGAGCCAGGTAGGCACGTGCGACCTCGGGGTCAGCCGCACGGGATGCCGGCGGTGACGAGGGCGCAGGTGACGGGGGCGCTGGCGGTGCCGATGCACTTTCTCCGGCCCAGGCCTTGAACTCCCCGCGGATCGCCTTCTGGATGATGCCAAACAGGTAGCCGGCCGGGTTGCGTACCGCGCTGTTGTGGCAGCGTGCCGCCCACTCGTCGAGAACGGCCTGCCTCAGCGCCTCGTCCACCTGCTGCAGCGCCACCAGCGCGCCGGCCTGCTGCTCGTCCTTCAAGCGCAGGAAACGCTCGGGTAGCCGCAGGTTCTGCAAGGCCCTCGCGCGCGGTACTGTACGTACTTCATTTATACGATCATTACGTACTGTACGGTCCTCCTTCGGAATCCGAAGAGAGCCGTCCGGCGCGGGTTTCGGTCCTGCTTCGGATTCCGAAGACGGGCGCGCAGCATTCCGAAGAAGGGCTTCCTGGCCTTCTTCGGATTCGTGGTCCGCACCCTCCTGTGGATAACCTGGCGTCGTCCAGCCATGCAGCGCCATGCGCTGCGCCAGCACCTGCAAGCGGGTCGGCAATGTGCGGCCGCTGAGCAGCGGGTCTTCGGCAATCTCCTTGAGCGTGTTCATGCCCACGATCTGCACCGCCTTGGCGGCATGGGTCAGCGCCTGGCTGACCAGGCCGAGGTAGTCGGCATCGAGCTGCATCGCCTCGAAGGGCGACAGCGGTTCGTCGTGCAGCACGTAGAGGTTGCCTTGGATGCGGCCGGTCTTCGGGTCGCGCTGTCGTCGCACCAGGCTCAGCCAGCGCGTCAGCCGCAACAGCGTCAGGGCGCGCGCCACGGTCTCGTGCGATGCCTGCGCCGCGCACGGCATCGAGGCCAGGTAGGGGCGCAATTGGTCGTAGGTGGGAAAGGCGGTCACGCCGTCGTCGTTGAGCTGCAGGCGGAACACCTGCCAGGCGTTGCGCTCCAGCGGCGTCAGGCGTCGGTCGAGGAACAGTCGGCGCGGCACGCTCTCATGGCGGTTGCCGCTGTAGAGAAAGCCGTCCTGGCTCGGCGCCGTGCCCTGCGCCGGTTCCTTCGGCTCAAGGTGCCGCAGCGCCTCGTCGAACAACGCCGACAGCGCAACCGGGCCATCGCGCCGTGATGCGCTGCCCGTGGTCATGGCTACACCAGCCCCTGGTCGATCCAGTTCCGTATCGCCGACCAGATCACCGACATGGGCAGGGTCATGGCCTCGGCCAGATCCATGGTCAGCGCCAGCATCGCCATGTCGTCGGTCAGGGCGATATGGCGCTCGGAGACGCCGGCCTTCCAGCGCTTCCACAAGGCCACGTCCTGCGCCTCGTCGAGCACCGGATGCCGGCCCTTGCGCTTGGGCAGCCCGAGGATGTCGCGGCGCAGCGCCACTTCCTGATGCGTGAGGCCGTAGAACTTGCTGACCATCTCCGTGCTCGCCCCCAGGCGCAGCATGCGGTCCACCGTGGCGATCTCCCGCTCCACGTCGTGCACCTGGCTCAGCAGCCGCTTCAACACTTCCCGGTTCACCGACACCGAACACCACGACACCGTGGCATTCACCAGCATGCTCACGAGCTCGGGGTGCTTCAGCGCATCCAGCTCCTCCTCGCCGAAGCCCATGGCCTTGCAGCGGCGCAACTGGCCGTTGCGCAGGTCATGCAGGGCCTGGGCGATCACGGCCTGGTTGAGCGGGTGCGGTGCCGACATGCGAGAGCCTCCTGCGCTCAGGATTCCTGGCCCGCTTCGCCGGCTTGCAGGTCCAGCAGCCGGCGCGCCAGGCGCAGCAGACGGAACAGCTTCACCAGCGCAGCATCGCTCAGGCGTGTGGCCGAGCCGCCGTGGCCATGGAGCAGCGCCGCCAGCTCGTCGGCCAGCCGCGCGCGGTCCAATCCGTTCGCGGCGGGCGGCGCCGCACTCAGCGCATGCAGCAGGGTGAGCACCGCCCGCGCGAACGCCGGCAGCGCTTTCGCCTGGCCCACGGCCGGCACCACGCAGACGAAGCCGATGCCGCCGACGCTGGCCTCGATGTGGTCGGCCACCGCCGCGTCCCCGGCGATCTCGCGCGCGAACTGCGCGATGTGCACGCGCAGGCGATCCGGCGCGTCCAGCCCCGGCTCGATGTACCAGACGTCCGAGATGGGATAGAGCCCGCCAGCCTGCACGGGGATCGCACGCAGCGCGTCGGCCTCGAAGTCGGGCAGCTTGTCGCCGAGCTGGTCCGCGACCATCCGTTGGATGGACAGCAGGCGCTCGGTGGTCGGTGCCGGTGTCACGATGTGCCCTTGCAGACGCTCGTCGCGTTGCCCGTGCTGTTCCTCCGGCGCTCCGGGCGGTGCAGGCGGTGTTGCTGCTGGCGCCGGAGGCGCGACCGGCGTGGTGTCGCGCGGCACAGACGAGGCGGGTGGCTGCCGAGGCGCGGAGACCGGCGAGGGCGGTGCAGCAGGCAAGACAGGCGCTGCCGGGGGCGTCGGCGCCGCCGGTTCGCTGGACAGCGCACGCTGGCGGCTTTCGCTGTCGTTGATCTCCAGCGCCAGCGTGTCGTAGTCCGCCTCCAGCAGCTCGGCCATCTGGCCCACGAGCTCGTCCTCCACCCGCTGCGGCGAGAAGTCGTCCGGCTGAGTGTCGAACTGCGTCAGCACGTCCTGAAACAAGGTGGCGAATTCCACGGCCACGGTGCGACCCAGCGCACGCCGCTCCCAGGTGCGCTCGCACGCCTTGCGCAGCACCGCGAGTCGGTCCACCTGATGCCGGCCCAATCCGCCGTACAACAGCGTCGGGATCGCCGGAAGCAGATAGCGCACCGCATCGTTCATGCGGCTGATGTGTGACTGCGGCACCGGATAGCCGTCGGCAGTCAGCCGCCGCGCGAGTTCGCTCTGCGACAGCGCCTGGCCGCTTTCCTGCTCGTAGAACTCGCGCGCCTTCTCGATGCCCAACGCCCGCTCGATGAAGGTCAGCCCGCCGCGCAGCTCGTTCTCGGCCAGATGCCCGGTCAGCGCCACGATTTCGCCGCGCGCCGGCCACGGGCGGAACAGGCATGCAATGCGGAAGAAGCGTTCATCCTTGGTCTCGCTCCACAACTCGCGCAGGATCGCCAGCCGCGTGTTGCCGCCGTTGCGAATGATGTAGTGCGCCTCGCCCGGCCTGCGCGTGATCGCGGGGGGCGCGTCCAGCCCGCGTTCGCGGATGGAAGCCTTGATCTCCGCATAGGCCGGGTTGCGCGTCACGCGGGGGTCGTGGTCGTAGGGCCGCAACTGGTCCAGCGTCACCACCATCGGCGTGTCGGCGATGGGGTCGCTCAAGGTCGCGGCCGAAGGGCCGCTGCGCTCGAAGCCGGTGGCCAGCAGCTTGGCAGCCATGTCCTGCGGCGTCAGCTCAGCCACGGCCGTTCTCCTGCGCCTGCCGGTCGGCGCGGCGAAGCTGCGCGCGGGCATTGCGGTCGGCACGGTAGTCGCTCGCAGTCGAGCTGGTGTAGATCGACGCGCAGCCTGGTTTCGTGAATTTCAGGTGCCCGCCGGACGTGCGCACCACGCGCCAGCCTTCGCCCAGCGCGAACTCGATCAGCGCGCGCAGCCGTTCACGGCCGCGCGCCAGTTCATGCGCGCCCGCCATGGCCGGCCCTCCCGCATCGCCCCGGCCGGTGACCAGCGCGAAGCGCTCCTGCCACGCGGGGAACAGCTCGCCGGCCAGCGTGCGCATGGTGTCCAGCGCCGCGGGCGCCGTGCGCCCCGCCGGCTGCCGGTACTCCACCCGATGCACCGGCAACCCTCGTGTCGCAGCGCGCGGATAGGCTTCGATGGCCGGCACGTCGGTGCCCAGCACCTGCACGCCGGCCTGTTCCAGGAACACCTGTCGCAGCGCCTGCTGGACCAACCGCGCGTTCGACGACACCGGATGCACACGGTTGATGAGCAGGCGCAGCGGCGGCGGCTCGATGCCCAGGTGCCGATACGGCGCGATGTCCTCGATCAGTTGCAGCGTGCCGCGGCGCAGCTCGCGCGCCGCGAGGATTTCCGGCGTCACCGGCGACAGCGCCAAGTCGGACGCCAGCACCGCCATCTCCAGCAACACGCTGCGCGCGCCCTGGGTGTCGATCAGCAGCAAGTCATAGTGCGTGCGGAAGACGGGAAGCAAATGGCGCAGTCGCAGGCGCCCATCCGGTGCGTGCAGCAGCAGCGTGTTCAGTTCGCCGCGGTCGTCGTTGGAGAGCACCAGGTCCAGGCCCGCGATCGCGGTGCGCGACACCAGTTGCTCGATGCGCCGCTCGTTGAAGGCCAACATCTCGTAGATGCCGCCGGGCGCGCGCACGTCCAGCGTGAAGTAGCTCGACAGCGTGGGCTGCACGTCCAGGTCCAGCAGCAGCACGCGCAGCCCGGCATCGGCGATGAAGCCGCCCAGGTTGGCCGCCGTCGTGGTCTTGCCCACGCCGCCCTTGGTCGAAATGATGGACACCACCTGCATGAGCTTCTCCTCGTCGAATGGCATGAACCGAGAAGAAGCGTCAGGCGCGTTCTTTGAGGCGATCGGCGATCCACTGTTCGATCTCCACCGAGTCCCAGCCCACCGCGCGCACGCCCAGGCGCAGCGCCTTGGGGAACTTGCCTTCCTTCATCAGGCTGTAGATGTGCGCGCGCTTGAAGCCGGTCTTGGCTTCGACCTCGGCGCGGCGCAGGATGCGGTGCTCAGTCGGTGCCGCCGTGGCGGTAGTCTGCGAAGACATGAGGGTCACTCCTTAACGCTCAGTGGCGCTGATTGGCGTGACTCGAATTAAGAACGCCGCGTTGAAGAAAGACACCGCAAATGCGGTTTCCGCGACCGCAGATTCGGTCTGGCATCGCTCAGGAAGTTGTGCTCTGCAGATTGCGCCGAGCCAGTGCGAACTTGGCCTGCAGGGTGCGCTCGGTGATGCCCATCGCGTTGCCGTGGTGCGCCACCATCGCGCTGATGATGGCCTCCTGCGTCAGGAAGCTGGAATACGGCGTGCCGCTGGGCGACTTGCCCAGCAGCAGCGTCAGTAATCCGCCAACGATGTTCAGGTAGGTCGATTCGCTGCGCGGCCCCGGCGTGTTCGCACGCTCCGCGTCGGCCGCGCAGGCGGCGTGCGTTTTCCGCAGCGCCTCGTGCTCGGCGCGCAGCGTCTCATGCACGCCCAAGTGTTCCGCCAGCCGCGCCTTGATCGCTTCCCGCTCGGCCAGCAATGCGCCCACTGTGTCCAGGCTGATCGCCGGGTGAAGCGCACGCTCGATCTCATCGAACAGAAACGCTGGTTTCTCGCCGGGGTAGTAGTGCGCCATCCAGGCTTTCAGATCGACGTGCCGCACCGTCAGCGACGGATCGTCCATCGCCAGGCCCTGCGTGTCCCGCACCAAGCCCTCCTTGCCATACGGCATCTCGCCGTGAGCCAGCGCATCGAAGATTCTTTCGGTGTTCAACCGCAGCATCGGCCAGCGCGGAAACTCCGTTGCCTCCGGCAGAGGCCGCTGTCCCAAGGTCGCCAGGATGCGCCGCTCGAAGCGCAGCAATCCGCTCCAGCGGATTGCCGCCTCGATCGGGCGGTAGTAGGTCTTGGCGCCATCGGCCAGGCTGCTCGACTTCGGCATATCGCGCGCCTCCATTCGTCATCGCACCGAGTCCACGCACGCGCACCCGCCGTACAGGCGACGTGCGTGGCTGTCCAGGAATCTCCGGGCGAAACGAGCAAGTGGCGAAGCGGCGAAGACCGTGGCATCGACGATGCCGCCGGTTTCGTTGCGAGATGTGCGTCTTGCAGCGCATGGCGCCATCACTCACAATTCGCAAGCCGCGAAACATGCTGTCACCAGCTTCATTCGCGGGCACCATGCTTGACCCGGATAACCAGGCCAAAGTCTTTGCAGGGGAAAAGGCCCAGTAAAGCTCGATCAGCCCAACACGCCAGAGCCGATGCGCATACGGCAAGCACTGTTGCGCCGCGCGTCTTCGCTGTGACGCGCCACGATGGGCATGCGAGTTTCATTGCAGGATGCCAACCGCAACCGCGAGCAACGCCTGAGTGCGGCGCGCCGGTGCACCGCGTCAATGGAAACCCGCTTTGACAAAACAGGTCTGGCGCTCTGACCAAAATGGAATCGGCCAACCCACCTGAAACAGCCTCATGCGAGCCGTTGCGTATCCAACGGCATATGGCCGACACGCTGCGCACGGTCGATGAAGTGGCGCAGTGGCTCCGACATCGCGCCCTCGGCATGTAGCAGGTAGGTCGTCAGCGCCGCCGAGTCTTCATCCAGCGGCCGGACGATTACGTCCGCCTGCCGGCATGCCACCGCGTGCGCCGCGGTGGAAAATCCCACGCCATAGCCGGCCGCCACCAGGGCCAGCATCAACGAGTGGGTCGTCACGTACTCGGCCACGACCGGCGGTGTCTCCACCAGGCGCAGCAGGCGCTCGCATTGCCGGCTGCACTCCGCACACACCTGCGGGTGACACAGCACCAGCGGGTAGCCCACCACCTCGTCCAGCGGTACCCGCTTGTGCGCCAGCAAGGGGTGCCGCGCGGGTATGGCCACCACCAGTGGATCTTGCCACACCGGCCTGGCGACCACCCCGGCCGCCATCTCGCCGGCCATCGCAAAGGCCGCGTCGTACAGGTCGTTGCCCAGGCCGCCCACCACCTGCGACAGCGGCGCCTCGAACAGCCGGATGCCCACTTCCGGCGCCTCCTCGCGGCACAGCGCGAGCAGCGCCGACAGCCGGGTCCGCCCGACGCCGCCGGCCAGGGCGATGCGCAGGGTGCCCCGGTGTCCCACCGCCACCGCCCGCGTCTTGGTCTGGGCTTGCTCAAGGGTCAGCAGCACGCGCCGGGCCTCCTCCAGAAACACCTGCCCGGCCGGGGTCAGGCGCACGCCGCGCGGCGTGCGCTCTAGCAGCGCCACGCCCAGGTCGGCCTCCAGTTGGCGGATCGTGCGCGACAGGGGCGACTGCTCCACATGCAGCCGCCGTGCCGCCCGGCCAAAGTGCAACTCTTCGGCCACGGCTATGAAACAGCGAAGATGGCGTAAGTTCATGTACTTCCCCCCAGAAAGTGGAGTCCATTCCTCTGGCCGCAGGGAACCGCATGAGTGCTTCCCGGTGGCTATGCCGGTCACAGAGGCTTCCAGTTGCCGCCATCCGGCCTTCAGTCGCCGGCACGAGGCGGCGTCTGAAAGCCGGGTTATTCCATTGGTGTTGCCATATCACACAAAACCACGGACAATCAATAATAATTCTTATTAGCATCTGTGTCTGAATGGAGTGAAGCCGATCAAGCCCGACGTGGCGAACCTGTCCGTCACCACCCACGGCAGCGTGTCCTGGACGACGAACGCATGGGCGACGAGCAGCTCGCGCAGCGGCTGCAGGCCTCCGCGCCGCGTCACCCGCAGCCCGAGGACTTCATCCGCGGCGACCGCCTGGTGGATCTACGAGCGCGTCGCCCAGGGGATGGCGGCTACGCAGAAGTCTGGGGTGTTGGAGCTGAGCTTCGTGACCGACCAGGCCATGACCGGGGTGAGCCGAAAGACACCCCCATGAAACTGCATCGACACGCCCGCCCTGACGCCGGCGTGTCGTCGTCGGCTGCACCGATCGCGGACACCAGCCCGCGTGCGCGCCTGCGCGCGTGCCCGGCACACTGGCTGATTTACCAGCGTTGCGGACGCAGCACACTGACCATCAGCATTCCATGCCCGGGCTGTGTGCGCCGGCCTGTTCCGCGCGTGTCGGCGACGGGACTGTTCCAGACAGGCATGAGTGCTTCGAAGCGATGCCATCGAAGGAGGTGCTGACGGGATGCGGATCGAGATGCTGGCGCCCGAGAGGCCGAACCAGAAGAAGACAAACAGGAGGTGGCCTTGGATTTCAGATTGCTGCGTTACTTCGTCGCAGTTGCGGAAGAACTGCATCTGGCCCGTGCAGCCGAGCGTCTGGGCATCGAGCAATCGCCTGTGTCGCGTGCGATGCGCGACCTGGAAAGCCAGCTTGGCGTGCAGCTGTTCGACCGCAGCACACGCCTGACGCGGCTGACCTGGGCCGGCCAGGTGTTCCTCGGCGAATGCCGGCGCGTGCTGGCCACCGTGGAGCAGGCAGTCAAGAGCGCCAAGGCGGCGGCGCAGGGCTACCAGGGCCACCTGCGCATCGCCATCTGCGACAGCCTGGCGCAGCCCCGCATCGCCACCTTACTGGCACGCAGCCGCGAGGACGAGCCCGAGCTGGAGATTCGCGTCTTCGAGCTGCCGTTCGCGCAGCAACTCAAGATGCTGCACAACGATCTTCTGGACATCGGCTTTGGCTTGTCAAACGCGGTGCATGATGGCCTCGTCGCCGAGCCGGTGTGGACCGATCCGCTGTCGGTGATCGTGCCCGCACGCCACCCCTTGCTGGCACACGTGCAGGTGCCGCTGGCCGAAGCCTTGAAGTTCCCGCTGGTTCTGTGCCATCCCGAATCGGGATCGGGCTGCCGCCATCAGATTCAAGCGCTGCTGCAGGACGCAGGCACGCCCCTCAAGCTGGTCGATGAAGTGACCAGCCTGGGCGTGATGCTGACCCTGGTCGGCGCGGGCTACGGCATCGGTTTCGCCATCGCCTCGCAGGTGCAGACGCTACAGCGCCCGGACATCTCCATTCGTCCCCTGGCCGGCACCGCACCGATGCTCTCTACCTACCTGCTGCGCCGCCATGGCGAACCCTCCGAGCCGATGAAGCGGTTCATCGAGCGGGTGAAAGACGAGGCCGCACCGGTCGATGAAGAGCCAGTCCTTTGAGGACGGCAGCTCGCCTGTCCGTTGCGACCTGTGGCGTGGTGTGCCAGTAGACAGATAGACTTCCGAATGAAACCCGATGCTCTGGCTGTTGATGGATGTGCTTGGCTCGCTTTGGATCACCCGCAACGGCCTGCGTTGACCAGGCCGAAGACTTGAGTCCACAATTGAGTCCATTCCGTGACGCCTGGATCGGAAAAAACGTTCGTAATAAACGAGTTAGCGACCGGGTGCTGTTCCCTTCACCCGCTCCAGTTCCCGGATCACGGCGGCCTCACGGCCGCCGTTTTCATCTGCGCGCCCCTCGACTCGCGACCACAGGAAGATGCATGGCTGAGAGGCGGGTCGTCGGCTGGCGGGAATGGGCGGCGCTGCCCGGGTTCGGCATCGCCGCGATCCGCGCCAAGATCGACACCGGCGCGCGCTCCTCGGCCCTGCACGTGGAGACCCTGGAGACCTTCCCGGTGGATGGCGTCGAGCGCGTGCGCTTCGTCGTCGACGCCGGATCCGGCGGCCGCGCCACCGAGGTCGAGACCGACGTACTGACCCGCCGCATCGTCACCGACTCCGGCGGACACCGCACCGAGCGCATCTTCGTCCGCGGCCTACTGCAGCTCGCCGGCCTGCGGCTCGACATCGAGATCAACCTCTGCAGTCGTCACAACATGCGCTTCCCGATGCTGATCGGGCGCAGCGCGCTCGGCGGGCGGTTCGCGGTGGACCCGGCGCTGTCATGGACCGCGGGGACACTGCCCGCCACGGACCTTCCCGCATGAAGCTCGCCATCCTCTCCCGCAACACCAAGCTGGTCTCGACCCAGCGGCTGGTCGAAGCCGCGCGCGCGCGCGGGCACACGGTGCGCGTGCTCGATCCGCTGCGCTGCTACATGCACATCGCGCCGGGCCGCTTCCAGCTCAACTACAAGGGCAAGCCGCTGGCCGACTTCGATGCGGTGCTGCCGCGCATCGGCGCCTCGGTCACCCGTTATGGCACTGCCGTGCTGCGCCAGTTCGAGCTGATGGGCGTGTACACGCCCAATCCCTCGGATGCGGTGCTGCGCGCGCGCGACAAGCTGCGCTGCCACCAGCTGCTCGCGGCACAGGGCATCGACCTGCCGCTGACCGTGTTCGGCGACAACCCCGACGACACCGCCGACCTCCTGCAGCTGCTCGGCGAGCCGCCGCACGTGATCAAGCTGACCGAGGGGACGCAGGGCGCCGGCGTCATCCTGACCGAACGCAACTCCTCGTCGAAGTCGGTCATCGAGGCCCTGCGCGGCCTGTACGCCAATTTCCTGGTGCAGGAGTTCATCGCCGAGGCCGACGGCAGCGACCTGCGCTGCTTCGTGGTCGGCGACCGCGTGGTCGCCGCCATGCGCCGGCGCGCGCCGGCGGGCGACTTCCGCTCCAACCTCCACCGGGGCGGCAGCGCCGAGCCCGTCGAGCTGGATGCGGCGGAAGTCGAGACCGCGCTGCGCGCGGCACAGGTGCTGGGGCTGGGCGTGGCGGGCGTGGACATGCTGCGTTCCAGGCGCGGGCCGCTGGTGCTGGAGGTCAACGCCTCGCCGGGACTGGAGGGCATCGAGGCGGCGACCGGGGTGGACGTCGCCGGCGCGGTGGTCGATTACCTGGCCGCCGGCTGCCCGGGCACGCGGCGCGGCGCGCCCCGGCCGCGCCGCAGGTCGGCTTCACCCGTTCTTAACGGGTCCGATCCGTCCCCTTAACTGTTGTTTAATGGCTGCGCGCCTAGTCTCGCCCCGACCGCATTTCCCGCGCGCGCGACCTCGTCGCCTCCGGGCGGAGTACGGTAATCGGGGCAGTGACTTCTTACCCGGGCGGCCGGCAGGTCGTCCGGGTTTTCTTTGATCCTGACCCATGGCGGTCTCGAGGGGATGATGATGGCGAGCATGCTGAAGGTGATACTGGTGGCCTTGGCGCTTCCGGTCGTTGGCGCGATCGCATTCGCAGCGGAGGACGAGGGCGTTCGCGTCCGGGCCGAGGATCCGGCCGCCTTCTCCGCGCAGAAGGAGCGGATCGAACGTGAGATCCGCGGTGGCAAGACCTACGCCGAGATCGGTACCGAGCAGTTGCGGGACGTGCGGTCGCGTCTGGACAGAATGGGCGAGCTGCTCGCAGAGCGAGGCTCCGTGCATGAATTGACCGAACCGGAGAAGATCGCCTTCTTCAACGATCAGGAAGCGGTCAACACGATCCTCACGCAGGCGGCGGAGGACAGTCGCCTCGTCTGCCGCCGCGAACACAAGGTAGGCTCGCGCATGCCGGTGAACGAGTGCTACACCGTCGCCGAACGCAGACGGGCGCAGATCGAGGCGTCGAATCAGCAGGCCGACTTCATAAAGCGTGGCGAGCCACGAGGCACCCTGGGAGAGCGGGGCCTCTAGCCGCTGCGGAAGGCAGCCCTGGCCCAGTGCATCGACGAAGCGTTCTGCGCTCGACGCCGAGGTTGCTGTTCGTCGAGTGTCGCATCCGTGGGCCTCGCGGTCAGTCGGCGCTCATCGGTATCCTCCGATGATCGCCGGCTGTCCGGCTGTGGAAGAATGGCGCGATGCGCATCCTCGTCATCGAAGACAACACCGACATCGCCGCGAATCTGGGCGACTATCTCGAGGATCGCGGACACGCGGTCGATTTCGCCGCTGACGGGGTGACCGGGCTGCACCTGGCCGTGGTCAACGAGTTCGACGCGATCGTCCTCGACCTCAACCTGCCGGGCATGGACGGGCTGGAGGTCTGCCGCAAGCTGCGCGCCGAGGCGCGCAAGCAGACGCCGGTGCTGATGCTCACCGCGCGCGACACGCTCGACAACAAGCTGGGCGGCTTCGACGCCGGCGCCGACGACTACCTGGTCAAGCCGTTCGCGCTGCAGGAGGTCGAGGTCCGGCTCAACGTGCTCGCGCGTCGCGGCAAGGCGGCCAAGCCGCGGGTGCTGAACGTCGACGACCTCGAGTACAACCTCGACACTCTCGAGGTCCGCCGCCAGGGCAAGCTGCTGCAGCTCAATCCCACCGCGCTGAAGATCCTGCAGGCGCTGATGGAGGCCTCGCCGGCGGTGGTCACCCGGCAGGAGCTGGAGACCAAGGTCTGGGGCGAGGAGCTGCCGGACTCGGACTCCCTGCGCGTGCACATCCACGGCCTGCGCGCCGCGGTCGACAAGCCGTTCGGCAAGCCGCTGATCCAGACCCGCCACGGTATCGGTTACCGCGTCGCCAATCCGGATGGCTGAGGGCAAGCGTGCGCCGCGGCGCTTCCGGCGCCGGCTGCGCAGCCGCATCATCGTCTCCTTCCTGCTGCTGGGCTTCGGGCTGACGGCGCTGTTCGCCACGGCGACCCTGGTGCTGCGTGCGCGGATCGAGAACGAGCTGGTCGAGGACTGGCTGCAGAAGGAGACCCGCAGCTTCTTCGAGTTCAAGCGGCGCTATCCCGACCCGGACGCCGAGTACCAGCTCAGCGACCAGCAGATCCGGGTGCTCGCCGCGCGCCCCAGCAGCCAGATGATCCCGCCGCAGTGGCGCGACCTGCCGACCGGCGTCTACGACCTGACCGAGGCCGGCGAGCAGGGCCGCAAGGGGCGCTACAAGCTGAGCGTCGAACGCGGACCGGAGATGGTCGCCTTCATCCGCTACAGCTATGCCCGCCAGGCGCTCGACCAGCAGCAGCTGATCATCCTGCTCGGCGGCTCGGTGGTGCTGCTGACCCTTCTGGCCGGCTTCATCGGCCTGTGGTCGGCCGGACGGGTGATGAGTCCGGTGGCCGAGCTCGCGCAGCGCGTGCGCGCGTTCAGCGGGCGGCGCGAGCCGGAGAAGCTCGCGCCGCACTTCGCCGACGACGAGGTCGGCCTGCTGGCCACCTCGCTCGACGACTACGCCGACCGCCTCACCGAGCTGGTCGTGCGCGACCGCGAGTTCAACGCCGACGTCAGCCACGAGCTGCGCACGCCGCTGGCGGTGATCCGCGGCGCGATCGAGCTGGTGATGGCCAGCCCCGACCTCGCGCCGAAGATGCGCCAGCGCCTGGAGCGGATCGAGCGCGCCGAGCAGCAGTGCACGCACCTGATCACCTCGCTGCTGATGCTCTCCCGCGGCGAGCGCGGCAGCGGCATGACCGACGTGCGCAGGGTCGCCGACCAGCTCGCCGACGCCAACCGCGCGCAGATGGGCGCCAAGCGCGTGGAGCTGATCGTGGAGGGCAACACGGCCGAGCCGGTGAACGCGCCGGAGGCGGTGGTCTCGGTCGCGCTCGGCAACCTGATCGGCAACGCCTGTAAGTACACCGTCGAGGGCGAGGTGCGGGTGCGCCTGGACGGCGACTGCGCCTACGTGTCCGACACCGGTCCCGGCCTCAGCGCCGAGGATGCCGCACACCTGTTCGAACGCGGCTATCGCGGCAGCGCGTCGGGCGGCACCAAGGGCGGCGGCATCGGCCTGTCGATCGTGACCCGCCTGTGCGACCTCTACGGCTGGCAGGTCTCGATCGCCCCGCGCGAGGTGGGCGCGGTCGCCACGCTGTGCTTCCAGGGGCGAGGAGCGAGTGAGGAGAAGTGAGAAGCGGGTGGCAGCGCAGCGCCGGCCCTCGTATCCCACTCCTCCACTCTCGTTTCTCCCGGTCCACTACTCCTGTCCGAGAGGCTCCAGCCAACCCCAGCGGTCCTCGGTGCGGCCGTCGAACAGGCCGAAGAACAGGTCCTGGATCCGCCTGGTCACCGGACCGCGCTCGCCGCGGCCGATGGGCTTGCCGTCGACGCTGCGGATCGGGGTGATCTCGGCCGCGGTGCCGCACATGAACAGCTCGTCGCAGAGGTAGAGGTATTCGCGCGGCAGGTCGCGCTCGATCACCTTCAGGCCGGCGTCCTCGGCCAGCGTGCGGATGGTGTGGCGGGTGATGCCGTTGAGCAGCGCGGCGCTGGCCGGCGGGGTGTGCAGCTCGTCGCCGAACACCAGGAACAGGTTCTCGCCGGCTCCTTCGCTGAGCAGGCCGGTGGAGGCCAGGGCGATGCCTTCACCGAAGCCGAGCCGCCGCGCCTCGCGCGCCACCAGCTGCCCCGAGAGATAGTTGCCGCCCGCCTTGGCGCCGGCGGGGACGGTGTTGGGCGCGAAGCGCTGCCAGCTGGAGACGCAGGCGTCGATGCCCGATTCCAGCGCTGCGGCGCCGAGGTAGGGGCCCCAGTGCCAGGCAGCGACCGCCACGTCGACCGGCGTATCCGCACTGAGGCCGAAGCCGCCCAGGCCGCGGAACGCCACCGGCCGGATGTAGGCCGAGGTCAATCCGTTCGCCCGCAGCACCTCGCGGCTGGCGGCATTGAGCTCCTCCACCGAGTACGGCACCGCCATGTCGTAGATGTGCGCCGACTGCAGCAGGCGCCGGTTGTGGTCGGACATGCGGAAGATCACCGGCCCGCGCGGCGTGTCGTAGCAGCGCACGCCCTCGAACACGGACGAGCCGTAGTGCAGGCCGTGGGCCATGACGTGGACGGTCGCCTCGGCCCAGGGCTTGATGCGGCCGTTGTGCCAGATGTGGTCGGGATAGCTCTGCATGGGATCGCCGCGGAAGTGGGTGCAGCCGGCGAGTGTAGCGTCCGTCCCGGAACGGGCGTCAGAAGTGCACCCACCAGCAGCCCGCGCGCTCCATCAGCGCCATGTGCACGTAGCGGGCGGTGTTGGCCGGCGTCGGCAGGCGCTCGATCCGCACGCGCTCGGGGCGTTCGGGCACCCTCGCGCCGCCGACAGCGGCGCCGATGCCCGGCCCGGCGACCGCGTTCTCGCTGCCCTCCAGCACCACCGTCGTCACCGCGTCGCGGGCGAGCGTGTGCAGGCGTTCCATGATGCCCTGCGCCTCCCAGGTCGACTTCCCGGCCCAGTCGTAGACGCTAGCGACGCGGTTGACGTCCTGCGAGGCCAGCGCCGCCTGCAGGCGTGCGGCGAGCTGGTGCGGACGCCGCGCGCAGCCGCGTTGCAGGGCCGCGCGCGTCGACGGCGAAGGCTGCTCGCCGGGCGCGGGCCGTTCGGCGGCATCGAAGCCGGCGCAGCCGCGGTCGCTGTAGATCGAGGTGCCGTCCGGGCCGACGCAGCGATGCACCGCCGCCTGCGCGCGGGCGGGCGCCGCCTGCGTGGCCAGGGCGGCGAGGAGGAACGCGGCGGCGGTCGGCAGGAGGCGCGGCATCGGGGCGGAGGTCCGCTTGGGGTGCGCGGAGCCTGCAAGATCCGAACCGAAAACCGGATGAACGGCGTCAGCTCAGCCGCGCCAGGACCGCCGACACCGGACGGGCGAGGTTGAGCGTGTAGAAGTGCAGCGCCGGCGCGCCGCCGTCGATCAGCCGCCGGCACAGCGTCGCCACAAGGTCGGCGGCGAACTCGCGCACGCCGTCTGCATCGTCGCCCAGCGCCTGCATGCGCTTGTGCATCCAGCGCGGGATCTCCGCGCCGCAGGCCTCGGAGAAGCGGCGCAGCTGGCTGAAGTTCGCGATCGGCATCACGCCCGGCACGATCGGCACGTCCACGCCCGACCTGCGCGCGCTGTCGACGAAGTGGAAGTAGGCGTCGGCGTTGTAGAAGTACTGGGTGATCGCGGCATCGGCGCCGGCGTCGACCTTGGCCTTGAAGTGGCGCAGGTCCGCCAGCGCATCGTCGGCCTGCGGGTGCACTTCGGGATAGCAGCCGACCTCGACGCGGAAGCGGTCGCCGAACTCCTCGCGGATGAAGGCGACCAGCTCGGAGGCGTAGCGCAGGTCGCCGGGGTGGCCCATGCCCGAGGGCAGGTCGCCGCGCAGCGCGACGATGCGGCTGCAGCCGATCGCGCGGTAGAGCTTGAGCAGCTCGCGGATCTCCTGGCGGCTGCCGCCCACGCAGGACAGGTGCGGCGCGGCATCGAGGCCGTGCTGCTGCCTGAGCCGGCGCACCGTCTCCGGGGTGTGGCTCAGCGTCGAGCCGCCCGCACCGAAGGTGCACGACACGTATTCCGGCGCGTGGACGGCCAGCTTCTTCGCCGTGCGGTCGAGCTGCGCACGCTGGTCCTCGGTCTTGGGCGGATAGAACTCGAAGCTGATCGGGAGCATCGCGTCGCGCACGGGCCGGAGTCGCGGCGCATGGTATCGCTTTATCGCGATGGATGTGTAGTTGGCTTGGGCGCATCTCCGCCGGTGCGCGGCTCGGGCCCGCGCCGGAGCTTCGGTGGTTCCTCCCGGTGCCACCAGTCCGGGGCGACGGTGCCCACTGGCTCACGGGACCCGGCGCAACCGACCAGCGGGCGAGGGCGGCTCCGCGCTGGACAGGCGCCGGGGACGGGGCTGTACCGTGCGCGGCCCGCCCCATCGGTCCGCGCCATGTCCATCGTCCTCACCGCCTTCGCGCGCACGCGCCTGTTTCCGAAGGGCGGCCGCGCCAACGCCATCCAGGACTGCACGCCCGAGGCCTTCGAAGCGCGCCTCGCCGCCGAGGCGCCCGAGCGCGTGCTGCCCGGCTACGCGCCGTTCTGCCGGCTGCACGTGCACCGCAACTGGACCTCGACGCGCTGCCTGACCGTGCCGGTCACCGATGCCAACCGGCACCTGCTGCGCTCGGCCTACGAGGCGCGCTCATCGCAGGAACTGGCCGTGCTGGTGCGCTGGTTCGAGGGCGTGGAGGTGCCGGTCGCGCGCTACCTGATCCCGATCCTCTACAGCCGCGAGCAACTGGCGAAGGAGGGCACGTCGATCGCCGCCGACTGGGGCGTGGTCGGCTGCCTGTACACGATGGCGCCGGAGGAGATCCCGATGGCGCCGATCACCATGCTGCGCAATGCGCTGGGCGTGGAGGAGGGCGGCTCGGGCGTACTGCTCGACCGGGCCGCCTACCGGCGCAGCGTCGCGTTCTGGGAGCGCAACGCGAACTGGCGGCCGTGACGGCGCGGCCGCTCAGCCCTCGACCGGCTCCGCGGTCAGGGTGAGCGTCAGCCAGCCCCGCCGCGACGGCGGTCCGGCGCCGGCTGCTACAGTCCCACGCCCCTTTTTGCGGAGCAGGACGCGATGACGAGCCCGACCCCCTATCCCATCGGCACGCCCGGCCGGCCCTGGGGCGCGGCGGAGAAGGCGGAATGGCTCGCGCGGCAGACGCAGCGGCGCAGCTATGCCGAAGAGGTGCTCGCGGCGGTCGAGCGGCTGCGCGCGCAGTGCGAGGTCGTCGAGTACGGCCGCCTCGACTACGGTGCGGAACACTACCCGCTGCTGGCGATCCGCAGCCGCGGCTGGGACGAGGCGCTGCCCGTGGCGCTGGTCACCGGCGGCGTGCACGGCTACGAGACCAGCGGCGTGCACGGCGCGCTGCGCTTCGTCGAACGGCATGCCGGCGACTACGCCGGAAGAGCGAACCTGCTCGTCGCGCCCTGCGTCAGCCCCTGGGCTTACGAGCGCATCCACCGCTGGAACCCGGATGCCGTCGATCCCAACCGTTCCTTCCGCGCCGACAGCCCGGCGGGCGAGTCCGCCGCGCTCATGCGCCTGGTCGCGCCGCTGCGCGCGCGGGTCCTGGTGCACGTCGACCTGCACGAGACCACCGACAGCGACGAGAGCGAGTTCCGTCCCGCGCTGGCCGCGCGCGACGGCAAGCCGCACGAGCCCGGCGGGATTCCCGACGGCTTCTACCTGGTCGGCGATAGCGCCAGGCCGCAGCCGGCGTTCCAGCAGGCCATCGTCGCCGCGGTGGCGCAGGTGACCCACATCGCGCCGGCGGACGCCCGCGGCGAGATCATCGGCTCGCCGATCGTCGCCCCCGGCGTCATCGAGTATCCGGTGCAGCAGCTCGGCCTGTGCGCAGGCATCACCGAAGCCCGTTACGTGACCACCACCGAGGTCTACCCCGACAGTCCGCGCACCACGCCGGACGCGTGCAACGCCGCCCAGGTCGCCGCGGTGCGCGCGGCGATTGACTTCGCGCTGGCGCATCCGGACGGCTGAGGCCGGAGCGCAGGGCGTACGGTCCGGGGCATCGGACTCGAGCCTCAGGGCATCGGGCTCAGGGGTGACGGCACAGGCTCCGAGCCCCGAGCCCTGGGCCCATTTCCGACCCACCCACCGACAACCGGCACCGCCACGCGCACGCCGCAGGACTAGGCTCCGCCCCAGGTGCCATCCGTATTCGGGAGCGCGAACCATGGCGGCGATCGCGGCAGGGACACGATGGCGAAGGCGGGCGCGCTTTGCCCTCTGGGGCGGCGCGGCCGGCGCGCTGATGCTGCCGCTGGTGGCGATGCAGGCCGGCGACGACGTGGACTGGGGACCCGGCGATTTCCTCGCCGCCGCCGTGCTGCTGGCGGCAGCCTGCGGCGCGATCGACCTGGCGCTGCGATCCACGCGCGGGCCCTGCTACCTGGCCGGCGTGGCCCTCGCCGCCGGCACTGCGCTCGCCCTGGTCTGGAGCAATCTCGCCGTCGGCCTCATCGGCAGCGAGGACGACCCCGCCAACCTGTTGTTCGCGGCGGTGCTCGCGATCGGCCTGCTCGGCGCCGTCGTCGCGCGCTTCGACCCGCCAGGCATGGCGCGCGCGCTGGCGCTCACCGCCGGCGCGCAGGCCCTGGTCGCGGTGTTCGCGCTGGCGTCGGGCGCGGGCGGGGCGAGCGCCCTGGCGGCCGCATTCGTCGTGCCGTGGCTGGCCGCCGCCGCGCTGTTCCGGCGCGCGGCGGCGGCCAGTGGGACGCCGCCCGCGCCGGCGGCCTGAGCACGCGGCTCGCGCCCCTCCAGTGGCGGACGGCTGCGCGCCCGTGCAGCGTCCGGGTCGTCAGCGCGACCCGCAGCAGCCGCCCGTCGCCGCGCCGACGGGCGCGTCCACCACGGCATATCCCTCGTCCTCGATGGCCCGCCGCAGCGCGGCTGCGTCCTCGACCCCGGCCACGTCCACCGTCCCCGCCGCCAGGTCCACCGTCGCGGTGCCGCCCAGCGCGGCCACCGCCCTCTCGAGGGCGCGCTGGCAGTGCGCGCAGGTCATGCCTTCCACGTTCAGTCGCATCTCGTTCTCCTTCGGGCTCGACGGGGACAGCCTGGGCCTTGCCACCGTAGGAAGGTCAATGGCGGCGACGGCGGCGGACGCGCTTGACCTTCCCATCGTGTCAAGCCTCACGCTGGCGCCATGGACACCACCCTTTCCTACGGAGCGGCCCCCGGGCCGCACGGCATCCTCAGGTTCCCGGTCGAGGGCATGACCTGCGCCTCCTGCGTCGGACGCGTCGAGCGCGCGCTGCGCAGGCTGCCGGGCGTGGACGAGGCCGAGGTCAACCTCGCCACCAGCGTCGCCGAGGTGCGCGGACCGGCGCTGCCCGCGCCGGCCGAGCTCGTACGGGCGGTGGAGGCCGCCGGGTATGCGGCCGCCACCGCCGATGCGGAGCTCGCGATCGGCGGCATGACCTGCGCGTCCTGCGTCGCCCGGGTCGAACGGGCGCTGCGGCGCGTGCCCGGCGTGCTCGATGCATCGGTGAACCCGGCGACCGAGCGGGCCCGCGTACGCGTCCTCGGCGTTGCCGACACGGCGGCGCTGGCCGCCGCCGTGGAGGGCGCGGGCTATGCGGTGCGGCCGGCTGCCGCGACCGGCGGCCATGCCGCCGGCGCGCAACCGGCGCCCGCCGGCGGTCGCGAGGCGCGCCACCTGCTGATCGCGGCCGTCCTCACCGCGCCGCTGGTGCTGCCCATGCTCAGCATGCTGGTCGGCAGGCACTGGATGCTGCCGGGGTGGATCCAGTTCGCGCTGGCGACCCCGGTGCAGTTCTGGCTCGGCGCGCGCTTCTACCGTGCCGGCTTCAGGGCGCTGCGCGCGGGCACCGGCAACATGGACCTGCTCGTCGCGCTCGGCACCTCGGCGGGCTATGGGCTGTCGGTGGTCCACCTGGTGCGGGCCACGCTGCACGGCGGGCCGGCGGACCTCTACTTCGAGGCCTCCGCCGCGATCGTCACGCTGATCCTGCTGGGTCGGTTCCTGGAGGCGCGCGCCAGGCGGCAGACGACGGCGGCGATACGCGGCCTGCAGGCGCTGAAGCCGGCGACCGCCCGCGTGCGCCGCGCCACCGGCGACATCGATGTTCCGATCGACGCGGTGCGCGTCGGCGATCGCGTCGTGGTGCGCCCGGGCGAGCGCGTGCCGGTGGACGGCACCGTGCGCGAAGGCCGCACCCACGCCGACGAATCGCTGATCACCGGCGAGTCGCTGCCGGTCGCGCGCGGCCCCGGCGACCGCGTCACCGGCGGCGCGGTCAACGGCGAGGGCGCCGTCGTCGTCGAGACCACGGCCGTCGGCGGCGAGACGGCGCTGGCGCGGATCATCCGCCTGGTCGAGGACGCGCAGGCGCGCAAGGCGCCGATCCAGAAGACCGTGGACCGGGTCAGCGCCGTGTTCGTGCCGGTGGTGGTCGCCCTGGCGCTGCTCACGCTCGTCGCCTGGGGCCTAGCGACCGGCGACTGGAGCCTGGCCATCCTCAACGCGGTCGCGGTGCTGGTCATCGCCTGCCCCTGCGCGCTCGGACTGGCGACGCCGACCGCGATCATGGCGGGGACCGGCGTCGCCGCGCGGGCCGGGATCCTGATCAAGGACGCGCAGGCGCTCGAGCTCGCGCACCGGGTCCGTACCGTCGCCTTCGACAAGACCGGCACGCTCACCGCCGGCGAGCCGCGCCTGGTCGAGGCGGTGCCGCTCGCGGGCGGCCGCGACGCGCTGCTGGCGCTGGCCGCCGCCCTGCAGCAGGGCAGCGAGCATCCGCTGGCGCGCGCGGTGCTGCGCGCGGTCGAGGGCGCTCCGGTCGCGCCTGCCGAGGACGTGCGCGCGGTGCCCGGCCGCGGTCTCACCGGGACCGTCGCAGGCCGGCAGGTGTGGCTCGGCAATGCGGCGCTGATGGACGAGGCGGGCGCCGACTCCACCGCGCTGCGGGCGCGCGCCGACGCACTCGCGGCGCAGGGCCACACGCTGTCCTGGCTGGCCGGCCACGACGGGGCCGCGGTGCGGCTGCACGGCCTGCTGGCCTTCCGCGACGAACCGCGTCCGGGCGCGGGCGCGGCCATCGCGCGCCTGCACCGGCTCGGCGTGCGCACGGTGATGGTCTCCGGCGACAACGCGGGTGCCGCGGCCGCCGTCGCCGGCGCGCTCGGCATCGACGCGGTACACGCCGAGGTGCGCCCTGAGCAGAAGGTCGAGGCCATCCGGGCGCTGCGCCGCGACGGCGTGGTGGCCATGGTCGGCGACGGCATCAACGATGCCCCCGCGCTGGCCGCGGCGGATGTCGGCATCGCCATGGCCTCGGGTACCGATGTCGCCATGCACGCCGCGGCCATCACCCTGATGCGTCCGGAGCTGGCGCTGGTCGCCGACGCGCTCGCGGTCTCGCGCCGCACCACGCGCAAGATCCACCAGAACCTGTTCTGGGCCTTCGGCTACAACGTCGTCGGCATCCCGCTCGCTGCGTTCGGCCTGCTCGATCCGGTGCTGGCCGGCGCGGCGATGGCGTTCTCGTCGCTGAGCGTGGTCGGCAATACCCTGCTGCTCACGCGCTGGCGGCCGCAGCGCGCGACATCGAGGCAGGAGACGACGCATGGCTGACTCCACACGATCCAGGTGCGCCGACGCTGACGCCGGCGGCCAGGATCTTCACACCATCGGCGAGGCGGCCGCGCTCACCAGCGTGTCGGCGAAGATGATCCGGCACTACGAAGGCATCGGCCTGATCCCGGCAGCGGCGCGCACCGCCGCCGGCTACCGCCTCTACGGCGAGGGCGACCTGCACCGGCTGCGCTTCATCCGGCGCGCGCGGGCGCTGGGGTTTTCGATGAAGCAGATCGAGGTGCTGCTTGGGCTGTGGTCGGACGATGCGCGCAGCAGCGCCGAGGTCAAGCGTCTGGCCACGCGGCATGCCGAGGAACTGGGTGTGCGGATCGCCGAGATGCAGGCCATGCAGCGCACGCTGCAGGACCTCGCCCGCCGCTGCCACGGCGATGCGCGACCGGACTGCCCGATCCTCGACGACCTCAGCGGCCACACCCGTCCCGACGGCTGAGCGGCCGCGGCCGGTCAGGCCGTCCCGCGCCGCACGAGCCACGCGCCCACCGCGGCGCCGAGCGTATTGGCGATGATGTCGCCCATGGTGTCGAGGTGGCCGTCCTTCTGCGTGTTGGCGTCGAAGAAGGTGTCGAAGGCGAACTCCAGGATCTCCCACAGGCTGCCCATGCACACCGCGGTGGTGAAGGCGACCGCGGCGAGCATGCCGGGCGTGAGCCGCGCGCCCACGGCCGTGGCGCGATGGCGCATCACCATCGCCGCCATCGCCGCCACCGCGGCAGCCGAGGCGGCGTGCGCGGCGGCATCCCACCAGGGCAGGCGCTCGTAGAAGTCGAGCCGCTCGCCGAGGAAGGTGGTGGCGAAGACGAACAGCGCGGTGCCGATCTCGGTCCAGCGCGGCACCGCCAGCCGCGAGTTGCAGCGCACCGAGAGCGGGATGAGCACCAGGCCGAGCGAGGCGAAGGCGGCGAAGGCCTCCCACGGCTGCCCGAGCGCGAGCTGGACCGGGATCGCGACCAGGTAGAAGAGCTGGACGAGCCAGGTGACCGGGTGCTGTCCAGCGAGGGCGGCGCGGATGGTCGCGGGCGGTGCGGGCATGGGGGGGATGTCGGCTTCTGCGGGCTCAGGGCGGGGGGCGCGGGACGTGGCTACGGCGAGACTGCCATGCGGTGCCGCGCGGCCGCGGACGGTCACGGGGCGCTCCGGTCGTTCGCGTTACCCTCGTCGCCTCGCGCAGCGCCGGGCCGCCATGTCCCTGACGACCAACATCCTCGTGTTCCTGGCCACGCTGGCGGCGATGGAGGGCGTCGCCTGGGCCGCGCACAAGTACGTCATGCACGGCTGGGGCTGGGGCTGGCATCGCTCGCACCACGCGCCGCGACGTGGTCGCTTCGAGAAGAACGACCTCTTCGCCGTGGTGTTCGCCGGCATCGCGATCGCGCTGATCTGGTTCGGCACGCGCGGCTGGCATCCGCTGGAATGGATCGGCGCCGGCATGACCGCCTACGGGCTGCTGTACTTCGTCGCCCACGACGGCCTGGTCCACCACCGCTGGCCGTTCCGCTACGTGCCGCGGCGCGGTTACCTGAAGCGCCTGTACCAGGCCCATCGCATGCACCACGCGGTCGACGGCAAGGACGGCTGCGTGTCGTTCGGCTTCCTGTGGGCGCCCTCGGCGGAGGCGCTGAAGGCCGAGCTGCGCCGGATCCACGGCGGCCCGATCCGGCGTTCCGCTGCGGCCCCGGCGGACGATGCGGGGCACCGGCGGGCGCCCTAGCCGCGCGGCCGCTGCCACAGCGTCGCCGGACGCGCGTCGCGGCTGCCGGCGCGCGAGGCCAGTGCGGTGCCGGCCGCGACGGCGAGCAGGCGCAGCTTGTCGGCCCTGGTGGTCGCCACCCGCGCATCCCAGGCCCGCGCGCCTCGCGCCTTCACCTTCACCCCGATCTGCCGGTACACGCCGCGCGCGGTGGCGATGGCCCAGGCCGAGCGCAGCGGCAGTGCCGCCAGGCCGCCGCGCGCCGAGGCGTAGTAGGGCTCCGCGGCATCGACCAGGCGCGCGGCGAAGACCGCCAGCGCCTCGCGATGGCGCGGATCGGCGACCGCCTCCCGGGAAACGCCCAGCTCGTCGAGCCATTCGCCCGGCAGGTAGCAGCGGCCGATCGCCGCGTCCTCGACGAGGTCGCGCGCGATGTTGGTGAGCTGGAAGGCCAGTCCGAGGTCGCAGGCGCGGTCGAGCGTGGCCTCGTCGCGCGCGCCCATCACCATCGCCATCATCAACCCGACCACGCCGGCGACGCGGTAGCAGTAGGCGAGGGTGTCGTCGAGCGTGCGGTAGCGCGCGCCGCGCACGTCCATCGCGAAGCCGTCCAGGTGCGCCAGCGGGAAGCGCTCGGGGATCGTGTGCGCGGCGGCGACCGCCTGCAGCGCGGCGAAGGCCGGGTCCGCCATCGCTTCGCCGGCATACGCACGCCGCGTGGCATCGACGAGCGCCTGCAGCCGGCGCGCGCCGTCGCCGCGGTCGCCCCCGCCCTGGCCGAAGCCGTGCTGCTGGCCGTCGACCACGTCGTCGCAGTGCCGGCACCAGGCGTAGAGCAGGACCGCGCTGCGCCGCGTGCTCGGGTCGAACAGCCTGGCCGCGGTGGCGAAGCTCTTCGAGCCGAGCTCGATCGAGCGCGTGGCGTGCGCCAGCAGCGCCTCGCTCACGTGGCCGCCTCCTCCAGCATCAGCCGCGCGGTGGCCTTGGCCGAGCCGATCACGCCGGGTACGCCCGCGCCGGGATGGGTGCCGGCGCCGACCAGGTAGAGGTTGGGGATGTCGGCGTCGCGGTTGTGCGGGCGGAACCAGGCGCTCTGGGTCAGCACCGGCTCCAGCGAGAAGGCCGAGCCGTGGTGCGCGTTGAGCGTGTCGCGGAAGTCGAAGGGGGTGATGAAGCGGCTGGTCACCAGCTGGCTGCGCAGGCCGGGCATGTAGAAGCGCTCGAGGTAGTCGAGGATGCGGTCGCGGTAGCGCGGCCCTTCCACCTCCCAGTCGATGTCGGCATGGCCCAGGTGCGGCACCGGCGCCAGCACGTAGTGGCTGCCGCAGCCCGGCGGCGCGAGCGAGGGGTCGGTCGCGCAGGGCGCGTGCAGGTAGAGCGAGAAGTCGTCGGCGAGGCGGTCGCCCCTGAAGATCTCGTCGATCAGGCCACGGTAGCGCTGGCCGAAGCAGACGGTGTGGTGGCGCAGCTGCGTGTGCCGGGTGTCGAGGCCGAAATACAGCACGAACAGCGACATGCTGAAGCGCTTGCGCTTCAGCGCCGCGGCCCGGCGCGCGCCGGCCGCGTGGTGGCCCAGCAGCGCGTCGTAGGTATGCACGACATCGGCGTTGGACGCGACCAGTTCGGCCTCGAAGCGGCGTCCGTCGGCGAGCCGCACCGCACGCGCGCGTTCGCCCTCGACCTCGATGCGCGCGACGTCGGCATCCAGCTCCACGCGCCCGCCCAGGTCCTCGAACAGCCTCGCCATGCCGCGCACCAGGGCGCCGGTGCCGCCGCGCGGGAACCACACGCCCCACTGCCGTTCCAGCGCGTGGATCAGGGTGTAGATCGACGAGGTCGCGAACGGGTTGCCGCCCACCAGCAGCGAGTGGAAGGAAAACGCCTGCCGCAGCTGCTCGTCCTGGATGAAGCGCGAGACGATGCCGTACACGCTCTTCCACGCCTGCAGGCGGGCGAGCTGCGGGCCCGCGCTGAGCATGTCGCGGAAGGAGAGGAAGGGCACCACGCCGAGCTTGATGTAGCCCTCCTCGAACACCGCGCGCGAATAGGCCAGGAAGCGCCGGTAGCCGGCGACGTCGGCCGGGTTGCGCGCATGGATCTGCCGGTCCAGCGCCTCCTGGTCGTTGGCGTAGTCGAAGAAGGAACCATCCTCCCAGCACAGCCGGTAGAACGGATCGACCGGCAGCAGCTCGACGTAGTCGGCCATGCGCCTGCCGCCCAGCGCGAACAGCTCCTCCAGCGCCGAGGGGTCGGTGATGACCGTCGGGCCGGCATCGAAGACGAAGCCCTGGTCCTCGTAGACGTAGGCGCGGCCGCCGGGCCTGTCGCGCTTCTCCAGCAGGGTCGTGGCGACGCCGCCGGCCTGCAGCCGGATCGCGAGCGCCAGTCCGCCGAAGCCGGCGCCGATGACGACGGCGCGCCTGGGTTGGGTCATTGCAGGGTTCCTGTGGGATCGAGATGGGTCCTGCGCATCGCCGTCCATGCCTCGCCGACCGGCACCGGCGGCTTGCCGGCGAGGATGCGCGCCTTGTCGGCGAGCGTCGGGCGACCCGCGTAGAAGCGGGCGATCAGCGCCTCGGGCAGGCCGTAGAAGCGCTGCATGACGCGCCAGCGGTCCTGCGGCCGGCCGGCCAGGAAGAGCATGCGGTTGAGCAGGCGGAAGAAGGCCTGGCCCCGCCAGGCGGCCTCGGCCTCGGCGCGGGTGGCGGCGAGCACGCTCGCGGCGTCGAGCCGCGGCAGCGCGGCGATGCGCTCGGCCAGGCGCACCGCGTGCGGCAGCGAGTAGCCGGTGGTGGCGTGGTACAGCCCCGCGGCCAGCCCGGAACGCGGCAGGCCGCCGCCTTCGGCCCAGAACGCCTCGAAGTCGCCGGCGAGCGTGATCGGCAGCACGCCGCGCTCCTCGCGCAGGACTCGGGCGATGCGCCAGCCGTGGGACTCGGCGTAGGCGTCGATGTGGGCGCCGAGCGCGTCGACGTCGAAGCCGCCGTCGTCGACGTAGTGGGTGTCCTCCACCAGCAGCGTGTCGGCGGAGAAGGGCAGCAGGTAGACGAAGCGGTAGCCCTGGCCCTGGCGCACCTCGGCGTCCATCAGCACCGGCACCTCCACGCCGTGCGGCGCCGCCGTGCGCAGCACGCGCCCGAGGAAGGCCTGGTGGCCCAGCGCGACGTGCCGGCTGGCACGCACGCCGCGGCCGTCGACGACGGCCGCCGCGGTCAGCACCGTGCCGTCGCCGAGCACCACCTGCGTCGGCGCGGGCGCGCTCGCCTCGACGCCGCAGCGCAGCGATGCGCCCAGCGCCTGCCGCAGCCGTGCGCCGAAGTCGTCGGAGAGAATGCTCGCGTAGCCGCTGCCCAGCCGCCGCCGGCGCTGCGGGAAGCGCACTTCGTAGGCGGGCCAGCGGCGATGCACCAGCGGTTCGATCCAGCGCTGCTGCGCGGGCGTCAGGTCGCCGTCGTGGAACGACCAGGTGTGGTTGCCGCCGGGCGCATCGCCGCGTTCGAGCACCAGCACGCGCAGGTCGGGGCGCGTCTGTGCCAGGCGCAGCGCGATCAGCCCGTTGGCCAGGCCCGCGCCCACCAGGATGAGGTCGTGGTCCGGCGTCATCAGGCGGCGTCGGCGAGGACCGGTCGCGCCGTCGCGGCGACGGCTTCGATCAGGTCCGCCGCCCGCGGCGCGCCGCCGGCGGCGCGCACGGCGTCGCCCAGACGCCGCGCATGGCCGGCGAAGGCCGGCTCGTCGAGCAGGCGACCCAGGCGCGCGGCGATCTGCGTCGGCATGGCCAGGTGCGGCGAAGCCTTCAGCCCTGCACCGGATTGCACCACGCGCGCCGCGACGCCGGGCTGGTCGAAGGCGATCGGCATCGCCAGGATCGGGGTGCCGGCGACGAAGGCATCCATCACCGTGTTGAGGCCGGCATGCGAGACCACCGCGTCGGCGCGGGCGAGTGCGGCCTGCTGCGGCGCGAAGTCGGTCACCCAGACCTCGTCCGGCACGCGCAGCGCATCCGCCTGCGCCGGCGTCAGCCCGCCGCAGTGGGCGAGCAGCAGCTGTGCGCCGCGGCGCCGGCAGGCGGTGGCGATGCGGCGGAAGACGTTCAGGCGCTGGCCCTGCAGCGTGCCCAGCGAGGCGAACACGAAGGGCCGGCCCGGCGCCAGGTCGAGATCCAATGGTGCCGCACCGCCGGCGTGCCGCAGCGGCCCGACGTGGTGGAAGTGCGCCGGCAGGTCGCGCCGCGGAAAGTCGAAGGCCGCCACCGTCTGGCTGATCTGCGCATAGGGCGACAGGCAGTCGTGCAGGGCGCCGCGCGGGGCGAGGCCGAAGCCCGCGGCATGGCGCTCGATCACCCGCCGGTGCGGGCCCATCAGCAGGTCGTAGACACGGCTGCTGCCTTCGTAGAGCCGCGCGGCCTGGTCGTCGCTGGCCCAGGCCCAGGGCATCACCGGCAGCGGCAGGCCCGGCTCGCGGTTGACCGGCAGGGCGCAGGCCACCGACACCCACGGCAGGCCGGCCGCCTCCGCGACCAGCCCGCCGGCGGCCTCCATCTGGTCGCAGACCAGGGCGTCGACGCCGGTGCGGTCGAGCGCCGCCGGCAGCGTGCGGCACAGCATGTCGGTGGCGCCGGCCACGTCCTGGATGACGCGGCGCAGGCCGAGCGGGCCGCCGGGATGGGCCGCGCGCCGCAGCGTCGCCGCGAGCGTGCCCGGTGGATGCGTGTCCGCACCCACGGGCTCGAAGCCGATGCCGGGATCCGACAGCAGCGACGCGGCATCCGGCCGGCCGAAGAAGGTCGCGCGATGGCCGCGCCCGATGAGCACCGCGGCCACGGCCTCCAGCGCCCGGTAGTGGCTCGGGAAGGCCGGTGCGACGAAACCGAAGTGGCTCATGCCACCGGCACCGCGGGCGCGGCGGCGCAGGTCATGCGCGCGCGGCGCAGTGCGTGCAGGTCGCCGCAGCCGGTGCAGAAGCAGGCGATCCGGAGCTGGCGGACGACGACCTCGAAGTGGGCCACCACCGCCTCGGTGGATGCCACCGCGCTGGTCAGCACCGAGGCGGCCTGGCCGACGAGATCGGCGCCCAGGCGGATGGCCTTGGCCGCGTCGATGCCGTCGCGGATGCCGCCGGAGGCGATCAGGGGCGTCGCGGGCAGCGCCGCGCGCACCTCGGCCAGCGCCTGCGCGGTGGGGATTCCCCAGCCCGCAAAAGCCATGGCGACCGCACGATCGTCGGCGTGCCGCGCGCGTTCGCCCTCCACCGCCGCCCAGCTCGTGCCGCCGGCACCGGCGACATCGAGCACGGCGACGCCGGCCTCGACCAGGCGCCGGGCGACGCCCGGCGAGAGCCCGGCGCCGACCTCCTTGACCACCAGCGGCACCGCCAGGCGCGCGGCCAAGGTCTCGATCGCGCGCAGCACGCCGCGCCAGTCGCGGTCGCCGCCGGCCTGGACCGCCTCCTGCAGGGGATTGAGATGGATGATCAGCGCGTCGGCCTCGATCATCTCCACCGCACGGCGGGCCAGGTCCGGCCCGCCGGCCAGGAGCTGCGCGGCGCCGAGGTTCGACAGCAGCGGCACGTCGGGCGCGCGCCGGCGCAGGTCGCGGGTCAGACCGTGGTCGGCCCCGGTCTCCAGCGCCACGCGCTGCGAACCCACGGCGAGCGCGATGCCCAGCGCCTGCGCGGCCTCCGCCAGGTGGCGGTTGATGCCCGCCGCACGCAGCGCGCCGCCGGTCATCGAGCTGATCAGGAACGGCGCGCGCAGCGGCCTGCCGAACAGGTGGGTGCCGAGGTCGATGGCATCGAGGTCGAGCTCGGGCAGCGCGCAGTGCTCGAAGCGGTAGGCGGAGAAGCCGGTGACGACCGTGCTCCGCGCGCGCTCGTCGTCGAGCACGATGTCCAGGTGGTCGTCCTTGCGGCGCAGCAGCGCGGCGTCCACGAGCGGGTCCCTGCGCAGGCTCATGCCGCGGCGAACAGGCGGTCGAGGTAGGCGCCGAGCGCGCAGTCCGGTCCGTACACGCGCTCGAGCTGCGACTCGGCGGCGGCGACGTGGGCGCGCAGGCGGCGCCGCACCTCGTCCGGCCCGAGCAGGGCCAGCAGGGTCGACTTGCCCGCGTCGCGCCCGGTGTCCTTGCCGGTGCGCGTGCTGTCGCCGCGGTCCTGCAGGTCGTCGTGGAGCTGGAAGGCCTGGCCCAGCTCGAGCGCGAACCGGCGCAGCGCCTGGCGCGCACGCACCGAGGCGCCGGCCACCAGCCCGGCCATGTCGAGCGCGGTGGCGAACAGCACGCCGGTCTTGAGTTCGTTGGTGTGGCTGATGTCCTGCGCGCCGCGCGCATCCCGGCCGTCGTGCAGGTCCTGGTACTGCCCGCGCACCAGGCCGCGGGTGCCGACCACGTCGGCGAGGCTCGCGACCAGGCGGTTGCGCAGCGGCGGCGCCACGTCGGGCAGCGAGGCCACCACCCGGAAGGCCTGGCTCAGCAGGGCCACCGCGGCGAGCACGGCGACGTCCTCGCCGAAGCGGCGGTGCACCGTAGGGCGCCCGCGGCGCAGGGCGGCGCCGTCCATGCAGGGCATGTCGTCGAGGATCAGCGAGGCCGAGTGCACCATCTCCACCGCGCAGCCCAGGTCGACGAGGGCCGGCGCGTCGCAGCCGAGCTCGCGTCCGGCCAGGACCATCAGGATCGGGCGGATGCGCTTGCCCGGCGCCAGCGTGGCCTCGCGCATCGCCAGGCACACCCGGTCGTGCGGGTCGCAGGGCGCGGGCAGGAGCTCGCCCAGGCGCGCGTCGAGCCGCTCGCGCAGCGGGTCGATCGCGGGCGTCGGCGCCACGGCGGACGCGAGTTGTGGCATGTCCCTGGTCTCCCCGGTCGGGTGCGTGGTCGACGGGTGCGGAGTCCTTGCCTCGGATACGTGGCGCGCGCCCTGTCCTCTAGGAGAGCGTCATGCGGGGCTGCGCGGCGTGATTGTCGGGGCAGGGGAACGGGGAACGGGGAACGGGG
>NZ_JAGQFT020000009.1 GCF_018122625.2 Coralloluteibacterium stylophorae | reverse complement strand
TGACGGGGGGCGGGAACGGGGGGGGGGAACGGGGAACGGGGAACAGGGAACAGGAGCCTTGCAGCCAGCCCAGGCCCGACCAGCCCCAAAGCCCCCCAGCCTCGACGCCTCGAACCGACCTCCACGCGCCAAGCCCGCTCCAGTTCCCTGTTCCCCGTTCCCCGTTCCCGCCTCCGATTCCCGATTCCCGATTCCCAATTCCCGCCCCAAACCCTTCCCCAAGGCCCCACCCATGCCCCACCACGACAACCGCACCCTCCGCCACGCCACCGTCCTGCGCCGCCTCGAGGTGCGCGAGAGCGTCGCCCTGACGCCGCACATGCGCCGCATCGTGCTCGGCGGGGCGGAGCTGGAGGGCTTCCACAGCGCCTCGCCGGACGACCACGTCAAGCTGTTCCTGCCGAACGCCGAGGGCGAGCTGGTGCTGCCCACGCTCACGCCCGAGGGTCCGCGGTTCGCCGAGGGTGCGCTGCCGTCGCCGGCGCGCGACTACACGCCGCGCCGCCACGATCCGGCGGCCGGCACGCTCACGGTCGATTTCGTCCTGCACGGCGACGGGCCCGCGGCCGCGTGGGCGGAACGGGCGCGGCCTGGCGATGCGATCGCCGTCGGCGGCCCGCGCGCGTCCTTCGTGGTCGCCGACGACTTCGACGCCTACCGCATCCTCGGCGACGAGACCGCGCTGCCGGCGATCGGGCGCTGGCTGGAGGAGCTGCCGCCGGGCCGGCGTGCGCAGGTCTTCGTCGAGATCCCCGGGGACGCCGACCGCCAGGACCTCGCCAGCCGTGGCGACGTCGCCATCACCTGGCTGCCGCGCGACGGTGCGCCGGCGCATGCCGAAGGCCGGCTGGAGCAGGCGCTGCGCACGGCCGCGCCGATCGCCGGCGACGTGTTCCACTGGATCGCCTGCGAATCGCGCCGCGCGCGCGCCATGCGCAAGGCGCTGGAGGAGGCCGGCGTGCCCGGCGACTGGATCCGCGCCACCGGCTACTGGAAGCACGCCGCCTGAGCACGGCGTGCGCTGCGACGACGGGGCCTCAGCCCTCGTCGTCGAGCTCGTCTTCCTCGGGCAGGGCCTCGCCGCGGCCGCGCGGCATCGAGCCGAGCTCCTCGCGGATCTGCGCCTCGACCGCGGCGATCGCCGACATGTTGACCACCCGCCGCACCGTCGCCGAGGGCGTCAGCACGTGCGCGGACTTGGCCACGCCCATCAGGATCGGCCCGAGGCCGACGCCGTCGGTCATCGCCCGCACCAGGTTGTAGGCGGTGTTGGAGGCGTCGAGGCTGGGGAACACCAGCAGGTTGGCGCTGCCCTTGAGCGCGGAGTTCGGGAAGATCCGGCTGCGGATCTGCTCGTTGAGCGCGGCGTCGACGTGCATCTCGCCCTCGGCCTGCAGCCGCGGCGCGCGGCGGCGGATGATCTGCAGCACCTCGCGCATCTTCTGCGCGCTGGGGTTGTCGTGGCTGCCGAAGTTGGAATGCGACACCAGCGCCACCTTGGGCTCGATGCCGAACAGCTTCAGCCGGTAGCTGGCCTGCAGCGCGGCCTCGGCGATGGTCTCGGCGTCCGGCTCGTACTGCACGTGGGTGTCGGCGAAGAAGAACACGCCCTTGTCGTTGAGCACCGCGCTCATCGCCGAGGTGCGCTTCACCCCCGGCTCGCGGCCGAGGATGTTGACCAGGTAGGCCAGCTTCTTCTGGTAGCGGCCGACCACGCCGCAGATCAGCGCGTCGGCCTCGCCGCGGCGGACCATCAGCGCGGCGATCGCCGCCGAGCGGCTGCGCACCACCGCCTTGGCCGCGGCCGGGGTGACGCCGCGGCGCTCCATGATCGAGTGGTAGAGCTGCCAGTACTCGTTGAAGCGCGGGTCGTCGTCGATGTTGGTGACCTCGACGTCCTCGCCGATGCGGATGCGCAGGCCCAGGCGCCTGATGCGCGATTCGATCACCGAGGGGCGGCCGATCAGGATCGGCCTGGCCAGCTTCTCGTCGACCACCGTCTGCACCGCGCGCAGGACGGTCTCCTCCTCGCCCTCGGCGTAGGCCACGCGCTTGAGGTCGCGGCGCGCGCGGTCGAACACCGGCTTCATCAGCAGGCCGGTGCGGAACACGAACTGGTTGAGCTTCTCGCGGTAGGCGTCGATGTCGTGGATCGGACGCTCGGCCACGCCCGATTCCATCGCCGCCACCGCCACCGCCGGAGCGACGATGCCCATCAGGCGCGGGTCGAGCGGGCGCGGGATCAGGTATTCGCGGCCGAAGGACGGGGTCTCGCCGGAGTAGGCGGTACCGAGGTCGGCGGCCTCCATGCGCGCCAGCTGGGCGATGGCGTGCACGCAGGCGGTCTTCATCGCCTCGTTGACCACGGTGGCGCCGACGTCCAGCGCACCGCGGAAGATGAAGGGGAAGCAGACCGCGTTGTTGACCTGGTTCGGGTAGTCCGAGCGGCCGGTGGCCATGATCACGTCGGGGCGCACCGCGTGCGCGTCGGCCGGCATGATCTCGGGATAGGGATTGGCCAGCGCCAGGATGATCGGGTTGTCCGCCATCGTGGCGACCATCTCCGGCTTGAGGATGCCGCCGGCGGAGAGGCCGAGGAACACGTCGGCGCCGTCGACGATCTCCGCCAGCGAGCGCGCCGGGGTGTCGCGGGCGTAGCGCTGCTTGGCCGGGTCGAGGTCGGTGCGCTCGGCGTGGATCACGCCCTCGCGGTCGAAGGCGAGGATGTTCTCGGGCTTCAGGCCCAGCGTCACCAGCATGTCCAGGCAGGCGATGCCCGCGGCGCCGGCACCGGTGGTGACCAGGCGCACGTCCTCGATCTTCTTGCCGGCCACGTGCAGCGCGTTGAGCACGGCCGCGCCGACGATGATCGCGGTGCCGTGCTGGTCGTCGTGGAACACCGGGATGCGCATGCGCTCGCGCAGCTTCTGCTCGACGATGAAGCACTCCGGCGCCTTGATGTCCTCGAGGTTGATGCCGCCGAAGGTCGGCTCGAGGCTGGCGATGATGTCGACCAGCTTGTCGGGGTCGGTCTCGTCGATCTCGATGTCGAACACGTCGATGCCGGCGAACTTCTGGAACAGCACGCCCTTGCCCTCCATCACCGGCTTGGACGCGAGCGGGCCGATGTTGCCCAGGCCCAGCACCGCGGTGCCGTTGGAGATCACCGCGACCAGGTTGCCGCGGGCGGTGAGTGCGGCGGCCTCGCGCGGGTCCTCGACGATCGCCTCGCAGGCGTGGGCGACGCCGGGCGAGTAGGCCAGCGAGAGGTCGCGCTGGGTCACCATCGCCTTGGTCGGCATGACCTTGATCTTGCCGGCCGGGTTCTGGCGGTGGTACTCGAGGGCGGCTTGCTTGAACGTCTCGTCGGACATGGCGGGCGGGGCACCGGGGGCGGAAAACGCCCGATTCTAGCGCCCCGCCCGCGCCGGCTGGGATCGCCGGAAGGTGGTATGGCGCCGCGCGCCGGGCGGGTTCAGCGCTCGCGGCGGTACAGGCGCATGGCCAGCGGCGCGAAGGCCGCGGTCACCAGCGCCGGCGCGATCAGCGCCAGGCCGATCGCGCCGGCGTCGGGGTCGCCGTGGATGACGCCGCGGATCGCGGTGACCAGCAGCGCGACCGGGTTCACCGCGACCACCGCCTGCAGCCAGCCGGGCATGGTCGCCGGGTCCACGAACACGTTGGAGGCGAAGGTCAGCGGCATCAGCACCAGCCAGCTCAGCGTCATCACCGTCGACGGCGTGCGCACCCACAGCGCCACCGCGGTGAAGATCCAGCTGGTGCCGAACGCGAACACGTCGAGCAGCAGCAGCGATGCGACCACGCCGGCCAAGCCGGCGCCGGGGCGGAAGCCCATCAGGAGGCCGATCACGATCACGATCAGCCCCGACAGCGTGTAGCGCAGCTGGTCGCCGAGCATGGCCCCGACCAGGGGCGCCGGCTTCCAGATCGGCATCGAGCGGAAGCGGTCGTAGACCCCGCGCGAGAGGTCGGTGTTGAGGGTGAAGCCGGTATAGATCGTGGTAAACATCACCGTCTGCACCAGCATTCCCGGCAGCAGGAACTGCAGGTAGGCCGCGGTCGAACCGGCCAGGGCGCCGCCGAAGAGGTAGGTGAACAGCACCGTGAACATGATCGGCGTCACCACCACGTCGAACAGCTGCTCGGGCGTGTGCTTGATCTTGAGCAGGGCGCGCCAGGCGAAGGTCACGGTGTTGGCGACCGCGCGCGGCCGCGCCTCGACCGCGGGCGCGGCGAAGGCGGCGCGCAGGCGCGCGGCGGTGGCGTCCGGCGCGGGCGTGCTCATGCGTGGTCTCCATCGGTGTCGGTGTCGGCCGCGGCGGCGTGACCGGTGAGGGCGAAGAACACTTCGTCGAGGCTGGGCTGGCCGAGGGCGAAGTCGCTGACCGCGATGCCGGCCTCCGCCAGCCGCGCCAGCGCCGGCGCGGCGGCGGCGGAGTCGTCCAGGCGCGCGCCGAGCGCGCGCGGGTCGGTGTCGGCGGTGACCTCGACCGCCAGCGCGGCGGCGAGCAGGGCCTGCGCGCGGGGGCGCGCAGCCGGGTCGGCCAGGCGCACGCGCAGCACGCCGCTGCCGACCCGGGCCTTGAGCTCGGCGCTGGTGCCCTCGGCGATGACGCGGCCGTGGTCGATCACCGCGATGCGGTCGGCGAGCTGGTCGGCCTCCTCCAGGTACTGCGTGGTCAGCAGCACGGTGACGCCGGCCGCGGCCAGGCCGCGCACGATCTGCCAGACCTCGCCGCGGCTGCGCGGGTCGAGGCCGGTGGTGGGCTCGTCCAGGAACAGCAGCTCCGGGGTGCGGATCAGGCTGGCGGCGATGTCCAGCCGCCGGCGCATGCCGCCGGAGAAGGCCTTGAGCTGGCGCCCGGCCGCGTCGGCCAGGTCGAAGGCGGCGAGCAGGTCGTCGCAGCGCCGGCGCGCATCGCCGCGGCCGAAGCCGCTCAGGCGCGCCAGCAGCACCAGGTTCTCGCGCGCGGTGAGGTCCTCGTCGACCGAGGCGAACTGCCCGGTCAGGCCGATCCGCCGGCGCACCGCGGCGGCCTCGGCGACGACATCGTGGCCGAGCACGCGGGCCCGGCCGCCATCCGGGCGCAGCAGGGTGGCGAGCATGCGCACGGTCGTGGTCTTGCCGGCGCCGTTCGGACCGAGCACGCCATAGATGCTGCCGGCAGCCACGCGCAGGTCGACGCCGTCGACCGCGCGCTGGCTGCCGAAGCGCTTGACCAGCGCCTCGGTCTCGATCGCGAGGGGTGGGGTGGCGGCCATGGCCTTTCCGGCGGGCATGCGGCGCAGCAGTCTAGCCGGCGCCGGGCGGCGTAGACTCGGCCCATCGCCAGGGGACAGGGCGACGCCGGGCGGCGATGGGGACGATGCGGGGAGCGACGCGGAGATCGTGGTGTGCAGCATGCGCGGGCGGGATGCTGCTCGCCGCCGCGTTCGCCTGCGCGCAGGCGCGGGATGCCGCGCCGGAGCCGGCCGTGGTGCACAGCCTGGAGCGCTTCGGCCTGGACGACGGCCTGTCGCAGCTGTCGGTCACCGCGCTGGCGCTCGACGACCAGGGCTTCCTCTGGGTCGGCACCCAGGAGGGGCTGAACCGCTTCGACGGCCACGGCTTCGAGGTCTACCGCCGCGATCCCGAGGATGCCGACGCCGGGCTCGCCAGCAGCAGCATCGAGGCGCTCGCCTTCGACCGGCGCCGGCGCCTGTGGCTCGGCACCGACGAGAGCGGGCTCGAGGTGGTCGACCTGGGGAGCTGGCGGCGCTGGCGTCTCGGCCCCGGATCCGGGCTCTCGCATGCGCGGGTGCGGCATGTGCTGCTGGACGCCGACGACGGCGCCTGGCTCGGCACCGAGGCCGGCGTCGACCGCGTGGGGCCGCGGCTCGACCGCGTGCGCCGGCTGGGCGCGACGCCGCCGGTGGTGGGGCTGGCGCCCGATCCCGCCGGCGCGGGCGCGCTGGTGCTGGACCGCGACTGCGGCCTGTGGCGCGCCTCGTCCGGCACCCTGGTACCGCTGCCGGTGGAGCTGGACCTGGAGCCGGCGCCGGCCTGCGTCGCCATGGCCGCCGACGGCGGCGGCGTATGGCTGGCGACGCGCAGCCAGGGGCTGGTCCGGCTCGATGCCGCCGGCGCCGTCGTCGCCCGTCTGGCGCCCGCGACCCTGCGCGAACGCGAGGTGCCGGTCACGGCGCTGGGCGCGCTGCGCCACGGCGGCGTGCTGGTCGGCCACGCCGACGGCGCGGTGCTCGAGGTGCGGCTGCGCGGCGGCGCGCCGGAGGTGCGGCCGCTGTGGCTCGACCCCGTGCCGGGCAGCGCGATCACCGCGCTGCACCAGGACGCCGGCGACCTGCTGTGGATCGGCACCTACACCGACGGCCTGCAGCGGGTGCGGCCGCTGTCGGGCGTGATCCGCAACGACCGCATCGCCGATGCCGCCGGCTGGCCCAGCCGCAGCGCGCGCGCGATCGGCGAGGACGGCGGCGGCCTGCTGCTGGGCACCGACGCCGGCCTGCTGCGCCGGCGCGCAGGCGCCGCCGACTGGCAGCCGGTCGCGGCCTTCGCCGGGCGCTCGGTGCGTGCGCTGCTGCCGGCGGACGCGGGCTGGTGGGTCGGCACCCACGACGGCCTGTACCGCTGGGATCCGCCGCGCGCGCCGGTGCGCCTGGAAGGCCTGCCGGACGCGCGCGTCGAGGATCTGCTGGAGACCGCCGACGGCCTGTGGATCGCGACCCGCGGCGGCCTCGCCCTGCGCACCCCCGACGGCGCCGTGTCGCGCGACTTCGGCGCCCTCGACGGCCAGCTCCTGACCTGCCTGCGGCACGACGCCGACGGCACGCTGTGGATCGGCAGCAACGAGCAGGGCCTGTGGCGGCTGCGCCCCGGCGCGGATCCCGAGCGCGTCGCCGCCGCCGACGGGCGCCTCCCGGACTCGGTGTGGGCGCTGCACGCCGACGCCGGGGCGGTGTGGATCGGCAGCTTCTCCGAAGGCCTGGTGCGGCTGGACCGGGCCAGCGGCGCGACCCGCCGCTTCACCGAGCGCGACGGGCTGTCCAACAACGTGGTCTACCGCATCGTCGTCGACGGCGACGCGCGCCTGTGGCTCAGCACCAACGCCGGGCTCACCGTGCTCAACCCGGGCTCCGGCGTGATCCAGACCCTCGGTCGCCGCGACGGCCTGCGCAACCACGAGTACAACTCGGGCTCCGGCCTGCGCGGTGGCGACGGCCTGCTCTACTTCGGCGGCACCGAGGGCGTGGACGTGCTCGACCCGGCGCGGCTGTCGCCGCGCAGCCTGCCGGCGCGGCCGGCGATCACCGCGGTCACCGTGCACAGCACCCGTCGCGGGGGCGGCGCGCCGGAGGTGCGCGCCGGCGGCGCCGCCTCGGTCTACGCCGCTGCGCTGGAGCTCGGCTACGACGACAGCGTGCTGGCCTTCGCGCTCACCGCGATCGACCTCGCCGCGCCGGCCGCCGCGCGACTGCGCTACCGCCTCGCGCCGCTGCACCAGGACTGGGTGTATCCGCAGGCGCCGCGCACCGAGTTCTGGGTGAGCCGGCTGCAGCCCGGCGACTACAGCCTCGAGGTGCAGGCGGCCGGCCGCGACGGCCGCTTCGGGCCGAGCCGCCTGCTGGCGCTGCACATGCCGCCGCCGCCGTGGCGGCATCCGCTGGCGCACGCGGCCTACGTCCTGCTGGCGCTGGTCGCGGCGGCGTGGCTGGCGTGGCGGGTGCGGGTCGCGGTGCGGCGCGAGCGCCGCCGCGCCGAGCGCCTGCACCGGCTGGTCGCCGAGCGCACCGCGCAGCTCGAGGAGGCCAACCTCGCCCTGGTCGGCAGCAACGCCCGGCTGGAGGAGGCCAACCGCCGCGACCCGCTGACCCAGGTGTCGAACCGCCGCGACCTGCACGACTGGCTCGCGCGAGAGTGCGACGGCGTGCAGGCGCGGCTCGACCGCGGCGACGGCGAGGCGCGGCTGGTGTTCTTCATGATCGACATCGACGACTTCAAGCACATCAACGACGAGCACGGACACCAGGCCGGCGACCAGGTGCTGGTGCATTTCGCCGAGCGCCTGCGCCAGCTCTGCCGCGAGGACGACGTGCTGGCGCGCTGGGGCGGCGAGGAGTTCATGCTCGCCAGCTGCCGGCTGCGCATGGACGATGCCGCCGGGCTGGCCGAGCGCATCCGCGCCACCGTCGCCGCGCACCCGTTCCGGCTCGACTGCGGCCGGGTGCTGCCGGTGACCTGCTCGGTCGGCTTCGCGCCGTGGCCGTTGGCGCTGGCCTGGCCGCGGCTGGGAGACAGCGAGCAGAGCGTGGACCTCGCCGACCGCTGCCTCTACGCGGCCAAGGCCGCGGGCAAGGACACATGGGTCGGCATCGTCGCCGCGCCCGGCGCGGGCCGCGGCTGCCTGCAGGCGCTGCTGGCCGGCGCCGCCCCGGACGCGCTGGCGCCGGGCTGCGTCGAGCTGCTGCACCCGGCGCAGGTCGTGCCGCGCTTCCTGCGCCAGCCCGCCGGGACCGGGGGCGGCCGGGCCGGCTAGCGCCGCGGCATCAGGTCCTGCGCGTCGACCCGGTCGAGGCGGATGCGGTTGGCGAACAGCGAAAAGGCGAGCGTGCCGGCCAGGCCGCTGGCGCGCTGCACCCAGGGCGGCAGGTAGCGCGGTTCGGCCAGCGCGCCGTCGTCGAACAGCGGCGCCAGCCCGGCCACGTCCTGCAGCGCCAGCTTGCCCGCGAACACCAGCCGCGTGTCGCGCAGGCGGCCGTCGCGCAGCGCCCAGCGGAAGAAGGTGTGCACCGAGAGCAGGCCGTGCAGGTAGACGGTGTCCTTGGTGAAGGCGCTGCCGCCGCCGACCGGCGCGCCGCGGAACACCCGCTGCGCCGAGGCGAAGCTGTCGGCCTCGGTCTGGCCGGCGTCGAGGAAGAAGCGGAACACCTCGATGAAGTCGGCACCCGCCAGCGCGCGGTCGATCGCCAGGATGCGCAGGCTGATGCGCTTCATCCGGTTGATGTCGATCGCCCCGGAGATCTGCTCGGCGAACACCGCCAGGCCTTCCTGGGTGGCGGTGGCGCGCGGCGCGGTGCGGGCGAAGGACTTCATCCACGGCTGGCGCTGGCCGTTGATCGCGGTCAGCGAGTGCACGAAGGCCTCGTGTTCGAGCAGCTGGCGGCGGTCGTACTCGCTGAAGGCGGCCTTGCTGCGCAGGCGCACGCGACTGGCGCCGGCGGCGGCCTTGGCGATCAGGTTGTCGTCGAGCTCGACCCGCACGCGGTGGTCGACGAAGAAGGCGTCGAGCGCGGCCTGCAGCTCGGCCTGCAGGTGCGCGGCGGGAATGCAGTAGTCGGCCTCGTCCACCGGCAGCGCGCCGTCGAGTTCGTCGGCGATGGCCAGGAAATGCCGCGCGGCGTCGAGGTTGCTGAGCCCGCCGCCGGGCAACGGGTCGCCGGGACGTCCGTAGAGCTCGATCGCGTGCCGGGTCGCCTCCGCGCTGCCGACCGTCTCCAGCAGGCGCGTGGCGGTCGCCCAGCTCAGCGCGGTGTGGCGCAGGTAGGCGCCGAGCGGATGGTCGACGTCGGCGGCCGCGGCGATGGCCTCGAGTTCGCGGCGCGTGCCGGCGTGCGCCTGCGGCGCGTAGTCGACCTGCGGCAGGCGGGCCTGGCCGCGCCGCCAGCGCGCGAGGAAGTCGGCCTGCAGCGCCGCCGGCCAGCTCACCGCCTCGAGCAGGCGCAGCCCGCGGGTGGCGGCGACCAGGCGTGCGTCGAGCGCGGCGAACGGGGCGAGCCAGGCGGGTGCTGCGGATCCGGCGGCGTCGGCGGGCGTGGGCATCGGCTCTAGCGGCGGCCGTGCCGGTCGGCGGGGCGGCGGCCGAGCGCCTTGCCCTGCACGCGCTCCTCGGCGCGCTGCGCCGCGCGCTGCGCGCGCTGGCCGGCGCCGGCGGCCAGTTCGTCGCGGAGCTTGAGGTAATTGGCGTAGCGGCCCGGGTCGAGCTCGCCGGCCTCGAGCGCCGCGCGCACCGCGCAGCCCGGCTCGCGGCCGTGCGCGCAGTCGTTGAAGCGGCAGGCCGCGGCCAGCGCCTCGACGTCCTCGAAGCCGCCCTCGGCCAGGTCCTCCTCGCCGCTGAGCTTGATCTCGCGCATGCCCGGGGTGTCGATCAGGCAGCCGCCCTGCGGCAGCGGGATCAGGGCGCGGTGGGTGGTGGTGTGGCGCCCGCGCGAGTCGGTCCCGCGGACCTCGCCGGTGCGCATGCGCTCGCGCCCGAGCAGGGTGTTGGTCAGCGTGGACTTGCCGGCGCCGGAACTGCCGACCAGGACCGCGCTGCGCCCCGGCCCGAGGTAGGGGGCGAGCACGTCGTTGGTGGCCGGGTCCTTGGCGTTGACCGCGTGCACCGCGATGCCGGAGGCGCGGATGTCGTCGAGGTCGGCGATGCGTGCCGCGGCGTCGGCGCAGCGGTCGGCCTTGGTCAGCACGACGACCGGCTCGGCGCCGCCGCTGCGCACCACCAGCAGGTAGCGCTCGATCCGGCGCGGGTTGAAGTCGCCGTCGAGCCCGCACACCACCAGCACGTGGTCGACGTTGGCCGCGATCAGCTGCTGCCGGTAGTGCTCGCCGGCGGCGCCGCGCTTGAGCACCGAACGGCGCGGGACCAGGGCGACGATCTGGTCGTCGTCGGCCGCCAGCGTCACCCAGTCGCCGACCACGGCGCGCTCCTCGGCCGGCCAGCGCGGGCGCAGCCACGGCGCCGGCGCCTGCACCGGGAAGCCGGCGCCGGGTTCGGTGCAGGCGATGTAGCCGGAGCGGTGCTGCTCGCTGATGCGGGCCAGGCGCGCACCCTCGACCGCATCCAGCGCCGCGCGCGCGGCCGCGTCGTCGGGCCAGCCGAGCGGGCGCAGGCGGTCGAGGTCGGCGGAGGCGGGATGCATCGGCGGATTCTAAGCCGCGCCGCGGTCGTGCCGGGCGCGCACTGTCGATGGATGCGGCGGGATGGTAGCGTCGACCGCTCCTCGACACCGCCGCCGGCACCCTGACGTGTCCATGCGCTGGCTTCCCATCCTGCTGCTGTGCTTCACCGGCCTGGCCTTCCTGGGCTTCGGCGCGTGGTATGCGTTCGACGTGCGCGCGCCGCTGGCGATGCTGGGCATCCACATCGACGGCGAGATCGCCACCACCCACCTGCGCACCTACCTCGGCGGCCTGCAGATCGGGCTCGGCCTGTACCTGCTCGGCGCCGCGGCCTATCCGCCGTTCCGCCGCGGGGCGCTGTGGCTGGTGTTCCTCAGCCACGGCTGCATGGGCCTGACGCGCATGCTCGGGGTCATCCTCGGCGGACCCTACGCGCCGGTGTTCTTCGCCCTGCTGGTGTGGGAGCTGGGGCTGGCCTTCCTCGCGTTGCTGGCGCTGGCGCTGGGCCGCGAGGCGACGCGCCGCGGGGGACGCCGCGGTGCAACCGGCGCGCGCGAATCCGCTACGCTCGGCGGACACTCCCCGGCCCGTCGCCATGAATCCCATCGCCACCCGCAGCCGTCTTCGCGAAGTCCGCTATGAGATCCGCGGCCAGCTCGCCCGCCGCGCGCGCGAACTCGAGGCCGGCGGCCGCGAGCTGATCAAGCTGCACATCGGCAATCCCGGCGTGTTCGGCTTCCGCGCGCCCGACCACCTGCAGGAGGCGGTGTCCTCGCGCCTGTGGGAAAGCGATCCCTACACCCACCAGCAGGGCATGCCCGCGGCGCGCGAGGCGGTCGCCGCGCACCACCGCGCGCGCGGCGTCGCCGGGGCCAGCGCGGAGAAGGTGTTCATCGGCAACGGCGTCAGCGAGCTGATCGACATCGCCCTGCGCGCGCTGCTGGACCCGGGCGACGAGGTCCTGCTGCCGGCGCCGGACTACCCGCTGTGGAGCGCGGCGACCATCCTCAACGAGGGCGTGCCGCGCTACTACGCCTGCGAGGCCGGCAACGGCTTCCTGCCCGATCCCGACGCGATCGAGGCGCTGGTGACGCCGCGCACGCGCGCGCTGGTGCTGATCAACCCGAACAACCCCACCGGCGCCAGCTATCCGCGCGCCCTGCTCGAGCGCCTGGTCGACATCGCTCGGCGCCACGGCCTGGTGCTGATGGCCGACGAGATCTACGAGGGCATCCTCTACGACGGCGCCGCGTTCGAGCCGCTGGCGCCGATCGCGACCGAGGTGCCGTGCCTGTCCTTCGGCGGGCTGTCCAAGGTGCACCGCGCCTGCGGCTGGCGGGTGGGCTGGGCGCTGCTGTCCGGCGACCCGGTGCGCAGCGGCGACTACCACCACGCCATGGACCTGCTCGGCGCGCTGCGGCTGTGCGCCAACGTGCCGGGGCAGCACGCGGTCGAGGCCGCGCTCGGCGGGCCGAACACGATCGACGCGCTGTGCGCCCCGGGCGGGCGGCTGTACGAGACCCGGCGCGCGGCGATCGAGGCCTGCGCGGCGAGCCCGCACCTCGACCTGGTCGCGCCGCAGGGCGCGCTCTACGCCTTCCCGCGCGTGGTCGGCGAGGCCGCGCGCGACTTCGACGACCACGCCTTCGCCCTCGCTCTGCTCGAGAACGAGGGCGTGCTGATCGTGCCCGGCACCAGCTTCAACATCACCGACCGCCGCCACTTCCGGATCACCCTGCTGCCGGAGGCGGAGGTCATGCGCGAGGTGTTCCGGCGCATCGGCCGCGCGCTCGACGCGCACGCCGGGCGTGCGCGGGCGCGGCATGTGGCGTGACGGGCTGGCGGGGCTGCTGCTGATGGCCGCGACCGGTTCCGCGGCAGGCGCGGATGCGTCGCCGCCGGTGCGCTACCTGGCGCTCGGCGACTCCTACACCATCGGCGAGGCGGTGCCAGAGGCCGGGCGCTGGCCGGTGCAGCTGGCGCGCATGCTGCGCGCCGAGGGCGTGCCGCTGGCGCGTCCGGACACCGTCGCCACCACCGGCTGGACCACCGACGAGCTCGACGCCGGCATCGACCGCGCGCTCGCCGGCGGCGGCATCGCGCCGCCCTACGGCTTCGTCAGCCTGCTGATCGGGGTCAACAACCAGTACCGCGGCCGCGGGCTCGACGAGTACCGTGCGCAGTTCGCGGACCTGCTGGAGCGCGCGGTCGGCTTCGCCGGCGGGCGCGCCGACCGTGTCCTGGTGCTGTCGATCCCGGACTGGGGCACCACGCCGTTCGCGCGGGGCTCCGGGCGCGACCCGGCGCGCATCGCGGACGAACTGGACGCCTTCAACGCCGCCGCCCGCGACATCGCGACCGCGCACGGCGTGGCCTTCGTCGACATCACTCCGCTCGGCCGCGCCCGCGCCGACGATCCCGGCAGCGTCGCCGCCGACGGCCTGCATCCGTCGGCCGACCTCTACCGCGCCTGGGCGCAGGCGGCCCTGCCGACCGCGCGCCGCCTGCTCTCCACCCGCGACTGACGCTCAACGGCGCGCCACCAGGGCCCGCTCGAGCGCATCGCGTCGTGCGCGCAATGCCGCCACCGCGCGGCGCGCGCGGTGCAGCTGCAGCGCCGCCAGCGCGGACAGCAGGAGGCCCGCGACGGACGCCGCCACCGCCGCCGGGCTGCCGGCCAGTACGCTGGCGGCGAGCGCGGACGCGGTGAAGGCGGCGCTCGCCGCCAGCCCGATGGCGGCAGCGATCACCCGGTGGCGGCCGAGGAGGACCTGCCGCGTGCGCAGCACCCAGCCGGCGTAGCCGGTCCAGCCCAGGCCGATGGCGCCCAGCGCCAGCAGCGCGGTGCGCGTGCGCACGGGCAGCCCGGGCTCGCCCATGCCCAGTGCGAGCAGCGCCACCGTGACTGCCGCCGCGGCCAGCAGCAGGGCGACGTGCGCCAGGCGCGCGTGCGGCGCCAACTGGCGGCGGACCAGTCGCTGCAGCTCCTCCGCCTCGGGGACCGGCCGCGCGGCCGCCATCGTCTCGTCGTCGTTCATCGCCCCATGCCTCTGCGTTCGAGTTCCGCGCGGGCCAGGCGCCGTGCCCGGAACAGCCTCGACTTCACGGTGCCCACGGGCACCGCGGTGATCCGCGCGATCTCGTCCAGCGAGTACTCACGCAGGTGGAACAGGTCCAGGACCCGGCGCTCGACCGGCGGCAGTCGCCCCAGCACGGCGCGTACGAGGGGCGCGCTGTCGAGCCCCGCTTCCGCAGCGACGTCCTCGTCGGCCGCCAGCAGGTCGGGATCGGCCTCCGCTCCGCCCGGCGCTGCGTAACGGGTACGCAGGTGGTCCATCCAGGCCCGGCGCGCGACGGCGAAGAGCCAGGCGCGCAGGCGGCGCGGGTCGCGCAGCCGGCCGATCCCGCGGACGATGCGCAGCCAGGTGTCCTGGACCACGTCCGCTGCGTCGACCGGGCCGGCGCGGCGCAGCACGTACTCGCGCAGCGGTGCCTCCCAGCGTCGGATCAGGGCGTCGAAGGCCTCCGCCTCGCCGAGCTGGCAGCGGATGGCGAGCAGTTCGTCCTCACGCGGGTCGGGTGCGGTGTCGGGATGCACGACGGTCTCCATGGTTCGCCGTTGGAGTCGTGCCAGGCGGGAAGAAGGTTCACCCAGTGGCCTTTTGATCCGGATCAATGCCGCGGCCGGGGCGCGCGACGAGCATGGCTCCTCCCCGATGCGCGAGGTGGTGTCATGGATCGCACGATGCAGGCCGCGGTGGTCACGGCGTTCGGCGCGCCGCTGGAGCTCCGCGAGGTGGTGGTGCCGCGCCCGGGGCCGGGCGAGATGCTGGTCAGGATCGAGGCCTGCGGCGTGTGCCATACCGACCTGCACGCCGCCGAGGGCGACTGGCCGGTCAAGCCGGTGCCGCCCTTCATCCCCGGCCACGAGGGCGTGGGCCACGTGGTCGCGCTCGGCGCGGGCGTCGCCCACCTGCGCGAGGGCGACCGGGTCGGCATTCCCTGGCTGTACTCGGCCTGCGGCCACTGCGAGCACTGCCTCGGTGGCTGGGAGACCCTGTGCGAGTCGCAGAAGAACACCGGCTACTCAGTCAACGGCGGCTTCGCCGGCTATGCGCTGGCGGCCGCCGACTACGTCGGGCGCCTGCCCGACCGCGTCGGCTTCGTGGAGATCGCGCCGGTCCTGTGCGCCGGAGTGACCGTCTACAAGGGCCTGAAGGCGACGGGCGCGCGTGCCGGCGACTGGGTCGTGATCTCCGGCATCGGCGGGCTCGGGCACATGGCGGTCCAGTACGCGCACACCATGGGCATGAACGTGGCCGCGGTCGACGTCGACGACGACAAGCTCGCGCTGGCGCAGCGCCTCGGCGCCACGGTCGCGGTCAATGCGCGCACCACCGATCCGGGGGCGTTCCTGAAGAAGGAGATCGGCGGCGCCCACGGCGTGCTGGTGACCGCGGTCGCCCCGCGCGCCTTCCGGCAGGCGCTGGACATGGTCCGCCGCGGCGGCACGGTGTCCCTGGTCGGCCTGCCGCCGGGCGACTTCCCGCTGCCGATCTTCGACATGGTGCTCAACGGCATCACCGTGCGCGGCTCCATCGTCGGCACCCGCCTGGACCTGCAGGAGTCGCTGCAGTTCGCCGCCGACGGCCGGGTGGCGGCGACGGTCGCCACCGACCGGCTGGACCGCATCAACGACGTGTTCCAGCGCATGCGCGAAGGCCGGATCGAGGGCCGGGTGGTGCTCGACATGGCGGCCTGATGCCGCCGCGCGGGCGTCGCCGCGACGGCCTCGGGTAAGGTGCGCGCACCCCCTCGCCGCCCACTCGCATGCAGACCTCCGCCGCCGCGCCCACGCCCGCGCAGATCGCGCACGCCTTCCTGCCGGACCGCTGGCACTACCACTACGCGCGCAGCAAGCTCGCCAGCGATCCGCTGTACGCGGGCGTGCTCGGGGCGCTCGATGGCGCGGCGATGCCGGTGCTGGATCTCGGCTGCGGGATCGGCTTGGTCGCGCACTACGCGCAGGCGCACGGACGCGCGCTGGACTACCGCGGCGTCGATAACGACGCCGGCAAGATCGCGCAGGCGCAGGCCGGCGCCGCACGAGTCGGACTGGCCGGCGCGCGCTTCGAGGTCATGGACCTGGCCCGCGCCTTCCCCGCGCACCGTGGCAGCGTGCTGCTGCTCGACGTGCTGCAGTTCCTGCCGGCCGCGGCGCAGGCGGCGACGCTGGAACGGATCGCCGCCTGCCTGGGTCCCGGCGCGCGCCTGGTGATGCGCACGGGCCTGCGCGACGGCAGCTGGCGCGCGGGCGTGACCCGCGCCGCCGACCTCGCCTCGCATGCGATCCGCTGGATGCGCAGCGCGCCCGGGAGCCTGCCGACGCGACGGGGGCTGGAGGCGCGCCTGGGTGAACTGGGGCTCGAGGCCCGCTTCACCCCGCTATGGGGCCGGACGCCCTTCAACAACTGGCTGGTCGTCGCCGAACGCCGCTGAATCCGGCAGCGTCGTGCGCAGCTCGCGCCGCGCCAGCGCCGCGAGCACGGCCTCGACGATCGCCGGGCAGCGCCCGTGCGCCGCGCCCTCGTGCAGCAGCACGATGGCGCCCGGCTCCAGGTCGCGCTCGATCCGGTGCAGCACCGTGGCGACGTCGCCGGTGACCGCGTCGTAGCCGCGCGCGCTCCACGCGACCCGCTCCAGCCCCAGCGCGTGCAGCACCGGCTCCACGAACGGGTTCGCATGTCCGGCCACGGCGCGGAAATGCCGCGGCGCCACGCCGTCGCACAGCGCGGCGAGCTGCGCCTGCGCACCGGCGATCTCCGCCTGCATCCGGCGCGGGCCGAGCCGCCAGAAGCGGGCGGACGGGTGGCTCTGGGTGTGGTTGCCGACCGTATGCCCGCGCGCGCGGATCGCCGCGACGAGGTCCGGCCGCTGCCCGGCGCGGTCGGCGACGAGGAAGAAGGTCGCCCGCGCGCCCGCGCGCCCGAGCGCGTCGAGGATGGCCAGGGTGTCGTCGGACGGCCCGTCGTCGATCGTGAGCCAGACGCCGTCGGCGTGGTCGAGACGGCGCCGGACCGGGCCGAAGAGGGTCGAGCCGGGGCGCAGCGTGCCCCACAGCCAGACCGCATGCGCCGCCGCCAGCGCAGCCAGCGCCGGCAGCGGCGCGCCCGACGCGAGCAGGGCCGCGGCGGGCAGATGGGCGGCGATGGCCGCCGCCGCCCGACGCCGCAGGCCGCGGACCGGAGCGCCGCTTGCGCCGCTGGCGGCGGCCATCAGGCGACCAGGTCGCGCCAGATCCCGGGCAGCGTCGTGCGCATGCGGCGCAGGAAGGCCAGCAGGGTCGGGTAGCGCGCGCGGTGCTGCGGGAAGCGCCGGCGCCGGTACGCGAACTCCGCGGCCATCAGCACGCCCGCGGCGGACAGGTTGACCACGTTGGTGAACCAGAACCACCAGGCCTGCGGCAGCGGCAGCGGGTTGCGCAGCCCCGCCAGCGCGAGGATGCCGTCGGGCTCGGCCACCACCGCCAGCGCGCCGCTGACCGCGGCCACGACCAGGAAGAAGGCGCCCCAGACCCAGGTCAGGCGCCGGGCATAGGCGGCGAGGTCGGGCTCGAGCGCGTCCGGGCGGTCGTGCAGGTGCCAGACCACCCGCGCGATCAGCGGCGTGTTCCCGCCGCCGAGCGTGCGCAGGAAGATCCAGGCGATGAACAGGTTGGCCGCGACCGGCGGCAGGTACAGCGGCAGCACCGCCAGGTGCAGCGAGGCCAGGCCGCAGAGGACGGCCAGCGCCGCCGCGGCCGCCAGCCATGCCGCCGGGCGCAGGGCGGCGAGCGGCTTCCACAGCGCGGCCAGCGCCAGCGCCATCCCGGCGGCGACGGTCAGCGGCATGCTGCGGAAGTGCAGCGCCAGGTGGGCCAGCACCGGATAGGCCACCACCAGCACGGCGACGGCAACGGCATCCAGGCGGCTCGCCGCGGGCGGCGCGGGATCGGGCGCGGAGGTGAACACGGAACTCAGCGATCCGGAAGGCCGGGCGGGGCGGGGCGCTAGAATACCCGCCCGTTCCAGGAGTCGCTCCCATGTCCCTCGACCCCGCCCTGCGCGCGCGCATCGACGGCGTCCTCGCCGACAACCGCATCGTCCTGTTCATGAAGGGCTCGCCGGCCGCGCCGCAGTGCGGCTTCTCGGCCAAGGCCAGCGGCATCCTCAACGGCCTCGGCGTCGAGTACGGCCACGTCGACGTGCTGGCCGACCCCGCGATCCGCGAGGGCATCAAGACCTACGGCAACTGGCCGACGGTGCCGCAGCTCTACATCGACCGCGAGCTGGTCGGCGGCAGCGACATCGTCGAGCACATGCTCAACACCGGTGAGCTGCACGCCGCGCTGGGCCTGCCCGAGCCCGACCGCACGCCGCCGGCGATCACCATCTCCGACGAGGCCGCCGAGGCGATCCGCAGCGCGATGGCCGACGCCGATCCCGGCATGGCCCTGCACCTGTCGATCGGCCCGCGCTTCGACGCCAACCTGCGCTTGGCCGAGCCGAGCGGGCACGAGGTGGTGGCCGAGGCCAACGGCATCCGCGTGTACTTCGACGTCGCCAGCGCGCCGCGCGCGCAGGGCCTGCAGATCGGCTGGACGGAGGGTCCGCGCGGCGCCGGCATCGCCATCCACAACCCGAACGCGCCCGGCCCGGTGAAGCCGCTGACGGTGGCCGCGCTGAAGGCGCGCCTGGACGCCGGCGACATCACCGTCGTCGACGTGCGTCCGGTCGAGGACCGCGAGTTCGCGCCGTTCCCCGGTGCCGAGGTGCTCGACCAGGCCAGCCACGACCGCCTCGCCGCGTTCGACAAGGCCACGCCCCTGGCCTTCCTCTGCCACCACGGCGTCTCCAGCCGCCAGGCCGCCGAGCACTTCCGCGCGCTCGGCTTCCGCGACGTGCACAACGTCGAGGGCGGCATCGAGGCCTGGTCGAGCGAGATCGACCCGTCGGTGCCGAAGTACTGACCGGCACGGCCGCCGCCGCGGGCTTGCGCATCGCGGCGGCGCCCCCCATCCCGTCCGCCGGGCGCCGTCGCCCGCAGCCAAGGCCGCCGCGCATGAGCATCCATTCCGACAATCCCGAACACGGCTTCCAGTTCCCGGGCACCTTCGAGGTCAGCGCGATGGGCTCCTCGGAGGCCGAGCTGCACAGCGAGGTGACCGGCGCGATCGAGGCGCTGGGCCTGCAGGTGCTGCACGAGACCCTGCGCATCAAGCCCTCGTCCAAGGGCACCTACGTGTCGGTGACGGTGAGCTTCGTGGCGCGCTCGCGCGCCGACTACGACGCGGTGCACGAGGCCCTGCGCGCGCATCCGGAGATCAAGTGGACGCTGTGAGCGTCGCCGCCGCCGCGGACGTCGCCGCGGGGCCGGTGCCTGTCTGCCGGGTGCGCCGGCTCGGGCGCCAGGCGTACGCGCCGGTGTGGCATGCGATGCAGCGCTTCACCGATGCGCGCGGCGCGGACACCCCCGACGAGCTGTGGCTGGTCGAGCACGACCCGGTGTTCACCCTCGGCCAGGCCGGCAAGGCCGAACACGTGCTGATGCCGGGAGACATCCCGGTGGTGAAGGTCGACCGCGGCGGCCAGGTCACCTACCACGGCCCCGGGCAGCTGGTGGCCTATCCGATGCTCGACCTGCGCCGGCTCGGCATCGGCGTGCGCGAGCTGGTGCACCGGATCGAGCAGGCCACCATCGACACCCTCGCCGGCTGGGGCATCGCCGGCGAGCGCCGCGAGGGCGCGCCCGGCATCTACGTCGGTGCCGCCAAGGTCATGGCGCTGGGCCTGCGCGTGCGCCGCGGCTGCAGCTTCCACGGCCTGGCCTTCAACGTGGCCATGGACCTGTCGCCCTACCAGCGCATCAATCCCTGCGGCTACGCGGGGCTGGCGGTGACCTCGGTGCAGGCCCTCGGCGGCCCCGGCGACCTCGGCACCGTCGCCGACGCCCTGCTGCCCCAGCTTGCGCGCGCGCTCGGCTTCCGGGCCGAATACGACGACGCGCTCCCCGATCTCTCCGAGCCCGCCGATGCGGCCGGGCTCCCGTCCGCAGTGGCCAGTCCATGAACGAGTCTTCCGTGAAGTCGATTCCCCTCGCCGTCGTCGATGCCGCCGCGCCCGCGGCGCTGGAGGCCGGCCGCAAGCAGATCGGCGGCGACAAGATCGCGCGCAGCCCGGTCAAGTTCGACCCGAACGCACCGACCCTGCGCAAGCCGAGCTGGATCCGCGTGCGCATCCCGGCCGGCAATGCGGTCGCCAACCTCAAGGCGCGGCTGCGCGAGAACCGCCTGGTCACCGTGTGCGAGGAGGCGAGCTGCCCGAACATCCACGAGTGCTTCAGCCACGGCACCGCGACCTTCATGATCCTCGGCGAGGTCTGCACCCGGCGCTGCTCGTTCTGCGACGTCGCCCACGGCCGGCCGAAGCCGCCGGATGCGGGCGAGCCGGCCAGCCTGGCGCGCACCATCGCCGACATGAAGCTGCGCTACGTGGTGATCACCTCGGTCGACCGCGACGACCTGCGCGACGGCGGCGCCCAGCACTTCGTCGACTGCATCGCCCGCGTCCGCGAGGCCTCGCCCGGCACCAGGATCGAGATCCTGACCCCCGACTTCCGCGGCAAGGGCCGCATGGACCGCGCGCTGGAGATCCTGGCGACCAACCCGCCCGACGTGTTCAACCACAACCTGGAGACGGCCAAGGCGCTGTACCGCGACGTCCGCCCGGGCGCCGACTACCAGTGGTCGCTGACCCTGCTCAAGCGCTTCCGCGCGCAGCATCCGGGAGTGCCGACCAAGTCCGGGATCATGCTCGGCCTGGGCGAGACCCGCGAGCAGGTGATCGAGACCCTGCAGGACCTGCGCGACCACGACGTCGACATGATCACCATCGGCCAGTACCTGCAGCCCACCCCGCACCACCATCCGGTGATCCGCTACTGGAGCCCGGAGGAATTCGCGGAACTGGAACGCATCGGCCTGGAGATGGGCTTCACCCACGTCGCCTCCGGGCCGATGGTACGGTCTTCCTACCACGCCGACCGCATGGCGGCCGACGCGGGCTTCGTCGACGTCGCCTGAACGCCGCCACGGCATCCTGTCCTCGTCCCGTTGCACAGTGGGAACAAACCGAGCGGGTTCCGGTCGTAGCATCACCACCGGAAACGACACACCGCGGCGTGCGCCCCGAGGCGCCGCCGCAGACCGAGGATCGTACATGTCGCCGTCGCTGAAACGCATCGCCATCCTGGCCCTGGCGATCACGCCCGCCCTCCTGGCGGCCCGCACCCAGGATCCCGCCCAGCTCACCCCCGAGGGCAGCCAGGCCGGCGCCGCGCGCATGGTCTACGGCCTGCTCTCCGACAGTCGCTACGCCTACGCGCCCAAGCCGCTGGACGCCGGGCTCGAGGACGAGGTGCTCAAGCGCTACCTCGATTCGCTCGACAGCGAGAAGCTGTTCTTCCTGGCCGCCGATATCGACCGCTTCCGCTCGCACAAGGCGCAGCTCGGCGAGGCGATCAAGGGCGCCGGCCTGGATCCGGCCTACGATGTCTTCAACACCTATGTCCGCCGCGTCGGCGAGCGCACCGCGCACGCGCGCGCGCTGCTGGAGAGCGGCTTCGACTTCGGCGCCGACGAGGACTGGCGCTACGACCGCGAGGATGCGGCGTGGGCGCAGACCCCGGCCGAGCTCGACGAGCTGTGGCGCAAGTCGGTCAAGAACGACTGGCTGCGCCTGAAGCTGGCCGGCAAGGACGAGGACCAGATCCGCGAGACCCTGGACAAGCGCTACGCCAATCTCGAGGAGCGCGTGCGCGAGCTGGATTCCGAGGACGCCTTCCAGGTGTTCATGAATGCCTACGCGGCCTCGGTCGACCCGCACACCTCCTACCTGAACCCGAAGAGCGCGGAGAACTTCAACCAGGCGATGTCGCTGTCGCTCGAGGGCATCGGCGCGGTCCTGCAGCGCCACGACGACTACGTCGTGGTCCGCGAGATCGTGCCCGGCGGCCCGGCCTCGCGCTCGACGCTGCAGCCGGGCGACCGGATCTCGGCGGTCGGGCAGGGCGCGCGCGGCGAGCTGACCGACGTGGTCGGCTGGCGCATCGACGACGTGGTGCAGCTGATCCGCGGCAAGAAGGGCACCGACGTGCACCTGCAGTACCTCGCCGCCGAGGACGGCATGGACGCCAAGAGCCGCGACGTGGTGATCACCCGCGACCGCGTGCGCATCGAGGAGCAGGCGGCCAAGAGCGAGGTGCTCGAGATCGACGGCCGCCAGGTCGGCGTGGTCGAGCTGCCGACCTTCTACCAGGACTTCGAGGGCCGTCGCCGCAACGCGGCCGACTACGCCTCGGCCACCCGCGACGTCGCGCGGATCCTGCGCGAGTTCAAGGGCCAGGGCATCGATGCGGTGGTGATGGACCTGCGCAACAACGGCGGCGGCTCGCTGACCGAGGCGATCGAACTCACCGGCCTGTTCATCGACCGCGGTCCGGTCGTGCAGGTGCAGGATGCGGCCAAGCGCACCGCCGTGCAGGGCGACACCGAGGCCGGCGTGGCCTGGGACGGTCCGCTCGCGGTGCTGGTCAACCGGGCCTCGGCCTCGGCCTCGGAGATCTTCGCCGCGGCGATCCAGGACTACGGCCGTGGCCTGATCATCGGCGAGCAGACCTTCGGCAAGGGTACGGTGCAGAACCTGGTCGACCTCGACCGCTTCCCGAAGGGCGGCGAGGCCAAGTTCGGCCAGCTCAAGCTGACCGTGGCCGAGTTCTTCCGCATCTCCGGCGGCAGCACCCAGCACAAGGGCGTGCTGCCCGACATCCAGTTCCCGGTGACGCTCGACGCCACCGAGTATGGGGAAAGCACCTACGACAACGCGCTGCCGTGGACCGAGATCGCGCCGGCGCCGTACCGCCGGGTCGGCAACTTCGCGCCGCTGCTGCCGCAGCTGCGTGCGCGCCACGACGCCCGCGCCGCCAAGGACCTGGAGTTCCAGTGGTGGACCGAGGACGTGGCCAAGGTCCGTGCCGAGCGCGAGGAGAAGTCGATTTCGCTCAACGAGGCCGAGCGCCTGGCCGAGCGGCGCGAGGACGATGCGCGCCGCGAGCGGCGCCAGGCCGAGCGCAAGGCCGCGGGCCTGGAGCCGGACGAGGCCGCGGTGTTCGACGACGACGGCCTGCAGGCCGGCGAGCGCGACGTGCTGAAGGACATCGCCCGCGAAAAGGCGGCCGAGGACCGTCCCGACCCGCTGCTGCGCGAATCGGCGGCGATCCTGGTGGACGCGGTCGACCTGCTCACCGCGGACGGCCAGCTCGCCGCGCAGGTCCTGCCGCCGGGCGCGACCGGCACGGCCTGGGCCGACTGACCGCAACGCGGTATCGCAGGATCCGGATAGCGGGCGCCCTCGGGCGCCCGCTACGCTTCGTGGCCCCTGACATCGGTGTTCCCGCATGCGCCCCGCGGCCCTTTCCCCCGCTATCGATCCCGCCGCGGCGGCCAGCGAGCCGGCCATCGAGCCGCGGTTGCTGGCGGTCGCGCACCGCCTCGACCAGGCCGATGCCTCGCTGGCCGAGCTCGCCGCCGTCAGCGGCTGGAGCCCGGCCCACCTGCAGCGCCGCTTCCGCGCCGCGTTCGGGCTGTCGCCGGCGCAGTACCGCGCCGCCCGGCGCCTGCGCGGCTTCAAGCGCGCACTGCGGGCCGGCGACGACGTCACCGGCGCGCTGTACGGCGCCGGCTACGGATCGCCGAGCCGGATCTACGAGCACGGCGCGGCGCGCCTGGGCATGACGCCGGCGCGTTACGGGCGCGGCGGCCTCGGCGTCGAGATCCGCTGGTGCACCCTCGACAGCGGCCTTACCGCCGCCAGTGGCCGCCGCGCGCTGGTCGCCGCGACCGTGCGCGGGATCTGCGCGGTGCTCCTCGGCGCGGACGATGCCGGCCTCGAGCGGACGCTGCGTGCCGAGTTCCCGCGGGCGGCGCTGGAGGCGGTGGACTGCGGCCGCGACGCCTTCCTCGCCCCGCGCATCGGGGCGGTGGCGCAGGCCCTGCGCGGTGCGTCGGTGGCGCTGGACCTCGATCTGCTCGGCACCGCGTTCGAGGTCCGCGTGTGGCAGGCGCTGATGGCGATCCCCGCCGGCGCCAGCCGCAGCTACGCGGAGATCGCCGCTGCGATCGGCGCACCCGGCTCGGCGCGCGCGGTGGGCCGCGCCTGCGGGCGCAACCGCGTCGCCCTGGTCGTGCCCTGCCACCGCGTGCGCCGCGGCGACGGCAGCCTGGGCGGCTATCGCTGGGGGGTCGGGCTCAAGCAGGCGCTGCTGGACCGGGAGCAGGGCGCTTGAGCGCGGACGCCGGCACCGCGCCCGCCGCGCGCGGCCTCGCCGTCGCGCTGGCCCTGGCGGCGGTCTATGTGGTCTGGGGCTCGACCTACTTCGGCATCGCCGTCGGCCTCGAGGGTTATCCGCCGCTGCTGCTGGCGGGCATCCGCTTCATCGTCGCCGGGGTGCTGATGTATGCCGGCCTGCGCCTGGCGGGGCACGCGGCGCCGACCCGGCCGCAGTGGCGCAACGCCGCGGTGATGGGCGTGTGCCTGCTGATGCTGGGCAACGGCCTGGTCTGCGTCGCGGAGCAGGAGGTGTCGTCGGGGCTGGCGGCCGTGGCCGTGGCCTCGGTGCCGCTGTGGATCGGCCTGTTCTCGGCGATCCGCGGCGTGCGCATGACCCGCGGCGAGTGGCTGGGCCTGGGCATCGGCTTCGTCGGCGTGGTCTGGCTCAACGCCGGCAGCACGCTCGCCGCGACCCCGCGCGGGATGGTTGCCCTGCTGGTGGCGCCGGTGGCCTGGGCGTTCGGCTCGGTGTGGAGCCGCGGCCGCGATCTGCCTGCGCCGTTCATGACCGCCGCCGCGCAGATGCTCACCGGCGGCGCGCTGATCACCGCGGTGGCGCTCGCCATCGGCGAGCGCGTCGTCGATGTGCCGCCGCTGCGCGCGACGGTCGCCCTCGGCTACCTGGCGCTGTTCGGCTCGATCGTCGCCTTCAGCGCCTACGTCTGGCTGCTGCACAACGTGCGCCCCGCGCTTGCCGGCAGCTACGCCTACGTCAACCCGGTGATCGCGCTGGCGCTGGGTGCCCTGTTCGCGGGCGAACGCTTCGGCGCGGCCGACCTCGGCGCCACCGCGGTGATCCTCGCCGGCGTGGTGGTGATCAACCTGGTCCGCGCGCGGCCGAAGCGCCGCGCCGCCGCGGTGCCGGCGGCGCCTGGCAGCGCCGACTGAGCCGCGCAGCCGGGGATTGTAGGAGCAGCTTCAGCCGCTGTGGGAGGGACTTCAGCCCCGACGGATCTGCGGCAGGATGGCAGCCCGGGTCGCGGCTGAAGCCGCTCCTACGGATCGCCGGTCGCGGGCAGCGCGAACGCGGGGCAGGAGGCGTCGGTGGACGTGGTCGCCGCCGCCGTGGCCCAGGCGATCACCGGCCGGGCGAGCCGGTCCAGGCGCAGCGGCAGGCTGAGGTGGTCCTCGCCGTCCACGACGGCCAGCCGCGCGCGCGGTGCGGCCATCGCGAGCGCGCGGCTGTGCGCCGGCGGCAGCATCCGATCGGCCGCGCCGTGCAACAGCAGCGTGCAGCGCGGCCAGGCGGCGAGGGCGTCGCCGGGGCCGACGCTGTCCAGGTCGAGGCCGAGGCGCGCGGAAGCGGCTGCCACCACGGCGTCGCGGTCGACGTCGCCGTAGCGCCAGCGCGCCAGGCGCAGGCCCACCGGCCCGCCGCGGCCGGCGAGTCCGTCGTCGAGCATGTCGCGCACGGCCGCGCCGGCGTTGGCGAACGGCTCCAGCGCGACGACCGCGGCCACGGCCTCGTGCCGCGCCGCCGTCTCGAGCGCGACGGCGGCCCCGTAGGACATGCCGAGCAGCACCAGCGGTCCGACCAGTTCGCCGCGCTGGCGCAGGTCGTCGATGGCCCGTGCCACGTCCACGGCCTCGCGCGGACCGAAGCCGGCCGGCGCGCGGCCGGAGGCGCCGTGGTTGCGCAGGTCGAGCAGCACCGCCCGCCAGCCGGCGTCGGCAAAGGCGAAGGCCCAGGGCAGCGTGCTGTCCTTGTCCATCGCCCAGCCGTGCAGCAGGAGCACTGTTGCGCGCGGGCGCCGGGCGGCATCGGACTTCGGCGGCGCGCGGAAATCGAGTTCCACGGCCATGTGCGTCGTGTGCCCGGCCGGGTCGACTCGACGCTCGAAGCGCGTGTCCACCTCGAACTCGCCGGGATCGACGATGCGCCAGGCGAGTTCCGGCCGCTCCGGGCCGTCCGCGGGCGTGGTGCCGGTGCGCAGCACCTCGGCGAAGCCGGGCGTGGTCTCGATCAGCCGGGTCCACGGCATGGGCGCGGATTCGGGTTCGGCGACCCGGCGCGCGAGGCCGTCGACGGCGCTGCAGCCGGCGAGCGCGGAGCCCGCCAGCAGCGCAAGGCAGTACACGATCCGCATGGGCATCCCTGTCCGAGGCTGCCCGCAGTCTAGTGGAGCCGGCGACGCGCCCGGACCGCCGCGCTCAGGTCGCGGCGCGGCGCGCCATCCGTGCCAGCCGGCCGCGGCGCCAGCCGTCGACGGCGAACACCGCCAGTGCGATCCAGATCAGGCCGAAGCCGATCGCCCGCACCTGGCCGAACGGCTCGCCGAAGGCGAACACGCCGCAGGCCAGCTGCAGCGAGGGTGCGATGTACTGCAGCAGGCCAACCACCGCCAGCGGGATCCGGCGCACGCCGTAGGCGAAGCCGATCAGGGGCAGGGCGGTGAGCGCGCCGCCGGTGACCAGCAGCAGGTCGATGCGCAGCGGCCAGGCGCCGAAGAAGCCGCCGCTGCCGTGCGTCTCGCCCCACATCAGCAGGGCGATCGACGGCAGGAACAGGTAGACGCTCTCCACCCCCATGCCCTGCACCGCCTCGACGTCGGCGAGCTTGCGCAGCAGGCCGTAGAGCGCGAACGAGCCGGCCAGGCCCAGCGCGATCCACGGCGGCGTGCCCAGCCGCACCGCGAGCCACAGCACGCCGCAGGCGGCGATGGCGACCGCGCCCCACTGTGCGCGGTCGAGCCGCTCGCCGAGCACGAGCACGCCGATCAGCACGTTCACCAGCGGGTTGATGAAGTAGCCCAGGCTGGCCTCGACCACGTGACCGGAGACCACGGCCCAGATGTAGAGGCTCCAGTTCGCCGCGATCAGCAGCGCGCTGCCCGCCAGCATCAGCGCCAGCCGCGGGCGCGCGATCACCGTGGTGAACCAGCGCAGCCCGCCGCGCAGGCACAGCCAGCCGATGACGAGTACGCCGCCCCACAGCATGCGGTGCGCCATGATCTGCATCGCCGGCACCTCGCGCAGCAGCACCCAGAACAGCGGCACCAGGCCCCAGATGACGAAGGCACCGGCGGTCATCGCCAGGCCGCGGCGGTCGAGGGCGGGTTGCTCGGGAGGCACGCGCAGGTCCTGCGGGAGGGGCCGCGATGGTACGCCGGCCGTGCCTGCCCGCCGAGCGCGCCGCGTCGAACGCTGCGTCGTGATCAGCCGCGCTGCGACAGCCAGGCCAGCGCCAGCAGGCCGGCCGCGCCGACCGTCCAGGCGCAGCCGCGCATCCAGCGGGCGAGGCGGCGCGCGCGCCGCGCCTGCTCGGCGCCGAGTTCGCGCGCCTGTGCGATCAGCGGCGCGGCGTCGCGTTGCGCGGCCGCCAGCGCCTGCGCACGCTCGCCGGGATCGTCGATGTCCGCGGCCGCGTCGAACAGCGCGCAGACCTCGCCGTGCAGCGCGCGGTAGCGCGCCGCCAGCACCCGCGTCGGCAGCCTGCGCGGCGGCGTCACCCGGCCCGCTGCATCAGGCGGTGCGCAGCGCGGTGGTCACCGGCAGGCGCGCCGCACGCAGCGCCGGCACCAGACCGCCGACGATGCCGATCAGCAGCGCCCACACCAGGCCGTTGACCAGCAGCGCCGGGGTCACCCGGAAGTCGAAGGCGACCTGCGAGAACCCGGCGCCGAGCGTCGACACGCTGTAGCCGTTGAAGATCGCCCATGCCAGCGCGCCGCCGGCGACGCCGCCGAGCAGTGCCAGCAGCAGCGCCTCGGCCATCACCGACACCACCACCGGCAGCCCGCCGAAGCCGATCGCGCGCAGGGTGGCGATCTCGCGCTGGCGCGTGCCGATGGCCGCGTACATGGTGTTGAGCGCGCCGAACACCGCGCCCACCGCCATGATCACCGCGACGAAGTAGCCGACGCCGTTGATCAGCATCGACAGGCCCTTGGACTGCTCGCGGTAGAAGTCGGCCAGGCTCTGGATCTTGAGCGTCAGCCGCGGGTCGGCGGCGAGCGCCTCGCGGAACGCATCGATCGCCTCGGGGCTCTCGAGCTGTACCGTCACCGAGTTGTAGCCGCCGCGGCGGAAGGCCGACTGCAGGGTGTCGGCGTCGCCCCACAGTTCCGATTCGTGCGCGCCGCCGCCGGCCTCGAACATGCCGACCACGGTCCAGGTGCTGTCGCGCAGGCGGATCTCGGTGCCGACGCCGAGGTCGTCGAACTGCGCCGCCGCGCCGCGGCCGACGATGAGCTCGCGCGGGCCGGCCTCGAACATCCGTCCTTCCACGATCCGCACCTCGGGGCGCACCGCGAAGGCGGCCGCGGTGACGCCGCGCATGGCGGCGTTGGCGGTGGTGCCGTCGCGCGGCAGGTCGGCGATCACGTTGAGCTCGGGCGAGGCCAGCGGGCGCCCGTCGGCGCCCGCGGCGACGCCCGCACCGGCGGCGATCAGGTCGGCCTGTTCGCGGGTGAGCCCGCTGGTGAGCTCGGTGCTGGCGCCTTCGCGCAGCACGATGGCGCGGTCGGCCGCCGCGCCGCCGGCGAGCGTGGCGCGGAAGCCCTCGCCCATCGCCAGGATCGACACCAGCACGCCGACCACGCCGGCGATGCCGACCACGATCACCATCGACGTGCCCCAGCGCTGCGGCACGTTGCGCAGGTTCATCGCGGTGATCTCGCTGATCTGCTTGAAAAGGGCCATGGCGGTTGCCTCCGGGTCAGGCGTTGAGGGCGTCGACGATCTTCAGGCGCATCGCCTGGATCGCCGGGATCGCGCCGACCACCAGCGCGGTGACGAGCATCAGCACGAGGCCCTGCAGCAGCACGTCGGGCTGCATCCCGGTGATGCCGAACTGCGACATGCTGGCCTTGAGTACCTGCAGCGCGAGCCAGGCGAGGCCCAGGCCGATCGCGCCGCCGACCACCAGCATCAGCACCGCCTCGGCGAGCACGAAGCCCAGCACCGATTCGTTGCGGAAGCCCAGGGTCTTGAGGATGCCGAGCTCCGGGATACGCTCGCGCAGCGCCTGCGCCATGGTGTTGCCGGTCAGCACCACCAGGGTGAAGAACACCGCACCCAGGATCGAGGTCACGATCAGGCCGATGTCGCCGATCTGCTTGACGAAGCCCTGCGCCCAGGCGCGCTCGGTCTGGGTCTTGGTCTCGGACTCGGAGTTGGCGAACAGCGCGTCGATCGACTGCGCCACCGCGTCGGCCTGGCCGGGATCGTCGACCGCCACGGAGAACCAGCCCACGCGGCCGCTGCCGAACTGGCGCGCCTCGTCGAAGAAGTCGTAGCGGAACAGCAGCGAGTTCTCGTTGGCCGGGGTCTCCGGATCGGTGTAGATGCCGACCAGGTCGAACTCCCAGGCGTTGGAACCGTCCTTCAGCGGCCAGATGTCGGCGCGCACCGGGATGCGGTCGCCGATCGACCACCCGTATTTGTCCGCCAGGGCCTGGCCGACGATGGCGCCGGTGCGGGTGGCCTGCCAGGCCTCCATCTGCTCGGCCGGAAGTTTCATCTCCGGGACCACGTCGAGGTAGTCCTCCGGCACCACGGGGAAGATCGCGAAGGCCGCCGGCGTGTCCTGGTAGGCGCCGCCGAACCAGGTCGCGTGCGCCACGTTGCGCACCCCGGGAACCTGGCGGATGCGGTCGAGGTAGCTCACCGGCAGCAGGTCGACGATGGAGAAGCGCGAGGAGGTGACCAGGCGGTCCGCGGCGGCGGCATCGCCGGCGCCGGCGAAGGCCTGGTTGACCGTCTGCAGCAGGCCGAACAGGAGGAAGGCGACCGCGATCGAGAGCAGGGTCAGGATCGTGCGCACCTTCCTGCGGAACAGGTTGGCCCAGATCAGGTGGAGGTATTTCATCGTGGCGTCCTCGGTGTCCCCGCGCGGGGATGGGCACGGCGATGGCGCCCGGCGTGCCGGGCGGGACGGATCAGTGCGCGAGCGCCTCGGCGGCGTCGATCAGCGTGCCCTTGTCGAGGTGCACGGTGCGCCGCGCGTACTCGGCCGCCTTCGGGTCGTGGGTGACCATGATGATGGTCTTGCCGTGCTCGGCGTTGAGCCGCTGCAGCAGGGTCAGGATCTCGTCGGCGGTGGCGCGGTCGAGGTCGCCGGTCGGCTCGTCGCAGACCAGCAGGGTCGGGTCGGAGACCAGCGCTCGGGCGATCGCCACGCGCTGCTCCTGGCCGCCGGAGAGTTCCTTCGGCTTGTGTCCGCTGCGCTCGGCCAGGCCGACCAGTTCCAGCGCGATCCGCGCCCGGCGTGCGCGCTCCGAGGCGGACATGTCCTTGAGCAGCAGCGGCAGCTCGACGTTCTTCTGCGCGGTGAGCACCGGCAGCAGGTTGTAGAACTGGAACACGAAGCCGACGTGCTCGGCGCGCCAGTGCGCGAGCGCCTTGTCGTTGAAGCGTTCGATCGCCTGCCCGCCGATGGCCAGGCTGCCCGAGGTCGGCGAATCCAGGCCACCGATGAGGTTGAGCAGCGTGGTCTTGCCCGAGCCCGACGGGCCCATCAGGGCGACGAAATCGCCGGCGGGAATGTCAAGGTCGATGCCGTGCAGCACCTCGACCGTCTGCTTGCCGCGGGTGTAGGCCTTGGTCAGCCCGCGGATCTCGACCAGTACGTCCGACATCGTCCGTTCCTCCCGTTGGATGCCGGCGGCGCGCCGCGCGCCGCCGGTGGATCAACCGCCTGCCGCCTCGTCCTGCACCGCACTGCCGTCGGCGAGCTCCGCCGGCGGCGACAGCACGACCCTTTCGCCGATCGCCAGGCCCGACTGCACCCGGCGCTGGCCACCGCGCGCCGCGTCGGCCTCGACCTCGCGCCGCGCCGCCTGCCCGTCGCGCACCACGAACACCACCTCGGCGCCGTCGCGCGGGACGACCGCCGCCGCGGGCACGTGCACCCCGGCCGGCGCCGCCGCGGCGGGCTGCTGCGCATCATCGAGAAAGGACACGCGCGCGCCCATCTCCGGCACGATCCGGGCGTCCTTCTCGTCGAGCCGGATGCGCACCTTGACCGTGGCCTTGCTGCGGTCGGCGGTCGGCACGATGGCGATCACCGAGCCGGGGATGCGCCAGTCCGGGTAGGCGTTGAGGGTCACGGTGACGCGCTGGTCGGGGCGTACGCGGCCGATGAAGGATTCGCCGACGTCGACCTGCACCTCCAGCGAATCCATGTCGACGACGGTGCCGATGCCGGTGCGGGTGAAGCCGCCGCCGGCGGAGATCGGCGAGACGATCTCGCCCGGCTGCGCGGCCTTGACCGTGATCACGCCGGCGAACGGCGCGCGCACCACGGTGTTGTCGACGCCGATGTCGGCGACCTTCAGCGATTCGCTGGCGACCTCGACGTTGCGCTCGGCGGTGGCGAGCTGGGCGACGAGGGCGTCGCGCTCGGCCTGGGCCTGGTCGAGCTGGGCCTGCGCGATCAGCCGGCGACCGGAGAGTTCGCGGCTGCGCACCAGGGTCTTCTCCGCCAGCGTGAGCTGGGCGCGGGCCTGCGCGACCTGGGTGCGCGCCGCGGCGAGCTGGGCCTGGGCGAGCGCACGCTGCGCGTCGGCGTCGATCGGCTCGAGGCGGGCGAGGATCTCGCCCGCCTCGACGCGCTGGCCTTCCTCGATCAGCACGTCCTCGACCTTGCCGGTGATCTTGGCCGAGACCGTGGCCTGGCGACGCGCGGTGACGTAGCCGGTGGCATCCAGCACCGAGGCGCCCTGCGCCGGCCCGGCGCCGGTGATCGCCTGCGCCTGCGCGGTGCGCACCGGGATCGGCGCCTGCCGGCCCAGCAGGAACCACGCCACGAGCGCGACCGGCACCACCGCCGCGACCAGCCACGGCCAGCGCCGGCGCGAGGGCGGAGGCGGCGGGGCGCTCGGCCTGCGCTCGATGCGCAGTTCCTTGAGCAGGTCGGACGAGGCATTCATCGGCTGGCGTCGGGTCCGTCGGAGCGGGCAAGTGTGCCCGCTGTCACGGGCACGTCAAAGGTGCCGATCGGCACCACCTGCGCGCGAGTGTGCGGCGTCAGCGGATGCGGGTGATGGGTGTCAGGTGGCTGGAGTGGGGAGGTCGGAGCGGGAAGCGGGAATCGGGACTTGGCGGTCGGGCGGTGCCGATCCTCCGGCCTCTGCAGGAGCGGCTTCAGCCGCGACAGCGGGCGCCGACGGCATGCGGCGCCTGCGCGAAGCGGGTCGCGGCTGAAGCCGCTCCTACGGGCGCATCACCGTCGCCGGGACGCGCGATCCTCGCCATTCCCGATTCCCGATTCAACCGCCGAACCGCTCCCGCAGCATCGCGAAGGCGCTGCGCAGGCCCTGGGCGTCGCCGCCGGCGGGGTGGCCTGGGCGGTCGCTGTCGCACCAGGCGTAGACGTCGAGGTGCGTCCACGGGACGCTGTCGGGGACGAAGCGCTGCAGGAACACCGCGGCCACGATCGAGCCGGCCATGCGCGAGGCCCCGGAGTTGGCGAAGTCGGCGATGCCGCTTTTCAGGTAGCCGAAGTAGGGCTTCCACAGCGGCATGCGCCACACCGGGTCGCCGTCGCGCAGCCCGGCGTCGAGCCAGGCCTGTGCGGCGGCCTCGTCGGTGGCGTACAGCGCCGGCAGTTCCGGGCCCAGCGCGATGCGCGCGGCGCCGGTCAGGGTGGCGAAGTCCATCAGCAGCGCGGGCGGCGTCTCCGCCGCGTAGGCGAGCGCGTCGCACAGCACCAGGCGGCCTTCCGCATCGGTGTTGTCGACCTCGACGCTCAGGCCCGCGCGCGTGGCCAGCACCTCGCCGGGGCGGAAGGCGTCGGGGCCGATCGCGTTCTCGACCGCCGCCACCAGCAGGGTCAGGCGCACCGGCAGGCGACGCGCCATGACCAGCTGGGCGAGGCCGATCGCGTGCGCGGCGCCGCCCATGTCCTTCTTCATGTTGCGCATGCCGTCGGCGCCCTTGAGGTCGAGGCCGCCGGTGTCGAAGCACACGCCCTTGCCGACCAGGGTCAGCGCCGGATGCGCCTCGTCGCCCCAGGTCAGCTCGATCAGCCGCGGCGCGCGGTGGCTGGCGCGGCCGACGGCGTGGATCGCCGGGAAGCCGGCGTCGAGCAGCTCGTTGCCGACGACGGCGCGGACGCCGGCGCCGAAGCGGTCGGCGAGCGCGCGGCAGGCCGCCTCCAGCTCCTCCGGGCCCATGTGCTCGGTCGGCGTGTTGACCAGGTCGCGCACCAGGCCGCTCGCCTCGAGCATCGCCGCGGCCTCGCCGTCGGCCCAGGCCTCGTCCAGCACCAGCCGCGCCGGCGCGCGCGGCGCCTTGCGGTAGCGCTCGAAGCGGTAGGCGCCGAGGCCCCAGCCCAGCGCAGCGCGCGCCGGATCGATCGCCAGACCCGCACCCGGCTCGAGGCGGTAGTCGCCGGGCGGCAGCGCCCACGGCGCATGCGCGAGCGCATGCGGGTCCGCGGCCTCCGCGACCACCCCGACGAAGGCGCAGGCGGGCCGGCCGTCGTCGCCGGGAACCAGCAGCGCGGTGCCGGGCTCGGCGGCGAAGCCCTGCGCCCGGCACCAGGTGCGCACGCGGGCGTCCTGCGTCTCCAGGTGCGCGTCGAAGCCGGCGCGGTCGAAGGCGTACAGCGGCGTAGCGGCGTCGCCGGCGGAGGCCGGGGCGAAGCAGGCGGGTCGGGTCATGCGGCGGATCCTTGGTTTACGTCGCCGGCGAGCAGGACGTCGGCGAGCGCGGCGAGGTCGGGAACGATGAGGTCGGGGCGCACCTCGGGACGCGTCCAGGCGGCGCCGGTGCGGTTGATCCAGCAGGTGCGCAGGCCGGCCCCGGCGGCGCCGACGACGTCGCAGCGCGGGTCGTCGCCCACGTGCAGCACCTCGTGCGGCGCGCAGTCCAGGCGCTCGCAGGCGGCGCGGAAGATGCCCGGGTCGGGCTTGGCCGCGCCGTGGTCGCGGGCGTTGAGGCAGAAGCGGAAGTGCGGGTCGACGCCGCACAGGGCGAGATCGGCATTGCCGTTGGTCAGCGCCGCCAGCGGCCAGCGCGCGGCGAGGCGGTCGAGCGCATCGGCGACGTCCGGATACAGCTCGACTCGGTTGCGCGCGGCGTGGAACGCCGCGAAGGCGGCGTCGGTGTGGGCGAGGTCGTCGCCCGAATCCTGCAGCGCCATGCCGAGCGCCAGCCTGCGCTGCGCGGTGAGGTCGTGCGCCAGGTGCGGGGAGTCGCCGGCCACGCGCTCGCGCAGCGCGCGCATCGCCTGCAGCGGGTAGCGGCGCGCGGTGCCCGGCGTGTGCTCCTCGAGCCAGGCGTGCAGCGCCGCCTCGGCCGCCGCGATCAACGGGGCGATCGCCCACAGGGTGTCGTCGAGGTCGAAGGTGATCGCGCGTGGAGAGATCCGCATCCCGGGGATTGTAGCGGGCGCCCGCCGGGCGCCGGCACTCACTCCAGCAGCCGCGCCCAACCGCCGCCGCCTTCGATCCGGCACAGCACGATCTTGACGCAGACCAGCATCGGCACCGCCAGCAGCAGGCCGGCGATGCCCCACAGGAATCCCCAGATCATCAGCCACAGCAGCAGCACCAGGGGCGAGATCGCCAGCCGCCGGCCGAGCACGATCGGCGTCACCACCTGGCCCTCGATGGTGTGCAGCAGCAGGTAGACCGCGGGCAGGGCGAGCGCGCGGCCTGGCTCGTCGAAGGTGATCACGCCGACCAGCAGATAGGTCAGCACGCCGATCAGCGGCCCGATGTAGGGCGCGAAGTTGAGCAGCCCGGCGACGATGCCCCACAGCAGCGCGTTGGTGAGGCTCAGCCCCAGCCACCACAGCACGCCGGCCAGCACCAGGGCCACGCCGGTGTTGATCAGGCTCACCGTCACCACGTAGCGCGCCATGTCGCGGCCGATGTCGTGGAGGATGCCGACCGTGATGCGCTGGTACTGGCGTTCGGGCAGCAGTGCGATGGCCTTGCGCTGGAAGCCGGAGCCGAAGGCCAGGAAGAAGTAGGTCAGCAGCACCACCGCCAGCACCGCGGTGACCACGCTCGGCGCGCGCGCGAGCAGGTCCCACAGGTCGCTGCGGCGCTCGACCACCTGCAGGCGCTGGATGCCGGAGCTGGCGGTGGCGCTGGTCAGCGCCTGCGCCGCGCGATTGGCGTCCTCGAACGGGCGCACGTAGGCGCGCAGCTTGGGCATCTGCCGGCGCAGTTCGCGCGGCGCGTCGCGCACCCATTCCGCCGCCGGCGGCGCAAGCTGCACCGCCAGCGCGCCGGCCACCGCGAAACCGCCGGCCACCAGCACGAAGGCGCCGAGCCAGGCCGGGATCCACAGCCGCTGCATGCGTGCGACCAGCGGGCTGCCGAGGATCGCCAGGAACATCGCCAGCATGATCGGGATGAACAGATCCTGCGCCGCCCACAGGGTGAAGGCCATCGCCAGCACGGCGATGATCCACAGCGGCCGCGTGCGCCGCGCGCGCGGCGGATCCGGCGGCCGCGCGTCGCCCGACGACGCAGGGACCGTTGCCGCAGCGGACGCGGCGCTCATTGCGCCGCGGTCTCGTCCAGAGCCTCGGCCACGTCCTCGGCGCGGTCGGCCACGGCATCGGCATCCTCCGCGCTTTCCTGCGCGGCGCTGGCCGCGCGGGAGGCGGCGACCGCCGAGACGATGGCGCTCGCGCCGCGGATCAGGGTGGGGGCGAACATCTTCGCCAGCTTCACCGCGCCGAGCGCGCGCGGCCCCACCGGCCGCATGCGGCCGAGCAGGAAACCGCCGAGCAGGCCGACCACGACGATGCGCCCCGGCGTCGCCGCGCGCCTGCCGGTCTCGACGAGCTGGCGGCGGTCGGCGGCGAAGCCGCGGCGCGTGGCGACCAGGTTGCGTTCGCAGTCGGCGACGCGGTCACGGAGCGCACGGCGGCTCATGCGCGCGGTTCCCGATGCGGTTCGGTATCGCCTTCGGCGGGCGGCGGCGCCGTGGCGACCTCGCCCTCGTGCGGCTCGGCGACGGCCGGGCCCGGGCCCGGCGCGGATGCCGCCGCGGGTGCGGAGGCGTCGCCCGATCCCGCTGGAGGCTCCGGCATGTCCGGGTCGGGCTCCCTGCCGCGCATGCGCGCGAGCTGGCGGCGGGTCGCGGCGAAATTTGCATCGCGCAGCGAGCGCCACGCCAGCAGCCCCGCCAGCACGGCGAGCAGCAGCGCCCCGGCGAGCGTGATCACGAGCGCCGCCGGCCACGACAGCCCGGCATAGGCGACCAGGCAGGCGACCACCAGCGCGGTCGCCAGCAGCAGGCCGATCACCCCGAACAGGACGCCCGTCGAAGCCAGGACCAGGGCGCCGACGACCGCCGAGCGCGCCAGCGCCATGTCCGCACGCAGCAGGGCGCGTAGGGCGGAGAAGGTGTCGGCGAACTGGCGCAGGACGGCGAGGCCGGCGGCCTGCAGCGCGCGCAGGTCGTCGGTGACGCCGGAGGGATCGCCGGCGTCCTCGGTCGCGCTGCCTCGCTTCATCAGTCGCGGCGGCCGAGCTTGGCCACCACCCAGCCGGTGGCGACGGCGATGCCGAGCGCCGCGAGCGGCTTCTCGCGGATCAGGTCGCGTGCGGTGTCGAGCAGTTCCTGGCCCTTGGCGAGGGCGAGATCGAGCTGCTCCTCGCCGACCGCACGTGCTTCGCGTGCGGCTTCGCGGCCGGCGCCCGCGGTCTCGCCCAGTTCGCCGCGGATGCGCTCGCGGCCGTCGTCGATCTCGCCGCGGGCGGCGCTGGCGGCCCCGCGCAGCGCGTCGCCGGCAAGCGAGGCGGCCTGGCGCAGGTGGTCGCCCGCCTCGCCGAGGTGGCCCTTGAACGCGGCCTTGTGCGCGCTGTCGGCGGCGCCCGCGGCCTGGTCGGGGCTGCTGCCTGCGGTCCCGGTGGTTCCGGCGGGCGTGGCGGTGGAGACGGTCTGGTCGTTCATGGCGGGCTCCCGGAGGGGTGGCGGAGAGGGAAGGGCAGTCTCCGGGGCGCCTCGTGCAGGCCGCGACAACGCCTCAGCGCATCGCCAGCTCTCCTGCGCGGCCGCCGCGGACCAGCCCCAGCACCATCTGCGGGGGCTGGGTATCGAGCGCACGGCGCAGGCCGTCGAGGTCGGTCACGTCGCGGCGGTTGAAGCGCACCACCAGGTCGTCGACGCGCAGCCCGCTGCGCGCGGCGCGGCTGCCGGGCTCGATCGCGCCCACGCGCACGCCGGCCAGGCCCTGCTGCCGGTAGCGCTCGTCGAGTTCGACGAAGCGCGCACCGGACAGGCGCGGGTCGAGCCTTGCGCCATCGAGTTCGGTCAGGCGCGGCTGCAGGATCGGCGACAGGGTCACCGTCTCGCCGTCGCGCACCACCTCCAGCACCACCGGCTTGCCGACCGGCAGCAGGCCCTCGATGTTGTGCAGGGCCGCCATGCCGTCGACGCGCTGGCCGTTGGCCGAGACGATCACGTCGCCGCTGCGCAGCCCGGATTCGGCGGCCGGCGAGCCTTCGCGCACCGCCGCGACGATGGCGCCGCGGCGGTCGTCGAGATCCAGCGCCTCGGCCATCTCCGGGGTGACGTCGTGGGTCTGGATGCCGAGCGTGCCGCGCTGCACCGTGCCGGTCTCGATCAGCTGGTTCATCACTTCGGCCGCCAGTGCGGACGGAATCGCGAAGCCGATGCCGATGTTGCCCTCGCGGCTGCCGCCCGGATTGAAGATCGCGGTGTTCACGCCGATCAGTTCGCCGCGCAGGTTGACCAGCGCGCCGCCGGAGTTGCCGGGGTTGATGCTGGCGTCGGTCTGGATGAAGTTCTGGTAGCCGAGGCCGCGGATGCCGCTGCGCCCGAGCGCGGAGACGATGCCCGAGGTTACGGTCTGGCCGAGGCCGAAGGGATTGCCCACCGCGACCACGAAGTCGCCGACGCGCAGCGAGTTCGAATCGACCAGCGGCACCGCGTCGAGGTGGTCGGCCGGAATGCGGATCACCGCGACGTCGGTGTCGGGGTCCGAGCCGATGAACTCGGCCTCCAGCGTACGCCCGTCCGCCAGCGTCACCGAGACCTCCTCGGCGCCCTCGACCACGTGGTGGTTGGTCAGCACGTAGCCCTGCTGCGCATCGACGATGACGCCGGAGCCCAGCGACTGCGCGACGCGCTCCTGCGGCAGCGCGCGCAGGCCGAGCATGCGCAGGAAGGGGTCGTCGGCCAACGGGTTGCGCACGCGCACGCGCTGCCGCGTATAGATGTTGACCACCGCGGGCGTCACCCGTTCGAGCATCGGCGCCAGCGAGGGCAACGGCTGGCCTTCGACCACCGCCGGCAGCGGGCTGCCCATCGCGACCGGGGCGGCGCGCGCCGGCGCGACCAGAGGATCGGAGAGCGACTCGTCGTTGCGGACGCAGGCGACGGCGACCAGGCCGCCGACCACCGCGGCCACCAGGATGGAAGCGAACTGCGGAATCGGACGCATCGGGGTTCCCTGTGTTCGGGCGCGGCGCCGGGCACCGGGGTCGCCGCGCGAGCCGGGCATTCTGGCGACCGTGGCCTTGCTGGCAAATGAAATCGCCCGGGGCGGGCGCGGCAGGCGCGCACGTCCACCGCGATGGGCTAGATTCGCGCCGCGGGCGCCGTGCCCGAGCGACAGCCTCCCGGAGGGGATCCACGCATGAGCAATGGCAACGGAGTCACCACGACGCTCACCAGCGCCATCGAAAGCGTCGGCGAGACGGCGCAGCGCGTTGGCAGCGCGGTCGTCGAGGCGGCGGAGCCGGTGGCGACCGCGATCCGCGACGCGGCGCGCAATGTCGGCGAAGCGGGCAGGGCGGTGGGCAAGCGCATCGCCCGCGTGCGCGGCGGTGCCGCGGACCCAGGCCCCGGCACCGCGGCGCGCAAGCGCGCACCCGCCCGGACGCGGGCCTCCGGTCGCAAGACGGCCGCGACCTCGGCGGCGCGCAAGGGCACCACCAAGCGGGCGGCGTCCACGACCGCTGCGACGCAGCCGGCGGCAGGGAAGAAGGGCGCAGGCAAGAAGGTCGCGACGAAGAAGAGCGCGACGAAGAAGGCGGCACCGCGGAAGGCCGCCTCGAAGACGGCCGCCTCGAAGACGGCCGCGGCGAAGAAGGTCGTGGCGAAGAAGGCCGCGGCGAAGAAGGTCGCGACGAAGAAGGCCGCGGCGAAGAAGGTCGCGGCGAAGAAGGCCGCGGCGAAGAAGGCCGCGACGAAGAAGGTCGCGGCGAAGAAGGTCGCGGCGAAGAAGGTCGCGCTCGGAAGGCGCGCAGCGAAGAAGAGCGCAACGAAGAAGGCGAGCGCGAAGAAGACGAGCCCGAAGAAGGCTGCGGCCAGGACGGTGAAGAACTCTTCGGCGCGGAAGGCGGGCGACGGTGCGGCGAAGACGGGCGCCCGCGACACGGGCGCGCGCAAGGCGGCAGGTTCCACGGCGAAGAAGGCGCCGGGAACCCCGCGGAGCGCGTCGGGGCACGGCGCCCGCTGAGGTCCCGACGCCCGTGCGCCGGGCGCGGACGCCCGGGCGACGCCGCGCGCAATCGGCTTGTGTGGCGCAGCACGAGCGGCGCGACTCTCTCACGCGTCCGTCGCGGACTGCGTCCATCCTTGTCGCTTCGCCGTCCGCGGCGAGGGACGCAAACGTTTGCGTGGAACGAATGCCCCAGCAGGGTGAAACGGTCGTGTATTCGGCGGCGCGCGCTCAGTGCCGGTAAAGCCCCCGGTCCTAGCGTGGCGGCGTGGGCCAGACCCGCACTTCCGCAACGACCACACGAACTTTCCGGAGGGACATCATGCGCACCAGGACCGCACTGACCACCGCCCTGCTCGCCGGCATGCTCGCCGCGCCGGCGGCCTTCGCCGGCGACATGGAGTGGAGCCAGCTCGACACCGACTCCGACGGCATGCTCAGCCGCGAGGAGGCGATGGGGCACACCGCGCTGTCGAGCAATTTCGCCCAGGCCGACACCGACCGCGACGGCATGCTGTCGAGCGCCGAGTACAAGGCCTGGCAGGGCAGGAACGGCAACAAGGGTGATCGCATGGATCACTCCGAGATGCGCGACGGCATGAACGACAGCAGCACCGACGACGGCCGCATGGGCGATACGCGCCAGCGCGGCGACGACTCCGGCGACGACGACATGCTCTGAGGCGAGAGCGTCCGCTGGATCGGGAGGGCGGCTCCAGGGCCGCCCTCGTCGTGTCCGCGCGCTCACGCCGCTTCGGCGTCCTGCGGCCGACAGTGCCGGCGGTTCGGATCGGAAGGAGGTGCCGGCATGCATGCCACCCGGAACATGGAGCCCAGGGCCCTGCGCGAGAGCCTGGAGGCGGTCGCACGCGGCGAGCAGCTGCCCAAGGGCCTGGTCGAAACCCTCGTCGAGGCGGGGCTGGTCGAGCATCACGGCACCTCGCCGGGAGAGGCGGTGCTGACGGCGGGCGGCCGGCGCCGGCTCGAGCAGCTGCACGGGAGCTGAGGCATGGGGCGCCTCGTCGACGGCGCCTAGACCGCTGCCGGCTACGACACGAGCGCCAGCGGCGGCGCCTTCGTCCGCGAGGACAGCCGCTTCCGCCACTGGATCACCGCCGACGGTCGTCCAGGCCCCGGCGATGCCGGCGGCTTCGCGGCCGAGCCCGGCCGCTACCATCTCTACGTCTCGCTCGCCTGCCCGTGGGCGCACCGCACCCTGATCCTGCGCCGGCTCAAGCGGCTCGACGCCATGATCGGCCTCTCGGTCGTGCACTGGTTCATGGGCGACGACGGCTGGACCTTCGCCGAGGCGCCGGGGACGGTGCCGGACCCGCTCCACCACGCCCGGTTCCTGCACGAGCTCTACACCCGTGCCGATCCGCATGCGACCGGACGCGCGACCGTGCCGGTGCTGTGGGACAGGGAGCGCCAGACCATCGTCAGCAACGAGTCTGCCGACATCATCCGCATGTTCAACAGCGCCTTCGACGCGGTGGGCGCGGCGCCGGGCGACTACTACCCGGAGCCGCTGCGCGCCGAGATCGACGGCTACAACGCGCGCATCTACGACACCCTCAACGACGGCGTCTACAGGGCCGGATTCGCCGGGACGCAGGCCGCCTACGAGGCCGCCGTGGTGCCGCTGTTCGAGACGCTGGACTGGCTCGATGCGCACCTCGCCCGGCGCCGCTACCTCTGTGGGACGGTGCTCACCGAGGCCGACTGGCGCCTGTTCACCACGCTCCTGCGCTTCGACGCGGTCTACCACGGCCACTTCAAGTGCAACCTGCGGCGGATCGCGGACTACGCGCATCTACCCGGTTACCTGCGCGACCTGTACCAGCACGAGGGCGTGCGCGACACCGTCGACTTCGCGCACATCAAGAACCACTACTACCGCAGCCACGCCGCGATCAATCCGGGGCGGATCGTGCCGCTGGGGCCGCTGCAGGACCTCGACGCCCCGCACGGGCGCGGTGCGCTGGCGTGATGGCCGCCGGCCGGCGCGGCGGCATACCATCGCCGCTTTCACCCGTACCGGAGCATCCGTGATCGAACTGGTGGGCTTCGACGGCGACGACACCCTGTGGCGCAGCCAGGAGTTCTACGACGCGGCGCAGGCCGACTTCGAGCGTGTGCTGGCGCGCTACGTCGACGTCGACGACGCCGGGCTGCGCGCGCGCCTGTACGCGGTCGAGGCGCAGAACATCTGCCTGTTCGGCTACGGCGCGAAGGGCATGACCCTGTCGATGATCGAGGCGGCGGTGCAGGTCACCGGTGGACGCATCGAGGCGGGCGACGTGCACCGCATCATCGAGATCGGCAAGGCGGTGCTCTCGCATCCGGTCGAACTGCTGCCGGGCGTGCGCGAGGCGGTCGAGGCGGTCGCGGTCGAGCTGCCCATCGTGCTGATCACCAAGGGCGACCTGTTCCACCAGGAGGCCAAGGTCGCGGCTTCCGGCCTCACCGAGGTGTTCCCGCGGATCGAGATCGTCTCGGAGAAGGACCAGGCCGCGTACGCGCGCGTACTCGAGGAATGCGGGGTGGCGCCGGATCGCTTCGTGATGGTCGGCAACTCGCTGCGCTCGGACATCGCACCGGTGGTCGCGCTGGGCGGCTGGGGGCTGTACATGCCCTACCACACGACCTGGGCCTACGAGCTCGATACCGACTTCGCCGAGGACGCACCGCGCGTCGAGCGGGCGGCGACGCCGGCCGCGATCCCGGCGGCACTGGCGCGGCTGCGCGCGCTCGCCGGAGGCTGAGCCGGGCTTCACGCCGCGTGCTCCCCGGCCGCGCGCACCGTCGCCGCTTTGCCGTCGACCACGGACCGCCATGCCCAGGATCCTCCGCTTCGCCCCCGCGGCCCTGCTGCTCGCCGGGTGCGCGCACGACGATGCCCTCTATCGGCCGGTGGATGCGGCGCCGTTGCCGCAGCCGGCCATGGCGCAGCCGGTGGAAGGCGTGCCGCCACCCGAGGACACCGGCGCCGGGCGTCAGGTCGAGGAGCAGCAGGAGGCCGACGCGGGTCGCGACCTGCCCTAGTCGCGCAACACCCAGGCGCGCAGCGCCTCGACGTCGATGTCGTCATCGACGACCCGCAGCTGCGATGCCCCCGTGGCCAGTTCGCGTCCGCGCGCGAGGGCGATGCCGCGCTTGGGGCAGAGGTCGAAGCAGGACACCGTCGCCACCCGGACGTCGCGGTGGCCGGCCTGCTTGAGCGCACGCTTGAGGTCGCCGCGCAGCGCCTCGCGGTCGCGCTTCTTCAGGCATTTGCCGCAGAGCAGGACCAGCTCGCGCCAGGGCGCGTCGGCGGGCTGCGGGATGTCGGGGGGCGTCGATGCGATCATGCGGGGGAGGATGCCAGCCCGGCCGTGGTCCGCCCGTGGCGGCGGCTGAACGCGGACGCACCGGCACGCGCGCGTGCACGCATGCCGGACGCGGCGCACGGCAGGCTTCCGGCCGTTCCCACCCTCGAGGAATCCCGCCATGCGTCCTGCGCTTTCCGTTTCCGCCCTGCTGCTCGCCGGCATCGCCCTCGCGCCGTCCACCGTCCGCGCCGCGCAGGAGGTCGACTGCGAGATGCGCTTCAGCCTCTCCGGCTGGTCGGTGTTCTACAAGACCGCCTCCGGCAGCGGCATGATCCGCTGCGACAACGGGCAGTCGATGCCGGTGACCATCAGCGCCAAGGGCGGCGGGCTGACGTTCGGCAAATCCACCATCGACGACGGCATCGGCGAGTTCTCCGGCGTGATCGACATCGAGCAGACGCTCGGCAGCTACGCCAGCGCCGAGGCGCATGCCGGCGCCACCAAGTCGAGCAAGGCGATGGTGGTGACCAAGGGCGAGGTGTCGCTGGCGCTGTCCGGAGTGGGTCGCGGCTGGGACCTGGGCGTCGGCTTCGGCAAGTTCACCATCGAACGCGCGCGCTGACGCGCCCGCGGCTGAACGCCGTGAACGCGATGTCGAAAGGTTAAAGCCGGATTCACGGCGGCCGCCCGAGGCTGCCGCAAGGCCAACCGGATGCACGCCGATGCGCATCGCAGTCCTTCCCCTCCTCGCGGCGCTCGCGGGCGCCGCCACCCTCGTGCCGGTCGAGGCGCAGGCCCGGGTGCGGGTCTACGTCGATCTCGGCGACGTCCTGTTCTCGGCGGGGCGTCCCTACCACCGCCATTCGCACGCACCGCTCTACGTCGTGCATACCGGATACGGGCCCCGCTACTACCACTACGGCCCCGTGTACGCGCCGCCGCCGCGTTACTACGCACCGCCGCCGCCGCGGTACTACTACCACGCGCCGCCGCCGCGGGTGTATGCACCGCGCGTCCGCTACGCACCGCCGCCGCGCCACTGGCGCGACCACGACGGACACTGGCGCGACGACCGGCGCGGCCACCACGGGCCCGGGCGGCACCACGACCACGATCGCGACCACGGATACGACCGCGGACATGGCCGCGGTCGCGGTCACCACGACCGCTGACCGCATCGCCTCCACGCCGGAGCACGTCGCCGGAAGGGCCCCGCGGGGCCCTTTCGCGTTCGCAAGCGTCCCGCGTCGCCGGCGGCTGCTAGGCTGCCGCGCCCTGCGGTCGCCGCGCGTGGCGGCGCCGAATGCCTGGAGGCCTCGTGCTGTTCCGCCTGTTCGAATCGCTGATCGATCCGTTCCGCAATGCGCCCGACGGCCCGCCGCCTGCGGGCCTGCTGCGCTTCTACGCCTGGCACCTGCGCCAGGTCTGGCCGGTATTCGCCGCGCTGCTGGTGGTCGGCTTCTTCGTGGCGCTCATCGAGGTGGCGATGTTCGCCTTCATCGGCCGCATCGTGGACATGGCGGCGACCACGCCGGCGGCGTCGTTCTTCGCCGAGCACGGTCGCACCCTGACCTGGATGGCGCTGCTGGTCCTCGTCGCGCGACCGCTGCTGAACGCCCTGCACGACCTGCTGCTGAACCAGGCGGTGTCGCCGGGACTGGCCAACCGCGTGCGCTGGCAGAGCCACCGTCACGTGCTGGGCCAGAGCCTCGGCTTCTTCCAGGGCGACTTCGCCGGGCGCATCGCCAACCGGATCATGCAGAGCGGCGCCGCGCTGCGCGAATCCGCCTCGCAGGTGGTCGAGGCGATCTGGTACGTCACCGTCTACACCGGCAGCGCGATCTGGCTGTTCGCCGACGCCGACTGGCGCCTCACCGTCCCGATCGCGATCTGGATCGTCGCCTACCTCGCGACGCTGTGGATCTTCGTGCCGCGCATCAAGACGCGTGCCGCCGACGGTTCGGTCGCGCGCTCGCGGCTGATGGGGCGCATCGTCGACGGCTATACCAACATCATGACGCTCAAGCTGTTCGCGCACAGCGAGCAGGAAGCGGCCTATGCGCGCGAGGCGGTGGCCGAGACCGCCGCGCGGCACCGGCGCATGACCCGCGCGATCAGCGGCATGGACGTCACCGTCTCCACCCTCAACGGCCTGCTGGTGACCGCGACCACCGGGTTCGCGCTGTGGCTGTGGAGCATCGGCTCGGTCTCGGTGGGCGCGATCGCGCTGACCACCGGCCTGGTGATCCGGATCATCAACATGTCCGGCTGGATCATGTGGGTCGTCAACGGGATCTTCGAGAACGTCGGCACCGTGCAGGACAGCCTGGAGACGATCGCGCCGGCGCGGACCGTGGTCGACCGGCCGGAGGCGAGGGCGCTGGTCGTCGCCCGCGGCGAGGTGCGCTTCGAGCAGGCGACCTTCCACTATGGCCGCACCGGTGGCGTGATCGAGGGCCTGGACCTGCACGTGCGCCCTGGCGAGAAGATCGGCCTGGTCGGTCCGTCGGGCGCCGGCAAGACCACGCTCATGAACCTGCTGCTGCGCCTGTACGACCTCGAGGGCGGGCGCATCCTGATCGACGGCCAGGACATCGCCGGCGTCACCCAGGACAGCCTGCGCGCGCAGATCGGTGTGGTCACCCAGGACACCTCGCTGCTGCACCGCTCGATCCGCGAGAACCTGCTCTACGGCCGCCCGGGTGCGGACATGGCCGCGCTCGAGCGCGCGCTCGTGGATGCGCGCGCCGACGCGTTCGTGCCGGCGCTCGTCGACAGCGAGGGACGCACCGGGCTCGACGCCCAGGTCGGCGAGCGCGGCGTGAAGCTGTCGGGCGGCCAGCGCCAGCGCATCGCGATCGCCCGGGTGCTGCTCAAGAACGCGCCGATCCTGGTGCTCGACGAGGCGACCTCGGCGCTCGATTCCGAGGTCGAGGCCGCGATCCAGGACGGTCTCGACCGGCTGATGCAGGGCAAGACGGTGATCGCCATCGCCCACCGGCTGTCGACCATCGCGCGCATGGACCGGCTGGTGGTGATGGAACACGGCCGCATCGTCGAGACCGGCACGCACGCGGAGCTGCTCGCCCATGGCGGCCTGTACGCGCGGCTGTGGGCGCGGCAGACCGGCGGCTTCGTCGCCGCCGAGGACGCGGGATGAACCGGCGCAGAGCCTCCGGCGTGCGGGGCGCGGCGGTGGCGCGATAATGCGCGGCCGCCCGCATCGCGCCGCTGCCGCTCCATGACCGCATCCGTTCCCGCCGCCGCTTCGTCGTCCGCCTCCCCGGGATGGATGCTGTGCGTGGCGCCGATGATCGACGTCACCGACCGCCACTGCCGCCGCTTCCATCGCGAACTCGCCCCCGCCGCGCGGCTGTACACCGAGATGGTGCATGCGCAGGCGGTGCTGCGTGGCGACCGTGCGCGCCTGCTCGGCCACGATCCGGCCGAGCATCCGCTCGCCCTGCAGCTCGGCGGCAGCGCGCCCGCGGACCTCGCCGCCGCCGCGCGGGTCGGTGCCGACCTCGGCTACGACGAGATCAACCTCAACGTCGGCTGCCCCTCGGACCGCGTCCAGGCCGGTCGCTTCGGCGCCTGCCTGATGCGCGAGCCGGCGCTGGTCGCCGACTGCGTGGCGGCGATGCGCGCCGCCGTGCCCGCCGACGTGCCGGTGACGGTGAAATGCCGCCTCGGCGTCGACGAGCAGGACGACTACGAGGTCTTCCGCGCTTTCGTGGACACCGTCGCCGCGGGCGGCTGCACGGTGTTCGTCGTGCATGCGCGCAACGCCTGGCTGAAGGGTCTGAGCCCGAAGGAGAACCGCGAGATCCCGCCGCTGCGCTACGACTGGGCCTACCGGCTCAAGCGCGAGCGCCCGGCGCTCACCGTGGTGCTCAACGGCGGCATCGCGCGCGTGGAGGACGTGCGCGCGCACCTCGGGCACGTCGACGGGGTGATGCTGGGACGCGTCGCCTGGCACGAGCCCTACCGGCTTGCGGGGATCCAGCAGGCGCTCTTCGGCACCGAGCCGCCGACACGCGAGGCGGTCCTGCGCCGGCTGGAGCCGTACCTGCGCGCCCGCGCTGCGCATGGGGACCCCGTCGCCGCGCTGGTCAAACCGCTCCTCGGCCTGTTCCACGGCGAGACCGGCGGGCGCGCCTTCCGCCGCGTGCTGAGCGAGAACGCGCACCGCAGCGCCGACGCCGCCGCGCTCGTGGCCATGGCCGTCGAGGCCACCCGCCGGCACGCGGCGGCCGGGGCCTGAGCGCCAGCTCAACGCGCCGCGCCGGCGGCGGTCGCCGAGGCCTGTCATTTCAGAACGGGTTCACCGCCCCGGCAGCAGACTTGCGGCCGGTGAAGAGCATCTTCACCAAACCCCTACCTCCTCGTACCATGACCCGCATGCGCCTGGTTCGAACGCATTCGCTCATCGCCGCATCGCTGATCGCCGCCGGCTTCGGCGCCACGGCCGCACAGGCCCAGCAGGTGCGGCCGGTCGGCGCGGCCATGGGCGCGGCCAGCCCGTCGTCGCTGCGCGAGTCGATCCGGCGGGTCGAGCGCGAGACTGGCGGCGAGGTGCTGCAGGCCCGGCCCACGCCGTGGAACGGGCGCGAGGTCAACCGGGTGAAAGTGCTGACGCCGGAAGGCCGCGTGCGGGTGGTCACCGACGACCCTCGACAGGCCTCGGCGGAGCGCGAGCGGCGACGTCGCGATTCACGTAGTCGCGACGACGGACGCTGAAGCTTGAACATGCGGGCGGCCATCACCGGCCGCCTTCTTACATCCGGACGGGAGGACACTGATGCGCATCATGCTGGTCGAGGACGAAGCGCCACTGCGCGAGACCCTTGCAGCGCGCCTGAAGCGCGAGGGTTACGCGGTCGACGCGGCCAGCGATGGTGAGGAAGGTCTCTATCTCGGGCGCGAGGTGCCGTTCGACGTCGCGATCATCGACCTCGGCCTGCCCAAGATGTCGGGCATGGATCTGGTCCGTGCGCTGCGCGGCGAGGGCATGAAGTTCCCGATCCTGATTCTGACCGCGCGTTCGAGCTGGCAGGACAAGGTCGAGGGCCTGAAGTACGGGGCCGACGACTATCTGGTCAAGCCGTTCCACGTCGAGGAACTGCTCGCGCGGATCAACGCCCTGATGCGCCGCGCCGCGGGCTGGAGCAAGCCCTCGCTGGAGTGCGGCCCGATCCATCTCGACCTCGCCGCGCAGACGGTGGCGGTGGAGGGCAGCACGGTCGACCTGACCAGCTACGAGTACAAGGTGCTCGAATACCTGATGCTGCATGCCGGCGAGCTGGTCTCGAAGGCCGACCTCACCGAGCACATCTACCAGCAGGACTTCGACCGCGATTCCAACGTGCTCGAGGTCTTCATCGGCCGCCTGCGCAAGAAGCTCGATCCCGAGGGCGAGCTCAAGCCGATCGAGACGGTGCGCGGCCGGGGCTACCGCTTCGCGATTCCCCGCAACGAGTGATCCGGCGCCCGCGCGCCCACCGCCGCGCCCCGGCGCGGCGGCCCCTTACCAGGTCGTCCGCGTGAGGTTCTTCCGTACCCTGTCGCTGCAGGCGCGCCAGCTGCTGGCGGCGAGCCTCGGCTTCGTCGCCTTTCTCGGCGTCACCGGCTTCGCGCTGGATCGCGCCTTCGTCGAGGTCGCCGAGAACGGCCTGCGCGAACGGCTCAAGAGCTACGCCTACGCCTACCTGGGCAGCATGGAATTCCAGCGCCGCAGCAACGCGCTGGTGCCGCCGGAGTATCCGCCCGATCCGCGCTTCGACCGTCCGCGCAGCGGCCTGTACGCGGTGATCACCGGTGCGGTGCAGTGGCGCTCGCCGTCGGCGATGACATCGGGCCAGATGCTGCCCGAGCTGTTCGTGCTGCCGCTCAACACCGAGACCTTCGAGGGCCCGCTGCCCTCGGCCGACGCCGCCGCGAACTCCAACCTCGCCGCGGGTCAGTTCTACGTCTATGCGCGGGGCGTGGGCTGGGAGGACGGCGACAACGCCATCGACTACACCCTGCTGGTGATCGAGGACGCCGCGGCGATCGACCGCCAGATCAACATCTTCCGCCGCGCGCTCTGGGTCTACCTCGGCGGCGCCGGCATCCTGCTGCTGATGCTGCAGACCGGCGTGCAGCGCTGGAGCCTGCGTCCGCTGCGCCGCGTCGTCGGCGAGCTGGCCCATGTGCAGCGCGGCGGCGCGCAGGGCATGTCCGGCGAGCATCCGCGCGAACTCGAGCCGCTGACCGAGAGCATCAACGCCTTCATCGTCAGCGAGCGCGAGCACCTCGACCGCTACCGCAACACCCTCGCCGACCTCGCCCACAGCCTGAAGACGCCGCTGGCGGTGCTGCGCTCGCGACTGGAAAGCGAGACCGACGACCGCGCGTTCCGCGAGGAGGTCGCCAACCAGATCCAGCGCATGAGCGACCTGGTTTCCTACCAGCTGTCGCGCGCGGCCACGACCGGCCACCAGCTGTTCGCCGCGCCGCTGGAGATCACGCCCATCGCCGAGGAGATCGTGCGCAGCCTGGAGAAGGTATACGCGGCCAAGGGCGTGCTCTGCGAATTCGAGATCGACGAGGGCGCGCGTTTCCATGGCGAGCCCGGAGATCTGCAGGAACTGCTCGGCAACCTGCTCGAGAACGCGTTCAAGTGGGCGCGCAAGCGCGTCCTGCTGGTGGTGGCGCGGGTCGACGGCGGCGACCGCCGCGACGGCGTGCAGTTCTCGATCGAGGACGACGGTCCCGGCATCCCGCCGGAGCAGGTCGACCGCCTGCTGCAGCGCGGGGTGCGCGGCGACGAGCGCGTGCAGGGCCACGGCATCGGGCTGGCGATCGTGCAGGACCTGGTGCGCGCCTACCGCGGCAACCTGATGGTCTACGAATCCACCGAACTCGGCGGCGCACGCTTCCTGGTCACGATCCCGCCGGGACTGTGAGCGGCGGACCTCAGGCGAAGGGCGAGCGGCCGTAGAAGCGGTGCAGGTGGTCGGCGACGGCCGGCATCGCGCCCCGCAGCAGCGCCGGCGCGGAGAAGTGGTACTCGCTGGTGACGGCGAAGAACTCGTCCGGGCCCTCGGCGGCGTAGGCATCGATGCCGCGGTCATCGCCGGCGTCGACGTCGGCGCAGAAGGCGTCGTAGGCCTGCTGGAAATCGCGCGCCCAGGCGCGCTGCCAGTCGCGCGGCAGCAGCGGGGTGCCGTCCAGCACGCCATCGAGCAGGTCGAGCTTGTGCGCGACCTCGTGCACCGCCACGCAGCAGCCGCCCTCGGGGTCGTCGAGATCGCCCTCGACGTCGCGCCAGGACAGGATCAGCGGACCGTCGCTCCAGGCCTCGCCGGCGAGTTCGTCCTCCCATTCGGTGAGCACGCCGGTGGCGTCGTCGTGGTGGCTGCGGTTCACCCGGAACGCGTCGGGATAGACGATGAGCTGCGACCAGCCGCGCAGGCCGTCGAAACCGAACTCCAGCACCGGCAGGCAGCACAGCGCGGCCAGGACGTGGCGCTGGCGGGCGTCGAGCGTCAGCGCGCCGGCCGCGGTCACGGTCTTGGTGGCGAGGAAGCGGGCGGCGAGCGCGCGTAGCCGCGCCTGGCGCTCTGCATCGAGCCGTCCGACGAGGGCGACGTCGGCGCAGACGTGGCGCCATTCGGCATCGCCGAGCTGCGGGGTCGGTGCGGCGATGCCGACCCGGCGTGCGAGGCCGGAGAACAGGGACGAGAGCACGGGGCGAACCGACCGCCCGCGCGGGCGGCACGGCCCGCGCGGATGTCTCAGCGGAACATGCCCGGCAGGACGCTGTGCCAGCGCAGCGGCGAGGAGCGCGGCACGACCGCGTCGCCGCCCGGTACGGCGGCTGGTCGCGCCGCCGGCGTGGCGGCCGGATGCGCGGGTTCGCGTGCCGGCTCCGTGACCGTCTGGCCGCTGCCGGCACCGTCGGGGCAGCGGCGCTCGCCGTGCGTCGCGCCCGCATCGGCCGCAAGCGCCTCCGGGATGGCGATGATGGCGAGCAGCAGGAGGAGCTTGTTCACGGAATCCTCGCAGGAAGGGCGGGCACGTGTCGGCCCTGTGAAGGCAGGGCAGCGGCCGATGCTAGCAGGTTCCGGGCGCGCTGCAGGGCAGCGGCGACGGCCGGGCCGCTTTGGGTCACACTTCGGGCCTTCGACGTTTCCCGAGCCGCGATGCGATCCCGCGCCGACTCCCAGCCCGCCTGCGCCACGACGGTTGCCGATCCGCTCGAACGGGCCTTGCTCGCGCGCCTGCTCGCCGGCCCCGTCTCCGGCGCCGAGCTGGCCGCGGCGGCCGGAGTGACGCGCGCTGCGGTCTGGAAGCGGGTCGAGGCGCTGCGTGCGCAGGGCGTCGACGTGGAGGCGCGGGCCGGCACCGGGTACAGCGTGCCGGCGGGATTGGCCGCGCTCGGCCTGCTGGATCCGGACGCGATCCGGGCCGCGGCCGGCGCGGCGCTGCACGGCCGCCTCGACGCGCTCCGGGTGGCCTGGAGCATCGACTCGACCAGCAGCGCCCTGCTGCGCGACGCGCAGGCCGGCGACGGCAGCGTGCTGCTCGCCGAGCGCCAGAGCGGCGGTCGCGGCCGCCGCGGCCGCGCCTGGGCCTCGCCGCTGGCGGCGCATGTCTACCTCTCGCTGCTGCGCCGCTTCGAACTGCCGCCGGTGCGCCTGGGCGGCCTGAGCATCGTCGTCGGCATCGCCTGCGCGCATGCGCTGCGCGGGTTTGGGTTCGGCCAGGTGGGGCTGAAGTGGCCGAACGACGTGGTGGTGGTGCGCGACGGCGTGCTGCACAAGCTCGGCGGGATCCTGGTCGAGTTCGGCGGCGAGGCCGGCGGGCCGGTGCGCGCGGTGATCGGCATCGGCATCAACGGGCGCATGCCGACCTCGGTCGCGGCCACGCTCGACCAGCCCTGGACCGACCTGGCCACGCTCGCCGCCGGCGCGCCGCCGTCGCGCTCGGCCGTCGCCGGCGCGGTGCTGGCATGCCTGGTGCCGGCGCTGGATCGGTTCGCGCAGGAGGGGCTGGCACCGTTCCTGGAGGCGTACGCCGGGCTCGACGTGCTCGCGGGGCAAGCGGTGACGATGCTCGGCGGCGCGCGGACGGACGAGGGCGTGGCCTGCGGCATCGGCGAGGACGGCGCCCTGCGCGTGCGGCACGCCACCGGCATCCGTGCCTGGCACTCCGGCGAGGTCAGCGTGCGGCTGGCGGGCGTGACGTGACGCGCGTCGCTGGGGCGTCGCACGCGCGCCGACTATCCTTGCCGCCCCGCCTGCGGACGAGGCCGCGCCCACCATCGCCATGACCTGGCTGATCGATCTCGGCAACACGCGCCTGAAGTGGGCGCGTCTCGATGGGAGCGGCGGCGGCCTCGTCGATCGTGGCGCGCTCGCGCACATGGACGCGGACTTCGAGCCGGCCTTCGATGCCGCGCTGGGCGCGCTGCCGCGGGCCGATGTCGCGCTGCTGGCCTCGGTCGCCGGCGACGACCTGACCGCGCGGGTGAGCGCGCTGGTCGCGCGCCACGGCGTGCCCGGCGAGCGGGTCCGCACGCGGGCGGAGCTGGCCGGCGTGCGGGTGGCCTACGCGATGCCGTCGCGGCTCGGCGTCGACCGCTTCCTGGCCCTGCTCGGCGCCCATGCGCGCGGCGCCGGGCCGTGGCTGGTCGCGAGCGTCGGCACCGCGCTGACGATCGACGCGCTCGGCGAGGACGGGGTGCACCGCGGTGGGCTGATCGCGCCTTCGCCGGGGCTGATGCACGCGGCGCTCGGCGAACGCGCGCCGCAGCTGCACCTCGCGCCCGGCCGCTGGGTCGATTTCGCCGACGACACCGTCGATGCGCTCACCAGCGGCTGCCTGGGCGCCGCGGCGGCGCTGGTCGAGCGCAGCCGGGCGCGCGCCACCGCACTGTTCGGCCGCCCCCCGTGCCTGCTGCTGTCCGGCGGCGGCGCGCAGGCGCTGGCGCCCGGCCTCGACAGCCCGCATGTCGCCGCGCCGGACCTCGTGCTCGAGGGGCTGGCGCGCTACGCCGCCCACGTCGCCTGAGCCGCCACGGAGAGACCGTCCCGATGCTTGCGCGTTCGCTCGTGGTCCTGCTGGTGGCGATGAACCTCGGCGCCGCCGCCTGGTGGATCGGCCACCGCGCGCCGCCGCCGGCGGCTCCGCCGCCGCCACCCGCCGACGTGCCGGCGCTGGTCCTGCTCAGCGAGGCGGAGCCGCGCGACCTCGCGGTGCCGGAAGCCGAGACCGCGGCCGCGCCGGAACCCCTGACCGCCGCCCCGCTCTGCCTCAGCCTGGGCCCGCTGCAGACCCCGGCGGACGCGCGCAGGATCGTCGATGCGCTGGGGACGGCCGTCGCGCGCAGCCGCACGCGCGAGGTCGCCGGCGAGACGCTGCGCGGCTATCGCGTCTACCTGCCGGCGTCGCCGACCCGCGAGGCGGCGCTGGCCACCGCGCGCGAGCTCGCCGCGCGCGGCATCCAGGACTACTACGTGGTCACCGCCGGTGCGCAGCAGAACACGGTGGCGCTGGGCCTGTTCCGCGACCTGTCCAACGCCGAGGCGCGCCGCGACGCGGTGCGCGCGCTCGGCTATGCGCCGGTCCTCGAACCCCGCACCGAGCCCGGTTCGCAGTGGTGGGTGGACATCGCCGCCGCCGCGGACTTCGACTGGCGCGCGGGCCTGGGCGGCTACTCCAGCCTGCAGGCGCGCGCGATCGACTGCTTCTGATCCGCACCGGGCCGCGAGGCACCGGTCGCGCTAGAATCTGCGGCCCGGCCGGCATAGCTCAGTTGGTAGAGCAACCGCCTTGTAAGCGGTAGGTCCTCAGTTCGAGTCTGAGTGCCGGCACCATGTCCATGTGCGGGCGCACATGAGTCGCCATGGCCGCGCGGCTAGACTGCCGCGCCATCGCGCCGCCGGCACGCATCGTGCGACGCCGTCCCGCGCACGCCGCGGCAGCCCCGCGCGGCGGCCATCTGCGACCGGAGGAATCCGCCATGTTCCGCCTCCTCTTCGCGGCGTGTCTCGCCATCGCCGCGGCTCCCGCCACCGCAGGCGAGGCGCTCGCGCCGCGTGCGCTCGCCGCCGCGCAGGCCTCGGCCGATGCCCCGCAGGTGGTGGACGCGCGCTCGCCGGAGGAGTACGCCGCCGGCCACGTCCCCGGCGCGGTGTCGATCCCGCACGACGCCGACCTGTCGGGCCTCGCGCTCGATCGCGGCCGCGACGTCGTCGTGTACTGCCGCAGCGGGCGACGCGCGCAGGTGCTCGCCGAGGCCCTGCTGGCCCGCGGCTTCCGCGTCGACCATCTCGACGGCGACTTCCCGGCCTGGGAGGCCGCCGACCTGCCCGTGGTGCGCGGTCCCGCGCCGGGCGCCCCTTCCGAAGGAGAACCAGCACGATGACTCGAACCCACCCGCCCCTGTCCGTGATCGGCGTGCCCACCGACATCGGCGCCGGCCATCGCGGCGCATCGATGGGGCCCGAGGCCCTGCGCGTGGCCGGCCTGCTCGAGGCCCTGCGCGAGCGCGGTCTCGAGGTGCACGACCGCGGCAACCTCGGCGGGCCGCACAACCCGTGGCTGCCGCCGGTCGAGGGCTATCGCCATCTCGATGCGGTGGTGGCGTGGAACCGGGCGGTGTTCGAGGCCGTCTCGGCGGAGCTCGAGCGCGGCCACTTCCCGGTGATGCTGGGCGGCGACCACTGCCTGGCGATGGGCTCGGTGGGCGCGGTGGCGCGGCACTGCCGCAAGGCCGGCAAGCGCCTGCGCGTGCTGTGGCTGGACGCGCACGCCGACTTCAACACCAGTCAGATCACCCCCACCGGCAACGTCCACGGGATGCCGGTGGCCTGCCTGTGCGGCGTCGGCCCCGAGGTGCTGACGACCCTGAGCGGGCCGGCGCCGGCGATCGAGCCGCACGAAGTCAAGCAGGTGGGCATCCGCTCGGTCGACGCCGGCGAGAAGCGGCTGGTCAAGCAGCACGGCATCGATATCTACGACATGCGCCACATCGACGAGCACGGCATGCGCCGCACGATGGAGCAGGCGCTCGCGGACATGGGCGACGACACCCACCTGCACGTGAGCTTCGACATCGACTTCCTCGACCCCGGCATCGCGCCCGGCGTCGGTACCACCGTGCCCGGAGGCCCGACCTACCGCGAGGCGCAGCTGGTGATGGAGATGATCGCCGACAGCGGCCGCCTGGCGTCGCTGGACATCGTCGAACTCAACCCCGCCTACGACGACCACAACCGCAGCGGCCGGCTGGCGGTGGACCTGGTCGAGAGCCTGTTCGGCAAGTCGACGCTGATGCGCGACTGAGGACGCTCGCCCGGCTCGCCTGCGCTTGACGCCTGCTTCACCGGTGGGTCAACAAGCTGAATTCGTGCGCCGCGGCATCCGCCCGGCGCCGTCTTCCACCCCACACCGAGGCGAGTCGACCATGACCTTCAAGAAGTCCGTCCTGATGCTGCTGCTTGCCGGTTTCGTCGTGTCCTTCCTCCCTGCCTGCAACACCGTCGAAGGCGCCGGCCGCGACATCCAGGGCGCAGGCGAGGAGATCGAGGACGCGGCGAACTGAGGCGTCGCGCCCGCGCGGCCACCACCCACAGAGGCTCACCCATGAAGAAGACCATCCTGATGCTCCTGCTCGCCGGCTTCGCGGCGTCGTTCCTGTCGGCCTGCAACACCGTCGAAGGCGCCGGCCGCGACGTGCAGGGCGCCGGCGAGGCGATCGAGGATTCGGCGCAGCGCCACAACGACTGATCCAGTCGTTCCACGCAGCACCCGACGGGCCGCACATGCGGCCCGTCGTCGTTCGCGGGGCCCGGCGCGGCGCGGACGTCGCTTACACTGCGCGATCCGAGCCGTTCCTGACGTTCCCGCACATGCGCACGACCCGCGTCCTCACCGGCATCACCACGTCCGGCACGCCGCACCTGGGCAACTACGTCGGCGCGATCCGCCCCGCGATCCGCGCCAGCCGCGCCGAGGACGTCGACAGCTTCTTCTTCCTCGCCGACTACCACGCGCTGATCAAGGTCGACGATCCCGCGCGCGTGGCGCGTTCGCGTCTGGAGATCGCGGCGACCTGGCTGGCCTGCGGCCTGGATCCGGAGCGGGTCACCTTCTACCGGCAGTCCGACATCCCCGAGATCCCGGAGCTGACCTGGTACCTGACCTGCGTCGCCGCCAAGGGCCTGCTCAACCGCGCGCACGCCTACAAGGCCGCGGTGGACCGCAACGCCGAGGCCGGCGAGGATGCCGATGCCGGCGTCACCGCGGGCCTGTACATGTACCCGGTGCTGATGGCCGCCGACATCCTCGCCTTCAACGCGCACAAGGTTCCGGTCGGGCGCGACCAGATCCAGCACATCGAGATGGCGCGCGACCTCGGCCAGCGCTTCAACCATCTCTACGGCGCGGCGTGGCGGGCGGCCGGCGGCGGGGGCGAGCCCTTCGTGCTGCCCGAGGTGGTGATCGAGGAGAACGTGGCGACGCTGCCCGGCCTCGACGGCCGCAAGATGTCCAAGAGCTACGACAACACCATCCCGCTGTTCGCGGAGCCGGCCACGATCCGCAGGCTGATCGCCTCGATCGTCACCGATTCCTCGGCGGCCGATGCGCCCAAGGACACGTCGTCCAACGTGTTCCAGATCTACCAGGCCTTCGCCGATGCCGACGAGACCGCGGCGATGCGGCGCGCCTACGCGGACGGCATCTCCTGGGGCGAGGCCAAGCAGGCGCTGGCCGAGCGCATCGAGAGCGAGGTCGCGCCGATGCGCGAGCGCTACCGCGAGCTGATGGCGCGGCCCGACGACATCGAGGCGATCCTGCACGCCGGCGCCGCGCGCGCGCGCGCGCTGGCGACGCCGCTGCTGGAACGGCTGCGGCGCACCGTCGGCCTCGGATCGCTGCTCTCGGCGGCCACGTCGGGCGGCAGCGCGGGTGCACGGCGTGCGCTGCCCGGCGTCAAGCAGTACCGGGAGGACGACGGCTTCCGCTTCAAGCTCGTCGGCGGCGACGGCGCCACGCTGGTCACCAGCGTCGCCTTCGCCTCGCCGCGCGAGTGCGGCCAGGCGCTGGCGCGGCTGCGCCGCGAGGGCCTGGCCGGCGTCGACCGCGCCCAGCTCGCCGAGGCCGACGGCATCGATGCCGATGCGGTCGCCGCCGCGCTCGCCGAACTCGCCGCCGACGAGGCCGCACGCGCGCAGGCCAAGGGCGCGGCATGAACGCCGCGGTCGAGCTCAATCTCGCGTTCATCCTGTTCGTCCCCTGGTTCCTGATCCTGGGCGCGCTGTTCTGGATGTACCCGCGGCCGGCGCGCCGCAGCGGCGCGCGGCTCGGCTTCGATCTCGGCGCACTGCTGGTGGCGGTGGTGGCCAGCGTGCTGGCGACGCAATGGGGCTACGCGCTGGGCGCGGCCGCGCCCGAGGTCGGCGCGATCTGGCGGCAGGTGCTGGCCAGCCTCACCTCCTACGCCGCATTCCTGGTCGTGCTGCTGATCGCCTGGCCGCTGCGCGCGAGGGTGGTGCGTGGCTGAGGCGCCGGCCTGCGTCTTCTGCGCGATCGTGGCCGGTCGCGCCGCGGCCAGCATCGTCCATCGCGATGCGCTGTGCACCGCCTTCATGACCATCGAACCCCTGGCCATCGGGCATACGCTGGTGGTGCCGAACGCCCACGCGACCGACCTCGCCGAGCTGCCGTCGGCGAGCGCTGGACACCTGTTCCAGGTCGCCCAGCGCATCGTCGCCGCGCAGCGCGCCAGCACCCTGCGCTGCGAGGGCGCGAACCTGCTGATGTGCGACGGCGCGGCGGCCGGGCAGACCGTATTCCACGTCCATCTGCACGTCAGTCCGCGCCATGCGGGCGATGGCATCGTGATGCCGCACGCGGCCGGCCCCGCTGCGCGCGCGGAGCTCGACGCCGCGGCGGCGGCGCTGCGTTCGGCGCTCGCCACCTGAGCACACCGGTTCCGGAGGATCCATGTCCAGCCCGCACGGCATCCACCTCATCGACACGCTGTACCAGCAGCCGCGCTTCTGTGCCGCCTACCTGATCGCCGAGCGCGGACGCGCGGCCTTCGTCGACACCGGCACCGCGCATTCGCTGCCGCAGCACCTGGCGGCGCTGGAGGACGCCGGGCTCGGCGTGGAGGACGTCGACTGGGTGATCCTGACCCACGTCCACCTCGATCACGCCGGCGGTGCCGGCGCGCTGATGCGCGTGCTGCCGAACGCGCGGCTGGTGGTGCACCCGCGCGGTGCGCCGCACATGGTCGACCCGGCGCGCCTGATCGCCGGCGCCACCGCCGTCTATGGCGAGGCGGAGATGGCGCGCAGCTACGGCGAGATCCTGCCGGTGGAGGCCGGGCGCGTGGTCGAGGCGCCCGACGGCCACGTCGTCGAGCTGGCCGGTCGGCGCCTGGAATGCCTGGACACGCCCGGCCATGCGCGCCACCACCTGTGCGTGTGGGACGCGGCCAGCCGCAGCGTGTTCAGCGGCGACACCTTCGGCCTGTCCTACCGGGAGTTCGACCTCGCCGATGGCACGCCCTGGGTGATGCCGACCTCCTCGCCGGTGCAGTTCGAGCCGGAGGCCCTGGTCGCCTCCATCCGCCGCATCCTCGCGCTCGATCCCGGGTCGGTCTACGTCACCCACTACGGCCGCGTCGGCGACGTGCGCCGCCTCGCCGGCGAGCTGGTCGGGCAGGTGGAGGCGATGGCGGCGCTCGCGCGCCGGATCGATGCGGAAACGGGTTCGGTCGGGGAGCGCCACGCGCGGCTGAAGGCGGCCCTGGCGGCGCTCTACCTGGACCGCCTGGGTGCCCACGGCAGCACGCTCGACGCCGACGCCATCGACGCGCAGATCGCCGGCGACATCGAGCTCAACGCCCAGGGCCTGGGCGTGTGGCTGGACCGCGCAAAGCGCGCCTGACGGTTTCAGTCCCAGCGGTTGAGGTGCGGGCCGAACGGCGTGCGCTGCTGGCGGACGATGCAGAAGCGATGCCCGCTCGGTGCCTCCATCACCCACCAGCGCTTGACGAAGCCGATGCGGCGCGCACCCAGGGCCTCCAGCCGGTCGGCCTCGGCGTCGATGTCGTCGCTCTCGATGTCGAGGTGCACACGCGCCGGATGGTCGACCTTCTGCAGCAGCAGGATCGGCTCGTCGGCGGCGGTCTCCAGCTCCGCGTAGCGGCCGTCGCCGTCCGCATCCGGCGTGGCCACCGGCTTGCCGAGGGCGGCGCTCCAGAAGCGCAGCGAGGCGTCGAGATCCCCGACCGGGCAGTCGAGCACGAGGGTGGACAGGCGGCTGTGGTGGGCCATGCGCGGACTCCTGGGTGGCGGGTGTAGCGATGGTTGCGCGGATCGTCGGCGCCGCGGCGAACGCACCGACATGCGGCGTGCCCGGGGGCGGCGCGGGCATCGCGTAGGCTTGGCGGTCCTGCCTTGCCGACCGGAGCCGCCGATGCGCCTCGTCCCGCTGTCCCTCGCCGTGGTCCTCGCCCTGCCCGCGCTCGCCCTCGCCGCGCCGCCTCTGCCGGGCGGCGGCATCTCCGGCGACAGTCTCGCCCGCGACATCGGGACGCTGGCCTCCGATGCGTTCGAGGGCCGTGCGCCGGGCACCGCGGGCGAGGACCGGACCGTCGACTACCTGGTCCGGCGCTTCCGCGAGGCCGGGCTCGAGCCGGCGGGCGAGGACGGCGGCTGGACCCAGACCGTGGAACTCGTGCGCAGCGAGATCGAGGGCACGCCTGCGCTGTCGATCGCGGTCGAAGGCGAGCGCCAGGCCCTGACCCAGGGCGAGGAGATCGCGGTGGAGACCCTGCGCCCGGGCGCGCGCGTGCACCTGGAGGATGTGCCGCTGGTGTTCGTCGGCTACGGCGTGCATGCCCCGGAACTCGGCTGGGACGACTACGCCGGGCAGGACCTGCACGGCAAGGTCGCCGTGGTGCTGGTCAACGATCCCGATTTCGAGACGCCCGAACCGGGCCTGTTCGGCGGCCGCGCGATCACCTACTACGGGCGCTGGAGCTACAAGTACGAGGAGGCCGCGCGACGCGGCGCGGCGGGCGTGCTGATCGTGCACGAGACCGCGCCGGCGGCCTATCCCTGGGCGACGGTGCGCGCCGGCCGGCTCGGCCCGCAGTACGACATCGTCCGCGACGACGCGGAAGCCGCGCACGTGCCGGTGCGCGGCTGGATCCAGCGCGATCTCGCCGAGTCGCTGTTCGCCCGCGCCGGTCTGGATCTCGAGGCGCAGAAGCGCGCGGCGCAGCGCAAGGGCTTCGTGCCGGTGCCGCTGGCCGAGGCGACCTTCTCCGCCGACTTCGGCGTCGAGCGCTCGCGCATCACCAGCCGCAACGTGCTGGGCCTGCTGCCCGGCGACGCGCGGCCGGAGGAGACGGTGGTGGTCTCCGCGCACTGGGACGCGCTGGGCAAGGACGAAGGCGGCGGCGACGGCGACCCGGTGCACCACGGCGCGGTGGACAACGCCACCGGCACCGCCTCGCTGATCGAGCTGGCGCGCGTGTTCGCCGCGGGCGAGCGCCCGGACCGGTCGCTGCTGTTCCTGGCCACCACCGCGGAGGAGAGCGGCCTGCTCGGGGCCATGTACTACGCCGCCAACCCGCTGCGCCCGCTCGCGACCACCGCCGCCGACATCAACATGGAGATGTGGAGCCCCGACGGCCCGACCCACGACATCTCGACCTGGGGCATGGGCCACGTCTCGCTGGAGCGCGACGTCGCCGCCGCGGCCGCGGTGGACGGCCGGCGCTGGTCGCCGGACCCGAAGCCGGAAGCCGGCTTCTTCTACCGCGCCGACCACTTCGCATTCGCCAAGGCCGGCGTGCCCGCGATCACCGTCGGCCCCGGCATGGACCAGCTCGAGGGCGGCACCGCCGAGGGCGAGGCCGACCGCGCGGCCTATTTCGCCACCGCCTACCACCAGGCCGCCGATACCTACGACGCGGACTGGGACATGCGCGGCCCGGTCACGGACCTCACCACCGTCTACCGGCTGGTGGAGGACATCGCCAACGATGCCGGCTGGCCGCAGTGGGATGCGGGCTCCGAGTTCGAGGCCGAGCGCGCCGGGAGCGCGGCCGCACGCGCGGCCGCCGGGGACTGAAGGGCTGCCGGCTCAGTCGAACCGGAACGCGGAGACGGTCGTCTCCATCACGCGGTCGCTGAAGATGCGCCGGCCCGCGCCGGCGGGCGCGGCGCCGGCGGCGACCATCAGCGGCAGGAGGTGCTCCTCGGCCCGCGGCGGATGCGCCAGCCGTGCATCGGGCGCCTCGCTCCAGGCGGCCAGCCGCGTGGCGCGCACGCCGGGCGCGGCCTCGACCGCCGCGCCCAGCCAGGCATCGAAGCGGTCGGACACGGGCCCGAAGCGGGCATCGCCGTAGCCGCGCATGTTGTGGAAGCTCATGCCGCTGCCGACGATCAGCACGCCGTCGTCGCGCAGCGGCGCGAGCGCCCGCCCGGCATCGAGATGCGCCTGCGCATCCAGGTCGCCGCGCAGCGAGAGCTGCAGGACCGGGATGTCGGCGTCGGGCGCGACCAGCATGAGCGGGATGAACACGCCGTGGTCCCAGCCGCGCGCGGCGTCCTGCGCCGCCGGCAGGCCGGCGCCGGCGAGCAGGCGCGCGACGGTGGCGCCCAGCGTGGGCTCGCCGCGGGCGGGGAAGGTCAGCCGGTAGGTGTGCCGCGGGAAGCCGTGGTAGTCGTAGATCAGCGTCGGCGCCGCCGCCGTGCCCACCGTGAAGCGCGGCGCCAGCCAGTGCCCGGAGACTACGAGGATCGCCCGCGGTCGCGCCGGCAGCGTGGCCAGCAGCCCGCGCAGGAAGTCCGCCATCCGGTCCCAGGTGCCGGGCGGATTCCAGTCCATGAAGAAGCAGGGCCCACCGCCGTGGGGGATGTAGAGCGTGGGCTGGCGCGGGGCCGCGGGCATGGTCGGGTCCGGTGCGGATGGGCGCCGGCCACCTTGCGGACGCCGCCGCCGCGGACCAAGGCCCGTGCGGCGGACGCTGCGTCCGGCGGCGTGGTGCGTCAGTCCTCGGCCGGCGGCCGCGACTGGTGCTCGAGGCCGTACTTCTGGAACTCGTAGACCAGGATGCGCGCCTGCTCCAGGCCGACCTCGGCGACGTCCTCGCGGGACGCGCCCTCGACGTTGGCGATGCGCTGCGCGGGCATGCAGCGCACGCCCTCGGGATTGGCGATGTCCACGCGCAGCTCCCACGCCGCGTCGGCCTCGGCGCGGTGCGCGCGGATGGTGATCGCGTAGTCCTCGTAGGTCTCGTGGCGGGTGAAGCGTTCGGTCACGGGCGTCTCCGGGCGGCGGGGACGCAGCACCCTACGCCAGTCGCGCGTGTCCGGCACGTCCAGGATGCGGGTGCGGGTCAGAGGCTCTGGCCGCCGTCGACCGCGAGCACCTGCCCGGTGATCCATCGCGCCGCCGGCGCGCACAGGAACAGCGCCGCGGCGGCCACGTCCTGCGGGGCACCGAAGCCGCCGAAGGGAATGCCGTCGCGGACGCGGGCGTAGAGCGCCGGGTCCTCCGCGCGGCGTCGCGCCCACAGCCCGCCGGGGAACTCGATCGAGCCCGGCGCGATGGCGTTGACCCGGATCCGCTGCGGCGCGAGTTCGGCGGCCAGCGTGGCGGTGTAGTGGTTCACCGCGGCCTTGGCGACGGAGTAGGCCATCGCCCGTGGGGTCGCGCGGATGCCGTTGATCGAGCTGATGTTGAGGATCGCCGGATGCGCGCTGCGCGCCAGGTGCGGCAGCGCGTGGCGGTTGCAGCGCACCGCGGCCATCAGGTCGACCTCGACGCTGGCGCGCCAGCCCTCCTCGCCGGCGCCGCTGCCGAAGCCCGAGGCGTTGTTCACCACCACGTCGAGCCCGCCCAGCGCCGCGGCCGCCTGCGCGACCATGCGCTCGATGTCGCTGGCGACGGCGAGATCGCAGGCGAACGCGTGCACGGGGTGGCCGTGGCGGGCGAGCGCGTCGCGCGCGGCCTCGAGGCCGGTCGCACCGCGGGCGCAGATCGCCACCGCCGCGCCGGCCCGCGCGAACGCATCGGCGATGGCCAGGCCGATGCCGCGGCTGCCGCCGGCGACGAGGACGCGGAATCCGGTGGGCAGCTCGGTCATGGCGGTCGCTCCGGGCCGGTGCACGCGTCAGCGCGCGCGGCGCAGGTCGTCGAGCAGGGCGCGCAGGAAGCGCGCGGCCTCGCCGCCGGTGGCGGCGCGATGGTCGAAGGTCAGCGAGATCGGCATGATCCGGTGCGTCTCCAGCCCGCCCATCACCGGCACCACCTCGTGGAACAGGCGGCCGGCGCCGATGATCGCCACGCAGGGCGGCACCACCACGGGCGTCGCGTACTTGCCGGCGAACACGCCGAAATTCGACAGCATGATCGTGTAGTCGCGCATCTCCTCGGGTGGGATGGTGCGCGCCGTGGCCTGCTCGCGGATGCGGGTGATGCCGGCGCGGACCTGGCCGGGCTGCAGCCGCTCGCAGTTGCGCAGCGCGCTGACCAGGAGCCCCTCGGGCGTATCGACGGCGATGCCGACGTCGACCCGCGAATGCCGGCGCAGCGTGCCCTCGCCGGCGTTGAGCCAGGCGTTGAGCGCCGGCTCGGCCTCCGCGGCCACGGCGATCGCGCGGATCAGGCGCGCCATGATGTCCTCGCCCGGCGCCCAGGCATGGATGTCGGCGTCGTCCATGAGCGTGGTCGGCACCACCTCGGCGTGCGCCTGGCTCATCGTCCGCACCATGTTGCGGCGCAGGCCGCGGATCGGGGCGTCGACGTCCTTCTGCGGCGCGGCGCCGCCGGCCTCCGCCGCGCGGGCCGCGGGAGCCGGATCCGGGCTGGCCGGCGCCGTCCGCGCAGGCGCGGGCGCGGGCGCTGCCCGGTCGCGCGGGGCCTCGGTGCGCGGGGCGCCGCGTCCGCGCGGTTCGAGCCGCGCGCTGCCGTCCTCGGCGGCACGACGCACGTCGGCCAGGGTGATGGTGCCGTCGGCGCCGCTCGGCGTGACCCGCGCCAGGTCGACCTTGAGCTTGCGCGCCTGCGCGCGCACCGCCGGCATCGCGCGTACGCCGCCCACGCTGCCGGCGCGCTCGGCGTGGACGCGGTCGGAGGCCTCCATCGCGCCGACCACGGTGCCAGCATCCGCGCGCTCGGCGGGTTCGGCATCGGACTCGGCGAGCACGCCGCCGTCGTCGGAGGCGACCACGCTCGTATCGGCCGCGTCCGCGTCCGGGGCGGTCGTCGCGGACGGCGTGCCGGTGCCCTTGCCTGGCGCAGGGCCGTGGCCGTGGCCGGTGGCTTCGGCATCGGCGCGCTGCGGCGCCGACGCGTCGAGTTCGAATTCCGCCAGCACCGCGCCGGTCTGGATCACGTCGCCCGGGCCGCCGGCCAGCGCCACCACCGTGCCGGTGAAGGGCGAGGGCACGTCGACCACGGCCTTGGCCGTCTCCATCGACACCAGCGGAGCGTCGAGGGCGACGCTGTCGCCCACCTTGACGTGCCACTCCACGATCTCGGCGTCGGGCAGGCCCTCGCCGAGGTCGGGCAGGTGGAAGGCTTTCTTCTCGCTCATCGAAACTCTCCCGCGCAGCGCGCGTCTGATGCGGTGGGGGCTGGCGTCGCGCGGCGGCCGCGGGACGGCCGCCGCGCGGTCAGCCCGCGTCGAGGGTGCGCCGGGCCGCGGCGACGATGCGCTCCACGCTCGGCAGGTACTTCATCTCGAGGCGGAACAGCGGGATCGGCACGTCGTAGCCGGTCACCCGCTCCACCGGCGCGAGCAGGTCGTACATCGAGTGCTCGGCCAGGCGCGCGGCGATCTCCGCGCCGAAGCCGCCGGTGCGCGCGGCCTCGTGCACGATCACGCAGCGGCCGGTCTTGGCCACCGACTCGGCGATGGTGTCGAAGTCCAGCGGCTTCAGCGTCGCGACGTCGATGACCTCGGCGCTGATGCCCTCGGCCTCGAGCGCGTCGGCGGCCTCGAGTGTCTCCTTCACCTGTGCGCCCCAGGTCACCAGGGTCACGTCGCTGCCGTCGCGCAGGACGAAGCACACGTCCAGCGGCAGCGCCTCGCCGTCGTCGGCCACCGCCTCCTTGTACTGGCGGTAGATGCGCTTGGGCTCCATGAAGATGACCGGATCCGGGTCCCGGATCGCCGCCAGCAGCAGGCCGTAGGCGCGCTGCGGCGAGGACGGCAGCACCACGCGCAGGCCGGGGATGTTGGTGAACATCGCCTCGTTCGCCTCGGAGTGGTGCTCGGGCGCGCGGATGCCGCCGCCCCAGGGCACGCGCAGCACCATCGGGCAGGTCAGCCGCCCGCGCGTGCGGTTCCGGAAGCGCGCGGCGTGGCAGACGATCTGGTCGAGCATCGGGTAGACGAAACCATCGAACTGCACCTCCGCCACCGGCTTCATGCCCTGGCTGGCGAGGCCGACGGTGAGCCCGGCGATGGTGGTCTCGTCCAGCGGCGTGTCGAGCACGCGCATCTCGCCGAAGGTCTTCTGCAGCCCTGCGGTGGCGCGGAACACCCCGCCGTTGACGCCGACGTCCTCGCCCAGCACCAGCACGCTCTCGTCGTTGCGCAGCTCCCAGGCCAGCGCCTGGGTGATCGCCTCGATCAGGGTGATGTTGTTGACCGCCGTCGCGCTCATCGCCGCGCCTCCCGGGCCACGACCTCGGCCCGCTGCGCGGCGAGATCCTCGGGCATCTCGCCGTAGATGTGGTCGAACATGCTCTCCACCGGCTGCGCGCGGCTGCCGAGATAGGCGTCGACCTCGGCGTCGATCTCGCGCCCGCACTCGGCCTTCCACTCGGTCTCCTCGGCCTCGCTCCACGCCTTCTGCGCGATCAGCCAGGTGCGCAGGCGCTTCATCGGCTCGCGCTCCCAGGCCGCCTTGACCTCGTCGTCCGGCCGGTAGCGGCGCGCGTCGTCGGCGGTGGTGTGGTCGGAGAGCCGGTAGGTGACGAACTCGATGACGCTGCCGCCGTGGCCGTTGCGCGCGCGCTTGAGCGCATGGTCCATGGCCGCGTGCACCGCGATGATGTCGTTGCCGTCGACCTGCAGCGATTCCAGGCCGCCGGCGAGGCCCTTCTGCGCCAGCGTCTTCGCGCCGGTCTGCGCCGAGCGCGGCACCGATATCGCCCACTGGTTGTTGATGATGCACTGGATGAACGGCAGCCCGTAGGCGCCGGCCGAGTTGATGGCCGCGTAGGTGTCGGTCTTGGAGCTGCCGCCGTCGCCGACGCAGGCCACGCCCACGCGTGGCTCGCCGCGCAGCTTGAAGGCCAGCGCCGCGCCGGCCGCGTGCAGGCACTGGGTGCCGATCGGCACGCACCAGGGATAGTCGTGCGGCGGGCCGGCGAAGTCGTTGCCGCGCTCGTCGCCGCCCCAGTACATCAGCACGTCGCGCGGGCGCACCCCCCGCATGAACTGGGCGCCGTACTCGCGGTAGCTGGGTGCGAGCACGTCGTCGTACTGCATCGCCGCGCCGATGCCGATGTGGGTGGCCTCGTGGCCGAGGCAGGAAGCGTAGGTGCCCAGCTTGCCGGTGCGCTGCAGGGCGATCGCCTTGGTGTCGAAGCTGCGCACCCGCAGCATCTGCTTGTACAGCTCGACCAGCCGCGCGGGGTCGCGGGCGAACTCAGGCAGGTCGTCCCGCACCAGGCGCCCGTCGGCGTCCATGTACTGCAGGTACTCGATCTCGAACGTCGCGACGGTAGTCAAGCTGCCTCCTCGGCCGACGGCAAACCCCACCATGGTAGGGAGCGCGCGCATCCGGGGCGAGCTGCGGTGCAGCGATCGCGGCCGCACGAGGCTTGTCGGTGCGTGCCGGCGGTAGTTGTCGTTTCGTGCCAGCACGCGCGTTGGCGTGGTTCCGAGCCGCGATCGGTGGCGCCGGCGGGACCTGTCGGCCCGCGATTGCGGGAGCGCGCTGTGGGAGGGGCTTCGGGCCCGACCGGGGCTGCAGGTCGTTCCTCCCCCGGTCGCGGCTGAAGCTGCTCCCACAAGAGCGCAAGCGCACTGCGTCGCGTCGCCCGGCATGCCATTCTCTCGCCCACTTTTCTCCAGGGGAAAAGTGGGTCGGGCGCCCGCAGGGACCTGCGGAGCAGGAGCAAGAGCTTCCGAAGCCCTGCGGGCTCCGGGTCACTTCTTCTTTGCTTGCCCAAAGAAGAAGTAACCAAGAAGAAAGGGCACCCCGGGCGGCACGCCTGCAGCGCTGCGCGCCGCGGGTGCGCGATCGCCTTCCGGGCGTTTCCCACGCGGCATCCTGCCGCGAGGAAAACGTCGCGGGCGTCCATGCCCGCGCCCGCTGCGCGGCTGATCCTCCAGGCGCTCGCCGTGCCTCACGGGGACCCGAAGAGCGAAGGGCAACGGCAACAGCAGAGCAGGCTTGCAGTCGTAGATACCGTCTTGCCTCCTACCTGGCAACGGCTCTTGCAGGATCGAATGGCTGACCTGACTTGAGCACGCCGTAGACGATGCGCAGCAGCCTGCGCATGGCGGCGCAGATGATCTGCTTGGCGCATTTGCCGCGCAGTTTCAGGCGTTGTTTGAGCGCCTGCAGCACCGGGTTGTGGCTGAGCGCCACCAGCGCCGGCATGTACAGGCCACGACGCAACCGTGCCGAGCCGATGCGCGAGATGCGCACGTGGCCGCGGTAGGTGCCGGACTCCTGCAGTTTCGGGTTGAGGCCGGCGAAGGCGGTCACCGCGCCGGCGTCGCGGAACCGCGTCGCATCCCCGAGCTCGGCCAGCAGCAGCGCGGCGGTGCGCTGCGCGATGCCGTCGATGCTCACCAGCAGGTCGCGGCGCTGGCGCAGCGTCGGGTCGTTGTCGATGTGGTCGTCGATCTCGCGCTGGATCCGGTCGATCTCCGAGCGCAGGTGCGCCAGCACCTGCTGGATCGAGCCGTCCACATTCGCCGACGCCACGTCCAGGCGGTTCTGCTCCATCTGCGCCATCTCCTGCAGGTCCTGCAGGCGCCGGACCAGGGCGCGCAGGCGCTTGAGCGCCGGCGGATCGGGCTGCCAGGGCCGCAGCTGGTCGAGATGGCGCTGGGCGTAGGTGGCAAGCAGCTTGGCATCGGTGCGGTCGGTCTTGACCCGCTGCAACTGGCTCTTGGCATAGCTGGCCACCTGCGCCGGGTTGAGCACGGCCACCCGGTAGCCGAGGCCATGCACGTACTCCGCCAGCGCCTCGTGGTAGCTGCCGGTGGCTTCCATCACCACCCAGGCGTCGGATGCCACGTGCTGCGCCAGCCAGGCGTGCAGGAGCTTGAAACCGGCCTCGTCGTTGCGCAGCCGGGCCTTGGTGCGGTGCTTGCCGTTGGGCAGGGGCGTGGCGAGATCGAAGCTGCGCTTGGCGACATCGACGCCCACGAGCTGGCTCATTTGCTTCCTCCGTCAGTGCGATCAGACACGATCATCACTGCGCCCGGTCCGCCCTTGTGGATGCGAGTTCACGCCGCTGGCGGACTCTGGATACCGTTCGGACTCGTGTGGGCGAGTGTGGAGGGGGGAGCACGATCTACGATGCAAGCTCGATGGCTTCAGGAGCGGCTCGGGCGTCCCACCCTCCCCCGATGATCGGTCGGGGACAGTGCCCCTTCATCGGGGCGCTGTCGAGATACAAGGAGCGGCTTCAGCCGCGACCGACGAACGCCACGGAACCCGTCTGCGCGGTGGGAGAGCGCCGACACCGCGCCCGGTCGCGGCTGAAGCCGCTCCTACGGGCTGTCGGTGCAGCGGCTCAACGCGCTGCGTACAGACGCTCGGCGCGCTGGAACAGCACCCAGCTGGTGGCGATGTACTTGTCGCCGCCCTCGGGGCGGTTGCCGCGGTGGGTGTGGGTGAAGGCGGTGGGGGCGATCAGCAGGCTGCCGGTGGCGGGTGCGATCCTGCGTTGCTGGTAGAGGAACTCGGTCTCCCCCGCGGCGAACCCGTCGTTGAGGTAGATCGTCCACAGCAGGGTGCGGTGCAGGGTGTCGCCGCCGGTGTCGCGGGGATAGTGCTCGCAGTGCCAGTAGGGATAGCCACCCTCGCCCGCCGCGTAGCGCTGCAGGTTGATGCTGCCGGGGCGGAAGACCTGGCGCGCGATGGGAGCGAGGCGGGCGTCGTCGAGGCGCTCGAAGTCATCGGCATCCAGGCGCTTGGGCCTGCCCGTCTCGGGGTCGGCGATCTGCAGCATCAGCGGCGCGATCAGCGCGTAGCGGTAGCTGCGCAGGTAGCGCAGCAGGCCCGCGAACATGGCCTGGTTGAGGGCGATTTCGGCGTCCTTCCACTCCGGTCGGCCGCCGAGGGTGATGTCGCGGCTGTGCTTGAGCTCCGGGTGCACGCCGCCGCCGGTCGCGCCCGGCGTGGCCTGGCCGCTGGCCTCGAAGCGCTCGACCAGGGCGCGGCAGGCCTCCGGTGCCAGCGCGCCCGGGTAGACCTCGATGAAATCCGGGGCGCCGGCCACGCCCCTAGCCGACCGCGACCGGCTGCGCGGCCGCGTCGTGTTCGAGGTGGTAGCCGGTCGCCGCCTCGACCTCGTTCTTCGAACCGAGGAACACCGGCACGCGCTGGTGCAGGCTGCCGGGCTGGATGTCCATGATCCGCCCGCGGCCGTCGGTGGCGGCGCCGCCGGCCTGTTCCACGATCATCGCCATCGGGTTGGCCTCGTACATCAGCCGCAGCTTCCCTGGCTTGGACGGATCCTTGCGGTCCCAGGGATAGATGAAGATCCCGCCGCGGGTCAGGATGCGGTGCACGTCGGCGACCATGCTCGCCACCCAGCGCATGTTGAAGTCCTTGCCGCGCGGGCCGTCGGCGCCGGCGAGCAGGTCCGCCACGTAGCGCTGCATCGGCGCGTCCCAGTGGCGCTGGTTGGACATGTTGATGGCGAACTCCCTGGTGTCCGCCGGCACCGTCATGTCGCGCTGGGTCAGCAGGAAGCTGCCGATCTCGCGGTCCAGGGTGAAGCCGTACACGCCGTGGCCGATGGTCAGCACCAGCGTGCAGTTGGGCCCGTAGACGCAGTAGCCGGCGGCCAGCTGCATCGCGCCCGGCTGCAGGAAGGCCTCGGCCGAGGTCGGGTCGACGCCCTTCGGCGCGCGCAGCACCGAGAAGATGGTGCCGACCGAGACGTTGACGTCGATGTTGGAGCTGCCGTCGAGCGGATCGAACAGCAACAGCAGGTCGCCCTTCGGGTAGACGTCGGGGATCGGCTGCGGGTCGGCCATCTCCTCCGAGGCGCAGGCGGCGAGATGGCCGCCCCAGGCGTTGGCCTGCAGCAGGATCTCGTTGGAGATGACGTCGAGCTTCTTCTGCGCCTCGCCCTGGATGTTGCCGGTTCCGGCCTCGCCGAGCACGCCGCCCAGCGCGCCGCGCGAGACCTGGATCGCGATCATCTTGCAGGCGCGCGCCACCACTTCGATCAGCAGCCGCTGCTCGGCGCTGAAGTCCTCGTGCGCGCGCTGTTCCTCGATCAGGAACTGGGTCAGGGTGATCGGCTTGCTGGACGTCGCGGCCATGACGGCTCCGGGTGGCGGGCGGGGCCTCGCATTCTAAGCCGCACCTCGCCGCGCCCGCCTCAGACGTCGCCGCCCTCGGCGAAGCCCTCGCCGGTTCCGCGCTGGATCACCGCGTCGCCCTCGCCCACCTCGCCCGCAGGGATCGGCGGCCGCCCGGCGAGGCGTGCGTAGATCGGGGTGAAATCCGGTTCGGTCGCGGCCATGAGTTCCGCGAAACCGTCGATGACGAAGTAGGTCTTCTGGAAGGTGTCGATCCGGTACTGCGCGCGCATCACCCGCTCGAGGTCGAAGCCGATCCGGTGCGGCGCGGCCGACTCCAGGCTGTAGATCGACTCGGTCTTGGAGCTCAGTACGCCGGCGCCGTAGATGCGCAGGTCGCCGTGCTGGCGGATCAGCCCGAACTCGACCGTGTACCAGTACAGCCGGGTCAGGTTGGTCAGCGCCTCGGGGCCGATGCCGTGGGCCTTGACCCCGCCGCGCCCGTAGGCGGCCATGTAGTCGGCGAATACCGGCTCCATCAGCAGCGGCACGTGGCCGTAGAGGTCGTGGAACAGGTCGGGCTCGCTGAGGTAGTCGAGCTGTTCCGGCGTGCGGATCCACCAGGTCACCGGAAAGCGGCGGTTGGCGAGATGCTCGAAGAAGTCGAGCTCGGGCAGCAGGCCCTCGACGCCGATGATCTCCCAGCCGGTGGTCCTGGCCAGCGCGGCGTTGAGTTCCGAGAATTTCGGGATGCGCTCCGCCGTCATCCCCATGCGCCGCTGGTTGGCGAGGAACTCGTCGCAGGCGCGGCCGACCAGGAGCTCGTTCTGGCGCGCGAACAGCTGCGCCCACACGGCGTGGTCGGTCTCGCTGTAGTCGTTCCAGGGCTGCTCGACGATGCCGGTGGCATAGACCGGGACGTAGCCCTTGTCGGTGAGCTGGTGCTCGACGCGCTTCGGAGTGGCGGCCATGGGGACTCCCGGGCTGGTGAGGCCTTCGAGTCTAGGCCGAGCGGCGCGCAATGGGCTTGCTTCGTTGCGCGCCGGCGGCGCGGAGGGGCAACATTCGTGCGTTCGCCGCCGATCTGGAGCACGAATGGAGCGCGTTTCGCTGGACCGCACCGACCTCGCCCTGCTGCGCGAGCTGCAGGAGCACGGCCGCATCACCAACGCCGAGCTGGCCGAGCGCGTGCACCTCTCGGCCTCGGCCTGCCTGCGCCGGGTCCAGCGGCTGGAGTCGGCCGGCGTCGTCACCGGCTACGGCGCGCGGCTGGCGCCGGCGGCGGTGGGCCTCGGCCTGCAGGCCTTCGTCCGCGTGCAGCTGGCCCGCCACGATGGCGCCAGCATCGACGCCTTCACCGCGCGCATGGCCGACGCCGACGAGGTGCTGGCCTGCCATGCCCTGACCGGCGACATGGACTACCTGCTGCACGTCGCGGTGCAGGACCTGGAGCATTTCTCCCGCTTCCTCCTCGACCGCCTGCTCGGCGTCGGCGACGTGGCGGACGTCAATTCCAGCTTCGTGCTGCGTACGGTGAAGCAGGCGCGCGGGTGGCCGCTGGGGCACCTGCCCGGGTGAAGCGGGAGCCGGGAACCGGGACTCGGGAATGGAGGCGCGCGAGGCGCCTCTAGCGCGTCGCACGCCGGGAGCCGTCGATGATCTGGCCACGAGGCGCTCGCGCTCACGGCATCCGCGGCATGCTCTTTCCCGATTCCCGATTCCCGATTCCCGATTCCCGATTCCCGCCCCACCCAAACCATGTTCACCCTCACCCACATCCAGCACCGCTACGGCGACCGCGTCGCGCTCGAGGTCGATCTGCGGATCGAGCCGGGGCGCACGACGGCGCTGATCGGGCCGAGCGGGGCGGGGAAGTCGACCCTGCTGCGGCTGCTGACCGGGCTGGAGTGGCCGGACCGGGGCGAGGTGCGCTTCGACGGGGCCCCGCTGACGCCCACGGACCTCGCCGCGCAGCGGCGGCGCATCGGCTACGTGATCCAGGAAGGCGGCCTGTTCCCGCACCTGACCGCGCGCCAGAACGCGGCGCTGGTGGCGCGGGTGTGCGGCTGGCCGACGGCACGCATCGCTGCGCGGATCCGCGAGCTGGCGGCGCTGTGCCGGCTGCCGGAGGATGCGCTCGATCGTTATCCGGGCGAACTCTCCGGCGGCCAGCGCCAGCGCGTGGGCCTGGTCCGCGCGCTGATGCTGGATCCGCCGGCGCTGCTGCTCGACGAGCCGCTGGGCGCGCTCGATCCGATCGTGCGCCACGACCTGCAGACCGACCTGCGCGCGCTGTTCGCCGACCTCGGCAAGACCGTGGTGCTGGTGACCCACGACGTCGCCGAGGCCTTCTTCCTCGCCGGCCACGTGGTGCTGCTGCGCGACGGCCGCGTCGCGCAGGAGGGCACGCCCGCGGCGCTGCGCACGGCGCCAGTCTCGGACTTCGTGCGCCGCTTCGTGCATGCGCAGCGCGCGGTGGCGACGGCATGAGGCGCGGGGTCCGCTGGATCGCCCTCGCCCTGGTGCTGCTCGCGGCGCCGGCATGGTCGGCGGCGCCGGTCCGGGTCGGCTCCAAGGTCTTCACCGAGGGCGTCATCCTCGGCGAGATCGCCACGCAGGCGGTCGGCGAGGCCGGCGTCGCCGCCGAACACCTTCGCGGCCTCGGCGGCACCGCGGTGCTGTGGAGCGCGCTGCGCCGCGGCGAGATCGACGCCTATGCCGAATACACCGGGACCCTGGCGCAGGAAGTCCTGAAGATGCCGGGCGCCAGCCGCGACGCACTCGCCGCCGCGCTGGCGGCGCAGGGCATCGCGATGACGCCGTCGCTGGGCTTCTCCAACACCTACGCGCTGGGCATGCGCCGGGAGCGCGCGCAGGCGCTCGGCATCGACGGCATCGACGACCTCGCCGCGCATCGCGGGCTGCGCCTGGGCTTTTCCAACGAGTTCCTCGACCGCGCCGACGGCTGGCCGGGCCTGCGCACGGCCTATGCGCTGCCGCAGGACGGCGGCAACGGGCTCGACCACGACCTCGCCTACCGCGCGCTGGCCAGCGGCGACCTCGACGTCATCGACCTCTACGCCACCGATGCCGAGATCCCGTACTACGACCTGGTCGTGCTCGCGGACGCGCGCGGCTTCTTTCCCGACTACAGCGCGGTCTACCTCTACCGGCTCGACCTGCGCACCCGCGCGCCCGCCGCCGCCGCGGCGCTCGAGGCGCTGGCCGGGCGCATCGATGCCGACGCCATGCGCCGGCTCAACGCCGCGGCCAAGCTGGAGCGCGTGCCGGAGCCGCAGGTCGCCGCCGACTGGCTCGGCATCGACATCGCGGCCGGCGCCGGCCGCGGCGCGCGCATCCTCGGGCGCACCGGCGAGCATCTCGCGCTGGTCGGCGCCTCGCTGGTGCTGGCGATCGCGATCGGCCTGCCGCTGGGCGTACTCGCCGCGCGGCGGCCGCACCTGGGCCAGGGCGTGCTCGCCCTGACCGGGCTGCTGCAGACCCTGCCGTCGCTGGCGGTGTTCGTGTTCATGATCCCGCTGCTGGGGATCGGCGCGGCGCCTGCCATCGCGGCACTGTTCCTGTACAGCCTGCTGCCGATCGTGCGCAACACGCATGCCGGCCTCACCGGGATCCCGCGGCCGCTGCGCGAGACCGCGGCGGTCATCGGCCTGCCGCCGCGCGCGCGGCTGTGGCGGATCGAACTGCCCCTCGCGCGGGCGTCGATCCTCGCCGGCATCAAGACTGCGGCGGTGATCGACATCGGCACCGCCACCCTGGGCGCGCTGATCGGCGCGGGCGGCTACGGGCAGCCGATCCTGACCGGCATCCGCCTCGACGACATGGGCCTGATCCTGGAGGGCGCAGTGCCGGCCGCGCTGCTGGCGCTGGCCGCGCAGGGCCTGTTCGAGCTGCTGGAGCGCCGGCTCACGCCGCGCGGCCTGCGCTAGCTAGTTCCGGGGTTCGTCCGGGCGCGGGCGCGGGCCGTGCATCCGCTCCGCGTCGTCGTGCGCGGCCTCCTCGATCTCCCAGGAGTAGCGCGCACGCGGTGCGCCCGGGTCGAGCCCGCGCCAGGCAAACGCCGCGGCCAGGCCCATGAGCGCGCCGCACAGGTGCGATTCCCAGCTGATGTCCGGCGCCTGCGGCAGCACGGTCAGCAGCATCCCGCCGTAGAGCAGGAAGGCGATCAGCGCGGCCGCGATCGCCGCGCGGTCGCGGCGCAGCAGGCCGAGGAAGAACACGAACCACAGCAGGCCGTGGGCGACGCCGCTGGCGCCGAGATGGGCGGCGTCGCGGCCGATCAGCCACACGCCCAGGCCCGAACCCAGCCACACCAGCGGCAGCGCGCGCAGGCTCGCGCGAGGGTAGGCCGACAGGCTCAGCGTGCCCAGCACCAGCAGCGGCAGGGTGTTGGCGAGCAGGTGCGCCCAGGAGCCGTGTACCAGCGGCGCCGTCAGCACCCCGACGAGCCCGGCCGGCGTGCGCGGGCGCACGGCGAGCGGGGCAGGGTCGCCGACCAGGGGCAGCAGCGCGTGGATGACGTAGAGCACCGCGACGAAGGCCACGGTCGACCAGGCCGCCAGACGGAAGCGACGCGCGTCGGCGCGTCGCTGGGAATCGGGTTCGGCGGTGCTGTCCATGCCGGCGACGTGGGGCCGTCGCCGGCGGGCCGCAAGGGCGGGGCTCAGGCGTCCGGCAGCAGCTCGCGCAGCCAGCGGTCGAGCATCTGCTTCTCGTAGCGCAGCGGATCGCTGGTGCCGGCGGTGGTGCCGCTCTGCAGGAAGCCCATGTCGCGCAGCTCCTCCTCGCCGCGGTCAAGCACGGTGCCGCCGGGGCCGGTGAGGACGTAGGTCAGCTCGATCCGCGGCGGGTAGATGTCGCGCACGATGCGGATGTTGTCGGCGCGCGGCCCGCGCCACGGTTCGTAGCTGCCGGCGCGCTCGATGTCGGTGAACGTGACCTCCAGCGCATGCTCCGGTGGCAGCCGCTTCTCGGCCCGGCGCCGGGTGTACTCGGCCAGCTGCTGCAGCCATTCGCCACGCCGGGCTTCCCAGCGGTTGCCGCTGTGCCTGAGCTCGCTGAACTCCTGCGGATCGGTCCAGTGCACCTGGACCGGGCCCTGCTCCGGCAGCCCGCCCGGGCCCTCGGGGACGTCGGCGAGGGCGCTGCCGCCGCCGAGGGCGAGGAGCGCGGCGAGCGCAAGGCGAACGGGATGTGTGGACGGCATGACGGTCTCCTGCGAAGCGGTACCGGACGGCGCAAGCCTGCCGCATCCGGCTTCTGTGCAGGGTCAATACGCGCCAGCCGCGCCGAGCGTCGCGTCAGCCGCGGCGCAGGAACTCCGACAGCGCCATCAGCAGCGCGCCGACGCCCTTGGGATCGTTCGGCACGATCGCTTCGCCGAGGTAGTAGTCGATGCTGCCGTCGCGGTAGGGCACGTTGCCCAGGCCGGCCACGCCGCAGATGCCGCCGAGCGCGTCGCGGTCGAGGAAGCGCGCGACCACCGCACGCAGCGCCTGTGCGCCCGCCTCGCCGCAGGCCGGTTCCAGGACCTCGAGCCGCGCCGCCTTCATCAGCGCGTAGGCGATCATCAGCGAGGCGGAGGTCTCCTCGTAGTTGCCGGCCTGCCCCGGCAGCGCGGCGAGCTGGTACCACAGCCCGTCCGCGCTGCGCAGCGGCAGCAGCAGGTCGACCTGTCCGCGCAGCTGCGCGGCGAGCGGTCCGCTGCGGTCGGGCGCGTCGATGGCCTCGATGCAGTCGACCAGCGCCATCAGGTACCAGCCCAGCGCGCGGCCCCAGACGTTCGGCGAGCGCCCGGTGGCGGAGTCGCTCCAGCGCTCGCTGCGGCTCTCGTCCCAGCCGTGCACCAGCAGCCCGCTGTCGGGGTCGCGCAGGTGCGCGTGGGTCTGCCCGAACTGGCCGACCACGTCGTCCAGGGTCGCCGCGTCGCCGGCGTCGCGTGCGACCAGGCAACGCAGCGGCTGCGCCATGTACAGCCCGTCCAGCCACACCTGGTTCGGATAGATGCGCTTGTGCCAGAAGTTGCCGGAGGCGGTGCGCGGGTGCGCGGCGAGCTGGGCGAGCTGGTGGTCGAGCGCGAGGCGGAAGCGCTCCTCGCCCGAGTCCTTCCACAGCGCGAACAGCACGCGCCCGGGATTGACGTTGTCGATGTTGAACTCGCCGGGGTCGTAGCCGTCGATGCGGCCGTCGCATCCGATCCGGCGCGAGACCTCGCGGTAGACGAAGTCGGCCAGCGTGCGCTCGACGCCGGCCGCGGCGAGGTCGAGCGCGCCCTTCCAGACCACGCCGTCCTCGTAGTTCCAGCTCGGCTTGTAGCTGCGCCAGCGCTGCAGGGCGCCGCGCACGAACGGCGCGACCTCGGCACCGAGACCGGCGAAGGCATCCTCGAGCAGGCGGACGGGTACGGCGGTCATGCGGCGGTGTCCTCGTCGTGGATGTCGGGGTCGACGTTGCGGGTGGCGTAGAGCGGCCCCTCTGCACCGGCGACGTCGATGCCGTGCAGCGCGAGCCCGCGCACGTTCTCGAAGGTCAGCCCGGCGCGGCGCAGGGCGGGAATGCCCTCGGCCATGTCCGGATGGCCGGGCGCGGCGGCGTCCGCATAGCGCACGCGCAGGCCGTCGATGCGCAGGCCCTCGACCGGCCGCTCCGGCAGCCCCAGCACGTAGGCGGCGGCGTGGGCGACCCCGGCGCAGTCGACGTCCTCGAGCGCGATGTCGCGCACCGTGGGCGTGCCGGCGTCGATCGGCCGCGGCGCGCGGTCGCCGACGTGCGGTTCGCGGCCGTCGGGGTCGCACCAGTAGAAGCTGTTGACCACGAACGGCGTACCGACGCCGCGCATGCGCACGTTGGCGAGGCGCACGCCGGCGATCACCGCCGCGCGCCCGCGCCCGCGCCGGGTCTTGATGCGCAGGCCGCGGTCGGTGCCGTCGAACACGCAGTCGCGCGCCTCCACGTCGTGGATGCCGCCGGCGCATTCCGAGCCCAGCACCACCGCGCCGTGGCCGCGCTGCAGCAGGCAGTTGCCGATGCGCACGCCGCGGCTCGGCGGCGGCGCGCCCTCGGATCCCGGCTTGCCGGACTTGACCGCGATGCAGTCGTCGCCGGTGTCGATGCGGCAGCCGAGGATGCGCACGTCCTCGCAGGACTCGGGATCGATGCCGTCGGTATTGGGCGAATCCGCTGGCGCCTCGATCGTCAGCCGCGCGAACAGCAGCGCGCGCGAACGCAGCGCGTGGACGGTCCACGCCGGGGCGTTGCGGAAGGTCAGGCCCTCGACCGCGACCCGCCGCGCGTGCGCGATCAGCAGCGTGCGCGGGCGCCAGCCGGCGAACGGCGTCTTCGGCCGGCTCCACCAGGTGGCGAAGGAGGCGTTGGCGTCGATCGTGCCGTCGCCCTCGATGCGCACGTCCTCAGCATCGATGACGTTGAGCAGGCTGGCGTGGCAGGCGGCGGGACGTCCTTCCCAGCTGCCGAGCACACGCGCGCCGGCGGCGCCCGGAAGCGTCGCCGGCAGCAGCGGCCAGCGCGCGATGTCGGGATGGCCGAGCAGGCCGGCGCCCTCCTGCAGGTGCAGCACCGTGCGGCTGCGCAGGAACAGCGGGCCGCTGAGCCAGGTGCCGGCGGGCAGCAGCACCGTGCCGCCTTCGGGACAGCACGACAGTGCCGCCTGCAGCGCCGCGGTGTCGTCGTGGCGGCCGTCGCCGACCGCGCCGAAGTCGCGCACGTCGAGGCCCGGGCTGGCCGCCGCGGTGCGGGCGTCGATGCGCAGCACGTCGCCGCCGCTCTCGATCGCGAGGGCGTGGAGCCGCTCCGGCGCCAGCCCGCGCAGCGTGAACACGTTGCGCGCATCGCGATGCACCTCGCGTCCGTCCACGCGCACGAGGTGCGGGGTCGGCGCCGCCCAGGGATGCCCGTTGCGCAGCTCGAAGGTCAGCCGTTCGCTGCCGGCGACCAGCAGCTCGACGGTCGGTCGCGCCGCGTCGCTCACCGCCCGCTCCGCGGCGTGCGGATGGTCCGCTCCAGGATCCGGTTGAGGTCGTCGTGCAGGCGCTGGCCGAAGGTCTCGGCGTCGATGCGGCCGTAGGCGTAGAGCTCGACCAGGTCGATGAAGGCATCGCGCACGCGCGCATGCTCGAACCAGGCGCTCTCGGTGACGTGGCGCGGCAGCGTCGCGATCTCGGCGCCGCCCTCGACGGCGAGCCCCGTGAGCGCACCGGCCGCGTCCAGCGTGCGGGCGGCGTGCGCGCTGGTCGGCACGCCGCGCTGCAGGCCCATCGCCGTGGCGGCGACCGGGTCGTTGAGCAGGAAGTCGAGCAGCTGCGCGGCCTCGTGCGGGTGCGCGGTGTCGGCGTTGATCGCCAGCATCATCGACGGGCGGTAGATGAGCCCAGCGTCGCGCGCACCCGCCTGCACCGGGTGTGGGGCGAGCACCACCTCCTGGCCCGGGGCCAGGGTCTCGATGAACTTGCCGACCGAGCTCACCCATTGGTAGGCGCCGGCGAACTCGCCGTTGATCCACGGCCTGAGTTCCTGTGCGGCGACGTGGCCGTAGGAGGCGCGGGTCGGCAGGTCGGGGATCACGTGCGCATCGACCAGGCGCGTGTAGAAGCGTGCGAGGTCGGCGAGCTGCCCGGGCGTGGCATTGACCCGGCGCCCGCGTTCGTCGATGAAGGGCAGGCCGGTGCGCTGCACCAGGCGCGCGCGCAGCACCGCGACCAGCTCCTGCGTCGGCAGGTCGAGCGGGTAGTACTGCGGGCCGAGGCGGTCGCGGAACACGGGACCGGCGGCGACCAGCTCCTCCCAGCTCGACGGCACCTCGAGGCCCGCCTTCGCGAAGGTGGTGGCGTTGAAGTAGAACAGCCGCGCCGACATCGACACCGGAATCGCATTGAGGCGGCCGTCGATCGTGCCCATCGCCAGCGCCTCGGCGTCGAAGGCGTCGAGGTCGACGACGTCGTCGAGGCGGCGCAGGTCGTAGAAGCCCTCGCCGTCGCGCGAGAACAGCACCAGCCAGTTCCAGTTGACCTGCATCACGTCCGGCGCGGTGCCGCCGGCGATCTGGGTGGTGAGGCGCTCGAGGTGGCCGACCCAGCCGGTGTACTCGGTCTTGACCGTGATCCCGGGATGGCCGCGCTCGAAGGCGCGCACCGAGTCCAGCATCGCCCGGTGCACCTCGTTGCCGCCCCACCACGACAGCCGCAGTTCCACCGGTTCCGCGGCCGCGGCGGCGGCGGGCAGCGCCACCAGCAGGGCGAGCACGAACAGCAGGCTGCGCATCATCCCTTCACCGCCCCGGCCGTGGTGCCCTCGACGAAATACTTCTGGGCGAGGAAGAACAGGATCAGCGAGGGCATCAGCGCGATCGTCGACATCGCCAGGATCTGGTTCCAGCTCGTCGCCTCGGTGACGTCGATCGACATCTTCAGGGCGAGCGAGACGGGGTAGTGCTCCACGCTCGACAGGTAGACCAGCGGTCCGATGAAGTCGTTCATCGTCCACATGAACTGGAACAGCGCGACCGCGATCATCGCCGGCACCAGCAGCGGCACGACCACGTGCCAGAGCACCTGCAGGCTGTTGCAGCCGTCGATCACCGCGGCTTCCTCCAGCTCGCGCGGCAGCCCGCGCATGAACTGGATGATCAGGAACACGAAGAAGCCCTCGGTCGCGAACGCCGACGGCACGTACAGCGGCAGGAAGGTATCGAGCCAGCCGAGCTCGCGGAACATGAGGTACTGCGGGATCAGCAGCACGCTCTTGGGCAGCAGCACGGTGGCGATCAGCGCCGCGAACAGCAGCTTCTTCCCCGGCACGTTGAAGCGGGCGAAGCCGAAGGCCACCAGCACCGACGAGATCACGGTGACGATGACCTTGGGGATCACGATGCGGAAGGTGTTGGCGAGGTAGGTCGCGAAGCTGTACTCGGTGCTGGTGCGCCAGCCCTCGCGCACGCCCTCCAGCGTCGGATCCTGGGGGATGAAGCCGATCGAGCCGAAGATCTCGTGGTTGGGCTTGAACGCGCCGCCGACCATCCAGAACAGCGGGTACAGCATCAGCAGGCCGACCACGACCAGCACCGTGTAGCGCAGCGCCGGCTGCAGCCAGCGCGCGGCGCGCGCGGTCGCGGGCGCGACCGCGCTCATGCGTCGTCCCCGCGCTCGTTGGCGTAGAACACCCAGTACTTCGACGACAGGAAGGCGATGGCGGTCAGCACCGCGATGATCGTGAACAGCGCCCACGACAGCGCGCTGGCGTAGCCGACGTCGAAGTACTTGAACGCCTCCTCGTAGATCATCATCGGCAGCAGGTAGGTCGACTTCAGCGGACCGCCGCCGGTGATGATGTAGGGCCCGTTGAACTCCTGGAACGCCTGCACCATCTGCATGATGAAGTTGAAGAAGATCACCGGCGTCAGCAGCGGCAGGGTCACCCGCAGGAAGGTCTGCCACAGCGACGCACCGTCCAGCCGCGCGGCCTCGTAGAGGTCGTCCGGGATCGCCTGCAGGCCGGCGAGGAACACCACCATCGCCGAGCCGAACTGCCACAGCCGCAGCGCCACGATGGTCGCCATCGCATAGCCCGGCTCGCCGAGCCAGTTGACCCCATCCAGGCCGATCGCCTCCAGCGCCTGGTTGAGCAGGCCGTCGCCGGCGAACACGTAGCGCCACACCACCGCAATCGCCACGCTGCCGCCGAGGATCGAGGGCAGGTAGTAGGCGGTGCGGAACAGGCCGATCGCGCGCAGGCGGAAGTTGAGGACGAAGGCGATGAACAGCGCGAAGGCGAGCTTCAGCGGCACCGTCACCAGCACGTAGACCACGGTCACGCCGAGCGAGCGGTGGAAGGTCGGGTCCTGCGCCATGGCCGCGTAGTTGGCCGCGCCGATGAAGCCGGCCTCGCCGACCGGATCCTGCAGCTGGTAGTCCGACAGGCTCAGCAGCAGCGAGGCCACGAACGGGAACAGGGTGAAGGCCAGCAGCCCGAGCAGGAAGGGCATCAGGTAGAGCAGGCCGCTGCGGCGGTCGGCGTAGATCATGCCGGCGCGCCCACCGCGCGGCCGGCCGCGTCGAACAGGTGCACGTCGCCGGGCCGCGCCGCCAGCGCCACCGTTTCGCGCGCGGCGAGGGTGGCGTCGCCGGCGAGCTTGAGCGTCAGCGTGTCGTCCGCCCCGGGACCGGTGCTGACGTAGGCGATCGCCTCGCTGCCGAGGCGCTCGACCAGGGTCACCTCGCCGCGGGCGACCACATCGGGCGCGCCGTCGGCGACCGGGCGCAGGTCCTCGGGACGGATGCCGACGGTCAGCGCGCCCTCGTCCAGCGCGATCGCCGCCTCGCGCGCCACGCGCAGCCCGCCCCGCGCCAGGTCCACGACGATGTCGCCGCCGTCGCGCGCATGCGCGGTGGCGGCCAGGAAGTTCATCCGCGGCGCGCCGAGGAAGCCGGCGACGAAGCGGTTGGCCGGGCGCCGGTACAGCTCCAGCGGCGCGCCGATCTGCTCCACCCGGCCGCGGTTGAGGACGACGATGCGGCTGGCCAGGGTCATCGCCTCGACCTGGTCGTGGGTGACGTAGACCATGGTCGCGCCGAGCTGGGCGTGCAGGCGCGCGAGCTCGATGCGCATCTGCCCGCGCAGCGCCGCGTCGAGGTTGGACAGCGGCTCGTCGAACAGGAAGATCTCCGGCTGGCGCACGATCGCGCGACCGATCGCCACGCGCTGGCGCTGGCCGCCGGAGAGCTGCCGCGGCTTGCGGTCGAGCAGGTGCTCGAGCTGCAGGATGCGCGCCGCATGGGCGACCTGCTCGCGGATCGCCGCGCGCTTCTCGCCGCGGATCCTCAGGCCGAAGCCCATGTTGTCGGCCACCGACATGTGCGGGTACAGCGCGTAGGACTGGAACACCATCGCCACCCCGCGCTGGGCGGGGTGCACCCGGGTCACGTCGCGCTCGTCGATGCGGATGCTGCCGGTGTCGGGCGTCTCCAGCCCCGCGATCAGCCGCAGCAGCGTCGACTTGCCGCAGCCCGACGGGCCGACGAACACCACGAACTCGCCGGCGTCGGCGTGCAGCGCGACGTCGTCGATGACCTGGGACGTTCCGAACGTCTTGCCGACGCCGGTCAGGGTGAGGCTGCTTCTCGACACGTGGACCCTCCGATGCCCCGGACGCCCGCAGCTCTGTCGGCACGGGTCGCCGGATCGCGTCGGGCATGTTGAGGGGAAACCGGTGTCATGCGCAATCGCGGGTGGGGCGGGAAGGGGGAACGGGGAACGGGAAACGGGAAACGGGAAACGGGAAACGGGAAACGGGAATTGGGAATTGGGAATTGGGAATTGGGAATTGGGAATTGGGAATCGGGAATCGGGAATCGGGACTTGCGGGTCGCGCCTGGGCGCTGGGGGCGGCGTCCATGTCCCGAGCGCCACGCCCCATGCCCCGCGTCGCCCGCCCTCTCCCCTCAGCGCCGCACGTCGAACTGGCCGGTCGCGACGAAGGCGGCGATGTCGCTGGCGTCCAGCAGCATGAAGTCGCCGGGAAGGGAGTGCTTGAGTACGCCGGAAGCGAGGCCGAAGCGGAGGGCGGCGTCGTCGTCCATGCCGCTGCGCAGGCCGTGCAGCACGCCGGCGGCGAAGGCGTCGCCGCCGCCGATGCGGTCGACGATGCCCGCGACCGTATAGCCGGGCGTGGCGTGGCGCGCGCCGTCGCGCACCGCCATCCGTGCGCACAGCGCATGGTGGTCGACGCTGTGCACGTCGCGGCGGGTGCAGGCGATGCGGCGCAGATTCGGGAAGGCGGCGAACGCGGCGTCGGCGGCCTCGGCGAAGCGGCGCTCGGGATCCTCGGCATCGAAGCTGCGGCCGAGCACCAGGGCGAAGTCGCGGTGGTCGGCGAAGGCGATGTCGGCCTCGGCCATGAGCTGGCGCAGCAGGGCCGGCGCGTCGCCCTGCCAGGCCTGCCACAGGCGCCCGCGGTAGTTGCCGTCGAAGGACACCGTCAGCCCCGCCGCGCGGGCGGCGCGCGCCGCCCGCAGGGCCGCCTCCGCGCTGGCCGGACCGAGCGCGGGGGTGACGCCGGACAGGTGGAAATGGTCGGCGCCCTCGAGCGCGGCGTCCCAGTCGATCGCATCGGCCGCGGCTTCGGCGAAGGCCGAGCGCGCGCGGTCGTAGACCACTTCGCTCGCGCGGTGCACCGCCCCCGGCGAGAGGAAATACAGGCCCATGCGGCCCGGTGCGCGCAGCACGCGCGCGGTGTCGACGCCGTGCCGGCGCAGTTCGCCGAGCGCGGCGCCGCCGAGCGGGTTGTCGGCGACCACGCTGGCGAATCGCACCGCATGGCCCCAGCGCGCCAGCGCGACGGCGACGTTGGCCTCCGCCCCACCGACATGGACGTCGAGCTGGGGCGACTGCAGCAGCAGCTGCCGGCCGGGTGCGGACAGCCGCAGCAGGAGTTCCCCGAAGCACACGATGCGAGCCGCCATTTCTCCTCCCGATTGTGATCGTCATGGTCGTCGCGACGTCGATGCTGGCCTGCAGCATCGACCGGCGCGCGCCATCGCCACGCCGGAAAAGTCGCCAGCCGCGCATGTTCCGGCGCGGTCGAAGCGCGCATTCGAACACGCCGGGCGACCTTCTTGTTGCTGCGCTGCGGTGTCTGGTAGCGTTTTTGACCACCGGTGTCACTGCAGCGATTGTGGCCGATGTTACCGGTGTCATCACGTCATACCAGCCGCCGGCAGCGCTGCGGCGGACGCGGATCGGAGGGGGTCGCAGCCATGCACAGCCACGTGCGCCGAGGCGCCAGGTGAGGGCGGCGTGCGCCGCAGTCTTCCCCGCGTCACCGGGTGCGACCGCGCCGCTTCCAGCGCCGTGGCCGCAGCGCGGCCCGCGACAACGTCTTCCGAAGGAGATTCCCGCATGATCCTGCGCCGCCTCGCCTTGCCCGCCCTGGCCCTGGGCCTGCTGTTCGCGGCGCTGCCTGCCGTCGCCGCCGCACAGTGGGCGCAGACCGACGGCGGCCGCGGCGGCCGCATCGTGCGGGTGACCACGCTCGCCGCCGACGGCCCCGGTTCGCTGCGCGCGGCGCTGGCCGAGCGCGGGCGCCGCATCGTGGTGTTCGAGGTCGGCGGCGTGATCGATCTCGACCGCAAGGGCATCACCATCACCGAGCCCGAAGTCACCGTCGCCGGGCAGACCGCCCCCTCGCCCGGCATCACCCTGATCCGCGGCGGCATCGGCGTGCGCACCCACGACGTGATCGTGCAGCACCTGCACATCCGGCCGGGCGACGCCGGCGCCGCACGCGGCGAATGGGAATCCGACGGCCTCTCCGCCTCGGGCGCGCACGACGTGGTCTTCGACCACAACTCGCTGACCTGGGCGATCGACGAGAACGGCTCGGCCTCCGGTCCGCGCTTCGATGGCGGCGGTCCGGCGGACTGGCGCGAGGCGACCTCGCACCGCATCACCTTCAGCAACAACCTGATCGCCGAGGCGCTGGCGCATGCGACGCATGCCAAGGGCGAGCACTCCAAGGGCGTGCTGGTCCACGACAACGCCACCGGCATCCTGATGACCGGCAACCTGTTCGCCCACAACTTCGAGCGCAACCCGCTGTTCAAGGGCGGCGTCCACGGCGCGGTCCTCAACAACCTGATCTACAACCCCGGCCAGCGCGCGATCCACTACAACCTGATCGCCTGGGAGTGGGAAGGCGAGGACTACCAGGACGGCGTGATGGACATCCGCGGCAACGTCCTGCGCGGTGGCATGGACACGGCGGAGGGCCTGCCGCTGCTGACCTTCGGCGGCAGCGGCGACCTGCGCGCGCATCTCGCCGACAACATCGCGGTCGACCGCTTCGGCCAGCCGCTGCCCACGAGCGGGCGCTACACCACCGGTCCCGCGCGCCTGGTCGAGACCGACACGGGCATGGACCTGCCGCGCGGCTTCGCGCTGCGTCCGGCCGCGGAGGTCGAGGAGGCCGTGCTCGCCGAGGCCGGCGCGCGGCCGTGGGACCGCGATCCGCACGACATCCGGATCATCGCCGACGTGGTCGAGGGCCGCGGCCGCATCCTCGACAGCCAGGACCAGGTCGGCGGCTACCCCGCCTACGAGGAGACCCGCCGCGCCTTCGATCCCGCCGACTGGGATCTCGACACGCTCACGCCCAAGGGAGGCTTCGATGACCACGGCTGACGCCAACGCGATCGCCACCGCCTTCGTCGCCGCGCGCCGCGAGGCGCGTGCGCTGCCGACCTATCCCGGCCCGATCCCGGCCGATCTCGATGCAGCCTACGCCATCCAGGACGCCGCGATCGGGCGCTGGGGCGACGCCGTGGCCGGCTGGAAGGTCGGCGCCATCGCGCCGACGTGGCGCGAGCGCTATCCGGAGGAGCGCCTGGTCGGGCCGGTGTTCGCCCGGCGCGTGGGCCGCGCCGGAGATCCCGTCGCGCTGCCGGTGATCGACGGCGGCTTCGCCGCGGTGGAGGCGGAGTACGTGGTCCGCGTCGCCCGCGACGCCGATCCGCGCCGGCTCGACTGGACCGCCGAGGCCGCGGCCGGCCTGGTCGGCGCGCTGCACATCGGCGTGGAGTTCGCGGCCAGCCCCTTCGCCGGCATCAACGACCACGGCCCGGGCGTGACCGTCTCCGACTTCGGCAACAACGCCGGCCTGATCCTCGGCCCGGAGCTGGCCGGCTGGGATGCCGACGGCCCGGAATGCCGCACGCTGCTCGACGGCGTCGAGGTCGGGCGCGGTCGGCCCGGCTCGATTCCCGGCGGCCCGCTGGCGGCGTTCGCCTTCGCGCTCAACCGCTGCGCGCGCCGCGGCCGGCCGCTGCGCGCCGGCGACCTGGTCACCACCGGCGCGGCCACCGGCATCCATCCGATCGCGGTCGGCCAGCACGCCGAGGTGCGCTGCGGCGAGCTCGCGCCTATCCGCTGCCATGCGGTGGCGGCGGCGGCCGAGGACGCGGCGCGGTGATCTCGCGCCGCGGAGTCCTCGCCGCGGGCGCGGCGCTGGCCGCGCTGGGCTGGCGCGGCGCGACCGCGGCGCCGGCCCCGCTGACCCTGACCGCCGCCGACGTGCACGTCGCCGACTATCCGACGGTGCGCGCGGTCGAATGGATGGGCGGGGAGCTGGCGCGCGCGACCGACGGGCGCATCGGCCTGCGCATGTACCACGCCGGGCAGATCGGGCGCGAGGGCGACACCGTCAACCTCGCCCGCTTCGGCGCGCTCGACCTGGTCCGCGTGAACGTCGCCGCCCTCAACAACGCCTTCCCGCTCACCCGCGTGCTGGCCCTGCCCTACGTGTTCGAGTCAGCCGACCACCTGCACCGCGGGCTCGACGGGCCGATCGGGCGCGAGATCCTGGATGCCTTCGCCGCGCGCGGGCTGGTCGGCCTGGCCTACTACGACTCCGGCGCGCGCTGCTTCTACAACACCCAGCGCCCGATCGTGGTGCCGGAGGACCTCGACGGGCTGAAGATCCGTACGCCGCCCTCGGACATCTTCATGGACGTGGTCGGCGGCCTCGGCGCCAACGCCACGCCCCTGCCCTACGGCGACGTGTTCTCGGCGCTCGGCACCCGGCTCATCGACGGCGCCGAGAACAACTGGCAGACCTTCCACACCAGTCGCCAGTTCGAGGTCGCGCGCTACTGGTCGCAGTCGGAGCATTCGTACGCGCCGGAGGTGCTGTTGATGTCGAAGCAGCGCTTCGACGCGCTGCCGCCCGCCGACCGCGACCTCGTGCTCGACGCCGCCGCGCGCTCGGTGCCCTACATGCGCGGCCTGTGGGACGCGAGCGAAGCCGCGTCGCGGCAGGCGGTGCTGGACGCCGGCATCGCCTTCAACGAGGTCGACCGCGACGCGTTCCGGCGTGCCGCCGAACCGATCGTGGCGCCCTACCTCCGGGATGCCGCGCTGCGGCGCCTGTACCACGCACTGCGGGAGGCCTGAGATGACGGGCGGACTTCATCGGGCGCTCGCGCGCCTGGCGCAGGCGGCCACGGCCGTCGCCGGCATCGGCCTGGTGGGCATGGCGCTGGTGCAGGCCTGGCAGGTGTTCGCGCGCTACGTGCTCAACGACTCGCCGGGCTGGACCGAGCCGGTGACCCTGCTGCTGATGTCGACCACGATGATGTTCGGCGCGGCGGTGTGCGTGCGCGCCAACTCGCACTTCGGCTTCTTCCTGCTGGTGCAGCTCGCGCCGCCGCCGCTGGCGCGCGCCCTGCGCGCGCTGGCGAGCGTGGTGGTGATCGCGATCGGCGCCGCGCTCGCGGCATGGGGACTGCAGCTGCTGCTGGCCGACTGGGACGCGCCGATGGCGGGCGCACCGCTGCCGCAGGGACTGATGTTCCTGCCGATCTGCATCGGCGGCGCGCTGGTCGCGCTGTTCGGGCTCGAGCGCCTTGTGCAGCCGGTGCCGCCCGCATACGAAACGGAGGCGGAGTGATGGACGTGGTGGTGCTGTTCGGCGTGTTCGCGGTGCTGCTGCTGCTCGGCGTGCCGGTCGGCTTCTCCCTGGCGAGCGCAGCGCTCGCCACGCTCGCCTGGATCGGCCTGCCGCCGATCGTGTTCGTGCAGCAGACCGCCTCCGGCGCGGCGACGATCTCGCTGATCGCGATCCCGCTGTTCATCTTCACCGGCGAGATCATGCTGCGCGGCGGCATCTCCGACCGCATCATCGCCCTGGCCAGCTCCCTGGTCGGGCACCTGCGCGGGGGCCTGGGCCAGGTCAACGTGGTCGCCTCGCTGCTGTTCGGCGGCGTGTCCGGCTCGGCCATTGCCGACGTCTCGGCCATCGGCGGCACCATGATCCCGCAGATGACCAAGCGCGGCTTCGCGCCGGACTACGCGGTCAACGTCTCGATCTCGGCGGCGCTGGCGGCGCTGCTGGTGCCGCCCTCGCACAACCTGATCCTGTACTCGGCCGCGGCCGGCGGCGGCATCTCGATCGCCTCGCTGTTCACCGCCGGCATCATCCCCGCGCTGATGGTGACGCTGGCGATGGGCATCACCGGCTGGGTCATCGCCCGACGCCGCGGCTTCGCGGTGGAGGCCTTCCCCGGCTTGCACGCGGTGTTGCGGCGGCTGGTGGCGGCCCTGCCCGGCCTGCTGCTGGTCGCGCTGATCCTGGGCGGCATCCGCGCAGGCATCTTCACCGCGGTGGAGAGCGCGGCGGTCGCGGTGGTCTACGCGCTGCTGGTCACCGCCCTGGCCTATCGCCAGCTCCAGCTCCGCGCCTTCCTGGCGACCTGCGCCGGCGCGGTACGCTCCACCGGCGCGATCCTGTTCGTGATCGCCGCGGCGGCGTCATTCGGCTGGCTGATGGCCTACCTGCAGCTGCCGGCGGCCGCGGTCGAGGCGCTGCAGTCGGTGGCCGACAGCCGCATCGCGATCCTGCTCCTGATCGTGCTGGTGCTGCTGGTGCTCGGCACCTTCATGGACATGGCGCCGCTGATCATCATCACCACGCCGATCTTCCTGCCGGTCGCCAAGGCCTTCGGCATCGATCCGATCCACTTCGGCATCGTGCTGATCCTCACCGCCGGCATCGGCCTGATCACGCCGCCGGTGGGCTCGGTGCTGTTCGTCGGCGCGGCGATCGGCCGCATCAGCGTGACCCAGGCGCTGCGCGGGATCTGGCCGTTCTACCTAGCGGCGATCGCGGTGCTGGCGCTGGTGATCTTCGTGCCCGGGCTGTCGCTGTGGCTGCCGGCGCTGTTCAAATGACATCGCCGTAGGCCGCGCGCGGCCGCGGCCCGTTCCGCGCCGGGAGTCTCCAGCAGTGCCGCGTCCGCGTCCGTCCGTCCACGCCCTTGCCCTCGTCCTCGCCGTGGCGGCGGCGCAGGCGGCGCCGCCGATCCCGCTCGACGGCTTCGCCGACGGCATCCACCACTGGCAGAACCTGCACGGCCGGGACTACCCGCGGCATCCGCCCGACGCGGTGCGCGCCATCGCCGACAACATCCTGCTGTACCAGCGGCGCGACGGCGGCTGGATCGAGAACCGCGACCCGCTGCGCGTCCTCGGTACCGACGAGATGGCGGCGCTCGAGGCGGAGAACGAGGCCAGCGGCGGCAGCTTCGACAATCGCAACGTCTACACCCAGGTCGAGTACCTCGCCGCAGCCTGGGCCCGCAGCGGCGATGCGCGCCATCGCGACGGCGCGCGGCGCGGCCTCGACTTCATCCTCGCCCACCAGCTCGACGGCTGCGGCGGCTGGCCGCACACGGTGCCGGCGCGCGCGAGCTACCACCCGCACCTCACCATCGCCGATGCGGTGACGCCCGGCGTGCTGGGCACGCTGCGACGGCTCGTCGCTGCCGATGCGGACGCCGGACTCCTCGATGCCGCCACCCGCAGCCGGGTGCAGCGCGCGATCGCCCGCGGCGACGCCTGCCTGCTGCGCCTACAGGTGATGCAGGACGGCGTCCGCACCGGCTGGGCCGGCCAGTACGACGCCTCCACGCTCGTGCCGGCGCAGGGCCGCGCCTTCGAGCTGCCGGCGCTGGTGTCGGACGAGAGCGTGGCCGTGCTGCGCTACCTGATGTCGATCCGGGATCCCTCGCCCGAGGTCGTCGCCGCGGTCGAGGCCGGCATCGCCTGGCTCGAACGCTCGGCGCTGCATGGCCTGCGGCTGGAGACGGTGCCCGCGCCCGAGGTGCGCTACGCCTTCCACATCTCGCGGACCGACCGGCGCCTGGTCGCGGACGCCACCGCGCCGCCGCTGTGGGCGCGCTTCTACGATCTCGCCGACAACACCCCGCTGCTGGCCACGCGCGAGGGCCGGCGCGTCGCCCGCTACGCGGACATCCCGCGCGAGCGCCGCACCGGCTACGACTGGTACGGCAGCTGGCCGCAGGCCTTCCTCGACGAGGAGGTGCCGGCATGGCGCCGGCGCCTCGCGCGCTGAGCCCGGCGCTTCAGACCGGCTGGAACTGACGCAGTACCTGGCCGACGCAGCCGGGCACGCGCAGGCAGTCGTAGGCCTGCGCCAGCGCCTCGCGGAACGCTGGCGACTCGCGCAGCGCGGGCGGGAACACGTCGTGCAGCGCGAGGAAGCGCGGCACGTCCGCGGCTGCGCTGCCGTCGCAGGCGCGGCCGAGTTCGAACAGCCGCTCGGCCAGCGGATCGGTCACGCGCTCGCCGGCCCCGGCGCGCTGGCGCACGAAGTGCATCCACGCCGCGACCGGCAGGCACAGGCGGTCGATCCCGCGTCCGGCGGCCAGCGCGTCGGCGATGGTGCCGAACAGGCGGAACGGCAGCTTCTGCGAGCCGTCCCAGGCGATCTGCGCCAGTGCGTGGCGGATGCTGGGATTGCGGAAGCGTGCGAGCACGGCATCGACGTAGGCGTCCAGGTCCAGCCCCTGCGGCGCGCGCAGCGACGGCAGGATGTCCTCGCGCATCAGCACGCGCACGAAGCCCGCGAGCGCGGCGTCGTCCATGGCCTCGCCCACGCTCGCATGCCCGGCGAGCAGGCCGAGGTAGGCGAGCGTCGAGTGCGCGCCGTTGAGCAGGCGCAGCTTGGCCTGCACGTAGGCCGGCACGTCGTCGGTGAGGGTCGCGCCGACCGCCGCCAGATCCGGCATCGGCCCGCAGGCGCGATCTTCGATCACCCATTGGGTGAAGGCCTCGCGCTGCACCGGCCAGGCATCGCGCAGGCCGGTGGCCGCGGCCACGCGCGCGCGCAGCGCGTCGTCGGTGGCGGGCACGATGCTGTCGACCATCGTGCGCGGGAACGCGCCCTCGCTCTCGATCCAGGCGGCGAGGCCGCGGTCGTTGGCCGCGGCCAGGGCGCGCACCGCGGCGCCGAGGCGATGGCCGTTGTCGACGAGGTTGTCGCAGCTCAGCACCGTGAACGGCGCGAGTCCGGCGGCGCGGCGCCGGCGCAGGCCCTCGACCAGGTAGCCGATCGCGCTGCGCGGGATGTGCGGATGCGCGCGATCGTGGGCGACGTCCGGGTGCGTCGCGTCGAGCGCGCCGTCCGCGTCCAGGCAGTAGCCCTTCTCGGTGATGGTCAGGGTGACCAGGTGGGTCCCCGCCGCGGCCAGCCGCGCGAGCACGCGCTCGGGATCCTCGGGCGCCACCAGCACCTCGCGGATCGAGCCGATCACGCGGAAGCCGATCTCGGCATCGAGCGTGGCGGCGGTGTACAGGCCGTCCTGCGGCATCAGCGCATCGCGCACGCCGGTGCTGTGCAGCGACACCGCACAGATGCCCCAGCGCGGATCGGACGCCAGCACGCTGTCGGCGAACTCGGCCTGGTGCGCGCGATGGAAAGCGCCGGGGCCGAGATGGACGATGCCGATCGCGACCGCGTCGGGGTCGTAGCCCGGCCGCCGGGTGGCCGCGCTGGCCTGGGCGAGGCTCGCGCGGGCCAGCGCGGGGCGGTCGGTCGCATCCGGGACTGCGTTCACAGCGTCACTCCATTCTTCCAGAGGGCGATCTCGCGCTCGCCGTTGCGCTCGTTGTTGGCCTGGCGGCCGGAGGCGGTGGCCAGCACCAGGTCCATGAGGTCGTCGGCGACGGCCTCCATCGGCCTGCCGCCGAGCACCGCGCCGGCGTCGAAGTCGATCCAGGTCGGCTTGGCCGCGGCCAGCTTGGAATTGGAGGCCAGCTTCAGCGTCGGCACCGGGAAGCCCAGCGGCGTGCCGCGCCCGGTGGTGAACAGGATGAGCGTGGCGCCGGCGGCAGTGAGCGCGGTGCAGGAAACGGCGTCGTTGCCCGGCGCCTCGAGCAGGGCCAGTCCCTTCGCGCCGGTCCGCTCGCCGTAGCGCAGCACCTGGGTCACCGTCGCGTGGCCGCCCTTCTGCACTGCGCCCAGCGACTTCTCCTCCAGCGTGGTGATGCCGCCGGCGATGTTGCCGGGCGAGGGGTTCTCGCTGACCGGCTGGCCATAGTCGAGGAAGTAGCGCTTGAAGTCGTTGACCACCGCGACCATGCCGTCGAACACCTCGCGGCTGGCGGCACGCTCCATCAGCAGGTGCTCGGCGCCGAAGATCTCCGGGATCTCTGTCAGCACCGGGGTACCGCCGGCGTCGGCGACGCGATCGGCCATGCGCCCGACCAGCGGGTTGGCGGTGATGCCGCTGAAGGCGTCGGAGCCGCCGCACTTGAGCCCGAGGACGAGGTCCGACAGCGGGCAGCGTTCGCGGCGGTCGTGCTGCAGGGTCTCGACCAGCTCGGCCACCGCCTGCAGGCCGTCGGCGATCTCGTCGGCGCTCTGCTGCGCATTGAAGGAGCGGATCCGCGCCGGGTCCATCGGCCCGAGCGACTCGATCAGGCGCTTGAGCTGCAGCGATTCGCAGCCGAGCCCGATCAGCAGCACGCCGCCGGCGTTGGGATGGCGCGCGAGCGCGGCGAGCATGCGCCCGGTGCGGTCGAGGTCATCGCCGAGCTGCGAGCAGCCGAAGGGATGCACGATCGGCACCACGCCGTCGATGCGCCCGGCGAACTCGCGCGACGCGGCCTCGGCGACGCGCTGCGCGATGCGGCTGACGCAGCCGACCGTGCACAGCACCCAGACCTCGTTGCGGGTGCCGACGCGGCCATCGGCACGGCGGTAGCCGTCGAAGCCGGGCTCCGCCGCCGCCTGCGCCGCTGCCGCGGCGGACACGGACGCGGGCGCGGGCGCCCATGTGTAGTCGAGTTCGCCCGACAGCGCCGTGGCCAGGTTGTGGCTGTGCACGTGGCGGCCGGGTTCGATCGCCGCGGTCGCGGTGCCGATCGGGAAGCCGTACTTGTGCACCGGTGCGCCGGCGGCGATGGCGCGCAGGGCGAACTTGTGCCCGCGCGGGATGCCGTCCGCGAGCGTCACCGCGCCGCCGCCGACCTCGATGCGTTCGCCGGCCTGCAGGTCCACGACCGCCACCGCGACCTCGTCGCGCGACGCGACCTGCAGCGCGCGTGGCGCTGTGCCGGAGGCGGAAGCCGTGGCGGAGTCGGCAGTGCTGGACATTGGGCAGGCGGCGCCCCGGCGCGCTAGTCTGGTAACCGGTGTCATTAGAACGAGGGACCGCCGCCGTGTCGAGCCGCAGCGCAGCGAAAACATCGTCCCGGCGGCGCGGTGCGGCGGGAGACGGCGCGGATGTCCCGACGCGGGACAACGCATGCTTAAATGCCGCTCCCGGCGCGTCGCGCCACGCGAGCGCGCCGATGACCGCATCCCGCAGCAAGAGCGCCGCCAGGACCGCGCCGGCGGACGGCGTCGAGGCCGGCCTGCCGCTGCCGGGCAGCGTCGTGACCATCAACGACATCGCGCGCCTCGCGGGCGTGTCGAAGAAGACCGTGTCGCGGGTGATCAACGCCTCGCCGCTGGTGCGCCCCGACACCCGCGACCGCGTCACCGCGCTGATGCGCCAGGTCGGCTACGTGCCCGATCCGCAGGCCCGCGGCCTCGCGTTCCGGCGCTCGTTCCTGATCGGCATGGTCTACGACAACCCCAACGCGCAGTACATCGTGCACGTGCAGAACGGCGCGCTCGACACCCTGCGCGACTCCGGCTTCGAGCTCGTCGTGCATCCCTGCGACAGCCGCAGCGGCGAGTTCATCGAGGGCGTGCGCCAGTTCGTGCAGCGGCAGAAGCTGCACGGGGTGATCCTGCTGCCGCCGGTGTCGGAGAACCCCGACCTCGCCGAGGCCCTGCGCGCGCTCGGCGTGCGCTACGTGCGGGTGGCGTCGGTGCCGCTCGACGACGCGCCGCACATGGTCGTGTCCAACGACCGCGAGGCCGCCGGGGAGGTGGCGCAATACCTGGACTCGCTCGGCCACCGCAACGTCGCGCTGATCGCCGGCCCGTCGACCTACCGCTCCGCGCACGAGCGCGGCGGCGGCTTCACCGAGGCGCTCGAGAAGCGCGGGATCGTGCTGCCGCCGACGCACGTGGCCGAGGGCGGCTACACCTTCGAATCCGGCGTCGCCTGCGCCGAACGCCTGCTGGCGCTGCGGCCGCGCCCGACCGCGATCTTCGCCTGCAACGACGAGATGGCCGCCGGCGCCTACAAGGCCGCCTACCGGCTCGGCCTCAAGGTGCCCGAGGACGTGTCCATCGTCGGTTTCGACGACAGCCCGCTGGCATCGCGGCTGTGGCCGCCGCTGACCACGGTGCGCCTGCCGATCCGCGACATGGGCCGGCAGGCGGCCGCTCAGCTGATGGCCACGGCGCCGGCCCCGGCGGGGACGCTCACGCCCTACCTCGCCGTGCGCGATTCCTGCCAGCCGCCGGCACGCTGAGCCCGCCGGCGCAGCCGCACCGCAGGCGCGGAGCGCGGTGCGAAACTTGCGCGCTGCAGCAGTCGGAGCGGCCCGCCGCGCTTCCCCAGCGCCTCGCGGGCGCGCTGCAGTGCAGCGATGACACCGGTTACCAAAGCGGGTGTCCACCGCTATCATTGGGTGCGTCCATCCTCTCGATGCCGCGCCCATGTCCAAGCCGCTGGTCCTCCACGACGACCGCCTGTTTCCCGCCGATCCGACCACCCGCGCGATCGCGAAGCGGCTGTATGCGCATGTGCGTGCGCTGCCGATCATCAGCCCGCACGGGCACACCGATCCCTCGTGGTTCGCACGCAACGAGGCGTTCTCCAATCCGACCGAGCTGCTGCTCGCACCCGACCACTACCTCTACCGCATGCTCTACAGCCAGGGCATCGCGCTGGAAGACCTGGGCGTGCCCTCGCTGGCGGGGCCGTCGCAGGCCGACCCGCGTGCGGCCTGGCGCCTGTTCGCGGCGAACCAGCACCTGTTCCGCGGCACCCCGTCCTCGGGCTGGCTGGCCTGGGTGTTCTCGAAGGTGTTCGGGCTCGAGGTGCAGCTCGACGCCGACACCGCCGACCACTACTACGACACCATCGACGCCGCGCTGCGCACCCCGGAGTTCCGCCCGCGCGCGCTGTTCGAGCGCTACAACATCGAGCTGATCGCGACCACCGAGTCGCCGATCGACTCGCTCGCGCACCACGAGGCGATCCGCGACAGCGACTGGTCCGGCCGCGTGATCAGCGCCTATCGCCCGGACGCGGTGATCGATCCCGAGCACGAGCAGTTCCAGAGCGCCCTGGCACGCTTCGCCGAGATCACCGGCGAGGACACCCACTCCTGGAGCGGCTATCTCGCCGCGCACCGCAAACGCCGCGCCGACTTCGCCGCGGTCGGCACCACCTCCAGCGACCACGGCCATCCGACCGCGCGCACCGCCGACCTGGCGCCGGCCGAGGCCGAGACGCTGTTCGCGCGCGTGGTCGCCGGCAAGGCCGGTGCGGAGGACGCGGAGCTGTTCCGCGCGCAGATGCTGACCGAGATGGCGCGCATGAGCCTGGACGACGGCTTCGTGCTGCAGATCCACCCGGGCGCCTTCCGCAACCACAACACCACCCTGTTCTCGAGCTACGGCCGCGACAAGGGCGCCGACATCCCGAGCGGCACCGAGTACGTGCGCGCGCTGCAGCCGCTGCTCGGCCGCTACGGCAACGACCCGCGCCTCTCGATCATCGTGTTCACCCTCGACGAGACCAGCTATAGCCGTGAGCTTGCGCCGCTGGCCGGGCACTACCCGGCGCTCAAGCTCGGCCCGGCCTGGTGGTTCCACGATTCGCCGGAAGGCCTGATGCGCTTCCGCGAGCAGACCACCGAGACCGCGGGCTTCTACAACACCGTCGGCTTCAACGACGACACCCGCGCCTTCCTGTCGATCCCGGCCCGTCACGACACCGCGCGCCGGATCGACTGCGCCTGGCTCGCGCGCCTGGTCGCCGAGCACCGCCTGGACGAGGACGCCGCCGCCGAGGTGGCGGTGGATCTCGCCTACAACCTGCCCAAGCGCGCCTACAAGCTCTGATCGCGCCGGCCGGTCCCACACGCCCCCTGAAGCTTTCGCAAGGAGTCGCCATGTACTGCAAGACCTACCACGCCACCCACCCGGACATGATGGCGGGCGTCAGCAACGAGCAGCTGCGCGACCGTTACCTGATCGGCGACCTGTTCCAGGCCGACGCCATCCGCCTCAACTACACCCACTACGAGCGCTTCGTGATCGGCGGTGCCGCGCCGGTGTCGAAGCCGGTGGCGCTGCCGGTGCAGAGCGAGCCGGACTCGGCCAAGGGCCATCCGTTCCTGGAGCGCCGTGAGCTCGGCGCGGTGAACGTCGGCGGCGGCGCGGGCCGCATCGTCGTCGACGGCACCGCCTACGACCTCGCGCCGAAGGACGGCCTCTACATCCCGATGGGCTGCAAGGAGGTGAGCTTCGAGTCGGTCGACGGCGCCGACCCGGCGCGCTTCTACCTCGCCTCGACGCCGGCACACGCGCGCTTCGAGGTCAAGAAGATCTCGATCGCCGACGCGGTGCCGCTGGAGCGTGGCGCGCTGGAGACCTCCAACGAGCGCACGATCTACCAGTACATCGTGCCGCAGACCTGCAAGTCCTCGCAGCTGCTGCTGGGCCTGACCATCCTCAAGCCGGGCAGCGTCTGGAACACCATGCCGCCGCACCTGCACGACCGTCGCAGCGAGGTCTATTTCTACTTCGACCTCGGCGCCGACCAGCGCGTGATGCACTTCATGGGCCAGCCCGAGGACATGCGCCACATCGTGATGCAGGACCGCGAAGCGGTGGTGTCGCCGCCGTGGTCGATCCACATGGGCGCCGGCACCTCCAACTACACCTTCATCTGGGCGATGGGCGGCGAGAACCTCGACTACACCGACATGCACGTCCTCGACATCTGCCAACTGAAGTGAGCGCCATGACGACGTCGAATCCGTTCTCGCTGGACGGCCGCGTGGCGATGGTCACCGGCGCCAACACCGGCCTCGGCCAGGGCATCGCGGTGGCGCTGGCGCAGGCCGGCGCCGACGTCATCGCGGTCGGCCGCAGCGCGCCGAGCGAGACGCAGGCCGCGGTCGCCGCTGCCGGGCGGCGCTGCCACTGGGTCGAGGCCGCGCTCGACGAGGCGACCCACGTCGCCGACATCGTCGAGCGCGGCAATGCCGCCCTCGACGCGCCGGTCGACATCCTGGTCAACAACGCCGGCACCATCCGCCGTGCCGACGCGCTGGACTTCACCGAAGCCGACTGGGACGCGGTGATGGGCGTCAACCTCAAGACCGTGTTCTTCCTCTCGCAGGCGGTGGCGCGGACCTGGGTCGCGGCCGGGCGTGGCGGCAAGATCGTCAACATCGCCTCGCTGCTGTCGTTCCAGGGTGGCATCCGCGTGCCCTCCTACACCGCGAGCAAGTCCGGCCTGCTCGGCATCACCCGCCTGCTGGCCAACGAGTGGGCGGGCAAGGGCATCAACGTCAACGCGATCGCCCCGGGCTACTACGCCACCAACAACACCCAGGCGCTGCGCGACGATCCCGAGCGCAGCCGCGACATCCTCGCCCGCATCCCCGCCGGGCGCTGGGGCGAACCCTCCGACCTGGGCGGCGCGGCGGTGTTCCTGGCGTCGCGGGCCGCCGACTACGTCAACGGTGCGGTGCTGCCGGTGGACGGGGGCTGGCTGGCGCGCTGAGGGCGAGCCTGGAACGCAGAACCGGGTTCGTTCCGTCCCGGTTCCGCTCAGCCGACCCCGGGCGGCTGCGCCGGCGGTTCCTTCTTCGGCATCAGCACGCTGGCCAGCATCGCGCCGCCGACCAGCAGCGCGACCACGCCCAGCGCGATGCCGATCGGGATCTTGTAGACGTCGACGATCAGCATCTTGGTGCCGATGAACACCAGCACCAGGGCCAGGCCGTAGCCGAGCAGGTGGAACTTCTCGGCCATGCCGGCGAGCAGGAAATACAGCGCGCGCAGGCCGAGCACGGCGAAGACGTTCGAGGTCAGCACGATGAAGGGATCGGTGGTGATCGCGAAGATCGCCGGGATCGAATCCACGGCGAAGATCACGTCGGTCACCGCGATCAGGATCATCACCACGAACAGCGGCGTGTAGCGGCGGATGCCACCCTCGCGCACCACCAGCGCATTGCCGTGGAAGCGGTCGGTGAGCTTGAGGTGCCTGCGCATCAACTTCAGCGCCGGGTTGTCGTCCAGCGAGGGCGGGTCGCCCGCCGAGAACAGCATCTTCGCGCCGGTCAGGACCAGGAACACGCCGAAGACGTAGAGGATCCAGTGGAACTGCGCGATCAGGGCGGCGCCGATGAAGATCAGGATCGCGCGCAGCACGATCGCGCCGATGATGCCGATGATGAGCGCGCGCTGCTGCTGCTCGGCCGGGACCGCGAAGTAGCCGAACACCATCAGGAACACGAAGATGTTGTCGACCGCCAGCGCCTTCTCCACCAGGTAGCCGGTGAGGAACTCCATCGAGATCCGCTGCGCGTCGGCCGGCGGCAGTGTCGTGCCGAGGTACCACCACAGTCCGAGGTTGAACAGCATCGCCAGCGCGATCCAGGCGATGCTCCACAGCAGCGCCTCGCGCGTGGACACCTTGTGGGCGCCGTTGCGCTGCAGGACGAGGAGGTCGACGGCGAGGGCGACGAGGATGAGGACGACGAAGACCGTCCACATCAGGGGAGTTCCGATCGTAGTCATGCGGGTCAGGGGTCCTGGATAAGCGAAACGCCCCGGCGTGGGCCGAGGCGTTTCCGTATTCCGGACGCACCTTCGCCGTCACCGGCGAAGGTCTTGCCCGCGATGCCCACGGCGACCGCCATGGATCCCGCCTGCCGGACCGGGGCCGTTCGCGACGACCCGTACTGACGACCGCGGCAGCGTTGGAGCTACTCCCCTTCAGGGACGGCCACTGTGGCGGGGCGGGTCGGAGGGTGTCAATGGGGGCTGTGGTGAAGCGGGAGCCGGGAACCGGGAATCGGGACCTCGAGGATCGCGCTCTCTCCAAAGAGTGCGTTCCGGGGCATCGCGCAAGCTCAGGTCCCAATTCCCCAGTCCCGATTCCCGGCATTTTCCATCCCCCTCCCCCCGCCACCCCGTAAAATGCCCCGATGACTGCCCCCGTCCCGCCGCTGCCCACCGTCCGCCTCAAGATCGAGCGCCGTTCCAACCATCCGTGGATCTTCCAGAAGATGGTGGAGAAGCCCGCCGAGAAGCCGCGGCCGGGGAGCGTGGTCGACATCGTCGACCGCGCGGGCGCCTGGGTCGGACGCGGGTTCTACAACGGCCATTCCCGGATCGCCCTGCGGGTGCTGACCGAGCGCCGCGACGAGGCGATCGACGCCGACTGGTTCGCGCGCAGGATCGCCGACGCGGTGCGCCTGCGCCGCGAGCTGCTGCGTCTGGACGAGGTCGCCGACGGCTGGCGCGTGGTGCACTCCGAAGGCGACGGCATCTCGGGGCTGGTGGTCGACCGCTACGGCGACCTGCTGGTGGTCGAGTTCTTCTCCGCCGGCGCCTTCCGCCACCGCGAGTGGATCTACGCCGCGCTGCGCGCCGAGTTCCCGGGCTGCCGCTTCTACAGCTTCGCCGAGGACCACGTGCAGAAGCAGGAGAGCTTCGACTTCCGCGCCCCGGAGGCGCCGGAGCCGGCGCTGATCACCGAGCACGGCGTCCGCTTCCGCGCCAGCCCGGGCAGCGGGCACAAGACCGGGTTCTTCGCCGACCAGCGCGACAACCGCGAGTTCCTGACCCGCTTCACCCGCGACGCGCGCGTGCTCGACCTGTGCTGCAACTCCGGAGGCTTCGCGATCTACGCGAAGGCGCGCGGCGGCGCGGCCGAGGTCACCGGCATCGATCTCGACGAGGAGATCCTCGCCATCGCCAGGAAGAACGCGCAGCTCAACGACGCGAAGGTGCGCTTCGTCCAGTCCGACATCTTTCCGTGGCTGCGCGAGGCGGCCACGCGCGGCGAGGCCTGGGACGTGGTCGTGCTCGACCCGGCGAAGATGACCCGCGACCGCGAGCAGGTGATCCCGGCGCTTAAGAAGTACCTCGACATGAACAAGCTCGCCCTGTCGGTGGTGAAACCGGGTGGCGTGTTCGCGACCTTCTCCTGCACCGGGCTGGTGAGCGAGGAGCAGTTCCTTGACATGCTGCGCCGCGCCGCGTTCTACGCCGGCCGCACGGTGCAGGTCCTGCGGGTGGCCGGGGCCGGCGGCGACCATCCGTTCATGGCCCACGTGCAGGAGTCGCGCTACCTCAAGGCGGTGTTCTGCCGGGTCGACTGAGGCCTCAGGCCGCGGCCTCGTCGCTCGCGCCCGCCGCGACTACGCGGTTGCGTCCGGCCGCCTTCGCCAGGTAGAGGCGGCGGTCGGCCTCCAGCAACATCTCGTTGAGCGTGCCGCGCGTGGCGGTGACCACGCCGACGCTGATGGTGACCGCGACCTCGTGCTCCTCGAAGCGCAGCGCCAGCGCCTCGATGCGCGCGCGCAGGGCGTCGAAGAAGATCTCCGCCAGTTCGCCCTCGAGGCCCGGCGCGAGCACGCAGAATTCCTCGCCGCCGAAGCGCGCCGCGACATCGCCGGCGCGCGCGTGCCCGTCCACCGCCTCGGCCACCGCGCGGATCACCATGTCGCCGCAGTCGTGGCCGTAGCCGTCGTTGACGCGCTTGAAGAAGTCGATGTCGAGCATCGCCAGCGCCACCGGCTCGCCGCGCTGGCGCGCCTCCTGGATCAGCGCGCCGCCCCGCTCGAACAGGTGGCGGCGGTTGGCCAGGCCGGTGAGGAAGTCGCGCGTGGCCAGGTCCTGCAGGGAGCCGATCAGCTCGAGGCTGTCGACGTTCTGCGAGATGCGGCAGAAGAACTCCTCGCGCGAGAACGGCTTGTGCAGGAAGTCGTTGGCGCCGCTCTTGAGGAACTCGGCGACCAGCGAGCTGTGGTTGCTGCCGGAGACGCCGATGACCGCGACGCTGTCGCGCGCGCGCCGCGTGCGCAGCCGGCGCAGGAACTCGATGCCGCTCATGCCGGGCATCTCGTAGTCGGCGATGACCAGCCGGATCGACGGGTCGCGGGCGAGCGCGGCGAGCGCCTCGGCGCCGCTGGCGGCCGCGCGCACGTGGAAGCCGTAGAGCCCGAGCAGCGCGCCGGCGAGCTGCCGCGCCGAAGGCGAATCGTCGACCACCAGTGCGGTGATCCGGCGATTGCGCTCCAGGCGCTGCACCAGCCAGACGAGGTAGTCGACCGCGCCGGGCGTGTCCTTGAGCACGTAGTCGACGATCGAGCGGCCCAGCAGGCGCTGGCGCACGGCCTCGTCGAACACGCCGGTGACGATCACCGTCGGCAGCCCCTGGCCGACGAAGGTCTCCACCACCGCGCTCTGGTCGCCGTCGGCCAGCACCAGGCCGGTCAGCACCAGGAAGAACGGACCCTGCTCGGCCAAGGCCCGGCGCGCCTGGGCCAGCGAACCCGCGGTCACCACCTCGACGCCGAGCCGTTCGCGCAGGGCAGTCGCCAGCACCTCGCTGAACATGCGCGAGTTCTCGACCAGCAGGACGCGGGCATCCGCCGGCCGTGCCGACGGTGCCCCGGGCCGCAGCGGAATCGGCGGGAAGCCCGGCGTCATGCCGCTCTCCGGGACGGCACCCGGAGCCGGAGGACGATGCGGTGGCGAGGCGTCGAACGCACGCGGCGTCCTGCAGGAAGGTCGTTCCCCGGACTATCGGCCGCGGCGGCCGTTTCTTGAGCACATTCCCAAGGGCCGGCGGCGCCGGCTCAGGGGAAGGGCTGGTCCCCGCCCGGTGCCGGCTCCTCGGCCGGCAGCGGCGCACCGTCGTAGCCTTCCTCGCCGGGCAGCGGCTCGTCGAGGTAGTCGGGCAGCGAGGGCTCGGCCTGCTGGCGCGGGTGCACGTGGTCGCGCAGGCCGGGGATGTGCTGGATCACGCGGCCCGGCACCGAGCTCGAGCGGTCGCGGATCATGTAGTTGCGCCGCTGCAGCCAGCCGTCGCGGACGATGATGTAGTCGTCCTCGACGCCCTGGGTGAGTTCGTCGACCGCGAACAGCTGGGTGCGCAGGTCGACCAGGGACAGACCGATGAGCGCGTAGCGGGCCTGGTCGTCGTCGACGAAGCGGTAGGGCGACAGGGTGCCGTCGCCGGCGCTGCCGAAGGCGTCGCGGACCGTGCGGGGCCCCAGGAAGGGGAGCTCCAGGTAGCGCGAGCGATCCCAGCCCCAGACCGCCAGCGTCTGCCCCAGGTCCTCGTCGTAGAGCGGCAGGTCCATTGCGCTGGCGGGGTCGAACAGGCCGCCGATGCCCAGCGTCGCGTTGATCAGGAAGCGCCCGGCGGCGATGCCGGCGTCGGCGGGATGTCCCTGCAGCAGCAGGTGCAGCGCGGTCAGCGGCTGGAACAGGTTGGTGAAGAAGTTGCGCACCCCGGTCCGCACCGGCTGCGGGACGACCGCGACGTAGGCGTGCGCGAGCGGCTCGGCGACGGTGCGGTCGACCACCTTGTTGAAGCGGTGCATGCGCCGGTTGAACGGTTCCCAGGGGTCGACCCGGAAGCGGTCGTCGATGACCGCCTGCTCCGCATCCAGCAGGGCGGCCTCCGTGGGCGCGGTCGGCGGTTCGGCGGACGCCGCGGCGGTGCCCAGGGCCGTCGCCGGGTCGGGCGGCGACTGCGCGGCAGCCGTTCCGGCGCAGGCGGCAAGCATCAGGCCGAGGAGGAAGGCCGTCGGACGGGAAGTGGACATGGTGGAGGTCCGGGGGAGGGCGTCAGCGCAGGTCCGGCGCCAGACGGTAGGCGGAACGCAGCTCGTCGAAGCCGGCGGGGGCGTGCAGGATAGCCGCCGGGGCGCCGGCGGTCTTGGCGGCACGTGCGCAGGCCTCGGCCACCAGCGCGAGGCCGACGGTATCGAGCGCGACGACGCCGGCCAGGTCGATGCTGGCGAAGCCCCCCGCCGGCAGCGCGGGCCACAGCGAGGGCACGGTACGGCGGTCGATGCGGCCGCTCAGGTGCAGCGAACCGCCTTCCAGCCGCGCCGCCGCGTCACTCGACGGCGGCATCGGCATCGGCCTGCAGGGCGCCCGCGCGCAGCTCCTGGGTGAGCTGGTCGAGGGACTTGGTCCTGAGCGCGGCGTCGAACTGGGAACGGAAGGTCTGCACGAAGCTGACGCCCTCGACGATCACGTCGAACACCTTCCAGCTCCCGTCGGACCGGCGCATCAGGTAGTCGACCGGGATCGGCGAGCCCGCCCTGCGGGTGATCTGGCTGGTGACCCGCACCACCGCGCCGTCGCGCAGCGGCTGCTCGCCGGTGACGGCAACGTCGGTGCCGCCCTCGACCTCCAGCAGCGAGTTGCCGTAGCGGCGCATGAGGTTGCCCGCCAGCGCGTCGGCGAAGGCGGCGACCTCGGCATCGGACGCACTGCGGCCGTTGCGGCCCAGCACCAGCCGCGCGGCGTAGACCTTGTCGAAGATCTGGTCGAACTCGCCCTTGATGAAGGCCTGCAGGGCGGCCGGATCGGCGCGGAACGCGTCGCGTCGCGAGGTCAGGGTCTGCAGCACGCGGCGGCTGTTGGCCTCGACCAGCTGCGACGGGCTCGACGCCGTCTGGCCGGCGGCGGCCGGCGCCTGCGCCACGGCGTCGAAGGCCGGGACGGCACATGCCACGGCGAGCAGGGCGCCCAGCAGCGCGCGGCGGGGAAGGGTGGTGTGGATCATGGTGCGTCTCCTTGGATCCCGTCGGTCGCGGACGGGCTGCCGGCTGCGCCGGACGGTTCTTCCTGATCGCCGCCGCTGCCGAAGATGTACTTGGCGATCAGTTCCTCGAGCACGACGGCGCTCTGGGTGTAGATGATCTCGCCGCCATCGCCCAGCGGCTCGGGGTCGCCGCCCGGCCCGAGGCCGACGTAGCGCTCGCCGAGCAGGCCGGCGGTGAGGATCTTGGCGTCGGTATCGGCGGGCAATTCTGCGCCGAAGGCCGGGTCCAGCGAGAGGGTGACCAGCGCATCGAAGCGTTCCGGGTCGAGGTCGATGCGCTCGACCTGGCCGATCGCCACGCCGCCGATCTTCACCGGCGCCCGCACCCGCAGCTCACCGACGTTGGAGAAGCGGGCGGTGACGCGGAAGCCGCCGCCACCGCCGCCGACCTTGCCGTTGGTGGAGGCGAAGGCCAGCACCAGCAGCGTGGCCAGGGCCAGGAGCAGGAAGGCGCCGACGGCGAGTTCGAGGCGGTTGTTGGATGGAGTCATGTCCGGATCGCGAGGATGCGCGTCAGCTGTTGAACAGCAGCGCGCTGAGGATGAAGTTGAAGACCAGCACCAGCAGCGAGGCGTTCACCACCGCCCGCGTGGTCGCCACCGAGGTGCCCTCGATGGTCGGTTCGGCGTGGTAGCCGACGTGCGCCGCCACCAGCGCCGCCGTGCCGCCGAACACCGCGGCCTTGAGGAAGGCGACCACGAAGTCGGTGCGGAAGTCGACGCTGCCCGACAGCGCCGACCAGAAGTAGCCGGCGTCGACGCCCAGGACCTGCACCGCCTCCAGGTAGCCGGCGGCGATCGCGAAGGCGCAGAAGAAGCCGGTCAGCAGCGGCACGGTGAGCACCGCCGCCCAGAAGCGCGGCGCGACCACCCGCGAGACGGGGTCAATCGCCATCAGGTCCAGCGCCTGGATCTGGTCGGTCGCGCGCATCAGCCCCAGCTCGGCGGCGATGGAGGAACCCGCGCGCCCGACGAAAAGCAGCGCCGTCAGCACCGGCCCGAGCTCCCGGTAGAGCGACAGCCCGAGCAGGGTGCCGAGCGAGTTGCTCGCGCCGAAGGTCGACAGCGTCCGGAATCCCTGCAGGGTCATGACCAGGCCGACGAAGGCGCCGCCGACGGCGATGATCGGCAACGAGCGCGCGCCGATCGCGTAGATCTGCCGCGCCAGCTCGCGCAGGAAGTCGCGTCCCGGCACGCTGGCGCGCAGCACCGAGAACGCGAACAGCCCGGTCGCCCCGATCGAGCGCAGCGTGCTCATGCCGCGGCCTCCGCATGCCGGCCGGCGCCGATCTCGAAGGGAATCGGACCGTCCGGATGACCGCCCAGGAACTGGCGTACCAGCGGATCCGCGCTGCGCTCGAGCTCGGCCGGGGTGCCGCTGAACACGACGCCGGCGTTGGCCACCACCAGCACCCGGTCGGCGATCGGCAGGGTCTCGTGCACGTGGTGGGTCACGATGACGCTGCTCAGGCCCAGGGTGTCGGTGAGGCGCCGGATCAGGCTGACGATGACGCCCGCCGCGATCGGGTCGAGGCCGGTCAGCGGCTCGTCGTAGAGCATCAGCGGCGGATCGAGCGCGAGCGCCCGGGCCAGCGCGACGCGCCGCGCCATGCCGCCGGACAGCTCGCGCGGGTACAGGTCGGCAGCGGCGCGCAGGCCGACCGCGTTGAGCTTGAAATCGACCACCCGCGCCAGCAGCGGCGGCGGCAGGTCGGCATGGGTACGCAGGGGCAGGGCGACGTTCTCGGCGACGGTGAGGTCGGTCAGCAGACCGTTGCCCTGCAGCAGTACACCGATTCCGCGCCGCAACTCGAGCAGTTCCCGGCGGCGCCCGTACGGCACCGCCCGGCCCAGCACCTCGACCGACCCGGCGGTCGGACGCAGCTCGCCGGTGACCGCCGAGAGCAGGGTCGACTTGCCGACGCCGCTGGGCCCGAGGATCGCGGTGACGGTGCCCGGGTCGACCCGCATGTCCACCCCGCGCAGGATGGTGCGCGCGCCCCGCGCGAGCGAGACGCCGTCGAGTCGCACGATAGGCTGGGAGTCAGCGGATTGGGCCATGCCGGTGCCGGATACGAACGCGCCCCGCGGACTGCGGGGGCGCCATTGTCGCATGCGCCGTATGACTTACAAACGCGCGTGTATGTTTAGCGGAGCGTGCCGCCGCGAAGCGCTCAGCGCGCGAGCAGCTTGCGACCCTTCTTCTCGACCCGCGTGGCGACCTTGCCCGCCTGGTCGGCGAGATCGCTGCTCTTGTCGACCAGCGACTTCACCGCTTCGGCGGTCAGCCGCTTGACGTCCTTGTTGAGGCTGGCGATCGAGCTGCTGCTCTTGCCGAGGTAGCCGGCGCGCCTGAGCGCATACACCGCGCCGGCGGCGGCCGCGGCACCGATCGCGATCATGGCGGCGGTCTGGGCCGTCTTGCGCGCGGGCGTCTTCTTGCTGGTGGCGCGCTTGGCCGGCGCCGTGGTCACCGCGCTGACCTCGCTGCGCGCCGTGGCCCGTCCGGGCCGTGCGGCGCGGCGCGCGGCGGTCTTGCGGGCGGTGGTGTTGCCGGTGTCGTTCTCGGCCATGCCGGCGTCTCCTGTCGAAGGGTGGGGAGGGGGCGCGACAGTGATACCGACGCGTCGATGAAACGCGCGTGTTGGCGGTGCAACGACGGGAACGGCGCTCAGGTGCCGGGTGCGGCGAGCGGCAGTTCGAAGGCGAACATCGAGCCGCCCCCGGCGCGCGACTCGTACCAGAGCTCGCCACCCATGTGCGCGATGTCCTGCTTGGCCAGCGCCAGGCCCAGGCCGCTCGAGGGTTCGTTGCCGGTCGGCTGGGTCGCCAGGCGGACGTAGCGGCGGAACAGGTTCTTCTGTTCATCCGCACTCACGCCGGGGCCGCGGTCCAGCACCGCGACCCGGACCGTGCCGGGGGAACCGCGGCCGACGACGATGCGGATCTCGCCGTCGGGCGGCGAGAACTTGATCGCGTTGGAGATCAGGTTGTCGAGCACCTGCAGGAGGGCGTCGGCATCGCCGAGCGCGCGCGCCTCGGTCTGGATCTCGACCTCGAGCCGCAGCAGCTTGGCCTGCACCTGGACGTCGGCGCGTCCGGCGCAGCGCTCGATGACCGCGCGCAGGTCGACCGGCTCGCTCTGGAAGCTGCGCAGCAGCTCGCCCTCGGCACGGCGTTCCAGATAGCGCCGGATGAAGGCGAGCGCGTCCTCGGTCGAGGTCATGATGATGCGCACCAGCTTCTCGGGGCTGGGCGGGCCCTCGCCGCCGCGCTGCAGGAGCTGTGCGCTGAAGTGGATCGACGACAGCGGGTTCTTGAGGTCGTGGGCGACGATCGCGGCGAGTTCCTCGCGCTCGTGCGCGACGCGGCGGAGGTGGTCGCGCACCAGCTTGAGCTCGAGGTGGTTGCGCACCCGCGCAAGCAGTTCCTCGGCCACGAAGGGCTTGGTGAGGTAGTCGACGGCGCCGGCTTCGAAGGCGCGGATCAGATGCTCGCGTTCGCTGGCGGCGGTCAGAAAGATGGCCGGCACATGGGCGGTCGCCGGCGCTTCCTTCAGCGCACGCAGCACCGCGAAACCGTCCATCCCCGGCATCATCATGTCCAGCAGCACCAGGTCCGGCGGCGTCTGTGCGGCCAGCTCGAGCGCACGCTCGCCACTGCCAGCCAGGAGCGTCGCGTGGCCGGCCTGGCGCAGCACCGTGGAGATCAGGCGGAGGTTGGGCTCCTGGTCGTCGACGACCAGCACGCTGGGTGCGCGGCCGGCGAGCATGGCAAGGGAACGCGTATCGCGGGCTGCTGGATCCTGCATCGCATCATTCTGGCGGCGCGGCGACGCCAGGGGAAGCCGAGGATGCCGACACGAGAAGGCCGCGGACGGACCGCGGCCTTCTCGGCTGCGCGGGGCCGCGGGAAGCGGCCCCGTGCGGCGGGAACGATCACATCCGCTCGGCGTCGGCGTTCTCGTCCATCTGCTCGGCGTTGGCCTCGGCCTCGGCGCGGGCGGCCTCGGCATCGGCCTTGGCCTTCTCCAGGGCGGCGTCGGCCTCGGCGATGGCGGCCTCGCGCTCCGGGCCCTCCGGCATGGTCTGCGCCTTCTCCACGGCGACCTTGTGCTGGGCCTCGGCCTCGGCGACGGCGACCTCGTACTGGGCCTGCGCCTGCGCATCGGCGACGTCGGCGCGTTCGCCGTCGAGGCCGTTCATGTCGCGGTCGCCCATGTCGTCGCGCAGGTCCTCGCGCTCCTCGGCCACGTTCTCGGCCGCGTCCTGGCGCGCCTCTGCGACGTTCTCCTGCGCTTCCTGCTGGGCCTCGGCGACGTCGGCCTGAGTGCTCTGCTGGTCGCACGCCGAAAGCGCGAAGGTGGCGGCGACGGCGAGGCTCAGCAGCAGTTTGTTATTGGTCATGTGTTTGCTCCTGGTGTGACGTGTATGACTTCGGGTGGTTTGTCGGAGTGATCGGGATCTAGACCCTGCGGCCGCGGATCAGCGAGATCACGAACAGCACGAGGAAGATCACGAACAGCACCTTCGCGATCGTGCCGGCGATGCCGGCCACGCCGAAGAAGCCGAAGGCGCCGGCGATGAGCGCGATGATCAGGAAGATGATGGCGTAGCTCAGCATGTTGAACTCCTGTCTCGATTCGGGTGGAAATCGATGGCGACCGACGGGGGGCCGGCAGTCGACGGGGACGGAGCCTGCCAATGGGCTGGTGCAAGGCGCATGATGAACTTGCTGAACGAACGCGGCATGTTCGCTGGCGGAAAGCGTCCGTTCAGCGGGCGGCGCGGGCGGTGACCGCGCAGACCGGCGTCGAACACACGTCGCCTTCGCGAGCCGCTCGCCAGCGTTGCGCCGCATGAGCAGCCCGGCATCCGCGCCATCCGGCGACAGTCACGACCTCCAGGCGGCGCAGATCGCCGAGCAGCTCACCGAGGCGGGACTGGTACACGTGAGCGATGAGCAGCCCGGCTTCCGCAGGCGCAGGGCCGGCAAGGGCTTCAGCTACATCGACACCCGGGGACAGCCGATCCGGGACGATCGGATCCTCACCCGCATCCGCGCCCTGGCGATCCCGCCGGCCTACACCGACGTCTGGATCTGCGCGCGCCCCAACGGCCACCTGCAGGCCACCGGCCGCGATGCCCGCGGACGCAAGCAGTACCGCTACCACGCGCGCTGGCACGAGGTGCGCGAGGAGGACAAGTACGGACGCATGATCGCCTTCGGCGAGGCGCTGCCGCGCCTGCGCAGACGGCTCAAGCGCGATCTCGCCCTGCCGGGCCTGCCGCGCGACAAGGTCCTCGCCGTCGTCGTCACCCTGCTCGGCGAGACGCTGGCCCGGATCGGCAACATCGAGTACGCCCGCGACAATCGCTCCTACGGCCTGACCACCCTGCGCGACCGCCATCTCCAGTTCGTGCGCGCCGGCCGCGCCTGGTTGCGCTTCCGCGGCAAGAGCGGGCTGGAGCACGAGATCGCGATCGACGACACGCGGCTCGCGCGGATCGTGCAGCGCTGCCAGCAGCTGCCCGGGCAGCACCTGTTCCAGTACCTGGACGAGGACGGGGCGCGGCAGCCGGTCGACTCCGGCATGGTCAACGACTACCTGCGCGATGCCATGGGCGGCGATTTCAGCGCCAAGGACTTCCGCACCTGGGGCGGCACCCTGCGCGCGCTGGCGGTGCTGGCGCAGACGCCGCTGCCCGAGGCCGGCGGCGAGCGCGCGGTGACATCGACGCTCGCCGCGGCGATCAAGCAGGTCGCCTGCGAACTGCGCAACACGCCGGCAGTCTGCCGCAAGAGCTACATCCACCCCGCGGTCCTGGATGGCTGGCGCGAGGCGGTCATCGGCGACTTCCCCCGCGGCAGCCGCCAGCAGGAGCGTTTCCTGCTGGGTTACCTGCGTCGGCGCCAGCGGGCGCAGGCGCGCCGCCTGCGGCAGCGCGCCCGCTGACGGGCGCTGCTCAGGCCTGCGGCTTGACGAAGCGCAGGGTCATGCGGTCGCTTTCGCCGATCGCCTGGAACGGGGCCGGATCGGCACCCTCGGGCAGGTTCGAGGTTGGCGGCAGGGTCCACACCCCGTTCGGGTGGTCGCGGGTATCGGCCGGATTCGCGTTGATCTCGCTCTTCCCGTCGAGCCGGAACCCCGCCTGTTCGGCCAGCGCGACGACCTGCGCCTCGCCGACATAGCCGGTCCCGTCGTCGTCCGGCACGTCCTGCGCGGCGCGATGCTCGACCACGCCGAGGACGCCGCCGGGCTTCAGCACCTCGAAGAAGCCGCGGAACATCGCCTCGGCGTTGCCGCCGCCGCGCCAGTTGTGCACGTTGCGGAAGGTCAGCACCACGTCGGCGCTGCCGGGTGCGCCGAATGCCGGTGCTGCGGGGTCGAAGGCGACGATCTCGGTCTCGCCGTACACCGAGGTGTCGGCCAGCAGCCCCTGCAGCTGGTCGCGGGCGCGGGCCTGGTAGTCGCGGGCGCGCTCGCCGGCGCGTTCGGGATCGACCACCGCGGCGACATAGTGGCCGTTGGCGCGCAGGTAGGGGGCCAGGACGCGGGCGTACCAGCCGCCGCCGGGCGTGATCTCGACCACGGTGTCGTCCGGCTCCACGCCGAAGAAGCGCAGCGTCTCGGCCGGGTGCCGGTACTGGTCGCGCGCGCGGGTGTCGCCGCGCCAGTCGCCGGCCAGGGCGGCGTCGAGCGGGTCCTGCGTGGCGATGGCGTCGGCGGTGCCGCCGGGTGCGGGCGCGGCGGTTGCAGGAGCGGGCTGGTCGACCGCGGTCTCGACGCGGTCGGCGTCGTCCGGCGGACCGATCCGGCCGCAGGCGCAGAGCGCCAGGGCGATGGTCAGGCTCAGGGTGGCGTTGCGCATGTCGCTCTCCGGTCGGGTGGGCGGTGGATCAGGGGGCCTGCGGCTTCACGAACTTCAGGGTCATGCGGTCGCTCTCGCCGATCGCGCGGTAGCGCCCGGCGTCGGCGCCGTCGGGCACGCGCAGCGTCGGCGGCAGCGTCCACACCCCGTTGGGATGCTCTGTGGTGTCGCGGGGGTTGGCATTGATGTCGCTCTCCTCGACCAGACGGAAACCCGCCGCCTCGGCGAGCGCCACGACCTGGGCGACGGTGACGTAGCCGCTGCCGGCGGACGCCGCTTCCGTGCCCGGGCGCGCGCGGTGGTCGACCACGCCGAAGGTGCCGCCCTCGCGGAGCACCGCGTGGGCGGCATCGAAGATGGCCGCGGCGCTGCCGTTGTCGATCCAGTTGTGCACGTTGCGGAAGGTCAGCAGCACGTCGGCGCTGGCGTCGGCACCGAAGCGTGGCGCCGCAGGGTCGAAGGTGCGCACCTGCGGCTGGCCGAAGATCGCGGGCTCCGCGGCGAAGCGCGTGCGCAGACGCTCGCCGCGGTCGCCGCCGTCGGGCACCAGCGCGACGTACTGGCCGTCGCCGCGCATCAGCGGCGCGAGGATCTCGGCGTACCAGCCGCCGCCCGGACTCAGCTCCAGCACCGTCTGTCCCGCCTGCAGCCCGAAGAACCCCAGCGTCTGCTTCGGGTGCCTGGCCGGGTCGCGCGCGCGGTTGGCGGCGCTGCGCCAGGTGCCGTCGAGCACGCCGTCGAGGCGCGCGTCGAAGGTGTCGGCGGGACTGGCCAGGTCCGGCGGCGGCGCCGGCTCCGACAGCGCCTCGGCGCTGGGCACGGCAGGTTCCGGTGCCGGCGTGGCGCAGGCGGCGAGCAGCGCGAGCGCGGCGCAGGCGACGAGCGGACGATGCATGCGGGAATCCCGGAGGCGGTGGCGCCGGAGCCTAGCATGTGCATCCGCACATGCCGGCGCGTGCCGGGCCGACGCATAATCGGGATCGCCAGGCCTGCCTCCGCCGCGAATCCTCCGCGCCATGAGCGACGCATCCCAGCTTCTCCCGCAGCGGCGCAACGCCCTCTACCAGGACGTCGCCGAGCGCCTGCGCGAGAAGATCTACGACTACGAGCTTCTGCCCGACAGCTGGATCGACGAGCCCGCGCTCGCCGCGGAGCTCGGCATCAGCCGCACGCCGCTGCGCGAGAGCCTGAAGCTGCTCGCCGCCGAGGGCCTGGTGCAGATGGAACCGGGCCGCGGCTGCCGCGTGGTCAAGATCTCGCTGGAGGACCTGGCCGAGCTGTTCCCGGTGATGGCGCTGCTGGAGGGCCGCTGCGCCTTCGAGGCCGCGCGCAAGCTCGGCGCGGGCGACCTGGAGACGCTCGAGGCGATCCACGCCGAGCTCGAGGCGGCGGCGGCCGCGGGCGACATCGCCGCCTACTACGCGGGCAACTACCGCTTCCACGAATGCGTGCAGACCCTGTCCGGCAACCGCTGGCTGATCCGCGCCACCAGCGACCTGCGCCGCATCCTGAAGATGCACCGCGGGCGCCAGCTGCTGGCGCCGGGCCGCATGGAAGCCTCGCTCGCCGAGCACCGCATCCTGATGGACTGCTTCCGGCGACGCGATCCCGACGCCGCGCAGCGGGTCATGGCCGCGCACCTGGAGGACCAGGGGCTCGCGCTGCAGCGCTACGTGGCCGAGGGCGGGCGCCTGCACGCGCCGGCGCCCCTGCCGGGCGCGCGCGCGGCGCGCTGAGGCGGGTCAGGCCGACGTCTGCGCGCGCACGGCGGTGCGCGCCGAGTCGGGATAGGGCGGCACGTCCGGCGCCTCGCCGCGCAGGCGCGCCGCCTGCAGGCCGCGCCACCAGTCCGGGTCGAACAGCTCCGGGTGCGCGGCGACGAAGGCCTCGCGCAGCGCGGGCGCAAGGCCCAGGAAGCGCGCGAACTCCTCGGGGAACACGTCGCCCTCCGCCGCGTAGACCACGTCCTCCAGCGGCTGCAGCGCCTCGTCCCCCGACAGCGCCGGCAGCCGGCGGAAGCTGCAGGCCTCGAGCGGACAGAGTTCGTCGTAGTCGTAGAAGATCGCGCGGCCGTTGCGGCTGACGCCGAAGTTCTTCAGCAGCATGTCGCCGGGGAAGATGCCGCTGCGGGCGAGGTCCTTGATCGCCTGGCCGTAGTCGAGCGCCGCGGCCAGCGCGGCGGCTTCGTCCACCTCGCGGAGGTAGAGGTTGAGCGGGCGCAGGCGGCGCTCGATGTAGCAGTGCCGGAGCACGATCTCCCCGCCGTCGCGGTAGACGGTCTCGCTGCACTCGGCCAGCAGCGCGTCCAGCAGCGCCGGTTCGAAGCGCGCGGCCGCGAAGCGCAGCTCGCGGAACTCCTGCGCGTCGACCAGCCGCCCGACGCGGTCGTGCCGCGCCACCAGCCGGTAGCGGGCGATCACCCCGGCGCGCGAAATCGACTTGCCGTAGCCGAAGCGGTCGCGGATCAGCTTGAACACGATCGGGTAGGTGGGCAGGGTGAACACCTGCATCACCAGCCCGCGCTCGCCCTCGGCGACGACGAAGCGTTCGTCCGGGTTGAGCTGCAGATGCCGCAGCAGGCGCCGGTAGCGCTCGGTCTTGGCCTGCTTGGCCCGACCCAGCACCGCGTAGATCTCGTCGACCGGCTTGTGCGGCATCAGCGTGCGCAAGAACACCACCGCGTCGCCCACCGTCGGCAGGTCGGCGTGGAAGTAGCTCCGCGCGAAGCCGAACAGCATCGACACCTGCCGGCGTTCGGTCAGCACCGCGTCGACCGCGACACCCCCATCACCGTTGGTGAGCGCCACCACCAGCGGCGCCCAGGTCTCGTCGTCGAAGATGCGCCCGACCAGGTAGGCGCGGCGCTCGCGGTAGAACACCGTGCGCAGCAGCTCGATCGCGCGCCCGCGGGTGTCCGAACGCGCCCGCAGCGCCGCGGCCAGCGCACGTGCGCTGGCCTCGAGGTCGGCGAAGCGGCCGACGAAGGCGTGGTCGCGCAGCAGGCGCCCGCAGCTCGTGGCGAGGTCGTCGCCGATCACGTAGACGTGGCGCGCCACCGGATGGGTGATGCGGTCGGTCGGCTCGATGTCGACCGCCAGGAACTCCAGCCGCGCATCCGCGCCGCGGGTGCCGAACAGGCGTCGCGACAGCGAATTGAAGAAGGTCTTGTCGAGCTCGCAGTCGAGCCGCTCGGCGATGGCGCCGGCGTAGGCGTCGCGGACCTGGTTCCACAGCATGCGCGCACGCAGGCGGTCGCCGAAGCGCGCGTCCAGCCGCGCCAGGGTCTCGCCCACGCACTGCTCGTAGAGGTCGATGCGCGCCACCGCGTCGGCCTGCGCGCCGGTCCAGTCGCACTGCGCGAACCGGCGCTGCGCACGCCGGGTGATGTCGCCGAAGCGGGCGTCGTAGTCGGCGAAGGCGTCCGCGATCAGGCTGGCGATCGCACGCGCGTCGCGGCGCGAGGGAGCGGGGCGGGAGGGCATGCGCGCCAGCCTAGCCCGGGAGCGATCGCGGCGGTCGCGGCCGGCGCCGGCTCACCTGCTCTCGGGCAGGCTCAGGACCACCCCGGGCGTGAGCGTCTCGCGGTCGCCGATGACCTCGCGGTTGGCCTCGAGGATGAGGTCCGCGGCGGCCTCGTCGCCATAGCGCGCGCGCGCGATCGAGGCGAGGGTGTCGCCTTCGAGCACGGTGTAGCCGGCGCCGGCGAGATAGGCCGACGGCATGCGGTCGTCGACCTGGTCGTTGGAGACGGCGCCGGAACCGTCCTCGGGCTGTGGCGGATCGACGCGGTTGGCCATGGCTGCGCTCCTGGGGACCGAGAGCCCCAATCTAGATGCACCGCGCCAAGCCGACGTGAGCGCATCGGCACTCGACGGCGGCGGCGGCGCTTCGCGCCCGAGCTGCGCATGCAGCCATGCGCGGAAGGCGAGGAAGCCGGCGTGCCCGAGGCTGCGCGGGGGATACACCAGCCAGTGCGCGTAGTTCATGCGCAGCCGTTTGCGGCTCAGGCGCACCAGCAGGCCGGCATCGACCAGCGGCTGCGCCAGGGTCAGGCGGCCCAGCGCCACGCCCAGGCCCTGCACCGCCGCCTGGTGCAGCGTCTCGGAGTTGTCGAAGCTGGCGACGTAGTGCGCCGGCGCTTCGCCGCCGAAGCGCGCGAACCACGGACGCCAGTGCTCGGCATGGTCGTCGGGGCGGGTGTCGGGATCGCCCAGCAGCGGTGCCGTGCCGAGGTTGTCCTCGCTCAGCGGCCCGGTGCGCGCGAGCAGTGCCGGGCTCGCTACCGGCGTGGCCCACTCGTCGAAAAGATGTTCGGCGTGCAGGCCGGGCCAGTTGCCGCGGCCCAGGCGCAGCGCCGCGTCGACGTCTTCGCGGTCGAAATCGACCAGGGCGGTGGTCGACTGCAGGTTGATGCCGATGTCGGGGTGTCTGGCGACGAAGCCCGGCAGCCGCGGGACCAGCCAGCCGCTGGCGACCAGGGGCACCAGGCTCAGGGTCAGTCGATCGCCGCTGCGCACGCGGAAGTCGCGCCACGCGCGCTCGATCTCGCCCAGGGGCGCAGCCATCGCCTCGAACAGGCGGCGCCCGTCCGCGGTCAGCGTCACCCCGCGTGGGCCGCGCACGAACAGGCGGCAGCCGACCCGCTCCTCGAGCTGGCGCATGCGGTGGCTGAGCGCGCTGACGGTGACGTGCATCGCCGCGGCGGCGCGGGTCAGGTTGCCGCAGCGGGCCACTGCGACGAAGGCTTCGACGAGGGCGAGCGGAAGCCGGTGCACCTTGACTGGAGCTCAAGCCTGGGTTGCGCAAGTTTCGCTTTTTGCGCGCGGATAGCACCAGTAGCTTCAGCCCTACTCAAGTCGCCGGAGCCTCCCGCCATGACCTTCCTGCATTCCCTGTCGGAGCTGAGCCGGGGCCTGCTGTTCCTGCACGGTCACGTCGTCACGCCGCGCGCGCTGGACACGCTCGCGCCCACCGATGGCGCGGCCGCAGCGCCGCTGCATGCGCCGGACGCGCGCCCGCCGCGGTCGCGGCCCGGACCCGCGCCCTGCGATGGCGGCACGTCGGTCGCCGGCTGCGCATGAGGCGTTTCGAAACGCAACGGGGCGCCCGAAGGCGCCCCGTCGACACACGTGCGGATCGGGCCGGCTACATCGCCGCGATGATGCGGTCGGCGAAGGCCGAGCACTTCACTTCGGTCGCACCCTCCATCAGGCGGGCGAAGTCGTAGGTGACCTCCTTCTTCGAGATCGCCACGTCCATCGCCTTGATGATGGCGTCGGCGGCCTCGGTCCAGCCGAGGTGGCGCAGCATCATCTCGCCCGACAGGATCACCGAGCCCGGGTTGACCTTGTCCTGGCCGGCGTACTTCGGCGCGGTGCCGTGGGTCGCCTCGAACACCGCATGGCCGGTGACGTAGTTGATGTTGCCGCCCGGCGCGATGCCGATGCCGCCCACTTCGGCGGCGAGCGCGTCGGAGACGTAGTCGCCGTTGAGGTTGAGCGTGGCGACCACGTCGTACTCCGCCGGACGCAGCAGGATCTGCTGCAGGAAGGCGTCGGCGATGACGTCCTTGACGGTGATGGTCTTGCCGGTCTTCGGGTTCTTGAAGGTGAGCCACGGGCCGCCGTCGAGCTCGGTCGCGCCGAACTCGCTCTTGGCCAGCGCATAGCCCCAGTCACGGAAGGCGCCCTCCGTGAACTTCATGATGTTGCCCTTGTGCACCAGGGTGACCGAATCGCGGTCGTACTCGACGGCGTAGTTCAGCGCCGCGCGCACCAGGCGCTCGGTGCCTTCCCTCGACACCGGCTTGAGGCCGAAGCCCGAGGTCGCCGGGAAGCGGATCTTGCGGAACCTGTCCGGGAAGTGCTCCTCGAGCAGCGCCTTCAGGCGCGCGGCGTCGTCGGTGCCTTCCTGGAACTCGATGCCGGCATAGATGTCCTCGGTGTTCTCGCGGAAGATCACCATGTCGACCTCCTGCGGCTTCTTCACCGGCGACGGCACGCCGTCGAACCAGCGCACCGGGCGCAGGCAGGTGTAGAGGTCGAGCATCTGCCGCAGCGCGACGTTGAGCGAGCGGATGCCGCCGCCGACCGGCGTGGTCAGCGGGCCCTTGATCGAGACCAGGTACTCGCGGCAGGCCTCGACGGTGGCGTCGGGCAGCCAGGTGCCGAACTGGTTGTTGGCCTTCTCGCCGGCGTAGACCTCCATCCACTTCAGCGAGCGCTCGCCGCCGTAGGCCTTGGCCACCGCCGCGTCGAGCACGCGCACCGCCGCGGCCCAGATGTCGGGGCCGGTGCCGTCGCCTTCGATGAAGGGGATGATCGGGTGGTTCGGCACGTTCAGCGTGCCGTCGCTGATCGTGATCTTTTCGCCGCCAGCGGGCGGGGTCGGCGTTGCGTCGGCCATGAAACCTCCTGCAGTACGTCCAGGGACGCCGCCCGGGGAGCGGCGGAGAGACGGCCATTGTGGCGCGTTTGCGCCGCGACGGAAAACGCGGGCGTATCGATGCGCCGCTCCGCGGGGAGGGAGCCGACGCCGCGTCGTCGCCGCAGGGCTGACCTGCGGCGCGCGCCGGGCTACGCTCACCGGTCGCGCGTGCGAAACGGACCGATGACGCCAGACGACCTGCACCGACGCCTCGCCGAGGGCCACTGGCGCGGCGACCTTCCCGAATCCCTCCTGCAGGAGGGACGGCTGCTCGCCGCCGCCGGCGCGATCCATGCGCTGACGGCCGCGCGCGACGACCACGGCCCGCGCCTGCTCGCCCGCTTTGAGCGGGCGGTCCACGCGGTGGGCCTGGACGACGCCGCCGGGCTCCGCGCCCGCGACCGCGGCGAGGCCGACGTGCGCGACGTCGCCGCGCTGCTGCTGGCATCGGCGCTGCCGCCGGACGCCTGGTCGGGCGAGGCGGGTCCCCTGCTTCCGCCGGACGAGGAGGCCGCGACCGGCGAGCGCACGCTCGGCCTGCTGCTGCGCATGCAGGACACCGCGCCGCTCGCGCGCTACGGCTACGACGACGACCCGCTGCCGCCGCGCCTGCGCGTGCGCCGCGACGTGCCGCGCCTGTGCGTGGCCGCGGTCTGGGCGCGGCCGGCGCGGCGCGACGGCGGCCTGGTCGATCCGCAGCCGGCCTCGCTGCGTCCCGGCGCGCTGGCTCCGGCCGAAGGTTGGCCCGACGAGGTCGCCGCCGCCCTGGAGGCGCTCGCCGCGGCGACGCCGGTGCACCAGGGCGCGCTGACCCTGCGCGCGGTGACCACGCGCGCGCTGGAGGAGGCGATGGAGACGCTCGCCGCGCGCTACCCGGTCTGGTACGAGCGGCCCGGCAACGGCCCGCTGGCGCGCGGCCCGCAGACGACGCTCGCGCTGTCGTGGCAGCCGCTGGCGGACGGCAGCCAGCTGCTGGTCAGCGGACTCGACGACTACGCCGACGCGCAGCTGCTGCGTGGCGCCGGGCTGTGGTACGTGCGCAGCGGCGAGCCCGTGTTCGGCAGCGTCGGCGGCGATCTCGCCCTGCTCGACATCCCGCCGCAGACCGCGCCGCTGCAGCCGGAGGACATCCCCGGCCTGCTGCAGCAGCAGAAGCGTCCCGGACCGGCCGCGCAGCTGCCGGTGCCCGAGCCGCGCGGGCCGGTGCGCCGGCTGGGCAGCGACCCGGTGCCGGTGCTGGTCATGCGCGGGGTGCCGATGCCGGCGACGCATCCGCGCCGGCTGGAGGGCGATCCCGACGTCCTCGGCTGCGCGCGCCTGGCCTTCGACTACGGCCCGCTGCGCGCCAACGTCAGCAGCGCCACGCCGGTGCTGCGCCGCTTCCTCGACGGCAAGGTGGTCGAGGCGCGGCGCGATCTCCCGCGCGAGCGCAAGATGCTGCAGGCCCTGCTCAAGGCCGGCCTGGTCGAGGCGCGCGAGTGCGCGCGCGGCATGGGCCTGCCGCTCGAGGTCGCCGAGGGCGAGCTGTTCGCGCGGCCGGACCCGCGCCGCGCGCCGCTGCCGCCGGAAGGCTGGCGACCGCTGCTGCGCCAGCTGGCGGCGAGCGGCGCGCGGATCGAGTACGAGCTCGACTTCCCGCACGACGAGATGGTCGAGGTCGGCGACTGGCACCTCGACATCGCCGAGCAGCAGGGCGCGTGGTTCGACGTGCGCCTGGGCATCGACGTGCAGGGCACGCGCGTGGACATGCTGCCGCTGCTGCGGCGCATGCTCGAGGATCCCGACTTCCCGCTGCAGGCGCCGCCCGACGAGAAGAAGAACGCGCTGTGGCGCGTGCAGGTCGACGACTACCGAAGCGTGCAGCTGCCGCTGGCGCGCCTGCGCGCGCTGATCGCGCCGCTGCTGGAGTGGCTGGAATCCGACCGCGGCCGCGGCCTGCGCATGCACCGCACGCAGGCGGCGGTGATTGCCGGCATCAGCGAACAGGCGCGGCTGCGCTGGGCGGATGCCACCGGCCTGCGCCAGCGCCTGCTGCGCCTGCGCGAGGGCGCCCACGCCGAGGCCGACGCGCCGCCCGGCTTCAACGCCACCCTGCGCCCCTACCAGCGCGAGGGCCTGGCCTGGCTCGACTACCTCGCCGACACCGGCCTCGGCGGCGTGCTCGCCGACGACATGGGCCTGGGCAAGACCGTGCAGGTGATCGCGCATCTGCTCGCCGAGAAGCAGCGCGGGCGCATGGACGTGCCGGCGCTGGTGGTGTGCCCGACCAGCCTGGTCGGCAACTGGCGCGAGGAGGCGGCGCGCTTCGCGCCGGGCCTGCGCACCCTCGTGCTGCACGGTTCCGGGCGCGCCGACGCCTTCGACCAGATCGACAGCCACGACCTGGTGATCACCACCTATCCGCTGCTGCCGCGCGATCGCGAGCGCCTGGTCGAGCGCCGCTTCTCGGTGCTGGTGATGGACGAGGCGCAGGCGATCAAGAACGCGCGCAGCCTGGCCGCGCAGGTGGTGCGCGAGATCCCGGCGCGCCGGCGCCTGGCGATGACCGGCACGCCGCTGGAGAACCACCTGGGCGAGCTGTGGGCGCAGTTCGATGCGGTCGAACCGGGCCTGCTCGGCAGCGAGCGCCAGTTCGCGCGGCTCTACCGCACGCCGATCGAGAAGCACGGCGATGCGGCCAAGCAGCAGCGCCTCAACCGTCGCATCGGTCCGCTGCTGCTGCGCCGGCGCAAGGACGACGTGCTCGCCGACCTGCCGGCCAAGAGCGAGATGGTGCGCAGCATCGACCTCGAGGGCGACCAGCGCGCGCTGTACGAGACGCTGCGCCTGGCCCAGCACGCGCGGGTGCTGGATGCGGTCAGCACCCGCGGGCTCGGGCAGTCGGGGATCGTGGTCATCGATGCGCTGCTCAAGCTGCGCCAGGTGTGCTGCGATCCGCGCCTGGTCAAGCTCGACAGCGCCCGCCACGTGCAGGGCTCGGCCAAGCTCGACGCGCTGCTGGAGCTGGTCGACAGCCTGCTGGGCGAGGGCCGCAGCGTGCTGGTGTTCTCGCAGTTCACCGAGATGCTGGCGCTGATCGGGCAGGCGCTCGACGCCCGCGGCATCGCCCACCTCAAGCTCACCGGGCAGACTCCGGGCAGCGAGCGTGCCGACATGGTCGCGCGCTTCCAGGCCGGCGCGGTGCCGCTGTTCCTGATCAGCCTCAAGGCCGGCGGCGTCGGCCTCAACCTCACCGCCGCCGACACCGTCATCCACTACGACCCGTGGTGGAACCCCGCCGCCGAGGCGCAGGCCACCGACCGCGCGCACCGAATCGGCCAGGACAAGCCGGTGTTCGTCTACCGCCTGATCTGCGCGGGCACGGTGGAGGAGAAGATCCAGGCGATGCAGCACCGCAAGGCCGACCTGGCACGTGCGGTGCTGGAGGAGGGCGGCAGCACCGAGCGCCTGCGCTTCGACGAGGCGGACCTGGCCGAGCTGTTCGAGCCGCTCTAGGCGCGGATAGGAATTTTCCTACCCCTCGCGACGGCGACGGACGCACGCGCCGCGGCGACGCCGGCGCGAGTCTTGCCGGTTCCCGGCGGCGCCCGTCATCGCATGGAGGCGAGGCTCGCGCGGAGCGCCGCCGGGAGTTCCTCATCCGGAGCGTCCATGAGCCTCGTCTTCCAGGTCTGCCACGACGCGGGCAGCCGTCGCTGGCAGGTCCGCCGCAACGACATCCCGGTCGAGCGCGGCCTGCCGTGCCGCGACGCCGCGCTGGCCGCCGCCCTGGTCCTTGCCCAGGACGAACAGCGGCGCCGGCAGCCGCACGCGGCCCTGCGCATCGACCGTGGGCGGGGCCTGGTATGGCTGGAGACCGCTGCGGCGCCAGCTGCCGACGCGGCTGCGCGGGAGCGTTGGGAGGGGGTCGGTCTACCCTGCGGCTGATGCGGCGCAGCAGCGGGCGGAAGGCCGCCGTTGCCGGCGTTTCCTTGCTGTTCAGGCTGGTTCTGAGGCAGATCCGCGAGGAATCTGCTGCGCAGCAACACTTGACGTCCTCGACACCGACTGCGTAGTTTCCGTGACGATGGCCACGTCACGTCGACATCTGCCCGCAGCACGCGAGCGCCTGGGACTGCCCGGCGTTGGCGCGCTGCTGTTGCTGCTGGCGATCGTGGTGCAGTGGTCGGCCAGCGGTGGCGGACTCGCGCTGACGCGGGTCGGCCTGCCTGCCGGCGGCTCGGTCTCGCCGGTCGAGGAACTCTCCGAGGCAGCGCCCCTGGGCAAGCGCGGGGCCGCAGGCATCGACGGCGATCCGCCGGATCCCGACGAGGCCCAGGTCGAGATCGTGGAGACCGGCAGCGACGACGGCTTCCTCGGCCTCGCCGCGCTCGCCGCCCCGGTGCCGGACGCCGGCAGCCACCTCACTCCGCACCCCGTGCCGGAACCCCGCCATCCGCCGGGTTCCCTGCTGCGGCCGCCGATCGCGGCCTGACCGCGCGCGCGTGCCGCTCGGCACGCGCCATCCCTGAACCTTCGCCCCGGGCCCAGGCCCGAGGCGAAGCGCGCGCGTCGTCCGCAGCCACTCCAACCCTTCCGTTTCCGATGACACCGGTCCGTTCGCGCGGCCGGCGCCGGGACGGCGCGCGCCTGCTCTTCCCCCCTGCAATTCCAACAAGGAGAAAGCCATGGAGCGCCTCATCGAGGGCTACCACCAGTTCCGCACGTCGGTGTTCCCGAACGAGCGCGAGACCTTCGCCCGCCTGGCCAGCGGGCAGCAGCCGCACACCATGTTCCTGACCTGCGCCGATTCGCGGGTCATGCCGGAGCTGATGCTCTCGGCCAAGCCCGGCGAGATCTTCGTCTACCGCAACGTCGGCAACATCGTCCCGCCCTACGGCCAGCAGGTCAGCGGCGTCGTCGCGGCGATCGAGTACGCGGTGAAGGTGCTCAAGGTCGGCCACATCGTCATCTGCGGGCACAGCGACTGCGGCGCGATGAAGGCCCTGCAGCGCCCCGAGGCGCTGACCGAGCTGCCGTCGGTCCGCGCATGGCTCAAGCACGCCGAACTCGCGCACTACGTGTACGCCGAGCACCGCGAGCGTTCGGTCGAGGACAAGCTGCGCGCGCTGACCGAGGAGAACGTCATCGCCCAGCTCGAGCACCTGCGCACGCTGCCCGCGGTGGCCGCCGCGCTGGCCAACGGCGCGCTGCGCATCCACGGCTGGATCTACGACATCGAGCACGGCGAGATCACCGCCTACGACGGCAAGAAGCGCAGCTTCCGTCCGCTCGAGCAGGACGGCGTGCAGCCGGAGGCGACGCCCGATGCGCGCTTCCCGGCCTCCGCCGCCGCCTGAGGAGGCCCGCGATGAAGGACTATTTCGCGAAGGGCCTGTTCGGGCGCGACCTGCTCGGCTCGGTGGTGGTGTTCCTGGTGGCACTGCCGCTGTGCATGGGCGTGGCCATCGCCTCGGGCATGCCGCCGGCCGCCGGCCTCATCACCGGCATCGTCGGCGGCATCCTGGTCGGTGCGATCGCCGGTTCGCCGCTGCAGGTCAGCGGCCCCGCCGCCGGCCTGGCGGTGCTGGTGTTCGAGCTGGTCCGCCAGCACGGTGCCGAGGCGCTGGGGCCGGTGATCGTGATCGCGGGCGTGATCCAGTTCATCGCCGGGCTGTGCCGGGCGGGCGTCTGGTTCCGGATGGTCGCGCCGGCGGTCGTGGCCGGCATGCTCTCGGGCATCGGCATCCTGATCGTCGCCTCGCAGCTGCACGTGCTGATGGATGCCGAACCGCTGGCCCGCGGCCTGGAGAACTTCGCCGCGCTGCCGGGTGCGCTGTGGGAGGCGGTGACCGGCGAGGGCACGGGCGTGGCGGCCCTGGCCGTGGGCCTGGCCACCATCGGCATCATGCTGGCGTGGGACAAGCTGCGTCCGGCGAAGCTGAAGTTCCTGCCCGGCGCCCTGCTGGCCGTGGTCGGAGTGACCGCGGCGGTGCAGTTCGGCGGCATCGCCGTAAACCTGGTCGACGTGCCCTCCAACCTGCTCTCGGCGATCCACCTGCCCGATGCGGAATGGCTGGGCATGCTGATCGATCCGACCCTGGTGCTGGCGGGCGTCACCTTCGCCTTCATCGCCAGCGCGGAGACCCTGCTGTCGGCGGCGGCGGTGGACCGCATGCACGACGGCGTGCGCACCAACTTCAACCGCGAGCTGGGTGCGCAGGGCGTCGGCAACTTCGTGTGCGGCCTGCTCGGTGCGCTGCCGATGACCGGCGTGATCGTGCGCAGCGCGGCCAACGTGCAGGCGGGCTCGGCCACGCGGCTGGCGACGATGCTGCACGGCAGCTGGCTGCTGGTGTTCGCCATGCTGCTGCCGTGGCTGATGCGGATGACCCCGGTCGCCTGCCTCGCCGGCATCCTGGTCTACACCGGCGTGAAGATGGTCAACCTCGGGCAGATCAGGACGCTGGCGCAGTACGGCCGCGGCACCGCGGTGGTGTACGTGGTGACGATGCTGGCGATCGTGGCCACCGACCTGCTGACCGGCGTGGTGATCGGCTTCGCCGCTTCGCTGTTCCGGCTCGCCCTGCTGTCCTCGCGCCTGGACATCGGCGTGAAGCAGTCGGCCGAGAACGAGGTGGCGCTCGACCTGCAGGGCTCGGCGACCTTCCTCAAGGTCCCGGCGATGGCGCGGACGCTGGAGCAGATTCCGCCGGGAACCCAGCTCACGCTCAACATCGACCGCCTGCAGCACGTCGACCAGGCCTACCTCGAGCTGCTCAAGGAGTGGGCGCGCGGGGCGAAGGCCAAGGGCAGCGAGCTGGTGGTGGACTGGCATCTCCTGCAGCAGCGCTGCGAGGGTGCGCGTCCACAGCCGCGGGAAGCGGCGCTGGCGTGAGTGCAGGCCGTCGTGCGGCGGCCGGATGGGAATGAAGAGGCGCGGCTCCGGCCGCGCCTCTTTCGTTGCCTGCGTTGCATGCCGCCGAGGGCCTCAGGTGCCGGGTGCGGGGGCGGGTTCGGGCGTCGGCTCGGGCGGCTCCGGTTGGCAGGCGCCGAGGGCGAGCGCCATGCCGAGCGCGGCGGCGAGGGAAAGCAGGCGGCGGAGGGGCGGGGTCATCGGAAGGTCCTCACAGGGCGGGAGTCGTGGTGACGCACCGCCAGCCGGCGCGCCAGCGACAGGCTCGCGCCGGCAGGGTGAGCGGCGCGCGAGGCGTGCTCAGGCCCCGTCCGGCGGCGCCGCACCCGCCTCCAGGTAGTCCAGCGCGACCTGCAGCATGCTGCGGGTGCCCACCTCCAGCGCGGACTCGTCGAGGAAGAACTCCGGCGAATGGTTGCTCGGCGCGGTCTCCGGATCCCGGTCCGGCGGCGTGGCGCCGACGAAGAAGAACACGCCCGGCACCCGCTGCGCGTACATCGAGAAGTCCTCGGCGCCCATGATCAGCGGCATCTCGACCACGTTCTCCGCGCCCACCGCCTTCTCCAGGCTCGGCCGGACCCGCGCGGTCAGCGCCCCGTTGTTGAAGGTGACCGGATTGCCCTCGTCGGCCGGGATCCGCGCCTCCACGGTGGCGCCGTTGGCGGCGGCGACGTGCTCGGCGACGTGGGCGAGCTTCTCGAACACCTCCGCGCGCATGTCCTCGTCGAAGGTGCGGATGGTGCCGACCAGCTCCACCGAGTCGGGAATGATGTTGTAGCGAATGCCGCCCTGGATCGCGCCGTAGCTCACCACCACCGGCTGCCTGCTGATGTCCATCTGCCGGCTGACCACGACCTGCGAGTCGGCGACGATCTGCGCCGCGGCGACGATCGGGTCGACCCCGCCCCACGGCCGCGAGCCGTGGGTCTGGCGGCCGTTGACGGTCATCGTGAAGCGGTCGGAGGCGGCCATCGTCGGGCCGCTGCGCACGCCGACCTTGCCGGCCGCGAGCGTGCTGAAGACATGCAGGCCGAACACGGCATCGGGCTCGAAGCCGTCGAACACGCCCTCGGCAAGCATCAGCCCGGCGCCGCCCTGCTCGCCCTCCGGTGCGCCCTCCTCCGCCGGCTGGAACACGAACAGCACCTCGCCCGGCAGGTCCTCGCGCATCCCGACCAGCGCCTCGGCCACGCCCATCAGGATCGCGGTGTGCGCGTCGTGGCCGCAGGCATGCATGACCCCCGTCTCCTGGCCGCGATAGGTGGTCGTGACCTTGGAGGCGAACGGCAGGTCGACCCGCTCGGTCACCGGCAGCGCGTCCATGTCCGCCCGCAGCGCGATGCGCGGACCCGGCCGCCCGCCCTTGAGCACCGCGGTGACGCCGTGGTGGGCGATGCCGGTGGTCGGCTCCAGCCCCAGCTCGCGCAGGTGCGCGGCCACCAGTGCGGCGGTGCGCGTCTCGCGGTTGCTGAGTTCCGGGTGCTCATGGATGTCGCGGCGCCAGGCGACGACCTTCCCGCGCACCGCGTCGGCCGCGGCGGCCACCGCAGGCGGTTCCGCGGCGGTGGCGGGCAGGGCGGACAGGCAGGCGAGGGCGAGCAGGGCGAGGCGCGGCATGGTGGGGCGATCCCGGAATGACGTGCCCGGATGCTAGCAGCCGTTCCGGCGGCGCCCGTCAGGCCGGTGCGGGCCGCGTCCTGGCGGTGCGGATGTCGCGCACCGGCGACGCACCGAACATGCGGCCGTACTCGCGGGTGAACTGCGGCACGCTCTCGTAGCCGACCGCGTGCGCCGCCACGCTCGACGAGACGCCGTCGGCCAGCATCATCCGCCGCGCCTCGATCAGACGCAGCTGCTTCTGGAACTGCAGGGGCGAGAGCGTCGTCACCGCGCGGAAGTGCTGGTGGAACGTCGACGGGCTCATTCCGGCCGCCCCGGCGAGGCGCTCGACCCGCAGCGGCCGCGCGTAGTCGGCACGGATGATGGCGACCGCGCGTGCGATGCGCTGGATGTTGCCTTCGGCGACGCCGAGGTTGCGGATCGCGGGCCCATGGCGCCCGGCGAGCAGCCAGAAGTGCATCTCGCGGACCAGCTGCGTCTTCAGCACGGGGACGGCGGCGGGGCGGTCGAGCAGACGCATCAGGCGCAGCGCGGCGTCGGCGACCTCGGCCTCGGTCGGCTCCACCCGCACCGGTGCGCCGACCTCCCCGCGCGCGATCTCCATCTCCAGCGCGAGTGCCTCGATCACCGCCGGGTCGAGGTCGAACACCAGCGAGTAGTACGGGACGCTGGCGTTGGCCCGGGTGACCTGGCTGACCGTGGGCACGTCCGCGGTGATCAGCAGCGAGTCGCCCGCGCCGAAGTCGAACGTGCGGCTGCCCATGGTCACCCGCTTGCTGCCCTGCACGACCAGGGCCACGAGCGGGCGCGAGATCGCGTACTGCAGCTCGCTGGGCGTGGTGGCGCGGATCGTCGTCAGCCCCGGGATCGGCGTGGAGGCGACGCCGTGCGCATCGGCGCGGAAGTCGGCGTGGCCGCGGACGGCGGCGAGCAGGGTGTCGGGCATGGCCTGGACGGTAGGGGCGCGGACCCGGCCCCGCAAGCCGCCTCCGGAGGATCGGGCAAGAAGAGCCGAGCTTCCGGCAACGCGCCGGGCGCGGGCGGCACGACAGTGGCCCCGAATCCCGAACCCCGGGCAGTCCGCCCGGGCCGATCCTCCCAAGGAGATACGCCATGACCCGCACGACCCGCGTCCTGATGCTGGCCACCAACGGTTTCGAGGAGGCCGAGCTGGTCCAGCCGCGCCAGGCCCTGCTCGACGCCGGCCACACCGTCACCCTGGCCGCGCCGGACGCGCGGCCCATCCGCGGCGTGAACTACGACCCCGCCACCGGGACCTCGCCGCCCGCGGCCGAGGCGCTCACCCCGGACACCACCTTCGACGCGGTCGATCCCGCCGCCTTCGACGCGCTCGTCCTGCCGGGCGGCGTCACCAATCCGGACACGCTGCGCATGGTGCCGCGGGCGATCGAGATCATTCGCGCCGTCGCCGCAGCGGGGAAGCCGGTCGCCTCGATCTGCCACGGCCCCTGGCTGCTGATCGAGGCCGATCTCGTGCGCGGTCGCCGCACCACCGGCTGGTACACGATCCGCACCGACCTCAGGAACGCCGGTTCCGAGGTGGTCGACGCCGAGGTCGTGGTCGACGGCAACCTCATCACCAGCCGCATGCCGAGCGACATCCCCGCGTTCAACCGGGCCATCCTCGGCGCCCTGCGCTGAGCGGCCCGGCGCGAGCGGAGACGACGCCATGTCGAGCATGTTCCGGCTGTTGATCGGGGGCAGGCACCGTGAGGGGAGCCGGCTGGACGCGGCCGCCGTGCACAACCCTGCCACCGGCGAGTGCATCGGCGACGTCGCCTGTGCGACCGTCGACGACGTCGACGAGGCCGTGGCACTCGCCGCCCACGGACTGGCGGTGTGGCGGGCGGTGCCGCCGTGGGAGCGCGGCCGCATCCTCGGGCACGCGGCCGACCTGCTGCGCCGCGACGCTGACAGGATTGCGCGCACCCTCACCCTCGAGCAGGGCAAGCCCCTGGCCGAGGCGCACGAGGAGGTCGAGCGTGCGGCCGACTTCATCGAGTGGGGCGGCGAGCAGGCGCGCCGGATCAGCGGGCGCGTCGTGCCGGGTCGGCACGCGTCGCAGCGGGTGGAGATCCAGCCGCATCCCATCGGCGTGGTCGCGGCGTTCACGCCCTGGAACGTCCCGCTGGCGCTCGCGGCGAAGAAGTTCGCCGGTGCCCTCGGCGCCGGCTGCGCGATCGTGTGCAAGCCGTCGCAGGAGACGCCAGGCTGCGTGCTGGCGCTCGCGCAGGCGCTGCTGGAGGCCGGCGTACCCGCTCAGGCCATCGCGATCCTGTTCGGCGATGCCGGCATGATCTCGCAGCGTCTCATCGACGCCCGCGCGGTGGGCAAGATCACCTTCACCGGCTCCATCGCGGTCGGCAAGCAGCTTGCGGCGGCCGCCGGTGCGGCGATGAAGCCAGTCACGATGGAGCTGGGCGGACATGCCCCGGTCATCGTCTGCGGCGACGTCGATCCCGAGCGCGCCGCCGATGTCCTGGTCGCGGCCAAGTACAAGAACGCGGGCCAGATCTGCCTGTGCCCGTCGCGCTTCTTCGTCGAGGCGCGCATCGCCGAACGCTTCACCGCGCGTTTCGTCGCGCACGCCGCGGCGCTCCGCGTCGGCGACGGCCTCGCGCCCGCCACGCAGATGGGGCCGCTGGCCAACGCCCGCCGGCTGGAGGCCGTGGCCCAGCTGGTCGACGACGCCCGGTCGCGGGGCGCCGAGGTCGCCACGGGCGGGCGGCGTCTCGGCACGCGCGGCAATTTCTACGCGCCGACGGTGCTGACCAGGGTCCCGGCGCAGGCGGCCGTGCTCGACGAGGAGCCGTTCGGCCCCCTCGCGCCGATCCTTCCCTTCAGCGACGAGGCCGAGATGCTGTCCTGCGCCAACCGCATCGAGTTCGGCCTGTCGGCCTATGTGTTCACACACGATGCGCAGCGCCAGCGGCGGCTGGTCGATGCACTCGAGTACGGCGCGGTGGCCATCAACGGCGCGCTCGTGCACCAGGCAGAGGCGCCACTCGGCGGCTGGAAGGAGAGCGGCATCGGCACCGAGGGCGGGATCGAGATTCTCGAGCCGTACCAGACCACCAAGCACCTCGCGCTGGACTGAGCCTGCGTCCGTCGCGTCCACCGGAGTCCCCATGAGCGCCCTGCTCCAGAACGCGAGCCTGCCCCTGTCCTTCATCGCCGGTCCGGCCATCCTCGCCAATGCCTGCGCGATCCTGCAGAACGGCGTCGCCCTGCGGCACAGCCTGGCCGTCGCCCAGTGGCGCGAGCTCAGCGCGTGGCGGTCCACGACCGATCCGAGGCTTCCTGCACTCTATGCCGATCCGGTGCAGGTGCTCGTCATCGCGCGGCGGCGCCTCCGCCTGCAGTTGCGCCAGACCGAGATGCTGCTGGTCGCCGCCTGTCTGTTCGGCCTGACCAGCCTCATCGCTGTCGTCGGCTCGTCCGGGGCCCTCTCGGGCGACGGCCCGGTCATCGCGGCCTTCGTCGTCGCGCTGCTCACGACCGGCGGGCTGGGGCTGGCGCTGATGGTCGCGGTCAGCGCCTGCTTCGTCGTCGAGAGCCTGTGCGCCCGGCGGATGATCCGGCTGCACGCGATGCTCGACGCACCGCTGGACGGCGCGGCGCCGCTGCCATGAGCGCGGTATCGCTGGTGGACTCGCCGCTGTTCGGCGACAGCCTGGTGGATGCAGGGATGCGCGCGGTCTTCGGATCCGATGCCTTCGTCCGGCGCTGCGTCGAGGTGGAGGTCGCGCTGGCCGCGGCGCAGGCGCGGCTCGGCATCGTTCCCGAGGCGGCGGCCGAGGGCATCGCGCGGGCGGCGGCGCACCACGTCTTCGACATGGAGCGGCTGCGCCACGAGACGGCGCTGGTCGGTTATCCCGTCCTGCCCATCGTCGAGCAGCTCGCCGATGCCGCGGAGGACGCCGGGCGCCACCTGCACTGGGGCGCCACCACGCAGGACGTGATGGACACCGCGCGCGTGCTGCAGGTGCGCGAGGCGCTGGGCCTGGTCGAGAACCGACTGGACGACACCATCGACGCACTGCGGGCACTGGCGGCTGCGCACCGGCAGACGCCCATGGCAGGGCGCACGCACCTCCAGCACGCGCTGCCGATCACCTTCGGCTACAAGGCCGCGGTGTGGCTGAGCGGGCTGGTGCGCCACCGTGAGCGCCTGACGCAGGCCAGGCCGCGGGTGCTGGTCGTGCAGCTGTCCGGCGCATCCGGCACCCTGGCCTCGTTGGGCGACGCTGGCCTGGCGGTGCAGGCGGAACTGGCGCGTGACCTCGGGCTCGGGGTAGCGGACATCACCTGGCACGCCGCGCGCGACGGCATGGCCGAGGTGGTCCAGCTGCTGGCCATGATCTGCGGAAGCCTGGGCAAGATCGCATTCGACGTGTCGGTGATGATGACCACCGAACTCGGCGAGGTGGCCGAGCCGTATGTGCGGCACCGTGGCGCGTCCAGCACCATGCCGCAGAAGCGCAACCCGATCTCCTGCGAGCTGATCCTGGCGTGCGCACGGATGGTGCGGCAGCACGCAGGCCTCATGCTCGACGCGCTGGTGCACGACTTCGAACGCGCCACCGGTGCCTGGCACCTGGAGTGGAGCGCGCTGCCGGAGAGCTTTGCGCTGGCGTCGGGTGCGCTGGCGCAGGCGGCCTTCCTGCTGTCGGGACTCGAGGTCGACGCGGCGCGGATGCGCGCGAATCTGGACGCCTCGCGCGGCCTCATCGTCGCCGAAGCGGTGATGATGGCCCTGGCGCCACTGACCGGGCGCCAGGCGGCGCACGACCTGGTGTATGCCGGCTGCCGCCGTGCCGTGGAGTCGGGGCAGTCGCTGTTCGAGGCGCTCTCGAAGATGCAGGAGGTCGCCGTGCCGCTGGGCCTGGAGCGGCTGCGCGCGCTCACCGACCCCGCGCACTACCTCGGCAGCGCCCCGGCCATGGTCGACCGCATGCTCGCGCGCTGCTGACCGCCGGCAGCGGCCGGGCGATCGACAGACGCATCCCCACCGCCACCGCGCATGCCGCGGTGGCGTCCGTGGGTCGGTAACACCCGCACTCCGGATCGGCGGCCCGCGGCCAGGTCCCGCACCCGACGCAGGACCCATGGAACCGCTCCTGCTGCCGCCCGCGCAGTGGCCGCGCGGAACTTCGCATCCCGCGCTCCGGGCCGCCACTGCCGTGCCGGCCAGCATGCATGGGCGGCGGATCGCGGCGGTGCCGGATCGCCACCGGAGGAATGAGCAAGAACACCCGAGGAAGCAGCAACCCCGGGCCAAGGCACCGGCCGATGCTGGTCCTGTCGCAACGACACCACCTCATCCCGAAGGAGCCCAGCATGACCACCATCTCTCTCGTCACCGGCGCCAGCCGCGGCCTCGGCCGCAACACCGCCCTGAGCATCGCCCGCAACGGGGGCGACGTGATCCTGACCTACCGCAGCGGCGAAGCCGAGGCGCGCGAGGTCGTCCGCCAGATCGAGGCCCTCGGCCGGCGGGCCGTCGCCCTGCCGCTGGACGCCGGCGACGTGCCGACGTTCGCGGCGTTCGCCGGGCAGGTCGGCGCGACGCTGCGGGAGGCGTGGGGGCGCGACACCTTCGACCACCTGGTCAACAACGCGGGCCACGGCGAGATGGCCGCCTTCGCGGAGACGACGGTGGCGCAGTTCGACGCGCTGTTCGACGTCCACGTCAGGGGCGTGTTCTTCCTCACCCAGGCGCTGCTGCCCCTGCTCGCCGACGGCGGACGCATCGTCAACCTGTCGTCGGGGCTGACCCGCGTCACCCATCCCGGCTTCTCGGCCTACTGCGCGGCCAAGGGCGCGGTCGAGATCCTCAGCGTGTGCCTGGCCCGCGAACTCGGCAGTCGCGGCATCACCGTCAACACCGTGGCGCCCGGCGCGATCGAGACCGACTTCCTCGGCGGCGCCGTGCGCGACATCCCGGACCTCAACGCGCAGTTCGCCGGCATGATCGCGCTCGGACGGGTCGGCGTGCCCGACGATATCGGTCCGATGATCGCCGGCCTGCTCGGACCGGCCAACCGCTGGATCACCGGTCAGCGCATCGAGGTCTCGGGAGGCCAGGTCATCTGAGCGGCCGCCCGCGGCCGCTGGCGCGGCGCAGCGGCGTCAGCCGAGCGCCGCGCGGACCGCGGCGATGGAGTCGTCCTGCAGGGCCTGGTACAGCGCGAACTCGTCGGCCACCGCGGCGCCGAGCGCGGCCTCGAACGCGGCGCGGTTGGCGTTGGCGGCGTAGGCCTTCTGCTCGCCGCCGCCGAGGTTGGACTGGAAGATCCCGGCCGCGCTGACCGGCAGGAAGTCCTCGTAGACGATGGGATCGGCGACCACCAGGCCGCGCGCCACCAACTCGTCGAGCGTCGTGTCGCGAGCGACCGTGCCCGCCGCCGCGCGCCCGGCCGCGGTGAGCTCGTAGCGGAAGTAGCCCAGACCCTCGCGGCGCAGCGCGTCCGCGTCGTCGGGGAGGGCGGCGAAGACCTCCTCCAGCCGCGCGGCGTAGCCGGCGTCGGTGCTGCCGCTGTCGGCGCGCGCTTCGGCCAGCAAAGCGTCGTAGCGGGCGCGGCCGGCGGGAGTGAGCGCGAGCCCGCGCTGTTCGATCTCGCCGAAGCGCGCGGTGTGCGTGCCGGGCGTGCGGCCGTCGCCGTCGAGGAACAGGATCGGCTCCTCCAGCGCCTTGAAGCTGGTCTGCCGCAGCAGGATCGGCACCCGGCGCCGCGGCGGGCCCTCGATCACCGCCTTGGCGGCGATCCCGCGCGCCGGCATCGCCGCCTGCGCGGCGTCGATGTCGAGCGTGCGCGGGGTCAGGTGGTTGATGTGCGGGCCCCTGAAGCAAACCACGTCGGCGATCAGGCGGTGCGCTGCGGCCAGCGCGCGGTAGGTCTCGGCGTCGACGGTCGCCTCGCCGTGCCAGCGGAACGTCTCCAGCGCCTCGGCGACGAAGGCGTCCGCCTCGTCCGCGGTCAGCCCGCCGGCATCCGCGTGCCGCTGGATCAGGCGCCGCACCCGGTCGGTGAAGATGTCGCGGCGGGCGAGGATGGCCTCGGCGCGCGCGCGCAGCGCGGCGTCCTCGATCAGCTCCAGGCGCAGCAGCGAGGTGAACACACGGAACGGATTGGCCGCCAGCGCCGCCGCCTCGACCGGCCGGAACGCGGTCGAATGCACCGGCACGCCGGCGACGGAGAGGTCGTAGTAGCCGACCGGGACCATGCCCATCACCGCGAACAGCCGGCGCAGGGTGGCGAGCTCGGCGGCGGTGCCGACGCGGATCGCGCCGTGGCGCTCGAGGTCGATCCGCGCGAGTTCGTCGTTGCGCGCCAGCCGCGCCGCGAGCGCCGGGTCCGCCGCGCGCGTGGCCGCGTTGACCTCGGCCACCAGCTCCACCAGCGTGCCGTACTGCGGCACCTCGCTGCGGTACATCTCCGACATCGCGCGCGCGAAGCGGGCGCGGATTTCGTCGGGGCTGACGAAGGCGGTGGCGGTCATCGGTCCTCTCTCGCGAAACATCCGGCGCGGCCGGATCGGATGGAGCATTGTCGCGCCGCGGCCGCTCCGCGACGAGGCGCGCCGCAGCCTCCGCTACTGGCGCGCGCCGCGCGGGTTCGGCGGCCTGGCGTCCCCGCTGCTCCGCCAGGGATTGATGTCGAGCCCGCCGCGGCGCGTGTAGCGCGCGAAGACGCTCAGCCGCGTCGGCGCGCAGCGTGCGTGGAGGTCGGCGTACATCCGTTCCACGCACTGCTCGTGGAAGTCGCAGTGCTCGCGGAACGAGACCACGTAGCGCAGCAGGCCGGCGCGGTCGATGCGGGGGCCGGCGTAGCGGACCTGCACGCTGGCCCAGTCCGGCTGCCCGGTGACCGGGCAGTTGGACTTCAGCAGGTGCGACACCAGGGTCTCCTCGACCACGTCGTCCGCATCGGCGGCCAGGAACTCCGGCCGCGGCGGCGCGTAGTGGTCGATGTCGATGTCCTGGTCGTCGATCGATTCGCCCTCCGGCTCGGCCAGCGCCAGCGCGCCGAAGCGCGAGGCCGGCACCAGGGTCACCTCGACCGCGCCGCCGGCGGCGGCGGAGAGGTCGCGCGCCAGGGTCTCGCGCACCGCCTCCTCGCCGTCGAAGGCGTGCGCGTTGAGCGAATTCAGGTACAGCTTGAAGCTCTTGGACTCGATCAGGTGGCTGCTGTCGGCGGGCACGCGGAACTCGGCCATGGCGACCACCGGCCTGCCGCGCGGCGTGCGCCAGGACAGCTCGTAGGCGTTCCAGATGTCGACCCCGCGCATGCCGGCGAGCACGCCGCGGTCGAGCGCCGCGCGGCCCTCCGCGCGCGGGATCGGAAACAGCAGCGAGGGGTCGTAGCGGGTGGGGTAGGCCGTGGCGCGGCCGAGCCCGGAGTCGTGGGGCGAGGACATCCGCGGATTCTAGCGGCCGCGCCGCTCACTCCGCGGGCTGCAGGTCGCCGAGCAGGGTGGGGATCAGCTCCGACACGGTCGGGTGGATCGGCATCGCGCGCTGCAGCGCGGTGTAGGGCAGGCCCGCGTTCATCACGTCGAGCAGGCCGTGGATCGCCTCGTCGCCGCCGGTGCCGAGGATGGCCGCGCCGAGGATGCGGCCGCTTCCGGCGTCGACGGTGACCTTCATCAGCCCCTGCGTCTCGCCCTTCTCGACCGCACGACCGACCCGCGACATCGGCCGCGTGGCGATGCGCAGCGGACGCCCGGTCGCGCGCGCCTCGGCCTCGGTCAGGCCGGCGCGGCCCAGCGGCGGGTCGATGAACAGCGCGTAGGCCGGCACCCGAGCGGCGAGGCTGCGGTCGCCGCCGTCGAGCAGGTTCGCGGCGACGATCTCGAAGTCGTCGTAGGCGGTGTGGGTGAACGCGCCGTGGCCGTTGCACTCGCCCAGCGCCCAGATGCCGGGCGCGCTGGTGGCGAGGCGGTCGTCGACGGTGATGTAGCCGCGCGCATCGATGGCCACGCCGGCGGCGTCGAGGCCGAGGTCGTCGGTGTTGGGGCGGCGGCCCATCGCCAGCAGCACGTGGCTGCCCACGACCTCCGGCGCGCCCGTCTCGCAGTCGACGCCGACCGCCACGCCATCGGCATGCGGCGCGAAGCGGATGCATTCGGCGCCGGTGCGGACCGCGACGCCCTCGGCCTCGAGGATCGCGCGCACCTCCGCGGAGATGTCCGGGTCCTCGCGCCCGATCAGGCGCGGCCCCTTCTCGATCACCGTGACCTCGGCGCCGAAGCGCCGGTACATCTGCGCGAACTCCAGCCCGATGTAGCTGCCGCCGACCACCACCAGGTGCCGCGGCAGCGTATCGAGCGCGAGGATCCCGCTGTTGGTCAGGGTCGGCACCTGGTCGATGCCGGGCAGCGCCGGCACCGCTGCGCGGCCGCCGACGTCGATGAAGATCCGCGGCGCGGTGAGGCGCTGGTCGCCCACGCGCACGGTGCGTGCGTCCTCGAAGCGCGCATGACCCTGCACGACGGTGCAGCCGGGCAGCCCGCGCAGCCAGCGCTCGAGACCTTCGCGCGCGGTGCCGGCGACGCTGTCGGCGCGCGCCTTGACCCGGCGCATGTCGACGCGGACTCCACCCTCCACCTCGACGCCCCAGTCCGCCGCGCGGCGGGCGACCCAGGCGGCGCGCGCGCTGGCGACCAGGGTCTTGGTCGGCATGCAGCCGGTGTTGACGCAGGTGCCGCCGAACAGCTTGCGTTCGATCACCGCCACCGTCATGCCCGCCGCGCCGAGGCGCCCGGCCAGCGCTGGGCCGGCCTGGCCCGCGCCGATCACGATGGCGTCGAAGGCCCGGCTCATGCTGCGGCCACGACCAGCAGGGCCAGCACCAGCGCGACCGCGTCCTCGACCAGTGCCGCCGGCAGGTCGCGGCGGAAGCCCGCGGCCAGCCGCGCGCGCAGTGCGCGCCCGCCGAAGGTGCCGGCCACCGCACCGAGCGCGCCGGCGCCCAGGCCGGCGACCCAGATGCCCGCGTCCGCGCCCAGTGCCGCGCCGGCCAGTGCGCCGGCGAGCACGCGCGTGCCGAACTGCAGCGGCACCGTGCGGCTGGGCGTCGACGGCAGGGTGTCGCTGACCAGCTCGCCCAGCGCCAGCGCGGTGAGGATCCACGCGCTCGCCGGGTGCGCGAGCCACGCCAGCCAGCTGCCGGCGAGGTCGAGTGCGCCCGCCTGCGCGGCCCAGGCCACCACCGCCAGTGGCAGCAGCGCCCGCAGCCCAGCGGCGAGACCGATGAGTAGCGCGAGGACAAGACCCATGGCGACGGCTCCGGTGGCGGGTTCGCACAAGCATGCGCTCAGGCGTGCCGGCGCGCGCGGAGCCCGTCGAGGACGGTGCGCCGGCGGATCGGCCCGTGCGGAGGCTGCACCGGCGGGCGGGGCCGGGCTTGCACGGCCGTGCCTTGCGCAAGGCGATGCAAGCGTGGCTTTCCGGGGCTGGCGCATGGTCGCCGCTCCGCGTCGCCCGCGACGCCCGCCGAGGCTGGACCGCATGGGCTCGATGATCCGCATCGCCGGCGCCGACGGCGCCTTCGGCGCCTGGCTGGCGCAGCCCGGGGGGCGGCCGCGCGCCGCCATCGTGGTGGTCCAGGAGATCTTCGGCATCAACGACGATCTGCGTGAAACCTGCGCGCGCCTGGCCGACGAGGGCTTCCTCGCGCTGTGCCCGGACCTGTTCTGGCGCCTCGCGCCGGGCATCGAACTCTCGCACCTCGACGAGGCGGACTGGCAGCGTGCGCTGGGCTACTACCGCGCGTTCGACTTCGATGCGGGCGTGGCCGACATCGCGGCCACCGTCGCGCATGCGCGGACGCTGCTGGGCGCGGGCGGCAGGGTCGGCGTCATGGGCTTCTGCCTGGGCGGACTGATGACCTTCCTCGCCGCCGCGCGCATCCCGGTCGACGCCGCGGTCGCCTACTACGGCGGCGGGACCGAAGCCCGCCTCGACGAGGCCGACGGCATCCGCGCGCCGCTGCTGATGCACCTGGCGGAGGCCGACGAGTTCATCCCGCCGCCGGCGCGCGCGGCGATCGTGGCGGCGCTGGCCGGCCGCGCCGACGTGGAGGTCCACACCTACCCCGGCTGCCGCCATGCCTTCGCCCGCAACGGCGGCGCGCACTACGACGCGGCGGCGGCGACGCTGGCCAATGCGCGCACCGACGCCTTCCTGCGCGCGCACCTGGGCTGAGCGGGGGCCACTGCCGGAACGACTCCGCGGCACGCCGCCGCGTGCCGCGGGCGACGGCGCTGCCTCAGCCGGCCTTCGCCGGGGCCGTCCGCGTCGCCTCCTGGCGCAGCACCAGCAGCATGCCGCCGAGGATCGCCGCGTTCTTGAGGAAGCTGGTCAGCTCGGTCTGGTAGCTCTCGGCCCCGGCGTTCCAGAAGGCGTGGAACAGCAGCGTGGTCGGCACCAGGAACACGGCCAGCGCCGCGGCCGCCCAGCGCGGGCGCACGCCCAGCACCAGCATCGCGCCGGCGACCGTCTCCAGCGCGATGGTCGCCACCAGCAGCGCCGGCGCGACCGGCAGGCCGGCCGCGGCCATCCAGCCGGCGACCGCGTCGAAGCCGGCGATCTTGCCGAGCCCGGACACGAGGAACAGCAGCCCGAGCAGCGCACGGCCGACGGGATAGGTGGCGGTATGGACATGTCTCATGATCGTGACTCCTCGAAGTTGGACGGACTCAGGCGCCGTCGGCGGGCAGGTCGAACAGCAGCACTTCGCTGTCGCGGGCCTCGGCGAGCGCAACGGTCTCGGTGCCGGTGACGGTGATGGCGTCGCCCTCCGCCAGCGGCTGGCCGTCGACCGTCACCCGTCCGCGGATCACGTGGACGTAGGCGGTGCGGCCGCTGCCCAGGGCGTGCTCGACGCGGTCGTCGCCGTCGAGGATCGCCGCGTACAGGCGTGCGTCCTGGTGGATCGTCACCGAACCGTCGGCGCCGTCCGGCGAGGCGATCAGGCGCAGCCGCCCGCGCTTGGAGGCGGCGTCGAAATGCGCCTCCTCGTAGCCCGGGGCGATGCCGCGCGCGGCCGGCTCGATCCAGATCTGCAGGAAGTGCACCGGTTCGCTCGCCGAGTGGTTGAACTCGCTGTGCTCGACGCCGCTGCCGGCACTCATGCGCTGCACGTCGCCGTAGCGGATCACCGAGCCGTTGCCGAGGCTGTCGCGGTGCTCCAGCGCGCCGTCGAGCACGTAGGAGACGATCTCCATGTCGCGGTGGCCGTGGGTGCCGAAGCCCTGGCCCGGCTGCACGCGGTCCTCGTTGATCACCCGCAGCGGGCCCACGCCCATGTGCCGCGGATCGAAGTAGCCGCCGAAGGAGAAGGTGTGGCGCGAGCTCAGCCAGCCGTGCTCGGCGCGGCCCCGGCTCTGGCTCCTGCGGATGGTGTTCATGGCGATCTCCTGGTTGGATATGCGATGGTTTCGATGATCGGACCCGACCGCCGCCGTGGCGCCGAATCCCGATGGAGCGCACTATCCGCCTTGCCCCGCCGCTCCGGAAGCGAAGGTTCTTGCCTCCAATGATCGAGAATTTCGAATGATGCGGATCAGCCTGGATGCCCTGCAGGTGGTCGACGCCATCGACCGCCGCGGCTCCTTCGCCGCCGCCGGGCGCGAGCTGCACAAGGTGCCCTCGACCATCTCCTACCTCGTCGGTCGGCTGGAGGAGGACCTGGGCGTGCAGGTGTTCGAGCGCCAGGGGCCGCGGGTGGCGCTGACCGCGGCCGGGCAGGAACTGCTGCGCGAGGGCCGCTACGTGCTCAAGGCCGCGCAGGACCTCGAGCACCGCGTGCGTCGCGTCGCCTCCGGCTGGGAGACGGAATTCGCCATCGGCATGGACTCCATGCTCGACGTCGCCGCCCTGCGCGCCGACATCGCCGCGTTCTATGCAATCGCCGACCGCACCCGCCTGCGCATCGCCCAGGAGGCGGTGTCGGGGACCTGGGAGGCGCTGCTCGACCGCCGCGTCGACCTGCTGGTCGGCGCGGTCGGCGAAGGGCCTTCGGGCGGCGGCTACGTCGCCGAGGCGATGGGACGCATCGATTGGGTGTTCGCGGTGGCGCCGACGCATCCGCTGGCGGTCGCACCGATGCCGCTGGAGCGCGGCGTGCTGGCGCGCTTCCGTGCGGTGGCGGTGGCCGATTCGGCGCGCCGGCTGCTGCCGCGCACCGTCGGTCTCGCCTTCGGCCAGGACGTGCTGACCGTGCCGGGCATGCGCAGCAAGCTGCGCCTGCAGGTCGAGGGCCTGGGCTTCGGCTTCCTGCCCGAGCACCTGGCGCGGCCGGAGATCGAGGCCGGGCGGCTGGTCGAGCGCGAGGTCGCCGAACCCAAGCCCGCCGAGACCGCCTGGCTCGCCTGGCGCAGCGGCGAGGAGGGCCAGGCGCTGGCCTGGTGGCGCGCGCGCATGCGCGCGGCGGGGACGCTGGCGCGGCTCATCGCTCCGGAGTGAGCGGGCCGGCGGCCTCGCGCGCCACCCGGTAGCCCGCCGCGGCCCAGCCGGCGAAGCCGCCGTTGAGCGGCCGCACGCGGCGGAAACCCGCCCGCCGCAGCGCCTGCGCGAGCAGCGCGGCCGAGGCCTCGTCTGGGCAGTCGCAATAGACCACCACCTCCTCGGCCACGTGGGTGCGGGCGTCCTCGACGGTGGCCGCGAACACCGCGCCCGGGATCCAGCCGCTGGCCGCGCGCGCGGCGGCCGGACGCACGTCCAGGACCACCGGCGGCGGATCGGCGGCGAGCAGGCGGTTGAGCTCCTCGCTGCTGATCCGCGCCATCCTGAGCTGGCGCAGGAACCAGCGCCGCCGGATCCACTTCACCGCGAGGAAGCCGGCCACCGTGGCGGCGAGCACGACGACGCCCCAGCGGCCGAGCTCCTCGATCCGCAGCAGCACCTCGCGCACCGCCTCGTGGAACAGCGCGCCCAGCGCCACCGCGAGGCCGGCCCACAGCAGCGCGCCGAGCGCGTCGAACAGCAGGAAGCGCGGCAGCCGCGTGCCGCTGTCGCCGGCCAGGGTGGTGCCCACCGCGGCCAGGCCCGGCACGAACTTGGCGATCACCAGCGCCGGCGCGCCGTAGCGCGCGTACACGCCGCGCGTGGTCAGCACGCAGGATTCCGGCGACAGCGAGACCCGGCACATCAGCCGCAGCAGGCGTGCGCCGAAGCGGCGGCCGCCGAAGTACCAGGCGCCATCGGCCAGCAGCGCGGCGAGCACGGCGGCGAGGACGATCGGCCACAGCGGCTGGCCGGCATCGGTCGCGAGCGCGGCGGCGACCACGATCATCGGGTAGGACGGCAGCGGCAGTCCGCCCTGGTCGGCCAGCACCCACAGGAACACCACGGTCAGGCCGTAGCTGGCGAGGAGGGCCTGCAGGGCGTCCATGGCGGGGCGGAACGGGAGCGACCGGGAGCAGCGGCGCGCCGCGCTCAGACCTCGAAGATCCCGCGCTTGAGCGCGATGGTGACCGCGTGGGTGCGGTCGCGTGCGGCGAGCTTGGAGAGGATGTGCTTCATGTGCGCCTTGACCGTCTCCTCGGAGATCGCCAGCTGCACGGCGATGGCCTTGTTGGCGTTGCCGGTCGCGACCCGGCGCAGGACCTCGACCTCGCGCGCGGTCAGCGCGTCGTCGCCGGCGTGCTCGGCGATCTCGGTGGCGATCTCCGGCGGGATCCGGCGACGCCCGGCGTGGACCTGGCGGATGGTCTCGACCAGCTCCCGGCGCAGCATGCTCTTGAGCAGGTAGCCGGAGGCGCCGGCCTTGACCGCACGCAGGGCCTGCACGTCGCCGCGGTAGGTGGTCAGCACCACGATGCGCGCGGCGGCGTCGAGCGCGCGGATCGCGGCGATGGCCTCGATGCCGCCCATCTGCGGCATCTGCAGGTCCATCAGGGTCACGTCGGGCCGATGCGCGGCGTACTGCACCAGCGCCTCGCGGCCGTCGCCGGCCTCGGCCACCAGCCGCATGTCGGGCTGGCCGTCGATGACTGCCGCCAGGCCCTCGCGCAGCATCGGGTGGTCGTCGACCGCCAGGATCCGGATCGGGGAATTCATGGTCCTTCGCCTCCTCGTCGCCGCCACGGCCAGCGCCAGCGCGCGCGCCGTGGCGCGTAGGCGCGCGCTGCCGCGACGCGCAGCACGACCTCCGCGCCGCCGTCCGGCTGCGGCTCGACCGCGACCTCGGCGCCGATACGATCCGCGTCCGCGCGCAACCCGGCAAGTGCGTCGGCGGCCACCGCGCCGGCACGCACGCGCACCCGCAGCGCCTCGGGCGCGTGCTCGACGCGCAGCCGCACCGTGCGGCCGTCGCTGCGCTGGAAGGCGGCGATCAGGGCGTCGCGGCCGATGCGCAGGCAGGCGTCGCGGACCGCCGGCTCCAGCGCCCGCGCCCGGCCGCGGGCCGCATGCCGGAAGCGCACCGCGCCGTCCTGGGCCAGCTCCTCGCCCACGGCCACCAGCCCGGCGACCAGGCCCGACGCCGCCGCCTGCGTGCGGAGCAGCTGGCGGGCGCGGTCGCGGCTGGCCACCAGGACCTCCTCGGCGCGGTCCAGGGCCTGCTCCAGGCGCCGGCGCAGCGGGTCGTCGGCCGGGATGCGGTCGGCCGCGGCCTGGATGCCGAGCAGCACGCCCTGGATGTCCTGCAGCAGCGCGTCGTGGAGCGCCCGCGCCGCGCGCTCGCGCTCGGCCTCCTGGCCATGTCGATGGCGCCGGCGGCGGGTGCGCAGGTGTTCGCGCAGCGCCAGCGCGAGCCAGGGCAGGGCCAGCGCCAGCAGGGCGAGCAGGCCCAGCCAGCGCGCGCCGGCGTCGCCCGCCGCGGCCGAGGCGCGCGGCATCCAGTTGCCGGCGGCGGCGAGCGCCAGCACCGGGAGCGGCCAGCGCTCCGGCGCTGCGGTGTGCGCGCCCGCGACGGCCGCCCGCGCGCGGCGGCCGCACGGACGTCCGCCTTCGTCGATGCCTCGTGCTGGCGCAGTCATGGGATCGCGGGTCCTCGCTGCGCGATGCAGCGGGTCTAGATAGGCCACCGGGCCTGCCCGCGAATCACCCGGAAGGGTGAAGACAGCGCGCGCGGCCGCCCGCGCTGCGGCGTGAACGTCCTGTGATCCCCCGAACGGGGGATCTGCGACCTGCGCGAATCGGGGTGTCGTGGCCGCAGGCCTTCGCCCGAGCATGGAACCCGTCCCGAGTGCGTCGTCCGGCCGCCCCCGCGGTCGCCGAGGCCGACCTGTTCCGGCCTCAGCGCAGCTCGCCCAGCCGGGGAACCTGCCATGTACAGCGCCACCGTCCCGTCCGCGCGACCCGTCCTCCCGCCTGCGTGGCTCCCGTCGTCCGGCACCCGGGCCGCGGCGTCCATCGCGCCGGCCGCCGCGCCGGTTCCGGGCCCGGCCCCGGGGCTCGGTCGCGCCGCGCTCGAGCGCGTGCTGCGGCATGTCGACATGCATCTGGGCGGCCCGGTCACGCTGGCCGAGCTCGCCGCGGCGGCCTGCATGAGCCGCTTCCACTTCGCCCGCCGGTTTCGCCAGAGCACCGGCGAGAGCCCGATGCAGTACGTGATGCGGCGGCGCATCGAATGCGCCATGCCGATGCTCGCCGACTCCGCGCGCAGCGTGGCGGCGATCGCGCTGGAACTGGGGTTCTTCGACCAGAGCCACTTCACCCGCAGCTTCCGGCGCCTGGTCGGCATGGCGCCGCGCGACTACCGTCGCCGGTATCCGGCGCCGGGCGCGCGGTCGGCAGAGGGGGCCGGGGGCTGAGGGTCGCGGCGTCGCGACTGCGGGCGGCACCGGCACGCGCTGCAGGTCGCAGCATCCAGCCACGGGTCTCGGCGCGCGGGGTCTTCAGCGTCCGGAGGCGGCTGCCAGCTCCGGCACCTCCGCGAAGCATTCGAGCAGCAGGTCGGTCAGGACGCTGACCTTCCGCACCGGGTGCGGGCTGGGTGGACGCACCACGTAGATGCCCGCCGAGGGCGGCGGATGGCACGTCATGACCGGAACGAGCGCGCCCGAAGCCAGGTGCTCACGGACCAGGCTGTCGGGGAGCCAGGCGATACCGAGTCCCGCCACCGCCGCGGCGACCAGGGCGAGGCCGTTGTCGGCCTTGAAGCGGCCCTGCGGGTGCACCGTGACGACCCGCTCGCCGTCCACGAAGCGCCACGCCTCGGTGCCCTGCATGAGGGCCTGGTGGCCGGCGAGGTCCTCCGGCGTCCCCGGCGCCCCGTGCGCCTCGATGTAGGCCGGGCTGGCGACCAGGACGCCGCGGATCGGCCCGACGCAGCGCGCCAGCAGATTCGAATCCTCGAGATAGCCGACCCGGATCGCGCAGTCGAAGCCTTCCGCGACCAGATCGACGTGGCGGTCGCTGTAGTGGGTGTGGATGTGGAGCTGCGGGTGGCGCCGTGCCATCTCGGCGAACACGGGCGCGAAGTGGCTGGGTCCGAACGAGTGCGGCGCGGCGATCCGCAGACGACCGCACAGCTCGCCCCCGGGCAGGATCGTCTCCCTGGCCTGGTCGATCTCGGCGCAGGCGCGGGCGGCGTGGTCGCGGAACACCGTCCCGGCTTCGGTCACCCCGGAGCCGCGGGTCGTGCGCGCGAGGAGCTGGACGCCGAGTTCCGTCTCGAGCCGGGCCAGCCGCCGGCTGACGATGGACTTGGAGACGCCGAGACGGCGCGCCGCGGGCGAGACCCCTCCGGCATCGGCCACTTCCACGAACGTCCGCAGTTCCTCGATGTCCACGTCGTGCGTTCCCCGTTCTGCGACACAGCTCGGCCCCGGACGGCGCTACCGGACCGCGCACCCGGCTGTCACCGTCTGTGCTCGGTCCGGCGCCGGCTCCGCTGCGAGCCGGCCGGCGATCGATCCTCCCGCAAACGCCAGCATAGGACGCATCCATGACCTTCCGTAACGGCCTCGATTCCCTGCTCCGTCCCGAGGATTCCGTCCTCGTCCTGATCGACCACCAGCCCTACCAGCTCGCCAACCTCAACAGCCACGAGCCGCAGATGGTGGTGAACAACGCGACGGCGCTGGCTAAGGCCGCCAAGGCGTTCGGCGTCCCCACCATCCTGACCAGCGTGATCGCGGAGCGCGGTGGCCTGATCTTTCCGCAGATCACCGACGTGTTTCCGGACCAGGAGGTGATCGACCGCACGTTCATCAACACCTGGGAAGACCCGGCCGTCGTCGATGTCGTCAAGGCGACCGGCCGCAAGCAGCTGGTCATCGCCGGGCTGTGGACCGAGATCTGCGTTGCGATGCCGGTGATCCAGGCGCTGGGAGAGGGCTGGGATGTCACCGCCGTCACCGATGCCTCGGGTGCCGTTTCGGTCGAGGCGCACGAGGTCGCGATCCAGCGCATGGTCCGCGCCGGCGCCAACATGATGACGTGGCTGGCGGTCGCGGCCGAATGGCAGCGCGACTGGGCACGACAGGAGACGGCGATCGCGCTGACCGAGATGATCAAGCAGCACGCCGCCGGCAGCGGCATCGCCTATCTGTGGGAGCAGCAGCTGCTGAATACGCCGGTGCCGGCCGCCGCAGGCTGAGTGGCGTGCGGGCGTCGGAGCCGGGGTGCCTGCGCACCGCCGATCGCCGCTCGGCTACGCCACCGCCCGCCGGTCGCGGGGGAAGGCGCATGCCGCGCAACACCCGGCGCAGCGCGGTGTTCGTCCTGGACCGAGCCGCCACGCGTGCGCGCGGTCGGGCGACCTCGGCAGCCGGCCTGCCGCCCGCAGTGCCGTGATGGAGGTCGCGATGGAGCAGTCGCCGGTTGCGCTGGACGTGGACGTCCGTTCCGACGCTGCGCCGGAAGCGGACGGCGGCGGCGCGCCGGCGCGACGTCCCGGGCTGGCGGGTGCGGCGCTGGCGCGGGTGCTCGCCTACATCGACGGCCATCTCGGCGACGCGATGGGCCTGCCCGAACTCGCCGCGGTGGCACGCATGAGCCGCTTCCATTTCGCGCGCCGGTTTCGCCAGAGCACCGGCGAGAGCCCGATGCGCTACGTGCTGCGCCGGCGCATCGAATGGGCCATGCCGATGCTCGCCGACCCCGCACGCAGCGTGGCGGCGATCGCGCTGGAGCTGGGGTTCTTCGACCAGAGCCACTTCACCCGCAGCTTCCGGCGCCTGGCCGGCATGACGCCGCGCGACTACCGACGCATGTGCCTGAAACGCCGCCGGCCGGCGCGGCGGTCGGCAAGCGCATACAAGCCTGGGGGCGGGGCGAACGCCGACAGTGCGTCCTCGCGTCCCCCGGATGCCCCACCACTGGTTCCCGCACCGCCGCGCGCGGCGTCGTAACGGAAGACATCGACATGGCCGCACATCCGCACCACGACCTCCCGCGGGACGCGTCCGCCGGCGCCAGGCCGCGACCCGCGCTGGCGCAGCCGGCCGGCCTGCTGGTGCTGCGCGGCCTGGCCGGGGCGCTGCTGCTGCCGCACGGACTGGGCAAGCTGCTCGGCTGGTTCGGCGGTCCCGGGCTCGCCGGCTTCGCGCAGGAGCTGCAGGGCTTCGGCCTGCTGCATACCGCGCCGATGCCACTGCTGCTGGCCCTGGTCCAGACCGGCGCCGGCGCCTGCGTCGCCCTCGGACTGTGGACGCGGCGCGCGGCGCTGCTCGGCGCCGCCTTCCTCGCCGTGACCGTGCTCCTCAACCTGCATGGCGGCTGGTTCTGGATGCACGGCGGCATCGAGTACCCGCTGCTGTGGACCGGCGCCCTGCTCGCCGTCGCCCTGCTCGGGCCGGGTGCCTGGTCGCTGGATGCCTGGCGCCGCGCGCGCCACTGCCACGAGATCGGCTATGGCCTCTTCGATTGACCATCCCGGGCGCCGGCGCGTGCTGGCCGGCGCCGCGGCGGGCCTCACCGCGGGCTTCGCCCACCGCGGCTTCGCAAGCGAGCGTCCGAGCATGAGCGACCTGATCATCCACAACGCCCGCGTCACCACGCTCGACCCGGCGCGTCCGGCGGCGACCGCCGTGGCCATCGCCGATGGCCGGGTCGCCGCGGTCGGCGGCGACGCCGAGGTGCTGGCCCTCGCCGGGCCGCGCACGCGGGTGATCGACGCCGGCGGGCGGCGCCTGGTACCGGGTCTCAACGACAGCCACACCCACCTCATCCGCGGCGGGCTGAACTACAACCTCGAGCTGCGCTGGGACGGCGTGCGCAGCCTCGCCGATGCCATGGCCATGCTGCGCGCCCAGGTCGCGCGCACGCCGGCGCCGCAGTGGGTGCGCGTGGTCGGCGGCTTCAGCGAGCACCAGTTCGCCGAGAGGCGGCTGCCGACGCTCGAGGAGATCAACGCCGCGGCGCCGGATACGCCGGTGTTCATCCTGCACCTCTACGACCGCGCCCTGCTCAACCGCGCCGCGCTGCGCGCCACCGGCTACGACAGGAACACTCCGGACCCGCTAGGCGGGCGCATCGAGCGCGACAGGGCAGGCAATCCAACGGGCCTGCTGCTGGCCAGGCCGAACGCGCTGATCCTCTATGCGACGCTGGCAATGGGCCCGAAGCTGCCCGCCGAATACCAGCGCAACTCGACGCGACACTTCATGCGCGAGCTCAACCGGCTCGGCGTGACCTCGGTCATCGACGCCGGCGGCGGCTTCCAAAACTATCCCGACGACTACGCGATCATCCGCCAGCTGCACGCCGACGGCGAACTGACCGTGCGCATCGCCTACAACCTGTTCACCCAGAACGCAGGCGGCGAGCGCGACGACTTCGAGCGCTGGACCGGCATGCTGGCGCCGCGCACCGGCGACGACATGCTCCGCCACAACGGCGCCGGCGAGATGCTGGTGTTCTCGGCGGCGGACTTCGAGGACTTCCGCCAGCCGCGGCCCGAGCTGCCGGCGCCGATGGAGGACGAGCTCGAGGACGTGGTGCGGCTGCTCGCGCAGAAGCGCTGGCCGTTCCGCATCCACGCCACCTACGACGAGAGCATCGAGCGCGTCCTCGACGTCTACGAGAAGGTCGACCGCGACATCCCCTTCGACGGCCTGCACTGGATCCTCGACCACGCCGAGACGATCTCGCCGCGCAACATCGACCGCGTCGCCGCGCTCGGTGGCGGCATCGCGATCCAGCACCGCATGGCGTTCCAGGGCGAGTACTTCGTCGCGCGCTACGGTGCCGAGGCCGCGGCGCACACCCCGCCGGTGCGGCGCATGCTCGACGCCGGCGTCGCGGTCGGCGCCGGCACCGACGCCACCCGCGTGGCGAGCTACAACCCGTGGGTCGCGCTGCACTGGCTGGTCAGCGGGCGCACCGTCGGCGGGCTGGCGCTGTACGGCGACGACAACCGCCTCGAGCGCGAGCAGGCACTGCGGCTGTGGACGCAGGGCAGCGCCTGGTTCTCGACCGAGGACGCGCACAAGGGTCGCATCGCGCCCGGCCAGCTCGGCGACGTGGCGCTGCTGTCGGCGGATTACTTCACGGTGCCGGAGGGCGACATCGCCGACATCACCAGCGTGCTGACCGTGGTCGGCGGGCGCGTGGTGCACGGCACCGGCGGCTTCGCCGCGCACGCGCCGCCGCTGCCGGCGGCGATGCCGGACTGGTCGCCGGTCAACGCCTTCGGCGGCTACCGCGGCGGCACCCTGGCCCAGGCCGGCGCCGCCGTCGCCGGCGCGCATGCGCACGGCGCCGGCTGCCGCGTGCATGGCCATGGCCACGCCGCGCACGCGAACGTGCCCACAGGCGACCTGCGGGGGTTCTGGGGCGCGCTCGGCTGCGCCTGTTTCGCGTTCTGAGGGGGCCGCCATGAGCGCAGCTCCGCAGCCGACGGCGGACACCCCCGACGTGCCGCCCGCCAACTCCGACGGCGGGCCCTGGGCGCCGCTGGCGGTGCCGACCTTCCGCGCGCTGTGGCTGGCGATCCTGGTCGGCAACATCGGCACCTGGGTCAACGACGTCGCCGCCGCCTGGGTCATGGCCGAACGCACCGCCTCGCCGCTGATGGTGGCCGCGGTGCAGTCGGCGACCACCCTGCCGGTGGTGCTGTTCGCCCTGCTCGCCGGCACCCTGGCCGACATCGTCGACCGCCGCCGCTACCTGATCGCGACCCAGCTGTGGATGCTGATGGTGGCCTCGGCGCTGGCCCTGCTGGCGCACCTCGACGCATTGGGCCCGTGGGCGCTGCTGGCGCTGACCTTCGCGCTCGGCACCGGCGCCGCACTGGCGATGCCGGCGCAGGCGGCGACCACGCCGGAACTGGTGCCGCGTCCGCTCCTGGCGCCGGCGGTCGCGCTGGGCTCGGTGAGCATGAACATCGCGCGCTCGATCGGGCCCGCGCTCGGCGGCCTGGTGGTGGCGCAGGCCGGCGCGGCCTGGGCCTTCGCGCTGAACGCGGCGTCCTTCCTCGGCGTGGTGCTGGTGCTGTGGCGCTGGAAGCGCGAGGCGCGGGTGTCGACGCTGCCGCCGGAGCGCTTCGCCGGGGCGCTGCGCGCCGGCCTGCGCTACGCCGGCCAGGCCAGCGCCTTCCGCGCGGTGCTGTGGAAGGCGGCGAGCTTCTTCGTCTTCGCCAGCGCGATGCCGGCGCTGCTGCCGGTGGTGGTGCGCGGCAGCCTCGGCGCCGGCGCGGGCACCTTCGGCGTCCTGCTCGGCTGCATCGGCGTCGGCGCGATCGGCGGCGCCCTGGTGCTGCCGCGGCTGCGCGCGCGCGTCGACCGCGACCGCCTGGTGCTCGCCGCGACCCTGCTGTGCGCGGCGAGCCTGGTCGGCCTCGCCCTGCTGCGCAACGTGCCGGCGCTGGGCCTGGTGCTGCTGGCCAACGGCATGGGCTGGATCAGCGTGCTGTCCTCGCTGCAGATCGCCGTCCAGGGCGCAGTGCCGGCGTGGGTGCGGGCGCGCGCGCTGTCGCTCTACATCGTGGTGTTCTCGCTGGGCATGGCGAGCGGCAGCCTGCTGTGGGGCGCGCTGGCCCAGCGCGCGGGCGTGCCGTGGGCGCTGCTCGCCGCCGCGGCCGGTGCGGTCGTGGCCGCGCTGTGGGCGACGCGCTTCCGCCTGGCCGCGGCCGAGGGCCTGGACGTGGCGCCCTCGGCGCACTGGCCGCAGCCGGCGGTGGCCGCCGGGCATGCCGACGACCACGGCCCGGTGCTGGTGACGGTGGAGTACCGCATCGACGCCGCCGACCGCGCCGAATTCCTCGACCTGGTGCGCACCCTGGGCCGCAGCCGGCGCCGCGACGGCGCGCTCGAATGGCGGCTGTTCGAGGACATGGCCGAGCCCGGCCTGTACCAGGAATCCTTCGTGCTGGGCTCGTGGCTGGAGCACCTGCGCCAGCACGAGCGCGTCACCGGCGAGGAGCGCCGCCTGCAGGCGCGCCTGCACGCCCTGCACCGCGACCCGGCGCCGCCGCGGGTGCGCCACCTCGGCGCCGGCCGCGGCTGAGCCGGCGCGTTCAGTCGGCCGCGGTCTCGGCGACGACGCGGTCGCGGCCGGCGTGCTTGGCGCGGTACAGCGCCGCGTCGGCGCGCCGCAGCAGCGCGGTCGGCGCGTCGCCGGCGCGCAGCCAGGCCACGCCGATCGAGCAGGTGACGCGCAGGCTCTCGCCCTCGATCTCCATCGGGCTGCCGCACACCGCCTCGTGCAGCGCCTGCAGGCGGCCCCCGGCGGGCGCGACCAGGCCCGGCAGGACCACCAGCAGCTCCTCGCCGCCGTAACGGCCGACCGTGTCCGAGCCGCGCATGCGCGCGCTCAGGCGCGCCGCGATCTGCACCAGGACCGCGTCGCCGGCGAGGTGGCCGTGGGTGTCGTTGATGCGCTTGAAGTGATCGAGGTCGATCAGCGCGACCGCCAGCGGCTGCCCGCCCGCCCGCGCCCGCGCGCACTCCTGCTCCAGCGCGGCGAGGATGCCGGCGCGGTTGCGCAGCCCGGTCAGACTGTCGTGCGTGGCCTGCACCTGCAGCGCGGCGCGGGCCTGCTCGAGCGCGCGCTTGTCGTCCTCGAGCTCGCGCGTGCGCGCCGCGACCAGCGCCTCGAGTTCGCGTTCGCGGGTCCTGATCCGGCGCACGCGCCAGCGCCACAGGCCGCCCAGCAGGAGCAGGCCCAGCGCACTCCACGCGGCGAGCGCCGGCGGACTGCGCCACCACGGCGGCGCGATCCGGAACGCGAAGTGCGTCACCCCGGAGCGCAGGCGGCGGCCGAGGTCGATCGCCTGCACCTCGATCACCTGCTGCCCCGACTCGAGCACCGGGAAGTCCAGCGTGCGCGCGCCGGTCTCGATCCAGTCGTCCTGGCGCCCGCGCAGGCGGTAGCGGAAGCGCAGCAGGTCGCTGCCGACGACGCCCGGGGTCGACAGGGTCAGGCGCACCGCCTGCCGGCCCCAGGGCAGCACCGCGCCGTCGTCCAGCGGCTGCCCGCCGCGTTCGGCGCGGGCGATGCGCACCTCGAGCGGGGCGCCGGCGAACAGCGCCTCGGGTTCCAGCACGTGGGTGACGCCGAGCGAGGTCCCTATCCACACCGAGCCGTCGGCATCGGCGAAGAACGCGCCCTCGGAGACGTCGTCGCTGACCAGGCCGCCGGCCTGGCCGAGGTGGGCCCAGCGGCCATCGGCGTGGACGTCGACGCCCATGCTCCCGCCGACCCAGAGCCGGCCGCGCACGTCGTGGCGGATGAAGTACGGCAGGCTCTGCGCCAGCAGCGGATCGTCGACCGCCTCGAGCCGCAGCGCATCGCCGTCGACGCGGCCGCGGAACAGGCCGGCGTTGTCGACGCTGACCCAGAGCACGTCGTCGCTGCCGACCGACAGCTTGTCGAAGCGCTGGCTGGGGACGTCGCCGCTGACGCGGATGCGCGTCCAGCGCCCGTCGGCGTAGCGGAACAGGCCGGGCTTGCCGGCCAGCCACACCCGGCCCGCGGCGTCCTGCATCCCATCGCCGAACCCGACCTCGGGCACGTCCTCGACCCGGCGCGGCGTGCCGTCGCGCAGCGGGTCGTCGATGCGGTACACGCCGCGCAGCGTGCACAGCCACAGGCGCCCGTCGCGGTCGAAGAAGGCGCGCTTGATCCGGTGCGGCAGGGTCGCCACGAGCGCGGTACCGCGGGCGTCGCGGCGCAGCAGCTGGCCGCGGAACAGGGTCACCCACAGCGCCTGGCGCGGTCCGGTGGTGAGCCCGACCACGGTGCGTGCGGGCGTGTCGCCGCCGAGCTGCCAGTCGACCACGCGGCCGGCCGCAGGGTCGATGCGGCCACCGCCGGTGTTGTTGCCGATCAGCATGCGGCCGTCGGCGTCGCGCAGGATCGACCAGGTCGGCGTGCCGGTGAGACCGACCGTGGCGTCCCAGTTCTCGATCCGGCCGTAGCCGAGCCAGCGCAGGACGCCGTGGCCCGGGTAGGCCATCCACAGCTGGCCGTTGCGCCCGCTCGCGAGCGCGGTGGCGGCGCCGTCGGGCAGGCCGTTGCGGGCGTCGAAGACCTGCCAGCGGCCATCCGCCCAGCGCGCCAGGCCGCTGTCGGTGCGGGTGAGGATGCGCCCGGCCGCGTCCTCGACGATGTCGAGGTTGCTGGTGGTGGTGGTGAGCGCGACCGGCAGCGGCCGCTCGGCGAAGGCCGCGGCGCCGGGCTCCAGCACCGCCACGTGCAGGGGGCTGCGCGCCCACAGGCGGCCGCCGCGGTCGCGCAGGAAGTCGGTCCAGGTGTCCGCCGCCACGCCCTGGGCGGGGCCGAAGGTCGCGATCGCACCGTCCTCCGCGCGGCGGCAGATGCCCTCGCCGCAGCCGAACCAGAGCGCGCCGCCGTCGGCATACACCGCGCCCAGGCTGCGCAGCGCGGGCGTCGCGGCCTCGGTGGCGGCGTCGAACAGCGGCCCCGTGCGCCAGCCGCCGGCGCCGTCGGCCACGACCCGCAGCGCGCGCTCGCCGCTGAGCACCACCGCGCCGTCGGCCAGCGCCGCGATGCTGGCGCCGGCATCCGCCGCGAGCCCGCGCCCGTCGACGCCGGCCACGCGCTCGGCGCGCTCGCCGGTCCAGCGATAGAGGTCGGCGGCGCCGCCGATCCACAGCCCGCCGGCGGGGTCCGGCGCGACGTCCAGGATCACCGCATCGCGCAGGCCGCTGGCGGCGTCGATGCGCTCGAAGCGATCGCCGTCGTGCCGGTACAGGCCGCTGTAGGTGCAGACCCAGAGCACCCCGTCGGCATCCTCGGCGAGGCACGAGGCGCTGAGGCTGCGCAGGCCGTCGGCGGTGCCGTAGCCGCGCAGCGGGAACGACTGCGCGGCGACGCCGCCGGCCGCGACCGCGCAGGCCAGCGCCGCCACCGCCAGGCACGCGCGCAGCCGCCGCCGACCAGCCAGGGTCGGCACGGGAAGACGGGCGGGGCCGGGGGATGTACCGGAGCGGGCGGTGGCCATGGACGGCGACCTCGGAGGATCGCCCCGTCATCGGCCGCGCTGGCCGCGACTTGAGTCCGATGCGCGGCGCCGCGGGTGCGGCGCCGGATCGGCGGGCGCGCCAAGGCGCCCGCCGCGTGCGTTCAGAACGCGTGGTCGAAGCCGACCTCGCCCTGCACGCCGACCTGGTAGGCCGACACGCGGCGCTCGAAGAAGTTGGTCAGCTCCTGCATGTCCTGCAGCTCCATGAACGGCAGCGGGTTGCGGACGTTGTAGACCTTCTCCATCCCCAGGCGCTGGAAATGGTTGTCGGCGCAGTGCTGCAGGTACTGGCGCATGTCGCGGGTGGAGATGCCGGCCACGCCGCCGGAGAGCACGTCCTCGGCGAACTGCACCTCGCACTCGATCGCCTCGGCCAGCATGTCGTAGACCTGCTGCTTCATCTCCGCGTCGAACAGGTCCGGCTCCTCGTTGCGCACGGTCTGCACCGCCTCGAAGGCGAAGTCCATGTGCGCGCTCTCGTCGCGGAACACCCAGTTGGTGCCCGAGGCCAGGCCCGGCAGCAGCCCGCGCGAGCGGAAGTAGTAGACGTAGGCGAAGGCGGCGAAGAAGAACAGGCCCTCGATGCAGGCCGCGAAGCAGATCTGGTTGAGCAGGAACTGGCGACGCTGGTCGCGGGTCTCGATGCGGTCGAGGTTCTGGATGGTGTCCATCCACTTGAAGCAGAACTCGGCCTTCTTCTTGATCGACGGGATGTTGTCGACCGCGGCGAAGGCCTTGGTGCGCTCGGCCGGATCCGGCAGGTAGTTGTCGAGCAGGGTCAGGTAGAACTGCACGTGCAGCGCCTCTTCGTAGAGCTGGCGCGACAGGTACATGCGCGCCTCCGGCGCGTTGAGGTGCTGGTACAGGTTCAGCACCAGGTTGTTGGACACGATCGAGTCGCCGGTGGCGAAGAACGCGACCAGCCGATGGATGAGGTGGCGGTCGGCCGGCGTCATCTTCGAGTGCAGGTCGGTGATGTCGATCTGGAAGTTGATCTCCTCCACCGTCCAGGTGTTCTTGATGGCGTTCCGGTACATCTCGTAGAACTGCGGGTAGCGCATCGGGCGCAGGGTCAGCTCGAAGCCCGGATCGAGCAGCATCTGGCGGGCCCGGGGCGCGGGCGAGGAGGCGTGGGACGCGGCGGCGGCCGCGGTCTCGGTGAGGTTGGCGTTCATGGGCGTTACCGGAATGCAGTGGTGTGGCGGAGGCGCAGCCGGGCGGGGCCGACGGCGCTGCGCGGGAGGCGGCGGAAGGTCGTGCGGTGCCGAGGGCCGCAGCCCTCGTTCCCCACTCCTGCCCGCCCGCTCCTCGTCTTACTGGCAGGCCTCGCAGCTCTCGGGGTTCTCCAGCGAGCAGACCACCGCCGCGTTGGCCTGGGTCTGGTCGATGGCGGCCTTGGCCGGCGAGGACACCGTGGTCTTGGCGATGCGGGTGGCCGGGCGCGAGCGCAGGTAGTAGCTGGTCTTCAGGCCCTTCTTCCAGGCGTACATGTACATCGACGACAGCTGGCCGATGTTCGGGCTCTCGATGAACAGGTTCAGCGACTGCGACTGGTCGATGAAGGCGCCGCGGTCGGCGGCCATGTCGATCAGCGAGCGCATCGGCAGCTCCCACGCGGTGCGGTAGACCAGGCGCAGCGACTCGGGGATCTCGGCGATGCCCTGGATGGAGCCGTCGGCGAGCTTGATGCGGTCGCGCAGCTCGGCGGTCCACAGGCCCAGCTTCTTGAGCTCGGCGACCAGGTACTTGTTGATCTGGATGAAGTCGCCCGAGAGCGTCTCGCGCTTGAACAGGTTCGACACCTGCGGCTCGATGCACTCGTAGCAGCCGGAGATCGAGGCGATGGTCGCGGTCGGCGCGATCGCGATCATCAGCGAGTTGCGCAGGCCGGTGGCCTTGATGCGCTCGCGCAGCGCGTCCCAGCGCGCGGCGTCGGCGGGCACCACGCCCCAGGCGTCGAACTGCAGCTCGCCCTGGGCGGCGCGGGTGTCCTTGAACGACGGGTGCGGCGCGTGCTCCTGCGCCAGTTCGCTGGAGGCCGACAGCGCGTGGAAGTAGATCTCCTCGGCGACCTTGGCCGACAGCGCCCGCGCGGCGTCCGAGTCGAACGGCAGGCGCAGCTTGAAGAACACGTCCTGCAGGCCCATCGCGCCCAGGCCGACCGGGCGCCAGCGCAGGTTGGCCTGGCGCGCGGTGTCGATCGGGTAGAAGTTGAGGTCGATGACGCGGTCGAGCTGGCGCACGGCGATGCGCACGGTCTCGGCGAGCTTGTCGTAGTCGAAGTAGTACGCGCCCGACTCGGCGCGCTCGACGTGCTGGCCGAGGTTGATCGAGCCGAGGTTGCACACCGCGGTCTCCGACTGGGAGGTGACCTCGAGGATCTCGGTGCACAGGTTGGACAGGTGCACCACGTTGCCCGGCTTCGCGGTCTGGTTGCAGGCGCGGTTGGACTTGTCCTTGAAGTTCATCCAGCCGTTGCCGGTCTCGGCGAGCGTGCGCATCATCCGCGCGTACAGCTCGCGCGCCTTGACCTGGCGCACCGCCAGGCCCTTGGCCTCGGCCTGCTCGTAGACGCGCTCGAAGGCCTCGCCCCACAGGTCGGTCAGCTCCGGCACCGCCTTCGGGTCGAACAGCGACCACATGCCGTCGGCCTCGACCCGCTTCATGAACAGGTCGGGGATCCAGTTGGCGAGGTTGAGGTTGTGGGTGCGGCGCGACTCGTCGCCGGTGTTGTCGCGCAGCTCCAGGAACTCCTCGACGTCGCCGTGCCACGGCTCCAGGTAGACGCAGGCCGCGCCCTTGCGCTTGCCGCCCTGGTTCACCGCCGCGACCGAGGAATCCAGCGTCTTCAGCCACGGCACGATGCCGTTGGAGTGGCCGTTGGTGGACTTGATCAGCGAGCCGCGCGAACGCACGCGGGTGTAGGACAGGCCGATGCCGCCGGAGAACTTCGACAGCATCGCCACGTCGGCGTAGCGCGAGTAGATCGACTCCAGCGTGTCGGTCGGCGAATCCAGCAGGAAGCACGACGACAGCTGCTCGTGGCTGGTGCCGGCGTTGAACAGGGTCGGCGACGAGGGCATGTAGTCGAGCGAGGCCATGCGCTGGTACAGCGCCAGCGCGTCCTGCACGTCCTCCGACAGGGCGCAGGCCACGCGCATGAAGAACTGCTGCGGGGTCTCGATGACGTGGCGCGCGGTCGGGTGGCGCACGAGGTAGCGGTCGTAGAGCGTGCGCAGGCCGAAGTAGTCGAAGCGCTTGTCGTACTCCCTGTCGATCGCGTCGTTGAGCTTGCGCGCATTGGTCTGCACGAAGTTCAGCAGGCGGTCGGAGATCAGGCCCAGCTCGTGGCCGCGCGCGACCGACTGCGAGAACGCGTGGATCTCCTGGCCGGCCACTTCCTTGTCGATGTAGGCGGCGAGCAGGCGCGCGGCGAGGCGGCCGTACTCCGGCTCCTCGCCGATCAGCAGCGCCGAGGTGCGGATCGACAGCTCGTCGAGCTCGCGCGTGGAGGCGCCGTCGTAGAGGCCGGAAATGGTGCGCGTGGCCACGCGCATCGGGTCGATCTCGTACAGGCCCTCGGCGCTGCGGCCGATCGCGCGCACGATCTTGTTGAGATCGACCGGCTCGCGCGAGCCGTTGCGCTTGGTGACGGTCATCGCCGTCGCCGAATGCGGCGCGGTCAGGTTGAACGCGGGGGCTTCGCCACGGGCCGGGGCGGCCGGCGGGGCGGAAGCGGTCTCGGGCGCGGACGACGGGGCGGCGACGGCGTCGGGATTCATGGTCTCGGTCCTTGTGGAGGCGACAGGATGAGGAGCGGGCGCGGCAGGCCGCGCGGTCGCGCCCGACATGGACGGATCGCGCGGCCGTCCCCCGGCGGCCGGTGCGATCGCGTGCTGCGAGCGCCATCGGTAACGCCAGCGGTCGAGGCCTGCCGGCGTGCTGGGCACCCAAGATAGTGGGGTCCCCCCGGGGGGTCAACACAAGATTTGGTGCTCGTCCGGCCTCGGCGGCCAACTGCCTGTTTCGCCCGGGAAGGCGCGTGGCAGGCGGCTTTGCGGCATTCTTGGATGCGCCGGGGCGCGCCCGGCGATGACGGTTCGGCCGCATCCGCGGAGCCAGTCGCGGCGCGCAGGACGGGCAGTTTCACCGCCGAGGGTCTCGCCGGCTGCGACCGCGCGACCGTCCGTCGTCTTGTGGCGGCGTGCGACGCCGGCCGGCGGTGCTCAGCCGGCGGCGGCGACGGGATGCAGGGCGGCGGCGGGGACGGTGATCGGCGCACGCGGGGTGCGCGCCTCGTAGACCGGTTCCAGCGGATGGCCGCCGTCGGGATGCGCCTGGGCGGCGTCGACCCGCCACACCCGCGGCGGCGCACCGTCGCCGGCCAGGGCCAGCGGCGAATTGGGACAGGCGCCGGCGGCGGGGCCGTCCAGGCGCTGGTAGAGCTCGTTGAGCGGCTGCGGGCCCGGCGCCGGCAGCAGCCCGCTGTCGACGTCGAAGGGCGGCGCGAAGGCGCCGCTGGCCTCCGGCTCGACGAGCTCGACGAACTTGCACAGGTACAGGTCACATGCCTCCAGCGCCCGCAGCAGCGCGCGGCGCTCGTGGTCGGGGAGGCCGGCGGCGTGGCCGACGCCGGCCGCGGCCTCGCGCAGCGCGGCGAGCTGGCGGAAGGCGCCGCCGAGGTAGTTGGCCTGCAGCTCGTCGAGGCGCGCCTTGCGGATCAGCTCCTCGACCGGCAGCAGCGCGCGGCTGGCGCCGGTCTCGCTGCGCGTGGTGCCGGTCGCGCCTTCGCGCACCGTCGGCAGGGTCGGATAGGGATAGGGACCGGCCACGCCGAACGCGAAGCGCACGTCGCCGTGCCCGTTCCAGCCGTGCAGGCCGCGCAGGTCGTCGCCGGCCGAGGCCTGCACCAGCATGCGCGCCGCATCGCCGAGGCGGTCGATCACCATGCGCCAGGGCGTGGCGTCCGGCGCGCTGACCTCCACCACGATGCGCTTGTCCGGGCGCTGTCCCTCCGCGGCGGGCTGCGCCCGCGGCAGGCGGCGCGGCGGCGGTGCCGACGGCGCCACCACGACCGGGCGGCGCGCCTCGAGCAGCGCCTGCTGCATGGTCTGCTGCACCTGGCGGCATTTCGCCTCGGCTGCCTCCAGGTCGCCTTCGAGTTCCGTGGCCCGGGCCTTGTGCCGCGACACCGCCGCCAGCAGCCAGGCCACGGTCAGCGCCAGCGCGAGCACGCCTGCGCAGAGGATGGCTTCGAGCATGTCGGGCTCCGGGCAGGACGGAAGGGAGGGGCCGGCTCCGCCCTGGGCGGACCGCCGGAGAACGCCCCGCTATCGGCCGCCGCCGCGGAAGATTGAGTCGATCCGGTCACGCTTCGGAGCGCCGTGCGCATCCACGGCACGCTTCTGCCGCGACCCGGCACGCGCTGTGGGAGGGGCTTCAGCCGCGACGGAGGTTTGCATCAGCGCGGGGCGCAGTCGGGGCTGAAGCCCCTCCCCCAGGAGGCCGGGTGGGTGGGGCGCCACAGCACCGGAAGACGCCTCGGGTCCCGGTTCCCCCTTCCCGCCCCACCACCACCGCCCTTCGCGCAACGGCCTCGCGCGGCGGTTCTCGCCTCGACCCGATGTGGGAGGGCTTCAGCCCCCGACGCGGCGGCGTGGGGCGTGGCGCCGGTCGCGGCTGAAGCCGCTCCTACAGGAGGTCGGTCGCGTGGGGAGCCACGGGCACCGCACGACGCCTCAGGTCCCGATTCCCCATTCCCGCCCCACCACCACCGCCTCACCCCCGTCCCACCGCCTCTCAGAACCCCAGCGCGACCGGCACGCTGGCGTCGAGGGTCTGGCCGTGGGTGAGGCCGGGAAGGGTGCGGTAGGTCGCGTCGACCCGGGCCAGGGCGTCGAGGCGTTCGACCAGCGCCGGCCCGGCGTCGGCCGGCGCGGCGGCGAGACGGCGTGCGCGTTCGGCGGCACGCGGATCGGCGGCAGCCCGGATTCCGGCGCGACGCTGCGCATCGGCGTGCTCGTCGCCGCCGTGCAGGACCAGCACGTGCTCGGCCGCGGGCGATGCCGGTCCCGCCCAGCGCGCGGCGGCGGCCAGGATGCGGCCGTCCTGCCACCACAGCGAGGGGCTCGCCGCGACCCAGTGCGAGAACGCGTGCGGATGCGCCATCAGCGTGTGCAGCACGAACAGGCCGCCGTAGGAATGGCCCCACAGCGTGCGGCGCCCGGGATCCAGCGCCGCCAGCGCCTCGACCCGGGGACGGATGGCGTCCTCGAGCAGGGCGAAGAAGACCTCCGCGCCGCCGACGGTGCGGCCGGGCCGGTCCGGGTCCGGTTCCGGGCCGCCGCCGGGCGCCGCCGGGGTGTAGTCGAAGGCGCGGGCCTCGACGTCCAGGCGCAGCCCCGTCGCCGGGCCGATCGCCACGATCACCGGCGCGTCGCCGCTCGCCAGCAGCCGTTGGACATCGGCATCGGCGATCGCCGGGAACGCGGCGTTGCCGTCGAGCAGCCACACCGAACGGAATCCGGCGGCCGGCGCGGGCCGGTCCGGGATCGCCACCTGCACCCGGTAGTGGCGCGCACCGTCGAGCGACGCCAGCTCGAAGCGCTCGTAGCGGTAGCCGGCGACGGCGCGGTCGGCGATGGAGGGCGCCGCCGGCTGGTCGAGGCGCGGCTGCGCGGTCGCGGTGGAGGCGGCGAGGGCGAGCGCGATGGGCAGGAAGCGGGCGGCGCGACGGAGCATGGACGGCGTCTCGGAACGGAGCAGCCGCCCAGTCTAGGCGAGAACGGTTCTCGTCTTCAGGCTCAGAACGCGGTGCGCAGGCTCAGCTCGAGCGTGCGTGGCTCGCCGAGGTAGAGCATCGGCGTGCCGGTCACGTACTGCGCATAGGTGCGGTCGCCGAGGTTGCGTCCGCGCAGCGTCAGCGAGGTCGCGGCGCTCGCCTGCCAGCGCAGGTCGGCGCCGAGCACCGTGTAGCCGCCGACCTCGAGCGTGTTGGCCTGGTCGGCGAAGCGCGCCGACACCGCGCGCGCATCCATGCCCAGCGACCAGTCTGGCGCCAGCGTCCAGCGCAGCCACAGGTTGCCGACCCGCGCCGGCGTGTTCGACGGCCGGTTGCCGGCAAGCGACACCGACACGCCGTCGATCGTCTGCACGAACTCGTCGAGGCTGGCGTCGACCCAGGCCAGGTTGCCGTCGATGCGCAGCCGCGGATGCGCCTGCAGCGAGAAGGCCGCCTCCACGCCGCGCGCGGACTGCTGGCCGACCGGCAGGGTCTGCCCGGGATTGTCGGGGTCGGCGATGGCCAGGTCCTCGCGCACGATGCGGTAGCCGGCGAGCGTGGCCCAGCCGCGCGCGCCGAGGTCGACCTTGGCGCCGGCCTCGACCTGGCGCCCGGTGGTGAGGTCGAAGTCCTGCAGCGTGCCGAGGTTGGCGGTCGACAGGATCCCGGCCGGCGGGTCCGCCGCGGTGGCGACCTGTGCGTAGAGGTTCGCCGCCGGGGTCAGCGCGAAGCTCAGGCCGGCGCGCCCGGTGGTGGGGCTGTAGCGGCGGTCGAAGCGCGCCGGGTTGGTCGCGCTGGGCGCACGGTGGTTGACCACGTCGAGGTCGATGCGGTCGTGGCGCAGGCCGGTCAGCAGCGACAGCCGCGGGGAGAGTTCGGTCAGGTTCTCCACGAACAGGGCCTGGCTGTGCAGGCGGTTGGTGCGGTCGGGCTCGAAGCCCGGGGCCATTCCCGGCACGTCGTAGAAGTTGCCGGGGGTCACCGCGTCCACCGGCACCGTGTCGAGCGTGCCGGAGACCGAGCGCGGGAAGCGCGTCTGCCGGTTGAAGGCGACATCGAGCCCGAGGCTCCACTGCGTCGGCAGCGCGCCGATGCGGCCGGCCTGCAGCCATTCGAGGCGGTCGCCGAAGACCTCCTGGTCGTGGCGCTGCAGCAGCGCGCCGGAGCGCTCGACGCCGCCGTCGGCGCCGGGGCGGTAGGTCTCGACGTTGCGGTAGTCGCGCAGCGCATCGTAGTGGTAGAGCGTATTGCCCAGGCGCGCGTCGGCGCCTGCCTGCCATTCGGTCAGCGAGCGCACCCAGGTCACGTCCTGGCCGTAATGGCCGTCGGCGACGTTGTAGTTGCGGAACGCGCTGCCCGGCAGGACCTGCAGGCGGCCGTCGGCATCGGCCACCGCCGGCGTGCCCCAGTACGGCCGCTGCGCGTCCTCGATCTGGTGCTCGACGGCGAGCGTATGCGCCAGCGCGGCGGTGAGCTGGGTGCGCAGCGAGGCGGCGGCGGTCCAGCTCTCGCGCTCGCTGCGGTCGACGTAGCCGTCGGTGGCGCTGTGCGCGACATCGACGCGCAGTGCGTGGCCGCTGTCGGCGCCGCCGAGCGTGCGGTTGCCGCCGACGGCGACCGTCTGGCTGTCGAAGCTGCCGACGCTGGCCATGGCCTCGCCGCCGTCGACGCCGGCCTGCGCGAGCCGGGTCACGTAGTTGATGGCGCCGCCGATCGCGCCGACGCCGTGCAGGAAGCTCGACGGCCCGCCGATGGCCTCGACCCGGTCGTAGATCCAGCCGTCCACCGGGCGTGCGGCGATGGAGGCGTACTGCACGTCGATGCCGTTGAACAGCTGGCTGATCTGGCTGCCGGAGAAGCCACGATAGGTCACCGCGTTGCCGTTGCCGGGCGGCGCGGCCACGGTGAGCCCGGGGATGCCGTACAGCGCCTCCTGCGTGCTGCGCACGCCGCGTTCGTCCATCAGCGCGCGGTCGATCACGCTGACGCTGGCCGGCAGCGGCTTCAGGTCGATGTCGAGGCGGGTGCCGCCGCCCGCGGGCGCGGCCAGTCCCGCGCGCCTGCCGACGACGTCGATGCGGTCGAGCCGGCGCGCGTCCGTGTCGACCTGCTGGGCGAGCACCGGGGCGGCGACGGCGAGGAGGGCCGCGGAGGCGAGCGGAGAACGGCGGATGACGGGCATGGGGGAGGCGCTGGCTGCGGGGCGCGCAGCTTCGGGCAGCCGCCGCGGCCGGCCAATGCGACCGGATGTCGCAGGCTCAGCGCACGCGTGCGCCGCGCAGCACCGGCCGGCCGTCGACCACGTCCGTCCAGACCAGATGGGCGATGCCGTCGCGGAGCGCCAGGCGCGGCAGTCCGCTGGCGCGACCGGCGGCGGCGAGGCGGGCGACGTCGACGCTGTCCGCGTGCGCCAGCGCCGCGTCGTAGCGGGCCAGGCGCAGGCGCTGGCCCTGGCCATCCGACTCCAGCCAGGCCAGGCGCACGCCGTCGGCGTCGCCGGCCAGCGCCACCCGTCCCAGCACCTGCGGCCCGCGCGCCACGGTCACCGGCGCGGCGAAGCGGTCGCCGGCGTCGTCCGAACGCGCCAGGCGCAGCTCCGGCTCGCCGTCGGCCTCGGTGTACCAGGCCACCCACACGCGCAGGCCCTCGGCGTGCACCGCCGGCCCGTTGACCGGGCAGCCGGCGATCTTCCAGCCGTCCTCGTGCACGGCGACCGGCGCCGTCCAGGCGCCGTCGGCGAAGCGCACCAGGCGGATGTCGCGGATCTCGTCGGCGCTGCGCCCGCGGTAGACCACGACCTGGCCGCGTGAGGTCGCCGCCGAGGCCGTGGTGCAGCAGTCGCAGGTCGAGGCGTCCAGCGGCCACTCGCCGCGACGCTGGACGTCGCCGTCGAACAGCGCCGCGCGCAGCATCATCGGCGCGCCGCCGCCATGCTCGTGCCCGGCGTGCGCGTGCTCGCCGCCGGCGCGCGCCGCGGCCTTCTGCCGGCTGTCGAGCCAGGCCACGCCGAGGGTCGAGGCGTCCTGCGCCCACAAGGTCACGAAGCCGCGATCGCCCGGCGCGCGCTCGGTGTCGACGGCGACCGGCGCCGACCAGCTCGCGCCGCCGTCGCCGGAGCGGACCATGTCGATGCCGTAGTCCATGCGCCCCGGTCCCGTGCTGCGCAGCCAGTGCGCCCACAGCGAGCCGTCGGCCAGCGCCCACACGTGCGGCGTGTCGGCCCAGTTCACGAACCAGTCCCCGCCGCGCGCGACCTCGACCGGGGCCGCCCACGTGGTGCCGTCGCCGCGGGCCAGTCGCAGGCGGTGGCCGTCGCCGTCCTGCTCCAGCCAGCTCAACAGCAGCGCACCGCCCGGCGCGGCGACCAGGTCCGGCTGCGCGGCGCGGCCGGTGGCCGGCAGCGGCCAGGGCTCGACCTCGGCCGCGCCCGCGATGCCGCTGGCGAAGACCGCGGCGAGGAACAGGTCACGCACGGTGGAGAACGTCATGCCGTCAGTAGCCGAAGTCGACCCGGGCCCACAGCGTACGGCCGGGCTCGCCGATCCGGACCGGTTCGGCCGGATAGCCGAAGCCGGCGTCGCCGGCGAGGTTGAGGTGCTCGGCATAGCGGCGGTCGAAGAGGTTGTCGATGCCGGCTGCCAGCGTCCAGCGCGCGTCGACGCGCCAGGCCGCGTTCGCCGAGGTCACCGCGAACCCCTTCGAGGGCCCGAGGTCGCGCCCGACCACGTTGCCGCGACCGGTGGCGACCCGGTCCTGCGCGCGCACCCCGCGCACCTGCGCGCCGGCCGACCACGGCCCGCGCGCCCAGGCCACGCCGAGCCGCGCCTCCAGCGGCGGGATCTGCGGCAGGGCCTCGCCGTCGTCGCGGTTCCCGGCCCAGGCGTAGGCGAGCGACCCGTCGACGGTCCAGGCCGCGCCGAGCCGCATGCTGCCGCCGAGTTCGCCGCCGCGGATGTCGGCATCGACGTTGCGCGCGCGGGTGGTGTCGCCCATCGCGCCGCCGGCCAGGTAGTCGAACAGGATGAAGTCGTCCTGGCGTCCGGCGTAGGCCGACACCCACGCCTCGGCGCGGGCGCTGCGGTAGGTGAGGCCGAGGTCGAGCTGGGTGGTGGTCTCCGGCCGCACCGCGGCGAAGGCGTTCACCGCGCCCTCCGGGCCGAGGGTGGGCGAGAACAGCTCCCAGTAGTCGGGCATGCGTTCGCTGCGGCCGACGCCGGCATGGACCTGCACCGGCGTCCCGGCGAGCGCATGCTCGATGCGCAGGAAGCCCGCCGTGAGCGTGTCCTCGCGGCGTCGGCCGGCGGTCGGATTGGGCATGGCCATCGCCATGCCGTCGTCCATGCCCATGTCCATGCCGCCGCCCATGCCGTCGTCGCCGCCCATGTCCATGCCGCCGACGGTGGCGCGGCGGTCGGCGACCGCGGCGCGATCGATGCGCGCACCGGCGACCAGGCGGTCCTGCGCCGAGAGCGCCACGCGCGCTTCCCCGAACACCCCGACGCGGCTGAAGCGCGCGTCCGGATCCCACCCGTTGGCCATGCCCGGCAGCATCGCGGTGCCGTTGCGGTGGTCGCTGCGCTCCGCATCGACCCCGGTCGCCAGCTCGGTCGCATCCCAGCGGAAGGTGGCGGCGACGCGCGCGCCGACGGTGCGGCGGTCGACCGCGGCGAGCATCGCCGTCGGCATCGGCCCGGTCGGGTCCGGCTCGCGCAGCCCGTAGTTGTCCATGATGTGGTCGGCGTGGTTGTAGTAGGCCCGCGCATCGACGGCGTCGAGCACGCCGCCGACGTTCTGCTTCTCGATGCGCAGGCCGAGGCTCTCGCGGCGGAACCGGGTGCCGTCCATGCCGCGCCCGGCGTAGCGCGCCTTGCCGTCGCCGGCGCCGGCGCTGAGCTCGATGCGGGTGTCGGCATCGGGCGTGACGCCGAAGGCGGCGTCCGCGTTCCACTTGCGCCACAGCGAGGGCACCGTCTCCCCGTCGCCGTCCTCGTAGTCGTCCTGCTCGGAGCGGTTGGCGTTGAGGCGGGCATAGGCGGCGGGGCCGCCGGCGGCGACGTCCAGCGTCTGCTCGTTGCGGCCGAAGCTGCCGACCAGGGCACTGCCCTGGGCGCGCACCCCGGGCGTGTCGAAGCGCTCGGTCTCGCGCTCGAACAGCACGGTGCCGGCGGAGGCGACCGGCCCCCACAGCACCGTCTGCGGGCCCTTGATCACGGTCAGCGCGTCGAAGTTCTGCGGCGCGATGTAGGAACTCGGCGCGTCCATGCGCGCCGGGCAGGCGCCGAGCATGGCGCCGCCGTTCACCAGCAGCGACAGTCGCGAGCCGGACTGGCCGCGCAGCACCGGATCGCCGTTGCTGCCGCCGCTGCGGATCGCCGCGAACCCGGGAATGGTCTTGAGGTAGTCGGCGGCGTCGCTGGCCGGCACCGGCTGGCGCGGCTGCTTCGGGTCGGTGACGAAGGTCAGCGGCGAGGAGGGCGCCACGCCCGTCACCACCACCGTGTCCATGCGCTCGATCCTGGCCTCTTCGGCGGCAGGTTGGTCGGCGAGCGCGGCGGCGGGCAGGGCGGTGGCGACGGCGAGGCAGAGGAGACGGACGGGTGGCATCGCGGTGAGGCGGATCGGTGGCGCCCGCCATTGCAGCAGCGGCCTGCGCCGTCGCCCATGCGACCCGATGTCGCAGGCCGGGCCGGCCGCGTCGTGGCCGGCCCGGCCGGCTCAGGCGGTCGCCGCGAGGCGCGCGCGCACCGCATGCGCGGCGGCGACCATCCGCCGCAGCGCGCCCTCGACCTCCGCCCAGCCGCGGGTCTTGAGCCCGCAGTCCGGGTTCACCCACAGCTGGTCGGGGGCCAGCACCTCCAGCGCGCGCGCGAGCAGGGCCTCGATCTCCGCCTGCTCCGGCACCCGCGGCGAGTGGATGTCGTAGACGCCGGGGCCGATCGCGTTCGGATAGCGGAAGTCGGCGAAGGCGCCGAGCAGCTCCATCCGCGAGCGGCTGGTCTCGATCGAGATCACGTCGGCGTCCAGCGCCGCCACCGCCTCGATGATGTCGTTGAACTCGGCGTAGCACATGTGGGTGTGGATCTGGGTCTCGTCGGCGACGCCGCCGGCGCTGATGCGGAAGGCTTCCACCGCCCAGGCGAGGTAGGCCGGCCAGTCGGCGCGGCGCAGCGGCAGGCCCTCGCGCAGCGCCGGCTCGTCGATCTGCACGATGCCGATGCCGGCGGCCTCCAGGTCGAGCACCTCGTCGCGCAGTGCCAGCGCGATCTGCCGGCAGACCTCGGCGCGCGGCAGGTCGTCGCGCACGAACGACCACTGCAGCATGGTCACCGGCCCGGTGAGCATGCCCTTCATCGGCTTCGGGGTCAGCGACTGCGCGAGCGTCGACCAGGCCACGGTCATCGGCGCCGGCCGCGCGACGTCGCCGACGATCACCGGCGGCTTCACGCAGCGCGAGCCATAGCTCTGCACCCAGCCCTGCTTCGTGAACAGGTAGCCGTCGAGCTGTTCGCCGAAGTACTCGACCATGTCGTTGCGCTCGGGCTCGCCGTGCACCAGCACGTCGAGGCCGAGCGCTTCCTGTGCCCGCACCACGCGCTCGACCTCGGCCTCGAGCACGCGCCGGTACCCGGCGTCGGGCAGGCGCCCGGCGCGGTTGTCGGCGCGCGCGCGGCGCAGGGCGTCGGTCTGCGGGAACGAGCCGATGGTGGTGGTCGGCAGCGGCGGCAGGGCGAGGCGCGCGTCCTGCACGCGGCGGCGCTGTGCGTGGCCGCTGGCGCGGCTGGACGCCTCCGGCGTCAGCGCGGCGACCCGTGCGCGCACGTCCGCGCGGCGCACCTGCGGCGCCACGCGGCGGCGGGCCAGGGCGCGGCGGCGGGCGTCGAGCGCCGGCACCGCGGCGCCGGCCAGCGCATCGGCATAGTCGCGGCACTCGGCGATCTTCTGCCTGGCGAAGGCGAGCCAGGCGCGGACTTCCGGGTCGAGCCGGGTCTCCTCGTCGAGGTCGATCGGCACGTGCAGCAGCGAGCACGACGGCGCGATCCACAGGCGTCCGGCGCCGATGCGCTCGCGTGCGCGTTCGAGCCGCGGCAGCACCGCATCCGGGTCGCTGGCCCAGACGTTGCGGCCGTCGACCACCCCGGCGGAGAGCACGCGGCCGGCGGGCAGGGTGTCGAGCACCGCGTCGAGCTGGTCCGGCGCGCGCACGAGATCCACGTGCAGGCCGTCCACCGGCAGCTCGGCGGCGAGGCCGAGGTTGTCGCCGAGCGCGCCGAAGTAGCTGGCGAGCAGCCGCTTCGGCCCCGCATCGGCGAGCGCGGCATAGGCGCGCAGGCAGGCCGCGCGCGCCGCGGGCGACAGGTCCAGCACCAGGCAGGGCTCGTCGAGCTGCACCCACTCGGCGCCCTCGCGGTGCAGGGCGGCGAGCAGGTCGCGGTAGGCCGGCAGCAGCCCGTCGAGCAGGTCGAGCGCCTCGCTGCCGTCGGTGGTCTTGGCCAGCAGCAGGAAGCTGACCGGCCCGAGCAGCACCGGCCGCGCCGCGAGCCCGGCGGCGCGCGCCTCGCGCAGCTCGGCCAGCGGCTTGTCTCCGGCCAGGCGGAAGCGGGTGTGCGCGTCGAGCTCGGGGACGATGTAGTGGTAGTTGGTGTCGAACCACTTGGTCATCTCCAGCGCGCGCAGGTCGAGGCCGTCGCGCTTGTGCCCGCGCGCCATCGCGAAATAGGCGGCGAGCGGGTCCTGCGCCTGCAGCGCGCGGAAGCGCTCCGGCACCGCGTCGAACAGCACCGCGGTGTCGAGGACGTGGTCGTACAGCGAGAAGTCGTTGACCGGCACGACGTCGGCGCCGGCCGCGCGGGCGAGGCGCCAGTGCCGCAGGCGCAGTGCGGCGGCGGTGGCGGCGAGGGCGGCGGCGTCGGTCTCGCCGCGCCAGAAGGCCTCCAGCGCCTTCTTCAGTTCGCGGCGGCGGCCGATGCGGGGGAAACCGGACAGGGTGACGAGGGACATGGATGCACTCCGACGATGCGATCGATGGACCGGGCCGCGAAGGCATGCAGGCGCGCGGCACCGCACCGGCGCAGGCCGCGGTGTCCACACGCCGGCGCCTCCCCCGCGGGATGCCCGGCATGACGCGACGTGCTGCCGCACGCCGCGGCCGGGGCAGGTCTTCGGGCTCGTGGACACGGGCGCTGGCAGCGCCCACCTAGGCCGTCGCTTCCCGGGCGCGGGGCGCCCAGTGCCTTTGCGACGCGCGCGGGAGGCGCGCGACGTGACGGCGTTCGTTTCCACATACCGCTGCGGGGCAGCTCCGGAGTCGCACCGGATTCCCTCTTAGTCCATCGCTCCATTTGCATGAAGCGATGGAAACCTCGGCGGACGGACGTTACGCCGCCGCGGGCGCGGCGGTCAATCGCCTGCAGCGGGCGCTCCGATGGCCGAGACTGCGCGCATGGACGGCGCACTCCGCACCCGCATCGACGCGCTCGGCGACGGTCTGCACCGGATCGCGCTGGGCGACGGCCGCCGCGCCGTGGTCAAGCACCGGCGCGCGGCGCCGCGAGGCTTCTTCGCGATGGAGGCGCACGGGCTCGGCCTGCTCGCCGCCGCCGCCGCACTGCGCGTGCCGGCGGTGCTGGCGGTGGCCGACGACGCCCTGGCGCTCGAGGACCTCGGCCGCGGCCGCCCCGGCCACGAGGCGTGGGCGCGCGCCGGCGCCGGTCTCGCCCGTCTGCATGCCCGTCATGGCGCCCGTTTCGGGCTCGACCGCGACGGCTGGTGCGGCGCCGGCGCCCAGGCCAACACGCCGATGGACGACGGCTGGCGCTTCTTCGCCGAGTGCCGCCTGCTGCCGCAGGCCCGGCGCGCGCGCGATGCTGGCCTGCTGGACGCACGCGACGCGGGCGCGGTCGAACGGCTCTGCGCCGCACTGCCCGCGCGCGTGCCGGCGCAGCCGCCGTCGCTCGTGCACGGCGACCTGTGGACCGCCAACCTGCACGGCTGCGCCGACGGCGACCTCGCCCTCATCGACGCCGCCGCCGCGCACCACGGCTGGGCCGAGACCGACCTCGCCATGCTGACCCTGTTCGGCAGCCCGCCGCAGCGGTTCTTCGACGCCTACCAGGCCGCCGCCGGCATCGACGCGCGCTGGCGCGGGCGCGCCGGCCTCTACAACCTCTACCACCTGCTCAACCACCTCAACCTGTTCGGCGCCGGCTACCGCGACGCCGTCCGCGCCACCCTGGCGGCGTGGGCCTGAGCCCGCCCGGCAGTCGCCACCCCGTAGGAGCGGCTTTCAGCCGGGACCGGCGGGCCGGCGGGCCATCGGGGCCGAAACCCCTCCCACAGGGCGCCGGTCGCGGCTGGCGCCGCCCCCGCGGAGGTGCCCGTCCTCAGCCGCGATGCTCGCGCGCGAGGTACTCGGCGCTGCGCATCTCGATCAGGCGCGAGGCGGTGCGTTCGAACTCGCCGGCGAGGCGGTCGCCGGCGTAGAGCTCGACGGGGCTGGCGGCGGCGGAGGCGAGCAGGTTGACCTGGCGGTCGTAGAGCTCGTCGATCAGGTGCACGAAGCGCCGCGCCGGATCGTCGTTGCCGCCGTCGAAGCGCGGGACGCCGCTGACGATGACGGTGTGGAAGTGGTGCGCAATCTCGATGTAGTCCGCGACCGCGCGCGGGCCCTCGCAGAGCGCCTCGAAGCGGAACCAGGCCACGCCGTCGCAGTGGTCGACGGTCGCGATCTCGCGGCCGTTGATGGTCAGCGGCGTGCCGTCGTGGCTGCAGTTGCGGGTCAGGCGGTCGAAGCGCTCGCGCAGCGCGGCGTCGGCCTCTTCGCCGGGCGGCACCCGGTAGACCTCGGCCTGGGTCAGCTCGCGCAGGCGGTAGTCCTGGTCGCTGACCAGCTCCAGCACGCAGCAGTGGCGCTCGAGCAGCGCGATCGCCGGCAGGAACCGCGCCCGCTGCAGGCCGCCCCTGTAGAGATTGGCCGGCGGCGTATTGGAGGTGGTGACCAGGGTGACGCCGAGCGCGAACAGGCGGTCGAACAGGCGGCCGAGGATCATCGCGTCGCCGATGTCGGAGACGAAGAACTCGTCCAGTGCCAGCAGCCGGATTTCGGCGGCGATCTCGTCGGCGACCTTGGCCAGGCGGTCGGACTCGCCCTCCAGTTCGCGCAGGCGCGCGTGCACGTCCTGCATGAAGCCGTGGAAGTGGGCGCGGCGCTTCCTCTCGATCGGAACCTGCGCGTAGAACAGGTCCATCATGAAGGTCTTGCCGCGGCCGACCCCGCCCCAGAGGTAGAGGCCGCGCACCGCCTCCGGCCGGCCGCGCAGGCCGAGCCGCGCGAGCAGGCCGCGCGGCGCCGCATCCCCGGCGAGCATGGCGGCGATGCGGTCGAATTCGGCCAGCGCCGGGCGCTGCGCGGGGTCGTCCTGCCAGCGGCCGGCGGCGACGCCGGCATCGTAGGCGGCGGACGGCGTCATCGTGCGGCGGGACGCGGAACCGTGCGCATCCTCAGGCGGCGCCGTCGGCCGCCGGCGGCAGGTTCTTGCGCACGCCGTTCTTGATCGCGCCGCGCAGGTCGAGCAGGCGCCGATGGAAGAAGTGGTCGGCCTCCGGCATCTTCACCAGGGTCGGCTTCTCCGGCAGGTCGTCGATCCACTCGTAGACGTCCTGCGGCGAGACCACGTCGTCGCTCTCGCCCTGGATCACCAGCCATGGCGCATCCGGCGGCAGCGCCGCGGAGAAGTCCCAGCGTCCGGCCGGCGGCGCGATCGAGATCATCTGCCGCACCGGCAGCTTGCGCGCGCCGAGCAGCGACACGTAGGCGCCGAACGAGAAGCCGCCCAGCCACAGCGCGCGCTCCGGGGCGACCTGCTGCACCCACTCGGCCACGGCAATGAGGTCCAGGGTCTCGCCGCGGCCGTTGTCGAACGCGCCCTCGGACTCGCCGACGCCGCGGAAGTTGAAGCGCACCGTGGCCACGCCCAGCTCGCGCAGCGCGCGGCAGGCCATGGTGACCACCTTGTTGTGCATGCTGCCGCCCTCGGTCGAGAGCGGGTGGCAGAACACCGCCACGGCGGGACGGGCCTCGCAGTCGGCGTCCGGCAGGTCCACGGCGACCTCCAGCGCGCCGGCCGGGCCGGGCAGGTGGAAGCTGGTGGAAGCGGTCGGGAAGGTATCCGGCGTCATGGCGCGATGATAGCCGATTGCCCGCAGATCGACGCCGGGAGCGCCGTTTTCAGCGCCCGATCCGCGCAGGTGCGGGACCGGCGGGATCCAGCCCGATGAGCAGCGGGTCGTGGTCGGAGGCCGCCCAGGGGCCGGCGCAGGAGGTGGCCGCGCAGCCTTCGTAGGCGAAGGCGCCGGCCTCGTCGGCGTTGACGTGCCAGTGCGCCGCGCCGCGCAGCCGCGGCGCCAGCGCCGGCGATGCCAGCGCGTGGTCGAGGCGCCCGGCCTGGCCGTCGTAGACGAAGCTGTAGTCGAACTCCGCCGCGCCCGCGTCGTCGGCGAAGGCGTCGCGCCAGCCGGCCTCGCGCAGCACCCGCAGCGGATCCTCCTGCGCGTAGGCGTTGAGGTCGCCGACCAGCAGGGTGCGCGCGCCGCCGCTGCCGGTCGGGTCGCTGCGCAGCCAGGCATCGACCCGGCGCGCGCTGTCGACGCGGGTCGGGTTCCAGCAGCCCTGGCCGTCGCCCTGGTCGGCCTCGGCACCGGCGGCGCGGCCGCAGCCCTTGGACTTGAAGTGGTTGACCGCGAGCACGAAGGCCTCGCCCTGCGCGCGGCCGTCCGCGTCCAGCGCACGCCAGGCCTGGGCCAGCGGCATGCGGCTGCGGTCGGCGAAGGGGCCGCCGCCGAGGGTGGCCGGCGCGCCCTGCGGGCGCACGCGGTCGGCGCGGTAGATCTGGGCGACGCGGATGGCATCGGTGCCGGGACCGGCGCCGGCATCGAGCGCGCGCCAGTCGTGGCCGGTCGCCGCCGCCACCGCCGCGGCGAAGCGCGCGAGCGCGGTGTCCGCGCCGCTGCCGTCGTTCTCGATCTCCATCAGCGCGACCAGGTCGGCGTCCATGGCGGCGAGCACCGCGACCAGCTTGGCCTGCTGGCGCGCGTAGGCCTCCGCGTCGGCGGCGCCGCGCGGGGTCGGGAAGCCGCCGCCGTGGCCGTCGCCGTTGAACAGGTTGAGCACGTTGAGCGCGGCGATGCGCAGCGGGCCGGCGACCGCCGGCACGCCCGGGCGCGGCGCCTGCTCGACCGCGGCCGGGGCCTGCAGCAGGCGCAGGCGGCCGCCCGCGCGCGGGTCGTAGACGGCCTCGATGCCGCGCAGGACGCTGCCCGTGCGCAGCGGCGCGCCGACGGCGGGCAGGGGCAGCAGCGCCGGATTGGGCGTGGCCTCGCCGCGGTCGTCGTCGAGCAGCACGCGACGGCGGGCGTTGTCGGCGGCCACGCGCGCCGCCGCGGCGCCGGGTGCGGCGACCTCGGTCGGCACCGGCAGGCGTCCGCCGAAGGCGGCGACGATCCCGCCGTCGCGCGCCAGTCCATAGGTGCCGCCGACGGTCAGCGGCGCGTCGACGCGCACGCGCATGCCGGCCAGCGCCGCCCAGTCCGCCGGCGGTGCGGTCAGCACCACCGGTGCCGGCGGCGAGCCGGTGCCGAGCAGGTCGACATGGGTGGCCGCCAGTTCGGCGACGCCGTCGGCCGCGCGCCGCAGCTCGCCGTGCACGCGTACGCGGCTGCCGTGCGGCAGCGCCGGGCCGGTGTCGCTCCAGCGGACCCACAGGCCCTCGGCGGTGGCCGGGTCGGCATCGGCGGCGCCCGCCGCGCTCTCCACGAAGAAGCCGCCCAGCCCGTCGCGCAGGTCGGCGCCGACCACCGCCTCGATGGTGACCGCGCCGGCCGGCGCATCCTGCAGCCCGCCCAGCGCGGTGACGACAGCGGCGCCGGGTGCGCCGGGCGTGCCGCAGGCGGCGAGCGTGGCGGCGAACAGGGCGGGGACGAGGCGGCGGAGGTACGGATGCGGACGGGTCATGGCGGCGGCGATTGCGGACGGCCGCGATGCGTGGCCGTGGGGCGGATACGACGACGCCGCCCGGAGGCGGCGTCGGATGCGGAAAAGCCCGGCGGCGGTCAGCGCGCCTGCTCGACCATCCAGTCGACCGTGGCGATCACCTGCTCGTCGGTCAGCGACGGCATGCCGCCCTTGGCCGGCATCAGGCCGGCTTCGCCCTGGAAGCCCTCGATCGCGTGGGTGTGCAGGGTGTCCATGCCCTTGGCGATGCGCGCGGTCCAGTGCGACGGATCCAGGGTCGGCGCGCCGCCGGCGCCGGTGCCGTGGCAGGCCGCGCAGACGCCGTCGTAGATGGTCTGGCCGTCGGTGCTGCCGCCGAAGGCGACCTGCGAGGCGGCGGCCTGGCGCGCGGCTTCCTCGGCGGCGGCCTTGGCCGCGGCACCGGTGGCGCCGGCGTAGACCGCGCCGACCGGCTTGAGGCGCTGCTCGATGCGGGTGGCCGCGTTGGGATCGGCTTCCGGCGGGACCGCACGCTGCACGACCATGGCCATGACGATGAGGATCACCGCCACGCCGACGAGCATGCCGATGACCATGGAGAAGCGCTTGAGGAAGTTGAGATCTTCGCGGATCACGTGCGCACCTGGCGGGCGGGAGGGGCCCGTTGGGGATCAAAGACGGCGGAGTATAGCGGGCGCGGCGGGCCGCACAAAGGCTGTACGGGGGAAGCGGGCTCCGGCCGGCGCGCGCCTTGCCGGAGCCCGCCGGCTCAGAACACGACCTGCGCGCGCAGCCCGAGCGAGTTCCCGGAGTCCTCGCCCTGGTAGGCGCCGACCTGGTTGTCGGTCTTCCAGTGCACCAGGTTGAGCATCAGCCGCGACCAGTTGTTGAGGTACCAGTTCATGCCGACGGTCACGCTGTTGCCGGTGCCGCCGCGCTCGGCGTCGCTGAAGTCGTAGTGGTCGTAGCGGCTGACCAGCTCGAACGCGCCCCAGCCGCCCTCGGTCACCGGATCCAGCACGCGGGTGGTGCCCCACACGCCCGAGCGCGTGCTGAAGCCCGGCTTCTCGCCGGTGATCAGCCAGCCGCCGTAGACCGACTGCGCCTTCTGCACGACCGAGTCCTCGGTGCTGGAGTCGATGGTGCGCTCGGTGGCCTCGGCGAAGCCCCACAGGTTGCGCCAGACGCCGCCGAGCTCCGCGCCCCAGGCGTGGTCGCGGGTGGTATCGGAGATCGAGCTGGCCGAGACCCGGGTCTCGTCGTTGAAGTGCAGGCCGATGCGCGGGACCTTGTTGATGCGGTCGATATCGGCGCCGAGTTCCTCGTCGAAGTACCAGCCGCCCAGGTGCACGAAGCCGCTGCCGGTCTTGACCGGATTCCAGTGCGCGCGGGTGCTGTAGACCAGGGTATCGGTGGCGTCGCCCTCGCTGCCGAGATCGTCGCCGGTGACGCCGACGCTGACGTGCCAGCTCGGGCCGATCAGCTTGGCCTGGCCGCCGAGGCCGAAGTAGCCGCTGTCGGGCGAGCCGACCGAGGCCACCGCGTTGCGCTCCATGAACGGCACCCGCGGCAGCGCGGTCGCGCCTTCGATGCTGCGGTCCTTGAGCCGATTGCCGGCGTAGAACTCCAGCGGCATGCCGTGGGCGTCGGTGTCCCAGGACAGGTAGGCCTCCTTCACCGTGACCGCATTGTCGGCGAAGTCGGCGTCGAGCTTGTAGCCCAGCGCGCCCATCTCGCCCTCGATGCCGAGCCGCGCCTGGCGCATCTCGGTGCCGTTGATGTTGCGCGCGTCGTAGGCGGAGCCGTCGGTGCTGGAGAAATCCATCAGCAGGCGCCCGCGCGGATGCAGGCGGAAGCGGCCGTCGGCGCTGCGGAATTCCGGCCCGCCCTTGCGCCAGCTGGTGTCGTCGCCGCCGCCGCCGCCGGCGGAGGCCTGCTGGATGCGCAGCAGGGCGGCGTCGTCGCGGGTGCTGGCGATGGCGGCGGCGACCTGCGCCTGTTCCGGGCTGGCCGGCGCCGCCGGTGCGGTCGCGGTGGCGGCGCCGGCGGCCTCCATTCCGGCCAGGCGTGCGTCCATCGCCGCGAGCTGCTGCTGCAGGGCGCGGATCTGCGCGGACTGGGCCTCGATGAGCTGGCGCATTTCGGCGGTGCCGGCGTCCTGGGCGGAGGCCAGCGGCGCGGCGGTGCCCAGGGCGAGGCCGACGAGGACGGCGAGGCGGGCGGTGCGGTGGGAAGTCATGGGTTCGGTCCTGGATGCGGGAGACGAAGACGGAGGCGCCGCTCAGGCGTCCTCGTCGTCCTCGGGAAGGGCGTCGCGCGGGTCGGCGCGGGCGGGGTCGAAGACGCCGAGGCCGCGCGCCCAGTTCGCGAACAGGCGCGGCCAGTCGGCCGGCTCGCTGCCGGGCGTGCCCAGGCCCCAGCTGTGGCCGCCGTGGGCGAACACGTGCAGCGCCGCCGGCACGCCGTGCCCGCGCAGGGCGTCGAACATCGTCAGGCTGTGGCCGACGTCGGCGATGGGGTCGTCGGCGGCGTGGGCGAGGAAGGTCGGCGGGGTGGCGTCGTCGACGTGCAGCTCCACCGAATAGGCCTCGACCGCGTCGGCCTGGGTGTCGAGCTCCCGGCGCGTGCGGGTGCCGTCGAGCGGCGCGCGCAGTGACACCACCGGATAGATCATGCCGACCAAGGCCGGTCGCGCCGGCAGGCGGTCGGTCGCATCGAGCGGTGCGTAGAAGTCCTCGTCGGCGCGGGTGCCGAGGATGCCGGCGAGGTTGGCGCCGGCGGAGAAGCCGACTGCGCCGATGCGTTCGGGATCGATGCCCCATTCCCCGGCGTGCGCGCGCAGGATCCGCATCGCCCGCTGCGCATCGGCGAACGGCGCCGAGGCCGGCCAGCCGTCGGCGGGCAGGCGGTAGTACAGCACCGCCGAGGTCACCCCGATCGCCGCCAGCCACTGCGCGGTCGGCCGCGCGGCGCTTCCGATCTGGATGCGGAAGTAGCCGCCGCCGCCGAGTACCAGCATGGCGCTGCCGTTGGGCTGCGCGGCGCGATGGATCTCCAGCCGCGGATGCATCACGTTGCGCACCGCGCCGCGCGCGCTGCCGTCGCTGCCGACCTGTTCCGGCGCGTCGTTGGGCGCGTTGGCGAGGTGGCCTTCGGGCCAGAGGTCGACGACCAGCGGCGCGGGCGCCGCCTGCTGTGCCTGGGCGATGGGTGCCGCCGCGCAGACGAGCGCGCACGCCAACGCACGGAGTGCCTTGTTCATGGTCCCTCCCGGGGATCGTGTGGAACTGCGGACGCGGCGTGCCTGCGCCGCGGGACTACGCCGGCTGGCGTGTCGTCTCGTTCTCGACGGCGGCGATGTCGTCGCCGTCGCGGGTCTCCAGCGGCAGCGCCTCGCCGTGCATGGCGGCGTCGAGCCGCGCCGGGTCGAGCGCGTTCTCCCAGCGCGACACCACCACGCAGGCCACGGCATTGCCGATGAAGTTGGTCAGCGAGCGGCACTCGCTCATGAAGCGGTCGACGCCGAGGATCAGCGCCATGCCCGCGACCGGGACGTCGGGCACCACCGACAGCGTCGCGGCCAGGGTGATGAAGCCGGCGCCGGTCACCCCGGCCGCGCCCTTGGAGCTCAGCATCGCCACCAGCAGCAGGGTGATCTGCTGGCCCAGCGAGAGCTCGATGTTGGTCGCCTGCGCGATGAACAGCGCGGCCAGGGTCATGTAGATGTTGGTGCCGTCGAGGTTGAACGAGTAGCCGGTCGGCACCACCAGGCCCACCACCGATTTCCTGCAGCCGGCCTGTTCCATCTTCTCCATCAGCGCCGGCAGCGCCGATTCCGAGGAGGAGGTGCCCAGCACCAGCAGCAGCTCGGCCTTGAGGTAGCGGATCAGGCGCAGCACCGAGAAGCCGCACAGCCGCGCGACCAGGCCGAGGATCACCAGCACGAACAGCAGCGAGGTCAGGTAGAACGAGCCCACCAGCCAGGCCAGGTTGCTCAGCACCTCCAGGCCGTAGCGGCCGATGGTGAAGGCGATCGCGCCGAACGCGCCGATCGGCGCCGCCTTCATCAGGATGTGCACCAGCCGGAACACCGGCGCGGTCAGCGCCTCGAGGAAGGCGAGCACCGGCCGTCCGCGCTCGCCGACCATCGCCAGCGCGATGCCGAACAGCACCGCCACGAACAGCACCTGCAGGATGTTGTGGCCGACGAAGGCGCCGATCAGGGTCGAGGGGATGATGTCGAGCAGGAAGCCGGTCAGGGTCAGCTCGTGGGACTGGGTGACGTAGCCCTGCACCGCCGCGGAATCGAGGTCGGCCGGGTTCACGTTCATGCCCGCGCCCGGCTGCACCACGTGCGCGACCACCAGCCCGACGACGAGCGCCAGGGTGGAGAAGAACAGGAAGTAGGCCATCGCCTTGCCGAACACGCGGCCGACCGTGCCCAGGTGGGTCATGCCGGCGATGCCGGTGACGATGGTGAGGAAGATCACCGGGCCGATGATCATCTTCACCAGCTTGACGAAGGCGTCGCCCAGCGGCTTGAACTGCTCGGCCAGCGCCGGCGCGAAATGGCCGAGCGTCGCGCCCAGCACGATCGCCACCAGCACCTGGAAATAGAGCTGGCGGTAGAAGGGCAGGCGCCGGACGGGCGCGGCGGCGGGCTGGATCTGCATGCGGATCTCGTGCGGCGGACGGGGCGCGGCGGCGAAGAGGCCTGCGCCGGGGCGACGTTGTACTGCGCGCAGGCGCCGGCGACCGATAACACATTGGTAGTAGATGCCGCGGGTCGCGCCCGTGCGACGCCGCGCCTGTGTCAGCATGCGCCGCCGGCGCACCGGCGCCGGCCCCGTTCGCGCCTTCCGCTCCCCATGCCCGTTCCCCACCGCCTCCGTCGGACGCTGCGCGTCGCGCTGCTCGGTGCCGCCATCGTCGCCAGCACCTGGGCAGCGGGTGCGTACAACGCGCGCCGGGTCGAGCGCGAGCAGGCCGCGCAGCTGGCCGCGGCGCTGCGCCTGCACGCCGATGCCCTGCAGCGCCTGGTCGACCGCTACCGCGTGCTGCCGGCGGTGCTCGCGCTCGATCCGCAGTTGCGCGACGCGCTGCGGCGGCCGCTCTCGGGCGACGAGGTCGCCGCGCTGAACCGCCGGCTGGAACGCGCCAACGGCGCCACCCAGGCCTCGACCCTGACCCTGATCGGCGCCGACGGCATCGCCGTCGCCGCCAACAACTGGCGCGAGGCCTCGAGCAACGTCGGCCTGGACTACAACTTCCGGCCCTACTTCCAGCGCGCGATGCGCGCCGGCCGCGGCACCTTCTATGCGGTCGGCGTGTCGACCAACGTGCCGGGCTACTTCATCGCCGAGGCGGTACGCGACGACGCCGGCGCGCCGCTCGGCGTGATCGTGGTCAAGATCACCCTCGACGCGCTCGAGGCCGACTGGGCGCGCAGCGAGGACGCGGTGCTGGTGAGCGACATCCACGACGTGGTGTTCCTCGCCAACCGCGACGCCTGGCGCTACCGCACCCTGCACGCACTGCCGCGGGCCGACCTCGCCGACCTCGCCGCCACCCGCCAGTATGCCGACCGCGCGCTGCGCGGCGCCGGCATCCGCGAGCTGCAGCACTTCGACGACGGTGCCGTGCACCTGCGCGCCGAGGTCCCCGGGACGCCGCGCAGCATGCTCGCGCACACCCTGGCGCTGCCCGAGCACGGCTGGACCATGCACCTGCTGCGCGACGCCGCGCCGTTGCGCGCGGCCTGGCGCAACGGTGCCCTCGTCGCGCTGGCGACCTGGTTGCCCCTGGTCCTGCTCGGCCTGTTCCTGCAGCAGCGCGCGCGCCTGGCCCGGCACCGCCAGCGCAGCCGCGAGGAGCTCGAGCGCATGGTCGCCCACCACACCCAGGCGCTGCGCTCGGCGCAGGACAGCCTGGTGCAGGCGGCCAACCAGGCCGCGCTCGGGCGCAGCGCCAGCCTGGAGCACCTGCCGCAGGGCGTGAGCGTGGTCGACGCCGAGCTGCGCCTGGTCGCCTGGAACACCCGCTACCAGGAGATCTTCCGCTTCCCCGGCGAGCTGCTCGCGGTCGGGCGGCCGGTCGAGGACCTGTTCCGCTACAACGCCCAGCGCGGCTGGTTCGGCGCCGGCGACGTCGAGGCCTCGATCCAGCGCCGGCTCGACCACCTGCGCCGCGGCGGGCCCTACATCACCGAGCGCGAGCAGCCCAACGGCGCGGTGCTGGAGATCCGCGGCAACCCGCTGCCCGGCGGCGGCTTCGTCACCAGCTACGCCGACATCACCAGCTACCGCAAGGCCGCGCGCGACCTGCGCAGCCTCACCGCGACGCTGGAGCGACGCATCGCCGAACGCACCCGCGACCTCGCCGCGGCCAAGGCCGAGGCCGAGGGCGCCAACCGCTACAAGGCGCGCTTCGTCGCCGCCGCCGTGCACGACCTGCTGCAGCCGCTCAACGCCGCGCGCATGTACCTCGGCGCCATCCGCGAGCGTCTCCCCGGGGCCGACGCCGATCTCGTCGAGCGCGTGGCGCGCGCGCTGGAGGCGCAGGACGCGCTGCTGGGCGGCATGCTCGAGATCTCGCGGCTGGAGTCGGGCACCCTGCGCCCGCAGCCGCGCGACGTGGCCCTGCGCCCGCTGCTTCAGGACCTGCGCGCGCAGTTCGGCATCGTCGCCCAGGCGCGCGGCCTCGACCTGCGCCTGCATGCATCCGAGGTGCGCGTGCACAGCGATCCGGTGCTGCTGCGCCGGGTGCTGCAGAACTTCCTGTCCAACGCGCTGCACTACACCGTGCGCGGCGGCGTCCTGGTCGGCTGCCGCCGCGACGGGGACGGCGTGCGCATCGAGGTCTGGGACACCGGCATCGGCATCCCCGAGAGCAAGCGCGAGGCGGTGTTCCAGGAGTTCCGGCGCCTGGACGGCGCGGTCGAGCGCGACGGCCGTTCCGCCGGGCTCGGCCTGTCCATCGTCGAGCGCATCGCGCGCCTGCTCGGGCATCCGATCGGGCTGCGCTCGCGCCCGCGCCGCGGCAGCGTGTTCTGGATCCGGCTGCCGCGCGCGGCGGCGGCGACGTCGGGCGAACCCGCGGCCTCGGGCCCGGCCGCCGGCGATCCCATCCTGTCCGGGCGCAGCGTAGCGGTGCTCGATGCCGATCCCGCCCGCGCCGCCGCCGGCGCCGCGCTGCTGCGGGGCTGGGGCTGCATCGCCGGGGCGGTCGCCGACGGCGACGGCCTGCGCCCGCTCGCCGCCGCGCCGCCGCCCGCCCTGCTGCTGCTGGGCGCGGAATTCGTCGACGAGCCGCTGGCCCTGCTCGACAGCCTGCGCGCCGGCTGGGGCCGCCTGCCGCCGGTGATCGTGCTGGCCGCCGCCATCGACCCCGCCCTGCGCGCGCGCGTCGAGGCCGCCGGGCATCGCCTGCTGCCGGCCTCGCCGTCGCCGGCGGCCCTGCGCGCGCTGGTGACCCACCTCCTGGTCGCCCACCCGCGCACGGACTGACGCGCGGTGCCGGCATGGACGCGGCGGCGGGTCGTGGGACACTAGGCGGCCGCTCCGCCCGCGCCCGGCTTCGCGCCGGCGGCGCCCCTTCGTCCCGATCCGCCGTGTCCGACACCGCCACGCCCGCGCCCGCCGCGCCGCCGCGCGTCCTCAGTGACGCCCACAAGGAGACCATCCGCACGCTCTACGCGCGGCTGCGCGAGGCCCTGCCCGGCTACCGGGTGCGCGCGGCGCAGGGACAGATGATCGCGGCGGTGGCGCGCGCCCTCGGCCAGGACCACGGCGTGGCGGTGATCGAGGCGCCGACCGGCACCGGCAAGTCGATGGCCTACCTGCTCGCCGGGCTGCCGCTGGCGAAGGCGGCGAAGAAGAAGCTGATCGTCGCCACCGCCACCGTGGCCCTGCAGGAGCAGCTGGTCCAGCGCGACATCCCGCAGTTCCTCGCGCTCACCGGCAACACCGACGCCAAGGTGGTGCTGGCCAAGGGCCGGCAGCGCTACGCCTGCGTGCGCAACCTGCAGGAACTCGCCGCCGGCGCCGACGCGCCGCAGGGCGGGCTCGACCTCGGCGCGCACGGCGAGGTCGCCGCCTGGAGCCGGCCGCCGAAGCCGGGCGAGCCCGAGCGCGTGCGCGCGCTGTTCGACGCGCTCTCGCGCGGCAGCTGGGACGGCGACATCGACCGCCCGCCCGAGCCGCTCGAGGACGAGACCCGACCGCTGATCACCACCTCGGCCGGCGGCTGCGCCGGGCGGCGCTGCGCCTGGGTCAGCGCGTGCCCGTTCTTCCTCGCCCGCAACGCGCTGCGCGAGGCCGACGTGGTCGTCGCCAACCACGACCTGGTGCTCGCCGACCTGATGATCGCCGGCGACGACGAGGAGTCCGGCGGCGTGCTGCTGCCGGCGCCGCAGGATTCGTTCTACGTGTTCGACGAGGCCCACCACCTCGCCGCCAAGGCCATCGACCGCGGCGCCGCCGAGGTGCACCTTGCCGATGCGCGCCGGCGCCTGGCGCGGCTGCGCGCGCAGCTCTCGCCGGCCTACGCGCTCATCGACAAGGAGCGCATCGGCAGGCTCGCCCTCGACGAGATCGACCGCACGCTCGCCGAGCTCGACGTGGCCCTGGACGATCTCGACATCACCATCGACACCAGCTGGAACCCGTCGATGGACGAGGACCCGCCGACCTGGCGCGCGCCGCTGGGCGCGCTGCCGGAGGACTGGACGCGGGCGGCGCTGGCCCTGCGCGAGTCGACCGCAAGGGTGCTGCGCTGGGTGAGCGCCGCGAACAAGGCGCTGGCCGACAGCAGGAACGAGTCGTCCGGGCGCGAATCCATCTCCCGCGAACTCGGCATGGCGCGCGAGCGCGTCGAGCGCCAGCACGCGGCGTGGTGGCTGTGGTCGCTGGAGGACAACCCGGACTTCCCGCCGACCGCACGCTGGGTCACCCGCGGCCGCGACGGCGGCCTGGTCTGCCATGCCTCGGCGGTGTCGGCGGCGCCGGTGCTCAGGCGCGCGCTGTGGCCGCAGGCCGCCGGCGTGGTGCTGACCTCGGCGACGCTCTCGGCCGGCGGCGACTTCCGCGCGCTCGCCGCCCAGGTCGGCCTGCCCGACCATGCCGAGACGGTGAGCCTGCGTTCGCCCTTCGATCTCGAACGCCAGGCACGGCTGGAGATCCCGAAGCTCAAGGCCCTGCCCGACGACCGCGACGCACATGCGCGCGAGATCGCCGACTGGCTCGCCGGTGGGCTCGACTGGCGCGCCGGCAACCTGGTGCTGTTCACCTCGCGGCGGAAGATGGGCGCGGTGCTCGACCTGCTGCCGGCCTCGCGTCGCGGCCACGTGCGCGCGCAGGGCGAGGCCTCCAAGCAGGCCCTGCTCGACGCGCATGCCGCGGCGATCGCGGCCGGCGAGGGCAGCACCCTGTTCGGGCTGGCGAGCTTCGGCGAGGGCGTCGACCTGCCCGGGAAACTCTGCGAGACGGTGGTGGTGACCCAGCTGCCGTTCTCGGTGCCCACCGATCCGGTCGACGCGACCTACGCCGAATGGCTGGAGGAGAACGGACGCAACGCCTTCGTCGAGGTCAGCGTGCCCAACGCGATCCGCACCCTGGTGCAGTACTGCGGGCGCCTGATCCGCAACGAGGACGACACCGGCCGCATCGTCATCCTCGACCGCCGCATCGTGGTCAAGCGCTACGGCGCGCAGATGCTGCGCGCGCTGCCGCCGTTCTCGCGCGACATCGCGCGCTGACGACGCAGCGCGTGGACGCTTCCGTGTGGGAGAGGCTTCAGCCCCGACCGCCGCAGCGCGGCGTCTCGCCTCGTCGGGGCTGAAGCCCCTCCCACAGAAGGTGCACCACGTCCGGATCGCGCACGCCATGCCCCACGCCGCCCTCGAAGCCTTCGTCGCCCGCCACCGCCGCCTGTTCGTGCTGACCGGCGCCGGCTGCAGCACCGGGTCGGGCATTCCCGATTACCGCGACCCGGACGGCGTGTGGAAGCGCGGCAATCCCGTCACCTTCCAGGCGTTCATGGGCGATGCGGCGGTGCGGCGCCGCTACTGGGCGCGCAGCCTGGTCGGCTGGCCGCGCTTCGCCGCGGCGCGGCCCAACGCGGTGCACCATGCCCTCTCGCGGCTGGAGGCGGCGGGCCAGGTCGAGCTGCTGGTCACCCAGAACGTCGACCGCCTGCACCAGGCCGCGGGCAGCGTGCGCGTCACCGACCTGCACGGCCGTCTCGACGTGGTGCGTTGCATGGGCTGCGAGGCGCGGATGCCGCGCGTCGCCTTCCAGGACGAGCTCGCGCACCGCAACCCGCACTGGGTCCTGCTCGACGCGGGCCAGGCGCCGGACGGCGATGCGCTGTTGGAAGGCATGGACTTCGACGCCTTCGAGGTGCCCGCCTGCGCGCACTGCGGCGGCGTGCTCAAGCCGGACGTGGTGTTCTTCGGCGAGAGCGTGCCGAAGTCGCGCGTGGCGGACGCCTTCGCCCACCTCGGCCGCGCCGACGCGGTGCTGGTGGTGGGCAGCTCGCTGATGGTGTTCTCGGGCTTCCGCTTCGTGCGTGCGGCGGCGCAGGCCGGGCTGCCGGTGGCGGCGGTCAACCTCGGCCGCACCCGCGCCGACGAGCTGCTCGCGCTCAAGGTCGACGCGCCCGGCGCCGAGGCGCTCGGCTTCCTCGTCGGCGCGGCGCCGGCGGCGGCGCCCGTGCCCGCCGCGCAGGCACCGGCCAGCGGCCTCGGCGCCGCCTGAGCCCGGCTTCGCGGGCCGTCGACGCCGGCGCTGCACCGGCTTCATGGCGCGCGGCGTAGAACCCGGAGCTCCCCGCGCGTCACTCCGAGGAGCTTCCATGAGCACGACCAAGGCCATCCGCATCCATCGCTTCGGCGGACCCGAGGTGCTGCAGTTCGAGGACGTGACCCTGCCGGAGCTGGCCGCGGACGAACTCCTGGTGCGCGTGCACGCCGCCAGCGTCAACCCGGTCGACTACAAGATCCGCGGCGGCGGCTACCTGCCCGAGGACAGGCTGCCGGTCACCCTGGGTCGCGACCTGTCGGGCGTGGTCGAGGCGCGCGGCGATGGCCTGCACTCGCTGGCGCAGGGCGACGCGGTCTACGCCATGGTCGGCATGGACCGCGGCGCGTATGCGCAGCACGTGGTGGTCAAGACCAGCGAGTGCGCGCGCAAGCCCGCCTCGCTCGACCACGATGCCGCCGCGGCGGTGCCGCTGGCCGCGCTCACCGCCTGGCGGGGCCTGTTCGACCACGGCGGGCTGAAGAAGGGCGAGCGCGTGCTGATCCACGGCGGCTCCGGCGGCGTCGGCCACCTCGCCATCCAGTTCGCCACCGCCTGCGGCGCGCACGTGATCACCACCGTGTCGGCCGACGACATCGACTTCGTCCGCGACCTCGGCGCCCACGAGCCGATCGACTACCGGGCCCATCGGTTCGAGGACGAGGTGGGCGACGTCGACCTGGTGTTCGACCTGGTCGCCGGCGAGACGCAGGACCGCTCCTGGCAGGTGCTCCGGCGCGAGGGTGGCCGCCTCGTCTCCACGCTGTCCGAGCCGGACGCCGGGCAGGCGCGCCGGCACAACGCCCGCACCGCCCACTACATGGCGCACCCCGACGCCGACCAGCTCGCCGGGATCGCCCGCATGATCGACGACGGCCGCGTGCGCGTGGTGGTGGAGCGCACCTACGTCCTCGACGAGGCCGCCGACGCCCAGCGCCACCTGGAGAACGACCACGTGCGCGGCAAGCTGGTGCTGCGCGCGGCGTGAGGTCCCGGCGCCGGCGATCCGCCGTGGCCTCGATGCGACGGACCTGACGAAGCACGTTCCGCTCCTCCCCCCGCGGGAAGCGCCAGGGAGAGGGGGCGCGGCGCAGCCGCGTGCTTGTGCCTCCCGGGCGGGCAAGCGCGCTTCGCGCTCCCCCCATCCCGGCCTTTCCCCGCAAGGGGGAAAGGGGCAGAAGCGCACGGGCGTGTGCGGCGACATGGATGCCACGACGCATGCTCTGCTCCCTCCCCCCTCGCGGGGGCGGGCCGGGGAGAGGGGCGCGGCGCAGCCGCGTGCTTGTGCCTCCCGGGCGGGCAAGCGCGCTTCGCGCTCCCCCCATCCCGGCCTTCCCCCGCAAGGGGGGAAGGGGCAGAAGCGCAAGAGCGTGTGGCGCCGACATGGATGCCACGAAGCATGCTCCGCTCCCTCCCCCCTCGCGGGGGAGGGCCGGGGAGAGGGGGCGCGGCGCAGTCCCGTGCTTTCGCCTCCCGGGGCGGGCAAGCGCGCTTCGCGCTCCCCCCATCCCAGCCTTCCCCCGCAAGGGGGGAAGGGGCAGAAGCGCACGGGCGTGTGCGCCGACATGGATGCCACGACGCATGCTTTGCTCCCTCCCCCCTCGCGGGGGAGGGCTGGGGAGAGGGGGCGCGGCGCAGCCGCAGCGGTTGCTGTCCCGGCTTCGCGAGCAGCGTTCCCAGTCCGAACCTTCCGGTGAGGGGAAAGGCCCGACGCAAAATCCGGCCGCTGCCGGGCCGCGGCGTCACCCGTACACTGTGCGGCCGTTCGCCGGCGCCGCCCGGCGTCCTCCCGTCGCGAAGCCCCGTCCCGCTTGAAGTCCCACGCCCGCATCGCGACCTACCGCCGCCTGCGCGAACAGCCGCTGTGGCGCCTGCTCGCCGCCGACCACGCGCCGGAGATCCTCGGCCTGCTGCAGACCCTGCTGTTCGAGCACGAACGCCGGCTGCCGGCCTCGGTGCTGCACGAGCGCCTGCAGCACGAGCTCGACTCCCTGGCCGCCTCCAACCTGCCGCGCGAGCTCGCGCGCACCGCGCAGGCCTACACCGCCGACTGGCTGGCGCAGGGCCTGCTCGAGCGACGCCTGCCCGAGGGTGCGGCCGAGGAGGAGTACGAGCTTTCGACCCAGGCCGCGCAGGCACTGCGCTTCGTCGCCGGCCTGGACGCGCCGCGTGCGGCGGCGACCGAAAGCCGCCTGTCGCTGGTGATCGACGAGCTGGTGCAGCTCGCCGCGCAGACCGAGACCGACCCGGCGGCGCGGCTGGCCGCGCTGTACGCCGAGCGCGACCGCATCGAGGCGGCGATCGCGCAGGCGGACGAGGGCCGCTCGGCGGCGCTCGACGGCAAGCGCGCGATCGAGCGCGCGCGCCAGGTGATCGCCCTGGCCGAGGAGCTGACCGAGGACTTCCGCCGCGTGCGCGACGACTTCGAGCGCCTCAACCGCGAGTTCCGCGAACGCATCATCGACGACGAGGGCGAGCGCGGCGACGTGCTGGAGCGGCTGTTCGCCGGCGTCGACGTCATCGCCGAGAGCGACGCCGGACGCAGCTTCAACGCGTTCTGGACCCTGCTCAACGACCCCGAGCGCAGCGCCCGGCTCGATGCCGCCCTCGACGCGGTGCTCGCGCGCGGCTTCGCGCGGCGGCTGAGCCGCGAGGAGCGCGGCTTCCTGCGCGGCTTCACCCGGCTGATGCTGGAGCGCGGCGGCCACGTGCACGACGTGCTGCAGCAGTTCGCGCGCAGCCTGCGCGGCTTCGTGCAGCACCGCGGCTGGCTCGAGCAGCGCCGCCTCAACCAGCTGCTGCGCCAGGCCCAGGCCGAGGCCCTGCAGCTGCGCGACGCCATCGCGCCGACGCGGCAGACCGGGTACACGCTCGGGCTCACGACCAGCCGCCTGCGCTCGCTTGCGCAGTGGCGGCTGCACGATCCGCGCAGCGGCGAGGTCGACGGCAGCGTCGTCGCCGCCGCGGCCGCGTCGATCTCGCTCGACAGCGTCGGCGACCTCGTCGCCGCCTCCGAGATCGACTTCCGCACGCTCAGGGCCGACGTGCACGCGCTGCTGGGCGAGCGCCCGCGGCTGTCGATCGGCGAGGTGCTCGCCGCACGGCCGGCGACGCAGGGCCTGGGCAGCGTGATCGGCTTCCTCTCGCTCGGCGTGCGCCACGGCGAGGTCGCCGGCGAGGGCAGCGAGACGGTGGCCTGGTCCGGCGCCGACGGCACGCGGCGGCAGGCGCGCATTCCCCTGCTGTGGTTCACCCGGGAGAAACGACATGAACTGGTCTGAGCTCGAGGACCCGGCGCTGCATGCGCCCGCGGCGCAGGCGCCGGCCGCGGCCGGCGCGCACGCGCTGTTTCCCGGCGACCGCGGCGACCTCGCCCTCGACGCCCGCCGCGCCCTGTGCCAGCTGCTGGCGGGCCCCAGCATCGACGCGCAGCGCCATGCGCAGCTGTGGCCGGCCCTGCTGGGCCACGAGGACGCACTGCGTGCGCGTCTGTCGGAGCTGTTCCTGGAGCTGGTGATCGACCGCGACATGGGCGTGGCCTTCACCCGCCAGGCCGACACCGGCGAACTCGACACCCCGACCCTGCTGCGCACCGCGCCGCTGACCTTCCTCGACTCGGTGCTGCTGCTGCACCTGCGCCAGCAGCTCGCCGAGGCCGACGCGCAGGGCCTGCGCGCGGTGGTCGCCGAGGCCGGGCTGGTCGAGGCGATGGGCGTGTACGAGAAGAACCTCTCCACCGACCGCGCCGGCTTCGAGCGCCGCATCGGCGCGGCCATCGTCAAGATGAGGGAGAGCCACGTGCTCACCCGGCTGCGCGGCAGCGAGGACCGCTACGAGGTCTCGCCCGCGCTGAAGCTGCTGTTCCCCGCCGAGGACGTGCAGGCGCTGGCCGGCGTCTACCGTGCGCTGCGCGAGGCCGGCACCGCCGCCGCCGAATCCTCCGACTCCGACGCCGATCCCTCCGCATGAAGCGAACCCGCACGCCCGCTGCGCCGGTGGAGGCGCTGTTCCTCGACGACCTGCCCGACCCGCGCGCCGAGCAGTTCCGCATGCGCCGGCTGCAGGTGCACAACTGGGGCACCTTCGGCGGCCTGCACACGGTGCCGGTCGCCGAGCGCGGCTTCCTGTTCGTGGGCCGCTCCGGCTCCGGCAAGTCGACCCTGCTGGATGCGATGTCGGCGCTGCTGGTGCCGCCGGCGCTGGTCGACTTCAACGCCGCCGCGCGCGAGGCCGAGCGCAGCGGGCGCGACCGCAACCTCGTCTCCTACGTCCGCGGCGCCTGGGCCGACCGGACCGACGCCGAGTCCGGCGAGATCGCCACCCAGTACCTGCGCCGCGGCGCGACCTGGACCGCGCTGGTGCTCGAGTACGCCAACGCGCTCGGACGCACGGTCAGCCTGGTGCGGCTGTTCTGGATCGCCGGCGCCGGTACCGCGACCGCCGACGTGCGCCGCCACTACATGGTGGTCGAGCGCCGCTTCGACATCGCCGCGGAACTGGCCGGCTTCGACCTCGACCTGCGCCGGCTGAAGGCCCGGCTCGGCGAGGACGTGCACCACTTCGAGAACTTCGCCGGCTACGCCGAGCGCTTCCGCCGCATGCTCGGCATCGGCAGCGAGATGGCGCTGAAGCTGCTGCACAAGACGCAGTCGGCCAAGAACCTCGGCGACCTCAACCACTTCCTGCGCAGCTTCATGCTGGAGGAGCCGGAGTCCTTCGCCGCGGCCGGGCGCCTGGTCGCCGACTTCGCCGAGCTCGACGCCGCGCACCGCGCGGTGGTCACCGCGCGCGAGCAGGTCGAGGTGCTCGCGCCCGCGCGCGAGGCGCACCAGGCCCTGCTGGCGCTGCGGCGCGCGAGCGGCGAGCTGGTCGAGCTGCGCACCGGCATCGATGCGGTCCGCGAGCGGCGGCGGCTGGCCCTGCTCGACGCGCGCCTCGGCGAACTCGGCACCCGCGAGGCCGGCCTCGCCGGCGAGGAAGCGCAGCGCGCGGCCACGCTCGGCAACCACGAGGCGCTGCTGGCCGACCTCGAACGCCAGCACCTCGAACAGGGCGGCGGCCAGGTCGTGCGCCTGGAGCAGGAGCTGGCGCGGGTCGAGGGCGAGCGCGACGCGCGCCTGGCGCGGCGGCGCAGGGCCGAGGACGCCTGCGCCGAACTCGACTGGACGCTGCCCGGCAGCGCGCAGTCCTTCGCCGACACCGCCGCGCAGGCGCGCACGCTGCTGGAGACGGCGCGCGCACGCACCGAGACCCTCGACGAGCGCATCGCCGATCGCCGCATCGCCAGGCGCGACGACGAGCGCCGCTTCGCCGAGCTGCGCGCGGAGATCGCGGCGCTGGAGCAGTCGCCGTCCAACATCCCGTCGAGGCTGCAGGCCCTGCGCGCGCGCCTGTGCGAGGCGCTCGGCCTGCAGCCGCAGGCCCTGCCGTTCGCCGGCGAACTGATGCAGCTGCGCGAGGAGGACGCGAAGTGGCGCGGCGCCGCCGAGCGCGTGCTGCACGGCTTCGCGCTGGCGCTGCTGGTCGACGAGCGCCACCACGCCGCGGTCGCGCGCTGGGTCGACGAGACCCATCTCGGCATGCGCCTGGTCTACCACCGGGTCGGTCGCGACGACGCGCTGATGGCGCGCCGGGTCGGCGCCGACTCGCTGGTGCACAAGCTCGAGCTGGCCGCGCATCCGCATCGCGACTGGCTGGCCGCGGAACTCGCGCGGCGCTTCGACTACGCCTGCGTGGCCTCGGCGCGGGCGCTCGCGCAGGTCGACCGCGGCCTCACCCGCGAGGGCCAGGTCAGGCACGGCGGCAGCCGCTACGAGAAGGACGACCGCCACGCCATCGGCGACCGTAGCCGCTGGGTGCTGGGCTTCGACAATCGCGACAAGCGCGCGCTGTTCGAGAAGGAGGCGCGTGAGCTGGGGCGGCGCATCGCCGCCTGCGAGGAGGAGGTCGCGGCGATCGGCGCCGAGCGCCAGCGCGACCTGCTGCGCCTGCGCGCCGCGCAGACGCTCGCCGACCTGGCCTGGGACGACATCGACGTCGCCCCGCGCCTGCAGCGCATCGCCGACATCGGCGCCCAGCTGCAGGCGCTGAAGGACGGCGACGCGACCCTGCAGGCGCTGGGCGCGCGCATCGAGGCCGAGCGCACCGCGCGCGACCGGGCGCGCCAGGCGCTGGTCGAGGCCAAGGGCGAGCGTGCGGCGCTGGCCCGCGAGCGGGCCGACGCGGAGGCGCAGCACGCGAAGTGCGCGGCCGCGGCGACGGTGGCCCCGACGCCGCTGCAGGACGAAGGTCTCGCCGCGCGGCTGGGCGACCTCACCGCGCTGCCGCTGACGCTGGCCAACATCGAGGGCCGCTTCCGCGAGATCGACCGCACCCTGATGGCGGAGATCGGCGCGCGCGCGCAGGAGGACAACCGCCTGGCGCAGCGGATCCAGGCCGCGTTCGCCGAGTTCCGCCGGCGCTGGCCGGAGGACGCCGGCGACTTCACCGCCGACCTCGCCGCCGCCGACGACTACCTCGCGCGCCTGCGCCGGCTCGAGGTCGACGGCCTGCCGCGCCACGAGACGCGCTTCTTCGAGCTGCTGCAGACCCAGAGCCGGCAGAACCTGACCGTGCTGCAGCGCCATCTCGGCGAGGCGCGCAAGGCGATCGGCCAGCGCCTGGACGAGGTCAACGCCAGCCTGGAGCAGGTCGCCTTCAACCGCGGCACCGTGCTCAGCATCGAGCTGTCGGACCGGCGCCTGCCCGAGGTGCTGGAGTTCCAGCAGCAGCTGCGCGAGGTGCTGGCCCACCACCTGACCGAGGACCGCACGCTCGCCGAGGCGCAGTTCGCGGTGCTGCGCGCGCTGGTCGCGCGGCTCGGCGACGACGCGCCCGAGGCGCGGCGCTGGCGCGAGCAGGTGCTCGACGTGCGCCTGCACGTGGAGTTCCACGGCGTCGAGATCGACGCGCAGACGCATGCCCAGGTCGAGGTCTACCGCAGCGGTGCCGGCAAGTCCGGCGGCCAGCGGCAGAAGCTCGCGACCACCTGCCTGGCCGCGGCGCTGCGTTACCAGCTCGGCGGCGAGGACGGCGGGCTGCCGCGCTACGCCGCGGTGGTCCTCGACGAGGCCTTCGACAAGGCCGACAACGAGTTCACCGCGCTGGCGATGACCATCTTCGAGAACTTCGGCTTCCAGATGATCGTGGCCACGCCGCTGAAGTCGGTGATGACGCTCGAGCCCTTCATCGGCGGCGCCTGCTTCGTCGAGATCAGCGGCCGCCACGACTCCGGCACCCTGCTGATCGAGTACGACGACGACGGCCGCCGGCTGAAGCTGCCCGAGCGGGCGCGGCCGGAGGACGCCCTCGCCTGAGCGACGCCACGGCGGGCGACGCGCGCCACGTGAACGCGCGGCGACACCATCGGACGTAGCATCGGCGGGCCATCGTACGCAGGAGCCGCCGGCGATGCCGAAGGCATGGCCGGCGGGCGCCCTCGCCCCGACCCGTCTCCCTCCCCCGAGCACAGCCATGTACCGACGCATCCTCTTCGCCCTCCTCGCCCTGCTGGCGCTGGCCACCCTGGGTGGCTGCGCCTCGTCCGCGGGCGGGGGAGGGATGCGGCCGGTGGCGTCCGGCGGGGAGTCGAGCTTCCGCCCGCCCGACAGCATCGCCGACAGCGGTGCCTACACCGGCGTCTCCGACTACCGGATCGGGCCGCTGGACCTGATCAGGATCAGCGTGTTCCAGGTCCCCGACATGCAGCGCTCGGTGCGGGTCAATTCCAGCGGCATGGTGACCCTGCCGCTGATCGGAACGGTGCAGGCCGGCGGCCGCACGGTGCTGGAGCTGGAGGCCGAGATCGGCCGCAAGCTCGAGGAGGCCTACCTGCAGAACCCGCAGGTGACCGTCTTCGTCGAGGAGTTCACCAGCCAGCGGGTGACCGTGGAAGGCGCCGTCAACAAGCCCGGGATCTACCCGCTGACCGGGCAGACCACGCTGCTGCAGGCGATCGCCATGTCCGAGGGCCTGGACGAGCTCGCCGACCCCGGCGCCGTAGTGGTGTTCCGCACCATCGGCGGCGAGAAGAAGGCGGCGCTGTTCGACCTGGAGGGCATCCGCAGCGGCGCGGTCGCCGACCCGCTGATCTACGGCGACGACATCGTGGTGGTCGACCGCTCCGGCTCGCGCTCCTTCATCAAGGAAATCACCGACACCCTGCGCGGCTTCATCGGCTTCGAGCGCTACTGACGCGCGTGCCGCCGCCCGGACGCTGTCCGCGGCTGACCCGCGGCGCGTCCGTGAATTCACCTCCGGTTGGCGTCGGCGTGGCGCGCTGTCGACGGGCTGCGGCGCAGGCTGGCCGTCCTATCGTTCGGGAAGGTCGCCATGGCCGGCAAGATCTCCGCGGCGGACCTCGGCATCCATGTCCGCAAGGGGGACGAGGCCAGCCTGTTCCGCTGGTTCGTCGCCAGCTTCCTGTTCGGCAAGCGCATCGGGCAGAAGATCGCCGCCGAGACCTGGCACGTGCTGGTCGAGAAGCACGGCCGCGATACCCCGCAGAAGCTGTGCAACTGCAGCCACGCCGAGCTGGTGAGGATCCTCGGCGAGGGTGGCTACGTGCGCTACGACGAATCCACCGCCAACCGCCTGTCCGAACTGTGCCGGCTGCTCATCGACGAGTACGGCGGCAGCATCCACGGCCTCTACGAGGCCTCCGACGGGCGTGCGGATTTCGAGCGCCGCCTGCGCCGCTTCAAGGGCGTGGGTCCGGTGACGGTGCGCATCTTCATGCGCGAGGCCAAGCCGGTGCTGTTCCCGGCGAGCTGAGCGGCGCTGGCGCGCCGCGCGTCCCTATCTCGCCAGGAACCGCATCGCCCCGGCGAGGCCATCGGGCGTCAGCGGGTACATGTGATCGTCCACCAGCTGCCGCACCATGTCGGTCGACTTGGTGTAGTGCCAGTGCCCGCGCGGGACGGGGTTGATCCAGGCGACCTTGCGGAAGTGCCCGCGGATGCGCCCGAACCAGGTCGCGCCGGCCTCCTCGTTCCAGTATTCGCCGCTGCCGCCGGCGTGGCTGATCTCGTAGGGGCTCATCGCTGCGTCGCCGACGAAGATCACCTTGTGCTCCGGGTGGTAGCGGCGCAGCAGTTCGAAGGTGTCGATGCGGTTGGCGTCGACGCGGCGGTCGTCGCGCCACACGAAGCCGTAGACGAAGTTGTGGAAGTAGAAGTGCTCCAGGCGCTTGAATTCCGACCGCGCCGCGCCGAACAGCGCCTCGGCGGCGTGCACGTGGTCGTCCATCGAGCCGCCGATGTCCAGCAACAGCAGCACGCTGACCGCGTTGTGGCGCTCGGGGCGCATGCGGATGTCGAGCATGCCGCCCTCGCGCGCGGTGGCCTCGACGGTGCCGTCGAGGTCGAATTCCTCGGCCGCGCCCTCGCGCGCGAAGCGGCGCAGCCGGCGCAGGGCCATCTTGAGGTTGCGCGGCGAGAGTTCTGCATCGCCGTCGAGGCCGGCGAACTGGCGCTGGTCCCAGACCTTCACCGCGCTGCGGCCGCCCCCCTGCGGGCCGACGCGGATGCCCTCCGGATGCCAGCCGCCGGCGCCGAACGGGCTGCTGCCGCCGGTGCCGATCCATTTGCTGCCGCCGGCATGCCGTTCGTGCTGCTCGGCGAGGCGCTCGCGGAAGGCCTTCATCAGTTCGTCCAGCCCGCCGAGCGCCTGGACCTTCGCCTTCTCCTCGTCGCTGAGCTCGCGGCGCAGGGTCTGCCGCAGCCAGTCCTCCGGGATCGTCCCGATCTCGTCGGCATGCTCGGCCACGCGCTTCATGTAGCGGCCGAAGGCGCGGTCGAAGCGGTCGTAGTGCCGCTCGTCCTTGACCAGCACCGTCCGCGCCAGCGCATACAGCGCCTCCGGCTCGGCGAAGGCGACACCGGCGTCGAGCGCGGCGAGCAGGTCCAGCCACTCGCGCGGCGTGACCGGTACGCGTTCGGCGCGGAGGGCGTGGAAGAGGGAGAGGAACATGGGGGTTGGAGAGGCGGGAATGGGGAATGGGGAATGGGGAATGGAGAGGCGGCCAGGCAGCTGGCTTCAGTGCTTCCGTGTACGGGCGGAGTGCGGACACGGGCGCACGCGGGCCTGCAGGTCCCCGTTCCCCATTCCCGCTTCCCGCCTCACCTCTTGCCCCGATGCAGGAACGCCAGCCGCTCCAGCAGATGCTGGTCCTGCTCGTTCTTGATCAGCGCGCCGGCCAGCGGCGGCAGGGCGCGGGCGGGGTCCTTGTCGGCCAGGGCCTCGGCGGAGAGGCGGTCGGCCATCAGCAGGCGCAGCCAGTCGATCAGTTCGGAGGTGCTGGGCTTCTTCTTCAGGCCCGGCACCTCGCGCAGCTCGAAGAAGGCCTCCAGCGCGCGCCGCACCAGGGCCTGGTCGATGTCGGGGAAATGCACGTCGACGATCGCCTTCAGCGTGTCGGCGTCGGGGAAGGCGATGTAGTGGAAGAAGCAGCGGCGCAGGAAGGCGTCGGGCAGCTCCTTCTCGTTGTTGCTGGTGATGAGGATGATCGGCCGCTGCGCCGCGCGGACGGTCTGCCCGGTCTCGTAGACGTCGAAGGCCATGCGGTCGAGCTCGTGCAGCAGGTCGTTCGGGAACTCGAGGTCGGCCTTGTCGATCTCGTCGATCAGCAGCACCGCGCGGCGCTCGCTGACGAAGGCTTCCCACAGCTTGCCGGGGCGGATGTAGTTGGCGACGTCCTGCACCCGCGGATCGCCGAGCTGGGAGTCGCGCAGGCGGCTCACCGCGTCGTACTCGTACAGGCCCTGCTGCGCGCGCGTGGTCGACTTCACGTGCCAGGTGATCAGCGGCGCATCGAGCGCGGCGGCGACCTCCTCGGCGAGCAGGGTCTTGCCGGTGCCCGGCTCGCCCTTGATCAGCAGCGGGCGCTGCAGGGCGATGGCGGCGTCGACGGCGAGCCGCAGCTCGGGCGTGGCGACGTAGCGGGCGGTGCCTTCGAACGACATGCGGCGCTCCTGGGGGATCGACCGCGCATGCTACCGGAGCGCCGTCGCGCCGCCGTCCGCGCCCGGGGCACCGGGCAGCGCATTGCCCGGCAGGCGGTTGTGGATGGCGGTCGCGGCGATCGCCGCGTGGCCGACGGCGACGCTGATCTGGTTCAGCGCGCTGACCACGTCGCCCGCGGCGTAGAGGTTCGGCAGCGAGGTCTGCAGGTGCGCATCGACCACCAGTTCGCCGGCGGCGTCGACCTCGGCGCCGAGCGCCTGCGCGAGCCCGGCCTTCGCATCCGCGCCGAGGACCGGATACAGCGCGTCGAACTCGTGCGCACCGGCCTCGCCGTCGACGCGGCAGGCGACGACCGCGCCGGCGGCGTCGCGCACCAGGGTCAGCGCCTCCGGCGGCGGCAGCACGCGCACGCCCAGCGCCGCGGCGCGGGCGATGGCCTCGGCGGTCAGGCGGCCGGCCTCGGACAGCACCACCGTCACCTGGCGCGAGAAGGTGCGCAGGAAGCAGGCATGGCCGATCACCGTCGCCGGCGGCCCGTACACGCCGATGCGGTGGTCGCGCGCCTCGTAGGCGTCGCACACCGCGCAGATGCGGATCGCGCCGGCGGCGATGCCCTCGTCCAGGCCCTCGATGTCGGGCATGCGGTCGACCACGCCGGTGGCGACCAGCACGCTGCGCGCGCGCCAGCGCCGTTCGCCGCTGCAGGCGAGGAAGCCGTCGCCGTCGCGTGCGAGCGCATCGATGCGCGCCTCGACGGGCGCCACGCCGTACTCCGCGGCCTGGCGGGCGAGCTTGGCGAGCAGGTCGGTGCCGGAGACGCCGAACGGGAACCCGGGGCAGTTGTGGCTGACCGGGATCCAGTGCGCGCGACTCTCGCCGGCGCTGACCAGGGCGATGCGGCGTCGGAAGCGGGCGAGGTAGGTCGCGGCGGTGAGCCCGGCCGGGCCGGCGCCGATGATCAGGCAGTCGAGGAGGTCGTCGTCGGACACGGCAGGGTCGCCACGCAGGAAGCGGAGCGCCATGCTGCGGGCCGCCGCGCCTGCGCCGGGTCAAGGCCGCGCTCAGTCGCAGCTCACGCGGCCTGCGCGAAGGTGCGCGGCTCCGCTCCCCGACCCGCCGACGCCATGCCGCTGCCCCGCACGCCGTTCCTGATCCCGTTCCTTGTCGCCGGCACCGCCGCCGCGCAGGCGCCCGATCCCGCGCCGACGCCGGACCCCGCCTTCCAACAGTGCCTGTCGACCCTGCGCGGCGAAGCGGCGGCCAAGGGCATCGGCCGCGCCGGGTTCGACCGCTTCATGGCCGGCGTCACCCCCGACCGCAGCGTGCTCGAGCTCCTCGACGCGCAGCCGGAGTTCACCACGCCGATCTGGGACTACCTCGCCGGCCTGGTCGACGAGGAGCGCGTCGCCGACGGCCGCGCCATGCTCGCCGAGCACCGCGAGGTGCTCGACCGCGTCGCCGCGCGCTACGGCGTCGATCCCGCGACCGTGGTCGCGGTGTGGGGCGTGGAGAGCAACTACGGGCGCGTGTTCGGCAGCCGTCCGCTGCTGCAGTCGCTGTCGACGCTGGCCTGCGAGGGCCGGCGGCAGTCGTTCTTCCGCGGCGAGCTGTTCGCCACCCTCGGCCTGCTGCAGGCCGGCGACCTGCGCGATCCGGGCATCACCGGCTCCTGGGCCGGCGCGTTCGGCCACACCCAGTTCATGCCCTCGACCTACACCCGGATCGCGGTCGACTTCGACGGCGACGGCCGCCGCGACCTGGTCGGCAGCGTCGCCGACGCGCTCGCCTCGACCGCGAACTACCTCGAGACCTCGGGCTGGCGCAGCGGCGAACCGTGGGGCTTCGAGGTGCGCCTGCCGGACGGCTTCTCGACCACCGGCTACGGCCGCAAGCCGAAGTCGTCGCTGGCGACCTGGGCGCAGCGCGGGCTGACCCGCGTCGACGGTTCGGCGCTGGCGCAGGGCGCGCTCGGCGCCGACGCGCAGGCCGGCCTGGTCGCCCCGGCCGGTCCCGACGGCCCGGCCTTCCTCGTGTTCCGCAACTACGACGCGATCTACTCCTACAACGCCGCCGAGAGCTACGCACTCGCGATCGCCCTGCTGTCCGACCGCCTGCGCGGCGCGCCCGGCATCGCCACCCCCTGGCCCACCGACGACCCCGGCATCTCCCGCGCCGAACGCCGCGAACTGCAACACCTCCTCCTCGCCCGCGGCCACGACATCGGTGAGGTCGACGGCATGATCGGCACGAAGACCCGCCGCGCCATCGCCGAGGAACAGAAGCGCCTCGGCTTCGAGGAAAACGGCCGCGCCGGGCGGAAGATCCTGGAGGGGTTGAGGCGTGGTGGCGGAGCGGGAACGGGGGATGGGGAGTAGGGCCCGGCGCTGGCTCGGGGCGCGGGGCGCGGGGCGTCGGAACAGGGAACGGGGAACAGGGAACAGGGAGCGGGGAACGTGGAACAGGGAGCGGGAACAGGGAGCGGGGAATAGGGAATAGGGAACCGGGGGGCGGCAAGCGCCGGATAGGGAGCGGCGCACGGCCGCCACGCAGCCCACCCCTGTAGGAGCGGCTTCAGCCGCGACCGGCGAACCACCGCCCGGCAGCGCCCGGTGAGGACGAGGATCTGCGGGACGGTCGGCGAACTGTGGGAGGGGCTTCAGCCCCGACCCAACGTCCGGTCGGGGCTGAAGCCCCTCCCACACAAGAGCATCGCGGCTGAAGCCGCTCCTACGACGCCGCACGCGACCGCAACGTAGGCCACCGCCCCCACGACACCGCGCACGACCGCACGCGGGCCACCGCCCCTGTAGGAGCGGCTTCAGCCGCGACCGGCGAGCAACTGCCCGCCAGCGCCCGGTGAGGACAGGATCTGCGCGACGGTCGGCGACCTGTGGGAGGGGCTTCAGCCCCGACCCAACGCCCGGTCGGGGCTGAAGCCCCTCCCACACAAGAGCATCGCGGCTGAAGCCGCTCCTACGGCACCGCGCACGACCGCAACCCAGGCCACCGCCGCCCGGCGCATCCACACCCCACTGATGCACCACCCCGCAGTCTCCCAACCTCATCCGCTCCCCGCTCCCCGCTCCCCGTTCCCCGTTCCCCGTTCCCCGTTCCCCGTTCCCCGTTCCCCGTTCCCCGTTCCCCTTTCCCCGAGTCCCGAGTCCCGAGTCCCGAGTCCCGAGTCCCAAGCCCAAGCCCAAGCCCAAGCCCAAGCCCAAGCCCAAGCCCCTATTCCCGATTCCCCATTCCCGCTTCCCGCCTTACCACCACCACCACCATGTCCCCCGACCCCATCGGCTGGCTCGCCACCGCCATCCTCCTCGCCACGCTCGGCCGCCAGGTCTGGGTGCAGTACCGCGACCGCACCGGGGCGGGGCTGTCGTCGTGGCTGTTCGTGGGGCAGGTCGCGGCGAGCTGCGGCTTCATCGTCTACAGCTGGCTGCTGGACAACTGGGTCTTCCTCTTCAGCAACATCGCCATCCTGTGCGTCGCCATCACCGGGCAGCTGGTCTACCGGCGCAACGTGCGCGCGGGGCGCGGGCGCGTGCCGGCCGCGGAGCATCCATAGAAACCGCGCACACGGCCTCAGCGCGGGCGGCGCAGGCGCGCGAAGACGAGGCCGCCGATCCCGGCGCTCGCGGCCAGGAGCAGCAGGCCGGGCCAGTGCCGGGTCGCGGCGATGAGGGTCGGCATCGGCGCGAGGGCGTCGACCAGCTTCACCGCGACCACCGCGCCCGTCGCCGCGGCGATGGCCAGCAGCGGCATGCGGGCCCGCGGCACGTCGCGCGACAGGCGCAGCGCCGGCGGGAAGGCGACGGCGAACGCCACCAGCAGCATCGGCGCCCATGCGCGCGGGAACGCGACCAGGTCCCAGGCCGTCGTCGCCAACCGCACGCGCCACGGCACCGCCACGCCGAGCCGTTCGATGTCCTGCAGGTTGACCTGGGTCTGCACGACGCTGCCGAGCAGGGCGGCGGCGGCGGTGGCGAGCAGCCATGCACCCAGCGTGCGCCGCCGCGGCACCACCGCGCGCAGGCGCTGGCGCGATGCCCCGTTCCGCGGCAGGCTCGGCATGGCGGACGTTCCGGATGACGACGATGTCGCTGCGGATCCTCGTGCTGGCGCTGTGCATGGCGTGTCTGGCGGCGCCGGCCGCGGCGCAGCCGAGCGCCGAGTACCGCCTGCGCACCGTGCTGCGCGGACTCGCGCATCCCTGGGCGCTGGTCTTCCTGCCGGACGGCCGCGCCCTGCTCACCGAGCGTAGCGGCCGGCTGCGCCTGGTCGTGCACGGCAGGCTGCTTGCGGAGCCGGTCGCCGGCCTGCCGCGGGACATCTACGTCGAGGGCGAGGCCGGCCTGCTCGACGTGGCGATCGATCCCGGCTTCGCCCGCAACGGCGTCGTCTATCTCACGCTCACCCGCGGCGACCGCGATGCGAACGCGACCTGCGTGCTGCGCGGCCGCCTGGTCGGCACCCGCCTGGAGGACGTGCGCACCCTGTTCGAGTCGCGGCCGCGCAAGCGCGGGGCCGTGCACAACGGCGGGCGCATGGTCGTGCTCGCCGACGGCAGCCTGGTGGTCGCCACCGGCGAAGGCTCGGACCGGCGCGAGGCGGCGCAGGATCCGCGCTCGCACCTGGGCAAGCTGCTGCGGATCGCTGGCGACGGCACGGTCCCGCCCGGCAATCCCTTCGTTGCCCGCGCCGATGCCGCGCCCGAGGTGTACACGCTCGGGCATCGCAACGTGCAGGGGCTGGCGCTGGTCGAGGGCGTGCTCTACGCCAGCGAGCACGGCCCGCGCGGCGGTGACGAGCTCAACCGCATCGAGCCGGGCGCCAACTACGGCTGGCCGCTCGCCACCCGCGGGCTCGACTACGCCTGGGTGCGCGTCTCCCCGTTCACCTCGCTGCCGGGCCTGGTCGATCCGCGCTACGTGTGGACGCCGGCGATCGCACCGGCCGGCCTGCTGCACTACGACGGCGAGATGTTCCCGGAATGGCGCGGTGACCTGTTCGTGCCCGCCCTGGTCGGCCGCAGCGTGCGCCGCATCCGCCTCGACGTGCACGGCGAGGTGCTCGAGGAGGAGGTCCTCTTCGCCGAGCTCGACGCCCGCATCCGCACCATCGCTCAGGCCCCCGACGGCGCCCTATGGCTGGTGACCGACGGCGCGGCGGGACGGGTGGTGAGGGTGGGGCGGTGAGGGGGCGGGAAGGGAGCAGCGAGCAGCGAGCAGGGAACGGGGAACGGGGAACGGGGAACGGGGAACGGGGAACGGGGAACGGCGAGCGCCGGATAAGGAGAGGCGCGCGAAGGCACAGCTCACCACCCTGTAGGAGCGGCTTCAGCCGCGATCCGCGAGGCACACAGCCCGGAGCGGCGGATGAGGAATGACGCAACGATCGACGAGCTGTGGGAGGGGCTTCAGCCCCGACTGCCGCCGCGTCGGGGCTGAAGCCCCTCCCACACGAACGCGGTCGTCGATCCGCCTCGAGACACGCAGCGGCCAGCCCCCTGTAGGAGCGGCTTCAGCCGCGACCCGCAATGCGGCAGCTTCGAATCGCACGCGGGCGAGACGAAAGGCGACGTGGAAGCGTCGCGTGCCGATCCGCATCGGCGCAGCGGACCGGCCTCCGTACCGCACGTTCTGCTCCGGACTGTGGGAGGGGCTTCAGCCCCGACTGCCACGCCGGATCGGGGCTCAGACCCCTTCCACACAGGGAAAGCGGTCGCGGCTGAAGCC
>NZ_JAGQFT020000008.1 GCF_018122625.2 Coralloluteibacterium stylophorae | reverse complement strand
GCGGCACCGCTACAACCACACCCGCCCGCATCGCGCCCTCGGCGGCCTTCCGCCGGTTCGCTTCGCGATGGCACACTCACCCACTGCCTCTAGTTCTGGCTGACTCGAAAGAACGAGGACGCTTCACCGCCGGTTCGCTTCGCGATGGCACACTCACCCACTGCCTCTAGTTCTGGCTGACTCGAAAGAACGAGGACGCTTCAGACGCTTCAGCGCCCCCTGCCGCGCTCAGGCGAATGAAACCATTTCCATCGAGGCGGCCGGTGGGCAGTGCTTGTCGCAGCCCGGCCTACCGCATGTGCCGCCGGGGCGGGCGCGATGGCGGCCGGATGGGGTTTGCTGTACACGGTCGAGGAGCGGCAGCCGCTGCCGACGCCCCGGAAACGCTCAGGGCGAATCGCCGGAGAACGTCCGAGCCTGCGCGCCCTCGATCGGGCCGATCGTGGCGCGGTCGCTGACGAACAGCTGCACTTCGCGTTCGAACCGGAGCGTGCCGCGCACCTCCGCACCGGGCCCGATGACGATGCGCGGCGGCTTGCCCTGCCTGCCGAAGCCGAACAGGCTCATTCCGGGCTTCTCGACCAGCAGGTCGCCGGCGACCACGGTACCGTCGCCGAGCGTGATGTCGCCGGACACGGTGCGGACGCTGCCGCCGACCTCGACGCCGCGCAGGGTGATGGCGCCGTTGACCGTCCCCAGGTCCTCCTCGACCCGGGTTCCGGCGCCGGCGCTGAGGGCGCCGTTGACGGTCATGGCTTCCCCGCTCACTCGGACGCGCTCGCCGATGCGCAGGGCGCCGTTGACGGTGGTCAGCGACTCGGCCTCGGCGCCGTCATCGACGGTGACGCTGCCGTTCACGGTGCTGGTCTCGCCCACGCGCGCATCCGACTCGATGCGTACGCTGCCGTTGACGGTGGAGACCTCGCCGTACTCCTGTCCGGAGCGGGCGGTGACGCTCCCGTTGATCTTGCTGAGATCCTCCTGCGCGAAGGCGGGTGCGCCGAGGGCGGCGGCGAGGGCGAGGCCGAGGGCGATGCGGTGCATGGCGGTGCTCCGGGTGATGCGGCGCTGGCCGCGGACGCTCACCATCGCGCCACGGCCGGAGTCCTGCCTGTGCCGAAAGCCAGCATGACCGATGTGCCCGTCGCTCTAGCGGCCCTGGTTGCGGACCGCCGCGGCGCCCGCCTCGGCGGCCTCCGGATCGAGATAGGCGCCCTTGCCGGTCGCGCGCAGCCCGCCATCCCCGGGCTGGAAGTCGTAGCGCAGCGGAATGCCGGTGGGGATGTTGAGGCCGACGATGTCGTCGTCGGAGATGCCCTCGAGGTACTTCACCAGTGCGCGCAGCGAATTGCCGTGCGCGGTGACCAGCACGGTCCGGCCGGCGGCGAGCGCGGGCTCGATCGTCTCGTGGTAGTAGGGCATGAAGCGCGCCACCACGTCCGCGAGGCATTCGGCCAGGGGGCCGCCGTCGATGTCGGCGTAGCGCGGGTCGTTGGCCTGGCTCCAGGTATCGTCGCGGGCGATCGCGGGCGGCGGGGTGTCGTAGCCGCGACGCCACTGCATGAACTGCTCCTCGCCGAACTCCTGCTTGATCTGCTCCTTGTTCTTGCCCTGCAGCGCGCCGTAGTGGCGCTCGTTGAGGCGCCAGTGGCGATGCACCGGGATCCACAGCCGGTCGGCGCGGTCGAGCGCCAGGTCGGCGGTGACGATCGCGCGGCGCAGCAGCGAGGTGTACAGCACGTCCGGCAGCAGGCCGTGTTCGAGCAGCAGCTCGCCGGCGCGTTCCGCTTCGGCCCGCCCCTTCGCGGTCAGCGCGACGTCGACCCAGCCGGTGAAGAGGTTCTGGGCGTTCCACTCGCTTTCGCCGTGACGGAGCAGGACGAGGGTGCCGGGGCGCGTGGCGGACATGCGGTGATCCTGTGTCGGTGCGGACGGGCCGGCGTCGCGGGCGCGGCGGCCGGATCGGGCCGGGAAGTCTAGCGCAGCCGCCGCCGTCCGCAGGCGCGGCCGCGGCGGTGCCACGCTCCGGATCCGATGCGCGCCCTTAGAATCGGCGGCATGCCGCGAACCGCCTCCTGCCGCTCCGACGCCTCGCCCTCGTGTCCCTGTCTCCGGTGATGCCACGCCTGCTCGTCGGGTTCCTGACCGCGGCGCTGGCGGGCATCGTCGCGGCCGCGCCGCCGCCCACGCCCGAGGAGGCCGAGGCCCAGCGTCGGCTGGAGTCGGTGCGCGCGCAGATCGCCGAACTCGCCGCCCAGCGCACGCAGCTCGACGATGCGCGCGGTGCGGCGACCCGGGCGGTGCGCGAGGCGGACGCCGCCGTGGCCGAAGCGGTTCGCACCGCGGCCGCGACCGAGGCGGAGATCGCGGCGCAGGAGACGAGCATCCAGGCCCTGGACGAGCGCCGCGGCGCGATGGAGGCGAGCCTCGCCGACCAGCGTGCGCAGCTCGCCGCGTTGCTGCGCTCGGCCTATGCGCTCGGCCGTCACGAGCAGCTCAAGCTCCTGCTGGCGCAGGACCGCGTCGCCGATCTCGCCCGCGTCCTGGCCTATCACCGCTACCTGCAGGCGGACAGGACGCAGCGCATCGACGGCCTGATCGACGAACTGCGTGCCCTGGCGGAAGTGGTTGCCGAGGCCGAGGCGGCACGCGCGGCACTGGCCGCCGCACGCGAGCGCCAGCAGGCGGAGCTCGACGCGCTCGAGGACCAGCGTGCCGAACGTGCGCGTGCCGTGGCGGCGCTCGACCGCGAGTTCGCCGACACCCGCTCCCGCCTCGATGCGCTGGGCCGCGACGAGGAGGCAATCGTCGCGTTGCTGGAGAAGCTGCGCGACGTGCTGGCCGACGTGCCCGAGCAGGTCGACGACACCCGCGCCTTCCGCTCGCGTCGAGGCGAACTGCGCTGGCCGCTCGACGCGCCGGTGCGGGTCGGCTACGGGGGACGCCTGCCGGATGGCCGCGAGAGTCAGGGGCTGCTGCTGGCGGCCGGCGCGGGGACCGAGGTGCGTGCGGTCGCGCCGGGACGGGTCGCCTTCGCCGACTGGCTCAAGGGCTATGGGCTGATCGTGATCCTCGACCACGGCGACGGATGGATGAGCCTCTATGCCAACAACGACGGCCTGCTGCGCGAGAGCGGCGACTGGGTCCGCGCCGGCGCGGTCCTCTCCACGGTCGGAAGCTCGGGCGGCCAGGCCGCACCGGCGCTCTACCTCGAGCTGCGGCACGACGGCAAGCCGGTCGACCCGAGGCCGTGGTTCGCGCCACGCTGATCCCGCTGCGCACGGCCTTGCTGTGCCCTCCACTTGCCGCTGGCCCATAATCGCGGCTCTTGTCCCCGGTGCCCCGTGCCCATGCGCCTGTTCGTCGCGACGCTGTCCCTGCTGCTGCCCTGCGCGGCCGCCCTGGCGCAGGAAGCGCCGCCGTCCACTGTGGAGGAGCCCGAGGACGTCGCGCTGGAGGCGCAGGATGCGCTTCCCGAGTCGCAGGTCCCGATCGCCGAGATCCAGCGCTACGTCGCGGTGTTCCGCGCGGTCAAGCAGGCCTACGTCGACCCGGTGAGCGACCAGGAGCTCATGCAGGGTGCCATCCGCGGCCTGCTCCAGGACCTCGATCCGCACAGCGCCTACCTCGACGAGGACGAGTCCGAGGCGCTGGACGAGGCCGCCGCCGGTGCCTACGACGGCATCGGCGTGGAACTCGTGCAGCAGCCGGACCGGACCCTGCGCGTGATCGCGCCGTTCGACGGCACGCCTGCGGCGCGCGCCGGGATCAAGCCCGGCGACGTGATCACCGCGATCGACGGCAGGCCGGTGGCTGCCGACAGCACCGAGGGCGCCAGCACCGAGCTGCGCGGGCCGCCGGGCAGCACCATCACCCTCACCGTCCTGCGCGAGGGCGAACCGGAGGCGCTCGACATCCGGGTCAAGCGCGAGACGATCCGCATCGTCAGCGTGCGCGGGCGCAGCCTCGAACCCGGCTTCGGCTACGTGCGCATCAGCGCCTTCCAGACCGACACCGGCCGCGAGCTGGCCCGGCACATCTACGGCCTCAGCGCCGAGGCGGGCGGCAAGCTCAGGGGCCTGGTCATCGACCTGCGCAGCAATCCGGGCGGCCTGCTCAACGCTGCGGTCGAGGCGGCGGATTCCTTCCTCGACGAAGGCGTGATCGTGTCCACCCGCGGGCGCCTGCCGATCGCCGACAGCGAATTCCACGCCACCGCAGGCGACCTCATCGAGGGCGCACCCATCGTGGTGCTGATCGACGCCGGCAGCGCCAGCGCCTCGGAGGTGCTCGCCGGCGCGCTGCGCGACCAGAAGCGCGCGACGATCATGGGCAGCCGCAGCTTCGGCAAGGGTTCGGTGCAGACCGTCCTGCCGCTGGACAACGGCGACTCGATCAAGCTGACCACCGCGCGCTACTACACCCCGAGCGGGCGCTCGATCCAAGCCGCGGGCATCGCGCCCGACATCGCCCTGCATGCGCCGGAGGGCGACCGTGCCGCCACCGGCGGCCTGCGCGAGTCGGACCTGCCGAACCACCTGGCCGGCGACGACGAGGTGCGCGACGGGACCTACGCCCAGGGCGAGATCCTCGCCGGCGACAGCTACATCGATCGCGCCCTTGCCGAACTCAAGCGGCTGGCCGGCGTGGCGCCGGCGCAGGCGGCGGCGCCGGCCGGAGAGGCCACGCCGGACGCGCGTTGAGCGGGCTCAGCGCGGCGGCTGGCGCGGCGGCATCGGGAACGGCGTGACCACCTTCTCGCCCGTGGCCGCATCGCGGATCGCGAGCTGGCCGCGCCGCTCCACTTCCTCCACGCGCACCACGCTCTGCATCGGCAGGTGCAGGACCCGGGTGCCCGCGAACTCGTCGCGCAGGCGTTCCTCGGTCGGGTCGACCACCACGCCCTCGCGGGTGTCGAACACCAGCTCCGCGACCTCGGTGAAACCCCACAACGCGCTCCCCGCGACCCGGCGGGCGTAGAGCTCGTAGATCTTGCCGGCGTTGAGGAAGGTGATCTTGTAGAGCGGCTTCTGCGACATGCGCGGGATTATAGAGGGGCGGCGTCCGGCCGCCTCAGCGCCCGCGCAGGCGCCGCGCGATCGCCGGCCGGCTCAGCAGCGCGAAGACCACGCCGAACACGAAGCCCGCCGAATGCGCCCACCAGGCAACGGCGCCGAACGCCGGGCCGACGAAGGTGAAGATCACCTGCAGCAGCGCCCAGATGCCGATCAGGAGCGAGGCCGGCGCGCGCACGAACTCCATGAACAGCCCCAGCGGCACCACGATGCCCAGGCGCGCGCGCGGAAACAGCGCGAGATAGGCGCCGATCACCGCCGACACCGCGCCGCTCGATCCCACGATCACCCGGTTCGGCGCGTCCATCAGCAGTGCCGCGGTGAGGTTGGCGAAGGCGCCGCCGAGCAGGAACAGGGCCAGGAAGCGCCAGGCCCCCATCGCCCGCTCCGACGACAGCCCGAAGATCAGCAGGAACAGCAGGTTGCCGAGCAGGTGGGTCCAGTCGGCGTGCATGAACGGCGCGGTGAACAGGCCGCTGAGGCGACCATCGGCCAGCGCCCGCAGCCAGGCTTCGGAGCCCGACGGCAGGGCGCCGGAAACCGCCCCCCAGCGCAGCAGCGCCGCCCGCCGCGCCAGCAGGTCGGGCTGCGTGCTCAGCCACACGAACGCCGCCGACTGCAGCGCGACCAGCAGGGCCGTCGCCCAGCGCACCTGGGTGCGGTGTCGCGATGGAACGCCGATGAACATGGCGGGCGTCGTCTCCCTTGGGCAGGCGGCACGGCGGTCGCGGGCCGCGCAGTCTACGGGAAGGTCGCGCGCTGCCGGCTCAGGGCCGCGGCAGCAGGAACCGGCGCCCCTGGTACTCCAGCACGCTGCCGTCGCGGCGGATCTCCACCAGCCGCAGCACGGGCGTGATCGCGTCGCCCTCGTCCGTGCGCCGGCCATCGATCACCGCGAAGCGGCCCGCCGGATCGTCGGCGTAGACGTGCATGCTCACCTGCAGCGGCGGCAGCGCCGCCCGCGTGGCCGCGGGAAGGCTCTGCAGCGAAGGCATGTCCTCTGCGCCGGAATCGCCGGGATCGGCGGGTGCGGCAGGCGGCACGACGACGGCGGCTTCGGCATGCGTGCCCGCGATCGCCACAGGGCGCTCTTCGCGCCCGGCAGTGGGCTCGATCCGGGGCGGCAGCTCGGCCCGGGGAAGCGCCGCGGACGCCTCGGGCACGGGGCGTCCGGCGGGTTGCCGTGCGGGCGTCGCCACGGGGGCCGGGGACGGTGCGCGCGCCTGCGTCGCGTTGGTGGTCGCCGGCGGCATGGGGATGGCGGGTGGCGGTGGACCGTCGGATCGCGGCGCGGTCGCCGCAGCCTCGAAGCCCGTGCCGGCCGCGGGCGGCGGCACGGGCGGCGCCGGATCGCGCGCGACGAGCAGCGCAGCCAGCGCGGCCGCGGCCACTGCCACGAGCACCCACGGCAGCCAGGCGCGGCGCCGATCCCGGTCGCGGCCTGCGGTCGGCATCGGGGAATGCAGGTCGGGCGCTGCCCCGAGCCGACGCTCGCGCTCGGACTTGCGCAGGGCTTCGAGGATCAGCGACATCGGCCGCGCCCCTCGATCCGGCCGGCGCGTGGCGCGTTCACTGCAGGTCGCGCCGCAGCTGTGGCCCGATCCCATCGTCGGCGGTGAGCGCCAGCAGGGTCTCGGGTCCGACCACGCCGTCGGCGCGCAGGCCGACCGCCTCCTGCAGGCGACGCACCGCTGCCGCGGTCGCGGCGCCGTAGTGCCCCGGCCCGGTGCGTCCGCCGAGCCCCGCGCCGAGCGCGTCGAGCCGGTCGTGCAGCCAGTCGGCTGCCGGGCCGCGGTCGCCGCGCGACAGCGGCAGCTCGACGAAGGCTGGTGCGCGCCAGACGGTCAGGTAGCTGCCGGTCCACAGCCGCTCGAACTGGACACGATCCACCACCAGTGTCTCGCCGGCCAGCGCCAGCCGCGCATGGCGGGCATCTGCGGCCAGGAGCAGGCCCCAGCCTTCGCCGTCCGGGCCGGACAGCTGCACGAGGGCCGGGCGCCCGAGCGCCGACAGCACGCTCAGGGTGGTGCGCGAGCGCAGGCAGAACAGGCCGGGCGCGAGCTGCGGCGGGCAGTCCGTGGCGCTGCCGACATCGGCCTCGTCGGCGCGCACCATCCACAGCGCCAGCAGCGGCCGCAGCGCCGCCTGCAGCGAGGCGCGGCCGCTGCCGATGCGTTCGAGGAAGGCCTCGGCCCCGACCACCTCCGGCGCCGGTCCGGGCGCGGCGGGCGTCGCCGCCGACACCTCGTCCGCGGCGGGAGCGCCGGCCTGCGCGTCGTCGTGTGCGGCACGCCAGCGCGGCAGCGACCACAGCACCAGCAGCAGCGCCGCCAGGAGCACCGCCGCCACCCAACCGAAGTGCCGGGAACGCAGCCGCAGCCGTCCGAGCAGGGCGCGCGCCCCGCGGGCGGCCACGGTCTCGGCCGCGGCGCGGTCCATCAGGCCTTCGCCGATCTGTGCCTGCTCGCGCGCATAACCGGCCAGCAGCGCGCGCTCGGCGATGACGTTGATCAGCCGCGGCACGCCGCCGGAGTGCGCGTGCAGCCGGCGCAGGGCGAGCTTGGTGAACGGGAATCGCTGGGCGCCCGCCACCGCCAGCCGGTGGCGGACGTAGGCCTCGCTCTCCGCCGCGTCCAGCGGCATCAGGTGATAGCGCGCGGTGATGCGCTGGTTGAGCTGGCGCAGGTCGGGCGCGGCGAGCAGTTCGCGCAGTTCCGGCTGGCCGAGCAGAAGGATCTGCAGCAGCTTCTGCGTCGGCGTCTCCAGGTTGGTCAGCAGCCGGACCTGCTCGAGCGCCTCGCGCGAGAGCTCCTGCGCCTCGTCGATGATGAGCACCACCCGCAGCCCCTGCGCGTAGGCGTCGAGCAGGTAGCGGTTGAGCGTGTCCACCAGGCCCTTCAGGCTGCCGCGCACCGGCTCGACCTCGAGCCTCAACTCCTCGCAGACCGTCTCCAGGAGTTCCACCGGCGACAGCTTCGGATTGAGCACGAGGGCCACCCGCGTGTTCTCCGGCAGCTGCTCGAGCAGCAGCCGGCACAGGGTGGTCTTGCCGGTGCCGACCTCGCCGGTGAGCTGAACGAAGCCGCCGCCGCCGCCCTGACCGATGCCGTAGAGCAGGTGCGCGAGCGCGTCCCGGTGCCGCTCCGACAGGTAGACGAAGCGGGGATCCGGGGTGATCGAGAAAGGCGCCTCGCGCAGTCCGTAGAACTCGAGATACATGCAAAGGAGTCGGTGGCGGACGGACGACTCTAGACGCCGCCCGGGTGCGGCGACGTTAGAGAGTTGTTAAGTGTGTTCAGCAACAACGGCCATGCTTTCGGGTATGGTGCCCGGCGCGCGGCGCGGGAGGGATTCACCAGCACGCCCGTGCGACGCCGGAGCGTCCTCCGGCGTCCCTACAAGATTTCGGAGAGAACCAGAACATGCATACCCGGAACCTCTCGCTGCGCAGCAGCGTGCTCGCGCTCGCCGTGGTCGCCGCATGCGGCACTGCGCCCGCGTTCGCCGGCGGCTTCCAGATCAAGGAAAACAGCGCCGTCGCACTCGGTCGCGCGTTCGCCGGCTCCGCCTCGGCGCCGGGCGATGCGGCCATCATCTCCAACAACCCGGCCGGCATGCGCCTGCTGGGCGACGGCTATGTGGTGCAGGCGGACGTGACCGCGCTGAACCTGCAGGCCGAGTACCAGAACGACTTCAACCGCGACGCGCTGGGCCGTCCGCTCTCCGGCGGCGACGGCGGCGACGGCGGCGACCTGAACTGGATCCCGGCCGCCTACTTCGCGATGCCGCTCGGCGAGCAGGCCCACCTGGGCGCCTACCTCGACGCGCCGTTCGGCCTCAAGACCGAGTACGACAGCGACTGGGTCGGTCGCTACAGCGCGGTCAAGTCCGAGCTGAAGACGATCGACGCCGGCCTGTCGTTCTCCTACGACGTCAATCCCTACGTCTCCTTCGGCGGCAGCGTGTTCTACCAGTACGCCGATGCGGAGCTGACCAACGCCGTCGACTTCGGCGCGATCATCGCCAACACCGGCCTGCTGCCCCCGGGCACCTTCCTGCCGCAGTCGGCCGACGGCTATGCCAAGGTCGAGGGCGACGACCACGACTGGGGCTTCAAGCTCGGCGCCCTGTTCACCGTGGTCGAGGGCACCAACATCGGCCTGACCTACCGCTCCAAGGTCGAGCACAACCTCGAGGGCGACGCGACCTTCGACGTGCCGGCCAACGTCGCGCCGCTGCTCGGCGCGCTGCCGGGCAACCTGTTCAGCAACACCGGCGGCAGCGCCGCGATCGACACGCCCGCCGTGGCCACGCTGAGCGTCACCAGCAGGCTCAACGACCAGTGGACGATCATGGGCGACGTCTCGCGCACCGCGTGGAGCTCGTTCGAGAGCCTGGTGGTGGACTTCGAGAACCCGGCCCAGCCGAACTCGACCGAGACCTTCGAGTGGCGCGACACCTGGTTCGGCTCGATCGGCACCGAGTACCAGGTCAACGAGCAGTTGATCCTGCGCGGCGGTATCGCCTACGACCAGACCCCGACCAACCTCGAGCACCGCAGCCCGCGCGTGCCCGACGCGGACCGTCGCTGGCTGTCGCTCGGCGCCACCTGGATGGCCTCGGCCAGCACCGCGTTCAACGTGGGCTATACCCACCTGTTCACCAGCGAGCCCGAGATCGCCACCACCTCGTCGACCGGCGCGTTCATCAACGGCCACTACGACACCGGCGTGGACATCCTTGCCGCCTCGGTGACGTACCGCTTCTGATCGCGGTCGCCGCGGCACGAAGAAAGGCGCCTCCGGGCGCCTTTTTTCTTGGTGGAGCGGAGAGGGCGAGGCGGTCGGGGTGAAGCGGTCGGGTGAAGCGGGAACCGGGAACCGGGAACTGGAAGCCGCACCAGCCTGCCGGCGCAGAGCCGGCTCCGGGGCGGAGCGCAGGGCGCCGGGCCATGCGACGCTCCGATTCCCGATTCCCGATTCCCGATTCCCGATTCCCGATTCCTGAATCGCGAATCCCGAATCCCGAATCCCCAATCCCGATCTACCCGCCCCGCCGCATTCCCTCACTCCAGCGTCAGCAGCGAGGCGTTGCCGCCGGCCGCGGTGGTGTTCACCGTGAGCGTGCGCTCGGTGACGAAACGCAGCAGGTAGTGCGGTCCGCCGGCCTTGGGGCCGGTGCCGGAGAGGGCCTCGCCGCCGAACGGCTGCACGCCGACGACGGCGCCGATCTGGTTGCGGTTGACGTAGCAGTTGCCGACCCGTGCGCGCGCGGCGATCGCCTCCACCGTCTCGTCGATGCGCGAGTGGATGCCGAGGGTCAGGCCGTAGCCGGTGGCGTTGACCTGGTCGACGACCTCCTCGAGCCTGTCGCCGTCGAAGCGGATGACGTGCAGCACCGGGCCGAAGACCTCGCGCTCGAGCTGGCCGAGGTGCTTGAGTTCGTAGGCGCGCGGCGCGAAGAAGCTGCCGTGGGCGGTGGCCTCGCCGAGCTCGACGCGGCGGATCAGGGTGGCCTCGCGGTCCATGCGCGCGGCGTGGTCCTCGAGCATCTTCAGCGCGTCGGCGTCGATGACCGGACCGACGTCGGTGGACAGCAGCCCCGGGTCGCCGACCGCCAGCTCGTCCATGGCGCCGGCGAGCATGCCGATGACCTTGTCGGCGATGTCCTTCTGCACGAACAGCACCCGCGCCGCCGAGCAGCGCTGGCCGGCCGAGCCGAAGGCGCCGTTGATCGCGTCCTTGACCAGCTGCTCGGGCAGTGCCGACGAGTCGGCGATGAGCGCGTTCTGGCCGCCGGTCTCGGCGATCAGCACGCCGATGGCGGCATCGCGCGCGGCCAGCGCCCGGTTGATGGCGCGGGCGGTCTCGGTCGAGCCGGTGAAGGCGACGCCGGCCACGCGCGGATCCGAGGTGAGCGCCGCCCCGACGGTCGCGCCGTCGCCCGGCACGAACTGCAGCACGTCGGCGGGCACGCCGGCCTCGTGCAGCAGCTTCACCGCCGCATGGCCGACCAGCGTCGTCTGCTCGGCCGGCTTGGCGATGACGGTATTGCCGGACACCAGTGCCGCCACCACCTGGCCGACGAAGATCGCGAGCGGGAAGTTCCACGGGCTGATGCACACGAACACGCCGCGGCCGTGGAGCTGCAGCTGGTTGCTCTCGCCGGTGGGCCCGGGCAGCGGCTGGGTGATGAACTGGCGTCGCGCCTGCAGCGCGTAGTAGCGCAGGAAATCCACCGCCTCGCGCACCTCGGCGACGCCGTCGATCAGGGTCTTGCCGGCCTCGCGCGTGCACATCGCCATGAATTCCGGCATGCGCGCCTCGAGCAGGTCGGCCGCGTGCTCGAGGATGCTGGCGCGGCCGGCCGCGGGCAGGGCATCCCAGCTTGGCTGGGCGGCGACGGCGTTGGCCAGCGCGCGCTGCACGGTGGCGGTATCCGCCGCCTGCCACTGGCCGACCTCGATGCGGCGGTCGGCGGGCGAGGTGACCGCGACGGTCGGGCCGGTGCTGCTGGCGCCGGGCACGAGCGGACCGGCGGCCCACGGCTTCACCGCGGCGTTGATCTTCCCGGCGAGCGCGGCGAGGTCGATGTCGTTGGCGAGATTGACGCCCATGGAGTTGGTCCTGTCTTCGCCCTGGCTGGCGTACAGCGCGGAGGGCAGCGGAATGCGAGGGTGTGGTTTGACGTCGTAGGCGGCGACCGTGGCCACCGGGTCGGCGACCAGTTCGGCGGCGCTGATCTCCTCGTCGGTGATGCGGTTGACGAAGCTCGAGTTCGCGCCGTTCTCCAGCAGGCGGCGCACGAGGTAGGGCAGCAGGTCCTCGTGCGAGCCCACGGGGGCGTAGACGCGGCAGGGCACGCCGAGGCGCTCCGCCGGGACGACTTCGGCGTACAGGTCGCCGCCCATGCCGTGCAGCTTCTGGAACTCGAACGGGCGGCCCTGCGCGAGGTGGTGGATCGTGGTGATCGTCTGCGCGTTGTGGGTGGCGAACATCGGGTACAGCGCCTCGCCGGCGGCGAACATGCGGCGCGCGCAGGCGAGGTAGGACACGTCGGTGTTGGCCTTGCGGGTGAACACCGGGTATCCAGCCAGTCCGTCGACCTGGGCGCGCTTGATCTCCGAATCCCAGTAGGCGCCCTTGACCAGGCGCATCGGCATCGTGCGGCCGAGGCCGCGGGCGACGTCGGCGAGGTAATCGATCACGAACGGCGCGCGCTTCTGGTAGGCCTGCACCGCCAGGCCGTAGCCGTTCCAGCCGGCGAGCGAGGCGTCGGCGAAGGCGTCGACGATCACGTCGAGGCTGAGCTCGAGCCGGTCGGCCTCCTCGGCATCGACGGTGAAGCCGATGCCGCGCGCCTTCGCCAGCTGCGCCAGCTCCAGCACCCGCGGCGTCAGTTCGGCGCGCACGCGCGCGCGCTTGGCGTGCTCGTAGCGCGGATGCAACGCGGACAGCTTGACCGAGATGCTCGGCGCGGCGATGACGTCCGCGTAGGGGCCGCCGGCACCGATCGCCTCGATCGCCTTCCGGTAGGCATCGAGGTAGCGCGCCGCGTCCCGGGCGGTGAAGGCGGCCTCGCCGAGCATGTCGAAGGAGTAGCGGTAGCCGGCGTTGGCGCCGCGCCGCGAGCGCGCGAGCGCCTCGCGGATGGTCCTGCCCATGACGAACTGGTGGCCCATGATGCGCATCGCCTGGCGTACCGCGAGACGGATCACCGGCTCGCCCGCGCGCCCGACCAGCCTGCGCAGGGCGCCGCCGAAGTCGCGCCGGGTCTCCTCGGCCAGGTCGATGAAGCGACCGGTCAGCAGCAGGCCCCAGGTCGAAGCGTTGACCAGCACCGACTCGCTGGCGCCGAGGTGGCGCTCCCAGTCGGCCTCGCCCAGCTTGTCGCGGATCAGGCGGTCGGCGGTGGCCTGGTCGGGCACGCGCAGCAGCGCCTCGGCCACGCACATCAGCAGCACGCCCTCCTCGGAGCCGAGGTCGTACTGGCGCATGAAGGCCTCGATCGCGCCCTGGTCGTCGGCGCGCTTGCGCACCCGGTCGACCAGGTCCTCCGCGGCACGTTGCACCGCCTCCTGCTCCGTGCCAGGCAGACGCGCGGCGTCGAGCAGCGTGGCGAGATGCTCGGCCTCGTCGACCAGCCACCCTTCGGTGATGCGCCGGCGCAGGGGTGACGGTTCGGGGGGCAGCTCAGGGGACAGGATGGCGTTCAAGGTCGACCGTCGGATGGGGCGCGGAAGCGCCGAAATCCGCGGATTGTAGGGCTTCGCAAAGCCCCGTGGTTGCGCACCTCGACGTGTTGCGACGCCGCGTGACGCGGGCTTCCGGCGAGGTGTAACGGCGGCCCTTTTGCTTGCCCGTGCCGGAACCGGGCGCGTATCATTCCGCGGCTTGACGTCGCAGCCTGCCGGATGGCTCTTGCGCATGCCTAGAGTCGCTACGCCTGATGCGAGCCCGACGCCGGGTGATGCGTGCCGTATGGTGTTGCGTCCCCGGCGTGCGCTGAGTTCGCGCCAGTTCGTGGCCGTGTTCGCCGCTCTGGCGGGCGGCGCGGGTCTGGTCGCGCTGTTCAGTTTCTTCCAGGGCAACGTCTACGCGCCGGTGTTCTGGCTGCTGGACGCGGCCATCGTCGGGGCGGCGCTGCGCTGGTGCTGGCGGCAGGGCGAGCGGCGCGAAGTGGTGGTGCTGGACGCGCGCGAGGTCACGATCACGCGCGCGGCCGGGGCCGGCAGCAGCGGGGAGGCGCTCTTCAGGGGGCATCCCTACTGGACGCGGGTGGTGGTCGAGGATGAGCGGGGCAGTCCGCGTATCCTCTTGGTGTCACGGGGTCGGCGAGTCGAGATCGGCGGCTTTCTCGGTCCAGCGGAGCGTCGTGCGCTCGCGGACCGGCTTAGGGATTTGCTAGCGACGGCCGCGGGTCGAGCCAGCGACGACGAGAGGTTGAATCGATGAAATCAGGGCGTTGCATGCGACTCGGAGCCTGGGCAACGGGAGTGGTCGCCGCCTTCTACAGCCTGAGCGCCGCCGCGCTGCCGCATCAGTGGCAGCTCAACATGCGCACCGGCGTGACCCAGTCCGCGGCCAACGCGCACAGCATCCACATGATCATGTTCACGATCTGCTGCGTGATCGGCGTGATCGTGTTCGGCGCGATGGCGGTGGCCATGGTCCGCTTCCGCCGCTCCAAGGGTGCGGTGGCCGCGACGTGGAGCCACAACACGCTGGCCGAGATCATCTGGACGGTGATCCCGATCCTGATCCTGATCGTGATGGCGGTGCCGGCCACCAGCCACCTGACCGCGCTCTACGACGCGCGCGATTCCGAGATGTCGGTGAAGGTCACCGGCTACCAGTGGATGTGGCGCTACGACTACATCGGCGAGGACGTCGGCTTCGTCGCGCGCCTCGAGCGCGAGAGCGACCGCACCCGCCAGCTCGACAGCGGCCTCGACCCGTTCGCGGTCAAGGACGGCGACCAGTCGACCTACCTGCTCGACACCGATCGCCGCCTGGTGCTGCCGACCGACACCAAGATCCGCTTCCTGATCACCGGCGACGACGTCATCCACGCCTGGTGGGTGCCCTCGCTGGGCTGGAAGCAGGACGCGATCCCGGGCATCGTCAACGAGGCTTGGACCGAGATCCGCGAGCCGGGCATCTACCGCGGCCAGTGCGCGGAGCTCTGCGGCAAGGACCACGCATTCATGCCGATCGTGGTCGAGGCGGTGAGCCCCGACGAGTACCGGGCCTGGCTGGAAGAACAGAAGGCGGCCCGCACGGCCGAACAGTCGGGCGCCGGTGCGCGCCCGGTCGCCGCGGCGGGCGGCTGAACAGCCCCGCGCATCCGCGCCGCCCCAGGCGGCGCGCCGTAACGAGCGAAGTCTCAAGCAGGACAACGAATCATGGCCATCGACCACGTCACCACCGCTGACCGGGCGCATGTCGAAACCCACGACCACCACGGCCACAAGCAGGGCTTCGTGGAGCGGTGGTTCTTCAGCACCAATCACAAGGACATCGGCACGCTGTACCTGCTGTTCGCGTTCGTGATGTTCGTGATCGGCGGTGCGATGTCCGGCGTGATCCGCGCCGAGCTGGCGACGCCGGGCCTGCAGTTCGTCGAGCCGCAGTTCTTCAACTCCATGACCACCGTGCATGCGCTGGTCATGATCTTCGGCGGCGTCATGCCGGCCTTCACCGGCCTGGCCAACTGGATGATCCCGCTGCAGGTCGGCGCGCCCGACATGGCGCTGCCGCGCATGAACAACATGTCGTTCTGGCTGCTGCCGGTCGGCTTCATCCTGCTGCTGCTGACCTTCTTCCTGCCGGGCGGCGCGCCGGCCGCGGGCTGGACGCTGTACCCGCCGCTGTCGCTGCAGCAGGGCGCCAACCTCGCCTTCGGCATCTTCGCCATCCACGTGCTCGGCATATCGTCGATCATGGGCGCGATCAACATCATCGCGACCGTGCTCAACATGCGCGCGCCGGGCATGGACCTGCTCAAGATGCCGCTGTTCGTGTGGACCTGGCTGATCACCGCGTTCCTGGTGATCGCGGTGATGCCGGTGCTCGCGGGCGCGGTGACGATGCTGCTGACCGACCGCTTCTTCGGCACCTCGTTCTTCAACGCCGCCGGCGGCGGCGACCCGGTGATGTACCAGCACATCTTCTGGTTCTTCGGCCATCCCGAGGTCTACATCCTGATCCTGCCGGCGTTCGGCGTGGTCTCCGAGATCATCCCGGCGTTCTCGCGCAAGCCGCTGTTCGGTTACCAGGCGATGGTCTACGCGACCGCCTCGATCGCCTTCCTGTCGTTCATCGTGTGGGCGCACCACATGTTCACCGTCGGCCTTCCGCTGGGCGGCGAGCTGTTCTTCATGTACGCGACCATGCTGATCGCGATCCCGACTGGCGTGAAGGTGTTCAACTGGGTCTCCACGATGTGGCGGGGCTCGATCAGCTTCGAGACGCCGATGCTCTTCGCGGTCGGCTTCGTGATCCTGTTCACCATCGGCGGCTTCTCGGGCCTGATGCTCGCGATCGTGCCGGCCGACTTCCAGTACCACGACACCTACTTCGTGGTGGCGCACTTCCACTACGTGCTGGTGACCGGCGCGGTGTTCTCGATCATCGCCGCGACCTACTACTGGTGGCCCAAGTGGACCGGCCGCCACTACAACGAGAAGCTCGGCCAGTTCCACTTCTGGTGGAGCGTGGTGTTCGTCAACATCCTGTTCTTCCCGCAGCACTTCCTCGGCCTGGCCGGCATGCCGCGCCGCATCCCGGACTACAACGTCGCCTTCGCCGACTGGAACATGGTCAGCTCGATCGGCGCCGCGGGCATGCTGCTGTCGCCGGTGATCATGGCCGCGCTCCTGCTGCACTCGCTCAAGTACGGGCGCCGTGCCGAGGCGCGGGCCTGGGACGGCGCGCGGGGCCTGGAGTGGACCGTGCCGAGTCCGGCGCCGCACCACACGTTCGAGAAGCCGCCGGTGATCCGCGACGGCGACCTCGCCCACGGCGACGTCACCCACTGATGAGGCATGGTCGCGGTGCCCGTCACCGCGGCCTCCGGCACGATCGATGGCCCCCGAACCGACCCGCTTCGACCCCGCATCCCGTCGCCGCAGCGTGCGGCTGACGGTGGCGGTGGTGGCGGCGATCGCGGCGCTGATCTATATCGTCTTCATCCTGCAGGGCCTGCTCGTATGAGCGCGCGCAGGCACCAGGCCTTCCGCGCAGCGGTCGCCTGAACCACCTCGACGCCTATCTGGAACCGCCCGACATGGCACACGCCAACCACCACGATCCCAACGTCTACTTCGTCCCGCACAGGAGCATCTGGCCGATCTTCGGCTCGATGGCGATGCTGGTGATGATGGTCGGCGTCGCCAGCTGGCTCAACGGCGCTGGCTGGGGTCAGCTCGTGTTCTTCGCCGGCATCGCCCTGGTCGTGGTGATGTTCTGCGGCTGGTTCGCGAACGTCGTCGGCGAGTCCTCGGACGGAAACTACAACCGCCAGGTGGACACCTCGTTCCGCATGGGCATGATCTGGTTCATCTTCTCCGAGATCATGTTCTTCGCCGCCTTCTTCGGCGCGCTGTTCTACGCCCGCTCGCTGAGCGTGCCGTGGCTCGGCGGCGCAGGCGACGGGGTGGCCACCCATGCCCTGCTGTGGAGCGACTTCGATGCGGCCTGGCCGTCGTCGGGCCCGTCGCAGGTCGGCGGCGACTTCCAGACCATCGCCCCCTGGGGCCTGCCGCTGCTGAACACCCTGATCCTGCTGACCTCGGGCGTGACCATCACCTCGGCGCACCATGCGCTCAAGGCCGCGCATCGCGGTCGCCTGCTGGTGATGCTCGGCGCCACCATCCTGCTGGGCGCGGTGTTCCTGGCGTTCCAGGTCGAGGAGTACATCCACGCCTACCGCGAGCTCAACCTGACCCTGGGTTCGGGCATCTACGGCTCGACCTTCTTCATGCTGACCGGCTTCCACGGCGCCCACGTGTTCCTGGGCACGGTGATGCTGATCGTGATCTGGTTCCGCTGCCTCAAGGGGCACTTCACCCGCGACAACCACTTCGGCTTCGAGGCGGTGGCCTGGTACTGGCACTTCGTCGACGTGGTGTGGTTGGGCCTGTTCCTGTTCGTCTACGTGATCTGATCGATCGCCGACGGGATCGGACGACGGCTGCGCATCCGCCTGGAGCGCGGCCGTTGTCGCGAATGGGGCGCCTGGCGCCCTGCGGCAGGGGCGCCGGACGCGTCCCGGCCGCGCGTCAGCCGCCGATGTCGTGCGGCTGGATGACCCCGGTGACGATGCCGACGACGACCAGCACGATCAGCGCCACCGACAGCGCGATGCGCCTGGTGAGCGCGTTGACCGTCCGTCGGGTGGTGCCGCGGTCGACGAGCATGTAGTACAGGCCCGCGCCCAGGTTCCACAGGATGAGCGCGAGAAACGCAACGATGATCAACGTTTTCATGCGCGGCTCCGGGCGACAGCAGGGGAGGCACATTATCCTCCACCCGCGTTCCGCATGTCCCCGGTGAAGCCCCGCCTGCCACGCTGGCTGCTGTGGTGCGTCGCGGTGATCGCGGTCGCCGGCTTCGCCGCGCTCGGCCGTTGGCAGTACGCCCGTGCGCTCGAGAAGCAGGCCCTGCTCGAGGCGAATGCGCGGGTGCTGGCCGAGCGCGATCCGCGGCCGCTGCGCACCGAGGCGGCGCGCGACGCGACCGCGCTGGCCTGGAGCGCGGGCGAAGGGCGCTTCCTCGATGCGCCGGCCCTGCTGCTGGACAACCAGCTGCAGGGCGGCGTCGGTGGCGTGCGCGCCTATCGCGCCTTCATGCCCGAGGGCGCTTCCAGGGCGGTCCTGGTCGACCTCGGCTGGTTCGCCGTCCCGCAGCGCACGCGCATGCCCCGTCCCGCGCGGCCGGAGGGCGAGGTGCGCGTGCGGGGGCTGCTCGCCACGCCGCCGGCCCCGGGGATCGCAATGGGCGTGGCGGTGCAGGCCCTGGACGAGGGCCGTCTGCTGGCGATGCGCATGGACATGCCCGCCATTTCCGAGGGCCTCGGCGTCGCACTCGCCCCGCGGGTGCTGCGGCTCGACCCCGACCTCGACGTCGCCGGCCTCGACACCGGTCGGCGCGACCTCGAGGTACTCGCCAACACCCTTCCACCCGAGCGCCATCGCGGCTATGCCCTGCAGTGGTTCGGTCTTGCGCTGGCGACCGCCGTCGCGGCGCTGGTGGTGGGACTGAGGAGACCTTCCCGATGACACCTCCCTCCACGCCCCCGGTGCCGCCGGCGTCGCCCGCCGACGCGAACCGCCGCAGCGGGCGCCGTGTCCTGATCATCCTGTTCGTGCTGTTCTTCGGCGGCGCCTTCGTCGCCGGTGCCCTGCGCTTCTCCGGCTGGCAGCCCGGCGGGAACAAGGCCAACGGCCAGCTGCTCGAACCACCGGTCGACCTGCGCGAGCTGCCGCCGCAGCGCCTGCACGGCGGCACCTATGGCTGGGACCCGGCCGCGCGCACCTGGCGGATCCTGGTTCAGGTGGCGGGTCCGTGCGACGACGCCTGCGCCGCGCTGGCACGCGACATGGTCAAGGTGTGGGAGCTGATGGGGCGCCGCGCCGACCATGTCGACGTGCTTTGGCAGGGCGAGGCGCCGGCCGGGGTCGACCTGCCGACGTCCTTCGTACGGATCGAGCCGGAACCGCTGTGGCAGGAGCTGGTTCCGATGCCGATCGCCGGCAGTCCCGCGCCCGTCCACGTGATCGATCCCAACGGCTTCGTCATCCTCCGCTATCGCCCTGGCTTCGACGTCGCGGGGCTGCGTGCCGACCTCGCGACCCTGCTCAAGCTCAAGTGAGCGCGCCGCTCCCAGGATCCCGACCGACCATGTACAAGCATTTCCATCGCCTCGCCTGGCTGGCCTTCGCGCTCGCCACGGTCGTGATCGTGTTCGGCGCGTTCGTGCGCCTGTCCGATGCCGGCCTGTCCTGCCCGGACTGGCCGACCTGCTACGGCCGCGCGGCATGGCCGACGCAGGCGGATCCGGCCGCGCACCTGGAGGAGGCCGGGCGGGCCTTCGCGCGGCCGGTGGAGACGCACAAGGCATGGCGCGAGCAGCTGCACCGGCACCTGGCGGCGACGCTCGGCCTGGGTGTGCTGGCACTGGCGCTGCTTGCCGCGCGCCGGCGCCGCTTCGGAATGGCCGCGGTCGTCGGCGCGAGCGTGCTGGTGGCGGCCGCGATCCCGCTCTACATGCAGGGCGCGCACGTCGCGGCGAGCCTGCTGGCCGGGCTCGGCGAGCTGATCCTCGTCGTCGCCGCGCTGCGCTGGAGCAATGCCGACCTGTCGCGGGTGGCGGCGCTCACGCTCGCGGTGATCGTGTTCCAGGCCCTGCTCGGCATGTGGACGGTGACCTGGCTGCTGAAGCCGATCGTGGTCATGGGCCACCTGCTCGGCGGCCTGGCCACGTTCTCGCTGCTGGCCTTCATGGCCTGGCGCGCGACCGCCGGCAGCATGCTGGTGCAGGCCGACGCGCCGAAGCTCAGGCGCCTGCTCGCGATCGGCCTGGGCCTGCTGGTCCTGCAGATCGCGCTCGGCGGCTGGACCAGCGCCAACTACGCGGCGCTCGCCTGCGGCACCGACTTCCCGACCTGCGCCGGCCAATGGTGGCCGCAGGCCGACTGGCGCGAGGCCTTCGTGCTCTGGCGCGGGATCGGCGTCGACTACGAGGGCGGCGTGCTCGACGGCGACGCGCGCGTGGCGATCCAGATGGCGCACCGCCTGGTCGCACTGCTGGTGTTCGGCCACCTGCTGATGGTGGCGGTCCGGCTCTGGCGTACGCCTGGGCTGCGGCCGTGGGGCACGGCGCTTGCCGTGCTGCTGGTGGCGCAGGTCGCGCTCGGCATCAGCAACGTGCACTTCGGCCTGCCGCTGGCGGTGGCGGTGGCCCACAATGCCGGTGCGGCCGCGCTGCTCTTCGTGGTGGTGTCGCTGCTGACGCGCCTGCGCACGCCACAGTGATCCGCGACCCATGACGTCCACCTCCACCGCACGCCAGTATTGGCAACTGACCAAGCCGCGCGTCGTCGCGCTGATCGTGTTCACCGCGCTCGTCGGCATGCTGCTGGCCACGCCGGGCATGCCGCCGTGGCGCGCGCTGGTGTTCGGCACGCTCGGCATCTGGCTGGCCGCGGCCTCGGCGGCGGCGATCAACCAGATCCTCGACGCCCGCATCGACGCGATCATGGCGCGCACCTCGTGGCGGCCGCTGCCTACCGGCACGGTGACGGTGCGCCAGGCGGTGGCCTTCGCCCTGGTGCTGGGGGCGCTGTCGATGGGCCTGCTGGTGTGGCAGGTCAACCTGCTGACCGCGCTACTGACCTTCGCCTCGCTGATGGGCTATGCGGTGATCTACACCGTTTGGCTGAAGCGGGCGACGCCGCAGAACATCGTGATCGGCGGCATCGCCGGTGCCGCGCCGCCGGTGCTCGGCTGGACCGCCGTCACCGGTTGGGTCGAGCCCTGGGGCGTGCACCCGCATTCGCTGCTGCTGTGCCTGATCATCTTCGTGTGGACGCCGCCGCACTTCTGGGCGCTGGCGATCTTCCGCCGCGAGGACTACGCCCGCGCGATGATCCCGATGCTGCCGGTGACCCACGGGGTGACCTATACGCGCTGGCAGATCCTGTTCTACACCGTGCTGCTGGTGCTGGTGACCCTGCTGCCGTTCGTGACCGGGATGAGCGGACTGTTCTACCTCGGTGGCGCGGTGGTGCTGGGCGCGGTGTTCCTGTGGATGGCGGTCCGGCTGATGGACCCGCCGGACGAGTTCTACGCCATGCGCACGTTCAACTATTCGGTCGTCTACCTGATGGCGCTGTTCGCCTTCCTGCTCGCCGACCACTGGCTGCTGCCGGGCGCCGGATTCGCCGCGCCAGGCCTGGAGTTCGAGCGGGTCGGCTGAGCCGCTCCCCGCGCAGGTACAGGAAAAAGGAAGGCCCGGCACGTAGGTGCCGGGCCTTCTGTCTGGCGCGTCGCCGCGGCGGGCGGCGATGGATCAGAAGCGCGCGGTCAGCGAGACGTAGTACAGGCGGCCCGGCTCGTTGTAGGTCGCCGCGCCCTGCGAGGTGTTGTTGGCCTCGCGGAACAGGCGCTCGTCGAAGATGTTGTTGACGCCCGCGCCGAGCCGCCACGCCGCGGACACCGTGTAGCCGACACCGAGGTTCCAGACGTTGTAGGCGTCGCGCTCCTCGAGCGCGTCGCCCTCGAGCGGCGCACCGCCGATCGACAGCGTCGGCGGTTCCTGATCGCCGTAGAAGGTGCCGGTCAGCAGCAGGTCGAGGTCGTCGGTGGCCTGCCAGTCGAGCCCGGTGTTGAGGGTGTACTCGGGGATGATCGACAGCGGCTGCCCGGTTTCCTCGTTCTCGTTGTCGAGCATCCAGGTCAGGTTGTTGGTCCACTTCAGGGTGCGGCCGCCGTTGCCGTCGAGCGGCAGGTTGAGGCTGCCCTCGACGCCGCGCACCGAGGCCTCCGGCGCGTTCTCCCAGGCGAAGATCTGGGTGGCGCCGTTGACGCCCTGCGGCTCCAGCCCGGTGACGATCTTGTCGCGGTAGTCGTTGTCGAAGTAGGTGAGGCTGGCGGTGAGGCCGCGATCGTCGTCGTAGGCGACGCCGATCTCCTTGTTGATGCTGGTCTCGGGGTCGAGGTCCGCGCTGCCCTGGATGTAGCAGCCGCCGCCGAGGTTGGGGAAGTTGTAGGGACAGCCGTTGCCGCGGGTGTAGTAGAGGTAGCCCGGGTTGCTCTGGTAGAGGTTCGGCGCCTTGTAGGCGCGGGCGATGCCGCCCTTGAGCATCCAGGTGTCGGTCAGGTCGTAGGAGACGTTGAGGCTCGGGCTCCAGTTGCCGCCGAACTTGTCGCTGTGGTCGAAGCGCAGGCCCGGGGTGAGGATCAGGCGCTCGGTCGCGTAGATGTTGTCCTCGACGAACACGGCCTCGGTGGTCATGTCGTTGCGACCGCTGCGATCGTCCAGGCCGGGGACGCCGTCGCCGCCGTCCGCGCTCTGGGTCACGGAGAACGGGTCGTCGAGGCGCTCGTCGCGATACTCGAAGCCGACGGTCACCACCTGCTCCACGCCGGCATCGAGGTTGATGTTCGCCTCGCCGTCCAGGCGCCAGGAGCGCAGGTTGGAGGTCGAAAAGACCGCATCGGTATTGATGCTGCCCTCGGGTCCGCCCGCCAGGCCCTCGTTGAGGCGCTTGTTGTCGGTGTCCTCGTTGGCCAGGCTGAGCCGGCTCGAGCCCCAGGCGTAGCTGCCGCGGTGGGTCAGGCTGGCGCTGCGGCGGTACATGATGTTGGTCTCGGCGCCGCTCTCGGCGAGCTGCTCGAGGAGTTCGGTACCGTTGCTGCTGACCGCGCGGTCGCCGGCGTAGATGTTGCCCTGGCGGCTGAAGCCGGCCTGCAGCTCGACCACATGGTCGTCGTTCGCGTCCCAGCGCAGCAGGCCGTCGATGTCGCGGTTGCGCACGCCCTCGCGGCCGGCCGGCGGCACGATCACGTCGTCGCCCTGGCCGCCGGGGGTGTCGGCGTTGAGCGAGATGTCGTCGGCCTCGGTCCTGGCGACGTTGCCGTAGAGGCGGAACGAGAGTGCATCCGCCAGCGGGCCGCTGAGATTGAAGCCGACGCGCCTGCTGGCACCCTCCTCGGAATGCTCAGGCGCATTGGCGTAGGCGGTGACCGAGCCGCCGAAGTCGCCGGTGGGCTTCTTGGTGACGATGTTGACGACGCCGCCGGAGGCGCCGGAGCCGTAGCGCGCGGCGGCGGGGCCGCGCAGGACCTCGATGCGCTCCACCGCGTCGGCCGGCACCCAGTTGGTGTCGCCGCGGGTGTTGCGCTCGCCGCTGCGGCCCATGCGCACGGAGTTGCGCGAGCTGATCGGGCGGCCGTCGACCAGGATCAGGGTGTTCTCCGGGCCCATGCCGCGGATGTCGATCTGGCGGTTGTTGCCGTACTGGCCGGAGGCGCTGTTGCCGGTGAGGTTGACGCCCGGCATGGTCCGGATCAGCTCGGACAGGTCGTTGGCCGGCGGCCGGCGCTCGATGTCGTCGACGGTGATGATCGAGCTGCCGAGCGCCTGGCGGGCGATCTGCTCGGCGGTCACCGTGACCGTGTCCATGCGCCGGGCCTCGTCCTCCGCGTCGTCGCCGACCTGCTGGGCGAGGGCGGCGGGCGCGCTGGCGGCGAGCAGGATGGCGAGGGCGAGGCGGTTGTGGCGGAGCGCGGACGTGCGGACAGGCGCGGTGAAGCGGTGCATTCGGGTCCCCTTTGCGGACGGAGTGGGTGGCCCGGATGGCGCTGTGGCTACGGCGGGCGTCGACAGGAAGCGGGCGGCGCACGCCCTGGCCGCACGCGCTGAAGGCGCCGTGCTGCGACGCAAGAGTGTAGCAAATGTGAATCGTTCGTAATATCGATTGGCGCGGGCTCAGCGCTGTGCGCGCCAGCTCAGCAGGGCGCGCAGCTCGTCCTTCTGACCCGCGTCGAGGCCGGCCGCGCGCTGCGCGGCCTGCAGCTCGGCGATCCGCTGGGCGACCGTCTGGCGGTCTAGCTGGACCAGCGCGTCGGCGAACTCGGTGCGCAGGAGCTTCTCGTCCCCGGGCAGGTCCTGCACGGCGAGCTTCTGCAGCGGCGCCTCCTCCGGACGGCCGGCGAAGTGCTCGAGGATGATGCCGGTGCTGATGTCCGGTCGCTCGCGGATCAGGCCGAGCAGTTCCACCAGCAGGGGTACCCCCGGCTGGCGCAGCGCCGCGAACAGGAAGGGCGGCTGCACCGACTCGGCCAGGCGCGGCCGGTGCAGGAGCAGGGCGATGGCGCCGCGCACCAGGCTGCGCCTGGGTGCCGGTGCGCCGCCGGCGCGGCGCGGCACCGGCGCCGGCGCCAGCGCGGCCGGGCCGGCCGACGGCGCCGCGGCCAGCCCGGTGATCTCGCCCAGGCGCTGGCGCATCAGGTCGCCGAAGGCGCCGTCGGGGATCTGCGCCAGCAGCGGCCGTGCACGTTCGGCCAGGCGCGCCTTGCCGTCCAGGGTGCCCAGGTTGATGTCCTGCGACAGCTCGGCGAACAGGAACTCCGACAGCGGCGTCGCCGTCTGCAGACGCTGCTCGAAGCCGCCCGCGCCGTCCTTGCGCACGATGGTGTCCGGATCCTCGCCCTCCGGCAGGAACAGGAAGAACGCCTGGCGGCCGTCGCGCATGCGCGGCAGCACCGCCTCCAGCGCCTTCCAGGCGGCGCCGCGTCCCGCGCGGTCGCCGTCGAAGCAGAACAGTACGTCGGGGGCGCTGCGGAACAGCAGCTCGGCGTGGTCGCCGGTGGTCGCCGTGCCCAGGGTGGCCACCGCGGTGTCGACGCCGTACTGCGCCAGCGCCACCACGTCCATGTAGCCCTCGACCACGATCAGCCGCGGGATCTTGGCGTGCGCCTGCTTCACCTGCCACAGCCCGTAGAGCTCGCGGCCCTTGTGGAACAGCGGCGTCTCCGGCGAGTTCAGGTACTTCGGGCCGTCGTCCTTGCCCAGCACGCGGCCGCCGAAGGCGATCGGACGCCCGCGGCGGTCGTGGATCGGGAACATGACGCGGTCGCGGAACTTGTCGTAGACGCGGCCGGCATCGTTGCGCGAGAGCAGCCCGGCGCGCTCGAGCGCCTGCAGGCGCTGCGGATCGGTGCCCAGCGCCTCGCGCAGCGCGTCCCAGCCGGCGGGCGCGTAGCCGATCTGGTAGCGCGCGCGGACCTCGGCGTCGACGCCGCGGCGGTCGAGGTAGCGGCGGGCGGCGTCCGCCAGCGCCAGCTGGTGCTGGAAGAAGCCGGCGGCGGCCGCGCTGATCCCGAGCAGGGCGTCGAACTCGCCGCGCGCCTGGTCGGACTGGCGGGTTTCGCGCGGCACCTCGAGGCCGGCGCGCTTGGCCAGTTCGTCCACCGCGTCGAGGAATTCGAGGCGGTCGTATTCCATCAGGAAGCGCAGCGCGGTGCCGTGCGCGCCGCAGCCGAAGCAGTGGTAGAACTGCTTGGTCGGGCTGACCGTGAAGCTCGGCGAGCGCTCGTTGTGGAACGGACAGCAGGCCGCGTACTCGCGGCCCTGCCGCTTCAGCGGCACCCGCGCGTTGATCAGCTCGACGATGTCGGTACGCGCGAGGAGTTCGTCGAGGAACGCGTCGGGGATGCGGCCGGCCATCGCGCAATGATAGGGCTTGGCGGTACCGCGGCGGCGCTAGGTGGCGGCGTTGCGTTCGTCCCGGCGTTTGCGCTCCGAGGCGCGCTCGCGACGCGCGCGCAAGCGCGACTGCAGCAGGGCGGTGATCAGCGCGCCGATGTAGAACATCGCGCCGGAGTAGTAGATCCACACCAGCATGATCGCCACCCCGCCGGCCGGCCCGTAGACCGAGCCGAGCGGGCTGCGGCCGAGGTACAGGCCGATCGCGAAGCGGCCGGCGCTGATCAGCGCCGCGGTGATCGCCCCGCCCAGCAGCGCCAGGCGCCAGCGCACCGGGCGGTCGGGCAGGAAGGTGTAGATCGCCGCGAAGACCACGGCATAGACCGCGTACGACAGCAGCACGGTGGCCACCGGCCACAGGCTCGGCAGGCCCGCGAGTACGACCTCCAGCGCCGTCTGCGCGACCATGGAGACGATCACCAGGAAGCTCAGCGAGAACACGATGCCGAAGGCGATCAGGCGCTTGCGCAGCCAGTCCATCGCCCCGCCGATCTCCTCGGCCTCGGCGACGAAGATGCGGTTGAGCGTGGTCTGCAGCTGCGCGAACACGATCGAGGCGCCGAACAGCAGGCTGGCGATGCTGATCCAGCCGGCGACCGAGCCGAGCGACGGCTGCGCCTCCGCATTGCGCACCACCATGCGCGCGGTCTCGCCCGCCTCCGGGCCCGCCAGCAGCTGGACCTGGCGGAAGAACTCCTCCTGCGCGGGCGCGTAGAGCGAGGCGGTGATCCACAGCAGGATCACCACCAGCGGGGCCATCGACAGCAGGGCGTAGAAGGCCAGCGCCGCGGCCTGCGAGAGCAGGTCGGCCTCGCCGAAGCGGGTGACGAACTCGCCCGCCACACTGCGCTGGAAGCGCGCCGCCAGGCGACCGAAGCGCAAGCGCAGGCGCTGGAGTAACTGGACCATGCCGCAGGGCCGGGAAACGGAATCGGCCTTCAGGCTGTCAGGAGGCGTGCCAAGGTGGTGTCGCCGCAGCCCCGGAAACGCCGCGACCCGGACGAGCCGGGCCGCTGGGACGGCATCAAACGCCGGCGCGGGTCGTCAGCGCAGCCTGGCCTTGACCCGGCCGGACACGGTGCCCATGTCGGCGCGGCCGGCGGCGCGGGTCTTCACCGCCGCCATGACCTTGCCCATGTCCTGCGGGCCGCTGGCGCCGGTGTCGGCGATCGCCGCGTCGATCAGCGCGTCCAGCTCGGCCTCGTCCAGCGGCGCCGGCAGGTAGTCCTGGATCACCGCGATCTCGGCGCGCTCGACCGAGGCCAGGTCCTCGCGCCCGGCGGCCTCGTACTGCGCGACCGAATCCTTGCGCTGCTTGACCATCTTCTCCAGCACGCTCAGCACCTGCGCGTCGTCGAGCTCGATGCGCTCGTCGACCTCGCGCTGCTTGATCGCGGCGTTGACCAGCCGGATCACGCCCAGGCGCTCCTTGTCGCCGGCCTTCATGGCCGCCTTCATCTCGTCGGTGAGGCGCTGCTTGAGGGACATCGTCGTTCTCCGTGGCCGGCGGTGCTGCGGCGCGCAACGGCCGCGCGCGCTAAGCGCAGAAAGCCGGCAGCGTACGCGACGCGGCCGGCTTTCTGGTTCGCGACGCGCGACACCCGGAGGGCGCGCACCGCGCATCGACGCGAATCAGTACTGGCGCTGGCGCTTGGTCACGTCGCGCGAGACGCGACGCAGATGGCGCTTCACCGCGGCGGCACGCTTGCGCTTGCGCTCCTGGGTCGGCTTCTCGTAGAACTCGCGCTTGCGGGTCTCGGCCAGGATCCCGGCCTTCTCGCAGGTGCGCTTGAAGCGACGGAGGGCGAACTCGAAGGGCTCGTTTTCGCGGACTTTGACGTTCGGCATGGATGTCTCGGATTCGGGTGAACCGCCCGGGTCTGGCGGGCGAGCCGGCTACTATACCCATGGCGGCCAGGGCCGGCAAGCCGATCCTGGCGCAGTTCCTGCCGCCCGCGATGCACGGTTGCTAGACTGGCCGGCCCGTCGCGCCCGGCGCGGCGCCTGCGGATGGTGTGCCTCATGCGTGTGCTCGGCATCGAGAGTTCCTGCGACGAAACCGGCGTGGCGGTCTACGACAGCGACCGCGGCCTGCGCGCGCACGCGCTCTACAGCCAGGTCGAGCTGCACGCCGAGTACGGCGGCGTGGTGCCGGAGCTCGCCAGCCGCGACCACGTGCGCAAGCTGCTGCCGCTGATCCGGCAGACCCTGGCCGAGTCCGGCATGTCCCTGGACGAGATCGACGGCGTCGCCTACACCGCGGGTCCTGGGCTGGTCGGCGCGCTGCTGGTCGGTGCCGGCGTCGCCCGCGCGCTGGCCTGGGCGCTCGAGGTGCCGGCGGTCGGCGTGCACCACATGGAGGGGCACCTGCTGGCGCCGCTGATGCGGATCGAGGGCGGCACGACCATGCAGGCGCCGCCGGCGCCCCCGTTCGTGGCGCTGCTGGTCTCCGGCGGCCATACGCAGCTGGTGCACGTGGAGGCGATCGGCCGCTACCGCCTGCTCGGCGAGACCCTGGACGACGCCGCCGGCGAGGCCTTCGACAAGACCGCGAAGCTCATGGGCCTGCCGTACCCGGGCGGCCCGCAGCTCGCCCGGCTCGCCGGCGCGGGGCGGTCGGGCACCTTCCGCTTCGCACGACCGATGACCGACCGCCCGGGCCTGGATTTCAGCTTCTCCGGCCTGAAGACGCAGGTGCTGCTGGCCTGGCAGCGCAGCGACGGCAGCGACGCCACCCGCGCCGATGTCGCCCGCGGCTTCGAGGAGGCGGTGGTCGAGACGCTGGTGATCAAGTGCCTGCGCGCGGTCGAGGCGGCGGGCGTCGACACGGTCGTGGTCGCCGGCGGCGTCGGCGCCAACCTGCGCCTGCGCGCGGCGCTGGACGAGGCGATGGCGCGCCGCGGCGGGCGCGCCTGCTTCCCGCCGCCGGCGCTGTGCACCGACAACGGCGCGATGATCGCCTTCGCCGGCGCGCTGCGCCTGGGCGCCGGCGAGCACGCCGATGCGGCGGTGCGCGTGCAGCCGCGTTGGGACATGACGGAACTGCCGGAGATCGCGGCGTGAGCGATCGCGTGTACATCCAGGGCCTGGCGCTCTCGACCGTGATCGGCGTCCACGCCTGGGAGCGCGCGCGCCCGCAGGCGCTGCACGTGGACGTCGAGTTCGAATGCGACAACCGCATCCCCGCCGCCAGCGACGCCGTCGCCGATGCGCTCGACTACGCCGCCGTCGCCGACCTGTTGCACCGGCTCGCCGGCGAGCGCCGCGACGCGCTGCTGGAGACCTTCGCCGAGGCCTGCGCCGGCGCGCTGCACCAGGCCTTCGGCCCGCGCCGGCTGCGGCTGCGCATCCACAAGCCGCTGGCCGCCGCCGCCCTCGGCTGCGAGCGCGTCGGCGTGGAGATCGTGCGCGAGACGCCGGCGGCCTGATGCTCCTGCTGTTGCTGGGCTCCAACCTGGACACGTCCGCGACGGTGGAGGTCGCGCTCGCGCGGCTCGGCGAGCTGGGCGCGGTTCGCGCGCTGTCGCCGGTGCGGCGGATGCGCGCGCGCTCGGGGACCGGCCCGGATTATTTCAACGTGCTGGCGACGCTGGCCAGCGCGCTCGACGAGGCCGTCCTGGAGCCGCGCCTGAAGGCGATCGAGGCCGACCTCGGTCGCGAGCGCGGTGCCGCGCGCGTGGCCATCGACATCGACGTGCTCGCGTCGCGCCGGGCGGCCGGCTGGTACCCCGGCGCCGCCGCGCGCCGCAAGCGCGAGGCCGAACAGACCCCGGCCCGCGAACTGCTGGCCGAGGCCGGCATCGTGCTCCTCGACGCCCCGACGGCCCCTCCGTAGGAGCGGCTTCAGGCGCGACCGGAAGGTGAAGCGGGCACGGCGCGGAGGGCGGGGGAACGGGGAACGGGGAACGGGGAAACAGAGAGGCTTGCGCCGCGAGCCCTCGGCCCCGCTGCACCCACTCAGATATGCAGCAGCCGGCCCCCGTCCACCGGCAGGACCACGCCGGTGGTGTAGCGCGCATCGCGCAGCAGGTAGAGCGCGGCCGCGGCGATGTCGTCGGGCGAGCCCTGGCGCGCCAGCGCGGTGCGTGCGGCCAGCAGCTCGGCCGTCTCCACCTTCACCTCGTTGGTCGACCACAGCACGTTGCCCGGCGCGATCGCGTTCACCCGCACCTCGGGTCCCAGTTCCTGCGCGAGCGAGCGGGTCAGCATCACCAGCGCCGCCTTCGCCATGCAGTAGAGCGTGTGCTGCGGCAGCGGGCGTTCGGCGTAGACATCGGCCATGTTGAGGATGGCGCCGCGCGCGGCGCGCAGGTGCGGCGCCGCGGCCTGGGCGAGGAAGAACGGCGCGCGCGCGTTGGCGGCGAACAGCTCGTCCCACTGCGCCGGCGTCGCGGTGCCCACCGGCGTCGGGTAGAACGCCGAGGCGTTGTTCACCAGCGCGTCGATGCGGCCGAAGCGTGCCAGTGCCGCCTCGACCAGCCCCGGCAGCGCATCGGCATCGCCGAGTTCCGCCTGCAGCGCCAGGGTGCTGCCGCCGCGCACGCCCTCCAGTTCGGCCACCAGCGCATCGAGGTCGGCGCGCGAATTCCGGCAGTGCAGGGCGAGGTCGTAGCCGGCGGCGTGCAGCGCGCGGGCGATGGCGGCGCCGACGCGGCGCGCGGCGCCGGTGACGAATGCGACAGGGCGATCGGACATGGGCGGCGATTGTGCCGGCTGCCGGATGGCGGCGCATCCGTCGCCGCCGGCGGTTGCTAGACTCCGCCGCCCTGTCGCCGCAAGCCCGTGCGCAGCGCACGCGACGCACGCGCGTTCCGGCCATGCCGTCAACGTCCTGGAGATGCCGCGCATGGCGCGCTTCGAATCCTTCCTCGCCTGGCTCGCCGCCTATCCGGCCCTGGAGAGCGTCCTGGGCCTGCTGCTGCTGGCCCTGGTCGCCTGGCTCGCCAACTTCGTCACCCGCAACGTCATCGTGCGCGCCCTGCGCGGACTGGCGCGGCGCCTGCCCATCGACCGCGACGGCGCCATCACCCGGCACCGGGTGATCGGCCGCCTCGCCAACGCGGTGCCGGCGCTGGTGGTGCAGGGCGGCATCGTGCTGGTGCCGCATCTCGCACCGGCGGTGGTGGTGCTGGTGCAGCGCCTGGCCCAGGCGTTCGTCTTCCTCACCCTGGTGCTGACGATCAGCGCGGCGCTCAACGTCGTCAACGATCTCTACCGGCATCGCCCGGACGCCAACAGCAAGCCGATCAAGGGCTACCTGCAGCTGGTCAAGATCCTGCTGTTCGTGGTGTGCGGGCTGATGATCGTCGGCACCTTCCTCGACAAGGACGTGTTCACCCTGCTCGCCGGCCTGGGCGCGATGGCGGCAGTGCTGATGCTGGTGTTCCAGAGCACGATCCTGTCGCTGGTGGCGAGCGTGCAGGTGTCCTCCTACGACATGGTGCGCATCGGCGACTGGATCGAGATGCCCGCGCTCAACGCCGACGGCGACGTGATCGACATCTCGCTGCACACGGTCAAGGTGCAGAACTGGGACAAGACGATCACCACGATCCCCACCAACCGCCTCATCACCGACACCTTCAAGAACTGGCGCGGCATGAGCGAGGCCGGCGGGCGACGGATCAAGCGCGCGCTGCTGATCGACCAGACCAGCGTGCGCTTCCTCGACGCCGGCGAGCGCGAGCGCATGCGCCGCTTCTTCCTGATCGACGACTACCTCGCGCAGAAGCGCGCCGAGCTCGACGACTGGAATGCGAAGCTCGTCGACGAAGGCAAGGACCCGGTCAACGCGCGGCGGGTCACCAACCTCGGCACCTTCCGCGCCTACGTCGAGCGCTACCTGCGCGAGCACCCGGGCATCCATCCGGGCATGACCCTGATGGTGCGCCAGCTCGCGCCCGGCGCGGACGGCCTGCCGCTGGAGATCTACTGCTTCACCGCGTCCACCGCCTGGGTGGTGCACGAGAGCGTGCAGGCCGACATCTTCGACCACCTGCTGGCGATCGTCCCCGAGTTCGGCCTGCGCGTGTTCCAGCGCGCCGGCGGTGCCGACCTGCGCCTGCTCGCCGGCGCCCGCGATCCGCGCGATGCGCTGGCGCAGCCCGGTGGCCCGCCGCCAGGGGCCGCGCACTGAGGGCGGCTCGCCCGCTAAGCTCGGCCCGCCGCGGGCGTCCGCCCGCACAGGGGAGATGGCGATGATGGGGAAGTTCTCGCGCAGCTGGGCGCTGGTGAAGGCCAGCGCCGGCGTACTCCGCTCCGACAAGGAGCTGCTGGTGTTTCCGCTGATCGCGGCCGGCGCCGCCGCGCTGGTCGCGCTGAGCTTCGCGCTGCCGGTGTTCGGGCTCGGCCTGCTGGACGGGGCGGGCAGGGGCGCCCCGCCGGCGCTGTACCTGCTGGCATTCGCCTTCTACCTGAGCCAGTACTTCGTGATGTTCTTCTTCAACTGCGCGCTGGTGGGCGCGGCGATGATCCGTCTCGACGGCGGCGATCCGACCGTGCGCGACGGCCTGGCCATCGCCTGGAGCAGGGTCGGCGCGATCCTGGGCTACGCCGCGGTGGCGGCGACCGTCGGCCTGCTGCTGCGTGCGCTGGAGGAACGTCTCGGGCTCGTCGGGCGCATCGTCACCGGCCTGCTCGGCGCGGCGTGGACGGTGGCGACCTTCCTCACGGTGCCGGTCCTGGTCGCGCGCGACCTCGGCCCGCTGGACGCGATCCGCGAGAGCACGCAGCTGCTGCGCCGCAGCTGGGGCGAGAACCTGATCGGCAACGGCGGGATCGGCCTCGCCTTCGGCCTGCTCACGGTCCTGGCCGGCATCGGCCTGATCGGCGGCGGCGTGGTCCTGATGGCGTCGGTGTCGACCGGCGCGGGCCTCGCGCTGATCGTCCTCGGCGTCCTGGCGACGGGCCTGCTCGCCCTGGTGCAGACCGCGCTGTCGGGCATCTATTCCGCCGCGCTGTACCGCTTCGCCACCGGTGCGGAAGGGGGCGCCTTCGACGAGGCCCTGCTCGCCGACGCCTTCCGCGGGCGCTGAGTCAGCCGCCCTGCCCGTCGGCGAGGGCCTCGCGCTCCTCGTCGCCGGCCTGGGCGAACAGCTCCATCGCGGTGCGCGCGACCTCGCGCGTGTCGTACCAGGCGTAGGTGCCGACGCCGACCGCGCCGAGCACCGGCATCCAGCGCGAGACGCCGCGGGTCAGCGCGCGCCGCGACAGGTGCACGCCGACGTGGCGCACCGCGCGCGTCAGCACCTCCTGGGTAGCGCCCTGGACGAGCCAGCGCTGCCCGGCGCGCACGGCGAAGTCGCGGAACGCCTGCGCCGCGGTGTGGCGGAACAGGCAGAACAGCATCTGCTCGCGACCCAGGCGCCAGTGCTGGCCGTAGGTCGCGGCGATGTCGGCGACCATCTGCGCCTGGATGGTCCAGATCGCGTAGAGCTCGGGCAGCACCGTCATCCAGCCCAGCGGGCCCGGCGGCAGCGCCAGCGAGCCGGCGACCACGCCGGCGCGGCGCGCGGCGGCGTCGGCGATCTCCTGCGCGCGCAGGTGCGGCGTCGGGCTGCGGTCCTCGTCGCTGCCGGGCGTGCGCCCGAGCAGGCCGCTGACCGCGTCGGTGATGCGGGTGGACAGGTCGCTCCCGCTGCGCAGGCGGCGGGCCTGGATCTCGATCGGCAGCCCGCGCAGGCGGCGGGTGGGCGGCTTGCTCATGGCGACGACTCTCGACGGGCGACGGTGAACCGCGGGCGAAGCCTGCGCGTGCGCTGCGCTGGAGGAGGCGGGGTCCCGCGGCGGCCGCTGCTATCCTGCCCGGTCCAGCGCGAGGATCCGATGACAGTCTCCCTGCCCGAACCCGATGCCGACCAGCGTGCGCACAGCGAGCGCCTGGCGGCGCTGATCCGCGCACAGATCGCCGAGGCCGGCGGCAGCATCCCGTTCTCGCGCTACATGGAGCTGGCGTTGTACGCGCCGGGGCTGGGCTACTACAGCGCCGGCTCCAGCAAGCTCGGCGCCGAGGGCGACTTCGTCACCGCACCGGAGCTGGGGCCGACCTTCGCCCGCTGCACCGCCAACGCGCTCGCGCCGGTGTTGCGGGAGATCGGGCCGCAGGCGCAGTTCGTCGAGCTGGGCGGCGGCACCGGCGCCTTCGCCTTCGACGCGCTGCTGCGCCTGGCCGAACTCGACGCCCTGCCCGCGCACTACGCGCTCCTGGAGCCGAGCGCCGACTTGCGCGAGCGCCAGCGCGCGCGTCTGGCCGAGCTGCCCGCCGGCATCGCCGCGCGCCTGCGCTGGCTGGATGCGCCGCCGCAGGCGCCGTGGCAGGGCGTGCTGTTCGCCAACGAGGTGCTCGACGCGCTGCCGACCACCCGCTTCGAGGTCCGCGGCGGCGAGGCCTGGGAGCAGCACGTGGTGGTCGACGCACACGGGCGCTTCGCGTTCGAGGCGCGGCCGGCCGACGCGCTGGTCGCCGGCGCGGTCGCGCACCTGCAGCGCCGGCTGGACGCGCCGCTACCCGAGGGCTACGCCTCGGAGACGCTGCCGCAGCTGCCGTACTGGATCCAGGCGGTGGCGGGCACGCTCGGGCGCGGCGCGATGCTGTTCGTCGACTACGGCTATCCGCGCCGCGAGTACTACCTGCCCGAGCGCGGCGACGGCACCCTGGTCTGCCATTACCGGCATCGTGCGCACGCCGATCCCTTCCACCTGCCCGGGCTGCAGGACCTGACCGCCTTCGTCGACTTCACCGCGCTGGTGGAGAGCGGCACCCACGCCGGCTTCGACTTCGCCGGCTACTGCTCGCAGGCCTCGTTCCTGATCGGCAACGGGCTGGCCGGCGAGCTGGCCGCGATCGAGCGCATCGAGGACGTGGTCCTGCGCCAGCGCCGGCTGCAGCAGGTCAAGCGCCTGACCCTGCCGGGCGAGATGGGCGAACGCTTCCAGGCCATGGGCTTCGTCCGCGAGGTCGACCTCGAGCACGCCTTCGCCGAGGGCGACCTGAGCCGCCGGCTCTGATGCGCGATTTCGCGCATCCGCGGCTGTGGCTGGCGGTCTGGATCGCGGGGCTGGCCGGCACCGTCGCCGTCTGCCTGCTGCCGGCGCCGTACATGGCGCAGACGCCCAGCGGCACCGACAAGGTCGTGCATGCGGCCGGCTACGCGCTGCTCGCGGTCTGGGCGGTCTGGCTGTTCGCGACCCGCCGGGCGCAGTGGCGCGCGGTGGCGGGACTCGTGGCGCTGGGCGTCGCGATCGAGATCCTGCAGGGCAGCCTGGTGCCGGAGACGCGGTCGATGGACGCACGCGACGTCGTGGCCAACACGCTCGGCGCCCTCGCCGGCGCCTGCGTGCGCTTCACTCCGCTGGCCGGCCTGCTGCAGCAGGTCGACCGCCTGCTGGCGCGCTGAGTCAGCAGGCGGCGTCGCGCGCGGCGGCGATCGCGGCGATGCGCGCGCGGCGGATGCGTTCGCCGACGGCGGGGCCGGCAAGGCCTTCGAGATCGAGATCGCGCGGCTTCACCGCCAGCGCCGCGGCGTGCAGGCGCCCGAGCAGGGCGCGCTGCGGGTAGTCGGCCTCGGCGTGGCCACCGCGGCCGCGCGCGTCGGCCTCGCAGACCAGGCCGAGCCAGGCGATGCGCTCCGGCTTGCGGAAGCCGTCGCAGCGGGCGATGAGGTCGTGCACGGTCGCCGCCTTGAGCTCGCGCAGGCGGTGCACGTTGAGGTGTTCGCGGCAGCAGACCTCGGCCAGCTGGCGATGTTCGCCCGGCACCTTCAGCCGCTCGCACAGCGCGGCCAGCGGCGCCAGCCCGGCGTGCTCGTGGCCGATGTGGCGCGGCAGCATCTCGGCGGGGGTGCGTGCCTTGCCGAGGTCGTGGGTCAGCGCGGCGAAGCCGATCCGCGCGTCTCCCGACGCCAGCCGTGCGGCCATGTCGCAGACCAGCTCCAGGTGCCGACCGCAGTCGACCTCCGGATGATGGTCGGCGCGCTGCGGCACGCCGTAGAGCGCATCCACCTCCGGCAGCACGCGCGCGAGCGCGCCGCAGGCGCGCAGGGTGGCGACGAAGGCCGACGGCTGCGGTTCGGCGAGCGCACGCACCAGCTCCTGCCAGACCCGCTCGGGCACGAGGTGGTCGGCCTCGCCGTCGTCGACCATGGCCCGCATCAGCGCCATCGTCTCCCCGGCGACGCGGAAGCCCAGCGGGGCGAAGCGCGCCATGAAGCGCGCCGCGCGCAGGATCCGCACCGGGTCCTCGGCGAAGGCCGGCGACACGTGGCGCAGCAGGCGGCGTTCGAGGTCGGCGGCACCGCCGTAGGGATCGACCAGCGCCCCGGCTTCGTCCTGCGCCATCGCGTTGATGGTGAAGTCGCGGCGGCGCAGGTCGTCCTCCAGCGTCACCGTGGGATCGGCATCGACCACGAAGCCGCGGTAACCGCGGCCGGACTTGCGCTCGGTGCGTGCGAGCGCGTGCTCCTCGTGCGTCTCCGGATGCAGGAACACCGGGAAGTCGCGACCGACCGGGCGGAAGCCCGCGGCCTCCATCTCCGCCTGGGTCGCGCCGACCACCACCCAGTCGCGGTCGCCGTGGCCGCGGCCGAGCAGCGCATCGCGGACCGCCCCGCCGACCAGATAGACGCGCATGCGCCTCAGTCGATGCAGAGGCTGGGGCCGGCCACGCCGTCGGTCACCCGCGTGTGGCAGCCGAACAGCTTGTCGCTGGCATGGCAGGTGCCGGCGGTCGGCGTGCCGTCCTCGACGCCCTCCGGAGCGATGCAGGCGGTCTCGCAGTCGCTGCCGTCGCGGCACATGCGGCCGGCGTCCGCGGTCGGCCGCGCGCAGCTCATGACCGCGAGGCGGCCGTGCTGCGCCCAGGTGCCGCCGTCGGCCAGGCAGGCGGCTTCGCTGTCGGCGCCGCCGGCAGCGGGGGCGGCGTCCGGCGACGGCTCGTCGCGCGCCTCCGGTGCGGAACAGGCGGCCAGGGCGAGCAGCAGCGATGCGCCCAGGGCGCGCAGGAGATCGTGGGAGCGGATCACATCGGGTCCTTATCGGGGGGGGATCAGCGGGTGCGGTAGCGTTGCAGCCGTTCGTTGCGGCTGTCGACGCCCTCGAACAGGCGCGGCAGCACCGCGTCGATCGGCGTGGCCTCGATGCCGAGGCGGTGCAGTCCGTCGACGCCGCCGACCGAGTCGATGGCCAGCGAGCGGAAGTTGTCGCGCGAGATCGGCTTGCCCGGCAGCCATTCGCCGACCTCGGCCTGCACCCGCCCGAGCGCGTCCGGCAGCGGCACGAGCAGCCGCCTCAATCCCAGCGTGCGCGCGGTGCGGCGCACGATCTCCGCCAGCGTGACCACCTCCGGCCCGTACAGCTCGTAGGTCTGGCGCCGCGTGCGCGGATCGCCCAGCGCGCGGCGGAAGGCCTCGACCACGTCGCCCACGTACACCGGCGCGAACTTGGCGTCGGCGCGCCCCAGCGGCAGCACCGGGGACGCCTGCAGCAGGCGCGCGAAGCGGCAGAACAGGCCGTCGCCGCGGCCGAACACCACCGACGGCTGGAACAGCGTCCACGCCAGCGGCGACGCCTTGACGATGGCCTCGGCCTCGCCGCGGCTGGCGAGGTAGTGGCTCTGCCTGCGACCGGCGTTGAGCGCGCTCATCTGCAGCAGGCGGCGCGCGCCGGCCTCGGCGCAGGCCTCGACCACCCGCCGCGTCAGCTCCACGTGCGCGCGGGAGAAGCCGCGGCCGGAATCGCGCTCGAGCGGGCCGCCGAACTCGTTCAGCACGCCCACCAGGTTGACCACCGCATCGGCACCGGCGAAGCGGCGCACCAGCGCCTGCGCGTCGTACACGTCGCAGCGCTGCAGCGACACGCCGGGTGGGATGTGGCGGTCGGGATGCGCCGCCGGGTTGCGGCTCAGCACGACCACGCCGTGGCCATCCGCGGCGAGGCGCGCGACCAGGTGGCGGCCGATGAATCCGGTGCCGCCGAGGATGACGATGCGCAGGGATCGGCTCATGCGGGTCGGCGCTCCTTTGCGTGGCGGCATGCTCGGCACCGCCGGGTTAAGCCGGCGAGACCGTCGCCGCGCTCAGCGCGCCTGCACCGCCGGGCAGGCGAAGGGCCGGGTGCGCGCGGTGGGCGCCATCGTCGAGCGCATGCGCTCGGTCACCGACACCGCACGCCCTTCCAGCCGCCAGTCGTAGATCACGCTGAAGGCCAGCACGCGGGCGACGTAGTCGCGGGTCTCGCGGTAGGTCATGGTCTCGATCCAGAAATCGGGATCGAATCCCGGCCGCTGCGCGTTCCAGCGCGCCACCGGACCGGGTCCGGCATTGTAGGCGGCGATGGCCATGTAGGGCAGGCCCTGCTTGTCGAGCTCGTAGCGCAGGTGGGCGGTGCCGAGGGTGAGGTTGGTGTCGGGATCGAACAGGCTCTGGCGCCCGCGCCAGGGCAGGCCGATCCGCCGCGCGGTGGCCTCGGCGGTGGACGGCAGCAGCTGCATCAGGCCGAGCGCGTCGGCGCCGGAGCGCGCGCGCGGCATCCATGCGCTTTCGGCACGGATGTCGGCGGCCACCAGCGCCGGGTCGAGCCCGTTGCGCCTGGCCTGTTCGCGCAGGGTGCGCTCGTGGTGCAGCGGGAAGCGCAGCGAGTACAGGCGCAGGGCGTCGGGATGCTCGCCCAGCGAGAACACCGCACGGTCGTACCAGTCCGCATCGCGCTGGGCCAGCTCGATGGCGACGAAGCGGCGGGCGTCGTCGAAGCGCGCCATCGCGCCGCGCCACTCGCGCGTCGCCCAGGCGGTGCGGTCCATGCGGTAAAGGGCCAGCGCGCGCTGCAGGCCCGGATCGTTCTCCACCTCGTGGACCAGGGCCACGGGCGCCTCGGGTTCCCACGGGCACAGCGCATAGGGGGCGTCGATGCGGTCGGCGGCGAGGAAGCCGTGGAAGGTCGACGCGGTGGCGGCCCAGGCATAGGCCTCGCGCGCTTCGGCGGCGCGACCGAGCCGCTCCAGCAGCCGCGCCTGGAAGTAGCGCCAGCGCGAGTCGTCGCGCTGCGCCTGCGGCATCGCCGCGATCGCGGCCAGCGCGGCGCGGTCGTCGCCGCGCGCCAGCGCCTCGCGCACGCGCCATTCGTACAGGCGCTCGTCGTAGGCCGCGGCCGGTACCCGCGCGAGGCGTTCGGCGGCGCCGGGGTGGTAGGACGCGACCGTCCACAACGCGATCTGGTACAGCGCCGGCGCCTGCTCGGGCTCGCTCATGCCCAGCGCGGCGGCGAGGCGGGCGAGGCGGGCCTCGGCCGCGTCCGGATCCTTGCGCGCCTGCAGCGCGAGCCCCTGCGCGGCGATGCGGCGGCTGCGTTCGCTGCGCGGCCAGCCGGCGGCGCGGTCGTGGGGCTCGGCGACGAAGGCCGCGTAGTCCTCGGCCAGTGCGCGGTCGGCGTCGGCGAGGCCGGCCGCGGCGGCCCGCATCACGCCGGGATTGCCGGCCTCGGCGGCGAGGTCGAGCCGCGCCCAGCGCAGCTCGGGGGTCAGGCGCCCCGCCGCGGCGGCGGTCGCGAACGGTCCGTCGCAGAGGTCGGGCATGGAGCGGCCGACCCGCCAGGCCGACTCGAGGTCGGCCCACCAGGCCGCGTCGAGGGTGCCGGTGGCCTGGCGGGCGACGAGGCTGGCACAGGCCAGGGTGTCGCTGGGGGCGGCGTCGGCGGGCGCCACGTAGAATGCCCGGAACGCGCTCCAGTCCCTGCGCCGGACCAGCTCGGCGACCCACGCATCGCGCAGCAGCTCGGCGACCGGCTCGCCCGGATGGCGCTCGAGGAAGGCGCCGATGCGCTCGGCCGTGGCGTGCCGCAGTTCGCGGCGCAGGGCGGCGTATTCGACCCAGCGATACAGCGGATGGTCGGCCAGCGACGCGGCGGTACGCACGTCGAGGGCGCCGCGCTCCGCCGCCTCGATGGCGGCGCGGACCTCGCCCTGGCGGGGGTCGACCGCGACGGCGGCCAGGGCGGTTCCGGAAAGGAGGAGAAGGATGCAGGCGACGAGGGCGGACAGGGGTCGGATCGGCATGCGCGGAGTCTATGCGATGGTCCGTCAGGCGTCGTTTCACGCCCCGGGAGGGACGCGACCGTGAGCGTCTGGGCGGCGCTGCCCGTGTTCCTCGTGCTCGGCCTGGCCGCGGGCGTCTTCGCCGGCCTGCTCGGCATCGGCGGCGGACTGGTGCTGGTCGCGGCGCTGGCCGCGCTGTTGCCGCACCTAGGGGTGCCGCCCGAGGCGGCCATGCACGCCGCGCTGGCGACCGCGCTGGCGACGGTGATGTTCACCGCGACCGCCTCGGCGCGTGCGCATCACCGGCGCGGCAGCGTGCTCTGGCCGGCGGTGCGGGTGCTGGTGCCGGGCATGGTCGCCGGCGGCATCGCCGGCAGCCTGATCGCCACCGCCGTGCCCGGCGAGGCGTTGCGCTGGTTCGTGGCCGGCTACTGCGTGCTGGCCGCGGCGCAGCTCACCTTCGGGCGGCAGAAGGTCGCCACCGGCGGCGACACCGTGCCGCGCGGGCCGCTGCTGTGGGTGGCCAGCGTGGTGATCGGCGCGGTCTCGGCGGTGGTCGGCATCGGCGGCGGCAGCATGACCGTGCCGCTGCTGGTCGGCCGCGGCGTCGCGCCGGTGCGCGCGGTGGGCACCTCCAGCGCCTGCGGCGTGTTCATCGGCATCAGCGCGGCTGCGGGCTATGCGCTCAACGGACCGGAGGGCGCGCTGCCGGCCGGCGGCATCGGCTACGTCTACCTGCCCGCGGCGGCCTGCATCGCCGCGGCCTCGGTGCTTGCGGCGCCCTGGGGCACGCGGCTGGCGCACCGCGTCAGCCCGCTGATGCTGCGCCGGATCTTCGCCGTGTTCCTGCTGCTGGTGGCGGTGTCGCTGGCGGTCTGAGCGGCGCGGCCGTCGGACCGGGCTTGCCGGCGCTTTACGTTTTCCTTACAACCGGCGCATTCCCACCGACGAACAGGGGCGGCGGCGGGTCCCCGTTGTCCACCAGCAGGGAATCGCGCATGACCACGTCCCGTTCCGGCCGGCCCGCGCCGGCTCCGCAGTCCGCTGTCGCCGTTCCGTCCCGTCTGCCGCAGGCCATCGGCCTGGCGGTGCTGTGCCTGGCCGCCCCGCACCAGGGCCGCGCGCAGGCCGCCGGCGACGATGCCACCCGCCTCGACCGCATCGAGGTCACCGGCACCCGCATCAAGCGCGCCGAGCTGGAGGACCAGGTCCCGGTACAGACGCTCAGCCGCGAGGACATCGAGCGCACCGGCCTGACCTCGATCAGCGACGTGGTGCAGCAGATCACCGCGTCCGGCTCGGCGCTCAACACCAGGTTCAACTCGTCGGGCAACTTCGGCTTCCCGCCCGACGGCAGCGGCGTCGGCGCCGGTTCGGCGACCGTGGACCTGCGCCACCTCGGCTCCAAGCGCGTGCTGGTGCTGGTCGACGGCCTGCGCTGGGTCAACGAGGCCTCGGCCTCCGGCGTCGGCGCGGCCACCGACCTCAACACCATCCCGCTGGCGATCGTCGAGCGCATCGACATCCTCGAGGACGGCGCGTCGTCCCTCTACGGCTCCGACGCGATCGCCGGCGTGGTCAACATCATCACCCGCAAGGAGTTCGACGGCGCGCGCGTCACCGTCGACTACGGCGAGTACGAGGAGGGCGACGGCGCGTCGAGGAAGGTCGACTTCGCCTGGGGCGGGCGCAGCGAGCGCGCGCGCTGGTTCCTCGGTGCGAGCTGGACCGACCAGGACGGGATCGGCGCCGGCAGCCGAGAACTCTCGCGCCTGCCGACGCCCGGCACTGGGCTGGCCTTCGGCAGCTCGGGCACGCCGGACGGGCGCTTCATCTTCGTTGACCCCAACACCGGCATCACCCAGGACATCACGCCCAACGCCGGCGACGGCGCGGGCCTTCCCGCCTACGACGGCAGCGACGCGTGCGCGCGCAGCGACGACTACCACTGCTTCGCCACGCCCGACCGCTTCAACTTCGCGCCCTACAACCTCCTGCTGACGCCGTCCGAGCGCAAGGGCCTGTTCGGCCAGTTCCGCTTCGACATCAGCCCGTCGACGACCTGGTACGCGAAGGCGCTCTACAACCGCCGCGAGTCCGCCAACCGCGCCGCGCCCGAGCCGATCTTCCTCGGCCCCGATGCCGGCACCGGCAATCCGCAGGCGGACAACATCTTCATTTCCGGCGCCAATCCCTACAACCCGTTCGGCTTCGACCTCGACTCGGCCTCCAACCTGATCCTCATCGGCCGGCGCCCGGTCGAGGGCGGGCCGCGGCTGTACGAGCAGGAGGTCGACACCTGGTACGTGGCCACCGGGCTCGAGGGCGCCTTCGACCTCGGCGACCGTGGCTGGTTCTGGGACCTGAACCTGGTGCGCAGCGAGAACGAGGCCGAGCAGGTCAACACCGGCAGCTACAACATCCGCCACATCGCCAACGCGCTGGGCGATCCGGCCGTCTGCGCGACCATCGCCGGCTGCGTGCCGCTGGACATCTTCGGCGGCGCCGGCTCCATCACCCCGGAGATGCTGGCCTACATCCAGCCGGTGGTCCGCGACCGCAGCGACAACACGCTGAGCCTGGCCTCGGCCAACGCCTCGGGCGACCTGTTCGACCTGCCGGCCGGGCCGCTGTCGATGGCCGCCGGCTACGAGTACCGCAAGTACGAGGGGAGCTACCAGCCCGACGCGCTCACCGTCGCCGGCGACTACAACGGCGTGCCCTCGCTGCCCACCTCGGGCGAGTACGACGTCAACGAAGTGTTCGCCGAGTTCAGCGTGCCGCTGCTGTCCGACTCCCCCTGGGCCGAGGCGCTCGACCTCAGCATCGCCGGGCGCTACTCCGACTACTCCACCTTCGGCGGCGAATTCACCCCGAAGTACGGCCTGCGCTGGCAGCTGGTCGACGAGTTCCTGATCCGCGCGACCTTCGCCGAGGGCTTCCGCGCGCCCTCGATCGGCGAACTCTACGGCTCGGCCAGCCGCTTCGACGCCACGCTCAGCGATCCCTGCTCGACCGGGCCCAACGGCGAACCGCCGCGCGGCGCGGCAGGCAACTGCGCCGCGCTCGGCGTGCCGGCCGGCTACCAGCAGCCCAACCCGCAGATCTCGGTCACCACCGGCGGCAACGAGGCGCTGGATCCGGAGACCTCCGACAGCTTCAGCGCCGGCTTCGTGTGGAGCCCGTCGTTCCTCGAGAACTCGGCGGTGGCCGAGCGGGTGGACCTGGAGGTGACCTTCTACAGGCACGAGGTCGAGGGCGCGATCCAGGCCATCGACGCACAGACCCAGCTCGACCTCTGCGTCGACACCCTCGATCCGACCTACTGCGACGGCATCACCCGCGCCTCCACCGGCGGCATCAACGGCTTCAACAACCGCCTCACCAACCTCGGCGTGATCAAGACCGACGGCTGGGACGCCGACCTCTTCTGGACCCTGCGCGAGACCGATGCCGGCCGGTTCGCGATCACCTGGCGCAACACCTGGGTCGGCCGCTACGAGGCGATCGGCGCCGACGGTGCGCTGCAGCCGCGCCAGGTCGGCGTGGAGGTGAACGACGGCGCGATCCCGCAGTGGACCTCCAACCTCGCCCTCGACTGGCGGCGCGGACCGTGGTCGGCGAGCTGGACCCTGCGCTTCATCGACGAGCTGGTGGAGGAGTGCGGCGACGCCACCGGCTTCGCGATCTGCAGCGATCCGGAGGAGGGCACCAACCGCCTGCCGAGCACCACCTACCACGACGCGCAGCTGGCCTACCGGCTGGACGTGCTCGACGGCCTCGAGCTGGCTGCCGGCGGCATCAACGTGTTCGGCAAGGAGCCGCCGGCCTGCCTGTCGTGCTCGCTCAACGGCTACGACCCCTCGACCTACGACATTCCGGGCGGGGCGTACTGGTACGTGCGTGCGGACCTGAGCTTCTGAGGCGCGGACGGGGCGGCCGCGCACGGCGGCCGCCCTAGCGCCGGGTGAGGATTTCGATCATCGACACCAGCGGCTCGCGCTGGCGCCGCGGGACCTTGCGGAAGGCCTCGAGCAGGCGCGCCTCGAGGTGGTCGTGGGCATAGTCCTCGAGCACCACCGCCGCCGTCGCCTCGGCCGGGTCGATGCGGACCGGTCCGCGGCCGGTGGCCAGCCATTCGAAGCAGGCGCCGGTGACCACCGCGATGCGCAGCATGTGCTTGACGCTCGGCGCGGTGCCGTCCTCCTGTTCCCATTGCGCAACGGCGCTGCGCTGCACGCCGACCTGGCGCGCCAGCTCCGCCTGCGTCATCGGCCCGAAGCCGCGCGCCTGGCGGATGCGATTGGACAGCGAATACAACGGCGGAGCCTCCGTGACGATCCGCGCGGGCGGACCCGCACGTTAGTCGCCGCGGCGGTCGCTGTCGATCACGGAACCTTCGCGGCTCAGCCGGCGGCGTTGGCCGCGACGCGCTGCGGACCCAACGCCGCTTCCGGCACGTCCAGGTCGATCGCGATGGCGAGATGGTCGGAACGGCCGGCAATGAGTGTGCGCAGGCCGGCGCATTCGATGCCGCCGATGAGGATGTGGTCGATGCAGCGTGCCGGGCGCCAGCTCGGGAAGGTCAGGTGGGTGCAGGTCGGCGGCTGCAGCCGCGTGCGCCGGTAGAGCACCTGCATCTCCGGCGCGTCGTGCGGCGTGTTGAAGTCGCCCATCAGCACCGCGTGCCGCGCGTCGCCGAGCAGTTCGGCGACGAAGGCCAGCTGCGCCTTGCGCGATTGCGCGCCGAGGGACAGGTGCGCGACCGCCACCGTGAGTCCGTCGTCGCCGCCGTAGCGCGCCATCAGCACGCCGCGGCCGGGGATGCGCCCCGGCAGCGGGTAGTCGAGCACCTCGGTCGGCGGCAGTCGGCTCAGCAGCCCGTTGGCGCTGCCGGCAACGCGGGCGACGCTGCGGTTGGGCTGGTGGCTCCAGTACGGGAAGCCCGCCGCGTCGGCTACCACGCGCGTCTGGTTGTTGAAGCCGGAGCGCAGGCTGCCCGGGTCGGATTCCTGCAGCCCCACGATGTCGAAGGGCTGCACCGCCTGGGCGATCGCGGCCAGGTTGTCGCGCTTGCCGACCGGCAGCACGTGCGACCAGCTGCGCCAGATGTACTCGCGATAGGCCTGGGTGCTGGAGCCGGCCTGGATGTTGGCGCTGAGCACCGACAGCCGGCGGGTCGCGGCGGGGGGAGAGGAGGCTCGATCCACGCGGGCGATGGTGGCGGAAGACATCTGACCTGGGACTGACACCGCGTCGCTACGGCGGCGCAGACGCTGCACGAGGCGCCGTCACGTGCGCGTGGTCGCCGGTGGCGTGAGCACCGCGTCAGCGCGGCGGCGACGGCCGGGCGTTCGTCGGTCGCGGTCGCGTGCGGTGGCGTTGCACCACGGAAAAGGGCCGCACCGCGGCCCTCGTTCCGACGCAGCGCGGCGGGCTCACTCGCCCGCGCGGCGCTCCTGGTCGATCAGGTAGTCGACCGTCTGCAGCATGCGCTCGAAGCCTTCGCGCGTGGTCATCACGCGGTACTTGCCATCGACCACGATCGACGGGGTGCCCTCGATGCCCCACTGCTGCGCGAGCTGGTTGGAGCGCGCGAGCTTGGCGTTGATGGCGAAGGAGTCCATGGTCGAGGCGAAGGCCTCGGCATCGGCGCCGTGCTGGCCGTACCACTCGGCGATCTGCGGAGCGGCCTGCGGGCTCACCGGCAGCGCGCGCTCGACGTGGATCGCCTGGAACATCGCGTTGTGGGTCGCGTCCACCAGGCCCAGGGTCTCGGCGGCGAAGAAGGCGCGGGCGTAAGGCACCCAGTAGCCGCCGAAGGCCGCCGGCAGGTAGCGGAACTCGACGTCGGCCGGCAGGTCGGCCTTCCAGTTGTCGAGCACCGGCTCCAGCGCCGCGCAGTGCGGACAGGTATAGCCGAACATCTCGACCACCTCGATCTTGCCCGGGGTCGGTGCGAGCTCGACCGGCTGCGCGATGCGCACGTAGTGCGTGCCCTCGACCGGCACCGGGCCATCGTAGGGCGCGGCCTCGACCTGCGGCGCCGCCTCGGCGGCGTCGGCAGTGCCGCTACCGGCCGCATCCGCGGACTGTTCCGTGACGGGCGTATCGCCGGGCCCCGGGGCCGCGGCGGCGGCCGTCTCGTCCGCCGGCTGCGCCGGTGCCGTCGCCGCCTGGGGTGCCGCGGGGTCCCCGTTCTGCTCGGCGTTGCAGGCCATCATCGGGAGGGTCGTGCACAGCAGCACGGCGAGGAGGCGGGGCTTGAGCATGGTCACTCCGGGGCTGGGGACGGCTGGGGGCGTGGCGCTGGCGCGATCAGTTGCCTTCCGGACCCGGCTCGGCGTCCTCGGCGTCCTCGCGCGCCTCTTCCTGGTTCTCGCGGACTTCCTCGGCGGCGGCGTCGCTGGTCTGCGCACCGGTGAAGTCGGTCTCTGGGGTGGCTTCGCTGATGCCGGTGCCGCCGGCCGGCGCGGCGGCGGCCTCGATCTGCGGCTCGTCGCTCGCCGGCGCCTCGTCGGCCACCGCATGCAGGCCCTCGACGTAGGTCGCCAGCGACTGGATCTCCTCGTCGGTGAGGTTGGCGGCGACCTGGACCATCACCAGGTTCTCGCTCTCGCCTTCGCCGTAGCCGTCGCCGTCGCGGAACATCTGCAGCTTGGTCGCGGTGTACTGGGCGTGCTGGCCAGCCAGCGACGGATACGCGGGGCCGGGGTTGCCGGCGCCGTCGGGGCCGTGGCAGGCCATGCAGGCGGGGATGCCGCGGGTGCGGTCGCCGGCGCGGAACAGCGTCTCGCCGACCTCGTAGAACCTCGCGCCCTCGTTCGGGCCGTCGGCGATCGCGGTGTCGTCGGCCACGCCCGGCAGCGCCTGCTGCGAGGCGAAGAAGGCGCCGATGTCTCGCATGTCCTGCGCCGAGAGCGGCGCCGCGAAGCTCTGCATGATCGGGTTGGGACGCTCGCCGGTCTTGAACAGCGCGAGCTGGCGCGCGATGTAGCGCTCCGGCATGCCGGCGAGCTTGGGGTACTGCGGATCGATGGAGTTGCCGTCGGCGCCGTGGCAGGCCGCGCACACCGCGGCCTTGCCCTGGCCGGCACTGACGTCGCCCGGATGCACCTCGACGTTGGGATCGTCCAGCGCGCTCACCGGCGCCGGCTCCTCGTCGGCCAGCGGCTGCGCCGTGGTGGCGCGGGACTCGGTGGTCACCGGCTCGGAACTGCCCGACTGCGGCTCCTCGACCACTTCCGGCCGCTTCTCCGGCTGGGGCATCGCGGCGGCGGGATCCGGATCCGGACGTTCTGCATCCTGGGTCTGGGCGAGCGCGGTGGCGGCGAACAGAAGGCCGACCAGGCCGAGGCTGCGCGGGAAGGGCATGGGCTGACTCCGGAACTCTCGAGGGCTGAAGCGGCGATGACTACGCCGCCGTGGCGCGGAACCGCGAGATTATCGCGGTGCACCGGAAGGCGGTCAACGAAGCCGGGGACGGGGCGGGCGCGCCCGGCGGACGCGCGGCCGGGATGCTATCGTCGCCGGCGCTCCTTCCCGCGGTCGCTCCATGTCCAATCCCCTCGCCAGCGCGCAGTACGTGCTCGCCGCGCACCTGCCGCGCCAGCTTCCCGCCGACGGCGGTCGCGAGGTCGCCTTCGCCGGCCGTTCCAACGCCGGCAAGTCCAGCGCGCTCAATGCGATGACCGGGCAGAACAAGCTCGCGCGCACCTCGAAGACGCCCGGGCGTACGCAGCAGCTGGTGTACTTCGGCGTGCAGCCCGATCGCTGGCTGGTCGACCTGCCGGGCTACGGCTACGCGAAGGTCCCGCCCGACCTGCGCGAGCACTGGAAGACCTTCATCAACGGTTATTTCCGCGAGCGGCAGGCGCTGGCCGGACTGGTGGTGGTGATGGACATCCGCCATCCGCTGCGCGAGTTCGACCAGCAGATGCTGGCCTACGCCGCGGCGCGCGGCCTGCCGGCGCACTGCCTGCTGACCAAGGCCGACAAGCTCTCGCGCGGCGCGCAGGGCACCACGCTGCTGCAGGTGCGTCGCGAGGTGCACGCCGAGTACGGCGAGGCGACCAGCGTGCAGCTGTTCTCGGCGCCGTCGCGGATCGGCGTCGACGAACTGCGCGGCGTGGTCGCGGGCTGGCTCGAACTCGGCGCGCCGGTCGCTCCCACCGCGCCGGCCTGACCGACCCGGTGGCACGGCGCGTCGCGCCGCGCCGCGCCCGAGTGTTCCGCCGGTCGTCTTTGCCTGCCGGCGCTTCGCGGCCATCATGGCCGCCCCCCAACGCAAGGCGGCGCGCGTGTCCGGCCCCAGCCAAGAATCAGAGATCGCGGTCACCGACCGCCGCCAGCTCGTCGACTACCTCGCCTCGGGCTGCAAGCCCCGCTCCGCCTGGCGCATCGGCACCGAGCACGAGAAGTTCGGCTTCCGCCTCGACGACCTCGCCCCGCCGCCCTACGAGGGCGATGCCGGGATCCGCGCCATGCTCGAGGGCCTGACCCGCTTCGGCTGGGAGCGCGTGGTCGAGGACGGGCGCCTGATCGCGCTGACCCGCGAGGGCGCCTCGGTGAGCCTGGAGCCCGCCGGCCAGCTCGAACTCTCCGGCGCGCCGCTGGAGACCCTGCACCAGACCTGCTCGGAGGCCGAGACCCACCTGCGCGAGGTCAAGGCCGTGGCCGGCGAGCTCGGCCTCGGCTTCCTCGGCATGGGCTTCCAGCCGAAGTGGGCGCGCGCGGACATGCCGTGGATGCCCAAGGGGCGCTACGGGATCATGCGCGCCTACATGCCGAAGGTCGGCGACCTCGGGCTGGACATGATGACCCGCACCTGCACGGTGCAGGTCAACCTCGACTTCGCCGACGAGGCGGACATGGTGAAGAAGTTCCGTGTCGCCCTCGCCCTGCAGCCGGTGGCGACCGCCCTGTTCGCCGATTCGCCGTTCACCGAGGGCCGCCCGAACGGCTACCTCAGCTACCGCTCGCACATCTGGACCGACACCGACCCGGACCGCACCGGCATGCTCGACTTCGTGTTCGAGGACGGCTTCGGCTTCGAGCGCTACGTCGACTACATGCTCGGCGTGCCGATGTACTTCGCCTACCGCGACGGGCGCTACGTCGACTGCGCCGGCCTCGACTTCCGCGACTTCCTCGCCGGCCGCCTCGCGCCCCTGCCCGGGGCGACGCCGACACTGCGCGACTGGTCGGACCATCTCACCACGGCGTTCCCCGAGGTCCGGCTGAAGAAGTTCCTGGAGATGCGCGGCGCCGACGGCGGCCCGTGGAAGCGGCTGTGCGCGCTGCCGGCGTTCTGGATCGGTCTGCTCTACGACGACGCGGCGCTCGACGCGGCCTGGGACCTGGTCAAGGACTTCAGCCGCGAGGAGCGTCACGCCCTGCGCGACGGCGTGCCGGAGCGGGCGCTGGGACTGCCGTTCCGCGGCGGCCGCGTGCAGGACCTGGCGCTGGCGGCGCTGGAGATCGCCGCCGCCGGCCTGAGCCGGCGCGCGCGGCTCAACGCCTCGGGCGACAACGAGAGCGGCTTCCTGGAGCCGCTGCTGGAGGTCGCGCGCAGCGGCCGCACCGCCGCGGACATCAAGCTCGAGCTGTTCCACGGCCGGTGGCAGGGGTCGGTGGATCCGGTGTTCCGCGAATTCGCCTACTGAGAGTGCCCGCATGAATCCCACACCCGACCTCAACGCCGCGCCGCTCGACGACGACGACCTCGACCGCCTCGACCTGCTGCTGCAGCGCTGCGCCGATCCGGAGGACGGCATCCCGGACCTGGAGATGCTCGACGGTTTCCTCTCGGCGGTGCTGGTGGGGCCGGCCGAGCTCGCGCCGGAGAGCTGGCTGCCGGCGATCTGGGGCAGCGAAGGGGCGCGCCGCGACGCGCGCCAGATGGCCGAGGCGCAAGGCCTGATCGCTCGGCTCGCGGCGCAGATCCTGCGGCGCGTGTCGATCGATCCCGACGAGCGCCCGGGCGGCCGCGACAGCGCCTTTCCGCTGCTGGGCATGCCGGCCGAGGACGAGGACGCGTCCGGGGAGGCGGGTGCCGCGGGCGCGGAGGCCGGGGAGGACGCGGCCGGCTTCCCCTTCGCCGCGGCCTGGGCGCTGGGCTTCATGCGCGCTGCGGCGCTGGACGAGGCTGCCTGGGACGGCTGGGCCGAGGACCACGAGGACATCGCCAGCGACCTGGCGGTGGTGATGCAGCTGGCCATCGTCGACGCCGAGCAGGCGCGCGATGCCGGGCTGGAGGTCGACAGCCTGCTGACCGAGGACGAACGCTTCGACCTCGCCTACGACCTGCCCGATCTGCTGCACGGCATGTTCCTGCAGCGCCTGCACGACCGCCGCCCGGCGCCCGCACGGCGCGAGGCGCTGCCCGGGCGCAACGATCCCTGCCACTGCGGCAGCGGCCGCAAGTTCAAGAAGTGCTGCGGAGCGACGGCGGCGTCCTGAGCCGGCTGGGCGGGTGAGCCGGCTCAGCGTCGCCGGTTCGTCCCGCGGCGGCGCGTGAGGCGGTGCGTCACCCACCAGGCCGCGACCGCTGCGGCCAGCCCGACCAGCAGGCTGGCGCCGCCGCCGGTGGCCGCCGCCGGCGCCAGGCCGCCCTCGCGCAGCGCCGGCAGCAGCATCAGCAGCGACAGCGCCAGGCAGCCGTAGGCGACCAGCGCCAGCACCCAGAACACCTGCTGCAGGGCGCGCTGGCGCTCGCGTTCGGGGTCGGCGTCGCGGACCAGGATCTGCGGACCGGCCAGGCCCAGCGTCACCAGCAGCCGGGTCATGGCGCCGGGCACTGTGCGCAGGCGCTGGCGCAGGCTGCGTCGCATCGGACCGTCGGCGGTGTAGGCCACCCCCGGTGGGGGCTCGCGCACCGGCGCGCGGAGGTCCGCGGTGGTCCCCTGTGCGAGCCGCGCGTCGGCGGCCCGGTCGCCTGCGGCGGGCGCGCCCGAGGCGAGCACCGTCGCGCCCGCCGCGGCCGGTGCCGCCAGGGCGGCGGACGTCGCCGTGTTGCCGGCCGCCGATGCCGACGGCTGCGCCGCCGCGTCGTGCGGAGGAGCGGGAACCTCGCCCGCACTGCGCACCGCCTGTGCCGGCACCTCGGGACGCGGGATCTGCACCGGTGGCGCCTGCTCGGCTTGCGCCGCCGCCGCGGTCGCCTGTGGCTGCGCCGCCGTCGTCTGCGGGGCGGCCATCGTCGCCGCGGTCGTCGGTGGGGTGGGTGGATGCGCGCCGGCGACCGGCTGGCGTCCCGGCGCGGCGGGATCGGCCGCGGGCGGGGCGGCGGCAGTCTGTGCCGGCGACGCCGCGACCTGCGCCTGCTGCGGCACGGCAGCCTGCGAGGCGGTGGGCGCTCCTGCGGGCGTGCCCACGGCCGACGCCAACGGCGTGGCAGCGGGCTGGGTCGCGGTGCGATCGGCGCGCGTCAACCCGAGCAGACTCCCCACCGCGTCGCCGATCGAGCGCGCGGCGCCCGCGAGCGGCCCCGGCAGGGTGGCGCCCGGCGCCGCGGCGGTCGCGACGGGCGAAGGACCCGCCGCGATGGGTGACGCCGGAGGCGCGAAGCCGGGGGCATTCCCGGTGGCGCCATTGCCTGGGATTGCGGACGCGCCCGGCGTCGCGACGCTCTGTTGTGCCTGGCCGGTCGCGGCCGGGAGCGTGGCCCCGGGTGCACCGGGCACCAGGACCGGCGACGCGGACGCGCCGCGCCCGCCGAGCAGGCCGTGCACGGCCTGGCCCAGCGACTGCAGCGCGCCGGCGACCGGGCCCGGTGTGGGTCCCGGCAGCGGCAGCGCAGGGCCGGGCGGGACAGTGGCGGTCGCCACCGCCGGGCTGCCGGGATGGGTCGCCGCCGTGTGGGGTGGCGCGACTCCTGCCGCGACGGGGATGCCGCCGCCGAGGTGCCGGGCCAGCGCCAGCCCGGGCGTGGGTGGCGCCAGTAGCGACGGAGCGCCGGCCGACGGCGCCGTCCCCGGTCCGGTCGCCACCGATGTCGGCGTGTCGGTCGGGCCCGGCGCTGCCGGCGTGGTGTAGCCGGCGCGGGTCAGCGCATCGGCGAGGTGGCTGCCGCCGAGCGCCTGCGGCCCGCCGAACTGGCGCGACAGCCCGCCCGGCAGCGGCATCTCCGCGCCACCGCGCCCCCCGCCGCGCCCGAACAGGCCGAGCGGATCGGGCAGTCCCTTGCCTCCGAGCAGCTTGTCGAGCAGCGGCATGGGCGACTCCTGCATGTGGCCCCGGCCCGCCAGCGTAGGGGCGGCGGGTGTGGAGGGAAGCTGGGGTCGACCCCAGGGTCGGCGATCCTGCTGCGCCACCCCGGTGCGTACCTCAATGCGGGTCGGCTCGTCGCCGCGACGCCCTGCTAGGCTGGCCCGATGAATGCGACCGCCTCCCCTCTCGACGCGCCGCTGCGCGAAGTCCAGCTTCCCGACACCGACCGCCCGTTGCGCGAGGACGTCAACCGCCTCGGCGCCCTGGTCGGCGAGATCCTCGCCGAGCAGGTCGGCGCCGACTTCCTCGCCGACGTCGAGGCGGTGCGCGTCGCCGCGATCCGCCGCCGCGAGTCCGGCGCCGCGGTCGACGTCCTCGCCGATCTCCTGCACGACATCCCGCTGGAGCGCGCGGAGGCGCTGGTGCGGGCCTTCGCGACCTATTTCCAGGCGGTCAACCTGGCCGAGCGTGTGCACCGCATCCGCCGCCGCCGCGACTACGAACGCGCCGAGGCCGACCCGCAGCCGGGCTCGCTGCGCCAGGTGATGCAGACGCTGCAGGCCGACGGCGTCGGCCTGGACGAGATCGCCGCGCTGCTGCCGCGGCTGCGCATCGAGCCGGTGTTCACCGCGCACCCGACCGAGGCCGTGCGCCGCGCGCTGCTGGAGAAGGAGCAGGACATCGTGCGCTGCCTGGTCGACGACCTCGACCGCAGCCTGACCCCGCCCGAGCGCGCGGTGCGCGTGGAACGCATGCGCACCGCGCTCACCGCCGGCTGGCAGACCGCGGAGACGCCGGCGCACAAGCCGAGCGTGGCCGACGAGTTCGAGCACGTGAGCTTCTATCTGTCCGACGTGCTGTACAAGGTCGCGCCGGTGTTCCAGGAGGCCTTCGTCGACGCCATGGCCGCGACCTGGGGCGAGGAGGCGCGCGCGCTGGAGCCGCAGGTGCTCGCCTTCGGCTCCTGGGTCGGCGGCGACATGGACGGCAATCCCAACGTCGGCGCGGACACCGTGGCCGCCACCCTGGCCGGGCAGCGCGAGCAGGCGCTCGCCGCCTACCGCCGCGATCTGCGCCATCTCGCCGGGCTGCTGACCCAGTCGCTGTCGCGCGTGGACGTCGATCCGCGCGTGCTCGAGCGCATCGCCGCCTATCGGCGCCTGCTGCCCAGGACCGCATCGCGGATCAAGCAGCGCTACGACGACACGCCCTACCGCGTGCTGCTGCTGCTGATGGCCGGGCGCCTCTCGGCCACCGCCGACGAGCGCACCCAGGGCTATCCCTCGGTGCGCGACTTCGTCGACGACCTCGCCCTGGTCGAGTCCAGCCTGCTCGCCCACGGCGGCGCGCACGCCGGCGCCTTCGCGCTCAGGCGCGTGCTGCGGCGGGCGCGGACCTTCGGCTTCCACCTCGCCACGCTGGACCTGCGCCAGGATTCCGGTACCCACGATGCCGCGCTCGCGGCGCTGCTCGAGGACGAGGGCTGGGCGCAGCGCCCGGTCGCCGAGCGCACGGCGCGACTGGAGCGCCTGCTCGACGGCAGCGCACCGGCACCGGCGCCGCATGCGCCCGCCGCCGCGGCGACGCTGGAGGTCCTGCGTACCGTGCACGACGCGCGCGGGCGCTACGGCGCGGCGGCGTTCGGCCCCTACATCATCAGCATGAGCCGCAGCCAGGCCGATGCCCTGGCCGTGCTGGCGCTGGCGCGGACCGCCGGCTGCGTCGAGGACGACGTGGTGCCGCTGGACGTGGCGCCGCTGTTCGAGACGGTCGACGACCTCGACGCCGCGCGCGGCGTGATGCAGGCGCTGTTCGACGACCCGCGCTACCGCGCGCACCTCGCCGCGCGCGGCGACCGCCAGATCGTGATGCTGGGCTATTCCGACAGCGCCAAGGACGGCGGCATCGTCGCCTCGCGCTGGGCGCTGCAGCGCACCCAGGTCGAGCTCACCGAACTCGCCCACGCCGCCGGCATCCGCATCGTGTTCTTCCACGGCCGCGGCGGCTCGGCCAGCCGCGGCGGCGGCAAGACCGAGCGCGCGGTGATCGCGGCGCCGCGCGGTTCGGTCGACGGCGTGCTGCGGCTGACCGAGCAGGGCGAGGTGATCCACCGCAAGTACGGCCTGCGCGCGATCGCGCTGCGCAACTTGGAGCAGGCGACCGGCGCGGTACTGCGCGCGACCCTGCGTCCGCGCCCGGCCGACGAGCGCGAGGCCGGCTGGAAGGCGATCGCCGCCGAGCTCGCCGCCGATGCCCGCGCCGCCTACCGCGCGCTGGTGCACGAGCGCAGCGACTTCCCCGAGTACTTCCGCGCGGCCACGCCGATCGACGTGATCGAGCGCCTGCGCATCGGCTCGCGCCCAAGCAAGCGCGGCGGTGCCGGCGGGGTCGAGAGCCTGCGCGCGATCCCCTGGGTGTTCGCCTGGTCCCAGAACCGCGCCGGGCTCACCGCCTGGTACGGCGTCGGCACCGCCCTGGCCGCCGCGCGCGCGCGCCACGGCGATGCGGCGCTGGCGGAGATGGCCGGCGCGTGGCCGTTCTTCGGCACCCTGCTGGAGGACGTGGAGATGGTGCTGGCGAAGTCGGACCTCGCCATCTTCGAACGCTATTCGCGCCTTGCCGGCACGCTGCACGAGGCCTACTTCGCCGACATCGAGGCGGAGTTCACGCGCACCCGCGACGGCATCCTTGCGATCCGCGGCGCCGACGAGGTGCTCGCCGCTGATGCGCGCCTGCGGCAGTCGATCCGGCTGCGCAATCCCTACGTCGACCCGATCAGCCTGCTGCAGGTCGACCTGCTGGCGCGCTGGCGCGCCGCCGACCGGCCGGAGGACGGCGACCTGTTCGAGGCGCTGGTGGCCACGGTCAACGGCATCGCCGCGGGCGTGCAGAACACCGGCTGAGGCCGGCATGCGTCCGCGGACGTCATGCGCGTGTCAGGCGCGGCAGGTGCAATCGGCGCATCACACGGGAATGGACAGGCCATGCCGCAGCACCGCTTCGCCCTCCTGCCGCGCCTCGGCGCGGCACTGTCGCTGACCGTGGCGGCCGTGTCGGGCGCCTTCGCCGCCGATGCCGCCTCCGTCGCCACGCTCACCGGCGCGCGGCCGCTGGTGGTCGCCCACCGCGGTGCGTCGGCGCAGCGTCCCGAGCACACGCTGGCGGCATACGCGCTGGCGATCGAGCAGGGCGCGGACGTGATCGAGCCGGACCTGGTGATGACCGCAGACGGCGTGCTCGTCGCCCGCCACGAGAACGAGATCGGCGACACCACCGACGTCGCCGCGCATCCCGCATTCGCCGCGCGCCGCACCACCCGCACGATCGACGGCAGCGAGGTCAGCGGCTGGTTCACCGAGGACTTCAGTCTCGCCGAACTCAGGACCCTGCGCGCGCGCGAGCGGCTGCCCGGGCTGCGCGGCAGCGCCCACGACGGCACGGAGAGCATTCCCACCTTCGCCGAGATCGTCGAGCTGGTGGCGCGCGAGGCGGCAGCGCGCGGCCGCACGATCGGCCTCATCCCCGAGATCAAGCACGGCCACTACTTCGCCGCGCGCGGCCTGGCCATGGAGGCGCCGCTGCTGGAGGCGCTCGCCGCGCACGCCTACACCCGGCAGGCGCCGGTGTGGATCCAGTCCTTCGAGGTCGCCAACCTCAAGGCGCTGCGCCGCGCACTCGGCGACGCGCGCGGCAACGTGCGCCTGCTGCAGCTCGTCGGCGATCCGGCGACGCAGCCGGCCGACGTCGCCGCGGCCGGCGGTGCGCTCACCTATGCGCGGATGCTGACGCCGGACGGCCTGCGCGAGGTGGCCGGCTACGCGGATGCGCTGGGCCCACCGACCCGGGTGCTGATGCCGCTCGCCGCCGACGGCGGCTTCGCCGCGCCGACCGGGGTGGTGCGCGATGCGCACGCGGCGGGGCTGACGGTGATGCCCTGGACCTTCCGCCCCGAGAACGCCTTCCTGCCGCCGGCGCTGCGCCGCGGCGGCGAGGGCGAGCGCAACCCGGCCGGCGCCATCGCCGAGATGCGCGCCTACCTCGCGCTCGGCATCAACGGGCTCTTCAGCGACGACACCGCGCTGGCGCGGCGCGCCGTCGACGACGGCTGATCAGGCCGCGCGCACGTCGCGCAGCTCCCAGCCGCTGCCGGCGAGCCAGCGCAGGCGCTGCTTGATGATGTCGCCGGGCAGGTCGGTGCGGATGTCGAGGTCGATGCGCAGGTCGCGCTGCGAGCCGGCCACGGTCGCATCGGCATCGGTGGCGCCCAGCGCCGGGTTCACCTCGTCGGGTTCGGGCTGCATCTGCCGCCAGCGCTCGAACAGCGCCGGCGCGCGCAGCGCGGCCTGGAGTTCCTCGGCGAAGCCTTCGGCGCTGACCGCGCTGAACGACAGCGCCGGATCGGGACCGCGCGCGGCCTCGGGGTTGGGGAGCGACACCATGAAGCGGGTGGCCATGCGGGGCTTCCGTGTGTGGATCGGAAGCGCAGCATCGCCGACGGGCGGTGGATGCGGAATGATCCGGCGCCGCGCTCAGGCGCCGCCCTTGGCCTTCAGCCGCCACGCGTGCAGCAGCGGTTCGGTGTAGCCGCTGGGCTGGGTGCGGCCCTCGAACACCAGCGCGCGCGCGGCCTGGAATGCGAGCGAGCCGGCGAAGTCGGGGCTCATCGGCCGGTACAGGCCGTCGCCGGCGTTCTGCTGGTCGACCACCGCCGCCATGCGCTCCAGGGTCTGCTGCACCTGTGCGGCGTCGACCACGCCGTGGCGCAGCCAGTTGGCGATGTGCTGGCTCGAGATGCGCAGGGTCGCGCGGTCCTCCATCAGGCCGACGTCGTGGATGTCCGGCACCTTGGAGCAGCCGACGCCCTGCGCCACCCAGCGCACCACGTAGCCGAGGATGCCCTGGCAGTTGTTGTCGAGTTCCTGCTGCACGGCGTCCGTCGGCCAGTCGGCCTCCGCGACCACGGGGACCGTCAGCAGGTCGGCCAGCAGGGCGTCGCGGCGCGCGGCCACGTCGACCGTCTCTAGCTCGGCCTGCACCGCGGCGACGTCGACCTGGTGGTAGTGCAGCGCGTGCAGCGTCGCCGCGGTGGGCGAGGGCACCCAGGCGGTGGTCGCGCCGGCGCGCGGGTGCGCGATCTTCTGCTCCAGCATCTCGGCCATGCGGTCGGGCATCGCCCACATGCCCTTGCCGATCTGCGCCCGCCCGCGCAGCCCGCAGGCGAGGCCGACCAGCACGTTGTTGTCCTCGTAGGCGCGGATCCACGGCGTGGACTTCATCTCGCCCTTGCGCAGCATCGGGCCGGCCTCCATCGCGGTGTGGATCTCGTCGCCGGTGCGGTCGAGGAAGCCGGTGTTGATGAAGGCCACGCGCGCGGCCGCCGCCTGGATGCAGGCGGCGAGGTTGAGCGAGGTGCGTCGTTCCTCGTCCATGATCCCCATCTTCAGCGTGTGCCGCGGCAGGCCGTAGAGGTCCTCCACGCGGGCGAACAGCGCGTCGGCGAAGGCGACCTCCTCCGGCCCGTGCATCTTCGGCTTGACGATGTAGATCGCGCCGGTGCGCGAGTTGCCGCGGCGGATGCGGTCGTGCAGGGCGCACAGCGTGGTCACCACCCCGTCCATGATCCCTTCGGGCATCTCGCTGCCGTCGCCGAGCAGGATCGCAGGGCTGGTCATCAGGTGGCCGACGTTGCGCGCGAACAGCAGCGCGCGTCCGTGCAGGGTCAGGGTGTCGCCGGCGGGCGTGGTGTAGCTGCGGTCGGGCGCCATGCGCCGGGTGAAGCTGCGACCGCCCTTGCTGACCTCTTCGGCCAGGTCCCCCTTCTGCAGGCCGAGCCAGTTGCGGTAGGCCAGCACCTTGTCGTCGGCATCGACCGCGGCGACCGAGTCCTCGAAGTCCATGATCGTCGACAGCGCGGCCTCGACCAGCACGTCCCTGACCCCGGCCGGGTCGTCGCGACCGATCGCGCTGTCGCGGTCGATCTGGATCTCCAGGTGCAGGCCGTTGTTCCTCAGCAGCACCGCCGAGGGCGCCGCGGCGTCGCCGCGCCAGCCGACGCACTGCGCACGGTCGGCGAGTGCGGTGGCGCCGTCGCGGGTCGCCACGCGCAGCACGCCGTCGACGACGCTGTAGCCGGTGGCGTCGGCGTGCGAACCCGTGACCAGGGGCGCCGCGGCGTCGAGCACCCGCCGCGCGTAGGCGATGACCCGCGCGCCGCGCCTGGGGTCGTAGCCGCTGCCGGCCTCGGCGCCGTCCTCGGCGGGAATGGCATCGGTACCGTAGAGCGCGTCGTAGAGGCTGCCCCAGCGCGCGTTGGCGGCGTTGAGCGCGTAGCGCGCGTTCATCACCGGCACCACCAGCTGCGGCCCGGCCTGCGCGGCGATCTCGCCGTCGATGCCGGTGGTGGTCGCGCGCACGTCCGCCGGCTGCGGCAGCAGGTAGCCGATCTCCTCCAGGAAGCCGCGATACGCCGCCGCGTCGCGGATCGGACCGGGATGCTCGCGATGCCAGGCGTCGATCGCCGCCTGCAGGCGCTCGCGCTCGGCCAGCAGCGCGCGGTTGCGTGGCGCCAGGTCGTGGGCGAGGGCGTCGAAGCCCGCCCAGAACGCGTCCGCCTCGATTCCGCTGCCGGGCAGCGCCTCCTGCTCGATGAAGGCGGCGAGCGGCTGGGCGACCTGCAGACGATGGCGGGCGATGCGTCGGCTCATGGAAGCGTCTCCGGATGGCGGTGGCAGTCGGCGGCGGTGCGGGGGCGGCCGTGCGGACAGGGTGGCCGCCCGTACGTCATGCCGCCATGCAGGACCGTATGGTGCGGGGATCATGGTCGCCCGCCACGACCGCTGTCCATTGCACGGACGTCGAAGCCGCCGCGCCGGCCGCGGGCCGCGGCTACACTCGGGCGCCCCCTTTTAGGAAAGCGTCCGATGCGTCCGACCGTGCCGTTCCGCCTGCTGTCCCTCGCCGTCCTCGCCGCGGCCGCGTTCGCGGTGCAGGCCCAGCAGTCCGCGCCGGCGCAGCCGTCCGCGCGCCAGGGCGAGCCGCGCGTGCAGGGCACGCTCGATCCGCAGACGCTGTCGGAAGGGCGCGCGCTGACCCAGCAGTTCGCCGGCGGCGACCTGGACGCGCTGTACGCGCGGTTCGATCCTTCGATGACCGCCAACCTCAGCCGCGACCAGCTCGGCGCCCTGCGCGCCCAGGTGCGCGAACAGTTGGGGCCGGAGGTGGCGGTGATCGGCGAGAAGACCGCGACGCAGCAGGACGCGCGCATCTACGTGCGCGTGTCGCGCTACGAGAAGGCGCAGGCGCCGGCGGAGACGGCGTGGGCGGTCCGTCCCGACGGACAGATCAGCGGCTTCTACATCCGGCCGGCGCAGCCGATCGACGCGCCGCCCGCACCGCCGCAGGCGCCGCAGCCTCCGGCGGCGCCCGCGGCGCCGCGTCCGCAGGGCTGAGCGCGGCTCAGTTGCGCACGGCGGCTTCGGGCAGGGTCCTGAGCCGCCGCATCTCGTGCGACTCCAGCAGGGTCGGATCGTCGATCACGGCTTCGGCGAGCCCGTGGGCGTCGTCGCCCCAGAACAGCTCGCCGCCGACCGCGAGCGTGGGCACGCCGAACACGCCGGCGGCGACCGCCGCCTCGTAATGGGTGCGCAGGGCGGCCTTGACCTCGGGCGCCGCGATCGCCGCCTCCACGTCGTCGATGCCCAGTCGTGCCGCCACCGGCGCCAGCGCCAGCGCGGTGTCGCCGGCGTGGCCGTCGCGCCAGATCCAGTCGAAGATCGCGTCGATCGCCTCGGCCGTGGTGCCGGCGGCGATGCACAGGCGCAGCGCGGCGATCGGGTTGAAGGGGTGGCCGGGGGGGAAGCGCAGCGGCCGTTTCGCCTGCTGCGCGCGCCACTGCACGAGGCGGTAGGTGAAGAGGCGCTTGCCCGGGATCTCGGCGGGCCCCTTGATGCCGAGGTGGTTGAGCACGCCGGCGAACAGCACCGGGCGCAGGGTCACCGGCGCGCGCGCTGCGAGCGCGCGCACGCGCGGCCACTGCAGGTACGCGAACGGCGAAACGAAATCGAAGAACCAGACGACGCGGGTATCGGACACGATACGCTCCCAGCGGAGGACCGCCCGATCATCCCCGATGTCGCGCCCGCGTCGCGTGCAGGATCAGCGGCGCGCCCCGTTCTCATCGCGCCGCTCGCCACCGCGCTCCTCGTCGCGCTCGTGCCCGCGCGGCTCGGGCGGGGTCATCACCTCGGCCAGATGGGCGCGGCCCTCGTCGTCGAGGCTGGCGGCGAAGTCGACCATTGCCGCCTGCGCGGCCGCCGCGGTCCGCGACTCGGCACGGCGCAGGCGGGCGAATCCGTGCTCCAGCGCGGTCGCCTCGAACGGGCGCTGGCGCAGGATCCGCGGGATCGCCGCGCGCGCGTCGTGCATGTCGCGCCAGCGCGCGCGGATGTCGTTGCGGTGCGTCTCCCAGGCCCGGCGCAGCAGCGGGCGCTGCCCGCTGCCCAGCGCCTCGACGATTTCGCGCGGATGCGGCATGCCGCCGGGCCCGGGCGGACGCGGCGGACCATCGTCGCCGCGGAGGGCGAAGGTTGCCAGCGCCGCCGCCAGCAGCACGTTGACCAGCAGCGAGGCGATGAGCAGGGTTCGCGCGGTCGGCGTCACGGCGAGAACTCCGCGTAGCGGTCGTCGAGCTGGGCGTACTGCACCAGCGCCTCGCCCGGCGCCAGGCTGTCGTCCTTGGGCATCAGCGCCCCGAAGGCCACGCCGAGGGCGAGGCTGGCGGCGAAGGCCGGGCCGGCCATGCGCCAGCCGCCGAACGGTTCGAACAGCGTGCGCAGGCGCTCGCCCAGCGTCGGCCGCGGCGCCGGGATGGTCGCCAGCACGCGCTGCCGCAGCCGTGGCGAGGCATCGGCCTGCGGCAGCGCGATCAGGGCGTCGAATCCGGCCGCGGCCTCGGTGCGCGCACGCGCCACCGGATCGGCCGCGAGCAGGGCGAGGGCAGCGGCGCGTTCGCGTTCCGGCCAGCGGGCCGGATCGCCGCCATAGGCATCGAGCAGCCGCTCGAGCCGGGACGGATCCATGGGGGGCGGGCGGGGCGTCATGACGCGTCTCCGATGAGGCTGCGGCGCAGGGCGCGGCGGCCACGGGCGAGCAGGGATTCCAGGGCTTCCTCGGACACCTCGAGCGCGGCGGCGGCTTCGCGCTGGCTGAGTCCTTCATAGTGGCAGAGCGCGATCGCGGCGTGCTGGCGCTCCGGGAGCGCCTCGAGCGCGGCGGCGACGCGCGCCTCGCGCTCGGCGGCGTCGGCGATGCGCTCGGGGCTGTCGCCGCCACTGACGTGGTCGGCGGCCTCCATCGGTTCGTGCTCGCGCCGGCGGCGCAGGCGGTCGTAGCAGACGTTGGTGGTGACCCGGTACAGCCAGGTCGAGAAGCGGGCGTTGCCCGGCGTCCAGCGCGCGGCCTGCTGCCAGACGCGGATGAACACCTCCTGCGCGGCCTCCTCGGCGTCCTCGCGGTTGCCGGTGAGGCGCGTGGCCAGGCGCTGCACGCGGTCGAGGTAGCGGTCGACGAACTGCGTACACGCGAGCCGGTCGCCACGCCCGATCCGGAGCACCAGCTCCAGATCGGGATCGTGGCCGGCCTCGACCGACCCGGTGTCGGCGGGCGCGCGGCCCGCCGGAGGCATGTCCATCAAGAGCATTGATGCGTGACCGGACGCCGGATCATCGCATGGACCGTTCAGCGCGCGGCGTCGTCGGCCGGCGGGGCCGGGGGCGCGCCATCGAAGCCATGCGGCCCGCGGTGATGACGGCCATGGCGACGGAACTCGCCGCGTTCGATGCTGCCGTCGCCGTCGGCATCCATGCGCGCGATGCGCTCGAACTGGGCGTTCTCGAAGTCGGCCACGCTGATGCGGCCGTCGCTGCCGCCCATGCGCTCCAGGCGGCGGGCTGCGCGCTCCAGGCGCTGCGCGTCTTCCCACGCGACCATCTCCTGCGCGGTGATGCTGCCGTCGCGGTTGGCGTCGATGGCGGCGGCGCGCTCGCGGGCGTGCTGCTCGAGGCTGGCGACGTCGCGCGGCGGCGGCGCCGGACGCTCGCCCTTGGCGGGGGCCTGGGCGAACGCGGCCACGGCCATCGTGGACAGGCCGAGGGTCAGGGCGATGCGGAACGGGGTGCGGTTCATGGCGATTCCTCGCGTTGTGGAGTGGAGACCGCGTTGGCCTCGGGACTTACAACGGGGGAATGCGGTGGGTCCGTCGCTGCGAGGGCGTGATGCGCGGCGGGCGGTTCAGCTTTGGGGGAGGGAAGCGGGAATCGGGAATGGTGAGGGTGCGGTATCCCGCCAGGCGCGGTTCCGGTGCGTCCGCCATGAATCGCCGACCGCGATTGCGCCCCTGCGGAGGAGGGAAGGTCGGACCGCGACGCCCCCGCCCTTCCCGATTCCCGAATCCCTCTTCCCGCTTCACCCGCTCACTTCACATACCCCCGCGGCCACCCGCCCGTCTCGCCCAGGTACCGGTCGCGCAGCTCGGTCTGGCGCGAGCGCATCGGGTCGGGTCGGCCGGCGATCCAGACCTGGTCGGCGCCGGTGGTGACCTCCAGCGGGTCGCCGCTCCACAGCACCAGGTCGGCGCGCTGGCCGACGGCGATGCGGCCGACCCGGTCGCCGACGCCGAAGGCCTGCGCCGGCACCGAGGTGATGCCGGCGAGCGCGGCCTCCCACGGCAGGCCGTTGGCCGCGGCGACGCCGGCGAGCTGGCGGATCTTGCGTGCGTTGTGGGTGGCGTCGCCGGACTGGGTGAAGCCCACCGGCACTCCCGCGGCGTGCAGGCGCGCGGCGTTGTCCAGGCGCGCGCCCAGGTGCTCGAAGTCGCTCGGCAGGTTCGCCAGCGCATCGACCAGCACCGGGACCCCGCGCGTGGCGAGCAGGTCGGCGACCTCCCAGGCCTCGGCGCCGCCGGCGATGATCGGCTCGAAGCCGTGCCGTTCGGCGAGCTTCAGCGCCTGCACGATGTCGGCGGCCCGGTCGACGTAGAACACCACGCGGCCGCCGTCGAGGTAGCGCGCGAAGGTCTCGCGCCCGGCCGGGGTCAGCAGCCCGCGGCCGGCGTCGGCCAGGGTCAACGCGGTGCCGGTCCTCGCGGCCTCGGCGATGGCCTGCTCCAGCAGCATGTACAGCGCCGCGCGGCTGCCGCCGGCCTGCCGCACCGCGCCGCCGCCGAGATCGACGAACAACGTGCGGCTGCCGTCGAGCGTGGCGTCGAAGCGGCCGTCCAGGCGCACCGCCTCGCCCTGGCCGGTGACGAAGCTGCCGCCGCCCATGCTGCCGGGCGCGAGCATGGTGAAGGTCAGGCCCTCGACCCGGTTGACGGCGATCGCGGCCGAGCGCGGGTTGTAGGCCGGCACCGGGTCGAACTCCGGACGCCATTGCGCATCGACGGTGGCGACCTGGCTGAAGTCGATGGCGTGGTCGACCGTGTCGCGCTCGCCGGAGATCTCTTCCAGGCCGAGCGCGGTGAGGCCGGCGAAGAGGCCGGGCGTCAGCGGACGGCCGCCTGCCTCGACCACCTCGATCCCGGCCGGCGCGGCGAGCCCAGGACCGACCCCGCGGATCACGCCGCCCTGGACCAGCACGTCGGCATCCGCCAGCGTGCCCCGGTCCGTGGCGGTGTGGACCTTCGCGCGGCGGATGAGGACGTCCTGCGCGGCGGCGGGAAGGATCGAGGCCAGACACAGCAGCGCGGTGGCGGCGAGGGTAGTGGTGCGGATCATCGGACGCCCTCCTGGCCGAGCATGAAGTCGGAGACCGGCTGGCGTGCCGGGTCGTCGCGGTCGTAGAGCAGGGCGCCGTCGACGAACACCTTCTCGGCGTGCGCGTAGACGCTGAAGGGATCGCGGTCCCACACCACCACGTCGCCCATCTTGCCGGCCTCCAGCGTGCCGGTGCGGTCGTCGATGCCCAGCGACCGCGCCGCGTTGAGCGTCAGCCACTGGATCGCGTGCTCCGGCGTCACCGGCATCCCGATGCGCGCGGCGCGGCCCATGACCTTGCCGGCCTCCTGGTTGAGGCGCTGGATGCCCTCCTCGGAATCCGAATGCACGATCGCGCAGCCGTTCGGCGGGCGATCCACCAGGGCGATGTTCTCCTGGATGCCGTCGTAGGCCTCCATCTTGAAGCCCCACCAGTCGGCCCACAGCGCGCCGCAGATGCGCTCCTGCGCCAGGCGGTCGGCGAGCTTGTAGGCCTCGACGCCGTGGTGGAAGGCGGCGATCTGGAAGCCGAACTCCTTCGACAGATCGATCATCGTCGCCATCTCGTCGGCGCGGTAGCAGTGGATGTGCACGCGGATGTCGCCGTCGAGGACGCCGGCGAGGGTGTCCATCTGCAGGTCGCGCTCGGGCGGGTCCTTGTCGTCGTCGCCGTTGCCGGCGGCTGCGTCGCGCTTGCGCTTGTACGCGGCGGCCTTGGCGAAGGCGGCGCGATAGCCGGCGACGTTGCCCATGCGCGTCATCGGCGCCTGGCCCTTGCCCTCGCCGTAGACGCGCTTGGGGTTCTCGCCGCAGGCCATCTTCAGGCCCTGCTGCGCGTCGGGGAACTTCATGCCCTGGTAGGTCACCGCCGGCACGTTCTTCAGCACCACGCTGCGGCCGCCGAAGAGGTTGGCCGAGCCCGGCAGGATCTGCAGCGTGGTGACGCCGCCGGCGCGCGCGGTGTTGAAGCCGGGATCCTGCGGCCAGACCGAGTGCTCGGCCCAGACCTGCGCGGTGTCCGGCGCGCTCATCTCGTTGCCGTCGGCCAGGGAGTCCAGTCCGGGGCTGGGATACACGCCGAGGTGCGAATGCACGTCGATGATGCCGGGCGTGACCCACTTGCCGGCACCGTCGATCTCGCGCGCGCCGGCAGGCGCGCGCAGCCCGCGGCCGAGCTCGGCGATGCGACCGTCGACGATCAGGACGTCGGCGCCGTCGAGGCGCGTACCGGTGCCGGTGAGCACCGTCGCGCCGCGGATCAGGGTCGGCGCCGCGGCGATCGGGGCATAGGTGCTGGGATAGGCGTCGGCGTCCGCGCGCGCCTGCCGGTCGGCGGCCGCGGCCGTGCTGCAGGCGAGCACGGCGAGGCCGGCCAGGGCCAGTCGTTTCATGTCGGTCGATCCCCAGTGGTGAACCGACCGCACCCTAGCCGGCGCGCGCGCGCGCTGCCAAGCGCCGGGGGCGGCTGTGCGCGGATGCGGCCGCTATCCTTGGCCGGCGAGGCGGCGTCTGCGGCGGAGGCGCGCGTCCGGGCGGTCGGGTGCGGCCGCGCGTGCGCTCCATGCCGCGTGCCTCGTGCCATGTCGATCCCCAACAGGACCCGCACCCATGAAAGAGAAGGAAGACATCGTCGCCAACTGGCTGCCGCGCTACACCGGCGTGCCGCTGGAGGCGTTCGGCGAGCACATCCTGCTGACCAACTTCGCCGGCTATCTCGGCCATTTCTCGCGCCTGACCGGCGCCGAGATCGTCGGCATCGACCGGCCCATGCCCAGCGCCACCGCCGACGGCATCACCATGATCAACTTCGGCATGGGCAGCCCCAACGCGGCGACGCTGATGGACCTGCTCTCGGCGATCATGCCCAAGGCGGTGCTGTTCCTCGGCAAGTGCGGCGGACTCAAGAGGAAGAACCAGCTCGGCGACCTGATCCTGCCGATCGCCGCGATCCGCGGCGAGGGCACGTCCAACGACTACCTGCCGCCCGAGGTGCCCGCGCTGCCGGCCTTCGCCCTGCAGCGCGCGGTGTCGACCATGATCCGCGACCTCGGCCACGACTACTGGACCGGCACCGTCTACACCACCAACCGCCGCGTCTGGGAGCACGACGCGCGCTTCAAGGACTACCTGCGCACGCTGCGCTGCATGGCCATCGACATGGAGACGGCGACGGTGTTCGCGGCCGGCTTCGCCAACCACATCCCGACCGGCGCACTGCTGCTGGTGTCCGACCAGCCGATGATCCCGGACGGGGTCAAGACCGAGGCCAGCGACGCGCGCGTGTCGAGCGAGTTCGTCGAGAGCCACATCAATGTCGGTATCGAGGCGCTGAAGCTGATCCGCCGCCACGGCAAGTCGGTCAAGCACCTGCGCTTCGACGAGTAGGCGCGGGATCACGGCGGCGGCTGCTAGCCTGCCGGCCCCCGTCCGCCGCCGCCGCCATGCATGCACTCCCGATCCTCGCCGCCGTCCTCATCGGCCTGCTGCTGCCGCTGCAGGCGTTGATCAACGCGCGCCTGGGCGCGCTGACCTGGGGCGCGCTGTTCGCGGCGTTCGCCTCGTTCCTGGTCGGCACCGCGGCGCTTGCCTGCGCGCTCGCGGTGATGCGTCCGGCGCCGCTCGGGCCGGGCCTGGGTGCGGTGCCGTGGTGGGGCTGGTGCGGCGGGCTGATCGGCGCGCTGTTCGTGTTCGCGGGCACGGCGCTGGTGCCGCGCCTGGGCGCCGGGGGTCTGATCTGCCTGATCGTGTTCGGGCAGATGGTGGGCGCACTGCTGCTCGACCACTTCGGCGTGCTCGGCCAGGTGCGCGCGGTCGATCCGCTGCGCGTGGTCGGCGCGGCGCTGGTCGCGGTCGGCGCGCTGCTGGTGGTGAAACCCTGGCGCTAGGCGCGGTCCCCGTCTAGCCGGCGCCCCACGCGCGGCCCGCCCGTGCGCCGGCGTCGTCGCGCGACCATCACGTCAATTCAGAGTCCTCCGATTGTCGAGGTCTCCGGGCTCGGCCAGCGTTGGCGAAGCCGTGTGCCTGCCCGAATCCGCCAGCGCCGACCGCCGCGCCATGCTCCCGTCGCCCCGACACGGGAGCGGTCCCTCCGCAACGTCCGTCAGAAGGGCGGCCGCCGCACGCGGGCCGGGCCGCGCCGGCCAGCGCGGCGTCGGCCTGATCGAGGTGCTCATCGCGGTGCTGGTCCTGGGCGTCGGGCTGCTCGGCATCGCCGCGCTGCAGGCGCTGGCGCTGCGCAACAACCAGGACGCGCTGGCGCGCAGCCAGGCGGTGATCCAGACCTATGCGATCCTCGACCTGATGCGCGCCGACCGCGAGGCCGCGCTGGCGGGCGCCTACAACATCGGCAGCACCTGCAGCGCGCCGGCGGGCGAGGGCGGCAGCGCCGACGCGGTCGCCACATGGATCCAGACCCTGCACCAGGACGTCGACCCCGAGGCCTGCGGGTCGATCCGGTGCGGCGCCACGCGCTGCGAGGTCACCGTACGCTGGGACGAGGGCGGCGGCGTGGCCACCGCGGGACGCGGCGCCAGCGACGCCCCGGGCCTGCAGTCGTTCGCGATGGAGACGCGGCTGTGAGCGGGCGCGGGTTCACGCTGATCGAACTGATGGTCACGGTGGCGGTGCTCGCCATCACCGTGACCGTGGCCGTGCCTGCGTTCAACGGGCTCGTCAACGGCAACCGCCTGACCACCGGCGCCAACGAACTGCTGGCGACGCTGCAGTTCGCCCGCTCCGAGGCGATCCGCCGCAACGCGACCCTGCGTGTGTGTCCGAGCAGCGACGGCAGCAGCTGCGGCGGCGACTGGCGGCGCTGGATCGTGGCGGTCAAGTCGAGCGGCGAGGTGGTACGCACCGGCAGCGTCGATGCGCCCGTGCAGGTGGACGCAAGCGCGTCGATCCGCTCGGCCGGCGCGGTCGAGTTCCGCAGCGATGGCCTCGCCCGTGCCGCCGACGGCAGTCTGCTCGCGGGTGCGCTGGCGGCCTGCCTGCCCACGCGCCAGCCGGCGCAGAACCTGCGCTACGTCGCGATCGCCTCGGGCGGCGGGCGCATGGTGGTCTCGCGCGGATCCAGCCCGGAGGAGTGCAGCCGTCCGCCGGACGCGCCGGCCCTGGAGCAGCGCACGTGAGCCCGGCACCGCGCCGCCTGCGCCTGCGCCTGCGCGGCATGAGCCTGATCGAGCTCATGATCGCGATGGCGCTCGGACTCGTGGTCGTGGGCGCGGCGATCGGCATCTTCCTGAGCAACGCGCGGACCTATCGCGCCACCGAGAGCCTCGGCCGGGTGCAGGAGAACGTGCGCATCGCCTTCGAGCTGATGGCCCGCGACCTGCGCGAGGCCGGCGGCAATCCCTGCTCCAGCGAAGTGCCGCTGGCCAACGTCGCCAGCGAGGCCGGAACCGCGTGGTGGGCCGGGCCCGGGAGCTGGGGCGGCGGCCTGCGTGGCTTCGAGGGCGCCTTCCCGGACGCTGCGCCGGCCTTCGGCACGGGCAGCGGCGCGCGTATCGCCGGCACCGATGCGGTGCAGGTCGTGCAGGGCGGCTACGAGGTCAGCACGGTGGCGGCGCACGACGTCGCCAGCGGACGCTTCACCCTCAACACGCCGCAGCCACGCATCGCCGCCGGCGACCTGGTGCTGGTCTGCGATGCGCGCCAGGCGTCGATCTTCCGTGCAGGCAGCGTCGCCGGCACCGCCGTCACCGTGGCCGAGGGCGGCAACTGCAGCCGCAACCTGGGGATGCCCGCGTGCTCGGGCGCGCCGCTGCAGTACAGCGGCGGGAACGCCGTGCTGACCCGCGTGCACGCCACGCGCTGGTTCGTCGGCGTGAATGCGCGCGGTGCGCCGGCCCTGTTCCAGGCGCGTGCACGCGTCCAGGCCGGCGGAATCGCGGTCCGCAGCGACGAAATCCTCGAGGGCGTGACGCAGATGCAGCTCGCCTACCAGCTCACCGACGGCGATGCCTTCCTCCCGGCCAGCGCGGTGCCGGACTGGAGCGAAGTCGCGGCCGTGCGCGTAGAACTCACCATCGAAGGCGACGAGCGCGTGGGCGCAGCCGGTGAGCCGATCGTGCGCACGCTCTCCCACGTCGTCGCGCTGCGGAACCGCAACGCATGAGCCGGCCGGCGCCCGTCCCGGACACCGCGCGCGGCGTGGCGCTGATCACGGTGCTGATCCTGCTGCTGGTCATGACCCTGCTCGGGCTCACGGTGCTGCGCACGACGCTCCTGCAGGAGCGGATGGCGTCCAACCTCGTCGACCGCAGCGTCGCCTTCCAGGCGACCGAGGCGGCGCTGCGCGAGGGCGAGGCGCTCGCCGCCGGGCGTCCCACCGTCCCGGAGAGCGGCTGCGCGCAGGGCGTGTGCGCCGCGCCGCGTCCGGGCGATGCCGACCGCTGGCTGAGCCCCGGCTTCGGCGGGTGGCGTGCCGCCGGGGCCGCCGCCGACGGTGCGCCGGCGCCGCAGTTCATCGTCGAGTACATGGGCGACGCGCCGACGTGGCCCGGCTGCGACCGCATGGCGCCCCTGCCGGCGCTGTGCCTCGCCCCGCGCTATCGCGTCACCGCACGCAGCCACGACCCGGGCACCGTGGACGCCGGCGCGCGCGCCGAGGTCCTCCTGCAGACGAACTACGTGGTCGAGTAGCCATGGACAGCATCCGCCGCCCCCGGTCCATCCGCCGCGCCAGCTGGCGCTCCAGCCTGTTGGTCGGTGCCTGCGCCTGCCTGGCGACGCTGCTGGCCTTCCCCGCGGCCGCGGGCATCTCGATTCCCAACGATCCGCTCACCACCGCGAGCCGGGTTCCGCCGAACGTGCTGTTCATCATCGACGACTCGGGTTCGATGCTGTGGCAGTACATGTACAACCCGCAGGTCGCGCAGATCGCCGGCGGCGGCATCAGCAGCGGCCCGACCGGCGACAACACCGGCCGCGACGCCACCTATGGCAGCGACGCCACCACGGCGCAGGCGATGTACGACCAGAGCGCGGCCACCAACACGCTCTACTACAACCCCGCGATCACCTACGAGCCATGGACCACGGCCGACGGGGCAACCCTGGCCGGGGGCACCGCCTACGGCCAGGCCTTCGCGAACGACGCCTTCGTCACCCACTCCGGCAGCGGCACCAGCTCGGCCACGGTCAACCTGGCCGGCAGCACGCGCACCTTCTACGTGCCCATGCCCGGCGCCACCGATCCGGCGGACGCGACCCAGTACTACCGCTACCAGATCCTCCCCAGCGGCCGCATCGTGCGTTCGCGGCGCGCGCTCGGCAGCGGCGGCAGGGACGCGTTCGCCGGCACGCTGTCGACGAGCCAGTCGGCGTCGTCGGGGAACTGGGCCGGCACCTTCCAGATCAACGTGCCGGCCGGCGCCAGCAACCTCGTGATTTCCTCCTCCGGCGGCAGCTGCGGGTTCCTGTTCTTCCAGTTCGGCTGCGCCGACCTGTACGTGCGTCTCGGGGCGACGCCGACCACGAGCAGCTACACCTGCCGCAGCACCGGGACCGGCAACGACGAGACCTGCCTGATCGCGGCGCCCGCGGCCGGCACCTACCAGGTGCGGCTGTACGGCGCGACGAGCTTCTCGGGCGTCTCGCTGTCCTACAGCTTCGACGTCGTCAGCAGCAACACCGGCGAGAGCGACGTCGGCTGCGATACCTCGACCACCGGCTGGGGCTGGCGCGAGTGCACCTACGCGACGCCGACCGGGCGCAGCGAAGCGGCGGAGCGCGCCAACTTCGCGACCTGGTACTCCTACCACCGCACCCGCCTGAAGGCGGCCAAGGCGGCCGCGGCCAGCGCCTTCGGCGAACTCGGCACCGACATCCGCGTGGGCTTCCGCACCATCTGGGGCCGCGGCGGCACGGCGGCCACGCCGGCCAGCAACCTGCCGACGCATGCGATCCCGATCCCGGTCAACTTCAACGACGGCCTGTTCGCCGACACCGGCGGCGACGACAACCGCACCCAGTGGTACAACCGCCTCTACGCCACCAACGCCGCCAACGGCACGCCGCTGCACAGCGCGCTCAGGCTCGCCGGCGACTACTTCAGCAGCCCCTCGCCCTATGGGCCCTACGGCCCGGAATCCGGCGCCGACCAGTACGCCTGCCGGCAGAACTTCTCGATCCTCACCACCGATGGACACTGGAACGAGATCCGCAGCGCGGTCAACGGCTCGACCGGCTCGACCATCGACGTGGGCCAGCAGGACAACGCCACTGGCCGGCAGATCGGCAGCCCGGACGGCGCCAGCTACCGCTACGAACCGACTGCCCCCTACGCCGACGCATACTCCAACACCCTGGCCGACGTGGCGATGGCGTACTGGAAGAGCGACCTGCGCCCGGACCTCGCCAACATCGTCCCCGTCACCGGCGGCAATTCCGCGTTCTGGCAACACATGGTGACCTTCGGCCTCTCCATCGGCCTCACCGGCACCACCGGCTTCCGCAGCGTCGCCGAAGTGCCCTCGAACTTCGCGGCGTGGCCGGACCCGACCAGCAACAGCCTCGACGGGCGCAAGATCGACGACCTTCTGCACGCCGCGGTCAACGGCCGCGGCACCTTCGTCGCCGCCGCCGACCCCGACGCCTTCACCCGTGGCCTGGATGCGGCGCTGTCGGCGATCACCGAACGCACCGGCTCGTTCTCCAACGTCGCCGCGTCCTCCCAGCAGGTCACCAGCGACACGCAGATCTTCAACGCCACGTTCGTGTCCGGCGTGTGGTCGGGCGAGGTGCTGGCCTGTCCCGCGGAAGAGACCGCCAGCTGCACGGCGGCCAATGCCCGCTGGCGCGCGTCCGAGGGCATTCCCGGCGTCGGCAACCGGCGGGTCTACACCTGGTCCGGCAGCGCGGGCGCCGCATTCCCGACCGCGGCCCAGCGCGACGCCCTGGCGCGTACCGGCTTTCCGTCGGCGAGCGCGGCGCAGAACGTGGCCTACCTGCTCGGCGACCGCAGCCTGGAGCTGCGCAACGGCGGCGCCCTGCGCAACCGCAACGGTCCACTCGGCGACATCGTGCACAGCACGCCGGCCTACGTGGAGGACACCGCGACCCTGTTCGTCGGCGCCAACGACGGGATGCTGCACGCCTTCGACGCCCGCACCGGCGCCGAGCGCTTCGCCTACGTGCCGGCGAGCCTCGACTTCGCCGCGCTCGCGACCCTGAGCGATCCCGCCTACGCGCATCGCTACTTCGTCGACGGCCCCGTGGTCGTGTCCCCGCGCGCGCTCACCGGCGGGCGCGACATCCTGGTCGGCAGCCTGGGCCGCGGCGGCAGGGGACTGTTCGCGCTGGACGTGACCCGGCCGGGCAGCTTCGGCTCCTCGGACGTGCTGTGGGAGGCCAACGGGGCCGCCAATCCGGCGCTCGGACTGGTGACCGGCGCGCCGCTGGTCGCGCGGCTGAACTCCGGAGCGACGGTCGCGATCGTCGGCAACGGCATCAACAGCAGCAGCGAGCGTGCGCAGCTCCTGGTCTACGACCTCGCCAGCGGCACCCTGCTGCGGACGCTCGACACCGGGCAGGGCAGTGCCGCACAGCCGAACGGGCTGTCGGCGCCGACGGGCTGGAACGTGGACGGCGGCGTCGATGCCGACGGCGTCGGCACGGTCGAGCACGTCTACGCCGGCGACATGCAGGGCAACCTGTGGAAGTTCGACCTGTCATCGGCGAACCCGAACACCTGGTCGATCGCCAACCGCGGCGCGCCGCTGTTCGTCGCCACTGACGCCGGCGGCAGCCGCCAGCCGATCACCGCGCGGCCGGCGGTGGCGATGGAGCCCGGCACCTACCGCACCTGGGTGTTCGTCGGCACCGGGCGCTTCATGACCGTGGGCGACATCAACAGCACCGCCGTACAGAGCCTCTACGGCATCGTCGACGCGGGACGCGCGGTCACCCGCGACCGTCTCACGCAGCGCCGGATCCAGGTAGTGGGCTCCGCCGGCGGCTATGCGGTGCGCGGCTTCGAGGACGCCTCGGCGCTGCCGCCCGACGCGGCCGGCTGGTTCATCGACCTGCTGACGCCGCCCGAGCGCGTGCCGGAGGGCGAGCGCATCGTCGGCGACGCGCAGGTCTACGGCGGCACGCTCGTGGTCAGCAGCATCCTGCCCACGGCAGGCGCCTGCCAGTCGGACGGCGACGGCTATCTCAACGCGCTGGACGCGTTCACCGGCACCAGCCTGGACACCTCGTTCTTCGACCTCGACGGCGACGGCGGTTTCGCCGACGAGGTGATCGGTGGCGGCGCCGGCGGCTCGGCGCCGGTGGGCTCGGTCAACCTGCGGGTCGGCATGACCGGGCTGCCCGTGCTGTTGGCCGGGCGGCTGGTCACCGGCGGTTCGTCCGGCAACGTCGCCGATCTCGGCATCGCCGAACCGCGCCGGCTCGGACGGGTGTCCTGGCGGGAAGTGATCAGGGAGTAGCCATGCATGCGATGCAGGGGCGCCGGCCGGCGCCTGGATTCACGCTGATCGAGGTGATGATCACGGTGGCGATCGTCGCCATCCTCGCCACCATCGCCACCGTCAGCTACCAGGGCGCGGTGATCAAGACCCGGCGCTCGGCCGCGGCCGCCTGCCTGGAGGAGCGCGCGCAGGCGCTGGAGCGGCACTACACGATCAACATGACCTACGTCGGCGCGCCGATGGATCCCAGCTGCGGCGCCGACCTCGAGGCCTTCTACACCGTCGGCTTCGTCGGCGCGCCGGCTGCGCGGCGCTTCACCATCGCCGCCACGCCCAGGGGCGCGCAGGCGCGCGACACCACCTGCGGGATCCTGCGGCTCGACAGCACCGGCGCACGCAGCGCGTCGCTGGGCAGCGAGGCCGAGTGCTGGTGAGTCAGGCCGGCAGGTCGAGGCTCGCCTGCAGCATCGCCGGGTCGTCGGCGTCGACGAAATTGCCGAGGCCGACGCCGACCAGGCGATAGCGGGTCGACGGCGGCAGGTCGACGCGCGCGCGCAGATCGAGCGCAATGGCGGCGAAGCACGCCAGGTCGCGCGGCGGTCGCGGCGGCGACAGGCTGCGGGTCAGGATGCGGAAGTCGCGGGTCTTGAGCTTCAGCACCACGGTGCGGCCGATGCGGCCGGCGCGGCGCGAGGCCTCCCACGCCCGCGCCGCCATGCGCTCGATCGCCGGCGCGAGCTCCTCGAGCGTCAGGTCGGTCTCGAAGGTGTCTTCCGCCGACACCTGCAGCGACGGCCGGCTCGGACGCACCGGGCTGTCGTCGATCCCGTGGGCGAGCTGGTGCAGGCGTCGTCCCCAGCGCCCGAAGCGCGCTTCCAGCGCCTCGACCGACAGCGTCCGGAGCGCGCCGACGGTACCGATGCCGAGTTCGTCCAGTCTCGCCTCCATCACCCGGCCGACCCCGGGCAGGCGCCCCACCGGCAGCGGCGTGAGGAAGTCCAGCGCGCGCTCCGGGCGCACCACGAACTGGCCGTCGGGCTTGCGCCAGTCGGAGGCGATCTTGGCCAGGAACTTGTTCGGCGCGATGCCGGCCGAGGCGGTGAGTGCGGTGGTCGCCAGGATTTCGGCGCGGATCGCGCTGGCCACCGCGGTGGCGGTCGGCAGGCGCTGGCGGTTCTCGGTGACGTCGAGGTAGGCCTCGTCCAGCGACAGCGGTTCGACCAGCTCGGTATGGGCCAGGAAGATCTCGCGGATCTGCCGCGACACCGCGCGGTAGCGCGGGAAGTCCGGGGGCACGAACACCGCGTCCGGACACAGCCGCCGCGCACGGGTGCCGGGCATCGCCGAGCGCACGCCGAAGCGGCGCGCCTCGTAGCTCGCCGCGCACACCACCGAACGCGGGCCGCTGCCACCCACCACCACCGGCCGCCCGCGCAGCGCCGGATCGTCGCGCTGCTCGACGCTGGCGTAGAAGGCGTCCATGTCGATGTGCACGATCTTGCGCATGCGGCGTCCGGTCGACGGTCGCGCAGGAGCGCGACGCGCGGTGCGCCATTCTAGGTGGCGGTCGCACACGCCGGCCTCGCGAAGATGAACGCAGCGCGCGGACGTTCACCCGCCGCTGTACGGGCGGGTACCGAGAATCGCCGCACCTTCCACCCGGAGATATCGCCATGCGCAAGCGCATCCTGACTTCGCTCGTGATCGGCGGCGCCCTGCTCGGCGGCAGCGCGGTCGCGCAGACCACCGACAGCGGCAGCCTCACCGAGGCCGAAGTCCGCCAGGCGCTGACCGACGCCGGCTACCGCGACGTCAACGACCTCGAGTTCGAGGACGGCATGTGGGAGGCCGATGCCACCAGCGGCGACGGCCGCAACGTCGACGTGCGCGTGGATCCCGCCAGCGGCAACGTCTACGGCGACGACGCCACCTCGCGGCTCAGCGAGGAGGAGGTCAAGGCCGCGCTGTCCACCGAGGGCTACTCCAACGTGCACGACATCGAGTTCGACGACGGCGTGTGGACCGCCGAGGCCGAGCGCGCCGACGGCGGCAACGTCGAGATCCGCGTGGACCCGACCACCGGCGCCGTGATCTCGGTCAACAAGGACTGACGGCCTCCGCCCGCGCGCCGCGGGCGGGTTCCCACCCGCCCGTCCGCGGCCCGCGGCACGGCCTCTCCTACAATCGGACCCACCACGCCCGGGCGGGCGGCATCCGCGGAGCAGGCATGGCGCAGGTCCTCATCAACATCGACGTGGCCGACCTTGACCAGGCGGTCGCGTTCTACACCCAGGCGTTCGATCTCGCCCCGGCCCGTCGTCTCGGCGCGGCCGGGATCGAGCTGCTCGGCGCCGAGGCGCCGATCTACCTGCTCTGCCAGCCGCCCGGAAGCCGCACCGCGGGCACGGCGCTGCGCGACTACGCCAGACACTGGACGCCGGTGCACCTGGACTTCGCGGTCGACGCCCTCGAGCCGGCGCTCGCGCGCGTGCTGCGGGCCGGCGGCGTGCAGGAGGGCTCCGTGCGCGAGGCGGAGTGGGGGCGCATCGCCACCTGCGCCGACCCCTTCGGCAACGGCCTGTGCCTGATCGAGTTCAGCGCCCGCGGTTACGACGCCATCGCGGGAGACGCCGCATGAGCGCCGCCACCGGCGATGCCGGCGACTCCGCCGCGCAGGAGGAGCTCCTCGGTTTCTGGTTCGGCGCGCGCGAGGAATGGCAGGACGGCCTGCCGCCCGAGCCGCTGCGCCGGCGCTGGTTCGCGCCGGAGCCGATGTTCGACGCCGAGATCGACCGCCGCTTCGGCGCCCTGGTGCTGCGCGCCCTGCACGGCCGGCTCGATGCCTGGTGCGCGACGCCGCGCGGCTGGCTCGCGCTGATCCTTCTGCTCGACCAGTGCCCGCGCAACATCTATCGCGGCGACCCGCGCGCCTGGGTCGGCGATCCGCGCGCGCAGGCGCTGGCGCTGGGCGGCATCGCCCACGGCAGCGACCGCCTGCTCGCGCCGATAGAGCGCGCCTTCGTCTACCTGCCGCTGGAGCACGCCGAGGATCCGGCGCTGCAGGTGCGCAGCGTCGCGCTGTTCGAAGCGCTCGTCGGGGATGCCGCGCCGGCCGCCCGCGGCGTGTTCGAGGACATGGCCGACTACGCGCGCCGGCACCGCGAGGTGATCGAGCGCTTCGGGCGCTTCCCGCACCGCAACGCTGTGCTCGGTCGCGCCGACGCCGCAGGCGAGCGCGCCTGGCTCGACGCCGGCGGAGGCTTCTGACGCCCATGTGCCTGATCGTGATCGCGCAGGGCCTGCACCCGCAGTGGCCGCTGGTGGTGGCGGCCAACCGCGACGAGTTCCATGCGCGCGCCACCGCGCCATCCGGCCCGGATCCGCTGCGGACCGGGGCGTTCGGCGGCCGCGACCTCGTCCGCGGGGGAAGCTGGATGCAGGTCGATACGCGCGGGCGGTTCGCCGCGGTCACCAACGTGCGCTCCGCTCCGGCGGAGACGGAGCGTCCGCGTTCCCGCGGCGACCTGGTCGGCGACTTCATGGCCGGGGCGATGCCGGCCGGTCCGCATCTCGACGAGCTGACGCATACCGCGCACGAGTACGGGCGCTTCAACCTGCTGCTGTGGGACGGCGCACGGCTGCGCTTCGCGAGCAACCACCCGCAGTGGACGCAGCGCGTCCTGGAGCCGGGCCTGCACGCGATGTCCAACGGCGCGCTCGACGCCGACTGGCCGAAGAGCCGACGCGTGGTCGACGTGCTGCGGCGCTGGATCGCCAGCGGCCGCGGCAGCCTGGCGCCGCTGTTCGAGGCGCTGGTGGACAGGTCGCTGGCGCCCGACGGCGAGCTGCCCAGCACCGGCCTGCCGATCGAGGCAGAGCGCGCGCTGTCGCCGCCGTTCGTCCGCGATCCGGTGTACGGGACCCGCAGCAGCACGGTGCTGCTGGCGGGGGCGGACCGTGCGCGCTGGGTCGAGCAGCGCTTCGACAGCAATGGTCGACGCGTTGGCGGCACCGACGCGCGCATCGCGTTCGCATCGCGTTGAACTTGGCTCGGTGACGCTGCGTTCCGGTCGCGTCGTGCGATCGCACGCAGGAGATCACAGCATGGCTGTCAAACGTCCGGCCCGCGGCACGTCCAAGGCCGCCGGCTCGCGCACCGCCGCCAAGCGCGGCACGACCGGCGCCGCGTCCGGCGCCGGATCCTCGACCAGGAAGACGTCTGCCGTGCGCAAGGCCGGTGCCGCGCTGGCGCGCACCGCGAACGGCGCCAAGGCCGCCGGCAGGAAGGTCGCCGCCGGCAAGACCGCTGCCGGCACCCGCACGTCCAGTGCCGGCACGTCGTCCGGACGCGGTGCGGCCGCCAGGCGCGCGACCGCGAAGAAGACGGTCGCGAAGAAGACGGTCGCGAAGAAGGCGGCGGCGGGCCGCAGGAGCGCTGCGAGCGGCAGGGTCGCGGCGAAGAAGGCCGCCGTAAAGAAGACGGCAGCGAAGAAGGCCGCCGCAAAGAAGACCGCAGCGAAGAAGGCTGCCGTGAAGAAGGCCGCCGTGAAGAAGGTTGCCGCGAAGAAGGTTGCCGCGAAGAAGACTGCAACGAGGAAGGCCGCAACGAAGAAGGCAGCGACAAAGAAGACCGTTGCGAAGAAGACCGCGGCGAAGAAGCTCGGGACCAAGGCGGGCATAGCGGGGAAGACGGCGGCGAAGAAGGCGGCGAAGGCGCCTGCAAGCACGACGAAGGTCGCCGGGAAGGCGGCCGCCAAGACCCCCGCCCGGAAGACCGGCGCGGCGCGGAGCGCGCCCGGGACCCCGCCGGTGAAGCAGTCGGCGCCACGCAACGCGACCGGCAAGGCCGCGGGCACGGCAGGGGCCGGCACCGCTGCCGGCAGCCGCGCCGGAACGGCGGCGTCCGCCACGCCTCGTCCCGCCGCCACGCGCAAGCGTCCGGCGCGGCCGCCCGAGGTGGAGACGCGCAGTGGCCCGACCTCGGCGACGCCCGCCGCGGCCGCCACCAGCAAGCGTCCGTCGACATCGCGCCCGGAGGTCCGCTCCGGTGCCGAGGCTCCCGGGCCGACACCGGCGCCGGACGCCAGCCGGAGCGCCCCCGAGACCGCCGACGGATCCGCCCGCGGCGGCGACAGCGGCGGGCAGGGCATCACGCCGGAGCAGGCGCTCGCCAACACGCGGGCCCTGCTCGAGCAGAAGCATGCCGCCGCCGACGGCAGCAATCCCTATCCCGGCGCTCCGCAGAACGACGCCGGTGCGCACGGTTCGCCCGCCGCCGCGATCGCCGAGAGCAGCGAGGGCGGTGCGCCGCCATCGGCCGGGGAGCAGGGCGGCGGCCGTGCCGACGACCACGTCGGACCGGCCAGCCGCGGCCGCACCTTGAACCGCCGCGAGCCGGAGTAGCCGGTCAGGACACCGACTGCGCCTGCCGCGCGTGCAGGCGCAGTCGCAGGCTCTGGCTCAGCACCGCAGCGGCCACGACCAGCGGCACCAGGGCCGGCAGCGTCCATGGATCGCCGGTGCGCTGCGCCTGCTCCACCGAGATCGCGACGAGTGCCCAGCCCAGCCCGATCGCGTAGCCCCACGGTGCGCCGAGGATCGGGTTCAGCCCCAGCGCGAGCGCGCCGCTCATCACCAGGAACAGCGTCGCCAGCAGCGGCGCGCCGAGTCCCCCGTCGAGGCCGTGCGCGAACACCGCCTGCGCCACCGATAGGGTCGCGGCCGCATGGATCCACCCCAGGAACAGCGCGAAGCCGACACGGCCCAGCCGCGGCAGTCCGTGCACGCCGCTGTTCCGCTGCAGGCGGGCGACCACGAACACGAGCGCGGCGAAGTCGACGACGATCGCTGCCAGCGCCGGTACCACGCCGACCAGGACGAACAGCGGCGGCCATGCCGCGGTGGCCGCGAAGGCCAGCGCCAGCGGCGTGCGCACGCCACGCAGCAGCGGCGATCTCGCCTGCCCCGGCAGCGCCTGCCACACGGCGAAGGCGAGCGAGAGCAGGTACAGCACGGCCCAGATCGAGAAGGCGTAGCCGGCAGCATCGACCGGCGTCGGCGTGCGTCGGGCGACGGTGCCGATGTCGGCGCCGGGCCAGCCGGCCTGCACCGCCGCCGCGGTGGCGATCTGGGCGATGGCGAGGAGGAGGACGAGCAGGCGCGGCATGGACGGACGAGGTGGGTTCCGCGCGGAAGGATGCGCGCTTTTGCAGGCGGGCGGCTATCGCGCGCTGCGCATGATGCGTTCATGAGGCATTGGCGGCCTCGCCGCGATGGTGCGGCGATCCGCCTCTTCGAGTCAGCGCCGATGTCCAAGCCCGCCGTCCTTCCGCTGGCCCTCGCCCTCGCCGCCGCGCCGGTGGCAGGTGCGCAGGTCGCTCCCGATCCCGAGGCGCTGTGCGGCGCCAGCAGCAGCTACGACCTGACCGTGGGCGAGGATGCGCTGCTGTTCGAACGCACTGCGCCCGCGCCGGCGCGGGTGCGCATCGCCCGCGACGGCAGCCTGGGGCTGGACGGCGTCGCTGCCGACCTGCGGCTCGAGGACCAAGACCGCCTCGCCCTGATCGCGGCCGAGGTCGATGCGCTGGTCCCGGAGGTGCGCGCGCTCGGCCATCGCGCGGCGGATGCCGCGGTCGCGGCGGTGCGCGCGCAGGCGCAGCAGAGCGCCGGTCGCGTCGATCCCGAACTCGAGCGGCGGCTCGAGGACCGACGCCGGCAGCTGCACGCGCGCATCGACGCCAGCCGCAGCACGCGCGACTGGCAGGGCGACGCCTTCGACGGTTACGTGCGCGAACTGGTCGCCGACATCGCGCCGCTGCTGGCCGCCGGGCTGGGCGAGCGGGCGCTGGCGGCGGCGATGGCCGGCGACATGGCCGCCGCGGGTGCGCTGCGCGACGAGGTCGCGGGGCTGCAGGGGACGTTCGAAGCACGCCTGCGGGCCGCGCTGGCGCCGCTCGAACCGCAGGCGCGTGCGCTGTGTCCGCGCCTGCAGCGGATCGATCGGCTCGAGGCGGGGCTGGCGGTACGTGCGGCCGGCGCGCCCCTGGACCTGATCACGATCGACCCCGGCGCCGTGCGCTGAGGTCTTCGCAACGACGAAGGGCCCGCTCGCGCGGGCCCTTCGGGTACTGCTCCGGTACTGCCGGTGGTGCGACGGATCAGAAGCGCGCGCCGATGCCCACGCTGTAGATCCACGGGTCGACGTGCGCGTCGCTCGCGACCTGCACACCGTCAACGGCGACGTCCGAGCGCGAGCGCAGGTAGCGTGCGTCGGTGCGCACGAACCAGGTGTCGTTGACGTGCATGTCGACGCCGACCGTGCCCATCACGCCCTGGCCGTCGCTCAGGCCGATGCGGCTGCCGGCGAGCGCGCCGGTGCCTTCCTCGTTGTCGTAGTTGGTCTGGTGGTAGCCGACGCCGACGAAGGGCGAGAACACCTCGTTGACCGGGTAGTGGAACTGCGCCGACAGCGCCAGCGGCTGCGAGTCGAGAGTGGCGGCCTTCTGGCCGTCGAGCTCGACGTCGTGGCCGAACTTGTCGGCCGCGCCCCAGAGCTCGAGGGCGAGGTAGTCGTTGAAGAACCAGCTGAAGCTGGCGGTGGCCGCGCCGTCGCCGTCGACATCGGCCTGGCTGCCGGCGACCGCGCCGATGTCCGACTTCGGATCCATGTGCGCGAAGCTGCCGACCACGGCGAAGTGCTTGCCGCTGCCGGCGCCGTAGCTCCACATGTCGCTGCGGTCCTGGGCGGAGGCGAGCGCCGGGGCGACCAGGGCAGCGGCGGCGGCGAGGGCGAGAATCTTGGGGGCTTTCATGGGTACTCCTTCCTGCTTGTCTTGTTCTTGATTTCGCCCGTCGGGGGAGGCGGGCGAGGCAAGACGGTAGGCGTCGGGCGATGAATCGATGCCCGCTTGGCCCGGGCTGGGTTCAGGGCGGGCTCACCAGCGGCTTGTAACGCGTTCTTAATGTTGTGCTTCACCCTTCGTGCGCAGTCCTCATGCCAGGTCGGGCTGCCGGAAGTCACCCTCCCTTCCGTCAGTCCCGGGGATCTGCGAGCGGTGCCATGCTCGGCGCTCCATCACACCGAGAGCCCGCCATGCGCCCGTTCCCCGCATCCCTTCCGCTCGGCCTGCTCGCCGCGCTGGCGGCGGTTCCCGCCTCGGCGGCGGATGACGCGCATCTCGAAGTCGGCGACTGCGACGTCCACAGCGACTACGCCATGCGCACCCAGGGCAAGGCCTTCGTGTTCTCGCGCGAGGACGGCGCAGGGCCGCACGAGGTCGCCCTCGGCGGCGGGCGGATCTGGCTGGACGGCGAGGAGCTCGAGGTGTCGGCCGCGGACCACCGCCGCCTGCGCACGTTCGAGCGCGAGCTCGGCGAGGCCCTGCCCGAGGTGCGGGCGATCGCGGTCGAGGCGACGGACATCGCCTTCACCGCGCTGGGCGAGGTCGCCAGGGGCTTCGGCGCCTCGGACGATCTGGCGCAGAAGCTCGACGTGGGGCGCGAGCGCATCCGCGCCCGCCTCGACGAGGCGGCGACGTGGTTCGGCCCGGACGGCATCACCGTGGACGATGCCGATGCGCGCGCGCTGGCGAGCGGATTCATAGAGCCGGTGATGACCGAGTTCCTCCCGCAGCTGATCGGCACCGCGGTCCGCGAGTCGCTGGCGATGGCGCTGTCGGGCGACGCCGCGGCCAGCGCCGACTTCGAGGCGCGCATGGAGCGGATGGGCAAGGAGATCGAGGCCAGGGTCGAGGACCGCGCCGAGGCGCTGGAGCCGATGGCCGACGCGCTGTGCGAGCGCGCGCGGCGGATGGAGGCGGTCCAGTCGGAGCTCGAGCTGCGCACCGCGGACGGCGCGCCGCTGCGGCTGTTCACGGTCGACTGAAGGGCCCGGGACGGGCGTCCGGGACGCTCCGTCCCGGGGCGCCGCGACGCGCATTCTGCGGCGTATGGCGATCCGCGCCTTGGCGCCGGGGGCGTGGAGGGCGACAATGCCCGTTCCGTCCATTGAATCAGGTGCGCAGCGAATGGCCGCGACGAAGGAAGCCAAGGTCCCCGATATCGGCGATTTCGACGGCGTACCCGTGATCGAGGTGCTGGTCCAGGTCGGCGACACGGTCGCCAAGGACCAGGGCCTGGTCACGCTGGAATCCGACAAGGCGACGATGGAGGTACCGGCGCCGTTCGCCGGCACCGTCAGGGAGATCAAGGTCAAGGTCGGCGACAGCGTCGCCGAGGGCGTGGTCGTCGCCCTGATCGATGAGGAGGGCGGCGACGCCGCGCCCGCTCAGGCCGAGACGCCCGCGAAGCCGAAGACCGAGGAGCCGGCGAAGGCCGAGCCGGCTCGGCCCGCCGCCACGCAGGCGGCCGGCGGCGGCGTGCAGGAAGCCAAGGTTCCCGACATTGGCGACTTCGACAAGGTGCCGGTGATCGAGGTGCTGGTCGCCGTCGGCGACGCGGTCGCCAAGGACCAGGGGCTGGTCACGCTGGAGTCCGACAAGGCGACGATGGAAGTGCCGGCGCCGTTCGCGGGCACGGTCAGGGAGATCAAGGTCAAGGTCGGCGACGAGATCGGCGAGGGCGTGGTGGTCGCGCTGATCGCCGCCGAGGGCGCTGCGGACGTGTCCACCCCGGCCGTCGACGCCACCGCGTCGCAGGCGCCCGCGGCCGAGACCAAGGCCGCCGCGGAGGCGCAGGCCGAGCGCGGCGAGTCCAACGCGCAGCCGAAGGCGCCGCCGGTCGCGTCGCGACCGTCCGATCCGAAGACCCCGCCGGTGGCCTTCGACGCCGACGAACTGCTGCCGGAGAAGGTGCCCTATGCCAGCCCCGCGGTGCGCCTGTTCGCACGCGAGCTGGGCGTCGACCTGAGGCAGGTGAAGGGCTCGGCGCGCAGCGGTCGCATCGTGCGCGAGGACGTGCAGAACTTCGTCAAGCAGGCGCTGGCCGGCGGCGGCGCGGCGCCGGCGGCCGCCGCGGGAGGCGGTGGCGGCGGGCTCAACCTGCTGGCCTGGCCGAAGGTCGACTTCTCCAAATTCGGCGAGGTCGAGACCCAGCCGCTGTCGCGGATCAAGAAGCTCTCCGGCGCCAACCTCGCCCGCAACTGGGCGATGATCCCGCACGTCACCCAGTTCGACCAGGCCGACATCAGCGACCTCGAAGAGCTGCGCAAGACGCTCAACAAGGAGAACGAGAAGGCCGGCATCAAGCTGACCATGCTCGCCTTCCTGCTCAAGGCCTCGGCCGCGCTGCTGAAGAAGTACCCCGAGTTCAACGCCTCGCTGGACGCCAGCGGCGAGACGCTGACGCTGAAGAAGTACTTCCACATCGGCTTCGCCGCGGACACGCCCAACGGCCTGGTCGTGCCGGTGGTGCGCGACGTCGACCGCAAGGGCGTCATCGAGCTCGCGCAGGAGACCGCGACGCTGGCGAAGAAGGCGCGCGACGGCAAGCTGACCTCGGCCGACATGTCCGGCGGCTGCTTCTCGATCAGCTCGCTCGGCGGCATCGGCGGCACCGCGTTCACGCCGATCGTCAATGCGCCGGAGGTGGCGATCCTGGGCGTGTCGAAGTCGTCGATCCAGCCGGTGTGGGACGGCAAGGCCTTTCAGCCGCGGCTGATGCTGCCGCTGTCGCTGTCCTACGACCACCGCGTCATCGACGGTGCGCTGGCCGCGCGCTTCACCGCCGACCTGGCGCGCATCCTCGGCGACATGCGCCGCGTGCTGCTCTGAGCCCGATGGCGGACTGGCCGCGCCAGCAGCGCCCGGTCCCGTGCGTGCGCCTGCGCGGGCGGCGCGCGCGATGAGTGCCGGCGGCAACGGCGCCGGCACGCGCGAGAAGGCGCGCCTGGCGGTGCGCAGCGCGGGCGTCGCCGACATCCCCGCAATCGTCGCGCTGACCGAGCGCGTCTACGGCGTCGACCACGGCTATACCGTGGAAATGGTCACCGGGCAGATCGCGCAGTTCCCGCAGGGCACCTTCGTCGCCCTGTACGAGGGCGAGGTGGTCGGCTACTGCGCGACCTTCCGCATCGACGAGGCGAGCGCGATGGCGCCGCACCGCTGGATGCAGATCACCGGCGGCGGCTACGGCGCGCGCCACCTCACCACCGGCGACTGGCTGTACGGCATGGAGGTCTGCGTGGACCCGCGCTGGCGCGGCCTGCGCATCGGGCGCCGCCTCTACGAGCAGCGCAAGCGCCTGTGCCAGGAGCTGGGACTCAAGGGCATCGTGTTCGGCGGGCGCCTGCCCGGCTTCGGCCGCCGCGCCCGTCGCTATGCCGACGACGCCGCAGCCTATGTCGAGGACGTGCGCGCCGGGCGCGCGCGCGACCGCGCGCTGAGCTTCCAGCTGCGCAACGGTTTCGAGGTGATCGGCGTGCTGCCGAACTACCTGCCGTCGGACCAGGAGTCGCGCGGCTATGCCGCGCACCTGGTCTGGCGCAACCCGAAGATCGACCCGCACGCGCACACCCGCGGCACCGCGCGTCCGCTGCCGGAGTCGGTCCGCGTGGCCACGGTGCAATACCAGCAGCGGCGGGTGGCGTCGTTCGAGGAGTTCGCGACCCAGGTCGAGTATTTCGTCGACATCGCCGCCGACTACCGCGCCGACTTCGTCGTGTTCCCGGAGCTCTTCACCCTGCAGCTTCTGTCGGTGGAAAACGCGCCGCTGTCGCCGGTGGACTCGCTGCTGGCCCTGACCGGCTACACCGAGCGCTTCGCGGCGCTGCTGTCGGAGCTCGCGGTCCGCCACAACATCAACATCATCGGCGGCTCGCACCCGACCCGTATCACCGTCGGCGAGGACGTGCAGGTGCGCAACATCTGCTACGTGGCGCTGCGCGACGGTTCGCTGCACACCCGCGACAAGCTGCACCCTACCCCGAACGAACGCACCTGGTGGGGCATCGGCGGCGGCTCGACCGCGCGCGCGATCATGACCGACTGCGGACCGATCGGGGTCATGATCTGCTACGACTCCGAGTTCCCCGAGCTCGGCCGGCACCTGGTCGACCAGGGCGCGATGATCCTGTTCGTGCCGTTCTGCACCGACACCCGCGAAGGCTACCTGCGGGTGCGCTACTGCTCGCAGGCGCGCGCGGTCGAGAACCAGTGCTACGTGGTGCTGTCGGGCAACGTCGGCAACCTGCCGGGCGTGAACAACTTCGACATCCAGTACGCGCAGAGCTGCATCCTGACGCCCTGCGACTTCCCGTTCGCGCGCGACGGCGTGGCCGCCGATACCACGCCCAACGTCGAGCAGGTGGCCTTCGCCGACCTGCGCCTGAGCGACCTCACCGTCGCCCGCAACGACGGCACCGTGCAGAACCTCAACGACCGGCGGCACGACCTCTACACCCTCAGCTGGGCCAAGCAGCGCGGCTGAGCACACGCGAACCCGCGCCGGCTGCGACCGGCGCAGAAGACATCACGATCCAGCGGAGCAAGGCGATGGCGAGCACACAGGAAATCAAGGTCCCCGACATCGGCGACTTCGACAAGGTCCCGGTGATCGAGGTCCTGGTCGCGGTCGGCGACAGCGTCGCCAAGGACCAGGGCCTGGTCACGCTGGAATCGGACAAGGCGACGATGGAAGTGCCGTCGTCGGCCGCCGGCGTCATCAAGGAGATCAAGGTCAAGGTCGGCGACGAGGTCGGCGAGGGCGCGGTCATCGCCATCGTCGAGGCCGAGGGCGCCGATGCGCCGGCCGTCGGCGGCGCGCAGGGCAGCGAATCGCCGCGCGCCGAGCCGGGCGGCTCGCCGCCGGTGTCGCCGTCGCCGGCGGCGCCGAAGGAGCCGGCCCGGAGCGCGCCGCGGGCGGCCCAGGCCAGCGGCCGCAAGGCCGACGTCGAGTGCGGGATCGTGGTGCTCGGCTCCGGCCCGGGTGGCTACACCGCGGCCTTCCGCGCCGCCGACCTCGGCCTCGACACCGTGCTGGTCGAGCGCTACGAGACCCTCGGCGGCGTCTGCCTCAACGTCGGCTGCATCCCGTCCAAGGCGCTGCTGCATGCGGCCGAGGTCATCGACGCCGCCGCCCACGCCAAGGATTTCGGCGTGAGCTTCGGCGCGCCGAAGATCGAGCTCGACGCGCTGCGCGCCTACAAGGAGAAGGTGGTCGGGCAGCTGACCAAGGGCCTTTCCGGAATGGCGAAGCAGCGCAAGGTGCGGGTGGTCACCGGCACCGGCGCGTTCGTGTCGCCGCACGAAATCGAGGTGACCGCGGCCGACGGCGGCAGGACCCTGGTGAAGTTCGAACAGGCGATCATCGCCGCCGGTTCGCAGGCGCTGAAGCTGCCCGGCTTCCCCTGGGACGACCCGCGGGTGATGGATTCCACCGACGCCCTGGAACTCGCCGAGGTGCCGGCGAAGCTCCTGGTCGTCGGCGGCGGCATCATCGGCTTGGAGATGGCGACCGTGTACCGCGGCCTCGGCGCCGAGGTCACGGTGGTCGAGATGGCCGACCAGATCATGCCCGGCGCCGACAGGGACCTGGTCAAGCCGCTGGCCGACCGCCTGAAGAAGCAGGGCATCACCGTCCACCTGGAGACCAGGGCGGCCCGGGTCGAGCCGCAGAAGAAGGGCCTGAAGGTCGAGTTCGAGGGCGCCAACGCGCCGGAGGCCGGCGTCTACGACCGCATCCTCGTCGCCGTGGGTCGCGCGCCCAACGGCGGCAAGGTCGGTGCGGGCGAGGCCGGCGTCGAGGTCACCGAGCGCGGCTTCGTCCCGGTCGACCGGCAGATGCGCACCAACGTGCCGCACATCTTCGCCATCGGCGACCTGGTCGGGAATCCGATGCTTGCGCACAAGGCCACGCACGAGGCGCGGCTGGCGGCCGAGGTGGCCGCGGGCGAGAAGCGCGAATGGGTGGCGCGGGTGATCCCGTCGGTGGCCTACACCGATCCGGAGATCGCCTGGGCCGGCGTCACCGAGACCGAGGCCAGGGCCAAGGGGCTCAAGGTCGGCGTCGGCAAGTTCCCGTGGGCGGCGAGCGGCCGCGCCATCGGCCTGGGCCGCACCGAAGGCTTCACCAAGCTCGTGTTCGACGAGGCCACGCACCGGATCCTGGGCGCCGGCATCGTCGGCGTGCACGCCGGCGACCTGATCGCCGAGCTCGCGCTCGCCATCGAGATGGGCGCCGAGGCCGGCGACATCGCCGCCACCATCCATCCGCACCCGACGCTGTCGGAGTCGGTGGCGATGGCCAGCGAGGTCTACGAGGGCACCATCACCGACCTCTATATTCCGAAGAAGAAGTAGCCGCGCACGCAGCGGGCCCGGGGCCCGGGGCGGAGCGCCGGGAAAACGAGAAAGGCCGCGGATCGCTCCGCGGCCTTCTCATTGCCCCGACCCGGCGACGGTCAGAAGTTGTAGGTGATGCCGACGGTCGGGCCCTTGACCCGCAGCGTGCCGGTGCCACGCAGATCGTAGTTGGCGGTGACCGGGCCGTAGGTCTCGCCGTCGAGCTCCACCGGGCCGAAGGTGTCGGTGCCGACGAAGTCGTCGGACAGCTTCAGCTTGAACCAGTCGTAGCCCAGGTTGACGCCGAAGTTCTCGTTGAAGCGGTACTCGATGTTCGCCGACGCGCGGTAGAAGTGGCCGTCGAGATCGGTGAAGTTGCCCCACGAGGTGTCGAAGCCGCCGCCGAGCAGGGAGAACGACCACTGGTCGTTGGGCGCGTACTGCAGGCGCACCTGCGGCGCCGGCGAGACGCCGCGCTCGTTGAACAGGCGGGTGTCGTAGTCCTCGCCCTCGAAGCTGCCGTTCGCGTTGCCCTCCAGGCGCGCCCAGTAGGCGGCGAGGCCGAGGCCGAGCTGGAAGGTGTCGGTGTCGACCACCGCGAACTCGTAGGCCGCGCTGGCGAGCTTGAACTCCATGCCGGCGCTGACCTCGGTCCCCTCCGGGATCTCGTAGGAGCCGGCGGGGATGTCGACCGAATTGCCCTCGCCGTCGTCGAAGGTGCCGCCGTCGTAGGAGAAGCCGCCGGAAATGTCCTCGCTGCGGCTGCGCTTGAAGTCGAGGTAGTCGAACAGCAGGCGCTGGCGCTCGCTGAAGCGCCACTTCAGGGCGATGCTCGGCCGCCACTTGCTGCCGGCCTCGAGCGTGGCGCCATCCTGGTCGAACTCGGCATTGCCGGTCTCGCCCTCGCCGGTGCCGGTCACCGTGCCGGAGGCCGCCAGGCGGATGTCGGCGTGCGACTTGAAGCCCGAGACACGGGCCTGGAAGGTGTCGTCCAGCGGCGCGCTGCGGTTCTGGGCAGCGGCCATCCCCGCGAGCGAGCAGAGAACGGCGGCGGTGAGTGCGCGGGGGAGGAGCTGGGTCATGGGGCGTCCTGTTTGTAAAAATAGCGTTGGGACGCGCACCATCCGCAGGCGCACGTTGAACGGTTGTGAAGGGAGCCAGCGTTCCGTCCACGTCCGTTGCGACAGGTTCAGCAAGCGGGCGTTGTCCGTACGGGACAACGGCGACGGGGCATGGGCCAGAAGTCATTGCCCAGGCAGCGAACGCCGGCAAATTCAATGCCTTGACTCCACCTTGCCGGGTTGCCGGCGACAGTTCAGGACTGTTAAAATTCGGCGGCTTTGGGATCGCCAACCGACGGTCTTGCCCCCCGCGCACCGCAGCATCGCCCGTGCCACCCGCCTCGTGCTCCTGGCCCAGCTCGTCCTGGGGCTCGGGGCTGCCGGCGTCGCGGCACTGCTGCTGGGTCCGGCGCATGCGCAGGGGGTGATCGTGGGCGCTGCGGTCATCGCGACGGGTTTCGCGGTGTTCGGCTGGCGCACCGATGCGCGTTCGCCGGTGGTGCCGGCGGGGCGTCAGTTCGGACGGCTGCTCCTGGGGACGGTGCTGAAGTGGCTCGTCATCGTCGCAGGTCTCGTGCTTGCCATGTCGGGTGACCGCTTCGCCGCCGCTCCCGTCCTCGCCGGTGCCCTGGTGGCCTACCTGGCGTACTTCTTCTGCTTGCCCTGGTTGCTGCGATGATCCAACTCCTGAAGGTTGCCGAAAGTCAGAGCCCCAGCGAATACGTCACCCACCATCTGCACCACCTGCAGATCTTCGGTGACGGTCGCTTCTGGGATCTCAACGTCGACAGCATGGTCATGTCGGTGGTCCTCGGCCTGGTCGCGATCGGCATCTTCTGGCTGGCCGCGCGCCGCGCCACGGTGGGCGTGCCGGGCAAGTTCCAGGCCTTCATCGAGATCGTCATCCAGTTCATCGACGGCCAGGTGCGCGACGTCTACCACGGCAGCCGCCGCTTCGTCGGCCCGATCGCGCTGACGATCTTCGTGTGGATCTTCCTCATGAACGCGGTGAAGATGCTGCCGGTCGACCTGCCGCCGGGCATCGCCCACGGCGCGCTCGGCCTGGACTATTTCCGTGCCGTGCCGACCGCCGATCTCAACGTCACCGCGGGCATGGCGCTCGCCGTGCTGCTGCTGATGATCGCGTTCGCGGTGCACTCCAAGGGCGCGTACGGTTTCACCAAGGAACTGGTCACCGCGCCCTTCCACGCCGACAGCGTGGCGATGAAGATCCTGCTGTCGCCGGCCAACCTCTGCCTCAACGTCATCGAGTACCTGTCCAAGCCGGTCAGCCTCGCGATGCGACTGTTCGGCAACATCTACGCCGGCGAGCTGGTGTTCCTGCTGATCGCCCTGCTCGGCGCGGCCGGCGGCAGCTTCATCGCCGAGGCCGGCGCCGGCTCCAAGTTCGCGGGCGTCGCGGCCTTCGCCGGCGCGGTGATCGCGGGCGCCGGCTGGGAGATCTTCCACATCCTGGTGATCACGCTGCAGGCCTTCATCTTCATGATCCTCACCGTGGTCTACCTGTCGCTCTCCTCCGAGGCGCACTGACCCCGGTCCGTTTCCGCTGTCCCGTCGTTCCATCCAACCCACCATCGCTTTCGTTGCATAGAGGACTCACCACATGGATCTCACCGCCCTCATCTCCGCCATCCAGAGCAGCACCGCGATCGCCATCGGCGTGATCATCGGCCTCGGCGCACTCGGCGCCTGCCTCGGCATCGCCATCATGGGTTCGAAGTTCCTCGAGTCCGCCGCGCGCCAGCCGGAGCTGGTGCCGATGCTGTCGGGCCGCATGTTCCTGCTTGCCGGCCTGATCGACGCGGCGTTCATCATCGGCCTCGCGATCGCCCTGTTCTTCGCCTTCGCCAACCCGCTGCTGTCGGCGGCGACCGCTGCGGTCGGCGGCTGATCCAGGCCCGCAGGACGCGCGCCGCATACGGGCGGCGCGTGTGCACGACGCGGCGGAGGCAAGTCCGTCCGCCGCGAATCCAGGCTCTCCGCGGAACAAGCGCATGCAAATCAACGCAACCCTGATCGGGCAGATGCTCGCCTTCGCGATCCTGCTCTGGTTCTCCTGGAAGTTCGTCTGGCCGCCGCTGATCAACGCGATCGAGGAGCGCCAGCAGAAGATCGCCGAGGGTCTGGCCGCCGCCGAGCGCAGCCAGAAGGACCTCGCGCGCGCCGAGGAGCAGGTCAACGCCCTGCTGCGCGAGGCGCGCGGCAAGGCGAACGAGATCATCGAGCAGGCGCACGCGCGCGCCAACCAGATCGTCGACGCCGCCCGCGACGACGCGATCGCCGAGGCCAACCGCCAGAAGGCGGCCGCCGAGGCCGAGATCGCCGCCGCCGCGCAGCGCGCCAAGGAGGACCTGCGCAGGCAGGTGTCGGCGCTCGCCGTCACCGGCGCGGAGAAGCTCCTGCGTCGCGAGATCGATCCGGCCGCGCACAAGTCGATCCTCGACGAGCTCGCCGCGCAGCTGTAAGCGCGGCCTCCCTCGTCCCGACCTTTCCAGGGCAGATCCATGAGCAACGCCATCACCTTCGCCCGTCCCTACGCACGCGCGGCCTTCGCGTCGGCGCAGGGCGCGTCGCGCGTGCCGCAGTGGTCCGCGGCGCTGGGCTTCGCCGCCGCGGTCGCCGCCGATCCGCGCATCGAGGAACTGCTGGGCGATCCGCGTCCGACCGCGGCCGACAAGATCGCGCTGCTGCTGCCGGAGGGCGGCGCCGACGAGGGCTTCCAGGCGTTCCTGGGGCTGCTCGCCGAGAACGGCCGCCTCGACGTGCTGCCCGAGATCTCGGCGCTGTTCGAGCAGCAGCGCGCGGAGGCCGATCGCGTGGTCAAGGCGACGGTCACCTCGGCGGTGCGGCTCGACGACGCCGACCTCGCGCGGCTCAAGGCCTCGCTCAAGGCGCGCTTCGGCCGTGAGGTCGAGCTGACCCCGGCGGTCGACGAGTCGCTGATCGCCGGCGCGGTGATCGACGCCGGCGACGTGGTGATCGACGGCTCGCTGCGGTCCAAGCTGGCGCGCCTGGAATCGGCGCTCGCCCACTAACGGTTTCACACATCAGTGGGCGGACCAGACGTCGCCCAACAACGGGATATCAAGATGGCTAGCACCCTCAACCCCTCCGAAATCAGCGAACTGATCCAGGCCCGCATCGAGAAGGTCAAGCTGTCGGCCGAGGCGCGCAACGAAGGCACCATCACCAGCGTCTCCGACGGCATCGTGCGCGTGCACGGCCTGGCCGACGTGATGCAGGGCGAGATGGTCGAGCTGCCGGGCAACACCTTCGCCCTGGCGCTCAACCTCGAGCGCGACTCCGTCGGCGCCGTGGTCCTGGGCGACTACGAGCACCTGCGCGAGGGCCAGCCGGCCAAGACCACCGGCCGCATCCTCGAGGTGCCGACCGGTCCGGAGATGCTCGGCCGCGTGGTCAACGCGCTGGGCGAGCCGATCGACGGCAAGGGCCCGATCCAGGCCTCCGCCTCGGCGCCGGTCGAGACCATCGCCCCCGGCGTGATCTGGCGCAAGTCGGTCGACCAGCCGGTGCAGACCGGCTACAAGTCGATCGACGCCATGATCCCGATCGGCCGCGGCCAGCGCGAGCTGATCATCGGCGACCGCCAGACCGGCAAGACCGCGGTGGCGATCGACGCGATCATCAACCAGAAGAACTCCGGCATCCGCTGCATCTACGTCGCGATCGGCCAGAAGGCCAGCTCGATCGCCAACGTGGTGCGCAAGCTCGAGGACAACGGCGCGATGGCGCACACCATCGTGGTGGCGGCCTCGGCTTCCGAGTCGGCGGCGATGCAGTACATCGCGCCCTACGCCGGCTGCGCGATGGGCGAGTACTTCCGCGACCGTGGCGAGGACGCGCTGATCGTCTACGACGACCTGTCCAAGCAGGCCGTGGCCTACCGCCAGATCTCGCTGCTGCTGAAGCGTCCGCCGGGCCGCGAGGCGTTCCCGGGCGACGTGTTCTACCTCCACTCCCGCCTGCTCGAGCGCGCCGCGCGCGTGTCCGAGGAGTACGTCGAGCAGTTCACCAAGGGCGAGGTCAAGGGCCGCAGCGGTTCGCTGACCGCGCTGCCGATCATCGAGACCCAGGCCGGCGACGTCTCGGCGTTCGTGCCGACCAATGTGATCTCGATCACCGACGGCCAGATCTTCCTCGAGACCGACCTGTTCAACGCCGGCATCCGGCCGCCGGTCAACGCCGGCATCTCGGTGTCGCGCGTCGGCGGCTCGGCGCAGACCAAGATCGTCAAGAAGCTCTCCGGCGGCATCAAGCTGTCGCTGGCGCAGTACCGCGAGCTCGCTGCGTTCTCGCAGTTCGCCTCCGACCTCGACGAGGCGACCCGCAAGCAGCTCGAGCGCGGCCAGCGCGTCACCGAGCTGATGAAGCAGAAGCAGTACGCGCCGATGTCGATCGCCGAGATGTCGCTGTCGGTCTATGCCGCCAACGAGGGCTATCTCGACGACGTGCCGGTGGCCAAGATCGGCGCCTTCGAGGAAGGCCTGCAGGCCCATTTCGCCAACACCCAGGGCGAGCTGATGAGCCAGATCGTCGCCACCGGCAACTGGGACAAGGACATCGAGGCCGCCTTCCGCAAGGGCATCGAGGAGTTCAAGCAGACCGGGTCCTGGTAAGCGCGCTCGCAGCGCCACGCGGCGTCCCGGCAGCGATGCCGGCGCCGCCGCGCGGCGCGCAGAGGGTCGTCTTGCAGTTCCGAACGGAGTGAGTCCATGGCCAGTGGCCGCGAAATCAAGACCAAGATCAAGAGCGTGCAGAACACCCGCAAGGTGACGCGCGCGCTGGAGATGGTCTCCGCCTCGAAGATCCGCCGCGCGCAGGACCGCATGGCCGGTTCGCGCCCGTATGCGCGCCTGATCCGCCAGATCGTCGGCCACGTCGCGCACGCGAACGCCGACTACGTGCATCCGTTCCTGGCCGAGCGCAACGAGGTCAGGCGCGTCGGCTACGTGATCGTGTCCAGCGACCGCGGCCTGTGCGGCGGCCTCAACACCCAGCTGTTCCGCCGCATCCTGGCCGACATGCGCCAGTGGACCGACCAGGGCGTCGAGGTCGACGTCGTGTGCATCGGCCAGAAGGCGGTGTCGCTGTTCCGCCGGCTCAAGGTCGACATGCTGGCCTCGGCCACGCACCTGGGCGACCGTCCGCAGCTCGAGGACCTGATCGGCCTGATCAAGGTCATGCTCGACGGCTTCGCCGAGGGCCGCCTGGACCGCGTCAACCTGTGCTTCAACAGCTTCGTCAACAGCATGACCCAGAAGCCCTCGATCGAGCAGCTGCTGCCGCTGCCGCCGGCGGAGTCGATGGAGCGCGCCCACGACTGGGACTACCTCTACGAGCCGTCGGCGGAGCAGGTGCTCGACGACCTCATGACCCGCTACGTCGAGTCGGTGGTCTACCAGGCGGTGCTGGAGAACGTCGCCTCCGAACATGCCGCGCGCATGGTCGCGATGAAGGCCGCCTCCGACAACGCCAACAAGCTGATCGGCGCGCTCAACCTCAGCTACAACAAGGCCCGCCAGGCCGCGATCACCCAGGAAATCTCGGAGATCGTCGGCGGCGCCGCCGCAGTCTGATGCCCCATCCGCGGGAGCGGCCTTGGCCGCGAACGCACGCGCCGCACGGCGCTCCCGCGCAACACCTGATTGAATCTACGAGGATCCACACATGAGCCAGGGCAAGATCGTTCAGATCATCGGCGCGGTCGTCGACGTCGAGTTCGAGCGCGGCGCGGTGCCGAAGGTCTACGACGCGATGACCGTCGACGGCACCGAGGTCACGCTGGAAGTGCAGCAGCAGCTCGGCGACGGCGTCGTGCGCAGCATCGCGCTGGGTTCCACCGAGGGCCTGAAGCGCAACCTGACCGTGCAGAACACGGGCAAGGCGATCACCGTGCCGGTCGGCAGCGCCACGCTCGGCCGCATCATGGACGTGCTCGGCCGTCCGATCGACGAGGTCGGCCCGATCGAGGCGAAGGACGGCTGGGAGATCCACCGCCCGGCGCCCTCCTACGAGGAGCAGGCCGCGACCAGCGAGCTGCTGGAGACCGGCATCAAGGTCATCGACCTGATGTGCCCGTTCGCCAAGGGCGGCAAGGTCGGCCTGTTCGGCGGCGCCGGCGTGGGCAAGACGGTCAACATGCTGGAGCTGATCAACAACATCGCGACCCAGCACTCGGGCCTCTCGGTGTTCGCCGGCGTCGGCGAGCGCACCCGCGAGGGCAACGACTTCTACCACGAGATGATCGAGGCGGGCGTCGTCAACCTCGACGACAAGACCCAGTCCAAGGTGGCGATGGTCTACGGCCAGATGAACGAGCCGCCGGGCAACCGCCTGCGCGTCGCGCTGACCGGCCTGACCATGGCCGAGTACTTCCGCGACGAGAAGGACGAGTCGGGCAAGGGCCGCGACGTGCTGTTCTTCGTCGACAACATCTACCGCTACACCCTGGCCGGTACCGAGGTCTCGGCGCTGCTGGGCCGCATGCCGTCGGCGGTGGGCTACCAGCCGACCCTGGCCGAGGAGATGGGCGTCCTGCAGGAGCGCATCACCTCCACGCGCACCGGTTCGATCACCTCGATCCAGGCCGTGTACGTGCCGGCGGACGACTACACCGATCCGTCGCCGGCGACCACCTTCGCCCACCTGGATTCGACCGTCGCGCTGTCGCGCGAGATCGCCAGCCTCGGCATCTACCCGGCGGTGGACCCGCTGGCCTCGACCAGCCGCCAGCTCGACCCGAACCTGATCGGCAACGAGCACTACGACACCGCGCGTCGCTGCCAGGAGACCCTGCAGCGCTACCGCGAGCTCAAGGACATCATCGCGATCCTGGGCATGGACGAGCTGTCCGAGGAAGACCGCCAGGTCGTGGCGCGCGCGCGCAAGATCGAGCGCTTCTTCTCGCAGCCCTTCCACGTGGCGGAAGTGTTCACCGGCGCGCCCGGCAAGTACGTGTCGCTGAAGGAGACCATCCGCGGCTTCAAGGCGATCCTCGACGGCGAGGTGGACCACCTGCCGGAGCAGGCCTTCTACATGGTCGGCGGCATCGACGAGGCCATCGAGAAGGGCAAGAAGATGGCGGAGAAGGCGTAAGGCGCCGCGGCGGTGGGCGGGCAGGCCGCGGGCGCTCCCTCGCCCGCGCCGGCCGGCCCACTTCGCGCTGCATCGTCCCCCTCATCCGCTTTCGTAACCGGAGCCTTTCGACATGGCCACCACCATCCGCTGCGACATCGTCAGCGCCCAGGAAGAGATCTACCGCGGTGACGCCACCCTGGTCGTGGCCACCGGCGAACTCGGCGAGCTCGGCATCACCCCGCGCCACACGCCGCTGATCACCCGCCTGAAGCCGGGCCAGGTCCGCGTCGTGCACGAGAACGGCGACGAGCACGCCTTCTACATCTCCGGCGGCATCCTCGAGGTGCAGCCGCAGGTGGTGAGCGTGCTCGCCGACACCGCGATCCGCGCCGCCGACCTCGACGAGAAGGCGGCGCTGGCCGCCAAGCAGGAGGCCGAGAAGGCCATCGCCAACCGCGGCGAGACCGAAGACCTCGCCGCCGCCCAGACCCGCCTCAACGAGGCGATGGCCCAGCTCGCCGCGCTGGAGCGCCTGCGCAGGAACATCAAGCACTGACGCCCCCGCGGCGCGTCGACGTGGACCCGGTGCCGGCCTCGTGCCGGCATCGTCGTTCCTGGCGTCCGGCCCCGGCGCACGCGCCGCGCGCTCAGCGGTAGACCCAGGTGCGCGAGCAGGCGAAACCGAGCACCGCCATCAGCGCCTCGACCAGGGGCTTGGCCAGCCATGCGTGGCGCAGGCCGACCTGGTGCGCCGTCCAGCCCACCAGCAGCGTGCTCGCCGCCGTGAGCACCAGCCACATCGCCAGGAAGCGCGCGAGTCTGCGCCGTCCCAGCCGCGGCTTCCCACCCTTCGCGAAGGTGATGCGGCCGTTGAGCCAGAAGCCGACCGCCGCGCCCGCGGTGCGGCTGGCGAGGTTGGCCGCCGGCGCCTGCACGCCCAGCGCCGTCAGCGCCACGAACAGCACCCAGTCGATCGCGAACTGCAGCCCGCCCACCGCGATGTAGCTGCCGCCCTGGCGGAGCAGGCTCACGAGGCGCGCCTCCGCGCGCGGCCCGGTACGCAAGGCGCGGCTGCGGATGCGGTGCGGTGCGTGCGATGCGGGTGGAGGCGCAAGCGCGTTCGGTATCCCCGGGGCGGTCGCCCATGCTAGCGCCGGGTGCGGTGCCGGTGCGGATCAGGCCAGTAGAATGGTCGGTCCCCACGCGACTCCCGGTTCGTCCATGACCGCTGCCCTCCACGTCGTGATCCTCGCCGCCGGCGCCGGCACGCGGATGAAGTCCGACCTGCCCAAGGTCCTGCAGCCGGTGGCGGGACGTCCGATGCTCGCGCACGTGGTCGATGCCGCGCGCGCGCTCGGCGCGGCCGGTATCCATGTCGTGTACGGGCACGGCGGCGAGCGGGTGCGCGCCGCCTTCGCCGGGCAGGACGACCTGCAGTGGTGCGAACAGGCCGAGCGGCTCGGAACCGGGCATGCGGTGCAGCAGGCGCTGCCGGCCATTCCCGATGCGGCCCGCGTGCTGGTGCTGTACGGCGACGTCCCGCTGATCCAGGTGGCCACGCTGCATGCGCTGTGCGGGGTGGAGGCGGTGCTCGCGGTGCTCACCGCCGAGCTCGACGATCCGACCGGCTACGGGCGGGTCGTCGTCGATGCGCAGGGCCGGGTCGAGGCCGTGGTCGAGCACAAGGACGCGACTCCGGCGCAGCGCGCGGTGCGGACCGTCAATACCGGCATCCTCGTCGCGCAGGCGGCGGCGCTGCGCGGCTGGCTCGGCGCCGTCGGCAGCGACAACGCCGCGGGCGAGTACTACCTCACCGACGTGTTCGCCCTCGCCGCGCGCGACGCGGTGCCGGCCCAGGCGGTGGCCTGCGCGGATGCGGCGGAGACCTTCGGCGCCAACGATCCATGGCAGCTCGCGGCGCTCGAGCGGCACTTCCAGCGCCGCGCCGCGCGGCGCCTGTGCGAGGCCGGCGTGCGCCTGCTGGATCCGGCGCGCTTCGACCAGCGCGGCACGGTGGTGGCGGGGCGCGACGTGGAGATCGACGTCGACGTCGTGCTCGAGGGCCACGTCGAGCTGGGCGACGGCGTCCGCATCGGCCCGTTCTGCCGGCTGCGCGACGTGCGCCTCGCCGCGGGCACCGAGGTGCGCGCGCACTGCGACCTCGAGGGCGCCGTCACCACCGGGGCGGTGAGCATCGGCCCGTTCGCACGCCTTCGCCCAGGGACCGAGCTGGCCGGGGGCGTGCATATCGGCAACTTCGTCGAGACCAAGAACGCGGTGCTCGGCGCGGGCAGCAAGGCCAACCACCTGACCTATCTCGGCGACGCCGAGGTGGGCAGTGGCGTCAACATCGGCGCCGGCACCATCACCTGCAACTACGATGGCGCCAACAAGTCGAAGACGCGCATCGGCGACGGCGCCTTCATCGGCTCCAATACCTCGCTGGTGGCGCCGCTGACGGTGGGTGCGGGCGCGACCACCGGTGCCGGTTCGGTGATCGTGAGGAACGTGCCCGAGCACAAGCTCGCGCTCGCGCGCGCGCGCCAGACGGTGATCGAAGGCTGGCGCCGGCCGGCCAAGCCCCCGAAGTAGCGCCCGCGGAGCGCGGCACCGCTGCCTACTCCGGCACGAGCACCGCGATCGCCAGGCCGCCGCCGTCGCGGTTGGACAGCGACAGCCTGCCGCCGTGCGCCTCGGCGATCTCGCGCACCAGCGCCAGGCCGAGGCCGGTGCCGCCGCGCTTGGTCGAGTAGAACGGCAGCAGGGCGTTGGCCAGCACCGCCTCGCTCATGCCGCCGCCGCGGTCGCGGACCTCGATCGCCACCATCTCGCCCAGCCGCCGCACGCCCAGGCTCACCGCATCCGCGGGCGAACCCGACTCGTGCGCGTTGCGCAGCAGGTTGATCAGCGCCTGCTCCATCTGCGCCGGGTCGAAGCGTCCGGGCCGCCCCGGCAGCGTGCCGTCGATGCGGAACTCGATCTGCGAGCGCAGGCGCTCGACGAACCCCGGCCAGGGTGTCGGCTCGAGCCGCGGGGCCGGCAGCTTGGCGAAGCGCGCATAGCCGCGGATGAAGCCTTCCAGGTGCCGCGCCCGGTCCTCGATGGTGGCGAACACCTCGGCAAGCTTCTCGGTGCGACCGCGCTCCAGCAGCGCGCCGCCGGAGTGCGCGAGCGAGGCGATCGGCGCCAGCGAGTTGTTGAGCTCGTGGCTGATGACCCGGATCACCTTCTTCCAGGTGCGCACTTCCTGGCGCCGCAGTTCCGCGGTCAGGTGGCGCAGCAGGATGAGCTCGTGCACGCGGCCGTTGAGGCGGAAGCCGCGGCGGGCCAGGTGGAAGGTGTCCTCCTCGTCCTCGTCGCGGCCGATCGCGAAGAGGCCGTCGCCGCCGCGCGCGACCGCTTCGCGCAGCGCCTCCGGCCCCGCGGCGAACACGGCGTCGAGGGGCATGCCCTCCAGCCGGCGGCCATCGTTGAGCAGCTTGCGCGCGGCGAGGTTGGCGTAGACCACGCGCCGCGACGGGTCGCACAGCAGCATCGCCACCGGCGTGTTCTGGACCATGGTGTCGAGCAGCAGCTCGCGCTGGGCGAGGCCGAGGCGCTGCTCGCGCAGCGTCGCGCCGAGCGCATTGTGCGCGGCGACGAGATCGGCCAGTTCGTCGTCGCGCGCCCAGTGCAGGCCGAAGGAGAAGTCGCCGTCGCGGTAGCTGTTGACGGTTCCGGCCAGTGCGCGGAACAGCGACAGCGCCGGCGCCAGCGTGCGCTGCGCGACCCAGGCGCACAGCGGCGCCAGCAGCAGGATCGCCATGCCCCATGCCGCCCAGGGCGAGGCGAGCCAGGGCCGCAGCGCGAGCGCGGCGCCCGCGCCCGCGGCGACCAGCAGGCAGCCGCCGACGCTGTGCCGCGCGACCAGCGACAGGCGGGGAACGAGGCGTCGGCGCGGCATGCGGATCAGGAACGCGCGATGTCGAGCCGGTCCATGCGCCGGTACAGCGCCTGGCGGCTGAGGCCGAGTTCGGAAGCGGCCTGCGCGATCACGCCGCCGGCGCGCGCCAGTGCGGCCTCGATCGCGGCGCGGTCGGGCTCGGCCTCGCCGGCGGCCGTCGGCGCGACCGCCGGCGCCGCGGGGAGGCCGAGGTCGGCGGCAACGATCTCCCGCCCCGCCGCCAGCAGCGCTGCGCGCTGCATGGTGTTCTTCAGCTCGCGCACGTTGCCCGGCCAGGCGTGCCGGCGCAGCGCGCGCAGCGCGGACTCGGCAAGCGTGCGCCCGGAGGGCAGGAAGCGGCGCGCCAGCGGCACGATGTCGTCCGGCCGCTCGGCCAGCGGCGGCAGCGCGATCTCGATGGTGTTGAGGCGGTAGTAGAGGTCCTCGCGGAAGCGGCCCTCGCGGATCATCTGCGGCAGGTCGGCGTTGGTCGCGCTGATCACGCGCACCTGGACCTGCCGTTCCCGGTTCGCGCCGAGACGCTCGAAGCGGCCGGTCTCGAGCACGCGCAGCAGCTTCATCTGCCCGGCCGGCGGCAGGTTGCCGATCTCGTCGAGGAACAGGGTGCCGCCGTCGGCCGCCTCGAACTTGCCCTCGCGCGCGCGGGTCGCGCCCGTGTAGGCGCCGGCCTCGGCACCGAAGAGTTCGGCTTCGATCAGCTCGGCCGGCAGCGCGCCGCAGTTGAGCGTGACCCAGGGGCCGTCCTTCACCGCCGAATTCGCCTGCACGATCTCGGCGATCTTCTCCTTGCCGGCGCCGTTGGGTCCGGTGATCAGCACCGGCACCTCGGCGCGCGCGACCTGGCAGGCGAGCGCCACCGCGCGCTCGGTGGCGGCGTCGGCGAACACCAGGCCGCGCAGGTCGAAGCGCGTCTCCAGTTCGCGCGCGCGCCGGCGCTCGCCGCTGCGGCGACGGTCGAGCTCGCGCCGGGCCTCGGCCAGTTCGAGCAGGTTGTTGACCGTGGCCAGCAGACGGCGGTCGTCCCAGGGCTTGGGCAGGTAGTCGACCGCGCCGGCCTTGACCAGGTCGACCGCGGCTTCCAGGTGCGTCCACGCGGTGAGCAGGATCACCGGCAGGTCAGGGTGCCGCGCGCGGATCTCGGCGAACAGGGCCCGGCCTTCGGCACCGGAGGTGGTGTCGGCGCTGAAGTTCATGTCCTGGATCACCAGGTCGATGGCGTCCGCGGCGAGGGCGGCGAGGCCCTCCTCCGGCGCATCCACGTGGCGCACCTCGATGTCGTGCAGGGAGAACAGCAGCGACAGCGCGGTGCCGATCGCGGGGTTGTCGTCGATGACGAGGATCGAGGGCATGGGTGGTGATCGCCGGTCGGACGCGCAGCGTAGGCCGCAGCGCGTCGCCGTGCTACGCCGTGCGCGTGGCCACCGCCGGCGGCACCGCCGCCGCGCGCCGGGCCGGGCCCAGCACTGCGACCTGGCCGAGCAGCCACAGGGCCAGCGCGCCGACCGGCAGGAAGGCCAGCGGCAGGCGCGGCAACTCGTAGGCCTGCATCAGCCACTGGTTGATGGCGTAGGCCAGCAGCATGCCGAGCACGATGCCCATCGTCGCCAGCAGGAAGTTCTCGGTCTGGAAGTAGCGCAGGATCTGCCCGCGGGTGGCGCCGAGCGCGCGGCGGATGCCGATCGTGCGGCGGCGCTGCTGCACCCAGAAGCTGGCCAGCCCGACGATGCCCAGCGCGGTCACCACCAGCAGCGCGACGCAGACCGTCACCAGCAGCCAGGCCATGGCGCGGTCCTGGCGGTAGTAGTCGTTGCGCATCTGCTCGAAGCTCACCGCGTCCTCCTCGGGCAGGATGCGGGTCGGGCCCGTCCCCTCCAGCGTCTTCAGCGCCGCATCGATCACCGCCTGGCGCCGGGTGGGATCCTGGACACGGATCAGGTAGCTGCCGCGCTCGTAGCTCGGATGGATCGGCAGCAGGAACGAGTACTGGGTCTGCGCGGGACCGCCTCTCTCGTTGGGGCGCATGAGGTTCTCGACCACGCCCACGATCCGATGCGGCGCATCGCCCCACGCGTAGAAGGTCTTGCCGATCGCGCTCTCGCCGGGGAACAGCGACTCGGCGACGCTGCGGGTGACGATCGTCGAAGGGATGGCGCGGTTCGCGCCAGGCGCCTGGGTCACGTCCCAGTCGAGGACCTCGTCGGGCTGGAAGTTCCGCCCCTCCACCAGCGTCAGTCCCATCGTGCCGAGAAGCGTCTGGTCGCCCAGGTAGACAGCGGCATTCATGTTCGCATGGCTCTGGTCCTGCTCGAGCTGGATCGAGCTGTTCCAAGAGGAATTTCCGAACGGCAGCTGGTTGACGGCGCTGACCGAACGCACGCCCGGGATCTGGCGTAGTGCGACGAGATCCGCGCGGGTGACGGCCATGGCGTCGCTGTTGCGGGCGATGCCGTTGACCTCTATCCGCACCAGCTCCTTCTCGGCGAGTCCACTGGGGCGCTGCATGCGGTCCAGCCGCGTGCCGATGAGGAACAGGGCGTTGCAGATGATCGCGCACGACAGCGCGATCTCCACGACGATGAGCAGCGCAGCGGTCTTGTGCCGGCGCAGGGTGGACAGGATCGGACGCAGTTCCATCGGGATCTCCTGGTGAGGCTTACTGCGACTTCAGCTGGAGCGCGGGCGCGACCTGCATCGCGCGCCAGGCCGGCAGGAGGCCGGCCAGCACGCTGGCGAGGACGGCGAGCACGAAGGTGGTGAGCAGCATTGTCGGATCGAGGTGGGCGAGCTCGGCGTAGTCGCTGGGCTGCTGGCGCACGGCCCACAGGCCCGCCGCTGCCAGCAGCAGCCCGAACAGGCCACCGGCCAGGCCGATGACGCCGGCCTCGACCAGGCACTGCGCGAAGATCGCCCGGCGCGAGGCGCCCAGGGCGCGGCGCACGCCGATCTCGCCGCTGCGGCGCAGGAACTTGGCCAGCAGCAGGCCGACGGTGTTGACCAGGCACACCGCGAGGAAGCCGAAGGCCAGCCACATCTGCAGGCGCACGTCGCCCGGGACGACCTGCTTGAAGTCGAGCCAGGTCATGACGTCGCTGAGGCGGACGTTGGTGGGGCGCTCGAAGCGTCCGGCCGCACGCTGCTGCTCGGAGTAGTTCTCGAGGTAGCGACGGTAGTCGTCGGCCGCCGAGGCATCCGGCAGCTCGACCCAGTACTGGAGCCATGTACAGGGCGCCGTGCGGCCAGTGCTGCCTTCGGGATCGTCGTTCTGGCCTCCCCAGCAGTTCATGTTGCCGCTGCTGGGGAGATTGAGATCCCTCGACGTGGCGAACGGCATGAACACCTCCTCGCTCTCGCCGTAGCGCGTGCTGGTGAGGTCGTAGAAGCGCGGCGTCGGCCGCCATTCGTCGAGCACGCCGATGACCTCGAAGGCGGTGCCATTGAGGCGCAGGCTGCGGCCGACGCCGTCGTCGGTGCCGAAGACGCGTTCGCTGAGCGCGCGGGTGATCACCACCACGCGCGCGCGCGCCTCGTCGTCGTCGGCCGACCACGCCCGCCCGTGCAGCAGCGGCACCTCGAACATCGGGAAGAAGTCGGCCGAGGTGTAGCGCGACTCGATGGTGAACGGCGTCAGCCCCGGCAGCTCCGGTTCCACCGCCAGACCGCCGGCCGACATCACCGCCTGGCGCTCGCCGCGCGCCTCGCGCAGCAACGCCTCGGAGTCCCAGCGCGTCATCTGCTCCTCCGGATCATCCCCGGGCGTGTAGCCGTTCATGCCCGCCGGATCCATCTGCACGTAGAACAGCCGCTCGCTCTTGCCGGGGATGGGATCGCCCGAGAGCACGTGGAACACCGTCAGCGTGGTCATGCTGGCGCCGATGCCGAGCGCGATGGCCAGCACCATCAGCGCGGTCAGCACTCTGTTGCGGCGCACGCTGCGGACCGCAAGGTCGAGGTAGTAGGCGAACATGGCGGCCGACCTCAGGCGCCCGCGCCGGCCGCGGCCGGGCGGGTGAGGCTGGGTGCACGGGCGAGGTCGCTGGCCTGGCCGTCGACGATGTGCACGTTGCGCTGCGCGCGCAGGGCGAGCTCGGGGTCGTGGGTCACCATCACGATGGTCGCGCCCTCGGCGTTGAGCGTCTCCAGCAGTTCCATCACCTCGCGCGCCATGTGCGAATCGAGGTTGCCGGTCGGCTCGTCGGCCAGCAGCAGGCGCGGGCTGCCGGCCAGCGCGCGGGCGATCGCGGCGCGCTGCTGCTGGCCGCCCGAGAGCTCCGCGGGGTAGTGCTTCATGCGCGAACCGAGGCCGACCTGGCCCAGCGCCTGCTCGATCCGCCGCCGGCGCTCGGCGCGGTCGAAGCCGCGGTAGCGCAGCGGCACGTCGACGTTGTCGAACAGGTCGAGGTCGGGGATCAGGTTGAAGCCCTGGAAGATGAAGCCGATCTTCTGGTTGCGCAGCCGTGAGCGCTCGGCATCGCCCAGGCCCCGCACCTCGGTGCCGTCGAGCCGATAGCTGCCCGAGCTGAAGTCCTCCAGCAGTCCTGCGATGTTGAGGAAGGTGGTCTTGCCCGCGCCCGACGGGCCGGTGACCGCGACGAACTCGCCCTCGCGCACGTGCAGGTCGAGCGCACGCAGGGCGTGGGTCTCGACGAGTTCGGTGCGGTAGACCTTGGTGACGGCCTGCATCTCGAGCATGGGTGGCGCTCCTGGTGTCGTGTGCGTGTCTGGAAGGATCAGAGGCCGGCGATGCGCACGCGCTCGGCGTCGCCGAAGGCGTCGGTGGCGGAGACCACGATGCGCTCGCCCGGCTCCAGGCCATCGAGGATCTCGACGGCATCGAGGCTGCTGATGCCGGTGCGGATGGCGCGGCGCTCGGCGATGCCGTCGCGCACCACCCAGGCCACCGAGCCGCCGCCGCTGGCGAGGAAGGCGCCGCGCTCGACCATCAGCGCATCCGGCTTCTCGTCGAGCACGATGCGCGCCGACAGGCGCTGGTTCTGGCGCATGCCCCCGGGCATGTCGCCGGTGAAGCGCAGGCGGCTGACCACCTCGCCGCCGACGACCTCTGGCGAGACCGAGCGCACCGTGCCGGCGAAGGTCCGCGCGCCGCTGCCGATCGTGGCCGGCATGCCGACGGCGAGGTCGCGGGCGAAGCTCTCGGGCACGCGGATCTCGAGTTCGAACTCGGTGAGATCGACCACGCTCAGCACCGGCGCGCTGGCGGCGACGTTGGCGTACTGCGGCACCATCACCTGGCCGACCTGGCCGTCGAAAGGCGCACGCAGGGTGAGCGCGTCGACCTGGCGGCCCAGCTCGGCGGTGAGCGCCTTCTGGCGGTCGAGCTCCAGGCGCTTGGCGTCGAGGTCGAAGCCGAGCCCCTCGGTGCTGAGCGCGGCGTCGGTGCGTGCGTGCGCGAGCGCGATCTCCGCCTTGGTGAGTTCGTCCCTGGCCTTGAGCATGTCGATCTCCGACATCGCCCCGGCGCGGAAGGCCTTTTCGATGCGCTCCAGGTCGCGCGCGGCGGACTGGCGGTCGATCTCGGCCTGGTCGATCAGCTTCTGCGCCTCGGCGCGGCCCTGCCGGATCTCGAGCCCGGCGTGGCCGACCGCCGCCTCCAGTCCGGCCAGGGTGGCTTCCTCCTGCGCCAGCCTGCTCTTGAGCTCCGGGCTGTCGATCACCGCCAGCGGCTGGCCCTGCTCGACCACGTCGCCGGCGACGATCTGGAGGTCGACGGTGCCGGCGGCGATGGCGTAGAGGGTGGGGCTGTTGGCGGCGACCAGGCGTCCGTCGGCGGCGATGTCGCGCACCAGCGTTCCGCGCTCGACCTCGGCGATGCGCACGCGCCCGGCATCGATCGAGCGCGAACCGGACATCCAGTCGCGGGCGACGCTCGCGCCGAGCAGCCCGGCCGCGACGAGGGCCGCGCCAGCGACGAGCCAGCTCTGGCGCACGCGGCGCGGCGGCGCGGCGAGGTGGCGGTCCTGGCCGGAGGTGTCCTGGATCATCGGGAACGTGCGCAGGTGGGGAGGGCATCTCTCCCCAGCAGCAACCGTGCCAACCGCAAGTTGCTGTTTTGAATGCGCATCAGCCGTGTCCGCCGGTGTCCGCCGTGTGTCCGGCCGCTGTCCGGAGCGCAGGCGCCGGCGGGCTGTCGCTCATGCCGGCGCGCGTAGAATTCCCCGCTTCGTCACCTCGACAGGAACGTCCCCGGTATGTGCGGAATCGTCGGCATCAGCGCCCGTCGCGACGTGGTCGCGCACCTCATCTCCGGCCTCAAGGCGCTCGAATACCGCGGCTACGATTCCGCCGGCGTGGCCGTCCTCGCCGACGGGCGCATCGAACGCCTGCGCACCCAGGGCAAGGTACAGGCCCTGGAGGCGCTGCACGCGGGGTCGGGCGTCGCCGGCCACTGCGGCATCGCGCACACGCGCTGGGCCACGCACGGCGTACCGAGCGAGGGCAACGCGCATCCGCACGTGTCGGGCCCGGTGTCGGTGGTGCACAACGGCATCATCGAGAACCACGCCGCGCTGCGCGCCGAGCTGCAGGCCGCCGGCTACGTGTTCACCTCGCAGACCGACAGCGAGGTCATCGCCCACCTGGTCGCGCGGGCGCTGGATGGCCAGCCCGACCTGCTGGCGGCGGTGCGCAGCGTGCTGCCGCGCCTGCACGGCGCCTACTCGATCGCGGTGATGTCCACCGACGAGCCCGGCGTGCTGGTCGGCGCGCGCCTGGGCTCGCCGCTGGTGGCGGGGCTGGGCAGCGACGAGAACTATCTCGCCTCCGACATCCACGCCCTGCTGCCGTTGACCCGGCGCTTCATCTACCTGGCCGAGGGCGACGTGGCGCGGGTGGACGCCGAAGGCGTCGCGATCTGGGACGAGGGCGGCGCGCCGGTCGAGCGCGCGGTGCGTGAATCCCAGTTCTCCACCGACGCGGTCGAGCGCGGCGAGTACCGGCACTACATGCTCAAGGAGATCCACGAGCAGCCGCAGGCGCTCGCCGACACGCTGGAGGGCCGCATCGCCGGCGGACGCGTGCTCACCCAGATCCTGGGCGTGGATGCGGAAGACCTGCTGGCGCGCACCGAGGCCGTGCACATCGTCGCCTGCGGCACCAGCTACCACGCCGGCCTGGTGGCGCGGTACTGGATCGAGTCGCTGGCCGGCATCCCGTGCACCGCCGAGATCGCCAGCGAATACCGCTACCGCAACCCGGTCGTGCGCCCGGGCACGCTGTTCGTGAGCATCTCGCAGTCTGGCGAGACGGCCGACACCCTGGCCGCGCTGAAGCTCGCGCGCGAGCGCGGCTACCTGGCGCAGCTCGCGGTGTGCAACGTGCCGGAATCGTCCATCGTGCGGGAGTCCTCGCTGGTGCTGATGACCCGCGCCGGCCCGGAGATCGGCGTGGCCTCGACCAAGGCCTTCACCACCCAGCTCGCCGCGCTGGCGCTGTTCGCGCTGGCCTTCGCCCGCGCCAAGGGGCTCGACGAACAGCGCTACCTCGACGGCGTGCGCCAGCTCGAGCAGCTGCCGGGCCTGGTCGCCGAGACGCTTAGGCTCGACGCCGGGATCCAGGACCTGGCGGGGGATTTCGCCGACAAGCAGCACGCGCTGTTCCTCGGCCGCGGCACGCACTGGCCGGTGGCGATGGAAGGCGCGCTCAAGCTCAAGGAGATCTCCTACATCCACGCCGAGGCCTATGCGGCCGGCGAGCTCAAGCACGGGCCGCTGGCCCTGGTCGACGCGCAGATGCCGGTGATCGCGGTGGCGCCGAACGACACACTGATCGACAAGCTGCTGTCGAACCTCGAGGAGGTGCGCACGCGCGGCGGCGTGCTCTACGTCTTCGCCGACCACGACATCGGCAGCCGCGTCGACGACAGCCGCACGCTGGTGATGCCCGCCTGCGGCGAGATCGCGGCGCCGATCGTCTCGACCGTTCCGCTGCAGCTGTTGAGCTACCACGTCGCGGTGCTGCGCGGCACCGACGTCGACCAGCCGCGCAATCTCGCCAAATCGGTCACCGTGGAGTGAAGGCCTGAATGAACCGCGGCCGGGAGCGCGGTCGCCGGTTTACATGCGCATGACGAACCCGGATCTAGCGTCGGGACCAGTTTCCCCGGAGATCCGCAATGAAGACCACGCTTCCCCTGTTCGCCGGTGTCCTCGGCCTCGCGCTGAGCGCCGGTGCCGCAGCGCAGTCCTCCGACTGGGACTACGACTACGACGACGGTGTGCGCTGCCGTGACGTGCCGGTGCAGCGCCAGAAGGAAGTCAAGGACGAGAACCAGATCGCCGGTACCGCGATCGGCGCGGTGGCCGGTGGCCTGCTGGGCAACCAGGTCGGCGGCGGCAGCGGCAGGAAGATCGCCACGGCCGCCGGCGCCATCGGCGGCGGCATCGCCGGCAACAAGATCCAGGAGCACAACCAGAACAACTCGTACGAGACCGTCTACGAGCGTCATTGCGAGTCGATCCGCTGAGCCGCCGCGCGGCCGCGTCCACCCCGCCAGGTGGCGCGGCCGCGCGCTTGGGTGCAGGGTGTGGGGGCGCCGCCCCGGCGCCCGTCCATCTCCAGACGTCTCGACTGACGAGGTAGACCATGCGAGCACTGTTCGTCGGCGGTACCGTCGACAATTCCGAACTCGAATTCGGCACCCGGAAGGAAGCGCCGATCCACTATCCCGAGAACACCGGCAGCGGCCAGTCGCGATACCGGCTGCATCACGAGCATCGCGAGGAGGGGAAGGTCGTGTACGCGGTCTACGCCGCACCGGACCTGGCCGAGAGCGAGGTGGAGCGGGTGATGGAAGAACGCGACTACGTCCGCCGCTTCGGCGGGTGACGGCGGCGCCGGAACGCATCGAGAGCCAAAGAAAAGGCCCGCACGCCGCGGGCCTTTTTCGTGTCCGCGGCGTGGGCGCGGCGGTGGATCAGGAGCGGGACTGATCCTGCGCGTCGCCTCCCTCCTGCGCACCTTCGCCCTGCCCGCCCTCATCCTGGTTCTCCCGGCTCTGCTGGCGCAGCGCCTCGGCCTCGTCGCGGCAGCGCCCCCGTTCCTCCTCCGGCAGGTTCTGGCAGCCCTCGATCGCCGCCTCGTAGCGATCGGCGGGCGAGGTCACCGGGCCCTCGGCGGGCAGGCCTGCCGGATCGGGACGTGCCAGGTCCGCACGCTGCGGCGGCACGCTGCGCTCGTTGACGGTGGCGGCGTCCTCGACGGCCTCGTCCGGCGCCGTGCTGGTGTCCATGTCGCGGCCGGTGCGCACCGGCGGCGGATCGACCGGCGTGTCGTAGGGATCCTTGTCGCAGGCCGCCAGCGGCAGTACGGCGGCGAGGGCCAGGGCGGCGAGGGCGAAATGTGCTCGATGCATGGTGACGGCTTCCATGGGTGGCGGGCGCGCCGTGGCGGCGGCGGATCGACGCCGCGCCGGTCGCCGGGACGGCGATGCGCCGGCGCGACGGACGATGCGACCCGCACCTTCGGCCAGCGCCGGTCCATGGCCGGTGAAGGGGCGGCTATCCTGCGCGCATGCATCTGGCCGGCATCCGCATCCATCCCATCAAGTCATGCGCCGGTCTCGACCTGGATGCCGTCGCCATCGAACCGCGCGGTCCCGAGCACGACCGGCGCTACATGCTGGTCGATGCCGCGGGCCGCTTCGTCACCGGCCGCCAGCACGGCGCGCTGGTCGGGCTGCGGCCCGAGCTGCGCGAGGGCGGCCTGCGCGTGCACGCCGGCGGAGACGCGCAGCTGCCGCCGCTCGAGATCGGGACGCCGGCGGCCGGGGCGCGCCGCATCGCGGTGACGGTGTGGAAGGACAGCGTGCAGGCGGCGCACGTCGGTGCGGACGCCGATGCCTGGTTCACGCAGGCGCTCGGCGTGCCGGTGCGCCTGGTGTGCATGGATGCGGCGGCGCACCGGCCGGTGGCTGCGGGGCATGCGGATTCCGGCGCCGAGGTCAGCTTCGCCGACGGATTCCCGTTGCTGCTGGTGTCGCAGGCGGCGGTCGATGCGCTGTCGGCGCGTGTGGGCCGGGCCATGTCGATGCGCCGCTTCCGCCCGAACCTGGTCATCGGCGCCTGTCCGCCGCACGCCGAGGACGGCTGGCGGCGGCTGCGCATCGGCGCGCTCGAGTTCGAGGCGCCCGGGCCCTGCACCCGCTGCGTGTTCACCACAGTCGATCCCGACTCCGGGCTGCGTGCGGCCGACGGCGAGCCGCTGGCCACGCTCAAGACCTATCGCCGCGGCGAGCGCGGCATCACCTTCGGCATCAACCTGATCGCCCGCGGGCAGGGCAGGCTGCGCATCGGCGATCCGGTGGAGGTGCTGGGATGACGGATCGGCTCCGCCCGCGACCCCGGACACCGGTCGCGGCCGAAGCCGCTCCCGTAAGGCGCTCCCGGCTCCCGACGCGCTAGAGCGCGTCGTGGTTGAGGATCGCGTTGGTGACCAGCGGATAGCTGCCGAGCGTCGCTGCGCGGTACAGCGGGTTGATGCCGAACAGCAGCACGTGGCCGTCGCCCAGGCGGGCGTCGACCACCGCCGCACGCTCGGCCAGCGCGTCGCCGTGGTCGAGCAGGCCCGAGACCAGCAGCCGGTCGGCCTCGGCGAAGCGCAGCAGGGCGCGCGGGCGCTGCTCCTCGGGAAGGAGGCGCAGGTTGTTGCGCATCTGTTCGGCATTGAGCGGCACCGCCTGCCACGGTTTCACGTCCGGCAGGGTCGGCGGCGCGACATAGCCGGGGCCCTGCGGCATGTCGATGTCGTCGGCGTCGCCGCGGCCGGTCGGCCGCCGGTAGTCGGCGGCGGTCTCCACGCGGGCGTCGCCACCGACCTGGTTGCTGACCTCGAAGGCCAGCCCGCCGGCGCTGTAGACGGTGAACGGCCGACCGTAGCCCCAGGTGACCGGGCTCGGCGTCTCGGTCGGCTGCGCACGTACCAGGGTGCCGGCGATGCGCAGGTCGTCGACCTCGGCGACGCGCACGCCCGGCGCGAGGCCGTACGCGATGGCGAGCTCGGCGGTGTCCTCGGCCACGACCAGCAGGCCGCCATCGCGCACGAAGCGCTTCAGGTGCTCGACGCCGGCGCCGCCGAGGCCCGGGCGGATGTCGTCGGTGGCGTCGATGCGGCCGATGTTCGGCGTGAGCGACGTGCTCTTCCACGGGATCGGCGCGCCGTTCATGGGCAGGCCGTCGACGACGAGCCGGGGGTCGCCCCCGACGGGGCCGAACAGCACCACGTCGTAGCGCGACAGCAGGCGCGCGTCCCGGGCCACGTCCTGGGTGCTGACGTAGTCGTAGTCGATGCCGAGGCCGTCGAGCGCCATGCGCCACCAGCCCTCGGTCTGGGTGCCGAGCCAGCTGTGCAGGAGCGCCACCTTCGGCGTGCGCAGGCGCCGGGTGGCGACCTCGGGCGCGGCGGCCAGCGCGGTCGCGGACAGGCCCAGCGCGCGCAGGTGCGGCGCCACGTCGCCGCGCACGAGGAGGCTGCCGGCGGCGAACTCGCGGCCGCCGGCGGAGAAGGGGGCGGTGGCGATCTCGATGCCCGCGTCCGCAGCCGCGAAGCGCAGCGAGGCGAGTTCGGCGGTGGCGGCGTTCGCGACAACATGGACGCCGCCGCTGCCGTCGATGCGCGCGAGATCCGCGGGCGTCGGCGCGGCCGCGCGCATCGGCGCCGCCAGCAGGGCCGGATCGACCACGCGCTCGACGTCGACGCCGAACTGGTCGCCCAGCGACCAGCCGGTGTCGTCGTAGGGATGCTTCTGCGGATCGTCCGGGGCCCAGTACTGGCGGTCGAGCAGGGTGTCGGCGATGCGCGAGTACGGCTGGTCCATGCGCACCACGAAACTGCCCGCAGGAAAGGTGCGGCTGCGCGGCGCGCCGGGCTGCGCCTCGCCGCCCTCGGCCGGCTCGTCCCGCTTCGCATCCGGGCCCGGCGCGGCGATGCGTGCGGCGGCCGGCCACTGCACGGTCAGCGGCGCGTCGAGCCGGTGCACCTCGACCTTCTGCCGCGCGAGCACCTCCAGCAGCTGGGCCTGGGCGGGCCCGCGCGGGTCGTCGGCCGTCAGCACGTAGCCGGCCGGGCCGGCATCCGCGGGCTTGCCCACCGCGCGCTTCGACTTCAGCCAGAACGTGCGCATGAAGGTGTCGGTGTTCTGCGCGAAGTAGTCGAGCGCCGCGAGCATGCCGCTCTGCGAGTAGTTGTTGTTGTTGCGCTGCGACCACAGCACCTGCGCCCGCGGCGGACTGGGGCGGTACCAGGTGCGTGCGTAGTCGGCGGGATCGAGGATGCGCTCGACGGTGTCGGCGCCACCGTTGCCGAAGGTCTCGTACAGGCGGCTGATGCCGTTGTGCATCGCCGCGATGAACATCAGGTAGCCCGGGCTCCAGGTGTCGAACTCGCCGTGGGTGAACACGCCCGGCAGGCCGAGCCGGGTCAGCGTCTGCACGTTGTTCCAGCCGAGCTGCTGCCACTCGCCGACCAGCAGCGGATCGATCCAGGCGTTGTAGGGCGGCGCCCCGATGGTGTTGTCGTAGAGGAAGGGCACCGACTCGTGCAGGTCGTGCAGCACCAGCGGATGCCAGCGATCGAAGGTGTCGATGACGTTGCGGGTCAGCGCGAGCGACGCGACCATCGCGTCGCGGTTGTTGTCGTGGGCGACGTAGTGGCCCCAGTACAGCAGCGGCGGGGTCGGCCGGTCCGGGTGCGCGCGGTGCCAGTCGTAGACGTCGACCATGCGCTCCCAGCCGTCGGGCTCGACCACCGGCGTGATCAGGGTGATCACGTTGCGGCGGATGGCCCGGATGTAGGGCGCCTCGTCGACGGTCAGGCGATAGGCCAGTTCCATCAGCGAGGTCGGCGTGCCGGTCTCGGTGGAATGGATGGTGCCGGTGAGGTAGTAGACCGGCGTGGTCCGCGCGATCAGCGCATCGGCACGGGCATCGTCCATGCCGATGCGGCGCGGATCGGCGAGTTGCGCCATGCGCTCGCGGTTGGCCTCGAGGTCGGCGATCAGCGCCTCGTCGGCGATCGCCACCGCGATCATCTCGCGGCCTTCCTCGGAGCGGCCGATGGGGAACACCTTCACCCGCGGGCTGGCCTGCTCGAGCGAGCGGAAGTAGTCGTGGACGACCTGCAGGCGCGGCAGCCTGTTCGGGGCCCCGGCCACGTCGCCGAGCGCCGCCATCGGCGTCGGCACGCTGGCCGAGGCCGGCAGGTAGCCGGTCAGGATGGTGTTGAAGTCGGCGTCGGTCGTGTACTCGGCGATCTTGGCGCCGTAGGCCGCGTCCACCGCCTGCGCGGGATCGCGGGCAAAGTGCGATTCGAGCCCGTCGGCGGCCTGGGCCGCACCGGCGAGGCCCACGAGGGCGAAGGCGAGAAGACGCTGCATGGATTCCCCGGACGGCCGCGGGGAGGGGCGGCCGCGATCGGGCGATTGTGCGTTGCCCTGGTCGAAGCGAGAAGTGAGGGATGAGGAGCGAGGGACGCCCGGACGCGCCTCGGGGCCCCGGATCATCCTGCGATTCCCGATTCCCGATTCCCGATTCCCGATTCCCGATTCCCGACTCTCAGCGCGATCAGAACGCCGGCAGCACCGCGCCCTGGTACTTCTCCTCGATGAACCGCTTCACCGTCTCGCTGGTCAACGCCTGCGCGAGGGCCTGCACGCGCGGGTCGTCGCGGTTGTCCGGGCGGGCGACCAGGAAGTTCACGTAGGGCGAATCGCTGCTCTCGATGGCCAGCGCGTCCTCCGTCGGCTTCAGGCCGGCATCGAGCGCGTAGTTGGTGTTGATCAGCGCCAGGTCCGCCTCGTCCAGCACGCGCGGCAGCATCGCCGAGTCGAGCTCGCGGAACTGGAGGTTCTTCGGGTTGGCGGTGATGTCGCGGAGCGTCGACAGCGCGTTGCCCGGGTCGGCGAGCTGGATCAGCCCCGCGCGGTGCAGCAGGATCAGCGCGCGGCTGTTGTTGGAGGGATCGTTCGGGATCACCACGCTCGCGCCCTCGGGCAGGGCCTCGAGGCTGTCGTAGCGGCGCGAGTAGGCGCCGAAGGGCTCGATGTGCACGCCGACCACGGTCACCAGCTCGGCCCCGCGGTCGCGCTTGTAGGCCTCGAGGTAGGGCTCGGTCTGGAAGTAGTTGACGTCGATCTGCCTCTGCACGACCTGGTCGTTGGGCTGCACGTAGTCGTTGAACACGCGCACGTCGAGTTCGATGCCCTGCGCGGCCAGCATCGGCTCGACCTGCTCGAGGATCTCGGCGTGCGGGATCGCGGTGGCGGCGACGCTGAGGCGCCTGCCGCCGTCGGCGTCGCCACCCTCGCCCGGCGAGCAGGCGGCGAGCGTCGCGGTGGCGAGCGCGAGCGCGAGAGCGAAAAGGGCGGGGCGGAAGCGCATGCGGTGACTCCGGAAGGCGGACGAAGGGAAGGCGCGCTCAGCGCCGGCTGTAGCGTGCGACCAGGCGGTCGCCGACGACCTGCAGGACCTGCACCAGGACCAGCAGCGCGACCACGGTGACCACGGCCACGTCGGTCTGGTTGCGCTGGTAGCCGTCGCGGTAGGCGAGGTCGCCGAGGCCGCCGGAGCCGATCGCGCCGCCCATCGCGGTGAAGCCGATCAGGGCGATGGCGGTGACCGTGGCGCCGGCGACGAGGCCCGGTCGCGCCTCGGGCAGCAGCACGCGCAGCACGAGCTGGCGGGTGGTCGCGCCCATGGCCTGGGCGGCCTCGATGACGCCGCGGTCGACCTCGCGCAGCGCGGTCTCGACCAGGCGCGCGTAGAAGGGTGCCGCGCCCACCACCAGCGGCAGGATCGCGCCGCGCACGCCGAGCGAGGTGCCCATCACCGCGCGTGTCAGCGGGATCAGCGCGATCATCAGGATGATGAAGGGCGCCGAGCGCAGCACGTTCACCATCAGCGCGAGGCTGCCGTAGACGACGGGCCGGGCCCCGGTCTGGCGCGGCGACCACAGGAACAGGGCTACGCCGAGCGGCAGGCCGATGAGGACGGTCAGCGGCAGCGAGCCGGCGAGCATCAGCAGGGTGTCGAGCGTGGCCTGGCCGAGCGCCGACCACTTGTAGGCATCGAAATGGGGGAGCAGGGCGTCCATCAGCGCAGGACCTCCACGTGCACGCCGGCGGCCTCGAAGGTGCGCCGCGCGGCGTCGACGTCGCCGCCGGTGAGGGCGACGGTGAGCTGCCCGTAGGGCGTGTCGCGGATGCGGTCGATGCGCCCGGCCAGGATCGAGTAGTCGACGCCGGTCTCGCGCGCCACCCGCCCGAGCACCGGCGCATAGGTGTCGTCGCCGAGGAAGGTCAGGCGCAGCACGTCGCCGGTGCCCTGCACGCCGCCGCGCAGCAGCTCCTCGTCGACGTGTTCGGCCTCGGCGACGAAGCGGCGGGTGGTGGCATGCCGTGGATGCAGGAACACCCGGGTCACCGGCCCTTCCTCCACCAGATGACCGGCGTCGAGTACGGCCACGCGGTCGCAGACGCGGCGGATGACGTCCATCTCGTGGGTGATCAGCACGATGGTCAGGCCGAGCTCGCGGTTGATCGTCGACAGCAGGTCGAGCACCGCGGCGGTGGTCTGCGGGTCGAGCGCGCTGGTGGCCTCGTCGCAGAGCAGGATCTTCGGCCGCGTCGCCAGCGCGCGGGCGATGCCGACGCGCTGCTTCTGTCCACCCGAGAGCTGCGCCGGATACTTGTCCGCGTGCGCCTCCAGGCCGACCGTCGCGAGCAGCTCGGCCACGCGGCTGCGGAGCTCGGCCGCGGGGGTGCCGGCCAGCTCCAGCGGAAAGGCGACGTTGCCCGCCACCGTGCGCGCGGAGAGCAGGTTGAAGTGCTGGAAGATCATGCCGACGCGCCGGCGCAGCGTGCGCAGGCCGTCGGCGTCGAGTCCGGCCAGGGCGACGCCGTCGACTGTCAGGCTGCCGCCCGAGGGCGTCTCCAGCCCGTTCAGCAGCCGCAGCAGGGTCGACTTGCCGGCGCCGGAGTGGCCGATGATGCCGAACACCTCGCCCGCGCCGATCGACAGGTCGAGCGGGTGCAGCGCGGGAACGTCGCGACCGTCGACGCGGTAGGACTTGTGGATCTGCCGGAGCTCGATCACGGCGGGCGGGGCCCTGTCGGATGCGGCGCGCAAGCCTAGCAGGGGGCTCCGCGGCCGGGGCGATCGCGCGGGAACACAGTCGTCGTCTCCGCGGGACGGACCGCGTCCGCCGTTTTCCACATGTGCTGTGGATAAGCCGCTGGACAACGGTGTGAGCAGATGCCGCAAGTGGCTGATCCGGGACGCCTGGAACCGCCTCTGGTCAGCGTTTGACCAGCCTGTGGACGCTGTGGACCGGGTGCGCGGCGGCGCGCGTCGAAGTCGCCGGGGATGCGCGTCAAGTACTTTTCGGATCAGTAATTTACGACCGATCGCGCGGCTGCACCACGCAGGCCGGAAGATCAAGATTGACAGCGGGATGACGGGCGCTTCCGGCCTGGAACCGGCGCGTCGTCCGGCTCCGGCCGCTTTCCACAAACCTTGTGGATAAGCACTTGGACAAGAATGTGGGAAGGTGCGGCAAGTGCTTGACGTGACGGGCGATCTTCACGCGCTGTTTAGTTTTTGCTCACCGACCTGAATCCCCGGCCGCGCCGAAGCGGATCCGCTCCGGGCGCGGCCCCAGCCCGAACAGCCACGCCGGCAGCGCCCGGACCACCGGCAGGCGGCTGGCGAGGCGCGCCAGCCGAGGCGCGCGCGGTGGCGGGCCGCCGGCGGCCAGCGCCCGCGCGACCACCCGTCGCTGCAGTTCGATCTGGACCCGCTGGATCAGTCGCGTCGGCAGCATCCGTCGTCGCTGCACACGCGCCAGCAGCGCTTCCGGGACCGGGGCAGCACCGCACAGGGCCGGCCCGAGCAGGTTTCCGGCCGCGGCGGCGTCCTGGAAGGCGAGGTTGATGCCGACCCCGCCGATCGGCGACATCGCATGTGCGGCATCGCCGATGCACAGCAGCCCCGGCCGGTGCCAGCGCCTCAACCGCGATACCCGGACCTGCAGGCGATGCAGCCCGCCGGCGGCGAGCGCGGTCACCCGCGCATCCAGGTCCGGTGCCAGTGCATGCAGGCGCGCCTGCAGCTCGGTCGGCGAGGCCGCGACCGCTCCGGCGGCGTCCTTGGGCAGGATCAGGCCGACCTGCCAGTAGTCGCCGCGATGGATCATCACCATGAACTGGCCGCGCCCGGCGACGGCGTGGGTGCAGTCGGGGTCGCGCGCCTCGCGCGGCAGCCGGAACCACAGCACGTCCATCGGCGCGCCCAGTTCGCGAAGCGGTAGCCCCGACTGCGCGCGCAGGACCGAATCGCGCCCGTCGGCGGCCACCACCAGGTCCGCCTCGATCCGCAGCGACCCCTGCGCATCGCGTGCCAGCACGCCGGCGACGCGCCCGCCGGGATCGTCACCGTCGAAGCAGAGCGCGGTGGCCTCGGTGGCCATGCGCAGGGCGAAGCGGGGACAGGCGCGCGCCTGTCCCGCGAGCAGGTCGAGCAGGTCCCACTGCGGGACGAACGCCAGCCATGGATGAGGGCGCAGCCAGCCGAAGTCGGCGAGCGCCAGCATGCGGTCGGCGAAGCGGACGTGCAGGGCGCGCTCGCGCCGCTGCGGCAGGCGCGCGAACGCGTCGCCCAGGCCGAGGTCGTCCAGCAGGCGCAACGTCGACGGGTGCACGGTGTCGCCGCGGAAATCGCGCAGGAAATCGGCGTGCTTCTCCAGCACCACGACCTCCACACCCCCGCGCGCCAGCTGCAGGCCGAGCAGCATCCCGGCCGGCCCGCCGCCGACGATCAGGCAGCGGGCCCGGATGCGCCGGGGCGGCGCGTCCCCGGCGGAGGCGGCCATGCCCGGTCAGCGACGGCGGGGCGCGCCCGCGCTCCCGCCCTGGCCGGAGCGCTGGGTCACCGCCTTCCACACCTTGCCCGCCACCCAGACCATCACCACACGTCGCAGCATGCGCATCATCGTTCGACTCCTCAGGCCGTGAACCGCGCCGGGACGGCGCGAACGCAGGGAGGCTGCCGCAGGGCATGCCTGCATCGCGTGAGATCTCAGGGCGCGGGCGGTGGCTGGAACACGCGCGCGACCTCCTCCGGCGCCAGCTCGCGCCAGCTCCCCGGGGCGAGCGTGCCCAGGGTGAGCGCGCCCACCGCGACCCGTTCCAGCGCCAGCACGTGGTTGCCGGTCGCGGCGAACATGCGCCGGACCTGGTGGTAGCGCCCCTCGGTGACGTCGAGCAGCGCCCGGCGCGGCTCCAGCACGTGCAGGGCCGCCGGCAGCAGCGGCGTCGGCTCCGAGTCGAGCATCAGCGTGCCCGCGGCGAACAGCGCCGCCTCGTCGCCGCGCAGATCCTGCGCGAGGGTGACGGCGTAGCGTTTGCTCACCTCGGCGCGCGGCGAGATGATCCGGTGCAGCAGGGTGCCGTCGTCGGTGAACAGCAGCAGGCCCGAGGTATCGCGGTCGAGCCGCCCCACCGTCGACAGCGCGGGCTTGCGCATCCGGAAGCGCGGCGGCAGCAGCTGGTAGACGAGGCGCCCGGCGTCCTTGGTCGAGCATGTCGCGCCGAGCGGCTTGTGCATCATCAGCACCATGCCCGGCGCGGGATCCAGCGGCTCGCCGTCCAGGCGCACGTCCGCATGGTCACGGCGGTCGTCCTCGTCCAGCGGCTGCCCCGCGAGGTCGGTCACGCGACCACTGCGGAACAGGGCCGCGACCTCGCGCCGGCTGCCGTAGCCGAGATTGGCGAGATGGCGCAGCAGCTTCATGCGCGCGCCTGCGTCGCGGCGAGGACCTTGAAGCCGTCGCGGTCGGCGAGCGTCCGCACCTGCGCGAAGCGGCGCGCCAGCGTCGCCTCGTAGGGCAGGTGGCGGTTGGCGACCAGGATCAGGCGTCCCTGCGGCGCGAGCGCATCGGCGGCGGCGTCGATGAAGGCGCGGCCGAGCGCGGGATCGTCGGCGCGGCCCTGGTGGAAGGGGGGATTGCTGACGATCGCGTCGTAGCGCGCCGGCAGGCCCGCCGTCACGTCGTGCCAGTGCACCTGCGCGGCGACGCCGTCGGCATGCGGCAGCAGCGCCGCCCCGAGGTTGGCCCGCGCCGGTTCCAGCGCGCGCGCGTCGGCCTCGTAGAGATCCAGGTGCGCGATCCGCGGGCAGCGCCGCAGCAGCTCGCTGGCGAGAAAGCCCCAGCCGGCGCCGAGGTCGGCGACGCGCCCGGCCAGGTCGGCCGGCAGGTGTTCGGCCAGGAGCGCCGAACCCGCGTCGACCCGATCCCAGGCGAACAGCCCGGGGCGGCTGAGGTAGCGGCCGTCGAGGATCGGCCGGATCGCATCCAGCGCCTGCCATTCGGCGACGAGCGCGGCGTCCGCGCTGCCGTCGCTGCGCGGCGCGCACCAGAACGCACGGCAGTGGAACTTCGACAGGCTGCCGCCGTCGCCGGCCAGCCGCGCGAGGTCGGTGGCGCCGCTGCGCGCGCCCTCGGTGTTGGGCATGGCCGCGAGCACGATGCCGCCCTCGGCCAGCAACGACACCGCGCGCGCCAGCAGCGCGCGCGCCTGTTCGCGCTGGCGCGGCGGCAGCACCAGGACGCGGTCGAAGCGCGCCTGCGGCGCCGGCGGTGCCGTCGCCAGCCCGGCGCGCGCGAGCGCGTCCGCGCGCGGCTTCGAGTCCTGCTCGTACACCCAGCCGGCGCCACGCGCCGCGTGCAGGCCGGGACTCTCGCGGGCGCCGAGCACCAGCACGCGCGCATCCGCCGCGGGCTTCAGCGTTGGATCGGCGAGCGCGTGGAACAGCGCGTCGGAAGCGGGATCGGATGCGGAACCTGCGCGGGCCACGGCGGCACTACGGACGAGGGGCCCGCGATTCTACGCGCGACCCGGGGGCGCTCAGCCGGGGCCGGCGCCGTCCTCCGCGGCGGCCGCCGCCGGCCCGGCCACCGGCGCACCCTCGCCGACCAGGCGCGCGCGGATGTCGCGGAGCTTGGCCTTGACCGCCTGCGCCTGCTCCGGACCCATCCGCAGCAGCGCCTTGCGCCCGACCGACCAGGATTCGTACGCGGGATCGGCATAGGCGTAGCCGACCCGGCCGCGCACCAGCTCGATCTCCGCGGGCACCGGCGGCGTCGCCAGCAGATGGTCGATGACCTCGACCAGGCGGTCGTTGAAGTAGCGGTCCGGATAGCCGAGCTCGCGCCAGGCGCGCTGGAACAGCGGATACATGCGCGTGTAGGTGCCGACCAACAGGCCGGTGTCGGCCGTGGTCAAGGCCTGCACGTAGGGCGCGTAGCGGCGTGCGTTGTCCTCCGCCAGGAACAGGCGCCCGTCCTCCGCGGTGCGCAGCGCCAGGGTGCCGCCCACGCGCTTGACCGGCAGGGCCTGCGGGGTGAGGCGCTCGCTGGTGAGGCCGTCGACGGTGGCGACGAAGCGCGAGATCAGGTGCTGCGGCACCAGCAGGTCGAGCAGTTCGGCGGGGACGAGGCCGCCGAGCGCGTCGCGCACGGCAGCGTCGCTCTCGCCGAGGGCAGGCAGGACCGCCTCGTCGGCCGGCGCCTCGGCGGTCGCGACCTCCTCGATCGGATGGCGCGGCGCCGGCGTCGCCGGCACCTCGATCTCGCGGGCACGGCCTGCGGGCGCGGTCGCCGCGCTCTCCGCCGCCGGGCGCAGGTGGTGTGTGTAGATCCACCAGCCGGCGCCGGCCGCGAGCAGCAAAAGCAGGATCCAGATCCAACCGGTCGCGCGCTTCTTCCTTCTCATCGCCTCGGGATTTCGTGGGAACCTCGAGGTTCCGACACCGCTGCGTCGCGAATGTTCCGCCGGCGTGGCTCAGTCGGCGGCGACCACGCAGTCGCGCCCGGCGCGCTTGGCCGCGTAGAGCGCACGGTCGGCGCGCTGCAGGAGCGCGGCGAGCGCCTCGTCCGGCGCGTGCCAGACGGCGACGCCGACGCTGGTGGTGATGCGGATCGCGGTGCCGGATTCGGAATAGTCGACGGGGCTGGCCGCGATGGTCCGACGCACGTCCTCGGCGACCGCAAGGGCCGTGGCCGCGCCGGCACCCGGCAGGCAGACGATGAGCTCCTCGCCGCCGTAGCGCGCGACGTGGTCGTCGGCGCGGCAGGCGGCGGCCACGCGGGCGCCGGCCGCGGCGATCACCGCGTCGCCCGCGGGATGGCCCCAGGTGTCGTTGATCGCCTTGAAGTGGTCGAGGTCGATCAGCAGCAGCGCGAACCCGGCGCCCTCGCGCATCGCCCGCCTGCGCTCGGCCTCGGCCAGCTGCAGGAAGCGGCGCCGGTTGAGCAGGCCGGAGAGTTCGTCGGTGCTGGCCAGCGTGTCGAGCCGCGCGTTGGCCGCCTGCAGGTCGCGGGTGCGGTGGCGGACGAGACGCTCGAGGCGCCGCGCGCGGCGACGCTGGACCAGCGTGGCGAGGTGGAAGATGCCGAACAGCGACGCGGCGACCAGTACCGCCATCGCCAGCCGCGCCGGCAGCGTCTCGTGCCAGTGCGGCGCCACCTCGACCTCGACCCCCTCGACCACGGCGCCGCCGTGCAGGCCGCGGACCGTCGCGCGCAGCTCCAGCGTGTAGGTGCCGGAGGGCAGGTTCGTGTAGGTGGCGGTGGGCGGCGCGCCGCGCGGCACCTGCGTCCAGCCCGCGTCGTCGAAGCCGACCAGGCGATACGCGTAGCGGATCTCGGCCGGCGTCCGGTAGTCGAGCAGGGCGAAGTCGACGTGCAGGCTGCGCGCGCCGGCGGGGACCGCGAGCGCGCCGCCGGCCGCAGGCAGCGCGTCCGCCGGCAGCGCGGCGTCGTCGAAGCGCAGCCCGGTGATCGCCAGCGGCACGTCGAGACGCTCGCGTTCCCCCGGATGCGTACCCGGGCGCACGACGGTGAGACCGCCCAGTCCGCCGAACAGCAGGCTGCCGTCCGGTGCGCGCGCCGCCGCGCGGTGCACGTAGCTGGCTACCCGCAGGCCATCGCGCGCGCCCAGGTCCTGCGCCTGCAGGGTCGCGCCGTCGATCCGCGCCAGGCCGTTGGCGAGGCTGGCCCAGGCATCGCCGGCATCGTCCAGCAGCAGCGCGTTGACCTTCAGGTTGGACAGGCCTTCGTCGCCGCCGATCCGGTCGAAGCGCCAGCCGTCGCCGCGCCCGGGCGTGCGGATGCCCACACCGATGCCGCCGAAGGTCGGCATCCACACGCGTCCGCGTCCGTCCTCCACCGGCGCGCCGGTGTAGTTCTGCGGCAGGGTGGCCGGATCGTCGGGGTCGTGGCGGAGGGTCACGAACTCGCCGCGATCGAGGTCGGCGATGCTCGCGCCGGTCGTGGTCGAGAACCACCAGCGGCCGTCGAGGCGGGTGATCGCGCGGACCTGGTTGCCGGCGAGCGTGCGCGGGTCGTCCGGATCGCCCAGGAACTGCTCCAGCCGTCCGCTGCGCATGTCGTAGCGGTGCACGCCGTCGTAGGAGCCGATCAGCACGCGCTCGCCGTCGCGCTGCATGGACAGGATCAGGCGTCCCTCCAGGTCGGGCAGCAGGCCCGGGGTGACCGCGAAGGTCTCGGGATCGATGCGCGCGATGCCCTGCGCCCCGGCCCACACCGCACCGTCGGGGCCGATCACGAAGGCCTGCACGTCGCGCCCGGCCTGGCCGCCGGTGAGGGCGATGCGGTGCAGGCGTCCGGCCGCGAGATCGAGCACGTCGATCCGGCCCATGCCCTCGCCGAGCCAGATCCGCCCGCGCGGATCGACGAAGATGGTGTGCACGTTGGGGTCGGACAGCGTGGTGTCCTGCAGCGGCGAGGCCAGCATCGAGAACACGCCGCGGGCACCGGGATCGTGGCGCGCCGCGCCGACTTCCGTCGCGATCCAGACCAGCCCGCTGCGGTCCTGGAACACCGCGCGGGTGATGTCGCCGGGCAGCGAGGACTGCAGCGCCGGGTCGTGGCGCACCGCGCGCACGCGGCCGTCCGGCTGCACCGTGACCAGGCCGGCGCCGTCGGTGGCGATCCAGACCTCGCCGTCGTCGAGCTCGAGGATCGAGCGCACCGTGCGCCGGCTGATCGGCCCGTCGCCGCCGAGGCCCGGCGGGAGGACCGCGCGGCCGTCGGTCGCGATCCGCAGCACGCCGTGGCGGCCGGTGCCGACCCACAGCCGCCCGGCGCGGTCCTGGTGCAGGGCCCAGACCTGCTCGCGCAGCGCCGCGGCCGCGGCGGCCGGCTGGCCGTCGGCGGCAGCGACGAAGCGGTCGCTGCCGGCGCGGCGGACGAACAGGCCGGTATCGCCGCCGACCCACAGCGCGCCGTCGCGGTCCTCGAGGACGGTGAAGGTGCGCCGCGCCATGCCGGGCACTTCGCCGGGTCCCGGCACCGCCGCGATACGGCCGCTCGCCGGGTCGAGACGGTCGACGCCGGCCTCGGTGGCGATCCACACGCCGCCGTCGCGCGCCGCGGCCAGGGCGAAGATCTTGGCGTCCGCGGTGCCGCCGGGTCCGCCCACCGGGTAGCGCAGGAAGCGACCGTCGCGCGGGTCGTGGCGGACCAGGCCGCCGGCGTTCGTGCCGACGAGCAGGCTGCCGTCGGCCAGCGGCAGCAGCGTGCGCGCGTAGACGTCGGGCAGGCCGCGGGTCTCGTCCGGATCCTCGGAGTAGACCTGCATGCGGTGGCCGTCGTAGCGGACCAGGCCGCCGAAGGTGCCCATCCAGACCAGGCCGTGGCGGTCCTGCACGATGCTGGTGACGGTGGAGTGCGGCAGGCCGTCGCGCACGGTGACGTGCTCGAACCACAGCGACTCGAACGGCGCCCACGCATCCGCCGCCCGCGCGGACGGCGCCCACGCGGCGAGCAGGAGCAAGGCGCCAAGGAGCAGCCCCGGCAGGATTGAGGATGTACGGAACATGGGCCCGGTTTCTCGGAACGGCTGAGCACCGGCCCCCTGGGACCACCGACGCCGAACGGGCCGGTCCTTCGCCGGCCCGGCGCGCATGCTAGCCGGGCGCGGACGCGCAGGCCATCCGGGCCGGCCCGACGCCCGCATCACTGGGGGCCGGCGAGCATCCGGGTTTCCCGCTCCCCATTCCCCATTCCCGTTCCCCGTTCCCCGGAGACCGCGATGCTCGAGAAACTCCCCGAAGCGCTGGGCCACGCGCTGCGCGAGGTGCGCCCCGGCCTGGACCGCCTGGTGATCCACGGCGATGCGCTCGGCGAGGGCGTGCGCCCGCTGCTGGTGACCAGTCTGGCCATCGACGACGGCAGGCCGATGCCGCTGCGCTTCACCGCCGACGGCGACGGCCGCTCGCCGCCGGTGCAGTGGAACGGCGTGCCGGACGGCGCGGCGAGCGTGGTCGTGCTGATCGAGGACGCCGACAGCCCGACACCGCAGCCCCTGGTCCACGCGATCGCCTGGAACCTCCCCGGCGCCGACGGCATGCTCGACGAGGGCGCGCTCGACGCCGCGCGCGACGACGCGCCCGAGCTCGGGCGCAACTCCTACCTCCGCCACGCCTACCTGCCGCCCGACCCGCCGCCGGGGCACGGCGCGCACCGGTACGCGATCCAGGTGTTCGCGCTCGATCACGTCCCCGACGACCCCGGCGCCGGGCGCGGCGCCCTGGTCGAGGCGCTGCGCGGTCACGTGCTGGCCTGCGGGCTCCTGATCGGCACCCACGAGCGCGAGGACGCCGAGCGCCCGCCGGACGGCCCGGCCAGTCCCATCGTCGCCTGAGGCGCCGTCAGTCCAGCGCGCGCAGGCGCATGTCGTCGCGGGTGAAGGCGAAGCGACGCGTCCGCACCTGCGCCGCCAGCCCGGGACGGTCGTCGTAGAGCCTCTCGGCGACGGCGCCGGCGGGCAGCTCGAGGAAGCGCGCCGCGGCGTGATCGCCCTCGAGCGCGAGCAGCCCCGCGCCATGGCGCTCGGTCTGCACGTAGCGCAGCGGCGCGAAGCCGGACCGGAACAGCTCGTCGAGCGCGGCGACCATGCGCCGCCCGGCGTCGGCCTGCGCACCCTCGCCGGCGCTGCTGCGCGCGAGGATGCCCTTCAGCGTCTCCGACGACACCGCCGGCGTGGTGAATTCGACCGTCGCCGCGCTGTGCTGGGTGGCGAAGCCGGCGTGGATGTCGCCGGAGAGCAGGATCACCCCTCCGGCAGGATCGAACAGCTCGCCGAGCAGGCGCTCGCGCTCCTGCGGGAAGCCGTCCCAGTGGTCGACGTTGAGATAGAAGCGTCGGCGCATCGCCTCCGGCGCCTGCAGCTCGGGGCGAGCCAGGTCCAGCACCAGCGAGGTGAACGACACCGAGCTGGCGACGATCTTGAAGCGCGCGTCGCTGCCCTGCAGGCGCTCGGCCAGCCAAGTGTGCTGGGCCGGGCCATAGGCGCCGGGCGCGCCGTCGAGCGCGCGCAGTGCGGCGAACAGGTCGAAGCTGTCCTTGACCACCAGGTAGCGCGCGCCGATCGCGCTGAACAGCTGGGTCTTGCCCAGCGCCAGCCACGGCAGGCCGCGGTCGAGGCCGGCCGTGTCCGGCGGCGCCACCCGCGCCGCGGCCGGCACGCCCGCGTTGTAGGCGGCGAGGAACTGCGCCAGCACCGGCAGCGCGATGGTGCCGCCGGTCGCGGCCTCGGCGCGGGCCTGCGCCTCGCGTTCGTCGAGGCCGGCGCCGCGGTAGCCCTGCGCGATGGCCATGCGCGCGGCGGTGCGCAGCGCGCGGCGTGCGTCGCCGCGCAGGTCGACGTAGGGGATCAGCGACGGCACCAGGCTGGCATAGTCGAGGCCGAGCTTCGGCAGCCGCGCCTCGAGCGCCGCACGGTCGTAGACCACGGTGCCGGGGAAGGCGTCCTCGGGGATGAGGTGGTCGGGCCGCAGGCTGCGATAGTCGGTGAGCACCAGTTCCAGCGCGCGCCCAAAGCGCAGGCTGCGGTACAGGGCGACGTTGGGGAACAGGCGCTCGCGGTCGACCGGCAGGGTCGCGTCGTCGCCGACCTCCACGTCGACCGGCATGTATTCGAAGTAGGCCTGCTCGGCGTTGCGACGGCGCTCGGCGTCGCCCTCGTCGTCGCGGCCGTCGAGGTAGGTGCCGTGGTCCTGCCAGCAGTCGTCGGAGAACTCGTGGTCGTCCCAGATCGCCACCAGCGGCGTGCGCTCGAGCAGGGCCTGCAGGACGCTGTCGCCGCGCACGCTGCGGTGGATCTGGCGGTAGTTCGACAGGCTGCGCGCGGCCTGGAAGCCGGCGCCCGGCTCGCCCAGGTCGATGGCGCCGGCGGCGTCCTCGAACACGATGCGGCGCTCGGGACTCTCGCTCTGGAACTGCGGATCGCCGGTGGTCTCGTAGATGAAGTCGCCCAGGTGCAGGACGAAATCGAGCTCCTCGTCGAGCAGCGGCACCAGGCTGTTGTACCAGCGCCCGCCGTAGTCCTGGCAGCTCAGGAAGGCCAGGCGCACCGGCACGTCGGCGTCCGGCGCCGGGGCGGTGCGGGTCCTGCCGTGCGGCGAGGCCAGGAACGCGCCGTCGTCGTCGATCAGGAAGCGGTAGTGGTAGACGCGGCCCGGGGCAAGGTTCTCGATGCGCACCTTGATGCAGCCGTCGGCCTCCGCGCTCACCGCCACCTCGCGGTCCACCCGCAGCGCGGTGAAGGCGGCATCCTCGGCGACCTGCACGCGCACGCTGCGCGGCAGCGGCGCGACTTCCACGCGCGTCCACAGCAGCACGCGGTCCGGGCGCGGATCGCCGGAGGCGACCGACTGCGGGAAATGGCGGCGCGAGACGCGCACGGCGTCGGCGGCCATGGCGGCGAGCACGCGCCCGGCCGGCGTCACGGCGGCGGCGCCCGCGGTCAGGGCGACGGTCTTGAGGAAGCGGCGGCGGTCCATCGGGTGCACGGCGACTCGGTGTGGCGGTGAGGGAAGCGCGCAGGAATACGGGGCGCGGATGACCGTGCGTTGACAGCACTCGTCGCGTTCGCCGCGTCACCGCCGCGTTATCCGCATGTCACCCCCGCGCAATCCGTGGCCTCGACCCTGCGCGGCTTTCGTGCCGCATCGCGCGGCACGCAACTGCGAAGGGGAACTCCTGCATGCCGCATCGCCGCCATCCGCTCGTCATCGCCCTGCGCGCCGGCCTCGCCGCCGCCGCGCTGCCCGCCGCCGCCTTCGCCCAGGACCCGGCCTCCGCGCGCGGCAGCGAGGAGGCGGTGCGGCTCGACGCGATGATCGTCACCGCGCAGAAGCGCGAGCAGCAGGTGCAGGAGGTGCCGATCGCGATCAGCGCCTACTCCGGCGGGTTCCTGGACGACTACGACGTGCGCAACGTCTCCGACATCGGCAACCTGGTGCCAGGCCTGCAGGTGCAGGAGCAGAGTCCGAACAACCCCGGCTTCGTCATCCGCGGCATCACCTCGGACTCGGGCGAGGCCAACGTCGAGCCGCGCGTGTCGGTGTTCCAGGACGGGGTGTCGATCTCCAAGTCGCGCGGCTCGGTGGTGCAGCCCTTCGACCTCGAGCGCGTGGAGGTGCTGCGCGGCCCGCAGGGCACGCTGTTCGGCCGCGGCGCGCAGATCGGCGCGGTGCACTTCATCCAGAACAAGGCCTTCGACGGCAGCGAGGCCGGCTTCACCCTCGGCGCAGGCAACTACTCGTCTTCGCTGGCCGAGGCCCATGCCAACGCGCCCATCGTCGACGACGTGCTGTTCGGGCGCATCGCCGTGTTCCACGAGAAGCGCGACGGCTTCGTCGAGAACCTCTCCGGCGGCGACCTCAACGGCAAGGACACCAATGCCCTGCGCGCCAGCTTCCGCCTCGACCTGCGCGACACCGATACGCTCGACCTGATCCTCAACTACCAGAAGGACACGCCGCCGGGCACCGCCTTCCGCAGCGGCTCAATCCCGACCCGCGCAGGCAGCCTCGACGTGCTCGACCGGACCGCCGACCTCAACCGCGGCGAGGACCTCGGCCTCGATCGGACCGTGCGCGGCGCGACCCTGCTCGGCAACTTCATGCTCGACGACGCCTGGTCGCTGGCCACGATCACCGGCTGGCGCGATTTCGATTCGGTCGAGGAGTTCGACGCCGACGGCGCGCAGATCCACGCACTGGAGTTCGCCGAGGATTCGCAGGGCCGCCAGGTCAGCCACGAGTTCCGCTTCAACTACGACGGCGGCGGCCGCTTCACCGGCTTCGGCGGGCTGTCCTACTTCCACGAGAGCGGCACGCAGTCGGTGCCGTTCAGCACCGACGAGCGCAGCTTCATCACCCTGCCGGCGGTGGGCCTGGGCGTGCCGCCGCTGCTGCCCGACGGCACGCCGAACACGCTGGTCGACATGCTGCCCATCGCACCCGGCGTGGTCCTGCCGCTCAAGCCCTTCCACCAGGAGAGCTACGCCAACTCCGGCGAGACCGACGCCTGGGAGCTGTTCGCCGACGGCACCTTCGCGGTGACCGAGCGCCTCAACCTCACCCTCGGCCTGCGCGGCACCCGGGAGGACACCACCGCCGGCTACCGCGCCGACTTCTACGGCGTGCCCAGCTTCCTCGGCCTCGCCGGCCTCGGCGGCAGCCCCGATCCGACCGCACCGACCAACATCCTGTTCGCGCCCACCGAGGGCTGGTTGACCCGCAGCGAGACCTTCGAGAGCGCGGTCGGCCGCTTCGTCGTCGACTACGCCTTCGCCGACGACCTGCGCGGCTACGCGTCGATCTCGCGCGGGCGCAGGCCGAACGTGATCAACGTCGACGCCTTCGGTTCGGAAGTGATCGACGAGGAGCTCGTATGGAGCAGCGAGGCCGGCATCAAGGGCGCGATGGCCGGCGGCGGGCTCGTCTACGACCTTGCCCTGTTCCACTACGAGTACACGAACTTCCAGACCTCGGTACGCGACGACGACACCCTGCTGTACGTCACCGCCAACGGCGGCAACGCCACGGCCGACGGCGCGGAGGTTGCGCTGAGCTGGCGCGCGAGCGACAGCGTCGGTGTGTTCTTCAACTACGGCTGGATCGATGCGCGCTTCGACGACACCGACGACGACGGCAACGCGCAGGAGCTCGCCGGAAACCGCTTCCGGCTGACCCCCGAGCACAGCGCCTCGGCCGGCCTCGACCTCGGCTGGGACATCGCCGCCGGCACGCGGCTGTACCTGCGTCCGAGCTGGAACTGGCGCTCCCAGGTCTACTTCGAGGACGACAACACCGACGGCATCGAGCAGCCGGGCTATGCGCTCTACAACCTGCGCGCCGGCGTGACCTTCGGCGACGGCCGCTGGGATCTGGGCGTGTACGGCTCCAACCTGGCCGACACCGACTACCTGATCGACGCCGGCAACACCGGGCGCCTGTTCGGCACGCCGACCTTCATCCAGGGCGCGCCGCGGCTCTACGGCGCGACCCTGCGCGGACGTTTCTGAGCTCGCCGGACGTCCGCCGTGCCGCGCCCCTTCCACAGCCCGGCCATCCGCGGGAGGGGCAGGCGCGGCGGCGCGATTTCATGCCTCCCACACCGGGCGCTTCCTAGTCTCCGGCTCCCCTGGTTTCGGGACCCTTCGCATGTCGTCCTTCGCGCTCTACCTCGTGGGCATGGTGATCGTGATCGCCGGGCTGACCTACGGCGCCACCCTGGCCGGCGTGCCGACGCCGTGGATCGTGGCCGGCGCGGTGGTGCTGCTCGGCATCGGCATCGTCACCGCCGTCTCGCGCACGCGCACCAAGGACCCGTCGCACTGAACAGGCGCGACGGGCCGTCGTGGCGGCGCGGGCGCTTCAGCGCGGATCGGCCGCGCCGGACGGCGTCGCTGCCGGGTCTTCCACTGCGGCAGGCACCGCCGGGCGCGTGAGCAGGGGATAGGGATTGATCGCGCTGGCCTCCCACCAGCGCTTCTCCGGCCCGGGCAGCATCACCGCGAAGTGCAGGTGCGGCGCGTCCGCGCTGGCGTTGCCGGTGCTGCCGACGTAGCCGATCACCTCGCCGCGCCGCAGCACCTGTCCCTCGGCGAGGCCGTCGGCGCGCCGGTCGAGGTGGGCGTAGTAGTAGATGACCTCGCGGCTGGGATCGAACTGGTAGACGGTGAGCCCGCCAGGCTCGCTGTCGAACAGCTTCTCGACGGTGCCATCGTCGGCGGCCAGCACCGGCGTGCCGCGCGCGGCCATGATGTCGATCGCCTCGTGCACGCGTCCCTGGCTGCGCGCATCGTCGAAGGTGTTGGCCAGCGCATCGGGCATGACACCCTCCACCGGAACGATCAGTGCGTGGCTGCGCAGCCGCTCCGGCAACGGCGGCGTCGCCGTCTCCGGTTCGACCGCCGCGGGCACCGGCTGCGGGTTCTGCGCCGCCGCCGGCCCCAGGGCCAGCGCCCACGCCGCCGGCACGAGCCACGCGCGGGCGCGGCTCACGGCACCAGCTCCGCGGTCATGCCGGGGCGCACCGCGTCGGCCACCGTCTGCGCGCTCCAGTTGGTCAGGCGGATGCAGCCGTGCGACTGGGTCTTGCCCACGTGCGCCGGCTCGGGGGTGCCGTGGATGCCGTAGTGCGGCTTGGACAGGTCGACCCACACCGGCCCCACCGGGTTGTTCGGGCCCGGCGGCAGCGTGGCCTCGCGGTCGCCCGGATCGGCGTCGTGGAACAGGCTCGGGTCGTACTCGAATACGGGTTCGCGGCCGACGCCGTTGATCGTCCACTCGCCGATCGGCAGCGGGTCGTGCTCGCTGCCCGAGGACGCCGGGAACTGCGCCACCACCGCGCCCTGCGCGTCGCGCAGGCGCAGCACCGAGTCGCCCGCGCTCACCTCCACCGACTCGATCTCCGGCAGCGGCGGCACCCCGACGACGTTGGGCACGCGCAGCACGGTGCCGGCGGTCGCGAGGTCGGCGCCGGGATTCAGCGCTTCGAGCACCGCAGGGGCGACGTGGAAGCGCTCGCCCAGCGCCTCGGCGGCGCTTTCGTAGCCGAGCCCGTCCATGTCCGCGCGCGCCATCATGCCCTCGGGCAGCGGCCGGAACGGCCCGGTCACGTCCGCCTCGGCCACCGTGTAGTCGGCCAGCGCGGGCGCGCCATCGTCGAGCGCGGCCCAGGTCGCGGCGTCGACCTCGCCGCTCACGGGCAGGTCGCGGCTGCGCTGGAAGCCCTCGATCGCGCGGCGCATGTTGCTGCCGTAGCGGCCGTCGATCTCGCCGGGCGAGAAGCGGGCGCGGTCGAGCAGCACCTGTGCGCGCAGCACCACGGGGCCTTCCGCGCCATCGTCGACCGGCCCCTCGCCGGCGGCGTCCACGGCCGCGGCATCGAAGCCGGGCGTGGGCGGCGCCGGCTGCGCGGCGATGGGCAGCGCGAGCGGCATCAGCAGGACGGCGGTCAGGATCGGTCGCAGCAGGGGCATCGGCAGGCTTCCTCGTGGGAGGCCGGCAGGCTGCCGACGGCGCGGTGAAAGCGCGGGCAGCATGCGCTCGCCGGGTGGCGGTGGTTCATCTTCGTGGACGGGCTGCGAGGGGGTGCGGGTGCGTTCGGTATAGTCCGGCGTCCCGCACCGGTGCGGGACGGATGGCGGCGGGAGCGGGTGCGTCGATGGACGTGGTGACGATGGTGCTGGTGTTCCTGCTGACGGTCGTGGTCTGCGGGTTCGTCGCGCGCCTGCTTCCCGTGCGCCTGCCCTTGCCGCTGCTGCAGATCGCCGGCGGCGCGGTGCTGTCCTACGGCTTCGGCTTCGACGTCGCGCTCGATCCCGACATCTTCTTCCTGCTGTTCATCCCGCCGCTGCTGTTCCTCGACGGCTGGCGCATCCCCAAGGGCGCGTTCTTCCGCGACTGGCGGCCGATCCTGACCCTGGCGGTCGGCCTGGTGTTCGCGACCGTCGTCGGCATCGGCCTGTTCATCGAGTGGCTGATCCCGGCGATGCCGCTGGCGGTGGCCTTCGCGCTGGCGGCGATCCTGTCGCCGACCGATCCGGTCGCGGTGTCGGCGGTGGCGGCGAACGCCCCCATCCCGCCGCGGCTGATGCACATCCTCGAGGGCGAGTCCCTGCTCAACGACGCCTCGGGCCTGGTGTGCTTCCGCTTCGCGGTGGCCGCGGCGGTGACCGGCGGTTTCTCCATCGGCGCGGCCTCGCTGAGCTTCCTCACCGTCGCCGGCGGCGGCCTGCTGGTCGGGCTGGCGGTGACCTGGCTGGTGGGCCTGCTCAACCGCAGGCTGGTGCGCCGCGTGGGCGAGGAGCCGGGCATCCAGATCCTGGTCAGCCTGCTGATGCCCTTCGCCGCCTACCTGGTCGCCGAGCACCTGCACGTGTCGGGCATCCTCGCCGCGGCCGCGGCGGGCATCGCCATGCACTACGCCGAACTCTCCGGCCGCCCGCTCGCGGCCACGCGCATGCAGCGCAACGCGGTGTGGGACATGGTGCAGACCAGCCTCAACGGCATCATCTTCGTGATGCTCGGCGAGCAGCTGCCGCGCATCCTGCGCAGCCTGCCGGAGGTCGCCGCCTCGGTCGGCGCGAGTGGACCGGGCCCGCTGGTCGCCTACGTGTTCGCGATCACGGTGGCCCTGGGCCTGCTGCGCTTCGCCTGGGTCTGGACCTCGGTGCGCTTCAGCCTGTTCCGCCGCGCCCGTCGCGGCGATGCCGAGGGCCGGCCGCACGTGCGCACGCTCGCGGTGACCGCGACCGCCGGCGTGCGCGGCGCGATCACCCTGGCCGGCGTGCTGACCCTGCCGCTGGTGCTGCCCGACGGCAGCCCGTTCCCGGCGCGCGACTTGGCGATCTTCCTGGCCATGGGCGTGATCCTGCTGTCGCTGGTCATCGCCAGCATCGGCCTGCCGCTCCTGGCCCGCGACCTGCCCGAACTGCCGCAGCCGCCGCAGGGCGCGAGCGAGGGCCATGCGCGCGCGCAGGCCGCCGAGGCCGCGCTGCGCCGGCTCGAGGAACTGGGCATGGACCGCACCGGCATCCTCGCCAACGACGAGGTCCGCAACGAGGCCTCCGCGCACGTGGAGAGCGTCTACCGCCGCCGCCTCGACTACGGCCAGAGCGCCGCCGAGGACGCGCAGCGCGGCCTGCAGGTCGCCGATGCCGAACGCGGCATCTGGCTCCGGACCCTGGCCGCCGAACGCGACGAGCTCTACCGCATGCGCCGCCTGCGCGAGATCGACGACGGCCTGCTCGCCAGGCTGGTGCGCGAAGTCGATCTGATGGAAGCGCGCTTCGGTCGCGGCAGCGGGGCGCATGGGTGAGTCGGGTGTAGCGGGGGCAGGGGCAGGGGCAGGGAACAGAGAACAGGGAACAGGGAACAGGGATTCGGGAATCGGGAATCGGGAATCGGGAGGTCGATCTGGAGTGGAAATTCTGCGTTTCGGTCGGACGCGATGACTTCGCCCGCTCGCGTTAGCCTCCCGTTCCCCGTTCCCCGTTCCCCGTTCCCCGGCTCCAGGCTCCAGGCTCCAACCCAACCCAACCCAACCCACTCCTCGCCATGCCCGACTCCCTCCAGGACCTCGCCGCGCCCGACGGCATCTGCTACGGCTGCGGCAGCGCGCACCCGGCGGGGCTGCGCATCAAGAGTCGCTGGGATGCGGACGGGGTGCACGTGGTCGCGACGCATCTGCCGGACGCGACCTTCAGCGGATGGCCCGGGCTGGTCTACGGCGGCCTGCTGGCGATGCTGGTGGACTGCCATTCGAACTGGACCGCGATGGCCTGGCACTACCGCGCCGAAGGGCGCGCGCCGGGCAGCCTGCCGCGGATCGAGTGCGTGACCGCGCACCTGGGGCTCGACTACCGCAGGCCGACGCCGATGGGCGTGCCGTTGACCCTGCGCGCGCGGGTCGAGGGCGAGGTGGCGCGCAGGACGCGGGTGCTGTGCGAGGTGCTGGCCGACGGCCAGGTCACCGCGCTCGGCGATTCGACGTTCGTGCGCGTGGATGTCGCGCGCCTGGCCGCGGCCGCGCGCGGCGCATGAGGTCGGGCGTGGCGACCGTGGCGCGCGGGGCCCATGCGACACTGCGCGGATGGAGAACACTTCGCCCGAGCCGTCATCCGGCCCGCGCGCGCGCCTGCGCCGCCTGATCGCGGATCCCGGCTGGAAACGCCACGTCGCGCTCTGGGCCGGTGCCGTCGCCGTGGCCCTGGTCGCCATCGTCTTCGCCAAGGCCAGCGACGCGGCCTTCGGACTCTTCGCCCGCGCCACGGCGGTGTCGCCGTGGTGGGCGCTGGCGATCACGCCGGCGATGTTCGCGCTGCTGTCGTGGGCGACCACGGGACGGCTGCGCAGCGCGCGCGGCAGCGGCATTCCGCAGGTGATCGCCTCGCTCGAGCGGCCCGAGCCCGGCTATCGCGAGGCCCAGCTCTCGCTGCGGGTGTCGGCCGGCAAGCTGGTGCTGACCGTGCTCGCCCTGCTCGGCGGCGCCTCGGTGGGACGCGAGGGGCCGACCGTCCACGTCGGCGCCGGCATCATGCATACGCTCGGCCGCCGGCTCGGCTTCGGCGACGAGTACCAGGCTTCGCGCTTCCTGCTCGCCGGCGGCGCGGCCGGCATCGCCGCCGCGTTCAACGCGCCGCTGGCGGGCGTGGTGTTCGCGATCGAGGAACTCAGCGGCACCTACCAGCACCGCTTTTCCGGCGCGCTGCTGACCGCGGTGATCATCGGCGGCGTGGTGTCGCTGGGCATCCTCGGCGACTACGCCTATTTCGGCCATGTCACCGCGCGCCTGCCGCTGGGGCAGGGCTGGCTTGCGGTCGCGCTGTGCGGCGTGGTGTGCGGCCTGCTCGGCGGCCTGTTCGCGCGCACGGTGGTGGCGGCCATGGACGGGCGCCCGCGCTGGCTCGGGCGCCTGCGCGGGCGCAGCCCGATCCTGTTCGCCGCTGCCTGCGGCGTGCTGCTCGCCCTGCTCGGCATCGGCGCCGGGCCCGGCACCTTCGGCACCGGCTACGAGCAGGCACGGGAACTGCTGCAGGGCGGGGCGGTGGAGGCGGTCGGGCACGACTACGGCGTGGTCAAGTTCGCCGCCAACCTGCTCTCCTACCTGGCCGGGATCCCCGGCGGGCTGTTCTCGCCGGCGCTCGCGGTCGGCGCCGGCGTCGGCCACAACCTCTCGGTCCTGCTGCCGGCGGTCGACCCGCGCGCGATGGTGCTGCTGGGCATGACCGCCTACCTCGCGGGGGTGACCCAGGCGCCGCTGACCTCGGCGGTGATCGCGATCGAGCTCACCGACAACCATGCCCTGCTGCTGCCGATCCTGGCGGTGGTGCTGGTCGCGCGCGGCGCGTCCGCGCTGGTGTGCAAGGTGCCGATCTACAAGGCGCTCGCGCAGCGTCTGGTGCCGACCGCCGAGACTCCGCATCCGCCCGCCGCGGCCGAACCCGCGCCGGTGCCGCCCAGGACCTGAAGGGTCGTCCCGCGCGCGGCGCTGGTAGAATGCTCGGATTCGTTGGGGAGTAGCCTGCTTCCGCGCTTCGCGGAAGCGCCCGCATCAACAGACTCGGCGCACGCGCCGTGGTGCGGGCAGCCGTCCTGGTTGGCGAGACCATCGGCATGTCGGCGCAATGCGGTCGGGCGGCGCCGGCCTGCCGTGGCCGCGCAGCGCCCGCCGGATCCCGCAATGACACCTGTCTCCACGCTCCTGCTCGGTTTCGCGATGTCCACCGACGCCTTCGCCGCGGCGATCGGCAAGGGCACCGCCATGGCGGCGCCGCGTCTGCGCGAGGCGCTGCGCGCGGGCCTGATCTTCGGCGCGATCGAGGCGCTGACCCCGCTGCTGGGCTGGGCGCTCGGCAGCGTGGCGGCGCGTCACGCACGCGCCTGGGACCACTGGATCGCGTTCACCCTGCTCGCGGTTCTCGGCGCGCGGATGATCGTCGCGGCGCTGCGCGCCGAACCCGCCCCGGCGGAGGGGCCGCGCGCGCGCCCGCACTCGTTCTGGCTGCTGGCGGCCACGGCGGTGGCCACCAGCATCGACGCGCTCGCCGTCGGCGTGGGTCTGGCCTTCATGGATGTCGACGTCCTTGTCGCCGCCGCGGTGATCGGCGCGACGACCTTCGTCATGGTGACCCTGGGCATGATGCTCGGGCGCGCCCTCGGCGCCGTGGTCGGCCGCCGTGCCGAACTGGTCGGCGGCGTGGTGCTGATCGGGATGGGCAGCCTGATCCTGGTCCGCCATCTCGGCGGGTTCGCCTGAACCGCGCTACTCGAGCACCGGCTGCAGCGCGGCGTCGCTGATCCGCCAGCCTGCGCCGGACGGGTCGGCGGTGACGCGGTACCAGCCTTCGATGCGCCGCGATCCGCTGGCGGCCTGCACGCGCAGGCGGATCGGCACCTCGATGCTGCGCGGCGGCGTCTCCGCGTCCAGCGGCCGCGCGCGGCCGTTGCGGATCTGCGCCGAGCGCAGGTCGTCGATCGCGCGCAGGCTGCCGTCGCCGGCAGGGGCAGGCGGATGTCCGCCGACCCAGAAGCCGTCGGCCGCGGCCATGTCGCGCCGGGTCAGCGCCGCGAGATAGGCGTGCACGGTGGAGACCGCCGCCATCAGCGCGGTGGTGGTGCGTTCCTGCGCGAGCAGCGCCTGCGGGTCCGGCGCGGAAGCCGCGACCGGTTCGGCGGGCGCCGCCTGCTCCACGGTCGCCCCGGGCGCCGCGGCGGGCGGTTCGGGGGCGGGGTCGCGGCCACAGGAGCATCCCGCGAGGCACAGGCTGGCCAGCATCAACAGTCCGATCCGCATCGCACGCTCCCCGGTCGAGCCGCGGATCCTAGCGTGACGGGCTGCGGCGCGCGCGACGTTCAGTCCTCCGCCTCCGGGTGCCGCGCGCGCCATGCCGCCAGCGCCGCGCGGTACTCGGCCAGGGCCTCGGCGTGGAGATCGAAGATGCAGGGGTCGCAGCCGCTCTCGCAGCAGTCGCTGGGCAGCGGCTGCTCCGGCGGTTCGGGGCGGGGGTCGGAGGGAGACGGCACGGGGGCGTCGGCGCGGCTGACATGGACCGCGCACCGTAGCGCATCCCCCCGCCCGCGTCTTGACGTGGGCATCGCGTCGACGCGCACGCCTGCATCCTGTGGCGGTTGCCCGTCGCGCGGGCGCTGCGGTCGCGCCTGCCGCCACACACCGGGCGTTCGACGAAGGAGAGAGGATGAACTGGATCACCGACTACGAGGTGCTGGACAACACGCTCCTGGCGTGGATCACCGCGGCCGGCATCACCGTGCTCGCCCTGGCGGTCTTCATGGTCGTCAAGTGGGTGTTGATCAACCGCCTGGGCGCGCTGTCGAAGCACGCCGTGCACGACGTGTTCGCCTCGGTGGTGCACAGCCTGCGCGGCACGCGCATGTGGCTGCTGTTCTTCCCTGCGCTCAACTTCGGCGTGCAGGCGCTGGAACTGCCACCGCGCGCCTACGACATCGCCGGCAAGCTCGCCGCCGTCGCGCTGTTCGTGCAGATCGGCCTGTGGGGCATGCGCCAGATCAGCTTCTGGATCGACCGCTCGAAGGCGAAGGCGCAGGACACCAACATCGGCGCGGCCACCAGCCTGGGCGCGGTGAGCTTCATCGGCCAGGTGGTGCTGTGGTCGATCCTGCTGCTGGTGATCCTGCAGAACATGGGCGTGGACATCACCGCCCTGATCGCAGGTCTCGGCGTCGGCGGCATCGCGGTCGCGCTGGCCGTGCAGAACATCCTCGGCGACCTGTTCGCGTCGCTGTCGATCGTGATCGACAAGCCCTTCGTGATCGGCGACTTCGTCGTCGTCGGCGAGTACGCGGGCACGGTCGAGTACGTCGGCCTCAAGACCACGCGCCTGCGCAGCCTCTCGGGCGAGCAGCTGATCTTCTCCAACAGCGACATGCTCTCGACCCGGGTGCGCAACTACAAGCGCATGGAGACCCGGCGCATCGTGTTCGGTTTCGGCGTGCTGTATTCGACGCCGCACGCCAAGCTCGCCGGCATCCCGCAGACGGTGCGCGAGATCGTCGAGGCGCAGGAGCGGGCCAAGTTCGACCGCGCCCACTTCAAGGCCTTCGGCGAATCGTCCTACGACTTCGAGGTCGTCTACATCATGCAGGTGCCGGACTTCAACGCGTACATGGACGTGCAGCAGGAGATCAACCTCGAGCTGGTGCGCCGCTTCGGCGAGCAGGGCATCGACTTCGCGTTCCCGACCCGGACGCTGGACTTCCCCGGGGTCGTCAACATCCGCACCCTCCGCGACGACGACGGGGATGCGGAGACGGACGCCGCGGCGCAGGCGCAGGGCCGGCCCTGACGGTGCGCTCGCGCGGCGTTGATGGCGGCGGCGCTAGCGTGTGCCGACATCACGCCGCGCGTTGCGGCGCGTGAGCCCCGACGTCGCCGGACCATGTCGTTCTCCACCCTGCAGGAACAGTTCGCGCCGCTGCTGTGGCCGGTGCTCGGGAGCCTAGTCGCGGGCATCCTGATCGGGCTGGAGCGCGAGTACAAGGGCCGTCCCGCGGGGCTGCGCACGCACACCATGGTGTGCCTGGCCTCCAGCCTGCTGATGTTCGCGGCGACGCGCCAGGCCGAGTGGGACATCCATCTGGTCCCGGGCGAATCGATCGTCACCGACCCCACGCGCATGGCGCACGGCGTGCTGACCGGCATCGGCTTCCTGTGCGCCGGGGTGATCTTCCGCGAGGGCTTCTCGATCCGCGGGCTGACCACCGCCACCTCGCTGTGGATGACCGCCTCGCTCGGCCTGCTGTTCGGGGTCGGCATGCACGCGCCGGCCGTGCTCGGCACGGCGGCGGCGCTGGTGGTGCTGGCCGGCTTCCGCCTCGCCTACGCGGTGCTGCCGCGGCGCGAGACGGCGGAGGTCGAGGTGCGCGTGGACCGCGATGCGGCGCTGGACGCGCACGGACTCAAGGCACTGTTGGACGCAGCCGGCTTCGACGCCGCCGCCGTGCGCCAGCGCTGCGACCGCGAGGGACGCACGTTCGAGCTGCGCGTGCAGGTGCGCCGCCGCGGCCGCGTCGACACCGATGCCGTCGGCCGCGCCCTGCACGCGGCGCCGGAGGTGCGCGCCTACGACGTGCAGGCGCGCGAGGACTGACACGCGCCACCGCGCCCGGTCCCGCAGCGGGGCCTACACCGTCTCCGGTTCGCCGCACCCGCCCAGGTTGTCGAGCAGCTCGCTCATGTCGTCGGCGTGCTCCTCCTCGGTCGCGAGGATGTCCTCCATCATGCGCCGCGTGGTCGGATCGGCATCGCCGATGTACTGCACGATCTCGCGATAGGTGTCGATCGCGATGCGCTCGGCGACGAGATCCTCCCTGATCATGTCCACCAGGTTGGCGCCCTCGGCGTACTGCGAGTGCGAGCGGGTCAGCAGGCCCTCGGGCGAGAAGTCGGGGCGGCCGTCGAGCTGGGTGATGCGCTCGGCGATGCGGTCGGCATGCTCCTGTTCTTCCTGCGCATGCTCGGCGAACTCCGCCTTGGCGGTCTTGGCGTGGATGCCGGTGGCCATGAAGTAGTGGAACTTGTAGCGCAGCGTGCACACGATCTCGGTCGCCAGCGCCTCGTTGAGCAGCTTGAGCACGGTCTCGCGGTCGGCCCTGTAGCCCTCGGTGACGGCGCCGTTCTCGATGTGCTCGCGCGCGCGCCTGCGGATCGTCTCGATGTCGGTGAGGAACGGGGTGTCGCTCATGGTCTGCCTGCCTCGGATCGCCGTGGTGGGTGGCCGCGCCTGGCGACGCGGCGGCCTCATGCTAGGTGGCGTCCGGTACGGCCCCGTGAACGCGAAAGCCGCGCTGGGCGCGGCTTTCGGGGGGTGAGACGCGATCGCATCGGCAGGCGCGCGCCGCCGGCGCGGCCTCAGAACGGCAGGTCCTCCGGTGCCAGCGGCGCGGCCGGCTCGGCAACGTTCTTCCTGGTGCCCGTCTTCCGCGCGGCCTTCTTCGTGGCCGCCTTCTTCGCGGCCTTCTTCGTCGCGACCTTCTTTGCCGCCTTCTTGGCCGGCGCCTTCTTCGCCGCCGCCTTCCTGGTCGCGGCCTTGCGGCCGAAGCGCCGCACCGGCTTGCCGGTCTCCTCGAGGATCTGCTGGCATTCGGCCAGGGTCAGCGACGCCGGCTCGCGGTCCTTGGGGATCTTGCCGTTCTTCTCGCCGTCGGAGATGTAGGGCCCGAAGCGGCCGTTGAGCACCTGCATCGTCGAGCCGTCGAAGGACTTGATGATGCGGTTGCGCGCGATCTCCTCCTTCTCCTCGATCAGGAACAGCGCCCGCGCGAGGTCGACGGTGTAGGGGTCGTCCTCCTTCGTCAGCGAGGCGTAGGTGCTGCCGCGCTTGGCGAAAGGCCCGAAGCGGCCGATGCCGACCGTGACGGGCTCGCCCTTGTCCTCGCCGAGCGTGCGCGGCAGCAGGAACAGGTCGAGCGCCTCCTCGAGCGTGAGCGTGTGCATGCTCTGGCCCGGGCGCAGCGAGGCGAAGGCCGGCTTCTCCTCGTCCTCCTTGGTCCCGATCTGCGCGAACGGCCCGAAGCGGCCGAGGCGGACGCTCACCGGCTTGCCGCTCTTGGGGTCGGTGCCCAGCTCGCGCGCGCCGGTGGCCTCGGACTTGTCGACCGTCTCGATCTTCTCGTCGACGGTGGACTTGAACGGCTTCCAGAAGCGCTCCAGCAGCGGCACCCACTCCTCCTCGCCGCGCGAGACGGCATCGAGCTCGTCCTCGAGGTGCGCGGTGAAGTCGTAGTCGACGTACTGGCTGAAATGGCCGGAGAGGAACTTGGCCACCGCGCGACCGACGTCCGAGGGCTTGAAGCGGCGGTTGTCGAGGAACACGTACTCGCGGTTCTGCAGCACCTGGATGATGCTGGCGTAGGTCGAGGGGCGCCCGATGCCGTACTCCTCCAGCGCCTTGACCAGCGAGGCCTCCGAATAGCGCGGCGGCGGCTCGGTGAAGTGCTGGGCGATCTGGATCGCGCCGAGCGGGATGCGGTCGCCGGGCTTGAGCTGCGGCAGCTTGCGGCCCTGCTCGTCGTCCTCGGCGCCCTTCTGGTCCTTGCCTTCCTCGTAGACGGCGAGGAAGCCGGGGTCGACGACGGTGGTGCCGGTCGCGCGGAAGGCGTGCTCGGCGCTGCAGGCCAGCTCCACCGACACGGTATTGAGCGTGGCCGGCACCATCTGCGAGGCCACGGTCCGCTTCCAGATCAGTTCGTAGAGCTTGAGGCCGTCGGCGTCGAGGTACTTCGCCACCGAGCCCGGCGTGCGCAGCGCCGAGGTCGGGCGGATGCCTTCGTGCGCTTCCTGCGCGTTCTTGGACTTGGTCTGGTAGACGTTGGGCTGGTCCGGCACCGCCTGGGTGCCGAAGTCGCGGGCGATCACGTCGCGCAGCTCGGCCACCGCCTCCTGCGACAGGCTGACCGAGTCGGTACGCATGTAGGTGATCAGGCCGACGGTGCCCTCGTCGCCGAGCGCCACGCCCTCGTACAGCTTCTGCGCCACGCGCATGGTGCGCGAGGTGGTGAAGCCGAGCTTGCGCGAGGCCTCCTGCTGCAGGGTCGAGGTGATGAAGGGTGCGGCCGGGCGGCGCTTGCGCTGCTTGGAGTCGACGTCGGTGACCGCGAGCACCCCGCTGGCCGCGGCCAGCAGGCGCCTGCGCGCGGATTCGGCGGTCTCGCCGTCGGTGATCGTGAACTGCTGGAACTTCTCGTTGTCGAGCTTGACCAGGCGCGCGCCGAAGGGCTGCGCGGGATGCTGGCAGTCGGCGTCCACCGACCAGTACTCGCGCGGGACGAAGGCCTCGATCTCCTCCTCGCGTTCGACGATCATGCGCAGCGCCGGCGACTGCACACGGCCGGCCGACAGCCCGCGCTGCACCTTGCGCCACAGCACCGGCGACAGGTTGAAGCCGACCAGGTAGTCCAGCGCACGCCGCGCCTGCTGCGCGTTGACCAGGTCGTAGGAGATCTGCCGCGGATGCGCGACCGCATCCTTGATCGCGCGCGGGGTGATCTCGCTGAACACCACGCGGTAGAGATGCTTGCCTTCGAGCAGGCCGCGCTCCTTCAGGATCTCGGCGACGTGCCAGCTGATCGCCTCGCCCTCGCGGTCCGGGTCGGTGGCGAGATAGAGCGCGTCGGCGGATCGGGCGGCCTTGGCGATCGCATCGACGTGGCGCTCGTTGCGCTCGATCAGGTCGTAGCGCATGGCGAAGCCGTGCGCGGTGTCGACCGCACCCTCCTTCGGCACCAGATCGCGCACGTGGCCGTAGGAGGCGAGCACGTGGAAATCGCTGCCGAGGTACTTGTTGATCGTCTTGGCCTTGGCGGGCGACTCGACGATGAGGAGGTTCTTGGCCATGGTCCGGGGATGCTCTGCACGCACAGGCGTGTGCGACGCGTAAAGAAACCGAGGCCCGCGACGTGCGCGGGCCGGATGCTTTTTTCAAGGGACACCAGCCCTGCGCGGACTGTCAAGCGCGCCGCTGGCGGGCCGGCAGTGTACGCGCGACGCCGACGCCGCGCGCGACGGCGCACGGGAGGGGCGGACGGCGCCATCGGAGCCGCGGCGCGATGCGGCCGCGGCGGGTGCGCCGGCGTCAGTGCACCGGCTCGGGCGCGTCCTCGAACATCTGGCTCTCCATCCAGGCGTAGGCGGCCTCGGAGCCGGGCTGGTTGAACAGCACCATCAGCACGACCCACTTGAGGTCGTCGAGATCCACCTCGTCCTGGTCGAGCGCCATGACCCGGTCGAGCACCAGCTCGCGCTGGTCGGCGTCGAGCACGCCGGTGGCCTCCAGGAACATCAGGAAGCCGCGGCACTCCACGTCCAGCCGCGCCAGTTCCGGCTCGGCGTACACGCGCACCGGCGCATCCGGGCGCGCCACGTGCGGCGCGCTCGGGCGCTGGCTGGCGAGCGCGTCGAGCCAGTCGAAGGCCTTGCTGATCTCTGTCGGGGAGAAGCCGGCCTGGAGCAGGCCGTTCTGGAGCGAGTCGCGGTCACGGACCGCGTCCGTGCCTTCGGTGAAGTAGTGTTCGAACAGGTAGAGCAGTACGTCGAGGATGGTCTCTTTCATCAACCTCTGCCTGCGCCCGGAGGCGCCGCGGTGGGATGCGGGGGCGCGTCGAAGCGGGCATCGAGGCGTGTCCCCTGGGAATGGCGGCGGTAGCGCCCGTGTTCACAGGCGATCAGGGCCGCCATTTCCATGCGCAGCAGGATGGCGGAGGTGGCAGGGACCGTCAATCCCGCGCGCTCGGCGATCACGTCCAGCGGCACCGGGTCGAAGCCGATCGCGGCCAGCAGCGGCGCCATGTCGGGGTCCGGCGGCACCGCAGCGGGGACGCTGCGTTCCGGAGCGGATCGAGGGGCGGCGTCCTCCGCCAGGCGGCCCCGCAGGGCCTCGGCGAGCTCGGCCGCGGTGGCGCCCAGGCCCTCGATCACCTCGCCGGGCGACTCGACCAGGGCCACGCCCTGGCGGATCAGGCGGTGGCAGCCGCGGGCGAGCGGATTGTGGATCGAGCCGGGGATGGCGAAGACCTCGCGCCCGAGTTCGCCGGCCAGCCGCGCGGTGATCAGCGCGCCGCTGCGCTCGGCCGCCTCGACCACCAGCACGCCCAGGGCCAGGCCGGCGATGATCCGGTTGCGCGCGGGGAAGTGCGGGCGCAGGGGCGGCGTTCCCGGCGGGTGCTCGCTGACCACGGTGCCGGCGGCGGCGATCTCGGCCTGCAACCCGGCATGGCTGCGGGGGTAGGCGAGGTCGGGACCGGTGCCGAGCACGGCCGTGGTGTGACCACCGGTGTCCAGCGCGCCGCGGTGCGCGGCGGCATCGATGCCGGCGGCGAGGCCGCTGGTCACCGCGAGTCCGGCGCTGGCGAAGGCGCGGGCGAAGCGGCGGGCGATGTCGCGGCCGTCGGCGCTGGCGTGGCGGCTGCCGACCACGGCGACCTGTGGCCGCCACAGCGCATCCACGTCGCCGACGACGAACAGGGCGGCGGGTGCATCGGGCAGGCGCCGCAGCAGGGCGGGGTAGTCGGGATCGTCCCAGCCGATCAGATGGTGGCCGGCCGCCTGCAGCCAGGCCTCCGCGGCCGCGAGACGGTCAGGGTCCGGCCGGGCCAGCGCCTCCCGCGCGGGCGCGCGGACACCGGCGGCGCGCCAGGCGGCGGCGCCCGCCGCGAGCGCCGCGCCGGCGTCGCCATGGGTGTCGAGCAGCCGGCGCAGCGCCGCCGGCGCGATCCGCGCGTGCAGCAGCCTGAGCCAGGCGAGGTGCCGTGCTTCCATGTCGCGACGTCTCCCGTCCGTGGGAAAACGAAACGCGGCGCCCCGTCTCCGGAGCGCCGCGGGGTCATCCGGCGCGGGTCGCGCTCAGCGCGTCGCGTCGGGGTGCTTCAGGACGTAGCCGACCTCGACCTGCTTGATGCTGTCCATGATCAGGCCGTAGCTCACCGTGTCGAAGGTGCGGAACACCATCACGGTGCCGGCGTACTCGTCGGGCAGGCGCACGCGGTCGTTGTCGGCGGCCAGCGGGTTGCTGTGGGAGACGCCGTCGGCCTGCATGCTGCCGATCCGCCAGAGCGAGAACACGGTGCCGTTGTCGATGCCGTCGGCGCTGCCGGCCGAGAGCGCGACGACCTGGCGCGGGCCGGCGCCGAACATCCCGTCGGCCACCGCCAGCACCTGGAACTTGCCGTAGGCGGCCTCGACCACCTCCGGGCCCGGCGCATGCGGGAAGAACTGCAGGTCGAAGGGCTGCGGGTCGAGCGGCACGATACGGTCGCCGATGCGGACCTCGCGGCCCTCGTCGAGCAGGACCAGGGTCGAGGCCTCGATGCCGCCGCCCTCGCCGCGGGTGACCTGCGCCGAGGTCAGGTGCATCAGCTCGATGCCCAGGGCCTCGCGGTTCTTGCCGTAGTTGACGTCGTGCCAGATCGCCGACCAGTTGCGGGCGAACTCGTCGCCGCGGAAGTCGAGATCGTTGCTGCGGAGCATGAACGAGCCGCCGGCCTTGCGCTCGGCGCGGGTATAGCGCTGGGTCGGGCGCACGATCGAATACATCTGGCCCGGCTGCGCGTCCGGAAGGCCACGCACGTAGGCGACCTGGCCGGCGGCGCTGCGCAGGCGATCCTCCTCGAGGCCGACCACGTAGGGCAGGCCCTCGATCGAGTCGACCACGCTGAGCTTGCGCAGGAAAGGCTCGATCTCCGACAGCGGCACCGCGTCGATCACCGGTTCGGTGCGCGGGCCCGGATCGATGCGCGCCTGCGGCTGGCCATTGAGATAGGCCAGGCTGATCCGGTCGCCCGGATAGATCAGGTGCGGATTCTCGATCTGCGGGTTGGCCTGCCAGATCTCCGGCCACAGCCAGGGCTTCTGCAGGAAGGTCGCGGCGATGTCCCACAGCGTGTCGCCGCGCTTGACGACGTAGACGTCCGGATGGGCGCGGCGCGCTTCCTGGGCGACGGCGAAGGTGGCAACGGTGACGGCGGCTGCAGCGCAGACCGCAAGAACCCGCTTAAGCATGGTGGCTATCTACCTGATTTCCCCGGACAGGCGCGGGAACTATAGACCAAACTCCGCACCGCGCCATCGCGCGGGTGGAGATAGAATGTGACCCACGTCCACTTGTGATCGCTTCGCGCGCATCCATCTCCCCGCCATGGCCAAGCTGACCATTCTGGAATTCCCCGATCCGCGCCTGCGTACTGTCGCCCAGACGGTCGACAAAGTCGATGACGCCCTGCGCGCTTTGATCGACGACATGTTCGAGACCATGTACGCCGCGCCCGGCATCGGCCTGGCCGCGACCCAGGTCGACGTGCACAGGCGCCTACTCGTGCTCGACGTCTCCGAAGGCAAGGACCAGCCCATGGTCTTCATCAATCCGGAGATCACCGCCACCGATGGCGCGCAGGTCTGCGAGGAAGGCTGTCTCTCGGTGCCCGGCATCTATGCCGAGGTCAAGCGCGCCGACCGCATCCACGTACGCGCCCTGGGCCGCGACGGCCAGCCGTTCGAGATCGACGCCGAGGGGCTGCTGGCGGTGTGCATCCAGCACGAGATGGACCACCTCGCCGGCAAGCTCTTCGTCGACTACCTCTCGCCGCTCAAGCGCGAGATGGTCAAGCGCAAGCTCGCCAAGTCCAAGCGCGGCGCCGCCGCCTGAGGGCTGCGCGCCTCGCCCCCCTGCGCCGCGCGGTCCATCCGCGCGGCGTTTTCGTTTCATGCGTCGCAAGGAATCGCCGATGGCCGCACTGCGCATCGTGTTCGCGGGCACGCCCGAGTTCGCCGTTCCCGCCCTCGAGGCCTGCTGGACCCGAGGTGGCGAAGTGGTCGCCGTCTACACCCAGCCCGACCGCCCGGCCGGCCGGGGGCGCCAGCCGACCGCGTCGCCGGTCAAGCAGCTCGCACTGAAGCACGGCCTGCCGGTGCGCCAGCCGGAGAACCTGAAGTCGGCCGCGGAGCAGGACGCGCTGCGTGCGCTCGCGCCCGACGTGATGGTGGTGGTGGCCTATGGGCTGATCCTGCCGAAGGCGGTGCTGGCGATCCCGCGCCTGGGCTGCCTCAACGTGCACGCCTCGCTGCTGCCGCGCTGGCGCGGCGCCGCGCCGATCCAGCGCGCGATCGAGGCCGGCGACGCCGAGACCGGCGTCGGCCTGATGCAGATGGAGGCCGGCCTCGACACCGGACCGGTGCTGCTGGAGAAGCGCATCCCGATCGCCGTCGACGACACCGCCGGCACGCTGCACGACCGGCTCTCGGCGCTGGGCGCCGAGGTCCTCGGCGACGGCCTGACCCTGCTGCGCGCTGGCATGCGTCCCGCCGCGCGGCCGCAGCCCGCGGCCGGAGTCACCTACGCGCACAAGCTCGACAAGGCCGAGGCGCGCCTGGATTGGACGCAGCCGGCGGCGGTGCTCGCGCGGCGGGTGCGCGCCTTCCATCCGTGGCCGGTTGCCGAGGCCGACCTCGGCGGCGAGCGCATCCGCATCCATGCCGCGACGGTGCTGCCGGGCGCGGCGGGCGCGACGCCGGGTGTGCTGGTCGCCGCCGGGCGCGACGGGCTGGACGTCGCCACCGGCGACGGCGTGCTGCGGATCCTGCGCCTGCAGCGGCCCGGCGGGCGGCCGGTGGACGCGCGCGACTACCTCAATGCCCGCGCCGGGCTGCGCAGCGCGTGACGCCGGGAGCCGCCCCGCGCGCGCTGGCTGCGCGCATCCTCGCCGCCGTCCTTGGCGGCCGTTCGCTGAAGGCGGAACTGGCGGCGCGGCTGGACACCCTGCGCGATCCGCGGGACCGCGCCCTGGTGGAGGCGATGTGCTTCGCGGCGCTGCGCCGGCATCCGCGCTACGCCCACGTCCTGTCGACCTGGATGGCCAAGCCGCTGGGTCGCGCCGACGCGCAGGTGCAGGCCCTGCTGGTGCTCGGCCTGGCCCAGCTGGATGCGCTGGCGATGCCGCCGCACGCGGCCATCGCCGCCACCGCCGAAGCCGCGCGGCTCCTGGATCGTCCGCGCCATGTCGGCCTGGTGAACGCGCTGCTGCGGCGGGCCACGCGCGAACCGCTGCCGGCGTCCGCCGACCCCGCGGTCGCCAGCGCGCATCCGCGCTGGCTGCTGGACGCGCTGCAGGCCGACTGGGGCGCCGATGCGGCGGCGATCGTCGAAGCCAACCGGGCGCCGGCGCCGATGTGGCTGCGGGTCAACGCGCGCCGGGTCGGGCGCGACGCCTACCGGCAGCGGCTCGCCGACGCGGGCATCGAGGCCGCGCCGGCCGCGGAGCTCGGCGACGCGCTGGTGCTGGCCGAGCCGCTCGCGCCCACGCGGCTGCCGGACTGGGGCGAGGGCCATGTCTCGGTGCAGGACGGATCGGCGCAACAGGTGGCGGACGCGCTGGAGGTGGCCGACGGCACGCGCGTGCTGGACGCCTGCGCCGCGCCCGGGGGCAAGGCCGCGCACCTGCTCGAGCGGGCGCGGGTGGCGCTGACCGCGCTCGACGTCGACGCACAGCGCGTGCGCCGGATCGGCAGCGGGCTCGAACGCCTGGGCCTGGCTGCGGGCGTCGACCTGCGCACGGCCGACGCCGCGGACCCCACTGCCTGGTGGGACGGCGAGCCCTACGACGCGGTGCTGCTCGACGCGCCCTGCTCGGCGACGGGCGTGGTGCGGCGCCAGCCGGACATCCTCGTCCATCGCCGCGCCCGCGACATCGACGCCGTCGTCGCCCTGCAGGCACGGCTGCTGGATGCGCTGTGGCCGACGCTGCGCGTCGGCGGTCGGCTGCTGTACGCGACCTGCTCGGTGCTGCGGCGGGAGAACGCGCTGCAGGTCGAGGCCTTCCTCGCGCACACGCCGCGGATGCGCGCGGTGCCGCTGGACGCGCGCTTCGGGCGCGCCGACGGGCCCGGCCGCCAGCGGCTGCCCGGCGAGCATGGGATGGACGGCTTCTTCTATGCGCTGATGCAGCGCGTCGACTGATGCCTGGCGGGTCGGCCGGAGCGGCCGCGTCCCGGCTCAGTCCCTGCCGTACTTGAGCTGGAAGGCCAGCTTCCTGAACGCGCCGAGGAGCTTGTTGCGCTCCCACGCGCGGTCGGCCTCGAGCCTGCGGATCGCGCGGCGGCGCGCGCGGAAGCGTTCGAGCAGCCGGCGGTGCGGCACGAAGCCGCGCGCCTGGTCGTAGCGCCTGAGGCTGGCGGCATCGCCGCCGCTGCCGTCGGTGGCCAGGCCGAGCTCGACCAGGAACGAAGGCCGCAGGTAGCCGAGCCGAACTTCCTCCTCCAGGTCGGCGCGCGCGAGCGCGCCGGTCTCCAGCATCAGCCGGATCTCGTCCGCCCACAGCCCGCCGTGCGGATGGCCGGGCTCGACCCAGGGCTGGGTGCGGATCTCGGTGTAGTGGAGGTTGCGGGTGCGCGCCGGGTCGTAGTGGTCGAGGTCGTTCCAGCCGCTCGGGATCAGCTCGCGCATGTCGCCCTCGGCGAGCAGCGGGTCGATCGCCATCAGCGCGTTGTAGTCGTAGCGCGTGCCCAGCCCGGCGACGATCTCGTCGACCCGCCACGGCAGCCGCGCGCAGTCCATCAGCATCACCGCGGCGTGCTTGCCCCAGTCGGCCTGGTCGCGCGAGCCGATCTCGATGGCGATGCGCGCGCCGTCGAGCGGCGTGTCCCACAGCTCGCCGATGTCGCGGAACACCAGCATGTCCGAATCCATGTACACCGCGTGCCCGGCGTGGCCGCACATCGCGGGGATCGCGAAGCGGCCGAAGCTGAACTCGGTGTACGGCGCGTAGCGCGGGTCGTCGACGGCGGGCGCCAGCGCGTTGTCGATGATCGCGATCTCGACCGCGCGCGCGGTGTGGCGCCGGATCGAGTGCGACAGCACGCGGAAGGGCAGCTGCTGGCTGCGGTCGGCGCCGCAGAAGATGCGGATGGGGTCGGCGTTCATGCGCCAAGGATAGGCGCTTGCACGCCGGAACGACGCGCCTGCCGTCTTACAATCGCGCCGATGAGCGTTCCCGTCGCCAGCATCGTCATCAGCACCTACAACAACCCGGACTGGCTCACCCGCTGCCTGTGGGGCTACGCCGCGCAGGACCGGCACGACTTCGAGCTGATCGTCGCCGACGACGGTTCCACCGCCGAGACCGTCGAGCGCATCGAGGCGCTGCGCGCCGGGCTGCCGTTCGCGGTCGAGCACGTCTGGCAGGAGGATCGCGGATTCCGCAAGTGCGCCATCCTCAATCGCGGCATCGAAGCCGCGCGTGCCGACTACCTGATCTTCTCCGACGGCGACTGCGTGCCGCGGCGCGACTTCGTCTCCCAGCACCTGCGCCTGCGCGAGCCGGGCCGCTATCTCGGCGGCGGCTACTGCAAGCTGCCGATGGACATCAGCCTGCGCATCGATCGCGAGGTGATCGACGCAGGCCTGCACGCCGACCTCGACTGGCTCCGGCGTCAGGGCCTGCCGCGCAAGAAGCGCTCGCTGAAGCTGTGGGCGCGGCCGGGCTGGCGCGAGCGCCTGCTCAACGCGACCACGCCGACGCCGCCGCGCTGGGCCGGCAACAACGCCTCGACATGGAAGCGCGACCTGCTGCGCGTCAACGGCTTCGACGAGCGCATGAGCTATGGCGGCGAGGATCTCGAACTGGGCGAACGCCTGGCCAACGCCGGCGTGCGCGGCAAGCAGATCCGCTTCTCCGCGGTCTGCATCCACCTCGACCATCCGCGCGGCTACGTGAAGCCGGAGATGCGCGCGGCCAACGAGCGCATCCGCGCCGCGACCCGGCGCGGGCAGCGCACCTGGACCGACTACGGCCTGCGCCGCACCGCGCCATGAGCGAGCGCGACCTGTACTTCGCCTCGACCCCCCTGATCGTGCTGGAGGCCGCGGCGATGGCGCTGGCGCGCGGCGCGCGCGCGCGGCTGATGCTGCTGGAGGACTTCGACCAGGCCGCCGACCTGGTGCGCCTCATCGAGGGCTGGCGCGACAACCCGTTCGAGCGGATCCAGACGCTGCCAGGACGCCACACCGAGCACGTGCGCGGCGCGCCCGACCGCGAGCGCGGCCTGCGCCAGAGCCTGCGCCGGGTGCGGATCAAGCGCGCCCTGCGCGAGGAGACGCTGGCGGCGGTGCGGGCGCAGGACGCCGCATTCGCGCCCGCCGCGGTGTGGCTGGGCAACGACCGCAAGGTGGAGACCCAGCTCGCCCTGCACCTGGCCTCGTCCCGCACCGGCACGCGCGCCGGCCGCTACCTCGACGACGGGCTCTACACCTACCTCGGCGACGTGCGCCAGCGGCCGCTGATCCGGCGCGTCGACTGGCTGCTCAAGCAGGCGACCTACGGGCGCTGGTGGCATCGCGCCGACCAGGCCGGCACCACGCCGTGGATCGCCGAGAGCTGGCTGGTGTACCCAGCGCTGGCGCGCGACCAGGCGCCGGGACGCCAGCGCCGGGCGCTGCCGCCGGCGCTGTTCGACAACCGTGCGTTCCTGCGCCTGTGCCTGCGCGCGGCGCGGCAGTCCGGGCTCGACCGCGCCACGCTCCGCGGCTGCGCCTGCGTGCTGGTGCTGCCGCATTCCAACCAGCTGCGCGCCAACCCGCGCAGCACCGCGGCCCTGCGCGCGCTGGTGGCCGAGGCGGCCGCCAAGGGACACGCGGTGGCGATCAAGTACCACCCGCGCGAGAGCGAGCGCGACCCGGGCGGCCTGCTCGGCGCGGGCAGCATCCGCGCGCTGCCCGGCCTGCTGCCGATGGAGCTCCTGCTGCCGCTGCTGCCGCGCGGCGCGGTCCTGCTGGGGGAGGGCTCCACCGCTCTCATCGCCGCGCACTGGCTGCGGCCCGACCTCGCCGTGGCCGACCTGGGCCTCAACCGCGAGGGCTATGCGGCGCGCGCGCGCGGGCTCTTTGCGCGGCTGGGGATCCCGAGCTTCGAGGGGCGGGCGGAGACCATCGCCGCCGCGCTCGGCGGCGCGCCGGGCGCAGGCTGAGGCCTCACCACTGCAGGCGGCGGCGGGCGATCTCGGCGCCGAGCCGGCGGTACAGCGCCTCGGCCTCCGCGAGCGGCAGGTAGCGGATCCGCAACGGCAGGTCGGCCAGCGCCGCGCCCGCGGTATCGATCCACAGCGTGGCCATGCCCAGCCGGCGGTCGAACGGCGACTGCGCCAGGCGCAGGCCCTGCAGCTTGCCGATCTCGGCGAAGCGCCAGCGCCGGTGCAGCCAGCCCTCGTGCACGGCGACCAGGCGCTCGCCGACGGCGTAGCGCGCATGCCGCGCCCACAGTCGCGCACGCACGACCACCAGCGGCAGCAGCGCCAGCCCGAGCGCGCCCCACGCGCCGAAGCGCATGGCCGCCATGGCGCTCAAGCCGAGGACGATCCAGCTCGGCGCCACCACCATCCGGCGCCACGCGCGCGGGTCCAGCCGCTGCCAGTGGAGGTCGGGCCAGGCGGTGCCCGGCAGGAGGTCGCGCACGAGCGCGTCGACGGCACCGGGGTCTGCGATCGGCGCCAGCTCGCGCAGGCCGCGGGCGTCGTTGCCGCTCGTGCGCACGGCAGTGTCCACGCGCAGGTCGCGGCGCCGGAACAGGCGCTGCAGCAGGCTCTCGCCGACGGCGAAGGCCTGGATCCGGTGTCGCGGCACGCTCGCCCGCACGCGGGTGAGCAGGCCGCGCTGGACCTGCAGCCGCCCGTCCTGCTCGCTCAGGGTGAAACCGTGGTAGGTGAGCACCGCCAGCAGGACCGACAGCAGGCGCAGCGCCGCCATCGCCGCGGCGACGAGACCGGCCGCGGCCACCGCGGTCGCCACCCAGCCCAGCTGCAGCTGCTGGGCGTAGCCGAAGAGCACCGTCGACCACTCCTCCAGGGCATCGGCCAGCAGGTCCGAGCCGGACTGGGCGAGCACGCCGAAGCCCGCCGCCACCACCACCATGCCGCGGTTGGAGATCAGGCCCAGGCGCAGGAGTTCGCCTGGGCCCAGGGCGAGCAGCACGCGCGCGGACGGCGCCGCGGCGGGCGCCGCGTCGACGCCCGCCGGGCGCTCCGCCGAGTGGCGGACGAGGTTCTCCAGCGCCTGCGCGTCGGCCAGGCGCAGGACCCGCATCTCCGCCTCGGGGCGGGTGCCGCTGGCCGATTCCAGGCGGACCTCGGCGACGTCGAACAGGCGGTGCACGAGGCTCTGGTGCAGGCCGACGTTGTGGATGCGGGCGAAGGGGATGTGGCGCACGTTGCGCTGGAGCACGCCGCTGCGCAGCACCAGGCCGTCGCGGCCGATCGCGTAGCGGAAGGTGAAGTAGCGGGCCAGGGCGGCGACGGCCAGGCCCCCGGTGCCGAGCGCCACCGCCAGCAACTGCCAGCCGTCCTCGTTGCGCACGCCGACGAAGGCCACCAGCGCCAGCGGCACCAGGAACTGGCGCAGCTGCGCCAGCAGCACGAACAGGAAGGATGCCGGGTGCAGGCGATGCTCGGGTCCGGCCGCGGCGGCCGCGGCGGCCGGTTCAGACCGCATCGTCGTCGCCGGCGCTGTCGGCCACGAGCCGGTCGCGCAGCACCGTCGCCTGCGCCGCCGCCAGGCCCGGCAGCCGGACCGAGGCCATGCGCGTGCCCGCGGTGTGCACCACCAGGGTGGCGAGGTCGAAGTGGCGCTCCAGCGGGCCGCGTTCGAGGTCCAGGTGCTGCACCCGCGAGCGCGGCACCAGCGTCTCGCTGCGCCACCAGATGCCGCGACGCATGTGCAGGCCGTCGCGGCCCAGCATCCACGCCGTCGCCCGCCAGCGCCGCACCCCGAGCCAGGCGCCGGCGACGACCGCCAGCGCCACCACGCCCGCGCCGCCGCCGAGCGCAGCCGCCAGCGGCGCGTCGCGCAGGGCGAGCAGTCCCAGCGCGACGGCCGCGCCGAGGCCGGGGCCCGCCAGACTCACGGCGCCGCTTGCCGCGAACACGCCGCCGGCCGCGCGCGGCAGGCCGTGCCAGGTGTCCTCGGCCGGCGCGGCGTCGTGCGTGGGCCGTTGCGGCCCGGCGGTGTCGGCGGCGGGATCAAACGGCTCGGGAGTCATGCCTTGGCCCTCGTGCGGTGCCGGTTGGGATAGCAGTCGGGCCAGTAGGGGTTGGCCGCGCCGCCGTCGGGATGGATGCTGAAGCGCTTGTAGGTCCACTGGTACTGGGCCGGATCGCGCCGCGCGACCTGCTCCACCGCGGCGTTGAGCGCGGCCACCGCGGCCGCCTCGTCGTCCTGCGACAGCGCCGGCGGGACCGGCTGGAAATGGATGTCGTAGCTGCCGTCCGCGTTGCGTTCCGCGAAGCCGGCGAGGACCGGCGCGCCGGTGCGCCGGGCCAGCTTGGGCAGCAGCGACATGGTCAATGCGGGGCGGCCGAAGAACGGCGCGAACTCGCCCTCGCCGCGCTTGGGCTGCTGGTCGGGGAGGATGCCGACGATGTCGCCGCGCTGCAGCGCGCGGTAGAGCGTGCGCACGGCGGCGGGTTCGGCCCGCGCCTGCTGCACGTTCGGGCCGCCGCGCACGCGGCGCAGGAAGGCGTCGCCGGCGGCGCTGGCGGGTGGCGCGTAGACGATGGTGATCGGCGCGCGGCTGGCGAGGTACTGGTTGAGGAGCTCCCAGTTGCCGTAGTGCGGGGCGGCCACGATCAGCCCGCGGCCGGCGCCGAGCGCGGCGTCGAACGCCTCGGCCCCATGCACCTGGCGGATCCGTCGACGCAGGTTGCAGTCCGCCGGGTGCGTCCACACCTGCAGGGTCTCCAGCGTGTTGCGCACGGTGCCGTGGAGGATGGCTCGGACCAGCGCCTCGCGCTCGGATCCCTCCGCGGCGGCGCCGATCAGCTCGACGTTGCGCCGGGTGACGCAGGCGGTGCGCCCGTTGCCGCGGTGGATCCATGCCGCGCCCAGGCGCGCGATCGCCTCCACCAGCGCGCGCGGCAGGTGGCCGGCGAGCCAGGCCAGGCGGTAGAAGATCGGGGCGGTAAGGGGTTCGGATGCCATCGCACCAGTCTAGGGCGGCGAGGGCGGCGTTGACCGCTGCGGTGCGCGTCTGCAGCATGCGCGGCCGGTCCCTGCGGAAGCCCTGCGAGCATGATCGCCCTGATCCAGCGCGTCAGCCGCGCGGCCGTCCGCGTCGACGGCGAGGTCGTCGGCGCGATCGACGGCGGCCTGCTTGCCCTGGTGGCGGTGGAGCCCGGCGACGGCGAGGCGCAGGCGCGGCGCATGCGCGAGCGCCTGTTCGGCTACCGCGTGTTCGCCGACGAGCAGGGACGCATGAACCGCTCGCTCGCGCAGGCCGGCGGCGGGCTGCTGCTGGTGAGCCAGTTCACGCTCGCCGCCGACACCCGCAGCGGCATGCGCCCCAGCTTCGCCACCGCGGCGGCGCCGGAGGTGGGTGAACGGGAGTTCAACCGGCTCGTCGCCCTGTGCCGGGAGGCACATGCAAGGGTGGAAACCGGCCGCTTCGGTGCCCATATGGAGGTGGAGCTGGTCAACGACGGCCCGGTCACCTTCCGACTGCAGGCCTGACGACCCGCCCCGGCGGCCGCATCCGCCGCCCCGATCGCCGCCGCGCCGCTCCCGTTCCAGCTTGGAACGTCCCGAGCCGCGCTGGTATACTGAAACGTTCAATTTTCCCGCGCCGGTACCCGCCACGCCTATGGCCATCGAACAGCACCAGCAGCAGCAGTCCGAGATCAAGCAACTGATCAGCAAGGGACTGGAGCAGGGCTACCTCACCTACGCCGAGGTCAACGACCACCTGCCCGACGACATCGTCGATCCGGAGCAGATCGAGGACATCATCGGCGTCATCAACAGCATGGGCATCGAGGTGCACGAGGTTGCGCCGGATGCCGAGCAGCTGCTGATGGCCGACGCCGGCAGCAGCAACCGCGACCTCGACGATACCGCAGCCGAGGAAGCCGCGGCGGCACTGTCGGCGCTCGATACCGAGGCCGGTCGGACCACCGATCCGGTGCGCATGTACATGCGCGAGATGGGTACCGTCGAGCTGCTGACCCGCGAGGGCGAGATCGCCATCGCCAAGCGCATCGAGGAAGGCCTGGCGCAGGTCCAGCAGTCGCTAGCGAGCTTCCCGTGGGCGGTGGAGATGTACCTCGACGAGTACACCCTCCATACCGAGGGCAAGAAGCGCCTCAACGAGATCGTGACCGGCTTCGCCGACCTCGAGGCCGCGGCCGACGAGGCCGCCCGCGAGCAGGCCGCCGCCGCCGCGCTGGCCGCGGCCAACGGCACCGACTCCGACTCCGACTCCGACGACGATTCCGACGACGACGACGACAGCTCGGACGGCGACGACGACGACGCCGGCCCCAGCGGTCCGGATCCGGCCGAGGTCGCCGCGCGCCTGGAGGTCATCCGCGGCCTGCACGCCAAGTACGCCAAGGCCTTCGCCAAGGGCGGCTCGGGCGACAAGAAGGCCGTCGCCATCCGCGAGGAGCTGGTGACCGAGATCATGCGCCTGAAGCTGCCGCTGGCCCTGCTCGACAGCCTGGTGCGGCGCATGCGCGAGGTCATCGGCGCGATTAAGGAGAACGAGCGTCGCGTGCTCGACATCGCGACCCGCCACGCCAAGATGCCGCGCAAGGACTTCCTGCGCGCCTGGCCGGGCAACGAGACCAACCTCGACTGGGCCGACGACGTCATCCGCCGCAAGCAGAAGTGGTCGTCGGGCATGCGCGAGCACCGCGACGCCATCATCGCCCAGCAGGAGCGCCTGATCGCACTCGAGCAGGAGCAGAAGCTCACGCTCGCCGAGATCAAGGAGATCAACCGCGCCATGGCCTATGGCGAGGCGAAGGCGCGCAAGGCCAAGAAGGAGATGGTCGAGGCGAACCTGCGCCTGGTGATCTCCATCGCCAAGAAGTACACCAACCGCGGCCTGCAGTTCCTGGACCTGATCCAGGAGGGCAACATCGGCCTGATGAAGGCGGTCGACAAGTTCGAGCACCGCCGCGGCTTCAAGTTCTCGACCTACGCCACCTGGTGGATCCGCCAGGCCATCACCCGCTCGATCGCCGACCAGGCGCGCACCATCCGCATCCCGGTGCACATGATCGAGACCATCAACAAGCTCAACCGCATCTCGCGCCAGATGCTGCAGGAGATGGGCCGCGAGGCCACGCCGGAAGAGCTGGCCAAGAAGATGGAGATGCCCGAGGACAAGATCCGCAAGGTGCTGAAGATCGCCAAGGAGCCGATCTCCATGGAGACCCCGATCGGCGACGACGAGGACTCGCACCTGGGCGACTTCATCGAGGACACCAACATCGATTCCCCCATCGACTCGGCCACCAACACCGGCCTGACCGAGACGGTGCGCGACGTCCTCGCCGGCCTGACCCCGCGGGAGGCGAAGGTCCTGCGCATGCGCTTCGGCATCGACATGAACACCGACCACACCCTCGAGGAGGTCGGCAAGCAGTTCGACGTCACCCGCGAGCGCATCCGCCAGATAGAGGCCAAGGCGCTGCGAAAGCTGCGCCACCCGAGCCGCTCGGAGACCCTGCGCTCGTTCCTCGACATCGAGTAGGCAACGCCGCCACGGCGGTTTCCGGACGCCCCGCCCCGCGCGGGGCGTCCGCGTTTCCGGCCCCCTCCGGCGACGTTCGACGCCCGCGTTTCAGGCGATAATCCGCCGTTCGCGGGCCTATAGCTCAACGGTCAGAGCAGGGGACTCATAATCCCTTGGTTCCAGGTTCGAATCCTGGTGGGCCCACCAATCTATCGTCCGATGCAGTCCGAACAAGTCCATCAAAGAACGTAGAAGCGTTGATTTGTAAGGTCTACAATGCCGATAGAGTCCATCGTTGTTCAGTGGAATCCAGCAAGAATGTGTGTCACGGTGTGAGTCATGCGGTCGGTCAGGGTAGACTGACTCACAAGCGGATGACTCACATGCTCACTGACACCAAGCTTCGCACCCTCAAGCCACGCGCTGGCGCGTACCGCATTGCTGATGCGCATGGCCTGTGCATCGAGGTGCGCCCCAGTGGCGCGAAGGTCTGGCGGTATCGATATCGCTACGCCGGCAAGGCCAGCATCATCACTCTCGCGGAGTACCCGACGATGAGCCTGGCGGAGGCGCGCGCTGAGCGAGAGCGCCTGCGCGCGCTGGTGAAAGCGGGCGGAAATCCGGCGCACGCCGCCCGCGTCGCCAAGGCCGCAAAGCTTGAGCTTGCGGAGACCACGTTCGGCGATATCGCCACTGAGTTGCTCGCCAAGCGTGCAAGAGAGGGGCTCGGCTCCGGATCAGTGAAGCGCGAACGGCGATTGCTAGAGAAGGATATGGCCGCAATAAGCAGCCTGCCGATCACGGACGTAACCGCGCCGTTGTTGCTGGCATCGCTGCGTAAGCTGGAGAAGCGAGGCGTGATTGAGACGGCGCACCGAGCTAGGTCATGGGCCGGGCGGGTGTTCCGCTATGCGATCGCCACGGGACGCGCAAATAACAACCCAGCTGAAGATCTCGTCGGAGCGCTGGAGCAGCCGCAGACGACGCACTTGGCCAGCGTCACTGATCCCGCGAAGATCGGCGACCTGCTCCGAGCCATGTATTCCTACCAGGGGTTTCCTGTGACCTCGGCGGCGCTGAGACTGGCCCCGCTCCTCTTCGTCCGACCTGGAGAGCTTCGAAAGGCGCAATGGGCTGACATTGACTTGGCTGCTGCCGAATGGCGCTTTACAGCGAGCAAAACCGGCACTCCGCACATCGTCCCATTGTCATCTCAGGCCGTAGAGATCTTGACCGAACTCGGTCCTCTCACGCGGCGAAGCGAGTTCGTCTTCCCGGGAGTCAGAAGCGCAAAACGGCCGATGAGTGAGAACACCATCAACGCTGCTTTGCGCTATTTGGGCTACGACGGGAACACGATTACAGGGCATGGCTTCCGAGCCATGGCGAGAACTGTTTTAGATGAGGTCTTAGGCTTCCGGCCCGATTACATCGAGCATCAGCTGGCACATGCGGTTCGCGACCCGCTGGGGCGCGCTTACAACAGAACTGCACATCTGGCGGAGCGAAAGAAGATGATGCAGGCGTGGGCAGACTATCTGGATAGCCTGAGGCTTAACGCCAACGTTGTACCTATACGTAAGGCAGTCTGATCGGGCGAACTTGACGGTCAACTTTCGACCCTAAGCGGACATCGTGGCTCGCACCAGCGACCACCGTTTCGGAGAAACAGCCTAGGAATCTCTCGCCTTGTGCATCTTCTCGTGGGAGTGCACTGTAATTATCTCCCGCCAAGGTGCATCAACAGAAGATCTTAACTGCGATGAAGGTCGTCCAGCTCAGCATTACGAACTTCCGCGGTATCAAGTCTGCGGATCTTCAGTTCGATGGCCACACACTGCTCGTGGGCCCGAACAACGTTGGTAAGAGCACGATCTGCGAGGCGCTCGACCTCGTTCTCGGGCCTGACCGAATCTCGCGATTCCCGCCTGTAGAGGAATTCGACTTTCACAATGCCGACTACCTACAGCCACCGACTGAGGAAGGTGGCGAGCCGACGCAGACTCCGATCCGGATCGCTGTTGTTCTAGTCGACATCAACGCCGAGGTCGAGAACCGTTGCGGCCAGCACCTGGAGTTCTGGAACACCGTTGAACGCCGCGTGCTCGGACCAGGGGAGGTGGCAGAGGCCAACCCGCCGCTGGTCGTCAGCTGTCTTCGCTTGGAGACCCAGGCAAAGTACAACCCGGAGGAAGATGAATTCGAGGCGCAAACCTACTTTACCCGCAGCCCGACCGCCGAACCCAATGAGCTGGATCGGATTGGCAAGGACATCAAGCGCCTGTTTGGCTTCATCTACCTTCGCGCCGTTCGAACTGGATCTCGGGCCCTAAGCCTCGAGCGAGGGTCCTTGCTGGATGTCATCTTGCGGCTCAGGGGCACGCGTGCAGGGCTGTGGGAGAAGGCGATAGAACGCCTACGCGATCTGGACATCGAACGGAATGCCACGCATCTTCAGCCCGTCCTACAGTCGATCGAGTCCCGGCTCGGCAAGTACATCGCCACCGACGTTCCGGGGCGGACGACGAAGCTGCACGTCTCGCAGCTCACCCGGGAGCACCTGCGCAAAACCATGGCCTTCTTCCTGGCCATCTCTCAGGATCAGCAGCCCGTTCCCTTCCAGCAAGTCGGCACCGGCACACTCAACGTTCTGGTGCTGGCGCTACTGTCGTTCATAGCAGAGCTGAAGCCGTCATCGGTCATATTTGCGATGGAGGAGCCGGAGATCGCCCTGCCGCCGCACACACAGCGACGCATCGCCGACTACCTGCTGCAGAATACGACGCAGGCTTTCGCTACCTCCCATTCGCCGTTCGTCATCGAGCGATTCGAGCCCGAGCAGACCCTGCTTCTGTCGCGCGGTCCGGACTCCAGCGTAGTCGGCAAGCGCGTCTCCGATTCCTCTGGCCTCAAGGGCAACGACTTCCGCAGGTACGCCCGCCGAGGCCTGACCGAGTGCATGCTCGGCAAAGGTGCAATCGTCGTCGAGGGACTGACCGAGTTCAACGCCTTGCCCGTTGTCGCCCGGAAAATGGAGGAAGCCAACGAGGCCCTGCAGCCGCTGGACATCGCAGGCATCGCCTTCTTCGATGCCGAGTCCGAGGGCCAGATGCCCAAATTTGGCAATTTCTTCAAGAGCTTGGGCCTGAGGACCTTCGGCTTCTACGACCTTGCTGCGCGTTCAGCCCAGAAGAAGCAGGAACTGGTCGACGCATACGACATCGACTGCGAGCACCAGTACGCTGGATTTGAGGCGCTCGTGGTCACTGAGGTGCCCGTTGATCGGCAGTGGGCGTTCCTCGAAGATTTGCGTGAGACCGGCGACTGCGGCAACTTCGTAATCCCTGCGGCGCGGCCAGCCGACGAAGTGGTGCGCGACTTGGTGAAGTCCGCCCTCAAAGGGCACAAGGGCGCAGGTTGGGCTGCCAGGTTGCTCGACGGGTGCGAGGTCCACGAATTGCCAGTCACGGTGACCGGCTTTCTGACGCCAATCTACGCGGCCTTCCCGAAGCCTGTCGAGGTGGCGGGGATAGCCGAACCTGCCGAGGCTGTGCCTCCAGCTGAGTCCAGCGCCCCTGCCTGATGGGGTGATCGCCGTGGAGATCTGCAAGCTAAGGCAAAGTCTGCTCGACTGCCAAGGGCACGCCCTTGTGCTTGGCGGTCCAGGCAGTGGCAAGACCACGATCGCGCTGAAGAAGGCTGTGGTCAGGATCAACGCCGGCCTCGATCCGGGGCAGTCGGTGCTGTTCCTCAGCTTCTCCCGGGCAGCCGTCGCGCGGCTGGGCGAGGCAATGAAGCAAGAGGTCCCCAGAGCTCAGCGCAGCCAGCTGAGCATGCAGACCTTCCACTCGTTCTTCTGGTCGCTGCTGTCGGCACATGCCTATCTTCTGGGCGCTCCGCGAAAACTGCGAATCCTGCTGCCCCAAGACGAGCAGGTGGAGTTCGGGTCCATCAAGCCGCGCGAACGGAACGAAACGAACGCAGACTGGCGCGCGTGGCTCGTCAGGCGCGAGGAGATGTTCCGGCAAGACGGGCGCATCGCCTTCGATCTCTTCGCCCGCAATTCCGAGGCGCTCTTGACCCAAAGCCACCACATCCGCAGGCTGATCACGCAACGCCACCCGCTGATCATCGTGGACGAGGCGCAAGACACGGATGCTTATGCTTGGCGGTGTATCGAGCTGCTGTCCGCCTCCGCCCAGATCGTCTGCCTCGCTGACCTTGACCAACAAATCTTCGACTACCTGCCTGGGATCGGCCCGGAGAGGGTCGATGCGATCCGGCAGACACTGGATCCGTTGGAAATCAACCTTGGCGGACAGAACCTTCGCAGCGGCGGCACCGAAATCACGATTTTCGGGCAGGACATCCTCACGGGTAGGGTCCGCGGGGCACCGTATGCAGGTGTCTCGTCGTTCGGGTACGACCCACGGCGTAGGCCGCAGAAGACGGCGTTGAGGATGGCACTTGGCATCCTGCAGCGATCCATTAAGGCTGCCACCGGCCGCTACGGCCGCGACGTCGCGATCCTGACGCACTCGAGTGCCTCGGCGGCGAAGGTATCTTCGGCGCTGAACGCAGAGCCCAAGCCGGTACGGCACAAGCTTGCTTTCGACGAGGCTGAGGCAATGTTGACGGCCCGTTTCGCGGCTTTCCTGCTGGAGCCAAAGTCCGAGGCCACGCGTCGCGAAGACATCGCGCTTGGTCTTGAACTCCTCGCGACTTCGAAGGCGGCGGCTGGGCTTGCCGCAGCAGCTCAGTGGCGACTCTGGGCTGCGCGCGTTCGCGAAGGAAGTGAGCCTCGCGCCGGGTTCGTCCAGGCGGTCGCAGGCGTCGTCGATTCGGTGCGACAGGCCCAGTTCACCGGTGACCCAGCGAGGGACTGGATCTTTGTGAAGCGCGTACTTCGAGACTCAGGGAATCAGGAACTACTTAATGTCGCCAAGAGCCTGGACTACCTCGTCGCCTTCAATCGTGGCCGGCGGATCGGTGCGGGGCTCGCGGCAATTTGGGAGCGGGATGGCCACTACACAGCCGCACGCGAAGCGCTCGACATCGCACTGGCGCAGGACCAGATACTCGGCGGAGTCGACGATCCGCCCGGCGTGCAAGTTATGACCATACACAAGTCAAAGGGCAAGCAGTTTGATGGTGTGATTGTGATCCGCGAGGGGCGACACAACGGCCAGCGCCAAGTCTCGTCCTTCGTTTGGTGGGATGACGAACCACCGTACTGGCGCAGCAGGAAGATACTGCGCGTCGGCGTGACTCGGGCCAAAGTCCACACGCTGATCCTGGAGCATGTATTTCCCGCGTGTCCCATCATGCAGGGGCACAACCTCTAGTGCTCTCAGTCGCGCGCCGACCGCACATTGCTCAGAAAATGGGGGCAAGTTCATTTTTTGACGTCCGCTTCCGACCCCAAGCGGACATTGACCGCGGCGACCGCCTGTAACGACGTGCCAGCGATACGGCGATCACAGGCAGAGCATGAGCATCAGGAGCGCCGATCACCGTGGCGCTGGTCGAGCGCCCGCTTCGCGAAGCCCGCGCCGTAACTAATCCGGTGCGGTTGCCGATGCGCGGCCTGTGCTCCTGTGACCACCTCTCCGGCTGCGAGGTCACCTAATTGATGAGCGAGATGGCCTTGGCCGGACGATTCGAGTCGCACGCGGACTGCAGGAGCGTGCTGGCCTGCTCGTATAGTCCGCACGCCTCGGCTTAGCCGGCCGCCACCGGAGGGTCACACACCGCCTCGAACGTGCCCCTTCCGTCATGAAGTGCGCAAATGCCGTTGGCTGGCCTTGGCTCTGGCCGGCTGCTCGCCGGCGGCCGGGACGGTAAGATCGCAGTGGGGAATGAGCGGGGGATATGCCGATGACCACTGTTGCGACTGCCTCGCCATACGCCGCCGCGGGCGCGTATCGGGGTTTTACCCTTCAAGATGTTCGACTAGCGTTTCATCTTATTACCGCCCCCCCTGGATGCTCCGTCTCGATCGAGCACAAGGACGACGTCGCAATTCACTTTGCGGATGGGACCGTTGTCCATGAGCAGGTCAAGAGCGCTCCGAAGTCCGAGCCGCTGCGAGACACGGCGCCCGAATTTTGGAAAGCCCTAGCGAATTGGGGCGAAACAGTGAAGCCGGGCGCATTGACTACGAGCCGCTTCCAACTTTATGTGATGCCGCCGCGCAGTGGCGACATTGCAACGCTGGTTCACGCCGCCCAAACCGATGCGGAAGCTGATGCCGTGATCGAAGCAGCGGATGACCTCCTCAAAGTTGCCGGCAAGACTGTTCGGCGGCAAATCAAACGCTTTCAGAATGTTCCAGTGGAAACGCGGCGCTACGTGATCCGCAACACGACGATACTTAACACCGACGAGAACGAGTACGCCCCTCTCCACAAGCAAATGGGGTCCGACGTCAGCCTCCCTCCCGCTGTTGTCGCGCAAGCCGTCCGTTACCTCGTTGGTTCGGCACAGACAGACGCTCGCGAGTTAATGGATGCCGGCAAACCGGCTATTTTGAGCGGAGACAAATTCAAGAAGGAACTACAGGCGTTTGTTCGGCGCACAAATATGCAGCGCCTACTGCCCAGCGCGACTCGACCCGACCAGGAAGAAATCGATGCCGAATTTGTTGAGCGTCCCCTATTCGTTCGGCAACTGGAATTGGTCAAGGCAACGCGGGATCAGCAGATCTCAGCAGTGGCGGATTTTCTACAGACCTCTGCTTCGAAGGCCACATGGGCCGCGGATGGGCTAGTGCAAGCCAGTAGTCTTGATCGGTGGGACGACACACTTACCTCTGCGCACGGCACCTATCAGATGCGCATAGCAGTGGAGCACGGGGATAAGCCTCCCGAGGACCGAGGGCGCGTCCTGCTGTCGTATTGCTATGCGCACAAGGAAAAGCTCGACGCCGATGACGTCGGACAGGAATTTGTTCGGGGATCATTTCATGGACTCGCCGACCGAAAGCGTGTCGGTTGGCACGATGATTACAAGACCAATTTGGTTGGCGAGGAGTGACGCCCGTGCTAGGTGACGTTCCCGGCCATTTGAGGAGCCAAACAGGTCCAGTGTCCGAAGTCGAGGCGATACAAAGCCCAGCGCTCGGGGCTTACCTGCTTTGGCGAATGGGGGCGTCGTTCCAATCCCATAGCCCGGATGCGCCTCGAATAGACATGCACTTTCTAGTGCTCCCGTTGGTCCTGCACGCTAGGACGTTGACAGTGATTTCATCGACCAATCCTGTGTCGGGTTTGTCGAAGGTCGTACACAAGATGCTCGACACCGAGAGCGAACTAATCGCCGTGAACGCACGGGCGCTGGCCCTTAGAGAGTTGACGCTTGCATCGCTGTCGCTCGGCGTGGCCACCGGATTGCTTGCTGTCGACCATGAGGCGGCACTTGTCTACTCGCTGGACACTAATCGAAAACCAGTGGTTGCCGAAGGTGTGAAGCAGATGGAGCGCGGCGCCGAGCGGCTTGGGCTGTGGTTTGCACAGCTTCCTCAGGAACAGGTGTTTTCAATGCTACGGGTAGCCTACTGATGCTCTTTCAGATCCTAAAGCTCGTCCTATGGCCTCGGCGGGGCGGCGAGCCTCAGGTAGTCGATTTCAAGCCGGGCGTTGTGAACGTGATCAGCGGCGGGTCGAAGACCGGAAAGTCAGCTGTGATCCCGATCATCGACTACTGTCTGGGTGCTGAAAAATGCACCATCCCGGTGGGTGTCATCCGCTCTCAATGCTCCTGGTTCGGGATCGTTGTCGCAACGGACCAGGGACAGAAGCTGTTTGCCCGGCGGGAACCTGGCGATCAGCGGGGAACGGGCGATATGTATGCCATTGAAGCCTCAGAGGTGTCTGTTCCCGGTGCGATTGAGCGGGCGAACACTACCGTCGGGGCAGTAAAGGCACAGCTCGACCGCCTCGCCGGCTTGCCGCAGATGAGCATGGAGCCCGGTCAGGAACGAACATTCAAAAGCCGGCCGAGCTTTCGGGATCTGGCTGCGTTCAACTTCCAGCCACAGAACATCGTTGCCAACCCAGGAGTGCTCTTCTTCAAGGGCGATACGACTGAGCACCGCGAAAAGCTCCGAGCCATTTTCCCGTACGTGCTCGGCGCGGTGAAGGGTCGGACGCTGGCGGCCAAGCAACAGCTGGAGGGCTTGGAGTCCGAGCTGAGGCGCAAGGAACTGGCGCTCAAACGCGAACAACGAGCAGCAGAGGAATGGGTCAGCGAAGCCCAGACCTGGCTCTTAAAGGCGCGTGAGTTCGGCCTCGCGCCGCCGGGCGATCTGCCGATGACCTCGAACGCGCTCATCGATGCCTTGCGGCCTGTATTGGCGCGAGATACCCACTCGCCTCCCTCGTCCGAGCAGACGCAGGACGTGCTTGGCCATGTCGCCGCTCTGCGGGACGAGGAACGAGAACAAGCTCGCGTTGCGATGGGCTATCGACGGCGATTGGCTGACATCGAACGCCTACAAGCCAGTGGAAGCGCTTACGGCACCGGCTTGCAGCTCCAGCGCGAGCGCTTGGACATCGCGGCATGGCTTCGTGAACGCTTCGAAGCAGGATCGCCCGATGCACGACACATCGCGCAACACAATGTCGATAGACTGGACAGGCTATGCGCAGCTCTGCAAGTAATGGACGCAAACGCCGCCTCGTTTCCACTGTTCTCCGAGGCCGTGCAGGCGGAGGTCATCGAGCAACGCGCTGGATTGGAAATGGCGACAGGAAGGCAGCGCGTCGTCCGCGCACAGCTGGCGGAGTTTGAGCGCGCGTCGCAGGAAGCGGCGAACGAGGCGACGAGCTTGCGGGAGACTGACCGTTTCGTAGGACGGTTGGAGCAGGCGTTACGGTTCTACGATCGCGTCGGCGAGGGCTCCGCTCTAGGAGCAGAAGTGGAGGAGCTTCGCGGGCGCGTCCACACGCTGCGCGCAATCGTGCGGGAGCACGACATTGCCGAGAGAATGCAGTCTGCCCTCAACCGCATCCAGAGCTTGACTGACCAAATCGTGCCAAAACTGGACGCGGAGTGGAAAGACGACCCAATTCGCTTGGATCCGTCCGAGCTGACGGTGGTCGTGCACCGCGAGGGACGCCGGGACTTCCTTTGGGAGGTGGGGAGCGGTGCTAACTGGCTGGCCTATCACGTCGCGATGACGTTGGCGCTTCAGCAATTTTTCCTCACTTTCAACCGCCACCCAGTGCCCGGACTTTTGATCTACGACCAGCCTAGCCAAGTCTATTTCCCAAAGCGGGAAGATCTGATCTCTGCTGAAAACGGGGGGCGGAGCGAAGACGTGCGAGCTGTGCGGGACGTCTTCAAGGTTCTCGGTGAGGCAGCTGTCGCGGCGAAGGGGCGTTTGCAGATCATCGTGCTGGATCATGCATTCAAGGATGTTTGGGGCGGCTTGCCTGGCGTGGAGCTGGTTGACGATTGGCGAGAAGAGCGAAAGCTCGTACCTCCAGGGTGGCTGGAAGACTGAGACGGCACGCCATTATCCGCATATCGGACCGCGGTCGCGTGTTCCCCGTAGCTGCAGTACTTCGGGCTTATTCGCCCTCTTCGAAGTGCTTGGGCGTGTAGCGCTCGGCGGGTGTCCGCCAAGCCCGGAAATGCGGCATCGGGTCAGTTGGGCCAATCAGTTCCCGCGCCAGCGCCAGACGTGCCAATAGCGGGGCACGTTCGGATGCCGGCAGGCCGGCGATGTCCTTTTCCAGACGCTCAAGGAATTCCGATCGCGCCTTGATTTCGGCCCAATGGTGGATGAGGGCGTCCAGCTGGTCTTGGCTTTGCCTGGTGGATTCCTCGATGCGTCGCCTGTCCTCCCGGATCGCGCGCTGCCGCTGTTCGACTTCGTACTGTCGGCGTTCGCACTCCAGCTGTGCGTCCCCCTGGGCGACCAAAGCAGGCATTTTAGCCCCGAAGGCTTGGATGCCGGCGACGATATCGGGCAGGCGCGCGAGCAGTCGAGACTTCCCACTTTCCTGCCAGTGTTCGGCCAGTTCGACGCGGCAGTGCGGCGCATAGGCCACCAGGCGCAGTTTGCCGGTTGGGCAGTCCCGGGTGATCGTCCATGTATCGGTTGCATGGCGGGAGCGACCCTTCGGAGCGATGTAGTCGATGTCGCGCACGTAGGTGCTGTTGCCGACATAGCGCAGCAAGGTAGGCACGGCTACTTCGACGAGTGCCAAGCCCACCATTTGTCCGTCGATATGGACCACGGTCAAGCGCTTGGGCGCCCAAGATCTGTCGTTCGGGTCGTGCTCCTTCTGCTGGATAGGCTGCTCTCCGGTCCCGAACGCAAGCCGGCGGGCCGGCCCGTAGTAGCGGTCGATCAGGCTGACACGGTGTCCATTGGCTTCAAGCGCCAGGAACAACGCATTGGCAAAGGTCAGTGCATGCTCCAAGCCTGTTTGACCGGCCTCACATCCACCGTGGAGCCGGGTACCGCAGACCTGGATGTGCTCGAAGCGGTGGTGGTGCAACTGGAAACGCGTCTGCAGCGGGCGCGCCGCTCTTTGCCGCCGGCGAAGAAGGCGCGGCTGATCAAATTGATGTTCCTGTACTTTCGGGACAAGCCGGAGATCGATTCGGAACACGTGTCCGAGATGTTGGCATTGACGGCATAGGTGATTCGTGTCGGACGAGTTGGAACCGAAGGTCGTGCGCCTGCCCGTACCTTCCAGAGAGTCACGGCCTGAACCTCCTGTAGCACCGGACGCTATCCGGCAGCAGCGCCTGCGGGATGAAATCGAGGCGATGCTGGAGAGCAGCCTCACGGACGGAGAGGAAAAACTGCCATCCTCACCGCCGGAACCGGAGTGGCTGCCCGTCGTTCACAGCGAACCGGTGACACCACCCACACCAGTTCCGGACACGCCTCCATCGAGCCACCGCAATGCGATCGAGTGCCCACAGTGTGATCGCTGGACATGGCGTGCCACGGAGACGTGCCGTTGGTGCGGCTATCACTTGTTTGCCCACTACGAGCGGGTGGAGCAGGAGCGCCGCGACCACCACGCCGCCTATCTTCGCGAGCGAAGTGAGCGGATGCGTCAGCGGATGGCGATGTGGGCGTTGGGAAGCTTCATCGCCGGTTTCGTGCTGATTGGCAACAGCGACCGGTTGCCGGAATCGCTGCACCAAGAGGGCATCGGCCTTGGCTTTTTGTTGTTGATCGGCGGTGGATTGGTCCTCAAGAGCATGTCGGACAGTCGGCCTTCGTGACGGCTGGCCACGAGACCGAGCCGCGACTCAGCGGAGGCGACGTCCGACCTCGTCGACGACCACCTCACCGTTTTCCTTATGGCCGACGCGTTAAGGCGTCGGGCTTCGAGCGGATGAAGATGTTTAGCGCGGCAACTATCCTGAAGGCTGGGTCCACTCTCCCGTCGCGGCAGAGTGGTGCTGCCACGCCATGAGCAAGCCGCCACGTGGATCTAAGTGCGAGAGGGGGTGGCAGGCAAAACTCGCACCCGGCGCAACCAGGATCGATATAAGCTTGGCCCATGTGCGTACCCCCGATCGACCATCGAATACCGGCGTGATCCGAGCCCAGATCACGCCCCCGTAGCTCAATGGGTAGAGCAGCGGATTTATATCCCGTAGCGCCAGATAAGCGGCAAGTGTCGGTTCGAGCCCGACCGGGGGCACCACCACCTTAACTTTGGGGTTGTTGCGTAGCGTCGGTTCCCAAGCTGGCGGCATCCCGCCGCGACCGCTGGCCCCGAGGCACAGTGAGATTGTGTAACCCCATGATCCACAGGTACCCTGCGCGGCCATGATCCGCCTGCGTCCCCGCTGCTGGTTGCCGCTCCTGCGCGTTCTCGTGCTGGGGCTTTTTTCGCTGGGGCTGGTGGTGCAACCCGTGATGGCGGCCGCCGGCGAGATGCATGAACTCGCGCACGATCCCTCGGGCATGCATGACCATCGGCTGCATGCAGAGGATGTGGAGGCCGAGCTGGCCGCGACCGGCGAACAGGACGGGGCCAGGACCCTGCATGTATTGCTGCGTTTCGCCCACTGCTGCGGCGCGACGGCCGCCCTGCTGACCGTACTGAAACCGGTCCCGGCCAAGCCGGCACCCGATCGTCTGGCGATCGCGAAGACCGCGATTCCGCCCCCGGCGCGTCTGGCCACACCGTTCAAGCCTCCGATTTTCGGGTGACCGCCCCGCCGGCAATGACGCCGGCTCTCCGTCACCCGAACACTCTGGAGCATCCCCATGCGTTTGCGACTCGCGGCCGCCGCCGCGTGCGTCGTCGCGTTTGCCGTGGCCTGGCCCGTGCACGCCGCCGACCCTTTGACCCTGGATGACGCATTTGCCCGCGTCGCTGAAACCCATCCTGATCTGCGCATGTTCGCCGCCCGCCGCGACGTGCTGGCAGCCGAACTCGATCGCGCCTCATTGACGCCGGCGCTGGTGGCCGGCGCCGAGGTCGAGAACGCCTTCGGCACCGGCGAGGCCAGCGGAGTCGATGGCGCCGAACTCACGCTGAGCCTGGCCTCGGTGCTCGAACGCGGCGGCAAGCTCGATGCGCGCCGCACGTTGGCGCAGAGCCGCATCGATGCGCTGGCGGTCGAACGCGAAGCGCAGCGACTGGACCTGCTGGCCGAAACCGCTCGTCGCTATCTGGCGGTGGTGGCCGCCCAGCGCCATGCCGGCGTTGCCCGCCTGGACATCGAACAGCGCGAGCGCACGGTCGCCGCCGCCCGTGCCCGCCACCAAGCCGGTGCCTCGCCCGAATCGGTGGTGCTGACCGCACAAGCGGCACTGGCACGAGCCGAACTCGACCTGGCACGCGCGCAACAGCGTGAAACGGCCGCACGCCAGCATCTGGCGGCGCTCTGGGGCGAGCGCGCACCGGCCTTCGAGATCGCCGGCACCAATCCGCTGGCATTGCCGGCATTGGTCGAGTTCACGGTCCTGGCCGATTGGCTGAAACGCACCCCCGAGTTGGCCCGCTTCGCCGGCCAAGCGCGCATTCGCGAGGCCCGCCTGCAGTTGGCGCGCAGCGAGGCGAGCGCCGACCTCGACTGGCAGGTGGGCGTGAGGGCGCTGTCGGGCGGGGAAGACTTCGGCTTGGTCGGGAGTGTATCGCTCCCGCTGGGCGCAGCGAGCCGTGCACAGCCGGGCATCCGCGCCGCACGCGCTGAACTGGCGGCACTCGAGATCGAGCGCGAGGCCGCCGGACTGGCGCTGTACTCGACCTTGGCCGAGGCTCATGGCCGCTACCGGGTAGCGCAGCTGGAAGTGGCCCGGCTGCAGTCGGACGTGTTGCCGCGCCTGGACCGGGCCGAAGCCGCCGCCGAGCGCGCTTACCGCGCGGGTGCGGCCAGCTACCTGGAGTGGGCGACGCTGCAGGCCGACACCACCGAAGCGCGTCGACAGCAGTTGCAGGCGGCGCTGGACGCCCAGCGCGCCCTGATCGAGATCCAGCGGCTCACCGGCCAAGTATTCATTGACAGGCCTGCCGTCGCCGGCGGTCAGCCGCAAACTGAAGAAGGAGTGGCACCTTGAACACGATCACGCGTCTGAGCGCCGCCTTTGCCCTCGCTCTCGCCCTTGCCCTGGCAGCTTGCGGGGGCCAGCCGGCCTCCGAACAGGGCCACGCCGACGAACACGCGGCTGCTGGCGATCACGCGGAAGAGGCCGGCGGGCATTCCGAAGAAGAAAGACATGCCGACGGGGGCGGCGAACACACCGACGAGCAGCCGTCGACCACGATCCCCGCGGACGTCGCCGAACGCGCCGGCATCGAAGTGCAGCCGGTCGGCCCGGGCACCATTGCCGACGAGCACGAGGTGCAAGGGCTGCTGACCCCGATCGAGGGCCGCGTCGCCCAGGTCACGGCGCGCTTCCCCGGCCCGATCCACGCCCTGCGTGCGAACGTCGGCGACACCGTCCGAGCCGGGCAGCCGCTGGCGACGATCGAAAGCAACCTGAGCCTGAGCAACTACACCGTCAGCTCTCCGATCGACGGCGTGGTCACCGCGCGCAACGCCTCGCTCGGTGGTCTGGCCGACGAAGGCGCACCGCTGTTCGAGATCGCCGACCTGTCCAGGCTGTGGGTCGACCTGCACATCTTCGGCGCCGACGCCCAGCACATCCGGGCGGGCGTGCCGGTCACGGTCACCCGCATGAGCGACGGCAAGACGGTCGAAACCGTGCTCGAACGCGTGCTGCCGGGCATGGCGACGGCCAGCCAGAGCACGGTGGCCCGGGCAACGATCGACAACGCCGATGGCCTTTGGCGGCCCGGCTCGGCGGTCAAGGCGCGGATCACGGTCGAACAGCAACCCGTCGAACTGATGGTGCCGCTGTCGGCGCTGCAGACCATGAACGGTGAGGAGGTGGTGTTCGTCCGAGTTGGCGAGGCGTATCAGGCGCAACCGGTCGAGGTTGGCCAACGCGACGGCCAACGCGTGGAAATCCTGTCGGGCCTCAACGAGGGCGACCAGGTCGTGGTCGAGGAGAGCTACCTGATCAAGGCCGACATCGAAAAGGAAGGGGCTTCGCATGAGCACTGAGCCCCGTTTGAGCGAGGGCGGTCTGCTGGAAAAGATCGTCCGTTTCGGCATCCACCATCGCTGGCTGATGATGGTGGCGACCTTGGCATTGATCGGCGTGGGCATCTGGAGCTTCACCAAGCTGCCGATCGACGCCACGCCCGACATCACCAACGTCCAGGTGCAGATCAACACCGAGGCACCGGGCTACTCGCCGCTGGAGTCCGAGCAGCGCGTCACCTATCCGATCGAGACCGCCCTGGCCGGCCTGCCGCAACTGGACTACACCCGTTCACTGTCCCGCTACGGGCTGTCGCAGGTCACCGTGGTGTTCGAGGACGGCACCGACCTGTACTTCGCGCGCCAGCAGGTGGCCCAGCGACTGCAGCAGATCCAGTCGCAGATTCCCGAAGGGCTGGAGCCGCAGATGGGGCCGATCTCGACCGGTCTGGGCGAGATCTTCATGTACACGGTCGACGCGGCGCCAGAGGCACGCAAAGCCGATGGCACGCCGTGGACCGCGACCGACCTGCGCACCCTGCAGGACTGGGTGATCCGGCCGCAGATGCGCAACACGCCCGGAGTGACCGAGGTCAACACCATGGGTGGCTACGAGCGGCAGATCCATATCACCCCGGATCCGTCCAAGCTGGTCGCGCTCGGGTTCACCTTGCAGGACATCGTCGATGCTGTGGCCGCCAACAACCAGAACATGGGCGCGGGCTACATCGAGCGCAATGGCCAGCAGTACCTGGTGCGCGTGCCCGGCCAAGTGGGTGGACTCGACGAAATCCGCAACATCGTGCTTGATCGGCGCAACGGCCTGCCGATCCGCGTAAGCGATGTGGCGCAGGTCGGCGAAGGGCCAGAGCTACGTACCGGTGCGGCGACCCAGAACGGCGAGGAAGTCGTGCTGGGCACGGTCGCGATGCTGGTGGGCGCCAACAGCCGCGAAGTCGCGCAATCCGCCGCCGCCAAGCTGGAAGACGCCAACGCCAGCCTGCCGGCGGGGGTCGATGCCACGGCGGTGTACGACCGCACCGAGCTGGTCGACCGCACCATGAAGACGATCTCGAAGAACCTGGTCGAGGGCGCGCTGCTGGTGATCGTGGTGCTGTTCCTGCTGCTCGGCAATTTCCGCGCGGCGCTGATCACCGCCGCGGTGATCCCGCTGGCGATGCTGTTCACCATCATCGGCATGGTCAAGGGCGGTGTGTCGGGCAACCTGATGAGCCTGGGCGCGCTCGATTTCGGCCTGATCGTCGATGGCGCCGTCATCATTATCGAGAATTGCCTGCGCCGCTTTGGCGAGATGCAGCACCGGCTCGGCCGGGTCATGACCGATGACGAGCGCAAGGATCTGACCGCCACCGCCACGGTCGAGGTGATCCGGCCCAGCCTGTTCGGCTTGTTCATCATCGCCGCGGTGTACCTACCGATCTTTGCGTTGACGGGCATCGAGGGAAAGATGTTCCACCCGATGGCGATCACCGTGGTGCTGGCGCTGACCGGCGCGATGGTGCTGTCGTTGACCTTCGTCCCGGCGTCGGTTGCTCTGCTTCTCGGCGGCAAGGTCGAGGAAAAGGAAAACCGGGTGATGCTGTGGACCAAGCGCCGCTATGCGCCCGCGCTGGCGTGGTCGCTGCGGCACCGCCGGTGGGTACTCGGCGGTGCGCTGGCGCTGGTCGTGGTCAGCGGCCTGCTGGCGACGCGGCTGGGCAGCGAGTTCATCCCCAGCCTGGACGAAGGCGATATCGCCATGCACGCGATGCGCATCCCCGGCACCGGCATCGAACAGGCGGTGAAGATGCAGATCGCGGTGGAGGAGCGCGTGATGCAGATCCCCGAGGTCGAGCGGGTGTTCAGCAAAATCGGCACCGCCGAAGTCGCCACCGACCCGATGCCGCCGAACGTGGCCGATACGTTCCTGATGATGAAACCACGGGATGCCTGGCCGGATCCGCGCAAGCCCAAAGAGGTGCTGATCGCGGAGATCGAGGAAGCGGTGTCGACGATCCCCGGCAACAACTACGAGTTCACCCAACCGATCGAGATGCGCTTCAACGAACTGATTTCCGGCGTGCGCGCGGATGTGGCGATCAAGGTGTTCGGCGATGACCTGGATACGCTGGTGGAGGTGGCCGAGCAGATCGAGGCAGTGACCAAGCAGGTCAGCGGCGCCGCCGACGTCAAAACCGAGCAGGCCACCGGCCTGCCACTGCTGACGGTGGTGCCGGATCGGGAAGCACTGGCGCGCTACGGGTTGAACCCGAGCGTGGTGCAGCAGACCGTCGCCACCGCCGTGGGCGGACAGGTCGCCAGCGAGCTGTACGACGGCGATCGTCGCTTCGATATCGTGGTGCGATTGCCCGAACAGATGCGGGCAGATCCGACGGCGCTGGAAGACCTGCCCATTCCCCTGGGCGGCAATATCAACGCCGACGAATCCAGCCGCGATCCCGCATGGTCGGACGACACTCCGCAGACCATTCCGTTGCGCGAGGTGGCGACGATCGAGAAGATACTGGGTCCGAACCAGATCAACCGCGAGAACGGCAAGCGCCGCGTGGTGGTCACCGCCAACGTGCGCGACCGCGATCTGGGCAGCTTCGTGGCCGAGCTGCAGCAACGCGTCGAGCAGCAGGTCGACATTCCGGAAGGCTACTGGGTCGACTACGGCGGCACGTTCGAGCAGTTGATCTCGGCCAGCCGCCGACTGGCGGTTGTGGTGCCGGTGACCCTGGTGCTCATCTTCGGCCTGCTGTTCATGGCGTTCGGCTCAGCCAAGGACGCGGCGATCGTGTTCAGCGGGGTGCCGCTGGCGCTGACCGGCGGCGTGTTCGCACTGGCCCTGCGCGGGATTCCGTTATCGATCACCGCCGGCGTCGGCTTCATCGCACTGTCCGGCGTGGCGGTACTCAACGGCCTGGTCATGATCGCCTTCATCCGCAAGCTGCGCGAACAGGGCGACCGGCTGGAGGATGCCATCGTCGACGGCGCGCTCGGGCGCCTGCGCCCCGTGTTGATGACCGCGCTGGTGGCTTCGCTGGGCTTCCTGCCGATGGCGTTCAACGTCGGCACGGGCTCGGAGGTACAGCGGCCGCTCGCAACGGTGGTGATCGGCGGCATCGTGTCCTCGACCCTGCTCACGCTGCTGGTGCTGCCCGCGCTTTACCGTTGGCTGCACCGTGACAGTGAGAACGGCCAGAAGGTGCTGAGCGGTTGAACCCCTATCGTCTCATGTGCAGCGGTGGATCATTGCCGCGCCCTGGAACGGGCGCGGCAATCACACGGGTCGATGATCGTGCTGGAGGGGTTGTGTTCGAACACCGGTTACCCAGATCAGGGATGGCTGGCAGGGGCATGGCGCAACGTCTCCAAGATGGTGCATTGACCGCATTCTCCTCCGTCGCAGCTGTGGATCACGCGCTCCAGTTCCGATGCCATCCGCTGCAGGTCATCGAGCCGGGTCCGAATGTCTTTCAGATGACCCCGCGCCAGCTGGTCGACCTCTTGGCAGGACAGCGCTTCATTCTCGGCCAGACGCAGCAGACTGCGGATTTCCGGGAGCGAGAAGCCCAAGTCGCGACCGCGACTGACGAACCGCAACCGGTCGACATCCGCCGGCCGGTAGTCGCGGTAGCCACCGGACGTGCGCGGGGGCGCGGGCAGCAGCCCGATCCGCTCGTAATAACGCACAGTTTCCAGATGACAACCACTCGCGGCGGCGGCCTCCCCGATCTTCATGGCTTGACCCTGTAGTGGCTACAGGCTTTAGCATGCGATGTTGCCCCCTTGGCCGCAAATCGCTGCGGTCAATCAACCGAGAATGAACATGAGTGACTGTGGCTGCCATCCCGAAGCCGAGAACCCGAAACAGCGGCGTGTTCTCTGGATTGCATTGGCCCTCAATGCCGCGATGGCGTTGATCGGCGGAATCGCCGGATGGATGGCCCAGTCGACTGGATTGCTAGCCGACGCGTTGGACATGCTGTCGGACGCCAGCGCCTACGCCATTGGCCTCATTGCGATCGGACGCAGCGCGAGGTTCAAGGCCAACGCCGCCTATGGCAGTGGCGGCGTGCTGTTGCTGCTGGGACTGGGCGTGCTGGTGGAGGTTGGACGTCGGGCGATCTTCGGCAGTGAGCCGGCGAGCGGTTGGATGATCGGCGTGGCGCTGCTGTCCTTGGTGGTCAACATGACCGTATTGCGCATGTTGAGTCCGCTACGTTCTGGCGGTGTGCATTTGCGCGCAAGCTGGATCTTCACCCGTGCCGATGTGGTGGCCAACGTCGGCGTCGTCCTCTCCGGCGTCCTGGTCGCAGTCACGAACACGCGCTATCCGGACCTGATCATTGGCACGTTGATCGGCCTGTACGTGATCCGCGAGGCATTTGAAATCCTGTCGGAAGCTCGTCAGGCCAAGCGCAAAGCACACGGGTCTGATACGGCCGGGCCATAAGGCTCACACCTGATGAAGAAGACACTGCTCCGCAATCCCAATCCAAAAGCACTTGCTTGGCTGCTCGCATCACTCCTCGTGATCGTGGCGGACCAGCTGAGCAAATACTGGGTATTGACTTCGCTCCCCGAGTTCACAGCTGTCCCTGTCGTCGAGGGCTGGTGGAACTGGTATCGCAGCTACAACACCGGTGCAGCTTTCAGCCTTCTCAGTGATGCAGGCGGCTGGCAACAACCTCTACTCGTCAGTTTGGCATTGTGCATCACGGGGTTGCTCGGCTATTGGTTGAGCAAGACGCCAACAGACGACTGGAAAACTGCACTTCCTTACGCCTTGGTGATCGGAGGCGCACTAAGCAACGTCATCGATCGCTTGCTGCGAGGCCATGTGGTCGACTTCATCCAGTGGTACTGGCGCGACCATTATTGGCCGGTGTTCAATCTGAGCGATATGGCTATCGTCGCCGGCGCGAGCGGCATGTTCCTCGTCGGGTTGCTCGCCTCGCCGCGTGATCAACACCATCGCGCTGCACAGAGCCGTAGTTCTGAGACTCACATCCGATGATGAAGAAGCAGTTTCATGCACTCCGAAGCGGCGCGCATTTGCAGTGGCTCCTCGCCACCCTTTTGGTGCTTGCTTCCGTACCAGTCGCTTATGCGCAGTCGCCCGGACAGGAGGCGGCCGTGGTCTGGCGCCTGCTCGATTACATCGCCGTCGATTACGCAAGCGCCGTGCAGGGTGGCAAGGTGATCAGCCCTGCCGAATACGCGGAGATGCAGGAATTTTCCGCCACGGCCAGCGAGAAGATCGCGGCGCTACCTGCGAATGCCCAAAAACCCGAGCTACGCGAGGACGCTGCGCAGTTGACCGGACTGGTCGAAGCCCATGCTCCGCCTGACGAGGTCGCCCGTCAGGCGCGCTCCTTGGCAACGGCTCTCGTTGCGGCGTATCCCGTCCCGCTCGCGCCCTCGCAGCCGCCGGACGTGGATCGCGGGGCCGCGCTGTATCAGCAGATGTGCACGGCGTGCCACGGAGTGGCCGGCGCGGGCGATGGTCCGGCCGCCGCTGGAATGGAACCGCCGCCGATCGATTTCACCGATGAGGCGCGTGCGCGAGAACGCAGTCTGTTCGGGCTTTATCAGGTCATCACGCAGGGCCTGGAAGGCACGGCGATGACCAGCTACGCGCATCTGTCCGATCAGGATCGCTGGGCGCTCGCCTTCCATGTAGGGCAGTTCGCGTACGCGGCCGAGGAGACGTCCGAACCACCGAAAGGCGCCGAAAACCCGCTTGCCACGCTGCAAGAACTGGTGCAGATCACGCCCGCAACGCTGGCGAATGAAGTGGGTGAGCAACAGGCGCGTGCGATCACCGCCTTTCTGCGGCGCCACCCTGCGGCTTCCGTGCCGGCCACGGGCTCGCAGTTGTCGCTCGCGCACACTCGCCTCGCGAATGCCGTGGCGGCGTACGGCCGAGGCGACCAAACGGCCGCCAAGTCGGCTGCGCTGTCGGCGTATCTGGATGGTTTTGAGCCCGTCGAACCGCAACTGGCGACCCGGGCGCCGGACCTCATGCGTGACATCGAGCAGAGCATGCTGAGTCTGCGTGCCAGCATCGACCAACAAGCCGGACTTGAAGAAGTGAAGCAACGTGCAGTCACGGCCGCCTCGCTGCTCGACAAGGCGGAAACGGTACTGTCGAGCACAGCCGACAATGCCGGCTGGGCCGGTTTCGTGGGCGCCTTGACGATCCTCGTACGCGAAGGCCTGGAGGCGTTGCTGATCGTGATCGCAATCGTGGCGTTCCTGCGCAAGGCGGAACGACCAGACGTGCTGCCCTACGTCCACGCCGGCTGGGTGGGTGCCTTGCTGGCTGGCGCCGGAACCTGGGCTCTGGCCACGTACGTGGTCAGCATCAGCGGTGCACAACGTGAGGTCGTCGAGGGATTCTCGGCACTGTTCGCCGCAGTTGTTTTGGTGAGCGTGGGGCTTTGGCTGCATCAAAAGAGCTATGCCGGTCTCTGGCAGCAATATCTACAGCAGAAGCTGTCGCGCGTATTGTCCGGCAAGTCGGCCTGGTTCCTGCTGGTCCTGAGCTTCGTCGCGGTGTACCGGGAAGTCTTCGAGACAATCCTGTTCTACTCGGCGATGTGGCACGGCGGTGGCGACAACAGCATGATTCTGGCCGGCTTTGCCGTGGGTGTAGTGATTCTTGTGGTCGTCGCGGTGACCATGTTGCAGTTCTCGCGGAAGCTGCCGATCGGGCGGTTCTTCTTCTGGAGTTCATTGCTGATGGCGATCCTCGCGGTCGTACTGACCGGCAAGGGCGTAGCCGCATTGCAGGAGGCCGGATGGCTGAGTGTGGCGCCGATCTCTTTCCCGAGGATCGACTGGCTTGGTGTGCATCCGTCGCTGCAGGTGGTTCTTGCGCAAGCGGCCGCGCTGCTCCTCCTGATAGCCGGGTTGATCTACAACCGCCGAACTGCCGCCGCGGCAGAGCGCTAACCCTTCACCTTGGCACCGCGACACCGAGTCTAGTCAGAAAGTCCTGGAGGGCTGACCCATGGGCGATTCATGCTGCAGCGGCACTGTCGATATCCGCGCCATGGAGGCGCGGCAGCGGCGGGTGCTGATGATCGTGCTGGCGATCAACATCGCCACGTTCGTGATGATGCTTTCGGCGGCCATCTACAGCGGATCGTCGTCGCTGCTATCGGGCAGCCTCGACAACCTGGGCGATGCACTCACCTACCTGTTGAGCATCGCTGTGATCGGCGCCAGCACACGGGCCAAGGCCAAAGTCGCGCTGCTCAAGGGATTGCTCATCCTTGGGGCCGCAATGGCGGTGGCGGTCCAAGTCGGCTGGCGTCTCGCGCATCCGGAGGTGCCGATCTTCGAAGCCATCGGCATCGCCGCGCTGCTCAACCTAGCGTTCAATGGTATCTGCCTATGGTTGTTGACTCCGTATCGCCATGGAGATGTGAACATGGCCTCGGCATGGGAGTGTTCGCGCAACGATGTGTTCGAAGGCTTCGCGGTTCTGCTGGCAGCCGTGGGCGTCTGGCTGTTCGACGCTGGCTGGCCTGATCTGCTCATCGCCGCGGCGTTGCTGGTGATGTTCCTGCGTTCTGCTTGGCGGGTGCTTAGCAATGCCTGGGCAGAGCTGCGCGTGGGCGAACAGGCGTGATCCCAGGGCTCAGGTCACGGGCCTTTACGTTGCAGCAGCACGGGCTTGTTTTGTGCTTGTCGATGCGACTGCCCAAGAGGCTCCGCCTCACGTCGCCTGTATCTCTGGGCCGCTAACCTTCGCGCCCCTAGCGCAGGAGACAGGCGGTAGCTGTGATGGACGAACTCCTTCCGATCCTCGGCTTGGCACTGCTCCCGGCCGCCGGCAATTTCGCCGGCGGTGTGCTGGCGGAGATCTGGCGACCCTCAGCTCGGATCCTGAGCCTCGCGTTGCATGCCGCCGTCGGCATCATGCTCGCCATCGTCGCGACCGAGCTATTGCCGGAAGCCAGCGCGGTCCTGTCAGGGTGGGCGGTAGGAACGGCGTTCGTACTGGGCGGCGTGCTGTACTTGGCGATAGACGCCGGCGCCCAGCGATTGGCGGGCGCAAATCGCGGCGGGAAGCGCATGTGGCTGATCTACGCGGCCGTAGCGATCGATCTGCTGAGCGACGGATTGATGATCGGCTCCGGCGGTGCAGTCGCCACCGCGCTCGCGCTGAAGTTGGCGGCAGGGCAGGTGCTGGCGGACGTGCCCGAAGGCTATGCCGCTGCAGCCTCGTTCCGGGCGAATGACGCATCGCGCGGCAAGCGACTGCTGATGATGGCGTCGTTCGCCGTTCCGGTGCTACTGGCCGCCACGTTTGCGCACCTGGTGCTCAAGGATGCGAGCGACCTATGGAAATTCGGCGCTCTCGCGGCCATCGCGGGACTTTTGTCCTTGGCCGCGATAGAAGACCTGCTCGGTGAGGCCCACGAGCACGGTGGCGACACCAAGGCCGCCGCCATGGCGTTCGTGGGTGGCTTCGCGCTATTCGTGTTTGTGTCCGCCGGTCTTGAGTAGTGCGTTGGTCCAGCCATTAGCGACTGGCCCAAGACCCAGACACTATGTGGCCACGGCGGAATGCGGCTTCATCGCAACGGCTGCCCGACCTGCTCATCGCCGCGGCGCTCGGCCGGCAACCCGTGACTCTGGAGCTAGCTCCAGACGATCACCGGTGCTTTACGTGTGTGGGTAAACTAGATTCATGTCGATCCGCTCTGTGCTGCTGCGGCTGTTGCTCGCTCTCGTCCTGGTGCTGGACGGGACCGCGACGGCTATGGCGGCAGTGCACATGAGCCATGTCGACAAGCCTGCAGCCGCGTCGCAGGTGGCATCCACCGCGAACGCTGGTGCGGAGGGCGAGATGCCGTGTCACGACGCCGGTCAGGCGAAGGTCGCGACGACTGCACATCCCGGTTCCGGCGGACACCTGCACGCCTCTCCCGGCCCGGGCACCCCATCGCCGGATTGCTGCGAGTCAGGCGTCTGCAGTTGCGCGTGCATGCACCCGGTCCATGCAACCGCCGCAACAGAGGTCGTGAGCCTCGCGTCGATCGAGCACGGCGACAGCGTGCGACCGATGTTCTCGGTGCACGCTTCGCCTGCGCTGCCTCATCTGATCCGACCGCCGATCGTCTAAGCGTCTCCTGGCGCCGCAACGGCGCTCCTTGGCCCGCCCGTACGCCGGGTCGGCCAGCTCGTCGCCTGCCTGTCAGGCGAGTTCTCTGACGCTTTTCCGGAGTTTTTTCATGTCATCCGATTCTTTCGGCCGCAGGGCCGGCGGGCCGTCTCAGGTTTCGCGGCGCCGCTTCGTCCAGGGCTTGGCGGCAGGTGGTGCCGTTGCCGGACTGGGGCTGTGGCCCCGACAGAGCTGGGCGCTGCGCACCCAGGGCGTGCCCAACATCCTGTCGGGCACCGAGTTCGACCTGACCATCGGCGAGACGCCGGCGAACTTCACCGGCGTGACGCGGCCCGCGATCACGGTCAACGGTTCCATCCCAGCGCCGCTGCTGCGCTGGCGCGAAGGCACCACCGTCAACCTCCGGGTCACGAACGCGCTGCCACCCGATTCGATCCACGGCCACTCCACCTCGATCCACTGGCACGGCATCCTGCTGCCGGCCAACATGGACGGCGTGCCGGGGCTGAGCTTCGACGGCATCCACCGCGGCGAGACCTACCACTACCGCTTCAACGTGGTGCAGGGCGGGACCTACTGGTACCACAGCCACACCGCGTTCCAGGAGCAAGCCGGGCTGTACGGCCCGCTGGTGATCGATCCGCTGGAGCCCGAGCCGTTCGCCTACGACCGCGACTACGTGGTCATGCTGACCGACTGGACCGACCTGGATCCGACCTACCTGTTCGACCGGCTCAACAAACGATCGGACTACGACAACTACTACAAGCGCACCGTCGGCGACTTCATCGACGACGTGCAGCAGCACGGACTGGGATCCACGCTGGCGAACCGCAAGATGTGGGGCGAGATGCGGATGACGCCGACCGACATCTCGGACGTCAACGCCCATACCTACACCTACCTGATGAACGGCACGACCGCGCTCGGCAACTGGACCGGGCTGTTCCGGTCCGGCGAGAAGCTGCGGCTGCGCTTCATCAACGGCTCGTCGATGACGCACTTCGATGTACGCATCCCCGGCCTGAGGATGACCGTGGTCGCCGCGGACGGCCAGTACGTGCACCCGGTGAGCGTGGAGGAGTTCCGCATCGCCACCGCCGAGACCTTCGACGTGATCGTCGAGCCGTCCGGGCAGGATGCCTTCACCATTTTTGCGCAGGACATGGGCCGCACCGGCTACGTCAGCGGCACCCTGGCTGTGCGCGAAGGTTTGCGGGCGCCGGTGCCTGCGGTCGACCCGCGGCCGATCCTGACCATGGATGACATGGGTCACGGAATGATGGGCCACGGCGGCATGGGCCACGACATGGTGGCCATGGCCGGCGGCGCGATGGCCGGCATGGACCATTCGAACATGGACCACACCGGCATGAAGGCCGGCATCGACAGCAACCAGCATCTGGGCACGTCCTCGATGGTGCCCGGACCAATGACCACCATGAACCACGGCGGCCCCGGCATGCAGCAGCACCCGGCCAGCGAGGAAGGCAATCCCCTGGTCGACATGCAGACCATGAACCCGCTGCCCAAGCTCGACGATCCCGGCATTGGCCTGCGCGATAACGGCCGCCGGGTGCTGACCTACGCCGACCTGCGCAGCACCTTCCGCGATCCCGATGGCCGCGAGCCCGGCCGCACCGTCGAGCTGCACCTGACCGGCCACATGGAGCGCTTCGCCTGGTCCTTCGACGGGTTGAAGTTCTCCGACGCGCAGCCGCTGCGCCTGAACTACGGCGAGCGCATGCGCATCGTGCTGGTCAACGACACGATGATGACCCACCCGATCCACCTGCACGGCATGTGGAGCGACCTGGAGGATGCGAACGGCAACTTCATGGTCCGCAAGCACACCATCGACATGCCACCCGGCAGCAAGCGCAGCTACCGCGTGCGCGCCGACGCGCTCGGCCGCTGGGCCTACCACTGCCATCTGCTCTACCACATGGAAGCCGGCATGTTCCGGGAAGTGCAGGTGAGGGAGTGAGCGCCATGAACCTGTCCAACCGTCATCCCCGTGTCGCCGCCGTTGCTGCCGCCGTGGTGCTGGCGCTCGGCCTGACCCCCGCCAGGAGCCAGGAAATGGACCATTCCATGCACCAGCCGGTGGAGCCCACTGCGCCGGTGCAGGACGCCTCCGAGCAAGAGGACCCGCACGCCGACCACCGCATGCCGCCTGCCGAACCGACCGAGCAGGAATCGGAACGGGCGGTCGATCACTCGATGCATGCGCCCACCGAACCGGCCCAGCCAGCGCCTAAAGCATCGGAGGAACCGGCCGATCCCCATGCGGGCCACGCCATGCCACCGGCCACCCCGCAAGCCGAGCCGATGGACCAGGCCGCCATGGACCATGACACCGCCATGGATCCGGACCTGCCCGCCACCGCGCCGCCGCGCGATCCGATTCCACCGGTGACACCGGCCGATCGTGCCGCGGCCTTCCCCGAGGTCGATGGGCACGCCGTCCACGACAAATCCATTCATTCGTTCTGGCTGCTCGACCGGCTGGAGGCATGGGACGCGGACGAGGAGGGCACCGGCGTGGGCTGGGAGGCGCTGGCCTGGGTGGGCACCGATCTCGACCGCGTGTGGCTGCGCAGCGAAGGCGAGCGCGTGGACGGCACCACGGAGTCCGCCGATGTCGAGGTCCTGTACGGCCGCGCGATCGCGCGGTGGTGGGACCTGGTCGCCGGCGTCCGCCACGACTTTGGGGAAGGGCCGTCGCAGACCTTCGCCGTGTTCGGCGTGATGGGTCTGGCGCCCTACAAGTTCGAGGTCGAGGCCACGGCCTACCTCGGCGAGTCGGGACAGACCGGTCTCGCGCTCGAAACCGAGTACGAGACGCTGTTCACCAACCGTCTGATCGGGCAGTGGCTGGTCGAGGCCGAAGCGTGGGGACAGGACGACCCGGAGCGCGGCATTGGCGACGGCCTGAGCACGCTCGAGGCCGGCTTCCGCCTGCGCTACGAGTTCCACCGCCAGTTCGCGCCCTACATCGGCGTGGTGTGGGAGCGCGCCTATGGCGGCACCGCCGACTTCAGGCGAGAGCAGCTCGGCGACATCGAAGAGACCCGCGTCGTTGCGGGTGTCCGCATCTGGTTCTGAGGGGGAGACACGACACCATGGTTTCAACGACACGCAAAGCACTGCTGATCCTGATCGTCGTCCTCGGCATCGCCGTGATGGCGATCGCCGGGTACATCTGGTCGGGCCTGTACAACATCGCCGCCGACGAGCCGCACACCGAAGTGGTCCACTCGATCCTGGAAACCGTGCGCGAGCGCTCGATCGCGGTGCGCGCGGACGACCTGCAGGTGCCATCGGATCTGGACGATCAGGCGCGGATCATCCAAGGGTCGGGCAACTACGCCGCCATGTGCACCGGCTGCCATCTGGCACCGAGCATGGCGGAAACGGAGTTGAGCCGGGGCCTGTATCCGGCGCCGCCCGACCTCACCCGGCACACGGTCGATGCCGCCGAAGCGTTCTGGGTCATCAAGCACGGCATCAAAGCCTCCGGCATGCCGGCCTGGGGCGAGAGCATGGCCGACGAGTACGTCTGGAACATGGCCGCCTTCCTGCAGGTGCTGCCGACGCTCGACGCGGCCGAGTACCAGGCGATGGTCGCCAGCAGCGGCGGCCATTCGCACGGGGGCGGGGAGACGCAGCCGCATGCCCATGGGGAAGGCGCCGCTCCGGACCATCATGGCGACCCGGCGGCAGGCGCGTCAGCCGCCGGCGGTTCCGCGGCCCACGAGCGTCCGCCGGGCACGCCGCCGCACGACGACGCGCCGGCCGGACCACCGGCCGGCACGGACGACCATCACGGCGAGGGCGGCGAGGCGCCGCACGCGCATCCGCCTGGCACGCCTGCGGATCACCACGGAGCCGAGGCGCAATCCGATGAACAGCCGCAAATGATCGAGCACCGCCATGCCGACGGCACCGTCGAGTCGCACCCGGCGCCGCAGGCACCTCCGGCCGACGACGGCCACGACCACGAACACTGACCACGGAGCCACCACGCATGAAATCTGTCGCAACCTTGCTTGTCCTGATCCTCGCCGCGGGTGGCGTCAGCGCCGCGTCCGCCCAGACGCAGCCGGACACGGCTTCGCACGCGCACCACGCGCCCGCAGCACCGGAACAGCCGCAACTGGACGTGCCCTCGGAAGCCGAAGCCGCCGTGGCGGTCGCCGAGCGCTTCAGTGCCGCCCTGTCCCGCGGCGATCTCGAAACGGTGGAAGCGCTGCTGGCGCCGGACGTGCTGATCCTGGAGTCGGGCGGCGCCGAACGCAGCCGCGAGGAATACCTGGGCCATCACGCCATCAGCGATGCGAAGTTCCTGAAGGGCACGCACCGGCAGCTGCTGCGCCGGCGTGCACGCGCTGCCGGTGACCTCGTCTGGATCGGCAGTGAGAGCGAGCTGCACGCCGAAAAGGACGGCAAGCCGCTGGTGCTGCTCAGCACCGAGACCATGGTGCTCAAGCAGACGCCGGACGGCTGGCGCATCGCGCACATCCACTGGTCCTCGCGACCCAAGCGCTGACTCGGGGGCGATCTTGAACTTTCGGCAATCCGCCGGCCTCACGATCCTGCTGGCCGCCAGTGCAGCGCTGGCGGCCTGCGGCCAGCAGCCGTCGTCATCGGCCGCACCGGCCCCCACCACCTCGGAGATGGCCCCGGCCGCCACTGACGCGGTGGCGGACGACGTACTGCCGCTGATGGTCGTCCATAAGAGCCCGACCTGCGGCTGCTGCGAGCTGTGGGTGGAGCACATGCGCCAGGCCGGGTTTCCGGTCGAGGTGCGCAACGTCCAGAACGTCCACCCGGTCAAGCAACGGCTGGGGGTGCCGTACGGCAAGGGCTCCTGCCATACCGCGGAGGTGGACGGATACGTGATCGAGGGCCACGTGCCGGCCGAGGACGTCAAGCGCCTGCTGGCGCAGCGACCGGACGCAAGGGGACTGGTGCTGCCGGGCATGCCGCTGGGCTCGCCCGGCATGGAAGTGCCCAGCGGCCAGACCGAGCCCCACACGGTCGAACTCGTAACCAGCGACGGCAGCACGGAGGTGTTCGCCCGGCATTGAAGCAGGCAGTCAAAAAGGGGACGGTGATGCGGGCGCACCGATTTTCGCCCGCTATCGCACTACCAAGGAGTAGGACATGACCCACCACACTGCAGCCCATCGACCCCAGGCCATGAACGAGTGCATCGACAACTGCACCCAGTGTCATGCGATCTGCCTGGAAACCATCAACTACTGCCTCGGCAAGGGCGGACAGCATGCCGCGTCCGAGCACATCGGTCTGCTGGCGACCTGTGCCGATATCTGCGCCACCAGTGCCGACGCCATGTTGCGCGGGGCGGCGATCCATACCGCTACCTGCGGTGCATGCGCGGAAGTCTGCCGGCAGTGCGCCGCCGCCTGCGAGAGCATGGGCGACGATGCTGAGATGAAGCGCTGCGCCGACATCTGCCGTCGCTGTGCGGACAGCTGCGCGGCCATGGCGGCCTGAGGCACGCTCCTGGGCGCGGGATCGCCCGTCTCGCGCCCGCTGCGGACGGGGGCTTGACTCTGGACCATGGTCCAGATTGCAGACTTCGGGCATCTGTTCAAGGAGCACGTTCATGCAGATCGGACAACTCGCCGACCGCGCTGGGGTCGCCATCGACACGGTGCGCTATTACGAACACCAGGGCATCTTGCCGCGGCCCCAGCGGCAGCCTTCCGGCTACCGCCGCTACGGTGAGGACGACGTTGCGCGGTTGCGCTTCATCCGCCGCGCGAAGGGCTTGGGCTTTACCCTGCCCGAGATCCGCGACCTGCTGGCCCTGTCCGCGCATCCGGCCGACGACATGGCCGGACTTAAGGCAGCCGCCAACGAGAAGCTCGCCGACGTGGAGCGCAAGCTGGCCGAACTGACCCGCATCCGCGATGGCCTGCAGGCGGTGGTGGCGGCCTGCCCCGGACACGGAGCGCTGGAGCGTTGCCCGATTCTGGCCGCCCTGTCGGAGGAGCCGGCATGAACACCCACGATCATCGGCACAAGCACGGCCACGACGCCGGTCGCTCGCACTGCAGTGGCGGTGGAACCGCACCGACGGAGCAGGGGACGCATTCTTGTTGCGCATCCGGCGGATCGGCGGCGTCGCCGCCGTCCGGAAGCGACGGCAAGGTGCTCGATCCGGTCTGCGGCATGCAGGTCGACCCGACGACGAGCAAGCACCATGCACAACACGCCGGCGAGGACTACCACTTCTGCTCGGCGCGCTGCCGGGAAAAGTTCGCCGCCGATCCAGACAAGTACCTTTCACCGTCCGAACCCGAACCGGCCATCCCCGGGGCGATCTACACCTGTCCGATGCATCCGGAAATCCGACAGGAAGGCCCCGGCACCTGCCCGATCTGCGGCATGGCGCTGGAGCCGGAGATGCCGAGCCTGGATGAGGAAGAGAACCCCGAACTGCGCGACTTCTCGCGCCGCTTCTGGTGGACGCTGCCGCTGACCCTGATCGTGCTCGCATTGGCGATGTTCGGTCATTACTGGCCGGCGCTGTCCGCCACGACACGCACCTGGATCGAGCTTGCCCTGAGCGCCCCGGTGGTGCTGTGGGCCGGCTGGCCCTTCTTCGAGCGCTGCGTGGCCTCGATTCGCAACGGCAGCCCGAACATGTTCACGCTGATCGGCATTGGCGTGGGCGCCGCATTCGGCTACAGCGTGGTCGCGACCGTCGCGCCGGACCTGTTCCCGGCCTCGTTCCGCGAGCACGGCCGGGTAGGCGTCTACTTCGAGGCGGCCGCGGTGATCGTCTCCTTGACGTTGCTGGGGCAACTGCTGGAGCTGCGCGCGCGCAGCAAGACCGGCGCGGCGATCAAGACGCTGCTCGGGCTGGCCCCGAAAACGGCCCGGCGCATCAACGACGACGGCAGCGAGGAGGACATCCCGCTGGAGCATGTCCACGTCGGCAATCGCCTGCGCGTGCGGCCGGGCGAGAAGGTGCCGGTCGACGGCGAAGTGGTCGAGGGCCGCTCCAGCATTGACGAGTCAATGCTGACCGGCGAGCCGATCCCGGTCGAGAAGACCGTCGGCGACGCCGTGATCGGCGCCACCCTCAATGGCACCGGCGCATTGGTGATCCGTGCGGCCAAGGTCGGTTCCGACACCGTGCTGTCGCAGATCGTGCAGCTGGTGGCGCAGGCACAACGCTCACGCGCGCCGATGCAGCGCATGGCCGACAAGGTTGCGTTCTGGTTTGTGCTCGCCGTGCTGGCGACGGCGGTGGCAACGTTCTTCGTCTGGGGTCTGTTCGGCCCAGAGCCGGCCTGGACCTTCGCCGTGCTCAACGCCGTATCGGTGCTGATCATCGCCTGTCCGTGTGCGCTGGGCTTGGCCACACCGATGTCGATCATGGTCGCGACCGGTCGCGCCGCACACCACGGCGTGCTGTTCCGCGACGCCGAGGCGATCGAACGGCTGCGCACAATCGACACGCTGATCGTCGACAAGACAGGCACCCTGACCGAAGGTCGCCCGGCCTTCCGCGAAGCGATTGCGTTCAACGGCTTTGACGAAGAGCAGGTGCTACAGCTGGCCGCCAGCCTCGACCAGGGCAGCGAGCATCCGCTGGCCGCCGCCATCGTGGCCGGCGCGCGCGAGCGCGGCCTGAAGCTGGACAAGGCCGAGGAGTTCGACTCCGTCACCGGCCTGGGCGTGCGCGGCCGTGTCAATGGACATGCGCTGGCCTTGGGCAACACCGCCCTGATGCGCGAATTGGGTATCGAACTGCAGGCGCAGCACGACACCGCCGAAAAGCTGCGCAAGCAGGGCGCGACCGCGATGTTCCTTGCCATCGATGGTCGTCTCGCCGGCATGGTCGCCGTCGCCGATCCGATCAAGGAGAGCGCCGCGGCCACCATCGACGCGCTACAGACCGCCGGGCTGCGCATCGTGATGGCCACCGGCGATGGTGAAACCACGGCCCGCGCCGTGGCCGCCGAGCTCGGTCTCGACGAGGTGCACGGCGAGGTGCGGCCGAAGGACAAGGCCGAGTTGGTGCAGAAGCTCAAGGCGGAGGGGCGCCGCGTGGCAATGGCCGGCGACGGCATCAACGATGCCCCGGCATTGGCGGCGGCCGACGTCGGCATCGCCATGGGCACCGGCACCGACGTCGCCATGTCCAGCGCCCAGGTCACGCTGGTCAAGGGCGATCTGCGTGGCATTTTGCGCGCTCGTGAGCTGTCCTCGGCCACGGTCGGCAACATGAAGCAGAACCTTGGCTTCGCGTTCGCCTACAACGCGCTGGGCGTCCCCATTGCCGCCGGGATCCTGTACCCGGTATTCGGAGTGCTGCTGAGCCCCATGATCGCGGCGCTGGCCATGAGCCTGAGCTCGGTGTCGGTCGTCGGCAATGCACTGCGGCTATCCAAATCGCCGCTCCGAGGCGACAACTCCCACCCTCACCGTGAAGCGACGCACGTTACCTTGAGTGCAGAAAAGCCAGAAGGAGAGCCACCATGCCGAAGTACGCGAAGTTCGGACTCATGATCGCCACCTCGACGGTGGTCATGTTCGGGTTGATGTATCTCAATACCTACCGGCTCGATCATGTTTTCTTCAGCGAAACGCGCGTGTACATGGCTTTTGTCATGGGTGCCACCATGGGCGTCATCATGCTGCTCTTCATGCTGGGCATGTACAAAAACAAGAAGATCAACGGGGGCATTCTGCTTGGCAGCGCGCTGGTGTTTGGCGGGGCGTTGTGGTTACTGCGCAGCCAGGCGACGGTCGAGGACGTGTCGTACATGCGGGCGATGATTCCGCACCACTCGATTGCGATCATGACGAGCGAACGCGCCAACATTTCCGACCCTCGGGTGCGCGAACTGGCCGACGAGATCATCGCCTCGCAACGCCGGGAGATCCAGGAAATGAAGGCGCTCATCTCGGACCTGGAGCAGAAGGACGCTGAGTGAGCGGGCCGGTTCAGCTTGACCAGGATCAAGCACGCGTGTGATTCATCAGCGCTTTGCCTCCATTTCGGATTAACATACCGACCATGCGCCTACGCAGCCGCCAGCGCCTGCGGATCGTCCTTGCGATCATCCTCTGCCTGCTGTTCCAGCAGGTGGCAATGGCGGCCTACGCGTGCAGCCTGCCGGACATGCCGCCCGATCCGGTCGAGATGGCCGACGAGTGCAGCCAAATGGGCATGGAGGTGGCGCAGGAAGCACCGGCACTCTGCGCCGAGCACTGTTCGCCCGACCATGCGGTTACTCCCGACACGGGGTTCGCACATGTTCCCCCGCTGGCCTTGCCGCCCGTCCACTTCGAACCTCGCGTGGCAGCACCACTGGCGCACCAGGCATTGGCAGGACAGCGGCCGGTTAATCGCTACCAGCCGCCGCCGCGTCTGCGCTACTGCAGCCTTCTGATCTAGACCTCCGACGCCGTTGAGCCCGCGCCGGCGCTTTGCGCCGTGCGCGTCTGACGTTTGCCCGGAGGTCCCATGTCTTCGTTCTTTCCGAATGCCTGTCCGGCGCGGTGGCGAGTCCGCGTCCGCGCGACCGGCGCCTGCCTGTTGGTCCTGTTGCTGCTGGTTGCGCCTGCTGCCGGTGCGGCCGCGCCGTCGCCCCTGTCCCTGGAGGAGGCGGTCCGCATGGCCGTCGAGGGGGCGCCGATGCTCGATGCACGCCGCGCTCAGGTCGAAGCCGCCCGACAGGAATCCCGCCGTGCGGGCGCCTTGCCCGATCCGATGCTGATGGTCGGTATCGACAACCTGCCGGTCACCGGCGCCGATGCGTTCGACCCGTCCGCCGACTTCATGACCATGAAACGGATCGGCATCCGTCAGGAGGTCCCGGCCGGTGCCAAGCGCGACGCGCGCGAGGCGCTGGCGGCGCGGACGGTCGAGGAGCGCCGCGCGCAGGCGCTGGCCGAGCGCCTGGATGTCCGGCGAATGGCCGCCGAAGCGTGGGTGGCGCTGTGGGCCGCGCAGCGCGAACTCACCGAGGTCACCGCGTTGCGCGAGCAGGCCGAGCTGGCGAGTGACCTCGCCCGGGCACGTGTGTCGGGCGGCACCGAGCCTGCTGCCGACGCCTTGGCAGCCGAGGCGTCGGTATTGGAGCTGGATAACCGCATCGAGGCGGCCCACGCCGCGGTCGAGGCGGCGCAGGTTGGGCTCGCCCGATGGATCGGCACGCCCGCATCACAGGTCATCGCCGACATGCCGGACTTCGGCGCGCTGCCGGTGCCCGAAGCACGCCTGCTGCGTGCGCTCGACCGGCTCGGCCCGCTGTTGGCAACCGAGGCACAGGTCGAAACCGCGGCCGCGGCGATCAATCTGGCGCAGGCGGAAAAGCGTCCGGACTGGAGCGTGGCCGCCTCCTACGGCCAGCGCAGCGACGGCCGCGAGGACATGTTCATGCTGGAGTTCGGCATCGAGCTGCCGCTGTTCACCGCCAATCGCCAGGATCGCGGCATCGCTGCGCGCCGTGCCGAGTACGAAGCCGCGCTCGCCACCCGCGAGGATGCACGGCGCGAGCAGGCCGTCCGCATCCGCGCCGACCTAGCCCAGTGGGAAGCGCTTAAACGTCAAGTCGAGCGTGATCGCGACGCGCTGCTGCCACTGGCGGCCGATCGCAGCGCCACCGCACTGGCCGCTTACCGCGCCGGGGCACCCATCCGACCCTGGCTGGACGCCCGACGCGACGAACTGGACCTGGTGCTCGAACACACGAAACGCCGGGAGGCGCTCGGGCGCACCTGGGCCGCACTGGCCTACCTGCTGGCCGAGGAGCCGCAGCAATGAATCGCAAGCAAACCTTTTTTCTGACTGCCGCCGCGCTGGTGGTGCTGGTGGCCGGCATCGGCCTGGGCCGATGGTGGGCAGGGGAAACGCCTGCGCCGTCGCCGACCAACTCCGCCACGGCGCCTGCCGAGGGCGAGCGCGAAGTCCTGTACTGGTACGACCCGATGGTGCCCGACCAGCACTTCGACCAGCCGGGCAAGTCGCCCTTCATGGACATGCAGCTGGTGCCCAAGTACGCCGACGAGGCGACCGGCACCGGCATTTTGATCGCCCCCGGCGTGCGCCAGAACCTGGGCATCCGCACGGTGGAGGTCGAGCGTGGCCGCCTGCCCGGCGCAATCAGCGTGCCCGGCACGATCGGCTGGGACCTGCGCCTGGAAGAGGTCATGAGCGCGCGCGTCGATGCGATCATCGAGCGCGTGTTCGTCAAGGCGCCGTACGAGCGAGTGCAGGCGGGTCAGCCGCTTGCGGGCATCCTCGCGCCGGCCTGGAGCACGGCACTGGCCGAGGCGCAGGCCCTGCGCAATGCCGATTCGGCCGCGGCACAGGCGCTGCAGTCGGCCGCGCAGGAACGCCTGCGCGTGCTGGGGCTGCCGGCAAGCGTGCGGAGCAACGACGGCCGCATCGTTCTGAGCGCGCCGGTCGACGGCGTGGTCAGCGAGATCGCCGCCCGCGAGGGCGCGACCGCGGCGGCCGGAACACTGCTGTTCCGCGTCAACGGCACCGATACGGTGTGGCTGGAGGCCGCGATTCCGCAGGCCGGGGTCGGCGCGATCGCCCCCGGCACGCCCGTGGAGGCGCGCGTGAGCACGTTGCCCGGAAAGGTGTTCGAGGGCCGCGTGGAGACCCTGCTGCCGCAGATCGAGGCGGGCAGCCGCACGCAGCAGGCGCGCATCGTGCTCGAAAACCCCGAAGGTCTGCTGACGCCAGGGATGTTCGCGCAGGTCACGCTCGATCCCGAAGGCGGCGAGGCGCACGTGCTGGTGCCGGCCGATGCGGTGATCGGCGGCGGCACCCAGACCCGGGTGATCGTGATGACGCGCGAAGGCCGGTTCCAGCCGGTTGCGGTGCAGACCGGGCGCAGCGGCGGCGGCATGACCGAAATCCTGTCCGGTTTGGAGGGCGGCGAGCGGGTGGTGGCCTCCGGTCAGTTCCTGATCGATTCGGAGGCCAGCTTGTCGGGCGCGCTTGATCGGCTCAACGCCGACGCACCCGAAGGCCAGCCGACCGGGACCATGCCGGGCATGGACGGTGCCTCCACCGCCGAGCCGCAAGGCAAGCGCGAGGTCCTGTACTGGTACGACCCGATGCGACCGGAGGAGCACTTCGACAAGCCCGGCAAGTCCCCGTTCATGGACATGCAGCTGGTGCCGAAGTACGCCGACGAGGCGCCTGAGGAAACCGGCGAAGGCACGGAGCCGACGCCATGATCGCCGCCATCATCCGCGCCTCCATCGCCAACCGCGGCCTGGTGCTGCTGGCCGCGTTGGCACTGGCGGTCTGGGGCGTCCTATCCGTGTTCCGTACGCCGCTTGATGCGCTGCCGGACCTGTCCGACACCCAGGTCATCATCCGCACCGAATGGCCCGGCCAGCCGCCCCGCATCGTCGAGGACCAGGTCACCTATCCGCTGAGTACGACCATGCTGGCGGTGCCCGGCGTCAAGGCGGTGCGCGGCTACTCGTTCTTTGGCGACTCGTTCGTCTACGTGCTGTTCGACGACGACACCGACCTGTACTGGGCCCGCTCGCGCGTGCTGGAGTACCTGAGCCAGGCGCGCGATCAACTGCCCGAGGAGGTCTCGCCCGCGCTCGGGCCGGACGCCACCGGCCTGGGCTGGGTCTACCAGTACGCGTTGGTGGATCGCAGCGGGCGGCACCACTTGGGCGAGTTGCGGGCGCTGCAGGACTGGTTCCTGCGCTACGAGCTCAAGACCATCCCCGACGTGGCCGAAGTCGCCACCCTCGGCGGCATGGTGCAGGCGTGGCAGATCGTTCCCGACCCGCAGGCGCTGGCCGCCCGCGGCATCACGGTCGAGCAGGTCATCGACGCGATCGGTGCCGCCAACGGCGCCACCGGCGGCTCGGTGATCGAAAAAGCCGGGGCCGATCTGATGGTGCGCAGCACCGGCTACCTGCAGACCCGCGAGGACTTCGAGAACGTCCCGGTGACCACCGGCGGCGTGCCGGTGCTGCTCGGGGAGGTCGCGCGCGTGCTGCGCGGGCCGACCCTGCGCCGCGGCATCGCCGAACTCGACGGCGAAGGCGAGGTCGTCGGCGGCGTCATCGTGCTGCGCTCGGGCAAGAACGCGCTGGCCGCGATCGAGGCGGTCGAGGCCAAGCTCGAGGCGCTGCAGGACAGCCTGCCGCCGGGCGTCGAGATCGTGACCACCTACGACCGCTCCGAGCTGATCCTCGACGCGGTCCACAACCTCACCGGCAAGCTGGTCGAGGAGTTCATCGTCGTCGCGCTGGTCTGCGCGCTGTTCCTGTGGCACCTGCGCTCGGCACTGGTGGCGGTGATCAGCCTGCCGCTGGGCGTGCTCGCCGCGTTCATCGTGATGCGCTATCAGGGCGTCAGCGCCAACCTGCTGTCGCTGGGCGGAATCGCGATCGCGATTGGCGCGATGGTCGACGCCGCGGTGGTCATGATCGAGAACGCGCACAAGCACCTGGAGGAGTACCGCGAGCGCAACGGCGTAGATCCGCACGGCCGTGCGCGCTGGGAACTGATGGCGCAGTCGGCCATCGAAGTCGGGCCGGCGTTGTTCGTGAGCCTGCTGGTGATCACCTTGTCGTTCGTGCCGGTGTTCGCCCTGGAAGCGCAGGAAGGGCGACTGTTCGAGCCGCTGGCGTTCACCAAGACCTACGCGATGGCCGCGGCCGCCGGCTTGGCGATCACGCTGGTGCCGGTGCTGATGGGCTATCTGATCCGCGGCCGCATCCGCGCCGAAAAGGACAACCCGATCAACCGCGGGCTGATTCGCGCGTATCGGCCGGTACTGGAGGCGGTATTGCGCCATCCGCACGCGACCTTCGCGTTGGCCGGCGCGGCGTTGCTGCTGACGCTCGTGCCGTTGTCGCGGCTGGGCAGCGAGTTCATGCCGCCGCTCAATGAAGGCACCCTGCTGTACATGCCGACCGCGCTGCCCGGCCTGTCGGCCGGCGAGGCCGCGCAACTGCTGCAGCTGACGGACCGCATGCTCAAGACCGTGCCCGAAGTCGAGCACGTGTTCGGCAAGGCCGGTCGCGCCGACACCGCCACGGATCCGGCGCCGCTGGAGATGTTCGAGACCACGATCACCTTCAAGCCCAAGAGCGAGTGGCGCCCCGGCATGACCATGGAGAAGCTGCAGCAGGAACTCGACGCCGCCGTGCAGGTGCCGGGCTTGACCAACCTGTTCGTGCCGCCGATCCGCAACCGCATCGACATGCTCGCCACCGGCATCAAGAGCCCGATCGGCATCAAGATCTCGGGCCCGGACACCGACGTGCTGGCGCGACTCGGCACCCGCATCGAAGCGGTGGCGGCGGACGTGCAGGGCGTGAGTTCGGCCGTGGCCGACCGCGCCGCCGGCGGCCGCTACTTGGATGTCGAGGTCAGGCCCGCGGTCGCCGCACGCTACGGTTTCACCCAGGCCGAGGTGCAGCGCCTGATCGCCACTGTGGTCGGCGGCCAGCCGATCGGCCAGACCATCGAGGGACGCGAGCGCTATCCGATCGTGCTGCGCTATCCGCGTACCCAGCGCGATTCGATCGCCGAACTCGCGCAGCTGCCGCTGGTCGCCCCCAATGGCGTGCAGCTGACCCTAGGACAGGTCGCCGAGCTGTCGTACACCATGGGTCCGCCGATGCTCAAGAGCGACAACGGCCAGCTGACCAGCTACGTCTACATCGACGTCGCGGGGCGGGATCTGGGCTCGGCAGTCGAGGACCTGCAGCGGGCGATGGCCGAGCAGGTGGAACTGCCGGCGGGCTACTCGCTGGCCTGGTCCGGCCAGTACGAGTACCTGCAGCGCGCCGCCGAGCGTCTGCGCATCGTCGTGCCGGCGACCCTGCTGATCGTGTTCGTGCTGATCTACCTGGTGTTCCGGCGCTTCGGCGAGGCCGCGATCATCATGCTGAGCCTGCCGTTCGCGCTGATCGGCGGCCTCTGGTTGGTGTGGCTGCTGGGCCACGCCATCTCCGTGGCGACATTGATCGGCTTCATCGCGCTGGCCGGCGTCGCGGCCGAGTTCGGCATCATCATGCTGCTGTATCTGCGCCAAGCTTGGGAGCGCCAGTTGGCGGTCAACCCGCAGGCTGGCGAAGCCGAACTTGACGCCGCCATCCGCGAGGGCGCGGTACAACGCGTGCGACCGAAGGCGATGACCGTCGCGGTGATCCTCGCCGGGCTGTTCCCGATCCTGATTGGCGGCGGCGCCGGCTCGGAAGTCATGCAGCGAATTGCCGCGCCGATGGTCGGCGGCATGCTCACCGCGCCGCTGCTGTCGATGCTGGTGATCCCTGCCGCCTACCGCTGGCTGCGCCGACGCGAGCTCGCTCACACCCGTTCCAACAACCCCGGGAGAATCTAATGAAGACCGCCACGGCTCTACTCTCGCTTGGCTTGCTTGCTGCCTGCTCATCGCCTACTGACGAGCAGGCAGCCGCTCAGACAACGGCGACCGATCCGGCTGCACCTGCATCGCCGGCCGCCACGGCGGCGAAGTCCGCTTCGGCCAACGGTGTCGTCGAAGCCGTCGATACCGCCGCCGAGACCATCACGATCGCCCACGGTCCCGTGCCGGAATTGGAATGGCCTGCTATGACCATGACGTTCCAGGCGTCGGATGTCGATCTGACCGCCATCAGGCAGGGCGATCGAGTGTCATTCGAGTTCACCTCATCGGGTATGGATGGAACGATTACCGCTATCGCACGTCAATAGCAACGAGTTTTGCGCAGGCGATGCTGGAGAGCAGCCTCACCCATGCAGATTCGCCATCTCAAAGTATCGAATTTTCGAGGCGCGACCCTTGACTGGATTCCAGATTCGCCATTTTGCTGCCTGATCGGTGCGGGAGATTCTGGCAAATCCACTTTGCTTGATGCGGCGGAGGCGGCGCTCTCGTCACGCTGGTTCTCCTTCACCGAGTCCGATTTACTGCGTTGCGACGCCTATGCGCGTTGCTGGGTGGGGCGACGACTCGGTGCGTGGATACAGGACGGAGGTGAGGACTTCTCGTGCAGAGGCGCGGCGTTGTCACGGGTAGCCGGCGTGACGATTGAGCCGCGTGGCTACTCGGATCAGGGAAGCTTCTTCATGTGACTACCGGGGGCGTCGGCTCTCGGCCAATCAAAATTATTTCAGACCTATACCACCGTATTGAAGCCAGAACGGACTGGCCTCGCGTGGAAGCGCTCCGCATCGATGCGCTGTAAGGGGTGTCTGAAACATGCCTGAGAAAACCGATGTCCTGACCTGCGTTCTTGTCGTGGCCGCCGCACTGTTGGTGGGCTTCGCCAAGTGCGTAGGTTGCACGTCAAGGTTCCCCGACTGAACACATCCGCGCACATGGCGCACGAGGCCCGGGCATACCGGGCCTCGTGCGTTTATGGCGTCTGAAAAAGGAGTCGAACATGCATCAAGTCGAGACGATGGCCTATGCCGGCGCGAAGCCTTGGCACGGGCTGGGCAATAAGCTCCAACCCAACCAGTCGATTGACGACTGGAAGGAGAGCGCCGGGATGAACTGGACCATCCAGAACTCCGAAGTGCGATACATCACCGGCCAGAACGGCATCGGGACCATCAACTCGTTCCCCGAGCAAAAGGTCCTGTACCGCTCGGACACCAAGGCACCGCTCGCGGTCGTGTCCAAGCGGTTCCAGGTGGTCCAGCCCGGCGAGATCCTGGAGTTCTACCGAGACCTCACGGAAGTAGGCGGATTCAAGCTGGAAACGGCAGGTGTCCTGCGCGAGGGGCGCAAGTTCTGGGCGCTGGCCCGTACAGGTCAGAGCGTATCCCTGAAGGGCCGTGACCGGGTGGACGGCTACCTGCTGCTCGCCACCGCCTGCGATGGGACGCTGGCCACCACGGCGCAGTTCACGTCGGTGCGCGTGGTCTGCAACAACACGCTGTCGATTGCGTTGGGCGACAACCGTGGCGCGATCAAGGTGCCGCATCGGAGTCAGTTCGACCCCAGTGTGGTCAAGCGGCAGCTGGGGCTTACGGTGTCCACCTGGGATGCGTTTGTGGCGCGGATGAAGGCGCTGGTCGAGCACCCGGTTGATCCCGACTCCGTTGATGGTCTGTTGCGCCGCGTGCTGACCTATCCCACTCCCGATGGCAGCGGCGTATCGGTCAATGAGCAGGCGTTCAAGACGGCCCGCGGCCTGTACGACGGCGCTGGCAAAGGGTCTGAACTGGCATCGGCCCGTGGTACGGCCTGGGGTGTCTTGAACAGCGTCACCGAGTTCGTCGATCACCAGCGGCGTGCACGGAGCGACGATCACCGCCGGGAAGCTGCATGGTTCGGGCAAGGCGCCCAGATCAAGCAGAAGGCGTGGGACGAAGTGATGAAGCTGATAGCGTGAGGGAGATGGCGTCCGGTCCATGGGGCCGGACGCTATGAGCGGCTGGATTCACGTCTGAACGTGCGACGACAGAGGCCGGCCGGCAGCATTAGGCCTTTTCAGTCAGCGACTTCAATGCGCTGGCTTGCTCCCGCCGAGGCAGCTGCGCCACCTTCATCAGCCTGGATAGCAAAGCCGGGTTCTCGACCAAGACAGGAATCAGGTCGGCCAGCAGGTCCATCTGGGATGCGTCGGCATGGGAGAGAGCAAGGATGGCATCAGCCATCCGGGCATCGTCGGCAAGCAGGTAGGACACCGGCACTTCCAGCGTCTCGGCCATCTTTTGCAAGCTTTCGAAGCCGATGGCCGTGACTTCGTGTTCATAGCGGTTGATGCGTACCGCGCCGCGCTCCTTACCCATGCCCATCTTGTCCCCCAGCGAGCGCTGGCTGAATCCACGCATCTGCCGGGCTTGAATCAGCCTGGCAGCGAAGTTGGCGCGGAGCTGGGACTTGGGCACCGTCGAAAGCAGAAGCGGCGTGACGGCGCAGCATGACGGAAGCCTTTTTGCTGTGGCAGACTTTAACTATCAGTTAAGGGGCTGATGTGGTCAACAGAACGCCACTACCGACAGCGGCACCGACCGACAGGGGAGGTCGAGCGAGGCAGCCGAAAAGCGTGTCCGCCGCATCGATCGCAAACCCATTCACCAGGACTCAGCGTCGTCGTCGAGAGACGTAGCGGTGATCCTCGCCTGTATGCAGGCAACTGGATGCTCAATCAAACCAAATAGCGAGGAGTTCGACCATGAAGAAATACCCACTGGGCTTTGCAGTGCTCAGTCTGTCGGCGATGCTGGCGGGCTGTGGGTCGCAAGCCGACTGTGCCAGCGGCGAGGTGCAGGAAACCTACCTTGATATCGTCGGCAACCTCGACGATGCGGATGCGATGGAGATCCTCCATGCGTCGGTGTTCCAAAGTGTCGTGACCAACGAGGTGGACCAGAGCACCGGCTACCGCTCCTGTTCCGCAACCCTAGTCATGGAAAACGATGCGGACGTCCAAGAGCGGGAGATCAGCTACGAGGTCGCGCAGGTCGAATCAAGCGATGCGAATTTCAAGGTGTATGCGAACAGGGATGACATCCGCAGCATCCGCTATACGGCAACTGTGCTTGCCAAGAGGGATCGAGTGGCCAAGAAGACCACCGAAATGATCGAGGCGGCGGAGAGAAACCCATACGTCACCGCAGATGAACAGGACGCACGCGACGCAGGCGTTGCGATTGGGCGCAAATTCTTCGGCAAACGCCTGGATGAAGCGTCGGTGCGTGCTACCGCGCTGGACATTGAAGGCGACGGTGTCGCGGAGTTCGTGACGGCCATGAAGATCACCTACACGAGTGGCGATTCGAGCTGGTATGCGTTTGCCATGTATCAGTTCCCGAATGGGCCCGGGGAGAAGAACTCTGTCGGGTATGCCGGCGAAGGCACAATAGAGAATCTCGGGACGGAGCCATCCGGACACGAGATGCAGGGCAAGTCCTTGTATGTAACGACAGCGGGTGGTGTGCGGGAGTCGCTTGTGTATCACACAAGCACTGAGGGCTATCAGGCTTATATGAAGGCCAACGCAGGCGGCTAAAGGCTAAGGCCGCAGGTAGCAAAAGGACGGATTGATGACACAGACCAATAGGTGGTTGATGTGGCTGCTGACCGGGCTGGCCATAGTCGGATGCGGCAAAGAAGAGACGCTGACCCAGGGCGGGTACATCAATCTGGCCGGTTGCGAGGTGCCGGCAGGATTGACATTGGAGCAGGCCGAGAAGATTGAGTGCTCAGCACCTGTTACCGGGGCACTTCCATGACGCTCTGACAACCAAAAACCAACGCTCCGGGTATCCCCCCGGAAGAAGCCGCTATCACACAGGCCGCCCTTTCAGGGGCGGCCTTTTTACTTGGGAGAACGGAAATGGGCACACGCGCTGCGTTGCGCCTGGTGGACACCACAAAGCTGGATCGAGATCAGTGGCTGGAAGTGCGTAGGGGCGGCATCGGTAGCTCGGATGCTGCCGCCGCGGTGGGCCTGTGCCCATATAAGAGCATGCTGGAGCTTTGGATGGAGAAGACCGGCCGGGTCTCCGCTTCAGTGCCATCAGGGATGGACCATCCGACGTTCTGGGGGACGTTGCTCGAACCTTACGTCGCCGTTGCCTACACGCAGAAGACGGAGCGGAAAGTTAGGAAGCTCAATGCGGTACTCCAGCACCCGACGTTCCCCTTCATGTTGGCCAACATTGACCGTGAGGTCGTTGGTGCAGCCGACGTCCAGATCCTGGAGTGCAAGACCGCCGGCGAATTCGGCTCTCGGTTGTGGCGCGATGGGGTGCCGGAGTACGTGCAAATCCAGGTGCAGCACCAACTGGCAGTGACAGGAAAGAGCGCGGCCGATGTGGCGGTGTTGTTGTGCGGACAGAAGCTCGATATCCATCGAATCGAGCGGGACGAGGACGTGATCGGCCGCCTGACGGTGCTTGAAGCCAGGTTCTGGGAGTACGTTGAGACGGACACTCCGCCTCCGGCTGACGGTAGCGAGTCATCAGCACAAGCGCTTCGGCACCTCTACCCGGGCAACGGTTCCACTCTGGACTTCACGAACGACGAAGCGCTGAACGAGGTGTTCTCCGCCCTCGCCGTGTTGCGGGTCGACCTTGAGGAGAAGGCGCTGCAGGCCGAGCGTCTCAAGCAAACGATTCAACAAGCGATGGGGGATGCCTCGCGTGCGGTGTTTGACGCAGGCGAGGTCACCTACAAGCGGTCAAAAGACGGCACCAGCCTTGATGCCAAGAAGCTGGCTACCGACCACCCCGAACTGGTTGCCCAGTACAGCGTGCCCCGGCCGGGGTCGCGTCGGTTTGTACTGCGCGCCTCCAACAACTGAGGACTTCAACATGCTGAAAGGATTGGCGATCACCCCGCCCGTTATCGGGCGGATATCCATTGGCCGCGTGGTAGAGCGCAACGGCAAGCGGCTGCCGGAAAAGGATGACCAGTTCACCCTGACCAGCCAGGTGCAGAACCGGGATGGCTGGGTGTTGCATCCGATGGACGAGGCGCTACGCAAAGAGGCAGGGGGCAAGCTGCGGTCGATTCCCGTACGCCTGGTGTTCAACGACCCCGCGCTGAACCTGCGGGCGGACTACTCGCTGTTCGACCGCACGACGGGCCGCCCGGTGTGCGTCGGTAACGGCGAAACCAGCCGCCGGGTCGGCAACGAAGGTGTGACGCAGCAGCCCTGTCCGGGACCGGAGGTCTGCCCGTTCGCCAGTGGCGACTGCAAGGCCTACGCCCGGTTCAACGTCATTGTGGGCGACGGCGAGGAGGATGCACTGGGCAGCTTTGTGCTGCGCACTACGTCCTTCAACACCATCCGAACACTGGCGGCGCGGCTGCAGTACTTCAGTGCGGTATCGGGCGGCCGGTTGGCCTGCATGCCGTTGGAGCTGAAGTTACGCGGCAAGAGCACGGCGATGAGCTTCCGCACGGCTATCTACTACGTTGATCTGGTGGTCCGGACGGGGCTGACACTGGAACATGCGATCAGCCAGGCTCGCGAAGTGGACGCGGATCGCAAGACCAGCGGCTTCGATCAGGAAGCGTTGGATGACGCGGCTCGACGAGGTTTCTCCAATGGGGCTTTCGAGGACCTGATCGAGGATGTCCCGGCTGTGGTCGAGGAATTCTATTCATACGCGGTTGACGCAGGCGGCGGTGAGCCTACAACGGCCGAAGCCGGCCTATGCAGCAGACTGGAGCAGAAGGTGGCTGACCTGCCCCCACTGAGCCGTACCAGCCGAAGCTAGGTAGAGTCCGTCATCCAAGAGGACGGACATGCGCAAGAGTCGCTTCACCACCGAACAGATCATCGGCTTCATCAAGCAGGCGGAAGC
>NZ_JAGQFT020000007.1 GCF_018122625.2 Coralloluteibacterium stylophorae | reverse complement strand
GGGAGCACGATCTACGATGCAAGCTCGATGGCTTCAGGAGCGGCTCGGGCGTCCCACCCTCCCCCGATGATCGGTCGGGGACAGTGCCCCTTCATCGGGGCGCTGTCGAGATACAAGGAGCGGCTTCGGCCGCGACGGGCGCGGAAGGCGACGCGCCCGCGTTGGGGCGGAACCCCCTCCCACAGGGCCGGCAGGCGCCCTGGATTCTGACGGCTCGCGGTCGAAGCCGCTCCTGCGGCAATGCGGACGATGCACGAAAAAAGAGGCCGCCCGCCGGGCGGCCTCGAGGTGGCGGCGCCCGCAGGCGCCGCCGTCGCGCTCACTCGCTCCAGCTGGCGCGGATCGAGAGGCGGTCGTAGCTCGTCTCGCCGACCACGGTCACGTACCAGGTGCCCGGCGCCGGGTCGCGGGCGGTGACCGTCTCGTTGTTGCCGGGGCGGGTCGAGGCGAGGTCGTGCGTCTCCGGGCCCGGCACCTCGCCGGCGCTGGCGTAGAGCGACACGTCGCCGCGCCCGCCGAGGGTCAGCACGCGCAGGTTGCGGGCGCCGGCGGGCAGCTCGATACGCCACACGCGGACGTCGCCCAGCGCGCCGGACAGGCCGCTGACCAGGACGCCGTTGCCGAGTGCGGGGATCGGCGCCGGCGCGGCGTCGACGGCCACCGCGCCGCTCGCGCTGTCGTTGCCGCTGTCGGGGTCGATGGCGGAGGTGGTCACTGTCGCCTGCAGGTTGATCGTGCTGCCGGCGTCGGCCGTGCCGGTCGCCACGACCACGCCGAAGGCCTGGCCTTCCTCGGAGACCGCGACCTCGTCGCTGTCGCAGTCCACGCGGCTGCCGTCGCCCTCGGCGCCGGTGGCGCAGGTCCAGCCCAGCGGCGCCGACACCGTCACCCGCGCGGGCGCGGCGTCGACCGCGAGCGCGAGCGCGGCGTCGGCGGTGTCGGGGCCGAGGTTGGCGACGTCGACCGCGAATTCCGCCGCTTCGCCCGCGACCACCCGGTCGGCCAGCGGGATCACCCGCGTGGTCAGGTCGGCCTCGGCCGGCGGCGGCACGTCGGCGCCGCCGAAGTAGGCGATCACCGGGTCGTGGTCGGAGGTGCGCAGGATGCCGTCGTCGTCCGCGCGCGCCACGGCGAAGTCGGCGTTGAGGCGGGCATGGCCGAGGCGGGTCGCCGGGAAGGCGTCCAGCGCCGCCTGGTTGGCGATGACGTGGTCGAGGTTCTGCGCGTTGCCGTCGTAGGTGTAGCTGTAGCGCTCGGCCGGCGGGGCGAGGCCGACCAGGTCGGTCAGCGGCACCTCGACCGGGCTGTCGACGTACTCCCAGACCGCGTCGTTGGCCGCCTCGCGGCCGGTGATGATGCCGACGGTGTCGACGTAGCCGTCGTTGAACTCGTAGGCGTTGAGATCGCCGAGCACGACGATGCGCTCGTCGGGGTCGGCCTGCTGGCGCTCGTGGATCAGCTGCGCGAGGTACTCCGCCTGCGCCGCCCGCTTCATGCGCACGCGGTCGCCCTCGGCGCCCGGGTCCTCCAGGTCGATCAGCGAACGCATGTGGTTGGCGATCACCGTCACCGGTTCGCTGCGGCCGTCGTCGAAGTGCACCACCGCCTCGAGGACCAGCGGCGGGCGGTCGTTGAGCACGCCGCCGCCGGGCAGGGTCTCGCCGGCGCCGACCTGGGTCACCGAGACGATCCCGACCCGCGCCATGTCGCCCGGTACCGTCCTCTGGTTGACCAGGAAGCCGACGTGGATCGCCGCGTTCGGGCCCTCGACGAGGCGGGCGGCGTACTGCGGCGCCTCGTCCTGGCAGTCGGCGGATACGGCGTTGATGTGCTCGGCCAGGCCCTGCAGCGCGGCGAGGCTCTGCGCCTCGGACACGCCGAGGATGTCGGGCGCGTGCAGGTAGTCGCAGACCTGGGTGGCGAAGGCGTCGTAGCGGGCGTCGTTGGCGGCCAGGCCGAGCAGGTTGTAGCTGGCCACGGTGAATTCGTCCGCCTCCGGCAGCAGCGCCGCCTCGGCGGACACCGCGCTGGCGTCGATCGTGCCCTGCGCGTCCGCGTCGGGCAGCAGGCTGTAGGTCTCGAAGCCGTAGTCGAGCACGCCGGTCATGCCGTCGATCCCGGTGCCGACGTCGACCACCATCAGGCCGGCGTCGACCTGGCCGCGGCTCTGCACGCGGATGCGCTCGGGGTTGGCGTCGAACACCGGCGGATCGAGGTCGTCCGGATAGATCCCGCCGAGTTCGAGCACGAGCTGGTTCACGCCCGGCTCGCGGAACGGCCGCGGCTGGCCGGCGAGCACGGCGTAGAACACGCCCGAGCCGTTGGACGGCGATACCACCTCGAGCTCAGGGGCGGTGACGCGCATGCCGAGGTAGCGGCCGGCCGCGTCGATCGCCGCGGAGGCGGAGAACTCGGCCGCGGTGAGTTCGACCGGCGCCGGCAGCGGCAACCCGGTTTCCAGCACGGTGAACGCAGGCTCGGTGAGCTGGGTCAGCGGCAGCTGCCAGGGCGCGGCGTTCGGCACGTACTCCGAGACGACACCGGTCACCTGCACGCGGGTGCCGACCGCGGCCTCGGCCGGCGGCGCGCTGCCGGTGTAGACGAACAGGCCCTCGGAGGTCTGCGGGTTCGCGTCCTCCTCGCCCGGCGCGGTCTGCACGAACACGCCGTTGTTGTAGCGGCGCGCGGTGACGATGCCCTCGATGGCGACGGTCGCGCCGAGCCGCGGCGAATGGCGGGTGCCGGGCGGCGGCGCGATCGCACCGATCGGGGTCAGCTCGACGTTCGCGTTGACGATGCGGCCGGTGGCGCTGAGCCGGGCGCCGGTCGCGCCCTGCAGGTCGTCGATGTCGACGGTCAGGGTCCTGGTGGTGCCGGCGTCGTCGTTGCCCAGCACCGGCACCTCGAAGGTCCAGGTGGTCTGGCCGACCGGAATGGCCACGTCGTCGAGATTCACCGAGACGTAGTGGGTGCCGGCGATGGCGCTGCCGTCGTGGGTGGCGATGTCGAAGGTCACCGGCGCATCGGCCGGCTGCGACAGGCTCACCTCGAAGCGCAGCGGCTGACCGGCGTCGGCCAGCACCTCGGCGTCGGCGACCGAGAGCGCCGGCGTGCCGCCGCCCGCGCAGGGGCGCGCGGGGCTGGCGCTGTTGCGCGGGGCCGGTGCGGCGCTCGCGAAATCGGCGGCATTGTCGTCGCTGTCGCTGCAGCCGTCGCCGGCGCGCAGCAGCGCGGTGGTGTTGCTGGCGCCGGGCGCCGCGGCGGAGCCTTCGAAGAAGTTGGCGCTGCCGAAGCCGACCAGGTCGGCGATCAGGGCGAGTTGCGCGTCGGAGCAGGGCGTGCTGCCGCCGTTGCAGTCCAGGCCGTCGGTCGAATCGACCAGGGCGACCTTGCCCGAGCTCGCGCTCATGTTGATGTTGCCGGTGGCATCAGGAGTCGGCAGCGGCGCGCCGTTGCTGCCGCCGTTGAACTGCACCAGGAAGGACTGGCCGGGCTGCAGCGTCGCCGCGGGCAGCGTCGCCAGGTTGCTGCCAAAGGCGCCGCTGCCGGTCGCGCTGGCGTACTGCAGCGACATGCCGCCGAGCGACGCCGGCGCCTCGCCGCGGTTGAACAGTTCGACGTAGTCGCGGTCGAGCGGCGCGCCGCTGTTGCCGCCGCCGCCGTAGACCTGGCTGATCACCACCTGCGCCCGGGTGGGCGCGGCGACCGCCGCGAGGCCGAGGGCGAGCGCCGACAGCCGGGTGAGAGTCCGCATGATGGGTTCCCGATCGAAAGCGGACCCGCCGCGGCCCGTCCGTGGGCTGGCGCGTCCTGCCGGGCATGGCGTCCTGCATGCCGGGACGGCGAGTCTAGACGCCGTCGCGCAGCGCTGGGTTTCCTTCCGATGACAGCGCGTTGGACGGCATTCGCGTGATGTTCGCTGCCGTTGTTGTCAATCCGTGCCACCCTTCCGCCGCGGCGCCGGGCTCCGGCCCGCGGCGGCGGCGACGCCTGGCACGCGCTGACAAGGCGGCCGCGGCGGCCGGCCGTCGGAGGCGGCGACCGCGCGGAACCCGGTGTCGCGCGCGCCGCGCCCGCATACTGGCGCGCATGAATCACGACCAGAACCAGCGCCCGCTCGAGGGCGGCATCACCACCGACCTCGCCGAGCGCCTGACCTACGGCGGCTACCTGCAGCTCGACGCCCTGCTGTCCGCGCAGCGTCCGCTGTCGGATCCGCCGCACCACGACGAGATGCTGTTCATCGTCCAGCACCAGGTCGCGGAGCTGTGGCTGAAACTCCTGATCCACGAGCTGCGCGCGGCCATCGCCCATCTCCAGCGCGACGAGACGGGGCCGTGCCAGAAGATCTTCGCCCGCATCAAGCAGGTGCAGCGCCAGCTCACCGAGCAGTGGGCCGTGCTGGAGACCCTCACCCCCGCCGACTATCTGCTGTTCCGCGAGGTGCTGGGCCCGGCGTCCGGCTTCCAGTCGCTGCAGTACCGGATGGTCGAGTTCCTGCTGGGCAACAGGAACCCGCAGATGCTGGCGGTGTTCGAGCACGACGCGGCGGCGCACGCCGCGCTGCGCGGGGTGCTGGAGGCGCCGAGCCTGTACGACGCGGTGCTGGCGCACCTGGCCCGGCGCGGCTATCCGGTTCCCGAGCGCCTGCTCCGGCGCGACCTCGCCCAGCCGCATCCGCACACGCCCGAGCTGCTGCCGATCTTCAAGGCGGTCTACGAGCACACGGCCGAGCACTGGGAGGCCTACCACCTGTGCGAGCAGCTGGTCGACGTCGAGGGCCATTTCCAGCACTGGCGCTTCCGTCATCTGAAGACGGTGGAGCGGATCATCGGCTTCAAGCGCGGAACCGGCGGCTCCTCGGGCGTCGACTTCCTGCGCCGGGCGCTCGACCTGAGCTTCTTTCCCGAGCTGTTCGAGGTCCGCACCGTCCTCGGGCGCTGATGCCGCGGCTGCGGGAACGTCCGGCGGCGCCGGCGGTCTTCACTTCACCGCTTTGACTCCGGCGCGTCAGCCGGGGTACATGTTCACGGTTCACCCACGCCCCGCCGCACCGCGGCGGGCGTGCCGTCTGCGCAACCCGAGGTACGCATGAGTCCCCAGGTCCCAAGCAATTCGCCCGCGCCGGAAGCGGCGGAAGTCTCCATTCCCGGCGCCGCGCAGGACGCGCGCCAGCCTCCGAGTTTCGACACCGTGCTCGGGCATCCCAAGCCGCTGTGGATGCTGTTCATGTCGGAATTCTGGGAGCGCTTCGCCTTCTACGGCATGCGCTGGGCGCTGACGCTGTACATCGTCGCGCAGTTCTTCGCTGGCGACGCCTCGGGCGAGGGCTATGCCGGCCGTACCTACGGCGCCTTCCTGGCCCTGGTCTACGCGACCGCGATCTTCGGCGGCTACGTCGCCGACCGCGTGATCGGCTACCAGCGCTCGATCCTGGTCGGCGCGGTGGTGATGGCCGCCGGCCTGTTCATGATCACCCTGCCGAGCCAGCCGCTGTTCCTGCTCGGCCTGGCCGTGGTCATCGTCGGCAACGGCCTGTTCAAGCCGAACATCTCCTCGATGGTCGGCCAGCTCTACGCCGAGGGTGACGACCGCCGCGACCGCGGCTTCACCCTGTTCTACATGGGCATCAACGGCGGTGCGCTGATCGCGCCGATCCTGACCGGCTGGCTGGCCTCGCAGGTGTTCGGCACGCCGATGGAGCAGAACTTCCGCTCGGTGTTCGTCGCCGCCGGCGTGGGCATGCTGATCAGCCTGGTGTGGTTCTGGTTCGGCCGCCGCCAGCTCAAGGGCATCGGCGAGCCGCCGCCGGACCGCGCGCCGGGCAAGAGCCTGCTGGCGGTGATCGTCGGCACGGTGGTGGCGATCCCGATCGTCTACGTGCTGATGGCGCAGGTCGGTGCGATCGGCCTGGCGTGGCTGCTCGGCGTGCTGTTCGTCGGCGTGGTGGTGGTGCTGGTCGGCGGCGGCATGAAGACTGACCGGGTCGGCCTGCACCGCGTGCTGGCGATGCTGATCCTGTTCCTGTTCAACGTGCTGTTCTGGATGTTCTTCGAGCAGGCCGGCAGCTCGTTCAACTTCCTTGCGCAGAACATCGTCGACCGCGACCTGTTCGGTCCCGGCGGCTTCGTGTTCCCGACCGGCTGGTTCCAGTCGGTGAACCCGGTGGCGATCGTGGTGCTCGCGCCGATCGTGACCCTGGTCTGGGCCTTCACCTCCAAGCGCGGCATCGAGCCGTCGATCCCGCGCAAGTTCGGCATCGGCCTGCTCGGCAACGCGCTGGGCTTCTCGGTGCTGATGTACGCGCTGTCTTCCCTGGTCGATCCGCAGGCCGGCACGATCCCGTTCTGGCCGCTGGTGCTGTGCTACGTGCTGCAGACCGCCGGCGAGCTGTGCCTGTCGCCGATCGGTCTGTCGATGGTGACCAAGCTGGCGCCGCTGCGCATGGTCGGCATGGCGATGGGCGGCTGGTTCCTCAGCATCGCCATCGGCAACAACCTGTCGGGCATCCTCGCCGGCAGCATCTCCGGCGAGACCGGCATGACCGTCGAGTCGGCGCTGGCGGGCTTCACCTTCAGCTTCTGGCTGCTGGTCGGTGCCGGCGTGGTGCTGCTGCTGATCGCGCCGCTGGTCAACCGCCTGATGCACGGCGTCAAGTAGCCGTCGTCGCGCACGGAGACGACGGCCCGGGGACGCCGCGCGTCCCCGGGCCGTTTTCCGTTCCGGCATCAGCCGGCGCCGGCGGCCTCCAGGTCCTCTTCCGCGGCCACGGCCTCGAGTTCGAGTTCCACCTTCTCCAGGCGCCCGAGCAGGGCGTCGAGCCGCGTGCGCTCGCCGGCGTCGAACTCGGCCAGCAGGCGCGCCTCGAAGGCCAGCGCCAGCGGTGCGATCTCGGCGTACACCGCGCGCCCGTCGGCGCTCAGCGCCAGCACCGAACGCCGGCGGTCGCCGGCGTCGAGCTCGCGGGTGATCAGTCCTCGCCCCAGCAGGGCGGCGATGGCACGGCTCACCGCGACCTTGTCCATCGCCGTGCGCTCGGCCACCTCGCCACCGGACAGCCCCGGCGCCACGCCGAGCACCGCGATCACCCGCCATTCGGTGATCGCCAGGCCGAAGCGGCGCTGGTACAGGCGCGCGATGGTGCTGCTGATGCGGTTGGACAGCACGCTCAGGCGGTAGGGCAGGAAGCGGTCGAGATCGAGGAGCGGGGCGGGCTGGGGTCTGGACACGTTGCGCTGCGCCTTGCAACTGGTTTCAGATGAAACTATAACGGCGCCCTTCCCGGCGCAAGCCGCCCCCGCACGACCGCATCCAAGGAGCCGCCATGAGCGCACAGCCGCACATCGCCCCCGCCGCGCCCAACCTGGGCATGCAGCCGACGACCTTCGAGAACCCGATGGGCATCGACGGCTTCGAGTTCGTCGAGTTCGCCGCGCCGGACGCGAACCTGCTGCACGACCTGTTCAGGCGCATGGGCTTCACCGCGGTGCTGAAGCACCGCCGCCGCGACATCACCGTGTACCGCCAGGGCGGGGTGAACTTCCTGGTCAATGCCGACCCGGATTCCTTCGCCGCCGAATTCGCGCGAATGCACGGTCCCAGCGCCTGCGGCTTCGCGATCCGCTTCCGCAGGCCCGCGGACGAGGTCTGCGAGGCGGTGCTGGGCAACGGCGGCGAGCGCTTCGCCTCGGGCGAGGAGACCAAGGCGGTCGACGCGCCGGTGGTCAAGGGCATCGGCGACTGCATGCTCTACCTCGTCGACCGCTATGGCGCAGCCGGTTCGGCCTACGACGGCGAATACGAACCGATCGCCGGTGCCGAACAGAATCCGCGCGGCTTCGGCCTGACCTTCATCGACCACCTGACCCACAACCTGTTCCTCGGGAACATGCAGAAGTGGTCGGACTACTACGAGCGGCTGTTCAACTTCCGCGAGATCCGCTACTTCGACATCAAGGGCAGCAAGACCGGCCTGATGTCCAAGGCGATGACCGCGCCCGACGGCATCGTGCGCATCCCGCTCAACGAGTCGTCGGATCCGAAGTCGCAGATCAACGAGTACCTCGACGCCTACAACGGCGAGGGCATCCAGCACGTGGCCTGCTTCACCGACGACATCTACGAGACCGTCGAGAAGATGCGCGAGCAGGGCGTGGAGTTCCTGGACACGCCGGACACCTACTTCGACGTGATCGACCAGCGCATCCCGGACCACGGCGAGGACGTGCCGCGCCTGGCCAGGAACAAGATCCTGATCGACGCCGACCCGGAGACCAAGCAGCGCAAGCTGCTGCAGATCTTCACCCAGAACACCATCGGCCCGATCTTCTTCGAGATCATCCAGCGCAAGGGCAACGAGGGCTTCGGCGAGGGCAACTTCCAGGCCCTGTTCGAGTCGATCGAGCGCGACCAGATCAAGCGCGGCGTGCTGTGAGGAGCGTGCGCGGGAACGGCAGCGGCCGTTCCCGCGCGGCCCCACTCAGTTGAGGCCGCCGCTGGCGACGGCGGCGATGATGATGCCGCCGTAGGCGAGCATCACCAGCACCGTGAAGACGATCCAGAGCAGGAGCAGCACGCCCTGGATCACGAAGTAGGTCTTCAGCCGTGCCAGCGCCTCGGCCAGCGCCGCGCCGTCGTTGTCGCGCTCGGCGCGCTCGATCGCGCCGGCGGCCTGCAGCACCAGCACGCCGATCCAGATCGGCAGCCAGGCGACGACGATGCCGATGATGGTGAGCGCGGTCAGCGCGCCCTGGATGATGGAGACGATGCCGACCAGCTTCATCCAGCCCCTGGCCGAGGCCAGCGGCCGCGCGAGATCGCCCGCGGTGGTGGTGTGGGCGGCGGGCGGCAGCGGCGCGGCCGGCGGTGCGGGCGGTGCGGTGATCGGATCGGTCATGGTGTCCCCTTCGAGTTCCTGATGTCGTCGTTGTCGGTCTGTCCGCCGCCGCGCTCCCCGCGGCGGCGCGACAGGGTAGCAGCGGCCCCACTGCGAGTCCTTCGACATGTCCACGCACACGAGCTACATGACCGGTTTCGGCAGCCACTTCGCCACCGAGGCGCTGCCGGGCGCGCTGCCGGAGGGGCGCAACTCGCCGCAGCGCGCGCCCTATGGGCTCTATGCCGAGCAGCTCTCGGGCACCGCCTTCACCGCGCCGCGCAGCGAGAACCGGCGCAGCTGGCTGTACCGCATCCGCCCTGCGGCCCTGCATCGTCCGTTCGAGCTGCGCGAGGCCGGCGCCTTCCACAACCGCTGCGACGAGGTGCCGGCCACGCCCAACCAGCTGCGCTGGAGCCCGCGCCCGCTGCCCGAGGCGCCGACCGACTTCGTCGAGGGCCTGTTCACCGTCGCCGGCAACGGCTCGCCGGCGGCGCAGCAGGGCATCGGGGTGCATCTGTACGCCGCCAACCGCGACATGGCCGGGCGCTGGTTCTACGACGCCGACGCGGAGCTCCTGATCGTGCCCGAGCAGGGCCGGCTCAGGCTGCAGACCGAGTTCGGCATCGTCGAGGTCGAACCGCAGCAGGTGGCGCTGATCCCGCGCGGCGTGCGCTTCGCGGTGGCGCTGCCGGACGGCGTGGCGCGCGGCTACGTCTGCGAGAACTTCGGCGCGGCGCTGCGCCTGCCCGACCTCGGGCCCATCGGCGCCAACGGCCTGGCCAATCCGCGCGACTTCGAGACGCCGGTCGCCGCCTGGGAGGATCGCGAGGGCGATTTCGAGCTCGTCGCCAAGTTCCAGGGCCGGCTGTGGTCGGCGGCGATCGGGCACTCGCCCTGCGACGTGGTCGCCTGGCACGGCAACGCCGCACCCTGCCGCTACGACCTGCGCCGCTTCAATGCGATCGGCTCGATCAGCTACGACCATCCGGATCCGTCGATCTTCACCGTGCTGACCTCGCCGTCGGACACGCCGGGCACGGCCAACCTCGATTTCGTGATCTTCCCGCCGCGCTGGCTGGTGGCGCAGGACACCTTCCGTCCGCCGTGGTTCCACCGCAACGTGGCCAGCGAGTTCATGGGCCTGGTGCACGGCGCCTACGACGCCAAGGCCGAGGGCTTCGCGCCCGGTGCCGCTAGCCTGCACAACTGCATGAGCGGGCACGGCCCCGACGCGGCCACCTTCGAGGCGGCGTCGAGCGCCGACCTGTCGAAGCCGCACGTGATCGCCGACACCATGGCCTTCATGTTCGAGACCCGCGCGGTGCTGCATCCCACGCGCCAGGCTATGGAGGCGCCGCAGCGCCAGGCCGACTACTTCGAATGCTGGCAGGGGCTGAAGAAGCGCTTCGACCCGACCCGCCGCGAGATCTGATGGGCGCTCGCACGATGCCGACGCGCACGGCGCTAGCGTCGCGCGCTCCACGTCGCTCCGGAGCACGCCCATGCCTCGCCATCTGCCGTCACTGCTGATCGTCCTGCCGCTGGCGCTGGCCGCCTGCGACCACCAGCCGCGGGAGCCGGACGACCGCTCCGATGCGCCGTCGGCGGCCGCACGCCCGGGGCCGCCGCCGGTCGGGGGGCAGGCCGCGACGGATGCGGGAGGCGACGTGATGCCCCGGGATCCTGAAGGCGCCCGCAGCGCCGCCGAGGATGCCGGGGTGTCGTCCATGCTGAGCTTCCAGGGCCTGGGCCCGGCGCGCTTCGGCGACGACGTCGAGGCCCTGCGCGAGGCCTACGGGCGTCCGCTGGTCGGCGGCGAACCCGCACCGGGATCGAGCTGCCACTACCTGTTTCCCGAGGCCGGGCCGTCCGCGCCGGTCGGCTTCATGATCGAGGACGGCGCCTTCGTGCGCGTGGACGTCGACGGCGCCGACGTCGCCGCACCGGGCGGCGGTGCGGTCGGCATGCTCACCTCGCAGATCGAGGAGCTCTACCCCGGCCGCATCACCGTGTCGCAGGGCAAGTACGACGCGGACACCGACGTGCTCACCGTCGAGAGCAACGACGGCAGCGGCAACAGGCTGGTGTTCACCACCGACGCAGGCGCCCGCGTGGTGTCGTGGCGGCTGGGCCAGCCGCCGCAGGTCGACTACGTCGAAGGCTGCGGCTGAGCCGTTCGCTCAGGCGCGTCCGCCGGCCCGGTCGTCGCGCGGCTGGACCGGAGTGACCGCCTCGCCCTTGCCGGAGCGGGAGGTGCCCGGCTCGCCCGGCGCCGGCGGGCGCGCCGCGGGATCGAGCGCGAAGGCGGTGCGCGCGAGCATGTGCGCGCTGACCGGCGCGGTCAGGAACAGGAACACGGTGACCAGCACCTCGCGCAGGTCGACGCCCTCGTCGAGCAGGGCGTGCCGTGCCATCGAGGCGACCAGCAGCGCGCCGATGCCGACCGTGGTCGCCTTGGCTGGGCCGTGCAGGCGCTGGTAGATGTCGGCCAGGCGGGCGAGGCCGAGCGAGCCGATGAACAGGAACGCACCGCCCACCACCAGCAGGGCGGCGACCACGGCTTCGAAGACGGTGTCGGCGCTCATTCGATGATCCTGCCGCGGATGACGTACTTGCAGGCGACCATGGTGCTGACGAAGCCCAGCATGGCGATGATCAGCGCGGCTTCGAAGTAGGTCGAGGTGGCGAACACCACGCCGATCACGACGAGCAGCGCGGTGGCATTGATGTAGAGAGTGTCGAGCGCGAGGATGCGGTCGGTGGAGGACGGCCCGCGCAGCAGGCGGAACAGCGACATCAGCACCGCGGCGGCGATCAGGCACAGCGCGATGATGGCAGCGGTGTCGATCATCGGAAGATCTCCAGGAGCAGGGACTCGTAGCGCGCCTTGATGGTGTGCGCCAGGGCTTCGGCCTCGCCCATGTCGAGCGCGTGCACCAGCAGGTGGCCGCGGTCCTCGGTCAGCTCGGCCGAGAGCGTGCCGGGGGTGAGGGTGATGATGCCGGCGAGCGCGGCGATCGCGTGGTCGTGGGTGACGTCCAGGCGGATCCAGACGAAGCCGGGTTTGACCTTGGACGTGCGCCCGAGGATGGCCTGGCTGACGTCGATGCTGCCGCGCAGGATGTCGACGCCCACCCGCCACAGCAGGCGCAGCACCGCGCCCGGCGCGCGCAGCCGCATCGGCTTGCCGCGCATGCCGCCGATCACCAGCGGGATGGCCACGGCGAGCACCGCCGCCAGGATCAGCTGGCCGGGCGCCAGCGAGTCCCACAGCAGCAGCCAGGTCACCGCGATCGCGATGCTGATGAAGGGGGTCGGCAGCAGGCGCTTCATGGCGCCACCTCCCCGCGGCCCGGCTCGGCCCGACGGATGCCCTCGAGGTAGCCGGCCGGCGCCTGCATCTGCTCGGCGGCGGCCTGCGCGTAGGCCAGCACCGGCTGCGCGCCCAGCGCCATCGCCACGTTCAGGCCGAGCAGCGCGAACAGGCCGGCCAGGGGCAGGGCGCGCGCGGGCTCGGGCGGCGTGCCGCCGCGCACCGGCTCCGGATCGGCATCGCCCCAGAACAGCCGGCTGCCGGCGCGCGCCATCGCGATCATGACCAGCAGCGAGGACACCAGCACCGCCGGGAACAGCCAGCCCGCCTGCGCGTCCGGGATCGCCGCGAGGAGCGCGAACTTGGCGATGAAGCCCGGCAGCGGCGGCAGGCCGATCAGCGACACCGCGAGCACGAGGTAGACCAGGCCCAGCAGGGTCGGCTGCACCACCGGCTCGGACGCGGTGAGGTCGTCGCCGCGGTGGCGGCGCTGGCGCCGCACCAGGTCGGCGAACAGGAACAGCGCGCCGCCCGCCAGCGCGCTGTGCACCAGGTAGTAGAGGCCGGCGGCGACCGCGGGCGCCGAGTCCAGGGCGAAGGCCACGAACAGCAGCGCCGCCGAGAACAGGATCAGGTGCGCGGCCAGCATCCGCAGCGAGGCCGCCGCCACCGCGCCGAACGCCGAAAGCAGCAGCGTCGCCACGCCCAGCGGCAGCAGCCACGGCCAGGCGACGTCGGCGACCGCGTCGGCGGCGAAGACCACCGAATACACGCGCAGCACGCTGTACAGGCCGAGCTTGGTCATGATCGCGAACAGCGCCGCGCTCGCCGCCGGCGCCCGCGCATAGGTGTCGGGCAGCCACAGGTAGAGCGGGAACAGCGCCGCCTTGGCGCAGAACACCACCAGCAGCACGCCGGCCGCGGCGCGGATCAGGCCGAGGTCGGCCGGCGGCGCGGCGGCGATGCGCTCCGCCATGTCGGCCATGTTGAGCGTGCCGGTGACGCCGTAGAGCAGGCCGAGCGCGACCAGGAACAGCACCGAGACGGCGACGTTGAAGGCCACGTACTGCAGCCCGGCATGGATGCGGCGGCCTTCCGCGCCCGCCAGCAGGATGCCGTAGGAGGCGATCAGCAGGACCTCGAAGAACACGAACAGGTTAAACAGGTCGCCGGTGAGGAAGGCGCCGAACAGGCCCGCGAGCTGCAGCTGGAAGAAGGTATGGAAGTGCGGCGCGCAGCGGTCCCAGCCGGCGCAGGCATAGACCAGGCAGCCGGCGCCGAGCAGGGCGGTGGCCAGCACCATCAGCGCCGACAGCCGGTCGACCGCCAGCGCGATGCCGAGGTTGGCCGGCCAGTCGCCGATGAGGTAGGCGCCGACCGCGCCGTCGGCGGCGCCGACGACCAGGGCGATGCCGACGCCGATCCAGGCCAGCGCGCCGACCACGCCGAGCGCGCGGCGCAGACGGATGTCGAAGCGCTCGAGCAGCAGCAGGACCGCGCCCAGCGCGATCGGCCCGGCGACCGGGACCACGGCGAGGTGCGGACTCATCGCTGCTCTCCTTCCGTGGCGCCGCCGCGCGGTGGGTGCCGCGGCAGGTCGCGCGGATCGGTCGGCTCCGGCGGCGGCGCGGCGTCGCGTTCGACCCCGTCGGCATGGTCGCTGCCGCCGTCGGTGCGCCCGCGCAGGGCGACCACCAGCAGCACGGCGGTCATCGCGAACGAGATCACGATGGCCGTCAGCACCAGCGCCTGCGGCAGCGGGTCGGTGTAGTGGGCGAGGGTCGGCACGACGTCCTGCTCCAGCACCGGCGGCGCGTCCACGCGCAGGCGCCCCATCGAGAACAGCAGCAGGTTGACGCCGTAGGACAGCAGGGTCAGGCCGAGTACGACCTCGAAGCTGCGCGCGCGCAGCAGCAGGTAGATGCCGGCGGCGAACAGCACGCCCACGGCGGAGGCGAAGGCGATTTCCATCAGCGGGTGTCTCCGTCGCCGACGCCGGCGATCGTCTCCGGGTGCGCCGCGCGCGCCAGCGACAGCAGCGCGAGCAGGATCGTGCCGGCCACCACCATGAACACGCCGAGGTCGAAGATCATGACGCTGGCCAGCGGCACGTGGCCGACCAGCGGCAGCGCCGGATGCCCGTGCGCGCTGGTGAGGAAGGGATGGCCGAAGGCGATCGCGCCGGCGCCGGTGCCGACTGCCAGCAGCAGGCCGATGCCGATCATCGCCAGCACGCGCGCGGCCAGGCGCGGGTTGGGCCGGCCCAGGCCGATGACCACGTACTGCAGCAGCAGCGGCACCGCCAGCACCAGGCCCGCGATGAAGCCGCCGCCGGGCTCGTTGTGGCCGCGCAGGAACAGGTAGACCGCGACCGCGATCGCCAGCGGCAGCAGCAGCTGCACGACCACCTGCGGGATGGTCAGGCGCATCGCGTCCGGCCAGGCCCGCTCCGGACTCACCTTCGCGGTCCGCAGCAGCGCGTGCACGAGCAGGCCGGCGATGGCGAACACGGTGATCTCGCCCATCGTGTCGAAGCCGCGGAAGTCGACCAGGATGATGTTGACCACGTTGGTGCCGCCGCCCTGCGGCAGGGCGCGCGCGAGCATTTCGCCCGCCACCGTGTCCAGCGGCCGGGTCAGCACCGCCCAGGTCAGCACGGCGACGCCGCTGCCGCCGGCCAGCGCCAGCAGCGCATCGCGCAGCCGTCGCGCGCGCGGTTCGCGCGCCGCGACCTGGGGCAGGAAGTTCATCGCCAGCAGCATCAGCGCGATGGTGGCGATCTCGACCAGCAGCTGGGTCAGCGCGAGGTCCGGCGCGGACAGCACCACGAAGGCCAGGCTGACGCCGAGGCCGGCGGCGCCGATCACGATCACCGCCTTCATGCGCTGGTGGTGCAGCAGCACGGTGCCGAGCGCACCGGCGACGATCAGTACCCACAGCAGTGCGCCGAGCAGCGGCAGCGGCTGCGTCGCCTGTGCCGCGCCCAGCGCATGGCCCTGCACGAAGGGCGCCAGCGCCATCACCGCCACGGCCACCACCAGCAGCACCATCATCCGCTGCAGGCTGCCGTTCTCGATGCGCGAGGTCAGCCAGCAGGAGAGACGGTACAGGCCGTGGATGACGTGCTCGTAGGCGGTCTTGATGACCTGCGGCGTCTGCTTGGCGTGGATGTCGGTGCGGCGCTGCAGCGTGGCGTAGAGCAGGAGGCCGCCGACCAGGCTGACGATGCTCATCGCCAGCGGCAGGTTGAAGCCGTGCCAGATCGCGAGGTCGTAGTCGGGGAGGTCGGGGCCGAGCACGCCGCGTGCGCCGGCCTCGAGGATGGGGCCGATGGTGAAGGCTGGAAGCAGGCCGACCAGCACGCACACCGCGACCAGGATCTCCACCGGCACGCGCATGAAGCGCGGCGGCTCGTGCGCGTTGATCGCGACGTCGCGCGGCGCGTCGCCGAAGAAGGCGTCGCGCAGGAAGCGCAGGCTGTAGGCCATGCTGAGCACGCCGCCGACGGTGGCAACGAGGGTCAGCAGGTGGTCGGAGATCGGTCCGTCGCCGGCCGCCGCGGCCTCGGTGAAGAACATCTCCTTCGACAGGAAGCCGTTGAGCAGCGGTACGCCGGCCATCGACAGCGTGGCGATCATCGCCAGCGCCGAGGTCACCGGCATCAGCTTGCGCAGGCCGCCGAGGCGGCGCAGGTCGCGGGTGCCGGTCTCGTGGTCGATGATGCCGGCCGACATGAACAGCGACGCCTTGAACGTGGCGTGGTTGAGCATGTGGAACAGGCCCGCGACCACCGCCATCGGCGCCGACAGGCCGAACAGCATGGTGATCAGGCCGAGGTGCGAGAGCGTCGAATAGGCGAGCAGGCCCTTGAGGTCGTGCTGCCAGATCGCGAACAGCGCGCTGATGACGAAGGTCGCCGCGCCGGTGGACACCACCAGGATCGCGAACAGCTCGCTGCCGGCGAGCGTGGGATGCAGGCGCGCGAGCAGGAACACGCCGGCCTTCACCATCGCCGCGGAATGCAGGTAGGCCGACACCGGCGTCGGCGCCGCCATTGCGTGCGGCAGCCAGAAGCTGAAGGGGAACTGCGCCGACTTGGTGAAGGCGCCGAGCAGGATCAGCACCAGTGCCGCCGGATACAGGGCATGCGCCCGCACCAGCTCGCCGGCGGCGAGGATGGCGTCGAGCTCGTAGCTGCCGACGATGCGCCCGAGCAGCACCACGCCGCCGAGCAGCGCCAGGCCGCCGCCGCCGGTCACCGCCAGCGCCATGCGCGCGCCGACGCGGGCGTCGTGGCGGTGCTTCCAGAAGCCGATCAGCAGGAAGGAGCTGATGCTGGTCAGTTCCCAGAACACCACCAGCTGCAGCAGGTTGCCGGAGATCGCCAGGCCCAGCATCGCGCCCATGAACATGAGCAGGGTGGCGAAGAACCGGCGCGCGCTGTCGCGCGGGTCGAGGTAATAGGCGGCGTAGAGCACGATCAGCGCGCCGATGGCCAGCACCAGGCCGCCGAACATCCAGCCGAGGCCGTCGACGCGCAGGATCAGGTCGAGCCCGACCGCGGGCACCCACTCCACGGTGCTGCGGACGGTCTCGCCGTCGAGGATGCGTGGGGTGATCAGGCCGAGGATCGCGAGCCCGCCGAGCGGGGCGACGGCGGCGGTCCATGCGATGGTCCGGCGCGACGCCTTCGTCATGCAGGCGATCAGCAGGGCCAGGGCGAAGGGCAGCGCTAACAATGCCTCGAGCATCGCGGTCCTCGGGTCGGAGGGCGGCGACGGACGACCGCCGCGGGCAGGTGGCGACGTCGACGACGCACGCAGCCCGGGAGTTTAGCGAAACGTCGTGAAGATGCGGCAGCTCCTGCCGCTCCTGCCTGCCGCCGGCATCGCCACGGGTATCCTCGTGCGATGGAGCCTGCCCCTGTTCCCCTGGTGCTGTTCGGCGCGACCGGCGCGGTCGGCGGCCGCCTGCTCGCGCGGCTGCGCAGGCAGGCGCGCCCCGTGCTCGCGGTGAGCCGCGCGGCGCGCGGGGAAGACGACGTGCGCTGGCTGCGCGGCGACCTCTACGCCGGGGACGACGCGCTCGCCGCCGCGGTGCGCGCGGCGCTGCCGCCGGCGCCGGCGCCGTGGCTGCTGAGCGCCGGGCCGCTCGACGGCTTCGCCGCCTGGGCGGTGCGCGCCGGCCTGCCCGCGGGCGCGCGGGTGGTGGCGCTGTCGTCGATGAGCGCCGACACCAAGCTGGATTCGCACGATCCGCAGGAACGCGCGCTCGCCGCGCGCCTGCGCGGGGCGGAGGCGGCGCTGCTCGACGCGGCCGCGGCGCAGGGCTGGAGCGCGACGCTGCTGCGGCCGACCCTGATCTGGGGCACCGGGCTGGACCGCAGCCTGTCGCCGCTGGTCGCCCTCGGTGCGCGCGTCCGCCTGCTGCCGCTGCCGCGCGGCAGCGTCGGCCTGCGCCAACCGGTGCATGCCGACGACCTGGCCCAGGCGATGCTGGCCGCCGCGGCGCGGCCGGAACTCGGCGGCGAGGTGCTGCCGCTGCCCGGCGGCGAGACGCTCGGCTTCGACGCGATGCTGGAGCGCAGCCTGGCCGTGCACGCGCCGCACGCGCGCGTGCTGCGCGTTCCCGACGCGCCGGTGCTGCGCCTGCTGCCCGTGCTGGCGCGCGCCGGCGGGCGGCTGCGCGCGATCGACAACGCCCTGCGCCGCAGCCGCGTGGACCTGGTCGCCCCGGGCGACGCCTGGGCGCGGCTGGGCATCGCGCCGCGCCCGTTCCGTCCGGGCCCCGAGGCCTTCCGCGCCGCGGGCGGCTGAGTCAGGCCAGCGCCGCGAAGCGCTCCACGTTCACCGTCGGGCCGGACACGATCAGCAGGTCGCCCGGCTCGATCACCGTCTCCTGGGTCGCGTGCTCGAAATCGGTGCGCGGGCGCTTCACGCCGACCACGGTGATCCCGTACTTGCTCCGCAGCAGCGACTGCCCCAGCGACTTGCCGCAGGCCTCGCGCGGGCTGTTGGTCTTGGCGATGGCGAAGCCGTCGTGGAACTCGATGAAGTCGATCATCTGCCCGGTCACCAGGTGCGCCACGCGCTCGCCCATCGCCGCCTCCGGGTAGACCACGTGGTGCGCGCCGGTGCGCTCGAGGATGCGGCCGTGCTTGGGCGTGGTGGCCTTGGCCCAGATGTCGCGCATGCCGATCTCCTCCAGCGCCAGCACGGTCAGCACGCTGGCCTCGACGTCGCTGCCGATCGCCACCACCGCGCTCGGGAATTCGGCCACGCCCAGCCGGCGCAGGGTGTCGGCGTTGGTGGTGTCGGCCTGGACCACGTGGGTGAGGCGGTCGGCCCAGGCCTGCACCAGTTCGATGTCCTCGTCGATCGCCAGCACCTCGTGGCCCAGGCGCGAGAGGGATTCGGCCACGGCGCCGCCGAAGCGGCCCAGGCCGATGACCACGGTGCCGTCGTGACGGCTGTCGGATTGCCTAGCCAACGATGGGGCGCTCCTCTGGATAGCGGAAAGGGCGGCCGTGCGCGCGCAGGGCGAGCGCGGAGGCCAGGGTGATGGTGCCGACGCGGCCCATGTACATCAGCACGACCAGCACGAACTGGCCGCTGGCCGGCAGCTCGCCGGTGATGCCGGTGGACAGGCCGACGGTGGCGAAGGCCGAGATCGCCTCGAACAGCACGACCTCGAGACGGAACGGGCTCACCGACAGCAGCACCAGCACCGCCAGTGCGATCGTCCCGATCGCCAGCAGCACCACGCTCAGCGCCTGGCGCTGGGTGCTGCGCGCGATGCGGCGGCGGAACACGTTGGTGTCGCTGGCGCCGCTGACCTCGGCCCAGACGATGCTGCCGAGCAGGAAGAAGGTGGTGACCTTGATGCCGCCGGCGGTGCCCGCGCTGCCGCCGCCGATCAGCATCAGCACGTCCGTGACGCCGAGCGTGGCCGCGTGCATGGCGCCGATGTCGAACACGTTGAAGCCGGCAGTGCGCGTCATCACCGAATGGAAGGCGGCGGCGACGACGCGGTCGCCGGCGGCGAGCGCGCCGAGCGTGGCGGGATTGCTCCACTCGTAGGCCAGCGTCGCCACGAAGCCGGTGCCGAGCAGGATCGCGGTGCCCAGCAGGGTGATCTTGGTGTGCACCGACCAGCGCGCGGGCGTGGACGGACTCCGCCGCAGCTCGTGCAGCACCGGGAAGCCGAGGCCGCCGACCACCACCGCCAGCATCAGCGGCAGCAGCAGGAGCCCGTCGTCGACGAAGCCGGCGAGGCCGTCGGAGTAGATCGAGAACCCGGCGTTGTTGAAGGCCGAGACCGCGTGGAACAGTCCCGACCACGCCGCCTCCGGCCAGGCCATGTCGTGCGCGGCGTGCAGGCGCCAGGCGACCAGGAGCGCGACGGTCGCCTCCACCGCGACGAAGGTCGCCAGGATCAGGCGCAGCACCGGCTTGACCTCGCCGAGGCCGATCGCGCGCGTCTCCGCCTGCGCGATCAGGCGCGTGCCCAGGCGCAGGCGCCGGCTCACCAGCAGGCCGAGCAGGGTCGCGCCGGTCATGATCCCGAAGCCGCCGACCTGGAACAGCGCCAGGATCACCGCCCGCCCGAACCCCGACCAGTAGGTCGCGGTGTCGACCACCGCCAGTCCGGTGACGCACACCGCCGAGGTCGCGGTGAACAGGGCGGTCATCAGCGACGCCGGCGCATCCGCCGCGCGCGAGACCGGCAGCAACAGCAGCAGCGTGCCCAGGGCGATGGTCGCGAGGAAGGCCAGCGGCACCACGCGCGCCGGGTGCAGCGACGGGCCCGCCGACGGCGCGGAGGGCCGGCTGGCGCCGGGGGAGCGGATGCGCGCCGCCATCGCTCAGGCCTCGCTCGCCGGCGGCACCGGGCGCGACTTCGCCTGCGCGCGCAGGGCGATCAGCAGCACGCCGCCCAGAAGCATCGCGCCGCCGAGGTAGAGCCGCGGCCCGGGGCGGTCGCCCCAGAACGCGACGCCCAGCGCGGTCGCGAACAGCGGCGTGGCCAGCAGCCAGGGCGTGAGCTGGGCGATCGGATGGCGCTGCACCAGCACGTAGTAGAGCCCGTGCCCGACCAGCGAGGCGACCAGCGCCGAGTAGGCGACGCCCAGCCAGGTCGGCACGTCCGCCCCCGCCGCGGCGGCGAAGCCGCCCGGCTCGATCGCCATGCTGATCGCAAGCAGCGGCACGATGCCGATCGTCGCGGTCCATCCCTGCATCGCGAACGGGCCCAGGCCGCGCAGCGGCCGCATCAGCACCGTGCCGAGGGCGAGGAAGAACGCCGACACCAGCATCAGCGCCAGCGACAGCGGCGCGGCCAGCACCAGCGGGTCGAAGCCCAGCACCAGGACGCCGGCGAAGCTCACCGCGATCGCCAGCGCGGTGCGCCAGGCGAAGCGCTCGCCGAGGATGGGCCAGGCCAGCAGCGCCGCCATCGGCACGTAGCACTGCGCCACGATCGCCGGCGACGACAGGTTGCCGGCGGTCTGCAGCGCCCAGAACGACAGGCCGAAGTGCAGCACGCCGTTGCACAGGCACACCGCGACCAGGCGCGGCCACTGTCCCGGCGCCGGCGCACGCAGGAACGGCGCCAGCAGCACCGCGAGCAGGCCCAGGCGCAGCGCGGTGAACAGGAACGGCGGGATGGTCTGCAGCGAGTACGCGGAGGTCAGGAAGTTGCCGGCCCAGGCCAGGCAGACGAGCGTCACGAGCAGGAGGTCGCGGGGTGGCATGCGCGGGCGCCGGGAAAAACGCCGCGCAGTCTACGCCTGCCGCATGCGGCCCAAGTGATGCCGACGACGGTGCCCGACGGGTTGTGGGGCACGGTCGCCTCCGGCACAGTCCTGCCGCCACGACTGTCCGTGGCCAAGAAGGGGAGAACACCAATGGATGCAGCAACCGTGACCGGCGTTCTGGTCGGCGGCATCGTCGGCCTGGTCGTCGGCGTCCTGATCGGCGGCCTCCTGCTCAAGCTCGCGGTGAAGCTGGTCGCGCGGATCCCGGTGGGCTACCTGCGCGCCTGCCTGGTGGTGCTGGTCGGCGGCGTGGTCGGCTTCATCCTGAACTTCGTCGTCGGCTTCGTGCTCGGCCTGGGCGCGGCGGCGGCCGGCGCGGCATCGGGCGGGGCCGGCGCCATGGGCGGGCTGCAGGTCGTCTCCGGCCTGATCGGCCTGGTGATCGGCGTGGTGGTCAACGCGCTGTTCGTGAACCTGATGATCCGGCGCCCCGACGGCGGCGCGATCGGTTTCGGCCGCGCGTTGATGGTCGCGCTGGTGCACACGCTGCTGTTCCTGGTGCTGCTGGTGATCCTCGGCGTGGTGCTCTACCTGGCCGTCGGTCCCGCCATGCTGGCCGGCATGGGGGTCTGATCGAGCGGGACGCCCGGGCGCCCGCGCGGCGCCCGGGGCCTCACCAGCGCCAGCCCAGGCGGCGGTACAGCTTGCCCAGGGTCCACAGCGGGCCGATGAGCAGATACACCAGGTCGGTGAGGAAGCTCGGTCGGCGCCCCTCGATGCGGTGGCCGAGGAACTGGCCGATCCAGGCCACCACGAACACCGCCAGCGCGAGCCAGGCCAGCCCGGCCGCACCCAGCGCCATCCGCAGCGCCTCGGCGACCGCGCCCATCGCCACGAACAGCACCAGCGCACCCGCGCCCAGCGCCCGCGACAGGCGCCAGTAGAAGACCAGCGCGGCCAGCATCGCCAGCGCCGCCCACAGTCCCGGACGGCCGACGCCCTCCGGCACCGGCAGCGCCCACAGCAGGGCGACGATGGACCAGACGATGGCCGGCACGCACCACAGGTGCACGCGCTGGTTCATGGGGTTGCGGTGGTCGTCGCCGTAGTGGGCCAGGTAGCGGTCGATCGGGCGGGCGGGGGCGTGCATCGGCCGGGCTCCAGAGGACGTCGGGCCGATGCTAGCGCCGGCTGTGCGCGCCGCCATGCTGCGGCGCGCAGGCGCGTCAGGCGTCGAGCCCGGTCAGGATCTTCAGCGCCTCGGCGTACTTGGCGCGGGTGCGCTCGATCACCTCGGCCGGCAGCGACGGTCCCGGTGCGGTCTTGTCCCAGTCCAGCGTCTCCAGGTAGTCGCGCACGAACTGCTTGTCGTAGCTCGGCGGGCTGCTGCCGACCGCGTACTCGTCGGCCGGCCAGAAGCGCGAGGAATCCGGCGTCAGCATCTCGTCCATGACGTAGAGGGTGCCGTCGGCGTCGGTGCCGAACTCGAGCTTGGTGTCGGCGATGATGATCCCGCGCTCGGCGGCGAAGGCGGCGGCGTGGCGGTAGATGCGCAGGGTGGCGTCGCGCACGCGCTCGGCCATGTCGCCGCCGACCGCGCGGACCATCGCGTCGAAGTCGATGTTCTCGTCGTGGCTGCCGGTGGCGGCCTTGGTCGAGGGCGTGAAGATCGGCTCGGGCAGGCGCTCGGCCTGGCGCAGGCCGGCAGGCAGGCGGATGCCGCTGATCGCGCCGGTGGCCTGGTAGTCCTTCCAGCCGGAGCCGATCACGTAGCCGCGGGCGATGGCCTCGACCGGCACCGGCGTGAGCCGCCGGGTCACCACCGAACGCTGCAGGTAGGGCTCGGGATCGACGCCCGCCGGCAGCACGCCGCTCACCAGCTCTCCGGTGAGATGGTTGGGCATCAGCTCGCGGGTACGCTCGAACCACACGTTCGACATCCGGCACAGGATCTCGCCCTTGCCGGGGATCGGGTCGGGCAGCACCACGTCGAAGGCGGAGAGGCGATCGCTGGCGACGATCAGCAGGCGCTCGGCGTCCAGGGCGTAGACGTCGCGGACCTTGCCGCGATGGACGAGATCGAGTCCCGGAAGGTCGGAGGTGTGCACGCTGCTCGTCACGGCGGGGATCCCTGGGGAAAGGCGCGCATTGTAAGGGCGACGGTGCGCCGGAGCGGGCGGATACAATGGCCGCATGCCCCGTCCCCTGCTCCTTCTCGTGCCGCTGGCGCTGGCCGCCTGCGCCCGCGCGCCGTCGCCGCCCGCGCCTGCCGCGGCGGACGCGACCACGGCCGCGACCACCGCGCCGGCGCAGCCGCGACCGCTCGGCATGTGCACCGCCTGCCACGGTCGCGACGGCATCGGCCGCATGGCCGGCACGCCCAACCTCGCCGGCCAGGACGAGCCCTACCTGCGCCGCGCGCTGCGCGCCTACCGCGACAACGAACGCAACGGCGGGCCGATGAACGCCATCGCCGGTTCGCTCTCCGAGCCCGACATCGCCGAGCTCGCCGCCTGGTATGCAGCCCAGCCCGCCGGCGGCCCGCTGCCCGCCGCGCCGGAGGCCGCGCCATGAGGTGGTACGGCAAGGTGCTCGGCTTCATCGCCGGCTGGCTGCTGCTGCGGCATCCGGCCGGGGCCCTGCTCGGCCTGCTGATCGGGCATGCCTTCGACGCCGACTGGTTCCAGCTCACCCGCAAGCGCCGCGACGAGCCCTACCGCGTGCTCGGCGTGCATCCGGACGCCAGCGACGCCGAGATCGAACGTGCCTGGCGCCGGCTCATGGCCCAGCACCATCCCGACCGGCTGGTCGGCGCGGAGCCCGAGGTGCGCGCCCGCGCCGAGGAGCGCGCGCGCGCGGTCAACGCCGCCTTCGACGCCATCCAGAAGCAGCGCCGCAGGCAGCGGCGCTGAGCGACGGCCGTCCTTCCCATCCACGTCCCGCCACGCCGAGGTCCGTATGTCCGAGATCATCATCGCGCCCTCCATCCTCTCGGCGGACTTCGCCCGCCTCGGCGAGGAGGTCGATGCCGTGCTCGCCGCCGGCGCCGACTGGGTCCACTTCGACGTGATGGACAACCACTACGTGCCCAACCTCACCATCGGGCCGATGGTGTGCGAGGCGTTGCGCAGGCACGGCGTCACCGCGCCGATCGACGTGCACCTGATGGTCAGGCCGGTCGACCGCATCGTCCCTGACTTCGCCAAGGCCGGCGCCTCGGTCATCTCCTTCCATCCCGAGGCCAGCGAGCACGTGCACCGCACCCTGCAGCTGATCCGCGACGCCGGCTGCAGGGCGGGGCTGGTGTTCAACCCGGCCACGCCGCTGGCGATCCTCGAGGAGGTGATCGACAGCGTCGACCTGGTGCTGCTGATGTCGGTCAATCCCGGCTTCGGCGGGCAGAGCTTCATCCCCTCGACGCTGGCCAAGCTGCGCCGCGCGCGCGCGCTCATCGACGCCAGCGGGCGCGACATCCGGCTCGAGATCGACGGCGGGGTCAAGGCCGACAACATCGCCGAGATCGCCCGCGCCGGCGCCGACACCTTCGTTGCCGGTTCGGCGATCTTCAACGCCCCCGACTACCGTGCGGTGATCGAGGCCATGCGCGCCAACGTCGCCGCCGGCTAGGCGCGCGTCGCCCGCGGGGTGGACTGGGTCGCGCGCGCCAGGTGGGCGAGCGCGGCGACCTCGTCGTCGAGCAGGGCCTGGCTGCGCTGCGCCCGCTCCAGCGCGCGCGGCGACAGCGCGCGCGCCGCCGCGGCAACCGGCGGCGAGGCGCCGGCGGCCACCGCCGCCAGGGTCTTCTGCACGCGCACCGCGATCTCGATCTGGCCGGCGCCGTCGCGGGCGATCAGGTCGAAGCTGTCGCGCACCAGTTCGGCCTCGTCGAGCGGGGCCACCGCCACGCGCGGATGGCGCGGCAGGTCGGCGTCGGGCTCGGGCGGCGCGCCGGTGGCGATCAGCAGGCGCGCCAGGGTGCCGAGCACGACGATCGCGGTGCCGGGATCGTTGATGCCGGGCGACAGCGCGCGCTGCGCGATCTCCGAGAGCACGACCAGGCCGAAGCGCGGGTCCTGGGCGTAGCTGCGCTCGTTGTCGACGACGAAGGCATCGGCGATGCGGCGTAGCAGTTCCTCCCGGCGCCCGGCCTCCAGCGGCGCGCCCGGCTGCAGGCGCGCGACCGGGCGCCCGGGATGCAGCAGCGCGCCGGGGCGGCGCAGCACCTGCACGCGGCCGTCGCAGTCCTCGGCCACCGCCTGCAGCCCGCCCATGTCGACGTGCTGCAGATAGCCGGTCGCGTCGGCCGCGACCTCCAGCCCGTGCGCGGGCGCGTCCGCGGCCAGCGCAACCCCGCCGAGGCAGGGCGCGCGCATCCACGTCGCCAGCGACTCCCCCGCCGCACGCTCGACGCGCTCGATGGTGTTGCCCATGCGCCCCATCACCGACAGCACCTGGATCCAGCGCAGGAAGGTGATGACGATGTAGCCCAGCATCACCAGGGTGCCGACGAACAGCACCAGCCTGCCGACGTCGCCGTAGTAGCCGCTCTCCAGCGCGGTCAGCGCCACCACCGCATAGATGAAGGCGGCGATGAACACCGCCAGCGCGCTCTGCGCGGTGTCGTCGGCCACGATCAGCCGCGTCGCCCGCGGGGTGGCGTTGCTGGCGGCGGAGGCGAAGGCGCCGACCAGGATCGACAGCGAGAACGTGCTCACCGCGAGCATGCTCGAGGCGATGATCCTGAGCAGGGAGCCGACCGTCTCCTGCTCGATGTCGGGCACCAGGCGGGCCGGCACCAGGTCGTCGGCGGCCGAGGCCAGCAGGGCGACCGCCACCGCCGCCAGGCTCCACAGGGCGGGGCGTACCCACAGCTGCTCGCGCAGGCGTCGCAGCAACAGGCCGATGCGGAACGGCAGCGGCCTCATGCCCGCGGCGGTCCCGCCCAGCCACGCGTCGTTGACGGCGCGGTCACCACAGTTGCCGCCTTCATCCGACGGGAAGCGGCGCGTGTCCAGCGATGCATGGCATCTGATCCTCAACGGCAAGAACGCAAACGAAGACACCGTGCGCGACGCCGTCGCCGCATTGCGTGAACGCGGCAGGACGATCCACGTCCGCGTCACCTGGGAGCAGGGCGATGCGCACCGCTACGCGCTGGAGGCGGTCGCCGCCGGCGCCGTCGCGGTGATCGCCGGCGGTGGCGACGGCACCCTGCACGAGGTCTGCGCGGCGCTCGCCGCGACCGACAGGGCCGCCGGCGAACTGCCGGCGCTCGGGCTGATGCCGCTGGGCACCGCCAACGACTTCGCCACCGCCGCCGGCCTGCCGCTCGACCCGCTGGCCGCGCTTGAGGTCGTGGCGGCGACGCCGCCGCGCCCGATCGACCTGATGCGGGTGCTGCCGGCCGGCGGCGGCGAGCACTGGTGCGTCAATGTCGCCACCGGCGGCTTCGCGACCCGGATCACCACCGAGACCTCGCCCGAACTGAAGAAGCTGTTCGGCGGCGCCGCCTATTTCCTCACCGGGATGGCGCGGATGGGCAGCATCCGCAGCGCGCGCGGCAGCCTGCGCGGCCCCGGCTTCGAGTGGGACGGCGAGTTCCTGGTGCTGGCGGTCGGCAACGGCCGCCAGGCCGGCGGTGGGCAACTGCTGACGCCCGACGCGCGGCTCGACGACGGCGTGATCGACGTCATGGTGCTGCCGCCGCCGCCGCCGGGCGAGACCACCGCGGCGCTCGGCGCGCTGCTGTCGCGGGGCCGCGCGGCGCTGCTGGAGGCGGCGGTGCGGACGCGGCTGCCCTGGGTCGAGATCGAGGCCGAGGAGGGACTGACCTTCAATCTCGACGGCGAGCCGCTCGAGGCCCCGCGCCTGCGCTTCGAGGCCGTGCGCGCGCGCCTGTGCATGCACCTGCCCGACGTCACGCCGCTGCTTCCGGACGAGGCCCCCGCCGGCAGGTCGCCCGGCTGAGGTCCGCCTCCGATGGACGGGTCGGGAAAACGCGGACGCCGCCCGGGAGGGCGGCGTCCAGGACGACGGTGCCGTACCGGCCGCGGCGGATCAGGCGGCGGCGGCCTGGGGAACCGAAAGCAGCCCGCGCACCTCGCGCGGCACGGCCTGCGGCCGGTCCTGGCGCGCCTGCAGCCGTTGTGCGCGGCGCAGCTTGAGCTCCTCGTTGCTGGGCTCCGGTGGCAGCTGTTCCAGATCGAAACGTTCGCGGTCTTCGACGACGAGAATCATGGGTCCTCCTCCCTGTTTCAGCGACCGCCGAGGCCGAGCCGTGGCGGCTGGTCGGTCGCGTAATGCAGGAGCAGACAGAATCCGCCGACGACCACCGCGCAGGTCCAGCGCAGTGCCGTGTCCAGCAGGCCGGGGGCGGGCAGCGCGGTCGCGGCGTCGGGCATGTCGGGCTCCATCGTGACCGCTGCGGCGCGGCGGTCGGGCTGGCAGGGATCTTGGAGGGGCTGCGGTGGTGAGCGTGTCATGAGGTTGTTTCGTTTTCGCTAAGCGGCGCCGACAGCGGGATTGCAGCCGGCGCTTCGGGCACCGCGTGCACGAGGTAGCGCTGCGGGCCGCCGGCGACGACGGCGTCGAACGGCCAGCACGTGACGAGGAGCAGGACGTCGGCGTCGCCGACCGGGATGCGTTCGCGACGACTGTCGGCCACACGCGTGGATGCCACACGGTAGCGACGCGCGCCGGATGCGCTGTCGAGTTCGAGGGCGTCGCCGGGGCGCAGGTCGGCCAGCCACGCGAAGTGGGTGTCGCGGTGGCCGCTGACCACGCGCGTGCCGGCGCCGCCGCCGGGCGCTGTACTGGCAGGCGCCCAGCCCGGGCCGAAGGCGAGCACGCGACCGCTGTCGCCGGCGAGCACGATCTGGTCGATGCCCAGGCGCGCCACCCGCAGCCGCGCCACCGGGGCCATGTCGGCACCCGGCCACGGCCGGTGCGCATGGCCGTCGTCGAGCGTGCGCACCCAGGCGTGCTGCAGGAGCGCCTGCGCCAGCGCGGCCTTGGCGTGGATCCAGCCGGCCTGCATCGCGCACAGGCCGGCCGCCCCCAGCAGGAGGGTCGGCAGCCAGCGGCGCGGTCTGCCGCGGCGCGCGCCGGCCGATCGCTGCGCGCGGACCTCGTGCGGGACGCGGCTTCCGCCCGGGCCGAAGCCGGCGCTCATCGCCCACCTCCGCCGCCGAGCACCCGACCGAACGGACGGCGGGCGGGCCAGCGCGGAAGGCGGGCCGTCGTCACGGACGCGGGCTGCGGAGGGCGGACCCGCGTGGGAGCGGCTTCGGGCGCTGGCGGCGTCGCCCGCGGCGGGATCGGGCCCGGCCTGGCGCGGCCTGCGCCCACGCCCAGCGACGCCGGCGGCACGCGCTCCGGCGTGGCCAGGCCGGCCGGGAAGTCCATCGTGCGCAGGGCGCGTTCGGCGCAGCGTGGCGGCTCGCCGGCATGCAACGGCGGCATCAGCTCGAGCGCGTCGCGGTCCTCGATCAGCAGCGACATGGCGGATCCTCGTCGGGTGGTCGGATGGGTGGGCCGTCCCTGGCCCGGTGGGGAAGGTGCGGCGGCGCCTCAGCGGCGGGCGCGCCGGCAGGCGGTGGCGGCGACCGCCAGCAGCAGGGCGATCGCGGACAGCAGGCGGGCGTCGGTCGCGCCCTGGGCGAAGGCGAGCGAGCCGTCGGGCACCGCGTTGGCGGCACGCACGCTCTCCAGCGGCGCGTCGCCCGGACGGCTCGGCGTGCGTTCCACCGCGACCAGGCTGGTGTAGCGGCTCACCAGGCCGTGGGCGAGGGCGACCGCGACGGTCTCGGCGCGGACGCCGGCCTCGTCGGCGCCGGCACGGCGTGCGTCCTCCAGCGCCTCGATGCGCGCGCGGCCCCATAGCCGGCCGACACCCGTCGCGTCGGCCCGCTGCACGTCGAGCAGCAGGGCGTCCTGCCAACGGCCGCGCGCGGTGACGCCTTCGAAGGCGGCGCGCGCCGGCAGCGCCGGAACCCGCGCGACCACCTGCAGCGGCTCGCCCGCGTACAGGTCCGGCACCTGCGCCGGATAGGCCTCGCTGCCGGCCGGCCAGTCGATGCGGATGTCGCGCAGGGCCGGTGCGCCGAGGCGGTCGAGCAGGCGGTCCATGCGCGTCTCCAGCTCGGCGACGTCGCGCACCAGCACCGCACTGCCGCGCCCGATTGCGGCGGCCTTGCGCAGGAACCATGCGTTCGGCGCGCTGCCGATGCCGACCGGGAACAGCCGCGCCTGCCCGCGGTGGGCGGCGATGGCCTGCAGCAGCGCCTGCTCGTTGCCCACCGCCGCATCGGTGGCGATCACCACCTGGCGCAGGCGCCCGCCTGCGGGTTCGCCCTCGAAGGCCAGTGCCAGCGCCGGCGCCATCTCGGTGCCGCCGTCGGCCTCGAGTCCGCGGACGAAGGCGCGCGCCTCCGCCACGTAGGCCGCATCGGCCGGCACCGCCTTCGGGAACAGGCGCTCGCTGCTGTCGTCGAAGCGGACGACGTTGAAGGTGTCGTCCGGGCGCAGCCGCGACAGCGCGCGGTCGAGCGCGGCGATCGCCTGCCGCATCGACTCGCCGTGCATCGAGCCGGAGTTGTCGATCACCAGGATCAGCTCGCGCGGGACCGGCGGCACCGGCAGCGTCGGCGGCACCAGCAGGGCGAGCGCGTAGTGCTCGCCGTCGACGGTCTCGGTGAAGGTGGCGCGGCGCACGGTACGGCTGGGCTCGGGCTGCCAGCGCAGCTCGAAGGCGCGGTCGCCGGCGACGACCTCGTCGGCCAGGGCCACGTGCCATGCCGCGCCGGCCTCCCGCGTCGCCGTCACCGCGTGGGTGGCGCTCCACACCCGCGCCAGCGGCAGGCCGGCGTCGAGGTCGACATCGATGCTCGCCGTCGGCGGGTCGGCGTTGCCGAGGCCTGCGGACGCCGCCGCGGCGGGCAGCGACTCGGCGTCCGCGCAGTCCTCGCCGCACGCCACCGCGGGCGCGTAGCGCGGGGTGAGGGTCAGCGGCAGCGCGACGGAGAACACGCCGTCCTCGACCCGCACAGGCTGCCAGTAGCCCACTTCAAGGTCGACGACCTCGCCCGGCGCGATGTTGGCGACGGCGGTGCGGAACAGGTTCGGCCGGTTCTGCTCGACCAGGCCGGCGGCGCGGCCGCTCGCCGCCGCGGCCGCGTACATCGCCTCGGCTTCGGCCTTCTCGCGGATCTCGCCCTCGATGACGCGCTCGCCGACATGCACCGTGAGCGCGCCGACCGCCGCGTCCTCCGGCAGCGGCAGCAGGTAGCGCCCCTCGACCCAGGTGCTGCTGTCGTTGCGGTAGGTCTGGTGCACGCGGACCTCGGCGACGAGGCCGCGGATGCGGTAGTCCACGGCAGTCTCGAGTACCACCGCGTCGGTCCAGGCGCCGTCGCCGCCGCGCAGCTGCAGGCCTTCCTCGGCGGCCTGCGCGCGCAGCGCCGTGGCGAGGCCGATCAGCATCAGCGCGATGCCGGCGCGGCGGCGGCGCTGAGCCGGCGCGGGCAGCAGCCGCGGGCGGCCGGTGTGGCGGACGGGATCGCGGCGGCGGTCGTCGTGGGGCATGGCGTGGCTCCGGGTGGCGTGGCCGCCATTGCAGCGCGCGCACCGGGCCGGCCCGGGCGCGGGATGTGGCGCTGCCGGTGCCAGTTGTGGCGATTCGCGGGCAGGACGTCGGGGCCGCGGCCGCGGCCGGCTAAGCTGCACAGCCGCTCCCGCTTCCCGCGATCCGCAATGAGCCGAACCGTCGCCATCGTCGAGGACGAACCCGCGCTGCGCGCCAACACCGCCGACGCCCTGCGCCGCCACGGCTACGCCGTGCAGGACCACGCCTCGCGCGCCGCGGCCGCCGCCGCCTTCGCCGAACGCCTGCCGGACCTGGTGATCATCGACGTCGGTCTCGGCGACGAGCCCGAAGGCGGCTTCGACCTCTGCCGCGACCTGCGCGCGCGCTCGGCGACGCTGCCGATCCTGTTCCTGACCGCGCGCGACTCCGACTTCGACGTCATCTCCGGCCTGCGCCTGGGCGCCGACGACTACCTCAGCAAGGACGTCTCGCTGCCGCAGCTCACCGCGCGCATCCACGCGCTGCTGCGACGCGTCGACCTGCTGCGGCAGCCGGCCGCGCACGAGCAGGTGGTGACCCTGCGCGGCCTGCGCCTGGAAGGCGAGCGCATGCGGGTGACCTGGAACGGCAGCGAAGTCCCGCTGACGGTGACCGAATTCTGGATGGTCAACGCGCTGGTGCGGCGGCCGGGGCACGTGAAATCGCGCGAGCAGCTCATGCGCGAGGCGCAGGTGGTGGTGGACGACGCGACCGTGACCTCCCACGTCAAGCGGATCCGGCGCAAGTTCGAGGCGATCGATCCCGGCTTCGACGAGATCGACACCGTACACGGCGCCGGCTACCGGTGGCGCAGCGGTGACTGAGCCCGCGGTGGCGGGCGCCTGAGCCGATGTCGCTGCGCGCCAAGCTGCTGCTGGTGGCCCTGACCATCCTCGTCCTGCCGTGGGCGGGCTGGCAGTTCGTGCGCGAGATGGAGGGCCTGCTGCGCCAGGGCCAGGCGCAGGCGCTGCAGGCCTCGGCCGAGGCCCTCGCCCGCGGCGTGGCGGCGCGCCCGGGCGCGCTGCCGCCGGCGGCCCCCGTGCTCTTCGTGCAGCGGCTCGCGCAGCCGCCGCGGCTCGACGGCGACGGCGGCGACTGGCGGCGGCGCGACGGCGAGGCCGCGACGCGGCGGCTGTTCGTCGGCCGCAGCGGCCGGCCGCGGCTCGCGCTCGCCGTCGCACGCGCCGACGAGGCGCTGTACGTGCTGGCCGAGGTGAGCCCGGCGCCGCTGCAGCGGGTGGACGCACGCTGGCCGATCGCCGAGCGCCATGCCCATCTCCTGCTGCATCTCGCGACGCCGTCCGGGCCGCTGACGATCCGGCTGGCCAATGCCGTCGACGGTGCCCTGGTGCAGGCGCTGCCGGATGGCGAGGCCGCGCCGGTCCTGATCGACGGCACCTGGCGCACGCGCGGCGACGGCGCCACCGTCGAAATGCGCCTGCCGCTCGGCTATCGCATCCGCGGGCTCGGCTTGGAGGCGGTGCACGTGGATGCGCAAGGGCGGCGCCATGTCGCCGGAACCGGCATCGAGGAGCCCGGCGCCAGCTGGCCGCTGCTGGAGGCCGATCCCGCGCTCGCCGCGCCGCTGCGCCAGCTGGCACCGCCGGGCACGCGCGTGCGCCTGGTGGATCGCGAGGGCTGGGTGCTGGCGCGCGCAGGACGGCTCGACGCGACCCGGCGCGAACAGGTGCCGGCGTGGCGGCGCGCGCTGTACGAGGTGCTCGGCATCGCCGGCGCCGGCAGCGAGGCGCTGCCGGCGGAGGCCGCGGACCGCGCGCGCACCGACGGCGCCGAGGTCGCGCGGGCGCTGGCGGGCGAGGCGGCGGTCGGCTGGCGCCAGGCGCCCTACGGCGGCGGCATGCTGCTGAGCGCGGCCGTGCCGGTGACGGTCGACAGCGTGCTGCGCGCGGCGGTGGTGCTCGAGCGCGAGGACGCCGAGGTCCTGCTGCTGACCGACCGCGCGCTCACCGGCCTGGTCGGCACCAGCCTGGCGGCGCTGCTGGCGGTCGGCCTGGTGCTGCTGGTCTTCGCCGGGCGCCTGAGCGCACGCATCCGGCGGCTGCGCGACGCCGCCGAGCGCGCGCTCGACCGCGAAGGCCGGGTGCGACGCTTCCCGCAGAGCCGGGCCCGCGACGAGATCGGCGACCTCTCGCGCAGCTTCGCGACGCTGCTCGACGAGGTCGCCGCCTACACCGACTACCTGCGCACGCTGGCGTCCAAGCTCTCGCACGAGCTCAACACGCCGCTGGCGATCGTGCGCACCTCGCTCGACAACCTCGACCCGGTCGCGCTGCCCGACGACGCCCGGCCCTACCTCGAGCGCGCGCGCGGCGGCGTCGATCGCCTCGGCGCCATCGTGCGGGCGATGAGCGAGGTGGTGCGCATCGAGCACGCCATCGCCGGCGCCGACGCCGAGGATTTCGACCTGGCCACCCTGGTCCGCGACTGCGGCGAAGCCTATCGCCCGCTGCTGGCGCCGCGCACGCTCGAGGTCGAGGTGCCGCCCGCCCCGCTGCCTTTCCACGGGGCACCGGACCTGGTGGCCCAGGCGCTGGACAAGCTGGTCGACAATGCGCGCTCGTTCGCGCCCGCCGACGGCTGGGTGCGCATCGCGCTCGCCGTCGAAGGCGACGCGGTGCGCATCGCCGTCGCCAACGCCGGACCGCCGCTGCCCGAGGCCATGCGCGGGCGCCTGTTCGATTCGCTGGTGAGCGTGCGCGACCGCAGCCAGCGCGCCGACGGCGGCGCCCACCTCGGCCTCGGCCTGACCATCGTGCGCCTGGTCTGCGAACTGCACCGCGGCCACGCCGAGGCCCGCGATCTCGCCGACGGCAGCGGCGTCGCGGTCTCGATGCTGCTGCGGCCGATGACGGAGCGCAGGCGCTAGGGCCGTCCCTCGCGGCCGCGTCCCCGTAGGAGCGGCTTCAGCCGCGACCCGTGGGAGAGGCTTCAGCCCCGACGGATGTCGTGCGGCGTGAGGTCGCGGCTGAAGCCGCTCCTACAACTCGTTCCTCGGCTCCGGCACGCCCTGGAGCCTGGGGGGCGTGTGCCGGGGCTGAAGCCCCTCCCACAGGGCCGACGACCGAAGCACCTGCGGCTGCGGCGGCTCCGTCAGCGCCAGCGCAGGTCCGCGCCCACCGTCAGGGTGCGGCCGAGGCCGGGCTCGAAGTAGCGGCCGTTGCCGTCGTTGACGATCACCGAGCCCGCGTACTGGCGGTCGAAGACGTTGTCGACGCGGGCGAAGGTGGCGATGCGGCTGCGTCCGGCGTCGAACACGTAGCCGGCGGAGAGGTCGAACACGGTATAGGCGTCGGCGGCGTCGCGGCCGAGGTCGTCGGTCGGCACGTCGTCGACGTAGCGGCCGTAGGCGCTCGCCCGCCAGCCGGTCTCCGCCGGCTCCCAGGCCAGCACCGTCGAAGCGGTGCGGCGGGGAACGCCGGGGATCGGCGAACCGGCCGCGACCGGCGTGTCGGGCTCGGTGCAGCCCGAGCCGCCGCAGGTCAGGAAGGGCGACTCGAAGGTCGCCTGCATCCAGGTCAGCGCCGTGCGCAGGCGCCAGGCCGGGGCGAGATCGAGATCCACCGCGGCCTCGGCGCCGCGGCGGCGCGACCGGTCGATGTTCTGGTAGGTCGTGCGCCCGCCGTTGTTGGTCGCCACCGCCAGCTCGTCGCGGGTTTCGGTGTGGAACAGGGCGAGGTCGACCGCGACGCCGTCGCGCGGGCGCAGCTTCAGGCCGAGCTCGCTGTTGCGGCTGCGCGCGGGCACCAGGTCGAAGGCGAGGCCGGCGCTGCCGTCGAAGCGATAGCCGAGCTCGGAGAAGGTCGGCGTCTCGAAGCCGCGGCCCCAGGCCGCATAGACGTTCGCCGCAGGAGTCACCCGCCACAGCAGGCCGGCGACGGGCGAGGTCTGGGCGTACTCGGCGCGGCCGCTGTCGTCGGGGTTGTCGGCGGTGACGTAGCGGTCGCGGGAGTCGAAGCCGATCTCGCTGCGGCGGGCGCCGGCGGTGAGCGTCCAGTCCGGATGGAAGGTCCAGCTCGCCTGCGCGTAGACATCGTCGCTGTCGACGCGGTCGACCTGGTCGCGCCGCAGCGCACCGCGCACGCCGAGCGTGTCGCCGACGAAGTTCTCGTAGCCGTAGCGGTGCTGGCGCTGGCGGTCGCGCGAGACGCCGGCGGTCAGCGACAGGGCGCCGCCGGCCAGCTCGCCGTCCCACATCCAGCGCGCGTCGCCACCGCCGTACTCGTTCTGCAGGTCGATCACCGCGCCGGCCTGCAGCGGGCTGGCGGTCTGCACGAACACCGGGATCGAGAGGTACTGCAGCACGTCGCGCTGGCCGTAGTAGCCCATCGCGCGCAGCGAATGGCCGCCGCCCAGCGGCTGTTCCCAGACCAGGCCGGCCTGCTGCTGCGACACCGACTTGCGCGTATCGAAGGTCTCGGCGGGTGCCGCCACCTGCGTCGGATCGGCCTCGAAATCCTCGCGGGTCAGGCCCAGCGGATCCTGCGCGCCGGGGATGTTGACGGTGTTGACCACCAGGCTGAGCGAGGCGCCGGAGTCGCCGGTCCAGCGCAGCTTGCCGTTGCCCGACTCGCGCTGCGCGGCGCTGTGGTCGCGCTCGCCGTCGGTCTGGAAGTGGGTGAAGCCGACGTTGTAGTCGAACGGCCCCTCGATCCCGCGGGCGCCGAGGTTCGCCCGCAGCGTGCCGTTGCCGCCGCCGGCGATGCCCGCGCGCAGCTCGGTGGGCTCGGTGCCGTCGGCGGTGAACACCTGCACCACGCCGCCCGAGGAATTGCCATACAGCGCGGAGAAGGGCCCGCGCAGCACCTCGATGCGCTCGGCGGTCTCCAGGTTCACGTGCGAGACCTGGCCCTGGCCGTCCGGCATCGTCGCCGGGATGCCGTCGAAGTACAGGCGCACCCCGCGGATGCCGAAGGTCGAACGCGCGCCGAAGCCGCGGATCGAGAGCTGCTCGTCCTGGGCGTAGTTCTGGCGGTTGCGCGCGACCAGGCCCGGGACCGTGGTCAGCGCGTCGGAGATGTTGACGTTGAGGCTGTCGAGCCGGCGCGCATCCTCGCTGTCGACCGAAGCCGGCACGTCGAAGGCATCGGCCTGCCGCGTCGTGCCGGGAACCACCACGGTGGCCAGCCGCGTCGGGGTCGCTCCGCCTGCGGGCGGAAGCGGCCCGGTCTGCGCGGCGACCGGCGTGACGGCCACCGCCGCCAGCAGGAGGCAGGATGCGTGGGGCGGGGCGGTGCGCGGGGTCGCGGCCGGGCGGCACGCGTGGTCGGGGGTCGGGCTCATGGCGGTCCTCGTACGGCGCCTGCCGTGCACGCCGCGCACGCCAGGCCTTAGGGGACCGGACATTGTGCCGGAACCGGCGGCCCGTCAGTCGGGGAGCGCGATGTCGTGCTTGCGGATCTTGCGGTACAGCGTGTTGCGGCTGACGCCCAGCGCCTCCGCAGTGTGGCTGATGTTCCAGCGCATGCGCTCGAGTTCGCGCAGCAGGGCGTCGCGCTCGGCGAGGTTGAGCGGGCTGGCGTCGCCGCCCGCCGGCTCCGACGTCGCGCCGGCGGCATCGACGATCTCCTGCGGCAGGTTGCTCGGCGTGATCAGCCCGTCCGCGCACAGCGCAGCGGCCATGCGCAGGGCGTTGCGCAGCTGGCGCACGTTGCCGGGCCAGCCGTAGGCCAGCAGCAGGTCCATCGCCTGGCGGCTCAGTACCACCGGCTCGTCCTCCGGGCATTCCTCGCGCAGCAGGGCCTGGATCAGCTCGCGCTTGTCGGCACGCTCGCGCAGGGCCGGCAGGCGCAGGGTGATGCCGTTGAGGCGGTAGTAGAGATCCTCGCGGAAGGTGCCGGCCTCGACCATGCGCAGCAGGTCCTGGTGGCTGGCGCTGATCACGTGCAGATCGACCAGCTGTGCGCGGTCGCCGCCGAGCGGGACCACCTCGTGCTCCTCGAGCACGCGCAGCAGCCGGGTCTGCAGCATCAGCGGCATGTCGCCGATCTCGTCGAGGAACAGGGTGCCGCCGCTCGACTGCTGGATGCGGCCCGGACGCCCCTCGCGCGCGGCGTCGGTGAAGGCACCGCGCTGGTAGCCGAACAGCTCGCTCTCGATCAGCGCCTCGGGGATGGCGGCGCAGTTCACCGCCACGAAGGGCTTGTCGGCCCAGGCGCTGCTGCGGTGCAGGGCCTTGGCGAAGGCCTCCTTGCCGGTGCCGGTGGCGCCCTGCAGCAGGATCGGGATGCGCCGGGCGAAGAGCTGCCGGCCGCGGTGCATGGCATCGCGGACCTTGGGATCCGCGTCGACATGCACCGGCTCGTGCGGCGCCGGGACCGGAGGCGCGCCGGTCCGGCAGCCGGCGCGTACCGCCCCGGCCGAACGCATGGGCTCCTCGCGCAGCGGCCCACGCACCTTGGCGAAGAAGCGGCGGCCATGGGCGAGGTCGCGCACCGGCCACAGCGTGCTCGGCGCGGTCGCCGCACGCCGCGCCATCGCCTCCAGCCGGAACGGGAACACCGTCTCGATCGGCCGCCCGACGATGCAGGAGCGCGACGACACGCCCAGCTGCAGCAGGGCGCTGTCGTTGACGGCGCAGACGACGCCGCGCTCGTCGACCGCGATCAGCGCCTCGTGCAGCAGGCCGACGAACTCGGGCCGGCTGTGCAGGCGCATGATCCAGGCGTCCGGCTGCGAGCGCATGAAGTGGCAGCGCGCGATCAGGTCCGCCGACATCTTGACCAGGGCCATGGTGTGGCGCTGGTGCTCGGCATAGCCGGTGGCGTTGGCGGAGGAGGCGTCGAGCACCGCCATGACGCGGCCGTCGACGCCGAGGATCGGCGCGCCAGCGCAGGTCAGGTGCACGTTCCAGTCGTGGAAGTGCTCGCCGCGGTGGACGATGACGGGCTTGCCCTCGGCGACGCAGGTGCCGAGGCCGTTGGTGCCCTCGTGGCGCTCGTCCCAGAGCGCGCCGTCCCACAGGCCGGCGTGCAGGAACTCGCGCTTGAGCGCGGGGTCGGTGAGGGTGGCGAGGATGGTCGCGTCGGCGTCGCTCAGGATCACGGCGTAGCCGGAGCCGGCGATCTGCTCGTAGAGGCTTTCCATCTCGGCCCGCGCGACATCGAGCAGGGCGCCGAAGCGCTCCTGGCGGGCGCGGACCGCCGCGGCCTCGAGCACGGCGGCGGCGCGGCGCCCGCCCGGTTCCAGGCCGAAATCCTCCAGGCAGCGCGACCAGGACCGGGCGACGTGCGTCGGCAGGTTGGAGCTGCCGGTACGCTCGCGGATCAGGCCCAGCATCCGGCGCGAATACGGTGCGTGCATCGCGGTCATGCGGCGTCTCCGTCCCGGTGCGGGGGCGCGGGGGGCGCCTGCGGCGGGATGACCATCGGGAGCGTCGACAGTGCGCCGGGACGTGAACGCGGTGCAAACTGCGGTGCAGCATTTTCCCATGCCCACCGGCGCGGCGGCACCGGCCGCGCGCCGCGACGGCAAGGTCAGCCCGCGTCGGCGTCCCCGTCGAGCGCCTCGAGCAGCGCCGCCTCGAACCGCTCCGGCGCCTCGATGTGCGGCAGGTGGCCCAGCCCGTCGAGCTCGATCAGGGTCGCCCCCGGGATCGCACCGGCCGCGGCGCGGCCGAGCGCGGGATAGTCGCCCAGCGTCTGCGCCACCGCCGGCGGCGCGGCGTCCCTGCCGATGGCGGTGCGGTCGCGCTGGCCGATGATCAGCGCCGTCGGCACCTGCAGCCGCGGGAACTCGTGCACCACCGGCTGGGTGTAGACCATGTCGCTGGTGCGGGCCATGCTCCAGGCGAAGCGGTCGCCGCGCGGCCCCTGGTAGATCCGCGCCAGCTCGCGCGCCCAGCGCGCATAGTCCGCGTTCCACCTGCCGTCGTAGTAGGACTGCTTCTGGTAGGCCTCGATGCGCTCGGCGTCCATGGCCCGCTCCCTGGCGTACTGCGCGTCGATGTCGACATAGGGCACGCCCTTGGCCTTCCAGTCCTCCAGGCCGATCGGGTTGACCAGGACCAGGCGCTCGACCGCGCCGGGGTACATCAGCGCATAGCGGGTGCCGAGCATGCCGCCCATCGAGTGCGCGATGACGGTGGTACGCGCCAGGTCGAGCTGCTCCAGTAGGTCGCGGGTGTTCTCGGCGAGCTGGTGGAAGCTGTACTGGTAGCGACGCGGCATGTCGGAGCCGCAGAAGCCGATCTGCTCCGGGATCACCACGCGCCAGCCGCGCTCGTGCAGGACCCTGGCCGTGCCGCGCCAGTAGCCGGAGCAGAAGTTCTTGCCGTGCAGCAGCACCGCAGTGTGCCCGTTGGGCCGCTCGGCGGGGAGGTCGACGTACTGCATCGACAGCGTCTGCTGCTGCGATTCGAAGCGGAAGGTCTTCGCCTCCGGCAGGGCGAAGGCCGCGCCCGTGACCTGCGCAAGCGCTGCGGTGGCGGGAAGGACCGCGAGCGCGGCGGCGGCGAAGAGGGAAGGACGCATTCGGGATCCGTGAGCGGGCGGCAGCGCGACATGCTAGTGCGCCCGGTGTCGACGCGGGATCGCGATCCGCGCGCTGCGGTATCCTGCGCGGCTCCCCGCGCGCGCCGCGGCATCTCCTCCCCTCGCCGGACGGGCAGCGCATGCTGCTGATGATCGACAACTACGACAGCTTTACCTGGAACCTCGTGCAGTACCTGCAGGCGCTCGGCGCCGAGGTCCGGGTGGAGCGCAACGACGCGCTCGACGTCGACGCCATCCGCGCGCTGGCGCCGGAGCGGATCGTGATCTCGCCCGGTCCGTGCACGCCCAACGAGGCCGGCGTGTCGCTCGAGGTGATCCGCGAACTGGCGCCGACCACGCCGATCCTCGGCGTCTGCCTCGGCCACCAGGCGCTGGGCCAGGCCTGCGGCGGCCGGGTGGTACGCGCGGCCAACATCATGCACGGCAAGACCTCGCCGATCCGGCACCAGGGCCAGGGCGTGTTCCGCGACCTGCCCGACGCCTTCACCGCGACCCGCTACCACTCGCTGGTGGTCGAACGCGACGGCTTGCCCGACTGCCTCGAGGTCACCGCCTGGAGCGAGGACGCGGCCGGCGGCTTCGAGGCGATCATGGGCCTGCGCCACCGCGAGTGGCCGCTGGAGGGCGTGCAGTTCCACCCCGAGTCGATCCTCACCCAGCACGGGCACGCCATGCTGAAGACTTTCCTCTCCCGCTGATGTCCCGCGCCGCCATGCCCATCACCCCGCAGCAGGCCCTCCAGCGCACGATCGAGCACCGCGAGATCTTCCACGACGAGATGGTCGCGCTGTTCCGCCAGATCATGCGCGGCGAGGTCTCGCCGACCATGCAGGCGGCGATCCTGGCCGGGCTGCGGGTCAAGAAGGAGACGGTGGGCGAGATCGCCGGCGCCGCGCAGGTGATGCGCGAGTTCGCGGCGAAGGTCGAGGTCGCCGACACCCGCCACCTGGTCGACATCGTCGGCACCGGCGGCGACGGCGCGCACACCTTCAACATCTCCACCGCCAGCCTGTTCGTGGCCGCCGCGGCCGGCGCGCGCGTGGCCAAGCACGGCAACCGTTCGGTCAGTTCGAGCTCGGGCAGCGCCGACGTGCTGGAGGCGCTCGGCGCCGCGATCGAACTCACTCCGGCGCAGGTCGCGCAGTCGCTGGCCGAGTGCGGCATCGGCTTCATGTACGCGCCGCTGCACCACCCGGCGATGAAGAACGTCGCCGCGGTGCGCCGCGAGATGGGAGTGCGCACGCTGTTCAACATCCTCGGGCCGCTGACGAATCCGGCCGGGGCGCCGAACGTGCTGATGGGCGTGTTCCACCCCGACCTGGTCGGCATCCAGGTGCGCGTGCTGCAGCGCCTGGGCGCGGAGCGGGCGATGGTGGTCTGGGGCCGCGACGGCATGGACGAGATCTCGCTCGGCGCGGCGACCCTGGTGGGCGAGCTGCGCGACGGCGAGGTGCGCGAGTACGAGATCCATCCCGAGGACTTCGGCATCGCCATGGCCGCCAGCCGCAACCTGAGGGTGGAGGATCCGGCCACCTCGCGCGCGATGCTGCTCGAGGCGATCGACGGCCGCCCCGGGCTGCCGCGCGAGATCGTCGCGCTCAACGCCGGCGCCGCCCTGTACGTCTCCGGCGTGGCCGCCAGCATCGCCGACGGCATCGGGCGCGCGCGCGCGGCGATGACCGGCGGCGCCGCCCGCGCCAGGCTCGACGAATTCGTCGGCATCACCCGCCAGATCGCCGGCCAGCCGGTCGGCGGCGGCTGAAGGACATCCCATGGCATCCGTTCCGCAGCAGTCCGACATCCTCCAGACCATCCTCGAGCGCAAGCAGGCCGAGGTCGAGAAGCGCAGCCAGGTGCTGCCGCAGCGCGACCTCGCCGCGCGTGCGGCGCGCATGCCGGCCACGCGCGGCTTCGCCGCGGCGCTGCAGGCGAAGGTCGCCGCCGGCCGGCCGGCGGTGATCGCCGAGGTCAAGAAGGCCAGTCCGTCGAAGGGCGTGATCCGGCCCGACTTCCGCCCGGCGGAGATCGCCCGCAGCTACGCAGCCGGCGGCGCGGCCTGCCTGTCGGTGCTGACCGACGTCGACTTCTTCCAGGGCTCCAACGCCTACCTGCGCGAGGCGCGCGAGGCCTGCGCGCTGCCGGTGCTGCGCAAGGATTTCATCGTCGACGCCTGGCAGGTCTACGAGGCGCGCATGCTCGGCGCCGACTGCATCCTGCTGATCGCCGCGGCGCTGTCGGAGGACCAGATGGCCGAGTACACGCACCTGGCGATGGACCTCGGCATGGACGTGCTGGTGGAGGTCCACGACCTGGACGAGCTCGAGGTCGCGATCCAGACCCCGGCGGCCCTGATCGGCGTCAACAACCGCAACCTGCGGACCTTCGAGGTCTCGCTCGAGACCACGCTGGCGCTGAAGCAGGCGGTGCCGCCGGACCGCCTGCTGGTGACCGAGAGCGGGATCCACGGCGCCGACGACGTGGCGCGGATGCGCGCGGCCGGCGTGCACGCCTTCCTCGTCGGCGAGGCCTTCATGCGGGCGAAGGAGCCGGGCGCGGAGCTGGCGCGCCTGTTCGGCTCATGAGCGGCAACGAGACCCGCCGCGAGGCGTTCGCCGGGCGTCCGCCGGAGCCGGGCGCGCCGCTGGTGGTGTTCGACTTCGACCACACGCTCTACGACGGCGACTCCGGCACCCACCTCGTCACCTGGCTGCTGAAGCGCCACGCCTGGCGCTGGTGCGCCGCGCTAGCCGTGTCGCCCTTCATCGCGTGGCTGTTCCTGATCGTGCACCTGCGCCGCATTCCGATCTCCGTCTACCTGTGGCTGGCCACGATCGGCCTGCACCGGCGGCGCGACCTCGACGAGCTGATCGACCGCTACGTCCTCGCGCACCGCGACCTGCTGCGCGAACGCCTGCTGCCCGCCGCCGTGGAGGCCCTGCACGCGCATCGTGCGGCCGGCGACCGGGTGGTGGTGGTGACCGGGGCGCCGCCGGAGCTGGCGCGCGCGATCCTGAAGTTCGCGATCGACGAGGACGTGCCGGTGCTGGGTACCGAGGTCGGGCCGCGGTTCGGTGCGGTGATGGCCACGCGCCACTGCCACGCCGGCAACAAGCTGATCATGCTGACCGAGGCGGGCTTCGGCGGCGCCATCGTCGCCGCCTATTCCGACAGCACCGCCGACATGCCGCTGCTGCGCACCGCCGCGCGGCCGGTGGTGGTCAATCCCAAGGCGGGCAGCGAGGACGCCTTCCGCAGGGCGCTCGGCGCCGACGTCGAGATCCGCGACTGGGGTGCGCGCCGCTGAGGGCTCAGGTGAACTGGCCCCACAGCGCGTGGACGCCGAGCCCGAGCACCAGGAAGCCCACCGCGAACAGCACCGCGCGCTCGGGCACCAGCCGCACCAGGAACGCCGACAGCGGCGCGGCGACCACGCCCCCAAGCAGCAGGCCGAGCACGATCTCCAGGTGCTGCAGGCCGATGCTCAGCAGGAACGTCACCGAGATCGCCAGCGTCACCACGAACTCGGCGGCATTGACCGAACCGATCGTGGTGCGGGCGGTGCCGCCCTGCGCCAGCAGGGTCGAGGTCGCCAGTGGCCCCCAGCCGCCACCGCCGCTGGCGTCGAGCAGGCCGGCGAAGAAGCCGAGCACGGGCACGTGGCGGATGCGCCGGCTGGGTACGCGCCGGCCGAAGGCGCGGACCAGGATCAGGATCGCCAGCACCAGCAGGTAGCCCTGCACCACCGGCTTGATCAGGTCCGCGGGCAGGCGGGTGAGCACGAAGGCGCCGAGCACGCCGCCGACGACGCCGGGGATCGCCAGCCGTACCAGGAGCCGCCGGTCGACGTTCCCGAGCAGGGCGTGCGCGCCGCCGGACACGCCGGTGGTGCCGACCTCGGCGGTATGCACGGCCGCGCTCACGGTGGCGGGCGGATAGCCCATGGCGAGCAGGATCGAGGACGACAGCAGGCCGTAGGCCATGCCCAGCGCGCCGTCGACCAGCTGCGCACCGAGGCCGACGGCGACGAAGAGCCAGAAATCCGGACCGAGATCCATGCGCGCTCGCAGGGGCGGGAGAGGGCGCGAGTAGATCAGGCCGCGTGCGCCGGTGGCAGAGGCGGCGCCGGGACGCTGCGACGCCGCCCGTGCGACGCTGGCGTCGTCGCTCAGCGGGTGCCGTAGACGACGACGGTCTTGCCGTGTGCGTGCAGCTTGTCGTCGGCCTGCAACTGCTTGAGCACGCGGCCGGCCATCTCGCGCGAGCAGCCGACGATGCGCGCCAGCTCCTGGCGCGAGACGCGGATCTGGGTGCCCTGCGGGTGGCTCATCGCATCCGGTTCCTGGCACAGGTCGAGCAGGGTGCGCATGATCCGCCCGCTGACGTCGAGGAAGGCCAGGCGGCTGGCCTTGCGGCTGGTGTCGAGCAGGCGCTTGGAGATCTGCGAGCCGATCGAATACAGCAGCTTTGGCGCGTCCGCGGCGAGCGGTCCGGTGAACAGGCGCAGCAGGCGGTCGCAGTCGATCTCGGCCAGCTCGCAGGGCGAGCGCGTGCGCAGCAGGACCTCGCGCTGCTCGGCCTCCACGAACAGGCCCATCTCGCCCACGAAATCCCCGGTATTGACGTAGCTCAGCACCAGCTCGCGGCCGTCCGGTTCCTCGGAAATGATGCTGAGGCTGCCCTGGATCACGTAGTAGAGCGTGCCGGCCGGGTCGCCCGGGCGGAACACCTCCGTGCGGTTGGGATAGCGCCGACGATGGCACTGGCTGAGCAGCCGCTCGATGGTGGCGGCGTCCGGTGCCAGGCCTGCCTGGGTCCCGAAACGCGCGGGCTGGGGGAGCGCGATGATGGACATCGGGATCCGTCGTTGGGGGGCTCATGGAAGGATAGGCGTCTGTGACGTGCTACCGCAATTCACATCGAGCGCGTTCACGGCCGCGTACGGTGATGAACGGGCTTTCGCGGGCCGGTTTCACGGGGCCTGCGTTTTGCCCGATAATGTCCGGCCCCGATTTTCCGTCCGTCGCGCCGAGGAGATTTCCCGCCGTGGTCAAGCCGCTCCCACGCCTGCGCCTGCAGGGCTTCAACAACCTCACCAAGGCGCTGAGCTTCAACATCTACGACGTCTGCTATGCAGTGTCGGAGGAGCAGCGCGACCGCTACATCGACTACATCGACGAGGCCTACGACGCCGACCGGCTCACGCAGATCCTCACCGACGTGGCCGACATCATCGGCGCCAACATCCTCAACATCGCGCGTCAGGACTACGAGCCGCAGGGCGCCTCGGTGACCATCCTCATCTCCGAGGAGCCGGTCATCGACAAGAAGCAGGCCGGCCGCGAGCTGATCTCCGATGCCGTGGTCGCGCACATGGACAAGTCGCACATCACCGTGCACACCTACCCGGAGACGCACCCGCACAACGGCATCGCCACGTTCCGGGCCGACATCGACGTCGCCACCTGCGGCGTGATTTCGCCGCTGAAGGCGCTGAACTACCTGATCGAGAGCTTCGAGTCCGACATCGTGATCATGGACTACCGGGTCCGTGGCTTCACCCGCGACGTGAAGGGCAAGAAGCACTACATCGACCACAAGATCAATTCGATCCAGGACTACCTGTCGAAGTCGATCCGCTCGCGCTACGAGTCCATCGACGTCAACGTGTACCAGGAGAATATGTTCCACACGAAGATGCACGTGAAGGACTTCGACCTGGACACCTACCTGTTCGAGGAGAAGGCGCGCAACCTGTCGTTCAAGGAACGCTCGCGCATCGAGATGCAGCTGCGCCGCGAGATCGAGGAGCTGTTCCACGGCCGCAATCTGGTCGACTGATCCGACGGCGGGACGACCCGTCCGCGGCCCGCAGGCCGCGCGAGACACGGCCGACGACGGCCCGGCGCATCCGCCGGGCCGTCGTCGTTTTCATCGCCGGCGGCCGCCGGCGCTGCGCACGGGAGACGACGACATGGCATGGGTCTACCTGGCGGTCGCGGGCGTGTTCGAGATCGCCTGGGCCATCGGCCTCAAGTACACCGAGGGCTTCAGCCGGCTGTGGCCGAGCCTCGCCACCCTGGCGGCGATGGGCGTCAGCCTGTGGTGCCTGGCGCAGGCGCTGAGGCAGATCCCGATCGGCACCGGTTACGCAGTGTGGACGGGGATCGGCGCGGCCGGCACCGCCATCCTCGGCATCGTGCTGCTGGGCGAGAGCGCGAGCCCCGCGCGCCTGCTGTGCATCGGGCTGATCGTGGCCGGCGTGCTCGGGCTGAAGCTGGTGTCCGCCTGAGCGCGCCGCCGGCTCAGATCCGGTAGGCGACCGCCTTCATCACCGAGCTGGTCAGCCGCATCAGGCGCGGGATCGGGAACGGCAGGCGCCGCGCGCCGGCGGCCTCGGCGTTGTCGGCATGGCGCGCCTCGTCGTCCTTCATCACCCGCAGCACGGCGCGCGAGCGCGCGTCGGCCGGCGGCAGGGTCTCCAGGTGCTCGTCGAGATGCGCCTCGACCTGGCGCTCGGTCTCCACCACGAAGCCCAGGTTGTAGCCGTCGCCGCGGATGCCGGCGAGTGCGCCGATGGCGAAGCTGCCCGCATACCACAGCGGGTTGAGCAGGCTCGGGCGGTCGTCGAGTTCCTCCAGCCGCTGCGTGCACCAGGCCAGGTGGTCGGTCTCCTCGCCCGCCGCCTCGCGCAGGTGCGCGGCCGTGGCCGCATCCCGCGCCACCGCGGCCTGGCCCAGGTAGAGGGCCTGCGCGCAGACCTCGCCGGTGTGGTTGATCCGCATCAGGCCGGCGGCGTGGCGGCGTTCGGCATCCTCCAGTACGACGTCGGCCTCGTCGACGCCCGGGAACGCGCGCTGCGCCTGCGGGCGGCCGAACACGGCGCCGACCGCGTCCTCGCAGGCGATGATCAGGCGGTCGGGCAGGCTGTAGTGGCGTGCTGTGCTCATTGCAGGTGCTCGGCGAGGAAGGCGATGGGATGCCGGACCGGCACGTCCGCCGCATTGGCCAGGTGCAGCCGGCAGCCGATGTTGGCGCTCAACAGTGTAGTCGCCCCGGATGCGGCGAGGCCGTGGAGGAGCGGCGCGCGCAGGTCGGCGGCGCGCTCGGGCCGCAGCAGCATGGCGCTGCCGGCGGCACCGCAGCAGCCCTGCGGCAGGTCCACGACCTCGAGGTCGGGCACGCGTGCCAGGAGCGTGCGGGTGGCGGCGACGCTGCCGGCGAGCCGGTGCTGGGTGCAGGGCAGGTGCAGCGCCACGCGCGTGGCGGCGGGACGGAACCGCAGGGCGTCGGCGTGCCGCGCGAGGAACACCAGCGCATCGCTCGTGCGGCCCGGGCCGAGCGCCGCCGCCACGGCTTCATGGCAGCCGCTCGCGGTGGTGAGGATCTCGCCGCAGCCGGCGAAGGCGGCGCGGTTGGTCGCGGCCAGGCGCGCCGCCGTGGCGTCGTCGCCGGCATGGGCGTGCAGCGCGCCGCAGCAGGTCTGTGCCTGTGGACGGCCGAGCGCCAGCCCGGCGCGGGCGGCCAGCAGGCGCAGGGCGTCGGCGACCTCGCCGTCGTAGGTACGGGCGACGCAGCCGAGGAAGATCGCGTGCCCGCCGCCACGCGGCCAGTCGGTCCCGCGCGGCGCCGGCGGCGGGACCGGCAGCGGTCGCGCCCGGCGCGGCAACAGCGGCGCCACGCGCCGGTACAGCCGCATCAGGCCGCCGAGCCATCGCGGTCGCGCGGCCATCGCCTCGAGCAGGCGCTGGCGCCAGGGCGGCGCCCGGCGTTGGCGCTGCCGGCTGCGCGCGGCCAGCAGCAGCGCGCCGAAGCGCACCCCCGCGGGGCAGGCGGTCTCGCAGCGTCGGCAGCCGAGGCAGTGGTCGAGATGGCGGTCGCCCGCGACCGTGGGCGCCAGATCGCCGGACGCCAGGCCGCGCACGTAGGCGATGCGGCCGCGCGGGCCTTCCGCCTCGGTCCGCTCCAGCGCATAGGTGGGGCAGTGCGGCAGGCACAGCCCGCACTGTACGCACTGCGCCGCCAGGGCCTGCAGCGGATCGACGGGCATCGTGGCTGCAGGCGCGTGCATTTCCATCGGCGCGGATGCTAACATTGCCGGCTCGGTGACTTGCGGACGACCGGCCGTGCCGGCTATCATTCCGCTTCTTTGCTGTCCCGCGTCCCACTTCTACGTTGTTGGAACCGTCATGAAGACTTTCACCGCCAAGTCGGAAACCGTGCAGCGCGACTGGTACCTGGTCGACGCCTCCGGCAAGACGCTCGGCCGTCTGGCCTCGGAGCTGGCACGCCGTCTGCGCGGCAAGCACAAGCCGGTCTACACCCCGCACGTCGACACCGGCGACTACATCGTCGTGATCAACGCGGACAAGATCCACGTGACCGGCAACAAGCTGCAGGACAAGAAGTACCACCGCTTCACCGGCTACATCGGCAACCTCAAGACCGAGTCGCTGCAGCAGGCGCTGGACAAGCACCCGGAGCGCGTGATCGAGATCGCGGTCAAGGGTATGCTGCCCAAGAACCCGCTCGGCCGTGCGATGTACCGCAAGCTCAAGGTCTACGGCGGTTCCGAGCATCCGCATGCCGCCCAGCAGCCGCAGGCGCTGGACATCTAAGCGATAGCGATCAGGTTCTCTACGACATGGCAACCCAGCAGTTCTACGGCACCGGCCGTCGCAAGTCCTCCACCGCCCGCGTCTTCATCAAGGCCGGCGGCGAAGGCAAGATCACCGTCAACCAGCGCCCGCTCGACCAGTTCTTCGGTCGCGAGACCGCGCGCATGATCGTGCGCCAGCCGCTCGAGCTGACCGAGATGAGCGACAAGTTCGACATCAACGTCACCGTCGCCGGCGGCGGCAGCACCGGCCAGGCCGGCGCCATCCGCCTGGGTATCGCCCGCGCGCTGGTCGAGTACAATGACACGCTCAAGTCCGATCTGCGCCGCGCCGGCTACATGACCCGCGACGCCCGTGAGGTGGAGCGCAAGAAGGTCGGTCTGCACAAGGCACGTCGCGCGACCCAGTTCTCCAAGCGCTGATCGCGCTGCAGCGCCGGCAGGGTCAGAGCGCCGGCGCCAAGGTTTTCCAGTAGGGGAATCGTCTAATGGTAGGACAACGGACTCTGACTCCGTCAATCTAGGTTCGAATCCTAGTTCCCCTGCCACGTTCGAAAAGGCCTCCGAGCGATCGGAGGCCTTTTTTTGTGCAACGGCCGGCGCAGACAGCCGCCCGCTTCCTGCGCTAAACAGGAACTTCGTCAGCGCGCGCCTTGGGGAGGGCCCGATGATCGTCATGTCGCAGCCGCGGTGCGACCGCGGGTGGGCGGGCGCGGGAATCTGCACGCACGTACCGGGACCGCGGCGATGAGCGCGGCGGCCCCGAACACGGTACGCGACCTGTTCGAGGCGCTCTGCGACCTGCCGCCTTCGGCGTGGCGGGCGCGGCTGGCCGAGCTCGACGCCGATCCGCAGGTGGCGGCGCGGGTGCTCGAACTGCTGGAGGCGCAGACCGTCAGCCTGCAGCGTGCGGTGGCCCCGCTGGGGGAGCTGATGGCGAGCCTTCCGGAGACCGAGCTCGCGGTCGGCGACCGGCTCGGCGTCTGGCGCCTGGTCGAGCGGCTCGGTGCCGGCGGGATGGGCACGGTCTTCGTCGCCGAGCGCGACGACCGCCTCTACCGGCACCGCGTCGCGATCAAGCTGCTGCGCGGCATCGCCAGCCCCGGCGCGTCGGAGCGGCTCGCGGGCGAGCGGCAGATCCTGGCCGACCTGCAGCATCCCAACATCGCCCGTCTCTACGACGGCGGCACCACGCCCGCCGGGCAGCCCTACCTGGTCATGGAGTACATCGCCGGTCGCACGCTCGATGCCTGGCGCGGACAGGCGGCGCGTCCGCTGGACGCCTGCGTGGACATGATGCTGCGCATCTGCCGCGCGGTGCAGGCCGCGCACCAGCGCCTGGTCGTGCACTGCGACCTCAAGCCCAGCAACATCCTGGTGCGCGAGGACGGCGAGCCGGTGCTGCTGGATTTCGGCATCGCCCGCATGCAGGACGACGCGTCGGGAGCGGGTGGCTACGGCACCCCGGGCTACGCCAGTCCGGAGCAGCGGGCCGGACATCGGCCGCAGGCCGCCAGCGACGTCTACAGCCTCGGCGTGATCCTGGTCGAGCTGCTGGCCGGACGCAGGGCGCATCCGGACGGGAACGCCGTGCCGGCACCGAGCGCGCTGGCAGAGGATGGACGCCTGAAGCGCCGCCTGCGCGGCGACCTCGATGCGATCTGCGCGCGCGCCTGCCGGCCCGAGGCCGAGGATCGCTATCCCAGCGTCGAGGCCTTCGCTGCCGACCTCGAACGCCACCGCCGGCACCTGCCGGTGCGCGCGCGTCCGGCGACGCCGGGATACCGAATGCGCCGCTCGCTGCGGCGGCGCTGGCGCGGCGCGGCCGCGGCGGCCGTCTTCGTCGCCCTCGTGGGGACCTTCGTCTGGCGTCTCGACGCCGAGCGCGCGCGGGCGGAAGCCGAGGCGCGCGTCGCGCAGGAGGTGAGCGACTTCCTCGTCGCCGCCTTCGAGGCGGCCGATCCGCGCGGTCGTGGCGCCGCGGGCGCCGAGCGGATCGAGGCGCGCGACGTCCTCGACCAGGCGTCGATCCGGATCGGGCGGGAGCTCGTGTCGGACCCGCTGCTGCGCGCACGCCTGCTCGATACACTTGCCGAGGCCTACAACAACCTGGGCGAGACCGAGCGCGCCAACGGCCTGTTCCGGGAAGCGGCCGAGGTGGCCCGCGACGGTAGCCGCGAGGCCCGGCTGATCGCGGCCGAGGCGCTGAGCCATCAGGCGGTGATGCTGGCCAACGCAGGGCACGGCGCGGATGCGGTCGCCGCGGCGGAGCATGCAGACCGTCTGCGCGGCGATCGGGATCCCGCGCTGCATGCCGAATCCCTCAACACGCTCGGACTTGCGTACCAGTCCTCGGGCGACCTTGATGCCGCGCAGGCGGCACTCGAGAGTGCGCTGGCACTGCGCCGCGAGGTGATCGGTCCGCGTGGTCTGGAGACTTCCGCGACGCTGCACAACCTCGGCCAGCTCGCCTCGCGCCGAGGCCGCCTCGCCGAGGCCGAAGCGCTGTACCGCGAGGCCCTGGCGATCAAGCGCGCCGCCGCCGGCACGCTGAGCTACGAATACGCCAACGGCCTGCGCGGTCTCGGTGTCACGCTCGCCCGCCAGGGCCGCTATGCCGAGGCCGGCGACATCCTGCGCGAGTGCCTGACCATCACCGAGCGCGTGCACGGCGCCGACAGCAGCCGCGCGGCAGACCTGCACGGCGAGCTGGCCAGCGTGCTGCAGGACGAGGGCGACTACGACGCGTCCGAGCAGGAGTACCGCGCGGCGATCGCGATGGACGCCGCGGTCAACGGCGCCGATACCCTCGACCAGGCGGTGTTCGCGAACAACCTCGCGAGCCTGCTGGAGATGCGCGGCGACCTGGCGGGTGCGGAAGAGGGCTACCGGCGTTCGCTCGAACTGCGTCGCCGCCACCTCGAGGAGACGGCGCCGGCGGTGGTCCGGGCACGGGCGAACCTCGCCCGCCTGCTGATGCGCACCGCACGGGTCGCGCAGGCGCGGCCGATGCTGGAGGCCGCGCTGGACGACTGGCTCGCGCTCCACGGCGAGGACAACCCGGACACGGTCATCACCCGCATCAGCCTCGCCGAACTCGAACTGCTCGACGCGCATCCCGATGCCGCGGAGCGCGCGCTCGCCGGTCTCGCGGCGAGCCCCGTCCTGGCGGAGAGCGCGCCGCTGCGGCTGCGTCGCGACGTCGTGGCCGCGCAACTGGCCAGCGCGCGCGACGGCGCAACCGCCGATGCCGTGGCGCAGTGGCGCGCGGTGGTGGCCACTGCCGCGCAGGACCTCGGCGAAATGCACGTGCGCACGGCGCAGTGGCGGCTGGACTACGCCAGGGCGCTGCTGGCCGCGGCGCGGATCGACGACGCACGCATGGAGATCGAGCGGGCCGCGCCGGTGCTGCGCCGCCTGCTCCTGCCGCAGACGCCGGCCCTGGCGGACCTGCAGGGCCTGGAGCGTCGCACCGGGCTCGCGTCGGGCTGAGGCCGCATTGCGGCACGCCGCGGCGCGGTATGGCTACAATCGCCGGCCCGGTGCGGTCCGGGCGTCCTGATCCGGCCTCCGCACATCGTCATGGAGGTCTTGAGCGAATGAAGCTGGGTTCCCTGAAGGAAGGCGGCCGCGATGGCACCCTGGTGGTGGTCAGCCGCGATCTCGCGCGCGCCGTGCGCGCGACCGGCATCGCCGACACGCTGCAGCGCGCGCTGGAGAACTGGTCCAACCTCGCGCCGCGTCTCAACACGCTCTACGAGCGGCTGGTGGCGGGCGAGGCCGAGGATGCCTTCGACCTCGACATGGAGGCGCTTGCCGCGCCGCTGCCACGCGCCTACGAGTTCGTCGACGGCAGCGCCTACCTGCCGCACGTGGAGCGCGTGCGCCGCGCCCGCGGCGCCGAGGTGCCGGAGAGCTTCTACACCGATCCGCTGATGTACCAGGCGACCAGCGCCGGCTTCATCGCCCCGCGCGATCCGGTGCTGGTCGCGGATGCCGGCTACGGCATCGATCTCGAGGCCGAGGTCCTGGTCGTCACCGACGACGTGCCGATGGGCGTGTCGCCGGAGCGCGCCAGCGGCCACATCCAGCTGGTCGGCCTGGTCAACGACGTGTCGCTGCGCAACCTGATCCCGGCCGAGCTGGCCAAGGGCTTTGGCTTCCTGCAGTCCAAGCCGCGCTCGGCGCTGTCGCCGGTGTTCGTGACCCCGGACGAACTGGGCGACGCCTGGCGCGGCTGCAAGCTGCACCGCGCGATGCTGACCCACGTCAACGGCGAGTGGTTCGGTGCGCCGGAGGCCGGCGTCGACATGCAGTTCGACTTCGCCCAGCTCGTCGCGCACGCGGCCAAGACGCGTCCGCTCTCCGCGGGCACCCTGGTCGGCTCCGGCACGGTCGCCAACCAGGACACCGCACTCGGCGCCTCGTGCTTCGCCGAGAAGCGCACCGTCGAGACGCTCGAGCAGGGCGCGCCGCAGACCCCGTTCCTGGCCTTCGGCGACCGCGTGCGCATCGAGATGCTCGACGACGCCGGCGCCAGCATCTTCGGCGCCATCGATCAGCAGATCGTGCGCGCCTGATCCTCCGGGCCGGGATGCGGCCTTCCCGCGGCTGCGTCCAGCCGCTACCGTCGAGGGTTCGCCGGCATGTGCCGGAACCGGAGCCGAGACCGACGTGAATGCCGCTGCCGCGCCCCTGACGCTGTACTCGTACTGGCGCTCCAGCGCCGCCTACCGCGTCCGCATCGCGCTCAACCTCAAGGGGCTCGAGTACGCCATCGAGCCGGTGCACCTGGTCCGCGACGGCGGGCAGCAGCATGCGCCGGCCTACCGCGGGATCAACCCGCAGGGGGTGGTGCCGACGCTGCTGCACGGCGAGCGCGTGTTCCGGCAGTCGCTGGCGATCATCGAATACATCGACGAGACCTGGCCCGCGCCGCCGCTGCTGCCCGCGCGCAGCCGCGACCGGGCGCGCGTGCGCGCGCTGGCGCAGCTCGTCGCCAGCGACATGCATCCGCTCAACAACCTGCGCGTGCTGCAGTTCCTGGAAGGCGAGTGGTCGGTGCCGCAGGCCGAGCGCGAGCTGTGGATCCGGCACTGGCTGCTCGAGGGCTTCGCCGCGCTGGAGGCGCTGCTCGCCGACCATCCTTCCACCGGCCGCTTCTGCGACGGCGAGGCGCCGGGCCTGGCCGACTGCTGTCTGGTCCCGCAGGTCTACAACGCGCGCCGCTTCGGCGTCGACCTCGCGCCGTTCCCGAACGTCGCGCGCATCGAGGCCAACTGCATGGCGCTGCCCGAGTTCGCCGCGGCGCGGCCCGAGGCGCAGCCGGACGCGCCGGCCGCCTGAGCCGAAGCGCGCCGATCGAGATCAGTACTGCAGCGAGTTGTCGGAGTTGCCGAAGGTGTCGGCGTAGGGATCCTCTTCGCCGGAGCCACCCTCGGTGAGGCGGATCTTCAGCGCCAGCCCGTCGCGCGAGTCGGCCTTGCGCAGCGCCTCCTCCAGCTCGATCTTGCCGTCCTTGTAGAGGCGGTAGAGCGACTGGTCGAAGGTGTGCATGCCTTCCTGCAGCGACTTGTCCATCGCCTCCTTGACCTCGTGGATCTGACCGCGGCGGATCAGGTCGCGGATCAGCGGGGTGTTGATCAGGATCTCGGTGGCCGGCAGGCGCTTGCCGCTGATGCCCTCGACCAGGCGCAGGCTGATCACCGCGCGCAGGTTCAGCGCCAGGTTCATCAGTACGTTCTTGTGCGCCGATTCCGGGAAGAAGTTGAGGATGCGCTCCAGCGTCTGGTCGGCGTTGTTGGAGTGCAGCGTGGCCAGGCACAGGTGCCCGGTCTCGGCGAAGGAGATCGCCGACTCCATCGTCGTGGCGTCCAGGATCTCGCCGATCAGGATGACGTCGGGCGCCTCGCGCATCGCGTTCTTCAGCGCGTTGTGGAAGGCATGGGTGTCGAGGCCGACCTCGCGCTGGTTGACCAGCGACTTCTTGTGCCGGTGCAGGTATTCGATCGGGTCCTCGATGGTGAGGATGTGCCCGGTCTTGGTCGCGTTGCGGTGGTCGATCATCGACGCCAGCGTCGTCGACTTGCCGGAACCGGTGGAGCCGACCACCAGGACCAGGCCACGCGGTTCGTCGACGATGTCCTTCAGGATCTCCGGCAGCTTGAGCTGCTCGATCGAGGGGATCTCGTACTTGATCGCGCGGATCACCATGCCGACCTCACCGCGCTGCTTGAACACGTTGACGCGGAAGCGGCCGGCGTCCTTGACCGCGATGGCCATGTTGAACTCGAGATCGCGCTCGAACACGGGCACCTGGCCCTCGTCCATCAGCGAATAGGCGATCTTCTTGACCATGCCCGGCGGCAGCCCGGTGCTGCCCAGCGGGTAGAGCTTGCCTTCGACCTTGATGTAAACCGGAGCGCCGGTGGACAGGAACATGTCCGAGGCGTTCTTTTCCGTCATCAGCTTCAGGAAGTAGCCGATGTCCATGCGCACGATCCCCTTGAGCCGCCGTATACCTTCATTGCAAGGGCACGGCGGGATTCACACAATAGCCGCGGTCTCGACACGCGGACACCGGCGATTCTTATGACAGTTCCGACCTTAAAAATCCATCGGCTGGCGGGGCTTGCGGCCGGGTTGTGTGCACTGCTGCTCGCTTCCTGCGCCACCGTTCCGCCGCCGACGGCGGAGCTCGGTGCCGCCGAGGCGGCCGTGCTCGCGGCGAGTCGCGCCGATGCCGACCAGCATGCGCCGGAGGTCATCGCCGATGCGCGCGAGCGGCTCTCGGCGGCGCAGAGCGCGAACGCGTCCGGCGACTACGTCGAGGCCGGGCAGCTCGCCCGCGAGGCCGAGGCCGCGGCGGAACTCGCCGTGGCACGCGGGCGGCTCGCGGTGGCGAGCGCGAAGGTGCGTGCGGAGAGCGCCGAGAACGCGCGGCTGCGCGCCCGTCTGAACGAACTGGGGGAGTGAACATGCGTATCGGCATCGCGGCGATCGCCGCCGGTCTGCTGGTGCTGTCGGTGGCGCCGGGCGCGAGAGCGCAGGGCGTCGCTCCGGTCGTGGAGGCGGCGCCGGCCGGACCCGCCGAGCTGCGCGTGCAGCTCCAGGCCCTGGACCAGGATCCTTCGCTCGGAGACTACGCCGCCATCGAGCGCTACCGCGCGCGCGAGGCGCTGACGGCGCTGGACGCGGCCGACGACCGCTCGCGCGAGCACGCGCTCTATGTGGCGCGGCGCCGCGTCGAGGCCGCACAGGTCGCCGCGCAGGCGGAACTGGCGCAGGCCCAGCTGATGCAGCTGGAGCGCGAGCACGACCGCATCGTGCTGCAGGCCACGCGCGCGGAAGCGGAGCGCGCGCGGCGCGAGATCGAGCAGCTCCGGTTGCAGAGCCTCGCGCAGCAGGAGGAGGCCGAGCGCCTGCGGCAGATGGCGCTGGAAGGCCAGTCCGCACTGGACGACGCCACCCTGCGCGCGCAGGCCGCCTCGGCCGAGGCCGCGCAGGCGCGGCGTCTTGCGCAGGCGCGGCAGCGCGAGGCCGAACTCGCACGCAAGGAGGCCGAGCTGGCAGCCTCGCTGGCGCAGCCGGTCGACGACGCTCCGTCCGTCGATGAAGAGCCGCCGCCGTCGTCGGAGCCGTGAGCCGCGGCGTGAATTGCTCATGTGTAACGCATTGATTTAGCTGCATTTAACGAGATTGTGCCGAAGCTCCACGGGGTCTGAATCCGTTCGTCGCCGTGGCTTGCCCAGGCCTTCCGGGCGGGAGTAGGGTCGAATTCCAGGCGGTCGCCTGGGCCCGATCCCGAGCCTGTGCCGATGAGCATTCGAGCCACCGAAGCCACCGTCCCACGATCAGGCCGCGTGCCTGCATGCAGACAGGAAGGCCCCGCAACGGTCGGGTATTTCCCCGCGTAGACGAACAGCGCCCCGTGCCGTGACGGCCGGGGCGTTCGTGTTTCCAGCACAACCCAAGGAGGTCATCCATGTTCGAAGGGCAGTCTCCGGCCGAGTTGGACGCCATCCTCAACGACGACAGCGAGCTGCGCTCGCTCTACCTGAAGCATCGCGACCTCGACCAGCGGGTCATCGATGCCGAGCTCGGGGTACGCCCTGTGGACGACATGACGCTGGCGCGCCTGAAGAAGGAGAAGCTGCAGGCCAAGGACCGGCTCAGCCAGCGCTACGAAGCACGCACGCACTGATTCCATCCCTTCCCCACGTCGATACGCGGCGGCGGCCTCCCCCCGGCCGCCGCCGTTCGCGTTTTCGCAGGTCCCTCGCGGGCCTTTGCTAAACTGCGCAGTCCTCCGGCGCCGAGACATCCCAGCTCCGCGCGCCGGTGCTTCCTTCAGCAGGCAGGCGGTTCATGGCGGTCCACCAGAGCGTTCTCGAACTGATCGGCGACACGCCGATCGTCAAGGCCCAGCGGCTCGACACCGGCATGTGCGAGCTCTATCTGAAGCTCGAGAGCGCCAACCCCGGTGGCTCGATCAAGGACCGCATCGGCCTGTCGATGATCGAGGCGGCCGAGGCCGCGGGGAAGATCCGGCCCGGCTCCACCCTGGTCGAGGGTACCGCCGGCAATACCGGCCTCGGGCTTGCACTGGTCGCGCAGCAGAAGGGCTATCGCCTGGTGCTGGTCGTCCCGGACAAGATGAGCCGGGAGAAGATCTTCAACCTCAAGGCGATGGGCGCCGAGGTGGTGCTGACCCGTTCCGACGTCGGCAAGGGCCACCCCGAGTACTACCAGGACCTGGCCGCGCGCATCGCCGGCGAGATCCCCGACGCCTACTTCATCAACCAGTTCGGCAATCCGGACAACCCGCGCGCGCACGAGGAGGTCACCGGGCCGGAGATCCTGCGCCAGATGACCGACGGCCTCGATGCGGTGGTCTTCGGCTGCGGTTCCTCGGGCACGATGACCGGGCTGTCGCGCCACTTCGCCAAGGCCGCGCCGCACGTCGAGCTGGTGCTTGCCGACCCGGTCGGTTCGATCCTCACCGAATACATCAACGAGGGCACGCTGTCGGACAAGTCGGCGAGCTGGATGGTGGAGGGCATCGGCGAGGACTTCCTGCCCTCGATCTCGGACTTCAGCCGGGTCGGAAAGGCCTATGCCATCAGCGACCAGGAAAGCTTCTTCACCGCGCGCGAGCTGCTGAAGCGCGAAGGCGTGCTGGGCGGCTCGTCGTCGGGGACCATCGTCGCCGCGGCGCTGCGCTACTGCCGCGCGCAGACCACGCCCAAGAAGGTGCTGGCCTTCGTCTGCGACACCGGCAACAAGTACCTGTCGAAGATGTACAACGACTACTGGATGCTGGACAACGGCTTCATCGAGCGCGAGACCTACGGCGACCTGCGCGACCTCATCCTCAGGCCCTACAGCCAGAAGGACACCGTGGTCGTGGCGGCGACCGACGCGCTGACCGTCGCCTACCAGCGCATGAAGCTCTACGACGTCAGCCAGCTGCCGGTGATGGACGGCGAGCGCATCGTCGGCATCGTCGACGAGTCCGACATCCTGCTGCACGTCTACGGCGACGAGGCCCGCTTCCGCGAGCCGGTCTCGACCGCCATGGTGTCCAAGCTCGACATGCTCGACGTCAAGGCGCCGGTCGAGGCCCTGCTGCCGGTGTTCGACCGCGGCCAGGTCGCCATCGTCACCGACGGCGACCGCTTCCTCGGCCTGATCACCCGCATCGACCTGCTGAACTACCTGCGGCGCAGGGCGGGGTAGGGGATCCTCCTCCGCCCGCCCGCTTGGTCGTGGCTGACGCGCGGTGAGCCGGGCCCGCGGCTGACGCCGCGGCAGCTTCATCGTGCATGAACTCGGGCCGCCCGCACGGGGCGTGCGCGGGGGCGAAGTGCTAAATTATGCCGTTCGCTCCGCAGCAGCGACGATCGGGCGCAGCATCCACCGAATGTGTGCCGCCGGCGCCGCGCGGGCCACCTCCAGAGCCTTGCGAATCCACCATGAGTGAAGCCGAACACCGTCTCGGGACCCGCGCCATCCATGCGGGCCAGCGCCCCGACCCCAGCACCGGCGCAGTGATGACGCCGATCTACGCCACCTCGACCTACGTGCAGGCGTCGCCCGGCGAGCACCAGGGCTTCGAGTACTCGCGCTCGCACAACCCGACGCGCTTCGCCTACGAGCGGTGCGTGGCCGACCTGGAAGGCGGGACCCGCGGCTTCGCGTTCGCCTCCGGGCTGGCCGCCAGCTCGACCATCCTCGAGCTGCTCGACGCCGGCAGCCACGTCATCGCGATGGACGATCTCTACGGCGGCAGCTACCGGCTGTTCGAGCGCGTGCGTCGCCGCACCGCGCATCTCGACTTCAGCTACGTCGACCTGGCCGATGCCGATGCGTTCGAGGCCGCGATCCGTGCGGAGACGCGGATGGTGTGGATCGAGACGCCGACCAACCCGATGCTCAAGCTGGTAGACATCGCCGCCATCGCCGAGCGCGCGCGCCGCCGCGGGCTGATCGTGGTAGTCGACAACACCTTCGCCACGCCGATGCTGCAGCGCCCGCTGGAGCTGGGTGCCCACCTGGTGGTGCATTCGGCGACCAAGTACCTCAACGGCCATTCCGACATCGTCGGCGGCATGGCGGTGGTCGGCGACAGCAGCGAGCTCGCCGAACAGATGGCCTTCCTGCAGAACTCCGTCGGCGGCGTGCAGGGTCCCTTCGACAGCTTCCTCGCCCTGCGCGGGCTGAAGACCCTGCACCTGCGCATGAAGGCGCACTGCGCCAATGCGCTCGAGCTGGCGCAGTGGCTCGAATCGCATCCCGCAATCGAGCGCGTGATCTACCCCGGCCTCGCCTCGCACCCGCAGCACGCGCTTGCGAAGCGACAGATGACGGGCGGCTTCGGCGGCATCGTCAGCATCGTGGTCAAGGGCGGCTACGAGGGCGCCAAGAAGATGCTGGCCGGCTGCCACCTGTTCGCCCTGGCCGAGTCGCTCGGCGGCGTCGAGAGCCTCGTCAACCACCCCGCCGTCATGACCCACGCCTCCGTGCCGGCCGAGCGCCGCGCCCAGCTCGGCATCAGCGACGCGCTGGTGCGGCTGAGCGTGGGCGTCGAGGATGTCGCCGATCTGTGGGCAGAACTGCAGGCCGCGCTGGCAGGCTGAGACTTCGGCCAGCGCGTCCTGCGGGATTCAGTCGGCGACGGCCGGAGCTGGCGGGATCTCGCCCTGCGGCACCACGACGGGCGCGGGCGCATCGACGCGCTCGGGCACCTCCAGCGACGCCGGCATCTCGAGCAGCTCCAGCTGCTCGCCGATCAGCTGCGAGACTTCGCGGGCGCGATCGGCCGACTCGATGATGTAGGGCACGATCATCACCACGAGCTCGGTCTTGTTGTTGCGGCGCGACTGCGACTTGAACAGGTTGCCGAGCACGGGCACGTCCTTCAGCAGTGGAACCCCGGTGTCCGAGTTGGTCTGCCGGCTCGACATCAATCCGCCCAGCACCACCGATCCGCCGTCGCGCAGCGTCAGCGAAGTGTTCACCGTACGGTTGAAGATCGAAGGGGAGTTGACGCCGCTCTCGTCCGCACCCAGGGGCAACGCCTCGCTCACCTCCTGGCTGAGCTCGAGATCCACGCGATCGTTCGAATAGACGGTGGGCTTGACGTTGAGGATGATGCCGGTCTTGCGGTATTGGATGGACTGCAGCAGGTTCGAGGTCCCGCCGGTGGTCTGGTCGGAGGTCGTCTGTGCGGTGATCGTCGGAACCTCGGTGCCGACATCGATATTGGCCTCGTCCCCGCTTTTCACCAGGATCCTCGGAGTGGAGAGGATGCTGACGCGGGAATCCTGTGCGAACGCGCGCAGCGCCGCCCGGTTCTGGCCGGCGACGTCGATCAGGTAGCTCAACCCGCCGCTGGGCGCGTCGTCCGATGGAGTCAGCGATCCGGAGGTCAGCCGTCCGTCGAACCGGCCGAACCCGGCCTTGGCGAACCAGGCGACGCCGAAGTCGTCGTTGTCGTCGAGCGTGACTTCCGCAATGGTCACCTCGATCAGGACCTGGCGCGGCGCCGTGTCCATCTGCCGGATCAGCGGCAGCAGGCGTTCCCACTCCCGCGCTTCTCCCTGGAAGATGAGCGCGTTGCGCGGTTCGTCGACGACGATGGTGCCGGTGCTCACCGAGGGCGAGGTGGTGCCGACTGCGCGTTCTGCATTGGTCGGGGTACCCGAGGCGACGTCCGCCGGCTGCGATGCACGGCGGGAGCCGCCTGAAACCTGTCCCCCGAGGACGCGCGCAAGATCCGATGCCTGCGTGTTCTGCACCGGATAATAGAAGATGGCGTTGCTGCCGTCGGTCTGGCTCGGGCGGTCCAGGTCGCGCGCCCATTGCACGGTGAAGTTGAGCGAGTCGCGCGAGGCCGCGAACACCAGCACCGCGTTGACCGAGGGAACCGGGATGACGATGACGCTGGAGGCAGCCGCGAGGTTGTCGCTGGCACCGTAGCCCTGGACGTTGAGGACCTGGACCAGCCGGGTTGCAAGTTCGGTGGCGCTGATGAACGCAGGCTCCAGGCGCGTGCTGATTCGCCCGCGCATGGCGGGCCTGTCGATCACCCGCAACGCATCGATGGCCTGGCGTACATCGCTGGGGCGGCCGCTGATGAGCACCGCGTTGCGCAGCGTGTTCTCTTCGACCGTGACCTGCTTCTGGAATATCGAATTGATCCAGCGGGCCGCCTCGCCGGCCCGGATGACCTCGAGATCGACGAGTTGATATACGGGACGGTGGCTCACCGGCACGTCGGGCAGCGCACGGCCGCTGACGATCAATGGCGGCTCCAGGCTCGTACCCTTTTCCGCGACCCTCAGCTCGACGAGGTCGCCCGCCAGGACGACTTCCACGCCGTACTCCGCCAGCACCTGACGGGCGATCCGATAGATCTCGCGCGGCGGCTGCGGCTGCGTCGTGCGCAGGGTCACCAGCTCGTCAAGCGAGGAGACGTTCTGCGCCATCCTGAAGTTCAGCTGCAGGAGGTTGCCGAACACCTCGTTGACGAAGGCAGGCACTGGCATGCCGTCGATATTGAGGGTGATCAGCGGACCCGTCAGCGGCGGCGTCTCATCGCGCGCATCCATGCCGCTCGCCGACGTCGGCGAGGTCGGGCTGGTTGGCGTGGACGTCTCCTGCAGCCCCTGTCGTGGCGTGACTCCACCGCTCAGCTGGAGCTCGGACGGATCGATGATCCGCCTCGGCGAGACCGGGAGGGGCGGATCCAGCTTCACCGGCTCGTTCGTCGATGCGCATCCGGCGAGCAGTACCAGGATGCACGAGAGAGCGAAGGTCCGGAGGCGGGCGGTGCTCATGGAAGGGGTCATCGTTCGCTGTCGTCTGCTGCGTTGGTGTGGCATGCGCCATCGCGTTCGGGTGCCGCCTGGTACAGGCGCCATCGGGTCTCGCAGCCGTCGGTGGTGACCACCACGGCTCCATCTTCGATCGAGGTGAGCTGCTCGCCGGAAGGCAGGACATCGCCCTCGCGCATCCGCGCAAGCCGACCCGCCATGTCGACGACGGCCACGGGAGCCGGATCGCGAACGATCGCAAGCAGCCGCCATTTCGTCTCCGTGGGCCCGACGTCCGCATCGTCGCTCCTGCGCGAACCGGTCCAGCGGATCGCGCGGCTGGTTGCGAGGAAGGCCTCGGCGTCGATCGCGGCGAGCACCTCGTCGCCAGGCAGCGTCCACGGCGCCTCATCCACGCCGCGGGCCGGTACTGCACGTCCCCCCGTGGTCCAGATGCCCGCGACGAACGACAGGACGCAGATGGCGACGAGGATGACAATGCTGCGTGTGCTCACGGCGGCGCTGCTCCGTCGGATGCGCGGATGCGATAGAGGGCGCTGAGGGTGATCGTGGCGTTGGGATTGAGGTCGCTGCGGATCTGTACTGCACGCACCACGACGAAATTGGCGCTGCCTTCGATCCGGCCGATGATCTGCAGCGCCCTGCGCGCATCGATGCCGCCGCTCAGCGTGGCCGAAATGCGGACCAGGCCCTCCATGCCATCGACATCGACGGGCGGCTCGGTCGCGATGCGGACGTCGGAGCCGTAGGCCTGCGTGATGTCCCGGAGCCAGCTCTGCACCGCGGCCTGCGCGAGACCGGGGGACTGCGCTCGATCCTGCGCCAGGACCCGGACGTGATCATGGTCGGGGGTCGCGCGCGGCGCACCACACCGCCTCGTCCTCGCGCCAGGGGATGGCCTGCTGGTCGAGCATCCAGTCCGGGTCGAGCCCCTCCACATCCGGCAGGCCCCACTCGCCGGGATCCACCGGGAGGTTCACCTCGCGGCCGAGCAGGGGCAGTTCGAGCTGTTCCGCCAGCGCGTCGAGGAGCTGGTTTTCCGACAGCGCGCCGATGCGGATCAGCAGGCTGCCGATCCGACCGCCCACGCGCGGCTGCAGCTCGAGCGCGCGCTCGAGGTCGGCCTCGCGGACCAGACCGCGGCCCAGCAGCAGGTCGCCCAGGCGCGGGGTCGGTTCGGGTGCGGGCAGGGGAGTGGCCATGGATGGCTTCAGCGCGGGCGGACCGCGATTGTGCCTGCTGTCGCGGCGGCGCGAGGCCGCGTCACAGCACGTCCGCGAAGCCCGGCCGCAGCCGGTCGAAGCAGCGCCAGCCGACGGCCACCGCCAGCCAGGCCACCACGGAATAGCCGATCAGGTCCGACCAGTCCGGCCACACGCCCAGCAGCACCGCCTGGCGCAGCGAGTCGACCGGGAAGCTGATGGGGTTCAGCACCACCACGTGCACCAGCGCGTCGGGCACCATCTCGCGCGGGAACAGCACGGTCGAGGTGAACAGGGCCAGCGTCATCAGCGCCGCGGCGATCTGGCCGAGATCGCGCACGTAGACTCCCAGCGCGGCGAAGGCCAGCGACAGTCCGAACAGCACGCCCAGGTAGGGCAGCAGGACCAGCGGCGCGGCGAGCGCGGACAGGTGCAGGCCGCTGCCCCAGATCGCGTTGGCCACGACCACCAGCGCCAGCCCGATGCCGCCGGTCACCAGCGCCCCGCCCAGCGGCACCCCGACCAGCACCGGCAGCGGAAACACCAGCTTGCGCACGAAGTTGGCGTTGCGCAGCAGCGCGGTCGGCGCCTGGCCCACGGTCTCCACCAGCATCGCGTGGACCAGCAGGCCGGCGAACAGGTTGAGCGCGAAGCCGAGCTTGTCGCCCTCCGCCAGTCCCGGCCAGCGCGCCTTGAACACCGCGCCGAAGACGAAGCCGTAGACGCCCAGCATGATCGCCGGCAGCAGCAGCGGCCAGAGCCGGCCCAGGAGGGTGCCGCGGTAGCGCACCGCCAGGTCCTGGCGGACCAGGGTGCGCCACAGCGCCAGGGCGTGGAGCGGAGCGGCGATCGACACGAGAGGCCTCGGCTCAGGGGGGGCTGCGCAGTCTAGCGGGCAGGACTGCCGAGCAGGAGGTGGGGGATGCCCCACGCAATTTCATCCCGCCTCGATTGACGGGGTAGTTAGCGCTGATTAATGCGCGCGCGGTAGCCCGTCTGGCGGGGCATGACGGGGGGCACCTCGACAGTCGACCGCTCTCCACCTCGTCCGCTCTGGTACCGGGGTGGCGGTGGCGGGCTGCTACTGCACGGACGTAACAACACCTCAATCTGGAGTTGAATCGACATGTCGAAGTTCAACAAGCGCACCGTCGCTCTGGCCGTGGCCGCGGCCCTGACGATGCCGACCGCCGCGATGGCGGCTTCCGCCGGTTACGCGGACGAGGTCAGCTACACCTACGCCAGCAACCTCTTCGGCGCGGCCGACGGCACCATCACCTCGCCTGCCGGCTTCACCCTCAGCACCCAGGCTGCCGACAACATCATCGGCCGTACCACCGGTTTCGGCGTCCGCCTGATCCTGCAGGATGGCGTGACCTTCGGTGAAGGCCTGGACGCTCCGGCCCCCGGCGCGGCTCTGACCGGTTACACCGTTCAGGGTCCGGTGAACGCCGCCCAGCAGTCGGTGGCTGTGTTCTCCGTCACCCCGGATCCCGAGGCGACCGAGCAGGACATCGGCATCGGCTCGCTCCTCGTGTGGGACGGAATCCCTCTCGCAAATCTCGACGGTCTCGAGGACGGCGGCAGCGCCTCGGTGGTGGTCGAGCTGTTCGACTCCAACACCGCACAGGTGATCCTGCGCACGACCGCCAGCGTTCTGGTCGATACGGTCGAGGGCACCACCATCTCGTTCGACGCGTCGGCGGGTGACGTCGCCAGCCGCATCAACGTCTCGCCCTGCGGCGAGGCTGGCCCGAACACGTCGTTCTCCGAGAATGGCGTCGTCGGCGAGTGCAACAGCCTGACCTTCAATGCCGGCGCGGTGACCTTCGGCATCACCCAGGTCGACGGCGAGCCGGTCCTGGCGCTGGGCTCCGGCGGCGCCAATGAGGTCGACGGCGAGTTCGTGTTCGCTGAGGGCGACACGTTCGAGGTGAGCGTCGAGGGTACCGACCTCAGCCCGTTCTCCGCCATCCTGGCGTCGGACGATGACTGCACCACCGAAGAGGCCGAAGGCGAGATCGATGGTCAGACCATCACCTTCAGCTCCGGCGCCTTCAGCCCGACCGGCGGTACCGGTTACGTCTGCCTCATCGCCGACGGCGAGACCCAGATCCAGGCGCAGGCGCTGTCGGCGATCGCGTCGATCGACTTCGCCGACGAGGACGTCATCGACCCGGCCTCCGAAACCGGCACGCTGCTGCCGCTGCGCTACAACGGCACGGTGCTCGAGTTCCAGAACGTCAACCCGGCTTCCAACCCGCGCGCCGAGTCGTTCGTCCGCTTCACCAACAACTCGAGCGTCGACTGCCCGGTGACCCTGGTCGGCCGCGACGATTCGGGTATGGCCGGTGATTCGTCGGTCGCCTTCACTCTGGCTCCGGGTGCTTCGCAGACGCTGAACTCGAACGACCTCGAGAACGGCTCCTCGAAGGCCACGGGTGCGTTCGGCGACGGCGCCGGCCGCTGGTACGTCACCGCGAACGCCGAGTGCGTGAACTTCGTCGGTTCGGCCCTGAACCGGAACCTCGAAGACGGCACGGTGACGAACCTGACCTCGGACAAGCGCGTCACGAACCAGGACCGCTACTTCGAGTACTTCTTCAACCAGCCGAACTAAGACCTCGCCCCAGTCGGCACCGGGTGATCTGGTGCCGGCTTGGTGAAGCTGTGTCCGAGCGGGCGGTCGCGAGACCGCCCGCTTTTTTCGCTCAGGCGGTGCTGCCTATGGCCTAGGTAGCGGTGGCATCATTGCGCCCCCCGCGCCCGAGTCCTGAGCCTTGCCCCCCGCGCTCCACGTCAACGCCGTCAGCAAGACCTATCGCCTGTGGGCGACGCCGGCGAGCCGGCTCTGGGTACCGTTCCTCTACCGCCTCGCGCATCTCGTCCGCGGGCTGCCGCCGCTGGCGCGCCGCCTGCAGGCCGCGGCCGCGGCCAGGCTGCACGTGCACGAGGCCCTGCACGGGGTGAGCTTCACCCTGCCGCGCGGCGAGGCGCTGGGCATCATCGGCCACAACGGCAGCGGCAAGAGCACCCTGCTGCAGATCGTCGCCGGCGTGCTGCAGCCGACCTCCGGCTCCGTCCACGTCGACGGCCGCGTCGCCGCGCTGCTGGAGCTGGGATCCGGCTTCAACCCCGAACTCACCGGCCGCGAGAACCTGCGCATCAACGCGGCCATCCTCGGCCTGACGTCGGCGCAGATCCGCGAGCGCGCCGACGACATCATCGCCTTCGCCGACATCGGCGACTTCATCGATGAGCCGGTCAAGGCCTACAGTTCGGGCATGGCCCTGCGCCTGGCCTTCGCGGTGCAGGTGCATACCGACCCCGACATCCTGATCGTCGACGAGGCGCTGGCGGTGGGCGATGCCGCCTTCCAGGCCAAGGCGATGACGCGCATCGACCAGATCCTCGCCCGCGGCACCACGCTGCTCTTCGTCGGCCACGACCTGAACGCGGTCAAGGCCTTCTGCCACCGCGCCATGCTGCTCGAGGCCGGCCGCGTGGTGATGGAAGGGCTGCCGGACGAGGTCATCACCGAGTACCTGCACCGCACCCACCAGCGCGCCCTCGCCGCGCAGCAGGATGCGCGCGCCGGGCGCCTGCGCCGCATCGAGGGCGGCTATGGGCTGGAGGATGCGTGCGTGGTCAAGGCCTCGCTCAATGGCGGCGCGCAGCACCTGGAGCTGCGCTACGGCGAGCGGATCGATGTCGCCTTCGAGGTCCGCCTGCCGCCAGAGGTGGCGCATCCCTGCCTGATCTTCGACGTGCTGGACGGCCGCGGCCTGCAGCTCGGCGGCCGCCGGATCGCGCTGCCGCGGGTTGCCGAGGCGCGCGTGCTGCCGGTCGCCATCTCGCTGGCGGCGACCTTCCAGCAGGGCGTGTACCGGGTGCGCACCCGCATCGTCGACGCGCCCAGCATCGAGACCAGTACGGTGCTGTCGCGCCAGGAGGACTGGCTTTCCTTCGACGTGATCGACGACAGCCGGGCGCGGTTCACCGGCCTGTTCCCGCTGCCGATGGACATCAAGGTCGGCGCGTGAGCGGGCCGCGTCTCTGGTTCCATCGCGACTTCGGCGGCTACACCGGAGGGCACGGCAAGGTCTCCGACTACTTCCGCCACGCGCTCGCGCTGGGGTGGGACGCCCGGGTCCATTTCGCGGCAGGCTCGCTGACGGGGCCGGAAAATCCCTGGCACGACGTGCCGGAGCGGATCGAGCCGGTATTCGCGCCGCAGCCGGGCGATGTCCTGTTCCTCGCGGGGCTGGACTGGCGGGCGGTGCCGCCGGACGCGTTGGATGCCTGCGAGGTGGTCAACCTCATCCAGCACGTCCGCCACGCGGAGCCGGCCGATCCGCGGTTCGCCTTCCTGTCGCGCCGCGCGACGCGCATCTGCGTCAGCGAGCCCGTCTTTGCCGCGCTCGTCGGGATCGGGCGCACGCAGGGGCCGCTATTCACCATCCCGGCTGCCGTCGATCTGGCCGAGGTCGCCGCATTCGCCAACCGCCATCGGCCGCCGACGGAAGGACGACGCATCTTCGTCGACGCGCTCAAGCAGCCCGATCTCGGCCGCGAGATCGCCAGAGCGCTGGCGCGGCAGGGCTGGAGGGTGGACCTTGTGGAGCGACGGGCCCGGCGCGATGCCTACCTGGTGCGGATGGCCGCTGCGGACCGGGCCATCCTTCTTCCGCACGCGGCGGAGGGCTTTTATCTACCGGGCCTGGAGGCACTGGCGATGCGGCGCCCGCTGGTGCTGCCGGCGTTCGCCGGCGCCGGTGCCTATGCGCGGCACGAGGAGACCTGCCTGATGCCCGCGATGGAGAGCGAAGCGATCGTCGTTGCGCTGGCGCGGCTGGACGACGAGGCCCTGCGCGAACGGCTGGTGGCACGTGGCGCCGAGGTGGCCGCCGGCTTCGATCTGCCGGAGGAGCGCGCCGCGTTCGCTGCCGTCCTCGAACAGGTCCGGGAGGGAGTGCGGTGAACCGGAACCTTGCGCTGACCGGTGTCCCGCGGGCCGGGACCACGCTGTGCTGCCGCCTGCTCGGCGAAGCGCCGGACTGCGTGGCGCTGTTCGAGCCCATGGATGTCCGCGCGCTGACGGCCGACGACCGGCCCGGTGCGCTGGCCGCGGTGGAGGACTTCTTCGCGCAGCAGCGCGCGTCCCTGCTCGCCACCGGACAGGCGCGCTCCCGCCACATCGGCGGCAGCGTGCCGGACAATCCGTTCGGCAGCGAGCGCGGTGCGGATGGCGTGCGGGTCCTGCAGGCGGTGGACGGCGAGATCAGCGCCGGCAAACGGTTGTCCCGGGGGTTCACCCTGGTCATCAAGCACAACGCGGCATTTACGGCCCTGCTTCCGGAGCTCGCCGAGCGCTTCGAGACGCTGGCGGTGGTGCGCAATCCGCTGTCGGTGCTGGCGTCCTGGAACTCCGTGGCCCTTCCCGTGGCATCCGGACGACTGCCTGCGGGAGAGCGCCTGGATCCCGGGCTGGCCGCCGACCTGGACGCGGAGCCCGACCTCCTGCGCAGGCAGCTGCGCCTCCTCGACTGGCTGTTCGGCCGCTTCCGCCGGCATCTTCCGGAGTCGCGCATCCTCCGTTACGAGGCCGTGGTCGAGAGCGGCGGCGCCGCGCTCGGCCAGGCCTGCGGCGTGGATCTCGTGCCGCGCCCTCTCCGACCGCGCAACGCGAGCCCGCTCTACGATCCTGCCGGGGTCGCCAGTCTCGCCCGAGCCCTCCGCAGCGACCATGGCGCCTGGCGCGACTTCTATCGCGAGAAGGACATCGCAGGTGTCGCCGCGGCCATGCGGGGCGGGGAAGGCGGCGGATGAGCGAGCCCCGGGTGCGCTTCGTCATCGGTGGCGTGCAGAAGGGCGGCACCACCGCGTTGGCGACCTATCTCTCGGCCCACCCCGGGGTGGCGCTGCCGGCGACGAAGGAAGCGCACGTCTTCGACATGCCCGACTTCGACGAGAGCCTGTCGCAGGCCGCCGTCGACCGCCTCTACGCGCCGCACTTCGCCGGCGCGCCGCGCGGCGCCCTGTGCGGCGACGCGACGCCGATCTACGTCTTCCATCGGCGGTTCCTGGATCGCATCGCGCGCTACAACCCGGCGATGCGCTGGATCGTGATCCTGCGGCATCCGGTGGAGCGTGCGGTGTCGCACTATCACATGGAGCGCGGGCGCGGCTGGGACCGGTGGCCGTTCTGGCCGGCGATGCTGCTGGAGCGTTGGCGCCTGCGCGGGCACGAGGACGATTTTTCCGAGGACTCGCCGCTGCGACGCTACAGCTACCGCGCGCGCGGCAGTTATGTGCGGCAGCTGGATGCGCTGCACGCGCTATTCCCGCGCGAGCAGGTGCTGGTGCTTCGGAACGAGGATCTGGCCTCGTCGCCGATCGCGATGCTCGACCAGGTCCATCGGTTCCTGAGGCTGCCCGCACATCCCCTGGAGGGTGCTCCGAGGCGCATCTTCGAAGGAGGGTATGCACCGATTTCGTCGGATTCGCTCGCATGGCGCATTCTCGCTGCCGGTTTCCGGGGAGAACTGGAGCAGCTGCGCCGCCGCTATGGGATCCGCTTCGACGGGACCGACTCCGGGGGCTGAACTCCGGCTGATATCCGCGACGCTCCGGGCGGCTTCAGCGTATCCGGGGGCCGGCCTGTTGCTGGGGGCCGGCTATACTTTTGCGCCCCGCTGTCACCCGTCGGTCATGATTCCGAACTCCGAGCATTCGCTGGCCCCCCGTCCACGCCAGCCCTTTCAGTCGGCGAGCCTGCGGCAGGCTCTCCCGGCGGACCTGCGATGACCGAGCCGAACGAGCCGAACGAGCAGGGACGGTCGAGTCCGGAGCATGGTGGCCCGCCCTCGCCTGCGATCGAGGCCGGAGCGCGGCGCCTCATCCTTGTCCTGGGCATGCACCGCAGCGGAACGTCCGCGCTGACCGGCGTGCTCGGCAAGACCGGCGTCGAACTCGGCGAGGAACTGCTGCCGCCGACGCAGGACAACCTGAAGGGCTTCTTCGAGAACCTGCGCGTCGTCGAGGCGCAGGAGCGGCTGTTCGAGGCGATGCAGCACGCCTGGCACGATCCGCGGCCGCTTCCCGCCGCGTGGCTGGTCTCGGAAGCGGCCGAGGAGGCGCGATCGCGCCTGGCGGCCGCAGTCGCGCACCTGTTCGACGCGACGCCGCTCGCCGCGGTCAAGGATCCGCGCAGCAGTCGCGTCGTGCCGCTGTGGCAGGAGGTCGCCCGGGACATCGGCGGCACGCTGGCACCGGTGCTCATGATCCGTCATCCGGGCGAGGTCGCCGCATCGCTGCAGCGCCGCGACGGGCTTTCGGCCGCGCGCGCGCACCTGCTCTGGATCCGCTACCTGCTCGATGCCGAGCGTGCCACGCGAGGCCCGGCCCGGGTGTTCATGGCCTATGCGACGCTGCTGGAAGACTGGCGCGGCGAACTCCGGCGCCTGGCCGCGAGCTTCGATCTGGCGCTTGCGCCTTCGCAGGAGCAGGCGGGTGAGATCGATCGTTTCCTCGATGCCGGCCTGCGCAATCACAGGGCAGCCGGGGACATCGATGCCGACTCGGCCTTCGGCTCCCTTGCGATGGAGCTGTACCGCCTGACGCTGCGCTGCGCGGCGGGCGCGACGGTCGAGGACGCGGCGTTCGACGCCCTCGCCGAGCGCGTGGACGCGGCCGCCTCCCTCTACCTCGATGCGATCGGCGACAGCGTGCGCCTGGAGCTGCCCCTGCGGATCGAAGCCGAGCGTCGGCAGCTCGGCCTCGACCGGGCGAGCGTCGAGATGTCGCGCCAGCTCGTCGCGTTGCGCGAGCTGTGGAGCGGGGCGGCGCTGGCGCCCTTGCCGGGCGAGTCCAAGCTCTACTTCCGGACCGCGGAGGCGGCTTACGTCGAAGCGCGGGCCGTGGTGACCATGCCGGAGCACGAGGAAGGCATGCTCGTCGCCGATTTCGAGCTGCCGGCGGACGCGCGCGCATCCTTCCTGCGCATCGATCCGGAGGATGCGCCAGGCGTCTTCGCGGTGGAGGCGCTGGAGATCGACGGGCAGGTGGTCGATCTGGCGCATGCGGTAACGCACGCCAGCGAGATACCGCTGCCGCCTGGAGAACGCGCGCCCGTGCGTCTGGCGGCCGCGGGGCATGACCCCTTCTTCGAGGTGGATCTCGCGCGTACCGAAGCCGGGATACTGCGCGGCCCGGTGCGGGTGTCGATGCGGTTCCGGAAGGAGTCGATCGCGTCGCAGGTGGTCGGACAGCTGCAGGAACGGCTGTCCGACGTGCAGCGGAGACATGCGGGTGCGGTCGTCGACGGGCTCAACGATCTCGGTGCGGCGCTCGGCCACCTTCGCTCGGCGTTCGATGCCGGACAGGCCGCCGTCGGCTCATCCATCGCCGATGTCGCCGCAGCACAGCAGCAGGCCTTCGCCCGCAACGGAGAGACGACGGCTGCCGGCATCGCGCACTTGGGCGCGCTGATGGCGCAGGGCCAGGCGGCGGTGGGCGCTGCGATCGCCGACGCGGTGGCCGTCCAGCAGCAGGCCATTGCGCGCGTCGATCAGTCTTCAGGCGCGGGGCTGGAGCACCTGCGCGCATTGCTCCATGGCCGCGAGATCGCCCTGCATGCGCGCCTGGATGCGCACGAACGGAGCGTGGCGCAGCTGGCGGCGCAGCAGGCCCTCCTCCTGCAGTGGGCGCGTCGGCGTTCGCCTGGGTATTGGCTCGGCCGCCTGCTCGGTCGCCCCGGCAGCGGAGCGCGGTCCGCATCGGCGGTCGAGGTATCCCCTCTCGCCAACCTGGACTGCAGCGGCGCCGGGGTCTGGAGCGCCACCAGCGACGATCCGCAGTTCCTGCTCTCGCAGGGAGCGGCGTTCGAAGGCGGCTGGTATCTGTTCGAAGCCGACTTCGACTGCATCGAGGGAGAGGTCCTTTCGCCCTGCCTCTATCCCGACTACGGCTCAGGCATCTCCGAGCTGGAGCGCGTCTTCCTGCCGGCGCCGGATGCGCGCGGGCGCCTCCGTGCGATCGTCCGGCTCAAGTTTGCCGCGGCGCATCTGCGCTTCGATCCCAGTGTCATCCCGCTGCGCTTCCGTCTGCAGGGTGTCGCGCTGCGCAGGATCGGTCGCGCCGACGCGCTGCTGCGGATGGCGCTGTGGGCGGCCGGTCCGGAGCGGACCTGGCGACGCTCCGCGGGCATCCTGCGCGCCTTTGCGACCGAAGCCGCGGCGGGACGCTTGCGCCAGGGCGGCGAACTGGCCTACGCCCGCTACGTGCAGGCGCGGCAGCCGGCGGCGGACGACTACGGCGCCTGGGTGCGAAGCTACGACACCCTGCGGCCCGCTGACCTCGAAGCGGCGCGCACGCAGCTCGCCCAGCTCGAACGCACGCCGCTCGTCTCGATCCTGCTGCCGGTCTACCAGACGCCCGAGAAGTGGCTGCGCCGCTGCCTCGACAGCGTGCTCGAGCAGGTCTATCCGCACTGGGAGCTGTGCATCGCCGATGACGCCTCTCCGTCCCGACACGTGAGGCGGGTGCTCGAGGAGTACGCGTCGCGCGACCGGCGCATCCGGGTGCAGGTGCGCAGCAGCAACGGCCACATCTCCGAGGCGTCCAACACGGCGCTGGAGATGGCGAAGGGAGACTACATCGCGCTGCTCGACCACGACGACGAGCTGCGGCCGCACTCGCTGCTGGAGATGGTCAAGGCGATCGACGCGCATCCGGAGTGGCGGCTGCTGTACTCGGACGAGGACAAGATCGACGAGAAGGGCCGACGCTTCGCGCCCTACTTCAAACCGGACTGGAACTACGAGCTGTTCCTGTCGCAGAACTGCATCTGCCACCTGGGCGTGTACGAGACGGCGCTGGTGCGCGGGGTGGGCGGCTTCCGCAGGGGCTTCGAGGGCAGCCAGGACTGGGATCTGGCGCTGCGCTGCGTCGAGCGGCTGGCGCCGCACGAGATCGGCCACGTCTCCAAGGTCCTGTACCACTGGCGCGCGATCCAGGGCTCCACGGCGATGGGCGTTGACCAGAAGGACTATGCCGGCCATGCGGGGCTGCGGGCGGTGGACGAGCACCTGCAGCGGCGCGGGCAGCGGGCGCGGATCGAGATCAATCCCCACGGTCACCTCAACGTGCATCGCGAGGCGGTCGGACCGCTGCCACGGGTGAGCCTGATCATCCCGACGCGCGACAAGGTCGAGCTGCTGCGCATGAGTGTCGGCAGCATCCTGGCCAAGACCGACTATCCGGATCTCGAGATCATCGTCGTCGACAACCAGTCGGCGGAGCAGGCGACGCTGGATTATTTCGCCGAGCTGGAGGCGGACGGGCGCGTCCGTGTCGTCCGTTACGATGCTCCGTTCAACTATTCCGCCATCAACAACCACGCCGCGCGGCATGCGACGGGCGCCATCGTGGGGCTGGTGAACAACGACATCGAGGTGATCGAGGGCAGCTGGCTGCGCACGATGGTCGCGCAGGCGGTGCGTCCGGAGATCGGGGCGGTCGGGGCGATGCTGTACTACCCCGACGACACCATCCAGCATGCAGGCGTGGTGCTCGGCATGGGCGGCGTAGCCGGGCACGTCTACACCACCCAGCCCCGCGGTAGCCATGGCCAGTGCGGTCGTGCGCTGCTGGCGCAGGAGATGTCGGCCGTCACCGCGGCATGCCTGGTGGTGCGGCGCGAGGTGTTCGAGGAAGTCGGCGGGCTCGACGAGACGCTCTCGGTGGCCTTCAACGACATCGACTTCTGCCTGCGCATCCGCGTGGCCGGCTACCGCAACCTGTGGACGCCTTACGCCGAGCTTTACCACCACGAGTCGGCATCGCGGGGCTACGAGGACACGCCGGAAAAGCAGGCGCGCTTCCGCGGCGAGGTCGAGCGGATGCGCGAGCGCTGGGGCGAGGTGCTGGTCAACGATCCCTGCTACAACCCGAACCTGACCCTGACCGGCGCTGCGTTCGACCTCGCCTTCCCGCCGCGCTGAGGACGTTCCGCATCGGGATGGCCGTCAGCGCCGCTCGTAGCGCTGGATGTGCTCGCGCGTCGCAAGATTGGGAATGGAAGTGACCAGGATCACCGCGCAGCAGGCGAACACGAAGAACAGCGCCCGGGTCAGGTGCGGCCGCGCGCCCGCGAACGCGAACAGGAACACCGCGGGTACCAGGAAGCTGTAGTAGCGCGGCTGCAGGCCCGCCATCGCGCCATGGCTCACATGGGCCTGCCACGTGTACGCGAGGTGCGCGAGCACCGTGATCAGCAGGGCGAGACCGAACGCGAGCTGCGTGGACGTCAACGGGCCGAAGGCTTTCCTGGCGATGAGACGGGCGACCACGACATTGAGCACCGGCATCAGGAGCATCAGGTAGAAGATGTACTTGAAGCTGTCCTTCAGGGGCTCCAGGCTCTTGTGGGCCAGGATCACCGGCAGCCGCTTGACGATGATGACGACGAAGCGCCAGACGAAGTGCGCAAAATCGTAGTGACTCTCGGGCGGAGGCCGGTTCGCATAGAGGGCGGCCGTCTTCGGGAAGAACGACCCGTATGCGAACAGCGCGTACAGGTAATAGCTGGCGACGAGGGCGATCGCTACGCCCGCCGGGACGAAAAAGGCAGGCTTCTTCAGATGGTTGCGGCCACGCGCCCCCTCGAGCAGCAGCCATGCGCATGCGAAGGCCGCCAGGAACAGCCCAACCGTGCCCTTCGTCAGCAGGCCCACCGCCATGCCGGTGCAGGCGATCGCATAGGCCAAGCGGCTGGGTCGGGACGGGTCGATCATGACCAGGCCGTAGACGAAGACGGCGACCGCGAGGTAGGCGAGACTGTCGTTGTTGATGCTGCCGGCCAGGTAGGGAAGCATCGGCACGGCGGCGCTCGCGCCCACCAGCACGGCCGCCCACAGGGGCGGGAAGCCGAGGCGCAGCGCGATGAGTGCCCAGAAGAGGACGCCCATCGAGACCATCAGCGCGCTGATCTCGCGGAACTTCCTGTAGTCGCGTTCCGCATCCCAGTCGAGCGCGCGCCCCACGAGGCCGCCGATGGAGTAGTACAGCGGCGGATGGCCCATGTAGTTGCCCCGCCCGTCGCGGATGATCTTCGACGCACGGTAGTCGGGGATCGTCCGGCCCTCGTTCGCGATCTCCTGCAGATAGGTCAAGTGGGGAAGTTCTTCCGGCGGCTCGTTGAGTCGGGTCCCGTAGATGTAGACGTGCGCGCAGCTGTAGAACATCAGGGCAAGCACGAAGGCGAAGCCCAGCCTCCCGAGACGGCTGTCGGAGATGGCTTGCGATAGGTGATCCATGGTCATCCGGTCGATGGCTTGCGCTGCAGATGCGCCGGTGAGCAGGCGGTCATGCGGCTGTAGGGCCGCCGGCATCGCGGACCCGGCGGGATGCGGCCATCAGGATCGTGATCCCGGCAATGAGGCCACTCAGGAGGCTGTAGAGGACGAAGCCACCCGAGGAGGCATCGATCGCCCGGCCGAGCGTGTTGACGGCGCCATTCTCGAGGCGGAGGCGCACCGCGTATCCCTGGGCGCCAAGGGGGCCGTCCAGTCGACCTAGGCGATCGTCCTTGGTCATCCAGACGGTGGGGGAATCTCCGGTGCCGCCCGAACGCGAGGTGATCGTCAGGCGCCCTCCGTGTGCGACGCCGCCTGCATCGGGGCAGAAGGGGCGGAAGCTGTTGTCATCCAGCTCCGATGAATCGACGAGCCAGGTGCTGCGGCGGCCACGCGCGTTCTCGAATGCAACCTCGAGCATCGCGCTGTTCCTGCGGCCGTGGGTGGCGAACAGGATCGAGATGCAGTCGTCCGCTCCAGCACCGGGACTTCCACGCTCCATGGGTGGGATCACCTGCGACATGCGGACGCCGCGGCTGAGGTTGGGGTGGGGGCGCACGTCGATCTGCGCCGATGCGCTTCCACGTCCGCTGGACATGAATCGCGGCACGGCGAGCATGCCGACTGCAATGGCGCAGGTCGCAACGAGGATCAGCATTCCGCGCAGCAGGCGCGCCAGACGGGATCGCTCAGACCACATAGAACTGCCCCACGACGTAGTAGAGATACCCGCCTGAGGCGAGCAGGAGCAGCAGGGCGACCGCGACCGCCGCCTTGTCGAGCCGCCGGGGCATTTCCATGGCCAGGACCAGAAGGGCGAAGGGAAGGACCGGATAGAAGTAGCGTCCATGCGTCGCGCGCATCTGGCCGTTGAAGATGGACCAGAGTTTGACGACGAACACCAGCGAGAAGAACACGAAGGTCGCCGCCGCCAGCAGCTGCAGGTATCGCGGCGCGTGGTCTGCCGCAAGGGCAGGGAGATTGCGCACGACCTGCAGCAGGAAGACCCCGAGGATCGCGATGCACAGCATGGGGACGTACGACGCGGGGTGCGCCAGTACCGCGAACCAGACCGCCCCGGCCAGCAATCCCAGCGGGATCATGTCCCGGGTCTCGATGCGCCGCGGAAATTCGGCGTTTCCGCGCGAGATCGAGAGCACCAGCGCGGTTACCAGAGGAATCGAGAACAGCTTGAGCGCGTTTACCGACATCTGGAACCAGCTGTTGCCGGTGGCGCCGCGTCCCTGCCAGCCGAACAGGCCGTAGAAATTGATGAGCGTGTGCTGCCAGACCGGGTGGGTCGAAACGTAGGTCCAGAAGCCTTCCACCGGGACTTCGGGGCCGGGTGGCGTCAGCATCCGGACATCGGGGAAGGCCACGCCATAACGAAACAGGTTGAATCCGCTCCACAGTGCGGGCAGGACCCCGAATGCCAGTGCCGTTCCGGCGAGCGCCGTCAGACGTCTGCGGAAGGGCCATGGCCGCCGCAGGATCCAGTAGCAGGTGCCGGCGCAGATCGCGACCAGCACGACCAGGCCCGTGGCCTTGACCAGCGCGCATGCGCCCATCGCGAATCCTGCAGCGCATGCCCAGGCGAGCTTCCCGCGCTGCAGGAAGCGCACCAGGAACAGCAGTGCGAGCGCGCTGAAGAACAGCGTCGCCGAGTCGTGGGAGACGCCACTGGCCATGTGCCAGTACATCGGCGTCGCGGCGAGGGCCAGACCGGTGGCGATGGCGAGCAGCGGGCGGCATGTCGCTTCCGCGAGTGCCAGGATCAGGGCGACGATCGCGCAGGCGGAGAACGCCGCGGTGGTCAAGCGGGTGGCACGGACCCGGTCCTCGAACCCCAGGCCCGCCGCACGTGCGCCGCTGTAGACGGCGGCCGCGACCATGTAGTAAAGCGGCGGGTGCTGGGCGATCCAGTTTCGCTGCTGACGCGACTGGAGATCGGGTCTCCACGAGTCCAGAACCTCCGCATCGATCTGGCTCGGACCCAGCTCGGGCAGATCGCCCTTCGACAGGTCGATGACATAGGACATGTGCCCGACTTCATCCGGCGTGTCCCAGAGCGGCGTTATCGCAATGCCGATCGCGGCGAACTGAAGGAACAGCGCGCATGCGAGGAACAGCAGATAGCTGCCGAGACGCCGACGTCCCCGATCTGCATTGGCCGCAACATCCTGGCTCATCGTCGCCCTTTCTGAATCGAGTCAATCCGCGCGGGGCGGTTCCCACCGTTCGAGCCTGCGTCGAGCCCGGCTTCAGCGGGCTTCGTTGCGGCCCTCGCCGAGCGCAGCCTGCAGCGCACGCAGATGGATGCGCTCCATCAGCTTGCGATTGGTGGCGATGATGTCGGCGAGCAGGCCGCACATCACCGCCAGCGCGGCGAGGGTGAGCGCCAGCGACGACAGGATCAGCGACTGGATGTGGCCGCTGCCGTCGCCGCTGAGATAGAAGTACAGGAACCTGAGGCCGATCAGCAGCCCGGGCACGCCGAGCAGCACTGCGATCCAGAAGAACACGAACAGCGGGCGATAGGTCACGAACACGCGGAAGATCGTGACCAGCGAGCGCCGGACGTAGCTCGAGATGCTCTTCACCAGACGCGACGGGCGGAGGTCGCCGTTGGTGCGCACCGGCACCGACGCGACGCGCAGGTTGCTCTGGCCGGCCTGGATGATGGTCTCGAGCGTGTAGGTGTACGGATTGAAGACATGCAGGCGCATCGCGGCTTCGCGCGAGATGGCGCGGAAACCGCTGGGCGCGTCGGCGACGTCGGTCTTGCTCGCCATGCGCACGGCCCAGCTGCCGAGCCGCTGCAGCTTCTTCTTGATGAAGGAGAAGTGCTCGGTGTCGTCGATCGGGCGCGCGCCGATGACCATGTCGGCCTGTCCGGCCACCACCGGCGCGGTCAGCAGGGGGATGTCGTCGGCCTGGTACTGGTTGTCGGCATCGGTGTTGACGATGACGTCCGCCCCCAGCCGCAGGCAGGCGTCCATTCCGGTCATGAAGGCCGTCGCCAGCCCGCGGTTGACGGTGTGGCGGACCACGTGGTCTACCCCCAGCTCCTTGGCGAGCTCGGCCGTCCCGTCGCTCGAACCGTCGTCGATCACGAGCCACTCGACCGTGTCGAAGCCGGGAACCTCGCGCGGCAGCGCGTCGAGCGTGACGCCGAGGGTGGCCGCTTCGTTGAGGCAGGGAATCTGGATGATCAGTTTCATTGCAGTCGTTCGCTGTGCAGGTCAGGCGGCGGGTGGCGTCGCGACGGAGCGGCCGCGGCCGATGCCGTAGTACTGGATGCCGCAGTCCTCGACCAGCGCGGGATCGTAGATGTTGCGTCCGTCGAAGATCACCGGCGTCGACAGCCGCTCGCGGATCAGGGCGAAATCGGGGCTCCAGAATGCCTTCCACTCGGTCACCAGGACCAGGGCGTCGGCGCCGGTCAGGGCATCGTTGGCGCTGTCGCAGAGCACCAGGTCATCGCGCTCGCCGAACATGCGACGTGCCTCGCGCATGGCCTCCGGATCGAATGCCCGCGCCGTGGCGCCCGCTGCCCAGAGCGCACGAAGCAGTTCCACGCTCGGCGCCTCGCGCATGTCGTCGGTGCGCGGCTTGAAGGCGAGTCCCCACAGCGCGATCGTCTTGCCGGCGAGCGCGCCGTCGAAGTAGTCGGAGATCCGCTGGAAGAGCTTGCCCTTCTGGCGGGCGTTCACCGCCTCGACCGTCTGCAGGAGCTCGGCCTCGTGGCCCGCCTGCGCCGCGGTGCGCACCAGGGCCTTGACGTCCTTCGGGAAGCAGGAGCCGCCGTAGCCCGCGCCGGGATAGATGAAGTGATAGCCGATGCGCGGGTCCGAGCCGATGCCCTTGCGCACCATCTCGATGTCGGCGCCGACGCATTCGGCGATGTTGGCGATCTCGTTCATGAAGGAGATCTTGGTCGCGAGCATGGCGTTGGCCGCGTACTTGGTCAGCTCCGCCGACGGCGGATCCATCACCACGATGCGGTCCTGCTGGCGGTTGAACGGGCCGTACAGCTTGCGCATCGTGGCGATCGACTCCGGCTTGCGCGCGCCGATGACGATGCGGTCCGGACGCATGCAGTCTTCCACCGCCGCGCCCTCCTTCAGGAATTCCGGGTTGGAGACCACGTCGAAGTCGATCTGCACGCCACGTTCGTCGAGTACGCCCTGGATCGCCGTGCGCACCTTCTCGACGGTGCCGACAGGCACGGTGGACTTGTTGACGACGACCGCCGGGGCGCTGAGCTGCGCACCGATTCCGCGCGCGACCGCCAGCACGTATCCGAGATCCGCCGCGCCGTCCTCGTCGGGGGGCGTGCCGACCGCGATGAAGATCACCGCGGCACCGGCAACGCCTTCCGCGGCCGACGTGGTGAAGCGCAGCCGCCCGGCCTTGTGGTTGTCAACGACAAGGTCCTCGAGCCCCGGCTCGTAGATCGGGATCACGCCGTTGTTGAGGCCCTCGATCTTGGCCTGGTCGATGTCGACGCAGGTGACGGTGTTGCCGGCCTGGGCGAGGCAGGCGCCGGTGACGAGGCCGACATAGCCGGTTCCGAAAATCGTTGTCTTCACTGAAGGTCCTTGTTGAAGGGGCGGCCGCCGCCCGCGCGGGAGGCCGGAACGATCGGGCGCTGCCTACGGCGGCAACAGGTCCTCGATCACCTGCCGCAGGCCAAGGCGCCAGTCGGGCATGCGTATCCCGAAGTCGTCGTGAAGCCGCTGCGTATCCAGTCGCGAATACGCGGGCCGCCGGGCGGGCGTCGGGTAGTCTGCGGTGACGATCGGTGCCACACGTGGAGCCGCCTCGAGCAGACCGGCTTCCACTGCGGTCTCGAAGATCGCCGCGGCGAAGCCGTGCCAGGACGCCTCGCCCCCGGCCACCATGTTCCAGGTACCGCTACGCGCGTCGGTGGCGGTCTTGGCCAGGCACAGCGCGGTGGCCTGCGCGATCCACGGCGCGGGAGTCGGCGAGCCGACCTGGTCGGCCACGACCCGCAGCTCGTCGCGCTGTGCCCCGACCCGCAGCATCGTGCGCAGGAAGTTGCCGCCGCGCGGCCCGTAGACCCATGCGGTGCGGAAGATCATGTGGCGGCAGCCGGAGGCGCGCACCGCCTCCTCGCCGGCGAGCTTGCTCGCGCCGTAGACGCCGAGCGGCCCGGTGGGGTCTTCCTCGCGCCAGGGCCTCTGCGCATCGCCGGGGAACACGTAGTCGGTGGAGTAGTGGACCAGGCGCGCGCCGCGTGCGGCGCAGGCCGCGGCGAGCGCGCCGACCGATTCCGCATTGGCACGGAAGGCCGCGTCGCGATCGGATTCGGCCTTGTCGACCGCGGTATAGGCCGCGGCATTGACGATCAGGTCCGGCGCCACGCGTTCGACCAGCGTTGCGAGCGTCTCCGGACGATCCAGGTCCGCGACCTCGCAGGGGGCGCCGCCGGGCAGGCGGCCGCTGCGGGTGGTGGGGATGATCTCGCCGAGGCCCACGAGGCTGCGGTGCAGGCAGTAGCCGACCTGGCCGTTGGCGCCGATCAGGAGGATGCGCATCGCTCAGGCTCCCGGGAACGTCGGCAGCCGCGATTCCGGGATGTCGGCAAGCAGCGGGGCGGCGGCATCCTTCGCCGACAGCACCGGGTCGCTCACCGGCCAGTCGATGCCGATGGCGCCGTCGTTCCAGGCCACGTTGGCATCGGCGGTGGCGTCGTAGGGTGCGGTGCACATGTAGGCGAACAGCGCGTGCTCGCTCAGCGCGACGAAGCCGTGGGCGAAGCCCTCGGGGATCCAGAACTGGCGCTTGTTCTCGGCCGACAGCATGACGCCTGCCCAGCGGCCGAAGGTTGGCGAGCCGCGGCGGATGTCCACCGCCACGTCGAACACCTCGCCCTCGAGCACGCTGACCAGCTTGCCCTGCGGGTTGGGCCACTGGTAATGCAGGCCGCGCAGCACGCCTCGCGCCGAGCGCGACAGGTTGGACTGCACGAAGTCGGGCCCGATCCCGTGCGGGGCATAGCGCTCGCGGTTCCAGCTTTCCAGGAAGAAGCCGCGGGCGTCGCCGAAGACCCTGGGCTCGACGATCAGGCAGCCGGGCAAGGCGGTCTCGACGACGTTCATCGCACCGCCCCGCGCACGATCAGGTTCGACAGGTACTGGCCGTAACCGTTCTTCTTCAGCGGCGCGGCGAGGCGCTCGAGCTGGGCGTCGTCGATCCAGCCCTGCTGCCAGGCGATCTCCTCCGGGCAGCACACGCGCAGGCCCTGGCGCTGCTCGATGGTCTCGATGAACGTCGCCGCCTGCAGCAGCGACTGGTGCGTGCCGGTGTCGAGCCAGGCGTAGCCACGTCCCATCGCCTCCATGTGCAAGCTGCCACGGGCGAGGTAGAGCTTGTTGAGGTCGGTGATCTCGAGCTCCCCGCGCGGCGAGGGCTTCAGCGAGGCCGCGAGGTCGCAGACCTGGCCGTCGTAGAAGTAGAGCCCGGTCACGGCGTAGTTGGAGCGGGGCTTCGCCGGCTTCTCCTCGATGTCCACGACCTTGCCGCCCGCGTCGAACTCGGCGACGCCGTAGCGCTCGGGATCGCTGACGTAGTAGCCGAAGACCGTGGCGCCGGTCTCGCGTGCGTCGGCACGCTTGAGGAGCTCGGTCAGGCCGTGCCCGTAGAAGATGTTGTCGCCCAGCACCAGGCAGCTCGGGCTGCCGGCGAGGAAGTCGCGGCCGATCAGGAAGGCCTGGGCCAGGCCATCCGGGCTCGGCTGCACCGCGTACTCGATCCGCAGGCCCCATTGCGAGCCGTTGCCGAGCAGGCGCACGAACATTTCCTGCTCGTGCGGCGTGGTGATGATCAGGATCTCCCGGATCCCGGCGAGCATCAGCACGCCGAGGGGGTAGTAGATCATCGGCTTGTCGTACACCGGCAGCAGCTGCTTGCTGATGCCCTGGGTGATCGGATACAGCCGGGTGCCGGAGCCGCCGGCGAGGATGATGCCCTTGCGAGCCATGGTCAGGCCTCCTGCCCGAGACGTTCGAGACGGTAGGCGCCGTCGAGGATGCGCTGGGTCCAGGCGGTGTTGGCGAGATACCAGTCCACCGTGCGGGTGATGCCTTCCTCGAAGGTCACCGAGGGACTCCAGCCGAGTTCGTCCTGCAGCTTGCTCGCATCGATGGCGTAGCGGCGGTCGTGGCCGGGGCGGTCGCGGACGAAGGTGATCTGCGAGGCGCGCGGCTGGCCGTCGGCGCGCGGGCGGCGCTCGTCGAGCAGGCGGCAGATCGTCTCGACCACCACGATGTTCTCGCGCTCGGCGTTGCCGCCGACGTTGTAGGTCTCGCCGACGCGGCCGGCCTCGAGCACGCGCCGGATCGCCGCACAATGGTCCTTGACGTAGAGCCAGTCGCGCACGTTCCGGCCGTCGCCGTAGACCGGCAGCGCCTCGCCCGCGACCGCCTTGGCGATCACCAGCGGGATCAGCTTCTCGGGGAAGTGGTAGGGCCCGTAGTTGTTGGAGCAGTTGGTGGTGAGCGTCGGCAGCCCATAGGTGTGGTGGAACGCGCGGACGAGGTGGTCGGACGCCGCCTTGGAGGCCGAGTAGGGCGAATTGGGCGCGTACGGCGTGGATTCGGTGAACTTGCCCTCCTCGCCCAGCGTGCCGTAGACCTCGTCGGTGGAGACGTGCAGGAAGCGGAAGGCGTCCCTGCGCGCGCCGTCGAGGTTGCGCCAGTAGTCGCGCACGCTCTCCAGCAGGCCGAGGGTGCCGACGACATTGGTCTGCACGAAAGCGGCGGGGCCGTCGATGGAACGGTCGACGTGGCTCTCGGCGGCGAAGTTGAGCACCGCGTCCGGCCGGTGTTCGGCCAGGAGGCGCTGGACCAGGGCGCGGTCGCCGATGTCCCCCTGCACGAAGACGTGATCCGGATTGCCCTCGAGGCTGGCCAGGGTGTCGAGGTTGCCAGCGTAGGTCAGCAGGTCCAGGTTGACCACGCGCACCCCGGCGGCGACCGCGTCGAGCACGAAATTGCCGCCGATGAAGCCGGCGCCGCCGGTGACGAGCCAGGTCTGTGGGGACATGCGTTGCGGGATCCTTAGCGCGTTTGGGAGGGGGAGGCCGGCGGCCGACGCGACCGCACATTCTAGCGGCTTCCCGCCGCCGCGGCTGCCGCCGCGGCGCTGCCTGCGCCGTTGCGGGAGCAATTGCCCGAAGGTCCGCCTGCGTCCCCGAGGTATCGCCCGCTAGAATCCGGCTTCTTCGATTCCGGAGCGTACGGCGATGGCACAGGGCGAGGCGGCGGCGACGCTGCAGGATGGCGGCACGGGCAAACTCGCGGCGGACGCGGCCTCGGCCCTCGCAGGCGTGGTCGCCGACGGCCAGACCCTCGCCGTCGGCGGCTTCGGCCTCTGCGGCATTCCCGAGGCGCTGATCGAGGCGCTGCGCGACAGCGGGGTCAAGGGGCTGACGGTCATCTCCAACAACGCCGGCGTCGACGGCTTCGGCCTCGGCCTGCTGCTGGCCACGCGCCAGATCCGCAAGATGATTTCGTCCTACGTGGGCGAGAACAAGGAGTTCGAGCGCCAGTACCTGTCGGGCGAGCTCGAGCTCGAGTTCAACCCGCAGGGCACCCTGGCCGAGCGCCTGCGCGCCGGCGGTGCGGGCATCCCCGCCTTCTTCACCGCGACCGGCTACGGCACGATCGTGGCCGAGGGCAAGGAGACGCGCGAGTTCGACGGCAAGCACTACGTCATGGAGACCGCGCTGAAGGCCGACGTGGCCCTGGTCAAGGCCTGGAAGGCGGACCGCGCCGGCAACCTGGTGTTCCGCAAGACCGCGCGCAACTTCAATCCCGCCTGCGCGATGGCCGGCAGGGTCTGCATCGCCGAGGTCGAGGAGTTGGTCGAGATCGGCCAGATCGAACCCGACGCGGTGCACCTGCCGGGCATCTACGTCGACCGCATCGTCCTCAACCCGACCCCTGAGAAGCGCATCGAGCAGCGCATCGTGCGCGCCTGAGCGCGCCGTACCCGGAGATCACGACATGCCCTGGACCCGTGACCAGATGGCGCAGCGCGCCGCGCAGGAACTCACCGACGGCGCCTACGTCAACCTCGGCATCGGCCTGCCGACCCTGGTGGCCAACCACATCCCCGACGGCGTCGACGTCTGGCTGCAGTCGGAGAACGGCCTGCTCGGCATCGGCCCGTTCCCGGCCGAGGAGGAGGTCGACGCCGACCTCATCAACGCCGGCAAGCAGACCGTCACCGCGCGCAGGGGCGCGGCCTACTTCGGCAGCGACGACTCCTTCGCGATGATCCGCGGCGGCCACATCGACCTGGCCATCCTCGGCGCCATGCAGGTGACCGAGAAGGGCGACCTCGCCAACTGGATGGTGCCCGGCAAGATGGTCAAGGGCATGGGCGGGGCGATGGACCTGGTCGCCGGCGTCAAGCGCGTGGTGGTGCTGATGGAGCACGTCGCCAGGAACGGCGAGCACAAGATCCTGCCCGAGTGCACGCTGCCGCTGACGGGTCTCGGCGTGGTCGACCGCATCATCACCGACCTGGCCGTGCTCGACGTCACCCCAGACGGCCTGAAGCTCGTCGAACTGGCGCCCGAAGTCGGTGCGGACGAGCTGCGGGAGAAGACCGGCGTCACCGTTTCCTGAGCCGGCGGGCCCGTCGACGGCGGGCGTTGCTAGACTTCGCGCCTTCGCGGACGGCCGCTCCGGCTTCCGCAGCAGGAGCGAATCCCCCCGTGCCGTCCAACGCCTACTCCATCATCGCCGCGACCTGCCACGGCAACCGCGGCGCCGAAGCCATGCTCGAAACCGTCGTCGGCCGCCTGCGCGAAGCGCAGCCGGACCTGCGATTCCACGTCTTCACCTATTACCCGGAGGCCGACCGGCAGCTCGTCCAGGATCCGGCGCTGACCCTGCACAGCTCCACGCCGATGGCCCTGGTGGCCTGGCTGCTGCCGTGGTCGCTGGTCTTCGGGCTGCTGCGGCTCGTGTTCGGCCGGCGGGTGCTGCGTATGGCTCCTGCCGCGGTCCGCGGCCTCGGCGAGTCGCGGGCGCTGGTCGACCTTGCCGGCGTCGCCTTCATCGACGGCCGCGAGAAGTTCCTCCCGTTCAACGTGCTCACCCTGCTGCCGGCGTGGCTGCTCGGTACGCCCGTGGTCAAGATGCCGCAGGCGGTGGGGCCGTTCGAGCGCCCGCTCAACCGGCTGGCGGCGCGCGTGGTGCTGCCCATGTGCGCGATGATCTGGGCGCGCGGTGGACGCACCCGTGAGCACCTGGAGCAGGCAGCCTTTCCGGGAGTGCGCTTCATCCAGGCCGACGACATCGCCTTCAACCACAAGAACGGCTACAGCCTGACGCAGGAGGAGGGGGGCGCCCTCGATGCGCGCTTCGCCGCGCTTGCCTCGGCGCGCGGCGTCTCTGGTGTGACCGGCGTCGTCGGCCTGTGCCCCAGTTCGGTGGTGGCGGTGAAGGCGCGCAAGGAGGGCGGTGCCTACGAGGACATCCTCGCGCGCCTGGTGGCCGATCTCAGCGGCAGCGGCTACCTCGTGGTGCTGTTCCCGAACGCGACCCGTGACGCGGCCGGAGAGGCCGAGCGCAACAACGACCTGCCGCTGATCCGACGCATCCTCGCCGCAGCCGGGACTTCCCTGCCCGTGACGCCGCTGGCCTTCGACCTCGACATGAATGCCGCCGCCATCAAGCGGCTCATCGCGGAGATGGACGTGGTCCTGGTGTCGCGCTTCCATGCCATGGTCGGTGCGCTCGCACTGGGCGTGCCCGCAGCGGTCCTGGGCTGGAGCCACAAGTACGCCGAGGTCATGGCGCGCTTCGGTCTCGAGGGCAACGTCATGGACTACAAGCAGCTCAGCGGCCCTGCCCTGCGCGAGCGCGTCGACGCCATCTTCCAGTCGCGCCAGGCGATGCGCGCGCAGATCCTGGAGCGCCTGCCGGAGGTCAAGGCCAGCGCCGAGCGGCCGGTGGTGGCACTTCTGGAGCCGGGCTTCGGGAGCGGCGGCCTTGCGTGAGCGCCTCGGCACGATCGCCAAGTGGGCATGGGTCGCCTGCGTCGCGCTCGCGGCTGGAGCGCTGATCTGGCGTTCCCGCCAGGACATCGTCGAGATGCTGCACCGCATCCCGGCGTGGATGCTTGCGGCGAGTGCGCTGCTGACCGTCGCGGCCAAGCTGCTGCTGGGCGAGAACGCGCGCATCGCCGCAGCACGCAGCGGCATCACGCTCGACTATGCGACCGCGGCCAAGCTCTACAACCTCAGCCAGATGGGCAAGTACCTGCCCGGCTCGATCTGGCAGTTCGTCGGCCGTGCGGCGGCCTATCGCAGCCGTGGCGCAGGCTACGCGCAGATCCGCGACAGCCTCGTCACCGAGAGCCTGTGGGTGATCGGTGCGGCGGCGCTCGTAGGCCTGCTTCTCTGTGGTCCGGCCGCCCTCGCCGCCATCGAAGGCAGCCTCAACGCCATGCTGCGCTGGTGGCTGTTCGGCGGCGCCGCACTGGCGGCGGTGGGCGTCGTCGCGCTCCTGCTGTGGAAGCGGGACGCGCTGCTTCGCTACGCGCGCAGCGCCATTCCGACGCCGCGGGTCGTCCTGGTCCAGGCCGGCATCTGGTTGTTGCTCGGCCTGGCGTTCTGGGTCCTGGTGCGCGCATGCGGGATGGCAGCGGGTCCGCTGTTCTCGACGGGGCTGTTCGCTGCCGCCTATGCCGTGGGCTTCCTCGTCCCCTTCGCTCCTGCGGGGCTCGGTATCCGCGACGGAATCCTGACCCTGGGGCTGCTGCCGTACACCGGCGCGGGCGAGGCGCTGGCGGTCACGGTCGTGGCGAGGCTGATCTACCTGCTCGTCGAACTCGTGCTGGTCGCGCTGCAGGAACCCATCCTGGCATGGCGTGCGCGTCGCAGGGGCAGCGCCGCCTGAGGTCCGAGGCGGCGTACGCCCCGCCACCGCCAGGCTCAGTCGCGCGGGGCGAGTTCGTTGTAGCGGCGCAGGACGTCCAGCGGCTTCTTCTGCGAGAACGGGATCAGGCCTTCGGGATCGGCGTAGCCGATCGCGATGAGCATGATCACCCGCTCGTCGTAGTCGAGCCCGAGCGTGCGCTGCATCTTCGCCTCGAGGGGCTCGAAGTCGGGCCAGTTGATCACGCTCGAGGACAGGCCCAGGGTTTCCAGCGCGTACATGAATCCCATCGCAGCCAGCGACGCATCGACGTAGATGACGTGGCGGTCGCGTGGGCTGAAGTAGTGACTCAGGCGGCCCACCACCACAGCGATGGTCGGGATCTGGTGCGAATAGCCGGCAGAGCCGAACGGCACCGCCGCGACCGTCTTCACCATGGCCGGGTCATCGAAGATCCGGAACTCGTAGGGCAGCCGGTTGCAGGCAGTCGGGGACTGCCGTCCGACGAGCAGGGCCTTGTCGACGAGGTCGCGCGGGACCGCATCCGGCTTGAACCAGCGCACCGAGCGCCGCTGGAGCGCGAGGTCGAGCAGGTCCTGGTAGGTCGCGGCGCTGGTCGTCCCTTCGGCACGACGATACGGCCTCGCCCTGCTGCTGCCGGGGTCGAAGCGCGCCCTCGTGGCGACGAAGCGGCGCTTGGCTTCCGTCACCACCGGATTGCCCTCGTCGACCAGGGAGAAGTACTCCGTCAGCACGGCGAAACCCCAGTCCAGCTCCTCGTGTTCGATGCAGCCGTCGGTATGGTGTCTGACGGCAGCCTCGTAGAACTCGATGGTCTCGATGAGGTAGTCGAGCGCGAACACGCTGCGCCGGGGCTGCATCGAGATGCCCTTCTCGAGGCGATGGATGTTGCGTCGCAGCTCCGTGTAGGTGCGGCGCTGCCGGCCGAGGTTGCGGTAGTAGTCGCGCCGCCCCCGCAGCACGGCGAACTGCTCGCGATTGAAGGTCGGAAAGGTAAGGATGCTGTAGGGGATCGAAAGCACGCGGTGCGCGCCGAAGAATTCGGCGGCTCCCCGCATCGTGGCCTCGTAGAGCTTCCGGATCCAGACGATCGCCAGCAGGCGCTTGGCGAGGTTCTTGAGCTGGCTGATCATCGGTTCTGGGGGGTCCTAGGAGAGCGCGGCTTCGAGTTCCGGCAGCACCTTGAACAGGTCGCCGACCAGGCCGATGTCGGCGATCTCGAAGATCGGGGCCTCGGGGTCCTTGTTGATGGCGACGATGGTGCGGGCGTCCTTGATGCCGGTGAGGTGCTGGATCGCGCCGGAGATGCCGACGGCGACGTAGAGCTCGGGGGCGATGATCTTGCCGGTCTGGCCGACCTGCATCTCGTTCGGCACGTAGCCGGCGTCGACCGCGGCGCGCGAGGCGCCGACCGCGGCGCCGAGCCTGTCGGCGAGCTTGTAGATGATCTCGAAGTTCTCGGCCGAGCCGACGCCGCGGCCGCCGGAGACCACGCGCTGCGCGCTCTGCAGGTCCGGACGGTCGCTCTTGGCCTGCGAGAGGTCCTTGTAGCGGGTGTGGGTCGGCAGCGTCGCGTCGACGGCGACGTTCTCCACCGCGGCGCTGCCACCGCCGGCCGCGGCCTGCCAGGAGGCGACGCGCACGGTGGCCACGACGGTCTCGTCGGCCGGTACCTCGACGGTGACGATGGCGTTGCCCGCGTACATCGGGCGGGTGAACCGGCTCGGGCCTTCGACGCTCATCAGGTCGCTGACCTGGCCGGTGCCCAGCAGCGCGGCGACCGCCGGCATCAGGTCCTTGCCGAAGGTGGTCGAGGGGCCGAAGACATGGCTGTAGCCTTCGGCCAGCTTCGCGACCTGCGGCGCGTAGACCTGCGCGACGGGGTGCTCGTTGGCGGGATTGGCCACCGCCAGCACGCGGCTCACGCCCTCGATCCGCGCGGCCTCGGCGGCGACGGCGGCCGGGTCGGCGGCCAGCACGGCCACGTCGATGGCCTCGGGCGAAATCGCCCGGGCCGCGGCGACGACCTTGGCGGTGGCGGGGTTGAGCTGTCCGCCGAGGTGTTCGGCGACGATCAGGACCTTGGACATTGCGTTCTCCTCGGGCCGCGCGCGGGGCGCTGCGGCGGAATCAGGGGACGGGCGCGGCCGCACGCGGCGGCTGCGGTGTCAGGCCAGGCCGTTGGCCTTGAGCTGTTCGACCAGTTCGGCGACGTCCTTGACCATGACGCCCTTCTTGCGCGCCTCCGGCGGAGCGAAGGTCGACAGCGTCTGCTCGCCGCCGACGGCGACGCCGAGGTCGGCGAAGGGAATGCTCTCGATCGGCTTGGACTTGGCCTTCATGATGTCCGGCAGCTTGATGAAGCGCGGCTCGTTGAGGCGCAGGTCGGTGGTGACCACCGCCGGCAGGTCGATCTCCAGCGTTTCCAGGCCGGCGTCGACCTCGCGGGTCACCGTGGCCGTGTCGCCCGAGACCTCCAGCTTGGAGGCGAAGGTCGCCTGCGGGCGGCCCCACAGCGTGGCCAGCATCTGCCCGGTCTGGTTGGCGTCGTCGTCGATGGCCTGCTTGCCGAGGATCACCAGGCCCGGCTGTTCCTTCTCGACGAGCTTGAGGAAGGCGCGCGCCGCGGTCAGCGGCTGCAGCGGCGCATCGGTGACCACGTGGATCGCGCGGTTGGCGCCCATCGCCAGGCCGTTGCGGATGTGGGCCTGCGCATCGGCCGGGCCCATCGTCACCACCACGACCTCCTCGGCCACGCCCTTCTCGCGCAGCCGCAGCGCCTCTTCCAGGGCGATCTCGTCGAAGGGATTGGCGGACAGCTTGACGCCGTCGGTCACCACGCCGGAGCCGTCCGGCTTGACCTGGATGCGGACGTTGTAGTCCACCACCCGCTTGTATCCGACCAGGATCTTCATCGTGTTCGTCGTCCCGAGCAGCGGCCCGCGGTCGGGCCATAAGAGGCGGAATTGTACCCGCAGCCCGGGGGCGCTCCAAACGCGCGTTTGATTCCGGATGACGGAACCGGTGGCGGCAGGAGGCCGCGCGGAGCCCGCGCGCCGGGGACTAGAGGTTCTGGTAGTTCGGCCCCGATCCGCCCTCGGGCGTGACCCAGTCGATGATCGCGTAGGGGTCCTTGATGTCGCAGGTCTTGCAGTGCACGCAGTTGGCGGCGTTGATCTGCAGGCGGCGACCGCCCTCGTCCTCGACCATCTCGTAGACACCGGCCGGGCAGAAGCGCTCGCAGGGGTTGCCGTATTCCTCGGTGCAGCGGTCGACGCAGATGCTGGTGTCGCGCACCCTGAGGTGGACCGGCTGGTCCTCGTCGTGCTCGGTGGCGGCGAAGTAGACGCCGGCCAGGCGGTCGCGCGGGGGCAGGGTGCGCTGCACGTAGTCGCGCTTCGGCGCCTCGTGGCCGTCGAGCTTGTCGAGGCTGGTCCAGTCGGCCTTGACCTTCAGCGTCCACGGCGACCTGCCGCCGGTCAGGGTCTCCCAGCCGGCGTTGGCCAGGCCCATCCACAGGCCCTTCTTGAAGCCGGGCTTGATGTTGCGGACCGTCCTGAGCTCGCGCATCACCTCCGAGCCGCGCAGCGCGGCGTCCCAGCCTTCCGGAGAGAGCGTGCCGGCGAGGTGCCGCGCGGCGAGCATGCCGGAGCGGATCGCCTGGTGGGTGCCCTTGATCTTGGGCACGTTGAGCAGGCCGGCGGTGTCGCCGATCAGGATCGCGCCGGGCATCTCGCACTTCGGCAGCGACTGCCAGCCACCGGTGACGATGGCGCGCGCGCCCGCGGAGAGGATGGTGCCGCCCTCGAGCAGCGGCTTGACCGTCGGATGGTGCTTCCACTGCTGGAAGGCCTCGTACGGCCGGAACATCGGGTCGCGGTAGTCGAGCCCGGCGACCAGGCCCAGCGCCACCTGGTTGTTGTCGAGGTGGTACAGGAAGCTGCCGCCGTAGGTCGACGGGTCCATCGGCCAGCCGAGCGAGTGCACGATCTTCCCCGGCGACACCCGGCCCTCGGGCAGCTGCCAGAGCTCCTTGATGCCGATGGAGTAGGCCTGCGGATCCGAGAGCGCGTCCAGGTCGAAGCGCTTGATCAGCTGCTTGGTGAGGTGCCCGCGTGCACCCTCGGCGAGCACGGTCACCTTGGCGCGGATGTCGATGCCCTGGGTGTAGGTCGGCTTGTGCGTGGCGTCGCGGGCCACGCCCATGTCGCCGATGCGCACGCCGCCGACCGAGCCGTCGTCGTTGAAGAAGGGTTCGGCCGCGGCGAAGCCGGGATAGATCTCGACGCCGAGCGCCTCGGCCTGCGGCGCCAGCCAGGCGCACATCGCCCCGAGCGAGACGATGAAGTTGCCGTGGTTGCGCATCTGCGGCGGCACCACCGGCGCCTTGCGCCCGCCGGTCCTGGTGAGGAACCAGAACTCGTCCTCGGTGGCCGGCACGCACACCGGCGGCGGCGCGTCGCGCCAGCCGGGGAGCAGCTCGTCGAGCGGCTGCGGTTCGATCACCGCGCCCGACAGCACCTGCGCGCCGATGGTCGAGGACTTCTCGATCACGCACACCGACAGCTCGGGCCTGGTCTGCTTCAGGTGGATGGCGAACGCGAGACCGGCCGGGCCTGCGCCCACGGTCACCACGTCGTATTCCATGAATTCGCGTTCGCTCATCGTCCCTCTCTCCTGGCGTGCGGCGTATGGCTCGTCGCTGGCTGGCGGCATTCTCGGGTTTTGCCGGCAACGCGGCAAATGGCATCATCGTGGGTCCCGCGTCGATGCGATGGCTGCAACGTCGCGTCGCCGCGGCGCTCTACAGCAGTGCCGGACGCCCCATGAACGATGCCATCGACGCCCTCCGCAACGCCGACCTGCCGCGCGTGCTGCGCGCACTCGCCCTCGGCGAGACCACGAGCCAGGCGCTGACCGAAGCCTGCCTCGCCGCGATCGCGCGCGACGCGCATCTCAATGCCTGGATCCACGTCGATGCCGACGGCGCGCGCGCCGCCGCGCGCGCGTCGGACGCGCGCCGCGCCGCCGGTGGCGCGATCGGCCGGCTCGACGGGGTGCCGCTGGCGCTCAACGACAACTTCGACGCCGAGGGCATGCCCACCAGCCAGGGCCTGCCGCTGCGCGACGGGCTGATCGCGTTCGACGATTCCGCGGTGGCCGCGCGCCTGCGCGGTGCCGGCGCGGTGCTGCTTGGCAAGACCAACATGGACGAGGCCGCGCTCGGCACCAGCGGGCGCAATCCGCACTACGGCGACGTCGGCAACCCGCACCTGCCCGGCTGCGCCAGCGGTGGGTCCTCCTCGGGCGCCGCGGCCGCGGTGGCGGCGGGGCACGCCATCGCCGCGGTCGGGTCCGATACCGTCGGTTCGGTGCGCCTGCCGGCGACCTTCTGCGGTCTGGTCGGACTCAAGCCGACCTTCGGCGAGATCTCCTGCCGCGGCATGGCGCCGGCGCTGCGCCGGCTCGACTGCCCGGGCACGATCACCCGCAGCGTCGCCGACGCCGCCCTGCTGCTGAAGGTGATGGCCGGCTACGACCCGGGCGATCCGTACACGCGGGCGCGGCGGGTGCCGTTCGCCACGCCGGACTGGGAGCCGGGCCGGCTCAAGGTAGGGCTCGTCTCCGGCCTGCGCGGGCTCGGCGCCTCGCCGCAGGTGGTGGATGCCTTCCGCGCCGCGGTGGAACGCGCCGGGCCGGTGCTGGGCCAGGCACGGGAGGCGACGCTCGATATGAACGCGCTCGACATCTCGACCAGCCGCCACGCCGCGCTGCTGCTGATGGAGGCGGAGATCCTCGCTGCCCAGGGGCAGGCGCTGGCCGAAGGGTCGGAGCGCCTGCGTGGGCTGCTGGCCTACGCCGAGACCCGCACCGCGGCCGACTACGTGCGCGCCGACCGGCGCCTGGACGAACACGTCGTCGAGTTCCGCGCGCGCTTCGCCGACATCGACGTGCTGCTGCTGCCGGTCGCGCCGGGCGCGCCGCCCGCTGCCGGCGACGATGAGCCGGGCAACCTCGCCGACTTCACCGCACTGGCCAGCCTCGCCGGCTGCCCCGCGCTGAGCCTGCCGCTGCCCGGCGGGCTCGGCCTGCAGCTGGTCGGCCCGCGCGGCAGCGACCTGCGCCTGATCGAACTCGGCGAGATCCTGCAGGCGGTGCTGGGCGCCGAGGCCGGCTGAGCCGCCCGATGTTCGAGCGCCTGCCGCTGGCCGGTGCCGAGGTGGCGCTCGATCCGGCGTGGCTGCCGCGTCGCGAGGCCGACGCGCTGTTCGCGCGGCTGCTCGCCGAGGTCGACTGGGAGACCCATCGCATCCGCCTGTTCGGACGCGAGGTGGACGCGCCGCGCCGTTCCTCCTGGATCGGCGAGCCGGGTGCCGCCTACACCTATTCGCGCACGCGTTTCGAGCCGCGGCCGTGGCCGGAAGCGCTGGCGGCGCTGCGGCCACGCGTGGAGGCCGCGGCCGGCGCCGCGTTCGATTCCGTTCTCGCCAACCTCTACCGCGACGGCCGCGATGCGATGGGCTGGCACGCCGACGACGAGCCGGAACTCGGCCCGGCGCCGGTGATCGCATCGCTCAGCCTGGGCGCGGCTCGCCGCTTCCAGTTCAAGCGCCGCGTCGCGGGCGCGCGCGCCGTGCCGATCGACCTGCCGCACGGCAGCCTGCTGCTCATGCGCGGCGCCACGCAGGCGCACTACCGCCACGCCCTGCCGCGCACCGCGCGCCCGGTCGGGCCGCGGATCAACCTCACCTTCCGCCGCGTACGGGCGGAGGCGGGGCAGGAGCGGCGGGACGGCAGGCCCGTCCGAGCCGACGAAGGCGGGGTCGCACAACGCCCGTAGGAGCGGCTTCAGCCGCGACGGGCGCGGTGGAGAAGTGGAGCCGGGTCGCGGCTGAAGCCGCTCCTACGGGCAACGTCGCCGGCGTGCACGCCGCCTGCGCGAGGGGCTTCAGCCCCGACAAGCGCGGGGACGAGGGTGCCGCCGTCGGGGCTGAAGCCCTTCCCACAGAGGGTCAGGAAGCCCCGAAGCCACGTACCTGTCGCAGCTGAAGCCGCTCCTGCGGCGAGCGCCTCCTCGGCACGGCGCTGGGCCTGATCGCGGAGGTCGGGGCTGAAGCCCCGACCGCAGGGACATCGCCCGGGGGCGCGTCCTACAGGGGCCGCGGAGGCGGCGGCGTGCGGGTGGCCCGGCCATCGCTGGCCTCGAGCGCGGCGACCGCCTGCTGGCCCTCGACGAGGGTCCAGCCGACCACCTCGGTGACCGTGGCCGACAGCGCCTGGCCGAAGGCGTCGCTGACGCGGGCGACCTCCACGCCCTGCGCCGGGACCGCGTTGCGGAAGGTGCGCGCGGCGACCACGCGGTTGCCGCGGAAGTGCACCAGGCGCGCGCGCAGCTCCACGGTGGCCTCGGGCGTGCCGTCGCGGTAGACCGATTCGAAGTGGCGCAGGTCGAGCAGCAGGGCGAAATCGCCGCGCACGCCGCCGCCGAAGCCGCTGACCGCCAGGATCCTGCCGCTGTCCTCGAAGCCGCGGATCAGCGCGTTCTGCACCAGCTCCGGCGCGGTATCCAGCCACAGCGCGCCGGCGTAGACCTCGAGCGTGCCCGGCTGCGGCTGCACGGCGATGCGCGAGGTGGCCAGCGACTCGCTCGACTGCGGGGTGGCGATCGCCAGCTGCCACTCGACCTGCGGCCAGGCCGGATCGGTGCGCACCCGGATCTCGGGCGCCAGGACCGTCGGCGCGTCGCCGCGGGCGCCGAGCAGGCTGCCGCAGCCGGCGAGCGCCGCGGCCGCGGCCAGGGCGAGGAGGGCGCTGCGGAAGGCACGGGCGGATCGGGTCACGGTTCGAACTCCTTGGCGCGGTCGCGGCCGAGCAGGTAGCCGGACGGGTTGTCGCGCAGCCGGGTGGTGACGCGGTCGATGTCGCGCAGGGTCGCGCGCAGCTGCGAGAGGGTGGGGCCGACCTGGCTCAGGCCCTCGTGGCTGAAGCGCGCGATCGGGTCGCGGTTCTCCTCGACCAGGGCGTTGGCGTTGCGGGTGAAGGCGTCGAGCTGGTCGAGCGAGCGCTCCAGGCTTGCGACCAGGCGCGGCACGTCGTTCTCCACCGTGGCATCGACGCGGTTGACCGTGTTCTCCAGCGCCGCGGTGACCTGGCGCGCATTGGTGATGAGCTCGGCGATGTCCTCGCGCTGGTCGGCGATGGAGCCGGTGACCTTCTGCACGTCGTCCAGCGCCTTGGCGATGTGGGCGATGTTCTCGTCGGACAGCAATTTGTCCAGGCGCTCGGCGATGACGCCGGCGGTCTCGGTGATGTTCTGCAGGGCGGAGGGCGCGGTCGGGATCACCGGCACCGGGTCGTCGTCGGTGGCCACCAGGCGCGGACTCTCCGGCGCGCCGCCGGAGAGCTGGATGATGGCGGTGCCGGTGACGCCGGTCAGCGCCAGCCGCGCGCGCGTGTCCTCCTTGACCGGCGCCTCGGCCTGCACGCGGATCCGCGCGACCACGCGGCGCGCGTCGCGCGGATCCAGGCGCAGGTTGCTGACCGAACCGACGCTGATGCCGTTGTACTGCACGGTGGCGCCGACGGTGAGGCCGGTGACGGCCTCGGTGAACACCACGTCGTACTCGTTCCAGCTGCGGTCCGAGGAGTACTTCGCCGCCCACAGCGCGAAGATCACCAGGAACGCGGCCACGCCCAGGGTGAAGGCGCCGACGAGCACGTTGTTGGCCTTGGTTTCCATCCGACTATCCTTCGGTCGTCGTCGTGAACCGGGTGTTGTCCGCCCGCAGGTTGCGGGCGTGCGCGTCCTGGGCCGCGCGCGCGCGCGGGCCGTGGAAGTAGTCGCGCACCCAGGGGTGGTCGAAGCGCTCGACCTCGGCGACCGGTGCGACGGTCAGCACGCGGCGGTCGGCGAGCACGGCGATGCGGTCGCAGATCGCATAGAGGGTGTCGAGGTCGTGGGTGATCAGGAACACGGTCAGCCCGAGCGCCTCCTGCAGCGTGCGGATCAGGCGGTCGAACGCGGCCGCGCCGATCGGGTCCAGGCCGGCGGTGGGCTCGTCCAGGAACAGCAGCGGCGGGTCGAGCGCCAGCGCCCGCGCCAGCCCCGCGCGCTTGCGCATGCCGCCGGAGAGTTCGCCCGGGAGCTTGTCGGCCGCGTTCGCCGGCAGGCCGGCGAGCTTGATCTTGAGCAGGGCGAGCTCGCACAGCAGGCGCGCCGGAAGATCCCCGTGCTGTTCCTTCAGCGGCACCTGCACGTTCTCGCTGACCGTCAGCGAGGAGAACAGGGCGCCGTCCTGGAACAGCACCCCGGTGCTGCGCTCGATCTCGCGCCGTTCGCGCCGGCTGCCGCCGATGGCATCCCGGCCCAGCACCTCGATCGCGCCCGCCTGCGGCCGGCGCAGGCCGAGGATGGTGCGCATCAGCACCGACTTGCCGGTGCCCGAGCCGCCGACCACGCCGACGATCTCGCCGCGGCGGACGTCGAGGTCGAGATCCTCGTGCACGACCTGGCTGCCGAACTGGTTGCGCAGGCCGCGGATGCAAATCGCGAGATCGTCATGCTCCGGAGCCGCGTTCAAAAGCCGATCTCCTGGAAGAACAGCGCCGCGCCCGCGTCGAGCAGGATCACCAGCGACAGCGTCTGCACCACGCTCGAGGTGGTGCGCTCGCCGACCGACTGCGCGGTGCCGGTGACCTTCATGCCCTCCAGGCAGCCGATCAGGGCGATCACCACCGCGAACACCGGCGCCTTGACCATGCCGGCCCAGAAGTCCTGCACCAGGATGATCTCGTAGGTGCGCTGGAAGTAGAGGCCGAAGGGGATGCCGAGCGCGCCCGAGCCCACCACCGCGCCGCCGAGCAGGCCGGCGACCATGCCGATGAAGGTCAGCAGCGGCAGCATGATCATCAGCGCGAGCATGCGCGGCAGCACCAGCAATTCGACCGGATCGAGGCCGAGGGTGCGGATCGCGTCGATCTCCTCGCGGCTCTTCATCGCGCCGATCTGCGCGGTGAAGGCGCTCGCGGTGCGGCCGGCGAGGATGATCGAGGTCAGCAGCACCGCGAACTCGCGCAGGAACGCGAAGGTCACCAGGTCGACGGTGAACATCTCCGCGCCGAAGTTGCGCAGCGTGCTGGCGCCGAGGAAGGCGACCACCGCGCCGACCATGAAGTTCAGCAGCGCCACCAGCGGCATCGCATCGATGCCGACCTGCTCCATGTGGTGCACGGTCGAGGTCAGGCGCAGGCGCTGCGGCGCGGTCGCCAGGCGCGCCAGCGCGCGCAGCGATTCGCCGAAGAAGCCGAGCAGGTCGTGCAGGGCGCCGTAGGTCTTGCGCGTGGCCATGCCGATGCGGCCGACCATGGCGATGAAGCCGAGGTCTCGCTTGCGCGGCGGGCGGTCGTCGCTGACCCGCTCCACCGCGCACACCAGCGCACGCTGCTCCTCGCGCACCGGGACCGCATCCATCTCCAGCCCGAGGCGGTCGGCGTAGCGCGACAGCAGCAGCACGCCGGCGGAATCGAGCCGCTCGATGCCGCGCGCGTCGAGGACGGAGGCGCTGTCGGGCGCGCCGCGCACGAGGTCGAGGATGGCGCCGGCGTGGGCGAGGGTCCATTCGCCGCTCGCGCGCAGGGTGCGGCTGCTGTCGTCGATGTCGATGCGGGGCGCGGCCATGTATCGCGAAAGCTTAGCCCAACAGCATGAAGACCACGCCTGCGAGGGTCAGCGCGATGCCGGCGAAGGCGCGCCGGCCGAGGCGTTCGCCGAGCCAGACCGCCGCCAGCAGCAGGATGAAGACCGAGCTGGTCTCGTTGAGCACCGCCGCCACCGCGGCCTTGGCGTACTTGAAGCCGCCCAGCCACAGCAGCATCGACAGGCACTGCCCGACGAGCGCGGCCACGAACAGGCGACGCCACGGCAGGCCCGGCGGCGGCCGCAGCCGCGCCGCCTGGCCGCGCAGCGTCATCACCAGTGCCAGGCCGCCGACGCCGCCGAGCAGGCGCAGCCAGGTCACCCACAGCACCGACTGGCTCTCGAGCACGGGCTTGACCATCACGATGGCGACCGCCATCAGCGCCATCGCGGCGATGCCGCCGAAGACCGCGCCGGCGCCGCCGCCGCCGGGTTCGCCCTGCGGCCGCGGCCGCGACACCGACGCGCCGGCGGCGACCCCGGCCAGATCCTCGGCGACCAGCGCCTGCGTCGCCCGCGCTCGGGCGCGGGCGGGCAGGGCGATCACCGCCACGCCCGCGCTGACCAGCAGGAAGCCCAGCCACTGCAGCGCGCCCAGGCGCTCGTCGAGCACCAGCATGCCGAGGATCAGCACGCAGGGGCTGTAGGCGTTGCCGATGATGCCCATGCGCCCGGCGCCCAGGCGGTTGAGCGCATGGAAGTAGAGCGTGTCGGCGAGGGCGATGCCGAGGATGCCGCTGACGAGCACGACGACGACCTCGCGCGCGTCCATCGCCGGCGGTGCCGGGCCGTGCACGGCCAGCACCAGCAGGCCGACAGCCAGCAGCACCAGCCCGTTCTTGAGCACGTTGAGGGTGACCGGCGGCAGGTGCGCGCCGAGCTGCCGGTACATCACCACGCCCACCGCCCAGGCCAGCGCCGAGCCGAGCGACAGCAGTTCGCCGAGTCCGATCGTCATGGGATCGTGCGTAGTGGAAACCGGCGAGTCTAGGGCGCCGCGCACGGAGCGCGCCGCTACCATGCACGCACCCGCCTCGCCGGAACCCGCCTTGGCCCTGACCGACTACAGCTTCACCGCGCGCAGCGAGTTCGTCATCGACCTGGCCCGGCGCCTGCACGCCTACGGCACCACCACCCCGCGCCTGGAAGCCGCGGTGATCCTGGTGGCGCGGATGATGGGCCTGCGCTGCGAGGTGTGGGCCAATCCCACCGGCATCATCGTGAGCTTCGGCGGCAACCTCGGGCCCGAGGGCGGGCCGGAGAACACCCGCGTGCTGCGCATGGAGCCGGGCGAGGTCGACCTGAGCAAGCTGTGCGCGGTCGACGCCATCGCCGAGGACGTGCTCGCCGACCGCATCGACCTTCCGACCGGCGTCGCCGCCCTGCGGGCGCTGGACGCGCCGCCGCGCTGGCGCGAGCAGATGCTCTCGGCCAGCTGCTTCGGTCTGGCCGCCGCCTCGGTGGCCGGACTGCTGCGCGCGAGCTGGGTGGATCTGGCGGTCGCCGGCGCCATCGGCACGGTGATCGGCACGCTCTACGTTCTCGGCGCCAGCCGTCCGCGGCTGTCGGAGAGCCTGGATGCGCTGGCGGCCTTGGTCGCCGCGGTGCTGGCGATGCTGCTGGCGACGGTGCTGCCGCTGTCCCTGACCACGGTCATCGTCGCGTCGCTGATCGTGCTGATGCCCGGCATGATGCTGACCAACGCCGTGGCCGAGCTCACCAGCAACAACCTGATCTCGGGCACGGCGCGCTTCGCCGGCGCGATGACGACCCTGCTCAAGCTCGGCTTCGGCACGGTGGCCGCGGTGCAGACCGCCCGCCTGGTCGGCTGGGAACCCGTCCCGGCGCCGCCGGAGACGGTACCGGCCTGGACCGAATGGGCGGCGCTGGGCGCCGGCGCGATCGCGTTCGCGGTGCTGTTCAAGGCGGCGCGGCGCGACTGGCCGCTGGTGATCTTCGCCGTCGCGCTCGGCTACGGCGTCACCCGCGGCGTCGGCTCGGTGCTGGAGACCTCGCTGCAGGGCTTCGCCTTCGGCGTATTCCTCGCGGCGATCGCGGTGACCGTGGTGAGCAACGTCTACGCGCGCTGGTTCAACCGCCCGGGCGCGCTGATCCGGGTGCCCGGCATCATCCTGCTGGTGCCCGGCAGCACCAGTTTCCGCTCGCTCGCCTTCGTGCTCGACAACGACCTGACCCTCGGGATGGACACCGCGGTGGCGCTGCTGAACGCGCTGGTGGCGCTGATGGGCGGGCTGATGCTGGGCAACCTGATGATCCCCGCCCGCCGCAATCTCTGACGGGTTGCCCCGCCCCGGTGCGGGCAAGGAAAAACGCCGGCCCCGGGGCCGGCGTTTCTGGTGGCACGGCGCTCCCTCGCCCGGAAGCCTGGCGTCAGGACTGGATCAGGAAATCCTCGACCTTCCTGCCGTTGGCCACTTCCGCGGCCAGCCAGCGCGGCTGCTTGCCGCGGCCGGTCCAGGTCTCCTCGGCGTTGGCCGGGTTGCGGTACTTCGGCGGGACCTTGCCGCCGCTCTTCTTGGTCGCCGCCGTCTTCTTGCCGGTGGCGCGCTTGCGCGGCGCGGCCTCGGCGCTGCTGCCGAACAGCTCGGCGAGGGTATAGCCGCCGTCGCGGGCGACCTTCTCGACCTGGCGGCGCACCGTCGCGATCGGCTTGCGCTTGGCCAGGATCTTCTTGCGCCTGTTGGCCTGGCTGATGAGGTCGCTGAGTTCCTTGGTGCTGAGCGTCTGGATATCGATCGCCATCGTTATTCTCTTGGAAACTGGGGACGAGGGGCTTGCGCCGCCGCGTAGTCTAACGATTCGGCGCGCGAGGAAAAGCCCCGTGCCATCGCCGGCGATAATCCGGCGGGGCGGCGCGGTAGATTCCGGCGGTTTCAGGCCGCGCCGATGCCCAGCCGCGCCAGCAGGGCGTCCCGGTCCAGCGCCTCGCTCTCGGCGGCGGTGCGGCTTCGATATTCGAAGGTGCCGGCCTCGAGGCCACGGGCGGAAACCACCACCCGGTGCGGGATGCCGATCAGTTCGATATCGGCGAACATCTGGCCGGGGCGCAGGCCGCGGTCGTCGAGGACGCTGTCCACGCCGGCGGCGCTGAGTTCCGCATGCAGCGCCGCGGCGGCCTCGGCCACGGCCGGGTCGTTCTTCGGATTGATCACGCAAACCGCAACCCGCCACGGCGCCATCGGCTCCGGCCAGACGATGCCGGCGGCGTCGGAATTCTGTTCGATCGCCGCGGCGACGATGCGCGACACGCCGATGCCGTAGCAGCCCATGTGCATGACGCGGGCCTTGCCCTGCTCGTCGAGCACGGTCGCGCCCATGGCCTCGGCATACTTCGGACCGAGCTGGAACACGTGGCCGACCTCGATGCCGCGGGCGATGGCGAGCGTGCCCCGGCCGTCCGGGGAGGGATCGCCGGCTTCCGCGTTGCGCAGGTCGGCGACCACGTCGGGTTCCGGCAGGTCCCGGCCCCAGTTCACGCCGGTCAGGTGGTAGCCGGGTCGGTTGGCGCCGACCACGAAGTCCGCCATCGCCGCGACCGCTCGGTCCGCGACCACCCGCACCGCCGCCTTCGGGCCGACCGGTCCGAGGAAACCGGGCTCGCTGCCGAGGTGGGCGGCGATTTCCGCCTCGGTCGCCATCCGGTATTCGGCCAGGCCCGCGACCTTGGCCAGCTTGATCGTGTTGACGGCATGGTCGCCGCGCGCCAGCGCGACCACGAAGCCGTCGGCGCCGACCAGGGCGAGGGTCCTGACCGTACGCGCGAGCGGAATATCCAGCAGCGCGGCGACGTCCTCGCAGGTTTTCTGCGTCGGCGTCTCGACCTCACGCATCGCCTCGGCGGGCGCCGGGCGCGGTGCGGCGGGCGCCAGCGCCTCGGCGAGTTCCACGTTGGCGGCATAGGCGGAGCCGTCCGACCAGGCGATGGCGTCCTCGCCGGAGTCGGCCAGCACGTGGAATTCGTGGCTGGCCGAGCCGCCGATGGCGCCGGTATCGGCGAACACGGCGCGGAAACGCAGGCCGAGGCGGGTGAATATGCGCTCGTAGGCGCGGTAGATCTCGTGGTACTGGCGGTCGAGGTCCTGCGCGTCGAGATGGAAGGAATAGGCGTCCTTCATCAGGAACTCGCGCGCGCGCATCACCCCGAAGCGCGGGCGGATCTCGTCGCGGAACTTGGTCTGGATCTGGAATACGGTCAGCGGCAGCTGCCGGTAGCTCGACAGCTCGTTGCGCGCGAAATCGGTGACCACCTCCTCGTGGGTGGGGCCGTAGGCGTACCAGGCGTCCTTGCGGTCCTTGATCTTCAGCAGCTGGCCGCCGAACTTCTCCCAGCGCCCGGTTTCCTCCCACAGCTCCTTCGGCTGCACCGAGGGCATCAGCATCTCGATCGCGCCGGCGGCCTGCATTTCCTCGCGCACCGCCGTCTCCACCTTGCGCAGCACGCGCAGGCCCAGCGGCGTCCAGGTATAGATGCCGGCGGCGAGCTTGCGGATCATCCCGGCGCGCAGCATCAGCTGGTGGCTGACGACTTCGGCGTCGGCGGGGGTTTCCTTCGAGGTGCTGAGGTGGAACTGCGACAGGCGCATCGTGGGACCGGTTCGGCGGGGAAGCGGTCGATTGTAGCCGCGCCCGGGGCGGCGCCGCGATGCGGATCAGCCGGGATTATCGGGCGCGTCGGCGCCCGGCGTGGCGGGCACGATATTGCGCTGGTCCGGGATGTCGATGCGCTCGGCGCCGCTGCCCGGAGGCGGGTCGCGACCGACCTGGGTGACGCCCTCGGCGTCGACCCAGCGGTAGATGACCTCGGCCTGCGGCGGTGCGTCCGTGCGCGGTCGCTGCGCGTCCGGCGCCTCGCGTGCCAGCCACCAGGCGAGGCCCGCGCCGAGGGCGACGCCGCCGACGATGGCCCAGAGCGCGCGCACGGCCGTGGATCCGGCCTCAGCCGCCGCAGTAGGCCTTGACCTGGGCGTTGGCCAGTTCGAGCTGGTTGGCCTTCTCGAGGTCGCTCAGCGGCTCGTCCGGCTGGCCGTCGCCGTCCCGGTCCATGACCACGGAGACGCCGCGGCTCAGCAGCTCGACGTTGGCCTGCGCCTTGGTGCAGTTCTCGTTGCCGCCGGATGCGGCGGTCGCGGTCGCGGCCGCGCCGGCGGTGGGCGTGGCCGCGGCCACCGAGCTCGACGCGCCGCTCTGGGTGAAGGTGCGCTCCTCGTACTTGCCGGAGCTCGGCGGCGCCTCGGAATAGTGGCGGACGCCGCTGTCGTCGACCCAGGTGTAGACGCGATCCTGCGCGATGGCCACGGCGGGCAGGGCGCAGGCGAGGAGGAGGGCGACGGAGCGGTTGACGCGCACGGGAGGGTTCCGCATGTGGGGGGTGGCACTTCGTAGCACCCGGCCCGACGCCGCGCAAGCGAATGCCGCGGGATGTGCGATGCGTGCACGCCGCCGACGGCGACGGCGGAAGCCGCGCCCGCGGCGACGTACACTGCACGCCCGCGCCGCCGCCTCGTCCGCGGCCGGCGCCCGGCCACGAGCCATGACCGGAAAGCCATGACCGAGCCCGCATCCGAAACCACCCCCAGCCGGCGCCGCAGCGTCTACCTGCTGCCGAACCTGTTCACCACCGGCGGCCTGTTCGCCGGGTTCTACGCGATCATCTCGGCGGCCAATGGCGATTTCGTCCACGCCAGCATCGCGGTCTTCATCGCCGGGCTGATGGACGGCATCGACGGCCGCGTCGCGCGGCTGACCGGCACCAGCAGCGAGTTCGGCGTGCAGTACGACTCGCTGGCGGACCTGGTCAGCTTCGGCATGGCGCCGGCCCTGGTGATGTACCACTGGTCGCTGTCGTCGCTGGCGGAGCTGGGGCCGCTGGCCGGACGCCTCGGCTGGGCGGCGGCGTTCCTGTACGCCGCCTGCGCGGCGCTGCGGCTGGCGCGCTTCAACACCCAGGTGGCCGCGGTCGACAAGCGCTGGTTCGTCGGCCTCGCAAGCCCGGCCGCGGCGGGGCTGATGATGTCCTTCGTGTGGGCCTTCTCCGACGGCAAGCTCGGCACCAGCGGGCCGGAACTGCGCTGGCTGGCGCTCGCGGTGACCGCGGTCGCGGGGCTGCTGATGGTGAGCCGGCTGCGCTACGTGAGCTTCAAGGCCGCGCCGCGCGGCGACCGGGTGCCGTTCGTGGTGCTGCTGGTGGTGCTGCTGGTGATCGTGATCCTGGTGATCGACCTGCCGCGCGTGCTGCTGGCGATCGCTGTCACCTACGCGCTCTCGGGCCCGATCCACGCGCTGTGGCGGCGGCGCCGCGGCACGCCGATCGGCAGCGACGGCACACCGCCGGAGCAGATGCCGTGAGCGCGTGGAGCGACAGCCAGCGCGGTGCGCTGGAGGCGATGGGCTACACCCTGTTCGAGCTGGCGGGGTCCGAGCCGGAGGCGCCCGCGGCGCGGCCCGCCGCGGAGCCCGCGCCGGGGCCCGCGCCGGAGCCTGCGCGTCCCGCCGTGGCGCCGCCGCAGGGCGACCCGCTGCCGCCGCGCCTGGCCGACGCGCTGTGGCGGGCGATCGGCACGGCGCCGGCAGCCGGCTCGCTGCGCGAGGAGTTCCCGATCCTGCTGCCGCCTGCGGCGGTGCTGCGCACCGCGGCCGGCAAGCGCGCGCTGTGGCCGGCACTGCGGCGCCTGCGCGGGAGCCGCGCGCGGCCATGAGCGCGCTCGCATCGGATGCCGACGCGGTCGCGCTGCGCCCGATGCGAGAGGGCGACCTGGCGACGGTCAACGCGATCGAGCAGCGCGCCTACCCGTTCCCGTGGACGCTGGGGATCTTCCGCGACTGCCTGCGCAGCGGCTACGCCTGCTGGGTGCTGGAGCGCGACCGCCACGTGATCGGCTATTCGGTGCTGAGCGTCGCCGCCGGCGAGGCGCACCTGCTGAACCTGTGCGTGGCACCGGAGGTGCAGTCGCGCGGGCTCGGCCGGCGGCTGCTGATGCGGATGATCGACGTCGCCCGCGGCCTGCGCGCGGAGCGGATCTTCCTCGAGGTGCGGCCCTCGAACCCGCACGCGATCGCGCTGTACCACGACACCGGCTTCAACGAGATCGGCCGCCGCCGCGGCTACTACCCGGCGCCGGGCGGCCGCGAGGACGCGCTGGTGCTGGCCTTCGAACTGCTGCCGCCGGAAGCCTGAGCCCGGGCAGCGACGCGTAGGAGCGGCTTCAGCCGCGACCGCGGGCGGCGAGGGAGGCTCGGCCGTGACCGCGCCCCGCGGGAGGGGCTCAGCCCCGACGAGGCCAGGCCCGGGTCGGCGCCGGTCGCGGCTGAAGCCGCTCCTACCGGGAAAAGGCGTCACCATCCCGTTCCCCGTTCCCCGTTCCCCGTTCCCCGTTCCCCGTTCCCCGTTCCCCGTTCGCGGACCCGTCCGCTCCGGCCGCTCAGCCCAGCCGCTGCAGCTGTCCGCGCAGGCCGTCGAGCTGGGTGCTCCAGTCGGCCAGGCGCGCGCGTTCCTGCTCGACCACCGCCGCCGGCGCCTTGCCGACGAAGGTCTCGCTGCCGAGCTTGGCGTTGCACTTGGCGATCTCGCCCTCGACCCGCTTGATCTCCTTGCCCAGGCGCACGCGTTCGGCGTCGAGGTCGATGAGGCCCGCGAGCGGGATCAGCAGCCTGAGTTCGCCGACCAGGGCCGCGGCCGAGGCCGGCGCCTCGGCGCCCTCCAGCCAGGTCTGCGACTCGGTGCGGGCGAGGAAGGCGAGCTGCGCGGCGAACTTGGCCGTGCGTGCGCGGTCGCCGGCGTCGCCGCCGGACAGCAGCAGCGGCAGCGGCCTGGTCGGCGCGACGCCGAGGTCGCTGCGGACCTTGCGCAGGCCGGTCACCGCGGCCTTCAGCCATTCGATGTCGGCCTCGACGGCGGCGTCCCGGGCGAAGTCGGCGGCCTGCGGGTAGGGGCGCAGGCTGACGCTTCGCGCGTCCAGCGCGAGCCTGGGCGCGACCTGCTGCCAGATCTCCTCGGTGACGAACGGGATCAGCGGATGCAGCAGGCGCAGGGTGGCCTCGAGCACGTGCAGCAGCGTGTGCCGCGTGCTGTCGGCGGCCGCGGCGTCGACGCCCTGCAGCGCGGGCTTGGCCAGCTCCACGAACCAGTCGCAGAACTCGTTCCAGGTGAAGTCGTAGACGGTCTGGGTGAGCAGGTCGAAGCGGTAGTCGGCGACGTGTCCGGCGGCCGCGTCGGCGGCCTTGGCCAGGCGCGCGAGGATCCAGCGCTCGGCGTCGGTGGCGGGCGTCGGCGCGCCGGCGAAGGCCCTGCCCTCGCTGTGCATCAACACGAAGCGCGCCGCGTTCCACAGCTTGTTGCAGAAGTTCTTGAAGCCTTCCGCGCGGCCGAGGTCGAACTTGATGTCGCGGCCGTGGCTGGCCAGCGAGGCGAAGGTCAGGCGCAGCGCATCGGCGCCGAAGGCGGGAATGCCGTCGGGGAACTCCTTGCGCGTGGCCTTCTCGATCTTCGCCGCCATCTGCGGCTGCATCAGGCCGTCGGTGCGCTTGGCCACCAGGGCGTCGGCGCTGATGCCGTCGATCAGGTCGATCGGATCGAGCACGTTGCCCTTGGACTTGGACATCTTCTGGCCGTCGCGGTCGCGCACCAGGCCGGTGATGTAGACCTTCTCGAACGGCACCTGGCCGGTGAAGTGGTCGGTCATCATGATCATCCGGGCGACCCAGAAGAAGATGATGTCGAAGCCGGTCACCAGCACCGAGGAGGGCAGGTAGCGCTCGAAGCCGCGCTCGGCCATCGCCGCCGGGTCCGGCCAGCCGAGGGTGGAGAACGGCCACAGCGCCGAGGAGAACCAGGTCTCCAGCACGTCGGCGTCCTGGCGCAGGGCGATGCCCTCGGCGATGCCGTGGCGGGCGCGCACCTCGGCCTCGTCGCGGCCGACGTAGACGCGGCCAGCCTCGTCGTACCACGCCGGGATGCGGTGGCCCCACCAGAGCTGGCGGCTGATGCACCAGTCCTGGATGTTGCCCATCCAGTGCCGGTAGGTGTTGATCCAGTTCTCCGGGACGAACCTCACCTTGCCGGTCTCCACCAGCTCCAGCCCGCGCGCGCCCAGCGTGTCCATGCGCACGAACCACTGGTCGGTCAGGTAGGGCTCGATCACCTGGCCGGTGCGGTCGCCGCGCGGCACCTGCAGCACGTGCGGCCTGGTCTCGACCAGGCGGCCTTCCGCCTCGAGGTCGGCAAGGATGCGCTTGCGCGCGTCGTAGCGGTCGAGGCCGCGGTAGCGGGCCGGCGCGTTGTCGTTGATCGTCGCGGTCGGAGTGAATACGTTGATCGACTCGAGGCCGTGGCGCTGGCCGATGGCGTAGTCGTTGAAGTCGTGCGCCGGGGTGATCTTGACGCAGCCGGTGCCGAACTCGCGCTCGACGTAGTCGTCGACGATCACCGGGATCGCGCGGTCCGACAGCGGCAGGCGCAGGTGCTTGCCGACCAGCGCCGCGTAGCGCTCGTCCTCGGGGTGCACCGCGACGGCGACGTCGCCGAGCATGGTCTCCGGGCGGGTGGTGGCGACGATCAGGTGGTCGGGCGCGCCGGGCGCGGGATCGATCACGTCGTAGCGGATCGACCACAGGAAGCCCTTCTCCTCCTCGCTCACCACCTCGAGGTCGGAGATCGCGGTCTTCAGCACCGGGTCCCAGTTGACCAGGCGCTGGCCGCGGTAGATCAGGCCCTCCTCGTGCAGGCGCACGAAGGCCTCGACCACCGCCTGCGACGGCATCGGGTCCATGGTGAACACGCTGCGCGACCAGTCCCCCGACGCGCCGAGGCGGCGCATCTGTCGCTCGATGGTGTCGCCGGAGTGCTGCTTCCACTCCCACACCTTGCCGATGAAGGCGTCGCGGCCGAGGCCGTCGCGGGTCAGGTTCTCGCGCGCGAGGTTGCGCCCGACCACCATCTCGGTGGCGATGCCGGCGTGGTCGGAGCCGACCTGCCACAGCGTGTCGTGCCCGCGCATGCGGTGGTAGCGCACCAGCGCGTCCATGATCGTGTGCTGGAACGCATGCCCCATGTGCAGCGTGCCGGTGACGTTCGGCGGCGGCAGCAGCACGGTGAACGCCGGCCCCTCGCCACGCGGCGCGAACGCACCGGACGACTCCCATTCCGCATAGCGGCGGGTCTCGAAGGTCTGGGGGTCGTAGCTCTTGTCCATGGGCTTTGAGGTGAAGCGGGAATGGGGGAGTGAGGGGCGGGAAGAGGGACCTGTGGGAGGTCGAGACGGAAGCAGGCGACGCGGAAGCGGTGGATCAAGGGGGAGGGAGAAGCCGCTCCGGCCATCGCACCCTTCGGGTCCCGACACTCCCGCTTCTCACCCCCTCTTCCCGCCCCACCTACATGTCGTGCTTGTTCGTCTCGAACCCGCGCGCCTTGTACTGCCGCCAGCGCTCGCGCAGGGGCTCGCGGGCGGCGGGGTCGGCGGGGACGACCTCGAGCACGCGGTCGCACTGGCCGGCGAAGGCGTCGTCGCGCAGGTTGATCACCATCGGCCGGTCGGGCACGTCGATCTCCGGCGGCGCGATCACCACCGGGGTGATCTCGTCCTCGTCGGGATCCTCCTCGCCGGCGATCTGGTGGGGGATGTAGGCCTCGGCGTCGAAGGCCCACAGCGCATCGTCGAGCGCCTCGGCCTGCGCCCGGTCGCGCGCGAGGATCAGCGTCGGCGAACCGGTGTCGTGCGCACGGCGCGCCAGCTCGCAGACCAGCCGCAGCGGATCGTCGCGGAAGCGCGGCTTGGCGATGAGGTAGAAGTCGGCTCTTGGCATGGGGGAGACGCCGGGAAGCGGGACTCGGGAAGAGGGAAGGGTGGTGTCAGCAGGCGCTGGCGCTCGTTGCATCCTGCCGGGCGCGATCGCCTGCGTGCGCTGGACGGACGGATGGCGGATTCACCATTCCCGAATCCCCATTCCCTCTTCCCGCTTCATCCCTCACCCGGCCCGATCCATCAACCACTGCACCAGCAGCCCCACCGGGCGCCCGGTGGCCATGCCCTTGCGGCCGTCCTCGGAGCCGGTGCCGGCGATGTCGATGTGCGCCCAGCGCTGGCCCTCGGTGAAGCGGCCGAGGAAGCAGCCGGCGGTGATGGCGCCGCCCCAGCGGCCGCCGATGTTGTAGACATCGGCGTAGGTCGACTCCAGCAGCGCCTCGTACTCGGCGTGCAGCGGCAGGCGCCAGGCGCGGTCGTAGCTGGTCTCGCCCGCGGCCAGCAGCTCGTCGGCGAGGTCGTCGTGCCGGGTCATCAGGCCGGAGACGACCTTGCCCAGTGCGACCATGCAGGCGCCGGTGAGGGTGGCCACGTCGACCAGCGCCTGCGGCTCGAAGCGCTGCGCGTAGGTCAGCGCGTCGCACAGGATGAGGCGGCCTTCGGCGTCGGTGTTGCCGACCTCGATGGTCTTGCCCGACATGCTGGTGAGGATGTCCGAGGGACGGTAGCTGTCGGCGTCGACCATGTTCTCGACCGCCGGCACGATCGCCACCAGGTTCACCGGCAGGCGCATGCGCGCGGCCGCGACCAGGGTGCCCAGCACCGTGGCCCCGCCGCACATGTCGAACTTCATGTCCTCGATGCCGCCCTGGACCTTGAGGTTGATGCCGCCGGAATCGAAGGTGATGCCCTTGCCGACCAGCACGAACGGCCTGGCGTCGCCGCCGCCGGAGTACTTCAGGACCACCAGCCGCGGCGGGTTGGCCGAACCGCGCGCCACCGACAGCAGCGAGCCCATCCCCAGCGCCTCCATGTCCGCGCGCTCGAGCACCTCGGCCTCGACGCCGTCGGTCTCGGTCGCGAACTGGCGTGCGCGCTCGGCGATGTAGCCGGGGTTGCAGATGTTCGGCGGCAGGTTGCCGAGCTCGCGCGCGAACTCCACGCCGGCCGCCAGCGCCACGCCCTGCACCAGCGCGGCCTCGTCGTCGCCGGCGAGCGCGAGGCGCTCGAGCCGGACGCCGTCGTCCTTGCGCGTGATCGTGGCGGTGTAGCGGTAGGCGGCGTGGTCGGCGGCGGCGATCGCGTTGCGCAGCGCCCAGGCCGCGTCGCGGCCGTTCACCTCGAGCGCGCTCAGGGTCAGCAGCGCGCTGCGCGCCGGGCTGCCCTTGAGCGCGCGCACCGCGGCGGCGACCGCCTTCTGGAAGGCCGACGCGCCGAACTTGCCGCGCTCGCCCAGGCCCACCACCAGCAGGCGCGCGGCGCGGATGCCGGGGAAGTCGGGGATCAGGCTGGTGCGCCCGGCCTTGCCGGAGACGTCGCCGCGCTCGACCAGCGCCGCCAGGCGGCCTTCTCCGTCGATCTCCTGGGCGACGCCCGCGAGCGGGGCATCGGCGAACACGCCCACGATCAGGCAGTCGGTCTCCGCATCGGCGGAAGCGGTTCGATTCAGTTCGAATTGCAGGGCCATCAGTCGTGATTCCGTATGATTGCGCGCCGGACGCTGGTCCGGAGCATTTGGAACCCGGTCCGCCGTCAGGCGATCAGGCGAGCGCGCGCAGCGGGCTGCCATGGACCGGCAGAAAGCCCGCAAGTCTAACGAAAGCCGCCACTGCCGTCTGCGAATGCACCGTCTCGAGCGATACCTCCTCCGCGAATTCGCAGAAACCGCCGCCGCCACCCTCGTGGTGCTGCTCCTGGTGAGCCTGAGCGGCGTGTTCGCGGACCTGGTCTCCGAGATCGCCCGCGGCAAGCTTCCGGCCACGCTGCTGCTGTCGCAGCTCGGCCTGCGCCTGGTCCAGTACCTGCCGATGGTGCTGCCGCTGGCCCTGTTCCTCGGCCTGCTGATGGCGATCGGGCGCCTCTACCGCGATTCGGAGATGGCGGTGATGAGCTCCTTCGGCTACGGGCCGCAGCGCCTGCTGCGGCCGCTGGCGCTGTTCGCGGTGCCGGTGGTGCTGGTCGTCGCCGCGCTGTCGCTGTGGGGCGCGCCGGCGGCCGAGCGCGCGGGGCAGCGCATGATCGACCGCGCCAACCGTTCGCTGCTGGTGGCGGGACTGGATTCGCGGCGCTTCGTCGAGCTGCCCGGCGGCGGCGTGATCTATGTCGACGAGATGAGCGCGGCCGGGTCGCGCTTCCAGCGCCTGTTCATGCAGACCGAGGACGACGAGGGCCGCATCGACATCACCACCGCGCAGTCGGGCGAGCTGTTCTTCGACGGCAGCACCGAGCGCTACCTGGAGCTGCGCGACGGCTTCCGCGTCGAGGGGCCGGTCGACGGCGCCGACTTCCGCCTGATGCGCTTCGAGCGCAACGAGGCGCAGCTGCCGGACCGCGCCGAGACCATCGGCGACGAGGACCCGCTGCTGCTGTCGACGCCGGCGCTGATCGAGCGCGGCGACCGCCCGGCGCTGGCCGAGCTGCACTGGCGCATCGGCCTGCCCCTGCTGACCATGGTGCTGGCGCTGGCGGCGATCCCGCTGTCGCGCCAGCAGCCGCGACAGCCGCGCTACGGCGCGCTGCTGCTGGCGTTCTCGGGGTACCTGGTCTACGTCTTCTCGCTGTTCATCGGCCGCTCCTGGCTCGGTGCGGGGGCGCTGCCGGCGTGGCTCGGCCTGTGGTGGCTGCACCTGCCGATGTTCGCGATCGCGCTGTGGCTGTTCGCCCGCGACGGGCGCATGCCGCGTGCGCGGAGGCCGGCATGAGCGCGCTCGCCCGCGGCTGGCAGGCGCTGCGCCCGCGCATCCACGACCGCTACGTCGCCCGCGCGGTGCTGGCCTCGGTGCTGATGGCCTGGGCGGTGCTGCTGGGCTTCGACCTGATCGGCGCGGTCGTGCAGGAGCTCGGCGACCTCGGCGGCGGCTACACCTTCGGCCTGGCCCTGCTCAACGTGCTCTTCACGGTGCCGCGCCGGCTCTACGACCTGTTCCCGTCGGCGGCGGTGGTGGGCTCCATCCTCGCCCTGGGCGGGCTGGCCTCCACCTCCGAACTGACCGCGCTGCGGGCCGCCGGCATCTCGCGCCTGCGCATCTGCATGGGCGCGGTGCTGGCGCTGGTGGCGCTGACCGCGGTCATGATCGTCAACGGCGAGACGCTCGGGCCCAGCGGCGAGGCGCGGGCGACCTCGCTGGCGGCCTCGGCCAAGAGCGGCGACAGCATCCTGTCGCGTTTCTCCGGGCTGTGGGCGCGCGACGGCGAGGTCTTCGTCAACGTCCGCGCCGGCTCGCGGCGCGAGGCCGGGCAGGACAGCTTCGTCGAGCTGGCCGACGTGCGCCTGTACGAGTTCGACGCCGACGGCCGGCTCGCCACGCTCACCCGCGCGCGCAGCGCCGAGCTGCGGCCGGACGACCGTTCGGTGCTGGAGGACGTGCGCCGGATCCACTTCACGCCGCGCGAGGCCAGGGTCGAGATCCACGCCGAGGTGCCCTGGGAAACCTCGCTGGACGGCGAGTCGCTGGCGTCCAGCATGACCCGCCCGCGCTACCTGTCCACCGCGCAGCTCAGCCAGACCATCGACTACATGCGCGCCAACAGCCTCTACGCTGGCGAGTACGAGGCCTTCTACTGGGCGCGCTGGTTCTATCCGCTCAACGTGCTGGCGCTGTGCCTGGCGGCGATGCCCTTCGCCTTCGGCCAGCTGCGCAGCGGCGGCTTCGGCAAGCGCCTGTTCCTGGGAATCGTGTTCGGCCTGGGCTTCTTCCTGGTGCAGCGGATCGTGACCCAGCTCGCCGAGGCCTACGACGTCGACCTGCGCCTGGCGAGCCTGGTCACGCCGCTGGTCCTGGGCGGCGTCGCGGTCTGGCAGTACCGGCGCCAGGCTTGATCCGGGCTCAGGGCCGGCGTGCCTTGTCGCGCCTGGGTGGCGGAGGCAGGCGCACCATCACCGTGCGGCTGGCGAGGTCGTGCCAGGTGCGACGCTCCCGCTCGAACAGCGACCACAGCAGCCCGAGACCGCCGGCGCCGAGGGAGACGATCGCCACTCCGTAGCGGATCCACAGCGCCCGGCGCGTGGCCGGGCGGCCGTCGGCGGCGACCACGCGCAGGCGCCAGGCGCGCATGCCCAGGGTCTGGCCGCCGCGACGCCAGGATTCGACCGCGTAGAGGCCGGTGACCGCGACCAGCAGCGCCAGCTCGATCCACCCGCCGAGGCTGTCGGATTCCACCGGTTCCGCGCCGTGGGCGGCGTAGACGATCAGGCTCACCACGAACCACAGCGCGAGCACCGGCAGCAGGTCGTAGACCAGCGCACACAGGCGCAGCAGGAGGTGGGCCGGGCGGGCGGCGGGGGAGACGGGGGCATGCATCCGCACAAGGATAGCGGCTCGCCAGGGACGTCCCTAAGCTTGCTGCGCATGTCCGCCCCGTCCGCCGCCCCGCGCACCGCCACGCCCGCCGAGCGGCGCGCGCGCAGCATGGCGCTGCCGCCGCTGGCGCAGGCCGACGCCGATGCGATCGCCGCGTTCCTCGAGGCGGCCTGGGCCGAGTCCGGGCTGGCCCGGCAGACCCTGGCGAGCTACCGCCGCGATCTCGAAGGCCTGGCCCGGCGGCACCCGGGCCTGCTCGGCCACGATGCGCCGCTGCTGCTCGGCGTCTTCGCCGAGCGCAGCCGCCAGGGCTACAGCCCGCGCAGCGACGCGCGCCTGCTGTCGAGCCTGCGCGCCTTCTATGTCTGGCAGCTGCGACGCGGCGCGATCGCACGCGACCCGGTCGCCGAGCTGCCGGGGCCGAGGCTCGGGCGCCCGCTGCCCAAGGCGCTGTCCGAATCCGAGGTGCTGCGCCTGCTCCAGGCGCCGGACCCGGCCACGCCTGCCGGCGTGCGCGACCGCGCGATGCTCGAACTGATGTACGCCACCGGGCTGCGCGTGAGCGAGCTGGTCGCACTGCCGGTGACCGGGGTGAACCTGCGCCAGGGCGCGCTGCGCGTCACCGGCAAGGGCAGCAAGGATCGCCTGCTGCCGATGGGCGAGGATGCGCAGGACTGGCTGCAGCGCTACCTCGGCGGGGCGCGCCCGCAGCTGCTGGCCGCAGGCGGGACGCGTGGCGCCAGCAGCGAATGGCTGTTCGTCGACGCCCGCGGCGCCGCGCTCACCCGCCAGCGCTTCTGGCAGCTGGTCAAGGCCGCGGCGGTCGTCGCCGGCATCGATCCGAAGCGGATCAGCCCGCACGGCCTGCGCCACAGCTTCGCCACGCATCTGCTCAACCACGGTGCCGACCTGCGCGCGCTGCAGATGCTGCTGGGCCACGCCAGCCTGTCGACCACGCAGATCTACACCGATGTCGCACGCGCACGCCTGCAGCGCCTGCACGCGCTGCACCACCCGCGCGGATGAGCGGCGGGGGCGGGCGGGCCTGCGGCTAGAATCGCGGGAACCGTCGCCCGGGGCGACGGTCACAGCAGGTTCCCCGGCGTCCAGCCCGTCCAGCAGAGGTCCACGCATGAGTCGTATCGCCGCAGTCGCCCTGATCGGCGCCTTCAGTCTCGCCGCCTGTGCCGCCGAAGGCGATCGCGACGCCGCCGGCACGGCCGTCGGTCGCGACCCCGCGACCGCCCCGGCCGCGTCGCCCTCGGCCTCGGCCGGTGGCGCGCAGGAGTCCGACGCCGCGGCCACCGCGCGACGCGTGGTCGAGGAGCTGATCCCGCAGGTGCCGGTCGATCGCGTCTCCGACGCGCCGTTGCCGGGCTACCAGGAGGTGCTCGTCGCCGGCCAGCTGCTCTACGTCTCCAACGACGGCAGGTACCTGGTGCAGGGCAATGTGCTCGACGTCGAGAACAAGCGCGACCTCACCGAGGCGAGCAAGGCCGACATCCGCCGCGACGTGCTGGCGACCATGGACCGCAGCCAGCGCATCGTGTTCGCGCCGGAGAACCCCGACTACACCGTCACCGTGTTCACCGACATCGAGTGCGGCTACTGCCAGAAGCTGCACAGCGAGATCGAGGACTACAACGCCCGCGGCATCGCCGTGGAATACCTGTTCTTCCCGCGCTCCGGCCTCGACGGCAGCGCCTACCGCAAGGCCGTCAGCGTCTGGTGCGCCGACGATCGCCGCCAGGCGCTCACCGACGCCAAGGCCGGCAGGTCGGTGCCCGGCCGCAGCTGCGACAACCCGGTGGCCGCCGACTTCGAGGCCGGCCAGCGCATGGGCATCGAGGGCACGCCGGCGGTGTTCAACGAGGACGGCCGCCAGCTCGGCGGCTACCTGCCTGCGGCGCAGATGCGGCAGCGGCTGGACCAGCTGGCGGGGAAGGGGTGAGTAGTCGGGATCCGGGGCTCGGGAATCGGGACCCGGGACCCGGAGGTCGATGAGGGTCGGGCGCGGGAGCGGCTTGCTCCCGCGGATTCCGCCTGCAGTTCCCGAATCCCTGATCCCGCTTCATCCGACCCCACCCGCTACAATGCCGCCCCCGCCGCCACACGACGCTCGGACATGCTCGTCCTCGAGGGGCCCGACGCCCTTTCGCCGCATCAGACCGCCCGCCTGCAGTCCCGCCTGAGCCGCATCGCGCCGGGCATCCGGCTGCGCAACGCCGCCCACGTCTACCTGGTCGATCCCGGCGCCGAGGCCGAGGCCGTCGACCGCAGTGCGCTGGCGCGGATCCTCGATGCGGGCGCGGCCAGCCCGGCGGCCGCTGGCGACGCGCGCAGCGTCTACGTGGTCCCGCGCCTGGGCACCGTCTCGCCGTGGGCGAGCAAGGCGACCGAGATCCTGCGCGGCTGCGGCGTCGGCATCCGCCGCGTCGAGCGCGGCCTGCGCCTGGACATCGAGGGGCTGCCCGCGGGCGATCCGGCGGCGCATCCGCAGCTGGCGCGCGCCCTGCACGACCCGATGACGCAGTCGCTGCTGCAGGACCTCGAGGCCGCCGCGGCGCTGTTCGCCACGCCGGCGCCGGGCGCGACCGAGCGCGTCGCGCTGGCCGATCTGGAAGCGGCCAACGCCCGCCTCGGCCTGGCCCTGTCGGCCGACGAGATCGACTACCTGCGCAGCCGCTACGCCGCGCTCGAGCGCGAGCCCAGCGACGCCGAACTGATGATGTTCGCGCAGGCCAACTCCGAGCACTGCCGGCACAAGATCTTCAACGCCAGCTGGACGCTCGACGGCGAGCCGCAGGAGCGCTCGCTGTTCGCGATGATCCGCAACACCCACGCGCACGCGCCGCAGGGCACGCTGACCGCCTACGCCGACAACGCGGCGGTGATCGAGGGACATCCGGCGCGCCGCTTCCGGCCCGACGGCGACGGCGTCTACCGCGCCGAGGACGTCGTGCCGTCGGCCTTCGCGATCAAGGTCGAGACGCACAACCATCCGACCGCCATCTCGCCGTTCCCCGGTGCCGCCACCGGCGCCGGCGGCGAGATCCGCGACGAGGGCGCCACCGGCCGCGGCGGCAAGCCCAAGGCCGGGCTCACCGGCTTCTCGGTCTCGCACCTGCGCATCCCCGGCCTCGCCCAGCCGTGGGAGGGCGAGCGCCCGCTCAACCCGCGCATCGCGCCGGCGCTGGAGATCATGCTCGAGGGCCCGATCGGCGCGGCCGCGTTCAACAACGAGTTCGGGCGGCCGGCGCTCGCCGGCTACTTCCGCAGCTTCGAGATCGCCACGCCGACGCCGGGTCTGAGCCGCGGCTACGACAAGCCGATCATGCTCGCCGGCGGCATCGGCGCGATCGACCGCGGCCAGGTCCGCAAGCTCGCGCTCGCCGACGGCGACGCGGTGGTGGTGCTGGGCGGCCCGGCGATGCTGATCGGGCTGGGCGGCGGCGCGGCGAGCTCGGTGGCCTCGGGGCAGAGCTCGGAGGCGCTGGACTTCGCCTCGGTGCAGCGCGACAACCCGGAGATGCAGCGCCGCTGCCAGGAAGTCATCGACCGCTGCGCGGCGATGGGCGAGGGCAACCCGATCGTCGCCGCGCACGACGTCGGCGCCGGCGGCCTGTCCAACGCGATTCCCGAGCTGCTGCACGATTCCGGCGTCGGCGGCGTCGTCGACCTGCGCCGCATCCCCAGCGACGATCCGTCGCTGTCGCCGATGCAGCTGTGGTGCAACGAGTCGCAGGAGCGCTACGCGCTCGGCGTGGCCGCGGACCGGGTCGCGGAGTTCGAGGCGATCTGCCGCCGCGAGCGCTGCATCTTCGCCGTCGTCGGCCGCGCCACCGCCGAGGAGCATCTGGTCCTGGAGGACGGTCCCGGCGGCGAGCGCGCCATCGACATCCCGATGGACGTGATCTTCGGCAAGCCGCCGAAGATGCACCGCGAGGCCGAGCGCGCCGACGCGCCGCGCTGGAGCCGGCTCGACAGCACCACGCTGGACCTGCGCGAGGCCGGCCTGCGCGTGCTCGCGCACCCGACCGTCGCGTCCAAGAGCTTCCTGGTCACCATCGGCGACCGCACCGTCGGCGGGCTCAACGCGCGCGACCAGATGGTCGGCCCGTGGCAGCTGCCGGTGGCCGACTGCGCCGTCACCCTGGCCGATTTCGACGGTTACGCCGGCGAGGCGATGGCGATCGGCGAGCGTACGCCGCTGGCCCTGATCGACGCCGCGGCATCGGCGCGCATGGCGGTGGGCGAGGCGCTCACCAACCTCGCGGCGGCGCCGGTGGCGCAACTGGCCGACATCAAGCTCTCGGCCAACTGGATGGCCTCGGCCGGCACCCCGGGCGAGGACGCCGCGCTGTTCGAGGCGGTGCGCGCGGTGGGCATGGAGCTGTGTCCGGCGCTCGATCTCGCGATCCCGGTCGGCAAGGACTCGCTGTCCATGCAGGCGCGCTGGAAGACGGACGAGGGCGAGCAGGCCTCGATCGCGCCGGTATCGCTGATCGTCTCGGCCTTCGCCAGGATCGAGGACGCTCGCGCCACGCTGACGCCGCTGCTGTCGCAGGCCGAGCACGAGGACGGCACCGAGCTGTGGCTGATCGGCCTGGGCGCCGGCAAGCGCCGCCTCGGCGGTTCGATCCTGGCGCAGTGCTACGACGCCTTCGGCGGGCCGGTGCCCGACCTCGACGAGCCGCGCCGCCTGCGCGACTTCTTCGAACTTATCCAGGCCGCGCGCGCCGACGACCTGCTGCGGGCCTACCACGACCGCAGCGACGGCGGCACCTTCGCCGCACTGTGCGAGATGGCGTTCGCCTCGCACCGCGGCCTCGACATCAACCTCGAGGGCTGGGGCGACGACCCGATCCGCACCCTGTTCACCGAGGAACTCGGCGCGGTGGTGGAGATCGCCTGCGAGGACCGCGCGGCCTTCGCCGACCTGGTCGACCGTTTCGAGCTCACCCACTGCGCGCAGCGCATCGGCCGACCGACGCGCAGCCCGCGCGTGCGGGTCGAGAGCGAGGGTGCGGTGCTGGCCGAGTGGAGCTGGCAGGAGCTGTTCGGCGCCTGGTGGTCGGTGAGCCACGCCATGCAGCGCCTGCGCGACAACCCGGAGTGCGCGGACGAGGAGCGCGCGGCGCGGCTGGACTTCGACGCCCCCGGCCTGGCGCCGGTGCTGGGCTTCGACCCCGCCGAGGACGTCGCCGCGCCCTACGTGACGCGCGGCGCGCGGCCGCGGGTGGCGATCCTGCGCGAGCAGGGCGTCAACGGCCAGGTCGAGATGGCGGCGGCGTTCACCCGCGCCGGCTTCGAGGCGGTCGACGTGCACATGAGCGACCTGCTCGCCGGCCGCATCGGCCTCGAGGACTTCCGCGGCCTCGCCGCCTGCGGCGGCTTCTCCTACGGCGACGTGCTCGGGGCCGGGCGCGGCTGGGCGACCTCGATCGTCGAGCACGCGCGCCTGCGCGACGCCTTCGCGGCCTTCTTCGCGCGGCCGGACACCTTCAGCCTCGGGGCCTGCAACGGCTGCCAGATGCTCAGCCAGCTCAAGGACCTGATCCCGGGCGCGGACGCCTGGCCGCGCTTCGTGCGCAACCGCAGCGAGCAGTACGAGGCGCGCCTGGCGCTGCTGGAGGTGGCCGAATCGCCGTCGGTCCTGCTCGCCGGCATGCACGGTGCGCGGATCCCGGTGGCGGTGGCCCACGGCGAGGGCCAGGCCCGCTTCGGCGCGGGCGGCGCGCCCGCCGCCGCCCAGGTCGCGTTCCGCTACATCGGCGCCGACGGTGCGCCGGCGGCGGCGTATCCGGCGAACCCGAACGGATCGCCGGACGCCATCGCCGGCCTCACCAGTGCGGACGGTCGCGCCACCCTGCTCATGCCGCACCCCGAGCGCGTGTTCCGGAGCGTGCAGATGAGCTGGCATCCGGCCGGCTGGGGCGAGGATTCGCCGTGGATGCGCATGTTCCGCAATGCGCGGGTGTGGGTCGGCTGACCGACCGTCCCGGCACGCGGTGCCGGGGCTTCTTCACATCGTTAGTCGTGTCCCGCTGCGTCAGCGAACGCCGCGAAACTGACGGCGAACGTCAGTTTATGACCGGCATCCGCCACGCTCGAGCGCCAATCTATTGACGCCGCGAACATGACCGAGGCTTGAATGGATCCTCGGATTGGGTTAATTGTTCAGAACCCGCTCATGTTTGGTGACGTGGTTCACGGGTTGGCTGGCGCGCGTGCGCCGGCTTTTTGACTCCGGCAGATCACGCACCGCAGGACGGGCGATCGGCAAAGGCGACTCCGACAGGGGGAGAAGTCGCGATCCATCACGCAACGATGCGGGCCTGGCGGCCCGGCAGAGAGGGGTCGTAGTGCAGTGATCGATACCGCATTCCCGCGCGCACGCTCCATCGCGGCGCCGTACGTCTTCAACGAGCTCTCGACCGACCTCGTTCCGTGGCGCGAGCGCTACGACTTCTGGCGCGACCACGTCCGCACCAACTTCAACTGGGACCTGCACCGCGGCCGGGACCAGTACGGCACCTTCCACGCCCGCTTCCGCCACTGCGTCGGCGAGGCGTCCTCCTTCGTAGACATGTCCTGCGGCGAATGCGCGGTGTCCCGCAGCCCCGAGGCCGGCGACGAGCTGCGGCTGATCCTGATGTCCGCCGGGCAGGCGCGACTGGAGCGCCGCGGTCAGGGCGGCACCGACACCGTGACCGCCGGCTCGCTCTACCTGCTCGACCCCGGTGCCGTGGCGCGGGCCACCTGGAGCGCCCACCACGACCTGTGCCTGAAGCTGCCGCGCCGCGCGGTGACCGAGGCACTGGGCGCGGACCCGTTCCGCCACGGCGCGCCGGTGTGCATGCTACCCAACAGCGGCGTTGCTCCGTTCCTGACCTCGCAGATGCGGATGCTGGCCTCGCACGGCGCGGGGATGAGCGTGGACGACTGCGCCGACGTGCTCGAGAACACCACGCGCCTCGCGCTCATGCTCCTGCGCAGGCACCTGAAGCCGGATGCGAGCGAGTCGGTCGATGCGCAGGACGGGCTGCTCGCCGCAGCCAAGCGCTACATCGAGCTCAACCACCGCCGCCACGACCTCACGCCCGACGTGCTCGCCGACGTGATCGGCTGCTCCCGGCGCCAGCTCTACCGCATCTTCGCCCGCGAGGAGATCACCATCGCCGGCTATCTGCGCGAGGTGCGCCTGCAGCGCTGCCGGGCGGACCTGGAGACCGGCTCGCGCGAGCGCCGCGTCGGCGCCGTCGCCTATGCGCACGGCTTCGCCGACCTCCCGGCCTTCAGCAAGCTGTTCAAGCGTCGCTTCGGGGTCAGTCCCAGCGACGTGCCGTCCACGACGGGTGCGTCCGCCGCCTAGTCGTCCACCGCGCTCCCGCGCGGTTCCGAGACGCCTGCGACCGCCCCGCCGGGGCGGTCGCTCGGCCGTGCCTGATTTTCGATAAATGCCTGATACGGAAGCGATTTCAGGTGGCTCGCGCTGACAAGCGCAGCGGCACGGGCGGACTACCGCCAGTGGAATCCGCAGGTGCAGTGTTCACCGGCCGTTTGCGGCCCCGTCCCTTTTCGCACACGCGCCCGACCGGGCGAGGCGATGACGGCGCCGACGAACAAGAACAAGCCGAACACACCGCAGCACGTCGACCGGGCCCGCCCGCCGCCGTTGCGCAACGCACCGCTCAAACAAGGGGTACTGCCGCGATGAACACGATCTACAGCAAGGTCTGGAACGCTTCCCTCGGCGCGATCGTCGTCGCATCGGAACTCGCGCGGCGCGGCGGTCGGGGCGGATCGGTGGGCGGCGCGGGCAGCGGACGGCGCGGGGCGCCGATGCTGACGGTGCTGGCGACCGGCGTCTGCTTCGCGGGTGCGGGCCTGGCCGGATCCGCACTGGCGCAGTCGACCGCGGTGGGCGGCAACGAGGACTGCATCGTGTTCCCCAGCAGCGGCTTCCCGATCTCGGCGGAGGAATGCGCCGTGGCAGGCACGGCCAGCGCCTCCGGCACCAACGCCACGGCGGTCGGTTCGGGCAGCAACGCCAGCGGCAATCGCACCACCGCGGTCGGCACCGCCGCCGCCGCGACCGCCACCGGCGCGACCGCGCTCGGCGCCGACAGCTCGGCGCGTGGCAACAACAGCGTGGCGCTGGGCCGGCAGACCTCGATCACCGCGACCAACGGCATCGCCGTCGGCTACGGCGCGTTCGCCAGCAACGGCGCCAACGGCATCGCGATCGGCGCGGGGGCCGGCGTCTCCGGCGCCAACGCGATCGCCGCCGGCGCCAACAGCCGCGCCACCGGCATCGACAGCACCGCGGTTGGCCCCGGCAGCTCCTCGACGGGCCGGCGTTCGACCGCGGTCGGCGCCAACAGCAGCGCGACCGGGACCGACAGCCTCGCGTCCGGCTCGGGCAGCAAGGCGCGGGCGGAGTACGCCACCGCCACCGGCGGCTGGTCCGAGGCCTTCGGCCGCGCTTCGACCGCGACCGGCGTCTCCGCGCGCGCCACCGAGCAGGAGGCCACCGCCACCGGCGCCTACAGCCACGCCTACGGCCAGAACAGCACGGCGACCGGCGCGCGCGCGGAAGCGACCGGGGACGACAGCACCGCGACCGGCAGCAACAGCACGGCCGCCGGCGACGACAGCACCGCGACGGGCGCGTATGCGTACGCCGAAGGCGAGGGTGCGACCGCGACCGGCGTGAACAGCTTCGCGGTGGGCATGGAGTCGACCGCGACCGGCTACAACGCCGCGGCCACCGGCGATCGCGCCGCGGCCTACGGCAGCGGCAGCAACGCCGCGGGCGCCAACAGCACGGCCGTGGGTTCGGACGCGCTGGCCTCCGAAGATGCCTCGACCGCGGTCGGCGGGCACCTGTACTACGAGGACGAGACGACCGGCGAGGTCCTGCTCGACAGCTACACCACCGCCGACGGTGTCGGCGCCTCGGCGCTCGGCGCGGGCGCGCAGGCGCTGGGCGCCTTCAGCACCGCGACCGGCGCGGGCGCGGTGGCCGAGGGGCTGCAGTCGACCTCGGTCGGCTACAGCGCGAACGTGGCGACCGACTACGCCACCGGCGTGGGCGCGTTCTCGAGCGTGACCGGCGCCTATGGCTCGGCCTTCGGCTACGGCAGCACGACGTCGGGCGACTACGGCCTGGCGGTCGGCGGCATCGCCGACTACGGCGATCTGCTGATCGGCTTCCCGGGCCTGATCCTGCAGGCGACCGAGGCCAGCGGCATCGCCTCGACCGCACTGGGCAACGGTGCGCTGGCGACGGAGCTGGGCGCGACGGCGGTGGGCACGCTGGCCGAGGCGACCGGCGTGCAGTCGACCGCGGTCGGCACCCTGGCCTATGCCGACATGGACGGCGCGACCGCGGTAGGCAGCGGCAGCTATGCCGAGGCGACCGATTCGACCGCGGTGGGCTTCCTGGCCGACGCGGCGGCGGACAACAGCGTGGCGCTGGGCGCGAACTCGACGGCGGACCGCGCGAACACGGTCTCGGTCGGCGCCGCCGGCGCCGAACGGCAGATCGCCAACGTGGCGGCGGGCACGGAGGACACCGACGCGGTGAACCTCGCCCAGCTCAACGAAGTCGGCGACATCGCCGAAGGCACCGCCCGCCACTTCAAGGCGACCGGCGAGGCCGAGGCCTACGCGGGCGACGTCGAGGCCACCGCCGCCGGCGCCGGCGCGAACGCCAACGGCGAATACGCGACCGCGGTCGGCTCGGCCGCCACTGCACTCGACAACGGCGGTTCGGCCTTCGGCAGCGGCGCCTTCGCCGTCGGTGCCAACGCCACGGCGGTGGGCTTCAACAGCACCGCCGCGGGCGCCGAAAGCGTGGCGGTCGGCCACCAGGCCGCGGCCGGCGACTACGCCGTCGGCATCGGCGGCATGGCCGACGCCTCGGCCGAGGGTGCGACCGCCGCCGGCTACTGGGCCTGGGCGACGCAGGAAGGCGCCACCGCCATGGGCTACCAGGCCTGGGCCACCGGCGAACTCAGCACCGCCATCGGCATGTCGGCCTTCGCCACCGGTTATGCCGCGACGGCGCTCGGCTACTACAGCTACGCCAGCGGCGTGAACTCGATCGGCCTCGGCAACGGTGCGCTGGCGACCGATACCGCCGCGATCGCGATCGGTCCGTACACGCTCGCCGACAAGGCGGGCAGCATCGCCATCGGCCGCAACGGCCTCGCCTACGGCGTCGACTCGACCACGATCGGCTCGCGTTCGACGGCCTATGCCGACGGCAGCTCCGCGTTCGGCGCCAACGCCGACGCCCAGGGCGTCGACAGCACCGCGCTCGGCCAGGGCAGCGCCGCGCTCGGCGACGACAGCACCGCGACGGGTGCCTATGCGTACGCAGAGGGCGATGGGTCGACCGCGACCGGCGTGAACAGCTTCGCGGTGGGCATGGAGTCGACCGCGACCGGCTACAACGCCGCGGCCACCGGCGATCGCGCCGCGGCCTACGGCAGCGGCAGCAATGCCGCGGGCGCCAACAGCACGGCGGTGGGTGCGGACGCGCTGGCCTCGGAGGATGCCTCGACCGCGGTCGGCGGGCATCTGTACTACGAGGACGAGTCCACCGGCGAGGTGCTGCTGGACAGCTACACCACGGCCGACGGCGTCGGCGCCTCGGCGCTGGGCGCGGGTGCGCAGGCGCTGGGCGCCTTCAGCACCGCGACGGGCGCGGGCGCGGTGGCCGACGGGGTGCAGTCGACCGCGGTGGGCTACAGCGCGAACGTGGCGACCGACTACGCCACCGGCGTGGGCGCGTTCTCGAGCGTGACCGGCGCCTATGGCTCGGCGTTCGGCTACGGCAGCACGACCTCGGGCGACTACGGCCTGGCGGTGGGCGGCATCGCCGACTACGGCGACCTGCTGATCGGCTTCCCGGGCCTGATCCTGCAGGCGACCGAGGCCAGCGGCATCGCCTCGACCGCGCTGGGCAACGGCGCGCTGGCGACGGAGCTGGGCGCGACCGCGGTGGGCACGCTGGCGGAGGCGACGGGGGTGCAGTCGACGGCGGTCGGCACCCTGGCCTATGCCGACATGGACGGCGCGACGGCGGTGGGCAGCGGCAGCTATGCCGAGGCGACCGATTCGACGGCGGTGGGCTTCCTGGCGGATGCGGCGGCGGACAACAGCGTGGCGCTGGGCGCGAACTCGATCGCCGACCGTGCGGACACGGTCTCGGTCGGCGCCGCCGGTGCCGAGCGGCAGATCGCCAACGTGGCGGCGGGCACGGAGGCGACCGACGCGGTCAACCTCGCCCAGCTCAACGAGGTGGGCGAGGTCGCGGAGAATACCGCCAGGTATTTCACCGCTACCGGCGGCGCGGACAGCGATGCCGGTGCCTACGCGGAGGGCGAGTACGCCACCGCGGCCGGCGAGGCGACCAACGCCATCGGTACCGGCGCTTCGGCCTACGGCAGCGGCGCCGCCGCGGTCGGCGACTACGCCACCGCGTCCGGCTACGGCGCGACGGCGGGGCTGCAGGGCGCGGCCTTCGGCGCCGGCGCGCAGGCGCTGGGCAACGGCAGCGTCGCGGTCGGTGGCATGGCCGTGGACGAGGACGGCGAGCCGCTGATCGTCGATGCGGACGGCAATCCAGTCGAAGCGGGTGCGACCAGCGCCGGTGTCGGCGGCACGGCGCTCGGCGCCAGCGCGCAGGCGGAAGGCTTCGCCACCACGGCGGCGGGTGTCGGCGCCTATGCCGACGGCGAACTCTCGACCGCCGTCGGCGCGGTGGCGAACGCGACCGGTGACTACGCCACCGCGCTCGGCAGCCAGAGCGCCGCGACCGGGCGCGAGAGCACAGCGGTCGGTGATTCCTCGCTCGCATCCGGCCTGTACGCCGTCGCGGTGGGTGCGGATGCCGAGGCCAGCGCCGACGACAGCACGGCGATCGGCGAGGCCTCGCTGGCCTCGGGCGCGCAGAGCACCGCGCTCGGCCAGTTCGCCTGGGCCACCGCGCTCGGCGCGACCGCCATCGGCCAGGACAGCTTCGCCTACGGCAACAATGCCACCGCCATCGGCCGCAGCGCCTGGGCCAACGGCGCCGACAGCGTGGCGCTCGGTTCCGGCTCGCGTGCCAGCGAGGCGGCCGTGGTGTCGGTCGGCAGCGGCAATGGCGTCAGCGGCCCGGCGACGCGGCGGATCGTCAACGTCGCCGACGGCGTGAACGCCAACGACGCGGTGAACCTCGCCCAGCTCGCCGAGGTGGGCGACATCGCCGAAGGCACCGCCCGCCACTTCAAGGCGACCGGCGAGGCCGAGGCCTGGGTCGATGGCGAGGAGGCCACGGCGGCCGGCGCCGGCGCTTCGGCGGAGGGCGACTACGCCACTGCGGTGGGCTCGAACGCGCTGGCACTGGCGGCACAGGCCTCGGCGTTCGGCTCGGGCGCGGTGGCGCTGGGCGAGAACAGCACCGCGACCGGCTACAACGCCTCGGCGGTGTCCGACGACGCCACCGCCACCGGTGCGGCATCGAGCGCCGAAGGCGTGGCCAGCACCGCGACCGGCAGCAACAGCACGGCGGCCGGCGACGACAGCACGGCGACGGGCGCCTATGCGTACGCCGAAGGCGATGGGTCGACCGCGACCGGCGTGAACAGCTTCGCGTTGGGCATGGAGTCGACCGCGACCGGCTACAACGCCGCGGCCACCGGCGATCGCGCCGCGGCCTACGGCAGCGGCAGCAATGCCGCGGGCGCCAACAGCACGGCGGTGGGTGCGGATGCGCTGGCCTCGGAGGATGCCTCGACCGCGGTCGGCGGGCACCTGTACTACGAGGACGAGTCCACCGGCGAGGTGCTGCTGGACAGCTACACCACGGCCGACGGCGTCGGCGCCTCGGCGCTGGGCGCGGGTGCGCAGGCACTGGGCGCCTTCAGCACCGCGACCGGCGCGGGCGCGGTGGCCGACGGGGTGCAGTCGACCGCGGTGGGCTACAGCGCGAACGTGGCGACCGACTACGCCACCGGCGTGGGCGCGTTCTCGAGCGTGACCGGCGCCTATGGCTCGGCGTTCGGCTACGGCAGCACGACCTCGGGCGACTACGGCCTGGCGGTGGGCGGCATCGCCGACTACGGCGACCTGCTGATCGGCTTCCCGGGCCTGATCCTGCAGGCGACCGAGGCCAGCGGCATCGCCTCGACCGCGCTGGGCAACGGCGCGCTGGCGACGGAGCTGGGCGCGACCGCGGTGGGCACGCTGGCGGAGGCGACGGGGGTGCAGTCGACGGCGGTCGGCACCCTGGCCTATGCCGACATGGACGGCGCGACGGCGGTGGGCAGCGGCAGCTATGCCGAGGCGACCGATTCGACGGCGGTGGGCTTCCTGGCGGACGCGGCGGCGGACAACAGCGTGGCGCTGGGCGCGAACTCGATCGCCGATCGTGCGGACACGGTCTCGGTCGGTGCCGCCGGTGCCGAGCGGCAGATCGCCAACGTGGCGGCGGGCACGGAGGCGACCGACGCGGTCAACCTCGAGCAGCTCGATGCCGTCGCCGAGGTGGCCGAGAACACCGCCCGCTACTTCACCGCCACCGGCAGCGCGGCCAGCGACGCCGGGGCCTACGCCGAAGGCGACGATGCGACCGCGGCCGGCGAAGCGAGCAATGCCATCGGCAACGGCGCGTCCAGCTACGGCGCCGGCGCCAACGCGGTCGGCGGGGCGGCGACCGCGGCGGGCTACAACGCGGTGGCGATCGCGGACAACGCCGCGGCCTACGGCGCCAATGCGCAGGCCGTGGCCGAGTACGCCACCGCGATCGGTGCGGAGAGCGAGGCCAGCGGCGAGCAGAGCACGGCCACGGGCGCGGCGGCGCTCGCGATCGGAGACGGCTCGGTCGCGACGGGAACGCTCAGCGAGGCCGACGGCATCGAGTCGACGGCGGTGGGCTACTTCTCGACCGCCAGCGCGGACGCGGCGACCGCCATCGGTGCCGAGAGCGTCGCCAGCGGTGCCTACAGCGCCGCACTCGGCTTCTTCAGCGAGGCCTCGGGCGAGAGCGCGGTCGCGGTCGGCGACAGCGCCCTGGCCAGCGGCGACTACAGCGCCGCGGTCGGTGGCTCGGTCGACGGCGTGATCGTGACCGAGGCCACCGGCGAGGGCGCTTCCGCCTTCGGCGCCGGCGCCTGGGCCAACGGCGACGTCAGCACCTCGGTCGGCTTCAACAGCTGGGCGAGCGAGGAGGGCAGCACGGCGGTCGGCGCCAACGCCAGCGCCGTGCATGCCGACAGCGTCGCGCTGGGCGCCGGCTCGGTGACCGACCGCGTCGGCAGCGTGTCGGTGGGTGCCGCTGGCGCCGAGCGCCAGGTCACCAACGTCGCCGCCGGCACGGCGGACACCGACGCGGTGAACGTGGCCCAGCTCGCCGAGACGGCCGACCTCATCGGCGAGGTCTCCGAGCAGGCGGTCAGCTACGACGACGAGGACAAGACCCGGGTCGGTCTGGAAGGCGCCGGCGGCACCACCATCGCCAACGTACGTGGCGGCAGCGTCGCGGCCGGCAGCATGGAGGCGATCAACGGTGGCCAGCTGCACAACAGCATGACCAGCGTCGCCCAGATCCTCGGCGGCGGCGCCGGGGTCAACGCGGCCGGCGGTCTGATCCCGCCGAACTTCCTGGTCCAGGGCCGCAACTACTCCAACGTCGGCGATGCCCTCGGGGCCCTCGACCGCAGCCTGACCACGCTCGACGGCCGCGTCGATGCGCTGGAGACCGACGGCTCGAGCACCACGCCGCCCCCGGGCAAGGGCACCGGCATCGCGTCGGGTGCCTCGGCCGCGACCGCGGACACCGCGGTCGCCTCGACCGACGGCACGACGGCCGCCGGGGCCAAGGCGCCGGAGGCCGCGACCGCCGGGTCCGACGAGCCCGCGGCCACTAGCGCCGAGACCGCGACCGCCGCCGCGCGCGAGCCGGCCACCGGCGAGAGCGTCGCCAGCACCACGCCCGCGGGCATCCGCGGCGAGGCGGCGACGGCCTCGACCGGAACCCGCCAGAGCGCGGGCGTGCCGGCCGCGGCCGACGCGGACACCGCGAGCGTGGATGTGGTGCGCCAGGGCGATGCGCAGACGCTGACCTCCGCCAACGCCTACACCGACCAGGCGATCGCGGTACCGATGGCGGAGATCGACGACCTGCGCGAGGAGACCCGGGAGCGCTTCCGCGACCAGGACCAGCGCATGGACAAGATGGGCGCGATGAACGCCGCCATGGTGAACATGGCCGCCAGCGCCGCCGGCATCCGCACACCGAACCGGGTCGCGGTCGGCGCCGGCTTCTCCGGCAGCGAGCAGGCCCTTTCGGTCGGCTACCAGCGCGCGCTCGGCGAGAACGCCACGGTGACCTTCGGTGGTGCCTTCAGCGGCGACGAGAGCTCGGCCGGCGTCGGTGTCGGCTTCGGCTGGTGATTCGCGCCGCCGACCGGCGGCGCACCGAGGCCGGCGCCGCGGCGCCGGCTCCCTCAGGCAGGACGCGCCCGCAATCCGGCGGGCGCGGTGGACACAATCGAGGTAGAACGACGTGACAAGCCGCAACCGCTCGACCCGCGTTTCGATCCTTTCCGCCCTCATCGGCGCCACCCTCGCCGTTCCGGCCGCCTTCGCGGGGCAGGTCGATACCGCCGGCATCCAGTCCGACGGCAGCTATGCGCGCCTGGTCGTGAAGTACCGCGACAGTGCGCGGCTGCGCACCGCAGCGGCTGACCGCGTGGCTGAGACCATCGCCGGCGCCGCGGCCCGCGCCGGCATCGCCGGCGGCGTGGCCCGTGGCGGAGCCGCGCTGCCGCTGAGCGCGTCGCGCCTGCGCGCCACGGCCTCGCAGGCCGACGTGGTACGCCTGTCGCGCGCGCTGGACGCGAACCAGACCCAGGCGCTGCTGCGCCAGATCGCCGCCGACCCCTCGGTTGAATTCGTGCAGGTCGACCGCCGCCTCACCCACACGCGCCTGCCGGACGTGCGCCCGATGCTGGTGCCGAACGACAACTACTACCAGCAGTACCAGTGGCACCTGCACGACGCGATCGGCGGCATCGGCGCCGAGTCCGCCTGGGAGACGTCCACCGGCGAGGGCGTGGTGGTCGCCGTGCTCGACACCGGCATCACCGCGCATCCGGACATGGACGCCAACATGCTCGAGGGCTACGACTTCATCACCGATGCCTTCGTCTCCCGCCGCGATTCCGACGAGCGGGTCCCGGGCGCGGCCGACCTCGGCGACTGGAACCCGGTCGCCAACGAGTGCTACGCCGGCTCGCCCGTCACCGACAGCAGCTGGCACGGCACGCACACCGCCGGCACCGTCGCCGAGCTCACCGACAACGCCACCGGCATGGCCGGCGTGGCGCACGATGCGAAGGTCCTGCCGGTGCGCGTGCTGGGCCGCTGCGGCGGCTATACCTCGGACATCGCCGACGCCATCGTCTGGGCCTCGGGCGGAGAGGTCGACGGCGTACCCACCAACGCCAGCCCGGCCGAGGTCATCAACATGAGCCTCGGCGGCGGCGGCGCCTGCGACACCCTGACCCAGGACGCCATCAACGGGGCCGTCTCGCGCGGCACCGTGGTCGTCGTCGCCGCCGGCAACCAGGGCCAGGACGCGGCGAACCACTCGCCGGCGAGCTGCGCCAACGTCATCAACGTCGGCGCCACCGGCATCACCGGGATCAAGGCCTACTACTCCAACTACGGCAACCTGGTCGATCTCTCCGCGCCGGGCGGCGGCGTGACCGACGGCAATCCGGACGGCTACGTCTGGCAGGCGATCAACAGCGGCGCGACGGTGCCCGAGGATCCCACCTACGGCGGCATGGCCGGCACCTCGATGGCGGCGCCGCACGTGGCCGGTATCGTCGCGCTGATCCAGAGCGCGGTGGAGGTGCCGAAGACGCCGGCGGAGATCGAGGCGATCCTGAAGGAGTCGGCGCGGGCGTTCGCGAGCGCGCCGTCGCAGCCCATGGGCGCCGGCATCGTCGATGCCCCCGCCGCGCTGGCGCTGGCGCTGGATGGCGGTGGCGAGGAGCCCTGCGAACCGGGCGAGCCGGGCTGCGAGGAGGAGCCGCCGATCGACTCGACCCCGATCACCAGCGGCCAGGTCGTCACCGGCCTCAGCGGCGTGGCCGGCACCGAGGGCCTCTACCGCATCGAGGTCCCGGCCGGCATGCGCAACCTCAACGTGCTGACCTACGGCGGCACCGGCGACGTCTCGGTCTACGTCAGCCGCGGCAGCGAACCGGGCGCGGACGAGCACGACTGGGCCTCGACCCGCCCCGGCACCAACGAGACGGTGCGCGTGGCGAATCCGGAGGCCGGCGTCTACTACGTGAAGGTGGTCGGCGAATCGCTGTACGCCCGCGTGAACCTGCAGGCCCGCTACAACTGAAGCCGGTGCAGGACAGGACGCGACCCCGGCCCGCCCGGGGTCGCGTCCGCATCCGGATTCCGCGACGCCGGCGGCGTCGGCCGGTCGCGGTGATCCTGTACAGTCGGGCGTCCCCCCGCCGCATCCGCGTATCGTCTTGAACGCCGTTCCGCACGTGGCCGCCGAGGCCGTCGAGCCCGACCTGGACGCCCGTATCGTCGCCGAGCTGCTCGCGCGTGGGCGCCTCAAGGAGGGCGACCTGCAGCGTGCGCGCCGCCTGCACGAGGAATCGCCGGCCGGCACGCCGCTGGTGTCCCTGCTCGCACGGCTGGGACTGATCTCCGAGCGCGACCTCGCCGAGATCAGCAGCAGCGTCCTGCAGCTGCCGATGGTGGCCGCGCGCGACTGTCCGGAGGCGCCGCCCGAGGGCGTGACGCTGTCGCTGCGCTTCCTCAAGCAGCATGCGGTGTGCCCGATCGGCGAGGACGCGGGCCACGTCGACCTGCTGGTCGCCGACGCCTACGATCCGTATCCGGCCGAGGCGGTGGCGCTGGCCACGGGGCGCGCGGTGCGCATCCACATCGGCCTGCGCGCCGAGATCGCCGACCTGACCGAGCGCTACTACGGCCAGGGCCGCTCGGCGATGGGCACCATCGTCGAGAATCTCGGCGACGAGGGTGGCGGCGACGAGGACGACGTCGAGCACCTGCGCGACCTCGCCTCGGAGGCGCCGGTCATCCGCCTGGTGAACCTGGTGATCCAGCGCGCGGTGGAGAACCGGGCCTCGGACATCCACATCGAGCCCTTCGAGAACAGGCTGAAGGTGCGCTACCGTATCGACGGCGTGCTCGAGGAGGTCGAGTCGCCGCCGGCCAACCTGACCGCGGCGGTGATCTCGCGCATCAAGATCATGGCCAAGCTCAACATCGCCGAGCGCCGGCTGCCGCAGGACGGTCGCATCATGGTGCGCGTGCAGGGCAAGGAGCTGGACCTGCGCGTGTCGACGGTGCCGACCGCGCACGGCGAGAGCGTGGTCATGCGCCTGCTCGACCGCGAATCGATCGTGTTCGACTTCCAGTCGCTGGGCTTCACCGACGCCTTCCTGGCCCAGTTCCTGCGCGTGCTGGAGCTGCCGCACGGCATCCTGCTCGTCACCGGGCCGACCGGCTCGGGCAAGACCACCACGCTCTACACCGCGCTGTCCCAGCTCAACACGCCCGACGTCAAGATCATCACCGTCGAGGACCCGGTCGAGTACCAGCTCGAGGGCGTCAACCAGATCCAGGCCAAGCCGCAGATCGGTCTGGACTTCGCCCATGCGCTGCGCTCGATCGTGCGCCAGGACCCGGACGTCATCATGATCGGCGAGATGCGCGACCTGGAGACCGCGCGCATCGCGATCCAGTCGGCGCTGACCGGCCACCTGGTGCTCTCGACCCTGCACACCAACAACGCCGCCGGCGGCATCACCCGCATGCTCGACATGGGTGTCGAGGACTACCTGCTGACCTCGACCGTGAACGGCATCCTCGCCCAGCGCCTGGTGCGCCGGATCGAGCCGGCCCACGCCGAACGCTACGAGCCGTCGCCGGAGGTCGTGGCCGAGTTCGGCCTGCGCGCCCTGCAGCCGGAGGGCCCGATCCACCTGTACCGCCCGAAGCCCTCGCCGCTGACCCCGACCGGCTACCTCGGCCGGACCACGATCATGGAATTCCTGGTCATGAACGACGACCTGCGCCGGCTGGTGATGCAACACGCCGGCATGGGCGAGATCGAGGCCGCCGCACGCAGGGCCGGCATGCGCACGATGTACGAGGACGGCCTGCTCAAGGCCATGGCCGGCGTCACCACGATCGAGGAGGTCCTGCGGGTGACGCAGGAGGGTTAGCTTGAAGCTGCGGGGATCGGGAAGCGGGAATCGGGAAGGGGCGGGTGGCGAGGGCCGGTGTCGCCCGCGCCCCGCGTTCGCCCGCCCGAGGCGCGGCGGCGAATGCCTCGAGGCGCCCGCCATTTCCGATTCCCGCTTCCCGATTCCCGGCTCCTGACCCATGCCCCAGTTCCGCTACAAGGCGCTGAGCGGCGGCGGCGAGCCGCTGGAGGGGCAGATGGAGGCGGCGAGCGCCGAGGAGGTGGTCGCGCGCCTGCAGGAGGCCGGCCACATCCCGATGGAGGCGCGCAGCGCGGAGGCCTTCGAGGGCGGTGCCGGACTCGCGTCGCTGCTGCGCCGGCGCGCCCTCGACGGCGACCAGATCCTGCAGTTCACCCAGCAGCTGGCGACCCTGCTCGGCGCCGGCCAGCCGCTCGACCGCGCCCTGGCGATCCTTCTCGACCTGCCCGAATCGGCGCAGGCCCGGCGGGTGATCGAGCGCGTGCGCGACAGCGTGCGCGGCGGCACCACGCTCTCGGCCGCGCTGGAGCAGCAGCACGGCCTGTTCTCGCGGCTCTACATCAACATGGTCCGCGCCGGCGAGGCCGGCGGCAGCCTGCACGAGACGCTGGCGCGACTGGCCGACTATCTCGAGCGCACCAAGGCGCTGAAGGGCAGCGTGGTCAACGCGCTGATCTACCCCGCCATCCTGATGCTGATGGTCGGCCTGTCGGTGGTGATGCTGCTGGCCTACGTGGTGCCGCAGTTCGAGGGCATGTTCGAGGGCATGGGCGCCGAGCTGCCGCTGCTGACCCGCATCACCCTGGCGCTCGGCGACGCCGCGCGCGGCTGGTGGTGGCTGGGGCTGCTGGCGATCGTCGGCGCGTTGCTGTGGTTCGACCGCCGGCGCCGCGACCCGGCCTGGCGCCTGCGTTTCGACACCTGGCTGCTCGGCCTGCGCGGCGTCGGTCCGCTGCTGGCGAAGATGGAGACCGCGCGCCTGGCGCACACGCTGGCGACCCTGGTCGGCAACGGCGTGCCGCTGCTGACCGCGCTCAACGTCGCCCGCAACGTGGTCGGCAACCGCGCGCTGGCGCAGGCGCTGGATGCCGCCGCGGAAGAGGTCAAGACCGGCAGCGGCCTGGCGCATGCGCTGGCGCGCCCGAAACTCCTGCCGCGCCTGGCGGTCCAGATGATCCAGGTCGGCGAGGAAACCGGCGAGCTCGAGCCCATGCTGGAGAAGGTCGCCACCACCTTCGACCGCGAGACCGCGCAGGCGATCAACCGCGTGCTCGCCGCGCTGGTCCCGGCGCTGACGGTGGTGATGGCACTGGTGGTCGGGCTGGTCGTGTTCGCGATCCTGGTCCCGCTGTACGACATGACGCAATCGATAGGATGAGTTGCATGAGAACCCACTACGCCGCATCCCCCCGCGCCCAGCAGGGCTTCAGCCTGATCGAGATCATCGTGGTGGTGGTGCTGATCGGCGGCATCGTCGCCTTCGCCGGCAGCCGCATCCTGGGCGGGTCGGACCGCGCCAACGTGCGCCTGGCGCAGAGCCAGATCACCACGCTGGCATCGAAGGTCGACCAGTTCGAGATGGACACCGGGCGGCTGCCGCAGTCGCTGGACGAACTCGCCGAGGCACCGTCCGACGCCAGCGGCTGGCTCGGGCCGTACGCCAAGCCTGCCGAGTTCAAGGACCCTTGGAACACGCCCTTCGAATATCGTACGCCCGGCGAGAACGGACGCTTCGACATCGTCAGTCTCGGCGCCGACCGCAAGCCCGGTGGCGAGAGCACGGCCGCCGACATCCGCAACGAGTGACCGGCCCGGGCACCACGCATGCCGCGCCGCCTGTGCAGCTCCGATCCCGCGCGCGGCGCTGAACGCGTACGCGGCTTCACCCTGCTCGAGATCGTGGTGGTGATCGCGCTGGTCGCGGTCATCACCACCACGCTCGCGGTGTCGCTCACCGGTGGCCTGGACGGCATGCGCGTGCGCACGGCGGTGAAGGAGGTGGCCGCGCAGCTGCGCTTCGCCCGCGCGCGGGCGATCGTCAGCGGCCAGGCGCAGGATTTCGTCGTGGATCCGCAGGCGCGCCGCTGGCAGGGCGCGGAAGGCCGCAGCGGCGAGCTTCCCGACGGCTTCGATATCGTCGCCACCGGTGCGCGCGAGGTGCAGCCGACCGAGGGCGTGGCCGCGATCCGCTTCTTCCCCGACGGCTCGGCCACCGGCGGCCGCATCGAGCTGGTGCGCGGCGAGGCGCGCTGGCGGATCGACATCGCCTGGCTCACCGGCGAAGTCCGGCTGGCGGCCGCGGCCGGGGACGACGCATGAGCGCGCGCGCGCGCCGGCAGCGCGGCTACTCGCTGCTCGAGGTGATCGTGGCCTTCGCCCTGCTCGCGGTCGGCATCGGCATCGTGATCGGGATCCTGTCCGGCGGCGTGCGCCAGGTACGGGCCGCGCAGGCGGCCAGCGAGGCGGCGCTGTACGGCGAATCGCTCATCGCCACGCGCATGGCCGCAGGGCTGGTCGAGCCGGGACGCGAGCAGGGCGAGTTCGGCGACGGCCGCTACCGCTGGACGCTGACCGTCGAGGACTACGCCGACCCGCTGCTCGCCGAGGCGGATGCCGGGCTGGACGCGCCGGCGCCGCCGCCCGGGCGCCTGCGCCACGTCGTGCTCGAGGTGGACTGGGACGAGGGCGGCCCGGCCCAGCGCCTGCGGCTGTCGACGCTGCACGCCGGCATCGACGCCGACGCACTCCCGCCGCCGGCGGCCGCCGCGCGGGGGCTGCGGCCGTGAGGCGCGGCATGCGCGGCTTCACCCTGCTGGAGGTGGTGCTGGCCACCGCCCTGCTCGCGGCGGGCCTGGTGCTGGCCTACGCCACGCTGCGCACCGCCACCGGCTCGGTGCAGCGCGCCGAGGACATCGCCGCGCGCACCGATCGCGTGCGCGCGGCGCAGGGCTTCCTGCGGCGCCAGCTGCAGAGCGCGATGCCGATGCCGTTCGAACGCGATGCCGACACCGGCGTGGCGACGGTCTTCCGCGGCAGTCGCGACGAGGTGGAGTTCGTCGCGCCGATGCCCGGCTTCCTCGCCCGCGGCGGTCCGCAGCTGCAGCGGCTGCGGATCGTGCGCGACGGCGACGCGCTGCGGCTGGAATTCGACCATCGCATGCTGCTGGGCGACCGCATCGTCGAGGACCCGGACGCGCGTCCGCCCGAGGTGCTGCTCGCCGGCATCGCGGACGCGCGCTTCGAGTTCCGCGGGCTCGACGACGAGGGCGCACTGACCGACTGGAGCGACGACGACTGGGAGCTGCGCGCGCAGTTGCCGGTGATGTTGCGCCTGCGGCTGGAGTTCGCCGGCGCGCAGCGCTGGCCCGATCTCGAGATCCCCATGCTGCTGCGCGGCGACGGCGCGCTGCCGATGTCGGCCTCGATGCAGGGGCAGCCGTGAACGCCCGCCGCCCGGCCGTCCGCGGTGCGGCGCTGCTGCTGGTGCTGTGGCTGCTTGCGCTGCTGACCGTGCTGGTCGGCGGCTTCGGCCTGGCCTCGCGCACCGAGGCGCTGCAGGGCCGGGCGATGCGCAGCGGCACGCAGGCGCGGCTGGCGGCGCAGGCGGGGATCGACTACGCCATGCTGCGGCTGCAGGATCCCGACCCGCTGCGGCGCTGGCATCCGGACGGGCGCGGCTACCGGATGCCCTTCGACGGCGTCGAGGTGGAGCTGGCGATCGTCGACGAGTCCGGCAAGATCGACCTCAATGCCGCCGATCCGGCCCTGCTGGCGCAGTTCTTCGCCACGCGCGGGCTGGACGAGGACGCGGCCGCGCGGCTGGCCGGCGCGGTCGTCGACTGGCGCGATCCCGACGAGCTGTCGCCGCCGGGCGGCGGTGCGGAGAGCGCCGATTACGCCGACGCCGGCCGGCCCTACGGCGCCAAGAACGCACCCTTCGACACCGTCGCCGAACTGCAGCAGGTGCTCGGCATGACGCCCGCGCTCTACCGCGACAGCGCCGCGGCGTTCACCGTGTTCTCGGGGCTGGCGGTGCCGAATCCGACCTTCGCCCAGGCCCCGGTGCTCGTCGCCCTGGGCCTCGACGAGGAACAGATCCTGGCGCAGCTGGCCCTGCGCGGAGAGGGCGCCGGGATCGACCCGGAACTCGATCCCGCCGCGGTCGCGCTGGGGACCGGAACGTATAGTATTGATGCCTCCGTCACCATGCCCGACGGCACCGCGGCGGTGATCGCCGCCGTCGTGCGCGCGGGCGGTGGACCGGGGGACAGGGTCTACGTTCCGCTGAGCTGGCGGCTGGGAGAGATCGAGTGATGCTTGCCGCCTGCCGACGTTCCTGTTCCGCGCCTGCACGTGGCGGCTGCCGCGGACGCGCTTGCTGACGATGGCGGCTCCGGAACGCCTGTCGCGGCCGCTGTCGCGGCTCCGCGGACGCTACGGCGCGAGCGCGCTGCCGGGCTTGCTCTCGTGGTGGCGGGGCGAACTCGAGGCACTGCTGCCGGCGCGCCTGCGCACCCTGCTGCGTCGCGGCCGCGGGCGCGTATGGATCCGTCCGCTGGGCGATGCGGTCGAGGTCTGCATCGACGGCGGGCCCGGCGCGCGCGACTGCATCGCGGTGCCTGCCGGCGAGTTCGCCGCGGCCGCGGACCCGCTGGAGGCCGCGCTGGCCCAGGGTGCTCGCAGCCGCTGGCTGGCGCTGCCGGCGGCGCGGGTGCTGCGGCGACGGATGACGCTGCCACTGGCGGCTGCCGAACGCCTGCACGACGTGCTCCGGTTCGAACTCGATCGGCAGACCCCGTTCCGCGCGGAACAGGTGGTGTTCGACCACCGCCTGCTGCGCCGCGATGCGGAGGCGCGCCAGATCGAGGTGGAGCTCGTGGTCCTGCCGCAGGACGCCCTCGAAGCGGCACTCGCCGCGCTGGGCCCACTGGCGGACACGCTGGACGGCGTCGACGTCGAGGACCCGGCGCGCCCCGGGGCGACGCTCGGACTCAACCTGCTGCCGCCGGAGCGGCGCATCGCGCGGCGCGACGGCGCGCGCATGCTGCGCCTGGCGCTCGCGACCGTGGCCGTGGCGGCCTGCGGGTTCGCCCTGTGGCAGACCCTGGACAACCGCCTCGCCGTTGCCGACGAACTGCGTGCGGAGGTGGCCGAGCGCCGCCGCGAGGCGCAGGCGGTGCAGGCGCTGCGCATGCGCCTGGACGACGCCTCCGGCGGCGCCAGCTTTCTCGCCGAACGCCGCGCCACCCGGCCTGGCATGGTCGCCCTGCTCGACGAGCTGACCCGCCGGATCCCCGACGGCACCTCGCTGGAGCGGCTGACGGTCAGCGCCGACCGGGTCAGCATGATCGGGCTCAGCGACCAGGCTTCGGCCCTGGTCGCGGCACTGCAGGACTCGCCGCTGCTGGTGGCGCCGGCGCTGTCGGGCTCGGTGCAGGCCGACGCCCGCAGCGGCCGCGAGCGCTTCACCCTCACCGCCGGCCTGGCCACGCCCGCCGCCGCGGCACCGAAGGAGGCCGCCGATGCCGCGCGTTGACCGCAGCCGCCTGCGCTCGCGCGCCCTCGCGCTCGGCCTGCTGCTGGCGGCCGTGGCGCTTGCCTACCTGGTGCTGGTCCACTGGTGGTGGACCGCGCCGCTGCTGGCGGTGGAGGGCGAGATCGCCGACCTGCGCGAGCAGGAGCTGCGCATGCGGATGCACGTGCGCCAGCGTCCGGAGATCGAGGCGCGGCTGGCGGGGCTGCGCGACACCGAGCAGGCCGATCCCGGCTTCCTGCCCGAGGCCAGCAGCCAGCTCGCCGCCGCCGGCCTGATGCAGCGCCTGGACACGATCGTGCGCGACGAGGCGCCGTCGGGCTGCGACATCATCAACCGCACCCCGAGCCCGGCCACCCAGCGCGGCGACGAGCGCTACGTGCGCGTCGCGATCCAGGTCCGGCTCAACTGCGGCATCGACGACTTCGCCGCGATCCTCGCCGCGCTCGAGAGCGGCCGCCCGCAGCTGTTCGTCGACGACATGACCATCCAGGCGCGGCGTGCCTATCGCACCGCGCGCAACGAGGCGATCCCGCGCGGGCTCGACATCAGCTTCGATCTCTACGGCTACCTGCGCAGCCAGACGGAGGCGCTGGATGCGCAGTGACCTGCAGACGCCGGGCATGTGGATCGCCGCCGCGCTGGCTGCCTGGGCATTGCTGGCCGCGCTGCTGGCGGCGGCGGGGCTCGGCACGCGGGTCGCGCCGCTGCCCGACGACGCCGCCCTGTTGCCGCCGCTGCCGCGCGCGGCGGCCGGCGCGGCGGCGACCGCGCTGCCGGTCGATCGCGCCGAGATTGCCGCGCGCCCGCTGTTCTCGCCGGACCGGCGCCCGCAGGACGGGCCGGCCGAGCCGCGCGATGCCGCGCCGCCGCTCGACCTGGTGCTGACCGGCGTGATCCTCACCCCGCGGTTGCGCATGGCGATCCTGAGCGATCGCCAGGACCGCAAGCGCGTGTTCCGGGTGCCGGTCGGGCAGCCGCTCGAGGGCGCGCCCGACTGGAGCCTGCTCGAACTCGCGCCGCGCGAGGCGGTGCTGGCGGGGCCGGAGGGCGAGAGCCGGCTGCGCCTGGAGGTCTACGACGGGCAGGGCGGGGAGCCGCCGACGGCGCTGCAGGCACCTGCGGCGCCGCGCGAGGACCGCCTGGACCGCGCGCGCGGGCTGACCCCCGACGAACTCGCCGCGCGCGCCGCCGAACTCGAACGTGCGCGGCGCGAGGCCGAGGAGGGCCGGCGCGGCGCGCCGGAGTCCGAGGAAGACAATGACGAGGCCGATGCAGGCCCCTCGCCCGAAGAACAGGCCGAGCGCATCCGCCGGCGCATCCAGGAACGTCGCGAGCAGCTGCGCAGGCAGCGCGAGGCGCAGGCGTCCGATCCGAACGCGAATGTAGAGTGACGGAATGATCCAGCCCCCCCTTCGCCGTCCGCGCCGCGCGCGCGCCACCGCCGCCGTCGCGATCGCCGCGCTGCTGGCCGGCTGCGCGACGCCGCCGGTGCCGACCATCCAGCGCACGCCCACGCCCGTCGTCCAGACCGACGCCGACCCGGTGGCGCGGCGCGAGGCCGAGGCCTCGCGCGCGCGCCTGCTGCCCGGCAGCGGGCAGCTGATCGACCGGGACGCGGCGATGGCCCCGCCGCCGCGCTTCGGCGGCGGCGGCGAGGCGACCTTCAACTTCGAGGGCGAGTCGGTGCACGCGGTGGTCAAGGCCATCCTCGGCGACCTGCTGCAGCAGAACTACGTGATCGCGCCGGGCGTGCAGGGCACGGTGACGCTGGCCACGCCGCGGCCGGTCGGTGCCGACCAGGCGCTCAGCCTGCTGGAGACCGCGCTGGCCTGGAACAACGCGCGCCTGGTCTGGAGCGACGGTCGCTACAGCGTGGTGCCGGCCGACCAGGCGGTGGCCGGCAATCTCGCGCCGAGCGCCGGCAGCGCGGCCTCCGCCCGCGGCTACGAGGTGCGCGCGGTGCCGCTGCGCTACATCTCGGCGATCGAGATGGAGAAGGTGCTCACCCCCTACACCCGCCCCGGATCCATCATCAACGTCGACAACGGCCGCAACGTGATCACCCTGGCCGGCACCGGCAGCGAGCTGGCCAACTACCTGCGCACCGTCGAGATCTTCGACGTCGACTGGCTGGCCGGCATGTCGGTCGGCATCTTCCCGCTCGACTCGGCCAATGCGGAGGAGACGGTCGAGCAGCTCGACCAGGCCTTCGGCCCGCAGAGCGAGACGCCGGTGGCCGGCATGTTCCGCTTCATGCCGCTGGCGGGCACCAACTCGATCATGGTCATCACCCCGCAGCCGCGCTACCTCGGCCACATCGAGCGCTGGCTGCGCGAGATGGACGCGGGCAGCGGCGCGGAGCTGTTCACCTACCAGCTCAAGTACGTGAAGGCCTACGACCTCGCCCAGCGGCTGAGCGAGGTCTACGGCGGCTCCGGCGGGGGCGGCGGCTCGCTGGCGCCGGGCCTGACCCGCTCCACCGTCGGCAGCATGCGCGACACCGGCACGACCAGCTCCCGCAGCGGACGCTCCGACGGCCTGTCCAGCGGAGGCAGCGAACTCGGTGCGCTGGACTTCGGCGGCGAGGCCGGGGTGCAGAGCGGATCGGTGCAGTTCGAGATCGAGGGCCAGGAAGTGGGCGTGGCCGCGGTCGAGGAGAGCAACGCGCTGATCGTGCGCGCCAACCGTTCGCGCTGGGAATCGATCCGCCGGGTGATCGAGCAGCTGGACGTGATGCCGGCGCAGGTGCACATCGAGGCGCAGATCGTGGAGGTCTCGCTGAGCGGCGACCTGCGCTACGGCGTGAGCTGGTTCTTCGACAACGCCGTCGGCAACAACCTCGACGCCAGCGACTATCCCGGCCTGGCCCAGCTCGCCGCCTCGCGGCGCAGCCTCGGCAGCTACGCCGGCAGCATCACGCCCGGCTCCGGGCTCGGCTGGATCTTCGCCGGCGACGACTCGGTGGCGATCCTCAGCGCGCTGGACGAGGTCAGCGACGTGCAGGTGCTGTCCACGCCCTCGGTGACGGTGCGCAACAATGCCGAGGCCTCGCTCAACGTCGGCGACCAGGTGCCGATCATCACCACCTCGATCAACACCATCACCGGCAGCGACACCGCGCTCGGCACGACCAACTACATCGACACCGGCACGATCCTCAAGGTGCGTCCGCGCGTCAGCGGCGACGGCACCGTGTTCATGGAGATCATCCAGGAGATCTCCACGCCCGACTACAGCACGGTCACCGCGGACAACCCCAACCCGTCGATCAACACCCGCCAGCTGCAGACCGAGGCGGCGGTGCGCAGCGGCGAGACGATCATGCTCGCCGGCCTCATCTCCGACAGCTCGGCGAGCGGGCGCTCCGGCATCCCCGGCTTGAGCCGGATCCCGGTGATCGGGGCGCTGTTCGGCCAGCAGACGCGCAACACCGACCGCCAGGAGGTGGTGATCCTCATCACCCCCCGGGTCCTGCGCAATGCCGAGGAGGCACGCGACTTCACCGACCAGTACGGCGCACGCTTCCGCGCGCTCGAGCCGCTGCGTACGCAGGACGCGGCGCCGCGACAGCCCTGAGGACGCGGCGTGGGCAGGGGAGCGGTCAGGCGGGACGGGCCGGTGGGCGCGGCGCGCGGCGAGGACGGCGGCGGCCTGCCGGTCGTCGTGATCCCGCTGGACAACGCCCTGGACGCGCTCGACGACTGCCTGGCTGCGCTCGAACGCACGCTCCCGGCGGGCGCGCGGGTGTGGCTGGTAGACGATGCCGCCGCCGAACCGCGCGTGATGGCCCTGGTCGAGCGCTGGCTGGCGCGCACGCGACTCGCGGCCGACTGCACCCGCCGCAGCCGGCCCTGCGGTCCGGTGCGGCTGCTCGCCGAGGCGATGCGCGCCTGCGCCGGCGAGGACGTGCTGCTGCTGGCCGCCGATGCGCGTCCGGCCGGGACCTGGCTGCCGCGGATGGTCGCGGCGCTGGCCGCCGACCCTGCGGTCGCCACGGTCACGCCCTGGTGCAACGTGGGCGAACTCGCCGCCTGGCCCCGGATCGGCGAGATCAATCCGCCGCCGGCCGACCTCGAGGCTCTCGCCGCGGCGGCCGCCGGGACGGCGCCGGTGCGGCCCGCACTGCCGGTGGCGGTCGCCCATGCGGTGCTGCTGCGGCAGTCGGCCTGCGCCGCGGCGGGCGGTCTGGATGCCGATAGCTACGGCTCGCTGCAGGCGGCCCTGGCCGACCTCTGCGCGCGCCTCGCCGGCCTCGGCTGGCGCAACGTGCTCGCCGACGACGCCTTCGTCGCGCGGTCGCGCGAGGCCGTCCCGGCCCCTGGCGACCAGGCCGCCCTCGCGGCGCGCTGGCCGGGACTGACCGCGGCGGTCGCGCGCTTCCTGATGGACGACCCGCTGCGTGCACCGCGTGCGGCGCTGGAGGCGGCGCTGGCGCGGCGGCCGCCGTCCGGAGGACAGCGTGACCTCTTCGCCTGACCCCGCCGCCGGCGGCGCGATCGACGTGGTGGTGGTGACCTACCGCAGCGCCTCGACCATCGAGGCCTGCCTGCGGCGCGTGCTCGCCGCCGAGGACGTCGCCGCGGCGATCGTGGTCGACAACGCTTCCGACGACGGCACCCGCGACCGGGTCGCCGCGGTCGGCATGGACGACGCGCGGCTGCGGCCGTGGGCCAACACCGCCAACGTCGGCTTCGGCAGCGCCTGCAACCAGGGCGCGGCGATGGGCGATTCGCCGTGGATCGCGCTGGTCAACCCGGACCTCATGCTCGAGCCCGACACCCTGTCGCGACTGCGCGCGCACATGGAAGCCGATCCCGGGCTGGGCCTGGTCGGCGCCGACCTGGTCGACGAGGTCGGCGTGCGCGACGGCGCCGCGCGCCGGCGCGAGCCGACGCTCGCCGCCATGCTCGGCGGCGCCCGCGCCCTGGCGCTCGCGCCCACCGACGCGGCGCTGCAGGCGGTCGACGCGGCCTCGGGCGCGCTGATGCTGATGCCGCGCGCGCTGTACGCGGCGCTCGGCGGCTTCGACGAGGGCTACCGCCTGCACGCCGAGGACCTCGATCTCTGCCGCCGCGTGCGCGACGCCGGCCGCCGCGTCGCCGTCGCCAATGACGTGCGCGTGCTGCACGTGCGGGGGGTGTCGAGCCGCAGCCGGCCGCTGTTCGTGGAGTGGCACAAGCACCGCGGGCTGTGGCGCTACTTCGTGAAGTTCGAGGGGCGCGGCGTGGGGGCGCTGCGGCGCGCGTTCGCGTTCGTCGCAATCTGGGGGCATTTCGGCCTGATCCTGCCCCGCCAACTGCTGCGCGCCGTGCGCGGCTGAGCTCGCGGCCGCTGCCGCTGCCGCTGCCGCGGCGGCGGGGCAGTCAGCGCGGGGCGCGGTAGGGCGCAGCCGATTCGCGCAGCTGCAGGGCGTAGTCCACGCGCAGCATGCGCCCGGCCTCGGGTCCGCGGATGGCCTTGATGAGCTCCAGCGTCGCCAGCCGCCCCATCGCGCGGCTGGGCTGGCGCACCGTGGTCAGCGGCGGGTTGATCTGCTGCGACATCGGCGTGTCGTCGAAGCCGCACAGCGACAGGTCGCGCGGTACCTCGAGCCCGCGCAGGCTCGCCGCCCGCAGCACGCCGGCGGCGGTGTCGTCGTTGGCGGCGAAGATCGCGGTCGGCCGCTCCGGCAGGTCCAGGAGCCGGCCGCCGGTGCGCACGCCGGACTCGTAGTCGAACTCGCCCGCGATCACCAGCTCCGGGTCGTACTCGATCCCGGCGCGCGCCAGCGCCTCGCGGTAGCCGGCGTGGCGCCAGGCGCAGCCGCCGTGGCTGCGGTGGCCGGTGATGTGGCCGATGCGGCGGTGCCCGAGCGAGATCAGGTAGGTGACCATCTCGGCGGCGGCGGCGTGCTCGTCCAGGGTCACGCCGATGCGCCCGGTCTGCACCTGCGGCGAGATGCTCGCGAACGGCACGCCCAGTCCGTCGAGCGTGGCCAGCAGGGCGGCGTCGTCGGTCAGCGGCGGCGTCAGCACCAGTCCCTCGACCCGCGACTGCCGGATCAGGCCGGTCACCTCGCCGAGGAAGCCCTCCGTGCCCCAGTGCGTGGGCCCCAGCACCAGGTTGTAGTGCTGCGCGCGGCAGGCGTCGAGGACGCCGACCTGGATCTCCATCAGGTAGTTGCGTGAGGGGTTGTCGTACATCAGCGCCACCACGTAGGACCGCTGCGCGGCGAGGCTGCGCGCCGACAGGTTGGGCGCGTAGTGCAGCCGCTCGACCACTTCCTGCACGCGGCGCCGGGTCTCCTCGCGCACGTTCGGCTCGTTGTTGAGCACGCGCGAGACGGTCTTCATGGATACGCCCGCGGCCGCCGCCACGTCCTCGATCCGTGCCCTCATGGCGTATCCGCGGGAGTCCTGACGGTGCGCAATTCTGCCGCGATCACGCCGCGCGTCCTATCCCCGCGGCCGGCGCGGCCTCAGCGGCCGCGGGCGCGGTTGATCTGATCGCGCTGGGCCAGCGCCGCGGTGCGCGCGGCCGCGGCGAAATCGGCGCCGCCGCCGGCGTAGAGGATGGCGCGCGAGGAGCTGATCGCCAGCCCGCTGCCGTCGGCGGTGGCGGCGTTGCGCAGCACCGCGTCGACGTCGCCGCCCTGGGCGCCGATGCCCGGCACCAGGAACGGCAGCTCGCCGACCCGCGCGCGCACCTGCGCCAGTTCCTCGGGCCAGGTCGCGCCCATCACCAGCATGCAGTTGCCGTTGCCGTTCCAGTCGCGGGCGACGCGGTCGGCCACGTGCTGGTAGAGCGGGCGGCCTTCGACGACGAGGTCCTGGAATTCGCCGGAGCCGGGGTTGGAGGTGCGGCACAGCACGATGACGCCGCGGTCGGCGCGCTCCAGGAACGGCTCGACGCTGTCGCGGCCGAGGTAGGGGTTGACCGTCACCGCGTCGGCGCCGTAGCGGTCGAAGGCTTCGGCGGCGTAGTGCCGCGCGGTCGAACCGATGTCGCCGCGCTTGGAATCGAGGATCACCGGCACGCCAGGATGCGTGTGGTGAATATGTGCGACCAGCCGCGCGAGCGCCTCCTCCGCACCCAGCGCCGCGAAGTGGCCGATCTGCGGCTTGAACGCGCAGGCCAGCTCCGCGGTGGCATCGACGATCGCACGGCAGAACTCGAACACCGCGTCCGGCGCGTCGCGCAGGTGCGCGGGAAAGCGCGCCGGCTCGGGGTCGAGGCCCACGCAGAGCAGGGTGTCGTGATCGCGCCAGCGGGCGCGGAGGCGGTCGATGAAGGACATGGGAGGTGGGGCGGTGTCGGAGGCGGGTAGTGTGGGGGACGGAGGCGGGAATCGGGAATCGGAGCCGGGACGCCGGTCCTCGGCGGCACGATGGCCGATACTCGCGTCGACCACGCGTGTCGCTCGCATCGGACCCGACTCCCTCCCGGTCCCCGTTTCCGAACCCCCCTCGCTCCATCGGCCATGCCCCTGATCCCGACCCTCCTCGACACCGACCTCTACAAGTTCACGATGATGCAGGCGGTGCTGCACCAGCATCCTGCGGCGCAGGTCGAGTACCGGTTCCGCTGCCGCACGCCGGGCCTCGACCTCGGCGCCTGCATCGACGGGATCTCCGCCGAGATCGACGCGCTGTGCGCGCTGCGTTTCGGCGCCGAGGAACTCGATTACCTGCGCGGCCTGCGCTTCATCCGTCCGGACTTCGTCGACTTCCTCGGCCTGTTCCACCTCGACCGCAAGTACGTGCACCTGGCGCGCGGCGACGGCGGCGGGCTGGACCTGGTGATCCGCGGGCCGTGGCTGCACACCATCCTCTTCGAGGTGCCGCTGCTGGCGATCGTCAGCGAGGTCTGGTCGCGCCATGGCGGCCGCGCCGACCGGGAGGAGGGGCGGCGGCGGCTGCGGAGCAAGATCGGGCGGCTGGTCGAGGCCGATCCCGCCGCCGAGATCGCGATCGCCGACTACGGCACGCGCCGCCGCCATGCCGGCGACTGGCAGCGCGAGGTGCTGGGCGCGCTGCGCGAGGGGCTGGGCCCGCGCCTGGTCGGCACCAGCAACGTGATGTTCGCGCGCGAGCTCGGCATGACCCCGCTGGGCACGATGGCGCACGAATGGCTGCAGGCGCACCAGGCGCTGGGACCGCGGCTGCGCGATTCGCAGAAGGTCGCCCTGGAGAACTGGGCGCAGGAGTATCGCGGCGACCTCGGCATCGCGCTGTCGGACGTGGTCGGCCTCGATGCCTTCCTCGCCGACTTCGACATGTACTTCTGCAAGCTGTTCGACGGCATGCGTCACGACTCGGGCGACCCCTTCGCCTGGGGCGAGCGCATCCTCGCCCACCTCGAGGTCAACCGCGTCGACCCGCGCACCAAGACCCTGGTGTTCAGCGATGCGCTCGACATCGACAAGGTGCTGCGCCTGCACGCGCACTTCCGCGGCCGCTGCCGCGTGGCCTTCGGCATCGGCACCCACCTCACCAACGACCTCGGCGTGCCGGCGCCCTCGCTGGTGATCAAGATGACCCGCTGCAACGGCCAGCCGGTGGCCAAGCTCAGCGACTCGCCCGGCAAGAGCATGTGCGAGGACGCCGGCTACGTCGCCTACCTGCGGCAGGTGTTCGGGATCGCCGGCTGATCGACGTCTGCGGCCGTGACGAAAAAGGGCGGACGCATCGCTGCGCCCGCCCTTAGTTTTACCAACGGCGCGTCGTGGCCTACTTCAGCGCCTTGTAGCGGATGCGGCGCGGACCGGCCTCGTCGCCGAGGCGGCGCTTCTTGTCCTCCTCGTACTCGCGGTAGTTGCCCTGGAAGAACTCCACGTGCGAGTCGCCCTCGAAGGCGAGGATGTGGGTGGCGATGCGGTCGAGGAACCAGCGGTCGTGCGAGATCACGAAGGCGTTGCCGGGGAACTCGAGCAGTGCGTCCTCGAGCGCGCGCAGGGTCTCGATGTCGAGGTCGTTGGACGGCTCGTCGAGCAGCAGCACGTTGCCGCCCTGCAGCAGGGTCTTGGCCAGGTGCAGGCGACCGCGCTCGCCGCCGGAGAGGGTGCCGACCAGCTTCTGCTGGTCCTGGCCCTTGAAGTTGAAGCGGCCGATGTAGGCGCGCGACTGGATCTCGATGCCGTTGATGTTGAGGATGTCCGAGCCGCCCGACACCTCCTGGAAGACGTTGTGGTTGCCCGTGAGCGCGTCACGGCTCTGGTCGACGTAGGCGATGTTGACGGTCGGCCCGGTCTCGATGCTGCCGGAATCGGGCTTCTCCTGGCCGGTGATCATCTTGAACAGGGTCGACTTGCCGGCGCCGTTGGGGCCGATGATGCCGACGATGGCGCCGGGCGGGGCGACGAAGCTCAGGTCGTCGATCAGCAGGCGGTCGCCGAAGCTCTTGCTGACGTTCTTGAACTCCATCACCTTGCTGCCCAGGCGCTCGCCCGGCGGGATGAAGATCTCGTTGGTCTCGTTGCGGCGCTGGTAGTCGACCGACTGCAGCTCCTCGATGCGCGCCAGGCGCGCCTTGCCCTTGGAGCGGCCGCCCTTGGCATTGGAGCGGGCCCACTCGAGCTCCTTCTGGATCGCCTTCTGGCGCGCCTTCTCCTGCGATTCCTCGCGCTTGAGGCGGTCCTCCTTCTGCACCAGCCACTCGGTGTAGTTGCCCTTCCACGGGATGCCGCGGCCGCGGTCGAGCTCAAGGATCCACTCGGCGGCGTTGTCGAGGAAGTAGCGGTCATGGGTGACGGCCACCACGGTGCCGGTGTAGCGGGCGAGGAACTGCTCCAGCCACTCCACCGATTCGGCGTCGAGGTGGTTGGTCGGTTCGTCGAGCAGCAGCATGTCCGGCTTGGACAGCAGCAGGCGGCACAGCGCGACGCGACGCTTCTCGCCGCCGGAGAGGTTGCCGACGACCGCATCCCAGGGCGGCAGGCGCAGGGCATCGGCGGCGACCTCGAGCTGCTGCTCGACCAGGTGCGCGTCGCCGGCGGCGAGGATCGCCTCCAGGCGCGCCTGCTCGGCGGCGAGCTTGTCGAAGTCGGCGTCCTCTTCCGCGTAGGCGGCGTAGACCTTGTCGAGCTCGGCCTGGGCGCTCAGCACCTCGCCGACGCCTTCCTCGACCGCCTGGCGCACGGTGTGCTCCGGGTTCAGCGCCGGCTCCTGCTCCAGGTAGCCGACCTTGATGCCCGGCTGCGGCCGCGCCTCGCCGGAGAAGTCGGTGTCGACGCCGGCCATGATCTTGAGGACGGTGGACTTGCCCGCGCCGTTCAGGCCGAGCAGGCCGATCTTGGCGCCGGGGAAGAACGACAGCGAGATGTCCTTGATGATCTGGCGCTTCGGCGGGACCGTCTTGGACACGCCGTTCATGGTGTAGATGTATTGCGACATGGGGTCTCCGGCCGGGGCGCAGGGAGGGAGCGCCGGCGCGCAGGGCGCGGCGTCCATGGACGTGAAGGGCCGGCCATTATCGCGCATCGTGCCGCGTGGCGACACCGCGCGGCGCGGCGTCCGCCCGCGATCGGCCACATTCCGCCCGGATCGCGCCCCGCCTGCGCCCGGGACGCGGCCGCCAGCTGCGCTGCAATGCCGCCCTCCATCCGAGGAGGTCGCCATGCGCGTGATGCTCAAACTGCTGATGATCGGGGCCCTGGTCCTGGTCCTGGCCATTCCGCTCCTGCTGATGCGGGGCCTGGTCCACGAGCGCCAGGCGCGCGGCGCCGAGGCCGCCGCGGAGATCGCGCGCGCCTCGAGCCGGCCGCAGCGCCTGGTCGGTCCCTACCTGCTGATCGAGGCCGAGCGGGTGGTGCGTGCGAGGCATGCCGAGGGACGCGGCCGCGACGCTGGAGAGGGCGGCACCCTGCGCGAGACGGTGTACGAGCTGGTCCTGCCGGAGACGCTCGTCGCCGACAGCACGCTCACCACCGAGACGCGCCGGCGCGGCCTGTTCACGGTGCCGCTGTACCGCGATGCGCTGACGCTCGAGGCGGTCTTCGCGGTGCCGCCCGACCCGGCGCCCGAGGGCGAGGTGCTGAGCTACCGCCGCACCGGCGCGCGCCTCGGGCTGGGTCTGGGCGACGCGCGCGGCATCCGCGGCATCGACCTGGAGGTCGACGGCCGCGCCCTGCAGGTCGAGCCCGGCAGCGGCCAGGCCTGGCTCGCCGAGGGCGTGCACGCGCGCCTTCCCGCGGCGGCGCTGGCCGGCGGCCGGCTGCAGATGGCGCTGAGCGCCGATCTGATCGGCACCGAGTCGCTGCGCTTCGTCCCGGCCGGCAGCGACACCCGCGTCACCGTGCGCGGCGACTGGCCGCACCCGAGCTTCGACGGCAACTACCTGCCCGACACGCGGCGGGTGGGCGATGCCGGCTTCGAGGCCGAATGGCGCATCTCGCGGCTGGCGAGCAATGCGCAGCAGGTGCTGGGACGCTGCGCCGGCGCGGGTGCCGACGGCTGCTTCGGGCTGGAGGAAACGACGTTCGGGCTGCGCCTGGTCGATCCGGTGGACCGCTACCTGATGACCGACCGCGCGATGAAGTTCGGCCTGCTGTTCCTGGTGCTGGTGTTCGGCGCGGTGTTCCTCGTCGAGGCGCTGCGCGGGGTGGCGGTGCACCCGGTGCAGTACGGGCTGACCGGCCTGGCCCTGGGGCTGTTCTTCCTGCTGCTGCTGGCGCTCTCCGAGCACATCGGCTTCGGTCCCGCGTACCTGCTCGCGGCGCTGGCCTGCATCGGCCTGGTCGCCAGCTACATGGGCGGCGTCCTCGGTGGCCGGCGCCGGGGCGTCGGCTTCGCCCTGTTGCTGGCGCTCCTGTATGGCCTGCTGTACGGCCTGCTGCGCTCGGAGACGTATGCGCTGCTGGTCGGCAGCGTCGCCCTGTTCGCGCTGCTGGCGGCGGTGATGTTCGCCACCCGGCGGCTCGACTGGAGCCGCTTCGGCGCTGGCGCGGCGGCCTGACCGGCGATCCGGCGCGGGCCGCGGCATGGCCGCAACCCCGCGCCGGGTCTAAACTTCCGCGTCTTTCCCCGGACTTTGCGAGGCGCGGATGTTCCCCAGCAGCATGCGGATCGAGGGCTACGACCCGGAACTGGCCCAGGCCATCGCCGACGAGCGTCGTCGCCAGGAGGACCACGTCGAGCTGATCGCGTCCGAGAACTACGCCAGCCCCCGGGTCATGGAGGCGCAGGGCAGCGCGCTGACCAACAAGTACGCCGAAGGCTATCCGGGCAAGCGCTACTACGGCGGCTGCGAGTACGTCGACGTCGCCGAGCAGCTGGCGATCGACCGCCTCAAGCAGCTCTTCGGCGCGGACTACGCCAACGTGCAGCCGCATTCGGGCTCGCAGGCCAACCAGGCGGTGTACTTCGCCCTGCTGCAGCCGGGCGACACCATCCTCGGCATGTCCCTGGCCCACGGCGGGCACCTGACCCACGGCGCCAAGGTCAACGCCTCCGGCAAGCTGTTCAATGCCGTCCAGTACGGCGTCGACGACCAGGGCCTGATCGACTACGACGAGGTCGAGCGCCTCGCCCTCGAGCACAGGCCGAAGATGGTGGTCGCCGGCTTCAGCGCCTATTCGCGGGTGGTCGACTGGGCGCGCTTCCGCGCCATCGCCGACAAGGTCGGCGCCTACCTCTTCGTCGACATGGCGCACGTCGCCGGCCTGGTCGCCGCCGGCGTCTACCCGAGCCCGATGGCACATGCGCACGTGGTCACCTCGACCACCCACAAGACCCTGCGCGGCCCGCGCGGCGGCATCATCCTGGCGAAGGGCGCGGACGAGGAGCTGACCAAGAAGCTGCAGTCGATCGTGTTCCCCGGCATCCAGGGCGGCCCGCTGATGCACGTCATCGCGGCCAAGGCGGTGGCCTTCAAGGAAGCGCTGGAGCCGGAGTTCAAGGCCTACCAGGCGCAGGTGGTGAAGAACGCGCAGGCCATGGCGCGGACCATCGTCGAGCGCGGCTACAAGATCGTCTCCGGCGGCACCGACAACCACCTCATGCTGGTCGACATGATCGGCAAGGGCATCACCGGCAAGAAGGCCGAGGAGGCGCTGGGCCGCGCGCACATCACCGTCAACAAGAACAGCGTCCCCAACGACCCGCAGAAGCCCTTCGTGACGTCCGGCCTGCGCCTGGGCACCCCGGCCGTCACCACCCGCGGCTACCTCGAGGCCGACTGCATCGACCTCGCCAACTGGATCTGCGACGTGCTGGACGCACCAGAGGACGAGGCCGTCCTCGCGGCGGTGCGGGACAAGGTGGTGGCGCAGTGCGGGCGGTTGCGGGTGTATGGGTGAAAGGGTGGGAACAGGAAACCGGGAATCGGGACCCGTGAGGGTCTGACGAGCGGGGGAGGCCACGCCACGGAGGGTGGGATGGCACAGGATTTTCGCGAGCTGCGGGTGTGGGAAGAGGCGATGCGGCTGGCCGAGATGGTGTACGCGGTAGCGCCCCTGCTGCCGGCGGACGAGCGCTTCGGGCTGTCGATGCAGATCCGCAAGGCGGCGGTGTCGGTGCCGTCCTGCATCGCCGAGGGCAACGGCAGAGCGTCGACTGCCGATTATCTGCGGTTCCTCTCCATGGCTCGCGGCTCGCTGTCGGAGGTGCAGACCCAGGCGCTCCTCGCAGGACGCCTGGATCTTCTGCCCCGGCACGAGATCGACGCCATCCTCGCGCAGGCGCGCACGGTCGGCATGCTCCTCACCGGTCTGCGACGAGCCCTGGCCTCCAAGACCGCATAATCCCCACCATTCCCGATTCCCCAGTCCCGACTCCCGGCTCCGCCCATGCACTGCCCCTTCTGCCAGCACGAGGACACCCGGGTCATCGACTCGCGGCTGACCGACGAGGGCCTGAGCGTGCGGCGGCGGCGGGAGTGCCCGCAGTGCGGGGAGCGGTTCAACACCTACGAGACGGCCGAGCTCAAGCTGCCGGCGATCGTCAAGAGCGGCGAGCGGCGCGAGGCCTTCGACGAGCGCAAGCTCAGGGTGAGCTTCGAACGGGCCCTGCAGAAGCGTCCGGTGGCGGCGGACGCGGTCGACACCGCGGTGCGCGAGGTGGTCAACGATCTGCGCAAGCTCGCCGACCGCGAGGTGCCCTCGCGCCAGGTCGGCGAGCTGGTCATGCGCGAGCTGAAGAAACTCGACCAGGTCGCCTACGTCCGCTTCGCTTCGGTCTACCGGCGCTTCGAGGACGTGCAGGCGTTCCGCGAGGAGATCGAGAAGCTCGAGCGCGACCTGCCCCCCGGCCCGGCCTCGCAGCTGTCGCTGCTCGACGAGGTCGCCCCGCCGGTGGCGCCGCCGACGCCGCGTCGTCGCTCGTCCTGAGCACGGCTTTCGGCGCGAATGCCCTGTGGGAGGGGCTTCAGCTCCGACCCGCCCGCCATCCCGGCGTCCCGCGGCCGTGCGGCCGCGGTCGGGGCTGAAGCCCCGCCCACAGGGTCTCCGCCCGAGGCCGGGAACCGCGCCCTCCATTCCCGATTCCCACCTTCGCCTTCGCCCTCCCGCCCCACCCCCTGCCACAATCCCCCGATGCCCACCGCATCCCCCTTCGACGCCACCGAACACGCGCTGATGGCCGAGGCCCTGCGCCTGGCCGCGCGCGGCGCCTACAGCACGCGTCCCAACCCCATGGTCGGCTGCGTGATCGCGCGCGACGGCGAGGTGGTCGGCCGCGGCTGGCACCGCCGGGCCGGCGAGCCGCATGCCGAGGTGCATGCGCTGCGCGAGGCGGGCGAGGCGGCGCGCGGCGCCACCGCCTACGTCACCCTCGAACCCTGCAGCCTGCACGGACGCACCCCGCCGTGCTCGGAGGCGCTGGTCGCCGCCGGCGTGCGGCGGGTGGTGATGGCCACCGGCGATCCCTTCCAGGAAGCCGGCCACGGCATCGAGCGCATGCGCGCGGCCGGGCTGGAGGTCGACGCCGGCCTGCTGCAGGCCGAGGCGCGGGCACTCAACCGCGGCTTCTTCGCGCGCGTCGAGCGCGGCCGGCCGTGGCTGCGGGTCAAGCTCGCGATGAGCCTGGACGGGCGCACCGCGCTGGCGTCGGGCGAATCCAAGTGGATCACCGGGCCCGCAGCGCGCACCGACGTGCAGCGCTGGCGTGCGCGCGCCGGTGCGCTGGTCACCGGCGTCGGGACGGTGATCGCCGACGACCCGCGCCTGACCGCACGCCTGCCGCAGGAGGAGATCGACGAGGGCGGCCTGGCCGCGCCGGTGCGCGTGGTGCTGGACTCGCGCGGACGCACGCCGGCGGGCGCCGCGGTGCTCAACGACGCCGCCGCGCCGACCTGGCTGCTGCAGGGCGAGGACGTGCCCGACCGCCACGGCGGCGCCAGGGTCGAGCACATCGCCGTGCCCTGCGACGACGGCAGGGTCGGGCTGGAGGCGGCGCTGGCGCTGCTGGCCCGGCGCGGCATCAACGAGGTCCAGGTCGAGTCCGGGCCGACCCTGGCCGGTGCGCTGCTGCGTGCGGGCCTGGTCGACGAGGTGCTGCTCTACGTCGCGCCGCTGCTGCTGGGCGAGCGCGGGCGGCCGCTGTTCGGCGGCATCACGCCCGAGACCATGGCCGGACGCATCGGCCTGGAGACGGTCGAGACGCGCCAGGTCGGCACCGACCTGCGCCTGCTGCTGCGCCCGCGGGGCGCCTGAACGCACCGGAGCGTTTCGCCGCCCGGCGCGGCGGCGGAGGAGGCCCGCGTGCTAGCCTGCGCGCCCCCGTGGCCGTGGTGGCCTCGGGAATCGCGTCTTCAGGGCGGGGTGGAAGTCCCCACCGGCGGTAGGTCGCACTGCGACGAGCCCGCGAGCGCCCGCGCCGCCACGGCGCGGGGTCAGCAGATCCGGTCGAACTCCGGAGCCGACGGTCACAGTCCGGAATGAAGAAGACGCCGCGCATGCCGCCGACCCGTGGGTCCGCGCGTGCGGGCATGCCCTGTGCGCGTCGCATGGAGACCTTTGGCATGTCGCGTCCGCTTCCGCACCTGCGCCGCTTCCCGACGGGGAGGGCATCCTGATGTTCACCGGCATCATCGAGGGCGTCGGCCGCATCCGCCGGCGCGAGCCGCGCGGCGGCGACCTGCGCCTGGTCGTGGCGGTCGGCACGCTGCCGTTCGCCGACGTGGCGCTGGGCGAGAGCATCGCGGTCAACGGCGTCTGCCTGACCGTGGTCGGGCACGACGCCGAGTCCTTCGTCGCCGACGTGTCGGTGGAGACCCTGACCCGCACCACCCTGGATGCGCTGGCCGAGGGCACGGCGGTCAACCTCGAGCGCGCGATGCTGCCGACCACCCGCTTCGGCGGGCACGTGGTCGCCGGCCATGTCGACGGCACCGGCACGGTGGCGGCGGTGAACGTCGACGCGCGCTCGCAGCGCTGGCGCTTCGCCGCGCCGCGCGCGCTCCTGCGCTACGTCGCGGAGAAGGGCTCGATCTGCGTGGACGGCGTCAGCCTTACCGTGAACGCAGTCGACGACGCCGGCTTCGAGGTCAACCTGGTGCCGCACACGCTCGCCCACACCGCCTTCGGCGAGACCGCCGTCGGCGCGCGGGTGAACCTCGAGGTCGACCTCATGGCGCGCTACGCCGAGCGCCTGCTGGCGACGCGGGAGGGCGGGGCATGAGCACGTCCTTCGCGCCCGTGCCCGAGCTGCTGGAGGAGATCCGCGCCGGGCGCATGGTGGTCATCGTCGACGACGAGGACCGCGAGAACGAGGGCGACCTGATCATGGCCGCGGAGCTGGTGCGTCCGCAGGACATCAACTTCATGGTCACCCACGCGCGCGGGCTGGTGTGCCTGGCGCTGACCCGCGAGCGCTGCGGCCAGCTCGGGCTGGCGCCGATGGTCCGCGACAACACCGCGCAGTACCAGACCGCCTTCACCGTCTCGATCGAAGCGGCCGAAGGCGTCACCACCGGCATTTCCGCCTACGACCGCGCCCATACCGTGCGCACGGCCGTGCGCGCGGACGCGAAACCGTCCGACCTGGTCCAGCCCGGCCACATCTTCCCGCTGCTGGCGCACCCCGGCGGCGTGCTCAGCCGCGCCGGGCACACGGAGGCCAGCGTCGACCTGGCGATGCTCGCGGGGATGGAGCCGGCCGGCGTGCTGGTCGAGGTGCTCAATCCCGACGGCACCATGGCGCGGCGCCCGCAGCTGGAGGCCTTCGCCCGCGAGCACGGGCTGAAGATGGGCTCGATCGAGGACCTGATCGCGTACCGGCTCAGCACCGAGCACACCGTCGAGCGCATCGACGAGCGCGCCATCGACACCGAGTTTGGCGGATTCCGGCTGCTGACCTACCGCGACCGCATCGCCCACGAGCTGCACTTCGCCCTGGTGCGCGGCGAGGTCGATGCCGCGACGCCGACGCTGGTGCGCGTCCAGGTCGAGAACCCGCTGGCCGACCTGCTGCACTGGCGGCGCGACGACTTCGGCGTGGCCGCCACCGATGCCCTGCGCGCGATCGACGCCGAAGGGCGGGGCGTGATGGTGGTGCTGTCCGCGCAGCGCGATGCCGAGGCGCTGCTGTCGCGCCTGCGCGCCGAGCCGACCACAGCCGATCGCCGCGATGCCGGCCAGTGGCGCCGCAACGGCGCCGGGGCGCAGATCCTCGCCGACCTCGGCCTCGGCCGCCTGCGCGTGCTCGGCACCCCACGCCGCCAGATCGGCCTGGCCGGCTTCGGGCTGGAGGTGGTGGAGTACGTGGAGTGCGGGACGAGTTAGGGCTCAGGGTCTGGGGAAGAGGGAACAGGGAACAGGTGCGAGCGCCGAGTCCCGGCCCTAGCCCCAAGCCCGGAGTCCAGAGCCCAGAACTCAGAGCCCGGAGCCCGGGCCCGTTCCTTCGCTCCGCACTCCTCGTCTCTCACTCATCGGACCCGATCCCGTAAACTCCCGCCCCCCATGTCCCACGCTTCCGCCTTCACCGCCGCCGCCGAGCTGCGCGCCCCCGCCGGCGCCCGCTTCGCGATCCTCGCCACGCGCTGGAACCCGGAGATCGTGGAGCCGCTGGTCGAGGGCGCGCTGCGTGCGCTGCGCGGCCGCGGGGTCGAGGATGCGGCGGTCGCGGTGATCCGCGTGCCGGGCGCCTGGGAGCTGCCGATCGCGGCGGCGCGCCTGGCCCAGGACGGCGGCTGGGCCGGGCTGGTGGCCCTGGGCTGCGTGATCCGCGGCGACACCCGCCACTACGAGCACGTCGCCGACGAGTGCGCGCGCGGGCTGATGCGGGTGGCGATCGAGCATCGCCTGCCGGTCGCCAACGGCGTGCTGGCGGTCGAGCGCCGCGCCGACGCCGAGGCCCGCGCCGGCGGCAGTCACGGCAACAAGGGCGAGGAGGCGGCGCTGGCCGCGCTCGAACTCGCCGCGCTGTTCTCCTCTTCCACGAGCATCCCTGCATGAACCGACGTCCCGAAGGCCTGGATCCCGCCGCGCGCTCGCGCGCCCGTCGCCGTGCGCTGCAGGCGGTCTACGCCTGGCAGATCTCGGACACGCCGGTGGTGCAGGTCCTCGAGCAGTTCCGCCACGAGCAGGACATGCAGATCGCCGATCTCGAGTACTTCGAGGACCTGGTGCGCGGCGTGGTCACCCACTGCGGCGACCTCGACGCAGGGCTCGTCCGCTTCCTCGACCGCCCACTCGACCAGGTGGACCCGATCGAGCGCGCCGCGCTGCGCATCGCCGCCTACGAGATGCAGCACCGCATCGACGTGCCCTACCGGGTGGTGATCAACGAGGCGATCGAGAGCGTCAAGCGCTTCGGTGCCGAGCACGGCCATACCTACGTCAACGGCGTGCTCGACCGCGCGGCGCTGGAATGGCGCGCGGCCGAGGCCTCCGCGCGGCGCCGCTGATCCCGGTGCAGGAGCGGCTTCGGCCGCGGGCTGCCGCGTCCAGCGCGGCGTGCCAGCATGGAGCGCTCCACCACGGTCGCGGCTGAAGCCGCTCCTACGGCGCCCTCGATGCTCTCCGAATTCGACCTCATCGCCCGCATCCGCGCTCGCGCCGGCACGCGCGCGGACGTGGTACTGGGCATCGGCGACGACGCCGCGCTGCTGCGCGTGCCTTCCGGACACGAGCTCGCAGTCACCAGCGACACGCTCAACGCCGGCGTGCACTTCTTCGATGACGTGCCGCCGTTCGACCTGGGCTGGAAGGCGCTGGCGGTGAACCTCTCGGACCTCGCCGCCATGGGCGCGCGACCGGCCTGGTGCACGCTGGCGCTGTCGCTGCCCGCGGCGGACCCCGCCTGGCTCGACGCCTTCGTCGACGGCTTCGCCACGCTCGCGCGCGAGCACGAGGTCGCCCTCGTCGGCGGCGACACCACGCGCGGGCCGCTGTCGATCAACGTCACCGCGCACGGCCTGGTCGAAGCCGGCACCGCGCTGCGCCGCGACGGTGCGCGCAGAGGCGATGCGGTATGGATCACCGGTGCTCCCGGCGAGGCGGCGGCGGGCCTGGCCCTGCTGCGCGCGGAGCGCGAGGGCCGGCCGGCCGAAGCGACGGATGCGGACGGGCGCGCGCATCTCCTCGTGCGCCTGCAGCGCCCGCTGCCGCGGATCGCCGCCGGGCGCGCGCTGCGCGGCCTCGCCAGCGCCTGCCTCGACGTCTCCGACGGGCTGCTGGCGGATCTGGGCCACATCGCCGCCGCCAGCGGCGTCGGCGCCGAGATCGACGCCGGGGCGCTGCCGGTCCCGGCGGCGCTGGCCGCCCTGGCGCCCGCCGTGCGCCTGCGCCACCAGTTCACCGGCGGCGACGACTACGAACTGTGCTTCACCGCCCCCGCCGATGCCGACGCGGCCGTGCATGCCGCGCTGGCGCCGACGGGCGTGGCGGCGACGCGGATCGGCCGCGTGGTGGCGGGTGGGGGTGTCGCCGTGCGCGATCCGCATGGACACTACGCCGCTTCGCCGCACGCCGGCTTCGACCACTTCCGCCCATGAGCCAGCCCGCCACCTCGACCGGCCAGGACCGCAGCCTGCTGCGCGCGCCGATCCTGCTGAAGCACCCTGCCGGCTGGCTCGCCACCGGCCTCGGCGTCGGCCTGGCGCCGCGCGCGCCGGGCACCGTCGGCAGCATCGCCGCGCTCGCGCCCTGGCTGTTCCTGCGCGAACTGCCGCTGCCGGCCTACGTGGCGGTGCTCGCCGCCTTCTTCGCCTTCGGCTGCTGGGCGGCGCGCTGGGTGATCCGCCGCACCGGCGTGCAGGATCCGGGCGTGGTCGTGCTCGACGAGTTCGTCGGCATGTGGATCACGCTCGCGGCGGCGCCGGCGGGCTGGGCGTGGATGCTGGCCGGGCTGCTGGTGTTCCGCCTGTTCGACGTGCTCAAGCCGTGGCCGGTGTCGTGGGCCGACCGCCGCATCAAGGGCGGCTTCGGCGCGATGTTCGACGACGCGCTGGCCGGCGTGTTCGCGCTGCTGGTGCTGCAGCTCGCCGCGCGCGTCCTGCCGCTGTAGTCAGTCCGCCGCCGGCAGCACCTTGCCCGGGTTGAGGATGCCGTCGGGATCGAAGGTGGCCTTGACCGCGCGCATCAGCGCCAGCGTCGCCGGGTCGATCGCGCGCGGCAGGAAGTCGCGCTTGACCAGGCCGATGCCGTGCTCGCCGGAGAGGATGCCGTCGAGCGCGATCACCAGGTCGAACACGCGGTGCATGCACGCGATCGCGCGTTGCGACTCGGCCGCGTCCTCCGGGTGGTAGAGGATGTTGACGTGCAGGTTGCCGTTGCCGGCGTGGCCGAAGGCCAGCACCGGCAGCGCGAATTCCGCCGACAGCGCGCGCACCCCGTCGACCAGCGCCGGGATGCGCGACACCGGCACCACCACGTCCTCGTTGATCTTGCCCGGCGCCAGCGTGCGCAGGGCCGGCGACAGCTTCCGCCGTGCCGACCACAGCGCCTCGCGCGCGGCGGCGTCGGGGGCGACGTCGAGCGCGAGGAGTCCCGGTCCGGTCGCCGCACGCGACAGCGCCGCGACGGCGTGCGCGATGGTGTCGGCGTCGCCGTCGGCCTCGATCATCAGCAGCGCGCCGGCCTCGGGGATGTCGGCGCCGCCGACCTCGCGCGCCAGGCGCACGCAGTCGCCGTCCATGAACTCCAGCATCGACGGCGCCACCGGCTGCGCCATCAGCCGCGCGACCGCGGCGGCGGCCGCGGCGACGTCGGTGTAGAGCGCGCGCAGGCTGCGGGTGGCGGCCGGCTTCGGCACCAGCCTGAGGGTGGCCTCGACGACCAGCGCCAGGGTGCCCTCGGAGCCGACGATGAAACGGGTGAAGTCGTAGCCGGTCGCGCCCTTGGTGGTCGGCGCGCCGCAGCGCACCAGCTCGCCGGCGCCGGTCACCGCGCGCAGGCCGAGGACGTTGTCGCGCGCCGCGCCGTACTTCACCGCGCGCGGGCCGCCGGCGTTGCAGGCGAGGTTGCCGCCGACGCTGCAGTAGGGCGCCGAGGTCGGGTCGGGCGGCCAGAAGAAACCGTGTGCGCCGGCGGCGACCTGCAGGTCGGCGTTGAGCACGCCGGGTTCGACCAGGGCGAGGCGGTCGTCGGGGCGGATCGCGCGGATGCGGTCCATGCGCTCGAACGACACCACCACGCCGCCGGCGACCGGCACCGTCGCGCCGGTGGTGTTGGTGCCGCGGCCGCGGGCGACGATCGGCACGCGGTGCGCGCGGCAGGCACGGACCAGTTCGAGCACCTGCGCGTCGGCGGTGGGCAGGGCCACCGCATCCGGCATCGCCTGCCGGCGCGAGTTGTCGAAACCGTAGGCCAGGCGCTCGGCGGGATCGGTCAGCAGCGCATCGCCGCCGAGGCAGGCGGCGAGCCGGCGCAGCAGGCCGGGCGGGAGCGGGTCGCGCATGGCGGGAGTGGCGGTCACAGGTCGTCGAGGCGGAAGGCGTCGCGGATCCACTCGACCTGCGGCGCGGCCGGGGTGCCGGCGAGGGCCACCACGTCGAAGCGGCAGGGCAGGGCCTGCAGGCGCGGTTCGCCGGCGAGGTAGAGCTGGGCGGCGAGCGCGAGCTTGCGCTGCTTGCGCGCGTCCACCGAGATCGCGCCGCCGCCGTAGCCGGCATGGCTGCGGTAGCGGACCTCGACGAAGACCAGCGCCGCGCCGTCGCGCATCACCAGGTCGATCTCGCCGCCGCGGAAGCGGACGTTGGCAGCCAGCGTCCGCAGGCCGGCGCGCTCGAGGTGGCGGCGGGCGCAGGCCTCCCAGGCGGCGCCGTCAGTCGAAGGCACCGCCGTCGCCGCCGATCTCCTCCACGCCGACCGGCTGCACCGGCTCGGGGATCAGCGCGCCGTCCAGCGCCGGGCGCGTGCGGCCGCCGCTGAACATCGCCCAGGCCGGAGTGCGGGTGACGTTGCCGAAGGCGTCGAGGCCGAGTTCGCCGGTGGCGCCGTTGATCCCGCTCTCGCTGCTGCCGGCGAGCATGTCGAGGTAGGCGGTGAGCTTCCAGGCGTCGACGCCGAAGGCGAACAGGCGCAGCGCATTGCCGCGCGCCGAGGGCAGGCGGTCGCCCAGGCTCGCCGCGTCGGGCAGGCCGGGCTGCGGCAGCAGGGCCCAGGGCAGCTCCGGATACTCGACGCCGTCGAGTTCGCGGTCCTGCTGCGGATTGCCGCCGCCGGAGAGGATCAGCGAGGTCGCCAGCATCGGCCGCCCGCCGAGCCCGGATGCGGTGAGCTGCGGGACCAGCAGCCGCGCCTGCGGCGCGCGCATGGCCAGGAACACGGCGTCGAAGCCGCCCATCGCCGGGCTCGCTACCAGCATCGGGGTGTAGTCGGGGCCGGGCGTGGTCAGTGCGATCTCGTCGACGATCTCGCCGCCCTGCTGGGCGAGGCGCTGGCGGAACGCGCCGGCGCTGCGGCGCGCATGGTCGTCGCCGCCGACGATCACCAGCACCCGGCGCAGGCCGCGCTGGAGCAGGCGTTCGGCCACGGCGACGCCCTCGTCCTCCGGCGCGAGCGAGAAGCTGACGCTGCCCGGCGGTGGCGGCGTGTCGACCCGGTTGAGCGCCAGCAGCGGGACCTGCGGCGCGCGCGCGAACAGCGCGGCGACCTCCTCCTGCGCCAGCGGGCCGACCACGAGCTGCGCGCCCTCGGCCACCGCCTGCGCATAGGCCTCGCCGGCGCCGCCCACCTCGCTGTCGTAGAAGCGCACCGCGGGCACGCGGCGGTGCTCGCCGTAGAGCGCGGTCAGGTAGCCGTCGCGCACGGCCTCGCCGGCGGCGGCGAGGTCGCCGCTCAGCGGCAGCAGCACGGCGACGCGCTCCGGCGGCCGGTAGCCGTCGGGGTCGGCCGGCGGCCACGCGCTGGTGTCGGCGCCGGCGACCACGCCGCCCTCGATCGCGCGCGGCGGCGTCAGCCCGCGCCGCATCATGGCGCGCGCGGCGGCGTCGTAGAGCGGGTGGCCCGGCGGCAGCGCACTGGTGCGGCTGGCGAGCTCGTGGTCCGGCAGGCGGCCGAGCAGGGCCGCGATGCGCTGCGCGTTGCCGGCGCGGTCGGCCGCCGCAAGCGTCGGCGCGGCCCAGGCGAGTTCCGAAGCGGCGCCGAAATCGTCGCCGGTGCGCTCGAGCAGGTCGGCGCGCAGCGGGTGCCAGCGCGCGCGCAGCGCCTCGGGCACCTGCTCCGCCGGGACCTCGAGGCTGGCCAGCGCGGTCTCGGCCTCGCCCAGCGCCGAGGCGGCCTGGGCCCGGTCCAGCTGCTCGGCGGCGCGTTCGGGCGAGGCGGCGCGTCGCGTGCCGCCGCCACGGTCGACCATGACCGAGGCGCATCCGGTGACGAACAGGAGGGCGCACAGCGCGATGAGGCGATTCATCCAGGGACGGTCCGCGACGTGGTGAAGGGCTGCGATGATACCCGGACCCTTCGCCAGCACCGGGTGAGTACCCTCATGAGTCAGCAGCAGCCCGGCGTCCTGCACGTCGTCGCCACGCCGATCGGCAACCTGGAGGACATCGGCGCGCGCGCGCTGACGGTCCTCGCGGCGGTCGATGCGATCTGCGCCGAGGACACCCGCCATACCCGCAAGCTGCTGCAGCACGTCGGCGTCGAGCGGCCGCTGCTCGCCCTGCACGAGCACAACGAGCTGGCGCAGGCCGAGGGCCTGGTCGCGCGGCTGCTTGGCGGCGAGTCGCTGGCGCTGGTCAGCGACGCCGGCACGCCACTGGTGAGCGATCCCGGCTTCGTACTGGTGCGCGCGGCGCGCGCGGCCGGTGTGCGCGTGAGCCCGGTGCCGGGCGCCTGCGCCGCGGTCGCGGCACTGTCGGTGGCCGGGATCCCCAGCGACCGCTTCTGCTTCGAGGGCTTCCTGCCGGCCAAGGAATCGGCGCGCCGCGCGCGCCTGCAGGCGCTGGCGGGGGAGCCGCGGACCCTGGTGTTCTACGAGTCGGCGCACCGGATCGAGGCCGCGCTGGCCGACATGGTGGCGACCCTCGGCGGCGAGCGGCCGGCGGCGCTCGCGCGCGAGCTGACCAAGCTGTTCGAGACCGTGCTCGACGGTCCGCTCGCCGCGCTCGCCGCGCGCGTGGCGGCGGATCCCGACCAGCGTCGCGGCGAGTTCGTGGTGGTCGTGCAGGGCGCCGGCGAGGACGCCGCCGCCGCGCTGGCCGAGGGTCGTCGCGTCTATGCCCTCCTCGCCGCCCACCTCCCCCCGTCGCAGGCCGCCCGCCTCGCGGCGGAGATCACCGGGGCCCCGAGGAAGGGGTTGTACGGGGGGTGAGGTGGAGCGGGGCGGGTGGGGCGGGAAGCAGGAATCGGGAAGCGGGAAGCGGGAAGCGGGAAGCGGGAAGCGGGAAGCGGGAAGCGGGAAGCGGGAATGGGTGGTGCTCGAGGACTGATGGCCTTGCCGACCTCGGGGGCGGGGATGCCGCGGCAGGTCCGCCGTCCACCTTCCATTCCCGATTCCCGACTCCCCCTTCCCGCTCCACCCCGCCACCCATGCCACAATCCCGCCCGGCGGAGTCGGCCGGGCGATCGCGTCATCCTTCGGGATGCCGAGGAAAGTCCGGGCTCCACAGGGCAGGGTGCCAGGTAACGCCTGGGCGGCGCGAGCCGACGGAAAGTGCAACAGAGAACAGACCGCCGATGGCCACCGAACGGGGCACAGGCAAGGGTGAAACGGTGCGGTAAGAGCGCACCGCCCGCGGGGCCAACGCCGCGGGGCACGGCAAACCCCACCCGGAGCAAGACCGAATAGGGACCTCATGACGTTGCCCGCGTCGGGTCCGGGTAGGTCGCTCGAGCGCGGCGGCGACGCCGCGCCTAGAGGAATGATCGTCCACGACAGAACCCGGCTTACAGGCCGGCTCCGCCACTTCTTCCCCGATCTCCGCGCCCGACTCCGGACTGCGCCACGGCACGCGCAGCGCTGCCGCGCGCGCCCGGGCGCGCATGGCAGGCCGCCGTAGCCGCCTGAATTCACTTGGGAATCACTTCCCTGAAGCGGCTTCATCCCGCGCTCGCCGAGTTAAATCAGAGCTTACCGACGACTTCTTAAGCCTGAGTATCAAGTTCGGCGCAAGCCTTTGATCGCCAAAGCGATTCCACCCCCGAATCCTGTTGACAGTCTCAGGGGCTGAGACTAAGGTGGGTTCCCGAGGGAATTTCGGGTTTTTTGTGGTTTTTTGTGCCGCGTCACACCGACGCGGTCCTCGGCGAACCAAGGCACCAGCGCGCAGATGTTCCAGGGCGAGACCGCCATCACCATCGACGACAAGGGTCGTCTGGCGATTCCCACCGCCCACCGGGAGGTCGTGGCGCGCGACTGTGGCAACCGTCTGGTCGTGACCTACAACCCCTTCGAGCACGGCTGCCTGTGGCTGTTCCCGCAGGCCGAGTGGGAGGCGGTGCGCGACCAGGTCATGCGCCTGCCGAGCGTCAAGGCCACCCACCGCAACATGCAGCTGAAGCTGGTCGGCGCGGCCACCCCGATCGAGCCGGACGGCAACGGTCGCGTGCTGCTGCCGGCCAGCCACCGCAACGCCGCCGGCATCGAGAAGAAGGCCGTCCTGCTCGGGATGGGCAACAAGTTCGAGCTGTGGAGCGAGCAGGCGCATCTCGCGCAGATCCGTCGCACGATCGGCGAAGACGAGATCAGCGACGACATGCTCGAGCTCAGGCTGTAACGGGCATGACGGCCATGGGGACCACGACCCCGAGCCATCTCCCGGTGATGTACGCGCAGGTGCTCGACGCCCTGTGCATCCGCCCGGAGGGCCGGTACCTGGACGGGACCTTCGGGCGCGGCGGGCACGCACGCGGCGTGCTGGAGCGCCTCGGCGAGGGAGGGCGGCTGCTGCTGATGGACAAGGACCCGGACGCCATCGCCGTGGCGCGCGACGGGCTGGCGCGCGATCCGCGCGTGGCCCTGTACCGCGGCAGCTTCGCCGACCTCGCCGCCTGGGATGCCACCGCCGACGGGCTCGATGGGGTCCTTTTCGACCTCGGCGTGTCCTCGCCGCAGCTCGACGAGGCCCGCCGCGGCTTCAGCTTCGGCAAGGACGGTCCGCTCGACATGCGCATGGACCCGGACTCCGGCGAGAGCGCGGCGGCGTGGCTGGCGCGCGCGGACGAGGCCGAGATCGCGGACGTGCTCTGGACCTACGGCGAGGAGCGCATGAGCCGGCGCATCGCCCGCGCCATCGTCGCCCGCCGCGCCGAGGCGCCGCTCGGGCGCACCGGCGAGCTCGCCGAGCTCATCGCCGCCATCGTCGGCCGCCGCGACAACGGGCTGCACCCGGCCACGCGCAGCTTCCAGGCCATCCGCATCCACATCAACCGCGAGCTCGCCGACCTCGAGGCCGGGCTCGCGGGCGCCGTCTCGCGGCTCAGGGTCGGCGGACGGCTGGCGGTGATCAGCTTCCATTCGCTGGAGGACCGCATCGTCAAGCAGTTCATCAACGCGCGCGCCAAGGCGCCGCCGGCGAACCGGCGCATGCCGGCGGTGGAGACCTTCGTGCCGAGCCTGCGCGCGATCGGCGGCGCGCAGCGCGCCGACGCGGCCGAGACCCGCGCCAACCCGCGTGCGCGCAGCGCCGTGCTGCGCGTGGCCGAGCGGCTGGAGGCGGCGGCATGAGCTTCCGCGTGTTCGGCTTCGTGGTGCTGCTGCTGGCGACCGTCGCCAGCGCGGTGGCGGTGACCTATGCGCGCCACGAGCATCGTCAGCGCTTCATCGAACTGTCCACGCTCGAGAACGAGCGCGACGAACTCGACATCGAGTTCGGCCGCCTGCAGCTCGAGCAGGCCACCTGGGCCGACACCCACCGCATCGAGCAGATCGCGGCGGAGCGGCTCGACATGCGCTTCCCCGAGGGCGCCGACATCGTGGTGATCAAGCGATGAGGGGCTCGGCACGCAAGCTGCGGGAGGGCGAGGTGCGCCGTTCCGGTGCGCGCCAGGGCGCCGGCTTCGACGCCCGCCGCCGGGTGGCGATGGTGGTCGGCGCGCTGGCGCTGTGCTCCACCGCCCTGCTGGTGCGTGCGATCGACCTGCAGCTCATCGACAACGACTTCTACCAGCGCCAGGGCGACGCGCGCTTCCTGCGCGAGATCCCGATCGCCACCTCGCGCGGCATGATCACCGACCGCAACGGCGAGCCGCTGGCGGTGTCGTCGCCGGTCGAGTCGGTGTGGGCCAACCCGCAGGAGCTGGTCCAGCATCCGGACCGCTACGCCGAACTGGCGCAGGCGCTGGGCGTGGAGCTCGCGACCCTGCGCGAGCGCATCGAGTCGCGCCGCGAACGCGAGTTCGTCTACCTGCGCCGGCACATGAACCCCGACGACGCCCAGGCCATCGTCGGCCTCGGCGTGCCGGGCGTGTTCGCGCAGCGCGAGTTCCGCCGCTTCTACCCGCTGGGCGAGGTCGTCTCGCACATCCTCGGCACCACCAACATCGACGATCGCGGCCAGGAAGGCCTGGAGCTGGCCTTCGACGAATGGCTGACCGGCAAGCCCGGCTCCAAGCGCGTGATCCGCGACCGCCGCGGCAAGTTCGTCGAGAACGTCGACCTGGTGCAGCCGGCCGAACCCGGCCGCGAGCTGATGCTGTCGATCGACCGGCGCATCCAGTACCTCGCCTACCGCGCACTCGGCCGCACCATCAGCGAGCACGGCGCGCGCTCCGGCTCGGCGGTGGTGCTCGACGTGCGCACCGGCGAGATCCTGGCGATGGCCAACCTGCCGTCCTACAACCCGAACCTGCGCGCGCCCAGCGTGCCGGGTTCGCGGCGCAACCGCGCGGTCACCGACCTGATGGAGCCCGGCTCGGTGATGAAGACGGTGACGGTGGCCGCGGCGCTGGAGACCGGCAGGATCACGCCCGGCACCATGCTCGAGACCAGCCCCGGCTGGATGCGGGTGGCCAACGCGACCGTCCGCGACATCCGCAACTTCGGGCGGATCGACGTCACCCACATCCTCACCAAGTCGTCGAACGTCGGTGCCACCCACCTGGCGCTGGAGGTGCTCACGCCGGAGCTGCAGTACGACATGCTGCACCGGCTCGGCTTCGGCCAGATCACCGGCAGCGGCTTCCCCGGCGAGGCGGCCGGAGTGCTGAGCAACCCGCGCACCTGGGGCCCGGTCGAGCGCGCGACCATCGCCTACGGCTACGGCATCTCGGTGACGCCGCTGCAGCTCGCCCAGGCCTACGCCGCGGTCGGCAACCACGGCCGCATGCACACGCCGACCTTCGTCAAGGGCGGCGGCGGCGAGGGCACCCAGGTGATGGCGCCCGAGCTGGCGGCCGAGCTGGTGAAGATGCTCGAGACGGTGACCGGTCCCGAGGGCGGCGCCGGCCGCGCCAACGTCTCCGGCTACCGCGTCGCCGGCAAGACCGGCACCGCGCGCAAGGCCAGCGGCGGCGGCTACGAGAAGCGCTACAACTCGCTGTTCGCCGGCCTGGTCCCGGCCTCCGATCCGCGCTTCGCGATGGTGGTCGTGGTCAACGATCCCGATCCGTCGGTCTACTACGGCGGCCTGGTCGCCGCGCCGGTGTTCCACGAGGTCATGGACGGCGCGCTGCGGCTGATGGACGTGCCGCCGGATGCGGTCGAGCAGTGGCTTGCGGTGGAGCCGGACGCGCCGGTGCCGGCCGCGGAAACGCTCGACGACGGCCCCGCGCCGCAGCCGCTGGCCGATGCGCGCGAGGGCGCGCCGCTGCGCCTGGCCGCGCCCGCCATCCGCGCCGGGGGCACGCCGTGAGCGCGCCGCCGATGCCGCTGCGCACCCTGCTCGAGGGCTATGCCAGCGCCGGTACCCTGGCCGCGGTCGACGCCGACGTGCGCGGGCTGAACCTGGATTCGCGCGCGCTCGCCGCGGGCGACGCCTTCGTCGCGCTCGCCGGCGCCACCACGCACGGGCTGCGCTTCGCGCAGGCGGCGCTGGACGCCGGCGCCGCGGCGATCCTGTTCGAGCCGCCGGCCCCGGCCGACGGCGCCATCGACGCCCTGCCGAACGCGGTGGCCGTGCCGGCCCTGGGCCGCCACCTCGGCGCCATCGCCAGCCGCTTCTACGACGCGCCGTCGCAGGCGATGGACGTGGTCGGCGTGACCGGCACCAACGGCAAGACCTCGACGGTGCAGATGCTGGCGCAGGCGCTGGATGTGCCGGAGGCGCGCGCCGGCAGCATCGGCACGCTCGGCGCCGGCCTGCACGGCCGCCTGCAGGCCGGCGAACGCACCACGCCCGACGTGATCGCGGTGCACCGCCTGCTGGCCTCGATGCGCGCCGAGGGCGCGCAGGCGGTGGCGATGGAGGTGAGCTCGCACGCCCTGGTGCAGGGCCGGGTCGACGCCGTCGCCTTCCGCGTGGCCGTGTTCACCAACCTCAGTCGCGACCACCTCGACTACCACGGCGACATGCAGAGCTACGGCGCGGCCAAGGCCCAGCTGTTTCGCTGGCCGGGCCTGCGCGCGGCGGTGATCAACCTCGACGATTCCTACGGGCGCAGCCTCTATGCCGACCTGCCGGGACCGGTGCGCCGCATCGGCGTGAGCAGCCGCGGCGAGGAGCAGGCCGTGCTGCGTGCGACCGACGTGGACACCACCGGCGAGGGGCTCGCGTTCCGCCTCGCCTTTGGCGACGCCGCGCATCCGGTGCGCTCGCCGCTGCTCGGCCGCTTCAACGTCGACAACCTGCTGGCCGTGGCCGGCGTGCTGCTCGCGCTCGACTGGCCGCTGGCGCGCGTCGCCGCGGCGCTCGCACAGCTGGCCCCGGTGCCGGGCCGCATGCAGCGCCTGGCGCCGGTGCCGGGCCGGCCGCTGGTGGTGGTCGACTACGCGCACACCCCCGATGCGCTCGAACAGTCGCTGGTCAGCCTGCGCGCCCACACCGCCGGACGCCTGGTGTGCGTGTTCGGCTGCGGCGGCGAGCGCGATCGCGGCAAGCGGCCGCAGATGGCCGCGGTGGCCGAGGCGCTGGCCGACCAGGTGGTCGTGACCGACGACAACCCGCGCCGCGAGGACGGCGACGCCATCGTCGCCGAGATCCTCGCCGGCTTCGCCCGTGGCGGCGATGTCCACGTCGACCGCGACCGTGCGCGCGCCATCGCCCGCGCCATCGCCCATGCGGGCGAGGGCGACGCCGTGCTGGTCGCCGGCAAGGGCCACGAGACCTACCAGGACATCGGCGGCGTGCTGCATCCCTTCGACGATGCCGCGGTCGCGCGCGGCGCGCTGGAGGCCGGGGCATGAGGCGCGTGCAGCTCGCGCAGCTCGCCGCCTGGTGCGACGGCCGGATCGTCGGCGCCGACGTCGCGATCGACGCGGTCGCGATCGATTCGCGCGCGGTGGCCTCAGGCGCCCTGTTCGTGGCGCTGCGCGGGGAGCGCGTCGACGGCCACGACTTCGTGCCCGCCGCCGCCGACGCGGGCGCCGCGGCCGCGCTGGTCGAGCGCGAGGTCGACGCCGCCCTGCCGCAGCTGCTGGTCGCCGATGCCGAGCGCGCGCTCGCGGGCATCGCCGCCGGGATCCAGGCCGCGCGCACGACGCGGGTGGCGGCGATCACCGGCAGCAACGGCAAGACCACGGTCAAGACCATGCTCGGCGCCATCCTCGCCCGCGCCGGCCGCGCCTACGCCAATCCCGGCAACCGCAACAACGAGATCGGCCTGCCGCTGGCGGTGCTCGACGCGCCCGAGGACGCCGACTTCGCCGTCTACGAGATGGGCGCGGGCAAGCCCGGCGACATCGCCTACCTCACCGCCGTCGCGCGGCCGCACGTCGCCCTGGTCAACAACGTCGCGCCGGCGCACCTGGAGCGCATGGGCTCGCTGCTCGGCGTGGCCGAGACCAAGGGCGCGATTTACCGTGCGCTGCCGGAGGACGGCGTGGCGGTGATCAATGCCGACGACGCCTTCGCGCCGTACTTCCGCGAGCTCGCCGGCGACCGCCGGGTGCTCGACGTGGGCCTCGAGGCCAGCGCCGCCGTGACCGCCTCGGACATCGTCGCCGACGCGGCCGGCAGCCGCTTCCGCCTGCATGCGCCCGAGGGCGCGATCGACGTCGCGCTGCCGTTCGCCGGCCGCCACAACGTGCGCAACGCGCTGGCCGCCGCGGCCTGCGCGCTCGGCCTCGGCGCCGGCCTGGACGCGGTGCGCGACGGTCTCGCCGCCGCGCCGGCGGTGGCCGGGCGCCAGGTGGCGCACGCGCTCGCCGGCGGCGTGGTGCTGATCGACGACAGCTACAACGCCAATCCCGGCTCGGTCGCCGCCGCCATCGACACCCTCGCCGCCGCCGGTGGCGAGGCCTGGCTGGTGCTGGGCGAGATGAAGGAGCTGGGCGCGGACGAAGCGCGCCTGCACGCCGACGTCGGCACCCGCGCCCGCGAGCGCGGCATCGCGCGGCTCTTCGCACTGGGACCGCTGAACCGGAACACCGTCGCCGCGTTCGGCGCCGGCGCCCGGCAGTTCGACACGCACGCGGCGCTGATCGAGGCGCTGCGCGCCGAACTCGACGGCGCAGCGGCCGGCACCCGCGTGCTGGTCAAGGGATCGCGCTCGGCCGCGATGGACAGGGTGGTCGCGGCGCTGCTGCCGGCGGCGACGAAGGAGGACTCCGCGCATGCTGCTTGAGCTGGCGCGCTGGCTGCAGGGACTGGAGAACTTCTTCAGCGTCTTCGGCTACATCACGCTGCGCGCCATCCTGGGTGCGCTGACCTCGCTGGCGCTGGCGCTGCTGCTCGGCCCCGCGCTGATCCGCAGGCTCGCGCTGATCAAGGGCGGCCAGCCGATCCGCAGCGACGGGCCGCAGAGCCACTTCTCCAAGGCCGGCACGCCGACCATGGGCGGTGCCCTGATCCTGCTGGCGGTGACGCTGTCGACCCTGCTCTGGGCCGACCTGCGCAACCGCTACGTGTGGGTGGTGCTGGCGGTGCTGGTCGCCTTCGGCGCGATCGGCTGGCTCGACGACTGGATCAAGCTCGCCAAGCGCGATCCGAACGGCCTGCGCTCGCGCACCAAGTACGCGCTGCAGTCGGTGTTCGGCCTGGCCGCCGGCGTGTTCCTGTTCCTCTCGGCCGACGCGCCGTCCAACACCCAGTTCTTCCTGCCGCTGCTCAAGGACGCGGTGTTCCCGCTCGGCGCCGGCCTGATCGCCATCGCCTACTTCTGGATCGTCGGCTTCTCCAACGCGGTCAACCTCACCGACGGCCTCGACGGGCTGGCGATCATGCCCAGCGTGCTGGTCGCCGGCGCGCTGGGGGTGTTCGCCTACGCCTCCGGCCATGCCGAGTTCTCGGTCTACCTGCAGATCCCGCAGGTGCCGGGCGCGGGCGAGCTCGCCATCTTCTGCGCCGCCATCGCCGGTGCGGGGCTGGGCTTCCTGTGGTTCAACACCTATCCGGCGCAGGTGTTCATGGGCGACATCGGCGCGCTCGCGCTCGGTGCCGCGATCGGCTGCGTGGCGGTGATCGTGCGCCAGGAGCTGGTGCTGGTGGTCATGGGCGGCATCTTCGTGATCGAGACGCTGTCGGTCATGGCCCAGGTGGCGAGCTTCAAGCTCACCGGCAAGCGCATCTTCCGGATGGCGCCGATCCACCACCACTTCGAACTCAAGGGCTGGCCCGAGCCGCGCGTGATCGTCCGCTTCTGGATCATCACCGTGGTGCTGGTGCTGGTCGGCCTGGCCACGTTGAAGGTGCGCTGACGATGCACGACGCCGCCGCCAACCAGGCCATGCGCGCCGACGAGATCCGCGGCCGCTTCGACCCCGCGCTGGTCGCGATCGTGCTGGCGATCGCGAGCCTCGGCGTGGTCATGGTCGGCTCCAGCTCGATCGCGATCGCCGAGGGCCTCGACGTGGGGCCGTTCTACTTCTTCGTCCGCCATCTGGTGTTCCTGGCGGGCGGGCTGGTGCTGGCCGCGATCGTGATGCGCACCGAGCTCAAGGTGATCGAGCAGAACGCGCACCTCGCGCTGCTGCTCGGCTTCCTCGCGCTGCTGGTGGTGTTCATGCCGGGCCTGGGCAAGACGGTCAACGGCGCGCGGCGCTGGATCGACCTCGGCATCTCCAACTTCCAGACCGTCGAGGCGACCAAGATCCTGTTCATCGTGTGGCTGTCGAGCTACCTGGTGCGCTACCGCGATGCGCTGCAGCGGCGCTGGGTCGCGGTGCTGAAGCCGCTGGGCGTGGCCGGCGCCATGGTCGTGCTGCTGCTGGCGCAGCCGGACTTCGGCTCGGCGATGCTGCTGGTGTGCGTGGCCGGCTGCATGCTGCTGCTGGGCGGGGCGAGCATCCCGCGCCTGTTCGCGCCGGTGCTGGTGGCGATCCCGGCGATCGCGCTGGTGGCGGTGGCCGAGCCCTACCGCGTGCGCCGCCTGACCTCGTTCCTCAATCCCTGGGAAGACCCGTTCCGCGACGGCTTTCAGCTCACCCAGGCGCTGATCGCGGTCGGCCGCGGCGAGTGGTTCGGCGTGGGTCTGGGCGCCAGCGTGCAGAAGCTGTTCTACCTGCCGGAGGCGCACACCGACTTCATCATGGCGGTGATCGCCGAGGAGCTCGGCTTCGCCGGCGTGGTGCTGGTCGTGGGGCTGTTCGCGCTGCTGACCTGGCGCGCGTTCGCGATCGGCCTGCGCGCGATCGAGATGCGCCGGCTGTTCTCGGCCTACGTCGCCTTCGGCGTGGCTACCTGCCTGAGCCTGCAGAGCTTCGTGTCGATCGGGGTCAACCTCGGCCTGCTGCCGACCAAGGGCCTGACCCTGCCGCTGATCTCCTCCGGCGGCTCCAGCGTGCTGATGACCTGCGTGGCGATCGGCCTGCTGCTGCGGGTGAGCTACGAGGTCGAGCGCGCCGCGCGCCAGGTCGCGCTGCGGCGCGGCGAGGCCGTGGTCGAGGACGCGGCGCCCGCGGACGAGGCCGACGCGCAGCCGCCGGTGCCGCTGCGCACCGGCCGCGCGCGCGTCGCGCCGGTGTGGGGAGGTGGCGCATGAGCGGTCCCGTGCTGATCCTCGCCGGCGGCACCGGCGGCCACATCTTCCCGGGACTGGCGGTCGCCCAGGCCCTGCAGGCCCGCGGCGTGCCGGTGCTGTGGCTCGGCGCGGCCGGCGGCATGGAGACGCGGCTGGTCCCGACGCGCGGCATCGAGATCGAGACGCTGGCCATCGGCGGCATCCGCGGCAAGGGCGCGGCGACGCTCGTCGCCGCACCGCTGAAGCTCGGTCGTGCGCTGGCGCAGGCGCTCGCGCTGCTGCGCGCGCGGCGCCCGCGCGCGGTGATCAGCTTCGGCGGCTTCGCGGCCGGCCCCGGCGGCCTGGCCGCGTGGCTGCTGCGCCGGCCGCTCGTCGTGCACGAACAGAACCGCGCGCCCGGCGTCACCAACCGCACCCTGTCGCGCCTGGCCCGGCGCGTGCTGACCGGGTTCCCCGACAGCTTCGGCGGCGCGGTGAAGGAAGAGCCGGTGGGCAATCCGGTGCGTGCCGAGATCGCCGCGATCGCGCCGCCGGCCGAACGCTTCGCCACCCGCGACGGGCGCCTGCGGCTGCTCGTGCTCGGCGGCAGCCAGGGCGCGCGCGCGCTCAACACCGGCGTGCCACGCGCGCTGGCGGCGCTGGGTGCGCGGGTCGAGGTCGAGGTGCGCCACCAGTGCGGCGAGAAGCTTGCCGACGAGGCGCGTTCGGCGTACGCGGAGGCGGACGTGCCGGCCGCGGTCGAGCCCTTCATTGCCGACATGGCCGCGGCCTATGCCTGGGCCGACCTGGTCGTCTGCCGCGCCGGCGCGCTGACCCTGGCCGAGCTGTGCGCCGCCGGCGTCGGCAGCGTGCTGGTGCCGTTCCCGGCCGCGGTCGACGACCACCAGACCCGGAACGCCGAATACCTGGTCGAGCGCGGCGCGGCACGGCTGCTGCCGCAGGGCGAGAACTTCGAGACCCGGCTGGCCGGCACGCTGGCGGAGCTGCTGGCCGACCGCGCGATCGCCCGGCGCATGGCCAATGCTGCGCGCGCGCTCGCGCGGCCCGATGCCGCCGACGCCGTGGCCGACGTCGTGCTGGCGGAGGCGAGCGCATGAACCGGCGCCTGCAGCAGACCGGCGATCTCGCCCGCGCGCATTCGCGCGTGCACTTCATCGGCATCGGCGGCGCCGGCATGAGCGGCATCGCCGAGGTGCTGTGCACCCTGGGCTACGTGGTCTCGGGTTCGGACATGGCCGACAACCGGGTGACCCGGCGCCTCGCATCGCTGGGTGCGCGGGTCGAGCGCGGCCACGCGCCGGAGCACCTGGGCGACGCCGACGTGGTGGTGATCTCCAGCGCGATCCGCCAGGACAACCCGGAGCTCATCGCTGCACGCACGCAGCGCATCCCGGTGGTGCCGCGCGCGGAGATGCTGGCCGAGCTGATGCGGTTCCGCCGCGGCATCGCGGTGGCCGGCACCCACGGCAAGACCACGACCACCAGCCTGATCGCCAGCGTGCTCTCGGAAGGCGGCATCGACCCGACCTTCGTCATCGGCGGTCAGCTGCTGTCGGCCGGCGCCAACGCGCGCCTGGGCACCGGACAGTGGTTGGTGGCCGAGGCCGACGAGAGCGACGGCAGCTTCCTGCGCCTGAACCCGCTGATCGCGGTGGTCACCAACATCGATGCCGACCACCTCGAGAACTACGGCGGCGACTTCGGCCGGGTGCGTGCGGCCTTCTCCGAATTCCTGCACCGGCTGCCGTTCTACGGCCTGGCGGTGCTGTGCATCGACGACCCGGAGGTCGCCGAGCTGGCCGCGGCGATGCCGCGGCACATGATGACCTACGGCCTGGCCGACGTCGCCGACGTCCGCGCCGAGCACGTCTCGCCGGAAGGCGGCCGCACCCGCTTCCGGCTGTGCCTGCCGGAGTCGGAGTGCGTCGACGTCACCCTCAACATGCCGGGCCGCCACAACGTGCTCAACGCACTGGCCGCGGCCGCGATCGGCTGGCAGCTCGGCGTCGACGCCGCCGCGATCGCGCGGGCGCTGGAGGGTTTCCAGGGCGTGGGCCGGCGCTTCAACGCGCTGGGCGAGATCGCCTTCGGCCGTGGCAGCGCGCTGGTCGTCGACGACTACGGCCACCATCCGCGCGAACTGGCCGCGGTGTTCGCCGCCGCGCGCGGCGGCTGGCCGGACCGGCGCCTGGTGGTGGCCTTCCAGCCGCACCGCTATTCGCGCACCCGCGACCTGCTCGACGACTTCGCCGCGGTGCTCTCCAGCGCCGACGCGGTGGTGCTGACCGACGTCTATCCCGCCGGCGAGGCGCCGATCGCCAATGCCGACGCCAAGGCGCTGGCGCGCGCGATCCGCTCGCGCGGGCGCCTCGATCCGGTGCTGGTCGGCCCCGCCGCCGAGCTGCCGGCGCTGCTGCCCGACGTGCTCGCCGACGGCGACCTCCTGCTGGTGATGGGCGCGGGCGACATCGGCCAGGTCGCCGCGGAACTGGCCACCACCGGATTCAAGGGAGCCAGGGCATGAGCCGCGTCACCGACCCCCGCGCCTTCGGCCGCGTCGCGGTGCTGATGGGCGGGACCTCCAGCGAGCGCGAGGTGTCGCTCGACTCCGGCCGCAACGTGCTGGCCGCGCTGCAGGCGCGCGGCATCGACGCGCACGCCGTCGACGGCGTGCCGGCGCTGATCGAGGCGATCCGTGCCGGGCGCGTCGACCGCGTCTTCAACGTGCTGCACGGCAGCCACGGCGGCGGCGAGGACGGCGTGCTGCAGGGCCTGCTCGACGCGCTCGGCGTGCCCTACACCGGCTCCGGCGTGCTCGGCTCGGCGCTGTCGATGGACAAGATCCGCACCAAGCAGGTGTGGCTGGCGCTGGGCCTGCGCACGCCGCGCTACGTGCGCCTGGCGCCGGGCGACGACGTCCACGCCGCTGCGCGCGAGCTCGGCCTGCCGGTGATCGTCAAGCCGGCCTGCGAGGGCTCCAGCGTCGGCGTCAGCCGCGTGTTCGACGATGCCGACCTCGACGAAGCGATGGCGCTGGCCGCGCGCTACCCCGGCGAGCTGCTGATGGAACAGCTGATCGAGACCGACGGCGCCGATGCCGGCGAATACACCGTCGGCATCCTCGGCGACGCCGCGCTGCCGAGCATCCGCATCGTCCCCGCCGGCGCCTACTACGACTACCACGCCAAGTACGTGGCGGAGGACACCACCTATCTCTGCCCCGGCCTCGACGGCGCCGCGGAAGCCTCGATGCGCGAGCTCGCGCTCGCCGCCTTCCGCGCCGCCGGCTGCAGCGGCTGGGGGCGGGTCGACATCATGCGCGATCGCGACGGCCGCGACTGGCTGCTCGAGGTCAACACCGCGCCGGGCATGACCAGCCACTCCCTGGTACCCAAGGCCGCGCGCGCGGTCGGCATCGGGTTCGAGGATCTGTGCTGGGCGGTGCTGGAGACCGCGCTGACCGGGGAGGTGCGGACGTGAACCTCGGGTCGATGCCGCGGGAATCGGGAGTCGGGAACCGGGACCTGCTGGCCCGCGTGGACACCCAGGAGTTCGCTCCGACCTCACGCGTCGGCGCGGCCGTATCGCCGCGCGCGGTGAGCCGGTGCAGCGCCTCGGGTCCCGATTCCCGATTCCCGATTCCCGCCTCTCCGCCCGAGGCCCAGCCATGAACGCCCTCGTCCGCCTCGTCGCCTGGACGCTCGCGATCGCGCTCGTGGCCCTGCCCATCGTGGCGGTGCTCAACGGCTGGATCGCGGGCGACCGCTGGCCGATGCGGCGGCTGCTGGTCACCGGCGCGTTCGAGCGGGTCAGCGAGGAGCAGGTGCGCGGCGCGGTGCTGCCGCACGCCGACGGCGGCTTCTTCGGCGTGGATCCGCTCGAGGTGCGGGTCGCGGTGGCGGGCCTGCCCTGGGTCGAGACCGTCGCGGTGCGCAAGCGCTGGCCGGACGTGCTGGAAGTTGCCATCAGCGAGCACCGGCCGTTCGCGCGCTGGGGCGAGGACCAGCTGCTGTCCGAACAGGGGCGGCTGTTCGCCACCCCGGGCGACAGCGCGATTCCCGACGGCCTGCCGCAGCTGCACGGCCCGCAGTCGCGCGTGGCCGAGGTGGTCGGCCTGTTCAAGGCCGCGGCGCCGCTGTTCGCCGGCAGCGGCCGGCGCCTGGAGCGCGTCGACCTCAGCGCGCGCGGCAGCTGGACGCTCGCCCTCGACGGCGGCACCGAGGTGGTGCTCGGGCGCACCGAGCCCGAGGCGCGCATGACCCGCTTCGCCAGGCTGCTGCCGCACGTGGTGGCCGCCGAACGACGCCCGCTGCTGCGCGCCGACCTCCGCTACACCAACGGCTTCGCCCTCGTTTGGGGCGATGCCGAACCCGAGGCGCCCGGTGCCGCCGGCGCCGCGCTCGATCCGTCCCCGCGCGTCGCCGCCCGCACGCGGCCCGGGACTCCCATGCACGCACAGGCACGCACATGAACCGCAAGGGCGACAAGTCGCTGATCGTCGGACTGGATATCGGCACCTCCAAGGTGGTGGCGCTGGTGGGCGAGTACTCGCCCGGCAACCCGATCGAGGTCATCGGCATCGGCAGCCACGAGTCGCGCGGGCTCAAGCGCGGCGTGGTGGTCGACATCGAGTCGACAGTGCAGTCGATCCAGCGCGCGATCGAGGAGGCCGAGCTGATGGCCGGCTGCGAGATCCGCTCGGTCTACGCCTCGATGTCGGGCGGCCACACCCAGTGCCGTAACTCGCCGGGCATCGTGCCGATCCGCGACGGCGAGGTGACCTGGGCCGACCTCGACCGCGTGCTCGACGCGGCCAAGGCGGTGGCGATCCCGGCCGACCAGAAGATCATCCACGCGCTCGCGCAGGAGTACATCGTCGACAACTCGCAGGAGGGCATCCGCAATCCGGTCGGCATGTCGGGCGTGCGCCTGGAGGTGCGCGCGCACCTGGTGACCGGCGCGTTGAGCGCCTCCCAGAACGTGACCAAGTGCGTGCAGCGCTGCGGCCTGCAGGTGGACGACCTGATCCTGGCTTCGCTGGCCTCGTCGACCGCGGTGCTGACCGCCGACGAGAAGGAGCTGGGCGTGGTGCTGGTCGACATCGGCGCCGGCACCACCGACATCGCGGTGTTCGTGCAGGGCGCGATCCGGCACTCGGCCTCGCTGCCGATCGCCGGCGACCAGGTCACCAACGACATCGCCCACCTGCTGCGTACCCCGACCCCGGAGGCGGAACAGATCAAGGTCCGCTACGCCTGTGCGCTGGCGCAGCTGGCGACCGCCGAGGAGTCGATCCAGGTGCCGAGCGTGGGCGACCGTGCGCCGCGGCGCCTGGCCCGCCAGGCGCTGGCCGAGGCGGTGCAGAACCGCTACGAGGAGATCTTCGAGATGGTGCAGGCGGAACTGCGCCGCTCCGGCTTCGAGGAGCTGGTGCGCGCCGGCCTCGTGCTCACCGGCGGCGCCTCGAAGATGGAGGGCGTGGTCGAGCTCGCCGAGGAGATGCTGCACATGCCGGTTCGCGTCGGCATCCCGCAGCACGTCAGCGGGCTTGGGGAAGTGGTGGGAAACCCGGTGCACGCCACCGGCGTCGGCCTGCTGCTGTGGGGATCGCAGATCGAGCATCCGCGGCGGCCGGTGGTGCCCACCGGTCGCGCCGGGACGCTCTGGAACAAGCTCAGGAATTGGTATCGCGGGGAGTTCTAGTTCGCGATGCGCACGCGCGCGGCGTCACCTGGCGCGCGTGGAGAGGGACCCAGCGGCACATACGAAAACAACGACGGCAACGCATTCGGCATTCATCGGCATCAAAGTCTCCGGAGGACATCCACATGGCACATTTCGAACTGGTCGAACACATCGCCCCCAACGCGGTGATCAAGGTCATCGGCGTCGGCGGCGGCGGCGGCAACGCGGTCGCGCACATGGTCAACAGCGCGATCGAGGGCGTCGAGTTCATCACCGCCAACACCGATTCGCAGGCGATCAAGAGCAACGGCTCCAAGCTGCAGCTGCAGCTCGGCGCCCACGTCACCAAGGGCCTGGGCGCGGGCGCCAATCCCGAGGTCGGCCGCCAGGCCGCTCTCGAGGATCGCGAGCGCCTGATCGAGGCGCTGACCGGCGCCGACATGGTGTTCATCACCGCCGGCATGGGCGGCGGCACCGGCACCGGCGCGGCGCCGGTGGTGGCCCAGCTCGCCAAGGAGATGGGCATCCTCACCGTCGCGGTGGTGACCAAGCCGTTCCCGTTCGAGGGCCGCCGCCGCATGCAGGTGGCGCTCAAGGGCATCGAGGAGCTGTCGCAGCACTGCGATTCGCTGATCACGGTGCCGAACGAGAAGCTGATCACCGTGCTCGGCCGCAACGCCACCATGATCCAGGCCTTCCGCGCCGCCAACGACGTGCTGCAGGGTGCGGTGCAGGGCATTGCCGACCTGATCGTGCGCCCGGGCCTGATCAACGTCGACTTCGCCGACGTGCGCACGGTGATGAGCGAGATGGGCCTGGCGATGATGGGCACCGGCTCGGCCCGCGGCGACGACCGCGCCCAGGCCGCCGCCGAGGCCGCGATCCAGAACCCGCTGCTCGACGACGTCAACCTGCAGGGCGCCAACGGCATCCTGGTCAACATCACCGCCGGTCCCGACTTCACCATGGCCGAGTTCGACGAGGTCGGCCGCACGGTGGAGGAGTTCGCCGCCGAGGACGCGACCGTGGTGATCGGCACCGTGCTCGACCCGGACATGCAGGACGAGGTGCGCGTCACCGTGGTCGCCACCGGCCTCAACCGCAACGTCGCGCGGCAGCCGGTGCGCACGCCGGAGAAGGAGCCGCAGCGCGCCCAGGTCAAGCTGGTCCGCAACGCCACCACCGGGGCGGTGGAGTACCCGAACATGAACATGGCCAACGCCGTGGCCGGGCAGCAGCCGCCGCACATGGGCCTGCGTGCCCGCGCCGAGGCCCCGGCGGCGCCGGCCGCATCGCCCGCCCCGGCGGCGTCGGGCGAGGACAGCAAGCACGCCTATCTCGACATTCCGGCGTTCCTGCGTCGTCAGGCCGACTGAACGCTTGGAAACGGGTGACACCACTGTGGCGGTGGCGTTAACTCTTTTGTAACATCCGGCCCACCAGCCGGCGATGCCAGCTGAGAATGCTTCCGGGATTGTTCTGCTGATGCGGGCAATCCCGGCGTTTTCGCGGAGGTTCAGTCGAGCGCGTGTTAACATCGCGTTCTTGCTGACGCTCCGATGCGGAGAGCGCACTCCATGGTCAGACAACGCACCCTCAAGAACACGATCCGCGCGACCGGCGTGGGCCTGCACAGCGGCGAGAAGGTCTTCATGACCCTGCGCCCGGCCGCCCCGGACACCGGCATCGTCTTCCGCCGCACCGATTTCGATCCGCCGGTGGAGATTCCCGGTCGCGCCGACCTCGTCGGCTACACCAGCCTGTGCACCGCGTTGGTCCAGGACGGCGTGCGGGTGATGACCATCGAGCACCTGATGTCGGCCATGGCCGGCCTCGGCATCGACAACGCCTATGTCGACCTGTCCACGGCCGAGGTGCCGATCATGGACGGCTCGGCGGGCCCGTTCGTGTTCCTGCTGCAGTCGGCCGGGATCGAGGAGCAGAAGGCGCCCAAGCGCTTCGCCCGCATCCTCAAGCCGATCGAGGTCCGCGACGAGAACGAGGACAAGTGGGCACGCTTCGAACCGTTCGACGGCTTCAAGGTGGGCCTGTCGATCGACTTCGCGCATCCGGTGTTCACCAAGTCGACCTCGCAGGCCGAGATCAACTTCTCCACGACCTCCTTCATCAAGGAAGTCAGCCGCGCACGCACCTTCGGTTTCATGAAGGACATCGAGTTCCTGCGCGAACGCAACCTGGCGCTCGGCGGCTCGATGGACAACGCGATCGTGCTCGACGACTACCGCGTGCTCAACGAGGACGGCCTCCGCTACGAGGACGAGTTCGTCAAGCACAAGATCCTCGATGCGGTCGGCGACCTGTACCTGATGGGGCGCAGCCTGATCGGCGCCTTCTACGGGCACAAGTCCGGCCATGGCCTCAACAACCAGCTGCTGCGCGCCCTCCTGGCCGACCGCAGCGCCTGGGAAGAGGTGACCTTCGAGGACGCCGCGGCGGTGGCGCCGATTTCCTACGCGCATCCGGCGCAGGCCATCTGAGCCTGTCGCTGCACTGAATCTTCACGAGGAACCGGCGCCGCGAGCGCCGGTTTTTCGTTGGGCGATCCTCTAGACTGCCCCGACCACGGCGCCCCACCACCCACGGGCGCCTGGCACCACCCGAGCGGGCACGACCCGCGTCAGGGCACCTCGGACAGCTTCAGGAGCTGTGCCTTGAGCCCCGGGTCGGACACACCTGCCGCCGCCGCCTTGAGCGACTCGCGCGCGAATCCCGAAAGTGGCAAGCACGGTTTTTGCTTAACGTCAACGGGTTGCTTCGACACGATCTTCACGGCCAGTATGCGGCCCGGTAGGCCGAGCGCCTGCGCCGCCGAGAGGATCTCGTCGGCATGCAGCCTCAGAGTTGTGCTCCATGTTGCCGAGGTGACGAGGAACACGAGCCTGTCGTCGCGGACGTTGCCCAGCCGGCAATGGTCCGCCAGGGGAGTGGGCAGGCAACCACGCAGTCGTCGATCGAGTTCGTCCAGTTCACGGGCGCGCGCGATCAGCGGCCCGAGTTCCGTCCCGCCAGCCGCGTCCAGCGGCCGGCGCGGTGCGGCCGGTGTCGCGGGCGGCGGGACACCACGATGTGCGGACTGTCTGGACATAATGAACTTCATCATCGTATCGAAACGCTTCAGGACGCCCAAGAAGTTCTCGCTGGGCGAGCGGCGCGTGCAGATCGCCGCAGGCGGCGCGCTCGCGCTGCTGTTGGGGCTCGGGGTCGGCCTCGGGATGCTGGTGCAGGGCGGCGCGCAGGCGCGGCGCGTGGCCGAGATGCAGGCGCGGATCGACGCGCAGCAGGCCGAGCTGGCGGATGCGCAGAACGCGGCGCAGCGCGAGGTCAACGCACTGGCCGCACGGGTCGGCGAGCTGCAGGCGCAGGCGAACCGCCTCAACGCGCTCGGCGAGCGCCTGACCCGGATCGGCAAGATCGACGACGGTGAGTTCGACTTCACCGAACCCAGCGGCCAGGGCGGCGCCGAGGCGCCGCAGCGCGCGATCGCCAGGGACGAGCTGCTCGGCCAGCTCGATGCGCTGTCGGGCGAACTCTCGGCCTCCGGCTCGCAGCTCGACCTGCTCGAGACGCTGCTGGTGGACCGCGACCTCGCCCAGAACCAGATGCCCAGTCGCTGGCCCGTGGCGCGCGGCTACATCTCCTCCGGCTTCGGCGGTCGCGCCGACCCGTTCGGCGGCGGCCTCTCGCGGCACATGGGCGTGGATTTCGCCAGCCCCTACAACTCCGACGTGCTCGCCGTCGCCGAAGGCGTGGTCAGCTTCGTCGGCCGTCGCAGCGGCTACGGCAACGTCGTCGAGGTCGACCACGGCAACGGCTACACCACGCTCTACGGCCACAACAGCCGCAACCTGGTGAAGGTGGGCGACCTGGTGCGCGCCGGCGACGTGCTGGCCAAGGTCGGCTCGACCGGCCGCTCGACCGGCAACCACGTGCACCTCGAGGTGCACGCCAACGGTCGCCCCGTCGATCCGCTCAAGTACCTGCAGGGCAAGGTCGGACGCCGCAGTTCCCGCGGTTGATCCGTACGCCCGCCCCGGCCACGGCCCGCCTCGGCGGGCCGTGCTGCGTTCGGGGCCGGGAGCGCCGGGCGGGGCGTTGATAGGACCTCCGGCGCCCCCACGTTAGACTTCTCCGTTCGCGCGCGGCCCCGGCCGCCTCCGCGAGACCCGCTGCGCGATGCGCCCGCCCCGGCGGCTGCGCGCCGCGCCGCGCCGCGCCCTCCTCGACTTCAGCGATCCGACATGCTCAATAGCGTCCTCACCCGCGTCTTCGGCAGCCGCAACGAGCGGCTGGTCAAGCAGTTCAACAAGTCGGTCGCCAGGATCAACGCCCTGGAGCCGGAGTTCGAGAAGCTCGACGACGCTGCGCTGCAGGCCAAGACCGAGGAGTTCAGGGGGCGCATCGCCAACGGAGAGACGCTCGACGCGCTGCTGCCCGAAGCCTTCGCCACGGTGCGCGAGGCCTCCAGGCGCGTGCTCGGCATGCGCCACTACGACGTGCAGATGGTCGGCGGCATGGTGCTGCACGAGGGCAAGATCGCCGAGATGCGCACCGGCGAGGGCAAGACCCTCGTCGGCACGCTGCCGGTCTACCTCAACGCGCTCGCCGGCGACGGCGTGCACGTGGTCACGGTCAACGACTACCTCGCGCGCCGCGACGCCGCGCAGATGGGCCGCCTCTACAACTGGCTGGGCCTGTCGGTGGGCGTGGTGTTTCCGGGCATGCCGCATGGCGACAAGAAGGCCGCGTACGCGGCCGACATCACCTACGGCACCAACAACGAGTTCGGCTTCGACTACCTGCGCGACAACATGGCGCTGTCGAAGAACGAGCGCTACCAGCGCGGGCTGAACTACGCGATCGTCGACGAGGTCGACTCGATCCTGATCGACGAGGCGCGCACGCCGCTGATCATCTCCGGCCCCGCCGACGAATCGCCCGACCTCTACGTCAAGGTCAACCGCATCGTCCCCGAGCTGGTCCGCCAGGAATCGGAGGAAGGCGAGGGCGACTACTGGGTCGACGAGAAGTCCAAGCAGGCGCACCTGTCCGAGCAGGGCATGGAGAACGTCGAGGCGCTGCTGCGCCGCGCCGGCATCATCGGCGAGGACGACGGGCTCTACGACGGCAACAACATCGCCGTCGTGCACCACCTCAACGCGGCGCTGCGGGCGCACGCGCTGTACCAGCGCGACGTCGACTACATCGTGCGCGACGGCGAGGTGGTGATCGTCGACGAGTTCACCGGCCGCACCCTGGCCGGGCGGCGCTGGTCCGACGGCCTCCACCAGGCGGTCGAGGCGAAGGAAGGCGTGCCGATCCAGCGCGAGAACCAGACCCTGGCCTCGGTGACCTTCCAGAACCTGTTCCGCATGTACAGGAAGCTGGCCGGCATGACCGGTACGGCGGACACCGAGGCCTACGAGTTCCAGTCGATCTACGGGCTGGAGGTGGTGGTGATCCCGACCCACCGGCCGATGGTCCGCAAGGACCATCCCGACCAGGTGTTCCTCAGCCGCCAGTACAAGTTCCAGGCGGTGGTCGAGGACATCAAGGGCTGCCACGAGCGCGGCCAGCCGGTGCTGGTCGGCACCACCTCGATCGAGACCTCCGAACTGCTGGCCGCCGAACTGAAGAAGGCGAAGATCCCGCACGAGGTGCTCAACGCCAAGCAGCACGAGCGCGAGGCGATCATCATCGCCCAGGCCGGCCGCCCCAAGGCGGTGACCATCGCCACCAACATGGCCGGCCGCGGCACCGACATCGTGCTCGGCGGCAGCCTCGAGGCCGAGCTAGCCGCGCTGGGCGAAGAGGCCGGCGAGGACGAGCGCTTCCGCATCAGGACCGAATGGAAGCGCCGCCACGACGCGGTCAAGGAGGCCGGCGGACTGCACATCATCGGCACCGAGCGCCACGAATCCCGCCGCATCGACAACCAGCTGCGCGGTCGTTCCGGCCGCCAGGGCGACCCGGGCTCCTCGCGCTTCTACCTGTCGCTCGACGACAACCTGATGCGCATCTTCGCCGCCGACTGGGTGCAGAAGGCGATGCGGATGATGGGCATGAAGGAGGACGACGTCATCGAGGACAAGCTGGTCACCCGGCAGATCGAGAAGGCGCAGAAGAAGGTCGAGGCGCACAATTTCGACATCCGCAAGAACCTGCTCGACTTCGACGACGTCAACAACGACCAGCGCAAGGTCATCTACCAGCAGCGCGACGAGCTGCTCGAGGCGGAGTCGATCAGCGAGGCGGTCGGTGCGATCCGCGCCGACGTGGTAGCCGACCTCGTGCAGCTGCACGCGCCGGCCAACAGCATCCGCGAGCAGTGGGACATCGCCGGGCTCGAGCGCACGCTCGCCGACGACTACGGCATCCAGATCGACCTGCAGACCCAGGTGCGCGAGCACGAGGAGCTCGACGCGCAGGGCATCGCGCGGCTCGTCGACGAGGCCACCGCCCAACATTTCTCCGACAAGGAGCAGCAGGTCGGGCCCGAGATGATGCGCGCGCTGGAAAAGCACGTGATGCTGACCGTGCTCGACCAGGCCTGGAAGGAGCACCTCGCGCGCATGGACTACCTGCGCCAGGGCATCCACCTCCGCGGCTATGCGCAGAAGCAGCCCAAGCAGGAGTTCAAGCGCGAGGCCTTCGAGCTGTTCTCGGAGATGCTCGACCGGGTCAAGCGCGAGGTGGTGACCATCCTCGCCCGGGTCCGGGTGCGCAGCGAGGACGAGGTCCAGCGCCTGGAGGAGGCCGAGCGCCAGCGCCAGCTCGCGCAGGCGCGCGCGATGGAGTTCCAGCACGCCGACGCCGGCGGCTACGGCTCGCAGGAGGAAGTCGCCGAGATGCAGGCCGATGGCGAGATCCCGCGTCCGCCGCGTCCGGTCCAGCGCGAGGCGCCCAAGGTCGGTCGCAACGATCCGTGTCCCTGCGGTTCCGGGAAGAAGTACAAGCAGTGCCACGGCCGGCTGGAGTGATCCGCCCGGTTCCTGCACGCCACGACGGCGCCCACGGGCGCCGTCGTCGTTCCAGACCCCTGCAAGCTCCGTAGGAGCGGCTTCAGCCGCGACCAGCTTGTGTGGTGAGCATCTGTGTCGAACCCCTGTGGGAGGGGCTTCAGCCCCGACGGCCCGGCCGCAGACCTCCGCCCCGGTCGTGGCTGAAGCCCCTCCTACAGGGGACGACCGGCGACCTTGCCGGCCGCCCCGCATCGGCCGCTACACTGCCCCGGCACTTCCACCTCCAGGACCGATGTCCCTCGATCCCGACCCGGCGCGCCCTCCCGTCCACGTGGTCGCCGCCGTGCTGCGCGATGCGCGCGGCCGCATCCTGCTCACCCGCCGCACCGAGGGGCGCGACTTCGCCGGCGCCTGGGAGTTTCCGGGCGGCAAGGTGGAGCGCGGCGAGACCCCGCACGAGGCGCTGGCGCGCGAGCTGCGCGAGGAGATCGGCATCGAGATCGGCCCGGCCAGTACACCGCTGATCCGGGTGCCGCACGCCTATCCCGGCAAGCGCATCCTGCTCGACGTCTACGAGGTGCCCGAGTGGCAGGGCAGGGTGCGTGCGCTGGAGAAGCAGGCGATCGCCTGGACCCCGCCGGACAAGCTCGCCGGCTACCCGACTCCGCCGGCGGACATCCCTGTCATCGGCGCGCTGACCGGGCCTGCGACCTACCTGATCACTCCGGAGATCGAGCCGGCGGCCATCCTCGCCGGCGTGCGCGAGGCGCTGGCACGCGCGCCATGCTGCGTGCAGCTGCGCCACCGTGGTCTCGATGCCGCCTCGCACGAGCGCCTCGCCTTCGACCTGCGCGCGCTCTGCCTCCGCGCCGGCGTGCGTCTGCTGGTCAATGCGGACATCGCGCTGGCGCGCGCCCTGGGCGTCGGCGTGCATCTGCGTGCGGCGCAGCTGGCCGAGCTGGCCAGCCGCCCGTTACCGGCCACGCAACCGGTGATCGCCTCCTGCCACGACGCGACCGAACTGGCGCGCGCCGAGGCCCTCGGCTGCGACGCTGCCGTGCTCGGGCCGGTGCAGGCGACGGCGAGCCATCCCCAGGCGACGCCGCTGGGCTGGGGCGCCTTCGCACGCCTGCGCGAACGCGTCAGCCTGCCGATCTGGGCCCTCGGCGGTCTCGCTCCCGCGGACCTCGCCGAAGCCCGCCGCCACGGCGCACAGGGCATCGCCGCCATCCGCGGACTCTGGCCCGGCTGAGCCGGCGGCCGGCATGGACCGCCAGCCCTGCGTCTACATGCTTGCCAGCCGCCGCAACGGCACGCCTTACATCGGCGTGACCAGCCGTCCCATCGCGCGGATCCACGAGCACCGCAGCAACGCGGTCGACGGCTTCACCCGCCGCTATGGCGTGCACGCCCTGGTCTGGTACGAACTGCATCCGGACATGCCCAGCGCCATCGCGCGCGAGAAGGCGCTCAAGGCGTGGCGCCGCGCGTGGAAGCTGGCGCTGATCGAGCGCACGAACCCACAGTGGCGGGATCTGTACCCGGACCTGCTGGGCTGAGCGCCTGCGCGGTGAGCGACGGGAGGGAGGCGCCGCCACGCAACGCCCCGCCGCCCGATCCTGCGCACCGCCCTCCTACCGTCATCCCGACGGAAGTCGGGATCCAGGTGCGCAGGGCATCACTCCGACACTGGATCCCAGCCTTCGCTGGGATGACGGAGTGGTGGGCGCCGCCGCCGCGCGATGCACCACCGCCGCGCAGTGCACCGCCGCCGCGCAATGCGCCGCCGCCGCGAAGTGCACCGCCGCTCGATCCTGCGCACCCACCTCCTACCGTCATCCCGACGGAAGTCGGGATCCAGGTGCGCAGGGCATCACTCCGACACTGGATCCCAGCCTTCGCTGGGATGACGGAGTGCGGGGCGCAACCGCCGCGCGGTGCACCGTCGCCCGATCCTGCGCACCGCCCTCCTACCGTCATCCCGACGGAAGTCGGGATCCAGGTGCGCAGGGCATCACTCCGACACTGGATCCCAGCCTTCGCTGGGATGACGGAGTGGTGGGCGCCGCCGCCGCGCGATGCACCACCGCCGCGCAGTGCACCGCCGCCGCGCAATGCGCCGCCGCCCGATCCTGCGCACCCACCTCCTACCGTCATCCCGACGCAAGTCGGGATCCAGGTGCGCAGGGCAACACTCCGACACTGGATCCCAGCCTTCCCGGGGATGACGGAGTGGGCGTCACGAGGTGCGGAGCGAGGCAGGACGGCAGGACGTACGCCGTGGCCTGGAGGCAGGGGCGGTATGAGCGGACCGCCCTGCAACCCCCCTCGGCGAACCGGCCCTGCACCTCAGCTCCGGCGGGCATCCTTCGACAGCGCGACATATCGGGCATGCAGCGCGGCCACCTCCGCATCCAGCGCATCGACCGGCCCGGCGTTGGCGACGACATCGTCCGCCAGCGCGAGCCGCTCGGCGCGCGTCGCCTGGGCGGCGAGCATGCGTCCGGCCAAGTCGCGGTCGACGCCGTCGCGACGCATCAGCCGCGCGATCTGGACGTCCTCCGGCGTATCGACGACGAGGATGCGGTCGAGCCACGGGTAGGTCGTCCGCCCGCCGCCCTCGGCGAGCAGGGGGATCGCGGCCATTGCGTACGGTCCCGGTGCGGCCCGGCACTCCGCTTCCAGCGCGGCGCGGATGCGCGGGTGCAGGATCGCCTCCAGCCCGGCCTTGGCCTCGGCGTCATGGAAGATCAGGGTGCGCAGCGCCGCACGGTCGAGATGCCCCTCGCCGGTGAGGAGGTCCGGCCCGAAGCGATCGACGACCGCCGCCAGCGCCTCGGCGCCGGGCTCGACCAGGCGTCGCGCGACCACGTCGGCGTCGGTCACGTGCACGCCCCGCGCCTCGAACCGCCGCGTGACCTCGGACTTTCCCGACGCCACGCCCCCGGTCACGCCCACCACGAAATCAGCCATGTCCGACACTACGCCCGAGCATGCCGTACCGGGTCAAGCCAGCCCCACCAGCCGCAGGTAGGCAGCCGTTATCGCGTCGCCGAACAGGAACTGGATCCACCCGGCGATGGCGAGGTAGGGGCCGAAGGGGATCGGCGTGGCGCGGTCGCGTCCGCGCAAGGCCAGCCACAGGCTGCCGACGACTGCGCCCACCACCGAGGAGATCAGGATGATCGGCAGCAGGCTGCCGACGCCGCACCAGGCGCCCAGCGCGGCCAGCAGCTTGAAATCGCCGTAGCCCATGCCCTCCTTGCCGGTGAGGAGCTTGAAGCCCCAGTACACTGACCACAGCGCCAGGTAGCCCACGGCCGCGCCGGCGATGGCCGCGACCGGCGTCACCTCGTAGACGCCGAAGGCCGCGGCCAGCAGGCCGAGCCAGAGCAGGGGATAGGTGAGCTGGTCGGGCAGCAGGGTGGTGCGCAGGTCGATACCGGACATCGCCACCAGCAGGCCGGTGAAGGCGAGCGCCCCCACGCCCTGCAGCGTCGGCCCGAAGTGCCAGATGCAGGCGGCGAACAGCAGGCCGGTCAGGAGCTCGACCGCGGGATACTGCAGCGAGATCCGCTGCCCGCTGTGGCGCGAACGCCCGCGCAGCAGCGCCCAGCTCACGAGCGGGATGTTCTCCCACCAGGCGAGCTGCGCCCCGGTGTGCGGATCGTGCGAGCGCCGCACCACCACGCCCGGCGGCTCCGGCTCGTCGACCGCAGGCAGCTCCAGCATCTCGCGGCTGTCGCGGCGCCACTGCCATTCCATCCGTGGCGGCAGCCGCAGGATCACCACGTTGAGGAAGCTGCCGACCAGCAGGCCCAAAACAAAGGCGCTGGCGAGAGCCAGCGCCGGGGAGGCGACCAATACCTGCAGCAACACGGTCAACCCACTGCTGCGGCAAGCTTGAAGATCGGGAGGTACATGCCGACCACCATGCTGCCGACGACCACGCCAATGACGACCATGATCAGCGGCTCGAGCAGGCTGGTCAGGGCGTCGACGGCGTTGTTGACCTCCTGCTCGTAGAACTCCGCCACCTTGAACAGCATCGTATCCAGCGCGCCGGCCTCCTCGCCGATGGCGGTCATCTGCACCACCATGTGCGGGAACAGGTTGACCTGCTTCATCGCCATGTTGACGGGATAGCCGACGGCGACGTCTTCCCGGATGCGCCTGACCGCGTTCTCGTAGACGATGTTGCCGGTGGCGCCGGAGACGGTTTCCAGGGCCTCGACCAGCGGAACACCGGCGCGGAAGGTGATACCCAGCGTGCGCGCGAATCTCGCGATCGCGGACTGATGCATGATCTGTCCGATCACCGGGATCTTGAGCACCATCCGATCGAGGAACTGGGCGAACTTGCGGGATCGCTTCTTGGCGGCGATCAGGCCGAAGATGGAACCGGCGACAACCAGGAGCAGCAGCCACCAGTAGGACTGCATCCACTCCGACAGGTTGACCAGCATCTGAGTGAACGCGGGCAGGTCCGCACCGAACCCCTGGAAGACGGACTGGAACTGCGGGATCACGAAGATCAGCAGGATGCAGGACACCAGGATGGCCACTGCCATCACTGCCGCAGGGTAGAACAGCGCCTTCTTGATCTTGCCCTTCAGCGCCTCGATGCGCTCCTTGTAGGTGGCGATCGTGTCGAGCACGGTGTCCAGCACGCCCGCGCCCTCGCCTGAACGCACGAGGTTCTGGTACAGGTCGTCGAAGTAGAGAGGGTGCTTCGACAGCGCCTCCGACAGGGCCGAGCCTCCGGAGACCTCGTCGCGGATGCTGCCGATGAGCGTAGCGATGCGGGGGTTCTTCTGACCGGATGCGAGGATGTCGAGGGCCTGCACCATCGGCACGCCCGACTGCATCATCGTCGCGAGCTGCCGACTGAAGATCGCGATGTCCTGCGGCTTGATCGACTTGCCGGCCTTGCCGAACAGCGGCTTGGGCTTGGCCTTGACGACACGCGGCGTGATGCCCTGGCGCCGGAGCTCCGCCTTGACGAGGTTGACCGACTTGCTCTGCGTCTCGCCCTTGATGACGGTGCCGCGCTTGTCGACGCCGGTCCAGACGAAATCGCTGAGCGGATTCTCACGCGGCGTAGTGGCAGGCTTGCGGCCAGCGGCGATCGTTGCCATTAGATGATCCTGGTGTCCCGGTTGGCCGCGAGCGGCCGGTGGTACTGCGTAGGTCGACATCCCCATGCCGCGCCGGCACGTGGCGCCGATCGCCGCTCTCCCGGCCGCCGGCCCTTCCCCAGCCCGACGCCCGCTCCCCTGCCCGCTACCCGGGCACGATTGCGCGAGTCTAACCTGCCCGGGTTGGCGGGCAAGCGATTGGCGTCACCGATTTGACGCCGCCCGTGCTCGCGCCCATCCGCCGACCCTCCCGTTTCACCGCTTCAAGCCCCTTCCCCCCTTGCGGGGGAAGGCTGGGATGGGGGGAGGCGCGCAGCGCGCCGACCTCGCCAGCCGAGCCACAGCCCGCGGCTGTCGCCGCGCCCCCTCACCCCAACCCTCTCCCGCGAGGGGAGAGGGAACTCAGGCGATCAGTCCTTGGTGACGCGGTTGATCTCGGCCAGGCTGGTCAGTCCGTCCTTGACCTTCTTCAGCGCCGACTTGCGCAGGTCGGGCACGCCGGCGGCTTCCGCGGCCTCGGCGATGGCCATGGCGTTGCCGCCGGCCAGCACGATCTTCTGGATCTCCTCGCTCATCGGCATCACCTGATAGACGCCGACGCGGCCCTTGTAGCCCTCGGTGCAGTCGCTGCAGCCGACGGCCTCGTAGATGGTGATGCCCTGCGCGATCTCGTCCGGGGTGAACCCTTCCGCCAGCAGCGCGTTGTCCGGCAGGTTCACCGGGCGCTTGCACTGCGTGCACAGGCGTCGCGCCAGGCGCTGGGCGATGACCAGGCTCACCGACGAGGTGATGTTGTAGGGCGCCACGCCCATGTTCATCAGGCGGGAGATGGTCTGCGGCGCGTCGTTGGTGTGCAGGGTCGACAGCACCAGGTGGCCGGTCTGCGCGGCCTTGATCGCGATCTCGGCGGTTTCGATGTCGCGGATTTCGCCGACCATGATCACGTCCGGGTCCTGGCGCAGGAAGCTGCGCAGGGCCGCCGCGAAGGTCATGCCGCGCTTGGTGTTCTGCTGGACCTGGTTGATGCCCGGCACGCGGATTTCGACCGGATCCTCCGCCGTGGAGATGTTCCGCCCCTCGGTGTTGAGGATGTTCAGGCCGGTGTAGAGCGACACGGTCTTGCCCGAGCCGGTCGGGCCGGTCACCAGGATCATGCCGTAGGGCTTCGACAGCGCGTTGAGGTAGAGCTGCTTCTGGTCGTCCTCGTAGCCGAGCTTGTCGATGCCGAGCTTGGCGGAGCTGGAATCCAGCAGGCGCAGCACGATCTTCTCGCCGAACAGGGTCGGCAGCGTGCTGACGCGGTAGTCCATTTCCTTGGTCTTGGACAGCTTGAGCTTGATGCGGCCGTCCTGCGGCACGCGCTTCTCGGCGATGTCGAGCGAGGCCATCACCTTGAGGCGCGCGGCCAGGCGCGTGTTCAGCGCCACCGGCGCCTTGGCCACGATCTTGAGCACGCCGTCGATGCGGAAGCGCACCCGGTACTCGGTCTCGTAGGGCTCGAAGTGGATGTCCGAGGCGCCGCGCTTGATCGCGTCGACCAGCATCTTGTTGACGAAGCGCACGACCGGCGTGTCGTCGCCCTTGGTGGCGTCGACGCTGCCGCTGTCGGCGGCCTCGCCGTCGGCGCCGACCGCCTCCAGGCCGTCCATCGACTCGTCGTCGAATTCCGAGCCGATCTGGTCGGCCGCGGCCAGCCCCTGGTCGATGGCACGCTTGAGGCTCTCCTCGTCGACGAGGATCGGCTCGACCGAGGCGTTGGCGGCGAACTTGATCTCGTCCAGCGCACGGCTGTTGGTCGGGTCCGACGTGGCCACGAACAGGCGGTTGCCGCGCTTGAACAGCGGCAGCACCTGGTGCTTCTGGATCAGCTCCTCGCTGACCAGCTTGACCGCCGCCTGGTTGAAGTCGAGCACCGAGGCGTCGAACTGCGGGATGCCGAACTCCATCGAGTTGGCGGCGGTGATCTGCACCGGCGTGGCCAGCCGGTGCTCCTGCAGGTAGACGTGGACCGGCTTCTTCTCGGCGCTGGCGCGCTCCATGGCCTGGCGCGCGTCGACGTCGTTGAGGGCACCGTCGAGCACCAGCCGGCGGACGATGCCGGTGATGCCGACGAGGTTGGCAGTGGCGACGGCGTTCATGGGTGTTCCTCGGGGCGACGGTGCAATGGTAGCGGCGCCGCAGCGCCACGACGTCGATGACAGGTGTCGGAAGCAAGTGTCGTGCCGCCGGTTCCGTGCGGGCGTGGTCTGCCACTGGCGCATGAGGTGACGCGGCGCGTCAGAATGCGTCGCGCTTCGGTCGTTCCATCGCTGCCGGAGTGCGACGCCGGCCGGGTCTCGCCCCGCAGCGTGAGGCGGCGCAAGACTTGCTGCGCCCATCCCCGCTACGCTTCCGGGCTGAACCTGGGGACCCGCACCGCATGTCGATTTCGATCATCCTGCCGGCCAAGAACGAGGCGGAAGGGCTGCGCAAGACCCTGCCGGCGCTGCACGGACTGATCCCGGATGCCGAGCTGATCGTGGTCGACGACGGCTCCACCGACGCCACCGCGGAGGTGGCGCGCGCCGCCGGCGCGAAGGTGCTGTCGAGTCCCTACTCGATGGGCAACGGCGCGGCCATCAAGCGCGGCGCCCGCGCCGCCCGGGGCGAGATCCTGGTGTTCATGGATGCCGACGGCCAGCACGACCCCGCGGCCATCCCGCGTCTGCTGGCGCGCCTCGAGGAGGGCTACGACATGGTCGTCGGCGCCCGCGCCTGGGCAGGGCAGGCGAGCGCCCACCGCGGCGTCGCCAACGTGATCTACAACCGCCTGGCGAGCTGGATGACCGGCTTCAGGGTGATGGACCTCACCTCCGGCTTCCGCGCCGTCCGGGCCGACAAGTTCAGGGAGTTCCTGCACCTGCTGCCGAACGGCTTCTCCTATCCGACCACCAGCACCATGGCCTTCTTCCGCAGCGCCTACTCGGTGGCCTACGAGCCCATCGTCGTCGCCCGCCGCATCGGCCGCAGCCACCTGCGCCCGATGCGCGACGGCATCCGGTTCCTGCTGATCATCTTCAAGATCGCCACGCTGTATTCGCCGTTGAAGCTGTTCGTGCCGACCAGCGTGGCGTTCTTCGGCCTGGGCCTGGGCTACTACGCCTATACCTATGTCGCGTTCCAGCGCTTCACGAACATGAGCGCGCTGCTCTTCAGTGCTGCCGTGATCGTTTTCCTCATCGGGTTGATCAGCGAGCAGATCACCGCCCTGACCTACGTGCGGCCCAGGGACTGAGGGTGGCGTCGGCATCCACGCAGCGAGGGGGGCAGGCGGCGCTTCGGCGGCGTCGGCGCGGCTACTCCGGAGCACGGCCCGACGTGATCAGGATGATCGAGCATCCGCCGCGCCGCGTCCTGGACGTGGGTTGCGGCGCCGGAGGAACTGCCGTGTTGCTACGGCAGCGGTTCCCGGATGCGGTGGTTGTCGGCGTCGAGCCCGATGCCGCACTGGCGGAGCTGGCACGAGCTCAGGGCGTCACCGTGATCGAGGCGCCTGTGGAGCGTGCGTCGGTACATCTGGAGAACGACAGATTCGATCTCATCATCTGTGCGGATGTTCTCGAGCATCTGCAGGATCCCTGGAAGGCGCTGCACGAGCTGCGCGAGCTGTTGGCGCCGGCGGGGCAGCTGGTCACCAGCATTCCGAACGTGAGGCACGTCTCGACGTTCTGGAGCCTCGGGGTTCTCGGAACCTGGCCGCGGCGCACGCGAGGAATCCATGACGCCACGCACCTGCGCTTCTTCGCGCGACGCGACATCCTCGACCTCGGCGCCTCCTGCGGCTTCCGGATGCGCCGCGAGCGCAGGAACATGCGCCTCTTGGAGGCGGCGGCGTGGAGTCTGCCCGCCGCCAAGCTGCTGGACTTCTGGCCATTCCGGCCCTTCCTGACGTTCCAGTACCTGCATCGCTGGGACCTCGCGACGCCGCACCGCTGACATGAGCAGGCTGCGGCGGCTTGCGTTTGGCTACGGCATCGGCGGCGTTGCGGTCATCGTCGCCCTCGCTTCGATGGATGTGGACTGGAGCGAGGCGCTTGCGGGGCTGGGGACGCTGGATCCGACTGCCGCAGGCCTGGCGTTCGCCGCGTTCCTGTGCCACGGCGCGTTGAACGCATGCGCGTTCGGCGCGCTCCTGCAGGGCTTCTCGGGCGAGGCACGCGTCGGCGACGGCGCGGCGGCGTGGGCTGCGAGCGTGCTGACCAAGTACGTGCCGGGCAGCGTCTGGCACATCGTCGCCCGCGGTGCACTGCTCAGCCGGCTGGGCGTGCGTCCGGCAGCGGTGCTGGCGACGGGCGTGATCGAGCAGACCGCGTCACTCGGCAGCGCGTCGATGATCGCGCTGGCGCTGCTGGCGCCGGGTGCGGGCGGCGTGCTGGGTGGTGTCGCCGTGGCAGGAGTGGTGGCCGGCATCGCGGTCGTGGCTGCCTGGCTGGTGCCGGCGCCTCCTCGCGCCCGCCGTGCACGCTCAATCGCAGCGGCCATCTTCCTGTACGCATTGGCGATGCTGCCGTTCGCGGCAGGCTACCTCATGCTGACATCGCCGCCGGACGTGCGCACCTTCCTTGGGTGGCTCTTCGCCGGCACGGCCAGCGGCGTCGCGGTTTTCGTGACGCCCGGGGGGGTCGGTGTGAGGGAGAGCGTGCTTGCCGCGGCGCTGCAGGATCTGCCGGGGCTCCTGGCGATCGCTCTGGTCGCGCGACTCCTGATCGTGGCGAGCGAAGTGGTGCTGACCGGGGTCGGAGCCTGGAGGGCAGGCGGCGCACGCGCCCGCTTCGCGGGCTGGCGTGAGGAGGCGCATGAGACCTCAAACGCGGTCGAGGTGGTGGCGCTCGGCGTCGGCCTGCGAGGCGACGGCTATCCCAATGCCGAGGGTGTGCTGCGCTCGCTGCGTAGCATCGACGGAGTGGCGGTGAGCGACCGGGTGCGGTGGTTGCCCGTCGATATCCACCTGTGGCGCGTGTTCCGTGGCCCGCTCCGCGAGCGGCTGGGGCTCGCGTGGATCCTGGGCTCGGGCAGTCTGCGTGCCGCGATCGAGGGTTTGGGAGCGGGCGGCCACGTCTGCTATGTGCCGTATCCGGCGGTGTTCGCCCTCTGGTGGCTGTCGTGGGTCCCGCGTCGCTTCCGGCCGACGGTCATCGCCGACGCCTACATCTCGGTCTGGGACTCCGCCTTCCGCGACAGACGGCGCGGCGGGAAGGAGGGCTGGCTGGCCCGTGTGGTTCGGCGCAGCGAAGGCAGGGCGCTGCGGACCGCGACGCGCGTCATCGTCGATACCCGCGCCAATCGCGACTGGATGATCGCGCTCTTCAGCCTCGATCCGGAGCGCGTGATGGCATGGCCGCTCGCCATCGATGCGCGAAGGTTGCTGGCGCTCGTCCGCCCGCACCGGGCGCGAGCGCCGCTGCGCGTCCTGTTCGTGGGTACGCTCGTCCCCCTCCATGGCATCGACGTGGTGGCCGGTGCCATCGAACGTCTGGCTTCGAATCCGGCGGTCGAGTGGACGATCGTGGGAACCGGGCAGGACGCCCACCTGCTGGCGCCCGTGCTCGCGCGACTGCCGGATGGGCGAGTCCGGTGGATCCGCGACTGGCAGGATGGCGAGGCCGTGGCGCGACATTTTCGGCAGGCCGATGTCGCGCTGGGCGTGTTCGGTGGACCTGGCAAGGCGTCGCGTGTCCTCCCCTTCAAGGTGTACATGGCGCTCGCGGCCGGTCTTCCGGTAGTGACCCAGCGGGAGCTTTCACTCCCGGAGGGCGTGCCGGAACCACCGCTGGTCGCGGTCGATCCGACCCCCGCAGCCTTGGCACAGTCGCTGGAGGAACTGGCGGCGGATCAGGAAGCGGTCAGACGTCTGGGCGAAGCGGGCAGGCGATTCTTCGAGCGGCATCTAGGAGATGAGCGGCGGCGCCTTCTGTGGAGCGGCCTGGTAGATAGCTGCGTAGGTGATAGCGGCCTTCTCTAGGACGCAGGGCAACGTCGCCCCCCGCAATGCCTCAGTGGCCTCCACAACGAGTGACGAGCGGTGCGGCTGACGCTTCGCGATGTCGTGATAGCCAGCGTGCTGTTCTCGAGGAGATTGAGCAGGTTGCGTTGTTGAAGGCATCCCTGGCGCTAGTGGCGCCTCAAGATCCGGCGGCGTTGATCTAGCCGGCGCTCCCCGTTGGTGAAGAGGCTCCGCGGATTCCGGCGGAAGTCGTTGCGCAGTTCCAGGTGATATAGCGCCAAATCACGAAGGTGCACTGCCGTAAGTTGGCGAAGGCACTGCTCGGGTGCTGCGTCTGTTCCGGCCATTGAGCCTGCATAGCATGCCGATGCCAGACGGCACATAGGCGTCTATGGTGCTAAGGCAAGATCCCGCTTAGAGGAGCCTGCTACGGCTCAGGAAGTGGTTCGGCCAGAGTCAAGCTCGAGCTCCAGCGAGGTGGGGCAGTGGCCGAGTGCGCTGTTATTTCCTCCTCTAGCGCAGGACTATCCCGGCCTCGTTCGCCACACCTCGAGCGTGCGCAGCTTGCTCCCTGTAGCCTTCCTGGTCGAGAACGTCGACCACCTGCTGTGCGTATGCAGGATTGTCTGCACTCTCACGCACGGCCTTCGCGAACATGCGCTCGGCAAGCGCCGGGTCATCTGCGTACTTGAGCAGGTAGTCCCCGAACTGCGCATAGCTATGTGCAGGCAGCGTGGTGCGCTGGAAGAGTGTCAGGAAAGCCTCGGTGAGGCGCTCGTCGTCCAGCTCCACGCCGCGGTAGCGGTTGCCCAGGAGTCCGAACAGCGCCATGCTGGTTTCGGGCGTGATCCTGCCGTGGCGCAGCTTCTGGATCAGGCGCTCCCACCAAGCGTCAGGAACAGGGCGCCCAGCAGCGGTGGCAGTGAGAATCAGCCCTTGATCGCTGACGATGGACGATCCGGGCAGGCCGGCGCCCCGCTCGAACTCACGCAGTGCGAAATCCTGGAACGGCGAGTTTGGATATCCGTCGGTCATCTGCTGGTAAATGGCCGCAAGGTCGTTGCTGGCCCTTGCGGAGCTAGGATTGCGGTCGGCGAGATCGGTCGCGAGCAGGAACGGGTCTCCCCAGGTGGCAGAGCGGATCGCGGTGAGGACGCAGAGCCCACAAACCACCGCGCCGACTGCGGCGTACTTCAGTGCGGGCCCATCCTTCATCGGGATGCGCCGCACCAGGTCGGCGACTGCCAGAAGGATGCCCAGCAGCGCGAAGTAGTTGCGGTGCTCGAACGCCAGTTCGAGCGGAATCACACTGCTCGTCAATGCATGGGCGGCGAAGAACCAGAGGATGCCGAGCGCAAACAGCGGCATGCGCCGTCGCAGCGCGAGGGCAGCGCCGAAAAGTCCAAGCAGAAGCGCCCCCCCGAGTGCCGTCGTGAGCGGATGCAGCAGGCCACGCGAGGGGCTGAAGTCGTCGTAGTAGAAGGTGAGCGTCTGCGGGAGCGGCAGCAGGATCTGGCCCAGATACATCGGGAGGATGCGCAGCTGGGTCAATACGCGCTCGGCGGCGTTGAAGTCGCGGATGAAGTAGGAGTCGGGGTTCGCATAGCGCGGGACCACGAGCAGGGCGAATGCCGCCAGCGCGCCGACGGTGAAAACCGCGTACGTCCAGCGCCAGTTCCGAGCGGTGGCGGGTGACGCGGCGCCGAAACGCAACAGCGTCAGCTCCAGCCCGAGCGCGAATGCTGGGAAGAGTGCCGCGGTCTCCTTGCTGGCCAGGCCGAGGGCCACGAGCGGGACGCAGGCCAACAGCCACGGCCAGCCACGCGAGCCCTGCATCTGTTGCGCCCGTCCGCGGAGGTAGGCCAACAGCGCGACCAGCACGAACGTGAGCGACAGCGTCTCCATGCGCTGCACCACGTACAGGACCGTCGAGACCTGCAGCGGGTGCGTCGCCCAGACGAGCGCCACGGCTGTGGCTGCCATCCCACCACGTGAGGCGGCGATGCCGCCCATCCGCAACAGGCGGCTGCTGAGGGCGAGTACCAGCAGTCCATTGATCAGGTGCACCAGCAATCCGGAGACTTTGTAGCCCCGCGGATCGAGCCCACCGATGGCGTGGTCGATGCCGAACGTGGTCATGACCAGTGGGCGCCCCAGCCCGCCCGGCTCGAAAGAGGATGCGGCCCTCGCCAACGCCTGCGGTCCGAGCGTCTCGATGTGGAGCCGTTCGTTGTCGACGATGCTGGGCAGATCGTCGAAGATGAATCCGCCGCTCATTCCCGGCCAGTAGACGGCAGCAGTCAGCAGCAGGAGCGCCAGGGCAGCAGCCCAGCGCCTGAGCAAGTTGTTCGGCAGGGTGCGCGCCTCCGGAGCAGCCTTATCCACAGTGGGCAGGCTTGTAATGGTCGGGAACGCCCGAGGGCGCGGTGCAGGTCCAGGTGCCGGAGCTGTTGCGGCTGATGCGAAGCGTGCCACCCGTGATCAACGGATTGCCGCGCAGGACGCACTCGATGTAGCCGGTGGGCGTGCCGTCGACGTTGATCGCGCTGCAGCGCGGGGTACTCGAGGACAGTCCGAGCTTGGCCGCAGTGAATACGGTCTCGTTGTTAGCGACAACCTGTGACTCGAACAGCACCTTTCCGGAGGTGATGTCGGCAAGTCCGGCGGCCACCTGGCTGCGTACCACGTAGGTCTGGTAGGCCGGCATGGCGATGGCGGCCAGGATGGCGATGATGGCGACGACGATCATCAGCTCGATCAGCGTGAATCCGCGACTGCGCATGGCAGTTCATCCTCCACCGGGTCCTAAAGAAGAAGCCCCGCGCGAGCGGGGCTTCCAAGTGCCGCTCAACAGGCTGAGCGATTAGACGCCGCAGTTGTTCGGCTTGTGGTTGTCGTTGGCGATGTTGCTGGCGCAGATCCACTGGCCGCTGGCGTTGCGGGTCAGGGTGATGGTCTTACCGACAACGTTGGGGTTGCCCTTCAGCGTGCAGGTGATCACCTGGCCGCTCGCTGCAGTGTAAGCGCCGGTGGTCGCAATGCCGCAGCGCGGGGTGCTAGCCGCAAGGCCGATATCGGTCACGGTCGGCGAGCCGGTCTTGCCGGACTGGATGCCTTCCTCGAAGGCGGTCACGCCGCCACGGATGTCGGCAAGCCCCGCAGTCGCCTGCGACTTGGCGACGTAGTTCTGGTATGCCGGCAGCGCGATGGCGGCCAGGATCGCGATGATCGCGACGACGATCATCAGCTCGATCAGGGTGAAGCCCTTCTGCGCGGTGCGCTTCTGGATGTTCATAGGTGGTTCCCCATTGGGTTGGACAGGATTTTCAACAGTGCCCGACGCCGGACGTCCGAGACGGGTGCCGTGCGCCGAGGGGCACGTGCGGGAATGTAGCAGCAACAACCGTGCCAAGCTCCTGTTTGGGTCAGGTTGTGATAGCTGTCACGTCAGCACGCTCTCCACGCGAGAGTGTTGTGTCACAAAGTGACCTGGAGTGTCAGGTATATCGGCCCGCTGCGATCGTGGTCAGCGTGCAACCTGACTTCCGAGGATGTCGCGCTGCTCCTCGGCTCGCTAAGCTCCCGTCAACTTGGGGAGTGACCATGACATCTAATGCGCGTTTCTTGGGACGAGCGCTGCTCGGCCTGTTCTTGCTGTCTGGATCTGCAGGACTGATCTATCAGGCGGTGTGGTCTCACTACCTTGGGCTAGTCCTCGGCCACGCCGCCTACGCGCAAACGCTGGTGCTAGCGATCTACATGGGCGGCATGGCCGTGGGTGCTGCTCTGGTGAGTCGGTACGGCGCACGCCTGCGGTCGCTAATCAAAGCATATGCGATCGCTGAGCTGCTAATCGGCCTAGGGGGGGTGGCGTTCCATCCGGTGTTCGAGGCTTATGTGGATTCGTCTCAGCGGACGGTCTTGCCCATGATCGACAGTCTCTCCCTCGCTCACGCCTACCAGTGGTTTTCGGCCGCGTTGTTAATCATGCCGCAGAGCATTCTGCTGGGTGCGACCTTCCCGCTCATGAGTGGCGGGTTTCGTCGCGCTATTCCAGGCGACGATGGGAGGATGCTCGGAGGTCTCTATTTTACCAATAGCCTCGGTGCGTCTGTCGGCGTTTTACTTGCAGCGTTTCTCCTGCTTCCGGCGGTCGGGATGCCGGGCAGTCTCCTCACCGCCGGCTTGCTCAATATGTTGGTTGCACTGTTTGCCTGGTTTTTCGGCAGGGCTCTTGAGCAGAGTGAGGAGGTGCGCGGTTCAGCTGTGGGCTTGCGCAATGATTCGTCCTCGACTGCCGCGTCCGCACGCGATCCGAGCTCGCTGCGTCGCCTTAGTATCGGCATGATTGGAGCGACCTTCGCCTCGGGAGCGGCATCCTTTGTGTATGAGATAGGCTGGGTACGCCTGTTGAACCAAGCATTGGGTACCACGATCCACAGCTTTGAACTGATGCTTGCGGCCTTCGTCTTCGGTCTCGCGTTCGGTGGCCTGTGGGTGCGTCGCCGCTCGGCGAGGATTGGCGACGCCGTGCGCGCCGTGGGCTGGGTTCAACTGTGCATGGGCGTGGCTGCATTGATCTCCATCCCTGTCTTCTCACGAAGCTTCGAATGGGTGGGCTGGATGATGGGTGCCCTTGCGCGCAGTGAATCGGGATACTTGCTGTTCTCCCTTGGAAGCGCGGTCCTTTCCTTGCTTGTGATGTTTCCAGCTGCGTTCTTTGCGGGCATGACGCTACCACTGTTCACGATGGCGCTGTTGCGAGCGGGTTCAAGCGAATCAGCCATTGGTCGCATCTATGCCGCAAATACGGTTGGGGGAATCTTGGGCGTAATGCTTGCGGTCCATCTGCTGATACCCGCCATGGGCGTCCACTTGACCGTTACGCTTGCGGCGCTGGTGGATGCGGTGATCGGTCTCCTCCTCCTGCGAGCGACGGGGAGCGCGTTCAGCAGATGGGGCGACGTGAGGCTTGGTGGTGCCGGGGTGATCGCGGCTGTCGCATTACTCCTCAGTCTTGTCCTGGGCCGCCCGGACATGCTTGCACAATCTTCGGGCGTTTTTCGGACTGGAGTTGCGACGCTTCCCGGAACCGAAGTCTTCTACTTTAGGGACGGGAAGACGGCGACGGTCTCTGTCACCGGTCGCGATGGTATGACAATCATCTCGACCAATGGCAAACCTGATGCGTCGATCGCTCCCTTGAGTGATGCGCCCACGGCGGACGAAGTCACAATGGTCATGGCCGGCCTGCTGCCCCTCGTGAAGCATCCTGCGCCAGAAGAGGTTGCAGTAATTGGGTGGGGCTCAGGGCTAACGACTCACACGCTTCTCGGGAGCGGCAAGCCCCAAGTCGTGGATTCTGTCGAAATCGAGCGGGCGATGTTTGAAGGGGCTGAAATGTTCGGCGGGAACGTCCTTCGCGCGTACATCGACAGCAGATCGCGTGTTCACTTCGACGATGCCAGGACGTTCTTTGCAGCGGGGGCGAGGCGGTACGACGCCATTATCTCGGAGCCGTCGAATCCATGGGTTAGTGGAGTCGCGAGCTTGTTCACCGTCGAATTCTACCGCTTTCTGAATGGTCATCTGAAGGATGACGGCGTGCTCGTGCAATGGCTGCAGAGCTATGAGATCGATGACTCTCTGATTGCCACTATGATTGCGGCGCTGATAGAGGTCTTCCCGAACTCGGAAATCTATCTCACGAACCAGGCGGATCTACTCATACTCGCCAGGAAAGGAGAGGGGCAAGGGCTGGACCGGCAAGTATGGAGTGAAGCTGCGCTCGCCGGCGAGCTGGAGCGGGTTGGGTTGGGGAGTCCTCAAGAATTGGAGCTGCGGCGTATCGGTGGGGGCACTCTGCTGCGCAACTTCGTTTCCATGTTCAACGCGCCAATTCACTCCGATTACTTTCCAAAAGTTGCCCTGGGTGCGCCTCAGGCGCGATATGTGGGGAGGTCATCTGATCTGTTCCAGCGATTGGTCATGAGCGGACTCCCCGTGCTCGATATGATCGACTGTCGAAGCCCACCGGCGATCACCGACCAGATCGCTGACGCGGAATTCGGGCTTTTCGCAGACGCGCACCATCTCGCTCGTGAGGTCGCGCGATCGTTTGACGATGGCGCAGCAACTGCGGTATTGCAGCTGCGCTCGATGGCCGACGCGGCTGCCGTTAACACGATGCTCCGCGCAGCATGGCCATCTGAACCAAATCAGGACCTCCGTTTGTGGTCTATGGCTGTCGCTACGATCGCTCAATCGACGATCGGTCACCTGCTGCCGCAGGATCAGCAGAGCGTCTGGTTTTCGCCTGAGTGGGGGCGTCGCGTGGAGGGTTCGGTACAGAAGGCGGCAATCCTCGCGGCGTTTCAAGCTGCTGCGGAGCGGAATGCACGCGCGATGTTGATCAACGCCCAGCGCGTGCTGCAGTTGCAAGATGACCGCATCCCGGGGCTGTTGCGGGAGCAGATGCTCGTGATCGCCATCACTGGGGCGATAGCCAGCGACCATAACGATTTGGCTGCAGCACTGGAGGTGGAGTATGGCGCTCGGATCCCGCGCTCGCAGCTCGGTTCGGTGCGTCAGTTCCTGCAGGCATGGGCCGCCAACGGTCACGGCGGCTGTAGCCCCGGTGGAGGCAGAGGGAGACTGGGGCCCCACTGAATCAGGGCTACCTGCTGCACCGCACGCGGCGCGGAACCGGACGCATCGGTATGGTCGCGGCTCGGGTCGACCGTGGGGAGCGGGATGCGGCAGGGGCGGGGGAGGTTCGGGGCGACGGTGCTGGGGCTGTTCGTGCTCAGCGGGTTCGCGGGGCTCGTCTACCAGGCGCTGTGGTCGCACTACCTGGGGCTGACGCTGGGGCACGCGGCGTACGCGCAGACCCTGGTGCTGGCGATCTTCATGGGCGGGATGGCGCTGGGCGCGTGGGCGGTGGGCCGGCGCGGGCTGCGCTGGCGTCGGCTGCTGCTGGCCTACGCGGTCGCCGAAGGGCTGATCGGGCTGTTCGGGCTGGCCTTCCATCCGCTGTTCCTGGGGTATACGGCGCTGTCGCAGGACCTGGTGCTGCCGGCGCTCGGCGACGGGGCGCTGGCGCGGCTGTATCCATGGGTGTCCGGGGCGCTCCTGATCCTGCCGGCCTGCGTGCTGCTGGGGGCGACGTTCCCGCTGCTGAGCGCGGGCGTGCTGCGGCTGGCGCCGGCCGAGGACGCGCGGGTGCTGGGCGGGCTGTACTTCGCCAACAGCATCGGGGCGGCCGGCGGGGCGCTGGTGGCGACCTTCGTGCTGCTGCCGGCGGTGGGCATGCCGGGCGCGGTCGTCGTGGCGGGCGCGTGCAACCTGCTGGTGGCGGGCGGGGCGTGGTGGGTGTCGCGGGTGTGGGAAGGCGGGGCGGTGCGTGCGGGGGCGCTTGGCGGCTCTGGGGCGGGCGTGGGTGCGGAGGTGGCGTCTTCGGCTTCGGGTGAGGTCCTGGATCCCGGCGTGCGCTGGGATGATGGGGCAGGGGGAGGGGCGCGACAGGGCGCCGGCGGAGCCGGACCCGCGCCCCTTGGCCGCCTGCTGCTGGCGGCCGCCTTCCTGTCCGGCGCCTTCTCCTTCGTCTACGAGATCGGCTGGGTGCGCATGCTCAACCAGGCGCTGGGCACGACGTTGCACAGCTTCGAGCTGATGCTGGCGGCATTCCTGCTGGGCCTGGCGTTCGGCGGGCTGTGGGTGCGGCGGCGCGGGCGGCGGATCGGCGATGCGCTGGTGGTCGCCGGCTTCGCGCAGCTGTGGATGGGCCTGGCCGCGCTGCTGTCGGTGCTGCTGTTCGCGCGTTCGTTCGAGTGGGTCGGCTGGCTGGTGCGCAGCCTGCCGCGTGACGATGCCGGCTACGCGCTGTATGCGCTCGGCAGCGCGGCGATCTCGCTGGCGGTGATGTTCCCCGCCGCCTTCTTCGCCGGCATGACCCTGCCGCTGTTCACGATGGCGCTGCTGCGCGCCGGGGCGGGCGAGTCCGGCATCGGGCGGATCTATGCGGCGAACACGCTCGGTGCGATCGCCGGCGTGCTGCTGATGGTGCATGCGCTGATCCCGCTGGTCGGCGTGCGCGTCGGCGTCGGCCTGGCCGCGCTCGGTGACGCGGCGGTCGGCGTGTGGCTGCTGGCGCGTGCGCCGACGGTGCTGCCGATACGCCGGGTCGCGCTGTCCTGCGGCATCGTCGCCGCCGCGGCGCTGGCGAGCTTCGCGTTCGGCCGCCCGGATCCGCGCGAGCAGGTCTCGGGCGTGTTCCGCAGCGGCGTGCCGAGCCTGCACCAGAGCGCCGATGTCGCCTTCCTGCGCGACGGCAAGACCGCGACGGTCGGCATCGTCCGCAATGCCGAGGCCGATTCCGCGGCGATCACCTCCAACGGCAAGTCCGACGCGGCGATGGTGCTCGACCTCGCGCAGCCGCCGCGCACCGACGAACTGACCATGACCCTGATCGGCACCCTGCCGCTGCTGATGCATCCGGCGCCGGAGGCGGTCGGCGTGATCGGCTGGGGCTCCGGGCTGACCACGCACACGCTGCTCGGCAGCACGCGCGTGGGGCGGGTGGAGACGGTCGAGATCGAGCCGGTGGTGTTCGACGCGGCGAGGCTGTTCGGCGCGCGCGTGGCGCGGGCCTACCAGGACCCGCGCTCGCAGGTGGTGTTCGAGGACGCGCGCACCTTCTTCGCCGCAGGCAACCGGCGCTACGACGTGATCGTCTCCGAGCCGTCCAATCCCTGGGTCAGCGGGGTGGCGAGCCTGTTCACCGCGGAGTTCTACCGCTTCCTGCGCGCGCACCTGGCCGCCGACGGCCTGCTGCTGCAGTGGCTGCAGGCCTACGAGATCGACGACCGCCTGATCGCGACCATGCTCGCGGCGCTGCTGGAGACCTTCCCCGACGCCGAGCTCTATCTGGCCAACGATGTCGACCTGGTCGTGGTCGCCCACGCCGGCGCCCACCGCGAGCCGGACTACGCCCGGCTGGCCGACGGGCCGCCGCGGATCGAGCTCGAACGCGTGGGGCTGGGGAACGGCGGGGAGGTCGCGCTGCGGCGGATCGCCGGCGGCGAGGTGCTGCGCACCTTCGTCCGCGCCTGGCGTGCGCCGCCGCACAGCGACTTCCACCCGACCGTGGCGCTGCAGGCGCCGGCGACGCGCTTCCGCGGCAGCATCTCCGACACCTTCCAGAACCTGGTCGACAACGGGATGCCCGTGCTCGACGTGCTGGAGGGCCGGGTGCCGGTCGGCGCCGGCGCCGGGATCGTCGAGCTGCAGGGGCATCGCTTCGTGCAGGCACACCATGCGGCGGTGCGGGTCGCGGCGTTGCTGCGCACCGGCCGGGTGCCGGAGGTCGCGGGCGGACACGCCGGCAGCGCCTCGCTCGATGCCGAGCGCCTGCTGGAACTCTCGCGCGAGCCGGTGCGCAACGTCACCGGCTGGGCGGCCCTGGCCGCGGCGAGCGCGGCGGCGACGATCGGCCACCTGCCGGCGGACGATCTCGAGGGCGTATGGCTCGCCCCGACCTGGATCGATGCGCAGGCGCAGCCGGAGGCCGTGCGCGCGCTGCTGGCGATGTGGGCGGCAGCGGCGCGGCGCGACGTTCGCGCCATGCACACGGCAGGCGAACGCGTGCTGCGGCTGCCGCCAGGCCTGCCTGCCGCCGCGCGCGAACAGGCGCTGGTGATCGCGCAGCTCGGCGCCATCGGCAGCGGCGCGCCGCGCGAGGTGGAGACGCTCCAGCGCATCCACGGCAATGACATTCCCGCGTCCGAGCGGATGCGGATGGTCCGCCACCTGCTGCGCGTGTGGGCGGGGACCCAGCCTGCCTCGTAGTCGCCTGTGCGAGTGGCTTCAGCCGCGACGGGCGTGGATGAAGCGGTGGTGGTGAAGCGGGAAGAGGGAATCGGGACCTGGACGGCGGTCGAGGCTGAGGGTCTCGGCGTCCTGTAGGAGCGGCTTCAGCCGCGACGAAGGCTTGCCTTGGCGCGGAGGCGCAGTCGGGGCTGAAGCCCCTCCCACAGGGCCGCGATCAGGGATCCGGCCTTGTGTAGGAGCGGCTTCAGCCGCGACCAGCGTCGTCTGGGAGCGCGGCCCGGTCGCGGCTGAAGCCGCTCCTACAGAGGGCTCGTCGTTTGTGGGAGCGGCTTCAGCCGCGACCGAGGCTTGCCTTGGCGCGGAGGCGCAGTCGGGGCTGAAGCCCCTCCACAGAGCCACGATTAGGGATTCGGCCTTGTGTAGATACCGTCTTGCCTCCTACCTGGCAACGGCTCTTGCAGGATCGAATGGCTGACCTGACTTGAGCACGCCGTAGACGATGCGCAGCAGCCTGCGCATGGCGGCGCAGATGATCTGCTTGGCGCA
>NZ_JAGQFT020000006.1 GCF_018122625.2 Coralloluteibacterium stylophorae | reverse complement strand
ACAACGACGAGCGCCCGAAGAAGGCACTGGGCGGGCTGACCCCACGTGCCTACGCGCAGCAGCTGGCATCCACTACCATCGATCCCGGACTCTAGATCAACCCGCTACTGAGGGCGGGGGGACGTCGGGGGCGCAGCCGGATTCACGGGCCGCGTCGGCGAGGCTCTTGTAGAGGCCGTAGTTGAGGTCGACCTCTACTCCGTCGAACTTACCCAGCAGACTCGCGATCTTCGCGGCCTGCCGCGGCGTCAGGTTGAGCTGCACATGCGCCGGCGCGATCTCGATGGTCTTGGTCTCGACCTTGGCGGGGACGAAGGTCGCGGAGGGCAACAACGGCTTGGTGGTGTCGGTCATGGGGTTCTCCGGGCATGAAAAAGGCCGCTCGAGGCGGCCTTGGTGGTTGAATAGGGTTTGCTCTACAGGAGGGGGTTCGGTATGGAGGACTCGATCATCGCTGCCGCGGCGGCGCTGGCGGGTGCGGCTCTCGGCGGATTGTTCGGCCTGCTGTCGGCGAAGGTGTCGGCGAAGAACTCGGAGGTACTTCAGAACCGCGCCTTGCTTCATCAGGAGCTACTCTCGCTGCGCGACATCCAACGCGCGCGCCTCGAAGAGCTGCTAACACAGATCACGCACCCATACGTTCGCGCCCGAAAGCTGCACATGCTCTGCAATAAGCACAGCGGCGAAATGACGGATGACTCGAGGCAGGCGCTGTTGAGCGAGATTTGGGCAGCAGCGCAGGAGTGGGATGATTTCGAGCCGCGCGGTTCCGTGCTCGTCCTCGGCTACGGTCAGTCGATACATGATCGATGGGTGGAAGTCATCGACAAGATCGGCGTCTTTGCGACACAGGTGTGGGAGACATCCCGCGCGACTGATTCCGCCGGCTGCCCTTCTGTGGACAAGTCGTTTTCGGACGTTAAGGATGCGGTTGGGGCGGTGCAAAGCGCGGTCTCGACTGAGCTGAGGAAGCTAAACGAGATCAGGGACGCCGACCGCCCGGCAGAGACACCCAAACCGTCACAAACGGCAGCAGGTTGATGCACCAGCGGCGGTTGTACGGGCTCCAGTGGGCGCCGATCCAGGCGGAGCCGAGGCGGAAGAGGACGCCGGCTTTCATGCGGAGCCCTTCAGACGGCGCAGCGCCCATTCGGCCTTCGCCGCAGGCCCCATGACGTAGCCGGGGCGGTCGTCCGGCAATGCGTCGAGCACGTCCAGCGCACCCGACAGCACGCTGAAGTCGTTCCGCTCTACCCTGAGATCGCTCCCGTCATCTTCCGTGTTGTCGCAAAGAAGGTGAGCCGCCCGAGCGACCTGTACCAGGGCAGCTATCACTACGCTCTCGTTCATCAGCAGGGCTCCTCAGGCAATCTCAAGACCTCCGCGAGCCACCGCAGGAAGTCGAAGGTGTGGAGGGTGTCAGGCACGGCGGAGGTCCTCCACGGCATTGCGCAGGACGGTCATGAGGTTCGCCGGGAACATGACTGTCGTGCCTTCGGGTGCCGCCTTGACTGCGCGGTGCAGCGGCGCGAGCGCCCGGAAGCGCGCGACTCCCATCGGCGCGGCACAGGCGGGGGAGCCGTAGCGGCTGAGCGCGCGGTAGCTGGACATGCGGTCGCGGAAGACCTCACGCCACTCGGCTTCTTCCCTCTCAAGGCCCGGCATCACGGCGTCCAGCAGGGGAAGGAGGTCGGCGCAGGGGACCGTGAGGGTGATGAGGGATGCAGGGGGCGTAATATGGCTCATGCCTGCTTCTCCGTCGCGGCCCAGCTCACTTCGCCGGTCGCCATCAGGTGCCGGATGGTCCGTGCGGCCCACGCGGGGTCGTTGTATTCCTCGTAGGTGTAAGGCCAAATGGGATGCATGCCCGGCTCGAAGAGCGCGCGTGCCTGCCCCGGAGTGAGTCCGAGAAGCTCTGCCGCATCGTCCATGATGTCGCCCCACCTGAACTGCACCTCCTCCTCCGCATCGTCGCCGTACCGCCTCTCTTCCTCGAGCCGGCGCGCGACCATGTAGGGGTCGAGATCGCTCAGGTCCCCGAAGAACTGCACGGCCGCTCCGGCGATGCAGCAGCTCGACCCGCACTCGGTCGGCTTCTCGGGGTCGAACAGCTCCGTGGTCTTGATCGCGATTCCCTTCGTCATGTCGAAGGTGATCCGCTCGTGCTTCGCGCCGTCTTCGAGCCAGCGCGCCAAGGTGTCCAGGCGGTCCAGGTTCATCGTGTGTGCTCCGGTAGGTGGTGGGTGTTCGTGGGGAGGGTTGAGGGGTGCCGAGGGCATCCGTGGGAGCCGCCGGGGTTCCAGCGGCTCGGGCGGAGGTCCTCAGGTCTTCGCCTTGTCGAGCGCGGCGTTCACCGCTGCGAGATCGCTGACCAGCGACTCCCGGCGCCGCTCGAGACTCTTCTCCAGAGCCTCGATCAGCGCAGCGCGCAGCGGCCCGGCGAACTCGGCGTGGACCGTGACGCGCTCAACGTGCTCGGCTTCCCGCTCGCCGCTGTAGCGGTGCAGCGTCACGTCGATGCCGCTCCCGAACAGCTTGTCGAGGTCGAGTCGCTTCGCCTGCGCAAGGGCGCGGAGCATCTGCGAGGTGGTCTCAGTGAAGTGCATGGGTCGGCTCCGGTCAGTAGTTGTTGAACACGTGGAGCCCGTGGTCGCCTTCATGCGTCCACACGTCCCCGCCGAGCCGCAGGTCGCGGCCAAAGCTCTCGTAGTCGAAGTAGTTCGCGATGCGGTCCGGCACGCCGACCAGCAGGCCCAGCTCCTCGACGATGTGCTCGGCGTAGTCCGTCAGGGTGTTGAAGCAGCCCTGGTATTCCTCGCGGAACTTCTCGGTGTCGTCGGGATCGCTGCCGCTGTAGTTGTCGATCCACGCATCGAAGGCTTCGCGGTCGGACTCGTCCATGTCCTCGACCGCCTCGACGTAGGCCAGCAGCTTGTCGAGGTCCGGGTGCTCGCCCCACGACGCCGGCAGGTCGTCGTAGTCGTGGACCGCCCACTCCTCGGCGCTCGGGACCTTGCCGGTGCCGTTGCACACCGGGCATGGCTCGCGGTCGGGGGACACGCAGGACGCCACCAGCCGCGACTTGCGCCCGTTGCACTCGGGGCACTCGATGCGCACATTCGGGAAGGGCGACTCGCGCAGCATCGCGGCGATCTCGTCGCGCACGTCGTTGGCGTCCTGGCCGTCCAGGTCGATCCATCGGCCATGCAAGCGGCCGTTGTTGTAGCTCGCCAAGCAGGCGACGTAGATGCGGGGCATGAGCGTGCTCCGGTAGTTGCACAAGTGGGAATGACGGGACAAAGCGATCCCGTGGATGCCCTCGGGGTTCCAAGGGCATCGGCGGGGTCACTCAGGCGGTACGTCCTCGAACTCGAACGCCCAGCCGCAGACGAGGACGTATTCCTGCTCGTCGGTGCACCAAGCCCGGAACAGACAGCCCAGGTTGGCGTCGGGCTTCACCAGCAGGTGCAGGTCGGCCGTTGCGTTCCGGGCGAACACCTCGCGGGTGTAGCCGGCCATTACCGCGCCGTTGTCGCTCGGCAGGCCGGGCGTGATTCCGTCGTGGGCGCTCATGCCGGCACCCCGCGAACCTGCACGTCATCACGCCGCAGTCCGAATTGACGGATCGCGACCGCTGCGGCCGTCTCGGCGCGCTTGATCCGCGTGGACAGGTGGGCGAAGCGGCCATCACTCAGGGCCACGAACCACCCGCCATAGGTCTTCAAGACAGCCATGTTCACGGCATCACTCCCCATGCGGCGCAGCCGGCGACCACGATCACCAGCGCGGCCAGCTCCACCAGCGGACGAACGTTCCTCCTCGCCTTGGCGTAGGGAACGAAGGTGGGACGCGGGCAGGTCAGCCGCGCGCCCTCACACAGACCCTTGTGCGCGTCGAACGCTCTCAATCTTCTTTCCATTGTGCAATCCTCGCAGTAGTGGGAATGAACAGACATAGGAATCCCATCGGCATGGCCGAAGGGAGGGAATCGATCTTGAGGTGCCCGCGGTCCCCTCCGGTTGTCCTCGGGGGGTATAGGCCGCCGAAGGGTTCCGCGGGCACCTCAAGATCGACTCGGCACGATGGCATCACCTCGCGGTGTCGTGCCTTGTCGATCCTTTCCGTTTCCTCTCAGGTCGGCTCTACCGCCCACGCTGGAGGGAGCGAACCGCCTTCGGTTCTAATCGGACAGCGCACGGGCGCCGGTCCGGGAGCCGGGACCGTTTCGGTCCCCACTTGATCGGGAGAACTTCCCGATCCGGGTCGGCTGCGGTGACTTGCTGCCGATGGGTGAATCCTAGCAAATCAGGGAACGTTGCACAAGTGGGAACATTCCGATGTAGCGATGCCGCTTCGATCCTGAAACAGTCTCTTCGATCCTGCCGGGACTGGCGCGACCTTCGTCGCCTTGCGTCTCCCGTCGATCCCGTCGCACGTAGGCTAGGGCGGGTGGCGCGGCCTTGGAAGCGCAGTAGCACGGCCCAAGGCGCCAGTAGTTCCCAAAGGAACCCGAGGAGGTTTCCCCGGTCGGCGGTCCGTGTTGGCGCCGCCGATGGAGTGAACTATACGCCGATGCGCAAGGATTGCAATAGTGGGATTGAAGAAAGTTTCGGGATGTCAGGTGACGGGATGCTCCCAGCGGTGGGAATAGCACCGCGCGCGTATAGGGACGCCGCAGGAGCCCATAGGACGCCGCAGGAGGCCCGCGCAGGGGCAGGGATGACCGCAGGTAGCCGCAGGGTGTCGGAGAGGCGCAGGCAGCCGCAGGATGCGTTGGGATGCGCAGGGATCGCCAGGGCGGCAGGGTGTCGCCAGGAGGGCGCAGGGTGCCGAGGGACGGCGCAGCGTCCCGATGGGTGCGGAAGGGTGCCGAGGGATGCCGCAGGGTTCCGCAGGGCGGTGCAGGGTGCCGAGGGATGCCGAGGGATGCCGAGGGATGCCGAGGGCAGGGCGTGGCGAAAATGACAGATCATCACGAACACGCGCGCAGACATCGCAAGGATGCCGCAGGGTGCCGAGGTGCCCTAAGGGCGGTGCGCAGGGTGGCCGCAGGATACGTGATCCAGCGCAGGCGCTAGGAGAATCAGCGGCTTACGGCATCGGGTGACGCGCCGGGTGCCGCGGATCGGGCAGGATGAAGCGCGTGACGTGGGATGCCGCAGGGCGCCGAGGGGGTGCCGGGGGGAACCGCCGCGCTAAGACCCTTCTAATCCCCTCTCAGAAATTGGTGACGAACATTTCGACCCCCATGACCGACGACTTCCTGGCCTACGCCATCTACGGCAGGGGCTCGATGCTCCGTCTCCCCGACTTCGAGGATTTCGACCTCCTCGCCGCGGACTCCTCAGGCACCCTCAGGTGGTTCCGAGGCGACTTCCACGCCGTCAGCGGCTTCACGTCCCCCGAGGTTCCCCGAAAAGACCTGGGGTGGCGAGTGATCGCCTGGCGGGAACAGGGCGGGATCAGGCATCCCGAGCACGCCGAGGACTGCTCGAGCCTCGCGTGCCTCCACGGGAACCCTCTGGAGCGGTGTGTCGTCGTCCAGAACAGGCTCGACTGGAGGGGAGAGAGGTCGTAGAAGGAACCCTTCAGGCCCCAAAGGAAGCCGCCCGGCAGTAGGGGATGCCTGAGGGGTGTTGAGGATGCCTCTGGATACCCTAGGGGTACCTCTTACGTAGTGTCTATGTAGAGTCTAGGTTCCCTAGGTTCTCTACAGTCTCCCTTAGGTATACTTAAGGTAAAAGCTTTTTAGGGTATCACGCCTGTCAAGCCCCTCTCTTCGAGGTGGTCTTCGACGAAGGAGGTCTCGGGGATGGTCTCCCCGCCATCGGGCGGCCTCAGGAAGGCCACAGGAGCCCTCAGGAAGCCCGAGGAGGCCCTGGGGAGCTACAGGGCTACCGGGTGGCCCTCAGGCGCCCTTGTAGCGCCTCTGGATGGCGCAGGCTTCGTCCTCGCCGATGTCATCGATCCGGCCCTGGACGTAGTGCCCGGCCGAGACCATCAGCTCGCCGACCGTCTCGTCCGTGTACCGCTCGAGGAGCTGGTCCTCCAGAGCGACCATGGCGCTCGAGTCGCGCTCGCAGCGCGCCGTCAGGACGGCAGTGACCGCCGCGGACCGCTCGCGGTCGTTCGGCTCGGTCCTCAGGTCCGCGTAGGCGGCCGAGGGGATCAGCAGGAAGCAGAGGGTGAACAGGCGCATCAGGAGCCTCAGGATGGCACGGAGAGCCCGCAGGAGCCCCGTAGTCCCCTAGGGGAGCTACAGGGCTACCGGGGAGCCCTCAGGAGAGCTTACAGGCCCGTACAGGCCCGCTCGAGTACAGGTCGTGTTTGCAGGCGATCCGCACGGCCTCACGGGCCGAGGTCCCCGCGGACATCGCACCGAGAGCATAGTCCCCGCCAGAGCCAATCGAGAAGAGCTGGCCGGTCACGTCGTACCGGAAGAGACCCTCGGAGGTCAGCAGGTACCGGAAGACCTGGCCGGTTGCACGGGAGCCCGCGAGGATCTCTGCGTCCCCTGAGGAGGGCTTCGGGCCTTCGCCGCGGAGCCAGGAGATCACCTCGTCGATGGACAAGAAGTCTCCGGCCCCCGCGGCCACGAGATCGCCGTTGCGGATCAGCTTGCTCCTGGAGGACCTACGGTCCCCCGAGGTGATCTGCGAATCCGCAGCGATCTCGTGGCCGTCATAGGCCGCGGTGGTCACTCGGCCAGCCAGAGGTCCACTTCGGCCGTGCGGCGGCGCATGAGGCCCCGCAGGACGATCAGGGCACCGTAGGCGTTGCGGCCCTTGTTCCAGCGGACGAACTGCTCCGGCACGTCCTCGTAGCGGCCCTCGTTGAGGCGAAGCAGGAGGGTCGATTCGCGGAACGCGCCGAGGCCGATGTTGAAGGCCAGCGACACGAGCGCGCCGAGCTGGTTGTCGGTCACAGGGACCTTCAGGAGCCGCAGGACGCCTTGGGTGAACCTGGCGATGTCGAGGGCGAACAGCTCCTCGGCGGCTTCGTTGGAGATGACCATGCCGCGCTTCACGTCCTTGCCGGTGTGGCCGTAGCCGATGGTCCAGACGTTCGCGGGGCAGAGGTATGCCTCCAGCTCCAGGCTCTCGTAGCTCTTGATGAGGTCGAGGGCGCCCTGGGGGATGGTGCGGGTGTTCAAGGGGTGACGGGGTTCCTTGGGGGACGGGAGGGTGGCTGGGTGATCCAGAGGACGGCGATGACGACGCCGCAGGCGAGCGTGAGCATCAGTAGGTGTCCAGGTAGTTGGGAGGGCCGGCGCCGAGGCCGAACTGCGCCATGAACTCCTCGTACTGCTTCATGAGCTGCTCCTCCTGGTGACGCGCTTCCTCGTCCTCGACGCAGCGGGACAGGTACGCGGTCCAGTGGGCGACGCCCATCGACACAGCCTCGAGGGCGTCGTCGTGGCGCAGCGCGCCGCGGTCGCGGGTGATGCGGGTGAGCTGGTAGAAGACCTGGCGGTTCTCGACGGCCTTCTGGTCCGCCTTGAGGACTGCGGCGTCCACGACGAGCCGGTGGGAGTTGAGGACCGGCTCGAGCGTGTCGATGATCCGGCGCTCCTTCTGCCCGACCGAGTGGACCTCCTCGACGTTGCAGGGGTAGATGCGGTTGAGGACCGGCTGGAGGAGCGCGGTGAACATGCCGTCGCCGAAGTTCTTCTCCACCTTGATGAGGTGGACCTTCTCGGCTCGAGCGATGTTCGCGATGGTCTCGAGGGTCTTGAGGTCGTAGCCGCCGTCGAGGCCGCCTGCGCGTCGCAGGTAGATCATCGACCGCAGCATCTTCGTCACAGCGAAGCCGGTGGAGTCCGCGCCACGGCCCGAGGGGTCGATGGTCATGACGGCGCCCTCGAACTCCTCGACCTCCTTGGAGACGTGCATGGGCCGGTAGAGGCGGTCTCCGGTGAACCCTACGATGGGAATTTCCGGGATCGACAGCTCGGGGGCCGAGGACCACACGATGCGGACCGGAGCGACCTCGCGATCCACGTCGGTCACGATCAGGTCGGACAGCTTCAGCGGGTAGCGGTCAGCGTCCGACAGCGTGGTGTCGAGCATGAACTGGAGCATGAAGCCCGAGCGGCCGTAGGACGCCTCGCGCTCGATGAGGTCGGCCTCATGGAATCGTCGGGGTTCTACGGGCGTCCAGGCGATGCCAGGGTCGGCATCGAAGGGCTCTGCGATGAACGGGGCGAGGAAGTCGCCGTACTGCTCGCGGTGCTGCTGGTCCTTCGGGTACCGGGCCGGCCAGATGCGAATGCTGTACCCGCGCTCCGGAAGGTGCGCGTAGACCGACTCGAACGACTGCGGAGTTCCCAGGTATACGATCTGCCCGCCCGGGACGAGTACCGCGTCGAACTCCTTGATGCGTTCCGAGAGTTTCTCTCGCTGGACGACGGTCTGCGAGTTGTTCATCACCTCGATGTCGTCGGCAACGATGGTACCTGCGCGGGAGCCGGTGAGCTGACCGGAGATACCTACGGACTTCACCGAGGGGCTCTGGTCGGTGGTCGCAGGGCCAACGTCAAACGACACGTTCGAGGATCGCTGTTCGGGCCGCGGCTTCAGGTGCTCGAGGCCGGGCATGTCTTCGATGAGGCGCTTCACGAAGATCGAGAAGGCGTCCGCCCGGTCCTTGGACGCCGACACGACCATGATCTTGTGCTGCGGGTCTCGCCAGAGGAGCCACACAACGTAGGCTCCGGTGACGAAGCTCTTCCCGACCCCTCGGAACGCCTGGATCATCCGCCGCTTCGGACCTCTGGAGAGGTACTGAGCGATGTCGTATTGCACCGGAGTTGGCTGCGGGAGGCCGAGGTGCTGCCAGACGCTCCAGAGGAAATTGCGGAAGTCATTCCAAGGGTGGGTATCAGCCACAGCGCGCCTTCATGTAGCGGAGGACGGCGCGGACTTCCTCAAGGCTCCCGTCGCGCTTCAGGAGGTTCGCCCGGTTGGAAATGACCTCGACGTTTCCCGGCACGTAGCCAAGGGAGGGGACGAGTCTGTCCAGAGAAGGCGAGCGGTCGCTGAAGGCTTTCCCGCAGACTTCCAAGGGAATCCCGAGGACCGGACAGTTCGCCGGGATGCGGATGTCTTCCAGCGTCAGGGCGAACGGGAGGCCCTTGCGCGCAGCTCGACGCTTGGCGTTCGTAAGCATCTCGCGCCGCGGGTCTGCACGTCGGGACGCCTTCCGAGCCGTGGAAATGGTGTCGGAGTTCTCCACGCGGTAGGCGCGGCTCGACTCGACCCCGTGCCGCCTGTTGGCGGCGTACCACGCCCTCATGTACCCCGGATCGCTCCGGGGTACACCAGGGGAAACTGCGTCGCTCCGCATCAGTTGAGCGGCGCGTCCCGCTCAGGGTCGAAGGGGAATTCGGCGACCTTGTTGGCGAGGTTCGCCATGTGCGAGCCCGGCGCGGCCGTCGCCTCGATGTTGTTGTCCTTGAGGAACTGTCGGGCCACGTTGAGGATCGCCGCGAGGCCCTTGGTCTCGTGGCTCATCTCGTCGATGGCGTCGGCCAGCTTCTCGGCCAGCGCCCCATGCAGGGAGTTCAGCGCGTCCTTGGTGGCCTTGCTCACGCCTTGACTCCCACGAACTTGTTGAAGACGGCCTTGAGCGCCGAGGCGCCGAGGGAGGACAGCACGCACGCCAGGCCGACCTGCGCTTCGGTGCTGATGCCGGGGAACATCAGCGGCGAGGCCGCGGCGCACACGCCGAGACCTCCAGAGAGGAGGGCGTGCCCGAGGGCCTTGCGGGCGTTGAAGGGTTCGTCGGAGGCCAGGTAGCGGCCCACGCCGATCCCAGCGCCTGCCGCGAGAAGGCAGACGATGAGCTGGGTCTTGGTGGTCATTTCCTTGGGAGGTGCGTCAGACGGGATCGGTGTCGCGACTGAAGAAGGTGAGGGTGATCGTCACGGTCTCGCTGACGGATACGCCGCCAGAGGTCACCGTGCAGCGCCAGGTGGCGGTGCGCGGGACGCCGGATTGGCAGACCGCGGAGAACGTGGGGGAGGCGGAAGTCGTGCTGTTGATGGAGATGCCCGAGTCACCGCTGGCGCGAGACCAGGAGTAGCTGTAGGAGCCTGAGCCGCCTGAGGGCGACGCGGTGGCCGTGGCGGAGACGGAGCCCGACGCGCCTACGCCTGTCAGAGAGGAGGTGCCTCCGGAAAGCGCGAGCGTGAGGTTGGTCCACACGGTCACCCAGGCGGAGCCCGACCATCGCTTGACGGTCTGAACATCCGTCCAGGAAGACCCGGACCGGCGGCGAACCTGCGTGGTGTCTACCCACGAGGAGCCGGAGCGGCGCCGCAGGGTCACCTACCAAATCCAGAGGTCGCCCGTGGAGGGGCTCGAGGGAGACGAGGACTGCACGAAGACTTTCGACGCCTGCGGCGAGGTCAGAACCGTATCTCCGCCGTGGGTGAACGCGCCCTCGGCCGTGACGACGACCTGGCCAAAGGTTGATGTGTCTCCGGCAGGCCGGAGATAGACATTGCCTGGGTTCCCGGACAGCACCACGGCCGAGGAGCCGGCGCGGAGCCTGCCTGCTGCAAAATTGAAGTCACCGGACGAAGTGATTCCAGCTCCTGCAATAAGCTGATGGGTAAAATTCTTTGTCCCAGAGATGGTCTCCGCGCCGTTTCTCTTTACTGTCTCGTTGAGAGCCTCCTGAAGTCCAGACACGTCCCCAATAGAATGAGCGTGGTCAGCGGCGGCCAGCGATGACAGGTCGCTCGTCATAGCGAACGTGCCGGGCTTATTCGGCAATGCGAAGGCGCGGGAGCTAGTCAGATTCGCTGCGGAGATCGTCGCTAACGAACGGAGAACGAGGTTACCCGCGACGCCCGCATCGCCTGACTGCGTGTCGGTGTAGAAGGACGTAGCCGAAGCAGTAAGGTTCTCTGAGCTGCCGATGCAGAACGCCGTGTCAGTGATGTTACCAATGCCCGCGTACACCGTTCCCCCGCCGGCTGAGGTTGTGTATCCGATATGCGCATTCTTCGATTGACTGCCTGTGCGCTTCACGTACAGATTCGGTGCCGCGGTATCGCCCTCAAACGTGGTGGTTCCAGTAACGGCCTGCTGTCCTGTCTTCGATAGCTTCGCGTCCAGGGCGGCCTGGAGCCCAGAGACTTTTGATACAGGCAGGCTGGGGATTCGCGGCGCATCGAAAGTTCCGGAGGAAATATCAGACGCGACCAGCTTCACGTCACCAACCCGGCCTGCCACTGATGTCACGGCTTCAGTGTTGTCGATCTTGTCCCAGCCCCCCACATCGTTTCGGATGATTTGGTCGCCGGTCGAGTAGGAGACTCCGCCGACGGTTCCGGGAGCGGACACCTTGAACAGGTCGCCGACCTTGTTCGAGGCCGGGTACGTCCCGCTGCTCGCGTTCCACGAGCCCCGATAGATCATGGCTCCCGTTGCCGTGTCCTGTGCGAACAGCGCCCAATGCTTCGCGCTGTACTCGCCGGGAGTGACTTCGGTGTTCTGCGGAGCGTTCGCCCACTGGCGAGCCTCCTCAGCGTCGGCCTCCGCGGACTCGCTGTAAGTGCCGGCCGCCGCGGCGCTGAAGCCAGCGTTGTCGGCGTACTGCCCGGCCAGGGCGGCACTCGATTCGCTGTCGGATGCCGAGGAAGCCGCGGCGTCCTTGTGGACTCCTGCGGTATCCCTGAAGCGCCGCGCCTCCTCCTTGGCGGCCGAGGCCGCGGCCTGCGCTACCTCGGCGTCCACGGTAGACGCAGCCGCCTCGTCGGCCGCCGTGCTCGCCTCCTGCGCGCTCGAGCTGGCCTGCTGCGCCCGTTCGGACGCGGCGTTGGCCGAGGCAAGCGCCTGGGCGGCAGAGAGGCTTGTGGCCTCCACGGCGCCGTCGAGGGGGTCGAGGTAGGCCTGGATATTCGAGACGAGGCCGGGGTAACTCGGGAGCGTGTGGACCACGCCCACGGCGTCGGTCATCGTCACGGTTCCCGAGGGGTTCGTCAGGAGTGCGATGGACTCCGTGAGGTACCGCTGGAAGCTGTCCACGAGAGCGGACACGCGCGCCGCGAGGCCCGCGTTTGTTACGGGGAGGTCTGTGCTCATCGAACTCCGATTACGAAACCGTTGATCCCCTGGATTCGCACGCGCTCGCCGTGCTCGACCTCGACCACGCAGATGCGGTAGGTCTCGGTCTGATCGGTCGGAGAAAGTACGAAGCTCAGGGCGTGGTTGATACCCATGCCTCCGCCCTGGTTGAGCTGCCCTTCGTGGACAGTAACCCAAGTGCTTCCGGCGAGGCGCTGCGTGATGGTCCGGAACACGCCGTTATCGCTGGAGACGTTCTGCACGTTCAGCGACGCCATGACGATGGGCCGGTGGCGCTCGCCTGCGCGGACGGGGCCGGGGAGGGTGAAGCGGGTGACTTCCATCGTCACTCCGCCGTTGGGGTTGATCGATCCGACCCAGGCGATTGGAGCGATGGCCTGGAGCTGGTCCCGGATATTCGGGGCGCGCACGTCGCCATCGAAGCTGGCAGTGCCGTCTCGACCGAAGCTGATGACGGCGTTGTTCGCGTTCTTGACGCCGGAGCCGATCCAGAAGGGCCAGGGATCATTCGGGTCGTTGGTGATCTCGACCCGGAACTCGGAAGGGTTCCTGATGTTCCCGTTGGCGTCGAGCTGGAAGGTGCGGAACGTGCCGCCGTTGATCTCGCCTGCGTTGGCTGTCAGGGCGGACAATGTGTTCGTCTTGATCGCTCGCGCCTGGATCGTCCCATCGACCATCAGCGCGCCGTTGATTCCGACCGTACTCTGCCCGCCGACCTGTCCGACGACGAAGGGGTACTTCAGGGACGCCAGTGCGCCGCCTGAGGTGTAGTTGGGGTGGACGAAGGCCATCCGGTCGGCCATGACGATGAGGTCGGAGCCGCCGGAAGCATTGAGGCCGAGCCCGAGCCCGGCGATGACCGGCTGTCCGCCGATCTTCCCGCCGTTGAGGCGGAGCGTGTAGGAGGCGCTCCACTCCCCGAAGGTGCCCTCGGTGTCCGAGGCGAACGTCTGGAACCGCTGCTCGAGCTGCGCGAAGGACGTGGACGAGAAGGACTGGAGCTTGGTGGTGGCGATGGCCTCGGCCTGAGCCGCGGTGATCTTGACCTGGCTGAGGTTCTGGATCGCCGAGCTGTTGTCGCCCACGGTACCCCTCAGGGTCTCCACGGACTGCGCGATCACCTCATCCTTCTTCGCGAGCGCGACCAGCTCCGTCTGCACGTTCGCTGCGTTCTCGTTGAACTGCGCGTGGAGGTCCTGGACCTGGAAGGTCCGCGCCTCGCTCTCGGAGGCGAGGGCCTCGTTGATCTCGATGTAGCGAGCGTCCGCGGTGCTCTGTGCGGTGTCGAACGACGCCTGGAGTTCCGTGATCTCCAGCGCAACGTTCTGGTCGGACTCCTCGATTACCTCGAGGCGGTGCTCGGCTCGGGTGGTGCGGTCCTCGTACTTGCGCTGGAGGTCGATCAGGTTGTTCTCGCGGAGCGTGCTCTCCAGCAGCGTCGCTGCGTTCAGGTCGATCTCGTCGATGCGCGTGATGAGGAGCTGCATCGTCTCCGACTGGAAGACGAGATCGATGAGCTGGCCGATCTCCGGGAAGTCCGAGTCAACCGGGGGCAGACTGATGCCCCCTCCGACTCCCGTACCGCCGCTGCCGTCGTACTGCTCCAGAAGCAGGTAGTGGAGCTGCTTCAGGACGTAGTTGAGGTCCGCGGCGGGGAGGACCGCGCCGTCCCTGAAGGTGACCTCGAGGTTCTCGTAGGGCGTCTGGCGGACCAGCAGGACCAGCTCGGTCTCGACGATCTGCCCTTCGAGTACCTCGACTTCGTTGGTGCCGGACCAGACCCACTCGACCCGGCGCCAGGTCTCGAGGTCCGTCCCGGCGTAGACGTAGACGTGCCCCTTGTCCAGGAAGGGGAAGGGCACGGTGAAACGCCGGGGGCCTCCCACGTAGTCGTAGACCACGTAGGAGAGCCCCCGCTTGACTTGCTCCATCTGGCTCCTGGGTTAGTTGTCCTCGCGATCCTCCAGGCGACCTTCGTCTTCCTTCGGCAGCTCGCGGGCGACCGCGTTCGCGATGTTGCGCACGACGGTCAGGTTGTTCCACGGCATCACGCGCCATGCGTCCTGGAACTGCTGCTGCGTCACCTCGCGGTCCGTGCGAGCGGCCGAGACGGCCGTTCCGGGCAGCGAGTAGAGCTTCTTCATCAGGTCGATGGACGGGATGCCGCCGATTCCGGTGTCCAGGCCGGTGGAGCGGCCGTAGCGGAACGTCGGGTCGTTCTGGAGGATGTCCGAGTAGATCGTGTCCCACGCCGCCGGCAGCACGCTCGCCCAGCTCGACTGCTGGAAGGCGGACTTGGCGAGGTTCGCCATCGTGAGCTGTCGCTTGCGCTGCTCCTCGTCCCCGATGGTGTTGAGGTACGTGCGGGCGCTCCAGCCGATGCCGGCCATCCCGAAGGAGGTCGTGAGCATCGCCCACGTGCGCCAGTCGTCGAGGTTGGCCGCGGAGTGGAGGAAGTGCCGCGTGTAGCTCTGCACGACGAAGGTCTGGAACTGGAAGGCCAGCTTGCCGACCGGCGAGTGCATGACTGCGAGCGTGTCCCCCACGTCGCCCTCGAGAATCTGGTGGGTGACCATGCGGTGCAGGGTCGCCGCCACTCGCTCTCGGGCGTTGAAGGACAGCGCGTTAGGGTCGATGTCGCGGATGCTGCCGAGACCCTTGAGGTAGTCGAACAGCTCCCGCTGGGCGCCCTCGTCGAGCCCGAGGTTCCTCAGGCGCCTCGTCTCCGCTGCGGAGAGCGAAGGCTTCTTGGCGAGGTCCATCAGGCGGTACAGGCTCGCGTGGCCCGCCATGCGCTGAAAGACGGCATTGAGGGGGCCGAGGCCGCTCAGGATGTTCGTGACGTGCTTGGCCCGTTGCAGGCCGTTGTCGAGCACGTCCGCGCCGCGGTTGCCGGGCCGGAAGTTGCCGGCCAGCACGCCCTCGTCGAGCCGAAGCCACGGCGGGTTGCGCAGCATCCCGGTGCCGGGCGCGAACAGCCACTCGAGCACGCGGGCTTCCTCGGACGCCAAGGTGCCGTTCTGCATCCGCTTGAACGCCGAGGAGGCGTAGGGGATCGACCGGACGAAGTTCTTGACGCCCACCTGGGCCAGCATCGGGCCGACCTCCGCGAACATCGAGAAGCCGGCCTGGTTCATGGTGCGGACGAAGTTCACGTCGCGCAGCATTCGTCCGGCGCGGCTCCATGCGGTGTGCGGGTTCTTCTCAGTGGACTGGCCTCGGATCGCGCGGACCGCGAGGTCGAAGTGCTCGAGGGTCTTGGCAACGGCGTCGCCGGACCGCTTCGCTTCCTCCTCGACCTGCTTCCGGAGCCTGCGGAACTCCGAGGGGCTCTTGACGCCCACCCGGTCCGCGAGGGCGGACTGGCCGACCATCTCGCGGATGTAGTGGTGCGTCACGCGCTCCACGTCGTTGTCCAGTAGGTCCGCGATGCCGACCTCGATGGTCGAGCCGTCCTCACGGGTGACCGTGGTGCGGAAGGTCTCGTCGAGGTCGATGCGGCGCTTGGCGCGGTCGGACTTGCTCGGGCCATCCGAGCCCTTCTTCAGGAGGTTCAGGACCTCCTGGCGCTTCGCGGGCTCGAGGTCGGTCAGCAGCTCGTCGAGCGCGTCGATGTCGTCCTCGTCCAGTCCGCGGATCACGCCGGACTCGTAGTCGCCTTCAGCGACCTTCTGGCCCCGCTTGAGCCAGGCGCGCGCCACGGCGTCCAGCAGCTTGTCGTCGATGCCGTCCGAGACCATGCCAGCCTCGCGCTCGGCGTAGCCCGAGTCTCGCTCCTTCTGCACCGCGCTGCCGTACTCGTCCTGCCGGCGGCGGTGCAGAGTGTCGAGCTTCTGCACCTGGCGGCGCGCGTTCTCGCGCTTGCGGTCGCGCGCCTTCTTCCAGAGCTTGTTCTTCGTGGGCGTGTCGGCCTTCGCCTCCAGCGCGTCCAGGCGTTCCTTGGCGGCACTGAGCTGTGCGCGGGTGGTGTCTAGAGCCTCGCGCGCCTTGCGGACACCATCGGAGGTGCCGCGGTACGCCTCGACGTTCTGGCGGTTCTTCTCGACTGCCTCTGCGCCGAGCCGCTTCTCCCACTCCTTGCGCATGGCCGGCTTGAGGACCTGCTCGAGGAACTCGTCCTCGGTCACGCCCATCTCGCCGAAGACCCGGTGGTATCCCTCGGGACTGAAGGCGCGCTGGAGGTAGTTGGCGTTCTCGGCGATGTTCTCGAAGCCCTGCACGCCGGTCTCCTGCGCGAGCTTCAGCAGGCGCGAGTTGGTCTTGGCGACCACGGACGCCGCGGCCCGTGCCTGGGGCGACACGTCATCGGCGCCGCGCACGGCGCGACCGACCTCGTGCATGAACACGCGGCGCTGCACGTCGTCGCTTGCGCGGACGTTGAGTGCCTTGGCCGCGCTCTGCCACGCGGCGTTCATGCTCGCCATGAACTCGGTCTCGACGGTCGCGGTGTGGCGCCGGGAGAACTCGCTGGCGGCCTCGGTCACCGCGAGGTTGCGATCCGTGTAGCCCACGCCATCCCGGACGAGCTGGCGGCCGACGTAGCGGACCAGAGGGGACTTGGACTTGCCGAAGGATGCCGAGAGGTCCAGGCGGGCGTTGAGGAACCGGCCGCGGACTCCCGCCTCCTGCTGCGCCGCGTCCAGGCGCTCCATGTCGGAGGGACCTTCGCGATGCAGGCGGTTGAGGCCGGGCAGCACGTCGGGCGAGGTCTCGGCGACACGCGCCGCGGACAGCGAGTCATCGGGCGGCGCGGCGGCCGCCTTGATCTCCGCCTCGAACGCGGCGTTGCCGCGCCGCACGGCGCCCATCTCGTCGAACTTGGCACCGTTGCGTGCCCCCAGGACACCCGCGAACGCGAAGCCAGCCGCGGCGTCCATCAGGACATCCCGCGCCCCCATCTCGGGGTTGAAGGTGCTGGCGGCGGCCGTGCCGGCGGCGTTGACCGTGGCGCCCGTCGTAGCTGCACGGGCCGCGTTGATGGCCCGCCCGGCCGTGGCGGAGTGTGCCAGGCCAGCGGAGGCCACATCCGCCAGCAGCATCGCCGGGTCGGTCGCGGAGGCCGCGAGGTTGCCCCAAAAGCCGAACTGGCTCTTGAGCTTCGCGTCGTCCTGGTTCTCGAGCGCGTAGGAGGTCAGCTCGAGTAGGTGCTCCTGGGAGCGCGCCTTGTAAAGGAGGGGCGCCTGCTCCTCCGACACGCCGTACTGCTTGAGGTGCGAGGAGAGGTCCGCGGGGAACTGCCACTCGTCATCGCTCTCGAACGCGAACTGGCGAAGTCCGCGCCCGAGCGCGCCGGGGATGCCTTGGTTCCAGTAGGAGGCCGCGAGGTCCACGAAGGATGCCTCGGCGGCCTCCTGCTGCTGCTCCCGCTCCCCGGCTGCGATCACGTCCTGCGGGGTCTGCTGGAACGCGCTGGTGCCCTTGGGGGCGAGGTGCTCGAACATTTACTGTCCTCGGATGAAGGTGGTGAAGTCCTCGGCGGCCTTCTGGTCGCGTGAGGGGGCCTGAGGGGTGCTGGGGGCGGACTGGCCCTCGAGCCACTGGCCGAAGCTCAGGTCCGGGGCCTTGGCCGCGTCGGCGGCATCTCGCTCCTTGCTGGCCTGCCTGCGGAGGTCCTCGGAGAGCATCAGGTTCCCGCCGCGTCCCCCGAGGAGCTGGGCGGACGAGCGGAGCCCGGCCGTGCGCTCATCGCGCGCGGAGGCGGCCTCGGCGTTGACCTGCTCGGCGTTGAAGGAACTGCGGGCCGCCATCAGCTCCCGCGGGTTGATCTCGACCATCACTCCGGTATCCGGATCGGTGACGGGGAGGCCCTGGGAGGTGAAGAAGGTGAAGCGGCCGTTCGACAGCTCGTGCGGGATCAGGTCGTCCGTATCGTCCAGGCGCCCGGCCTCGACGAGCTTCGACTTGATGTAGTCGGAGGTCTCCTCGACCACAGGTACCGCGGCCTCGGGGAGGCCCTTGGTGAACGTCGCGTACCCGTTGATCGTCCGCAGGTAGCGGGACGACTGCTTGATGGCGACCTCGAGGGCCTTGTCGGCCGGTAGGGTCGTGTTCTGCATGATGACGGGGAGGCGGCGCTCGAGGTCCGCGCGGAACACGTCGGGGTTCTTGATCTCGCTGGGGACGACGTACTCGGCGTCGCCGCCTGCGCTCACGGTGGTCGTACTGCTGAAGAATCCGGGGCCGTCGAAGTCGAGGTTGCGCAGCAGGGCGCGGGCCTCGGCGCTGACCTGGATCGGGTCTTTCGGCTGCGTCATCGCCATCTGCGAGTACGCCTGCTCCGGCGTCTGCCCCATCTCCTTCGTCAGGAACTCGTACTGCTCGAGGCGGGCGTAGTTCGCGGGGGTCAGGTTCCGGGCCAGCGCAGCCTCGCCGCCCTGCGCCCGGAGGTCCGACATCATCTCGATGGATGCGCGGGCGGACGTCGGGTTCTTCGGGTCGAAGGCTTCCAGCATGTTGTTGAGGAACCGCAGCTCCACGCCGTTCTGCGCGGCGCGCTGGGTGAGCCTGGCGAACGTCGGGGTGTCCTTGGCGGTGTAGAGCTTCTTCAGCGCGTCGTTGACGGCCGTGGCGGCGCCTTCGCCGGCCAGGGCGAGCGCGGTCGGATCACCGGTCAGGGCCGCGTTGAGGTTGAAGTTGTCCTTCGCCTTCTTCTCGGCCTCCTTGCGGAGCTTCTCGCGGCGGGCGTCGAGCCTGCGGTGCAGCGCCACGTTGTCGGAGCTGGAGAGCACGCCGGCCCGTTCGGCGTCGAACACGGCCTTGGAGTCGAGGTAGCCGCGCTCGATCTGATCGTCGAACGTCAGCATGGTCGAGGACCGTTGCGCCTCGGCCTGGGCCTTCGCCTGGGCGGCGCGCATCGTCTTGCCGTGCTCGGCAGCCTTCAGGAGCCCTTCGCGGTACTGCGGCTGCTCTGCGAGCCCTGGGGCATCCCCTCGGCGCTCCGACAGGAACGCCACGGCGGCATCGGGATCGACCTCGCCGGAAGCCAGCAGCTCGCCGAACGACGCCGCGAACAGGTCGTCGCGCTCGTCGTCCTGGATCATGGAGTGTTCGTCCATGTACGCCATCGCCGCCTGATAGCCCTCGGGGGTCATCAGGGAGCCGTCGCGGATACCGGAGACGAGGAAGGAGCCGATCTCCTCCTTCTGGCGGACCTGGAGTTCCTGGAGCTGCTGGGTCGCCCATGCGTCCCGCGCGCCTGCGACGGTGCGCTGGATGCCGGGCAGCAGGGTCTTGCGCTGCCACTCCGGGGCACCCTCGAGGAGCTTGTTCGTCTCTTCGTTGATGACCGACTCGAAGTCGGCGTCCGGCTCCATCGTCGCGGCCCGCTGCTGGAGCGCGCGGCCGAGCCCCTCGGCCTTCCGGAGACCTTGGGCCTCCTGGTAGCCGCGGAGGGCGAACTTGGACGCCTCGATGCGCGCCGAGGCTTCCGGGGTCAGCGCCCCGGTTGCGTTCTCTTCCTGCTCGGCGAGCTGTCCGGCGTCATAGTCCTCGCGGTTGCTCTTCTGTGCGCGGTCCGCCGCGATGTGGCTGACGCCGTTGAGGGCGTCCGCGAGAGCCCACATGGCCCCGCCGGAGCCCGCGGCTTCCCGCTGCGAGGCGTAGACGCCGAGGTTTACGCGGCTGCGCTGCTCGGGGGCTTCCACCCGGCCGCGGATGCGGCGCTGATTCGTTGCCATGCCTTAGCCCCCGCCCTGAATCTTCAGGGAGTCCTGGTAGTTGGTGTAGCCGCTGTAGGCGGACTGGACGACTTGCCCGGCGGCCCGTGCGTTGTTGATCCGCTGGGACGCCTTCGCCGACGCGGCGCTCGATGCGATGCCGTTGGCTCGGTTGTGCTCGATCTTTCCGATGTCCATGCCGGCCTGCATCGTCGCGTCCATCAGGAGCGCGGAGACGCTGTTGCCGGCGACGCCGGCCTCGGCCGCCGCGGCTCGGGCGGTGGCGCGCGCGGCGCGCGCCTCGCGGATGCGCTCGTTCTTGGCGTCCGCTGCGGCGTCATCGATCTGGTCCTGCTCCCGCTCGGCCGCCTCGACGGCCGCCTTGTTGCTCTGGTCGGCGGCATACACAGCCGTACCGGCGGACAGTGCGGCGCCTGCGACGATGGCGATGGTGGTCGGCTCACACACGGCTGATGCGCTCCATGAGGAGGAACCGATGACCGCCCACGTCCACGTCCTGCGCGGGTGAGAAGCCGAGATGGGAGAGCCAGCCGACCGCGCGCGCATGGCGCGCATCGACGAGGTTCGACAGCAGGCGGTACTTCGACTGCCACACGTCGATCCAGTGGCGGCCCTCGATCACCAGCGCGCGCCCTCGGCGGACCAGCTCGCTCGTGCCGAGCATCCACGGGGATGCCTCGCCGGGAGCGCGTCCGTAGGTGGACACGCCGAAGAACGCCTCGGCCCTGCCGTCGAAGCACAGGGCGAGGGCGAACTCCGAATCGGCGATGGACTGCCGGAGGACCTCGAGGGGAGTCTCGTGACCGCACGCGGCCAGCTCGGCCACGTCCTCGGGGGACATCCGCGCTGCAACGTCGGCCACGTCCTCCTCAAGGGGGACGCGGTACTCGATCATCTCTGGTTCCTGGAAGAGAAGAAGCCCTCCCACTCGGCCGACTGCCACCACGCCTGGAACGGCTTGTCGTTGACCAGGGTGATGCGCACGGTGTCGGCGCGGGAGAGCACGGGGGTGTTGAAGACGCCCGAGGTCATCGTCGGGGCGTCGAGCTTGAACGCGGCGTCGCCGATGGTTCGGCCGCTGTAGTCGTGGAGGTGCTCGGTCACCGCGGAGTCCGCCACGGCCGCTCGGCCATGCGGCTCGACCCGAACGCGGAAGAAGGCGGCGTCCTTGAACCGAACGGCGAGCTTGCGGAGCTGAAGGCGCCCGATGGTCACCGCGGCGCCCCGGTCGTCCCGAGGGAACTGGCGGGACAGCTCGATCTCGCAGTCGTACTTGAGACCGACGACGAGTTTTCCCGCGGTCTTGTTGCCCGGAAGCCGGATTACCTGGCCGCCGCTCTGGAGCGCCGCGCCCTGGGTGTCCAGGTACGCGCCGGGGTTGGCCCAGCCAGCGCCCTTGATGATCTCGACCCCGGAGAGGGACGAGAGGGCGTAGGGCAGCATGAGGTCGGTGAAGTTGCCGAACTCCTGATAGGTGCCCTGCACGATGCAGCGCCGGTCCAGCAGCACGTCCACCGGCAGGCCCGTGGGCCTCGCGATGGTCGCCAGCTCGATCTTCAGGAGTTCCGTGCCGCCTGCGGGGGATACCGCGACGAGGTAGAGCTTCCCGTCGATGATGTGCATGTGGAGCACGCGACCGACGCCGGAGAGCTTCCAGCGTGACCACGCGGACTGCGCCTTGTCGTTGCCGGCCCAGCGGGTGTTGTAGACGTAGAGCTGGCCGTCCGAGGCGTCCTCGGGGGCCACGAAGACCATCTCCACGTCCGGCCCCGCGGTCAGTGCGCGAACCTTGCCCGGCACGTACTCCGGCACATGGCCGGTGATGTCTGCGGCGTCGGCGGTGACCGCCTCTTCGGAGATGAAGTATTCGCGGACCGTCGCCCATTCCGTGCGGTCGCTGACGTAGATCAGGGAGTCCCCAAGGAGGACCGGGGACACGACCGAGCTGGCCGAGTAGTTGGTGGAGGCATCGACCTTGACCGTCTTCGGCGACAGCAGCGGGCTCGCGGTGAGTTGATGCTGCGAGTCGGTGCCGAAGAGCATCAGGGCCGAGAGGTAGGGAACGGCGTGCCTGAGGTCCACGATGGAGTGCGAGGGGACCGAGACGTCGATGACCTCGGAGTCGAGAATCTGCGTGACCGTCGTGCGCCAGAAGTTCCGGTGGTAGCCGGTCTCCGACATCACGACTGACTCGGTGGTCAGGAAGCCCAACCGCTCGCGGTGGTAGAAGACATCGTTGATCGCGGCGCCGATGAAGGACGGCGGCGGGTTCGTGTCGTCGTCTCCGACGTTCCGCGTCTCCCAGCTCTGCCAGCCGAAGCTGAAGTAGAAGCCGTCCGGGTTCGTTGCGTCCGGGACGCGCCTCAGGATGTGCGGCATCGTCTTCGGGTCGATGGTGTTCTTGAGGCCGGGCTTGATCGTCTCGCGGTAGGAGTAGTCGGCCTCCTTCCGAACGTAGAAGGCGTCGAAGCCGTTCTCGGGATCGCCCGTGATCGCGTAGATCGAGCCGTTCGGGATGTCGCGCGCATCGGCCCCCTTCGGGAGGTCCGCGAAGGTCTGGACGGCCGTGGTGGTCCCGCCGGGCGCCGTCGCGCTGGTCATGGCCGGGATGCGCTCCCGGTTGAGGATGAAGGTGGTGTCCGCCACGGTCACCGCCCGGAACACGTCGCAGGAGCGGCCGTTGGCCTTGAGGTAGTCGCCCTGGCCCTCGGTCACCACGGTCACGTACTCGTGTCCGGTGATGTGGTCGAAGACGCGGATCGCGTCGCTTCCGATGACCACGATGTACCGCTCGTTCTGGTCGCGGATGATGGAGTGGTGCCACGAGTTCGCCCCGATGTTCGAGGCCAGGACGCCGATGGCCTCCGCGGCGGGGCGCTTGCCCGCACCCCTCGCGGGGTGCAGGTAGGCGTTCTCGGCGCGGGTCACCTGGTTGAGGTGGCGGATCGTGTCGTCCTGCTGCGAGACCCCGCCGATGAGGGAGGGGATCGAGCCGGTGGTCAGCGTCAAGTGGTTTCCCAGGCAGTGCGGACATCCTCGGAGTCGGTGAGGAAGTTCGCGGGGTTGTATTCGGCCTCTGCGCGCCGCATGGCGACCACGGCCTCGTAGAGGCGCGTCTCGTTGAACGGCAGCGTGTCGTGGCGGGATGCCGGCATGGAGGCGGCGTTGAGCCGCTGGAACACGAGACCGGCCCGCGCGGTGATGAGGCGCTGTGCGGGGGCGGGCAGGGTGTCGTAGGGCAGGAACAGGAAGACGTTGAGGTAGCCGGTCTTCTCGTCGGTGCGCGCCAGTAGCCAGTCCGGCTCGGCCGCGGTGTCGGCCTCGAACTGCACCGTGTTGAAGTACCAGCCCTCGGACTGCACCTCACGGCTCGCCGCCTTCAGCAGCGTCCGCGCGCGCATGGCCGGGGTGTAGCCCTTGGTCGGCAGGACCTCGACAGGCTCCTCGCCGATGGCATCCAGCAGCTCGTTGACGGACTCCAGCTCGACGGAGGTAGTCAGCGTCTCGTTGAACCCGGCCGGGGCGTGGAACTCGTCGTGGGCTGCCTGGAGGACGTTCAGGGCCTCGGCGACCCGCTCGGCCGAGTAGGGCCTCGGGGGAGCCTCGGACTCCTGCGACGCCCCACGGGACACGAGCGAGTCCTGGAAGACCAGGCCGGCCCTCAGGGTGATGAGGCGGCGCGCGGTCTCCGGAAGGGACTCGAAGGTCTCGAAGGTGACCCGCTCGACCATGGGGCGCGTGGCCGAGGTGAACACGTCGGAGTGCGCGTCGCGGTCGAACAGGCGCCCACGGCGCGGGACGATGCGGCGGGCTTCCCCACGGGCCGGGCGGATCGCCAGGGTGTCCGTGGGGATGGTGGCGATGCCGTCCTCGTCGATGGGCGCGCGCCACGACTCGTCGGTGTTGAAGTACCAGCCTTGGCTCTGCACCTCGCGGCTCTGCGACCGCAGGGCGGCGCGGACGAGGTTGGCGTCCGTCAGGCCGGTGGAGGCGAACGAGGGGACCACGGGGCGACCGAGGGACGCGAGGATTTCGTTGACCGCCTCGAGTTCCTTGGTCTGCGTGGCGCCGGCCTCGAAGGTCGCGGCCTCCTGGTAGCTGGCGTGCTCGTCGAGGAGCGCCTGGAAAGCCTGGGCCTCGTGCGCCTCGGTCAGCGCGTCGAGCTTGTCCGACCCCATGACCTTCGTCTGGTAGAGCCGGGCGGCGCGGATGAGGATGCAGCGGCGCGCGGTCTCCGGAAGGGACTCGAACTCCTGCTGCCAGATGGCGTAGATGATCGGCGGCTTGGCCGCGGTAAACACGAAGCTCGAAGCGTCGCGGTCGTAGAGCTTGCCCTCGCGGGGAACGATCCGGCGCGTCTCGGTGGTGGCCGGGCGCGCAGCGAGGAGGTTCGCCGGGAGGACGAAGAGGCCGTCCGCAGCCGGGAGGGCGCGGTACTGCTCGTCGGTGTTGAAGTACCAGCCGCGGCTCTGGACCTCACGCGACACGGCGCGGAGGTTGTCGCGCGCGATGGCAGCGTCGGTCAAGCTCGGCACATCGAGGCTGTTGACGGGCGTCTCTCCGATGATGGAGAGAATCTCGTTGACGGCCTCGAGTTCGGTGGTGGGCGTGAGGGGCATGAGGGGCTCGAAAAAAAACCCCGCAGGCTCGGTTAGGAGACCACGGGGTCGGAGAAAGAGGGAGGAGGGGCCTCACGGTGGAGGCCCCTCGGGTGGCTTAGACGGCCTTGGACAGCTCGATGGCCTGGCCGGCACGCAGCGGGCCGTGGCCCAGCGCGTACTTGGCGATCATCAGGGTGCCGAGGCGGTGCGGCTGCGGGACGATCTGCATACCCAGGCCCATGAGCTGGAGCGTCGCCACGGCGTCCGGCGTCCAGATGAGCGCCACGGTGTCGCTGAAGTCGAGGCGGTACTTCGCCAGCAGCTTCGCGTCGGCCGAGCGGTCGCCCTTCGGGAACAGGTTCAGCTTCAGGAGGTCGAAGCCCGCGATGGCGCGGAGGGTCGCCTCGTTGTAGTCGCCGTAGCTGCCCGCGGTGATGTCCTTGTGGATCAGGTCCTTGTTCTCGGTCAGCAGGTAATACTGCGCCGGGGGCAGGGCGCCCGTGCCGTTGCGCTCGGGCCAGTTCTTCTCGTCACCGACCTGGCGCGCCTGCTTGAAGGCGTTCGCCAGCACGTAGGCGTCGGTCGCCATCGCGGCGTTCTTGATGACGGCGCCGCCCGGCTGACCCGAGACCGGGCCTTCCTCGGTACGCGCAGCCTGGGCGACGCACGACAGCTCGTTGAAGGTCCGCTTCTGCGCCAGCTCGGTACCCATCGCGGCGCTGTACGGTGCGCGGACCTCGTAGTGGTTCTGCGCTTCGTCGATGTCGGCCAGGAACTTCGAGCTGGTCATCACCGGGTCGAGGGTCACGATGACCTCGTTGTGATCGACCGTGCCGCCGAGGATTTCGGTGCCGGGGACGTGGTAGGCCGCGTCGTCCGAGATGCCGATGGCGGCGAACGAGGCGGACTTGCCCTGGGTGATGTTGCGGACGGTCACGCGGCCGTCGAGCTTGTAGTTCTCCTGGAAGGCGGTCAGCACTTCGCCGGTGAAGACCTGGACGAACAGGGCGTCTTCGGCGCCGGCCTGCTTCACCTGACCCAGGCGGGAGACGATTGCGTCGGTCATGTATCAGTGTTCCTTGTCTGGAAATGAAGAAGCCCCGCACAGCCGCGGGGCTTCAGGGGTTGGGTTGGGTGAAGCTCAGAAGAGGTTCTGGCTCGCCTTCAGGCGTTCCTGGACCTTCGCCCGGTACCCCGGATCACGGCGGTAATCGGGGTGGCTCATGGCCTTGGTGACCTCGAACTGCGAGGCGAACGGCTTGACGGACGAACCGCCGCCACCGCCCTTGCCATTGATGAGGCCGGGCGTCTTGCCCTTGGCCTTCTCCATCCGGGCCTTCAGGCCCTCCACGGCGAGCTTGGCGGTCGCGGTGTCGTTCGACTCCACGGCCTTGTTGTAGGCGGTGATCTCGGCGGGGCTCAGGTTCGAGGCGCCCCACTTGACCAGCTCGGCGTAGCCCGTGGCGCCGCCGACCGGCTCCTGGACGGCCGAGAGGAACCGCTCGTTCTCGGCGATGGTGCCGGCGATGTAGCGGTCCACGGCCTTCCGCGGGATGCCCTTGGCCTCGAGGGCCGCGTAGGTGTCGTCGCTCAGGCCACCCTTCTCGGCGTACTCGCCGTTGAGGGCGTCCCAATCGAGTCCGGCATCCGCGACCTGCTTGCGCGCCTCGTCGTCGGACGGGGCGGGCTCGTCGATCTTCAGGTCACCTTCGGAGCCTTCCGACCCCTCAGTACCTTCGCCGCCTTCTGGCGCGCCTTCGACTTCCGTTTCGTCCTTCTCGGACTCCGGCGGCGCCTGCTCGCCCTTGGCGGACGCCTCGGCGGCGCGCGTGGTGTCGGCGCGGAACTGCGCCTCGTCGTCGGCGGTGAGCTGTACGGAGGTTGCTTCGTTCATCGGCCGGTTCCCATGTAGTTGATGACGGTGGTCCCGTTGGGGAGCACGCGGACCTCAGCGCCCTTGGGGTATTGAGGAGTGGATGCGGGTGCCGGCGGGGTGGCCGGGGTCACCGGCTCCGGCGCGGTCGTTGGTGCCGGGGCCTGGGCGACCGCTTCGGGCTTCTTTCGCGGCATCAGGGGGTTCCTTGGGGTTGCATGGCGGCCTGGGCGAGCTGCGGGGCAGCGCGGATCAGGCCCTCATTGAGTGCGGTGTTGTCCTGCTCTTCGGCCAGCTCCTCGTCGGAGCGGATGAGGCCCTTCGGGGACACGTCGGCTGCCGCGGCGAAACGGGCGAGAAGCTCGGCGCCGTTGAGGCGACGCGCGACTTCCTCGGGACCGACAGCGGCCTTGGCGGCCTCGACGAACCCGACGAGCTGCTGGAGGTCGTGGCCGCGGCCCAGGGCGGCGGTTCCGACTGTGATGCGGGGCTTCAGGACTCCCGGAGGGAACTCGGGGAGCCGGCCCTGCTTCTGGAGCCGCGCGATGAGGCGCTTCACCAGCGGCAGGAGGAATGCCTCCGCCAGCAGGGAGTAGAAGCCGCCCATCGTCTCGTCGAGCGCCATCGCCAGGTAGCGAATCTCCTCGGCCGTGACGCGCTCGCCGTTCCGCTGGATCGACGTGCGGACGCCGAAGACCTGCTCGAGGTCCCGCTGGATGCGGTCGGCGGACTCGGTGACGAAGCGGAAGTCGTTGAGCTTGTCGAGGCTGACGGTGGAGAGGTCGGTCGCCTTCATGCGCACGATGGCGCCGGACTCGGCCTCGGTGATCTGCCTCTCGCGGACCGGAGAGCCCGGATCGAGGGCGTAGAGGATCTTCGCAGCAGCCGCGGCACCCTTGCGGATGGCCTTGCGGAGCGCCTCGAGGGTCGTGAAGTCCCCGAGGTAGTCGAAGAAGACCCCGGCGCCGTAGTCCTCGCTGTCGGAGACCGGGACCGCCACGGCGATCCACGGGCACTCGTCCTTCGGGTAGCTACCGTCCGAGCCGGGGACCATGTGGCCGTTGACCTCTTGGTAGCACTCCCACTTGTCCTCGACGAGGACGATGCGGGTGTGGAGGTCGATGGGGTCGCGGTCTGCGCCGGGCTCCGGGCGCTCGAGCTGGACGGCCGTCCGGGTCGCGTCGTCGAGTGCGTCGGCCGTGATCGTGTCTACGGTGACCATCTCGAGCGGCTGGCCCAGGCCGTCGCGTTCGCACACGAAGCGGGTGACCGGGTAGACCTTCGGCGGCCCCTCGTCGGGGACGTAGAACAGGAAGTTGCCGGCGACAATGCCGTGCTGGAAGGAGAGGTGGCAGGCCGGGCGCATCTGCGCCGTCTCGAACTCGTTGACGATGGTGCGTTCGACTTCGGCGAGGGCCGTCTCGACCTCCCCGCGCTCCACTCCGGCATCCTCGGCCAGCTTGGAGACCGTATCGGCGTCCGGGGACAGCCGGAACGGCGCAGCGTTCGGCGGGAACATGGCCGAGAGGGTTCGGCCGGTGAGCGCGTTGACGCACTTGGCGCCCGTGCTCTGCATGGGGGTGCGCGCCGCGGAGCGTGCGTTCCGGTCGCCATCCTCGCGGTACAGCTTCGGGAGACTCAGGTCGGCGCACGCCTTGGCGCGAGTCGTCGCCGCGGTGCGGCGGGACTTCAGCGTCTCGTACCGGGACTTGGCCGAGACGTAATCGGTGCCTTCAGCCACCCGTGGGGATCACGAGGGCGCTGCCGGAGGTCCGGCGGTTGAGGTCGATCCGAAGGTCTTCGCGGCTGCCCGTGCGGTACTCGCTGGCGGACTGGCCGTCGCGGGCCGTGTAGAGCACGGCCGGCTTAGTATCCTTCTCCTTCGGCTTCCTGGTCTTGCACATGGAGGCTCCTGTAGTTGTCCTCGGCGTCTTCGCGGTCGTGCCGGAGCCGATGCTTGAGCTGCACGACGAGGCGGCGCTCGCCGGACTTGAGGAGGAACTCCTCGCGGGGTTCCAGGGGGTCGTAGATGACCTCGGGGTACTGCCGGTCCAGCTCGGCGATGAGGTCTTCGGCGTGGTAGGGGATGCGGGTCATTGGGACTCCAAGAAGAACGCCCGCTTACGCGGGCGTTTTCCATCACGAGGAAGCAGTAATTCGATCAGGCGAGATCGTCGGCGAACTGACGCAGCAGGTACCGCGGACCGTCGTTCTCGAAGGTCTCCGACACCAGCTCCGGGGCCACGCCGGACTCCGAAACGTGCGCGCTGACCGACTGCGCCTCGGCGCGTGTCAGGCCGACCACGCGGCCGCCGAGTTCCTGGACGAACTGCGCCTCGTTGTCGAAGCGCACGTCGGAGATGACCACGCCCGGAGCGCCGGCCTGGCGAGCCGCCCGGACGCGCATGTGCGCCACCAGGAGCCACAGGTCCTCGTGGACCATCTGCCGACCCCACTCGGTCCCGAGCGTCTGCATCAGCTCCCGCGGGCTCTTGCCGCCGAGCCAGTCGATGGGCTGCTCCTTGAGGGAGCTGTCCATGAGCTGCTCGACCGAGAAGCCGGTCAGCTCCGCCACGAACTCGCGGATGGGATCGGCGAAGCCGATCCGGACGTAGCCGTGGTCCGAGACCAGGTACTCCGCCAGGGTGTCCTTGCCCGTGCGGGCCTTGCCGGTGATGCCGATGATGTTCATAGGGTTCCTGAGGGAGTTGAGGGAGGTCAGAGGGCGAAGTAGGCGATCAGCCAGAGCGCGCAGATGATCGGGATGCCGAAGGCGCGGCCGGTGAGGCTGTCGATCAGAAGTTCCTTGCCGTAGGGACTGGCACGGAGGAACCCGTCCCAGAACCCGATCCAGAAGATCGTGCTGAGGCCGAGACCGAAGAAGGCGATGAGGGTGACGAACAGGAGGACGATGCTCATTTCGGAGGACTCCAGAGAGCGACCTTTCCGGTCGCGTAGTCGTAGTCGCCGTGCCGGAGAATCCGGGCGCAGCGGGCTTGGGTGAGGGCGTCTTCCGCGGTGAGCCCCTTGAACTCGTAGGTCTGCACCACGGCCTGCCAGAGGGCAGCGAGGTGCTCCTCCGCGGAGGCGTCGCGCAGTGCTTCAGAGACCGCCACGAGGGCGGCGTCCGCCTTCTTCGGGCCGATACCGGGGCAGCCGGGGTACTCGTCGGTCGAGTCGCCCGTGAGGGTCTGCTTCATCCAGTAGAGGTCCGCGTCGTGCGGCGTGATGACCCGAGGGGCGATGTCGGGCTTCGAGGGGTTCCAGAGGCGACAGGGGATCGTCTGGAGGTCCTTGTCGATGCTGACGATCAGCCGCTTGCCCGGCGCGCGCTTCGGGTTCGGATGGGTCGCCAGGAGGCCCAGGATGTCGTCGCCTTCCAGCGAGTCCCGGACCATCAGCTTCGAGGCGTACTTGGTGTTGAGGTGCTCGTCGATGACGGCCCACAACGCGGGCTTCGGCTTGGCGTGGCGCCCGGACTTGTAGGTCGGGAACACGTCCTTGCGGAAGTTGTGCCGCTTGCAGCTCAGGGGAAGAACGAAGTCGTCGGCGCCGAAGCGCCGCATGAGGTCGTCGATGAAGTCGTCAACCTCGGCGAGAGCCTTGTCCTCCTGGATCACTTCGACGGGTTCGTCCCCGTCATCCCACGCGACCTTCGACGTGTTGGCGAATGCCATCTGGTACCGCAGCACGTCGGCGTCGATCACGAGGGTGGAGGTCACCCCTTCCCGGTGAGCCGCTGCCAGAGCGTCGGCTTCGGCTTGAAGTGGACGGCATCGGGGCCGCAGAGGTAGGGCCGCTCCCGCTCTCCGTGTGCGTGTACTTCCCCGACCTCGAACGGCTCTCCGTTCACGGAACTCGTCCGTGTCTCCACGCGCCGGCGGCACCAGCTAGACATCGTGTCGTTCCTGAAGAACGCGCAGTCCTTGCAGAACTTCACTGCTGGCTCCTTACCCATTCCTGGAGCCCCCTGAGCTGTTCTGCGGTTTCCCGGCAGGTGCCGTAGTTCCCTCCGACGACTTCGGCGACTCGAGAGAGTCCAACGCCTTCGGCGGGCGCATCAGCATCTCCGGCGGATTCGGGTAGGGCCGATAGGCCGGCTGCGGCGTCGTGCAGCCACACAAAGCCGCGAGGAACGACGCAGCGAGCGTCAGCTTCGCGAGTGACATAGACGGGGATTTCCTTGATGACGGTGTGGGTCTGCCCCTGCACCTCGACCACGCGGTCCACGTACTTCGTGACCACGCGCTCGGTCGCCTCGGCGTTCGCCAGGGCGACCTCGAGTTCCGCGACCTGGCCCTCCGCGGCATCAGCACGCGCGGAGGAGTCGTTGAGGGAGTCAGCGAGGTGGTAGCCGGAGCCGAAGAGGACCGCGGCGCAGAGGAGGGTGAGGAGGTAGGGGAGGAGGGCGCGGAGGGTCACTGACCCTCCTGGAAAATTTCGAGGGCGTAGTCGTACCCGTCCCAGTTGTCCACGCCTGCTGCTCGGAGCGCCTCGATGAACCGCTGGTCCTCCAGCAGCTCCTCGTACTCCTCGCGCGGGATCGTCACGGTGTCACTCGGCTCGCTCATGCGGCCTCCTATGGTTGGTTGAGGTGCTCTTGGTAGAAGCACGCGACCTGAAGCAGCTCTCGCGGCGTCGCGTTGTTCTTGATGGAGTTGGCCTTGCTGGAGACGACCAGCACGTTCCCGCGCACGTACCCGCGGTTCGGGTCGATGCGGTCGAGCGAGGGGCTGTTCGGCCCTTGGGCCTTGGCGCCGATGGCGCGGTACAGCGGAATCCCGAGCACGGGGCAGCAAGCGGGGATCGGCACGTCCTCGTGGGTGAGGTCGAACTCGATGCCCCGCTTGCGTGCCCGATACTTCGTCTGCCTGACGAGCCTCCGGGATACGGCGGTCAGTGCGTCTCCGCCCACGTCGATCCGACCTTGTGCTCGCCGTCGAGCGGGCACCGGAATCCGAAGTGGTCACCCGCGGCGCGGATGGCGGCCCGTGCGGCCCGGCCGATCTCCTCGGCGATGTCCTCGTTGCACTCGATCTGCCATTCGTCGTGGACGTTGGCGCAGAACTCGTAGTGCTCGCCCGGCACGTAGCCGCGCGCCTGGAGGCGCGAGTCGAGGATCACCAGCGCCTTCTTCATCACCAGGGCGCCCGCGGATTGCAGCAGCGTGTTGAGGGCGCTGTGCGCGCTGCGGACGTGCAGATGGCGCCCGTCGAGGCCCCGCAGGTACCCGCGCTTCGTCGAGGACTCCACGGCGGCCAGCAGCTTCCCGAGCGCCGGAAGGCCCTTCAGGAACGTCTGCTTCAGCGCCTTACCGGCTGCGCGGCCCTTGCCGATGATCGACCCGATCTTCTGGTCGCCCGCTCCGTAGAGGAAGGCGTAGATGAAGGTCTTCGCGTTGTCGCGGGTCGGCAGGCCGGCCGCGGTCTGGTTGACCGTGTGGATGTCGCCTTCGAGGATGACCTTGGCGTATTCGCCGTGGTCCCACTTCGCCATGTAGTGCGCGAGGCAGCGCAGCTCGAGGCCGGAGGCGTCAGCGCCGACCAGGACCTTCCGGATGCCGTTGACGATCCGGTTCGCAGGACCGAAGAGGCCGCGGCAGTCGGAGCCGTAGGGCACGCCGCACTTCGGCACCTGGGCCACGTTCGGCGCCATGTGGGTCATGCGGCCCGTCACGGCGCCGTTCTGGTTCACGCGGCCGTGGATGCGTCCCTTGCGGACGACCTTGAGCCACGCCTGCTTCCCGTCCGACACCTGGCCCAGGCGCTTCTCGAGGAGGAGGTACTCGCAGAGCAGGGCGGACTCGGGGTACTTGAGAGCCTTCAGGACCTTCTCGTCGATCTTCGCTGAGCCGTTGTCCGTGAACTCCTTCGGCTTCCAGCCGTACTTCGCCTTGAGGCGGTCCTCGATGTGGGCGCGGGAGGCCGGGTTGAAGATGACGGTCTTCCACTTCTGGAAGGGGACGCCTTTGACGTAGCCCTTGGCCTTGTTGTCGCGCTTGGGGATGAGCGGCTTGCCGTCCTTCGCCTGCCACGGTGGGAAGGCGACCTGGAGGTCCGCTTCGATCTCGAGGCGGCGCTTGGTCAGCCTGAGGACCAGCTCCTCCGCCGCGGCTTCGTTGAAGCCGAAGCCGTAGTGCTCCTGCCGCAGCAGGATCGGCGCGACATCGTGCTCGAGCTGGATGGCCTCCTCGCTGTAGTCCTTCGAGAGGATCAGCGCCCACAGCTTCAGGGTGACCTGCACGTCCTGACGGCAGTAGTCGTCCATCGAGACGTTCCACTCCGCCCAGGGGTCGAGCCCCTTCTCCTTCATCTCCTTGGAGTAGTCGCCCTTCCACTCGCCGAGGCGCCAGCCCCAGGCTTCGAGGGAGTGGCCGCCGACGAGGTAGCCCGGCATGTCCGGGTACCGCTTGCGGAACTTCCCGTCCTTCTCCTGAAGGTTCGTCCAGATGAGGCGGGAGATGGTCAGAGTGTCGCGGACGACGCCGGTCGGGCTCCACTCGGGGTAGAGCTTGCGGAGGACCGGGATGTCGTAAGCGATGATGTTGTGACCGACGATCAGCTCGCCGGCAGCGAGAATCGCGAGGGCCTCCTCGTGGGTGACCCGAAGGTCCCCCGGCTGGACCGGCCCCCGCCCATCAGGCGAGGACCGATACCAGCGACCCGACTCCGTGTCGTGGATCGTGATGCAGTGGAGTCGGGTGACTTGCTCGAGGAGGCCATCGGTCTCGATGTCCCACAGGAGAGCCAAGGGGTCAGCGGTCTCCCGAGGAACCCGAGGGGTGCCCCTGCGGGCAGGTCTGCGGCAGGCGCCGCGCGTAGACCTCGTAGCGGCTGTCGATCAGCGTCTCGTCGATGAAGTCGTACCCGTAGGTCTCGACGTATCGCCGCGCGCGCCGCAGGAACCGAGGGGCCGCCTGGGGGTTCATGACGCGGAGCTTGCGGTCGCGGGCGTCGTCCTCGGCGCCGGGGACAGCGCAGAACTTGGCCTCGCCAGCGAACACGTAGCCGGCGAACCCACAGCAGCGGAAGTCGAACGACTCGGCCAGCTCCAGCATGTCCGCGTGGTGTCGGAACCCGATCAGGTTGAACGGCGTGTTCGGCAGGTCCTTGTGGACGTAGCAGGGATAGAGGGCGTCGCCTTCGTTCTCGACGCGGCTGAACTCTTCGTCGCTGTCGAAGGCATCGCGCGCCGCGAGGAAGTCCCCGTGCGTCGGGAAGAACAGGTCGAAGTCCTTGATGGTCGTCTGGTCATACAGGGAGCGGAACGCGCCGCCTCCGAGGAACGCGCTCATGCGCACGGACCACGGCAGGTAGTTCCAGACGAAGGTGAGGAGGCTGGCCGGGTCGAAGCCGATCACTGCGCCAGCTCCTCGAAGCGGAAGGCGATGCGGCGGTCGCGCTGGGCGTCGGCATTCAGCGCGTCGGCCTTGGCGAGCTGGCGGATCGCCTTGTCCGCGATGGCGCAGGAGCGGTCCTCGGCGCGCGCGGCGCGCGCCTTCATGTTGGCCGAGATCGACGAGACGAGATCGGCCACGTTGCCGCGGCCGAGGGTCAGGAGCACGGCATTGACGATGATCTTCATGGGGAGTCCTTGAGGGTCAGAAAGGGGCGTCGTCGCCTTCGTCCGGGAACCCGGAGGCGTCGTCATCGGAGGGAGGCGGGGCCTCGGAGAGGCGCCCGGTGGTGGTGTCGTAGCGGAGGTACATGACCTCACCGACCGACTGGCCGGTGAGGCGGTCCTTGAGGAACCGGAAGGTGGTGGTGCTGCGGCGGATGGGGTCTTCCGCCTGCTGGTCGCGCTCAAGGCCGAACATGAAGTGCGACCAGAAGCCGATTGCGCGCGAACCCTTGAACTGCCGGATCGTCACGCGCGCGCCTTCCTCGTGGCTGCCCTTCTCGGGCGTGGCGAGGTGGCTGATGCCGTAGAAGCAGACCTCGTGCTCCTGAGCGAAGCCGGCGATCTGCGCCATGATTTCCTCGAGCGCCTTCTTCTCGTCCTCGGCCTCCGCCGCGAGCGCGGTGAGGTGGTCCAGGAAGAAGTGCTTCACGCCCTCGTTGACGGCGAGGTAGCGCATCTTCGAGAGGATCACGTCCCACTCGGTCGAGCCGAAGTGGTCGTAGAGGTGCAGGTTCCCGGTCGCCGCGGCGCGGTCGAACGCCTCGGTCAGCTCCTCGGCTGTCCAGCTTCCGTCCGGAACGTGGAACCGCTTGCCGGCGAGCTTGCCGGCGACCCGCTTTGCGGTCTCGACCGGCGGCTGCTCGAGGTAGAACAGGCCGCACTTCTCGCCGAGGTCCACCGCCGTGTAGGCGATGATCTCGGTGAACACGTCGGTCTTGCCTACACCCGTGCCTGCGCCGAGGAAGTAGACCTCGCCGTACCGGCGGCCGTAGGTCAGGTCGTTCATCCGATCCCACGGCCACGGGAGTCCCTGCTCGACCGGCTTAAGGGCGCGGTCGCGAAGGTCGCTGAACCCGACGATGCCATCCGGTCGGTAGGTCTGTGCCTGCCAGATGGCGGTGACGATGCCCTCGGTATCGCCGGCCTGGAGCATCTCGTTCGGGTCTTTCCGGGGGAGCTGCGCGACCTTGCACTTGCCCGGCGAGAACAGGCGGACGCACTCGGCGACCGCTTCCTGGCCCGGCTCGTCCATGTCAAACATCAGGACGACCGACTCGAACTGCTCGAGCCACTCGATCTCGGCCTTGATGGCCTTCGCGGCGCCTTGCGCGCCGTTGGGGACCGAGACGACCGGCCAGCGGAGGTTGAGGACCTGGGCCACCGTCAGCGCGTCGATCTCTCCTTCGGTGATGACCACGCGGCGGCCGGGCTCCCACAGGTGCTGGCCGTACAGGCCGGCGCCCTTCAGGTCCCCGCGGACGCTCATGTCCTTCTTGCCGTCCGGCTTCGGCTTGTACCGGACCTTCTGCGCCACGAGCTGCCCGTCGCGCCGGTAGTTGGCGATCTGGACCGTCTTGCCGTTGTGGTCGCCCGTGAGGTAGCCGTACTTGCGGCAGGTCTCTTCGGTGATCCCGCGCTTGGCGAGGGCCTTCGCTTCGCCGCGGAGGAACTCGCCCTTGGCCTTCGGCGCGGATGCGGCGGGGGAGGGCGTTGCACCCTCCCCCTTGTGGTGGACGCCGCACGAGAAGCAGAACGTGTGGCCGTCGCTGTAGGACGCGCAGGCGTCCGAGCTACCGCAGTCTTCGCAGGGGCCTTTTCCGATCAGCTCGGAATCAGCGTCCGCCACGGGTGACGGACCACATGGTCTTGCGGCGGCGGAGGCCCGCGCCGCGCTTCAGCGTGCGCTTGATCTCGCCCTGGAGGGACGAGGGAGCGGCCGCGCGCGCGGCCTTGGAGAACGCCTCGCGCATGGTCGAGGCGACGGCGGTCTGCTGCTGGCGGCTCATCGTGCGGCCTCCAGGCAGGACTTGAAGGAGGGGTAGCGGCCAAGATTCGCCGCCCAATACGCCTCCTTCACCGCCTCGGGGAGGTGGTCGTAGAAGGCGTCGAACGCCGCGCGGACCTGCGCCTCCGTGTAGAGGACCTTCGGCTGCCGCTGGGGCAGGATCGGGGTCACCACACGCTTCTGCCGGCGGCTCAGGCCGTAGCGGGTGTACCGCTGGCCGGTGGCGTCTTCCTTGGTCTCCTTGACGACCTCGTAGCCCAGCGCGCGTAGCTCGTCGATGCGCGAGGCGAGCCGGCGGATGCGGTAGACGCCCTCGGCCTGCCAGGAGGTCAGGTGCGGCTCACGCCGGAGGTGCTGAAGGACCGTGACGGCCTGCTTGGAAAGTTTCATCGGGGTTCCTCGGGTAGTCCCGGCCGTACTCGACGGGCAGGGCATGGGAGAGCCGCAGGCCCTCCAATGCGGAGAGCTGCGCGGCGGTGAAGTCGTGCGTGGGTTCGAGGGACCGGTTCACTCCGCCGATCAGGAGGACCTGGATGGCGGAGGTGTTCCGGGGGCCGGCAAGGACGCCGGGGGTGTCGAGGGGGCGACCGGGCTCGACCGTTCCGTCCCGCTTGATGACGTAGTGCGCCGCGATCTGGCTGAAGCCCTGGCGGCGGTGCATGAGGGCCACGCCTTCGGCGCCGAGGTCGGCGCTGACGGTGGGCGAGGTCATCGTCGCGGTGACGAAGAGGACCGAGGGGGCCTCGAGCTTCATCAGCCGCATCGGTAGATCGAGACCGCGGTGTGCGGCTCCTCTCCCGGCGCGGCGAATCGCTTGGCGGTCAGCAGGAGGACGATCTGGTCGTCGTCCGTCCACCAGCCGGTCGCCTTGGTGATGGCGTCGAGCGGCCCTTTTACGTGGTTGTCCACGTCGCCCTTCGGCCACTTCTTCTTCGTGGTCTTGGGGCGCTTGCAGATGGACTCGTGGACGACCAGCAGTGGCTCATCGGCCTCGAGGCCGGTGGCGCCAGGCGCAAGGTGCGCCGCGGCCGTCTCGCGCCACGTCTTGTAGGCGCCGGAGAAGTAGGTGCCCCACTTGGAGACGCGGGGGCGGGAGGCGGGCGCGGGCTCGAAGGGGAAGTCGAGAGAGGCGACCAGCGTCGCCCCCCTCGCAGCTTCGATCAGCCTCGCGAGCGGATCAGAAGTCCTCGTCACCGTCCGTCTCGGCCTCGGCGCCGTCGTCCGAGAAGCCGGCCGCGGCGGCCGGGGTGCCCTCGGCGATCTCGTCGGCGTCTTCTTCCTCCTCGAAGCCGCTCGAGTCGGCCATACCGCCCGGCTCGACCACGCGGATGAGCTGGACGCTGTTGAGGGACAGGGACAGGCCGAACTGCTTCGAGCTGTCCACGAAGTACCAGCGCGGGGTGAAGGAGACGCGGACCTCGGAGCCACCGCCGATGGCGGGTGCGACCTTGATCTGCTGCTTCCGGCCGTCGAAGAAGGTCGGCTTCATGGTGAACGGCTTGCCGGTGCGCTTGGCGACGCCGGATGCCTTCATCTTGACCTTGATGTAGTGCTTGCCGGTCGGCTCGCCCTCCTTGTCGGTCTCCTCGACCGCGATGTCGGCGAGCTGGGCCTTGCGGGCCTTGGCGGGGTTCTCGGACTTCCACGCGGCGAAGCACTCGTCGCGGTAGTCGGTGAGCTGCTGGATCAGCTTGTCCCACGCCTCCTCGCCCTCCTCGAAGAGGACGCCGGTCTCGTAGACGCCGTTCGCGTCGAACTTGGTGTCCGGCTCGTTGAGCTTCGGGAAGCGCGCGTTGCCGCGGGGCGAGAAGAAGGTCTTGGCCTTCGCGTTCAGGATGTCGGTCATGCGGGTTCCTCAGTGGTGCGGAGGTCCCGCTGGGGCACCTCCGGGTTGTCGGGGGTGTCCAGGGCGGCCGCGATCTCCGGGGTGGAGAGGCGGCCGAGTTCGCGCAGCGCGTCGTCGGCTGCGGAAGCGAATTGGCGGAGCATCAGAGGTGCGGTCGCACCTCGTTGCGCACGAAGGCCGCGACGGCATCGAACGTGCGCAGATGGCGGAAGCGGCAGTCGGCCTTCATGCGGCCGACCACGGAGAGGACCTCGCGCGGGTCGAGGCCCAGCTCGGCGCAGTAGGAGTCGAGCGCGGTGGCACAGGCGATGACCTGCGCCGCCGGCTCGGTCCACTGGAGCGCGGTGATGACCTGCATCGCCCCGTCCGCGGCCACGGTGGCCGGGCGGGAGAAGAGGCGATCACGGACAGCCTGCTCGGACATCAGCCCTCGCCCGTGCCGCTCAGGTCCGCGCGCAGGGCGCGGACGCGCCCGTCGAACAGGTCGAGGCTCTCCTGGGGATGCTGGAGAGCCCACACGTTGCCGTGGACCGGGGAGTAGCTCCGACCCATCAGCCGCCCACCAGGTCGCGCGCGCGGCTCACGAAGTCGGCGAACGCTTCGTCGTTGCGCTGGGTGGCGACGACCGTCCCGTCCGGGGCGACCGCGGAGTGGAAGAAGGAGGTCGGGGAGTTCTGGAAGTAGGTGAGGTTCACGATCTATTCCTCGAAGTGGGACGGTTGCAGAAGTGGGATTGACTAGGCAAAGAAATACCGCGCCTCGCGCACGAGGCTCAGGTCCAGCTTGCCGGTCGGTGGAAGCGGCGGGATGTCTGCCGCGATCTCGGGGGGTACCTGGGCGACCAGGGCGTCCCGGAACTCCCCCAGCACGTCACGCTCGTACTGCTCGATGAACGCTTCGCGGAGGGCGGACGCCAGGATGCCGGTGGTGGCCGCGTGGGTGCCGTAGGAGTCGTGGATCATCGCGAAGTCCGTGATGCCGTTGGCCTTCGCGAGGACGGTGGTAAGCATCAGGTGCGATGCGTCGCAGGAGTGGACGAAGTTGGGGGAGATGCCGGCACCCTGCCGGCGGCGGTCGAGTTTGGTTCCATCACGAGTCAGCACTAATTGAACTCGCTTGCCCCCCAGGTGGACGTTCACTACCTCGCCGATGTCCTCCCGGTACTCCTGGAGCACAGGGAATCCGGCTGGCGTCGTCCACGAGATCGGGAGGTCCGCTGCCGAGACGACCTTCGCCGCGGCCCGGAGCCACGCCATCGCCTCGGCCGCCGCGATGACGACCTGCCCGACGCACTCCCACAGGACCTTCCCGAGGTACCCCGCCATTTCGAAGGAGTCATCCATCCCGTCCTTTTTCATCTGGTCGAGGATTTGCCCGCGCATCCCGTTGGAGGTCACGCCGTAGGGAAGGGTCATCACCGGTCGCTTGACCATCGAGCGGGTCAGCCGCCCGTCCCACGCCGCCGCCAGCGGACAGCCGCCCTCTGCGTCCTTTCGAATGCGCCCTTCGGCCACCGTCTTTACCTCGGTGTAAATGTCAGCCGGGTGCGAGCGGGGCATCAGGTTGGTGGCTGCGCCGCCTACCTCGTCCCGAAGCATCGCCGAGAAGTTCTGGAGGCCGTTGCAGGAGCCGTCGAGCGCGATGGGGAGGTGCGACACGAAGTCCTCGCCCTGGAGGGAGTAGCCGAGCCACTCGAAGCACGCCGCCAGGGCGCACCACGGAGAATCGGCGGTCTCCCAAAAGCGACGGCCGTCGAGGGGATCAAGGGCGGAGTCGAGGATCAGCTCCTCGTTCTTCCGCACCCAAGCGATGCGCTCCTCGAAGGGCACCTTGTCCACGCCGAACAGGTTCGCGACGTGGACGGCGAGCCACTTGGCACCCTCGGAACCCAGCGGCTTCCCTTCGGCGAACCGCAGAAGCGCCTTGGTCGGGTCGTCACCCTGAGGGGTGAGCGAGACGGTGAGGGGGTAGACCCTCCCACGGAAGTCGAGGGAGTGAGGGAAGTAGATCGCCGGCTCGTCACGGAAGCGGCGCGCGGCCTGAAGCCGGGTCGCGGCCGCGATGCGGGAACTCGTGTTGCGGGCGTTGCTCTCATGGACGGCGGAGGCGCGGCGCTTCCAATCGGTGAACTCCTCGGGGTGTTCCTTCTTGAAGAGTTCGCCGTTCTCGACGAGGCCCAGGGGCTTCGGCGGGAGGTCCTGAAGCTCCCTGGAGGGGAGTCCGCCGAGACCGCCGCCCGCCTCCCAGGCTTCCAGCATCACGTCCAGCACGGAGGCGTTGATCTGCCAGGGGGTGTTCTGGATCGTATTGACCGCCTCATACACCAACGGCATGTCCGCCAGGGCCAGCTCGTTCAGGTATGCCTTGTTCCGGACGCGGGCGAGCTTCGCGCGCGCCGCTACGGGCCGCAGGTAGCCTCCAGGCTGCCCCGGCCCCCAAGGCCGCGGCGGGATCAGCATGGGGAGGGAGACCGGGCAAACGTTCGCTGCTGACCGGTGTGCCGCGTCGAGCCACTCCATCAGCTTCTCGTTGCCCTCGATCACCATCTTCGACTTGCGCGCAGCTCCGGAACCGCGGTTCACCAGGCGCATCTCCAGCATTCCGGTGGTCTCGGCGAAGACCTCGATCAGCTTCATCGCGACGATCACGCCCTCTCCCTCAGGGAAGGAGAACGACGCCATGTCGGTCTTGGAGATGGCGTTGTTCATCACCGCCTTGGAGTGCCGAGCCGACGTGGACTTCTGCACCGCGCGCTGCGCGAGCTTGTAGAGGCCGGGATGCTTCTCTGCGAAGCCGGCGTGGTTCACGGCGTCCTCGATGGCGAGGGCGAGGTTCATGGCGACGCGGGTGGCAGGCGACTCGCCGAGGGCGAGGTGGTCCACGCAGCGGGAGACGGTCAAGAAGGCGAGGGTCGGGATGTCGATCTCGCGGAGGTACTTGATCGCGGAGTGGCGGCGACCAGCCCTTCCGGAGGACGCCTCGGCCACGAACACGTTCAGGGCCTCGATCATCGGCTGGATGGTCTCGCGGATCAGACGGCGCCCAGGCGCCATCTCGGACTCCTCTCGCCGCTCGCGGTCCCTTTCGTATGCCTCGGCACCCATGCGGATCGACTCCTCCTCGAGGGCGTGCTGCCGCGCGATCAGGTCGTGGTTGCTCATCTGCAATGTTCTCACTTGTGGGATTGACTAGACAAAACGAGGCGCAGCCCCTCCGAAGAGGGGCCACGGTCGAATTGGGTTCCTTGGGAGACCTAGGGGTTCTGTAGGTCTCTTGTAGGGTGACTAAAGGTACACCACAGGGGAGGGCGGAGGAGGTCCATCACGAGCAAGCACTAATTGTGCGTGTCACCTGCCGCGTCACCTCATGTCACCTCTACGTCACCCGTTGCGTCACTAGGCCGCGTAAGCGTATGATTGGCGGTTCGTTTCCCCCGGATTTAGGTTCCAGTGGGGAAACCCGTGAGAGTTCGAGTCTCTCCTTTCGCACCAGCGAGGTCTTGCGGGGTGCGGGGCGACCGACCTCCGCGGGTTTTTTTGTGCCCGGGCGATCGGCGCCGGGTTGAAGAACGGGTCCCGCGTCCAGCGCGGTCAGGAGCATGCAATGGAAGTCTCGGTCGAACAGGTCGGTAACCACGAACGCCGTCTCACCGTCAGCCTGCCGGGCGAGCGCCTGCAGTCGCAGGTCGGCTCGCGTCTGCGCGACATGGCGCGCTCGGCGCGCATCAAGGGCTTCCGCCCGGGCAAGGTGCCGCAGAAGGTGATCGAGCAGCGTTACGGCAAGCAGGTGCGCGCCGAGACGCTGGGCGAGATCGTCCGCGAGAGCCTCAACGAGGCACTGGCCCAGCAGCAGCTGCGTCCCGCCGCCGCGCCGCAGATCGAGAAGGCGACCGACACCGACCAGGAGATCCGCTACACCGCGACCTTCGAGGTGATTCCGGATCTCGGCGCGATCGACGTGAGCAAGGTCGCCGTGACCCGGCCGACGGCCAGCGTCAGCGACGCCGACGTCGACCAGATGATCGAGACCCTGCGTCTGCAGCGCCGCAGCTGGAAGCAGGTCGAGCGCGCCGTGCAGGACGGCGACCTGGTCCAGATCGAGAGCAGCGCGAGCACCGGCGACGTGCGCCTGCCGCCGGAAGGCGCCGAGCGCGGTACCACCATCCTCGGCTCGGGCGTGCTCCTGCCGGCGATGGAAGCGGCGATCCGTGGCCTGAAGGCAGGCGACGAGGCCGATGCCAGCGTCGAGTTCCCGGCCGACTGGCGCGTTCCCGAGCTCGCCGGCAAGACCGCGACCGTGCACGTGAAGGTCGACCAGGTGTCGGAGCCCGACCTTCCCGCCGTGGACGAGGAGTTCATCCGCAGCTTCGGCATCAAGTCCGGCGACATCGAGCAGTTCCGCAAGGACGTGCGCGCGAACCTGGAGCGCGAGCTGAAGGGCGCGCTGATGAACCGCCTGCGCGCCGAGGTGGTCGAGAAGCTGGTCGAGAACTTCGGCAACGTCGAGTTCCCGCCGCGCCTGATCGAGTCCGAGGCGCGCGGCATGGCGCGCCAGGCCGAGCAGCAGGCCGCGCAGCGCGGGCGTCAGGGCGAGAAGATCTCCCACGAGAACTTCCTGAAGGCGGCGCAGCGTCGCGTGGCCGCGGGCATGATCCTCGGCGAGATCGCGCAGCAGAACGCCCTGCGGCTCGACCCCAAGCGCGTCAGCGAGACGCTGAGTCTGATCGCCTCGACCTACGAAGAGCCGCAGCAGGTCGTTGAACTCTACCGTCAGGACCCCCAGCTGATGTCCAGCCTGCAGACGCGGGTGATGGAGGAGCAGGTGGTCGACTGGGTCGCCGAGCATGCCGACGTCACCGAGCAGACGCTGAGCTTCGACGAGCTGATGCGCCCGCAGTAAGGTGTCGCATCCGCGGTGCCGGCCATCCCGGCCGGTGCCGCCAGGGCTGGTCATCCCCAACCGGAGCGACGAACGACATGATTCCCCCCAAGGCCCTGAACCTGGTGCCGATGGTGGTCGAGCAGACCAGCCGCGGCGAGCGCGCCTACGACATCTATTCGCGCCTGCTCAAGGAGCGCGTGATCTTCCTGGTGGGCCCGGTCGACGACCACGTGGCCAACGTGATCGTCGCGCAGATGCTGTTCCTCGAGGCCGACAATCCCGACAAGGACATCAGCCTCTACATCAACTCGCCCGGCGGCGTGGTCACGGCCGGCATGGCGATCTACGACACCATGCAGTTCATCAAGCCGGACGTGAGCACGATCTGCATCGGCCAGGCGGCGAGCATGGGTGCGCTGCTGCTCGCCTCCGGCGCCGCCGGCAAGCGTCACGCCCTGCCGCATTCGCGGGTGATGATTCACCAGCCGCTCGGCGGCTTCCAGGGCCAGGCCAGCGACATCGACATCCACGCGCGCGAGATCCTGACCCTGCGCGAGAAGCTCAATGCCATCCTCGCCCAGCACACCGGGCAGGACATCGAGCAGATCGCCAGGGACACCGACCGCGACCGCTTCCTCAGCGCCGACGCGGCGAAGGAATACGGCCTGGTCGACTCGGTGATCGAGCGCCGCCAGGACGAGAGCGTGACCCCGGCTTGAACCAGCTCGCAATGGGCGTGATGCCCCTCGCAGCCCCGCGGCGGAGCGCCGTGGGGCCTGTGCTACCCTCCAGACCGAACCATCACCAGCGGGGCTACGTGCGATGACCGACGAGCGCCAGGGCCGTTCCAGCGACAGCGGCAAGATCCTCTACTGCTCCTTCTGCGGGAAGAGCCAGCACGAGGTGCGCAAGCTGATCGCCGGGCCGAGCGTCTTCATCTGCGACGAGTGCGTCGAGCTCTGCAACGACATCATCCGCGAGGAGCTCGAGGAGAAGGCGCAGGCCGCACGCAGCCATCTTCCGAAGCCGCGCGAGATCATGGACGTGCTCGACCAGTACGTCGTCGGCCAGCCGCGCGCGAAGAAGACGCTGTCGGTGGCCGTGTACAACCACTACAAGCGCATCGAGAGCCGTCAGAAGAACGACGACATCGAGCTCGCCAAGTCCAACATCCTGCTGATCGGCCCGACCGGCTCGGGCAAGACGCTCCTGGCCGAGACGCTGGCGCGCCTGCTGAACGTGCCGTTCACCATCGCCGACGCCACGACGCTGACCGAGGCCGGCTACGTCGGCGAGGACGTCGAGAACATCATCCAGAAGCTGCTGCAGAAGTGCGACTACGACGTCGACAAGGCGCAGACGGGCATCGTCTACATCGACGAGATCGACAAGATCTCGCGCAAGAGCGAGAACCCGTCGATCACGCGCGACGTGTCCGGCGAAGGCGTGCAGCAGGCCCTGCTGAAGCTGATCGAGGGTACGGTCGCGTCGGTGCCGCCGCAGGGCGGGCGCAAGCATCCGCAGCAGGAGTTCCTGCAGGTCGACACCAAGAACATCCTCTTCATCTGCGGCGGTGCGTTCGCGGGGCTGGACAAGATCATCCAGCAGCGCAGCAGCGACTCCGGCGGCATCGGCTTCGGTGCCCAGGTCAAGAGCAAGGACCGCAAGGCCGACATCGGCAAGCTGCTGGCCGATGCCGAGCCCGAGGACCTGATCAAGTTCGGCCTCATCCCCGAGTTCGTCGGCCGCCTGCCGGTGGTGGCGACGCTCGAGGAGCTGGACGAGAAGGCGCTGGTCAAGATCCTGCTGGAGCCGAAGAACGCGGTCACCAAGCAGTTCAAGAAGCTGTTCGAGATGGAGGGCGTGGAGCTGGAGATCCGGCCGGATGCGCTGGCGGCGATCGCTCGCAAGGCGCTCAAGCGCAAGACCGGTGCGCGCGGCCTGCGCACGATCATCGAATCCGTGCTGCTGGACACCATGTACGAGCTGCCCTCGCTGGACGACGTCAGCAAGGTGGTGGTGGACGAATCGGTCATCGAGCAGCGGGCGGAGCCCTACCTCATCTATTCCACGCCGACCCAGCAGCCGCGGGCTGCGTCCGAGTAGGCGCCGACGAACGGTCCGGACGAACCGGAAGGCCGTCGCCCCAGGGCGGCGGCCTTTTTCTTTGCGTGGCCGGCGCTTGCGCGGCCGCCTGGGGAAGCGCCGGCGGCGCCTCACGCCGGCGCGACATGAATGCGCTTGTCGCGGACCGACCGCGCGCGTCAGTCTCCATCTTGCGTGGTGGGCCGCCGCCCCCATCTCCCCGCCAGTGGCGCTTCGCGCCGCGCGGCCCGCCGTCCCTCCGCATCGGCCGCGCACCAATCAGGAGTCCCAGATGCAAAAGCAGAACGAAGCGCTCGACCTGCCGGTGCTGCCGCTGCGCGATGTCGTCGTGTACCCGCACATGGTCATCCCGCTGTTCGTGGGTCGCGAGAAGTCGATCAAGGCGCTCGACATGGCCATGGATGCCGACAAGCAGATCCTGCTCGTCGCGCAGCAGAGCCCGGAGACCGACGACCCGCAGGCCGCGGACCTGTTCCGCGTGGGCACGCTCGCCCAGGTGCTGCAGCTGCTGAAGCTGCCCGACGGCACCATCAAGGTGCTGGTCGAGGGCAGCGAGCGCGTGGTGCTCGACGGTTTCGGCGAGCGCGAGGGCGCGCTGACCGCGTCGGGTCGCCAGGTCGAGTCGGACTACGAGCGCGACGAGCGCGAGATCGAGGTCACCGTCCGCTCGCTGATGTCGCTGTTCGAGCAGTACGTGAAGATGAACCGCAAGCTCCCGCCGGAGCTTCTGGCGACGCTGTCGGGCATCGAGGACCCGAGCCGCCTTGCCGACACCATCGCCGCCCATCTCGGCATCCGCCTGGCGGACAAGCAGACCCTGCTGGAGACGCTCGAGGTCGGGGCCCGCCTGGAAATGCTGATCGGCTTCGTCGACGGCGAGATCGACGTGCAGCAGCTGGAGAAGCGCATCCGCGGCCGGGTCAAGTCGCAGATGGAGAAGTCGCAGCGCGAGTACTACCTCAACGAGCAGATGAAGGCGATCCAGAAGGAGCTCGGCGAGCTCGAGGACGCGCCGAACGAGCTCGAGGAGCTCGCGCGCAAGATCGCCGGGGCAGGCATGCCCAAGGACGTCGAGACCAAGGCGCGCACCGAGCTCAACAAGCTCAAGCAGATGTCGCCGATGTCCGCCGAGGCGACCGTCGTGCGCAACTACATCGACTGGCTGGTCGGCGTGCCCTGGAAGAAGCGCACCAAGGTACGGCGCGATCTCAAGGCGGCGCAGGACGTGCTGGATGCCGACCACTACGGTCTGGAGAAGGTCAAGGACCGCATCCTCGAGTACCTCGCCGTGCAGTCGCGGGTGAAGCAGATGAAGGGGCCGATCCTGTGCCTGGTCGGTCCGCCCGGCGTCGGCAAGACCTCGCTCGGCCAGTCGATCGCCAAGGCGACCAACCGCAAGTTCGTGCGCATGGCGCTCGGCGGCGTGCGCGACGAAGCCGAGATCCGCGGCCATCGGCGCACCTACATCGGTTCGATGCCGGGGCGGGTGGTGCAGAACCTGTCGAAGGTCGGCAGCAAGAACGCGCTGTTCATGCTCGACGAGATCGACAAGATGGCGATGGACTTCCGCGGCGATCCGTCCTCGGCGCTGCTGGAGGTGCTGGACCCGGAGCAGAACAACAGCTTCAACGACCACTACCTCGAGGTCGATCTCGATCTGTCGGAGGTGATGTTCATCGCCACGGCGAACTCGCTGAACATTCCGGGGCCGCTGCTCGACCGCATGGAGGTCATCCGCATCCCCGGCTACACCGAGGACGAGAAGCTCAACATCGCCACGCGCTACCTCGTGCCCAAGCAGGTCAAGAGCAACGGCCTCAAGCCGGAGGAGCTCAGGATCGCCGACTCCGCGCTGCGCGACATCGTGCGCTACTACACGCGCGAGTCCGGCGTGCGCAACCTGGAACGGGAGATCTCCAAGATCTGCCGCAAGGTGGTCAAGGAGCTGGCGCTGGCCGGCCCGGAGGCGCTGAAGAAGGCGAAGGCGAAATCCGGCACGGTGCAGGTGACGTCCAAGAACCTGGACAGGTACCTCGGCGTGCGGCGCTACGACTTCGGTCGCGCCGAGCAGGAGAACGAGATCGGCCAGGTCACCGGGCTGGCGTGGACCGAGGTCGGCGGCGACCTGCTGCAGATCGAGGCGACGCTCGTTCCCGGCAAGGGCAACCTCATCGTCACCGGCCAGCTCGGCGACGTCATGAAGGAATCGGTGTCGGCAGCGCTGTCGGTGGTGCGCTCGCGCGCGGAGCGCTTCGGCCTGGACGTCGAGTTCCATCGCCACAACGACACCCACGTGCACGTGCCCGAGGGGGCGACCCCGAAGGACGGTCCGAGCGCGGGCATCGGCATGGTCACCGCGCTGGTGTCGGTGCTGTCCAAGGTCCCGGTGCGCGCGGACGTGGCGATGACCGGCGAGATCACTTTGCGCGGTCGCGTGCTGCCGATCGGCGGACTGAAGGAGAAGCTGCTCGCCGCGCTGCGCGGCGGCATCCGCACGGTGATCATTCCCGACGAGAACCAGAAGGACCTGGCCGACATCCCGAAGAACGTCACCCAGGGGCTGGAGATCATCCCGGTGAAGTGGATCGACCAGGTGCTCGACATCGCGCTCGAGCGTCCGCTGCGCCCGGTGGAGAAGTCCGCCGGACAGGATGCGGAAGCGGTCGTCGAGGGCGAAGGCGGTACCTCCGATCCGCAGGCGAACGTGCGTCCGCACTGACGCGTTCCGCGCGCGAAGTCAAGCGCTCCCGACGCTCCGGAAACCGCGCCACGGCGCGGTTTTTCGGTTGCGGGGTAGTGGGGACGCTGCTATAAATCGCCCGCAATCGCAGGCCGGTCGCGGCAGGCGATTCCAGTCGATCCGGTGGCCCTCGGGGGATGTCGTTTGCAGGCCACCACCGGTTCCCAAAACACATCGCGGGCCCACCTCGCGCAGGAGTCAAAAGAATGAACAAGTCCGAGCTCATCGACAGCATCTGCAAGAGCGCCGATCTCTCCAAGGCGGACGCCGGCCGTGCCATCGATGCATTCGTCGCCACGGTGACCAAGGCGCTCAAGAAGGGCGAGACGGTGACGCTGGTCGGTTTCGGCACCTTCGAGGCACGCAAGCGTGCCGCACGTACCGGCCGCAATCCGCAGACCGGCGAGACGATCAAGATCAAGGCGTCGAAGAACCCCGCCTTCAAGGCTGGCAAAGCCCTCAAGGACGCTGTAAACTGATCAACTTCGCTCAGGGCGCTTAGCTCAGCGGTAGAGCGTCGCCCTTACAAGGCGAGGGTCGGGGGTTCGAAACCCTCAGCGCCCACCAAGATGCAGGACCGTCGGCTGCGGCCGACGGGCAATACCTCAAGCGCGGAGTGGTAGTTCAGTCGGTTAGAATACCGGCCTGTCACGCCGGGGGTCGCGGGTTCGAGTCCCGTCCACTCCGCCACCTACGGGGACGTCCTCATGGCGTCCTACTCGATGAAGCGCCGGAGGCGCATCGTCGAAGCAGCACCAGAAGCCGGCGCAGGCCGGTGGCAGTACCGACGCGGAGTGGTAGTTCAGTCGGTTAGAATACCGGCCTGTCACGCCGGGGGTCGCGGGTTCGAGTCCCGTCCACTCCGCCATAGTTGTCGAGAAGGCGCCCCGAAAGGGCGCCTTTTTCGTTGGCGCCTGCCGCGCGGGCAGGCCCGGCGGTGCGCTAGAATCGCCAGTTCCGTTTCGTTACCGGCGCGTCAACACATGCTGCAGAAGCTCCGCGAGAAGACGACCGGCTGGGTCGCCGTCGTCATCATCGGCCTGCTGATCATCCCGTTCGCCTTCGTCGGGCTCCAGAGTTACGTCTCGGGGGCGGGGGATACCTCGGTCGCACGCGTCGAGGCACCGCCGGAGTGGTGGCCGTCCGCTCCCCACGCGTGGCCGCTCAGCCTGCTGTGGGAGCAGCGCGAGGTGTCGCAGCAGGATTTCCAGCGCCGCTACCAGACCTATCGGCAGCAGATGCAGCAGCAGATGGGCGAGCGCTTCGACCCGCGCCAGTTCGACAGCGACGACACCCGGCTGCAGTTGCTCGAGCGCGTGGTCGACGAGCAGCTGCTGCGCCTCGAGGTCGAGCGCCGCCGACTGCTGGTGCCGGATGCGCTGGTGCGCGAGCAGATCGCCAACGAGGTCGTGTTCCAGATCGACGGCAGGTTCGATTCCAATCAGTACCGCATGGCCCTGATGGGCGCGGGCATGACGCCGCTCGGCTTCGAGCGCAGCGTGCGCGAGGACCTGCAGGTGCAGCTGCTGCCCAGCGAGATCTCGCGGACGACGCTGGTCGACGCCGGCCAGGCCGAGGACTTCCTGCGCATCAGCGGCCAGCAGCGCGACCTGCAGTGGGTCGAGGTCGCGGCCGGAGAAGAGGTGCCGGCACCGTCCGCGGAGGATGTCGCCTCCTTCTACGACGCCCATGCCGACCGCTACATGCAGCCGGCCCGGGTCGCGCTGGAGTACGTCGAAATCGACGGCTCGACGCTGCCGGAGCCGGCGGTGCCGGGCGAGGACGAGTTGCGCCAGCGCTATGAGGAGGAGTCCGGGCGCTTCGTCGAGGCCGACCAGCGCCTGGTGTCGCACATCCTGGTCGCGGTGCCCGCCGACGCGGACGCCGCCGCGGAGGACGCCGCGCGCGGCGAGGCGGCGGCGCTGGCCGAACAGGCGCGCGCCGAAGGTGCGGACTTCGCGGCGCTGGCGCGCGAGGCGTCGGACGATCTGGGCTCGAAGGCCGCCGGTGGCGACCTGGGCTGGCTGGAACGCGGCATCGCCGAGGCGTCGTTCGACGATGCGCTGTTCGCGCTCGAGCCCGGCCAGGTCAGCGATCCCGTGCGCACCGCCGAAGGCTGGCACGTCATCCAGCTGCGCGAGGTCCGCGAGGGCGACCGCGAGTCGTTCGATGAGGTCCGCGACAGCCTCGCCAGCGAGGCGGTGACCCAGGCGCGGCAGCAGGCCTTCAGCGAACTCAGCGGGCGGCTCATGGACCAGGTGTACCAGGACCCCGGCAGCCTGGCGCCGGCCGCGGCCGAAGCCGGCGTGAAGCTGCAGACGACGCCGCTGTTCGCGCGTGGCGAAGGCGAAGGCATCGCCGCGAATGCCGACGTGCAGCAGGCGGCGTTCTCGGAGGCCGGCCTGCAGGGGCAGGTGAGCGACCCGATCGAGCTCGGTCCGCAGCACATCGTCCTGGTGCGCGTGCGCGACCAGAAGCCGGCGACGCCACGCCCGCTCGAGCAGATCCGTGAGCAGGTCCAGGACGATCTGCTCGCCGAGCGACGGGCGGAGGCGGCGCAGGCGCGTGCCGAGGCCCTGCTGGCGCGCGCGCAGGAGGGCGCGGACCTGCCCGCCCTGGCGGAGGCCGAAGGCCTGGCACTGCAGGAGGCGGACGATGTCGGCCGCTCGGCCGCGTCGCCGGCGCCGGAGCTGGTGCGGGCCGCGTTCGACCTGCCCAAGCCGGAGGAGGGTGCGGCGAGCTACGGCCTGGCCCGTGTCGGCGACCGCTACGCCGTGGTCGGCGTGACCGAAGTCGGCGCCGGCGACCTGTCCGCCATCCAGGGACCGATGCGTGACATGCTGCGCAACCAGCTCGCCGGCGCGTACGGCGCGGTGGAAGTCCGCGCCTATCTCGAGGCGCTGCGCCGGCAGTACAGGGTGAGCACCCACCCCGACCGCCTGCGCTGACCGGTGCGGGCGATGCCGTCGGCGGACGCGGATCCGCTGGCGGCGGTCGCGCAGGCGAAGCCGGAGGCAGGATCGGCCGACGCCGACGCCGACGCCGACGCCGACGGCAGGCCTGCCGGCACGGCGCACGCTGGCCCATCCGCGGGATGCGACGTTGCGTCCGCCCGCCAAGCGAGCGGCGGATGCGCCCTCGGAGCGAAGCTCTACTGCGTGAGCTTGATCGACTGGCCGGGCTGCAGGACCGCGCTGCGCGAGAGCTGGTTCCAGCGCAGCAGCTGCGACAGGTCCAGCCCGTGCCGCTGTGCGATTTCCGACAGCGTATCGCCGCTGCGGACGATGTACTCGCCGGCCTCGGCCGCCGGCGGTGAGGCCGATGGCAGCGAGGCCAGGCCATTCCACCGCAAGCGGGTGCGGGCGGGAACGAGAAGCACGTGCGGCGCGGACACGCCGATGCGCCCGCCGGCGTAGGCTGGATTGAGTGCCGCCAGCGCGGTGGACTCGAGTTCCAGTGCGGCGGCGACGGCGGCGAGGTCCTGCGTCCCCGGCGCCAGCGTCACTTCCGCGAGCGGCTCGATCACCGCATCGCGCTCGAACGCCACGCCCTGCTTCTCCGGCTGCGCGATCAGACACGACAGCGCGCGCAGCTTGTCGACGTAGGTGTAGGTGTGCGAGGCGAGACCGCCGGGACGACGGCGCTCGCCGTGGATCCGGGCATCCTTCGCCAGCGCCCGGCGCATCCGTCCCTCGCCAGCGTTGTAGGCCATCACCGTCGCGCGCCAGTCGCCGAACTCGGTGTGCAGGCTGTCGAGGTAGGCGATCGCGGCCTGGGTCGACTCCACCGGTGAATAACGGCCGTCGTAGCCCGGGGTGATGGTGACGCCATGGTGGCGGGCGGTGCTCGGGATCATCTGCCACAGGCCCGCCGGTGCGCCGCTGCCGCCGGCGCCGTGCGCATCCGGCCGGTACCAGCTCTCGACGACGGGTATCAGCGCGAACTCGCCCGGAAGGTCGGCGGCTTCCACCTCGTCCATGACGTAGTCGAGGAGCGGAAGAATGCGCTTGACACGCGCCGCGAACCGGTCCGGCTGGGCCGCGTAGCGCTCGCGCCAGAGGTTGTTGTGGCTGCCGCGGACGCAGGCCGGCGCGTCGAGGCGTGCGGTGAGGCGGTCGAGGACGTCGCCGGCGGTGCGGACCTGCACCGCCTCGAGCTCGGGCAGCGCGGTGCGCGTCGTGCGCAGCGGCACGCGCTTGGGCGTCGGGCTGCTCGCCACGGTGCCGCGCTCGGGGGCATCCGGTGCGGAGGGCGGCGACAGGCTCTGGCAGGCGGCCAGGGCCACGGCCGTGCCCGCAGCGGCGAGCAGGCGCGGCGCCCGCATCAGCGGAACTCGTCCTTCCAGGCGCGCAGCGCGCCGAACACCGCTTCGCGGCCGTCGATCCGACGCCCGCAGCGTCGCTCGACGGCATCGACCAGCGCCGGCGCATCCGGACGCAGGAAAGGATTGCAGGCCATTTCGTCTCCAAGCAGCGAGGGCAGGGTCGGGCGTCCCGCCGCGCGCAGCGCATCGATCTCGTCGGCGCGCTGCGCGAGTCGCGGGTTGTCGGGATCCACCGTCCGCGCGAAACGGGCGTTCGACTGGCTGTACTCGTGCGCCGCGCACACCAGGGTCCGCGGCGGCAGGCGGGACAGCCGGTCCAGCGACGCCAGCATCTGCGCCGCCGAACCCTCGAACAGGCGGCCGCAACCCAGACTGAACATCGTGTCCCCGCAGAACAGCCAGTCGCCGCCGTGGAAGGCGATGTGGCTGGAGGTGTGGCCCGGCACCTCGATCACCTGGAACCGCAACCCCAGTTCCGGCACCTCCACCTCGTCGCCATTCCCCACCCGCCGGGTGACCGGCGCCACACGCGGATCCGCGGGGCCGATGCAGGGAACGTCCGCGTGCCCGAGGATGCCGGCGACGCCGCCGATGTGGTCGCCGTGGTGGTGGGTCAGCAGGATGGCGACCGGGCGCAGGCCCTGGGCCATGGCCGCCAGCACCGGCCCCGCCTCGCCCGGATCGACCACCACCGCGGCGCCGTCGGTCGCCGAGAGCGTCCAGATGTAGTTGTCGGAGAGCGCGGGCAGGGCGCGAAGGTGCAGGTCGGGCATGACGTCCGCAGCGTATTGCCGCAAAATCGCGACCATGCCCGCGCCCCGATTCGGACGTCAACCCGAGCCTGCCGAGGACGCCTGGTTCGAGCAGCCCACCGCACTGAGCCTCATGGCCGCGATCCAGCGCGACGCCATGCCGCACGTGCCGGCGCTGTGCGGCCACGGCGGCCTCGTCCTGCAGGCGGCACGCGCCCTGCCGAACCCGCCGCTGGACCTGCGTCTGGGCGCGCTGCTGCGACTGGATCGCTGCCGCGGCGGCTTCGACGGTGCGCTGCGCTGCCGCGAGGACGCGCTCCCGATCGGCGACGGCAGCCTGTCGCTCGTGTATGCCGCGCACGTCGTGGAAAGCGCGCAGGACGCGCCGGCGCTGCTGCGCGAGATCCGTCGCGTGCTGCGCCCGGGCGGCGCCGCCCTGGTCGTGGTGCTCAACCCCTGGAGCGCGGTGCGGCTGCGCTGGGACCGCCGCGGCCCCGCCGCGGTGCATCCGCGCGCGCTGGGCACCCTGATGCGGGCGGCGGACCTGGAGGTCACCGCGCGCCGCTACGTCGGCCCGTACTGGCGCGGCGACGGCGCGGCGCATCTCGCGCCCGAGCACGGCGCGCTGCCGCCGCTGCGCGCGGCCTACCTGCTGCAGGCCGAGCGCCGCGACCTCGCGCGCATCCGCCCGCGGCCGGCGCGCGCGCGGCGCCTGCAGCCGGAGATGCGTCCGGGATGAACGCGCGACCGGTCGACGAGGCGGCGCTGACGCCCGTGGAGATCTACACCGACGGCGCCTGCCTGGGAAATCCCGGCCCCGGCGGCTGGGGCGTGCTGCTGCGCGCCGGCGGCCACGAGCGCGAACTCGGCGGCGGCGAGGCCCAGACCACGAACAACAGGATGGAACTGATGGCGGCGATCGTCGCGCTGGAGACGCTCAAGCGGCCCTGCCGGGTCGAGCTGCACACCGATTCGCGCTACGTGCAGCAGGGCTACAGCGAGTGGCTGCCGGGCTGGCGTCGGCGCGGCTGGAAGACGGCCTCCGGCGAGGCGGTCAAGAACCAGGACCTGTGGCAGCGCCTGGATGCCGCCGCCGCGCGCCACAGCGTCACCTGGCACTGGGTGCGCGGCCACAGCGGCCACGCCGAGAACGAGCGCGTCGACGCGATCGCCTGCGCCCACGCGCGCGCGCAGCGCGCGCCGGTCGGCGGGGGCGCGGGTCGATGAGGCAGGTCATCCTCGACACCGAGACCACCGGCCTCTCGACCCAGCTCGGCAACCGCATCGTCGAGATCGGTGCGATCGAGCTCGTCGAGCGGCGCCCCTCGGGTCGTCACTACCACCAGTACATCCACCCCGACCGCGAGTTCGAGGCCGGTGCGCAGGAGGTCACCGGCCTGACCCTGGAGTTCCTCGCCGACAAGCCGCGCTTCGCGGAGATCGTCGACGAGTTCCTCGCCTTCATCGACGGCGCCGAGCTCATCATCCACAACGCCGCCTTCGACATCGGCTTCCTCGACTACGAGCTTTCGCTCGCCGGCGCGCAGCATGGTTGCATCGGCGACCGCTGCAGCGTGGTCGACTCGCTCGCGCTGGCGCGCGAGCGCTATCCGGGCCAGCGCAACTCGCTGGATGCGCTGTGCAAGCGCCTGGGCGTGGACAATGCGCACCGCAAGCTGCACGGCGCGCTGCTCGACGCGCAGCTCCTGGCCGAGGTGTACATCGGCCTGACCTCGGGGCAGGACGATCTCGGCTTCGGCGCGCTGGATGACGCTGCCGCGGCCGGATTCGTGGTGTCGGCCGCGGCGCGCAGCGCGCCGCGTCGCGTCCTGCGCGCCTCGGTCGAGGAGATCCGCGCGCACGAAGTGCGCCTCGAGCAGATCGGCAAGGCCGCCGGCAAGGCCGGACGCAGCGCGATCTGGGGTGCGAGCGAACCGACGCCGGCGGGCGAGGCCGTGCCGGCCTGACGCGTCAGCGGCAGCGGACGAGGATGATGGTGATGTTGTCCGAGCCGCCGGCATCCAGCGCCGCCGCCAGCAGCTGGTCGACGCATTCCTGCGCGGAATGATCGGTGCGCGCCACGATCCTGGCGATCGTGGCGTCGTCGACGTCCTCGGTGAGTCCGTCGCTGCACAGCAGCAGCTGCATGCCCGGCCGGAAGCTGCCGCGGATCGGCTCGATCCGCAGGGCGTCGGTGGCGGTGACGCCCAGCGCCTGGGTCACCACGTTGCGCTGCGGATGCGTGCGCGCCTGCTCCGCGCTCAGCGTGCCGCGCTCGATCAGGGTCTGCACGTAGCTGTGGTCCTGGGTGAGCTGGCACAGGCGTCCGTCGGCGAACAGGTAGACGCGGCTGTCGCCCACCCACACCGTCTCGAACGCGCCGTCGGCGATGCGGACCGCGGCCACCGTGGTGCCCATCGGCAGCGCCTGCGCGCGGCTGTGGGAATGCCGCAGGATCTCGTCGTCCGCATGGCGTACCGCATCGGCGAGCCCCGTGCCGGCACGCACCCCGCGCACGATGGCCTCGCGTGCCATCGCGCTGGCGACCTCGCCGAAGTCGTGCCCGCCCATGCCGTCGGCCACCAGCCAGAGCCCGAGCTCCAGGTCGCCGTAGTAGGTGTCTTCGTTGAGGTTGCGTCGGAGGCCGACGTGGCTCTGGTGGCCGAATTCGATCATGCGCGCGCGCAGCGTCCAGGCGCCGCCGGCGCGGCCCGCCGGCCATCATGCGGGCCCGTGCGCGGCAGGCGCAAGCCGTGCAACGGGCGACCGGCGCTTGCCGCAGGCGGCCACGCCGCCGTATCATCTCCGGCCCGCTGCGGCGATGCCGCCGCGGGCGACCGTGGAGAGGTGGCAGAGTGGTCGAATGCGCCGGATTCGAAATCCGGTTTACGGTTATGCCGTAACGTGGGTTCGAATCCCACCCTCTCCGCCACGGTGACGACGAACCCCGCGCAAGCGGGGTTTTTCGTGTCGGCCGCCCGGGCGCCGACGCCGGCGTGAGCCGCCGTCGCCTAGACTTTTCGTCCTTCCGAAGAACCGCCACGTACGCCATGTCCGAACAACTGCTCGTCCCCGTCTCCTACGGCGAACTCCTCGACAAGATCGCGATCCTGCAGATCAAGTCCGAACGCATCGCCGATCCGGCCAAGCTCGCCAATGTACGCAACGAGCTGGAAGCGCTGGAGAAGACCTGGATGGCGCATCCGGCCGCCGGCCACGACATCGCCGGGCTGCGCGCGCAGCTCAAGGCCGTCAACGAGCGGCTGTGGGTGATCGAGGACGACATCCGCATCAAGGAGAAGGCGCAGGCCTTCGACCAGGAGTTCATCCGCCTGGCGCGCAGCGTCTATTTCGAGAACGACGAGCGCGCGCGGATCAAGCGCCAGATCAACACCCAGCTCGGCTCCAGCTACGTCGAGGAGAAGTCCTACCAGGACTATCGCGCCGGCTGATCAGGCGCCGGCGGCCGATCCGATCGTCGCCGCGTGGCGTTCCAGCGCGGCGACCGCATCGTCGACGGTGACCAGATCCATGACCCCGGGCTTCTCGATCTTGGTGCCCCAGGGAAGCGCTGCGGCCGGGCGCCGCAGGTAGGTGCGCGCCGCGTCGTCATAGCGGTCGACGCAGAAGCGGCGGTCGCTGTACGGGCCGCTGCGCGCGGGATTGCTCGCCGCGTGCAGGCCGAGCACCTTGCTGCCCATGGCATTGGCGATGTGCATCGGTCCCGAGTCCGGCGTCATCACCAGGCTGGCCCGCTCCAGCAGGGCAGGCAGCTGTTTCAGCGTGTCCCTGCCGATGAGGTCCAGCGCCGGCGTCTTCATCGCCGCGAGGATCGCATCGCCGGTGCGGCGCTCGAGCTCGCTGCGGCCGCCGCACAGCACGACCCGGTAGCCGAGGGTCGCCGCGTGGCCGGCGACCGCGGCGTAGCGTTCGGCGCGCCAGTTGCGCACCGCATGGCTCGAGCAGGGCGAGACCAGCAGCCACGGCGCATCGCCGTCGAGTCGCTCCGCGGCCCATGCGCGCGCGGCGTCCGGCACCGGCAGGTTCCATTCCACCCGTTCCTGCTTCAGCCCCAGCGGTTCGCAGAAGCTGCCGATCGCATCGAGCACGTGGATGCCGGGGCGGTCGGCGATGCGCTCGTTGACGAACAGGCCGTGCAGGTCCCTGGAGCGGGCGCGGTCGTAGCCGATCCGCCGCCGCGCCGGGATGGCGGCAGACAGCAGGTTGGCGCGCAGCGCGACCTGCATCTGCAGCAGCGCGTCGAAACGCCGGCCGGCCAGCACCGTGCGCAGCGCGCGCATGCCGCGCAGGCCGCTGCGCTTGTCGTAGACGAGCAGCTCGACCCCCTCGAGCCCGTCGAGCAGCTTCGCCTCGCCGCTGCCGATCACCCAGGTCAGCCGGACCTGCGGCCAGGTTCGGCGCAGGGTGCGCACCAGCGGCACCACGTGGGTGACGTCGCCGAGCGCCGACAGGCGCAGCAGGCAGATCGAGGCGGGCGCCGGAGGGGTGGTGCTCATGCGCCGGCGCAGGCCGGGCGCAGGCCTGCGGGTGCGGTGAAATCGGGCATGGCTGCCTCTAGACTGGGACGATGACGATCCCGGATCTCGCCGGAGAAGGCCTGCAGCCGTTTCGCGCGCACGCGGGCCACGGCGCCATTCTGTTCGACCCCCAGCGGGTGCGACAACCCGGCCCGGAGCTGTTCGATGCCGGCGCGTGGGGACCGGCGGCGCGACCGGTGGGGCAGGGCGGCCGCGGCGCGGCCTGGTTCGTCGAGGACGCGGAACTCGGGGCGATGGTACTGCGCCACTACCGGCGCGGCGGCCTGCCGGCGAGGCTCGTCGCCGACCGCTACCTCTGGCGCGGCGCCAACGACGCGCGCAGCTTCCAGGAGTTCCGCCTGCTCAAGGCGCTGCGCGCGCTGGACCTGCCGGTGCCGGCGCCGATCGCGGCGGCGTACGCACGCGACGGTCTGGCCTACCGCGCCGACCTCCTGATCGAGCGCATCCCGCGCACGCGCTCGCTGGCGGAGCGCCAGGCCGAGGCCGACGACGCGCTGTGGGCGCGCGTGGGCGAGACGGTGGCGCGCTTCCACCGTGCCGGCGTGGACCATGCCGACCTCAACGCCGCCAACATCCTGGTCGACGACGCCGGCACCGTGTGGCTGATCGACTTCGATCGCGGCCGCCGGCGCCCGCCGGCCACGCGCTGGCGCGAACGCAACCTGCGCCGGCTGCGACGTTCGCTGCTCAAGCTGCGCGGCGCGCGTCCGGCGGACCGGGTGGAACGCGACTACGCGACGCTGCACGCGGGCTACGACCGGGCCTGGGCGAGCGCGCTGTGAGCGGCGCCTGGTCGCTGCATTTCCTGGGCGTGGGCAACGCTGCCGCCGCCGCGCGGCTGGGCTCGGCGAGCGGCGTGTTCGAGCGCGACGGCAGTCCGCTGCTCATGATCGACTGCGGCGAGTACGCGCTCGACGCCTATCTCGCCCGCTACGGCGCCCATCCCGCGGCGCTCTTCGTCACCCACGTGCACATGGACCACGTCGGTGGCCTGGAGCGCCTGTTCACGCTGGCCTGGTTCGCGGCGGCGCAGACTGGGCCGGTGCGGCTGTACGTCCCGGCGCCGCTGGTGCCGCACCTGCAGGCGCGGGTCGCCGACTACCCCGGCGTGCTGGCCGAGGGCGGCGTCAACTTCTGGGACGCGTTCCAGCTGATCCCGGTCAGCCGCGGGTTCTGGCATCAGGAGGTGTGGTTCGACGTGTTCCCGGTCCGTCACCATCGTCCCGACACCGCGTTCGGGCTGCGCCTGCCCGCCAGCGCGCTGTGGTCGGGCGACACGCGCCCGATCCCGGAGACCATCGCCCACTTCGCCGACGCGGACGAGCTCATCGCCCACGACTGCAGCCTGCGCGGCAACCCTTCGCACACCGGCGTCGACGATCTCGAGCGCGAGTATCCGCAGGCGCTGCGTGCGCGCATGGTGCTCTACCACTACGGCAGTGCCGCCGATGGCGAGGCGCTCGCCGCGCGCGGCCATCGCGTGGCCCGGCCGGGGCTGACGTTGCCGCTGGCGCCACCGCGCCGCGACGGGGACCAGGGATGAACGCGCGGCTGACACCGGCGCCGACGCATGCCGCGCTGGCCGACCGGCTGGGCCGGCCGCTGCGCGACCTGCGGATCTCGGTGATCGATGCCTGCAATTTCCGCTGTCCCTACTGCATGCCGGCGGACAAGGTCGACGAGCACCACGGCACCGACGCCGCCGCGCGGCTGAGCTTCGACGAGATCGAACGCGCGGCGCGCGGCTTCGTGCGGGCGGGCGTGAGCAAGCTGCGCCTGACCGGTGGCGAGCCGCTGCTGCGCAGGAACCTGCCCGACCTGGTCGCGCGGCTCTCGTCGCTGCCCGGCGTCGAGGACCTCGCCCTGACCACCAACGGTTCGCTGCTGGCGCGGCAGGCGCGCGCGCTGCGCGCCGCCGGGCTGCACCGGCTGACGATCAGCCTGGACTCGCTCGATCCGGCGCGCTTCGCCGCGATGAGTGGCGGGCGTGGGCGCCTCGACCAGGTGCTGCGCGGCATCGAGGCGGCCGAGGACGCCGGCTTCCGCCGCATCAAGTTCAACGTCGTGATCCGTCGCGGCACCAACGAGGACGACGCGCTCGCCATCGCCGGGCGCTTCCGCGGCACCTCGCACGTGGTGCGTTTCATCGAGTTCATGGACGTGGGTACCCGCAACGACTGGCGCCGCGACGAAGTTGTCCCCTCGGCCGAGCTGCATGCGCGGCTGTCGGCGCGCTGGCCGCTGGTGCCCCTGGATGCCAACTACCGGGGCGAGGTCGCCGAGCGCCACGCCTGGGCCGACGGCGAGGGCGAGGTCGGCTTCATCAGCTCGGTCTCCACGCCGTTCTGCGGCGACTGCAACCGCGCCCGCCTCTCCGCCGAGGGCCGGCTCTACACCTGCCTGTTCGCGTCGTCCGGACACGACATGCGGCCGTGGCTGCAGGGCGATGCGCAGGCGCTGGACGAACGCATCGCGGCGATCTGGTCGCGCCGCGCCGACCGCTACAGCGAGCAGCGCGGCGCGCGCGCGCGCGACGGCGCGCGGCCGATCGAGATGTACCTCATCGGCGGTTGACGGCAGCGGCTGCTACGCTGCGCCGCCGCGCCCGGATCCTTGAGCCCATGGCTTCCGCCCCTGATTCGCTGACCCATGTCGATGCCGACGGCCGCCCGACGATGGTGGACGTGGGCGACAAGGCCGTCACCGCGCGCCGCGCGCGCGCCGAATGCGCGGTGCGCTTCCCCGCCGAGGTGGCGCGCACGCTGCGCGAGTCCGGCCTGCGCACGGCCAAGGGCGCGGTGGTCGACACCGCGATCGTGGCCGGGACCATGGCGGTCAAGCGGACGCACGAGCTGATCCCGTTCTGTCATCCGCTGCCGATCGACGGCTGCCGCTTCGAGATCGACTGGAGCGCGGCCGACGCCCTGGCGATCGCCTGCGAGGTGCGCACCACGCACCGCACCGGCGTGGAGATGGAGGCGCTGACCGGTGCCACCGTCGCCGCGCTGACCATCTACGACATGTGCAAGGCGCTGTCGCACGGCATCGAGATCGGACCGGCGCGCCTGACCGCGAAGCAGGGCGGCAAGCGCGACGTGGGAGCGCCGGCGTGAGCGCGGTCGAGGTGCTGTACTTCGCCAGCCTGCGCGACGCCGCCGGCATCGCGCAGGAATGGGTGGAGACCGACGCCGCCGACCTCGCCTCGCTGTACGAGACGCTCCGCGCGCGCCACGGCTTCGGCTTGGCGCGCGAACGCCTGCGGGTGGCGGTGGACGGCGAGTTCGCCAGCTGGAGCGATGCGCCGCGCGCCGGCAGCGAGATCGCCTTCATTCCGCCGGTGTCCGGCGGATGAGCGCGTTCAGCTTTGCCATCGTGGACGCGCCGCTGGACATCGCGCCGCTGCGCGCCTCGCTGCTGGACGCGCGCGCCGGCGCCTTCGCCAGCTTCGAGGGCTGGGTGCGCGACCACAACGACGGGCGCGCCGTGGACGGCCTGTTCTACGAGGCCTACGCCGGACTCGCCAACGCCGAGGGGCTGCGCGTGATCGAGGAGGCGCGCGTGCGGTTCCCGATCCACGGCGCGCGCTGCGTGCACCGGACCGGCGAGCTCGGCATCGGCGACATGGCGGTGTGGGTCGGCGTCGCCGCCGGGCACCGCGACGAGGCCTTCGCCGCCTGCCGCTGGATCATCGACGAGATCAAGGCGCGGGTGCCGATCTGGAAGCGGGAGCGCTACCGCGAGGGGGATGCGGGATGGCTGCATCCGGTCCCGGAGGAGCGGGAGCCGGAAACCGGGAACGGGAAGCGGTAGATCGACGCCGCCTGCCGCGCGCGCTGCGCGTGGATGGCGAGCATGTGGATCTCGCCTGCGCCAAGGGCCCACAAAGGCGGCAGCCCCCGCCGGTTTGCCCCGGCACCCGAATCGGCCGATACCGTTGCTCCCTTCCGGGCCTGGCGGGGTTTTCGGCCTATCGTCGCGGGGGCCGACGGGGGCCACCATGAAGACGTTGCGCTGAAGATGGCGGAGAGGGCGGGATTCGAACCCGCGAAACGGGGTTTAGCCGTTTACACACTTTCCAGGCGTGCTCCTTCAACCACTCGGACACCTCTCCGCAGGCGCCTGATCCCCCGACCAAACGGGGGCGCGGAAGTGTAGCGGCGCGGGCGCGGCGCCACAAGGCGCGAGCCGGCATCCTTGGCCGGGGGGAGGGGGCGCGGCACAATGGCCGGACGTCTTCCGGTGCCTCTTCGATGTCCTATCTCGTCCTCGCCCGCAAATGGCGGCCGAAGCGCTTCGCCGAGCTCGTGGGCCAGGAGCACGTGGTGCGCGCGCTGTCCAACGCGCTCGACACCGGGCGGGTCCACCACGCCTTCCTGTTCACCGGCACCCGCGGCGTCGGCAAGACCACGATCGCGCGCATCTTCGCCAAGTCGCTCAACTGCGAGCGCGGCGTCAGCGCCGAGCCCTGCGGCGAATGCGCGATCTGCCAGGCGGTCGACGCCGGCCGCTTCGTCGACCTGCTCGAGATCGACGCCGCCTCCAACACCGGCGTCGACGACGTGCGCGAGGTGATCGAGAACGCGCAGTACGCGCCGACGCGCGGCCGCTACAAGGTGTACCTCGTCGACGAGGTGCACATGCTCTCCAAGAACGCCTTCAACGCGCTGCTGAAGACGCTGGAGGAGCCGCCGGAGCACGTGAAGTTCCTGCTGGCCACGACCGATCCGCAGAAGCTGCCGGTGACGGTCCTCTCGCGCTGCCTGCAGTTCAACCTCAAGCGCCTCGACGAGGGCCAGATCCGCGGCCAGATGGAGAAGATCCTCGGCGCGGAGGGCCTCGCCGCGGAGGGCGGCGCGATCGGCCTGCTCGCGCGCGGCGCCGACGGCAGCCTGCGCGACGGCCTGTCGCTGCTCGACCAGGCGATCGCCTACACCGGCGGCAACCTCGACGAGGCCGGCGTGCGCGCCATGCTCGGCACCGTGGAAACCGCGCGCGTCGAGGCGCTGCTGGCGGCGCTGGCGGCGGGCGACGGCCCGGCGCTGATGGCCGAGGTCGAGACCCTGGCCGGGTATTCACCCGATTTCGCCAACGTGCTGGAGGACGTGGCCGCGGCCCTGCATCGCCTGCAGCTCGCGCAGCTGGTGCCCGGCGCGGCCGACGATGCCGATCCCGCGCTCGCGCAGGGCCTGGCGCCGGAGACCGTGCAGCTCTGGTACCAGATGGCGGTCAACGGTCGCCGCGACCTGCCGTGGGCGCCGAGTCCGCGCGCCGGCTTCGAGATGGCGCTGCTGCGGATGCTGGCGTTCCGCCCGGCCGACGGCGCGCCGTCGGTGCGGCCGCAGTCTCCGCGCGGCGCGGCCCGGGCAGCGGGCACGGCCGTGGCACCGGCTGCCACCGCGATGGCGGCGGCGCCGGCCGCGACGCCGGCGGCGGATGCCGCGGCACCGGCGCGCGCGACGGCGGCGCCTCCGGATGCGCCGCCGCGCGCCGCCGTCCCCGACCCTGCCGGGCGCGCGCCGGAACGCGCCGTGGCCGAACCCGAGCCCGCGCCCGCGCCGCCGGTCGCCGCGCGCGCCGCGGTGCGGCTGCGCGGCAACGACGATTGGCTCGACCTGCTCGAGCGCTGCCCGGTGCGCGGCCCGGCGCGCGAGCTGGCCGCGCACAGCAGCCTGATCGGCTTCGAGCACGGCGTGCTGCGGCTGTCCATCCCGCCGGCGGACGAGTACCTGGTCGGCGACCGCCTGGTGCGCCAGTTCGCCGACTGCCTGGCCGAGGAGCTCGGGCAGGCGCCGCAGATCCGTTTCGAGATCGCCGAACCTGCCGGCGAGGTCGAGACCATGCACCTGCGCACCCAGCGCCAGGCCGGCGAGCGCCAGGAGCAGGCCGAGCGCGACTTCATGGCCGACGGCACCGTCCAGCGCCTGATCCAGCACTACGGGGCGGCGGTTGTTCCCGGCTCGATCGCCCCCATCCAGTCCGATGCACATCCCCACGAGAACTGACCGATGAAAGGCAACATCGCCCAGCTGATGCAGCAGGCCCAGAAGATGCAGGAGAACCTCAAGCGCGCGCAGGAGGAACTCGGCAACATCGAGGTCACCGGGCAGTCCGGCGGCGGCCTCGTGCAGGTCACGGTGACCGGGAAGATGGAGGCGCGGCGCGTGCGCATCGACCCGCAGGCGCTCGGCGATGCCGAGATGCTCGAGGACCTGGTCGCCGCGGCCTTCAACGACGCGGTGAACAAGGTCAACACCGAGAGCCAGTCGCGCATGAGCGCGGCGACCGCGGGCATGCCGCTGCCGCCCGGAATGAAGCTGCCGTTCTGATCTCCTGACGTTCCCGACGACGCCGGCCTCGAGCCGGCGTCCTCGCCTCCGGTCCCCGCGCCTTGTCCACCTCGCCGCTGCTCGAACAGCTCATCGACGCGCTGCGCTGCCTGCCCGGCGTCGGGCAGAAGAGCGCGCAGCGCATGGCCTACCACCTGCTCGAGCGCGAACGCGCCGGCGGCCGGCGCCTGGCCGAGCGCCTGGCCGAGGCGATGGAGAAGGTCGGCCACTGCGAACGCTGCCGCGACTTCAGCGAGAGCCCGCTGTGCCCGATCTGCAGCAGCCCCGCGCGCGACGCGCAGACGCTGTGCATCGTGGAGACGCCGGCCGACCGGCTGGCGATCGAGACGGCGACCGGCTACCGCGGCCTCTATTTCGTGCTGCAGGGCCGGCTCTCGCCGCTGGACGGGATCGGCCCGCGCGAGCTCGGCCTCGACGTCCTCGCCGCGCGGCTGGCCACCGGCGAGGTCGCCGAGCTCATCGTCGCCACCAATCCCACGGTCGAGGGCGAGGCGACCGCGCACTACCTCGCCCAGCTCGCCCGCGGGCACGGGGTGCGGCCGAGCCGGCCGGCGCACGGCCTGCCGCTCGGCGGCGAGCTCGAATACACCGACCGCGGCACGCTCGCCCACGCCTTCGGCACCCGCGCCGAGATCCTGCGCTAGGTCCCGCCTCAGGCCCGGCCCGGCGGCGCCGCCCGGCGCGTCGCCAGCCAGACGCCCGCCGCGGCGCAGGCGAAGCCGGCGCCCTTGAGCAGGGTCAGGTGCTCGCCGAGCCACAGCCAGCCCATCACCGCGGTCACCGGCGGCATCAGGAAGAACAGGGCCGCCACCTTCGTCGCCGCGCCGCGGCGGATCAGCACGAACAGCAGCGCGAAGCCGCCGACCGAGTTGACCCCGACCAGCCACGCCAGCGGCAGCAGGAAGGCCGCGCTGCGTTCGAAGTGGACGCCCTCCAGCACGATCGCCAACGGCAGGACCAGCAGCGTGGCCGTCGCGTTCTGCACGGTCAGCCCCACCCGCATGTCGAGCCGGGAGGCGTGCCTCTTCTGGTAGAGCGTGCCGAGGCTGATGCCGAGCACGCTCGCGCCCAGCGCCAGCCATGCCAGCGGCGGCGTGGCGCCGTCGACGCGGTCGGCCACCACCATCGCGACGCCGCAGAATCCGATCGCGAGCCCGCTCCACTGGCCGCCGCCGAGCCGCTCGCCGCCCGCCAGCGCGAGCAGGGCCACCACCAGCGGCATGCTGCCGGTCGCCAGCGCCGCCACGCCCGCCGTCGCGCCCAGGCGCAGGCCGATGTACATGCCGCCGAACTGCAGCGCGAGCAGGAGCGCGCCGACGACGGCGCTGTGGCCGAGTTCGCGGCGCGCGGGCCAGCTCGCGCGGCCGACGAGGGCCAGCAGCGCGAACACCAGGGTCGTCAGTCCGAAGCGCAGCACCAGCGTGGTCAGCGGCCCGCCGTGCGCGACCGCGAGCGTGCCGGCGATGTAGCCGGTGCACCACACCAGCACGAACGCCATTCCGACCCCGCCCGCCGCGCCGCGCGCATCCGCGGTGGAGGGAGGAAGGGCGGTGCCGGAAGAGGTCATCGTGGCGCGTACGGCTGCGGCGGGAGCGGGCGGCCATGCTCGCACCGTCCGGCCTCGTCCACGGCGTCGACCAAGGTCGCAGGTGCCGATGCCGTACCCGGCGCGGCTGCCGCTGTGCGAGGCTTGGGCATCCTCCCAGCGCACACGACGCCATGTCCGACGACACCCTGTTCGCCAAGATCATCCGCCGCGAGATTCCCGCCGAGATCGTGCACGAGGACGAGCACGTGCTCGGCTTCCGCGACATCGACCCGAAGGCGCCGGTGCACGTGCTGTTCGTGCCGAAGAAGGCGGTCGCCACGCTGGACGACATCCAGCCGGAGGACGCCGAGCTGGTCGGCCGCATGGTGTTGGCGGCGACCGCCTACGCGCGTGCGCAGGAGTTCGCCCGGGACGGCTACCGTGTGGTCATGAACTGCCGCGAGCACGGCGGGCAGAGCGTCTACCACATCCACCTGCATCTGCTCGGCGGCCGGCAGATGACCTGGCCGCCGGGCTGAGGCGGATCACCACCAGCCGTAGTAGCCGCCCCAGTAGGGACCGCGGTCGTAGATCACGTCGACCTCGCGCTGCTCCGGCCACAGATAGACGACGTCGGCGGCGACGCGGGGATGCAGGTACGGGAAGTCGCCGATCGTCCGCGTCTCGAAGCCCTCGATGCGGCCGGTCACCGTGACCGCACGCCCGCGCTCGAACACGACCGGATCGTAGAAGCCCTCGCGGCAGGCGACGAAGCGGCCGGCGCTGCTGTCGCTGTCCTCGTCGGGACGCCCGCGCCCGTCCAGCGGCCGGCCGACGAGCTCGAAGCAGGTGCGCTCGCGCTGCGGCACGACCTCGGCGATGGTGCCGCCCCAGCGCACCAGGTCGCCGGGCACCTGGCGCTGCGCGGCGGTGGCCGGCGACAGCGGCGCATAGCTGCCCTGCAGCGGCTTGGGCGGCGTGGCGCAGGCGGCGAGGACGCCGGCGGCGAGCAATGCGGGAACCAGTGCGCGCATACGGTTCATGGTCAGGCACTCCTACGGACGGGACGACAGCCGGAAGCGGCGCAGGTCGCGCACGAGCGCGGCGTCCGTTCCGGCCTCGGACTGCGCGGGAGCGTAGCGCGCGGCGACGAAACGCGCGGTGAGCGAACGGATCCGTGCGGCGTCGGCGGGCAGCGCCTCGGCCGCGCGCCAGGCCCAGGCGAGCGCCGGTTCGTGCGCGGGTTTCGGCACCGGCGTGCGGGCGAAGCGACGGGTGAAGCGCCGCCAGGCGACGAGGACGGGATCGCCCGGCGGCGCGCGCTCGCGCAGCATCAGCAGCAGGCTCGCCAGGAGGATCAGCCCGGCGACCGCGGCGAAGGCCAGGCCCACCTGCCAGCCGCTGGCGCGCTCGATGCCGAACGGCTGCAGCAGCAGGCTCTGCCGCGCCGCGTCGAAGCCGAGCACCAGGTCGTTCCAGCCGCGCCGCAGCCAGTCGCCGATGTCGAGCATCGGCCGCATGCCACCGCCACCGCCGCCGTCGCCGAGGTCGTTGACGGTGTTGAGGATGCGTTCCGGCGCGACCGCCGCGGTCGGGTCGACGCGGGTCCAGCCGCGGCCGGCGAGCCAGACCTCGTTCCAGGCGTGCGCCTCGGACTGGCGCACCAGCCAGTAGTCGCCGAAGGGATTGCGGTAGCCGCCGACGTAGCCGGTGACCACACGGGTCGGAATGCCCGCGGCGCGCATCAGCACCGCGAACGAGGAGCTGTAGTGCTCGCAGAAGCCGGCGCGAGTGTCGAACAGGAACTCGTCCACGCTGTCGCGGCCCAGCGGCGGCGCGGCCAGGGTGTAGCTGAAGTCGCGGCGGTACATCTCCAGCGCGCGCCGCACGATCGCCGCGTCGTCCAGGCCCTCCTCGCGCCAGGCGCGGGCCATCGCCACCGTGCGTGGGTTGAACTCCGCCGGCAGGCGCAGCGCCATGTCGCGGGTGGCGCGGCGCAGCTCCGGCTCGAAGCGGACCGGCGGCGCCGACTCGAGCGTATAGCGGGTCAGGCTGCGGATCGGGCGCGCCGCGATCGGCGACAGGTCGACGCCGAGCCGCGCGCCCTCGGGCACCGATTCCGGCAGGTCGAGCGCGAACATGAAGCGGCGCTCGGTGGGCTCCTGCGTGATCTCGTAGCGCACCGCGGCGTCGGCGTAGTCGACCTGCGGCGGCTCCAGGTAGCTCATGCCGTCCCAGCGCGTCCAGGTCCGACCGTCGAACTGCCACAGCACCGGGCCGCGCCAGTACATCTGGCCCGAGGGCGGTGGCGCGCCGAAGAAGCGCACGCGGAAGGCGGGACTGTCGTCGGCGAGGAGGTCGATCCACTCGCCGGGCGACATGCGGTCGTCGATGCCGGTCTTGGCCAGCGCGTTCTCCGGCACGCCCCACAGCGGCGACGGCAGGCGCGGGAACAGCCAGAAGGCGGCCAGCGCCAGCGGCAGCGCGATGGCCACGGCCAGCAGGGCCTGGCGCAGCCGGGGACCGACGCGCGGTGGCGCCTCGAGCCCGGCCTCGCTCTCGGCCAGGCGCTGGCTGGCGGCGAGCGCGAGCAGGGCGGCCGGTGCGGCGAGCACCAGGGTGATCGGGCCCTGGTCCTGCAGGAACGCGGCGAAGGCTGCGAACAGCCCGAAGCCGACCAGGCTGCGGCCGTCGCGCAGGTGCGCCGTCTCGCCGCACTTGAGCATCAGCATCGCCATCAGCAGCGCGCAGCCGGTGTCGCGGCCGAAGCGGAAGTCGAAGGCGAACAGCACCGCGGCCGCCAGCGCCAGCGTCATCACCAGCCGCAGCCACGACGGCCACGGCCGTCGGAACGCGCTGACCGCGCCGAGCAGGCCGACGCCGGCGAGCACCGCCGCGAGCGCGGGCGGTAGCAGGCGCAGCAGCGGCAGCGCACAGGCGCCGGCCGCGACCAGGCTCCAGCGGCGCGCGGCGGGATCCATGGCCATCCTCATGCCGGCGGCAGCAGGGCGAGCGCGCGCAGGCACGCGTGGCGATGGTCGGGGCCGATACCGGGCCCCAGCGTCTCGCGCGGCAGGCGCAGGCGATAGCGGCTGCCGGCGCGCTCGGCGTCGACCACCCAGCGCGCCAGGCGCCGGATCCGCGCCTCGTACTCGAGCGCGCCCAGCGCGTGCCAGTCCAGCAGCAGTTCGCGCCCGGCGACGTCCTCGTGCTCGCGCACCAGCAGCCGGCCGGTGCGTGCCGAGGGGCGCCAGGCGATCTTCCGCGTCGGGTCGCCGGTCCGGTACTCGCGCAGGTGGTGGAACTCGTCGCCCCACAGCGAGCGCCGCTGGTTGGGGCGCTCGCCTTCGCCTTCCGGCAGCGGGGCCGCGCTCGCCTCGAGCGCGGGGTAGACCAGCAGGCGCACGTCGGGCCGGACCCAGCTCCAGGTCCGCGCCAGGCCGAGCGGCTGCACCGTGGACACGCGCAGCCGCGGCGGCGTCCACCAGCCGCGGCGCGGCGCCGGAACCGCCAGGGCGACCTCCCTGCGCTCGCCCGCCTCCAGCGACACGGCGGCGCGCGCATCGCCCAGCAGCAGCTCGATGCCGCGACGGACGCGGCGGGTGCCCATCTCCAGGTCGATGCGCAGCTGCAGGACCTGGCCGGCGTGCACCGGCGCCGCGTGCAGCGCCGCCGCCCGCAGTCCAGCGAGCACGAGCTGGCCCTGGATCAGGCTGTAGAGCGCGGTCGCCGCCAGTGCGAAACCCAGCATCAGCGCCGGATTGTTGTTGTAGTTCAGCGCGCCGACGATCATCGCCAGCAGCAGCACGGCGACGAAGGCGCCGTAGCCGGTCGGCAGCACGAAGATGCGGCGCCGGTGCAGGGCGACGGGCAGCGGTTCCGGCGCGCGCGGGCGCTGCCAGCCCAGGCGCGCCAGGCGGTCGCCGAAGCGCTCGACGCGGTCGCGTGGCGCGGGAGGGGGCGGGGCGGTGGGCGGGGACGGAGCGACGGCCACGAAGACGCGGTCAGTCCACCGCCACGGCCTGCAGGACGTCGCGCGCGAGCTGGGCGCGCTCGGCGCTCTCGCCCTCCGGCACCAGCCGGTGCGCGGCGACCTCGACGAACAGCGCCTGCACGTCCTCGGGCAGCACGTGCCCGCGGCCGGCGATCAGCGCGCGCGCGCGCGCCGCCCGCAGCAGCGACAGCCCGGCGCGCGGCGACAGCCCCACCCGCAGGCCCGGCTGCGTGCGGCTGCGCGCGAGCAGCGCCTGCACGTAGCGGATCAGCGTCTCGCTCGCGTGCACGCCTGCCGCCGCCTCGCGCAGCCCCAGGATCCGCTCCGGCGCCAGCACCGGCATCGCCTGCGCGATGAGCGCGCGGCGGTCCTCGCCGGCGAGCATCTCGCGCTCGGCCGCGTCGTCCGGGTAGCCCAGGTGCAGGCGCAGCAGGAAGCGGTCGAGCTGCGAGTCCGGCAGCGGGAAGGTGCCCGACAGGTCCACCGGGTTCTGCGTGGCGATCACGAAGAACGGCCGCGGCAGCGTGTGCGAGACGCCGTCGACGCTGACCTGGTACTCGGCCATCGCCTCCAGCAGCGCGCTCTGCGTGCGCGGCGGCGCGCGGTTGATCTCGTCGGCGAGCAGCAGCTGGGTGAACACCGGTCCCGGATGGAAGCGGAAGCCGCCTTCGTTCTGGTCGAAGACCGACACGCCGAGGATGTCCGAGGGCAGCAGGTCCGAGGTGAACTGCATGCGCTGGAAATCCAGGCCCAGCGTCGCCGCCAGGGCGCGCGCCAGGGTGGTCTTGCCGAGGCCGGGCAGGTCCTCGATGAGGAGGTGGCCGTCGGCCAGCAGGGCGACGAAGGCGAGCTCGATCTCGCGGGTCTTGCCGAGTACCAGGCCGTTGACCTGGGCGATCGCGGCGTCGAGGGCGGCGCGGCCGGTGTCGGTTAGGATGGCGGGGCTCCTTGCCTGTGCGTGCATGCGGGCTGCCGACATTGGGGACGGGGCGAGTGTAACGATGGGCGAGGCCGGGATGCGGTGCGCGTGGAATCGAAGCGCGGCGATGCGGCGAAGCGTGACCGAGGCCACGGCATGCATACGCGGCGCCGGTCGCGGACGCCGGTCGCGATGAACGCAGTGGACCGCCGCGCGGATCCCGCGCGCGTGAAGTTCCTCGTCCTGGTGGGGGCACTGCTGGCGGCGAAGATCGCGATCGCCGCGCTGCTGCCGCTGTTCGGCGACGAGGCCTTCTACTGGCAGGAAAGCACGCACCCGGGCTGGGCCTATTCCGACCTGCCCGCGGCGACGGCGTGGCTGGCCTGGCTCGGCACCGCCATCGGCGGCGACACGCTGCTGGGACTGCGCTGGCCCTTCCTCGCGATGGGCACCGCCGTTCCCTTCCTGGTGGTGGCGGTCGCACGGCGCGAACTCGGCGAGGCCGCCGGCTGGCGCGCGGGTACGGTGGCGGCGCTGCTGCCGCTGGCGGCGACGCTGGGCGTGCTGGCCCTGCCCGACGTGCCGCTGACCTTCGCCGCGCTGCTGTGCCTGGACGCGGCCTCGCGCCTGCTGCGCCGGGTCGGCGCCGCGGCCTGCATCGAGCTTGCCTGCGGACTGGTGCTGGGTGGCCTGACCCATTACCGCTTCGCCCTGGTCGTGGCGGCCGGCGCGCTGGCCCTGCTCGCCTCGCGGGACGGCCGCGCCGCGCTGCGCGATGCGCGCGTCTGGGCCGCGGTCGCGGTGGGCGCGCTGGCATGGCTGCCGCTCGCGTGGTGGAACCTGGCGCACGGCGACGCCGGCCTGCGCTTCCAGCTGGTCGACCGCCATCCGTGGCGCTTCCACCTGTCCGGCGCCTGGTTTCCGCTGGTGCAGCTGGTCTGCGTCACGCCGCTGCTGCTGGTCGCGCTGCTGGGTGCATTGCGCGAGGCGTGGCGGGAACGAGCGCGCGCCGGCGCGGCCCTCGTGCTGGTCGCCGGCGGCCTGCCGATCGCCGCCTACGGTGTGCTCGGCTTCTTCGCCGACGCCGAGCGGGTGAGCTTCCACTGGACTCTGCCGGGCTGGCTCGCGCTCGCGGTGTTCGCGCCGCCGGTGCTGGCGCGCTGGCCGCGCCCATGGCGCATCGCCACCCAGGCGCTGGCCGCTGCCGGCACCCTGCTGGCCTGCGCCTATCTCGTCGCCGCGCTCGCACCGGGGCTGCGCGCGCGCCTGGCCGGCACATCCGCCTATCCGGACAACTTCGCCGGCTGGGGCGAGGTCGCCGCGGCGGTCGACGCGCGGCTGGCGCAGATGCCGGACGACACCCGCGTGGTGGCCGACAACTTCATGCTCGGGGCCCAGCTCGGGTTCGCGCGCGGACGCGGCGACGTGCCGGTGCTCGACCATCCGCTCAACCACAAGCACGGGCGCGCGCCGCAGCTGGCGCTGTGGGGGCTCACCGAAACCGACCTCTCGACGCGCGATGCGCCGGTGCTGCTCGTGGTCGAGGACAGCGCGCGGCCGGCGAAACAGCGGCTGGAGGCCTATCGCGGGTTGTGCGATGTCGCCGGCGGGCTGCGTTCGCCCGAGGTGCTGAACGTCGACGGCGGCCGCAAGCGTTTCCTGCTGTTCGCGCTGCCGCCGACCGCGCCGGGCACGGCCGGCGCCGGCTGCGTGCTGCCGGCGATCGCCTGGATCGATGCGCCCGCGGCGGATGCGGAGGTCTCGGGCGGGTTCGCAGTCGCGGGCTGGGCGTTCAAGGACGGCGCCGGCGTGGCCCGGGTGGAGGTCACCCTGGATGGCGCGACGGTGGCGGACGCCGCCTACGGCAGGCCCGCGCCGTGGGTCGCGGAGTACTGGAAGGTGTCGGAGGATCCGGCGCATCCGGCGGTGGGCTTCGATGCGCGTCTGGACGCCGCTGCGCTGCCGGCGGGCCGGCACCGGCTCGGCATCGTGGTGCACGGCCGCGACGGCAGCCGTGAGCCCTGGCCGACGCAATGGGTGCGGGTCGTGCACGAGTAGGCGGACAGCGCGACGGCGGTGGCCGTTGCGTCGTAGATCCGCGGGAACGCGGTCACAGGGAGTGTGGACATGCTGCTGGAGAAACTTCGGACGCGGCTGCGGCCGTCGGCGCTGGCGCCGGCGCGCTGCCCCGCCTGCGGGCCGAGCCTGCTGGTGCGCATCGGCGACGACGAGACGGCCGTGCGCTGCCTGCGCTGTCGCGGGACCCCGGTCCATCTCTCGCTGATCGCGGTGCTGTGCGAGGCGGTGGAGGACCTGGCAGGCGCCTGCCTCTACGAGCTCTCGGCCGGCGGTGCTGCGCTGCGCTTCTACCGGGCGCGCTGCGGCGCGGTGACGGCCAGCGAGTTCCTGGCCGGCGTCCCCGCGGGAACGGTCGCCGACGGCGTGCGCTGCGAGGACGCGCAGCGGCTGAGCTTCGCCGACGCCAGCTTCGACGTCTGCACTTCGACCGAGGTGTTCGAGCACGTCGCCGACGATGCCCGCGGCTTCGCCGGGATGCTCCGGGTCCTGCGCCCGGGTGGGTTGCTCGCCTTCACCGTGCCGCTCGCCGGCGCGACCACCGTCGAGCGCGCGTGCCTGCGCGAGGACGGCGGCATCGAGCACCGCCTGCCGCCGGAGTACCACGGCGATCGCCTGGTGGGCGAGGGCGGGGTGCTGGCGCTCCGGAACTACGGCCGCGACATCGTCGCCCGGCTGCGCGATGCGGGCTTCGCCTGGGCCGCGATCGTGCCGCCCAGGCGCCGCTTCCTCGGCCACGCCCGCGAGGTCGTGCTCGCGCGCAAGGCGGGCTGAGCGCGGCTCAGTGCCGCCTGAGCGCGTCGGGCTCGCGCGCCGCGGCCTCCATGACCGCGTCGGTGGCCTCGGCGAGCGCCGCGGCCGCGCCTTCCAGCCGGCGCAGCTCGCCGTCGATCCGCTCGCGGGCGCGATCCATCGCCGCGCAGGCGGCGTCGAGTTCGTCCTGGCTGGCGTCGGCGCCGTGGCGGTCGATCCACAGCCGGTGCTGCAGGACGTCGCGCAGCGCGTCCTGGATCGCCCCTTCGCTGTCGAGGGACGCGCGCGCGCTGGCGCCGATGTCCTCCGGCACGCGCCCGAGCACGCCGCCGACGTCGCTCATCCGGCGCCGGGTCCGGTACAGGAGGCGTTCGACCTCGTCGGCGCCGTCGAGCAGGCGGGCCAGCGTGCGCTGCCGCCGCTGCGCGCGCAGGCGCGCAACGGCAAAGACGGTCGCGACGGACGCGAACAGCAGGAGGGGGACGAGGAAGACGGCGAGCTTCAAGCGGGGCCGCAGCGGTGGGTGGAGGCGCAGTCTGAGCCTTGGGTGACCGAGGCCGCAAACGGCACCGGCCCATGCTGTGGCGCCCGTCGCGCTTCATTGACACCCCTGCTGCCGGCGCCTAAGATTCCGCGCTTATGTCCGTGCCCATCCCCGCCGTGCTGGATGCCTGGCGCATGGTCGCGTCCAGGCGACACTTCGAGGGCCGCATGCCGCTGTCGGCATTCCGGCGTCTCCAGGAGAGCCTGGTCGATGCCGAGGGCGAGGTCCGCTTCGAACTCGACTTCGACCGCGACGCGCTCAAGATCGCATACGTCGACCTCCGCGTCGAAGCGGAGCTGCCGCTGGAATGCCAGCGCAGCCTTGCGCGGTTCCTGCATCCGGTCCGGATCGAGCAGCGCCTGGCGCTGATCGAGTCCGAATCGCAGGAGGCGGCCCTGCCCGCCGACTACGAGCCGGTGCTGGTGGGCGAGGACAGCGCGGTACGCCCCCTCGAGCTGATCGAGGACGAACTCATCCTGGCGGTGCCGGTCATGCCGGTGGCGCCGGGGACCGAGGCGGTCGAGAAGGACTGGCCGGCGGTCGAGCAGGTCGAGGAACCGGTGGCGCCGAATCCGTTCGCCGCGCTGTCGGTCCTGAAAGATAAGAAGCATTAGCCGGAGAACCTTGAAATGGCCGTCCAGAAGTCCCGCAAGACCCCGTCCACCCGCGGCATGCGCCGTTCGCACGACGCGCTGAGCGCCAAGCAGCTGTCCACCGACCCGACCAGCGGCGAGACCCACATCCGCCACCATGTCACCGCGGACGGCTACTACCGCGGCAAGAAGGTCATCCAGACCCAGTCGGCGGTCGAGGAAGACTGAGTTTTCGCCGCGCCGGCCCGTCCCGGCGCGCGACGGAGGCCGGATCCGCGGTTTCCCGCGGGTGCATCCGGCCCGATCGGAGTTCCGCCCCGGCCGGCTTGCGCCGGCCCCCAAGGGAGCCGGCATGGCAACGCAAACTGAGGGCCGGGTCTACGCCCGGATCGCCGGCACCGGCAGCTACCTGCCGGAGAAGGTGCTGACCAACGACGACCTCGCGCAGTTCGTCGAGACCAGCGACGAGTGGATCCGCGAGCGCACCGGCATCCGCCAGCGCCACATCGCGGCCGACGGCCAGACCACCAGCGATCTCGCCTACGAGGCGGCGCTGCGTGCGCTCGAGGCCGCGGGCATCGAGGGTCGCGACCTCGACGCCGTCATCGTCGGCACCACCACCCCCGATCTCGTCTTCCCGTCCGTGGCCTGCCTGCTCCAGCACCGGCTGGGCGCCAACGGCTGCGCCGCGTTCGACGTCAATGCCGCCTGCTCCGGCTTCGTCTACGCGCTCGGCGTGGGCGAGAAGTTCATCCGCGGCGGCGCGAAGAACGTGCTGGTGGTCGGCGCCGAGACGCTGACGCGGATGGTCGATTGGTCCGACCGCGCCACCTGCGTGCTGTTCGGCGACGGCGCCGGTGCGGTGGTGCTGCGGCCGGACGCCGAGACCGGCGTGCTGTCCACCCACCTGCATGCCGACGGCGGCCACAAGGAACTCCTGTGGAACCCGGTCGGCGTCTCCGCCGGCTTCAGGCCGGAGGAGAAGAACGCGGGCGTGCGCATCCTCATGAGCGGCAGCGACGTGTTCAAGGTCGCGGTGAAGACGCTCGACAGCGTGGTCGAGGAGACGCTCGAGCACCACGGCATCGACCGCCGCGAACTCGACTGGCTGATCCCGCACCAGGCCAACCTGCGCATCATCCAGGCGACCGCCAAGCGCCTGGAGATGCCGATGGACCGCGTCATCGTCACCGTCGACCGGCATGGCAACACCTCGGCCGGTTCGGTGCCGCTGGCGCTCGACGAGGCGGTGCGTTCGGGCCGGGTCCAGCGCGGCCAGCTGGTGCTGCTGGAGGCCTTCGGCGGCGGCTTCACCTGGGGCTCGGCGCTGCTGCGCTACTGAGCGGCCATGGCCGGTCCACATCCACGGGTCGAGCGCGCCGTCATCGACGGACGCCCGGTCTGGATCAAGCACTACGGCAGCGACGCGCGCGGCGCACGGCTGCGCATGCTGGACTGGGCGGCGCGCCGCCTCGGCGTCGCCGCGCTGCGGCCGCCACCGCATCATCTGGCCGACGAGGCGCTGGAAGTCGAGCGCGCGCGTCTCGGAGCGCTCGCCGCTCTCGGCGTGCGCGTGCCGGAGGTGGTGGGCGAGGGCAGGGGTTTCCTGGTTCTCTCCGACCTCGGCGACACGCTCTCGAGCCGGCTGCGCACCGGTACGCATGACGGCGGGGCGGGGCTGGTGGCGCGCGCGGCGGCCGCGGTCGCCGACGTGCACGCGCGCGGCGGCTACCTGGGCCAGCCGCTGGCGCGCAATCTCGCCGTGGATGCGGCCGACCGCATCGGCTTCCTCGACTTCGAGGAGGACCCGCGCGAGGTGATGTCGCTGCGGGATGCGCAGGTGCGCGACTGGCTGCTGTTCGCCAGCGGCACGGTGCGCTACCTCCCCGAGGGCGCACTCGCCGGCGGGGTCGCCGCTACCCTGGGGGAAGAGGATGCGGCGGTGCGCGACGGCGTGCGCGAGTCGGTCGCCCGGCTGTCCTTCCTCGGCGCCGCGACCCGCCGCCTCGGCGCCCGCGCGCGCGGTCTCGGCGGTGCGGTGGCGGCGCTCGGCCTCGCCCTGGCGGGCGCGCCGGGCGGCATGCTCGCGGCGCTGCTGCTCGTCGATCTGCTGCACGACGGCGACATCGAGGCGCTGCAGTTGCTGTTCGGCCTGTTCTCCTGACGGGCCGCGACCGACCCTACGGGCCGGTACAGACGCTGTCCGCATCATGTCCCGTATCATGCGCGGCCCACCGCAACGCACCTGATCGATGCCGACATCCGCCGCGCCGAACCTCGCCTTCGTCTTTCCCGGTCAGGGATCGCAGTCCGTGGGCATGCTCGCCGACCTCGCCGCCGCCCATCCGCAGGTGCGCGAGGCCTTCGACGAGGCGTCGCAGGGCGCGGGGCTGGACCTGTGGACGCTGTCGCAGTCCGGTCCGGAGCAGGATCTCAACCGCACCGAACTCACCCAGCCGGCGTTGCTGGCGGCAGACGTCGCCGTGTGGCGCGCGTGGCAGGCGCAGGGCGGCGCGGTCCCGGCACGGTTCGCCGGCCACAGCCTCGGCGAATACGCAGCGCTGGTCGCCGCGGGCGCGCTGTCGCTCGCCGACGCCGCGCGCCTGGTGCGCGAGCGCGGCCGCCTGATGCAGGAGGCGGTCCCCGAGGGCGTCGGCGCGATGGCCGCGGTGCTGGGCGCCGACGACAGCGTGGTCGCCGAGGTCTGCATGGAGGTGTCCGACGGCGAGGCCACGGTGGTCGTGCCGGCCAACTTCAACTCGCCTGGGCAGGTGGTCATCGGCGGCCATGCGATCGCCGTCGACGCCGCGCTCGCGGTGCTGGCCGGCCGCGGCGTGCGCAAGGCGGTGCGGCTGCCGGTGAGCGTGCCCTCGCACACGCCGCTGATGCGCGGCGCCGCCGAGCGCCTCGCGCAGGCGATGGCCGACGTGCGGTGGTCGGCGCCGTCGATCCCGGTGGTGCAGAACGCCGATGCCGCGGTCGCCGGCGACGTCGACGGCATCCGCGACGCGCTCGTGCGCCAGCTGTTCTTCCCGGTGCGCTGGACCGAATGCGTCCGCGCGCTCGCCGCCGAGGGGGCGACGCGCATCGCCGAATGCGGTCCGGGCAAGGTGCTCGCCGGCCTGGTCAAGCGCATCGACAAGTCGCTCGACGCGCGTGCGCTGGGCAGCGCCGCCGACTTCGACGCCGTCCGTTCCGAATGGGGCTGAGCCGCGGACCCGGCGCTCCCCCGCATCGTTTCCAGCAGGATCACGACATGACCAGTTCCGTCCTCTCCGGCGAGGTCGCCCTCGTCACCGGCGCCAGCCGCGGCATCGGCGCGGCCATCGCCGACATGCTCGCCGCGCAGGGTGCCCGGGTCGTCGGCACCGCCACGAGCCAGGCCGGGGCCGAGGCCATCGGTGCACGGCTCGCGGCGCGGGGCGGTGCCGGCCGCGTCCTCGACGTCACCGATGCGGCCGCCGTCGACGCGCTGGTGGACGCCGTCGGCAAGGAGTTCGGGGCGATCGGCATCCTCGTCAACAACGCCGGCATCACCCGCGACAACCTGCTGATGCGGATGAAGGACGAGGACTGGCAGGCGATCCTGGACACCAACCTCTCCAGCGTCTACCGCACCTCGAAGGCGGTGATGCGCGGCATGATGAAGGCGCGCAAGGGCCGCATCATCAACATCGCCTCGGTGATCGGCCTGGTCGGCAACGCCGGGCAGGCGAACTATGCGGCGGCCAAGGCCGGCGTGATCGCGTTCTCCAAGTCGCTGGCGAAGGAGATCGGCAGCCGCGGCGTCACCGTCAACGTGGTCGCGCCCGGCTTCATCGATACCGACATGACCCGCGCGCTGCCGGAGGCCTCGCGGACCGCGCTGCTGGAGCAGATCGCCCTCGGCCGCCTCGGCGTCGCCGAGGACATCGCGCATGCGGTGGCCTTCCTGGCCGGCCCGACCGCCTCCTACATCACCGGCGAGACCCTGCACGTCAACGGCGGGATGTACATGCCCTGACCGGCTGTCGCGGCGCAGCACGGGCCTTGCCCCCGCCGCGACACGGTCCACGGAATCGTTACGAGCGGAACCCGCGGCGCAGGCGCCCGCGGGGCCGCGCCGCAAGGCGGTCTACCGCCGATCCGGCTTTCCTCTACAATGCGCCCGCTTGCACCCCCTGGGAGTCTCGAACACATGAGCAGCATCGAAGAACGCGTCAAGAAAATCGTCGTCGAACAGCTCGGCGTGAAGGAAGACGAAGTCACCGCGAACGCTTCCTTCGTGGACGATCTCGGCGCCGACTCGCTCGATACGGTCGAACTGGTGATGGCCCTCGAGGAAGAGTTCGAGTGCGAGATCCCGGACGAGGAAGCCGAGAAGATCACTTCCGTCCAGCAGGCGATCGACTACATCAAGGCGCACGTCAAGGCGTGAGCCACGGCCCGGGACGCGGTCCCGGGCACGACCTGAGCGCCCCTTCCGGGGCACATGCGGGGCCGCATTCGCGGCCCTGCGCGTTTGCGCGCACCGTGCGCGCCACCCGTACATGAGGTCCGCCATGAGCAAGCGACGCGTCGTCATTTCCGGCATGGGCATCGTCTCGCCGGTCGGCAACGACCTGGCCACCGCGTGGGACAGCATCCGCAACGGCCGCTCCGGCATCGGCCCGGTCACCCATTTCGATGCGAGCGCCTTCCCGACCCGCATCTGCGGCGCGGTCCGCGACTTCGACCCGACGGCGTTCATCCCGCCGAAGGACGTCAAGAAGATGGATCCCTTCGTGCACTACGGCATCGCCGCGGCGTCGATGGCGATGGACGACGCCGGCCTGGTGGTGGACGAGTCCAGCGCCGAGCGCATCGGCGTGCTGATCGGATCGGGCATCGGCGGCATCGCCGGCATCGAGGAGACCACCGCCAAGTACCTGCAGGGCGGGCCGCGCAAGATCTCCCCGTTCTACGTGCCCTCGACCATCATCAACATGGTCTCGGGCCAGCTGTGCATCATGAAGGGCATCAAGGGCCCGAACTTCTCCGCGGTCTCCGCCTGCGCGACCGCCAACCACAGCATCGGCACCGCGCTGCGCATGATCCAGTACGGCGACGCCGACGTGATGATCGCCGGCGGCTGCGAATTCGGCTCCTCGCCGACCTCGATGGGCGGCTTCTGCGCGATGAAGGCGATGTCCACCCGCAACGACGAGCCCGAGCGCGCGTCGCGCCCATGGGACGCGGAGCGCGACGGCTTCGTGCTCGGCGACGGCGCCGGCATCCTCGTGCTCGAGGAGTACGAGCGGGCCAAGGCGCGCGGCGCGCGCATCTATGCCGAGCTGCTGGGCTTCGGCGCCAGCTCCGACGCCTTCCACATGACCGCGCCCAGCGAGAACGGCGAGGGCCCCGCGCGCTGCATGAAGAGCGCGCTGGCCGATGCCGGCGTGAACCCGGAGGAGGTCGAGTACCTCAACGCGCACGGCACCTCCACGCCGCTGGGTGACCTGGCCGAGACCCATGCCATGAAGCGCGCCTTCGGCGACCACGCCTACCGGCTGATGGTCAGCTCGACGAAGTCGATGACCGGCCACCTGCTCGGCGCGGCGGGCGGCGTCGAGGCGATCTTCTCGATCCTGGCGCTGCACGACGGCGTGATCCCGCCGACGATCAACCTCGAGAACCCGAGCGAGGGCTGCGATCTCGACTACGTGCCCAACGTGGCGCGCGAGAAGAAGATCGAGATCGCGGTGTCCAACGGCTTCGGCTTCGGCGGCACCAACGCCACCCTCGTGTTCCGGCGCGCCTGATCGCGCGGCGGCGCGCGGCATGATCCACGTCCGCGCGCTGCCGCCGGACACCGACCTGCTGGCGGTGCATCGGCACGCGCCGATGCGCTACCGCGTGCTGCTGGAATCGGCGGCCACGCCGGTGGCCGCCCCCGCCGACGCGGCCGTCGACGCGAGGCCGCGCCTGTCGCCGCGCTGGGACATGCTCCTGCTCGCCGACGGTACCGGCCTGCGCTGCGACCGCGACGGCGCGGTGCGCGCCTTCGATGGCGATGCGACGCGGGCGCAGGATGGCCGCTTCCTCGAGTGTCTCGACGCGGCCTGGCAGGCCGCCCGCACGCCGCGCAGCGACTCGCCGATACCGTTCCGCGGCGGCTGGGCGCTGCTGCTGGCCTACGAACTCGCCGGCCAGGTCGAGCCGGTGCTCGACCTCCCGCCGGCCGAGGGGGCGCTTCCGGTCGCGCTCGCGCTGCGCTGCCCGGCCGCGATCCTGCGCGACCGCCACAGCGGCGAGGCGCTGGCCGTGGTCGAGGCCGACCACCCCCAGGCGCGCGGGCTGCTCGAGCGGATCGAGGCCGACGTCGCGGCGGCGTCCGGCATGGGACCGGCGACGGCGTGGCAGGCGCCGGTGACGATCGAGGAGGATCCGCCGCAGCGCTATCTGGATGGCGTGCGTGCGGTGCAGGACTACCTCGGCGCCGGCGACGTGTTCCAGGTCAACCTCTCGCGCGGCTGGCGGGCGCGGTTCGCCGCGCCGCCCGATCCCGCCGCCTTCTACGCGCGCCTGCGCGCGGCCAACCCGGCGCCCTTCGCGGGGCTGCTGGCGGCATCGGGCTGGGCGCTGGCCAGTTCCTCGCCGGAACGCCTGGTCTCGGTGCGCGGCGACGACGTGCAGACCCGGCCGATCGCCGGCACCCGCGCGCGCGTGGACGGCGACGACGCCGACCAGCGCGTGCGCGAGCTCGTCGGCCATCCCAAGGAGCGCGCCGAGCACGTGATGCTGATCGACCTCGAGCGCAACGACCTCGGCCGCGTGTGCACGCCCGGCAGCGTCGAGGTCGACGAGCTGATGGGCATCGAGAGCTATGCCCACGTGCACCACATCGTCAGCAACGTGCGCGGGACGCTGCGCCCGGGCATCACGCCGGGGCAGGCGATCGCGGCGGTGTTCCCCGGCGGCACCATCACCGGCTGCCCCAAGGTGCGCTGCATGCAGATCATCGCCGAGCTCGAGCGGACCGGCCGCGGCGCCTACACCGGCGCGCTGGGCTGGCTGAACCGCGACGGCGACATGGACCTCAACATCCTGATCCGCAGCGCCTGGATCGAGGGCACCGGCATCGGCTTCCGCGCGGGCGCCGGCATCGTGGTCGACTCCGACCCCGAGCGCGAGCTCGAGGAGACGCGGGCCAAGGCGCGCGGCCTGCTGCGGGCCTTCGGTCCCGCATAGGACGTCCGGGGAGCGGGCGCCGCCCGCCGCGCGCGCGTTATCCTGTGCGGCCGGTCCGCATGCGCGGATCGCGTCCCCGACCCGACGGAGCCGACCCTTGGCCGACGCCGCCCCGCACCGCCCCTCCGCCTTGGCGCGTCTGCTGCGCTGGTTCCTGCTGTTCGCGGTGCTGATCGGCGTCGCGCTGGCCGGCGTGCTCTGGCTCGGCTACCGCGGCTTCGCCGACGCGCCGCTGCTGCCGCAGGATGCCGCGCCCGGCTCGGTGGTGATCGAGCGCGGCGACGGCTTCGGCACCGTGCTCGCCAACCTGCGCGGCGAGGGGGTCACCGCCGGGCATCCGCTGCAGTGGAAGGCGCTGGCCTTCGAGACCGGCGCGCGCGGCCGGATCAAGGCCGGCGAGTACGCGCTCGATCCCGGGCTGAGCCCGCGCGAGCTGCTGCAGCGCATGGCCGCCGGCACCGTAATCCAGCGCCGCTTCACCATCGTCGAGGGCTGGAACATCCGCCAGCTGCGCGCGGCGCTCGCGCGCGTGGAGATGCTCGGGCAGCGCAGCGACGGGATGAGCGACGCCGAGCTGATGGCGGCGCTCGGGCACGAGGGCGAACATCCGGAAGGCCGCTTCCTGCCCGAGACCTATTCCTGGGTGCGCGGCGATTCGGACCTGGACCTGCTGCGGCGCGCCTACGATGCGATGACCGCCACGCTCGACACGCTGTGGGCGGAGCGTGCCGACGACACCCCGGTCGACTCGCCCTACGAGGCGCTGATCCTGGCCTCGATCATCGAGAAGGAGACCGCGGTGGCGGCGGAGCGCCCGCAGATCGCGGGGGTGTTCGCGCGGCGGCTGGAGCGCGGGATGCTGCTGCAGACCGATCCGACCGTCATCTACGGCGTCGGCGAGGCCTACGACGGGGTGATCCTGCGCAGCCACCTCGACACCGACACGCCCTACAACACCTATACCCGCGCCGGCCTGCCGCCGACGCCGATCGCGATGCCGGGCCGTGCCGCGATCGCGGCCGCGCTCGATCCTGCCGACGGCGACGCGCTGTACTTCGTCGCCCGCGGCGACGGCAGCCACGTGTTCTCGGCCACGCTGCGGGAGCACAACCGCGCGGTCGCCTGCTATCGCCGCGGGGGCTGCGAGTGAGGCGGGGCAGGCTGGTCACCATCGAGGGCGGCGAGGGCGCGGGCAAGTCCAGCGTGCTCGCCGAACTCCGCGCCGCGCTGGCCGCGGCCGGGCACGAGGTCGTGGTCACCCGCGAGCCCGGCGGCACCCCGACCGCGGAGGCGATCCGCGCGCTGATGCTCGACCCCGCGCACGCCGGCATGGCGGCCGAGGCGGAGCTGCTGCTGGCCTTCGCCGCGCGCGCCCAGCACGTGCACGAATGCGTGCTGCCGGCGCTCGCGCGCGGGGCGACGGTGCTGAGCGACCGCTTCACCGATGCCAGCTTCGCCTACCAGGGCGCGGGGCGCGGCATCCCGACGCAGCGCATCGCCGAGCTCGAACGCTGGGCGGCGCGGGTGCGCCCGGACCTGACCCTGCTGCTCGACGTCGGCGTCGCCCAAGGCCTGGAGCGCGCGCGCAGCCGCGGCGGCGAGCCCGACCGCATCGAGCGCGAGCAGGACGGCTTCTTCGAGCGCGTGCGCGGCGCCTACCTCGCGCGGGCCGCGGCCGAGCCCGCGCGCTTCCGCGTGATCGATGCCACCCGTCCGCAGGCCGAGGTCGCGGCGGCGGTGCGTGCGGTCCTGCACGCCTGGCTGGGCGAGGCATGAGCGAGGCGTTCTCGCCCTGGCAGGCGCGGGCGCTCGATGGCGCGCTGGACGCGCTGGCGCGCGGCCGGCTCGGCCACGCCACCCTGCTGCGGGGACCGGAGCGGCTCGGCAAGCGCGCGGTCGCCGACGCCCTGGCGCGGCGCCTGCTGTGCACCCAGGCCGAAGGCGCACAGCAGGCCTGCGGCGCCTGCCGCGGCTGCCGGCTCCTGGCGTCCGGCACACATCCCGACTTCCGGATGGTGACGCTCGAGGTCAACCCGAACACCGACAAGCTGCGCACCGAGATCGTGATCGAGCAGATCCGCCAGCTCGGGGAGTGGTTCGCGCTGACCTCGCAGTTCGGTGGCGCGCAGGTGGCGCTGATCGACCCCGCCGACCAGCTCAACGTGGCCGCCGCCAATGCCCTGCTGAAGACCCTGGAGGAGCCCTCGCAGGATCGCTACCTCCTGTTGGTCGGCTCGCGCCCTGCGCGGCTGCCGGCGACGATCCGCAGCCGCTGCCAGTCGATCGAGTTCCGCCTGCCGCCGCACGCGGAGGCGCTGGCCTGGCTGGCGCGGCGCGGCGGCGGCGATGCCGGCACCGCGCTCGAGGCCGCACGCGGCCATCCCGGCCTTGCGGCGGAATGGCTCGACGCCGGGGCGCTGGCGCTGCGTGCGCAGGTACGCGACGAGCTGGCGGAGGTCGGCGCCGGCACCGCGAGCGCGGTCGAGGTCGCCGCGCGCTGGACCGCCGACGAGCAGGCACCGCTGCGCCTGCGCTTCGCCGCCGACCTGGCGCTGGAGCGCGCAGGCGAACTCACCGGTGCGCAGCCGCAGGCGCGCAGCGGCTTGACCGCCGTCACGGCTTTCCAGAAGCTCTCGGCGTGGTTCGATGCGGCCAATCGCACCCGCGATCTGCTGCGGACCACGGTGCGCGCCGATCTTGCGGTCGCGGGACTGCTGCATCAATGGCGCGACGCGTGCGCGGGAGCACGCGGCGAGGCCCCGACGAGGAGAGGAACACGATGATCGGTGCAGGCGCGGCGCGGCAGGGCATCCTGTCGCTGGCGATCAAGGACAAGGCGTCGCTGTACAACGCCTACATGCCCTTCGTGAAGGGCGGCGGCATCTTCGTGCCGACCACCAAGCGCTATGCGCTCGGCGACGAGGTCTTCGTGATGCTGTCGCTGATGGACGAGAAGGAGCGCGCCGGCGTGGCCGGCAAGGTCATCTGGATCACGCCCCCGGGCGCCCAGGGTCACCGCACCGCCGGCATCGGCGTGCAGTTCGCCGAGTCCTCGGATGGCGAGGCCGTGCGCAGCAAGATCGAGACGCTGCTGGCGGGCACGCTCGGCGGGGACAAGCCGACGCATACGATGTAGGGGAGAAGCGGGACTCGGGAATCGGGAATGGCGAGGTCATGCCCGCAGGTAGCGGATCGCTATGTCATCGCGCCCCTGCCGCCTCGACAACCGTTCCACTCCCGCTTCCCCATTCCCGAGTCCCGGCTCATCCCCCCACCATCCCCAGCCTCTGCCCCAGGCGCACCACCTGCTCGGGCAGCCAGTGCTCGTCCATCCGGACGCCGGGCGGGACCAGGACGATGACGGTGGAGCCGTAGTTGAAGCGGCCCATCTCGGCGAAGCGGTCGAGGCGCACGTCCTGGCCGCGCCAGTCGCGGTGGCGGGGACGGTCGGCGTAGGGCGGGATCTCCTCGCCACCCCAGACGGTCTCCACGCCCGAGACCAGGATCGCGCCGACCAGCACCACCGCCATCGGCCCGAAGGCGGTGTCGAAATGGCAGACCAGGCGCTCGTTGCGAGCGAACAGGCCGGGGATCGCCTGCACCGCGAACGGCGCCACGCTGAAGATCCGCCCGGGCACGTGCAGCGTCTCGCGCAGGGTGCCGGCGAAGGGCATGTGCACGCGGTGGTAGTCGCGCGGCGACAGGTAGACGGTGGCGAAGCTGCCGTTGGCGAACGGCGCCGCGGCCGCCTCGTCGCCGAGCAGCTGGGCGGCGCTGAAGCCGTGGCCCTTGGCCTGGAAGATGCGCCCGGACTCGATCGGCCCGAGCTGGCTGATCACGCCGTCGCAGGGCATCACCAGCGCGTCGGGGTCCGGGTCGTCGCTGCGTGCGCCGGGGCGCAGCCCGCGGGTGAAGAAGGCATTGAAGCTCGGATGCGCGGTCGGCTCGCGCTCGGCGAACTCGCTCATGTCCACGTCGAAGCGACTGACCACCGTGCGGATCAGCAGGTTCTTCCACGGCGTCCAGGTCCAGCGCGCCGCGGCGTAGGCCAGGCGCGAGAGCAGGCGGTGCGGCAGCAGGTACTGCAGGGCGACGGCGGGGCTCATCGTGCGTCTCCGCCGGCCAGCGTGCGCATGTCGCGGGCGATGGCCGCGGCATCGAAGCCGACGGCGCCGGCCTCGTCGATGTCGGGACGCACGATGCCGGCGAAGCGCGCCTGCGGGTCCAGCACCGCGATCATCGAGGAATGGTTGATGCCGTAGTCGTCGCCTTCGCCGGGCGCCTTGACGAACACCATCCCCAGCGCCTGCGCGAACTCGCGCAGCACCGGGATCTCCGCGGTCACCGCGACGGTATCCGCATCGAAGTAGCGCGCGTATTCGGCGGTGCGCTCCGGCGTGTCGCGCTCCGGGTCGACCGACACGAACAGCAGGCGCGGGCGCTGCGCTTCCGGCAGCGTTTCGCGCCACTGCGTCTGCGCGCGCGCCATGTCCGCCAGTGTGGTCGGGCAGATGTCGGGGCAGTGGGTGAAGCCGAGGAACACCAGGGTCCAGCGGCCGCGCAGGGCTTCCGGCGTCACCGCCGCGGCGCCCGCGCGCTGCAGGGCGACATCGGGAAGCGGGCGCGGGTCGGGAAGCAGGCGGACGACCTCCAGCTGCGGGCCGGCACCCGCCGCGGCGCCCCCCATGTGCCGCTGCGCGAACCAGAGGCCGAGCCCGGCGACGAGCGCCACGGCCAGGACCACGAGGGTGGTGCGGTTGAACATCGCGAAGAGCCGGAGTGCGGGGCGCGTCAGTATAGAGGCGTGGGGTTGGAGGTCGGAGGGGGCGCAGGCGCAGGCACGGGAATCGGGAATCGGGAATCGGGAACAGGGAACAGGGAACAGGGAACAGGTGGCAGGTGGCAGGTGGCAGGGAGCAGGGAGCAGGGAGCACGAGCTGTCAGTGCCAGGCCCGAGCCCGCGCGGCGGCCAGCGCCTATACTTTCCGGCCCGCCGCAGTCCCGCCGCACTGGCTCTAGAGCATGACCGCCGAACTCGCGACCCTGATCGACTTCATCCGCTACGGCGCGAGCCGCTTCAACGCCGCCGGGCTGACCTTCGGGCATGGCCACGACAACGCGCTCGACGAGGCCACCCAGCTGGTCCTGCACAGCCTGCACCTGCCGCACGACATCGGCCCGGCCTACGGCCAGGCGCGCCTGACCGCGGAGGAGAAGGACGCGATCCTCGGCCTGTTCCAGCGCCGCATCGACGAGCGCGTGCCGGCCTGCTACCTCACCGGCGAAGCCTGGTTCGCGGGCCTGAGCTTCAAGTCGGACGCGCGCGCGCTGGTGCCGCGTTCGCCGATCGCCGAGCAGATCGAGGCCGGCTTCGAGCCCTGGCTCGCCGGGCGTCCCGTCGCCCGCGCGCTGGATGTCTGCACCGGTTCGGGCTGCATCGCCATCGCGATGGCGCACTACAACCCGCAGTGGGAGGTCACCGGGGTCGACATCAGCGACGAGGCGCTGGCGCTGGCGGTGGAGAACCGCGAGCGCCTGCACGCGGCCAACGTGCGCCTGCTGCACTCCGACCTGTTTTCCGCGCTGGACGGCGAGACCTTCGACCTCATCGTCACCAACCCGCCCTACGTCACCAACGCGCAGACCGACGCGCTGCCGCCGGAGTACGCGCACGAGCCCGACCTCGGCCTGCGCGCCGGCGACGACGGCCTCGACCTCGCGCTGCGGATCCTGCGCGACGCGCCGGCGCACCTGAGCGAGCACGGCCTGCTGATCTGCGAGGTGGGCGAGAGCGAAGCCGACCTCGTGCGCCTGCTGCCGGAAGTGCCGTTCGCCTGGATCGAGTTCCGGGTCGGGCAGATGGGCGTGTTCGCCATCGACCGCGCCGACCTCGTCGCCCACCACGCGCGGATCAGGACCCTGGCCGACGCGCGATGAGCGACAACAGCTTCGGCCGCCTGCTGCGCGTCACCACCTTCGGCGAGAGCCACGGGCCGGCGATCGGCTGCGTCCTCGACGGCTGCCCGCCGGGGCTGGCGCTCGCGGCGGAGGACTTCGCCCACGACCTCGCGCGCCGCGCGACCGGACGCACCCGGCACACTTCCCAGCGCCGCGAGGCCGACGCGGTCGAGATCCTCTCGGGCGTGCACGAAGGCCGCACCACCGGCACCCCGCTCGCCCTGCTGATCCGCAACACCGACCAGCGCAGCAGGGACTACGCGGCGATCGGCGAGCAGTTCCGGCCGGCGCACGCCGACTACACCTACTGGCAGAAGTACGGCATCCGCGATCCGCGCGGCGGCGGGCGCAGTTCCGCGCGCGAGACCACGATGCGGGTGGCCGCCGGCGTGGTCGCCAAGAAATGGCTGGCCGAGCGCCACGGCGTGCGCGTGCGCGGCTGGCTGTCGCAGCTGGGCGAGGTGCGCGCCGTCGTCGACGCCGGCATCGACTTCGACGCGGTCGAGTCCAATCCGTTCTTCTGGCCGGTTGCCGCGCAGGTGCCCGAGCTCGAGGCCTACATGGACGCGCTGCGCAAGTCCGGCGATTCGGTCGGCGCCGAAGTGTCCGTGGTCGCCGACGGCGTGCCGCCGGGCTGGGGCGAGCCGGTGTACGGCAAGCTCGACGCCGAGCTCGCCGCCGCGCTGATGTCGATCAATGCGGTCAAGGGCGTGGCCATCGGCGACGGCTTCGACGTCGTCGCCCAGCGCGGCACCGCCCACCGCGACGAGATCACCGCCGACGGCTTCCTGAGCAACCACGCCGGCGGCATCCTCGGCGGCATCAGCAGCGGCCAGCAGGTCCGCGCCAGCGCCGCCTTCAAGCCGACCTCCAGCCTGCGCCTGCCCGGCCGCGGGCTGGACGTGCACGGCAACGCGGTGGAGGTGGTCACCACCGGCCGCCACGATCCCTGCGTCGGCATCCGCGCCACGCCCATCGTCGAAGCCATGACCGCCCTGGTGCTGATGGACCAGGCGCTGCGCCACCGCGCGCAGTGCGGCGACGTGGGCACGGTGGCGCCGCGCGTGCCGCCGGCCGCCTGACCGCGTCGTGGCAGGAGAACCGGTCATGGGCGAGCGGCCGCGCGTGTGGGTGTCGCAGCCGCTGTTTACCGATGTGCTGGCGCGGATCGACGCGCATGCCGAGGTGGTGCGCACGCCGGAGGTGGCCGCGCACGGTTCCGCCGACATCGCCGCGCACCTGGCCGGGGTCGACGGCGCGCTGGTGACGCTCAACGAGCGCATCGATGCCGGCGTGCTCGGCGCGGCCCGACGCCTGCGCGTCGTCGCCAACCTGGGCGTCGGCTACAACAATCTCGACCTGGACGCGCTGACCCGCGCCGGGGTCATGGCCACGAACACGCCCGACGTGCTGACCGAGACCACCGCCGACTTCGGCTTCGCCCTGTTGATGGCCACCGCCCGCCGCATCACCGAGGGCGAACGCTGGCTGCGCGCGGGCGAGTGGCGGCGCTGGTCGTTCGAGACGCTGCTGGGGCAGGACCTGCACGGCACGACGCTCGGCATCCTCGGCATGGGCCGGATCGGGCAGGGCATCGCCCGCCGCGCGCGCGGCTTCGGCATGCGCGTGCTCTACCACAACCGCAGCCGCCTGCCGGAGGCGACCGAACGCGAGTGCGCCGCGCGCTTCGTCGATCGCGACGCGCTGTTCGCGGAGGCCGACCACCTCGTCCTGGTGCTGCCCTACACGCCGCAGACCCGCCACATCGTCGATGCCGCCGCGCTGGCGCGGATGAAGCCGACCGCGACCCTGGTCAACATCGCTCGTGGCGGCATCGTCGACGAGCTCGCCCTGGCCGGGGCGCTGGCCGGCGGCCGCCTGGCCGCGGCGGGGCTCGACGTGTTCGAGGACGAGCCGCGGGTGCGCCCGGAACTCATGGCCCTGCGCAACGTCGTGCTGACCCCGCACATCGGCAGCGCCAGCGGCGCCACCCGGCGCGCGATGGTCGCGCTCGCGGTCGACAACCTGCTTGCCGGCCTCGGCGCCGGGCCGCACGCCGGACGCCCGCCCAACCTGCTGAATCCCGCCGTGGCCGGTGCGGCGCGCTGAGCGCTGCCGTACCGTTGCCTCCGTTCCCACGTTCTCCGATCCGAACGAACCCCATGAGCAACCAAGCCCGCTTCAACGTCGCCATCGTCGGTGCCACCGGCGCCGTCGGCGAAACCCTGCTGGAGATCCTCGCCGAGCGCCGGTTCCCGGTGGCCAACCTGGTCGCCCTCGCCAGCGAACGCTCCGCCGGCGGCACCGTGAAGTTCGACGGGCGCGACGTGGTGGTGCAGGACCTCGCCGGCTTCGACCCGGCCGGCATCGACATCGCGCTGTTCTCCGCGGGCGGCTCGACCTCGAAGGACTACGCGCCGAAGTTCGCCGCCGCCGGTGCGGTGGTGATCGACAACTCGTCGGCCTTCCGCGGCGACGCCGACGTGCCGCTGGTGGTCGCGGAGGTGAACCCCGACGCGCTGAAGCAGCGCCCGCGCGGCATCGTCGCCAACCCGAACTGCTCGACCATGCAGATGCTCGCCGCGCTGGCGCCGCTGCACCGCAGGGCCGGAATCGAGCGCATCAACGTCGCCACCTACCAGTCGGTGTCGGGGACCGGCCGCCGCGCGCTGGAGGAACTGGGCCGGCAGACCGCGGCGCTGCTGGGCTTCCAGGAGGTGACGCCGGAGGTGTACCCGGTGCAGATCGCCTTCAACGTGATCCCGCACGGCGGCGACTTCACCGACAACGGCTACACCACCGAGGAGATGAAGCTGGTCCACGAGACCCGCAAGATCCTCGGCGACGACAGCATCATGGTGAACGCCACCGTCGCCCGCGTGCCCGTGTTCTACGGCCATTCCGAGGCGGTGCACATCGAGACCCGCGAGAAGCTCAGCGCCGCGGAGGCGCGCGCCCTGCTCGAGCAGGCGCCCGGCGTCAGCGTCGTCGACGACCACGCCGACGGCGGCTATCCGACCGCCGTCACCCACGCCTCGGGGAAGGACCCGGTGTTCGTCGGCCGCATCCGCGAGGACATCTCGCACCCGCGCGGGCTCGACCTCTGGATCGTCGCCGACAACATCCGCAAGGGCGCGGCGCTCAACGCCGTGCAGCTGGCCGAGCTGGTGGCCGCGGAACGCGACTAACGCATATAGTCGGCGCCGCGGCAGTCGTCCGCCGGGCCTTTGGCGCCCGCAAGTTGGGGGAGGAAGATCAAGTGAAACCTAAGCACTCCCGGCGCGTCCGCGCCCTCGCGCTGGGCGTCACGCAGGCGCATGCCTTTGGCCTCGGTCAGCTGACGGTCCGCTCCGGCCTGGACGAGCCGCTGGTCGCGGAGATCCCGATCATCTCGGGGCCGGGGGAGACGGAGAACGTCGACGTGCGCCTGGCTTCGCCCGAGGCGTTCGCGCGGGTCGGCCTGGAGAGCCCGACGCGGCTGGCCGCCAACCTCGAGTTCGCGGTGGTGGAGTCCGGCGGCCGCCAGGTGATCCGGGTCACCACCGAGGAGAAGGTCAGCGAGCCGTTCCTGAGCTTCCTGCTCGAGGTCGACTGGGGCAACGGGCGCGTGGTGCGCGAATTCACCGCGCTGCTGGATCCGCCCTACATCGCGCCGGCCACGCTGCGCCCGGCGACGCAGGGCCCGGTGGCCTCGGCGACGCCGGCACGCCCGGTGCCGCAAGCGGGTACCGCGGTCGTCGACGCCGCTCCGGCGCAGGCCGAGCCGCTGCCCGCCGCGGCCCAGCCCCGGCCCGCGGCCGCGGCGCAGGTGCAGGACGGCAACTTCGGTCCGGTCGGTGCCGGGCAGACGCTGTCGGAAGTTGCGAGCGCGGTGCGTCCGCAGGGGGTGAGCCTCAACCAGATGATGGCCGCGCTGCATGCGGCGAACCCCGACGCCTTCATCGGCGGCAACATCAACCTGATCAAGCGCGGCGCGGTGCTGCGGATCCCGGCGCGCGAGGAGGTCGACCGCCTGGGGCGCGCCGAGGCCGACGCGCTCGTGCGCCAGCAGACCGAGAGCTGGCAGCAGCGCATCGCGCCGGTGCCGCAGCCCGCGGTCGCCGAGGCCGCGACGCCTGCCGGAGCCGATGAGCCGGCCGCGGATCCGGCCGCGGCGGCCCCCGGCGAGGACGACGCACTCGCTGCGGCCGGCGACGACGATGCGCGGCTGGAGATCGTGCCGATGTCCGGCGACGACGGCGGGGCGGACGACGCCCAGACCGGCGCCGCCGGCGGCGGGACCGGGACCGAGCTGCGCGCGGAACTGGGCCAGGCCCGCGAGGACCTGGCTGCGCGCGAGACCGAGGCGCAGGAGCTGCGTTCGCGCGTGTCCGACCTGGAGTCGCTGCGCGAGCAGCAGGCGCGGCTGATCGAGGTCCAGAACAGCAAGCTCGCCGCGCTGCAGGCGCGCCTGGGCGAACTCGACGAGGGTGGGGCCGGTGCCGGGGTGGAGGGCGGTACCACCGTCGTCGCGGCCGCGGATGCCGCCGCGCCGGCCGCCGCCGGGGCGCCCGCGGCACCGGCGCGCTGGCCGTGGATCCTGGCCGGGCTCGTGCTGCTCCTGGCGGGCATCGTCGCGGTGCTGCGCTACCGCCGCCAGCGCGAGGTCAGCGAGACGCGCCTGTACGGCGGCCTCGCCGCCGAGATCGAGGCCGCGCAGGCGGCGCGGGCCGCGCAGCGCGCGCCCCGCGGCGAGGACGACGCCTTCGCGGCAGCGGCCGGCGAGGTGCCGGATGCGGATGCCGCCGCTTCGTTGCGTGCCGCCATCGCCGCGCGTCCCTACGATCTCGACCTGCACCTGGCGCTGCTGCGCCACCACTACGACAGCGGCGACGCCGGGGCCTTCGAGCGCGCCGCCGAGGCGATGCGCGCGGAGGTCGTCGACGTGCGCGACCGGCGCTGGCAGGCCGCGCTCGCGCTGGGTACGGTGATGGCGCCGATGCATCCGCTGTTCCGCGGGCAGGAGGAGATGGACGCGGCGCAGCCGGTCGACCGGGTCGAGGACGAGGGCGATCTCGCCGGCGTCGACGGCAACGACCGGGACCTGCACGAGGCCGCGGATGCGCTCGCGTGGGAGCCGGGTTCGGAGTTCGAGCGCGACGCGGAACTGCAGGGGGACGCACAGGCGACGCCGGACAGCGAACGCGGCGACGGCATCGAGGCCGCCGCCGGCTGGAGCACCGACGAGCGCTTCGCCGAGGTCGACGTGTTCGCGCCACCCGCCGAGGACGAGGCCGTCGAGCCGGTCGATGTGGACGCGGACGCCCGCGGCCGGGCGGCCGCGGGCGATGCGTTCGAGCTGGACGCCGACCGCAGCGACCCGGCGCTCCGCGAGGCGGCGCACCGCGAGGCCGGCGACGCGGCCGGGGCGGGCGTCGACGCCGAGGGCGCGGCCACCAAGCTCGAGCTGGCCCGCGCCTACCTCGACATCGGCGACAGCGACGGCGCGCGCGGCATGCTGGAGGAGGTCGCCGAGGAGGGCACGTCGGTGCAGCGCGAGGAGGCGAGGAGGATCCTCGCCGGGATCGGCTAAGATCGCGCCCCGGGGCCACGCGCCCTGGTCGCGCCGCCGGCGTGGCGATTCTTCTTCCTGCGAGGGCCGGGCGTGTCCCGGCCCTTTCGCGTGCACGGGCGACGATGCGTTACGCGCTGGGTCTCGAATACGACGGCACCGGATTCATGGGCTGGCAGCGGCTGCCGGCCGGGGCCACGGTGCAGGCTGCGGTCGAGGCAGCCGTCTCGAAGGTGGCCGCCGCGCCGGTGGAGGTGGTCTGCGCCGGCCGCACCGATTCCGGCGTGCACGCGCTCTGCCAGGTGGTGCACTTCGACAGCCCGGTCGAGCGCGCGCCCCGCGCGTGGGCGCTCGGGGTCAACACCCTGCTGCCCGACAGCGTCGCGGTGCGCTGGTGCGTGCCGGTGGCGGCCGACTTCCACGCGCGCTTCGGCGCGCGCGCGCGCCGGTACCGCTACCGCATCTGCAACCGCATGCTGCGCCCCGGCCTGGAGCGGCGCTTCCTGGCCTGGGAGCGCAGGCCGCTGGACGCCGGGGCGATGCATCAGGCGGCCCAGGCCCTGGTCGGCGAGCACGACTTCAGCGCCTTCCGCACCGTGCACTGCCAGGCGCCGCACGCGCGCCGCAACCTGCACGCGATCCGGGTCTGGCGCGAGGGCGACGAGGTGCGCCTGGAGGTCGAGGCCAACGCGTTCCTGCACCACATGGTGCGCAACATCGTCGGTTCGCTGCTGCCGATCGGGCGCGGCGAGCGGCCGGTCGAGTGGATCGCCGAGCTCCTGGCCGGACGCGACCGCAGCGTCGCCGGCCCAACCGCCCAGGCGGCCGGGCTGCTGTTTCTCGGCCCGCGCTATCCGCGCGCGCATGGACTTCCCGAGGAGGTGAGCGCTTGAGCGACATTCCCTACCGCACCCGCATCAAGTTCTGCGGCATGACCCGGCCCGGCGACGTGCGCCTGGCCGGCGAGCTCGGCGTGGATGCCGTGGGCTTCGTGTTCGCCAAGGGCAGCCCGCGCCGCCTGGAGGTGCCGCAGGCGCACTGGCTGAAGGCGGCGATGCCGCCGGTGGTCGCCCTGGTCGCCCTGTTCATGGACGCCGAGGCCGAGCACGTGCGCTACGTGATCGAGGAACTGCGCCCGCAGATGCTGCAGTTCCACGGGAGCGAGGACGAGGCCTACTGCCGCAGCTTCGGCCTGCCCTACATGAAGGCGATCCCGATGGGGGCCGGCAGCGACCCGGCCGGGATGGTGGATCGGCATCCGGCGGCCGCCGCGTTCCTGTTCGACGGCCACGGCATCGGCGAGCCCGGCGGCAGCGGCATGCGCTTCGATCCGGCGCGCCTGCCCGGCAACAGCCGCCGGCCGGCGATCGTCGCCGGCGGCATCGATCCCGACAACGTCTACGACCTGATCGCCGCCGCCCACCCCTGGGGCATCGACGTGTCCTCGGGCATCGAGAGCGCGCCCGGGGTGAAGGATGGCGCGAAGATGCGACGCTTCGTCGAGGAGGTCCGCCGCGCGGACTGCGCCGAGGGCGCCCGCAACGAGGACTGAGCGGGTGGTCGTGGCCCGTCGGCGCGGGGCCGGGACCGGCCGGAGCGCCGACCCGTGGGAGCGGCTTCCGCCGCGCAGGCCACCCCGCGCTGTTCGTCACTCCGCGCGCGTCGCCGGGCCCGCCTCCAGCTCGCGCCGCAGCCAGGCCGCCAGCGGCCGGATCCGCGCATCGGGCGCGCGCCGCGGCGCGCACAGGATCCACTGCGCGCCGGTGGCGACGAAGCCCCACGGCGCGATCAGGCGCCCGGCCTCGATATCGGCGGCGACCAGCGGCTCCGGCGCGATCGCCACGCCCAGCCCGGCCAGCGCCGCCTCGATCAGGTAGAGCAGATGCTCGAAGGCCTTGGCCTCGCGCAGCTCGCCGCGCGCCATGCCGACGGCGTGCGCCCACGTCGGCCAGGCCTGCGGACGCGAGCGCGTCGCCAGCAGCGGGAGCCCCGCCAGCGCCGCCGCCGGCGCGGCGCGCAGGCGCGGTGCGTCGGCGTGGCGGGGGCTCAGCACCGGGCCGATCCGTTCGCCGGCGAGCGGATGCACCTGCCAGTCCGCGGACCAGGGGGGCGGGGCGATCAGCAACGCGGCATCCACGCCCTCGAGGTCGGGTCCGGGGTCGCGCTCGCGCGCGGCCAGGTGCAGGCGCAGGCCGGGCAGCTCGGCGTCCAGCCGCGCCAGGCGCGGGATCATCCAGCGCGCGAGCAGGCTGCCCGGGCAGGCCAGCACCAGGGGCGCGCGGTCGCCCGCGGTACGCAGGTCCGCCCACGTCCGGCGCAGGCCCGCCAAGGCCTCGCCGGCGGCGGCGCCGAGGCGTTCGCCCGCCGGCGTCGCGACCAGGCCGCGCCCGCGGCGCAGGAACAGGGCCTGGCCCAGCTCGTCCTCGAGCTGGCGCACATGGCGGCTGATGGCGCCATGGGTCACGTGCAGCTCGCGCGCCGCCGCGCTGAGGCTGCGCAGACGGGCGGCGGCCTCGAAGGCGCGCAGGGCGGTGAGCGAGGGAAGGTCGGCCATGGTGTGATCTGAGGTCACAGTTCGGGACGATCTTATCGCTACCGCGACGGCGTGGGCGCGGTTAGCCTGTGCGGCCCCAGATCAGGATCGCGGCGGCCGGAAGGCGTGCCGCAGGCGACATGCCCGCAGCCGAAATCAGTGACTTCAACGCGTATCCGGACGAGCACGGCCGCTTCGGCCGCTACGGCGGTACCTTCGTCTCCGAGACCCTGATCGAGCCGCTGCGCGAGCTGGCCGAGGCCTATGCGCGCTGCAGGGCCGATCCGGCCTTCCAGGCCGAGTTCGACGCCGACCTCGCCCACTACGTCGGCCGCCCCAGCCCGATCTACGAGGCGAAGCGGCTGTCGGCCGAGGTCGGCGGCGCGCGCATCCTGCTCAAGCGCGAGGACCTGAACCACACCGGCGCGCACAAGATCAACAACACCATCGGCCAGGCGCTGCTCGCCAGGCGGATGGGCAAGACCCGGATCATCGCCGAGACCGGCGCCGGCCAGCACGGCGTCGCCAGCGCCACCGTGGCCGCGCGGCTGGGCCTGAAGTGCGTGGTCTACATGGGCGCCACCGACATCGAGCGGCAGAAGATCAACGTCTACCGCATGCGCCTGCTCGGCGCCGAGGTGGTGCCGGTGACCTCCGGCTCGAAGACGCTCAAGGACGCGCTCAACGAGGCCATGCGCGACTGGGTCACCAACGTCGCCGACACCTTCTACATCATCGGCACGGTGGCCGGTCCGCACCCTTATCCGATGATGGTGCGCGACTTCAACGCCATCGTCGGCCGCGAGGCGCGTGCGCAGATGCTCGACCAGTACGGGCGCCTGCCGGATGCGATCACCGCCTGCGTCGGCGGCGGGTCCAACGCCATCGGCCTGTTCCACGCCTTCCTCAACGACCGGCAGGTGCGCATCGTCGGCGCCGAGGCCGCGGGCGAGGGGCTCGACAGCGGGCGCCATGCGGCCTCGCTGGCGGCCGGGCGGCCGGGCGTGCTGCACGGCAACCGCACCTATCTGCTGTGCGACGACGACGGCCAGATCATCGAGACGCATTCGGTCTCCGCCGGCCTCGACTACCCCGGCGTCGGCCCGGAGCACGCCTTCCTCAAGGATGCCGGCCGCGCCGAGTACCTCGGCGTCACCGACGCCGAGGCGCTGGACGCCTTCCACACCCTGGCGCGCACCGAGGGCATCCTCGCCGCGCTCGAATCCAGCCACGCCATCGCCCAGGCGATCAAGCTGGCGCGCGACCTGCCCGGCGACGCGCTGGTGCTGGCCAACCTGTCGGGCCGCGGCGACAAGGACGTGCACACGATCGCCGCGCGCGAGGGGATCGCACTGTGAGCGGCAACCGCATCGACCTCCGCTTCCAGGCGCTCGCCGCCGCCGGCCGCAAGGCGCTGGTGCCCTTCGTCACCGCCGGCGATCCCGCGCTCGAGGCGACCGTGCCCGTGCTGCACGCACTGGTGTCCGGCGGTGCGGACGTCATCGAGCTGGGCATGCCGTTCAGCGACCCGATGGCCGACGGCCCCGCGATCCAGCGCGCCAGCGAGCGCGCGCTCGCCCGCGGCGTCGGCCTCGACGACGTGCTCGGCTGCGTGCGCGGCTTCCGCGGCGACGACGGCGACACTCCGATCGTGCTGATGGGCTACCTCAACCCGGTCGAGATCCGCGGACCGGAACGCTTCGCGCGCGAGGCGGCCGCCGCAGGCGTGGACGGCGTGCTGCTGGTCGACCTGCCGCCGGAGGAGGCCGACGCGATCCGCGCCGCCTTCGACGCCGCCGGCCTGGCCCTGATCGCCCTGGTCGCGCCGACCACCACGCCACAGCGGCAGGCGCGGATGGCGGCGCTCGCGCAGGGCTACCTCTACTACGTCAGTTTCGCCGGGGTGACCGGCGCCGACCGCCTCGACGTCGACGCGGTGGGCGAGGGCGTGCGCGGTCTGCGCGAACGCGCGCGCCTGCCGGTGGCGGTGGGCTTCGGCGTGCGCGATGCGGCCAGCGCGAAGGCGGTGGCGGCGGTGGCCGACGGCGTGGTCGTCGGCAGCGCGCTGGTCGACCGCCTGGCCGATGCGCCCGATGCCGCGACCGCGGCGCGCCGGGCCCGGGAGTTCGCCGCGGTGCTGCGGCGCGCCATCGACGGGGTCGACGGCGGCGAGGGTGCGGTGGGCTAGAATTCCCGCCCCTTTCGCTGGACCGGTCGCCACGCATGAGCAGCTGGCTGCAGAAACTGATGCCCGCCCGCATCCGCACGGATGCCAACAGCCGTCGCCGCAACGTGCCCGAAGGGCTGTGGGAGAAGTGCGGCCGCTGCCAGGCGGTGCTGTACCGGCCGGAGCTCGAGCGCAACCTCGAGGTCTGCCCGAAGTGCAACCACCACCGCGCGATCGGCGCGCGCGAGCGCCTGGTGCGCTTCTTCGACGTCGGCGGCACCCACGAGATCGCCGGCGAGCTCGGCCCGGTCGACGTGCTGCGCTTCAAGGACACCAAGAAGTACGCCGACCGCATCAAGGCCAGCCAGAAGCAGGTCGGCGAGAAGGACGCGCTCGTCGCCATGCACGGCATGCTCAAGGGCCTGCCGACGGCCGCGTGCGCTTTCGAGTTCCGCTTCATGGGCGGCTCGATGGGTTCTGTGGTGGGCGAGAAGTTCGCCCGTGCCGCGGAGTTCGCGCTCGCCGAGCGCATGCCCTTCGTCTGCTTCTCCGCCTCCGGCGGCGCGCGCATGCAGGAGGGCCTGTTCTCGCTGATGCAGATGGCCAAGACCTCGGCGACCCTGGCGCGCCTGCGCGCGGCCGGCCTGCCCTTCGCCTCGGTGCTCACCAACCCGACCACCGGCGGCGTGTCGGCGAGCTTCGCGATGCTGGGCGACCTCAACGTCGCCGAGCCCGAGGCGCTGATCGGCTTCGCCGGGCCGCGCGTGATCCAGCAGACCGTGCGCGAGACGCTGCCCGAAGGCTTCCAACGTTCGGAATTCCTGCGCGAGCATGGCGCGATCGACATGATCGTCGACCGCCGCGAGCTGCGCGACCGCCTCGGCGACGTCCTGGCGCTGATGATGGGACGCCCCAGGCCCGCCGCCGGCCTCGGCGATGCCGAACCAGAGCCGCTCGGCCCGGTTCCGGTGCCGCCGGCCGACGCGGTGGTCGAACCGTGAGCCGACGCTACTTCGGCACCGACGGCATCCGCGGCCGGGTCGGTTCGCCGACCATCTCCGCGGATTTCGTGCTCAAGCTCGGCTGGGCCGCCGGCCGCGTGCTGAGCGGCGCCAGCGGCAACCATTCCAGCGTGGTGATCGGCAAGGACACCCGCATCTCGGGCTACATGTTCGAATCCGCGCTGGAGGCCGGCCTGGTCGCCGCCGGCGTCGACGTGCAGCTCCTCGGCCCGATCCCGACTCCCGGCGTCGCCTACCTGACGCGCTCGCTGCGCGCGGACGCGGGCATCGTCATCAGCGCCTCGCACAACCCGCACGAGGACAACGGCATCAAGTTCTTCTCCGCCGAGGGCGAGAAGCTGCCGGACGAAGTCGAGCTCGCGATCGAGGAGGAACTCGACCACGCCTTCCTGACCGTGCCCTCCAGCGAGCTCGGCAAGGCCGCGCGCGTGGACGGGGCGGCGATGCGCTACGGCGAGTTCTGCAAGTCGACCATTCCCGCCGATCTCGAGCTCAAGGGCCTGAAGATCGCGCTCGACTGCGCGCACGGCGCCACCTACGACATCGCGCCGCGGCTGTTCCGCGAGCTGGGCGCCCAGGTCTCCGCGATCGGCGTCGAGCCCGACGGCCTCAACATCAATCGCGGCGTCGGCTCCACCGACATGGCGGCCCTGCGCCGGCACGTCCTCGCCACCGGCGCCGACCTCGGCATCGCCTTCGACGGCGACGGCGACCGCCTGCAGTTCGTGGCCGCCGACGGCGAGGTCGCCGACGGCGACGACCTGCTCTACGTGCTCGCCCGCGACTGGAAGGCGCGCGGCCGGCTCGCAGGCCCGGTGGTCGGCACGCTGATGACCAACTTCGGCCTGGAGCAGGCCTTCGCGGCCGAGGGCATCGCCTTCCTCCGCGCGCAGGTCGGCGACCGCTACGTGCACCGCGCGCTGGTCGACAACGGCGGCGTGCTCGGCGGCGAGGCCTCGGGCCACCTGCTGTGCCTGGACCGCGCCACCACCGGCGACGGCATCGTCTCCGCGCTGCAGGTGCTCGAGGTGCTGCGCCGTCGGCGCACGGGCCTGCGCGGCCTGCTCGAGGGCCTGCGCCGCTATCCGCAGAAGACCGTCAACGTGCGCTTCGCGGCCGGTGCGCGTCCGGCCGAGGCCGACGGCGTGCAGCGCGAACTCGCCGCCGCGCAGGCCGAGCTCGCCGGCCGCGGCCGCGCCTTCATCCGTCCCTCGGGGACCGAGCCGGTCGTGCGCGTCACCGCCGAGGCGGACGACGCCGCGCTGATGGAACAGGTCCTCGAACGCCTCGCCACCGCGGTGCGCCAGGCCGCCGCCTGAGCGCATCCTCCCGCGCTCCGCCCACGCGCGATCCTCCTTGAGCCACAGCCCGATCCCGATGAGCCAGATCCCGACCCTCGACATCCGCCGCTTCGACAGCGACCGCGACGCCTTCGTCGCCGACCTCGGCGCCGCCTACCGCGAATGGGGCTTCGCCGGCATCCGCGGGCACGGCATCGCGCAGCCGCTGATCGACGAGGCCTACGACGTGTTCCAGCGCTTCTTCGCGCTGCCGGAGGAGACCAAGCGCAGGTACCACGTGCCCGGCGGCGGCGGCGCGCGCGGCTACACGCCGTTCGGCGTGGAGACGGCGAAGGGCGCGGCGCACTTCGACCTCAAGGAGTTCTGGCACATCGGCCGCGAGCTGCCGGCGGACTCGAAGTACCGCGAGGTGATGCCGCCGAACGTGTGGCCGGAGGAAGTGCCCGACTTCCGCGCCAAGGGCCTGGCCCTGTACCGGGCGCTGGATGCACTGGGCGCGCGCGTGCTGCAGGCGCTGGCCCTGCACATCGGCCTGCCGCAGGACTACTTCGCCGACAAGACCGACGCCGGCAATTCGATCCTGCGCCCGATCCACTACCCGCCGATCACCGCCGACGAGGTCCCGAACGTGCGCGCCGGCGCGCACGAGGACATCAACCTGATCACGCTCCTGGTCGGCGCCAGCGCCGCCGGGCTCGAGGTGCGCTCGCATGCGGGCGAGTGGGTGCCGTTCACCGCGTCCGAGGACACCATCGTGGTCAACATCGGCGACATGCTGCAGCGCCTGACCAACCACGTGTATCCCTCGACCACGCACCGGGTCACCAACCCGCAGGGCGATGCGGCGCGGCAGCCGCGCTACTCGACGCCGTTCTTCCTGCACCCCAATCCCGACTTCGTGATCGACGTGCTGCCCTCCTGCGTCACCGCCGACAACCCGAGCCGCTATCCGGAGCCGATCACCGCGCAGGGCTACCTCGAGGAGCGGCTGCGCGAGATCAAGCTGAAGTAGCCGCCGGTCCGCGACGCCGCCTCAGCCGGCGTCGCGGATCCGCCGCGAGCCGCGCGCCATCGCCGTGTGCAGCACGGCTTCCGGCAGCAGCCGGATCGCCGCGCGCAGCGCCTTGTACGGCAGGCCCGGCACCACCACGGTGCGTCCGCGCTCGACCCCGTCCACGCCGGCGCGCGCGACCGCGTCGGCATCCAGCCACATCCAGCGCGGCAGCTGCGACACCAGCGCGCGGGTGCCGGTGACGTCGTGGAACTCCGAGCGGGTGAACCCGGGGCAGAGCGCGCACACGCGCACGCCGTGGCGACGGTTCTCCAGCGCCAGCGATTCGCTGAAGCGGACGAGGAAGCTCTTGGCGCCGGCATAGAGCGTCTGCCCGGCCGCGCCGGGAACCAGCGCGGCGAAGGAGGCGACGTTGAGGATGCGGCCCTGGCCGCCGGCGCGGATGTCCGGCAGCAGGCGCCAGGTGAGTTCGCAGGTGGCGGTGACCATCACCTGCAGGAAGTCCGCGTGCCGGGCCCACGACGGCGTGAGGTAGTCGCCGGGCACGCCGTAGCCGGCGTTGTTGACCAGCCCGCCGACGCGGATGCCGCGTTCGCCGAGAGCAGCGTGGACATGCGCCGCGGCGCCCGGCCGCGCGAGATCGGCGACCAGCACCTCGCAGGCCACCCGCGGCGCGAGTTCCGCGGCCAGCGCCCGCAGGCGCTCCCCGCGCCGCGCGGTCAGCACCAGCGGCACGCCGCGCCTGGCGTACTCGCGCGCGATCGCAGCGCCGATGCCGCTGGAGGCGCCGGTGACGAGGACGGGGGCTGGAGACGGCGGCTGCATCGTTCAGACGATTCCGAAAAGTGGCGCGGGCGTGACCGATGGCGCGGGCGTTGCTCCAAGCTAGCGGCTCGCCACACCGGCCGCCACGGCCGTCATCGCCACGGACTCATGCTGCGCATCGTCGTTGTCTTCATCGCATCCGTCCTCGCCGCGGCCGCGGCCGCCGCCGAGCTGGAGGTCCAGGTCCTCGATGCGGACGACGCGCAGCCGCTGGCGGACGCGGTGATCAGCCTGCACCCGGCCTCCGGCGCGCCCGCAGTGGCACCCGGCGACGCCGTCGTCGACCAGCGCGACAGCACCTTCGTTCCGCACGTGCTGGCGGTGACCCGCGGCAGTCGGGTGCGCTTCCCCAACAGCGACAACGTGCTGCACCAGGTTTACTCGTTCTCGGAGGCGAAGCGCTTCGAGCTGCCGCTCTACAGCGGGCAGCCGCCGAAGTCGGTGCACTTCCCCGACGCCGGGGTGGTCGCCCTGGGCTGCAACATCCACGACCAGATGTCGGCGTTCATCGTGGTCCTGGATACGCCGTACCACGCGGTGACCGACGCGGACGGCCGGGCGCGGATCAAGGCGCCCGCTGGCGACTACCGTCTTGAAACCTGGCACGAGCGACTGCAGGGCGGGCAGGCGGTCGCACGTCCACTGCGCGTGGACGGCACGCAAGTGGAGCCGGTCGAGGTCTCCCTGGCGCTGGCCCCGCCACCGCCGCCGCGGATCCAGGACCCGCGCCTGCGCGCCCTGCAGGACCGCTTCCGGAGCCTGAAGAATGATCGGCGCTGAGCGCCACGCCGCGCTGGCCCGTGCGCTGCCGCGGTTGAGCTTCCACGGCAAGCTGCTGGCGCTGCTCGCGGGCCTGGTGGTCGCGGCCCAGCTGGCCACCTTCGGCGTCGTGCGCTTCGCGGTCGACCGCAGCGTCGACCTGCAGCTCGGCCGCCAGCTCGAGGTCGGCGAGCGCGTCTGGCTGCAGATCGATGCGGCGCGCGCGGACCAGCTCCTGGGCTTCGTGCAGGTTCTCGCCGACGACTATGGCTTCCGCCAGGCCGTCGCCAGCGGCGACGCGGCGACGATCGACTCCGCGCTGGCCAACCAGGCGCAGCGGATCGACGCGGACATGGCCTGGCTGCTCGCGCCCGACGGCAGCCTCCGGGCCGGCCTCGACGTCACCGGCGCCGACGCGCTCGAGACGGTCCTGCGCCCGCTGGTCGAGCGTGCGCGGCAGGACGGGGTGGCGACCGGCGTGGTGCGCATCGGAAGCCGTCCCTTCCAGGTCGCGCTCGTTCCGGTGCTGGCGCCGGCGCACATCGCCTGGGCGGTCGTCGGAGTGGACTTCGGCAGCGCCTACGTCCGCGAGTTCCAGGCGATCACCGGGCTCGACGCCAGTATCCTGGTCGCCGACGCGAACGCGCCGCCGCGCCTGCACGCCAGCAGCCTCGGCAGCGAAGCCGACGGCCGCGGGCCCGAAACCACGCAGGACGGCGTGGTGCGCGCACTGGGTGCCGACGAAACCGGGCCAGGCGTGCAGGTCGTGCTGCGGGCCTCGCACAGCGACGCACTCGCTCCCTACCGCAGCCTGGCGCTGACCATCCTGTTGCTGTCGGCGGTCGCGGCGGCGATCGCGCTGGTGGTGGCGGGGGCGATCGGGCGCAACGTGACCCGGCCGATCAGCCGCCTCGCCGGCGCCGCCCGGCGCATCGAGGGCGGCGACTACTCGCGCAGCGTGGAGGTGCGCGGAGGCGACGAGGTCGCCGCGCTGGCCGGAAGCTTCAACCGCATGCAGGCGGCGATCGCGCAGCGCGAGGCGCGGATCCTCCACCAGGCGCAGCACGACGGCCTCACCGGCCTGGCCAACCGGGTGCGGGCGCGCGCCGAACTGGAGCGGCTGATCGCCGAGGCGAGGGCGGGGGAGGGCGGCTGCGCGGTGCTGGTGCTGAACCTGGACCGCTTCAAGGAGATCAACGACGCCTTCGGTCATGCCTTCGGCGACGGCGTGCTGGTCGAGGTCGCGCGCCGGCTCGGCGACGCGCTCATGCCGGGCGATCTCGTCGCGCGGCTGGACGGCGACGAGTTCCTGGCCCTGCTGGCCGACTGCGACGGTGCCGCGGCCATGGCGCGGGCGCAGCGCCTGCTCGACGCGCTCGACACCCCGCTGGAGCTCCCGGAGAGCGAGGTCGCGGTGACCGCGAGCGCGGGGCTGGCGGTGTATCCCGAGCATGCGCAGGAACCATCGAGCCTGATGCGGCGTGCCGACATCGCCATGCACGAGGCCAAGCGCGACCGCTCCGGGCTCGAGGTCTACATCGCCGGCCGCGACGAACAGCACCTGCGCCGGCTGGGCCTGATCGCCGCGCTGCGCGATGCGATCGCGCGCGACGAGCTGACCGTGAACTTCCAGCCCAAGGTGGACATTCCCAGCGGGCGCGTGCGTCATGCCGAGGTGCTGGTGCGCTGGACGAGCGGAACCTATGGCTGGGTCGGCCCGGACGAGTTCATCCCGCTCGCCGAGCAGTCGGGTCTGATCCACGCCCTCACCCGCCACGTGCTGGACGCGGCGCTGGCGACGCTGCGCGGGTGGTGCGATCGCGGGCTCGATCTCGCGGTCGCGGTGAACCTGTCGGCGGTGGACCTGGTCGATGCCTCGCTGCCGGTGTGGATCGCCTCGCGCCTGGCGCACCACGGCCTGGGCGCCGAGCGCCTGATCCTGGAGGTGACCGAGACCTCGGTGATGCGCGACGTCGATGCCGCGGTCGCGCTCCTGCACCGCCTGCGCGGGGCCGGCATCCGCCTGGCGATCGACGACTTCGGCACCGGGCAGTCCTCGCTGGCCCAGCTCAAGCGCCTGCCGGTCGACGAGCTGAAGATCGACAAGAGCTTCGTGATGCGCCTGGGCGAGGCGGGCGACGACGCGATCATCGTCCGCTCCACCATCGAGATCGGCCACAACATGGGCCTGAAGGTCGTGGCCGAGGGCGTGGAGACGCCGGCGGGACTCGAGGCGCTGCGCGCGATGCGCTGCGACATGGCCCAGGGCTATCTCTTCAGCCGGCCGCTGCCGGCGGCGGCGTTCGAACAGTGGTGTCGCGCGTTCGCGGCGACGGAGACGACGACATGAGCGGGTTCCCGCGCGCGGTGTGCGCGCTGTTGCTGCTGGCCTGCATCGCGCTGCCGGCGCAGGCCGCCGGCGAGCAGGGCCGGTTGCTGGCCACAGGTGGTGCGATGCAGATCGAGGGCGCCGCCGGCGGCGGCATCGTGCCGTGGGCGGTGCTCGCCGGCTACGGCACCGGGGACCAGAACGGCGGCAGCGCCTTCCATACCCGCATCGACACCGGCGACTACGCGCTGCGCGTCACCGGGGCGGCCTGGACCCTGCGCAACCGCGTCGAACTGTCCCTGGCGCGCCAGCGCTTCGCCCTGCCGACCCTGCAGGGCCTGCTCGGCCTGCCGAACGGCGTGTTCGAGCAGGACGTCCTCGGCGCCAAGCTGCGCCTGGCCGGGGACCTGGTGTACGGCGACCTGCCGCAGTTCGCGCTCGGCATCCAGCACAAGCGCCAGCGCGACTTCGACATTCCGCGGGCAGTGGGCGCGGTCGACGATTCCGGCACCGACATCTACCTGAGCGCCAGCCGCCTGTTCCTCGGCGCCGCGGCCGGTCGCAACCTGCTGCTCAATGCGACCGTGCGTGCCACGCGCGCCAACCAGACCGGCCTGCTCGGCTTCGGCGGCGACCGGTGCGATGCGTACGCAGCCGTCTTCGAAGGGTCCGCGGCGGTGCTGCTCAACCCGCGCTGGGCGGTCGGCGTGGAGTACCGGCAGAAGCCGGACAACCTCGGCTTCGCGGCGGAGAACGACTGGCGCGACGCCTTCGTCGCCTGGTTCCCGAACAAGCGGGTGGCGGTGATCGCCGCCTGGGCCGGGCTCGGCGAGATCGCCACGCTGGGCGGCCAGGACGGCTGGTATCTCTCCATCCAGCTGAGCCAGTGACGATGCGCATGCTTCTCCACGCCCGGATCCTCGGCATCGGCGCCGCGCTGGCCCTGACCGCCTGCGCGAGCGCCCCGCCGCGCCCCGGGCTGTACGCCGAGCTCGGCGGCGGCGAGGGCATCCAGGCCATCGTCGACGGCTTCCTCGGGCACGTCGCCGAGGACGCGCGCATCAACCACTTCTTCGCCGGCACCGACGTGATGCGCCTGCGCGAGAAGCTCGCCGAGCAGATCTGCGTGGAGGCCGGAGGACCGTGCACCTACACGGGCGTTGCAATGGATGTCATCCACGCCGGTCGCGGCATCGACGCGGCGGCCTTCAACGCGGTGGTCGAGGACCTGGTCGCGGCGATGGACGACCAGGGCGTGTCCGTGTCCGCGCAGAATCGGCTGCTGCGGCAGCTCCCGCCGCTGCGGGAGGACATCATCCACCGCTGAGCCGGCGCCGCTGCCCACGAAAGCGTGACGGGGGGCGCTGCTAGACTCCCGGGCTCTTTCGAACAGGGAGAACCCGGATGCGCCGCAAGCTCGTCGCTGGCAACTGGAAGCTGCATGGCAGCCGCGATTTCGCCACCGGCCTGGTCGGTCAAATCGTCGCGAGCCTTCCTGTGCAGGGCGTCGATGTCGTCGTCCTGCCGCCGCTGCCCTACCTGGGCGACCTGGTCGAGGACTTCGAGGGTGCGCCGGTGGCGTTCGGCGCGCAGGACGTCAGCTCCAGCAGGGAAGGCGCCTACACCGGCGAGGTCTCTGCCTCGATGCTCGTCGACGTCGGCGCACGCTACGGGCTGGTCGGTCATTCCGAGCGGCGCAAGTACCACCACGAGAGCAGCGAACTGGTCGCCCGCAAGTTCGTGGCGGCGGCCGAGGCGGGGCTGACGCCGGTCCTGTGCCTGGGCGAGACGCTCGACCAGCGCGAGGCGCACCGCACCGAGTCGGTGCTGGCCTCGCAGCTCGTGCCGGTCCTCGACCTCGCCGGCGCGGACGCCTTCGCCAATGCGGTGGTGGCCTACGAGCCGGTCTGGGCGATCGGCACCGGCAAGACCGCCACCCCGGAGCAGGTGCAGGCGGTGCACGCCTTCATCCGTGGCGAGGTCGCCGGACGCAGTGCTAAGATCGCCGATTCGCTGCCGATCCTGTACGGCGGCAGCGTCAAGCCCGCCAACGCCGCCGAGCTGTTCGCCCAGCCCGACGTCGATGGCGGCCTGATCGGAGGCGCCTCGCTCGTCGCCGACGATTTCATCGCCATCATCGCGGCGGCATCGCCGGCCGCCTGAGCCATCGCCATGCTGCTGACCTTCGCAAACATCCTCTACGTCCTCGTCTCCGCGGCGATGATCGTGCTCATCCTGATGCAGCGCGGCGCCGGCGCCGCGGCCGGTTCCGGCTTCGGTGGCGGCGCCTCGTCGACCGTGTTCGGCGCGCGCGGTGCATCCAACTTCCTGTCGAAGTCGACCAAGTGGCTGGCGGTGGCGTTCTTCGCCATCAGCCTGGGCATGGCCTGGTATGCCGCCCACCCGCAGGGCACCGCCCCGGCCATCGAGGACATGGGCGTGATGGGCGAGGTGCCCGACGTCCCGGCGGCGCCCGTCGGCGATGCCGCGGTGCCGGCCGCCCCGGCGGCCACGACGCCCGCGCCGGCCACGGTTCCGGCGGCTCCGGCCGCGCAGGACGCCGTGCCCGCTCCGGCGGACGAGGCGACGCCGGCAGCGCCGCAGGCCGGCGAAGACGAGAACGGTTCGCAGTAGGTCCCCCTTCGCGGCGTTTCGACGCCGCAGCCGCGAAAAAATGTCGTCGAAGTGGTCGCGTTGCAGGACACAATTCGATTCGGCGCTGGTACAATTTCACGGCTCCGGATGCTCGCATCCGGAAACACCTTGCCCAGGTGGCGGAATTGGTAGACGCACTACCTTGAGGTGGTAGCGACGCAAGTCGTGGAGGTTCGAGTCCTCTCTTGGGCACCATTCCTGACGAATCCCGGTCCGCCGGGATTCGCCGCGATGCGGGGTCCCGCATCCACGCGCGGCGGCCGGCACGCTCCGGCCGCGTGCGGTCGACCCGCCGGGTCCAACCGGCAGGACGCAACAACGCTCCGCCGTCTCTCGCTGCGATGGCGTGGCGGCTGCCCCGCAGGGCTGAAGACGGGAAACGACGTGCTGGCCGAATACCTGCCGATCCTTCTGTTCCTCATCGTGGCCACCGGTGTCGGCGTGGCCCTGCTGATCATCGGCTGGCTGCTCGGGCCGCGGCGCCCGGACGGCGAGAAGCTCTCGCCCTACGAGTGCGGCTTCGAGGCCTTCGAGGACGCGCGCATGCAGTTCGACGTGCGCTACTACCTCATCGCCATCCTGTTCATCGTGTTCGATCTCGAGATCGCCTTCCTGTTTCCGTGGGCGACGGTCTTCCGCGAGCTCGGCGGCCCGGCGCTGATCGCCATGGGCCTGTTCCTGGGGCTGCTGGTGATCGGATTCCTCTACGAGTGGAAGAAGGGAGCACTGGAATGGGAGTGAGCGATACCGTCTCCCGGCTGATGAACAACCCGGTGCCGGTCGGCCGGGTCGACGACATCCTGCGTCCGGAAGGCGAGAATCCGCTGCTGGAGCGCGGCTACGTCACCACCTCGGTGGACGCGCTGGTGAACTGGGCGCGCACGGGCTCGATGTGGCCGGTCACCTTCGGCCTGGCCTGCTGCGCGGTCGAGATGATGCACGCCGGCGCCGCGCGTCTGGACATGGACCGCTACGGCGTGATCTTCCGTCCGTCGCCGCGCCAGTCCGACGTGATGATCGTGGCCGGCACGCTGGTCAACAAGATGGCCCCGGCGCTGCGCAAGGTCTACGACCAGATGCCCGACCCGAAGTGGGTCATCTCGATGGGCAGCTGCGCCAACGGCGGCGGCTACTACCACTATTCCTATTCGGTCGTGCGTGGCTGCGACCGGGTCGTGCCGGTCGACGTCTACGTGCCGGGCTGCCCGCCGACGGCCGAGGCGCTGGTGTACGGGATCCTGCAGCTGCAGAAGAAGATCCGTCGCACCAACACCATCGCCCGCTGAACCTCCTCTCTCCGCTTCGCAGCTACGCCCCATGGCCGAGCCAGCCCCCTCATTCCCGGATCGCCTGCGCGCCTTTTTCGGCGCGCGCGTGCTTGCCCTCGTGGACCGGCACGGCGAGCTGACCCTCGAGGTCGCCGCCGCCGACTGGATCGACGTCGCACGTTCGCTGCGCGACGAGCCCGAGTTCCGCTTCGAGCAGCTCATGGACCTGTGCGGCGTGGACTACCTGTCCTACGGCCAGGCCGAGTGGGACACCACCGACGTGTCCTCCGAGGGCTTCTCGCGCGGCGTCGAAGGGCGCGGGCCGGGGCGCTTCAGCTGGGAGGAGCGGCCGACCGCGGCCGGGCCCGAGCGGCGCTTCGCGGTGGTCGCGCACCTGCTGTCGGTGTCCAACAACCTGCGGCTGCGCGTGCGTTGCTTCGCGCAGGACAACACGCTGCCGGTGGTGCCTTCGCTCATCGACGTGTGGCCGGGCGTCAACTGGTTCGAACGCGAGGCCTTCGACCTGTTCGGCGTGATCTTCGAGGGCCACCCGGACCTGCGTCGCCTGCTCACCGACTACGGCTTCGTCGGCCATCCGTTCCGCAAGGACTTCCCGCTGATCGGCAACGTCGAGGTCCGCTACGACGCCGAGAAGAAGCGCGTGATCTACGAACCCGTCTCGATCGAGCCGCGCGTCGGCGTGCCGCGCGTGGTGCGCGAGGATTCGCGCTGGGCCCAGGCCGAGGCCGAGACCGGCGCCAGGAGCGGCCACGCATGAACATGCCCAGCGTCAACGCCCAGGAAATCCGCAACTACACGCTGAACTTCGGTCCCCAGCATCCGGCCGCCCACGGCGTGCTGCGCCTGGTGCTGGAGATGGACGGCGAGACCGTCATGCGCGCCGACCCGCACGTCGGCCTGCTGCACCGTGGTACCGAGAAGCTCGCGGAGTCCAAGCCGTTCAACCAGTCGATCGGCTACATGGACCGCCTCGACTACGTCTCGATGATGTGCAACGAGCACGCCTACGTGCGTGCGATCGAGGCGCTGATGGGGATCGAGGCGCCGGAGCGGGCGCAGTGGATCCGCACGCTGTTCGACGAGATCACGCGCATCCTCAACCACCTCATGTGGGTGGGCACCAACGGGCTCGACCTCGGCGCCATGGCGGTGATGCTCTACGCGTTCCGCGAGCGCGAGGAGCTGATGGACTGCTACGAGGCGGTCTCCGGCGCGCGCATGCACGCGGCCTACTACCGCCCGGGCGGCGTCTACCGCGACCTGCCCGACCGCATGCCGCAGTACAGGGAGTCGCCCTGGCACAAGGGCAAGGCGCTCAAGCGCATCAACGCCTGGCGCGAGGGCTCGATGCTCGACTTCCTCGACGCCTTCGCCGACGACTTCCCGAAGCGGGTCGACGAGTACGAGACCCTGCTCACCGACAACCGCATCTGGAAGCAGCGCACCGTCGGCATCGGCGTGGTCTCGCCCGAGCAGGCGCTGGCCTGGGGCATGACCGGTCCGATGCTGCGCGGCTCGGGCATCGAGTGGGACCTGCGCAAGACTCAGCCCTACGCCAGGTACGACGAGGTCGACTTCGACGTCGCCGTGGGCGTGGAGGGCGACTGCTACGACCGCTATCTCGTACGCGTCGCCGAGATGCGCCAGTCGGCCAGGATCATCAAGCAGTGCGTCGCCTGGCTGCGCGCCAATCCCGGCCCGGTCATGGTCAAGAACTACAAGGTCGCGCCTCCCTCCCGCGAGGAGATGAAGGACGACATGGAAGCGCTGATCCACCACTTCAAGCTGTTCACCGAGGGCTACAGCGTGCCCGCGGGCGAGACCTACCAGGCGGTCGAGGCGCCCAAGGGCGAGTTCGGCTGCTACCTGGTCTCCGACGGCGCCAACAAGCCGTTCCGCGTGAAGCTGCGCGCGCCCGGCTTCTCGCACCTGTCGTCGATGGACGCGATCGTGAAGGGGCACATGCTGTCCGACGTGGTCGCCATGATCGGCACCTACGACATCGTCTTCGGGGAGATCGACCGATGAGGGCCACCGGCAACTTCGAGGCGGTGCGCGACATCGATCCGCTGGTCGCGCTCAGCGACCACACCCGCGCGCACATCGATCACTGGGTGGCCAAGTTCCCGGCCGACCGCAAGCGCTCGGCGCTGATCCAGGGCCTGTTCGCGGCGCAGGAGCAGAACGAGGGCTTCCTCACCGACGCGCTGATGGCGGCGGTGGCCAACTACCTCGGCCTGCCGCCGGTGTGGGCCTACGAGGTCGCCAGCTTCTACTCGATGCTGGAGACCAGTCCGGTCGGGCGCAACAACGTGGCGTTCTGCACCAACATCTCGTGCTGGCTCAACGGCGCCGAGGACCTGGTCGCGCACGCCGAGAAGAAGCTCGGCTGCAGGCTCGGTGAGTCCACCGCCGACGGGCGCGTGTACCTCAAGCGCGAGGAGGAGTGCCTCGCCGCCTGCTGCGGCGCGCCCATGATGGTGGTCAACGGGCACTACCACGAGAAGCTGACCCCCGAGAAGATCGACGAGATCCTCGACGGGCTGAAGTAGTACGCAGCGGCGACCGCCCGCGGCCCTGACGGGCGCGCGGCGCCGCAACGAAATCGACAGGGTGCGGCCCGGCCGCACCCGCACGGCATCCAACGGAAATCACGGCGATGGCATACGGTCCGGCACCGCAGGAGCACAACGTGGTCTACACCACGCTGCATTTCGAGCAGCCGTGGGCGTACGAGAACTACCTCAAGACCGGCGGCTACCAGGCGCTGCGCAGGATCCTCGCAGAGAAGATCGCGCCCGCCGACGTGGTCGAGATGGTCAAGCAGTCGGGCCTGCGCGGCCGCGGCGGCGCGGGCTTCCCGACCGGGCTGAAGTGGAGCTTCATGCCCAAGGGCGACATGCAGAAGTACATCCTCTGCAACTCCGACGAGTCCGAGCCCGGCACCTGCAAGGACCGCGACATCCTGCGCTTCAACCCGCACGCGGTGGTTGAGGGCCTGGCGATCGCCTGCTACGCCACCGGCTCGACCGTCGCCTACAACTACCTGCGCGGCGAGTTCCACCACGAGCCGTTCGAGCGCATCGAGCAGGCGGTGAAGGAAGCCTATGAGCACGGCTGGCTCGGCAAGGACGTGCTCGGCTCGGGCATCGACATCGACATCCACAACGCACTCGGCGCCGGCGCCTACATCTGCGGCGAGGAGACGGCGCTGATGGAATCGCTGGAGGGCAAGAAGGGCCAGCCGCGCTTCAAGCCGCCGTTCCCGGCGAACTTCGGCCTGTTCGGCAAGCCGACCACGATCAACAACACCGAGACCTACGCCTCGGTGCCGGCGATCGTGCGCAACGGCGCGGAGTGGTTCCTCAACCTCGGCAAGCCCAACAACGGCGGCGCCAAGGTGTTCTCGGTCTCCGGCCACGTGGCGCGCCCGGGCAACTACGAGATCCGCCTCGGCACGCCCTTCAGGGACCTGCTCGAGATGGCCGGCGGCATGCGCCCGGGCCGCACGATCAAGGCGGTGATCCCCGGCGGATCCTCCATGCCCGTCCTCAAGGGCGAGGCCATGATGGAGCTCACCATGGACTACGACGCGCTGCAGAAGGCCGGCTCCGGCCTCGGCTCGGGCGCGGTCGTGGTGATGGACGACACCACCTGCATGGTCCGCGCCTGCCAGCGCATCGCGCGCTTCTACTTCAAGGAGTCCTGCGGCCAGTGCACCCCGTGCCGCGAGGGCACCGGCTGGATGTACCGCATGCTCACCCGCATCGTCGAGGGCAGGGCGACCCACGAGGACCTGCAGATGCTGAAGACGTCCGCGGGCCAGATCGAGGGCCACACCATCTGCGCCTTCGGCGAGGCCGCGGCCTGGCCGGTGCAGGGCTTCCTGCGCCAGTTCTGGGACGAGTTCGAATACTTCATCGAGCACAAGCGCTCGATCGTCGACACCAAGCTGGAGGCCGCCGCATGAGTGCGCAGCCCGCCGATCCCAACGTGCCGCCGGATCACGTCAGCATCGAGATCAACGGCGTCAGCATGACCGCGCCGAAGGGCTCGATGATCATCCAGGCCGCCGACCGGGCCGGGATTCCGATCCCCCGTTTCTGCTACCACGACAAGCTGCCGATCGCGGCCAACTGCCGCATGTGCCTGGTCGAGGTCGAGATGGGCGGGCGGCCGATGCCCAAGCCGCAGCCGGCCTGCGCCACGCCGGTCGGCGACGGCATGAAGATCCAGACCCGTTCCGACAGGGCGCTGCACGCGCAGCGCAACGTCATGGAGTTCCTGCTGATCAACCATCCGCTGGACTGCCCGATCTGCGACCAGGGCGGCGAATGCGAGCTGCAGGACGTGTCGCTCGGCTACGGCCGCTCGGTCAGCCGTTTCGCCGAGCGCAAGCGCGTGGTCGCCGACGAGGACATGGGCCCGCTGGTGGCCACCGAGATGACGCGCTGCATCCAGTGCACGCGCTGCATCCGGGTGATGAGCGAGGTCGCCGGCACCTACGAGCTTGGCGGCATGAACCGCGGCGAGCGCCTCGAGATCGGCACCTACGACGGCAAGCCGCTGACCAGCGAGCTGTCGGGCAACGTCATCGACGTCTGCCCGGTCGGCGCGCTGACCAACAAGGTCTACCGCTTCCGCGCGCGCCCGTGGGAGCTGATCGCGCGCGAGTCGATCGGCTACCACGACGCGCTGGGCTCGAACCTGTTCCTGCACGCGCGCCGCGGCGAGATCGTGCGCACCGTGCCGCGCGACAACGACGCCATCAACGAGTGCTGGCTGTCGGACCGCGACCGCTACTCGCACCAGGGCCTGTACGCCGAGGACCGCGCGCTGAAGCCGATGCTGCGCGAGGGCGACGGCTGGCGCGAGGCGGACTGGGACGAGGCGCTGGCCGCGGCCGCGAAGATCCTGCGCGACAACGCCGGCGACGGCCTCGGCGTGCTCGCGCACCCGGCGACCTCGAACGAGGAGGGCGCGCTGCTGAAGGCGCTCGCCGAGGGCCTGGGCAGCGGGCACGTCGACCACCGCATCAACCTGCTCGACTTCGCCGACCGCCCGGTCGCGGAAGCGGCGCAGGTGCCGGCGCTCGAGCTCGAGCAGGCCGACGTCGTGCTCGTGGTCGGCAGCAATCCGCGCCACGAGGTGCCGCTGCTGCATCACCGCCTGCGCAAGGCGGCCAAGCGCGGCGCGCGCATCGCGGCGATCAATCCAGTCGATTTCGACTTCACCTTCCCGGCCTTTGAGTCGCGCACGGTCGCGCCGTCGACGCTGCCGGCGGAACTCGAGGCGCTGGCGGCCGGCGACGCCATCCACGACGCGCTCGCCAAGGCCGGCAGCGCCGTGATCCTCCTGGGCGCGATCGCCGAGACGCATCCGCAGGCCAGCCGCATCCGCGCCGCCGCGCGTGCGCTGGCGGCCGCCACCGGTGCCCGGCTCAACCGCATCCCGCAGGGCGCCAACGCGCTCGGCCTGGCCCGCCACGGCGTGCTGCCGACGGGGCTCGATGCGCGCGCCATGCTGGCGCAGCCGCGCGGCGCCTACGTGCTCTACGGCATCGAGCCCGGGCTCGACTTCGCCGACAACGCGGCCGCACGCCAGGCGCTGTCCGGGGCGCGGGTCGTGGCCTTCAGCCATTTCGCCTGTGCCTCGACGCGCGCGGTGGCCGACGTGATCCTGCCGATCGCGCTGACGCCCGAGACCGACGCCACCTACACCAACCTCGACGGCGTCGACCAGCGCGTCGTGCCGGGCGGCAAGCCGCCGGGTTCGGCCCGTGCCGGCTGGCGCGTGCTGCGCGCGCTCGGCGGCGATCTCGGCGCGGCCGGCTTTGGGTTCACCGACCTGGCCGGCCTGCGCGCCCAGCTCGCGCCGACCGACGTGCGCTGCGGCGAAGGCCGCGCCGAGGCCGCCCCGGCGGCGGGCGAGGGCGCGCTCGAGCGCGTGGCGACGCCGGCGGTCTACCGCGCCGACGCCGTGCTGCGCCGTGCCGCCGCACTGCAGGCGCACCCGCTCACCGCGGGCGCCCGCGCCGTGCTGCACCCGGAGGAGGCGCTCGCGCGCGGCCTGTCCGAAGGCGGCGTGGCCAGGTTCGCCGACGAACGCGGCACCGCCACGCTGCCGGTCGCCACCTCCACCCGCGTCGCCCGCGGCGCGGTGTGGATCGAGACCGGCTACGCCGAAACCGCGCCGCTGTCGCCGACGGCCGCGCTCACCGTGACGAGGGCCTGACGTGTCGCTGTCCCATCTCGCCACCGCCGCGGCGCAGTCGCCCGGCTTCTGGACCTACGCGACCTCGCCCACGCTGTGGGGCGAGAGCCTCAGCGCCAACCTGGGCCTGTTCGGCGCGATCCTGTGGATCGTGCTGAAGATCCTGGCGATCACCGTGCCGGTGATCATCTCGGTCGCCTTCTACGTCGTGTGGGAGCGCAAGCTCATCGGCTGGATGCACGTGCGCCACGGGCCGATGTACGTCGGCATGGGCGTGTTCCAGGCCTTCGCCGACGTGTTCAAGCTGCTGTTCAAGGAGATCGTCGTCCCGAGCTCCGTGCAGAAGGCGCTGTACACGCTGGCGCCGCTGATCGCGCTGGCCCCGGCCTTCGCCGCCTGGGCGGTGATCCCGTTCGACGCGCAGGCGGTGCTCGCCGACGTCAACGCCGGCCTGCTGTACCTGCTGGCGATGACCTCCGCCGGCGTGTACGGGATCATCCTCGCCGGCTGGGCCTCGAACTCGAAGTACGCCTTCCTCGGCGCCATGCGTTCGGCGGCGCAGGTGATCAGCTACGAGATCGCGATGGGCTTCGCCCTGGTCGGCGTGCTGATCGCGGCCGGCACCATGAACCTCTCGGGCATCGTCATGGCGCAGGCCGGCGACGCCGGCTTCCTCGAGTGGTTCTGGCTGCCGCTGCTGCCGCTGTTCGTCATCTACTGGATCTCGGGCGTGGCGGAAACGAACCGCGCGCCGTTCGACGTCGCCGAGGGCGAGTCGGAGATCGTGGCCGGCTTCCACGTCGAGTACTCCGGTTCGGCCTTCGCGATCTTCTTCCTGGCCGAGTACGCCAACATGATCCTGATCAGCTTCCTGGTCGCGATCCTGTTCCTCGGCGGCTGGCTGAGCCCATTCCAGGGCTGGTTCGCCGGCATCCCGGTGCTCGAGTTGCTGGCCGTGGGCGGCTGGTGGTGGCTGTTCGCGAAGGTGTTCTTCTTCGCCTCGGCCTACATCTGGCTGCGCGCGAGCTTCCCGCGCTACCGCTACGACCAGATCATGCGCCTGGGCTGGAAGGTCTTCATCCCGATCGCCATCGTCTGGGTGTTCGTCGCCGCCGTCGCCGCCTACCTCGGCTGGTTCACGGCCGGAGCCTGACCGAATGAATCGCATCGTCCACTACTTCCGAAGCCTGCTCCTGCTCGAACTCCTGCGGGGCCTGTGGCTGACCCTCAAGGTGCTGTTCCGTCCGAAGTACACGCTGATGTACCCGATGGAGAAGTTCCCGCAGTCCAACCGCTTCCGCGGCCTGCACGCCCTGCGTCGGTATCCGAACGGCGAGGAGCGCTGCATCGCGTGCAAGCTGTGCGAGGCGGTATGCCCGGCGCTGGCCATCACCATCGATTCCGAGCCCCGCGGCGACGGCACGCGGCGCACCACGCGCTACGACATCGACCTGTTCAAGTGCATCTTCTGCGGCTTCTGCGAGGAGTCGTGCCCGGTGGACTCGATCGTCGAGACGCACATCCTCGAGTACCACTTCGAGAATCGCGGCGAGAACATCGTCACCAAGCCGCAGCTGCTCGCGCTGGGCGACCGCTTCGAGTCCGAGATCGCCGAGCGTCGCGCGGCCGATTCGGCCTTCCGCTGAGGACCAAGGGCATGGACTTTCCGCTGATCGCCTTCTACGTCTTCGCCGCCTTCGCCATCGCTGCCGCGCTGGGCGTGATCTCCGCGCGCAACCCGGTCTACGCGGTGCTGTCGCTGGTGCTGACGTTCTTCTCGACCGCCTGCCTGTGGATCCTGGCCGAGGCCGAGTTCCTCGGCATCGCGCTGGTGCTGGTCTACGTCGGCGCGGTGATGGTGCTGTTCCTGTTCGTGGTGATGATGCTCGACATCAACATCGCGCCGCTGCGCGAGGGCTTCGCCCGCTACCTGCCGGTGGGCATCGTCGTCGCGGTGGTGATGTTCGCCGAGATGCTGACCCTGATCGGCGTCCTCGCCGGCCGCGTCTCCACCGAGATGTCGGCGGTGGACCCGGCCGCGGCCGCGGGCCTGTCGAACATCGAATGGATCGGGCGCACGCTGTTCTCGGCCTACCTGATGCCGTTCGAGGTCGCGGCGGTCATCCTGACCGTGGCGCTGATCGCGGCGATGATGCTGACCCTGCGCCGTCGCGAGGGCACCAAGCATCAGGATCCCGGCAGCCAGGTGCGGGTGCGCAGCGGCGACCGCGTGCGCCTGGTGAAGATGGCCGCGCAGCCGCGCCGGACCACGCGCACCGGCGCGTCGGTGGAGACCGCGGGAGCGGGCGGGGAGGGCTCGAAGTGACCTTGGCACATTACCTGACGGTCGGCGCGCTGCTGTTCAGCATCGCGGTGGCCGGCATCATCATCAACCGCAAGAACGTGATCGTGCTGCTGATGGCGATCGAGCTGATGCTGCTGGCGGTCAACGTCAACTTCGTCGCCTTCTCGCGCTTCCTCGGCGACGTCAACGGCCAGATCTTCGTGTTCTTCATCCTCACGGTGGCCGCGGCCGAGGCCGCGATCGGCCTCGCGATCCTGGTCACCTTGTTCCGCAATCGGCGCACGATCAACGTCGCCGAGATCGACACGCTCAAAGGATGATCCGGTGCTGAGCCAGAACCTGCTCCTGACCATCGCGCTGGCGCCGCTGCTCGGCGCCATCCTCGCCGGCCTGTTCGGCCGCCAGATCGGCCGCGTCGGCGCGCACACGGTCACCATCCTCGGCGTGGCGGTGTCCTGCGCCGCGTCCTTCTACGTCCTCCAGCAGCTGGTGTGGGGCGGGGCGGAGTCGTTCTACGGCAACGTCTACACCTGGTTCGACATCGGCGGATATTCGGCCCATGTCGGCTTCATGGTCGACCGCCTGACCGCGATGATGATGGTGGTGGTGACCTTCGTGTCGCTGCTGGTGCACGTCTACACCATCGGCTACATGCACGGGGACCCGGGCTACCAGCGGTTCTTCAGCTACATCTCGCTGTTCACCTTCTCGATGCTCATGCTGGTCATGAGCAACAACTTCCTGCAACTGTTCTTCGGCTGGGAAGCGGTGGGCCTGGTGTCGTACCTGCTGATCGGCTTCTGGTTCAAGCGGCCGTCGGCGATCTTCGCCAACATGAAGGCCTTCCTGGTCAACCGCGTGGGCGACTTCGGCTTCCTGCTCGGCATCGCCGGCATCCTGTTCTTCTTCGAGTCGCTCGACTACCGCACCGTGTTCGGCAGCCTGGAGCTGATCCAGGGCCAGACCATGGCCGGGCTGATCGGGCTGGACTGGCAGGCGATCACCTTCGTGTGCATCTGCCTGTTCGTCGGCGCGATGGGCAAGTCCGCGCAGGTGCCTCTGCACGTGTGGCTGCCGGACTCGATGGAGGGCCCGACCCCGATCTCGGCGCTGATCCACGCTGCGACGATGGTCACCGCCGGCATCTTCATGGTCGCGCGCATGTCGCCGCTGTTCGAGCTGTCGCCGACCGCGCTCGAGGTGGTGCTGTTCGTCGGTGCGACCACAGCCTTCTTCACCGGCCTGATCGGCATCGTCCAGTACGACATCAAGCGCGTCGTGGCGTACTCGACGCTCTCGCAGCTGGGGTACATGACGGTCGCCCTGGGCGTATCGGCGTACTCGGCCGCCGTGTTCCACCTGATGACCCACGCCTTCTTCAAGGCCCTGCTGTTCCTGGCGGCGGGCTCGGTGATCATGGGCATGCACCACGAACAGGACATGCGCAAGATGGGCGGCCTGCGCAGGTACATGCCGATCACCTGGATCACCGCGGTGATCGGCACCCTGGCCCTGGTCGGCACGCCGTTCTTCGCCGGCTACTACTCGAAGGACATCATCATCGAGGCCGCCGAGATCGCCCGTCACGAGGGCGGCTGGGTGCAGCAGTACGCCTACTGGTCGGTGCTGCTCGGCGTGTTCGTGACCAGCTTCTACAGCTTCCGCCTGCTGTACCTGACCTTCCACGGGCCGGAACGCTTCCGCGACGCTCACGCCGACCACGCCGAGTCGCATGGCGACGCCGCGCACGAGGATGCCGAGGCGCAGGTGCACGAGGACGACCACCACCATGGACCGGTCGAGCCGCACGAATCGCCTTGGGTGGTGACCCTGCCGCTGGTGCTGCTGGCGATCCCTTCGATCGCGATCGGCTTCTTCACCATCGGACCGATGCTGTTCGGCGACTTCTTCGACGGCGCGATCTTCGTGATGCCCGAGCACGACCGGGTGGCCGAGATCGGCCGCGAGCTGTTCCACGGCGCGGTGGCGTTCGGCCTGCACTTCTACGCGTCGCCCGCGTTCTGGTTCGCGTTCGCCGGCTTTGCGGCGGCGACCTGGATCTACCTGTTCCAGCCGTCGATCGCCGACCGCGCGCGCAGGATGTTCGCCCTGCCGATCCGCGTGCTCGAGAACAAGTACGGCTTCGACGACCTGTGGATCAAGGGCTTCGCCGGCGGCGGCCTCGGCCTCGGCCGCCTGTTCTTCAAGGCCGGCGACACCGCGCTCATCGACGGCGTCGCGGTCAACGGTTCGGCGGCGGTCGTCGACCGGCTCGGCGCGGTCCTGCGCCGGGTGCAGTCCGGACTTCTCTACCACTACGCCTTCGCGATGATCCTCGGCGTCATCGTGCTGCTGTACGCGCTGATGCGCGCTGTCGGATAACAAGAGTCAGCCCATGTCCCCGAACTGGCCCATCCTGAGCCTGTTGATCTGGCTGCCGATCCTCGGCGGCGCCCTGACGCTCGCCTTCGGCGACCGCCGCGCGGAATCCGCGCGCTGGTTCGCCCTGGGGGTTTCCCTGGTGGTGCTCGCCGCGAGCGTGGCGATGCTCGCCGGCTTCGACGCGACCAGCGCCGCGATGCAGATGGTCGAGGACCGCGCCTGGGTGCCGGCCTACGACATCCGCTACCACCTCGGCGTCGACGGCATCTCGGTTGCGCTGATCGCGCTGACCACGCTGACCTCGGTGCTGGTCCTGGTCGGCGCCTGGCGGGCGATCGACAAGCGCGTGGCGCAGTACTACGGCGCCTTCCTGATCCTGGAAGGCCTGATGATCGGCGTGTTCGCCGCGATGGACGCGATGCTGTTCTACGTGTTCTTCGAGGGCATGCTGATCCCGATGTTCATCATCATCGGCGTGTGGGGCGGCCCGCGTCGCGTGTACGCGGCGATGAAGTTCTTCCTGTACACCTTCCTCGGCTCGATCTTCATGCTGATCGGGCTGATCTACCTGTACCTCAAGGGAGGCAGCTTCCAGCTCGCCGACCTGGCGGCGCTGCCGCTGACCGCGACCGAGCAGATGTGGCTGTTCTTCGCGTTCCTCGCGGCGTTCGCGGTGAAGGTGCCGATGTTCCCGGTGCACACCTGGCTGCCGGACGCCCACGTCGAGGCGCCGACCGCGGGTTCGGTGGTGCTGGCCGCGATCATGCTGAAGATCGGCGGCTACGGCTTCCTGCGCTTCACCCTGCCGATCGTTCCCGACGCCGGCCACGAGTGGGCCTGGCTGCCGATCGCGATGTCGGTGATCGCCGTGGTCTACATCGGCCTGGTGGCGCTCGCGCAGCAGGACATGAAGAAGCTCGTCGCGTACTCGTCGATCGCGCACATGGGCTTCGTCACCCTCGGTACCTTCATCGCCTTCGCGCTGGTGCGCGAGAGCGGCAACACCGACGCCGCCGAGCTCGGCCTGCAGGGCGCGATGGTGCAGATGATCAGCCACGGCTTCGTGTCGGGCGCCATGTTCTCCTGCATCGGCGTGCTCTACGACCGCATGCACACCCGCGCCATCGGCGACTACGGCGGCGTGGCCAACGTGATGCCGTGTTTCGCGCTGTTCATGGTGTTCTTCGCCATGGCCAACTCGGGCCTGCCGGGCACCTCCGGCTTCGTCGGCGAGTTCATGGTGATCCTGGCCAGCTTCCAGGCGAACCCGTGGCTGGCGTTCCTGGCGGCGACCACCCTGATCACCGGCGCGGCCTACAGCCTGTGGCTGGTCAAGCGGGTCATGTACGGCCCGGTCGCCAACGACCACGTCGCCCAGCTCAAGGACATCAACGGCCGCGAGTGGCTGGTGCTCGGCGTGTTCGCCGCGTTCACCCTGCTGTTCGGCCTGTGGCCCAAGCCGCTCACCGACCTGATGGACGTCTCGATCGCGCAGCTCGCCGCGCAGATCGCGACCTCGAAGCTCTAAAGGCGTCGCAACCGATGACCACCCCGATCACCATGCCCACCGTCGCCGATCTTCTGCCGATGGCGCCGGAGCTGTTCCTGGCCACGGCGGCGTTCGCGCTGCTGGTGGTGGACCTGTTCGTGCCGCAGCAGCGACGCGCGATCACCCACTACCTCGCGGTCGCGATCTTCGCCGTGACCGCGTGGCTGGCGCTGACGGTGCAGGGCGACCTCGCGGTCGCCTTCGGCGGCATGTACGTGCGCGACCTCGTCGGCGACGTGCTGAAGGCGGTCGTGTGCGTGGTCAGCGCCCTGGCGCTGCTGTACGCCAAGCCCTACCTCGACGACCGCGGCCTGTTCAAGGGCGAGTTCCACCTGCTGGTGCTGTTCTCGGTGCTCGGCATGCTGCTGCTGGTCTCTGCCGGCAACCTGCTGACGGTGTACCTCGGCCTCGAGCTGATGGCGCTGTCGACCTACGCGCTGGTGGCGATGGACCGCGAGTCGCCGCGCGCCTCCGAGGCGGCGATGAAGTACTTCGTCCTCGGCGCGCTGGCCTCGGGCATGCTGCTGTACGGCATGTCGATGCTCTACGGGGCGACCGGCAGCCTCGACCTCGCCGCGATCTACGCCGCGGCCGCTGCGCAGGGCGACCACCAGCTGATGCTGTTCGGCGTGGTGTTCGTGCTGACCGGCGTCGCGTTCAAGTTCGGCGCGGCCCCGTTCCACATGTGGCTGCCCGACGTCTACCACGGCGCGCCGACCGGCATCACCGTGTTCATCGGTTCGGCGCCCAAGCTCGCCGCCTTCGGCATGGCCTACCGCCTGCTCGAGGCCGGCGCCGGCCCGCTGGCGGCCTACTGGCAGGACGCGGTCGCCTGGCTCGCGGTGCTGTCGCTGGTGATCGGCAACCTGCTGGCGCTGGCGCAGCCCAACCTCAAGCGCATGCTGGCCTATTCGACGGTGTCGCACGTGGGCTTCCTGTTCCTCGGCCTGGCGGCTGCGGACCCGGCCGGCTACGCGGCGGCGATGTTCTACGCGGTGAGCTACGCGGTGATGTCGACCGCGGCCTGGGGCGCGATCGTCCTGCTCTCGCGCAAGGGTTTCGAGGCCGAGCACGTCGACGACTTCCGCGGCCTCAACGCGCGCAGCCCGTGGCATGCGTGGATGGTGATGTTCGTCATGGCCTCGCTGGCCGGCGTGCCGCCGTTCCTCGGCTTCTGGGCCAAGCTCGCGGTGCTGCGCGCGGCGGTGGGCGCCGACATGCTGTGGCTGGCGGTGGTGGGCGTCGTGTTCGCGGTGGTCGGCGCGTTCTACTACCTGCGCGTCATCAAGGTGATGTTCTTCGACGAGCCCGCCGGCGGGGCGCCGGTGCTGCCGCACGCCGACCGCCCGCTGCGCGCGGTGTTCTCGGTGAACGCGTTCGCGCTGCTGGTGCTGGGCATCGGCTGGAGCCCGCTGATGGCGTGGTGCCAGCGCGCGTTCGGCGCCTAGAGAGGTTCATTCCTCCGACGTCGGCTGGTATCATCGTCGGCGTTGGATTGGTAACGCCGGTTTCGCTTCATCAGGCTTGCGCCGGAAACCGGGAACACGTTACAATCTCGCTCCTGATGCGGGGTGGAGCAGTCTGGCAGCTCGTCGGGCTCATAACCCGAAGGTCGCAGGTTCAAATCCTGCCCCCGCTACCAGCTCAGGATGTGAAAGAGCCTCCACTGCGAGGCTCTTTTTCTTCCTGGCCTGGGCCGGCCCCACTGCTTCGGGCCGGCCACCGGAACACGGGATGTACCGGAAGGGGCCGATGGCCCTTTTTTTGTTTCCATCGCGCCATATTTCAGGGATCCGACGCGTGTCCAACAAGACCGACGACATCGCCGCCCTGCTCGCGCCCGTGATCGCGTCGCTGGGGCTCGGTCTGGAGCTGCTGGGAGTCGAATACGTTCCCTCGCCGTCGCGGGCGCTGCTCAGGATCTACATCGACGCCGCCGATCGCAGCGTCACCCTCGAGGACTGCGAGACGGTAAGCCGCGAGGTGTCGGCGGTGATGGACGTCGAGGATCCGATCTCCAGCCAGTACGTGCTGGAGGTGTCCTCGCCCGGTCTCGACCGCCCGCTGTTCAGCGTCGCGCAGTTCGCGCGGCATCAGGGCGAGACGGTCAAGGTCGGCCTGCGCCTGCCGCAGGACGGCCGCCGCCGTTACCAGGGCCGGATCGTGCGGGTGGCCGGGCAGGTCGTCGTGCTCGAGGTCGACGGTGCGGAGGTCGAGGTCGCGCACGACAACGTCGACAAGGCGCGGATCGTGCCGGACTACGCGGCCCTCGGGCTGGTGAGCGAGGGCAAGGCGAAGAAGGGCGCACGGGGCGCCAAGAGCGCGCGCGGCCAGGCCGACGCGGACGATTCCAACACTTCAGGCGACGAGTCGCCGGACGCGGAGCAGTAAGACCATGAGCAAGGAACTCTTGATGGTGGTGGATGCGGTCGCCAACGAAAAGGGCGTGCCGCGCGAAGTCATCGTCGAAGCGATGGAAGCCGCCCTGGCTTCGGCCGCGAAGAAGCGCTACCCGGATCAGGACGTCGCCATGCGCGTCAAGATCGATCCGAAGAGCGGCGAGTACGAGACCTTCCGCCGCTGGGAAGTGGTCGCCGACGACGTGGTCATGGAGTCGCCGGAGCGCCAGGTCCGCCTCATGGACGCGGTCGACGACAAGGCCGACGCCGAGATCGGCGAGTTCATCGAGGAGCAGGTCGAGAACGCCGAGTTCGGCCGCATCGCGGCGCAGGCCGCCAAGCAGGTGATCGTGCAGCGCGTCCGCGAGGCGGAGCGCGCGCAGGTCGTCGAGGCCTGGAAGGACCGCATCGGCGAGCTGGTGATCGGCGTGGTCAAGCGCGCCGAGCGCGGCAACATCTACGTCGACCTGGGCGGCAACGCCGAGGCCTTCATCCCCAAGGACAAGGGCATCCCGCGCGACACGCTGCGTCCGGGCGACCGCGTCCGCGGCTATCTCTACGACGTGCGTTCGGAGATCCGCGGCCCGCAGCTGTTCATCAGCCGCGCCGCGCCCGAGTTCATGATGGAGCTGTTCAAGCTCGAGGTGCCGGAAGTCGGGCAGGGGCTGGTCGAGATCAAGGCCGCGGCCCGCGACCCGGGCGACCGCGCCAAGATCGCGGTGCTCGCGCACGACACCCGCACCGATCCGATCGGCGCCTGCATCGGCATGCGCGGCTCGCGCGTGCAGGCGGTATCCAACGAGCTCAACGGCGAGCGCATCGACATCGTGCTGTGGTCGGACAACCCGGCGCAGCTGGTGATCAACGCGATGGCGCCGGCCGAGGTGCAGTCGATCATCGTCGACGAGGAAAAGCACTCGATGGACCTGGCGGTCGCCGAGGACAAGCTCGCGCAGGCGATCGGCAAGGGCGGCCAGAACGTGCGCCTGGCCAGCCGCCTCACCGGCTGGCAGCTCAACGTCATGACCCAGGACCAGGTCGTGGCCAAGAGCGAGGCCGAGCAGGCCAGCGCGCGCGCGCTGTTCCAGGACAAGCTCGAGGTCGACGAGGAGATCGCCGGCATCCTGGTGTCCGAGGGCTTCACCACGGTCGAGGAGATCGCCTACGTCCCGGTCGGCGAGCTGCTGGCCGTGGAGGGCTTCGACGAGGACATCGTCGAGGAGCTGCGCGCCCGCGCCCGCGACGCGCTGCTCAACGACGCGCTCGCGGTCGAGGAGGGTCTCGACGAGCACAGGCCGGCCGAGGACCTGCTGGCGCTGCCGGGCATGGACGAGGCCACCGCCTACGTCATGGCCGCGCGCGGCATCGTGTCCGCGGACGATCTCGCCGAGCAGGCGGTCGACGACATCCTCGACATCGAGGGGATGGACGCCGAGCACGCCGCCGCCCTGATCCTCGCCGCCCGCGCCGCCGAGATCGAGCGCCTGGAGCAGGCCGGCTGAACGCCGGCATCGCGGCACAAGAGTAGAATCCACGGCCCTCCGACGAGGGCGAAGTCACACGTCGCACCGACCGGTGCGACCTGACCGCAGGAACAGGAAGCCACATGTCCGAAGTCACCGTTCGCACGCTCGCCAAGTTGGTCGGCACCCCCGTCGAGAAGCTCATGGAGCAGCTCGGCGAGGCGGGCATGACCTTCGACGGGCCGGATCAGGTGGTGACGCCGACCGAGAAGATGAAGCTCCTCGGCTTCCTGCGTCGCACCCACGGCAAGACCGAGACGCCCGCCGCCGAAGACGCGCCGCGGCAGATCACGCTCAAGCGCCGCAAGGTGCAGGAGCTCACGGTCGCGGCCGGCAAGAGCAAGTCCACCGTCAACGTCGAGGTCCGCCAGAAGCGCACCTACGTCAAGCGCAGCGACGCGCCGGCCCAGGCCGACGCCGAGCGCGAGGACGCGCAGCGCAAGCTCGACGAGTCGCGCAGCCGCCAGGCGGCCGAGGAGCAGGCGCGCGAGGACGCCGAGCGCGCCCATGCCGAGGCCGAGCAGCGCGCCGAGGAAGCGCGGCGCCAGGAGGAGGCCGAGGCCGCCGAGGCCGCCGCGCTGCGTGCCGAGGCCGAGCGTGTCGAAGCCGAGGCCAAGGCCAAGGCCGACGCGATCGCGGCGCGGCCGCCGCGCACCGTCGACGAGGACCGCATCTCGATCCGGCCGAAGAATCCGACCATTCTCGTCGACGTCAAGAAGCGCGACGAGGAGCGCCGCGCAGCGGCGGCCGCGGCGGCGCCGGCGCCGACCCCGTCGGCCGGCCCACGCCCGGGCAAGACCGCGCCGCGCGGCGGCGAGCGCGAGCGCGACGATCGCGGCGGGCGCCGTTTCGGCAGCGGCCCGATGCACCTCTCCGACAGCGATCGCGCCCGCCGCAGCTCCGGCAAGAAGAAGGGCGTGCGCGGACGCGGCGTCGAGCAGGCGCGCAGCGGCGGTGGCGCGCACGGGTTCGCGCGGCCCACCGCGCCGGTCGCCCGCGAGGTCGCCATCGGCGACAACATCGTCGTCTCCGACCTCGCGCAGAAGCTCGCGATCAAGGGCGCCGACGTGGTCAAGGCGCTGTTCAAGATGGGCGTCATGGCGACCATCAACCAGTCGATCGACCACGACACCGCGGTGCTGGTGGTCGAGGAACTCGGCCATACCGCCGTGCGCGCGCAGGAGAACGACGCCGAGACCGCGCTCGAGGCGCACACCGAGGTCGCCGGCGATCGCAGCCCGCGTCCGCCGGTGGTCACCATCATGGGCCACGTCGACCACGGCAAGACTTCGCTGCTGGACTACATCCGCCGCACCAAGGTCGCCTCGGGCGAGGCCGGCGGCATCACCCAGCACATCGGCGCCTACCACGTCGAGACCGCCAAGGGCGTGGTCAGCTTCCTCGACACGCCCGGCCATGCCGCCTTCACCTCGATGCGCGCGCGCGGCGCGAAGCTGACCGACATCGTGGTGCTGGTGGTGGCGGCCGACGACGGCGTCATGCCGCAGACGATCGAGGCGATCCAGCACGCGCGCGCCGCGAAGGTGCCGCTGATCGTCGCGGTCAACAAGATCGACAAGTCCGACGCCAACGCCGAGCGGGTCAAGCAGGAGCTGATCCAGCACGACGTGGTCGCCGAGGACTTCGGCGGCGACGTGCAGGTCGTGCCGATCTCGGCCAAGACCGGCCAGGGCGTCGACGACCTGCTGGACGCGATCATCCTGCAGTCGGAGTTCCTGGAGCTGACCGCGGTGTTCGACGCGCGCGCCGCCGGCGTCGTGGTCGAGGCCTCGCTGGACAAGGGCCGCGGCCCGGTGGCCACCGTGCTCGTGCAGCAGGGCACCCTCAACCGCGGCGACTACATGGTCTGCGGCGTGCACTACGGACGCGTGCGCGCGTTGTTCGACGAGAACGGCCAGCAGGTGCAGTCGGCCGGTCCGTCGATCCCGGTGCAGGTGCTCGGCCTGTCGGGCGTGTCCTCGGCGGGCGACGATTTCGTGGTCGTCGCCGACGAGCGCCTGGCCAAGGAAGTCGCGCAGCAGCGCGAGGCCAAGGCGCGCGAGTCGCGGCTGGGCGCGCAGGGCGCGCAGCGCATGGAAGACATCATGGCGCAGATGGGCCAGGGCGATCAGCAGCAGCTGAACCTGGTCATCAAGGCGGATGTCCAGGGCTCGGCCGAGGCGCTCCGCGAGGCGCTGACCGCGCTGTCGAACGACATGATCAAGATCAACGTGATCATCTCGGGCGTCGGCGGCATCACCGAGTCCGACGCCACCCGCGCCGCCGCGTCGAAGGCGACGATCATCGGCTTCAACGTCCGTGCCGACGCGTCGGCGCGCAAGGTGATCGAGACCGGCGGGCTGGACCTGCGCTACTTCTCGATCATCTACGACGTCATCGACCAGGTGAAGCAGGTCGCTTCGGGCCTGCTCGGCATGGAGATCCGCGAGGAGATCATCGGTACCGCCGAGGTCCGCGACGTGTTCCGCAGCTCGAAGTTCGGCGCGGTCGCGGGTTCGATGGTGGTCGAGGGCGTGGTACGCCGGAACAAGCCGATCCGCGTGCTCCGCGACAACACGGTCATCTTCGAGGGCGAGCTGGAGTCGCTGCGCCGCTTCAAGGAGAACGTCGACGAGGTGCGCGCCGGCACCGAGTGCGGCATCGCCGTCAAGCAGTACAACGACGTCAAGCCGGGCGACCAGATCGAGTGCTTCGAGCGCATCGAGGTCGCGCGGACGCTGTAAGCGCCGTCCGCCGGCAGGGCAGGCGACAGGCGGCGGCGCATCGCGTCGCCGCCTTCGTGCGCTCTGGCCCCCGAGCCTTCGATCCGCCCGTTCCATCCCACCCGGTACCACGCCATGCCCAGCGCCAAGTCCTTCCATCGCACCGATCGCGTCTCGGCACAGCTGCGTCGCGAGGTCGGCCAGCTCGTCCACCAGGCGGTGCGCGAACATGGCCTGCCGTCGATGAGCGTCAGCGACGTCGAGGTCAGCCGCGACCTGGCGCACGCCAAGGTGTTCGTCACCGCGCTGCAGGCCGAGCGCGCGGCGGAAGGAGTCAAGGCGCTGCGCGAGCTCGCGCGCGAGCTGCGCTTCCAGCTCGGCCGCATGCTCCGGATGCGCTCGGTGCCCGAGCTGCACTTCCATTACGACGACTCCGTCGACCGCGGCGAGCGCATCGACTCGCTGCTGCGCGATGTCGACGACGGGGGGGCGGGGGAGGCGGCCGACGGGACCGGGTCCCGTTGATCGCACCCGCTCCGGCCGCGGCGCGGCCGGGGCAGGGCGCCGCCATGCCTGTTCCGCCATGACCCCGCGTACCCGCACCGTGTTCCGCGAGCTCGACGGCATCGTCCTGCTCGACAAGCCGCAGGGCATGAGTTCGAACCAGGCGCTGCAGCGTGCGCGCCACCTGTTCCGCGCCGCCAAGGCCGGCCATACCGGCAGCCTCGATCCGCTGGCGACCGGCCTGCTGCCGCTGTGCTTCGGCGAGGCGACCAAGCTCGCCGGCGGCCTGCTCGGCGCACGCAAGGCCTATCGCACCGTCGCCGTGCTCGGCCGCACCACCGACACCGACGACGCCGACGGCGCGACCCTGCGCGAGCGCGCGGTCCCCGCGCTCGGCGCGCAGGCCGTCGAGGACGCGCTCGTGCCGCTGCGCGGCCGCATCCGCCAGCGCCCGCCGATCTATTCGGCGCTGAAGCAGGGCGGCGAGCCGCTCTACGCCAAGGCCCGCCGCGGCGAGGCGATCGAGGTCGCCGAGCGCGAGGTCGAGGTGCACCGGCTCGAGTGCCTGGCGCTGGAGCACGGCCGCGTGGAACTCGAGATCGAATGCGGCTCCGGCACCTACGTGCGCAGCCTGGTCCGCGACCTGGGCGAGGCGCTGGGCTGCGGCGCCCACGTCGCCGTGCTGCGCCGGCTGTGGGTGGATCCGTTCCGCGCCCCGGCCATGGTCACGCTCGATGCGCTGCGTGCGCTGGCCGAGCGCGAAGGCCGCGATGCGGTCGACGTCCACCTGTTGCCCCTCGATGCCGGCCTCGTCGCCTGGCCGCGGCTGCAGCTCGACGCCGCGGCGGCACGACGCTTCGCGCAGGGCCAGCGGTTCAGGCTGCCGGACGCGCAGGGGCCGGTAGAGGCCGACATCGTGGTGCTCGGTGCGGACGCGCGCGCGCTCGGATTCGGGCGCCTGGACAAGACGATGATGCTGCGGCCCCAGCGACTGTTCCGCTGGGCCGCGCTGTCGGCGGCCGCCGGCTGACGCGCCGCCCCGGCCGGCCGTCCGGCGGGGCAGGGCGGGCGCGCCTTGTCCGCCAAGGAGCCCGCAGGCTACAATTCCGCGCCTTTTGCAGGCCACACCCAACCGGCGGGCGCAGCGGTGCGTCGGGGTCGATCCCACGGATTCGGCCCGGTTCGCGTTTCTGCACGCTTCGCATCTACAGAGAACGACATGTCCATCGACACCCAGAAGATCATCCAGGAATACGCGCGCGGCGAGAACGACACCGGTTCGCCGGAAGTCCAGGTCGCCCTGCTGTCGGCCCGTATCGAGCAGCTCACGGGCCATTTCAAGGTGCACAAGCACGACCATCATTCCCGCCGCGGCCTGCTGATGCTGGTCAACCAGCGCCGCAGCCTGCTGGACTATCTCAAGCGCAAGGACGCCGAGCGCTACCGGGACCTGATCGGCCGTCTCGGCATCCGTCGCTAAACCGGCCAGGCCGAGGAGAATTACGTGGCGAAAGTAACCAAGACGTTCCAGTACGGTAACCACCAGGTCACTCTGGAAACGGGCGAAATCGCCCGTCAGGCCAGCGGCGCGGTGCTCGTCAGTGTCGACGGCACCGTGGTGCTGGTCACTGCGGTCGGCAACAAGAACGTGCGCGAGGGGATGGACTTCTTCCCGCTCACGGTCGACTACCAGGAGAAGTTCTACGCCGGCGGCCGCATTCCGGGCGGCTTCTTCAAGCGCGAGGCGCGCCCCAGCGAGAAGGAGACGCTGACCTCGCGTCTGATCGATCGCCCGATCCGCCCGCTGTTCCCCGAAGGCTTCAAGAACGAAGTCCAGATCATCGCCACGGTCGTCTCGCTCAATCCCGAGGTCGACGGCGACATCCCGGCGCTGATCGGCGCCTCCGCGGCGCTGGCGCTGTCGGGCCTGCCGTTCGCCGGCCCGATCGGTGCGGCCAAGGTCGGCTACAGGGACGGCCAGTACCTGCTGAACCCGACCGCCGCCGAGCTCAAGGAGTCGCAGCTCGAGCTGGTCGTCGCCGGTACCGCCAACGCGGTGCTGATGGTCGAGTCCGAGGCTGAGCTGCTGTCCGAGGACGTCATGCTCGGCGCGGTGATGTTCGGCCACAAGGAAATGCAGGTCGCGATCAACGCGATCAACGAGCTGGCCGCCGAAGTCGGCGTCAAGGCCTGGGACTGGGCCGCTCCGGCGCGCAACGAGGCGCTGGTCGCCGCGCTGAAGGCGCAGGTCGGCGAGGGCCTGACCAAGGCCTTCGCGGTCCGCGACAAGCTCGAGCGCCGCGACGCCATCTCGGCACTGAAGAAGGACACCCTTGCCGCGCTCGCGCCGCATGCCGAGACCTCGGGCTGGACCGCGGCCGACATGGCCAAGGAGTTCGGCGAGCTCGAGTACCAGACCATGCGCCAGTCGGTGCTGTCGACCAAGGTGCGCATCGACGGCCGCCAGCTCGATACCGTGCGTGCGATCAGCACCCGCGTCGGCGTGCTGCCGCGTACCCATGGCTCGGCGCTGTTCACCCGCGGCGAGACGCAGGGCCTGGTGATCACCACCCTCGGCACCGCGCGCGACGGCCAGGTCATCGACGCCGTCTCGGGCGAGTACAAGGACCACTTCCTGTTCCACTACAACTTCCCGCCGTACTCGGTGGGCGAGGCCGGCCGCATGATGGGCCCGAAGCGTCGCGAGATCGGCCACGGCCGCCTCGCCAAGCGCGGCGTGCTCGCGGTGATGCCGACGATGGAGGAGTTCCCCTACACCATCCGCGTGGTGTCGGAGATTACCGAGTCCAACGGCTCGTCCTCGATGGCCTCGGTCTGCGGCTCCTCGCTGTCGCTCATGGACGCTGGCGTGCCGATCAAGGCGCCGGTGGCTGGCATCGCGATGGGCCTGGTGAAGGAAGGCGACGACTTCGTCGTGCTCTCCGACATCCTCGGTGACGAGGACCACCTCGGCGACATGGACTTCAAGGTCGCGGGTACCGAGGGCGGCATCTCGGCGCTGCAGATGGACATCAAGATCGAGGGCATCACCGAGGAGATCATGAAGGTGGCGCTGACCCAGGCGAAGGCCGGGCGTCTGCACATCCTCGGCGAGATGGCCAAGTCGCTGACCGCGCCGCGCGGCGAGCTGTCGGACTTCGCGCCGCGCCTGCTGACGATGAAGATCCACCCGGACAAGATCCGCGAGGTGATCGGCAAGGGTGGCTCGACCATCCAGGCCATCACCAAGGAGACCGGTACCCAGATCGACATCCAGGACGACGGCACCATCGTCATCGCCTCGGTCAACGCGGCGGCCGCGCAGGCGGCGAAGTCGCGCATCGAGCAGATCACCTCCGACGTCGAGCCGGGGCGGATCTACGAGGGCAAGGTCGCCAAGATCATGGACTTCGGCGCCTTCGTGACCATCGCCCCGGGCAAGGACGGCCTCGTGCACGTCTCGCAGATCTCCAGCGAGCGCGTCGAGAAGGTCTCCGACAAGCTCAAGGAAGGCGACGTGGTCAAGGTCAAGGTGCTCGAGGTCGACAAGCAGGGCCGCATCCGCCTGTCGATCAAGGCGATCGAGGAAGACACCGCCGCCCAGGCCTGACCGGCCGAAGCGCAGCGGAACGAAGAAGGCGGGCCTCGGCCCGCCTTTTTCGTAGCTGCTTTCCGCGCCGACGCGACGGACGGAAACGGCGGAGCGAGGAGCGATAGACGAGGAGTGAGGAGCGAGAGGAGGCGTCGCATGTTGCCGGCCCGGCCTGCACGGGCGGCGGCGCGTCAGTCTCGTTTCCGCATCTCCCGCTCCGCGCGTCCCCGCATCACACCCACCCGGTCAGGTAGAACAGGCCGATGATGGTGAATACCGCGAGCGTCTTGATCACGGTGATCGCGAAGATGTCGCCGTAGGCCTGGCGGTGGGTGAGGCCGGTGACGGCCAGCAGGGTGATCACCGCGCCGTTGTGGGGCAGGGTGTCCATGCCGCCCGAGGCCATGGCCGCGACCCGGTGCAGGACCTCCATCGGGATGCCCGCGGCCTCGGCGTTGGCGATGAAGGTCTCGGCCATCGCCGCCAGTGCGATCGACATGCCGCCCGAGGCCGAGCCGGTGATGCCGGCGAGCGCGGTGACGGTCACCGCCTCGTTGACCAGCGGATCGGGGATGCCCTGCAGCGCGTTGGCGACGACCAGGAAGCCCGGCAGCGCGGCGATGACCGCGCCGAAGCCGTACTCGGACGCGGTGTTCATCGCCGCCAGCAGGGCGCCGCCGACCGCGGTCCTGGTGCCCTCGGCGAAGCGGCCGACCACCGGCTTCCACGCGAACGCGAGCACGCAGAGGATGCCGAGCAGCAGCGCGCCCTCGACCGCCCACACGCCGGCGACCTTCGGCACCTCCTGCACCACCGGCGTGGTGTCGCCGATCACCGCCGGTACGAAGGCATGGCTGGCGCCGTAGAACTCGGGGATGGCCAGGGTCAGCACCTTGTTGGCCACGCCCACCAGCACCAGCGGCATGAGCGCGATCAGCGGATTGACCAGGCGCTCGCCGGCGAAGGGCTCGGGTTCGTTGCGCAGGTCCTCGCCGTAGCCTTCGCCCCGGGCCGCGGCGGCGCGGCGGCGCGCTTCCAGGTAGACGAGTCCGACGGTCAGGATGAAGACGCCGCCGAGCGTGCCCAGCACCGGCGCGGCCCAGGTGTCGGTGCCGAAGAAGCCGCCGGGGATGATGTTCTGGATCTGCGGCGTGCCCGGCAGGGCGTCCATGGTGAAGGTGAAGGCGCCGAGCGCGATGGTCCCCGGGATCAGCCGCTTGGGGATGTCGCTCTGCCGGAACAGCTCCGCGGCGAAGGGGTAGACCGCGAACACCACGACGAACAGCGACACGCCGCCGTAGGTCAGCAGCGCGCACACCGCCACGATCGACAGCATCGCGCGCTTCGCGCCGAACAGGCGGATGGTCGCGGCGACGATGGACTTGGAGAACCCCGACAGCTCGACCACCTTGCCGAAGATCGCGCCGAGCAGGAACACCGGGAAGTACAGCCGCACGAAGCCCGCCATGCGGTCCATGAACAGCCCGGTGAACATCGGTGCGACCAGGGTGGGGTCGGTCAGCAGCACCGCGCCCAGCGCCGCCACCGGCGCGAACAGGATCACGCTGTAGCCCCGGTACGCGACGAACATCAGGAAGCTCAGGGCGAGCAGGACGATCAGGAAGGACATGCGGTGCTCCGACTGCGGTTTTTCCCCGCCGCGAGTCTCCCGGCGCGCAGGACGACGGCCCACTGGACCAAGGTACGATGCGCCGCGCTCCGCCCCCGCCTAGGCTGCGCCCCTGATCGGCCGTCGAGCCGCATGCAAGAAGGGGAGGGCAACATGAAGCGCACGTACCTGAGCCTGGCCGTCGGCCTCGCACTGGGAGCATCGGCCTCGGTCTCGGCGCAGAGCGCGGATCCCGCCGATCCGGCACAGGCGCCGATCGCCGCGTCCACCGCCAGCGAGCGGGCCACGACGCTCGATGCGATCACCGTCACCGCACGCCGTCGCGTCGAGTCCGCGCAGGACGTGCCGGTCGCGGTCAGCGCGTTCGATCCCGACGACCTGCGCGACCTGCAGGCCAGCAACGTCGACGGTCTGCAGGGGGCCGTGCCCAACCTCAACATCGTGCAGGGCCGCGGTTCGTCGAACAGCGTCAACGTGTTCATCCGCGGCATCGGCCAGCCCGACGCGCTGCAGACCTTCGATCCCGGCGTCGGCATGTACGTCGACGACGTCTACTACTCGCGCATCAACGGCGCGCTGTTCAGCCTGTTCGACATCCAGCAGGTCGAGGTGCTGCGCGGCCCGCAGGGCACGCTGTACGGCAAGAACTCCACCGGCGGCGCGATCAAGATCACCACCCGCGACCCAGCGCAGTACAGCGAGGGCGCGGTCGAACTCACCGTCGGCGACCACGGCCGCCTGGAGCAGCGCTTCTACGGCTCCACCCCGTTCACCGACACGATCTCCGCCAGCCTCGCGGCGGTGAACACCGACAACGACGGCTACGTCGAGGACCCGGCCAGCGGCCGCGAGTTCAACGAGGACGACACCTCCGCCGCGCGCCTCAAGCTCGCGGTGCGTCCCTCCGACGACTTCAGCGCGGTGTTCACGGTCGACTACACGCGGCAGGACAACGCGCTGACCCTGGGCCGCCCGGAGGCGGACCTGGTGCAGACCGATCTCCTGCTCGGGCCGGTGGTGCTGATGCCGGCGCCGCAGGGCGAGTGGGACTTCGAAGCGGCCACCTCCTTCGGCCCCGACCAGGGCCAGAAGCTGACCCACAAGGGCGGCGCTGCGACCCTGAGCTGGAACCTCGGCGACTGGACCCTCAAGAGCATCACCGGCTATCGGCGCCTGGAGACGCAGTCGTTCATCGACATCGACGCTTCCGAGTACGAACTCGGCGACGTCTACGTCGGCCTCAACCAGCGCCAGGTCAGCCAGGAACTGCAGGCGCAGTTCGACAACGGCGACACCCTGCAGGCGGTGTACGGCCTGTACTACCTCAACGAGGTGGTGCCGTCCGAGCAGATCGCCTTCGGCGACGACATCTTCGCCTTCGCCGGCGCGCCGGTCAGCTTCCGCCGCACCATCGCCGACCACCTCGACACCGAGAGCGCGGCGGCGTTCGCGCACGTGACCTGGGAATTCGTGCCGAGCTGGACGCTGTCCACCGGCCTGCGCTACACCCGCGAGACCAAGGACTACGACCGCACCACCAGCACCTTCTGGGGCGCGCCGTTCACCGCGCTCGACGAGACGGTGGCGTTCTCGGCCGAGCAGACCTGGGACGCGTGGACGCCGTCGATCAGCCTGCAGAAGGCGTTCAGCGAGCAGGTCATGGCCTATGTGTCGGCCAACCGCGGCTTCAAGTCCGGCGGGTTCAACGGTCGCGCCAACAACGCGGCCGAGGTCGCCAACGCCGAGTTCGAGCCGGAGACGGTGTGGACCTACGAGGCGGGCGTCAAGATGCGTTCGGCGAACAACCGCCTGCAGGGCAACGCCACGGTGTTCCGCAGCGACTACAAGGACTTCCAGGCGCGGGTCGCCGGCGAGACGCCGAGCGAGTTCCCGGTCATCAACGCGGCCGAGCTGACCATCGACGGCGTCGAGTTCGAGGGCGTGGCGCTGCTGGGCGAGGGCACCCGGATCTCCGGCCAGGTGTCCTACCTCGACGCCAGCTACGACGCCTTCGACGACCCGCGCACCGATCCGTCGTCGCCGTTCTACAACGCGGCGGTGAGCCACGAGCACGTGCCGTTCTCGCCGGAGTGGAGCGCGCGCCTGGCGGTGACGCAGAACGTCTACCTCGACGACGGCGGCATCCTGACCTTCGGCGCCGACGCCTCCTACCGCGACGACACCTGGCTGTCGGTCGACAACCGCGACGTGCTCAGGCAGGACGCCTACACCGTCTACGGCCTGTTCGGCGGCTGGGATTCCCCGGCCAACACCTGGCAGGTGCGCGCCGGCGTGCGCAACCTGAGCGACGAGGTCTACAAGACCGACGGCCAGGAGTTCTCGAACGTGGCCAACATCCAGACCGCCTACTATGCGTGGCCACGCAACTACTACGCCTCGCTGCGCTACAACTTCTGATCGACCCGTTCGATCCATCGACCGCGCGCCGGCCCGGGCCGCTCCATCCCGTCCCGGCGCGCCACCGGACCCGACCGCATGCCTTCGTCCCCCATCCGTCGTCCCGTCCTCGCCGCGCTCGCCGCGGCGCTGCTCGGCGCCTGTGCGCAGGCGCAGGAAGCCGCGCCGCTGCCGGCGCTCGGCATCGATCCCGGGCGCGTGGCGGTGGTCGGGCTGTCGTCGGGCGCCGCGTTCGCGACGCAGGCGCACCTGGCCTTCCCCGAGCGCTTCGTCGGCGCGGGCCTGGTCGCCGGCCCACCCTACGGCTGTGCCGGCGGCGACCTGCAGCAGGCGCTGGGCAGTTGCATGAAGGGCGAACCGGCCCCGGACGCCGCCACGCTCGCCGCGCAGGTGCGCGAACGCGCGCAGGCCGGACGCATCGGCGACCTGTCGGGACTGGAGGGCGACCGGGTGTGGATCCTGCACGGGCGCAGGGATCCCGTCGTCGCCGCGCCGGTCGCACAGGCGGCCGCCAACCTCTACCGCACGCTCGCCGCGGACGCGCCGGGCCTGGAGGTGGTGGTCGACGACGCCCGCGAGCTCGGCCACGGGCTGCCGACCGCCGACACCGGCGTCGACTGCGCCACCACCGGCACGCCCTTCCTCAACGCCTGCGGCTTCGACGCCGCAGGCGCCGCCCTGGAGGCGATCTACGGCAGCGCAGCGAACGCGGCGCCGGCGCAGGCCGGCGGTGCGCTGATGCCGTTCGACCAGGCTGCGCTGCAGCCCGAGGGCGCCGATGCCTACCTCGGCGACACCGGCTACCTCTATGTTCCCGAGCGCTGCCGCGGCGAGTCCTGCGGCGCCGTGGTGGTCCTGCACGGCTGCGAGCAGAATGCCGACAGCGTCGGCGACGCCTTCGTGCGCGGGTCCGGCTTCAACCGCTGGGCCGACGCCTACGGCCTGGTGGTGCTGTATCCGCAGACGCGGGCAAGCTATACGCCGCTGAATCCGAAGGCATGCTGGGACTGGTGGGGATACTCGGGGGCCGACTACGACACCCGGCAGGGCGTGCAGCTGCGCTGGCTGACGGCGGCGCTCGACCGGCTCTCCGGAGCGCGCTGATCCGCGGGATGCCGGGGTGCTGAGCGCGGGACTGGTCGTCGCCGCCGGCCTCGTCTGGCTGGCGCTGCTGTTCGGCGCGGCGGTGTGGGGCGAACGCCGGCCGCAGGCGGCCGGGCGCCACGGCGCGCTGATCTACAGCCTGTCGCTGGCGGTGCACTGCACCTCGTGGACCTTCTACGGCACGGTGACCCAGGCCGAGCGCTCCGGCTGGCCGGTGCCGCCGACCTTCATCGGCGCGATCGTGCTGTACGTGTTCGGCTACGCCTTCATGCAGCGCCTGGCGCGGCTGGCGCACGAACACAACTCCACCTCGATCGCCGACCTCGTCGCCACCCGGCTCGGCAAGAATTCCTGGCTCGCCGCCACCGTCACCGCGATCACGGTGCTCGGGATCATGCCGTACGTGGCGCTGCAGCTGAAGGCGGTGGCGATGAGCTACGGGCTCATCACCCGCGCCTCCGAGCTGGCGCCGCCGCCGTGGCGCGACAGCGCGCTCTACGTCGCGCTGGCGATGGCGCTGTTCGCGATGCTGTTCGGCACCCGTCGCGCATCCGCGGTCGAGCACAACCGCGGCCTGGTGCTGGCGATCGCGATGGAGGCCCTGCTCAAGCTCGGCGCGATGCTGGCGGTGGGCGTGTTCCTGATCGGGCTGCCGGTTCCGGAACCGGCGCTGCCCACGACCATGCCGCAGCCGGCCGACAGCAGCGGGTTTCCGGCCCTGATCCTGCTCGGCGCGCTGGCGATGTTCGTGCTGCCGCACCAGTTCCACGTCGCCGCGGTGGAATGCCAGGACCCGCGCTACCTGCGCACCGCACGCTGGCTGTTCCCGCTGTACATGCTCCTGATCTCGCTGCCGATCCTGCCGCTGGCGCGCGCCGGCGAGGCCTGGCTGGCGCCGCTGGGCGTGCCCTCGGACCTCTACGTGCTCGCGCTGCCGCTGGCCGCCGACCGCGGCGGCCTCGCCCTGGTCGCCTTCCTGGGCGGGCTCAGCGCGGCGACGGGCATGGTGATCCTGGCGACCCTGACCCTCAGCGTGATGATCGGCAACCACTGGATCACGCCGCTGATGGTGCGCGGCGCCTGGGCGCAGCGGCGCGGCGACCTGCGCGGTGCGGTGCTGATGCAGCGCCGCGTGGCGATCCTCGCGCTGGTGCTGCTGGCCTGGGCCTACAGCCGCGTGACCACCGACAGCGAGGCGCTGGCCGACCTCGGCGCGGTGTCGTTCTCGGCGCTGGCCACGGTCGCGCCGGCGGTGCTGTTCGCGGTGCTGCGGCCGCGCACGCCGCCGCGCGCGGTGATCGCCGGCCTGGTCGCGGGTTTCCTGGTCTGGGCCTGGATCCTGCTGCTGCCGGGGCTGGTGCGCGAGGCGGGCGAGGCACCGGCGTGGCTTCTCGACGGACCGTTCGGCCTGGCCTGGCTCGGGCCGGCGGGCTTCGCCGGCATGGGCGACTGGAGTCCGCTCGGGCGCGCGGTGGTCGCAAGCCTGGCGACCGGCGCATTCGTCACCTTCGCCGCCGCCGGCGGACGTCCGCGGCAGGACAGCGGCGGCCGCGGTACGCTGGATCACGCCGTCCTCGAGGCGGTCGCCGAGCGTTTCCTCCCACCCAAGCGCCTGGCCGAACTTCTGGACGATGCGCCGCGCGAGGCGACGGTCGCGCCGGTGGTCCTGCAGCGCGTGGAGCACGAGCTCGCCGCCGTGCTCGGCACCGCGTCCGCGCGCCTGCTGCTGGATGCGGCGGCCAGCGAGCAGGAGCGCGACCTCGACACCGTCGCCACCATCGTCGGCGAGGCCTCGCAGGCGCTGCGCTTCAACCAGCGCGTGCTCGAGGCGGCGCTGGAGAACATGGCGCAGGGCATCAGCGTGGTCGACGCCGAGCTGCGCCTGGTGGCCTGGAACCGGCGCTACGCCGAGCTCTTCGCCTACCCGGCCAGCGTGCTGGTGGTCGGCAGGCCGGTGGCCGACCTGGTCCGCTACAACCTCGACCACGGCCTCGGCGACGAGGCTGACATCGACGCGGCGGTGGAACGGCGCATGGTGCACATGCGCGCCGGCACGCCCTACGTCACCGAGCGGCTGTTCCCCGACGGCGCGGTGATCGAGATCCGCGGCAATCCCATGCCCGGCGGCGGCTTCGTCGCGACCTTCACCGACGTCAGCGCGTTCCGGCGTACCGAAGCCGAACTCAAGAGCGTCGCAGAGACCCTGGAGCAGCGCGTCGGCGCGCGCACGGAGGAACTCGCACGCGCCACCGTCGCCGCCGAGCAGGCCAACCTCGCCAAGAGCCGTTTCCTCGCCGCGGTCAGCCACGACCTCGCCCAGCCGCTCAACGCCGCGCGGCTGTTCACCCATGCACTGGCCGAGCAGGCTGAGCTGGGCGAAGCCAGACGCGCGGCGGTCGCCAACATCGACGGTGCGCTGGGCTCGGCCGAAGGCCTGCTCGCCGGCCTGCTCGAGGTGTCGCGGCTGGATGCCGGCGGGATGGCGCCGAAGATCGAGGCGGTGGCCCTGGGGCCGCTGCTGGGCGGCCTGGCGGCGGAGTTCGGCGTGCTCGCGCGCGAACGCGGGCTCGCGCTGCGCTACGTGCCCACCCGCGCCTGGGCCCGCACGGATCCGCAACTGCTGCGCAGGGTGCTGCAGAACTTCCTCGCCAACGCGGTGCGCTACACCGGATCCGGGCGCATCCTGCTCGGCGTGCGCCGGCGCGGCGACGGCATCGAGATCGAGGTCTGGGACACCGGTCCGGGCATCGCCGAGGGCGACCGCACGCTCATCTTCGAGGAGTTCCGGCGCCTGGACCGGCGCGGCCAGGGCCTGGGTCTCGGCCTGTCGATCGCCGAACGCATGGCGCGCCTGCTCGGGCATCCGCTGCGCCTGCGCTCGAGCCCGGGCCGCGGCACGGTGTTCTCGGTGGCGGTGCCGCTCGCGGCCGGGCCGGGCGCCGAGCCGGCGCGGCCGGCGCCGGCCCTGGGCCGGGCGCCGCGCGGGCGCGTGCTCGTGGTCGACAACGACGCCGCGGTGCTGCTCGGCATGCGCAGCCTGCTCGAGGGCTGGGGCTGCGAGGTGCTCGCGGCGGCGTCGCCGGAACACGCGCTGGCGGCGGCGCGGGCGACACCGCCCGACGTGCTGCTGCTGGACCTGCATCTGGACGAGGACACCGGGCTCGACCTGCAGCGTCGCCTGGCCGCGGCGATCGGCGCGCGGCCGACGGTGATCATCACCGCCGACCACGGCGAGGCGACCCGGCGTGCGGTCGCTGCCGCCGATGCGCACCTGCTGCACAAGCCGCTCAAGCCGCTGGCCCTGCGTTCCCTGCTGTCGCGCCTGTTGCCCCGGGACGGGAAGTGAGGGAAGAGGAGTGAGGAACGGCGGGGCCGCGCTTCGCGTCTCCTCGTACCCACTCCGCGTTACTCGTTGCTCGCCTCGTCGGCGGCGTCGCGCACGTCCAGCGAGCGCATGAGGATGCCGGCCTGGGTGCGGTTGCGCACGCCGAGCTTCTCGAACACCACGGTCATGTGCGCCTTGACCGTGCGTTCCTGGATGCCGAGCGCGTCGGCGATCTGCTTGTTGAGCCGGCCCTCGGCGACCAGGCTCAGCACCCGGAACTGCTGCAGGGTCAGCGACGTGAGGCGGGCGGCGAGGTCGCCGTCCTGCGGTGCGGCGGGCGTGCGCTCGACAGCCTCGCGCAGGTCGAGCGGCAGCCACACCTCGCAGTCGAGCACCGCGCGCAGGCCGCTGCGCAGCTGCTCCAGACCCGCGCGCTTGGGGATGTAGCCGGCGGCGCCGAAATCGAGCGCGCGCCGCACCGTCGCCGGATCCTCGTGCGCCGAGACGATCACCACCGCCACCGCCGGATGCGCGCCGCGCAGCGCGGCGAGCCCGCCGAGCCCGTGCGCGCCGGGCATGTGCAGGTCGAGCAGGACCAGGTCGGTCTCCGGCGCCGCGTCCAGCGCGGCCTGCACGCCGGCCAGGTCCTCGGCTTCCCCGATCGTCGCGCCCGGCGCGCTCTCGGCCACCGCCTGGCGCAGCGCCAGGCGGTAGAGCGGATGGTCGTCGGCGATCAGGATGTGCATGGGGGCGGGAAGAGCGGTCGCAGCGACCGTTCTACCAGCATGCGCGCGGGCGGTGCCGCCGCGGCGTCACTGCGCGGTCCAGCCGCCGTCGACGACGATGCACTGGCCGGTGATGTTGCGCGCCGGCGCGCTCAGCAGGAAGGCGGTGATCCCGGCCAGTTCGTCGACGCCGATGAACACGCCCTTGGGCATCGGCCTGAGCATGATCTCCGACACCACGCGCTCCTCCGAGATGCCGTTGCTGCGGGCCTGGTCGGCGATCTGCGCGTCCACCAGCGGCGTCCTGACATAGCTCGGGCAGACGGTGTTGATGGTGATGTCGGCGTCCGCGGTCTCCAGCGCCAGCACCTTGGAGAAGCCGACCAGGCCGTGCTTTGCGGCGACGTAGGCGCTCTTGTAGCGGCTGGCCACCAGCGCGTGGATCGAACCGATGTTGACGATGCGGCCGAAGCCGCGCTCGCGCATGCCGGGCAGCAGGGCGCGGGTCACGCGCGCGGTGCCGGTCAGCATGACCTGGACCAGCAGGTCCCACTTCGCCATCGGGAACTCCTCCAGCGGCGCGACGTGCTGCAGGCCGGCGTTGTTGACCAGTACGTCGACCGGGCGCGACAGCGCCGCGGGCAGGGCGTCGACGCTGGCCTCGCTGCCGACATCGAGCGCGTGCCCTTCGGCGGAGTGGCCGGCGGCGGCGATCGCCGCGGCGACGCGGGCGGCGGCGGCGGGGTCGAGGTCGGTCACCACGAGGTGGTGGCCCTCGGCGGCGAGGGCGGCGGCGATGCCCGCGCCGATGCCGCTGCCGGCGCCGGTGACGAGGATGCTGCGAGCGGTCATGGCGCGACTCCTGCTGGTCGGGATCGCGCGCACCTTAGCAACCGCGACCGCGGCCGGCGTGCGACCAAAGTACGATGGCCGGTCGTCCCGCGCCGGCTACCGTGGCCCGATGACCCTGCCTGCATCGAACCTGCGCGCACGCCATGGCGGCCTGCTGCTCGGCCTCGGCCTCGGCGTGTCCGGCTGCGCCGGCCATGCGCTGCACACGGAGACGGCGATGGATCCGCTCGAACCGCTGCGCGTCACCCGCCACGCGGGCGGCGACGACCTGCTCACCGCCGGGCTCGGCGAGGCCGGCCTGCGTGCGGCCACGCCGCCGGCCTTCGCCGACCCGCTGGCGCCCACGCCCGCCGAGCTCCGCCGCCGCGCGATCTGGAGCAACTGGCGCGGCATCGCCGACCTCGCCCCCGGCGGCGGCTACGGCGAGTTCTACGGCGGCTTCGGCGCGGTATCCGGCACCGAATACCAGACCCTGGCCACGCTGCCCGGCGCGCGCCAGCCGCACCGGGTGCTGGTCCAGGTGCCCGACGGGTTCGACCGCGAGGCGCGCTGCCTGGTGGTCGCCGCGTCCTCGGGCTCGCGCGGGATCTACGGCGCGATCGCGCTGGCCGGCGCCTGGGGCCTGCCGCGTGGTTGCGCGGTGGTCTACACCGACAAGGGCGCGGGGACCGACTACGTCGACCTGGCGACCGGGCAGGGGCCCGGGATCGACGGCACCCTCGCCGGCGGCGACGCGCGCGCCTTCGCGCCCACCGGCGCCGCCGCGGCCGGCGTGGCGGTGAAGCACGCGCACTCGCAGGACAACCCGGAAGCCGACTGGGGCCGCCACGTACGCCAGGCCGCCGACATCGCACTGCAGGTGCTCGACCGCGCCTTTCCCGCACAGGCGCCGCATACGCCGGCGAGCGTGCGCACGATCGCGGTCGGCGTCTCCAACGGCGGCGGTGCGGTGCTGCGGGCGGCAGAGGAGGAGGGCGCGTGGCTGGACGGCGTGGTCGCGATCTCGCCCAACGTGTGGCCGGGCGATGGCGGGCGGCCGCTCTACGACTACGTCACCGAGGCCGCACTGCTGATGCCCTGCGCGCTCGCGGCGCCGGCCTTCGCCGACGCGCCGTACGCGCGCGAGGAGGGTGCGGTGACGGCGGCGAGCGTCGCCCGCTGCGCGAGCCTCGCCGGCCGCGGGACGCTGTCCGGTGCGGACCTGCACGCGCAGGCGGCGCAGGCGCACGCGCGGCTGCGGGCGACGGGATGGAGCGACGCCGCGATCGCCGCCGGCGCCCTCTCGAGCGCCTTCGACCTCTGGCGTTCGGTGGCCGCGACCTATGCCTCCGCCTATGCGCGTGCGCCCGCCGGCGCCATGCCGTGCGGGTTCCGTTTCGACATGACCCCGCCGGCGTCGACGGCCGCCGACGCGACGCGCGCGGCATGGTGGGCGGACGCCTCCGGCATCCCGCCCGGCGCCGGGGTCGGCCTCGTCGAGGCGCCGCCGCCGCAGGGCGGGGACCCGGCGCTGCCCGGCCTGCTCTGCCTGCGCGCGCTGTGGACGGGGGACGACCCCGCCGCAGCGGCGGTGCGCCACGGCGTCGCCGCGACGCGGGCGGCGCTGCCGCGCGCGGACCTGCCGGTGATCCTGGTCCACGGCAGCGACGACGGCCTGATCCCGGAGGCCTTCGCCGGCGGCGCCTATGCGCGCTGGGCGCAGGCCAACGGGCGCCCGCTGAGCTACTGGCGCGTCGACCACGCCCAGCATTTCGATGCCTTCCTCGGCGTACCGGCGCTCGGCGCCCGCTACGTACCGCTGATGCCCTACGCCTACCGCGCGCTGGATGCGATGTGGGCGCACCTGTCGGCGGGCGCGGCGCTGCCCGGCAACGCGCACCTGACGCCGCTGCCGCGCGGCAGCATCGGCGGTGCGCCGCCCCCGCTCACGGCCGAGGCGCTGCGTCTGCCGCGCTGATCAGCGCCAGAACGGGATCACCACCTCGCGCGCTTCCGTGCCGTTCGCGTCCGCGGGCCGACCGACCCGCAGCTCGTGGCGGCCCCGTCCCAGCCCGCGCATGTCGAGCATCGCCCGCAGCGCCGGGCGGTCGGTCCTGGGGTCGCTGCCGAGGTCGTAGTGCAGGTCGGCGAGGCGCCGGCCGTCGATCGAGACCGGATGCAGCTGCTGCATGCAGTCGGCGAAGGCGACCCGGCGCGCGTCCGGATCCTCGTCCGCGCGCGGGGCCAGTACCTCGGGACAGTGGGCGCCGAGCGCCTGCGCGTCGTGCGCCGGCGAGAACGGCACGGTCAGGCGCAGCCAGTCGTGGCGGATGACCTCGTCCTGGATGAAGGGGACGGCCGGGTCCCGGCGCGGATCGCGCAGGCGGTCGTAGTGCGGGCTGCGGATGCTGCGGGCCGTGCCGGCGGCATCGTCGGGCCAGACTGCGTACTCGCCGAATCGCTCGGGATCGGTCTCGGCCTGCAGCTGGCCGGCGACGACGAGGACGGCGGCGAGGATCGCCACGGCGGTGATCCACCTGATCGTGCGGTGACCGCCACGGCTGGCCACGAGGGCATAGGCGGCGCTGCCGGAACTGCCGAACCCGATGCGGCCGTAGACGCCGAACACCGCCTCCAGCATGCGCGCCGCACGTCCGTCCGCGGCGATCCGGCGGCCGAGGAGGGCGTCGAGGGCCGTCGCCAGAAGGAACGGCGCCACCAGCAGGGCGAAGAGCCCGCCCAGCAGGGGCACGGCGCCGATGTGCCGGGGCAGGAGTGCCTTCAGGAGGAGCGCGGCGAGCAGGACCAGGACCGCGCTCGCGGTGAGGACCAGCAGCAGCGTGCCCAGGTAGGTGCCGAGCGCGAAGACCACCGTCGCCCGGTCGTCCGCGCGGTCGATCTGTTCCGGCACCGACGCCAGCCGCCGGCGTTCGGCGCGCCGCTGGATCGTGCCCAGGCGCAGGCGGAGCCAGTCGATGCCGCCGGGATGGACCGAATGCATGCCCACCAGTGCGATCCACTGCGCACGCAGCACCAGGTGCGCGATGAACGTCGCCACCAGGATCAGCACGGCGGACTTCAGGTAGAGGTAGACGATCAGGACGCCGCGCATCCAGTCCTCGCCGACCCTCGGGGCGACGGCGAAATACCTGTCGTCCAGCCAGCCGGTGAGCTGGATCAGGGCGAATACGGTCACGCCCGATATCAGCAGCTCGACCTCCCACGTCGGGGTGGTGCGGTGAGGGAGTCTCGGCGGAGGTCCTGGGTCGGGGTGGGCCATGGGCGCTGGATCCTGGTTCGCCGGCGAGGCTGCCAGACCGCCGGCCCCGACGCCAACGCGCAGGGAGCCGGGTGTTAGCATCGTGGGTCGCGAGAGGAGAGGTAGATGGGCCCTGCCGGCGAGCCGCCCGGAGACGATTTCGAGACGCTGAACCGACGCATGTGGTCGGCGTGGCGATCGCTGCTGGACGGGACGGCAACGGGCGGCGCGGGCGGTGCATCGGCGCAGGCGCCCTCGCCCTGGGAAGCGATGTTCGCCGGCTGGACGCGTGCCGCCGGCGCACCCGCCGATCCGGCGGCGCCCGGGGCGGCGCAGGATCCGGCACAGGCTTGGTTCGCGCGCATGCAGACCCTGGCCCAGCGCTTCGCCGGCAGCGATGCGGACGCGGCCACCGTCGCCGGCGCTTGGCGAGACATGCTGGGCGACAGTCCCTTCGCCGGCCTGATGCCGACGCCCGGCGACGTGCGCGTGCTGCAGGACGCCCTGCAGCAGATCCTGCCGATGCTGGGCGCGTGGTCGGGCGCCGCGGCGCCGCGGCACGGCTTCGGCATGGGACGCGAGCACCAGGCACGCTGGCAGCGCCTGGCACAGGCGCAGGCCGACCTGCAGGCGCGCGCCGGCGACTACGGCGCGCTGCTCAACGAGGCCGCACGGCGCGCGTTCTCCCGCTTCGAGGCCGCACTCGGCGAGCGCGGGCCCGCGGGCGAGGGCATCGCTTCGGCGCGTGCGCTGTTCGACCTGTGGATCGAGGCGGCGGAAGCGGCCTATGCGGAGGTCGCCGAGGGCGAGGCCTTTCAGAAGGCGCAGGCCGCCCTGCTGGACGCGCAGATGCGCGTGCGCGGCGGCCTGCAGCTCGAGGTCGAGCAGGTTTCCCGCCTGCTCGGCGTGCCTACGCGCACCGATGTCGACAGCGCCTACCGCAAGCTCACCGAGGCGCAGCGCGAGCTGCGCCGGCTGCGCGCGCGCGTCGAGGCGCTCGAGGCGCAGCTGGAGGCGTCCGCCCCGCCCGGACCCGGACCGGAGCCCGCGCCGCGCCGGCGCGCATCCGCCGTCGGCGGTGAGGCGCCGGCGCCTCCGCCGCGGCCGCGCCGGCGCCGCTCCGGAGGCTGAGGTGGCGGGGCCGCTCGACTTCACCCACGAGGCCCTGATGGCCGAGATGGCGCGGCTGCGCGAGAAGCTCGCCGCGGGCATGGACACGCTCGCCGGAATCGGCGAACTCGACGTCGGCGTCACCGCGCGCGAGGCGGTCCACAGCGACGGCAAGATGGTGCTGTACCGCTTCCGCGGCGAGCGCGCGCCGACGGCGAAGGTGCCGCTGCTGATCGTCTACGCGCTGGTCAACCGCCCCTACATGACCGACCTGCAGAGCGACCGTTCGCTGGTGCGCGGCCTGCTCGCGCGCGGCGAGGACGTCTACATCATCGACTGGGGCTATCCCGACGGCAGCGACCGCTACCTCACCCTCGAGGACTACATCCAGGGCCACGTCGCCGACTGCGTCGAGCACCTGCGCCGCCGGCACGGCGTCGACGCGATCGACATGCTCGGGATCTGCCAGGGCGGCACCTTCGCGCTGTGCTACGCCGCGCTCAACCCCGGCCGGGTCCGCAACCTGGTCACGATGGTGACGCCGGTGGACTTCCACACCGAGGGCAACCTCCTCGCGCACTGGGCGCGCGGCATCGACATCGACCTCTTCGTCGACACCCTCGGCAACGTGCCCGCCGACCTGATGAACTGGACCTACCTGGCCCTCAAGCCGTGGCGGCTGATGGTGCACAAGTACGTGCAGATGACCGACATCCTCGACGACGTCACCGAGCTCGAGAACTTCCTGCGGATGGAGAAGTGGATCTTCGATTCGCCGGACCTCGCAGGCGAGGCGTTCCGCCAGTTCATCCGCGACTTCTACCAGCGCAACGGTCTGGTCGAGGCCAGTGTCGAGATCGGCGGCGAGGCGGTGGACCTCGCGCGCATCGACGTCCCGGTGCTCAACATCTATGCCGAGCACGATCACCTGGTCCCGCCGGCGTCCTCGCGCGCGCTCGGGCCGCTGCTCGGCACGCGCGACTACACGGAGTTCGCCTTCCGCAGCGGCCACATCGGCATCTACGTGTCCGGTCGCGCGCAGAAGGACGTGCCGCAGGCCATCCACGACTGGCTGCGCGCGCGCGATCCCGATTCCCGTTCCCCCCGAAAGGCCGCTTCCCGATGATACGACTGAGTTCCTGCCTGCTCCTGCTCGCCCCGTTCCTCGCCCACGCCCAGCAGCCCGTCGACCGCGGCCATGCGGAATGGGAGCCGGCGATCGCGGAGTTCGAGGCGGCGGACAGGCAGAATCCGCCGCCGCGCGACGCGGTGCTGTTCGTCGGCAGCTCGTCGATCGTGATGTGGAGGACGCTCGACAGCGACTTCCCCGGCGTCGCCACCATCAACCGCGGCTTCGGCGGCTCGGACCTCGACGACACGACCCACTTCGCCCGGCGCATCGTGCTGCCGTACCGGCCGCGCGCCATCGTCATGTACGCCGGCGACAACGACATCATGAACGGCGACAGCCCCGAGCAGCTGCGCGACGACTTCGTGGAGTTCGTGGAGACGGTGCGGTCGCGCTATCCGGACCTGCCGATCGCCTACATCGCGGTCAAGCCGAGCATCGCCCGGCGCGCGCTGATGGATGCGGGCGCCCGCGCCAATGCGCTGATCCATGACTGGGCCGCGGGACAGGACGACGTCGCCTTCCTCGACGTCTTCACGCCAATGCTCGACGCCCGGGGCGAGCCGCGGCCGGAACTGTTCCTCGACGACGGGCTGCACATGACGGCGCAGGGCTATGCGCTGTGGCGTCCCGTGGTGGACGCCTGGCTGCAGGGCGTCGGCGCGGACGCGCCGCAGGGCTGAAGTGCGGCTAAAGCGTCGGCGGCGCGCTTCACGCGCCGCCAGCGCGAGGCCCGCAACAGTGGCGGCCCGTCCTGCAGAGGGTGCACACGATGGCTTCCACCACGATCCACCGCGCGCGCAACGACCGCTGGATCGCCGGCGTGCTCGGCGGCATCGCGCACCGCTTCGGCTTCAGCTCCACTGCGTTGCGGATGATCTTCGTCCTGGTCTCGATCCTGTCGGCGGCGTTCCCGGGGATCCTGGTCTACCTGATCCTGTGGATGGTGCTCCCGGACGAGCCGGGCGCCTGATCCCGCGGTCCATGCATGTGAAAAGGCGGGCCTCAGCCCGCCTTTTCGTGTCGAACGAGGGCCTGGCGCGTCCGCTCAGAAGCGGAAGCCCGCCATCACCATGCTCTCGCCCTGGTTCGGGCTCTCGTAGCCGGCGTTGGATATGTGGCGCACGCTGAGCGTCAGCGCGCGCCAGCGCCAGCCCACCTGCGAGATGAACTGCGGGTCGCCTGACAGCGCATCGGTGTAGCCATGCTGCGCGGCGATGGCGAAGCCCAGGACCAGCCCGTTGTCGTGCTCGTAGCGCGCGCCGGCGCCGAACACGTCGACGTCCTCCTCGAGCTCCCAGTCGGTGTCGTCGACATCGCGGCCCTGCACGCGGTAATAGGCGATGTCGGCGCGCAGCGTGGCGTTGCCGATGCGGCGCAGCTCGGGCAGCCAGTGCGCGGAGAAGACCTCGGTGGTCTCGCCCTCGTGTTTCTTGGCGACGCCGCCGGCGATCTCGAACTGCTGTGCCTGCGCGGGCAGGGTGGCGGCCGACAGTCCAATCGCGAGGATGGCGGCGGCGAGGGAGCGGGGATGGGCCATGTCGTTGTCGGTTCTTCTTGCTGTGGTGGGACGCGGATCCTGCACGTCCGCGCCGGATCAGGGCGTGGACGGCTCGGGATCCGCCGCGGGTGCGGAGGCGACCTCGGCCGCCGTCGCCTCGTCGGCCGGCTGCCAGCCGCCGCCGAGGGCGCGGTACAGGTCGACCAGGCTGGTCAGGCGCAGCAGGCGGGTCTGCAGCTGCGCCTGCTGGGCGTTGTAGAGCGACCGCTGCGCATCGAGCAGCTGGATGCTGCTGTCGACGCCGGCCTCGTAGCGTAGCTGGCTGAGCTCGAAGCGTCGCTGCGACGCCTCGACCAGTGCGTTCTGCGCATCGAGTTCCTCGTCCAGGGTAGCGCGCGCGGCGAGGCCGTCGGCGACCTCTCGGAACGCGGTCTGGATGGTCTGCTCGTACTGGACCACGGCGATGTTCCGGCGCACCCAGGCCAGGTCGAGGCCGGCGAGGTTGCGGCCGGTGTCGAAGATCGGCAGCGTGATCTGGGGGGTGAAGCTCCAGCTCCGGGTGCCGCTGTCGAACAGGTTGTCGAGGTCGGTGCTGGTCGAGCCCAGGCTGCCGGTCAGGCTGATGGTGGGGAAGAACGCGGCGCGCGCGGCACCGATGCTCGCATTGGCCCCGCGCAGGGACTGTTCGGCGGCGAGGATGTCCGGGCGGCGCTCGATCAGGTCGGACGGCAGGCCGGCGGGAATGTCGGCCAGCAGTTCCTGCTCGCCGAGCGGCAGCGCCGGCGGCAGGTCTTCCTCGGGCAGCGGCTGGCCGACCAGGAGCACCAGCGTGTTGTGCGCCTGCGCGGCCTCGCGGCGTGCGGCGGCGAGGTCGGCGCGGGCGGTGGCGATCAGGGTCTGCGCCTCGCGCAGGTCGAGCTCGGAGCCGACGCCGGCGTCGAAGCGGAGCTGGGCCAGGCGGTAGCTCTCCTCCCAGGTCTCCTGCGAGGCCTCGACGATCGCCAGGCGCTCGTCGGCGGCGCGTTCGTTGAGGTAGGCGGTGGCGACCGAGGCGACCAGCGAGATCTGCGCGCTGCGGCGCGCCTCCACGGTCGACAGGTATTCGCGCAGCGCCGCATCGCGCAGGCTGCGCACGCGGCCGAACAGGTCGAGCTCGAACGCCGACAGGCCCAGGCCCACGGTGTACTGCTCGAACACGCCGCCGCCGGTCGCCGGCACGCCGGGGCTCACCGCGACGCCGCCCGGGATGCGCTGGCGCGTGCCCTGCGCGCTGAGGCCGAGGGTCGGGAACTGGTCGGCGCGCTGGATCTGGAACTGCGCGCGCGCGGCCTCGACGTTGAGCACCGCCAGCTGCAGGTCGCGGTTGTTGACCAGCGCCAGCTCGACCAGGCGCCCGAGCCGCGGGTCGCCCAGGAACTCGCGCCAGCCGATGTCGGGCGCCAGCCGGTCGGCGGCGCCGCCGACCGCGCCGGCGCCTTCCTCCAGCGTCTCGCCGGCGAAGGGGAAGGTGCCGGCGACCGGCGCGATCGGCCGCTCGTAGCGCGGCGCCATCGAGCAGGCGGCCAGCGCCAGGGCGATGGCCGTGCCGAGGGCGATGCGCGGCGTGGTTCTGGTCAGCGTCATGTCAGTGCTCCTGCGCCGGCGCGTCGTGGTCGCGCCCGGGTTCGAACGAGGTCGGATAGCGGTCGTGGTAGCGCGGCTTCGGCTTGAACAGGTTGCTGACGAAGACGAAGAACACCGGCACCAGGAACACCGCCAGCACGGTCGCGGCGACGATGCCGCCGAGCACGCCGACGCCGACCGCGCGCTGGCTGGCCGAGCTCGCGCCGGTGGCCAGTGCCAGCGGCACCACGCCGAAGCCGAACGCCAGCGAGGTCATCAGGATCGGGCGGAAGCGCAGCCGCGCAGCCTCCAGCGTCGATTCGAGCAGGTCCTTGCCCTCCGCGTGCAGGTCCTTGGCGAACTCGATGATGAGGATCGCGTTCTTCGCCGACAGGCCGATGATGGTGATCAGGCCGACCTTGAAGAACACGTCGTTGGGCATGCCCACCAGGGTCACCGCGAGCACCGCGCCGAGCACGCCCAGCGGCACCACCAGGATCACCGAAAGCGGGATCGACCAGCTCTCGTAGAGCGCGGCCAGCACCAGGAACACCACCAGGATCGACAGGCCCAGCAGCATCGGCGCCTGCGCGCCGGACTGCTGCTCCTGCAGCGACTGCCCGGTCCACTCGAAGCCGAAGCCGGGCGGCAGTTCGTCGGCCAGGCGCGCCATCTCCTCCATCGCCGCGCCGCTGCTCACCCCCGCGGCGCCCTCGCCGGAGATGTTCACCGACGGGTAGCCGTTGTAGCGCGAGACCATCACCGGGCCGTAGACCCAGTCGATGGTGGCGAAGGCCGACATCGGCACCATCTCGCCCTGGGCATTGCGCACGTAGAGCCTGAGGATGTCCTCGGGCGCCATGCGCCAGCCGGTGTCGGCCTGGATCATGACGCGCTGCATGCGGCCCTGGTTCGGGAAATCGTTGACGATGGTCGAGCCGATCGAGATCGACAGCGTCTGGTTGATGTCGGCGAACGACACGCCCAGCGCGCTGGCCTTCTGGCGGTCGATCTCGACCTGGATCTGGGCCGCGTCCGGCAGCGAGGCCACGCGCAGCGACTGCGGATCGATCATGCCGCCCTGGCGGGCCTTGTTCATGAGCTCCTGGCTCGCGGCCTGCAGCGCCGCGTGGCCGAGGCCGGCGCGGTCCTGCAGGCGGAACTCGAAGCCGCTGCTGGTGCCCAGGCCCTGGATCGCCGGCGGCACCACCGAGAACACGGTGCCGTCCTTGATCCCCGACATCGCGAACAGCTCGCCGATCGCGCGGTCGGCGATGGCCTGCGCCGACTGCTCGTCGTCGCGTTCGGCCCAGTCGCGCAGGATCACGAACGACAGGCCGGCGTTCGGGCCCGTGCCCGAGAAGCTGAAGCCGTTGATCATGACCATCTTCTCGACCGCCTGCTGGGTCGGGGTGAGACCCTCGGTCGCCTCGTCGATGCGGTCCTCGTCGCCGCTGGCGTAGGCCTCGGCCACCCGCTGGCGGGTCGCCGGATCGCCCATGTAGTAGTTCTCGATCTGGCGGCTGGCCTCGCGGGTGCGGTTGGCGGCGGCGTTCGGCGGCAGCTGGATGTCGACCAGCAGCGAGCCCTGGTCCTCGACCGGCAGGAACGAGCTCGGCAGGCGCAGGAACAGCACCGCCATCAGCGCCACGATCGCCAGGAACACCAGCATGTAGCGCTTGGGTCGGCCGATGACGTGCCTGACGCCACCCTCGTAGCGATGAGTCGAGCGGTCGAAGAAGCGGTTGAACCAGTTGAAGAAGCGGTCCATCCAGCCGAGCGGGCCGCGGCGCACCTCGCGCTGGTGCTCGCCGCCGTGCGAGATGGGCTTGAGCAGGGTCGCGCACAACGCCGGGGTCAGCGACAGCGCCAGGAAGCCCGAGAAGGCGATGGAGATTGCCATCGAGGCCGAGAACTGGCGGTAGATCACGCCCACCGAGCCGCTCATGAAGGCCAGCGGCAGGAACACCGCGATCAGCACCAGGGTGATGCCGACGATCGCCGCGGTGATCTGGCGCATCGCCTTGCGCACCGCCTCGCGCGGGGTCAGGCCCTCCTCGGCCATGATGCGCTCGGTGTTCTCGACCACGATGATCGCGTCGTCGACCAGGATGCCGATCGCCAGCACCATGCCGAACATGGTCAGCACGTTGACCGAGAAGCCCAGCGCGTAGAGGACGGCGAGCGTGCCGAGCAGGGCGATCGGCACCACGATGGTCGGGATCAGGGTGTAGCGGATGTTCTGCAGGAACAGGAACATCACCAGGAACACCAGCACGATCGCCTCGACCAGGGTGTGGATCACCTTCTCGATCGAGATCTCGATGAACGGCGCGGTGTCGTAGGGCACGTCGTAGCGCACGCCCTGCGGGAAGTACTCCGACAGCTCCTCGAGCTTGGCGCGCACGCCTTCCGAGGTGGCCAGCGCGTTGGCGCCCGGAGCCAGCTGCACGCCGAAGGCCGCGGCCTCGACACCGTTCTGGTAGGACATGAACTGGTAGGTCTGCGCGCCGACCTCGACCCGCGCCACGTCGCGCAGGCGCACGGTCGAACCATCGGGGTTCGCGCGCAGGATGATGTTGCCGAACTCCTCGGGCGTGCTCAGCTGGCCGCGCACGGTCACCGTGGCGGTGATCTGCTGGGTCGGCGTCGACGGGCGGTCGCCGATGGTGCCCGCCGAAACCTGCGCGTTCTGCGCGCTGATCGCGTTGAACACGTCGGACGGCAGCAGGTCCAGGCCGGTCAGCTTGGCCGGGTCGATCCACACGCGCAGCGCGCGCTCGGGGGCGAACAGCTGCGCCTGGCCGACGCCGGGCACGCGGCGGATCTCGTTGATGACGTTGCGCGTGGCGTAGTCGCCGAGCGCGATGCGGTCGATCTCCGGGTTGTCCGACAGCATCGAGCCGACCATGAGGAAGCCGGCATTCGCGCGCTCGACCTGCAGGCCCTGCTGCAGCACCTGCTGCGGCAGGCGCGATTCCACGCGACGGATGCGGTTCTGTACCTCGACCTGGGCGAGCTGCGGGTTGGTGCCCGGCTCGAAGGTCGCCGAAATCGTGGCGCGGCCCGAGGAGGAACTCGTCGAGGCGTAGTAGATCATCCCCTCGGCGCCGTTGAGCTCCTGCTCGACGAGGCTGGTGACGCTCTCGTCGAGCTGCTCGGCGGAGGCGCCGGGGTAGGTCGCGGTGACCTCGATGCTCGGCGGCGCGACCTCCGGGTACTGCGCGATCGGCAGGTTCGGCAGCGCCAGGACGCCGAACAGGATGATGAACAGCGCGACCACCCAGGCGAAGATCGGGCGGTCGATGAAGAAATTCGGCATGGTCGGTTCTCGGTTCGCTCACCGCGCATCGGCGCGGCGAAGCCGCCGCGCGCGAGGGCGCGGCGGTCCGGCATTACTGCTGCGGGGACGGCTGCGTCTGCTCCGCCTGGTCCGGCGCGTCGTTGGCCGGCGGCATCTCGTCCGGCGCACGTCCCGGCGGCTGGCCGGACACGGCGGGATTGGCCTGCTGCGACGTCGGGTCGGCCTGGTCGGCGTCCACGTTCGCCGGCGTCCACGGGCTGGCGACCACCGGCGTGCCCGGTGCGGCGCGCTGGTAGCCCTCGACGATCACCACGTCGCCGGCCTCGAGGCCGCTCTCCACGATCCAGCGGTCGCCGATGGTGCCGCCGAGCGTCACCGTACGCTGCTGCGCCACGGTGGCCGGCTGTTGCCCCTGGCCCTGCGCCGCCTGGCCTTCCTGGTCCTCCTGGCCCGCCGCGGGCGGGGCCTGCTCGACCACGCTGACGAAGGTCTGGCCGCCGCTGTTGCGCTGGATCGCCTGCTGCGGGACGGTGATGGCGTTGCGCGCGACCGCCTGCTCGATCCGCACGCGCACGTAGGCGCCGGGCAGCAGCATGCCGTCGGGATTGGGGAAGATGCCGCGCAGCAGCACCTGGCCCGTGGTCTCGTCGACGGTGATGTCGGAGAACAGCAGCTTGCCCGGGAGCGGGTACTCGGTGCCGTCCTCCAGCATCAGGGTCACCCGTGCGGTGCCCGGCTCGACCTCCTCGATGCGCCCGGCCTGCAGCGCGCGACGCAGCTGCAGCAGGTCGGTGGCGGACTGGGTGAAGTCGGCGTACATCGGATCGGTCTGCTGCACCGTGGCCAGCGGCGTCACGTCGCCCTGGCCCACCAGCGCGCCCTCGGTCACCAGGGCGCGGCCGATGCGGCCGGAGATCGGGGCGGTGACGGTGGTGTAGTCGAGGTTGATGTTCGCCGCCTCGAGCTGGGCGCGCGCGGCCTCGACCTGGGCCTCGGCCTGGCGCTGGGCCGCGACCGCCTGGTCGTACTCCTGCTTGCTGATCGCGTTCTCCTGGATCAGCGGCTCGTAGCGCCTGGCGAGCGCGCGTGCCTGGAAGGCGTCGGCCTCGGCCTGGGCGACCGAGGCCTCGGCGCTGGCCGCCTCGGCCCGCAGCGGCGCCGGATCGATCCGGAACAGCACGTCGCCTTCCTCGACCTCGCTGCCCTCGACGAAGGTGCGCTCGAGCACGATGCCGGGGACGCGGGCGCGGACCTCGGCGACGCGCGTGGGCGACAGGCGGCCGGGAAGCTCGTTGACGATCGCCGTCTCGCCCGGCTGCACGGTGACGGTGCCGACCTGCGCGGGCGGCATGCCCTGGGGCTGGCCCGAGCCACCGCAGGCAGCGAGGGCGACGGACAGCGCTGCCGCGAGGAGGAGGGGGCGAATGCGCGGGATGCGGGACATGGACTGTTCTTCTTGTGCGTGAGGAGGTTCGGACGCAGGGCGCTGCCGGACGTGGCGGCCGCGAACGCCGGGCGGGCGGACGCAGCCGGCGGCGACCGAAGCCAGCTAATTTACAAACATACGTGAATGTTTGTAAATCACTTGACCCTTGGCTACAGTTCTGTACCGCGCCGGCGGCGGCCACCGTCGGCCGTTGCGAACGCTACGGCCGCGCGGCCTTCCCAGCAAACCGCCAGGAGTCACCGTTCCCGCGATGGCAAGACGAACGAAGGAGGAGGCCGGCCAGACGCGCGAGGCCATCCTCGACGCCGCCGAGCAGGTCTTCCACGAGAAGGGCGTGTCCCGCAGCAGCCTCGAGGAGATCGCCCGCCGCGCGGGCTGCACGCGCGGTGCCGTGTACTGGCACTTCGCGCACAAGCGCGACGTGCTGCAGGCGCTCGGCCGGCGCATCGACACGATCATGGCCGAGCGTCGCGAGCGCATGCGCCAGGCTGCGCAGGACGATCCGATGGCGGCGATGCGCGAATTCCTGCACTACATCGCCGACGAACTGCTCGAGGATCCGCACGGCCGCACGATCCTCGACATCCTCTTCCACCGCTGCGAGTACGTCGACGAGATGCGCGAACTCGGCGAGATCGTCGACGACGAACACGACTCCAAGCACCGCGAGTTCGTGGCCATGTTCGCGCGTGCGCAGGAGTTGGGGCAGGTGCGGAGCGACGTTCCCGCCGAGGTCTGCGCGATCATGATCCGGACCCTGCTGGAGGGGATCATGCGCACCTCGCTCCTCGACTTTGGCGCCTGCCGGCGCAGCTCGGGCGTCAGCAACGCGCAGATGGTCGACTTCTTCCTGGGCAGCCTCGGCTACCGCTGCGGCGGGGCGCCGTGGGGCGTCGCCGAGCACGGCCCGGCGGCGGATCCGCGCTAGGCCGCGACGCCGTCGCGTGCGGACCTTGGGGCTATACTGCGCGCCCGCTGCCGACGTGGCGGAATCGGTAGACGCAGCGGACTCAAAATCCGCCGGCCTTAAAACCGTGTGGGTTCGAGTCCCACCGTCGGCACCACGTCCGGGGGCGGGCGCTGCGCGGGCCCTTCGCGTATCAGCAGGCGTCGCGGGCGAGGGCGACGGCCTGGCGCACGAAGCCGCCGCCGGCCTGCTCGCGGAACACCGCGCACTGCTTCATCTCCGACTGGTAGACGTGCAGCGACACCGCCACGTCGCGGTCCGACGGATTGCGGATGGTGTGGTACTCGTGCGGCGGGATCAGGCTGCCGGCGCTGCCGATGCCGGCGAGCATGCCGCCGTGCATGCGGAAGCGGGCATGGTCGCCGTCGCGGTCGAGCAGCTCGTACTGGGTGATCTCGAGCTGCCCGTGCCAGACGCCCTCGACGCACCACAGCCCGCAGTGGTCGTGCAGCGGCGTGCCCTGGCCGGGGCCCCAGGTCATCGCCACCACGCTGTAGCCGTAGTCGGCGCTGCGATAGATCTCGCGCCGCGCGTAGTGGTCGTCGATCGGCGCGAACACCGCCTCGGGCAGGTGCACGTCGCGGTCGCGGATCAGGCCGCAGAGCGCGCCGCGCAGCGCGGCGGTGACCGCCTGGTCGTCGCCCAGCGCGACGGCCTCGTCCAGGCGGGCCACCAGCCGCTCGCGGCCGGGGAAGGAGGCGAAGGTCGGGGCGGCGTTCATCGGCGCATCATACGCCCGCGGCCGGCCCGGTCCCGCCGAGGAAGGCGCCGATCGCCGCGCCGAAACGCGCGATGTCGACCAGGAAGGCGTCGTGTCCCTGCGGCGACGGCTGCGGCGAAAACGTCACCGCGGCGCCGCCGGCGGCCAGTCCCTCGGCGATCTCCTCCTGCTGCTGCAGCGGGAACAGGATGTCGGTCTCCACGCCCAGGACCAGGGCCCGCTCCAGCCGGATCGAGGCCAGCGCCGCGGCGACCCGCTCGGCCGCGTCGGCGGGGGCGTATTCGATGACGTCGAACCAGTCCATCGAGCGGCTGAGGTAGAGGTAGCAGTTCGGGTCGAACTGGCGCACGAAGCGCCGGGCGTGGCCCTCGAGGTAGCTCTCGACCTCGAACTCGAGCCCGAAGGGTTCGTCGTCGTGGCGCCGGTCCGGGTCCAGGCGCACCCGTCCGAAGCGGCCCGACCATTCCAGCGCCGAGCGGTAGGTCACCACGCCGAGCTTGCGCGCCATGCGCATGCCGTTCTCGGGATAGTGCTCGGCGTCGTAGCGGCCTTCGCGCCACTCCGGGTCGAGCCGGATCGCCTCGCGCTGCAGCGAGCGGATCGCGATCGAGAACGGCAGCGCGCGCGCGCTGCCGCAGACGTTGACGTGGGTCCGCGCCGATCCCGGATGCCGGAGCAGGTAGGCCAATGCGGTCATGCCGCCCATCGAACAGCCGACGAGGCAGGCGAGGCGCTCGATGCCGAGCGAGGCCACCAGCGCGTGCGCGGCGTCGGCGCCGTCCTCGATCGCCAGCTCGGGGAAGTCGAGCCGGTAGGCCTCGCCGCTGGCCGGGTCCGGCGACGCCGGACCGGTCGAGCCCTTGCAGCTGCCGAGCGAGTTCACGCAGATCACGAACCAGCGGTCGGTGTCGATCGCGCGGCCGGGGCCGATCATCGGCTCCCACCAGCCGGGCGAGGCATCCCCGGCGTGTGCCGCGGCATGCGCGCTGGGCGACAGCCCGGTGAGGATCAGCACGGCGTTGCCGGCATCGGGCGCGAGCCGGCCCCAGGTCTCGTAGGCCAGGCGCGCGCCGTGCAGCACGCCGCCGCGCTTCATGCGGAAGGGCGTGGGCAGGGCGAAGAAGCGGCTGCCGGGCGGAATCCGTTCGAAGCTCATTCCGGGCACCGGGTGCGGCGGCGGAGCGTGGGGAGCGGGAGGGAATCGGGATGCGGCATCGTGCACCGGGGACGACGGTCGGGCGCGAGTCTACCCGCGCCGCGACCGCATCCCCAGGCGCACGTGCCGCCCTGGCCTCAGCCGCCGGCGACCAGCTTGCCGCGCATGACCGCGGAGTGGCCCGGGAAGCTGCAGAAGAAGCTGTAGTCGCCGCCGTCTTCCAGCTTGGAGGTGTCGAAGGTGAGCGAGGTCGACTCGCCGCCGCCGATGACCTTGGTGTGGGCGACGACGCGTGCATCGCCGGGCTTGACGTGATCCGGCTGCACGGCGAGGCCGTCGCTGGCAACGGCGTCGACGTCGGCGGTCCTGGCGATGACCACGTTGTGGCCCATCACGTTGGCCGCGAGCTTGCCGACGTGCTGGAAGTCGATGGTGAACTCGTCGCAGCTGGCCGGCACCTCGATCTGCGCGAGGCTGAACTTGAGCGCATCGTCGCCGGTGAGCTGCACGCTGCAGCCGTCCGCGGCGTAGGCCGCCGGCGCCGCCGCGGCGGCCAGGAGAGTGAACAGGATCTTGCGGATCATTGCATTGGATCTCCGGGAGGAAAGGACGGTCCTGCACCGCGCGGCGGCCACCATGGGCCAGGCCGCCCGACGCGCAACCGGAGCGGATTGTCGCACTGCAGCGTGCGGCGTCGCGGATGCAGATGGGACAGGGCGGTGCGGATCAGGGGCGACGGCGGTCGATCTCGATCTCGACCGGGACCGGCTCGTCGCCCAGGCGTACGCGCCGCGGGGTGGACTCTAGATCGCCGCTGGCCGCCGCGACGTCGCCGCTGCGGGAAATGCGCGCGACGACCTCGGCCTCGTCGAGATCGGACAGGCGCAGGGTCGGCATCGGGCTGTCGGCGTCGCCCAGGCTCACCTCGACCGGCCAGGTCGCGACCGCGAGGCGCGTGGCCGCCACCGGCATCGGCGCACCGTCGGGCTGGCGGGCGAAGACGTACAGCGTGTCGCCGTCGTCGACGGCGCCGGCGAACTCCGGTGCGAGCGCCACGCGCACGCGCAGGGCCGCGGCGGCCGGGGGCGCATCCTCGGCCGGCGGCATCCCCGCCTCGGCGCGCGCACGCGCGATCTGCTCGCGCAGCGCCGTCGCGGTGGCGGCGTCGACGGTCGGCAGGATCGCTTCCCACAGCGCGACCGCACGCGCCGGTTCGCCTGCCTGGATCGCCTGCACGCCGAGGAACCAGCTGGCGCGCTGGTGTCGCGGGTGCAGTGCCAGCGCACGCTCCAGGAGGGCGACCGCTTCCGGCCCGATCACCCGCGACGGACCCGCCAGCGTCATCGTCTCGGCGAGGTCGACCAGGATGTCCGGATCGTCGGGCGCGAGCCGGCTGGCCTGTTCGAGCGCCCGCTCCGCATCGTCGTAGCGCTGCTGTGCCTTGCGACTGCGTGCGAGCAGCAGCCAGCCCTCGATGTTGCCGGGGTTGCGCTCCATCTCGGCGGCCAGCTGCTCGACCGCGGCGGCCATGTCCGCGGGCGTGGCCGGGGTCGAGCGCGGCGTGCGCGCCGCCGGATCCAGCGCAGCGGGCGTGCCGAGCGCCATGTAGGCGGCGCCGGTGGCCAGCGGCAGGCCCAGGGCGAGCGCCGTCGCCGCCACCGGCGCGCTGCGCAGCAGGGGGCGGACCAGGACCGCCAGCGCCACCAGCACCAGTCCCAGCGCGCATGCCACGAATACCGTCATCACCACTCCTGCTCGTCGCCGGCCGGCGCTTCGGCGGACGGCGCATTGCGTGCGCGCCGGCGCACGATCGCGGCGACCACCAGCGCGCCCGCCAGCACCAGCAGGGCGGGGCCGAACCACAGCAGCCAGGTGCCGGCCTGCAGCGGCGGCTTGTACAGCACGAAGTCGCTGTAGCGCTCGACCAGGTAGTCCTTGATCTCGGCGTCGCTGCGACCCTCGTGCATCAGGCGCAGGACCTCCAGGCGCAGGTCGTGGGCGATCGGCGCGCTGGAATCGGCCAGCGACTGGTTCTGGCACATCACGCAGCGCAGCTCCGCGGCCAGCGCACGGAAGCGCGCCTCCTCGGCCTCGCTGCGAAAGGCCAGCGGTTCCATCGCCGCGGCGATGCCCGTCAGCAGGACCAGCGCCAGCGCCAGCAGCGGCGCGATCGCGGTCTTCCGGCTGGAGCGCAGGCTGTCCATTCCTAGTCCCGGTTCCCGCTTCCCGCCCCGCCCAGCAGCGGCAGGATCTCGCGTTCGATGATGGCCGGGGTCAGCGCGCCGATGTGCTTCCAGCGCACGGTGCCGTCGGCATCGACGAGGAAGGTCTCCGGCGCGCCGTAGATGCCCCAGTCGAGGGCGGCGCGCCCGTCGAGGTCGGCGACGATGCGGTCGTAGGGATCGCCGAACTGGCCGAGCCAGCGCAGGGCGTCGTCGCGCTCGTCCTTGTAGTTGTAGCCGATCACCCGCACCCGGCCGGAGCGGGCGAGGTCGGCGATCACCGGGTGCTCGATGCGGCACTCCGGGCACCAGCTGCCCCACACGTTGAGGAGGTAGGGGGCGCCACGCAGGTCCGCGCCGCGCACCACGAGCTCCGGCGCGTGCAGGTCGGGCAGGGCGAAGGCCGGCGCCGGCCTGCCGATCAGGGGCGACTGGATGGCGTCGCGATCGGGATCGCGGCTCAGCAGGATGCCGGCGAACAGCACCACGCACAGCGCGAGGAAGATGCCCAGCGGCAGCAGGCGGCGGATCATGCGGCGGCCTCCGTGGCGGCGGGGCGCGGCGCGCGGGTCGCCGCCGGCTGCACGGCGGCGCGCGCGCGGAAGCGGCGGTCGCCGGCGACCACGAAGCCGCCCAGCGCCATCAGCGCCGCACCCAGCCAGATCAGGCGGACGAAGGGCTTGACGTAGATGCGCAGCGCCCAGCTGCCGGTGCGGGCGTCGCCGTCGAGCGGCTCGCCCAGCGCAACGTAGAGGTCGCGACCGAGGCCGGCGGCGATCGCCGCATCGGTCATGACGTTGCCGCCGCTGGCGTAGGCGCGCTTCTCCGGGTGCAGGACCGCGACCTCGCGGCCGTCGCGCAGGACCGTCACCGTGCCGGTGTCGGAGAGGTAGTTCGGCCCCTGGCGCTCGACCACGCCGTCGAAGCGGAACGCGTAGCCACGCACCTCGTGGCTCTGGCCGGGCCGGGCGGCGACGTCGGTCTCGATGCCGGTGCTCTCCACCAGCAGCACGCCGAACACGAACACGCCGATGCCGGCATGGGCGAGCGTCATGCCGACAATCTCGGCGGTGAAGCGGCGCGCGCCGGCAGGCGCCGCGCGCAGGCGCTGCCACACGAAGCGCAGGGTGCCGCCCAGCACCCAGGCCGCGGCGAACAGGCCGAGCGCGGTCTTGAGGGTTCCCGCGGGCCAGGCGAAGAAGGCGACCACGCCGAGCACCGCCGCCAGCGCCAGCCACGGGGCCAGCATGCGCAGCGGGCGGCGCGCCTCCTCGCGCTGCCAGCGCGTGAGCGGGCCGAACGGCACCAGCAGCACCACCGGCGCCATCAGCAGGGTGAACATCAGGCCGAAGTAGGGCGGGCCGACCGAGATCTTGCCCAGGCCCAGCGCATCGGCCAGCAGCGGGTACATCGTGCCGAGCAGGACCATGCCGCAGGCCGCGGTCAGCATCAGGTTGTTGACCAGCAGCAGGGTCTCGCGCGAGCTGCCGGCGAAGGCTTGGCGCCGCGCCTCGGCGCCGTCCTCGGGATCGCCCGGCGCGCGCAGCGCGTACAGCGCGAGCGAGCCGCCGACCACCAGCAGCAGGAAGGCCAGGATGAACAGGCCGCGCGCCGGATCCGCCGCGAACGAGTGCACCGAGGTGACCACGCCGGAGCGCACCAGGAAGGTGCCGAGCAGGGAAAGCGAGAACGCCGCGATCGCCAGCAGCAGGGTCCAGCCGCGGAAGCTGCCGCGCTTCTCGGTCACCGCCTGCGAATGGATCAGCGCCGCGCCGACCAGCCAGGGCATGAAGCTGGCGTTCTCGACCGGGTCCCAGAACCACCAGCCGCCCCAGCCCAGCTCGTAGTAGGCCCACCACGAGCCCAGGGCGATGCCGACGGTGAGGAAGGCCCAGGCGACATTGGTCCACGGTCGCGACCAGCGCACCCAGCGCGCATCGACCCGGCCATCGAGCAGTGCGGCGATGGCGAAGGCGAAGGCCACCGCGAAGCCGACGTAGCCCATGTAGAGCATCGGCGGGTGGATGACCATGCCCGGGTCCTGCAGCAGCGGATTGAGGTCGCGCCCCTCCTGCGCGGCGGGCAGCAGGCGCTCGAACGGGTTCGAGGTGAGCAGGGTGAACAGCAGGAAGCCGACCGCGACGATGCCCATCACGCCGATCACCCGCGCCACCACCGGCAAGGGAAGCGAGCGCGAGAACAGCGCCACCGCCGCGGTCCACCCGCTGAGCATCAGCACCCACAGCAGCAGCGAGCCCTCATGCGCGCCCCACACCGCGGTGAAGCGGTAGACCATCGGCAGCAGCGAGTTGGAATTCTCGGCCACGTAGAGCACCGAGAAGTCCTGGGTCATGAACGCATGCGCGAGCAGTCCGAAGGCGCAGGCGCACAGGGCGAACACCGCCCACGCGGCCGGCCGCGCCACCCGCATCCACGCCTCGCTGCCGCGCTGCGCGCCGGCCAGCGGCAGCACCGCCTGCACCGTCGCGACCAGGGCCGCGAGGATCAGTGCGACCTGTCCGAGCTCCGGCAGCACCTCAGTCGCGCCCGGCGTCGACGCCGCTGCGGGCATGGTTGATGCCCATCTTGTCGGCGACTTCCTTGGGCATGTAGGCCTCGTCGTGCTTGGCCAGCACCTCGCTGGCGACGAAGCGGCCACCGGCCATCGAGCCGGTGGCGATCACCGCCTGATTCTCGCGGAATAGGTCGGGGAGGATGCCTTCGTAGTCCACCGGCAGCTCGCCGTCGGCGTCGAGCACGGTGAAGCGCACCTTCAGCGTCTCCGGCTCGCGCGCGAGCGAACCCTCCTTGACCATGCCGCCGAGGCGGAACACCGCCTGCTCGCTGGTCTGTCCGGCGAGCACCTCGCTCGGGGTGTACAGGTAGGTGAGGTTGCGCTGCAGGGCCAGCACGACGAAGGTCGCGGCCAGGCCCGCCGCGGCCACCAGGGCGGCGACGAACAGCAGGCGGCGCTTGCGGGTCGGGTTCATGCGGTGGTGTCGCGGGTCGATGGGGAGGTCGTGCCGGCGCTCCTGCGCGCGGCGTCGCGGCGCGCGCGCGCCGCGATGCGCTGGCGCGTGCGCGCCAGCCGGATCCGGGGTGACAGCCCGTCCCACAGCAGGACCAGGGCGAACACCGCGTAGGAGGCGAGGACGTAGCCGGCGTAGCTCATTGCGGCACGCCCGCCGCGGCACGCGCCCAGGCCTTGCCGGACTCCGCCTCGAGGTTGGCCGCCCGCGCGCGCTGCAGCAGCGAGCCGGCGAACCAGAACTTGGTGGCCACCAGCATCACCCACAGCGGGCCGAGCATGCTCGGGTCGATCCTGGACTCGCCGAAGACGCTGACCGACGAGCCCTGGTGCAGCGAGTTCCACCACACCACGGAATAGCGGATCACAGGCAGCAGGACCACACCGACGATGGCCAGGAAGCCCGCGGCGCGCGCGGCGCGGCGGCGGTCCTCGATGGCCGCGTTCAGGCCCATCACGCCGATGTACATGAACAGCAGGATCAGCTCCGAGGTCAGGCGCGGGTCCCAGGTCCACCAGGTGCCCCACATCGGCTTGCCCCAGATCGCGCCCGTGGCCAGGGTGATGACGGTGAAAGCGGCGCCGATCGGCGCGCAGGCCATCGCCAGCACTTCGCACAGCTTGATCCGCCACACCAGCGCGATCGCCGCGTACGCCGCCATCAGGCCATAGACCAGCAGGCTCATCCAGGCGCTGGGCACGTGGATGTAGAGGATGCGCGCGCTGTCGCCCTGCTGGTAGTCGGCCGGCACCTGGAACAGCGCGCCGTACACGCCCCAGGCGGTGAGCAGCAGTGCGATGCCGAAGCACCACGGCGCCCAGCGCGCGGCGAAACGGTCGAAATAGGGCGGCGAGCCCAGCTTGTGGAACCACAGCACCACGGGGTTCATGCGGAGCGGTCTCCGCGGGCGGTGGCGAGAGGGCGTGTGCTCACGAGGTCTCGATTCAACTCAGCGCGATCCGGATCGCGGTGGCGGCGGCCAGCGGGGCCAGCAGCAGCCCCAGCACCAGTCCCGCCGCCAGCAGCAGCAGGCCTCCGGTCCAGTCCAGACCCTGCGCCGCGGCTATCACCGAACCGGCTCCGAACACCAGGATCGGCACGTACAGGGGCAGCGCCAGCAGGGCGAGGATCATACCAGAGCGCCGCATCCCGACGGTCAGCGCGGCGACCACCGAACCGACCAGGCTGAGCAGCGGCGTACCCAGTGCCAGCGAGACCATGAGCGGACCCAGGAGGTTCCCGGGCAGCTGCATCATCTGCGCCAGCAGCGGCATCGCCAGCAGCAGCGGCACCGCCGTCGTGAGCCAGTGCGCGAACACGCGCACCGCGACCAGCCAGGCCAGCGGCACCGGCGCGAGCATGAGCTGCTCGAGGCTGCCGTCGTCGGCGTCGCCGCGGTAGAGCGCATCCAGCGACGACAGTCCCGCGAGCAGGGCGGCGACCCACAGCACCGCCGGGGCGATCGGCACAAGCTGCGCCGGATCGGCGCCGACCGCGAGCGGGAACAGCGCGATCACCAGCACCGCGAACAGCAGCGGCTGCAGGGCGTCGCCGCGGCGGCGCCAGACCAGGCGCAGGTCGCGGCGGAGCAGGGCGCCGCCGGCGCGCAGCAGGCCCGGCCGCGCCGCGGGCGGTCGCGGGATGTCGGCGCGCATCGGCTCAGGCATCGGCGGGTTCCAGCGGCGCTTCGAGCACCAGCGTACGGGTGCGCACCGGTGGCGCGGCGTAGGCGCCGTGGGTGGTCAGCAGCACCGCGCCGGCATCGGCCAGGTGGCGCGCGACCAGGTCGTTGACCAGGGCGATGCCGTCGAGGTCGAGGTTGGCGTAGGGCTCGTCCAGCAGCCACAGGCGCGCCGGCGAGAGCGTCAGCCGGGCCAGCGCGAGGCGCTTCTTCTGCCCGGCCGAGAGCCGGCGCGCGGCGGTGTCCTCATGGCCGGCCAGGCCGACCGCGGCGAGCGCGGCCTCGAGGTCGGCGTCGGCGGCGCCCATGAGCCCGGCCGCGAAGGCCAGGTTCTCCAGTGCGCCGAGGTCGTCCTTGTGCCCGTGCTGGTGGCCGAGGTAGGCGATCCCGCGCGCCAGGTGCTCGCGGTCGACGCGCCGGCCCGCGAAGGCGACCTCGCCGGCCGAGGCCTCCAGCAGCCCGGCCAGGACCCGCAGCAGGGTGGTCTTGCCGGCGCCGTTGCCGCCCAGCACCAGCAGCGCCTCGCCGGCCTCGACGGCGAAGCCGACGTCCTCGAACACGGGCTCGTCGTTGCGCGCGAAGCACAGGCCGTGGGCGGAGAGCAGGGGCGGCGTCGCGCTCATGCGGCGGACGGGGACTCCTCGGGGAAGCGCGGCGGAGCGCGGGGACGGGCGGCGGCGCCGGCCCGAACCGGCGCGCATGCTACCGACAGCGCGGCACCGCGTCGACGCAGGCCGGCGGCAGCCCGGCCGGCGCCCGCGCATGGATGCGCAGGCGCACGCGCCCGCCGCGCCGCCAGGCGAGCACGCCGAGCTGGCCGAAGCGCAGGGCCAGCGCATCGAGCCGCGCGAACGCATCGTGGGCGTCGGTGGCGGCGACCAGCCAGCCGGCCTCGTTCCAGCGTCCGGCGACGTCGCCGGCGATCGCGCGGTGCAGGTCGAACCCCGCCGCGCGCAGCGCCGCCGCCAGCGCCGCGTCGTCGCGCACGTTCGACGCGCGGCCGCGGCGGCGGCCGTCCGGGTTGCAGGCGGTGATGAAGCCGAAGGCCTGCGCGTCGGCGGCCAGGGCCTCCACGGCCGGCGCGCGCCGGCCGACGTGGATGCGCGGCCGCCCCGCTGCGCAGACGCGGTAGCGGGCGACGCGGAAGGCGCGCAGCAGGTCGGGGTCGAGCGACATGCGGCGATTGTGGCCCGGCACGACCCGCAGCGTCCCGGTACCTCGCTTGTGGCCCCGGGGGCGGCCGTTACACTCGCCGGCCCCCTGCCGCGAACGGGCCGCCCGCGCATGACCTCCGTCCCCGTCAACACCAGGCTGCCGCGCGTCGGCACCACCATCTTCACGGTGATGAGCCAGCTCGCGCTCGACCACGACGCGGTCAACCTGGGCCAGGGCTTCCCCGACTTCGAGGTGCCGGACTTCCTCGTCGAAGCCTGCGACCGCGCCATGCGCGAGGGCCGCAACCAGTACGCGCCGATGACCGGCATGCCGGCGCTGCGGCAGGCGATCGCCGCCAAGTCCGAAGCGATGTACGGCCGTCGGGTCAACCCCGACACCGAGGTCACCGTCACCAGCGGCGCCAGCGAGGCGATCTTCGACACGGTGCTCGCGCTGGTGCATCCGGGCGACGAGGTGATCGTGCTGGACCCGGCCTACGACAGCTACGAACCGGCCATCGCGCTGGCCGGCGCGCGCGCGGTGCATGTGCCGCTGGATCCGACCAGCTTCGCCGTCGACTGGCAGCGACTGGCCGATGCGATCGGCCCGAAGACGCGGATGCTGATGGTCAACACGCCGCACAACCCGTCCGGCGCCATGCTCGCCGCAGCCGACCTCGACCGCCTCGCCGGGCTGCTGCGCGACACGCCCATCGTGCTGCTGTCCGACGAGGTCTACGAGCACATCGTGTTCGACGACAACCGCCACGAGAGCGCGCTGCGGCATCCGGAGCTGGCCGACCGCGCGGTGGTGGTGTCGAGCTTCGGCAAGACCTACCACTGCACCGGCTGGAAGGTCGGCTATGCGATCGCGCCGCCGCCGCTGTCTGCGGAGCTGCGCAAGGTGCACCAGTACAACACCTTCTGCACGCCGGCCCCGACCCAGCTCGCCTTCGCCGAGGCGATCACGCAGCACCCGCAGCACCACCTCGGCCTCGGCGCCTTCTACCAGGACAAGCGCGACGCCTTCCGCGCCCAGCTCGCGCGCACGAAGTTCCGGCCGCTGCCGGTGCCGGGCGGCTATTTCCAGCTCTGCGACTACTCGGCGATCAGCGATCTGCCCGACGCCGAGTTCTGCCGCTGGCTCACCGTCGAGCACGGCGTCACCGGCATTCCGCTCTCCCCGTTCTACGAGGAACCGCCCGCCGGCCAGCGCCTGATCCGCTTCTGCTTCGCCAAGGCTCCGGCGACGCTGGAGCGGGCGGTGGAGCGGCTGGCTCTGATCGGGTGAAGCGGGAGCAGGGAACGGGGAACAGGGAACAGGGAACAGGGGTCGGCTCACCGTCCCGGTGCGACCAAGGCCGCGGCCCCTACTGAAGCCATTCCCTCCACCGAGTACGAACTACAGTTCCCGATTCCCGATTCCCGATTCCCGATTCCCGATTCCCCGTTCCCGGTTCCCCGTTCCCCACAGCCACACACCACACCCGCCTTACCGCCCCAGGCCCAACCCATGCCCGACCTCCGCGTCAGCCTCGTCCAGGGTGCCACCCGCTGGCACGATCCCGCCGGAAACCGTGAGTACTACGGCGGCCTGATCGCGCCGTTGGCCGGCGCGACCGACCTCGTGGTGCTGCCCGAGACCTTCACCAGCGGCTTCTCCAACGATGCGATCGACCGCGCCGAGGACATGGACGGGCCGACGGTCGCCTGGATCCGCGACCAGGCGCGGCGGCTGGACGCGGCGGTCACCGGCAGCGTGCAGCTGCGCGTGGGCGGCGAGGTGTTCAACCGCATGCTGTTCGCGACGCCGGACGGGGCGCTTTCGACCTACGACAAGCGCCACCTGTTCCGCTACGCCAACGAGCACAGGCGCTACGCCGCCGGGCGCGCGCGGCTGACGCTGGACTGGCGCGGCTGGCGGATCTGCCCGCTGGTCTGCTACGACCTGCGCTTCCCGGTGTTCGCACGTAACCGCTACGACGTCGAACGCCCGGGCCAGCTCGACTACGACCTGCTGCTGTTCGTCGCCAACTGGCCGGTGGCGCGCCGCGTGCCGTGGCAGACGCTGCTGCGCGCGCGCGCGATCGAGAACCTCGCCTGCGTCGCCGGCGTCAACCGCGTCGGGCGCGACGGCAACGGCCTGGAATACGCCGGCGACAGCGCGGTGATCGACGGCAAGGGCATGGCCCAGGTGGAGCTCGGGCGCCAGGAACAGGTGGTGACGACCACACTGTCGCGCGCCGGGCTCGATGCATTCCGCGCCGAATTCCCGGCGCAGCTCGACCAGGACCGCTTCGTCCTCGACCCGGCCTGACCGCGCGCGGGCGCGGCGGCCGCTCAGCGCGGCGACGCGCCGCCCGCCCCAGGGGTGCCCACCATCCGGCGCACCACGTCCTCGTTCCAGAGCACGTTGTGCGAGACGGCGACGAGCGCATGCGCCACCACCAGCGCCAGCAGGCTCCAGCCGAGGAGGCCGTGGAACCCGTTGCCGGCCTCCACCAGGGCGCCGACCTCGGGACCGCTGGTGCCCTGGAAGATCGGGATGCCGAAGGCCGAGAACTCGCGTCCCGCGCCCCACTGCCGGACGAGCCCGAGCGTGGGAATCGCGATCATCAGCAGGTAGAGCACCAGGTGGCCCAGCGGTGCCAGCCGGCCGAAGCGCACGTTGCCCGCCGGCGGTCGGCGACGCAGGTTGGCCAGCGCCCACGCGCCGCGCACCAGCACCAGCACCAGGATCGCGAAGCCGACGGAGGTGTGGGTGCCCCAGAAGAAGTCGCGGACCGGGTGCGTCCGCTCGAGGAGGAAATGACAGGCGGCGCTGACGAACTGCAGCAGCACGATCGCGGCCATCGTCCAGTGCAGCAGCCGGCTGACCGACCCGTAGCGGACGGGGGAGTCGAAGGTCTGCCAATGCGCCATGCCGTCACCGTGCTCCGTGGAGGAACGCCGTACTTTGATCGCCGCGTCGCAAACAGGCGAGGGGCGGCAGGCCGGACAGCGCGGTACGGTGCGTTCCGCGGCGGCCCGGGGCGCGCTCAGGCATCGCCGAAGCGCCCGCTGTAGAGATGGAGCGCGCCGGCTCCCTCGTCGGCGGTGAGAGGGCGCTCGAACTCCAGGCCCAGCTTGTGCAGCACGTTGATCGAGCCGGCGTTCGCCGGGTCGACCACCGCCACGATGCGGGTCGCGCCGTGGCGCATCACGTGGTCGTCGATCACCGCGCGGGCGCTCTCGGTCGCGTAGCCCTTGCCCCAGCATTCGGGCACGAAGCGATAGCCGATATCGATCGCGCCGAGTTCCTCGCTGAATTTCAGCCCGCAGAAGCCGATCAGGTGGCCGCTGTCGAGGTCGATGCAGGCCAGACGCCCGAAGCCGTGCACGGCGTAGTCGCGGATCGGCCGCGCCAGCAGCAGTTCGCGCACGTCCTCGACGCGCTCGATCGGCGCCTCCCGGGTGTGACGCGGGGGTCCGCGACGAGGCGGCGATAGCTGCGCGCGTCGGCGACCGTGAAGCGGCGCAACAGCAGGCGTCGGGTGCGGAGGATGTCCATGCCGTGCTCGCGGGCGACGCCGCGAAGCGTAGCTCGTCCGTGCTCGTATGGACCGTCCGCGGCGGGTATCGTCGCGACCGGCGGAGGAGGAGTGCGATGCGGATCCTGGTGGTGGGCGCGGGCGCGCTCGGTGGCTATTTCGGTGCGCGGATGCTCGAGGCCGGCATCGACACGACCTTCCTGGTGCGGCCGCGGCGTGCGGCGCAGCTGGCCGGAGAAGGCCTGGTGGTGCATAGCCCGCACGGCGACCTGCGCATCGACGCGCCGCCGAGCGTGCAGGCGGATGCGCTGCGATCGGCAGACCCGTTCGACGCCGTCCTGCTCGGCTGCAAGGCCTACGATCTCGACGCCACCCTGGACGACGTCGCGCCCGCGGTCGGCACCGGCACGGCCATCGTGCCGATGCTCAACGGCATGGCCCACCTGCGGGCGATCGAGGCGCGCTTCGGCCCCGGGCCGGTGCTCGGCGGGCAGTGCTTCATCTCGGCGACCCTGGACGATGCCGGCCATGTCCGCCATCTCAACGCGACCCACGCGCTGTCCTTCGGCGAGCCCGACGGCGCGCGGTCGCCGCGGGTCGAGGCGCTGGCGCAGGCGCTGGCCCCGGCGCGCTTCGACGTGCGCGCCAGCGGCTCGATCCTGCAGGAGATGTGGGAGAAGTGGGTGTTCATCGCCACCGCCGCCGGCATCAACTGCCTGCTGCGCGGTTCGATCGGCGAGCTGGTGGCGGCCGGTGCCGGCGACGCGGCGCTGGCGCTGCACGCCGAGTGCGCGGCGGTCGCGGCCCGGCACGGGCATGCGCCGCGCGAGGCATCGCTCGAGCGCGACCGTCGCCTGCTGGCCGCCGCCGATTCGTCGCTCGAGGCCTCCATGCTCAAGGACCTCGAGCGCGGCGCGCGCACCGAGCATGCGCACATCCTCGACGACCTGCTCGCGCGCGCGGAGGGCCTCGACACGCCGCTGCTGCGTCTGGCGGCGGCACACCTGCGCGTCTACGAGCAGCGGCGCGCGGCGCGCGGCGGTCCGCGCTGACACGGTCCGCGCGGACGCCTCGCGCTCCGGCGCCGGGTGCTCTACCTTCTGCGCCCTGACGCAGGGGAGTGGCATGAGCAATTCGCAGTGGGCCTCGCGGCTCGGGTTCATCCTGGCCGCGGCCGGGTCGGCGGTCGGCCTCGGCGCGATCTGGAAATTCCCCTACGTGGCCGGGCAGAACGGCGGCGGCGCCTTCCTGCTGCTGACCTTCGCCCTGATCTTCAGCCTCGGCCTGTGCCTGCTGCTGGTGGAAATGGCGATCGGACGCGCCGCGCAGCGCGGCGCGCTGCGCGCCTTCGCCGCGCTCGGTCCGCGCGGCTGGTCGCTGCTGGGCTGGTGGGGCGTGGTCGGCGGCTTCGTGCTGTTCTCGTTCTACAGCGTGGTCGGCGGATGGACCCTGGCCTACGTGCTCAAGGCCTTCGACGGCAGCATCGTGACCACCGACGGCGAACGTCTGGGCGCGATCTTCGGAGCGTTCACCGCCGATCCCGTGCACAGCGTGGCGGCGCTGGCGGCCTTCGTCGGCCTGACCCTGGCAGTGGTGCTGGGCGGCGTGCAGAAGGGCATCGAGGCGGCGAGCAAGGTGCTGATGCCGCTGCTGTTCCTGCTGATGCTGGTGCTGATCGTGCGCGGCCTGACCCTGCCGGGCGCGGCGCAGGGGCTGCGCAGCTTCCTGGCGCCGGACTTCGGCGCGCTGCATGCCGCGGTGGTGATCGACGCCCTGGGCCTGGCGCTGTTCTCGCTGTCCACCGGCATCGGCGCCATGCTCGTCTACGGCTCCTACGTGGGCCCGGAGATCGACCTGCCGCGCTCGGCGGCATGGGTGGTGGCGCTGACCACGCTGGCCTCGGTCCTGGGCGGGCTGATGGTGCTGCCGCCGGTGTTCGCGCTCGGCATGAGCCCGGCGCAGGGACCAGGGCTGTCGTACATGGTGATGCCGGCGGTATTCGCCTTCCTGCCCGCCGGGCAGGTGTTCGCGGTGCTGTTCTTCGTGCTGCTGGCGGTGGCCGCGCTGACCTCGTCGATCTCGATGCTGGAGCTGGTCGCGGCCTCCCTCGGCGATCGCTTCGGCTGGCGCCGCGGTCCGGTGAGCATCGCCGTGGCCGTGCTGGTGCTGCTGGCCGGCACGCCCGCGGCACTCTCGTTCGGCATCTGGAACGGCTGGCGGATCGGCGGGCGCACCCTCTTCGAGGCGATGGACTACCTCGTCTCCAACATCATGCTGCCGCTGGGCGGCGCCGGGATCGCGCTGTTCGCGTGCTGGGTCGCGTGGCCGCAGGTGCGGCGCGCGCTCGGCGCGGCGGAGGGCGCGGCCGACGGCGCGGGGCTGCGTGCGGTGCGGATCGTCGCCGGCATCGTCGCCCCGGCGATCATCCTTGCGCTGTGGGTGGCGAACCTGCGCGGCTGAGGCCTCAGCGCACGCGGGTCAGCGCGTGCAGGATGCGCAGGTCGGTCTCGTCCAGGGCGGCGCCCTCGCTGCCGCGGAAGTGGCGATGGAAGGCGCGCACCGTCGCCTCGCGGTCGTCCAGGCCGTAGCCGATCCGGTGCAGCGCCCGCCACGGGTCGAAATCCGCCGGCACCGCGACGTCCAGGGTATCGGGCCACAGCCCGAAGCCCGCCTGCGCGAGACGGTGCCAGGGAAACAACGCGCTGGGATCGACCTTGCGGCCCGGCGCCATGTCGCCGTGGCCGATCACCCGCTCGGGACGGATCCTCCAGCGCGTGGTGAGGTCGGCCAGCAGGCGCAGCAGGCTGTCGACCTGGGCGTCGGAGAAGGGTTCGCGGCCATCGTTGTCGAGTTCGATGCCGATCGAGGCCGAGTTGACGTCGGTGATGTCGCCCCAGCTGCCGCCGCCGGCATGCCAGGCGCGGCGGTCGTCGGCCACGAGCTGCCAGATGTGGCCGTCGTCGCCGATCAGGTAGTGCGCGCTGACCGGCCCGCCGGCGTTGCGGGTGCGCAGGGTGTCGAGGCTCTCGCGCACCGAGTCCTGCTCGGTGTGGTGGATCACGATCAGGCTCGGCCGCCGCGGCCCGTGGTTGGGCGAGGGCACCCAGGTCGCGAGGGGGTTGCGCAGCTCGGTCGGCGCGCAGGCCGCGAGCGACGCGACGCAGGCGAGCGTCGCGCAGGCATGGACGAGGCGTCGCATCAGTCCTGCTTGGTCACGCTGGCGATGTCGCGCACGGGGATGCTGACCGCGCCCAGGTGCAGGTCCTCGAGGACCAGCAAATGCTCGCTCAGCGAGGAGATCACCCCGAGCCTGCGGCTGCCGTTGGTGTAGACCACGACCACCGCGTCGCCTTCGCCGCATCCGTTGAGTCGCATGGCTGCCTCCGTCGTTGCCGGGCGGAGCGTCATTGGGCGTCGGCGCGCGTGCATCGGACGCGAACGGAGGCGCCGGCTCAGCCGACCGCGAGCTCCTGCAGCCTCACCTCGACCGTACCCTCGGCGATGCGCAGCTCGCCGACCGAGACCGGCAGGCGGAAGCGCCGCGGCCCGGCGCTGCCGGGGTTCACGAACAGCACGCCGTCGCGCTCGTGGCAGCCCGGCTTGTGCGAATGCCCGGCCACCACCACGCGCACGCCGCGCGCGCCCGGGTCGCAGGCCAGGGTCTTGAGGTCGTGGAGCATGTGCACCGCGACGCCGGCGAAGTCGAGCTCCACCGTCTCGGGGATCGATGCCGCCCAAGCGGCGGTGTCGTTGTTGCCGCGGACCACCGTCAGCGGCGCGAGCGCGGTCAGCCGCTCGAGGATCGACGCATCGCCGATGTCGCCGGCGTGGAGGATGGCGTCGCTGCCCTGCAGGAACTCCAGCGCCTGCGGGCGCAGCAGGCCGTGGGTGTCGGCGATCAGGCCGATGCGCATGCGCGGGTTCAGCCGCGCGCCGGCTTCACCCGCAGCGCCTCGACGTAGCGCTTGCGCCAGTAGGCCTCGCCCATGGAGCTGATGCGGACCGCCTTGCCGCGGCTGGGCGCGTGCACGAAGCGGCCGTCGCCGACGTAGATGCCGACGTGGTCGACCCGGCCGCTGCGGCCGAAGAACACCAGGTCGCCGACCGCAAGCTCGCTGCGGTCGCCGATGCGCTCGGCGCCGCGCATCCGTGCCATGTCGCGCGAGCGGCGCGGCAGCTCGGCGGCCAGGCTGTCGCCGAGCACGTAGCGCACCAGGCCGCTGCAGTCGAAGCCCTGCTCCGGGCTGCTGCCGCCCCAGCGGTACGGCGTGCCGAGCAGCGCCATCGAGCGGGCCATCACCGTGTCGACCCATGCCGGCGCGACGTCCGCCTTCGGCTGCGCTGCGGCGGCGTCCGCCGGTCGCGGGCGCACCGTGGCGCCCATGCGGTCGGCCGTGAGCCCGCCCAGGGAGCCGCCGGCCGCCAGCAGCGATGCCGGGGCGGGGGGAACGTCGAGCGGCGCGGCGGACAAGGCAGGCGCGACGAACAGCAGGGCAGTGGCGGCGAAGCCGGCGAGGCGCTTCGGGGTCATGCGATGGTCCGTTCAGGGCGTCACGCCGCCGGATGATGGCGTGAAGGGGGCATCAAAATGCTTGTTTTCCGTTAAGGCCGTGCGAAGCCGCGCAGGCGGCGGCCGACCCGCACCCTCAACGCCGGGGCGGGGCGATGCGGCTGAAGAACGACGCGCGGCGGGCTGGCGTCTTGGTCGCGGCAGGCGCTTCCGAATAGGCGCGTACGTAGTCCACGTAGAGGTAGGACGGGTTCGGCGTCTCGTCGATCGGCCAGCCGCCGCCCAGGGCGAGGTTGACCAGGGGGAACATCGGCACCCGGTACTGCGGCGGGGTCGGGAAGCGCCAGATCTCCCTGCGGTCGAAGTAGTAGACCGTGTCCGTCTCGCCGATCAGCACGCCGTAGGTGTGGAAGTTGGCGGTGAGCGAATTCGCGACCTCGTGCCGGTTGTGGCGGTGGCTCTCCTGCACCGTGCTGCCGGCCCGCGGCCAGATGTGTGCGGCGCTGCGGAACTCGCCGGGGGCGCGGCCGTAGTACTCGACGACGTCGATCTCCGCCGTGTGGTCGCTGGCGCCGGAGACGCGGTCGCGACCGATGAGCCAGAACGACGGCCACACCCCCTTGCCCGGCGGGAACTTCATCCGTGCCTCGAAGTAGCCGTACTTCTGGGCGAAGCCGTTGCCCGCGGTGTCCACGCTCGACAGCAGGCCCGAGCGCCACACGTCGTCGCTGCCCTTGCGGGCCTCGATGCGCAGCACCCCGGCGCGGGTGGTGAAGGGGAAACCGTTGCCGGGGTCGGTGAAGCGGGCATCGCCGAAGTCGCCGTACCACGGGGTGTGCGCGATCCAGCGCGCGGGCGGCGTGCCCCAGGCGGAGACGTCGAGGGTGTCGAAGCGCTCCTCCCAGGTCAGGCGGAACTGGTCGATGTCGAGGCGGTCGCCGGTCGCGGCATGGGCGACGCAGGCCGCCGTGCCGGCGAGCAGCACGATGAGCAGGCGTAGGACGTTCATGGCGCCCTCCAGGGGCGTCGAGGTGGATCGAGGGGGGCAGGCCGGTGCACGCGGAGGTCGTCCGGCACTGAAAAGGCTAACGGCCCGGGCGCTGGGTCCTGAAGCGCGGGCGGGGCATCCGTCGAACCCCGTCACTGTTTCACGGCGCGTGAATCCGCGATCCGTGATGCGGCTCGCGGTGCCGTCGGGGAGCGGGGGAGGCGCGGTGGGCAGCGGATAGCGGGCGGGGAGCGCAGGACGGAGGCCGCAGGGCGGGAAGCGCGGGCGGCAGCGGTAGGCCCGGAATGCGAAAAGAAAAGGCGGGCCTGGGCCCGCCTTCCGGTTCACTGTCCGTCGCGCTCAGCCGCCGCGGTTGCCGCCGCCGGATCCACGCGGACCGCCGCCACCGCCGCCGCCACGACGCGGGCCGCCGCCGCGGTTGCCGCCGGGCTTGGGCCCGCCGCCACCGGGCCGGCCGCCGCGCGGGCCGCCGGGTCCTCGCGCCTGGCCGCCCGGCTTGCCGTAGGGCGTGCCCTGGCCGCCCGCGCCGCGCGGCTTGCCACCGCCGGGGCCGCCGGGGCCGCGCTTGGGCCCGCGTGCGCCGGGATTGCGGTGACCGGACGGACCGGTGTCCACGCCTTCGGGTACGTACCAGGTGCGGAAGGCCGCCGGGTTGGAGGCGCCGGGGCCGCCGACGTTGCCGTTGGCCTCGCCCCCGCCCTGGCGCCGCGGCTTGCCGCGCCGCACCGGGCCGCCGCGCGCGGCGGCGTCGCCGCTGACGGTCAGCGCGGTGTAGGGCGAGGGGCCCTGGTTGCCGCCGCGCAGGGTGTTTCCGCGGTTGTCGTCGCCGCCCTTGCCGCCGCGGCCCCCGCCGCCGCGCTTGCCGCCGGGCCGGCCGCGCCGGCCCGAGGTGTCCTCGCGGAGGTTGTCGAAGCGGCGGAATTCGCGCGCCTCGTCGTCGACGTGGCCGTTGAGGTAGGAATTCTGCTTCTCGCGGCCACCGGTCTGGATCTCGACCCGCGCGCGGCGCTGGCCGATCACCGGCTGCAGGGTCAGCGCCGGGGTGGTGTCCTCGAGCCCGAGCGACTGGCGCAGCGCCTTGATCTCGGCCTCCGGCAGCTCCTCGCTGCGCCCGCGCAGCAGCGGGCGGGGCAGGGTGACGGTGCCGTAGCGCACGCGCTTGAGGCGGCTGACCTGGTAGCCCTGGCTCTCCCACAGCCGGCGCACCTCGCGGTTGCGGCCCTCGGCCACGACCACGCGCAGCCAGGCGTGCGATTCGCTGGTGCCGATCGGCTCCACGACCTCGAACTTCGCCGGGCCGTCCTCGAGCTCGACACCCTGGGTCAGGCGCCGGATCACCTCCGGCGGCACCACCGCGTCGTCGACGCCTTCGGGGCTGCGCACGCGGCAGACGTACTCGCGTTCGACCTCGTGCGAGGGATGCATCAGTGCGTTGGCGAGCTCGCCGTCGGTGGTGAGCAGGAGCAGGCCGGTGGTGTTGATGTCGAGGCGGCCGACCGCGATCCAGCGCGCGCCCTTGATCGGCGGCAGGGCGTCGAACACGGTGGGGCGGCCCTCGGGATCGTCGCGCGTGGTCACCTCGCCTTCCGGCTTGTTGTAGACCAGCACGCGCGGCGCGTCGGTGAGCGCGGTGGCGACGAAGGTGCGGCCGTCGATCTCGATGCGGTCGCCGCCGCGGACCGACTGCCCGATCTGCGCGGTCTCGCCGTTGACCTTGACCAGGCCGTCGCCGATGCGCTGCTCGAGCGCGCGGCGCGAGCCGAGGCCGGCCTGGGCGAGCACCTTGTGCAGGCGTTCCTCGAGGCGTTCCGCACCTGCGGATGTGGACTCGCGGTTGAGCGAGAGGACGCGACGGCTGGCGTCGCTGGATGACTTCTGGGTCATGCGGAGTGCTCCGGCCGATCGCCTTGCGCGTCGGCCTCTTCGGTGGGGACGGTCGTCGTCGCGACGGCGTCCGGGGTGCGGCCGGCACGTCCGCCCTGGGGCGTCGGGTCCGGCTCGGAATCGGTATCGGTGGCCGCGTCGGCGGGGTCGGCGAGCGGCCCGCCGGGCAGCGCCTCGGCGCCCTCGGTGGGATCGTGGGTGTTGCCGTCCTCGAGGTCGTGCGGATCGCTGTCCGGCACGTCCTCGGGGTCGGGTTCGGCGCGCGGCAGCGCATCGCCGTCGTCCCCGTCGGCGTCCTCCTCCAGCGCCTCGTCCTCGTCCGGCAAATCGGACAGGCGTACGCGCGCGGCGGCCGGGACCTCGGTGTCGAACGGCAGCTGCGGGTCGAGCTCGTTGAGGTCGCGCAGTTCCGACAGCGGCGGCAGCGCGTCCAGGCTCTTGAGCCCGAAATAGTCGAGGAAGCCCCTGGTGGTGCCGAACAGGGCGGGGCGCCCGGGCACGTCGCGGTGGCCGATGACCCGGATCCACTCGCGCTCCTCGAGCGACTTGATGATGTTGCTGCTCACCGCCACGCCGCGGATCTGCTCGATCTCGCCGCGGGTGATCGGCTGCCGGTAGGCGATCAGCGCGAGCGTCTCCAGGGTGGCGCGGGTGTAGCGGGTCGGCCGCTCCGCCCACAGCCCGGTGATCCAGGGATGCACGTCGGCGGCGACCTGGAAGCGGAAGCCGGAGGCGACCTCGACCAGCTCGACGCCGCGTTCGGCGCAGTCGGCGCGCAGGTCCTCCAGCGCATGCTCGATGCTGCCCGGCGCCGGACGGCGCTCCTCGGAGAACAGCGCGTAGAGGTTGGCCAGGGTCTGCGGCTGCGGAGCGGCGAGCAGCGCGGCCTCGACCACCCGGCGCACGAGCGCCGCGGGAGGCGCGGCCGCACCCGCCGGGGCATCGCCGCGCGCGTCCGCGGCCTCGTCCGCCCCGGTGCCTGCGCTCGCGGGCGTCTGCGCACCATCGGCCGTTTCGTCCCGCTGCGCGGGAGCGGACGCGGCCCGGTCGGGCGCGGGAGCGGCGATGTCGGACGTGGGCTCGTCGGCGTGCATGCGTGAATCCGAAGGTCGTGGACGTTCAGGCGCCGCGCGGACGCGGCAGGAGGCCCGGCCGTGCCGGGGCCGGTGCGGGGGCGTCGGCCATCAGCGCGCGGATCCGGACGGCGGCGGCTCGACCGGCTCGACCGCGTCGCCGTCGTCGCCCGCGGCGGCATCGGCGTCCGCATCCAGCCCGGCGTCGCCGTCCTCGTCCGCCGGCGCCGCCAGCGAACGCAGGTAGATCGGCGTGAGCGGTTCCTCCTGCACGATCTCGACCAGGCGCTCCTTGGCCAGTTCGAGCATCGCCAGGAAGGTCACCACCACGCCCAGCCGGCCCTCGCCCTCGACGAACAGCGATTCGAAGGCGTGGAAGGCGCCGTCGCCCAGCCGCGACAGCACATCACCCATCCGCTGGCGCACCGACAGCGCCTCGCGGCGCACGTTGTGGTGCCCGGACAGGTCGGCGCGATGCAGCACGTCCTTGAGCGCCAGCAGCATCTCGCGCAGGTCGACCTGCGGCGGCGCGCGCACCACGGTGCGGTCGGCGACGAAGGCGGCCACCGGCGCGGTGTCGCGCTCCATGCGCGGCAGGGCGTCGATGTCCTCGGCGGCCTGCTTGAAGCGTTCGTACTCCTGCAGGCGACGGACCAGGTCGGCGCGGGGGTCGATCTCCTCGCCGTCCTCGGCCACCGGTTTCGGCAGCAGCATCCGCGACTTGATCTCGGCCAGGATCGCGGCCATCACCAGGTATTCGGCGGCGAGCTCGAAGCGCAGGCCCTGCATCGCCTCGATGTAGGCCACGTACTGGCGGGTGATCTCGGCGATCGGGATGTCGAGGATCTCGAGGTTCTGGCGCCGGATCAGGTAGAGCAGCAGGTCGAGCGGGCCCTCGAACGCGTCCAGGATGACCTCGAGCGCGTCCGGCGGGATGTACAGGTCCTGCGGGATCTGCAGCACCGGCTCGCCGCGGACCACGGCCAGCGGCATTTCCTGCTGGCGCCCCGCATGCGCGGCGGTTTCGGTCTGCTCGGGCGCTGGCTGCGCTTGGGGTTCGGTCATCGAACTGGCGGCGGTCGGCGGCGTCGGCGCCGCGGTTCAGGGCGTGCCGGTTCGCGGCACCGTTTCGCTTCTTCAGGTCTAGAACGGCAGCGGCTGGAAGCCCTGGCGCACGACCTGCGGTTCGTCCTTCCCGCTCGCGTCGATGATGCTGGTCGGACCGGGCGGACAGTCCCCGGCGTCGAGCATCACGTCGACGTGGCGCAGCCAGCGCTCGGCCATGGCTTCGGCGTCGTGGCTGGGAACGTCCTCGTCGTCCGGCAGTGCGGCGGTGGTCGAGAGCAGCGGCTCGCGGACCGCAGCGATCAGCGCCTGCGTCACCGGGTGGTCCGGAATGCGGATCCCGATGGTGCGGCGCTTGGACTGCTTGAGGCGGCGGGGCAGTTCGGGCGAGGCCGGCAGGATGAACGTGCAGGGCCCCGGCGTCAGCGACCGGAACAGCTGGAAGGTCCGGTTATCGAGCCGGGCCAGACGTCCGGCCTCACTCATGGCGGCGCAGAGTAAGGTGAAGGGATGCTTGGTGTCCAGCGCGCGCAGGCGCTGCACGCGCTCCTCGGCATCGCGCGAGGCCTGGCTCCAGACCAGGGTGTAGCCCGCATCGGTCGGGCACAGCACCAGCGCGCCCTCGACCAGGCGCTCCGCGGCCGCCTCGATCAGGCGGCCCTGCGGATTCACGGGATGGACCTCGACTCTGTCGCTCATTGCGGATGCCCGGTGCGTGCGCGGCCGACGGCGTCGGCCCGCGCAAAAACGATGGCGATGACGTGCCGAACTCACCGCCGGTGCGGCGGTGTGGCCGGCGCGGACGGTGGCGCGCGGCGCAGGCGGCCGACGCGGGCCTGGAGGACGTTCCATGCGGTGGACGGCCCCGGACCGTCCCCTGGACGGTCCCGCCACCGCGATCGCGGCCTAGAATGGCCGGCCCAGTGTAGAGGAAACGTCCCGATGTGGTACCTGATCCTCGGCTACGACAAGGAAGGTGCGCTCGACGCCCGCAAGGCCGCGCGGCCCGAGCACCTGGCGCGGCTGGAGGCGCTGCGCGCCGCCGGGCGGCTGCTGGTGGCGGGGCCGTGCCCGGCGATCGATGCCGAGGACCCCGGCCCGGCCGGGTTCAGCGGCAGCTGCGTGATCGCCGAGTTCGACTCGCTGGCCGCCGCCCGCGCCTGGGCCGATGCCGATCCCTACGTGGCCGCCGGCGTCTATGCGCGCACCGACGTGCGCCCGTTCCGGCGGGTGCTGCCATGACCGTGCCCGACAACAGCGGCCGGATCGCGGCCATCCGCGCGGCGCTGGAGCAGGCGCTCGCGCCGCTGGACCTCGCGGTGGTCGACGACAGCCACAAGCATGTCGGCCACGCCGGCGCCCGCGACGGACGCGGCCACTTCACCGTGCACATCGTCAGCGCGGCCTTCGAGGGGATGAACCCGCTGGCCCGCCACCGCGCGGTCTACGAGGCCCTCGGCGGATTGATGCAGACCGACATCCACGCACTGTCGATGACCGCGCGCACGCCCGCCGAGGCCGGCCGCGGCTGAGCCTGTCGCGGCGCCGACCGGGCGTCGGCGCCGCGCGGGCCTATACTCGCAAGCTTCGTGGCCGCGCGACGGCCGGCGCCCAGGGCGCCGGAGCGTTCCGCGGCACCCCTTCCGACCCTTCCAGCGGCGGCACCGCCAGCGGCGCCGCCCGGCCCGACGTTCGATGCGCCTGTCCACCGTCAAACTCGCCGGCTTCAAGTCCTTCGTCGACCCGACGACCCTGCACCTGCCCACCAACATGACCGGCATCGTCGGTCCGAACGGCTGCGGCAAGTCGAACATCATCGACGCGGTGCGCTGGGTCATGGGCGAAAGCTCCGCCTCGCGCCTGCGCGGCGACAGCCTGACCGACGTGATCTTTTCCGGGTCCTCCGGGCGCAAGCCGGTGAGCCAGGCCACCGTCGAGCTGATCTTCGACAACTCCGACGGCACCGTGGTGGGCGAGTACGCCAGCTACAACGAGATCTCGGTCAAGCGCCTGGTCAGCCGCGACGGCACCAGCAGCTACTACCTCAACGGCTCGCGCTGCCGGCGTCGCGACATCACCGACCTGTTCCTCGGCACCGGCCTGGGGCCGCGCAGCTACTCGATCATCGAGCAGGGGATGATCTCGCAGGTCATCGACGCCAAGCCCGAGGAGCTGCGCGTGCACCTCGAGGAGGCGGCCGGCATCTCCAAGTACAAGGAGCGGCGCCGCGAGACCGAGACGCGCATCCGCCACACGCGCGAGAACATGGAGCGCCTCAACGACCTGCGCGAGGAGGTCGGCAAGCAGATCGAGCACCTGCGCCGGCAGGCCCGCGCGGCCGAGCAGTACCAGGCCCTGCAGGCGGAGCGGAAGGCCCGCGACGTGCAGCTCAAGGCGCTGGAGTTCCGCAGCATCGACGCCGAACTCGCCGCGCAGCGCGAGGCGCTCGGCGGCGAGGAGACGCGGCTGGAGAAGTTCGTCAGCGAACAGCGCCATGCCGAGGCGCAGATCGAGGCCTGCCGCGAGCAGCTCGCCGAGGCCAACGAGCGCCTGCAGGGCGCGCAGAGCGAGAACTATCGCGTCGGCGCCGAGATCGCGCGGATCGAGCAGCAGATCACCCACCAGCGCGAGCTGACCGAGCGCCTGCGCGGCAACCGTGCCGAGGCCGAGGCGGCGCTGGTCGAGCTCGACCGCCACATCGAGGACGACACCCGCGAGCGCGACGCGCTGCAGGCCGCGCTCGACGCCGACACCCCGCGCCTGGAGGCGCTGCGCGAGGAGGACGAGGCGCGCCAGGACGCGCTGCGCGAGACCGAATCCGCGCTCGGCGCCTGGCAGGCGCGCTGGGACGCCTACGCCACCGCGCATTCCGAGGCCGCGCGCGCGGCCGAGGTCGAGCGCACCCGCATCGAGTATCTCGAGCGCCAGGGCCTCGACGCCCAGCGCCGGCGCGAGACGCTGGCCGCCGAACGCGGCGGCCTCGACGTCGCCACGCTCGACGACGACCTCGTGCGCCTGACCGAGGAGCACGAGCACCAGCGCGCCTCGCTCGACGGGCTCGCCGCGCAGCTCGACGAACGCCGCGCCGCGCTCGACGAGCTCCAGGTCCAGCAGCGCCAGAAGCAGGGCGAGCTCGCCGAGGCGCGCAAGCGGACCCAGTCCGCCCGTGGCCGCCTCGCCTCGCTCGAGGCCCTGCAGCATGCCGCGCTCGGGCAGGAGAAGGGCGCGGCGCAGCGCTGGCTCGCGGAGCGCGGCCTCGACGCGGCGCCGCGCCTGGGCGAGCGCCTGCGCGTGGCCAGCGGCTGGGAAACGGCGGTGGAGACCGTGCTCGGCAGCCTGATCGAGGCGGTCGGCGTGGACGCGCCGGACACGCACCTGGACGCCCTGGCCGGGGTGCGCGACGCGCGCATCGCCCTGTTCGACCCGGAGGAAGGGCAGCTCGAGGTGCCGGCGGAGTCGCTCGCCGCGCAGGTCGAGGGCCCGCGCGGGATCCGCGCGATGCTGGCGCGGGTGATGGTCGCCGAGGACGCCGCCGCGGCGCGCGCGCGCCTGGCCTCCCTGGGCGCGGGCGAGGCGGTGGTCACGCGCGGCGGCGAGTGGCTGGGCGGCGGCTGGGCGCGCGTGCTGCGCGCCGATGCCGGGCAGGGCGGGGCGCTGGTGCGCGAACGCGAGATCCAGGCGCTGCGCGAGGAGATCGAGGGCCTCGGCGAGAGCGAGGTCCGGCTGGACGCGGAGATCAGCGCGCTGCGCGAGCGCATGCTCGAGGCCGAGCAGCAGCGCGAGGACGCGCAGCGCACCGTGTACACGGCCCAGCGCAGCGGGTCCGAGCTGGCCGGGCGCCTGCAGTCGCTGCGCGGCAAGCTCGAATCCGCGCAGGGCCGCGCGCAGCGCATCGAGGCCGAGCTGGACCAGCTCGGCCAGGCCGCCGAGCAGGGCCAGGCGCAGGTCCGCGAGGCGCGCCAGCGCGCCGAGACGGCACTGTCGCGCATGGGCGACCTCGAGGCCGAGCGCCAGCAGCTCGACGCCCAGCGACGCGAACTCAACGATCGCCGCGAGTCCGCACGCGGCATCGCCCGCGAGGCGCGCGAGACCGCGCACCGCCTCGCCCTGCAGATCGAATCGCAGCGCGCCAAGCTCGGCACCGTGGAACAGGCGCTGGCGCGCGCCCACGCCCAGCGCGAGCAGGCCGCGCGCCGGCGCGACGAACTCGACGCCCAGCTCGCCGGGGGCGACGCGCCGGTCGAACGCCTGCAGCAGGAGCGCCAGGTCGTGCTCGACCAGCGCGTGATCGCGGAGAAGGACCTGTCCGCCGCGCGTGGCGCGGTCGACGCGGTGCAGGGCGAGCTGCGCCAGTATGAAGCGGTGCGGCAGCAGCGCGACGCGCAGAGCCTGGGCGTGCGCGAGGCGCTGGCGAAGCGCCGGCTCGAGGAGCAGGCCCTGGTCCTGCGCGCCGAGCAGCTGCGCGCCGACGTGCGCGAGCTCGAGGTGGACCTCGACTCAGCCATCGCCGGCCTGCCGGAGGACGCCGACGCCGAGCGCTGGCGCCGCGAGGTCGGCGATCTCGAGCAGCGCATGCGCCGGCTGGAGCCGGTCAACCTCGCCGCGATCTCGGAGTACGGCGAGCAGTCGCAGCGCAAGGACTACCTCGACGCCCAGCACGTCGATCTCGCCAGCGCGCTGGAGACGCTGGAGGGCGCCATCCGCAAGATCGACCGCGAGACCCGCGGCCGCTTCAAGGAGACCTTCGACCGCGTCAACGCCGGCGTCCAGGACCTGTTCCCGCGCCTGTTCGGTGGCGGCCACGCCTATCTGGAGCTGACCGGCGACGACCTGCTCGACGCCGGCGTCGCGATCATCGCGCGCCCGCCGGGCAAGCGCCCCTCGCACCTGAGCCTGCTGTCGGGCGGCGAGAAGGCGCTGACCGCGGCCTCGCTGGTGTTCGCCATCTTCCAGCTCAACCCGGCGCCGTTCTGCCTGCTCGACGAGGTCGATGCGCCGCTGGACGAGGCCAACGTCGGCCGCTTCTGCGCGATGGTCGGCGAGATGAGCGAGAAGGTGCAGTTCATGATCGTCACCCACAACAAGGCGACGATGGAGTCGACCCGGCAGCTCGCCGGCGTGACCATGCGCGAACCCGGCGTATCGCGCCTGGTCTCGGTCGACCTGGCCGAAGCCACGCGCATGGTCGGCGGCTGAGCCAGGCAACGCCGCGGCCGTAGGAGCGGGCTTCAGCCGCGATGCTCGTGTGGGAGGGGCTTCAGCCCCGACAGGTTCCTGCAGGCATTCCCTCAGGCCGTGGGCCGCGAGCGAAGCCGCTCCTGCCTGCCGCGCGTCGCGTCCGCGGTGTCGTGACGCTCGCCACACCTTTGCGCACGCTCTAAGCTTGCCGCCGCCCGTCCGCGGGTTCACGGGCCGCACGCCGCGCCCGCACGAGAATTCCGCCGGCGACCGCGCGGCCGCCGCGCCGGGCGCCCGGCATGACTGGAGGACAGATGGACCAGACCACCCTGCGCATCATTCTCGCCGTCGCCGGCGCGATCCTGCTGTTCGCCATCTGGTGGTTCGGCCGCGCGCGGAAGCCCGAGCAGGGCCGGCGCGTCGACGCGCGCCGCGGCGAGGCGCGCGTCGAGCGCGAGCACGGGCGGATCGAGCCGACGCTGGGCGAGGTGCTTGAGGCGGACATGGCGCAGGACGCGTCCGACGGCGACCTCGGCGCGCAGTCCGAGCTCGACCTCATCGACAGCGTCGCCGCCGCGCCGGAACCGGCACCGACGCCCGCCAGCCAGCTCGGCGCGCGCAGCGAGGAGAAGTTCGACCGCATCGTCACCCTGTTCGTCGCCGCGCGCGAGGGCGAGGTGCTGCGCGGGCCGGACCTGGTGGTCGCCGCCGAGAAGGCCGGCCTGACCTACGGCCACATGGGCATCTATCACCGCCTGGTCGACGGCCGCCCCGAGCAGGACCCGATCTTCAGCGTCGCCAGCATGGTGCAGCCGGGCAACTTCGACATGACCACGGTGCAGTCGATGGAGACGCCCGGCATCACCTTCTTCATGACCCTGCCGACCCCGGTGCCGGCGCTGGACGCCTGGGAGACCCTGCTGCCCACGGCGCAGCGCATGGCCGAGCTCCTCGACGGCGTGGTCCTCGACGAGGACCGCAACGCGCTGGGCCGCCAGCGCATCGCCCACATCCGCGACGAACTGCGCGGCTACGACCGCGAGCGCGAGAAGCAGGAGGCGCGGAGGTGGTGAGGGTTGCGGATCAGGCGGGACCCGGGAATCGGGACTAGGGACCCGAAGCGCGTCGTCCATCGCGTCGCCGTCCGTTGTCCAGGGCGCCTCGCGCGCACGCCGTGATCCCAGGCGCGCCGCACGTCCGCCCGACCGGCCCAGGTCCCCATTCCCGCTTCCCGCTGCTCCCAACCCACCCATGCCTCCCGCCGCCCGCATCGCCGACCTCCGCCAGCAGCTGATCGAGGCGAACCACCGCTACTACGTGCTCGACGATCCGGCGATCCCGGATGCCGAGTACGACCGCCTGCTGCGCGAACTCGAGGCGCTGGAGGCCGAGCATCCGGAGCTTGCGACGCCGGATTCGCCCAGCCGTACCGTCGGCGCGCGTCCGGACGCGGGCTTCGCCGAGGTGCGCCACGCGATCCCGATGCTGTCGCTGGCCAATGCCTTCGAGGACGTGGAGGCCGATGCCGACGACCTGCGCGCGCGCTATCGCGAGGTCGCCGAGTTCGAGCGTCGCATCCGCGAGCGGCTCGAGGTCGAGGCGCCGGAGTTCTCGGTCGAGCCCAAGCTCGACGGGCTGGCGATCAGCCTGCGCTACGAGAACGGTGCCTTCGTGCTCGGCGCGACCCGCGGCGACGGCGCCACCGGCGAGGACGTGACCGCCAACCTGAGGCAGGTGCGCGCGATCCCGCTGCGCCTGCGCTCCGTGCGCCCTCCGGCGGTGCTGGAGGTGCGCGGCGAGGTCTACATGCCGAAGGCGCAGTTCGAGCGCTACAACGTCGCCGCGCTGGAGCGGGGCGAGAAGCCGCTGGCGAATCCGCGCAATGGCGCTGCCGGGTCGCTGCGCCAGCTCGATCCCGCGGTCACCCGTCGTCGTCCGCTGGCGTTCTTCGCCTACGGTGTGGGCGAGGTGCGCGGCATCGACCTGCCCGAATCGCACTCCGAGATCCTGCGCCTGCTGCGCGAGCTGGGATTCCCGGTCGCGCCCGAGGCGACGACGGCCACCGGCTTCGACGGGCTCATCGCCTACTTCCGGCGCATCGGCGAGGCGCGCCAGGCGCTGCCGTACGAAATCGACGGCGTCGTCTACAAGCTCGACGACATCGCCGGACAGCGCGAGATGGGTTTCGTCTCGCGTTCGCCGCGCTGGGCGCTGGCGCACAAGTTCCCGGCGCTGGAGGAGTCGACCCTGCTGCGCGCGATCGAAATCCAGATCGGGCGCACCGGCGCCGCCACCCCGGTGGCGCGGCTGGAGCCGGTGCAGGTCGCCGGCGTGGTGGTGACCAACGCGACGCTGCACAACGCCGACCAGGTCGCGCGGCTGGATGCGCGCGAGGGCGACAGCGTGATCGTGCGCCGCGCCGGCGATGTCATCCCCGAGATCGTGCGGGTGATCGAGGACCGCCGTCCCGCCGGCACCGTGCCCTGGCGGATGCCGGCGCAGTGCCCGGTGTGCGGCTCCGACCTGGTCCGCGAGGAGGGCGAGGCGGTGTACCGCTGCAGCGGCGGCCTGACCTGCGGCGCCCAGCGCAAGCAGGCGGTGCGGCATTTCGCCTCGCGCCGGGCGATGGACATCGAGGGCCTGGGCGAGCGCCTGGTCGAGGCGCTGTGCGACTTCGGCTACGTGGAGACGGTGGCGGATCTGTACCGGCTCGACGTGGACGCCTTCGTCGAGATGAAGCGCCGGGCCGACGAGCGCGACGGCACCGTGCCGGAGACGACGAAGGCCGGCAAGATCGCCACGCGCTGGGCCGAGAACCTGGTCGCCGCGCTGGACGCGAGCCGGCGCACCACGCTGCCGCGCTTCCTGTTCGCGCTCGGCATCGCGCACCTGGGCGAGACGACCGCGAAGACGCTGGCCGGCTGGCTGGGCCGGCTCGAGTTCATCCGCAGCACGCCCGCGCCGGTGCTGCGCGCGCTGCCCGACATCGGCGGCGAGGTCGCCGAATCGATCGCCAGCTTCTTCGAGCAGGACGGCAACCAGGCTGTGGTCGACGCGCTGCTGGCCGCCGGCATCGTGTTCGCCGACGAGGCCGCACCCTCGGCCGCGCTGCGCGAGCGGCTCGACCTCGCGCACCTGCTCTCGGCCCTGCCGGTGCGCAACCTCGGCGGCAAGAGCGCCGAGCGCCTGGCCGCGACCTACGGCAGCCTCGACGCGCTGCTGAAGGCGAACGCCAGCGGCTGGACCGGGGCCGGCCTGTCCAGCGCCGGCGCCGACAACCTCGGCGCGCATCTCGCCGATCCGGCGCACCGCGCGGCGCTTATGGCGAGCGAGGCGGCGATGCGGCGCCTGCTCGATGCCGCGCCCGCCGCCGCGACGACGGCGGCCGGACCGCTCGACGGCCGCACCGTGGTGCTGACCGGCACGCTCGCGGCGATGACCCGCGACGAGGCCGGCGCGCGCCTGGAGGCGCTGGGCGCCAAAGTGTCGGGCAGCGTGTCGAAGAAGACCCACCTGCTGGTGGCGGGCGAGGCCGCGGGCTCCAAGCTCGCCAGGGCGCAGGAGCTCGGCGTGGAGGTGTGGGACGAGGCGCGCCTGCTGGACTTCCTCGCCGGACACGGCGCCGCGCCGTGAGTGCCGACGACTGGCGGCCCACCGCCGACCTCGCGGCCCTGCGCCTGCGCGCCCGGCTCTACGCCACCATCCGCAGCTTCTTCGCCGAGCGCGGCGTGCTCGAGGTGGAGACGCCGATCCTGTCGGAAGCCGGCAACACCGATCCCAACATCGCCAGCTTCCACCTCGACTTCGACGGCCCGCGCGCGGCCGGCGCGGTGCGGCGCTGGCTGCGCACCTCGCCGGAATTCCCGCTCAAGCGCCTGCTCGCCGCCGGCGTCGGCGACTGCTACGAGCTCGGCCGCGTGTTCCGCAACGGCGAGGCGGGGCGCCGCCACAACCCCGAGTTCACCATGCTCGAGTGGTATCGCGTCGGCTTCGACCATCGCCGGTTGATGGCCGAGACCGCCGCACTGGTGGGTCAGGCGCTGGCCCTGGTGGGGCGCGAGGCGGCGGTGCGCACGGTCGCCTACGGCAGCCTCTACCGCGAGGTGCTGGACCTGGATCCCTTCGCGGCCGACGAGGCCGCGCTGCGCGCGGCGCTGGGCGACGTCGTCCTCGATCCCGAGGGGCTAGGGCGCGACGACTGGCTCGACCTCTTGATGACCCACCGCATCCAGCCGACGTTCGCGGACGACGCGATCACCGTCGTCCACGACTACCCGGCCACGCAGTGCGCGCTGGCGCGGATCCGCCGGGACGACCCGCCGGTCGCCGAGCGCTTCGAGCTCTACCTCGGGCCGCTGGAGCTCGCCAACGGCTACCACGAGCTCGCCGACGGCGCCGAGCAGCGGGCGCGCTTCGAGCGCGACGGCGCGGTGCGGCGCGCGCGCGCTGCGGTCGTGCCGGCGATGGATGCGCGCCTGCTCGCGGCGCTGGACGCGGGCCTTCCCGACTGCGCGGGCGTCGCCCTCGGCATCGAGCGCCTGCTGATGGCGATGCAGGGCGGTGTCGCGATCGACGCGGTGCTGGCCTTTCCCTTCGCCCGCGCCTGAGGGCCTCAGGCGCCGAGCGCGTCGCGCCGGCGCGCCATGCCGCGCTGCGCAGGCACGACCCGGTCCCGGCCCTCGGCCTTGGCCTGGTAGAGCGCCGCGTCGGCGGCCTCGAGCAGCCCGGTGCCGGTCTCGGCGACCGCGGGGAACATCGCCAGCCCGATCGAGACGCTCACCGCCGGCAGCGGCCTGCCGCCGGCGACCACGCGCAACTCGCGCGTCGCCGCACGGATCGCCTCGGCGCGCGCGAGCGCGGTGTCCGCGTCGGCCTCCGGCAGGATCAGGGTGAACTCCTCGCCGCCGTAGCGGCAGGCGACGTCCTCGCCGCGGACCTGGCTCTGCAGCAGGCGCCCGAATTCGGCGAGCAGGGCGTCGCCCCCGGCATGGCCGTGGGTGTCGTTGAAGGCCTTGAAGCGGTCGAGGTCGAGCATCAGCACCGCCAGCGGCATCGTCCGGCGCGCACAGCGGGCGAGGTCGCGCAGCAGCGATTCCTCGAGGTAGCGGCGGTTGTAGAGACCGGTGAGCGGGTCGCGGATCGACTGCTGGCGCAGGCGTTCGCGCAGGCGCAGGTTGCTCAGGGCGAGCGAGAGCTGCTCCGCGGCGGCGGCGGCGATCTCGACCCGCAGGGTGCCGTCGGTGCCGGCGGCGGCCAGGTGCAGGACGCCGAAGCCCTCGCCCTGGGCGAACAGCGGCAGGCACAGCGTGTTGACGGCCGCCTGCGCGGGCGCGTGGACGTGGCCGCACAGGAGCTCCTGGCGCGAATCGTGGACCAGGTAGGACTGCGAGCGGCGCAGGGCCCAGCACTCGTCGGGCAGGAAGGCGGTTTCCGCCTCGGTCGGCGCCGCGCCCCAGGCGCACATGCGTTCCAGGTGGTCGCGCGAGGCGCGCATCAGGTAGACGCAGCCGGCGTGGCCGGGGAACAGGGCGGTGAGGCTGACGCGGGTGACCTCGACCGCCTCCTCGACGTTCTGGCAACTCTGCAGCATGCCCGCGTAGCGGCCGAGGGTGTGCAGGTCCTCGCCGCTGCGCCGCAGCTCCCCGTTGCCCGCCTCCAGCCGGGCCAGCGCCTCGGCGGACGCGGCTTCGGCGCGCGCGCGCTGCCGCATCTCGCGGCGGAGCATCACGTAGACCGCGGCGACGATGGCCAGCCCGGCGAGGATGCCGAGCGTCGACAGCGCGAGCAGCAGCCGCGAGCTGGCGGCGCTGGATGCGCTGCGCCGCGCCAGCAGGCCCTTCTCCACCGCGACCATGTCGCGGCCGAGTTCGCCGATGGCATGCGAGACGTCGAGCGAATGGGCGTCGATGGCGCGCTGCGCGGCGCCGAGCCCGCCCGTGCGGAACCGGTCGAGGGTGGCGCCGAGCTGCTGCAGGCGGGTCTGGACCAGCCCGCGCAGGCGTCCGGCGCGCGCCTGCTGCGCCGGATTGTCGGCGACGACGGCCTCGAGTCCGTCGAGCGCGCGCGGCAGGTCGCCGATCGCGTTGCGGTAGTCGGCCAGCGCCTCGATGCTGCCGGTAAGCAGGTAGCCGCGCTGCGTGGATTCGGCCTCGCGCAGCAGCGCCTGGATCTCGTCGATGCGGCCGATCACCGCGTTGGTGTGGGAGACCCAGCGCGCATCGCTGATCGAACGCTGCGCGCCGAGGTAGACCCCGATGCCGATCAGCGTGAACAACAGCGCGGCGACGAGCAGGCCCCATTGGATGCGGTGAGGCGACGAGCGCATGCGGGAGGGGCCTGCCGGGAAAAGGGACAGTCTAGCCGGTCGCCGGCCACCGCCTCTGGCACGCGGCGGCGCGGGTATTCCGTCGCATGCGCAGGCTGCGGCGCTCCCGGCCGGTTCATCGCCGGCTTCCCAGACTGCGCCGCACCGCCGTCGACAGGATGATCCCCAATGCGTGCGACCCCGTCCTCCCTGGCCTGCGTCACCGTTCTCGCGTGCGTGGCGATGTCGCTGTCCGCCGCTGACGCCCATGCCGCACGAGGGGATCGCGACGGGAGCAGGCGCTGCAAGTCCGACGATTTCGACTACCGCCACTGCGACCTCGACACGCGCGGCGGCGTGGAGCTCGTGCACCAGCACTCGAAGACGCGCTGCGTGCGCGGCCGCAACTGGGGCTGGGACCGCGACGGCGTGTGGGTCGACGACGGCTGCGATGCCGAGTTCCGCAGCGGCGCGCGTGGCGGCTGGGAACACGGCGGGCGCGGCGACGGCGCCCGGACCTTCCGCTGCAAGTCCTACGACTTCGACTACAACCACTGCGATGCGGACGTGCGCGGCGCGCGCGTGGAGCTGGTGCGCCAGCGTTCGAAGACCGACTGCCGGCAGGGGCGCAACTGGGGTGTCGACCGCGGCGGGATATGGGTGGACGAGGGCTGCGACGCCGAGTTCCGGGTCGCTGGCGGCCGCCGCGGGCGTTGAGCCGGCCGGCAGCGGATCCGGTACGCTGCGCGGCGCCCCTCCGCACGCCGATCCCATGCTCGATTTCGACCGCTACGACCGCATCCGCCCGATCCGCCGGGAAGGCGACACCCTCGAACTGCTCGACCAGCGCCGCCTGCCCGGCGAGGTCGACTACGTGGTCTGCGAGACGGCCGACGATGTCGCCGGCGCCATCGCCGACCTGGTCGTGCGCGGGGCGCCGGCGATCGGCATCGCCGCGGCCTGGGGCGTGGTGCTGGCCGCGCGCGACCTGGAGGACGCGGCCGACGGGCAGGCGGCCTCCGCCCGGCTCGACCCGGTGTTCCGGCGCCTGCACGCGGCGCGGCCGACCGCGGTCAACCTGGCCTGGGCGCTGGCGCGCATGCGCCGGGTGCTGGAGGCGGCGGGCGAGGACTGGCGCTACGTGCTGGAGCGCGAGGCGGCGGCGATCGCGGCCGAGGACCTGGTCGCGAACCGGCGCATGGGCGAGCTCGGCGCCGCGCTCATCGCGCCGGGCAGCGGCGTGCTCACCCACTGCAACACCGGTTCGCTGGCGACCTCCGGCTTCGGCACCGCGCTGGGCGTGATCCGTGCCGGCGTGGCCTCGGGCCACATCGAGCGCGTGTTCGCCGGCGAGACGCGGCCCTGGCTGCAGGGCGCGCGGCTGACCGTGTGGGAACTGCAGCAGGACGGCATCCCCGCCACGCTCATCGCAGACTCCGCCGGTGCGCACCTGATGAAGGCCGGCGGGGTGCAGTGGGTGGTCATCGGCGCCGACCGCATCTGCGCCAATGGCGACACCGCCAACAAGATCGGCAGCTACCAGCTCGCGATCGCGGCGCGCCACCTCGGGGTGAAGTTCATGGTGGTGGCGCCGTCGTCGACCGTCGACATGGGCACGCCCGACGGCGCCGGCATCGAGATCGAGCTGCGCGACAGCAACGAGCTCCTCGGCTACGGCGGCGCACGCCTGGTGGCCGAGGGCGTGGAGGCCTGGAACCCGGTGTTCGACGTCACGCCCGCCGAGCTGATCGACGTGATCGTGACCGAGCTGGGCGTGGTCGAGAACCCGACGCCCGCGAAGATGGCGGCCATGTTCGGACACCTGTAGGTCCCGTACCGGAGCGTTGCGCCGCCGCTGGATGCCCGCGCCGGGCTCGCGCGCGATACTGCGCCCCGGCGGCGCGGGTGCCGCCCGGAGCTCCTGTCATGCAGATCAATCTCCTGGGGCCGGTGGCCCTGGTCATCTACGCCTTCCTCGCCTGCGTGCTGCTGGTGCACTTCACCCACGGCCGCGTGCGCCTGCCGCTGCGCCGGCAGCTGGTGAACCACTCCGCGTTCTTCGCGCCGTACAACCTGCTGGCCTACGGCTTCTCCTCGGTGCCGGTGAAGCCCTACCTGGATCTCGGTCGCTTCCCCGAACTCGCGCTCCTGCGCGACAACTGGGAGACGATCCGCGACGAGGCGGCGCGCCTGTTCGACGCGGGCTACATCCGCGCCGCCGAGGCCAACAACGACGCCAGCTTCAATTCCTTCTTCAAGGAAGGCTGGAAGCGCTTCTATCTGAAGTGGTACGGCGAGGCGCTGCCCTCGGCGCAGGCGCTGTGCCCGGAGACGGTGAGGCTGGTCAACGCGCTGCCCAACTGCAAGGCGGCGATGTTCGCCCTGCTGCCGCCGGGCGCGAAGCTCAGCCCGCACCGCGACCCGTTCGCCGGCTCGCTGCGCTACCACCTCGGCCTGATCACGCCGAATTCCGACGACTGCCGCATCGTCGTCGACGGCGAGAGCTACTCGTGGCGCGACGGCCGGGACGTCATGTTCGACGAGACCTACGTGCACTGGGCCGAGAACCGCAGCGACCGCACGCGGGTGATCCTGTTCTGCGACATCGAGCGTCCGCTGCACACGCCGCTGCTGCGCGGCTTCAACCGCCTCGTCAGCACCGTCATGGGCCGCGCCACCTCGACCGGCAACGCCGGCCAGCAGGGCGAGCGCGTCGGCCTCATCAACCGCCTCTACGGCCTGGCCCACCACGTTGGCGTGTGGCGCAAGGGCTTCAAGAAGCGCAATCCCAGGCTCTACCGCTACGGCCGCGTGGTGCTGGTGCTGGCGGTGGTGGCGGCGGTGTTCGTGCGGGTCTAGGTGGGGCGGGAAGAGGGACCTGGGGTGGGGTGGGGCGGGAAGAGGGAATCGGGATTGGGGACCTGGGGTGTGGCGCGGGATGCTGGGTGAGCGCTGGTTGGACACGGAACAGGTGACGGGAACAGGGAACAGGGAACAGGAGCTCCTCCTGGCTCGGAGTGAGAGCGCCGTCATTCTCCTCTACCGCCAGGTCCCGATTCCCGAGTCCCGGTTCCCGCGTCCAAAGCAGTAGACCCCGTTCCGTTCCCGCCACCACCTCACATCCGAAACACCCCGAACCGCTCCCGCTCAATCGGGGCGTTGAGCGCGGCGGAGAGGCCGAGGCCGAGGACTCGACGGGTGTCGGCGGGGTCGATGATGCCGTCGTCCCACAGGCGGGCGGTGGCGTACCAGGGGCTGCCCTGGTCCTCGTACTGCTGGCGGATGGGCGCCTTGAACGCGTCTTCCTCCTCCGCGCTCCAGCTGCCGCCCCTGGCCTCGATGCCGTCGCGGCGCACGGTGGCGAGCACGCTTGCAGCCTGCTCGCCGCCCATCACCGAGATGCGCGCGTTCGGCCACATCCACAGGAAGCGGGCGCCATAGGCGCGGCCGCACATCGCGTAGTTGCCGGCGCCGAAGCTGCCGCCGACCACCACGGTGAGCTTGGGCACGTGCGAGCAGGCCACGGCGGTGACCATCTTGGCACCGTCCTTGGCGATCCCGGCGTTCTCGTACTTCCTGCCGACCATGAAGCCGGTGATGTTCTGCAGGAACACCAGCGGCACGTTGCGCTGGTTGCACAGCTCGATGAAATGCGCGCCCTTGAGCGCCGACTCGGCGAACAGGATGCCGTCGTTGGCGATCACGCCCACCGGCATGCCGTGGATGTGGGCGAAGCCGGTGACCAGGGTGCTGCCGAAGCGCGGCTTGAACTCCTGGAACTCCGAGGCGTCTACGGTGCGCGCGATCACCTCGCGGATCGGGAACGGCTTGCGCGTGTCGGCCGGGATCAGGCCGTACATCTCCTCGACCGGGTAGGCCGGCTCGCGCGCCGGTTCCAGCGCGAGCTGCGCCGGCCTGCGCCGGTTGAAGTGCCTGACCACGTCGCGCGCGATCGCCAGCGCATGGGTGTCGTCCTCAGCGAAATGGTCGGCCACGCCTGACACGCGGGTGTGCACGTCGGCGCCGCCGAGCGTCTCGGCGTCGACCACCTCGCCGGTCGCCGCCTTCACCAGCGGCGGCCCGCCGAGGAAGATCGTGCCCTGCTCGCGCACGATGATCGATTCGTCGCACATCGCCGGCACGTAGGCACCGCCGGCGGTGCACGAGCCCATCACCACCGCGACCTGCGGAATGTTCTTCGCGCTCATCCGCGCCTGGTTGTAGAAGATGCGGCCGAAGTGCTCGCGGTCGGGGAAGACCTCGTCCTGCATCGGCAGGAAGGCGCCGCCGGAGTCGACCAGGTAGACGCAGGGCAGATGGTTCTCCTCGGCGACGGCCTGCGCGCGCAGATGCTTCTTGACCGTCAGCGGGAAGTAGGTGCCGCCCTTGACCGTGGCGTCGTTGGCGACGACCACCACCTCCATGCCGTGGATGCGGCCGATGCCGGCGACCACCCCTGCGGCCGGCGCCTGGCCGTCGTACATGTCCTCGGCGGCGAGCGGCGCGATCTCCAGGAACGGCGAACCCGGATCGAGGAGGGCGTCGATGCGCTCGCGCGGCAGCAGCTTGCCGCGCGCGACGTGCCTGTCGCGCGCGGCCTCGCCGCCGCCGTCGGCGGCGCGGGCGAGGCGGCGTTCGAGTTCGTCGAGCAGGGCCCGCGCCTGCCCGGCATTGCTCAGGAACTCGGCGGAACGGGGATCGACGCGGGACTGGATGACGGGCATGGATGCGGCGGGAGCGGGCGGAACGCCGCAGTGTACGGACCGCCCGCGGCACGACCTAGCCGCGCCGCATCACATCGGCGGTCAATCGCCGCGCGGCGGTTCGGCGTCGGCCGGCGGCACCTCGTCGTCGTCGTGCGCCGCCGCGTGCTCGAGGTCCTGGCCGGCCTCCTGCATGGCGGCACCGGTGCGCTCGGCGGCGGTGCGGGTGCTGTCCCCGATCGCCTCACCGGTGGCCGAGGCGGCCTGGCGCACCTCGGCACCCGCCTCTTCCCACGACCGTTCGGCCTGCGCCTCGCGCGCCTCGCCCTCGGGCGTGTCGGCGTGGCAGGCGGCGAGCTGGGTGGCGGCAAGAGCCAGTGCGGAGGCGAACAGGATGTGCGGAGTCTTCATGGCTGTCCTCGGGTGGAGGGATGAGGATCCACTCTAGGAGCCGGGCGCATCCAACCGCCGTGAACGCGGCGCCGTCCAGGCGCCAAAAAGAAACCGCCGCACCGAAGTGCGGCGGTTTCCGGGTGCTGCCGGACGTCGGCTCAGTGGCCTTCGTGCACCGGCTCCTCGACGTCGCCGTCGGCGGCGTCCTCGGCCGTGTCGGCGGCATCCTCGGCGGCGTCGGCCGCTTCCTGCGCGGCGTCGGCGGCGGTGTCCTCGACGGCACCGTCGGTGGTGCGCTCGGCCTGCTCGGCTTCGGCGGCGGCCTGCTCGGCGGCGGCCTCGGCCTGGTCGGCGGCGGTCGCGGCGGCGTCGGCGGCGACGGCGCCCTCGGAGGCGGCGGCCTCGGTGGCGGCCTGCTGCGCCTCAGCGGCGGACTCGGCGGCGTCTTCCGCCGCGTTCTGGGCCTGCTGCTCGTTGCTGCAGGCAGCCAGGGCGAAGCCCATGGCCAGGGCGAGCAGGGTCTTGTTGATCGACATGGGACATCCTTTGAATGGGTGGATGAAGCGCGTGAAGGCGCCCGCACATCATGGGCGGCCTTCACGCCGTGTCAAGGGAGTGTCAAGCGTCGAAGGTCATGCCTCAGATCGCCTCGATGGCGATCGCCGTTGCCTCGCCGCCGCCGATGCACAGCGTGGCGATGCCGCGCCGCGCGCCGCGCAGCTTCATCGCGTAGGCCAGCGTCACCACCAGGCGCGCACCGGAGGCACCGATCGGGTGCCCGAGCGCGCAGGCGCCGCCATGCACGTTGAGCTTCTCGTGCGGGATGCCGAGCTCCTTCATCGGCGTCATCGCGACCACCGCGAAGGCCTCGTTGATCTCGAACAGGTCGACGTCGTCGATCGTCCAGCCGGCCTTGTCCAGCACCTTGCCGATCGCGCCCACCGGCGCGGTGGTGAACCACTCCGGCTCCTGCGAATGGGTGGCGTGCGCGACGATGCGCGCCAGCGGCTCGATGCCGCGCGCCTTCGCGTCCTCCTCGGCCATCAGGACGGTCGCCGCGGCGCCGTCGGAAATGCTCGAGGAACTGGCCGCGGTGATGGTGCCGTCCTTGCGGAAGGCCGCGCGCAGGGTCGGGATCTTCTCGACGCTGGAGCGTCCGGGCTGTTCGTCGCTGGCGAACTCGGCCTCGCCCTTGCGGGTGCTGACGGTGACCGGGACGATCTCGTCGTCGAAGGCGCCGGACTGCTGCGCCGCCAGCGCGCGCTGCACCGAGGCGATGGCATAGGCGTCCTGCTGCTCGCGGGTGAAGCAGTACTTGTCGGCGCAGGCCTCGCCGTAGACGCCCATGGCCTCGCCCTTGTAGGCGTCGGTCAGGCCGTCGAAGGCCATGTGGTCGACCAGCTTGCCGTCGCCGTAGCGGACGCCGGCGCGGGCGTTGAGCATGTGCGGCGCGTTGGTCATCGACTCCATGCCGCCGGCCACCACGATCTCGGCCGAACCGGCGCGGATCAGGTCGACGCCGAGCATGATCGCCTTCATCCCGGAGCCGCAGACCTTGTTCAGGGTGGAGGCGCCGGTGGAGACGGGCAGGCCGGCGCCGATCGCCGCCTGGCGCGCCGGCGCCTGCCCGAGGTTGGCCGGCAGCACGCAACCCATGATCACCTCGTTGACCTCGGCGGCCGGGACGCCGGACTGCGCCAGCGCCGCGCGGATGGCGGTGGCGCCGAGGACGGGCGAGGGCACGCCGGTGAACTGGCCCTGGAAGGATCCGATGGCGGTGCGCTTGGCGCCGGCGATGACGACGTTGTTCATGCGGAACTCCGTGCTGGTCCGCGGCGCGTCACCCGCGCCGGCGGTGTGAGGGAATCGGGCCATTATGCCGGGCCGGCGCAGCCGGCCGCGAGGGACCAAGGGGCGATTGCGGGTGGGGCGCGTCCGGGGCCGGGCCTCGGCAATGGGAATCGGGAATCGGGAACCGGGACCCCGTGGTCTGGAGACGTCGCGGCTCGCTCGCTCCGCATGAGCCTGTCGCCCGTGGACCATCCGCGTGATCGACCCGGCGCCGCTGCGCCGCCCAGGCCCGGACCACTCTCCAGGTCCCGATTCCCGATTCCCGATTCCCGATTCCCGGCTTCCGGCTCCGGCTCCCGCCGCTCAGATCAACCGCTGCGTGATCGCCTTCAGCACCGCGTGGGTGCGGTCGCGGCAGTCGAGCTTGAGCAGCAGCTCCGAGATGTAGTTCTTCACCGTGCCCTCGGCGAGGTGCAGGCTGCGGCCGATCTCCTTGTTGGAGTAGCCGCCGGCGACCAGGCGCAGGATGCCGATCTCGCGCTCGCTCAGGCGCACCGCGCCGAGCGCCGGCGCTGCCGCCGTCTGCCACGCGCGCACCGGTCCCAGGCTCACCGGCTGCAGCAGGGTCTCGCCGCGGGCGACGCGTGCGATCGCATCGGCGAGATCCTCCGGCGATGCGTCCTTCAGCAGGAAGCCCTGCGCGCCGGCCTCGACCGCGGCGAGCATCAGGCTGCTGTCGTCGAAGGTGGTGAGCAGGATCACCGGGGTGGCGTCGCCGCGCTCGCGCAGTGCCCGGATCAGGGCGATCCCGTCCGTGCCGGGCATGCGCACGTCGCTCAGCACCACGTCGACCGGACGCCGCGCCAGCGCCCCCGGAACCAGTGCGGCGTCGGCGCTCTCCAGCGCGACCTCGATCCCCATGTCCGCCAGCAGCGCGGCCAGCCCGCGCAGGACCAGCGCCTGGTCGTCGACCAGGGCGACCCGCACGCGCCCGCTCATGCCGACGCTCCCGGCGTGCGCGCCGGCACCACGGCGCGCACCCGCACGCCGCGTGGTTGGCGTGGCGTCACCTCGAGCCGTCCGTCGAGCGCCTCGACGCGCTCGCGCATGCCGCGCAGGCCATTGCCTGGACGGATCGACGGCGCGCCCGCACCGTCGTCCACGACCTCCAGTTCGATGGCGCCAGCGGTCCGCGTGCAGCGGATCTCGATCGTGCCGGCGCCGCCGTGCCGCAGCGCGTTGGTGATGGCTTCCTGTGCCGTGCGCAGCAGCGCCTCGGCGGCGCCGACGCCGTCCGCACGGAGCTCGTCGTCCATGGCGATGCGGACGGTCACGCCCGGCGTCTGCCGCGCCAGGGCCTCGAGCGCGCCGCGCAGGCCGATGCCGTCGTGGCGGCGCAGCTGGCCGACCACCGCGCGGATGTCGTCGAGGAGCTCGTCGGCCAGCCGCGTGCCCAGCGCCACGGCCTCGTGTCCGGCGCAGGCCGGGTCGCGCGCCAGCCGCCGCAGGTTGAGCTTGAGCGCGGTCAGCGTGTGGCCGGCGACGTCGTGCAGTTCGCGCGACAGGCGCAGGCGCTCCTCGCCGCGCGCGCTCTCCTCGAGCAGGGCCCGCGTCGCCAGCAGTTCGGCATTGATGCGGTCCGCGGCGTCGCGGCTGCGCTCGGCGCTGCTGGCGTAGTAGGCGGTCATCGCGGCGAAGGTCTGGAAGCCGACCAGCGGCAGCATTTCCAGCAGCAGCCGCATCGTCCCGCCGGTGTGCGGCTGCATCGCCAGCGCCACGGCGACGTTGAAGGCGAGCATCCACGCGATCGCCGCGCGTACCGGCACGAGCACGAACAGCTGCGCCGCGACCACGATCAGCAGCGCCACCGCGATGAAGCCCTGCGGCAGCAGGATCGTCGCCAGCGTCACCGCACCCTGCAGCAGCACCACGACGACCATCGGGCGGCCGCGCGGGGGGGGCGCGGCCTTCGAGCACGATGCGGGCGAGGAACAGCGCCAGCCATGCGCCCAGGCAGGCGATGCCGGCGATCAGCGCATCCGGCGCGCGCGCGTGCAGGGCGAGCAGCATGCGCGCGGCGATCGCCGCCCAGGTGACGTAGCCGGCGACGTTGAGCGGGGCGCGCAGCCGTGTCCGCAGGTCCACGCGATCCCGGCGCGTCCAGGGTGCGAGACGCTCCGGCACCGACGGCTGCGGCGGGATGGCGGGAGTCGACGGCATGGGCTGCTCCGGTTCGGCTGCCGCGAGTCTAGGCGGCGCCATCGCTCCCTGCGGGAGCGGCGGGGCAGGTGGTGACTTTCGGCACCCGCTGCCGGTGACGATCCGCTCCTGCCCGGCAGCGGCCACCGGCGCAGCCTCTGCGCCGGGGCGACGATACCTTCGCCGGGAGAGCGCTGATGCAATCGATCGACCTGTACCGGATCGTGGTGCTGCTGCACGTCGCGGCGGGAACCGCCGCGCTGGCGACCTACTGGGGCGCGGGCCTGGCGCGCAAGGGCGGCCGGCTGCACCGCTGGAGCGGACGCGCCTACCTCGGCGCGATGGCGGTCATCACCCTCACCGCGGTGCCGATGACCCTCAAGTTCCTGCTCGACGGCCGGACGGTCACCGCGACCTTCTTCGCCTACCTGGTGCTCCTGGTCGCCACCGGCTGCTGGAACGCGTGGCGCGCCGTACGCCTCAAGCGCGAGGTCGCCGCCTACACCGGCCGTGCCCATGCGACCGTCGGCGCCCTCAACGTGGCCGGCGCGCTGGTGGTGCTGGCGGTCGGCTGGGAGGTCGGCAGTGCCGTGCTCATGGCCTTCTCCAGCGTCGGATTGACCGGCGGCGGACTGATGCTGCGGCAGAGCCGACGCGCGCCTTCCGACGCACGCTGGTGGCTGCGCGAGCACCTCGGCGCGATGGTGGGCAACGGCATCGCCACCCATATCGCGTTCTTCGGCATCGGCCTGGCGCGCCTGCTGCCGGAACTCGACCAGGCCCGGTTCGAGTGGCTGATGTGGCTGCTGCCGCTCGCGGTGGGGCTGGCGGCCCGGGTGGCACTGACCCGACGCCATGCGCCCCGTTCACGCAGAGGCGACGCCGCAGCCCGCGGACGCCTCCCGGGCACCGCCGCGGGCGGCGCGGCATCCTGAACGGGTGGTTTACGGCTTCACGCGAGGCGCGGTACAACCGCCTGAATGCCGGCGCAACGCGCCGGCGGCACCTGACTCGCGGGGACATGGACATGTACGTGGAAGCGATGGCGACCCGGCGCACCGCGCTGGCGGCGGCGGTGGCACTGGTACTGAGCCTGGGCCTTGGCGCCTGTGGGGGTGGCGGTTCGAACACGCGCGACGAGGATCCGCCGCCGGTGGAGGAGCCGCCCACCATCCCACCGGAGCCGGAGCCCGATCCGGAACCCAATCCGGACCCCGGCGCGGACGAGCCGCCGGTGGACGTGCACCTCGACGCCACCCGGGCCGACGTGGCGCAGGCGGCGGGCTTCACCGGCGCCGGCGTGGTCACCGGCGTCATCGATACCGGCGTCAACCGCAACCACGTGGCCCTGGACGGGCGCGTGGTCGAGCATTACGTCTACGTCGACCCGTCCAGCAACGATCTCTCCGTCGACGACGCCGACGGGCACGGCACCTGGGTCTCGCAGATCATGGCCGGTGCCGACGTGGCGGGCGGCTGGCCCGGCGGCGTCGCGCCCGGCGCCGAGATCGTGTCCGCGCGCGTGATCAACGACGAGCCGCCGGAGGACGACGGCAGCGGCGAGGGCAACGAGGTGCCCGAGAACGACGGCACGCCCGAGTTCCTGGCCCAGGTGCACGCCGACCTGATCGCCGCGGACGTGCGGGTGATGAACAATTCCTGGGGCGGCCTGTACTGGGACTCGCAGGCCACCACCGACCGCTTCGCCGCGGCCTACGAGGACTTCATCTTCGCCAACGACGGCCTGGTGGTCTTCGCGACCGGCAACTCCGGCATGGCTGACCCCAGCGATTCGGCGGCGCTGCCGAGCAAGGGCGGTGCCGCTGCGGCGGCATTGGAGCGCGGCTGGCTCACGGTCGCGGCGCTCGACAGCGTGGCCTGGGCCGCCGACGAGACCTACCAGCTCTCCGACTACTCCAATGCCTGCGGCATCGCGATGGACTACTGCCTGGTCGCGCCGGGCGAGGTGATCGTGATCGACGAGGACGAAACCGCCATCGACGGGGACACCACCTACTGGATCGTCGGCGGCACCTCGTTCGCGGCGCCGCAGGTCTCGGGTGCCGCGGCGATGGTGTGGGAGGCCTTCCCCTGGTTCGACAACGACCTGGTCCGTCAGACCCTGCTCGGCACCGCGCAGGACATCGGCGACCCGGGCGTGGACGCGACGTTCGGCCACGGCCTGCTCGACGTCGGTGCCGCGGTACTGGGACCCGCGCGCTTCGACTGGGGCGACGTGGTCGCCGACTTCGACGGCGCCGAGACGTTCGAGCCCGGCGGCATCGCCTACTGGGACAACGACATCAGCGGCGAGGGCGGCCTGGTCAAGCGCGGCGACGGCGTGCTGGTGCTGACCGGCGACAACACCTACACCGGCGCGACCACGATCGAGGAAGGCCTGCTCGCCATCGACGGCACGCTTGCCGCATCGGACGTGAGCGTCGGCGAATTCGGGGGCCTGACCGGCTTCGGCACCGTCGCCGGCGACGTGGTCAACGCCGGCGTGCTCGGCATCGGTGGCGCGGACGAGGACGCCTCCGCGGAGTCGGAGGTGTTGTTCACGATCGAGGGCGATTACCTCCACGGCGCCGACGCGCGGCTCGCGGTCGAGCTGGGCTATGTGCTCGAGGTCGGCGGCACCGCCACGATCGAGGGCGGCGAGCTTCATGTTCTCGGCGCCAAGGAGGGCTACACCCCGGCGGGGCTGGTGCCGGTGCTGACCGCGGACGGTGGCGTCGACGGGATCTTCAGCGAGCTGACCCGCGCCGACGGCATCTTCCTCAATGCCAGCATCGTCTACGACACCAATGCGGTCGGCCTGCTGGTCACCACCTTCAGCGCCACGGGGCTCGCCGCGAGCGGCCGGATCCAGCAGGCCTCGCTGCCGACCGCGCAGCGCGTCGAGAACGCCTTCCGCAGCATCGACACGATGCTCGCCGCGGAAGGGGGGCGCTCGCTGCCGGAGGGCTTCCTGGGCGCGGCGGGGGCGATCCAGGGCGCCAGCTCGGCCGCCATGGCCGAGGCCACGCTGCAGAGCCTCTCCGGACAGGTGCACGCGGCCAGTGCCGCCCTGGCGTTCGAGGGCATCGACGCCAACCAGCGTGCGCTCTCGTCGCGCTTCGACGCCCTGCTCGACGATGCGCGCCTCGCCGGCGCCTGGAGCGACCGCCTCGGGATGCACGGCGGCTGGAGCCAGGCCGGACTCGCCGGCCTGGATTTCGACCTCGACGGCTGGCTGGTCGGCAACGACGTGCGCTTCGGCCGCAACGGCGTCGCCGGGTTCAGCTTCGGACGCAGCGACGGCGATGCACGCATCGACGGCGGCTTCGACCGCAACCGCAACCGCAGCAGCACGGCGATGGCCTACCTCGGCGCGGTCGGCGATGCCTGGTACGCGCAGGGCAGCATCGGCGCGGGCCGCTTCGACCAGGACGTGCGCCGCATGCTGCAGCTGGGCGCGGACGTCGACAGCGTCTGGACCGAGTACGGCGGGCACTTCTCCAGCCTGTACGCCGAGACCGGCATGCGCACCCATCTGGGCGGCATGGCGCTGACGCCGTTCGTGGGCGCGCAGTACGCGCGGGTGGAGCGCGACGGCTTCAGCGAGGCCGACGGCAGCGGCTTCGGGCTGCGCAGCGACGCCGGCTTCGCCGATCGCTGGCAGGCCATCGCCGGCGTCCGCGGCGACCGCACCCTGCGCCTGGCCAGCGGGCGGCCGCTCACGCTCGACGTGCGTGCGCAGTGGCAGGAGACGCTGGACGCGCGCGGCGAGGTCTTCGATGCCAGCTTCACCGGCGTCGACGACTGGCAGCCGCTGACCGGCGTCGGTCTCGCCGAGTACGGCGGGCTCGTCGGCTTCGGCCTGTCGATGCCGCTGGCACGCAGCGCCTGGCTGCAGATGGACTACGACCATCGCTTCGGCCAGCGCGGCGACGCGCGCATGCTCTCGGCCTCGTTCCGCTACGGCTTCTGACGGAAGCTCGCACTGGTCTGCACCACACGACGGCGCCCGCGGGCGCCGTCGTCGTTTCCAGGGTGGCGGCGCGGGTCGGCCGGGACCCTCAGCTCTTGCCGTGGAACAGCTCGCGGCCGATCAGCATGCGCCGGATCTCGTTGGTGCCGGCGCCGATCTCGTAGAGCTTGGCGTCGCGCAGCAGGCGCCCGGTGGCGTATTCGTTGATGTAGCCGTTGCCGCCGAGCGCCTGGATCGCCTCCAGCGCCACCTGCACCGCGTTGCGCGAGGCGTTGAGCAGGCAGGCGGCCGGATCGATCCGCGACTTGATCCCGCGGTCGAACTCCTGCGCGACCATGTAGGAATAGGCGCGCGAGGACTGCAGCAGGGTGTACATGTCGGCGATCTTGGCCTGCATCATGCCGAAGGTGCCGATCGGCGCATTGAACTGCTTGCGCTCGCGCACGTAGGGCAGGGCGATGTCGATCGCGGCCTGCATCAGCCCGATCGGCCCGCCGGAGAGCACCAGGCGCTCGGTATCGAGGCCGCCCATCAGCACGCGCACGCCCTCGTTGACCTCGCCGACGCGGTTGGCGTCCGGGATCTCGCAGTCCTCGAACACCAGCTCGCAGGTGTTGGAGCCGCGCATGCCGAGCTTGTCCAGCTTCTGCGCGGTGCTGAAGCCCTTCATCCCCTTCTCGACGATGAAGGCGGTCATGCAGCGGCTGCCGGCGGGGCGGTGCGCGGTGCGCATGTAGACCAGCAGCACGTCGGCGTCGGGACCATTGGTGATCCACATCTTGCTGCCGTTGGCGACCCACACGTCGCCCTTCTGCTCGGCGCGGCAGGTCATCGAGCCGACCACGTCCGAGCCGGCGCCGGGCTCGCTCATCGCCAGCGCACCGACCCACTCGCCGCTGGCGAGCCTGGGCAGGTACTTCTCGCGCTGCGCGGGACTGCCGTTGGCATAGAGGTTCTGCACGCACAGGTTGGAGTGCGCGCCGTAGGACAGGCCGATCGAGCCGGAGGCGCGCGAGATCTCCTCCATCGCCACCAGGTGCGCGAGGAAGCCCATCTCCGAGCCGCCGTACTCGCCCGGGATGGTGATGCCGAGCAGGCCCATCTCGCCGAGCTTGCGCCAGAGGTCGTCGGGAAAGGCGTTCTCGCGGTCTATGCGGTCGGCGCGCGGCGCGATCTCGGATTCGGCGAATCGGCGCACCGCCTCGCGCAGGCTGTCGATGTCCTCGCCCAGGTGCATCGGTCGCATGTGTGCTCCTCCCATCGTCGGCGGCCGCCCTCTGCGGGGCGTGCCGCAAGTGTCGTCGGCGCCGGCGTCCGGCGCCGTGAAACGACGAACGCGGCCCTGAGAGCCGCGTTCGCAGGCCGCGCCTTACTGGCCGCGCATGCGCCCCTGGAAGCGGGGCGCGCCGTTGCCCATGTGCGGCAGGCGGATCCTGCCGATGGTCGCGATGCGCTCCTCGGCCATGCGGTCGGCGGCGCGGTAGGTCGGGATGTCGTCGCGCTGCGCGATCTCGTAGATGCGGCCGAGGTTGTAGTAGATCGTCCGCATCATGCGCATGGCGCGCTCGCGGTTGTAGCCGTCGATCTCCAGCGAGACGTTCATCAGGCCGCCGGCGTTGACCGCGTAGTCCGGCGCGTACAGCACGCCGCGGCGCTTGAGCTCGTCGCCGATCTCGTTGCTGGCGAGCTGGTTGTTGGCCGCGCCGCAGATGACCCTGGCCGAGATGCGGTCGATGGTCGCCTCGTTGAGCGTGCCGCCCAGGGCGCAGGGGGAGAACACGTCCGCGCCGGTGTCGTAGATCTCGTCCAGGCCCACGGCTTCGGCGCCGAACTCGTCGACCGCGCGCTGCACGCCGTCCTTGTTGATGTCGGTGACGAACACCTTGGCGCCGCGCTCGCGCAGCAGCTTGACGTACTCCATGCCGACGTGACCCACGCCCTGCACCGCGTAGCTGTACCTGCCGACGTCCTCGTTGCCGTGGGCGACGGCGAGGCTGGCCATCAGGCCCTGCAGCGTGCCGAACGCGGTGAACGGCGAGGGATCGCCGGAGCCGCCGTGGACCTGGTGCACCCCGGTGACGTACTCGGTCTCGCGGAACACGTATTCCATGTCGTTGACGTCGATGCCGACGTCCTCGGCGGTGATGTAGCGGCCGCCGAGCGAATCGACGAAACGGCCGAAGGCGCGGAACAGCGCCTCGGACTTGTCGGTGTTCGGGTCGCCGATGATCACCGCCTTGCCGCCGCCGAGGTTGAGGCCGGAGACCGCGGCCTTGTAGGTCATGCCGCGCGACAGGCGCAGCACGTCGTTGAGGGCTTCCTGCTCGTTGGCGTAGGACCACATGCGGGTGCCGCCGAGCGCCGGGCCCAGGTGCGTGTTGTGGATCGCGATGATGGCCTTCAGGCCGGCGTCCTTGTTGTGGCAGAACACGACCTGCTCGTGGCCGGTGGTGGCAAGCGTCTCGAAGATCATGAAGGGCTCCGTTGCGGCGGACGCTACGCGCATCTGCGCGGCGGTCCTGTGGGGATGCGTCGGCCGCAAACTGTTGAGAGAACTGGGATTCGAAGCGGTTCGGGTGGATCGGCGCCGATTTGGCGCGGCGTAGTGTACGGCAAGGAAGCGGCACCGGCAGCGCCCGGAAAGCCTTGTGCGGCGCGGGATTGCGCCCTTGCTGCGGTGCTCCGGGCGGCGACCGCCAGAGGCCGTGCGTACCGCAGCGGAAGGCAAGCTGCGCCGCATCATGCGTGGCGCCGTGCACGGGCGGCGACGTGCAGCGGCGCAATGCCGCGCCGCGCCGGCATGCGGCATGCTCGACGCATCTTCGGACCGGACGCATGGACATGACGATGGGAACGCGCATCGCGATGGTGCTCGCCGCGCTGCTGCTGGCGGTCGGACTGGCCTGGGGCGGCAGCTACGTCGGGCGCGCGGCCGAGATCTGGCGCGACGCCGGGCGCAGCGTGGCGGTGAAGGGGCTGGCCGAACGCGAGGTCGCCGCCGACCGCTCGCTGTGGCCGCTGCACTACACGGTCACCGCCGACGACCTGGTCGCGCTGCAGGCGGCGCTCGCCCGCGACGAGGCCGCGATCCGCGCGTTCCTCGAGGGCCGCGGCTTCGCCGCCGGCGACATCGCCGCCACCTCGCCGCAGGTCACCGACCGCTTCGCCAACCTCTACGGCGAGCAGCGGCCGGACGAGCGCTACGCGGCCGAGGCCACGGTGCTGGTGCGCACCGCGCGCGTCGACGCGGTGAAGCAGGCGATGCCGCACACCGGCGAGCTGGTGCGCGCCGGCGTGGTGCTGTCGACCAACTACGAGTACCGCACCGAGTTCCTGTTCACCGCGCTGGAGGCGATCAAGCCGGAGATGATCGCGGAGGCGACCGCGGACGCCCGCCGCGCGGCCGAGCAGTTCGCCGAGGATTCCGGCAGCCGCCTGGGCACGATCCGCAACGCCAGCCAGGGCTACTTCTCGATCGAGGACCTCGACAGCTACACGCCGGACCGCAAGCGCGTGCGCGTGGTGACGACCATCGACTACGCGCTCGAGGACTGAACGCCTGCGCAGCACAGCGTTCCAGCGGAGCGGGTTCCGACTCGCCGCGGCGGCCCCCACGTGTCGTGGTCTCCCGGGCGCTCCCGCCCGTCGATCGCAAGGAACCGCCACCGATGTCCGACCTGTTCGAGCCGCTGACCGTGGGCGCATGGCGCCTGCCCAACCGCGTCGTCATGGCGCCGCTGACCCGCTGCCGTGCGGTGGGCGACGGCCGGGTGCCGAACGCGCTGATGGTCGAGTACTACCGCCAGCGCGCCTCGGCCGGCCTGATCATCTCGGAGGCGACCTCGATCGTGCCGCTGGGCGTGGGCTATCCCGATACGCCCGGCATCTGGTCCGAGGAGCAGGTGGAAGGCTGGAAGGCCATCACCGACGCCGTGCACGCCGAGGGCGGGCGGATCGTGCTGCAGCTCTGGCACGTCGGCCGCATCTCCGATCCGTCCTTCCACGACGGCGAGGCGCCGGTGGCGCCGAGCGCGATCGCCGCCGAGGGCCATGTCAGCCTGCTGCGCCCGAAGCGCCCCTATCCGGTGCCGCGCGCGCTGGCGATCGAGGAGATCCCCGCGATCGTCGACGCCTACCGGCAGGCGGCTGCGAACGCGAACGAGGCCGGCTTCGACGGCGTCGAGCTGCACGCCGCCAACGGCTACCTGCTCGACCAGTTCCTGCAGACCACGAGCAACCATCGCACCGACGCCTACGGCGGCAGCATCGAGAACCGCGCGCGCCTGCTGCTGGAGGCCACCGACGCCGTCATCGGCGTATGGGGCGCCGACCGTGTCGGCGTGCACCTGGCGCCGCGCGGCGATTCGCACAGCATGGGCGACGCCGACCCGGCGGCGCTGTTCGGTCACGTCGCGCGCGAGCTGGGCCGGCGCGGCATCGCCTTCATCTGCACCCGCGAGCATCCCGGGGCGGACAGCCTGGGCCCGACCCTGAAGCAGCAGTTCGGCGGGGTGTACATCGCCAACGAAGCCTTCGACGGCCCCACCGCGCAGGCCTGGGTGGGCGAGGGCAAGGCGGACGCGGTCGCCTTCGGCGTGCCCTTCATCGCCAACCCGGACCTGCCGGCGCGCCTGCGCAAGGGCGCGGGGCTCAACCCGCCGCGCAAGGAGCTGTTCTACGCCAGCGGCGCCGAGGGCTACACCGACTACCCGACGCTCGACGAGGTGACGGCCTGAGCGTCCGGCGCGTCCTCTCCCGCGACGAGGGGACGCGCGCGGCGGCCGTGGCCGGGCCGGCCTCAGCGCTGCTCGAGGCCGTGCAGCTCGATCTCGAAGATCAGCGAAGCGTAGGGCGGGATCATCGGCGGCGCGCCCTCGGCGCCGTACGCGTCCTCCGGCGGCAGCAGCAGGGTGCGCTTGCCGCCGATGCGCATGCCCGGCAGGCCCATGTTCCAGCCGCGGATCACGCGCCGCGTGCCGATGCGGAACACGAACGGGTTGTCCGGATCCATGGACGCATCGAACTGCCGGCCCTTGTGGTCGGGCGCGTCGGCGTCGTAGACCCAGCCGGTGTAGGTCACCGCCGCATGCATGCCTTCCAGCGCGACGAAGCCGTCGCCGACGCGGTCGTCGATGATCGTGAACTGCTGCACGCGGTCCTGGGCGGACGCGGCCAGCGGGGCGAGCAGGGCGAGAAGGAGCAGCAACGAACGACGGCGCATGGGACGTGGGGCGGTGGACCTGGGGCGCGCAGGGTAGCCGATCGCCGCCGCCGCGGGTTCCCCGAGAGGACGCGGCGGGCGATCAGGTCCGGCCGGCGAAGCGCATCGGCAGCATCCGCGCGACCTCGAGGTCCCCGTTCCCCGTTCCCCGTTCCCGCTTCATCCATCCCGGTTCACAAGCGATGGGCCGCAAGCACCAGCCCCAGTGCGACCGCCCCCGGAACCGCCTGCACCCAGAGGATCCCGCGGCTGGCGGTGAACCCGCCGAAGAGGCCGGCCGCGACCACGCAGCCGAGGAAGAACACCTGCAGCTCGAAGCCCGCCGCGCCGCGCAGCAGGCCCCACAGCAGCCCGGCGGCGAGGAAACCGTTGTAGAGCCCCTGGTTCGCCGCCAGCACCCGCGTCGCCGCCGCCCGCTCCGGGCTCAGGCCGAACACGCGGCGTCCGAGCGGCCTGTCCCACAGGACCATCTCCAGCACGAGGAAGGCGGCGTGGAGCGCGGCGACGATGGCCACCGACAGGTTCGCGAGGAGGGTCATGGCGGCGGATCCTGATGGCCTGGGCCGGGAGCTTGGCACGGGTCGTGGCAACCGGCGCGTCGCGCGTGCGACACGCCCGCGTCATGTCCGTGCTTCAGCCTGAATCGCACTCACGGACGTTCACGCCGCGACCGACATCCCGCTCGTCAGTCTGCGCGCCCCCGGATGGAGTCACCCATGCAACCGCACCAGATCGACGCCGAAATCGCCCGCATCGAGTCGACGGCGCCCGCGCTGCGCCGCGAGGCCGTGGACGAGGAAGCGTTCGAGGCCGCCCTGATCGTCGCCTGCGATCCGATCTTCGCCCGTTGCGGCCGTCGCGGCCGCGCCTACGCCGCCGAGGCCATGCACGCCATGCTCGAGCGCCAGGGCCTGCGCCTGCTGCGGCGCACGCCCGTGCTGCCGCTGGCCGGCGCACTGGCGGCCTGAGGTCCGGCGGCGCTGCCGGGCGGGAGCGGAACGGGGAACAGGGAACAGGGAACAGGGAACAGGAAACGGGAAGCCGGGCGTAGGGCACGGAGCCCGGTTCCTGAGCCCGACTTCGCCCTGCGCCCCTGCCCCCAGCCCGACTCCGGCACCTCAGTCCGCGGCCGGTGGGAACACCGTCGGTGCCGGCGGCGCCACGAACGGCCGCACCGGGTTCGCCTCGAGTTCCTGCAGCAGCATCTCGACCGCCTTCTCCACGCTCGGGTCGCGTCCGGCGGCCACCAGCTCGGGCCGGTCGATCACCTCCACGTCCGGCGCCACGCCCCTGTTCTCCACGTCCCAGCGGCCTTCGGTGTTGATGAAGCTGAAGGTCGGCACCGACATCGAGCCGTTGTCGGCCAGCGAGGGATTGCCCGACAGCCCGATCAGGCCGCCCCAGGTGCGGGTGCCGATGATCGGGCCGAGGCCGAGCTTGCGGAAGTAGAAGGGCAGGGCGTCGCCGCCGGAGCTGGACAGGCCGTTGATCAGCATGGCCTTGGGCCCGCGGTGCGAGAGCAGCGGCGTGGCGTTCGGGGCGAGGCCGCGCTGCTTCCAGTAGTTGAGCGGCTCGCGCGCGAGCAGCTCGACCAGGCGGTCGGGGATGAAGCCGCCACCGTTGTAGCGGTCGTCGATGATCAGCGCGTCCTTGTCGGCGTAGGCCACCAGGCCGCGGAACAGCTCGCGGCTGCCTTCGACGGCGGTGTTGGGCACGTGGATGTAGCCGATGCGGCCGCCGGACAGGCGGTCGACCAGGGCGCGGCGGGTCTGCACCCAGTCGGTGTAGCGCAGGTCCTGCTCGGACTCGACCGTGGTCACGCGTTCGTCGTGCGCGCCCGCCTCGCCCGGGCGGTCGTTGACGCGCAGGGTGACGACGTCGCCGCCGGTGTTCTCCAGCAGCGCGTAGACGTTCTCCACGCTGCGCGCGTCGACGCCGTTCACCGCGAGGATGTAGTCGCCGTCGTCGACGTCCACGCCCGGCGCCGACAGCGGCGAGCGCGCCGAGACCTGGCCGGCATCGGCGGGGAAGATGCGCTTCACCCGGAAGTAGCCCGATGCGTCGGCGACGATCTCGGCGCCGAGCAGGCCGCCCGGCCGGCGCTCCACCTCGGGCTCGTCGCCGGACTGCACGTAGACGTGGCCGGCGTTGGTCTCGCCGGCGATCTCGCCGAGCACATAGTCGAGGTCGGCGCGGGTGTGCACGTGCGCCACCAGCGGCTCGTACCTGGCGCGCACCGCATTCCAGTCGTTGCCGTGCATGCCGGGGTCGTAGAACCAGTCGCGCAGCATGCGCCAGGCGTCGACGTACATCTGCCGCCACTCGCGCGGCGGCTCGATGCGCAGCGTCCAGCCGTCGACGGCGAGCTTGCCGTCCTCGACCCGCTTCGACAGCGCATCGGCGCCGCCGGCGGCGCTGGCGTCGAGGATGGAGAAGGCCTCGCCCTGCTGGACCAGGACCTTCTTGCCGTCGCCCGACAGCGCGTAGTCGCCGATCGCCACGGCGACGTTGCCGGCGGTCTCGCCCTCGGTGGCCAGGAACTTCAGCGTGCCCGGCCCGTCGCCGCGGCCCTCGCTCTCGATGAAGAACACGCCGTCGGCGTTGGCGTCGAGGTCGGCGTAGTTGCCGGCTTGGGCCTTGAGCGGCTGCACCCGGCCGGCGAAGCCGTCGATGTCGATGCGCACCCGCGGCGTGGCGTCCTCCTTCTTCTCCGCGTCGTCCGCCGCATCGCCGACCGCGGTCTCGTCGCTCCTGGGCACGAACAGCGCCGGCCCGTCGGCGGACAGCGCCGCGGCGTAGATGCGGGTGGCGTCGTTGTAGAGCCAGTTGAACTCGTAGCTGCTGAAGGCGAGGTTGTAGTCGCGGTCGGAGAGGAAGTAGAGCCAGCGGCCCTCCGGGTCGAACACCGGCTCGCGGTCGGCGCTGGTGCCGTCGGTCAGCGCGCTGCTGCGGCCGCTGGCGAGTTCGTGCACCCAGATCGAGGTGTTCCGGCCCGGCCCGGTCCTGGTGTAGGCCAGCCAGCGCGAGTCCGGCGACCAGGCGTACTCGGTGATGTCCTCGCGGTCGCTGCGGTCGATCTCGTCGATGCGGCCGCTGGCGATGTCGACCACGCGCAGGCGCTGCTTCTTGTCGGCGAAGGCGAGCTTCTTCGAGTCCGGCGACCACACCGGCGCGAAGCGCCAGATGTCGCCGTCGGTGGTGATCCGCCGCGGCTCGCCGCTGCCGTCCTGGGCGCGCACGTAGAGCTCGTATTCGCCACTGGCGTCGGAGAGGTAGGCGATCTGGCGCCCGTCGGGCGACCACGCCACGCTGTGCTCGCGCGCGTCGGGCGTGTGGCTGAGGTTGCGCGGGGTGCCGTGCTCGGCGGGCAGGGTGAAGACCTCGCCGCGCGCGCCGAACACCGCGCGCCTGCCGTCGGGCGCGAGGTCGAAGCTCTCCACGAACTTTCCGGCCTCGACGAAGCGGGGGAGGGTCTGCGGAAAGTCGCCGGCGACGCGGATCGGCACTTCCACCGGCTGCCCGGCGCGCGGGTCGAAGCGCCAGATCGAGCCGCCGTGCTCGAACACGATGGCGTCCGCCCCGGCGCTCGGCCACAGCACGTCGAAATCGGTGAAGGCGGTGAGCTTGCGCGCCTCGCCGCCGGTGGGCGCCACCGCGTAGAGGTTGAGCCGCGTGTCGTTGCGGTCGGAGACGAAGTACACGGTGTCGCCGACCCACATCGGCTGCTGGTCGGTGGCGCGGTCGGCGGTGAGCTGCAGCGAGGTGTCGGCGGCGAGGTCGTAGACCCATACGTCCTGGGCGCGGCCGCCCCGATACCGCTTCCAGGTGCGGAACTCGCGGTCGATCGGGGTGTAGACGAACTTCGTGCCGTCGGGCGAGAGCATGCCGCCGCCGGACTCGGGGATCGGCATCGGCGTCTCCATGCCGCCGTCGGCGGGCACCAGGTAGGGACGGCCGTCGCGGTTGCCGCTGGGGTTGCGGTTGGCGCGCACCACGACGTTGCGGCCGTCCGGGGTCCAGTCCAGCACGCGGTAGTCGGTGCCGCCGCGCGGCGGCTGCGCGCCGATGTCGTTGTACCAGGTGAGCTGGGTCGGCGCGCCGCCCGCGGCCGGCATGACGTAGACCTGGCGGGTGCCGTTGTATTCGGCGGAGAAGGCGATGCGGCTGCCGTCCGGCGAGAACTTGGGATACAGCTCGGCGCCCTCGCCCGAGGTCAGCCGCTGCGCGGTGCCGCCGGCCGCGTTCACCACGTAGATGTCGCCGGCATGCACGAAGGCGATGCGGTCGCCGTGGATGTCGGGGAAGCGCAGCAGCTTGGTCGGCGAATCGGCGAAGGCCGGCGCGGCGGCCAGCGCGAGGGCGAGGGACAGGACGGTACGACGGATCATGCGGCGGCTCGGTGGCGGGCAAGCCCGCGAGCATGGCCGCTGGGGGCAACCGCCGGGAGTGTCGTCAGTTGGGGCGGCGGTACGGGTCGTGGTGAAGCGGGAACCGGGCTCCGACCGTCATGCAGCGCCGATGGCGTGCTGTAGCAGCGGCTCCAGCCGTGACGAGGCCCATGTGGGAGGGGCTTCAGCCCCGGCATGCCTGCATGCCCCGACGAGAACGTCACGGTTCGCGCCGCCCCTACAGGAGCCGCGCGCGGCCTCGACCTGGGATTGATCGCTCGTGCGCGATGCTGCGGCGGTCCTCGCGCGGCGGGGACGGCGGGCGGGCGATCCGGCGCGTCCGGCACGGGAGCCGACGATGCGCATGTACCGATCCATCCCGCCCCGCGGCGTCCTCGCGGTGGGGCTCCTCGTCGCCTGCGCCTCGGCGCAGGCGCAGGACGAGCCGGGCCTCGCCGGCGACTGGGGCGGCCTCAAGCCGCGCCTGGCGCGGCTGGGCATCACGCCCGAGCTCGGCTACGTCGGCGAGTTCGCGCAGAACACCGCGGGCGGCGAGCGTGAGACCTCGCGCTATGCCGACCAGACCGCGCTCGGCGCGCACGTCGACCTGGAGACGCTGTTCGGCCTGCCGACCGCCGAGCTCCAGGTCACGCTGAGCTACCGCGACGGCGAAAACCTCAGCGACGAGGCGGGCCTGGGCACCCTCCAGCAGGTGCAGGAGATCCATGGCCGCGGCCAGGACTGGCGGCTGTCCGAGTTCTGGTTCCAGCAGGCCTACATGGACGGCCGCCTGAAGTGGAAGATCGGGCGGCTTGCGATCGGCGAGGACTTCGCCGCCTACGACTGCGATTTCCAGAACCTGACCTTCTGCACCGCCCAGCCCGGCAACATCGTCGGCGACTACTGGTTCAACTTCCCGGTGAGCGTGTGGGCCACGCGCGTGGAGGTCGCGCTGCGCGAGGCGTGGACGCTGGCGCTGGGTCTGTACGACTCCAATCCCGGCTATCTCGAGGCGGAGAACCGGGTGGCGCTGGGAAGCCCCGAGGGACCTGCCGGTTGGCTGATCCCGCTGGAGCTGCGCTTCAGCCCGAGCTTCGGGACGCAGGCGCTGGAAGGCACCTGGCGGATCGGCGGCTGGTACGACACCTCGCACGACGAGGACGTACTGCTCGGGCCGGATGGCGCGCCGCGGCTGGACGCGGACGGGCCCGCGCTGGAGCGCGAGGGCCGCTACGGCGTCTGGATCGGCATCGAGCAGCGCCTGCTCGCGTTCGGCGACGGGCGCGGCCTGCGCGCCTTCGTCCGCGGCGCGCGCGCGGACGACCGCACCGCGACCACCGACCGGCAGCTGTACGCCGGCGTCGTCGTCGCCGGCCCGCTCGCCTTCCGGCCGGACGACGAGATCGCGCTCGCGGTCGGGCGCACCTGGGTCAACGGGCGGGTCGCCCGGCGGCAGCGCCTGGCGCGCGCGGCGGGACGCGACGTCGAGGTCCAGGACGCGGAGACGGTCGTCGAGCTGCAGTACGGCCTGCACGTGACCGACGGCCTGACCCTGCGGCCCAATCTGCAGTGGGTGCGCGAGCCGGGCGGCGTCGAGGACGCGGCGACCGTTCGCGTGATCGGCCTCAAGACCCAGCTCGCGTTCTGAGCCTTCGCGCTGCATTGCAGCAGCGGGCGCTAGGCTGGTGCGCATGGCCGACCGTCCCGAGTTCCCCGCCCGCGCACCGCGGGCCGACGCGCCGCTGCCCGGCGGCATCCGCGCGCTGGTCTTCGACTCGGACGGCACCCTGGTCGACAGCGAGGGCCTGTCGGCAGAGATCCTGGCCGAGGTCGCGGCCGAACATGGCGTGGCGGTCGGCGCCGACGAGATGCTCGAGCGTTCGCGCGGGCTCAAGTTCGCCGAGTTCCAGGCCCGGCTGCGTGCCGACCATCCGGCGCTGGAGGGGGTCGACATCGAGGACCCGTTCCGCAAGCGCAGCCTCGACGCCTTCCGCCAGCGCCTGCGCCCGATCGCCGGCGCGGTCGAGCTGGTGCGCGCGCTGCCGGTGGACTTCTGCGTGGCCTCCAACGGCATGCGCCTGAAGATCGAGACCTGCCTGCGCGCGGTCGGCCTGCTGGAGGCCTTCGAGCGCCGCATCGTCAGCGCCTACGAGGTCGGCGCCTGGAAGCCCGACCCGCGCCTGATCGAGCACGCCGCGCACCTGATGCAGGTGCCCGTCGCGGACTGCCTGCTGGTCGAGGACAGCGTGCCCGGCGCCACCGCGGGGCTGGAGGCCGGGACCCGCGTGTTCGGGCTGGCGGGCGTCGACTACGGCGCCCTGGCGCGGCACCCGCGCTTCACCCTTGTCGCGTCGATGCGCGAGGTCGCGGAGCGGCTCGGCCTCGCCTGACGACGAAGCGGCGCCACGGCGCCGCGCGCTGTCACGCGCGCCCGGACGGCGGCGCTTCCGGCCGTGGCTCGAGATGCCCGCGTTCGAGGCTTTCGATGCCCGCCGCGCTCAGCACCAGGGTGCCGGCGTGACGCGAGACCAGCCCCAGCGCCTCGAGGCGCTCGACGCGCGTGGCCGCGGGCCACCGGCCCTGCGCCGCGGCGCGCAGGTCGTCGAGGATGGCATCGGAATCGCTGGTCATGTCGGGCTCCATCGGCGGGATGCGGGATGGTCGGGGTGGGGGTGTGAGGTCGTTGTGGGGCTGGGGGAACAGGGCGCAGGGGACGGGAATGGGGAATGGGGAGTCGGGAGTCGGGAGTCGGGAATCGGGAATCGGGAATCGGGAATCGGGAATCGGGAATGGGGAATCGGGAACGGGGAACGGGGAACGGGGAACGGGGAACGGGGAACGGGGAACGGGGAACGGGAACGGGCAGAGGGGAAAGGGCATTTAGGCCAGTCACGGAGCCCCGAAGCCGGCCCCCGCCACGACAGCCTCGCTGCTGTGCACGATGCGTCGGCGTATGCGCTTCTGCACACTCGATCCTCCCCAGTGGAGTCCGAGCCGATGCCGAGCGCACTTGCCGAGCTGAACCAGTGGGTGGACGACGTCGCCCGCCACGTGCGCTGCGACCGCGTGCACTGGTGCGACGGCAGCGAGGACGAGGCGCGCCTGCTCGAGGCGCGGATGCTGGAGAGCGGCGAGCTGCTGCGCCTCAATCCGGAATCGCACCCGGGCTGCGTGCTGCACCGCTCGGATCCGGACGACGTGGCGCGGGTCGAACACCTGACCTTCGTGTGCACGCGCGAGGAGGCCGACGCCGGCCCCAACAACCACTGGATGGATCCGGTCGCGGCGCACGCGAAGATGGACGCGCTGTTCGCCGGCGCGATGCAGGGCCGCACCCTCTACGTGGTGCCCTACTGCATGGGCCCGATCGATTCGCCGCTGGCGCGCTGCGGCGTGGAGCTCACCGACAGTCCCTACGTCGTGGCGAACATGCGGCTGATGACGCGGATGGGCAGCGCGGCGCTGGCGCGGATCGAGCGCGAGGGCCGCTTCGTGCGCGGCCTGCATTCCACCGGCGAGCTCGACCCCGAGCGCCGCTTCATCATGCATTTCCCGGAGGAGCTCACGATCAAGAGCTATGGCTCCGGCTACGGCGGCAACGCGCTGCTCGGCAAGAAGTGCCACGCGCTGCGCATCGCCAGCCATCAGGCGCGGCAGGAGGGCTGGCTGGCCGAGCACATGCTCATCGTCGGCGTCGAGAACCCGCGCGGGCAGACGCACTACATCGCCGCCGCGTTCCCCAGCGCCTGCGGCAAGACCAACCTGGCGATGCTGATCCCGCCCGACGGCTACGCGCGCGACGGCTGGAAGGTGTGGACGGTCGGCGACGACATCTGCTGGATGTCGCCGGGCGAGGACGGCCGCCTGTGGGCGATCAACCCCGAGGCCGGCTATTTCGGCGTCGCGCCCGGCACCTCCGGGCGCACCAACCCGAACGCGATGGCCATGCTCCAGCGCGATGCCATCTTCACCAACGTCGCGGTCGATGCCGACGGACGTCCGTGGTGGGAGGGCCTGGACGGCGAGCCGGCGCTTGACTGGCAGGGGCGGCCGATCGCGGAGGGGCGGCCGGCGGCGCATCCCAATGCGCGCTTCACCGTCTCCGCGCGGCAGTGCCCGACGCTGTCGCCGCAGGTCGAGGAGCCGCGCGGCGTGCCGATCTCGGCGATCGTGTTCGGCGGGCGCAGGCCGTCGCTGATGCCGCTGGTGTTCGAAGCCCGCGACTGGGCGCACGGCGTGCTGGTGGGCGCCTCGATGGGTTCGGAGACCACCGCCGCCGCCGCCGGCGACGTCGGCGTCATGCGCCGCGACCCGATGGCGATGAAGCCGTTCTGCGGCTACCACTTCGGCGACTACTGGGCGCACTGGCTGAGCTTCGACCGGCCGGGCGCGAAGCTGCCGCGGATCTTCCACGTCAACTGGTTCCGGCGCGACGCCGACGGTGATTTCCTGTGGCCCGGCTTCGGCGACAACATGCGCGTGCTGGAGTGGATCCTGCGCCGCGTGGACGGCGAGGTCGGCGTGGTCGAGACGCCGATCGGCGGGCTGCCGCGGGTCGACGACCTGGACATGCACGGCCTGGCGATGGACGCCTCGACGCTGGAGACCCTGCTCGCGGTCGACCTCGACGGCTGGCGTCGCGAGATCGACGACATCGGCGAGTACCTTGACGGCTTCGCGCCGCGCGTGCCGCCGCGGCTGGAGGCGGAACGCCGCCGCATCCGCGAGGCGCTCGACGCCGCCTGAGCGGCGCTGTCATCGCCCCGTCACCCGGCGTGACGGCGGTGCCGTCGAGACTCCGCCGGGTCTTCCCGCCACGAAAGCCCCGATGCCCTATCGCCTGCGTCTGGACGAAGCCGCCGGCCCCGGCCTGCGCCGGCTGATCCTCGAACAGCTCGACGCCGCGCTCGCCTGCTGCCGCGATCCGTCCGATCCGGACACCGCCGTGCACGAGGTGCGCAAGATCTGCAAGAAGGTGCGCGCCGCGCTGCGGCTGGCGGCGCCGGGGCTGGACAAGGCCACGCGCGCCGAGGGACGCGCGCTTCGCGACATCGGCCGGCGCATCTCGGTGTTCCGCGATGCGCAGGTGATGGCGGCGACGCTCGACGCCCTGGTCGAGCTCGATCCCGAGGCGCTGGACCGGCGCATGCTCGCGCCGGTGCGCCGGCGCCTGCTCGGCGACCGGCGTGCGGCGCAGGCCGCGTGCGGCAGCATCGAGGAGGCGCTCGCCGCCTGCGCCGCCGATCTGGTCGCGCTGCGCGCCCGCGCCGCGGCCTGGACTCTCGACGCGCTCGGCATGGACGCGCTGTTCGCCGGCATGGCCGCTTCGCACGAGGCCGGCCGTCGCGCCATGAAGCGCGCGCGCCGGCACGCCGACGGCGAACACCTGCACGCCTGGCGCAAGCGGGTGAAGGACCACGTCTACCACCTGCGCCTGCTGCGCTGCGTGTGGCCGCAGGCGATCGCGCCGCTGCGCGACGCGGCTTCCGCGCTGGCCGAACGGCTCGGCGAGGACCACGATCTGGTCGTGCTGCGCGCGTGGCTGCTGGCGAACCCCGGCCGCCTCGCCACCGCGGCCGCGCAGGCCCGGCACGGGCGTCTGCTCGAGACCATCGACCTGCGCCGGGCCTCGCTGCAGATGCAGGCCTGGCCGCTCGGCGCCCGCGTCCACGCCGACCGACCCGGGGCGCTGCGCCGCCGCATGGAGAGCTGGTGGGCGGCCGCCGAGGCCCTGCACGCCGACACCGGGGACTGAATGCCCGCGGACGGTCCGGCCCGGATGCGGCGACGCCCGGCATGCGGGCCGGGCGTCGAAGGTGCTGCAGGCGAAACGCGGGTCAGCGGGGAGCGTCGATCCCCACGTCCTCGTCGCCGACGTCGGCGACCGGGTCCGAGGGGGCGGGTGGCCCGCGGTGGTGGTTGCTCTGCTTGCCGAGGCTGTGCTCGAGGGCGCTGACGAGCTTGGCCGCGGCGCCCTTGATCGCATCGCGCAGGTTGCCGGCGGTGGCGCTGACCACGGTCGGCGCGGCGCCGGCGGGACGCACTTCCATGACCGCCTTCTTGTCGTCGTCGCCACCCTTGCCGGCGTTGACGTCGCTCAGGTGCACCTCGACCCGGGTGATGCGGTCGCGGAATCGCGCCAGCGTGCTTTCGAGCACCTGCTCGACGTGCTCCGCGATGCTCTCGCGGCCCTGGATGTTGCTGTCGGTATTGGTCTGGACTTGCATGCCGGCTCCTCTGGTTCGGGCACGTCCACGACGCTAGCCCGTCCGGGATCTCGTCCGCGTGGAGGCCGCGGACCGCGGAGGCGGGCGTTCAGGCGGGACGGGCGCCGAGGCAGGCCGGGTGGTCGAGGCAGCCGAGCTGCGGGGTGCCGTCGGCGCCGGAACGCGGCACCATCGGCCCGTTGCAGCGTGGGCAGGCCGGCGCGCCGGCGTGTGCGGCCTCCGTGGGCCCGGTCGCCGCGGCGTCGGCGGCCTGTGCGTCATCGAGCAGTTCGGCCAGCTCGCTGCCGGCGACGAGCTCGAGCGGCTTGCCCGCAGCGAAGGCGACCGCCTCCGCGCTGAAGCCCTGCACACACAGCACCCGCGCCGCATGCGCACGGTGCTCCTGCACGCGTGCCCACAGCGCCCGCAGCGTGCGCAGTTCGGTGCGGCCGCTGCCGCCGTGGCGGCAGGCCACCAGTTCGACCCGGCGGTCGTGGCGCAGCACCAGGTCGAAGCCGATCCCGGCCAGGCCGCGCCCCCCGTGCTGCACGTAGTGGCCCCGCTGCCGGTAGGCCGCGGCGATCCGTCGTGCGAACGCCGCGCGGTCGAGGCCGGCGATCGCGTCGAGCCCCGCGGCGCGCAGTGCCGCGCGGGCACGCCGCCGGTGCAGGAGGACGACGGCGAGGGTCGCCACCCACACCGCGACGCACGCCGCGGCGGCGAGCGCGATGCGCGCCGGCGTGGCCATCGAAGCCGGAACAAGGAGATGGCCCGCCGCGCCCGCCGACAGGCCGAGCAGCAGGCCGAGCGGCCAGAGGAAGGCGGCGGGGGCGGTGGGAGCGCCCTGCCCGAGACGTGCCATGGAACGGTGGTCCTGCGGACTGCGAGGAGAGGCGCGCGGCGCCGGTCGGGCCGCGCGGGGCGCGCATGTTAGCCGCTCGCCGCGCGCCCGGTGTCGAGGCCGGGGCCGGACACGCCGGCGGTGCGCATCGGCTGCACCCGGTTGCGGCCGCCGGCCTTGGCCGCGTACATCGCGCTGTCGGCACGGGCCAGCAGCGCCTCGGCGCCTTCGCCGGGCGCCGCGAGCCCCACGCCGATGCTCACGGTGAGGTGCATCGCCGCGTTCGGCGCCGGCAGCACCAGGGCCTCGACCCGCGCCCGGATGCGCTCGGCCACGGCCTCGGCGCCCGGGGCGTCGGTCGCGGCGATGCAGGCGACCAGCTCCTCGCCGCCGTAGCGCCCGGCCAGGTCGGCGGCACGCAGCGAGGCGCGGAGGACGTCCGCGACCCGGCGCAGCGCAAGGTCGCCGGCGGCGTGGCCGAAGCGGTCGTTGATCCGCTTGAAGTCGTCGAGGTCCACGAACAGCACGGCGACTCCGGGCGCCGGCGCGGCCGCGAGCAGCGCCTCCAGGCGTTCCAGCAGCGCACGCCGCGACAGCAGCCCGGTGAGGCCGTCGGTATCGGCCAGGCGCCGCGCCAGGTCGCGCTGCCGGCGCATGGCGCCGGCATGCACCGCGAGGCCGGCGGAGAACACCAGCGCCTCGAAGGCGGCCAGGCCCAGCACCGCGTCGCCGAGGCGCGCCTGGGCCGCGCCGCCGGCGAACGCCTGCGCGCTGTCGAGCGCGGTGGCCACCAGCAGCGGCGTCCAGCCGAGCGCGAAGATCGCGCCGGTGGCCGCGCCGCGGCGCCAGGCGCGGACGGCGGCGGCGAGCAGCAACGGGCCACCGGCCACCAGCAGCAGGTTGACGACCAGGCCGAGCTGGCGCACGACCGTCTCGAACGGCAGCAGCGCCGCCGCACCGAACGCGGCCACGGCCAGCATGTAGGCCTGCAGGGCGCGGCGCATGCCCGGGGCGCGCTCGCGCAGGTCGGCGAAGCGGATCAGGAAGGCGGTCGCGGCGACCAGCGACAGCAGCGTCGCCGGCCGCCCCCAGGCGAACGGCGCCTCGGCCAGCAGCCGCCAGTGCAGCGGATGCGCGGCATAGCCGGTCTCCAGCAGCTGGATCACCAGGTAGCCGCCGAGGTAGAGCGCGTACCAGAGGAAGGTGGCGTCGCGCAGCAGCACGGCGAACACCAGCGCCATCACCAGCATCGCCAGCATCACCCCGAAGCAGGCGCTGGCCCAGGCGAGCCAGGCTGCATCGCGCGCGGCGAAGGCGTCGGCGGCGACGAGGGCAAAGGCGGGCGCAGGCGGCAGCGAGCGCAGCGGTGCCAGGGTCAGTTCGAGCGGCGCATGCGCATCGACGCGCTCCAGCGGCAGGCCGAGCCGGCCGTGACCGCGCCAGGCCCGCGCGTCCACGTCCAGCGGGTGCAGGCGGAGGTCGCTGCCGTCGGGGCGGTGCAGGGCCAGCGTGCCGAAGCCGAGCCCGCGCACTTCCAGCACGTGGCCCGGCGGCCAGCCCGTGCGCGGCGGCTCCAGCACGATGGCGATCCCGGTCGCGCTGCGCGGCAGCCGCGCGCCGGACTCCGGATCGAAGCGCGTCCACGCCCCGTCGCCACCGACCGGGCGCCAACGCCCGCCGAACTCCGCGGCGCAGGCGGTGGAGGCCACGAATGCGAGCACCGCCAGCAACAGCGCCGCAGCGCGGCGGATGAACCCGTGGCGGCGAAGCGGGAAAGCCCGCGGCAAAGCGGCGGCGGCGACGCGACACCGCCGCCCTCCCACCGCAGGAGCGGCTTCAGCCGCGCCCGGACGGGGCGCAGGCCCGCCGTGGGGCCGCGGCTCGTCCGGCAGGATTCCACCGCGGCCGAGACCGCTCCCGCGCGGGCGCGCCCACGCACCGCACCGCGAACAGGTCCCGATTCGCGATTCCCGCTGCATCCCGCCCGCCTCTAGGCGGCCGCCCCGGCCCGCAGCCACTCCACCGCGGCCAGGCCGGCCCGGCGTCCGCTGGCGAAGCAGGCGGTGAGCAGGTAGCCGCCGGTCGGCGCCTCCCAGTCCAGCATTTCGCCGGCGCAGAACAGGCCGGGTGCGGTTTGCGCCATCAGGCCGGCGTCGAACGCTTCCAGGCGCACGCCGCCGGCGCTGCTGATGGTCTCGGCGAGGGGGCGCGGCCGCAGCAGGCGCAGCGGCAGGCGCTTGAGCGTGCGCGCAAGCAGCGCCGCATCGCCGCGCACCGCGGCCGGCAGCACCTCGTGCAGCAGGGCCGCCTTGGCGCCCCCGATGCCGGCCTGGCGGCGCAGGTGTTCGCTCAGCGAGCGGCCGCTGCGGGGCCGGTCGAGGTCACGCTGCAGGCGCGCGAGGTCGCGGCCCGGCACCAGGTCCAGGTCCAGTCGCGCCGCGCCCTCGCGGGCGATCGCCTCGCGCAGGTCGGCGGCGATGGCGTAGATCAGGCTGCCCTCGATGCCGGTCGCGGTCAGCACGCATTCGCCCTGCAGGGCGTGCGCGACGCCGGCGCCGTCGCGCCAGTGCGCGACCACCGGCTTGAGCGGTGCGCCGGCGTGGCGGCCGGCGAGGTGTTCGCTCCAGCCGATGTCGAAGCCGCAGTTGGCCGGCGCCAGCGGGCGCACGTCGACGCCGCGCGCGGCGAGCCACGGCTGCCACGCGCCGTCGGAGCCGAGCTGCGGCCAGCTCCCGCCGCCGAGCGCGAGCACCGTCGCCGGTGCCTGCACCCGCAGCGCGCCGGCGGGCGTGTCGAAGCGCAGTGCGCCGGCGTCGTCCCAGCCGGTCCAGCGGTGGTGCACGTGCATGCGCACGCCGGCGTCCTTGAGCCGGCGCACCCAGCCGCGCAGCAGCGGCGCGGCCTTGCGGTCGAGCGGGAACACGCGGCCGGAGCTGCCGACGTAGGTGTCGATGCCGAGCCCGCGCGCCCAGGCGCGCAGCGCGTCGGCGTCGAAGTCCCGCAGCCAGGCGCCGACCGCGTCGGCGCGCTCGCGGTAGCGCGCGACGAAGGCGTCGAACGGGTCCGAATGGGTGAGGTTGAGCCCGCCCTTGCCGGCGATCAGGAACTTGCGGCCCACCGAGCCCTTGGCCTCGTACAGGTCGACCGGCAGGCCGGCCGCGCGGGCGACCTCGGCCGCCATCAGCCCGGCGGGCCCGCCGCCGACGACGACCACGCCCGCGGCGCGCTCGGCCGCGCTCACGGTGCCGCGGGCGCGGCGACGTCGAGCAGTTCGACGTCGAACACCAGCGACGCGTTCGGCGGGATGACGCCGCCCGCGCCGGCGCGCCCGTAGGCGTCGACCGCGGGCACCAGCAGGGTGCGCCTGCCGCCGACGCGCATGCCGGCCACGCCCTCGTCCCAGCCGCGGATCACGCGCCCGGCGCCGAGCAGGAAGGTGAGGGGCTCGCCGCGCTCGCGCGAGCTGTCGAAGCGGGCGCCGTGACGGTCGGGCGCGGCCTCGTCGTAGAGCCAGCCGGTGTAGTGCACGGTGACCTCGTCGCCGGCGCGGGCGGGCGCGCCGGCGCCCACGACCGCGTCGATCCGGGCGAGCTCGGCGACGCTGCCGCCCGGCGGCGGACCCGGATCGGTGCAGGCGGCGAGGGCGAGGCACAGCAACAGCGGGAACGGACGGCGCATCGGGCGGGCCTTCGACGAAGGGCGGGGAGGGTAGCGCAGGGCACGGTGCGGTGCAGGCGGCGCCTGCGACCTTCGTACAGGAGCCGGCACGACCCGGACGCGCTAGGTTCGGGCCGCCGTCGCCACTCCACGACGGGCCATCCAGGCCCGCACGACGGCGGGAGGAGGAGACATGACAGGTACGACCAAGAGGAGCCGCGGCCACGTCCTGCGCATCTGCGTGCTGCTGCTGTCGACGCTCGGCTTCGCCGCGGGCGCGCACGCGGCCTGCCGCGACGCGGTGGTGCTGGTCCACGGCAACGCCGGCTCGCCGTCCGACTACGCCAATACCTGGTCGGAGCTGCGCGCGCGCGGCTACGCGGCGGACGAGATCTTCCGGCCGAGCTGGGGCAGCAAGACCTGCGCGGCCTGCAACGACCACAGCGGCAGCGAGACCGGGCCGGTCGACGCGGCGCTTATCGATGCCGCCGCACGCTCGTGCACCGGCCGGATCGACGTGATCGGCCACTCCATGGGCGCCACGCTCGCGGCGAAGCGGATCCAGGTCCTGGGCATGCGCAGCTACGTCGACGCCTTCGTCGGCATCGCCGGCGCCTTCCGCGGGCTGTGGTCCTGCGGCACCTATCCCTTCAACGTCACGACCACCACCTGCGGTGCGCAGGGCCTGTCGGTGTCCAGCCCGCTGGTGGAGTCGCTGGCGGGCCGCCGCTTCGGCGACTACATGGTCTCGATCAAGTCCTACAACGATCAGATCGTCTGCTTCGGCGGCGTGTGCACCGTCGGCGGCCGGCATTCGTCGAGCATGGATGCCGAGGACCGCACGGTCACGCTCGCCGGCTACGGCCACTTCGGCCTGCTGACGCTGACCGCCGGGCTGCAGGCCGACCTGATCGAGTGACTCCGCGAGCCGGGCGCGACGGAGGATGGCGGGGGCAGCGGCGCCGGAGTAGGGTGCGCCGCTGTCCCTCGTCATGTGGCGGCCATGGATTTCCTCGTCCTCATCGTGCTCATCGTCTGCGCGATCCTCGCGTTCAAGGTCGCCGGCGTGCTGCTGAAGATCGCGCTGTGGGTGGTGATCGCGCTCGCGCTGTACTGGCTGGTGGCGCCCTTCCTCGGGCTGCCGTGGCCGCCGTTCTGAAGGCGCAGCGACGGTGATCGCGCCGCGCGCCGCTAGACTGGCGCGATGGTCCTCAACATCGCCGCCTATCTCTTCGTCGCCATCGACGATCCCGACGCCGTCGCCGCACGGTTGCAGGCCGCCGCCGCGGACGCGGGCCTGCTCGGCTCCGTCCTGGTCGCGCCCGAGGGGCTGAACCTGTTCCTGGCGGGGCCGGCGCATGCGGTCGACCGGGTGCTCGACGGCCTGCGCGCCGATCCACGCTTCGCCGCGCTGCGCGAGAAGCGCAGCAGCAGCGCCACGCAGCCGTTCGCGCGGCTGAAGGTCAAGGTCAAGCCGGAGATCATCGCCTTCCGCCGCGACCAGGCCGCGCCGCTGGCCGGACGCGCGCCGGCGGTCGCGCCGGAGGCGCTGGCGCGCTGGATCGGGCAGGGCCACGACGATGCGGGGCGGCGCCTGGTGCTGCTCGACACCCGCAACCGCGAGGAGGTCGCGCACGGCACCTTCGCCGGCGCGCTGACCCTGCCGATCGACAACTTCACCGACCTGCCGGAGGCGGTGGCCGCGCGCCGCGAGGCGCTGGCCGACGCCACCGTGGTCAGCTTCTGCACCGGCGGCATCCGCTGCGAGAAGGCCGCGCTGTGGATGCGCGCGCAGGGCATGGACAACGTGCTGCAGCTCGACGGCGGGATCCTCGGCTACTTCGAGCGCGTCGGCGGGCTCGGCTACGAGGGCGCCTGCTTCGTGTTCGACGAACGCGTGGCGCTGACGTCGGCGCTGGCGCCGACCGCCGAGGGCGCCTGAACCGCCGCGGCCGCGCACGAAGCTGCTTCAGATCCGCGCGGGGCGGCCGATAACGGTCGGATGACCCCGTGCGCCGGGCGCGCGGGGAGCGTCCCCGCGACGCCCTCCGCACCCGCCCCCGACCGATGCTGACGTCCACCTACCAGACCCCGCTCGTGCTCGTGTCCATCGCGATCGCGGTGCTGGCCTCCTACACCGCGCTGGACATGGCCTCCCGCGTCGCCGCCTCGCGCGGGCGCGTGCGGCTGGCGTGGCTGGCCGGCGGCGGCTTCGCGATGGGCGTGGGCGTGTGGTCGATGCACTTCGTCGGCATGCTCGCGTTCCGCCTGCCGATCGAGGTCGGCTACGACCCGGCGATCACGGCGCTGTCGTTCCTGCTCGCCGTCGCCGCCTCCACCTACGCGCTGCACCTGGTCTCGGCCGAACGGCTGGCGCGCCGGCGCCTGGCCGTCGGCATGCTGGTGATGGGCGCGGGCATCGCCGGGATGCACTACGGCGGCATGGCGGCGATGCGCATGCTGCCGGGCATCGTCTACGACCCGCTGCTGTTCGTCCTCTCGGTCGCGATCGCGGTCGGTGCCTCGGGCGCGGCGCTGTGGATCGCCTTCCGGCTGCGCACCGCGGTGCACCGCGCGCGCCTGCTGCGCGGCGGCGCCGCCGTCCTGATGGGCGCGGCGATCGCCGGCATGCACTACACCGGCATGGCCGCGGCCGGCTTTCCCGCCGGCAGCGTCTGCGGCGCCGCCACGGTCGGGATCGACGCCGGCTGGCTGGCGGCGGTCGTGGTGGCGATGACGCTGGCGGTGATCGCGGTCGCGCTGTCGAGTTCGAGCATCGACGCGCGCATCGCACGCCGCACCGACCAGCTCTCGCGCTCGCTGGCCGAGGTCAACGCCGAACTCGTGCATCGGGCCCTGCACGACCCGCTGACCCGGCTGCCGAACCGGGTGCTGCTGGAGGACCGGATCGGGCAGGCGGTCTGCAAGGCAGCGCGGGGGAACGGCCGCTTCGCGGTGCTGTTCGTGGATCTCGACGGGTTCAAGGCGGTCAACGACGCCTGGGGCCACCAGTTCGGCGACGGCCTGCTGGTCGAGGTCGCCGCGCGGCTGCGCGCCGCGCGCCGCTCCACCGATACGCTGGCGCGCCTGGGCGGCGACGAGTTCGTGCTGCTCATCGACATCGCGGAGCCGGCGGATGCGGCCACCGTCGCCGAGGACGTGCTGCGCGCGCTGGCGGCGCAGTTCGAGGTCGCGGGCCACCCGCTGCGCATCGGCGCGAGCATCGGCATCGCGATCTATCCGGAGGACGGCGCCGGGGCGCAGGCGCTGATGGCCAATGCCGACGCGGCGATGTACCACGCCAAGGACGCCGGCCGCGGCGCCTTCCGCTTCTTCGAGCCGCGCATGAACGCCAATGCGCGGCGCCAGCTGCAACTGGTGCAGGACCTGCGCGCGGCGCTGGAGAAGGGGCAGTTCGTGCTGCACTACCAGCCCAGGTTCGCCAGCGTCGGCGGCGCGCTGCTGGGCGCGGAGGCGCTGATCCGCTGGCGGCATCCCGAGCGCGGACTGCTCGCGCCGGCCGAGTTCATCCCCGCGGCCGAGCGCACCGGCCTGATCGTGCCGATCGGCGAATGGGTGCTGGAGGAGGCCTGCCGGCAGATCACCGCCTGGAGCGGCGCCGGCCAGGAGGCATGGGTGGTGTCGGTGAACCTGTCGGCCCTGCAGTTCGCGCACGCCCGCCTGGTGGAGACGGTGCGCGGCGCGCTCGCGCGCCACGAGGTGCCCGCGCACCGGCTGATGCTGGAGATCACCGAGACCACCGCGATGCACGACATCGAGGCCAGCTGCGAGGTTCTCGCCGCGCTGACCGGGCTGGGCGTCGGCATCTCGATCGACGACTTCGGCACCGGCTATTCCAGCCTCCTGCACCTCAAGCGCCTGCCGGCCAACGAGCTCAAGATCGATCGCGGCTTCGTCGGCGACCTCGCCCGCGACTCCGACGATGCCGCCATCGTCTCCGCCATCGTCGCGCTCGGTCGCACGCTGGGCCTGCGCATCGTCGCCGAGGGCGTGGAGACGGACGCGCAGCGCAGCTTCCTCACCGAGGTGGGCTGCGATTCGCTGCAGGGCTTCTTCCTCGGCCGCCCGGTGCCGGCGGAGCGGTTCGCGGAGACGGTCGCGACGCAAGTGCCGATCGACGGTTGACGCTGGTTGCGGGCTGCGGACAGCATCGGACGGGATCGACGCCCGCACCCGCCGGGCCCGCCGCTGGAGAATCCCGAGTGCACAGACGCGACTTCCTCACCCTGGCCGGCCTCGGCGCGGGGAGCCTGGTCCTGCCTTCCCTGTTCGGTCGCGCCATCGCCGCCGAGGCGCTGCAGTCGACGCTGGACGTCGCGTTCAAGAAGCGCCTGGCGGATGCCGCGCTCGGCGCGGCGCGCGCCGCCGGCGCCGGCTACTGCGACGTGCGCATCGGCCGCTACCTGCGCCAGTTCGTGATCACCCGCGAGGCCAACGTCGAGAACGTGGTGAACCTGGAGTCCACCGGCACCGGCGTGCGCGTGCTGGTCGATGGCACCTGGGGCTTCGCCGCGACCAGCGAACTCGGCGAGGACGCGGTCGCCGCGGCGGCGCGGCAGGCGGTCGCGATCGCCCGCGCCAACGCGAAGGCGCAGGCCGCGCGCGTCGAGCTCGCGCCGGCGCCGGCGCTGGGCGAGGTCGCCTGGACGACGCCGATCCGCACCAACGCGATGGCGGTGCCGCTGAAGGAGAAGGTCGACCTGCTGCTCGGCGTCAACGCCGACGCGATGGCCGCGGGCGCGGACTTCTTCGCCTCGCGCCTGTTCCTGGTCAACGAGCAGAAGTACTTCGCCTCGAGCGAGGGGTCCTACATCGACCAGGACGTGCACCGGATCTGGGCGCCGTTCACCGCCACCGCCATCGACAAGGCCAGCGGCAGGTTCCGCACCCGCGACGGGCTCGGCGCGCCGGTGGGCATGGGCTACGAATACCTGGACGGCGCCGAGAGCGGCAGGTTCCGCCTGCCCGGCGACGTGGTGCAGTACTTCGGCTCCTACGACCTGCGCGCCGACGCGGTCGCCGCCGCCAGGCAGGCGCGCGAGAAGCTCACCGCGCCCTCGGTCAAGCCGGGCAAGTACGACCTCGTGCTCGACCCCTCGCACCTGTTCCTGACCATCCACGAATCGGTCGGCCACGCGCTGGAGCTCGACCGCGTGCTCGGCTACGAGGCCAACTACGCCGGCACCAGCTTCGCCACGCTCGACAAGCGCGAGGAGGGCTTCCGCTACGGCAGCGACATCGTCACCTTCTTCGCCGACAAGACCCAGCCGGGCAGTCTCGGCGCGGTCGGCTACGACGACGAGGGCATCCCGACCAAGCGCTGGGACGTGATCCGCGACGGCGTGCTGGTCGACTACCAGGCCACGCGCGACCAGGCGCATATCCTCGGCAAGGACGCCTCCGACGGCTGCAGCTATGCCGATTCGTGGTCGAGCGTGCAGTTCCAGCGCATGGCCAACGTCTCGCTGGCGCCGGGCAAGGCCCCGCTGTCGGTGGCCGACATGATCAAGGACGTCGAGAAGGGCATCTACATCCACGGCCGCGGCTCCTACTCGATCGACCAGCAGCGCTACAACGCGCAGTTCGGCGGGCAGCTGTTCTACGCGATCGAGGACGGCGAGATCACCGGCATGGTCGAGGACGTGGCCTACCAGATGCGCACGCCGGAATTCTGGAACGCCTGCTCGGCGATCTGCGACGAGCGCGACTTCCGCCTCGGCGGCTCGTTCTTCGACGGCAAGGGCCAGCCGAGCCAGGTCTCCGCGGTGTCGCACGGCTCGGCGACGACGCGCTTCGACGGCATCAACGTGATCAACACCGCGCGCAGCCTGGGGTGAGGCGTGGTGGAGCAGGGACTGGGGAATCGGGAAGCGGGACCTGGGGCCCGTCCCCGTCCCCGTAGGAGCGGCTTCGGCCGCGACCGCGTTGCCGCCATGTCGAACTGCCGTCGGGGCTGAAGCCCCTCCCACAGGTCGCGGCTGAAGCCGCTCCTACAGGCTCCGGATTCGGGGCCGCGTCGCGCTCCAGGTCCCGATTCCCCATTCCCGCTCCACCACCGCCGCTTCATCCCCCATGACCAAAGTCATTTGACGCTGCGGTGACACGCCCAGCACGATCGGGTGTCGCAGCCGCATCGCATCGCGATGCCGCTCACGCGTTCCGGCGCCGGAGGGAGACGCCGCCGGATCCGACCCTGTCCACCCACAGCGAGTTCGCGCTCGCGGAGATCCGACGTGCATAGACGTGACTTCCTGACCCTGACCGGCCTGGGCCTCGGCAGCCTGGCGCTGCCGGCGACCTTCGGCCGCGCCATCGCCGCCGAGGAGCTGCAGTCGACGCTCGACGTCGCCTTCAAGAAGCGCCTGGCCGACTCGGCCCTCGCCGCGGCGCGCGCCGCCGGCGCCGGCTACTGCGACGTACGCATCGGCCGCTACCTGCGCCAGTTCGTGATCACCCGCGAGGACAAGGTCCAGAACGTGGTGAACACCGAATCCACCGGCGCCGGCATCCGCGTGCTGGTCGACGGCACCTGGGGCTTCGCCGCCACCAGCGAGCTCGACGAGGCCGGCATCGTCGCCGCCGCGCGCCAGGCCGCCGCCGTGGCCCGCGCCAATTCCGTCTCGCAGACCGCGCCGGTGGAGCTGGCGCCGGTGCGGGGCGTGGGCGAGGTGAGCTGGAAGACGCCGATCCGCAAGAATGCGATGACGGTGCCGATCAGCGAGAAGGTCGACCTGCTGCTCGGCGTCAACGCCGACGCGATGGCCGCGGGCGCCGACTTCGTCAACACGATGATGTTCCTGGTCAACGAGCAGAAGTATTTCGCCTCGACCGACGGCTCCTACATCGACCAGGACGTGCACCGCATCTGGGTGCCGATGACCGCCACCGCCATCGACAAGGCCAGCGGCAAGTTCCGCACCCGCGACGGCCTGTCCGCGCCGATGGGCATGGGCTACGAGTACCTGGACGGCGCGGCCAGCGGCAAGGTCGCGCTGCCGGGCGGCGCGGTCGCCTACGGCATGTCCTACGACCTGCGCGCCGACGCCGTGGCCGCGGCGAAGCAGGCGCGCGAGAAGCTCAAGGCGCCGTCGGTCAAGCCGGGCAAGTACGACCTCGTGCTCGATCCCTCGCACCTGTGGCTGACGATCCACGAGTCGGTCGGCCACCCGCTGGAACTCGACCGCGTGCTCGGCTACGAGGCCAACTACGCCGGCACCAGCTTCGCCACGCTCGACAAGCGCGAGGACGGGTTCCGGTACGGCAGCGATCAGGTCACGATCTTCGCCGACAAGACCCAGCCGGGCAGCCTCGGCGCGGTCGCCTACGACGACGAGGGCGTCAAGACCAAGCGCTGGGACCTGATCAAGGACGGCACCCTGGTCGACTACCAGGCCATCCGCGACCAGGCCCACATCCTCGGCAAGGACGAGTCCGACGGCTGCTGCTACGCCGATTCGTGGTCGAGCGTGCAGTTCCAGCGCATGGCCAACGTCTCGCTGGCGCCGGGCAAGACGCCGCTGTCGGTGGCCGACATGGTCAAGGACGTCGAGAACGGCATCTACATCATCGGCGACGGGTCGTTCTCGATCGACCAGCAGCGCTACAACGCGCAGTTCGGCGGCCAGCTGTTCTACGAGATCAAGAACGGCGAGATCACCGGCATGATCGAGGACGTCGCCTACCAGATCCGCACGCCGGAGTTTTGGGGCGCCTGCGCCGCGGTCTGCGACGAGAGCGACTACCGCCTCAGCGGGTCCTTCTTCGACGGCAAGGGCCAGCCGAGCCAGGTCTCGGCGGTCTCCCACGGTTCGAGCACGGCGCGCTTCAACGGCGTCAACGTCATCAATACCGCCCGTAGTCTGGGCTGAGCGCGCAGGAGCGATCCATGACCATCTACACCGAACAGCAGGCGCGCGAGATCCTCGAGAAGGTGATCGCCCTGTCCACCGCCGACGAGACCAGCGCCACCCTCGGCGGCTCGATCGACGGCAACATCCGCTTCGCGCTCAACAACGTCTCCACCAGCGGCGTGGTCAGCGACGCCTCGCTGGCCGTGCAGGCCTCCTTCGGCAAGCGCACCGGCACCGCGTCGATCAACCAGTTCGACGACGCCTCGCTGGAGCGCGTGGTGCGCCGCGCCGAGGAGCTCGCGCGGCTTGCCCCGGAGAACCCGGAATACATGCCGGCGCTCCCGAAGCAGAGCTATGCGAAGACGCCGGCCTTCGACGAGAGCATCGCCGCGATCACTCCCGAGTACCGGGCCCAGGTCGCCGCGGCCTCGATCGAGGCCTGCCGCAAGGAGAACCTGATCGCCGCCGGCTTCCTGCAGGACGGCCAGAACTTCCTCGCCATCGCCAACAGCAAGGGCAACTTCGCCTACCAGCGCGGCTCGAACTTCGACTACACCTGCACGGTGCGCACCGAGGACGGGACCGGTTCGGGCTGGGTCGGCAGCAACGTCGGCAAGGTCCCGGACTTCGACACCGCACGCACCATCCGCACCGGCATCGCCAAGGCCAAGGGCTCGGCCGGTGCCAGGGCGCTGGAGCCGGGCAAGTACACGGTGATCCTCGAGCCGGCCGCGGCCGCGGGCCTGGTGTCGTTCATGATGTACGGCTTCGACGCGCGCCAGGCCGACGAGGGCCGCAGCTTCCTGGCCAAGAAGGGCGGCGGCAACAAGCTCGGCACCCTGGCCTTCGACCCGCGCGTCAGCATCCACGCCGATCCCGCGCACCCCGAGGCGGCGGTCGTGGCCTTCGACGAGGAGGGCCTGCCGCGCAAGCGCGTGGCCTACATCGACCAGGGCAAGGTCGGCGCGCTGCAGTACTCGCGCTACTGGGCGCAGAAGAACGGCGCCGAGCCCACGGCCGAGCCGGGCAACCTGATCATGGCCGGCGGCACCAAGTCGACGGCGGAGCTGGTCGCCTCGACCGAGCGCGGGGTGCTGGTCAGCCGCACCTGGTACATCCGCATGGTCGACCCGCAGACGGTGCTGCTCACCGGCCTGACCCGCGACGGCACGTTCTACATCGAGGACGGCGAGATCAAGTACCCGATCAAGAACTTCCGCTTCAACGAATCGCCGGTGATCATGCTCAACAACGTCGAGGAGCTGGGCAGGCCGATCCGCGTCAGCGGCGACGAGTCCAGCTACGTGATGATGATCCCGCCGATGAAGCTGCGGGACTTCACCTTCACCTCGCTGTCGGACGCGGTCTGAGGCCGGGCCGGGCGCGCGCCGGTCCGCCGGCGCCGCCTGGACGCGCACCGATCACGCCATGGGCCTGAGCCGTCGCCGCCTGCTGTCGCTGCTTCCCGGCGGTCTCGCCGGGCTCGCGCTCGCGCCCTCGCTGGCGCGGGCGGCGCAGCCCGCGGTGACCGACGGCGCCTGGGACTTCTGGTTCACCCGGCTGATGTACGACTCCGGCGACTGGGACGTCGACCAGCGCATGCCCTCGAACCTGATCACCGCGCTGATCGACTACACCACGCTGCGGGTGGACCCGAAGGAGCACGTGCTGGCGCTCGCCGACCCGGCGATGCTGGCCGCGCCGTTCTGCTACCTCGCCGGGCACAAGCTGGTCGAGTTCAACCCGGACGAGCGCCGCAACTTCGAGCGCTACGTCCGCAACGGCGGCTTCGTCCTGGTCGACGACTGCAATCACGACATCGACGGCCTGTTCGCGAAGTCCTTCGAGGCGGAGATGGCCACGATCTTCGGCGACGACGCGCTGCGGAAGCTTCCCGACGACCATGCGCTGTACTCGAGCTTCTTCGAGTTCGACGGCCCGCCGGCGACCTCGTTCGAGCTCAACGGCTGGGGCGACGACCTCGTCCACGACTACGTCAAGGGCATCGAGACCGACGGCCGGCTGGGACTGCTCTACAGCAACAAGGACTACGGCTGCGAGTGGGACTACGACTGGCGCAACAAGCGCTGGCTGGCCGAGGACAACACCAAGTTCGCCGTCAACATCGCGGTCTACGCGCTGACGGCCTGACCCGGGCGCGCGCCGCGCCCCACCGCCGCGGCCTGCGCCGCATCCATCGCATTCCGGGACCACGATGACCGACACCGCCCTCACCGAAGCCGACGTCCAGGCGCGTCTCGCGCCGCTCGCCGACCTGCGCGCCGCGATCGCGCGCGCGGTGGTCGGCCAGGACGAGGTCGTCGAGCAGCTGCTGACCGGCCTGCTCGCGGGCGGGCACTGCCTGCTCGAGGGCGCGCCGGGCCTGGGCAAGACGCTCCTGGTGCGTTCGCTCGGGCAGGCGCTGGAGCTCGACTTCCACCGCGTGCAGTTCACCCCCGACCTGATGCCGTCGGACATCGTCGGCACCGAGATCCTCGAGGAGGACCACGGCACCGGCCGGCGCGTGTTCAAGTTCCAGCGCGGGCCGGTGTTCACCAACCTGCTGCTCGCCGACGAGCTCAACCGCACGCCGCCCAAGACCCAGGCCGCGCTGCTGGAGGCGATGCAGGAGAAGACCGTCAGCTACGCCGGCGTCACCCATCCGCTGCCGGCGCCGTTCTTCGTGCTGGCCACGCAGAACCCGATCGAACAGGCCGGCACCTATCCGCTGCCCGAGGCGCAGCTCGACCGCTTCCTGCTGCACATCCGCGTCGGCTATCCGAGCGAGGCGGAGGAGCGCGCGATCCTGGTGCAGACCACCGGCAGCGCCATGGCCGAGGTGCCGCGGGTGATGCGCGGCGAGGACGTGCTCGCGCTGCAGCGCCTGGTCCGCCAGGTGCACGTCGGCGACGAGCTGCTGGCCTGGATCACGCGCCTGGTGCGTGCGACGCGGCCCGGCGACGACGCCCCCGAGGCGGTGCGCAGCTGGGTGAAGTGGGGCGCCGGCCCGCGTGCGGGGCAGGCGCTGATGCTGGCCTCGCGCGCCCGCGCGCTGCTGCACGGGCGCTTCGCCGCGACCCGCGAGGACGTGCAGGCGCTGGCCGCGCCGGTGCTGCGCCACCGCTTGCTGCTGGGCTTCGCCGCCGAGGCCGAACAGGTCTCGGCCGACGACGTGGTGGCCAGGCTCCTGGCCGCCGTGCCGTACCCGGCCTGAGCGTGCGCGGCATGATCGCTTCCGGCTTCGCGGGCCGCGCGGCGACCGCCGCGGGCGCGGCCTGAGCCGCGGGCGATGGTCGACCTGGTCCCGCCCGACCTGCGTGCCGCGCTCGGCAGCCTGCGGCTGTCGACGCGCAGGCCCGTGCCCGCGCCGGGCATCGGCCACCACCACAGCCGCAGCCGCGGCGAGGGCCTGGAGTTCGCCCAGTATCGCGGCTACGAACCCGGCGACGACCTGCGCCGGATCGACTGGAAGCTCTACGGCCGCTCCGACCGCTACTTCGTGCGCGAGGCCGAGCGCGAGAGCCCGCTGACGCTGTGGCTGCTGGTGGACGCCTCGGCGTCGATGGGGCAGGCCGATGCCGCGCGGCCGCAGCGCAGCCGGCTGGCCGCTGCCGTGGAGTTCGCCGCGGCGCTGGTCGAGGTGGCGCTGCGCCAGGCCGACCGCTTCGGCCTGCTGATCGTCGCCGGCGGCGCGCTGGATGTGGTGCCTGCCGGTGCCGGCCTGCGCCAGCGCGACCGCTGCCTGCTCGCCCTGCGCGGCGTGACCGCCGCCGGCAGCTGGCCCGACGAGGCCGCGCTGCGGCCGGCGTGGGAACGGGTCGCCGCGGGCGACCTGCTGGTCAGCCTCGGCGACCACTTCGACGAGGCCGGCGTGCGCCTGCTCGAGCGGCTCGCCGCCGCGCGGCGCGAGGTCGCTTCCATCCAGATCCTGACCGCGGAGGAGCGCGACTTCCCGTTCCGTGGCGGCCATCGCTTCCGCGACCCGGAGACCGGCGTCGAGCTGGTGACCGAGGCCGCGGCCTCGCGCCGCGCATTCCTCGACGCCTTCGCCGCGGCGCGGCGCACGCTCGCCGCGCGGCTGGCCGCCGCCGGCGTGCGTCACGTCGAGTACGTGCTCGACGCGCCGCCGGCCGGGCCGCTGCAGCGCCTGTTCGGACGCGCGGGGCGCGGCGGATGATGCCGGCCCTGCTCCTGCCGGCCGCGCTCGCCGGGCTCGCCGCACTGGCGATCCCGGTGCTGCTGCACCTGCTTCGGCGCACCCGCGAGACGCGCGTGGACTTCGCCGCGCTGCGCTGGCTCGGCGCCAGGCAGCGACCGCGCCGGCGCGTGGTCCTGCGCGAGCGCGCGCTGCTCGCCGCGCGCCTGCTGCTGGTCGCGCTGGTGGTGCTGTTCCTCGCCCGGCCGGCGCTGGTCGAGCCGCCGGCCGCCGGCGCGTGGGTGGCGGTGGCGCCGGGCGTCGATCCCGCCGCCGCCCGCGACGCGGTCGGCGCCGCCGGCAGCGACGCCGAATGGCACTGGCTGGCGCCGGGCTTCCCGCCCCTGGCGGAGGGTGCGCCCGCGGCCGGCCCGACCGCGAGCCTGCTGCGCGAGCTCGACGCACGGCTGGCGGCCGACGCGGCGCTGGCGGTCGTGGTGCCGGAGGTCGTGGACGGTGCTGACGGCGCGCGTCCGGCGCTGCGCCGGGTGGTGGACTGGCACGTGCTGCCCGGCGCGTCCGGGGTCGAGCGCACGGAGGTCGCGCCGCCGCGGCTGGTGGCCCGGGTCGAGGATCCGGCGGATCCGCGCCTGCGGGTGCTCGGCGCCGTGGCTACGGCCTGGGACGCGGACGCCGACGCCCCCGAGGCCGCGGCCACCACGGAGCCGCCCGCGGACGACGACGCGGTCCTGGTCTGGCTGCGCGGGGACGCGCCGGGCGCGGACATCGCGGCGTGGGTGGAGCGGGGCGGGACCCTGCTGCAGGTGTCGGCCGGCGACGACGAGGCCGGCGCCGACGCCGCGGTCGCATGGCGCGACGCCGAGGGTGCGGCCCTCGCCGAGATCGGGAGCCGCGGACGCGGCCGGGTCGTCCGCATCCTGCATCCGATCGAGCCCGCGGCGCTGCCGGCGCTGCTCGAACCCGACTTTCCCGAGCGCCTGCGCGATCTCCTGCAGCCGCCGGCCGCGCCGCGCCTGGCAGGCGCCGCCGGGCTCGCGCCGGTGCATGCCCCCGACGCCGGCCTCGCCTCGCTGCGCGCCGACGCGCCGCATTCCCTGCAGCCGTGGCTGGCGCTTCTGGTCGGCCTCGTGCTGGTGCTCGAACGACTGCTGGCGAGCGCGGCGCGGCGCTGGAGGCCGGCATGACGCACGGCCAGCTCGAGCGCCTGCGCGACGGCGTGCGCCGCCGCGAGACGGCGGTCCTCGTCCTCGTCGCGCTGCCGCTGGTGGCGGGGCTCACCGCACTGGCGCTGCGCGGCGGTGCCTGGGGCTGGGCCGTCGCCGGCGCCGGCCTGGTCGTGCTGGCGCTGGGCATCGTGCGCGCGCGGCGGCGGCTCGACCTGGCGCGGACCGCGCGCCTGCTCGATGCCGCCGATCCCGGCTTCGACGACAGCGCCGGGCTCCTCTGTACCGATCCCGCGAGCCTCAATCCGCTGCAGCGCCTGCAGCGCGAACGCCTGCAGGCCCGGCTCGCCGCCCGCGCCGACGCGCTCGACCTGCGGCCGGCCTGGCCGTGGCGCTGGATCGGCGCGGCGTGGCTGGCCGGCGGCCTGCTGCTCGCGGCGGGGCTGTGGCCGGGCGCGCTGTCGGAGGCGCTGCCGCTGCGGCGCGACGACGCGGCCGCGCCGGTCGCGGGCGACGCGCGCACGCGCCTGGTCGCCGCCACCATCGCGGTGCGGCCGCCGGAGTACACCGGGCTGCCGCCGCGCGAGGACGCCGGCCTCGACAGCACCGGGCCGGCCGGCACCCGTTTCGCCTGGACGCTGACGCTCGCGCCGCGACCCGCGCGCGCAACGCTCGTCTTCATCGACGGCGAGCGCCTGCCGCTCGAACGCGACGGCGAGGTCTGGCGGGCCGAGCTCGCGCCGGCCGCGTCCACGCTGTACCGCCTCGAGGTCGAGGGCGCGCCGCCGGACGACGCGCGCCTGCACCGGATCGACATCGTCGACGACCGCCCGCCGGAGATCCGCCTGCGCGTGCCCGACCGCAACCTGGTGCTGGCCGAACCCGACCAGCAGCGCTGGGCGCTGGAGTTCGAGGCCAGCGACGACTACGGCATCGGCGCGGCGCGACTGCGGCTGACCCGGGCGCAGGGCACCGGCGAGGTCATCGAGGTCAGCGAGACCGTCGTCGAGCTCGAGGGCGAGGGCGACGCACGCCAGCGCCGCTACGCGCACGAGATCGATCTCGACGCGCTCGGCGTCGGCCCCGGCACCGACCTGGTGGCGCGCCTGGAGGTCGCCGACAACCGCGTGCCGGGGCCGCAGACCGCGCGCAGCGCGGCGGTGATCCTGCGCTGGCCGCCGCCGACCGCCGGCGAGACCGGCGCGATGGAGGGCCTGGTGCAGCGCACGCTGCCGGCGTACTTCCGCAGCCAGCGGCAGATCATCATCGATGCCGAGGCGCTCATCGCCGAACGCGCGGCGCTGGCGGCGGAGACCTTCGTCACCCGTTCCGATGCGATCGGCGTCGACCAGCGCCTGCTGCGCCTGCGCTACGGCCAGTTCCTCGGCGAGGAGGCCGAGGGCGGGGCGGGCGGGCACGGGCACGGCGCGGGCCGGGCCCGGCCCGCGGCGGCACCCGAGCCCGAACCCGAACCCGCCGCGCGGCCGGCCGCCAACATGGCGCTGTTCGCCGACAGCGACGCGCACCTGGACGACGCCGCGCCCGCGGTGGCGGCGGATTCCACCGAAGGCGCGGAGGACGGGCAGGAGCGCGCCGGGACGTTCGGATACGGCGACAGCCATCCCTACGCGCACGCCCACGATCACGACCACGACCACGACGGAACCCAGACGGACACGAACGAGGACGCTGCGGCGCACGACCACGCCGGGCACGGCGTGCAGGCCGCCGACGACGCCCTGTTCGGCGACGGCTCGGCGGTGGTGGCCGAGTTCGGCCACACCCACGACCATGCCGAGGCCGCGACCTTGCTCGATCCCGAGACCAAGGAGATCCTGCGCGCCGCGCTGCGCGAGATGTGGCAGTCCGAGCTGCACCTGCGCCAGGGCGAACCGGACGCGGCGTTGCCGTTCGCGCACCGCGCGCTCGAACTGGTCAAGAAGGTGCAGCAGGCCGACCGCATCTACCTGGCGCGGGTGGGCCTGGAACTGCCGCCGATCGATCCGGAGCGGCGGCTGACCGGCGAGGTCGAGCCGCGCCCGGCGCGCACCGATACGCTGGCCCCTGCGGTGACTGGCCAGGAGGCGCTGCTGGCGCTGTGGCGCGCGCTCGATGCGGGCGCGGGGGCGCCGCCGCCGGCGGCGCTGGAGGCCGCACAGGCGTGGACCATGGCCCATCGCGACGAGCTGTCGGACCCGCTCGGCCTGCTCGCGGCCATCGACACCGTGCGCGCCGAAGCCGACTGCGAGGACTGCCGCGCGCGCCTGCAGGCCGCGCTGTGGCGCGAGCTGCCCGAAGCCGTGCCCGCGCCGCCGGCCAGGCCCGTGGTCGACGCCGCGGGAGGTCGATACCTGCAGGCGCTGCAGGCGCCAGCGACGGAGGATGCGCCGTGAGCGGATCGCTGCTGGCCCCGACCACCGTCGCCGTCCTGCTCGCCGTTGCCGTGCTCGCGGCGACGCTGCGCCTGCTGCGGCGCGCGCGCGACGCGGCGACGCCGGACGCGCCGCGCGGTGCGCGGCTGGTCGCGCTGCTGGCCCTGCAGGCGACGGCCGCGGCGCTGCTGTGGCTGGTGCTGTTCCCGCCGCCCGGCAGCCGCGTCGCCGGCCGGCTCACCGTGCTGACCGCGCGCGCGGATGCGGCCGGCGTGGAGGCGGCCGACCGCGTCGTCGCGCTGCCCGAGGCGGGGCCCGACGCCGCGGGCGAGCGCGTGCCCGATCTCGCCACCGCCCTGCGTCGGCATCCCGGTACCACCTCGCTGCGCGTGGTCGGGCAGGGCCTGGCCGCGCGCGATCGCGACGCCGCACGCGGCCTGGCGCTCGAGTTCGAGCCCGCGCCGCTGCCGCGCGGCCTGGTGGCGCTGGCGACGCCGGATGCGGTGCTGGCCGGCGCGCGCTGGACCCTGCGCGGCCGGGTCGAGGGTGTCGCGGACGCGCACCTGGAGCTGCGCGATCCGGCCGGTGCCGTGGTCGCGCGCGCGACCGCCGGCGCGGACGGAGGCTTCGCACTCGATGCCATCGCGCGGCAGCCGGGACGCCTGTCGTTCGCGCTGCGCGTGCTCGATGCCGACGGCGCGGCGGTCGAGGACGTGGCGGTGCCGGTGGCGGCGCGCGCCGGCGCCGCGCCGCGTCTCCTGCTGCTGGCCGGCGCACCGGGTGCGGAGCTCAAGTACCTGCGGCGCTGGGCGGCCGACGCCGGCCTGCGCGTGCAGAACCGGATGCGCCTCGGGCGCATCCTGGCGATGGGCACGGGCTCCGGCGGGCTCGACCCGGAGGCGCTGGCGGCGCTCGATCTGCTGGTCCTCGACGAACGCGCCTGGCGCGGCCTCGACGCGAACGAGCGCCGGGCGCTGGCCGACGCGCTGGAGCAGGGGCTCGGCGTGCTGCTGCGGATCACCGGCGCGCTCGACGCCGCCGACCGCGCGGCGCTGGCGGAGCTCGGCTTCGAGGTGCGGGAGGATCCGGCGGCCGACGCTGGCGTGCGCCTGCCCGGCGCCAGCGAGACCGCCGAGGCGGGCGCGGCGGCGTCTGCGCCGCTGTTCTCGCGCCGGCCGCTGGCCGTGACCGCCGCGGATGCGGTGCCGCTGCTGCGCGACGACGCCGGCCGGCCGCTGGCGCTGTGGCGCGCGCGCGGCCGCGGCCGCCTCGCGCTGTGGTGGCTGGACGACAGCTACCGCATGGCGCTGGGCGGCGATGCCGCCGGCTTCGGCAGCCTGTGGAGCCGGGTCGTGGGCACGCTGGCGCGCGGCGGCGAGATCCAGCCGCCGGTGCTCCGCGACGGCGGCCGGGTCGGCGAGCGCACGACGCTGTGCGGCGTCGCGGCCGATGCATCGGTGCGCGCCCCGGGCGCGGAGCCGCAGCCGCTGGTCGTCGACCCGCGCGCCGGACGCGGTTGCGCGGCGGTCTGGCCGCGCAGCGCCGGCTGGCACGAGGCACGCAGCGCGGACGCGGCGCTCGCCTTCCACGTGCGCCCGGCGGACGAGGCGCCGGGGCTCGCGGCGGCGCAGGACGGCGAGGCGACGCGGCGGCTGGCGGCCGCGGCGGTGGGCACGGACGGCGCACGCGTGGCCGCGCCCGGCTCGCCGTGGCCGTTCTTCATCGGCTGGCTGGTGGCGTCCGCGCTGGCATGGTGGCTGGAACGCCGGCGCCGCCCGGCGCGCGGCTGAGCAGCGCGGCTGCCCGCCTCAGGCCCGCGCGGCGGCCCAGTGCAGCCGTGCGTCGAGCACGGTCTGCACGGCGCCGCCGACGCGCACCACGCCGGCATCCATCCGCAGTTCCATGCGCGCGTCGCGGCCGATCTCGCGCCCCTGGCTGACCCGATAGCCGCGGGCCAGCGGGCCGTCGGGCTCGGCGCCGGCGATGTAGGCGGCGATCAGGCCGTTGGCGGCGCCCGAGGCGGGATCCTCGACGATGCCCGCGCCGGCGGGGAAGGCGCGCACGGCGAGGTCGTAGTCGCTCTCGGCCGCGCGTGCGAACACGCACACGCCGAGGGTGTCGGTCGCCTGCGCGAGCGCGGCGATGGCGGCGTGGTCCGGGCGCCAGGCGCGCAGCGCGGCCTCCTCGGCGAGCTCCACCACCCACCAGCGGCGTCCACCGGCCACCAGCGCCGGCGGCAGCGCGCCCGGCGCCAGCCCGTCCAGCAGCGGGGCCAGGCGCGCGCGCGCGGCCGGGTCGTCCGGCTCCACGCGCGCCGGCGGCGCCTGCACGGACAGGCGGCGCTGCCGCGCGCCGGGCTCCACGTCCACCGGAAGCAGGCCCGCGGCGCACTCCTGGACCAGGCGGCCGTCGCGCGGCTGCGCCAGGCCGCACTCGAGCACCGCATGCGCGGTGCCGACGCTGGGATGGCCGGCGAAGGGAATCTCCTTCGACGGCGTGAAGATGCGGACCCGGTAGCTGGCTTCCGCCGCCGTCGGCGCGAGCACGAAGGTGGTCTCGACCAGGTCCGTCCACGCCGCGAAGCGCTGCATCTCGGCCGCGTCCCAGGCATCGGCGCCGACCACCACGCCGAGCGGATTGCCGCCGCCGGCGCGCTCGGTGAAGACGTCGAGCTGGAGGAAGCGCAGCGCCGCGTCGGTCACGAGGCGACGCTTCCGAACAGGCGCTCGATGTCGTCGATGCCGTAGGGCTTGGGCAGGTGGCGCACGTTGCCGGGCGGAAGCTCGCCGCTGGATTCGCCGTAGCCGGAGGCGAGGATCACCGCCAGCCCGGGATGCTCGGCGAGCGCGCGGCGGGCGAGCTCGACGCCGTTCATGCCGGGCAGCTCGATGTCGGTGAACAGCACGTCGAAGCTGTCCGCGGCCATGGCCTGCAGCGCGCTCTCGGCGTCGCCGTGGGCGCTGACGTGGTGGCCCATCGCCTCGAGCATCTCCGCCGTGGTCATCTGGATCATGGCGTTGTCCTCGACGAAGAGGATGCGCGCGGGCGCTGCGTCGGGATCTGCGGACTGGGTCGGGTCGGTCATGGCGCTGCCGGTCTCTGCGGTCACGGAATCGAAGGATTGGGGCGTGCGCGGCGCCGCCGGCGACTGCGGCGGGGCGGGCGGCGCGTCGGCACCCGAACGCTGGCGCAGCACCCGGCGCACGCGTCGGGCGAGGTCCTCGCGCCGGTAGGGCTTGCTCAGCAGCTGCACGCCCGGATCGAGGCGGCCGCCGTGGACGATGGCGTTCTCGGTATAGCCCGAGGTGAACAGGACCGCCGCCTCGGGCAGCAGCTCGCGCACGCGCCGCGCGAGTTCGGGCGAACGGATCGGGCCGGGCATGACCACGTCGGTGAACAGCAGGTCGATCGGCACGCCGCTCTCGGCGATCGCCAGCGCGCTCTGCGCATCCGAGGCGCGCAGCACGCGGTAGCCCAGGCCCTTGAGCATGTCGACCACGGTCGCCTGGACCTGCGGATCGTCCTCCACCACCAGGACCGTCTCGGTGCCGCCCTCGACCGGGCCGGTGTCGACCGTCGGGCGCACCTCCTCGGCCAGCAGCGAGCGCGGCAGGTAGATCTTGACCGTGGTGCCGTGGCCGCGCTCGCTGTAGATCTTGATGTGCCCGCCGCTCTGCTTGACGAAGCCGTAGACCATCGAGAGCCCGGGGCCGGTGCCGCGGCCCTCGGGCTTGGTCGAGAAGAAGGGCTCGAACACGCGCTCGAGGGTGGCCTCGTCCATGCCGGTGCCGGTGTCGGACACCGCGAGCATCACGTACTGGCCGGGCTCGAGGTCGCCGTGCTCGAGCGAATAGGTCGCGTCGAGCATCGCGTTGCCGGCCTCGATCGTGAGCCGGCCGCTGCCGTTCATCGCGTCGCGGGCGTTGACCGCCAGGTTGAGGATGGCGTTCTCGACCTGGTCCGGATCGGCCAGCGTGGTCCACAGGCCGCCGCCGATCACCGTCTCCAGCTCGACCGCCTCGCCCAGCGCGCGCCGCAGGAGGTCGTCCATGCCGCGGACCAGGCGCCCGAGGTTCACCGCGCGCGGCTCCAGCGGCTGGCGGCGGGCGAAGGCCAGCAGCTGCGCGGCGACCTTGGCGCCGCGCTCGACCGCGTCGATCGCGGTGCGCAGGCGCCGGGTGTCCTGGTCCCCGTGCACGTTGCGCTGGAGCAGCTGTAGGTTGCCGCCGATCACCTGCAGCAGGTTGTTGAAGTCGTGGGCGACGCCGCCGGTGAGCTGGCCGATCGCCTCCATCTTCTGCGCGTGGCGCAGCGCGGCCTCGGCCTGGCGGCGTTCGGCCTCGCTCTCCTCGAGCGCGCGGGTGCGGGCCAGCACCAGGTCCTCGAGCCGGTCGCGATGGTGCTGGAGTTCCTGCTGCGCGCGGGTGTGGCCGGTGATGTCGTTACCGACCACGAACACGCCGGTGGTGCGCCCGCCGGCGTCGACCATCGGGTGGTAGATGAAGTCGATGATGACGACGTGCGGTTCCTGCCCCGCCGCCTGCAGCACCAGCTCCGCACCCTTGGCGGCGTAGGCCTCGCCGGTGGCGTAGACGCGGTCGAGGATGCCGACGAAGCCCTGCTCGAGCGCCTCCGGCAGCGCGTCGCGCACGCGGTGGCCGAGCAGGTCGCGGTCGCCGATCAGCTCGCGGTAGGCACGGTTGGCGAGATCGAAGACGTGTTCGGGGCCCGACAGGATGGCGACGAAGGCGGGCGCCTGCTCGAACAGCTGCCGCAGCTTCTCGCCCTCCGAGCGCAGCAGCCGGGCATGCGCCTGCACCTGCTCGGCGCGGCGGAACATCGCATCGCCGCGCCGGCGCTGGTGGGCGTCCGCCTGCTGCGCGTCGAGCTGCTGCAGGTCGGTCACGTCCTCGGTGACCTGGAGGATGTAGGCCAGCCGGCCGAGCCGGTCGTGGATGGGGGTGTGCGTCGCGCTCCAGTAGCGGTCGACGAAGTCGCCGGCATCGGCGTCGCGGGCGATGCGATAGTGGATCAGCGCCAGCGCGTCGCTCTCGCCGCTGGCCAGCACCCGCGACAGCGAGGCGCGCAGTTCGTCCTCGCTGCGGCGGCCGATCTCGTCTGGCGTGCCCGGGAAGGCCTCGAACATGGAGCGGCCGGCGATCGCCTCGAGGCGCCTGCCGGTGGCCGCGAGGTAGGCGTGGTTCGCCCACACGATCCGGAAGGCCGGGTCCGCCGACAGCACCACGTAGGGCGCCGGCGCGGCATCCAGGAACAGGCGGAAATCCAGCGCGGGCGCGTCCGTCGGGAGCGGCGGCGCGTCGCCGTGCCCGTCCCGGGAGCGCGCCTGCGCCATGACATCGTCGGAAGCGGGAAGGTCAGCCATGGCCGTTGCGAGGTGAGGGAATGGCGGCGTCCGGGTCCGGCGCGGTGCGGCGGCAGACCAGCAGGACGGTGTCCACGCCCGCGGTGGCGATCATCCCGTCCTGCACCGCCAGCGGCGCCTGGAAGCGGACCGACAGCGGCATGCCCACGCGGTTGTACCACCACATGGCGCGCCGGCGCTGGTGGGTGAGGAACCACATGCCGAGGTCGAGCAGGCGCGAGGAGGCCGGCTGCATGCCGTGCACCGCGCTGCGCTCGACCGCGAAGCCGTGGGCGGCGAGCAGGGCCAGCAGCCGCTCCGGCTCGTAGCGGCGGCGGTGACCGACGAACTCGTCGAACGGCGTCCACGCCTGCGGATGCAGCGGCACCGACAGCAGGAACAGCCCTCCGGGCGCGGTGACCCGCGCGAGCTCGGCGAAGGCGGGCAGGTCGTCGTCGACGTGCTCGACGATGTCCATGGCGGCGACCAGGTCGAAGGCGGCGTCCGCATACGGCAGCCGCGACACCAGCGCGCAGGCCGCCCGGCCGCCTGCGGCCGCCAGCGCCGCCAGCGCGGGCGGGCTGATGTCGGCGAAGTGGGTGTCGGCGACCGGCAGGCGCGGGCGCAGTCCCGGCGCCACCTCGAGCCGGCGCGGGCGCTCGGGCAGCAGGCTTTCCACCAGCGGCCAGGTGTTGAAGCGCTCCGGCATCACCAGGCGCGCGTCGCGCCACAGGGCGTCGTAGAAACGCCGGTTGCGTTCGCGGAGCTCGCGTTCGGCGTCGGGACTGGCGGTAGGCGGGGACATGCGACCGCGAAGAGTAGCAGCGAACCCCGCTCAGTCGATCGCCTCGCCCGGCGCCACCCTCCGGAAATCGGCCGGCGCGGCGCCGGGGCGCGCCAGGCGGAACACGCCGCGCCGCACGACCCGGTGCAGCACGATGTCGATCCAGGTGGTCTGGTTCGGCGCGAGCGCGTCGAGCAGGTCGAAACTTGCCGCCGTGGACGCCGCGCGGTACTCGACGAAGCGGCCGCCGGCGCGCGGCCGCACCAGCAGGCCGTAGGGACGCCGCGCGGCCGCGGCCGCGCGCGCCAGGCTGCCGTCGGGGCGGGGCACCGGCGGCGCGCCGCCGAGCACGGCGTGGTTGAGGTAGAAGGTGACCACGTTCGGCGCCAGGCGGTTGCCCTGGCGATCGGTCATGAAGCCGCGCGGCAGGCGGTCGGGGCTGCCGGCGCCGGTCAGCAGCACGTCCACGTCCTCGACAGGGAGCCCGGTGTCGTCGAACAGGCGCAGCACCAGCATGCTGTGCGGGTCGTGGATGAACTCGCGGTCGCGCAGGACCGGCACGCGCTGGATCTCCAGCCGCAGTTCCGGCGCCTGGTGCACCGCGTTCTCCGCGGCGAAGGCCCGCGCGAGCTCGGCGTAGGCGACGGTGTCGCGCACCGCCAGGCAGCGCAGGAGCGCGGCGACCGTGGGGTGGTCGTCCCCGGGCGGAACGACGCTCGCCATGATGCCCATCGCGCTCCCGGAGTGCGCGACGCGCGGCAGGATGCGGAAGGCGGCGCCCTGACTGCGATGGCGCGCCTGCTCCTGCAGCGCGACTGCGCGCTGCGTACGGGCGGAGGCGGCGTCCGCCGCCGGCGGCTGGCGCAGCTGCAGGTAGTGCGCGTCCAGGTGGGCCGCGGCCAGCCTGACCACGCCGTCGCTGCCGATCTCCCCGGTGTAGGCGTTGACGTGGTCGTAGAGGCGGCGGTCGATGGCATCGCCGCACAGCACGAACTGGAACGGCGGACCATCGCCCGCCGCGTGCGGTCCGGTGATCCACCCGTGGGCGAGCCGGTAGCTGGCGTCGCTGCCGAGCTCGAGCCAGTCCAGCAGGCAGCGTCCCGGCTCCACGCCCCCGAACCAGGCGCGCAGTCCGGCCAGCCGCGACTGCCCCAGCTGGGCCAGCGCCGAGCCGGCGTTGGGCGGAGCGAGCATCACCAGGTGACCCAGGGCGCAGCGTGCACGGTCCGCCGGCGTGGGGTAGTAGCGGGCGAGCCATTCGCGCACGACCACGCCGCCGGTGGAGTGGGCGATGCAGGCCACCCGACGCCCGGGGCCGGCCTCCGCCAGCAGTTCCGCCAGGGCCGCGTCGAAGCCGCGAGCGAGGTCGTCCATGCGCACCTCGTCGCGGAAGCTCACGTAGCGGCCGAGCCAGAGGTGGGCGATGTCGGCGTCGATGCGCCCGGCCCGGATCTGGGCGAGGACGGCGTCCGGCAGGCCGCCGTAGCTGCGCGTGCTGGTCGCGCCCCAGCCGTGGACGAAGACGATCAGCGGGCGCTCGGGTGGGGGCATCGGGTGCTCCGAAGGGCGGCGGAGGGCGCCGTGGCGGCGCCCGGCGGCCTGTCTGGCCGCTCCGGGAACGGAGCGTCGGCGGCGGGCTCGTTTTCCTCGGGAATTGTGCGTATCGTATGCCGCACTGCGTTTGCATGGGTCACGATGAACTGTGGCCTGGCTGGTCGATCAGCGATCCGCTTCATTTACCGCCTCGTTTACTCCCTGCAATCTCAGTCCCGGTCCGGAAGTGGCTTTCGTTCCGTGGATTTCTTTCAATCGCACTATCTGGAGTAAGTCATGTCGGATCGTCAGGTCGGCACCGTCAAGTGGTTCAACGACGCCAAGGGTTTCGGTTTCATCAGCCGCGAGGGCGGCGAGGACGTGTTCGTCCACTTCCGCGCCATCCAGGGCACCGGCTTCAAGTCGCTGCAGGAAGGCCAGAAGGTCAGCTTCATCGTCACCCAGGGCCAGAAGGGCCTGCAGGCTGACCAGGTCCAGCCGCTCTAAGCGTCGCTGACATCCTGATCGAGAACGCCGGGCGGCTTCCGCCCGGCGTTTTCGTTTCTGCAGTTCCGTTCTCTGTTGCCGCGCGCGGCAGCGGGGATGATGGCCGCCGTCTCACGATCGGGGGGATCGGATGGCGAACGCGGACGTCGCCGGCGCGGCCGGCCGCGCACGGGTGGTCACCGCGGGCGGGGCGGAGGCTCCGCTGGCGCTGGCCGAACGCCTGCTCGCGCGTCACCACCAGGGTACGGTCGAGCACGAACGCGGCCTGGCCTTGCTGCGCGCGATCGCCGGGGAGGAGCACGCCGGCGAGGCGCAGTGGATGCTCGGCGCCTACCATCTGCAGGCCGCGGTGCGGACAGGCGCATATGCGCATGCCGCACATTGGCTGGAGCGGGCCGCGGGCGCCGGAGTGCCCGCGGCGATCGACCGGCTCGCCGACCTCGCCCTGGCCGGCCTCGGCGTGCCCCGCTCGCCGCGCCGCGCGCTGGAACTCCGGCAGCGGCTGGCGGATGCAGGGTTTCCGCAGGCGGCCTGGGATGTCGGCTACCTGTCGGCACAACCCGAAGCGGCGAGCCCGCAGCATTCAGCGGCCACGGCCTTCGCCCGTGCCTGCGCCCTCGGCTATCCCCCGGCCTACTACTCCCTCGGCCTGCGCTTCGTCGCCGGGCTGGGCGTCGAACGCGACCTCGTCTTCGGCTGCGCGCTGCTGCGGCGCGCTGCGGACGCGGGGGTGCCCGACGCCCGGGAAGCGGCCGCGGCGCTCGCTCCGGCCGACGCCCGCGCCGATGGCGTCGAGCGCTGGTACCTCGCCCTGAAGGCGAACCTGACCGCGGTGTTTCCGCTGCTCGACAGGCTGCACCAGCACGCCTTGCCCGCCACCGGGCGGGTCCATCCGCAGGTGCCACGGCTCGAGGCGCATCTGGCGTCGATCGGTCACCCGTCGCTGCGCATCAACGGCGCGGGGCGGCTCGGCCTGATGCCGTCGTGCACGCCGGTCCCGGATCCGCCCGCCCCGCGGCTGCGCTGGCTGGCGCAGGCGCCGCGGGTCGCGGTGATCGACGACTTCGCCACCCGCGAGGAATGCAGCTACCTGATGTTCAAGTGGGGTGCGGCAATGGACGAACGTCGCGCCGCGATGCGGGCCGACGGCACGCGCGCCTGGTCCAGCGGCAGCGAGTTCGCGGTGGAGCCGATGCAGTCCGACGTCGTCATGCGCGTCCTCGAAGGGCGGCTGGCGGCGGTGACCGGGGCAGGGGCACCGGGCCACGTGCCCGATGCGTGGTCGGTGCTGCGTTTCGAGCCGGGAGAACAGTATCGGCCGCTTGCGGAGGTTCCCGCGGATCAGCAGCTCGCGCAGAGCCGGGCGCCGCGCTCCGGACCGGGCGGACGGCGGGTCGCGACCTTCCTGCTGTACCTGCGGCCGCCGGCGACCGGCGGCGAGATCGTCTACCCCCACGCCGGCATCCGGCTGCGCGGCGAGCGCGGCATGGGCGTCCTGCACTACGACATGACGCCGGACGGGCGTCAGGATCCGGCGTCGGTGCACGGCGGCCTGCCGGTGGCGCGCGGCGAGAAGTGGCTGTGGCGTTCGATCCTGCGCGGGCACCCGCCGTAGGGCCGGCGTCGTGTCCGCGCTGGACGGTCCGCGTCGGCAGCGTTCCGTCTGCACGCTCCCCGCCGTCGGGAGCCGATGCTAGCCTTGCCGGCTCGATCTCAGCGGATCTGCGCGATGACGCGTGCCTACAACTTCAGCGCCGGCCCCGCCGCTCTTCCCGAGGCGGTGTTGCGCCAGGCCCAGGCCGAGCTGCTGGAGTGGAACGGGGTGCGCGCCTCGGTGATGGAGGTGAGCCACCGCGGGGCCGCGTTCGAGGCGCTGGCCGCCGAGGCCGAGCGCGACCTGCGCAAGCTGCTCGCGGTGTCCGACGACTACGCGGTGCTGTTCCTGCAGGGCGGCGCGACGCAGCAGTTCGCGCTGCTCCCGATGAACCTCGCCGCGCCGGGCCAGGCCGCCGACCACGTGGTGACCGGGCACTGGAGCGCCAAGGCCGTGGCCGAGGCCGGCAGCTACGTCGACGCCCGCGTCGCCGCCGACGCCGGCATCTACACCCGCATCCCCGACCGTCCGCAGTGGCGTCTGTCCGCGGACGCGGCCTACGTCCACATCTGCCAGAACGAGACCATCCACGGCGTCGAGTTCCAGGACGCGCCGCGGGACCTGCCGGCGCCGCTGGTATCGGACTTCTCCTCGACCCTGCTGTCGCGACCGATCGACGTGTCGCGCTACGGCCTGATCTACGCCGGCGCGCAGAAGAACATCGGTCCGGCCGGCCTGGTGGTGATGATCGTGCGCCGCGACCTGCTCGAGCGCGCGGGCCAGCCGCGCGCCAACATCCTGAGCTATGCGCAGCAGGCCGCGCAGCACTCGATGCTCAACACGCCGGCGACGTTCTCGATCTATCTCGCGCGGCTGGTGTTCGCGTGGCTGCTCGAGCAGGGCGGGCTGGCTGCGATCGGCGAGCGCAATGCGCGCAAGGCCGGCGCGCTCTACGCCGCGATCGACGGCAGCGGCGGCTTCTACCGCAATCCGGTGGACCCGGCGGTGCGCTCGTGGATGAACGTGCCGTTCGTGATCCACGACGACGCCCTGCATGCGCGCTTCCTCGCCGAAGCCGACGCAGCCGGACTGATGGCGCTCAAGGGACACAAGGCGGTGGGCGGACTGCGTGCGTCGATCTACAACGCGATGCCGGAGGCCGGGGTCGAGGCGCTCATCGGATTCATGCGCGATTTCCAGGCGAGGAACGGTTGATGGCGGGAGCGAAGAAGGCCGGCGGCAAGCCGCCGGAGAAGGCGGGCAAGCCGGACCTGGGCGAGGTGCGTGCGCGCATCGATGCCATCGATCGGCAGATCCAGGCGCTGATCGCCGAGCGCGCGGGCTTCGCGCTGCAGGTCGGCAAGGCCAAGGGCAAGCTGGCCGCCGCGATCGACTATTACCGGCCCGAGCGCGAGGCGCAGGTGCTGCGCATGGTGGTCGACCGCAACGAGGGCCCGCTCTCGGACGAGGTGCTGGTGCACGTCTTCCGCGAGATCATGTCGGCCTGCCTCGCCCAGCAGGAGCCGCTCAAGATCGGCTACCTCGGTCCCGAGGGTACGTTCAGCCAGCAGGCGGTGCTCAGGCACTTCGGCCGTTCGGCGCACGGGCTGCCGATGGCGAGCATCGAGGAGGTATTCCAGGAGGTCGAGGCCGGCAATGCCGACTTCGGCGTGGTGCCGGTCGAGAACTCGGGGCAGGGCACCATCCAGGTCACCCTCGACATGTTCCTGACCTCCAGCCTCAAGATCTGCGGCGAGGTCGAACTGCGGGTGCACCAGTACCTGCTCTCGCGCTCCGGCCGCATCGAGGACATCGAGCGCATCTACGCGCATCCGCAGTCCTTCGCGCAGACCGCGGGCTGGCTGCGCGCCAACCTGGCCGGGGTCGAGAAGGTGCCGGTGTCGAGCAATGCCGAGGGTGCGCGCCGCGCCCGCAACGCCGACGACGCCGCGGCGATCGGCGGCGAGAGCGCCGGCCACGTCTACGGACTCAAGAAGGTCACCACCCGCTCGATCGAGGACGACGCCGACAACACCACGCGCTTCCTGGTGATCGGCCGCCGCATCTTTCCGACCTCCGGGCACGACCGCACCTCGGTGCTGGTGTTCATCCGCGACAAGCCGGGCGCGCTGTTCGACGTGCTCAGCCCGTTCGCGCGGCACGGCATCAGCATGAACCGCATCGAGTCGCGTCCCTCGCACCAGGCGAAGTGGGAGTACGGCTTCTTCATCGACCTCGCCGGCCACGTCGAGGACGCCGCGATGAAGGCGGCGCTGGCCGAGCTCGAGGCGCACGCGGCGCAGATCAAGGTGCTGGGCTCGTATCCGGTCGCGGTGCCGTGAGCGATCCACAGGGGCTGTTCGAGCGGCTGGCGACGCCGGCCGTGCGCGCGCTGCGCGCCTACGATCCGGGCCACGACCTGGTGGCGCTGCGCGCGCGCTTCGCGGCGACCGAACTGGTCGAACTCGGCGCCAACGAGAACGCCTACGGGCCCTCGCCGGCGGCGCGGCGGGCCGTGCTCGACGTGCTCAACACGCTGCACCGCTACCCGGACCCCACCGGCGCCGCGCTCAAGGACGCGCTGGCCGCGCACCACGGCGTGGAGCGCGCGGCGATCGTGCTCGGCAACGGTTCGCACGAGCTGCTGATGCTGCTGGCGCAGGCCTTCGCCGCGCCCGGCCTGGAGGTGGTGGCCTCGCGCTACGGCTTTGCCGTCTACGCGCTTGCCGCGCAGGCGGCCGGCGCCACGCTCCGCCTGGCCGAGGCGCTGCCGGCCGGCCACGCGATGCCGCGCGGTCACGACCTCGACGCCATCGCGGCCGCGCTGACGCCGGCCACCCGCATCGTCTACCTTGCCAATCCCAACAATCCGACCGGCACCTGGTTTCCGCTCGACGCCCTGCGCGCGCTGCTGCGGCGGGTCGCGGACGACGTCCTGGTGGTGGTCGACGAGGCGTACGCGGAATTCGTCACCGCGGCGGAGGCGGGCAGCGCGCTGACGCTGCTGGCGGACCACGCGAACCTGGTGGTGACGCGCACCTTCTCCAAGGCCTACGCGCTCGCCGGCCTGCGCGTCGGCTACGCGCTCGCGCATCCGCAGCTGGCGGCGGTGCTCGACCGCCTGCGCGAGAGCTTCAACGTCAACACGCCGGCGCTCGCCGCGGCCGCCGCCGCGCTGGGCGATGCCGAGCACCTGGCCTGGGTCCGGGAACGCAATGCCGAGCAGCGCGAGGCGCTGGCGGGCGCCCTGGCCGCGCGCGGGCTGCGGGTCGCGCCGTCGCAGACCAACTTCCTGCTGGTCGACTTCGGCCGCGACGCGGCGGACCTCGAGGCGCGCCTGGTCGCGCGCGGGGTGGTGGTGCGTCCGGTCGGGGGCTACGGTCTGCCGACCTGCCTGCGCATCAGCATCGGCACGCGCGACGAGAACCGGCGCCTTCTGACCATCCTGGACGAGGTGCTGCAGTGAGCGGCGAGGCGAGACTGGACTGGACCGCGGGCGCCGCAGGTCCGCTGACGGGGCGGCTGGCGGTGCCGGGCGACAAGTCGGTGTCGCACCGCGCGGTGATGCTCGGCGCGATCGCCGAGGGGACGACCCATGTCCGCGGCTTCCTGGAAGGCGAGGACACGCGCGCGACGGCGCGGATCATGGCCCGGCTCGGCGTGCGCATCGAGACGCCGCGCGAGGGCGAGCGCCTGATCCACGGCGTCGGCCTGCACGGACTGCGTGCCGCGGCGGAGCCGCTGGATTGCGGCAACGCCGGCACCGCCATGCGCCTGCTGACCGGGCTGTTCGCCGGCCACGGCCTCGACTGCACGCTCGTCGGCGACGCCTCGCTCAGCCGCCGTCCGATGCGCCGGGTGATCGAGCCGCTGCAGGCGATGGGCGCGCGCATCGACGCCAGTGCCGACGGCACGCCGCCGCTGCGCCTGCATGGCGGCGCCACGCTCACGGGCATCCGCTACATGCCGCCGGTGGCGAGCGCCCAGATCAAGTCGGCGGTGCTGCTGGCGGGGCTGTACGCCGACGGCACCACCGAGGTGACTGAGCCGGTGCCGACCCGCGACTACACCGAGCGCATGCTGCAGGCCTTCGGCTGGCCGATCGAGTTCGCGCCCGGCCATGCGCGCGTGGCGGGCGGCCAGCGCCTGCGGGGCATCGAGGTCGAGGTGCCTGCGGATTTCTCCTCCGCCGCGTTCTTCCTGGTCGCCGCGAGCATCGTGCCCGGCTCGGACCTGACCCTGCAGGCGGTCGGCATGAATCCGCGCCGCACCGGCCTGCTCGCGGCGCTGCGCGCGATGGGCGCCGACATCGTCGAAGCCAACGCCCGCGCGTCCGGCGGCGAGCCGGTCGCCGACCTGCGCGTGCGCCATGCGCCGCTGCACGGCATCGAGGTGCCGGAGGCGCTGGTGCCGGACATGATCGACGAGTTCCCGGCGCTGTTCGTCGCCGCCGCGGCGGCGCGCGGACGCACCGTGGTGCGCGGCGCCGAGGAGCTGCGGGTCAAGGAATCCGACCGTCTCGGCGGCATGGCGCGTGCGCTGCGCGCCCTCGGCGCGGCGGTCGAGGAGACGCCGGACGGCGCGCGCATCGACGGCGGACCGCTGCACGGCGGCGAGGTCGACAGCCTCGGCGACCACCGCCTGGCGATGAGCCTGGCGGTGGCGGGGCAGGTCGCCTCGGGGCCGGTGGCGATCCGCGACTGCGCGAATGTCGCCACCTCGTTCCCGGGATTCGAGGCGCTGGCGCGCTCGGCCGGGATGGCGCTCGCCGCCGGCTGAGCGCCCGCTCTATTCGAGCGAGAACGACAGCGGCACCTGCAGGCGGCTCGCCACCGGGCGTCCCTGGTAGCGCGCCGGCTCGAAGCGCCAGCCACGCACCGCCTCCAGCGCGGCCTGGTCGAGGTCGCGCGAGCCGCTGCTGCGCGCGACGCTGACCCCGCTCGGATAGCCGCGTGCATCGACGTCCACCGCGAGCAGGACCTCGCCCTGCTCGCGGCGGCGCACCGCGCGCGCCGGGTAGCGCGGCGCCGCCGAGGCCTCGGCGAGCGGGCGTGCCGGCTGGTCGATGCCGGGCGTCGCGGCCGCGCCCGGCTCGGGCGCAGGCGGGCCGCCGGGCGTGGGTGCCGTGGGCTGCGGCGCCGGGGAGACGCGCTGCCATTCGCCGGGGTCGAAGCCGTCGTCGCGCACGGGCTCGCGGGGCGGCGGCGGAGCAGGGGCCGGCTGCGAAGCCTGTCGGCGCGGCTCGGGCGCCGGCGCCGGGTCCGCCGCGGGCGCCGGCAAGGGCTCGCTGTCCGCGGCCGACACCGGCGCGGTCTCCAGCCCGTCCGGGGCCTCGGCGACCGGCGCCACCGTCTCCACGTCCGGCAGCGTCGCGACCCAGGCCGCCGCAAGGACGAGACCGAGGACGAAGGCCAGCGCGAACACGACCGCGGCGCGACCCGGCCGGTCCAGGCCGAGCCGCGTGGCCAGGCCGGGACGGGCATCGGACCTGGTGCTGCGGCGGCCATCGGACGGAGTGCGCGAGGTGCGCGTGCGGGTGCGTGGCATGGCGGGCTCCTGCGGGGGCGACGACGGTACGTGCGTGCGCGTGCCGGGGCAATCGCCGCGGCAGGCGCGTTTGCCGGCGCCGGGCGGGCGCCGCGATAATCGCGGGCTTCGCCATCGCCGGACCCCTCCCATGCTCGATCCCGCCCTGTTGCGCGCCGACCTCGCCGCGACCGCCGAGCGTCTGCGCTCCCGGCGCGGCTACGCGCTCGACGTCGAGGCCCTCGGCGCGCTCGACGCCGAGCGCAAGCGCCTGCAGACGCGCACCCAGGAGCTGCAGAACCTGCGCAACACGCGCTCCAAGGCGATCGGCCAGGCCAAGGCGCGCGGCGAGGACGCGGCGCCTCTGCTGGCCGAGGTCGCCGGGATCGGCGACGAGCTGAAGCAGTCCGAGGCGCGCCTGGACGCGCTGCGCGGGGAGCTCGAGGCGCTGATGCTCGGCATCCCCAACCTGCCGCAGGACGACGTGCCGCAGGGGCGGGACGAGAACGACAACGTCGAGCAGCATCGCTGGGGCACGCCGCGCAGCTTCGACTTCGCGCCGAAGGACCACGTCGAGCTCGGCCAGCGCGACGGCTGGCTCGACGCCGAGGCCGGCGCCAAGCTGTCTGGTGCGCGCTTCACCGTGCTGCGCGGTGCGCTGGCGCGCCTGCACCGCGCGCTGGCGCAGTTCATGATCGACCTGCACACCGGCGAGCACGGCTACGACGAGTGCAGCGTGCCGCTGATCGTCAACGCCGAATCGATGCAGGGCACCGGGCAGCTGCCCAAGTTCGAGGACGACCTGTTCGCCACCCAGGTCGGCGACAGCCGCCGCTACCTGATTCCGACCGCCGAGGTCGCGCTCACCAATCTGGTGCGTGGCGACATCGTCGAGGACGCGGCGCTGCCGATGCTCCTGACCGCGCACTCGATGTGCTTCCGCGCCGAGGCCGGCAGCTACGGGCGCGACGTGCGCGGCATGATCCGCCAGCACCAGTTCGAGAAGGTGGAGCTGGTCGCGGTCGCGCGGCCGGCCGAGTCGGGCGACGTCCACGAGCGCATGACGCGGCACGCCGAGATCGTGCTGGAACGGCTGGAGCTGCCGTACCGCCGCATGCTGCTGTGCAGTGGCGACATGGGCTTCTCGGCCTCGCGCACCTACGATCTCGAGGTCTGGCTGCCGGGGCAGAACGCCTACCGCGAGATCTCCTCGATCTCCAACTGCGATGCCTTCCAGGCACGGCGCATGCAGGCGCGCTGGCGCAATCCCGCCACCGGCAAGCCCGAGCCGCTGCACACGCTCAACGGCTCCGGCGTAGCGGTGGGCCGGGCCCTGGTGGCGGTGATGGAGAACCACCAGCAGGCCGATGGTTCGATCGCGATCCCCGCGGCGCTGCGGCCCTACCTGGGCGGCGCCGACCGGATCGGCTGAGGCGCCCGGCCGGGACGTTCGTGCGCATCGCGCGGCGGATCCCGCTTCGGGACCTGCGTCACATGCACGAAGCGCGCTAGCATGCGGCATCGCCCTCGAGGGGTGGGCCGCCCGGAAGGACCATGCAGGATCTCAACGACCTCTATTACTTCGCGATGGTGGTGGAGCACAACGGCTTCGCCGCCGCCGAGCGAGCGCTGGGCATTCCGAAGTCGCGGCTGTCGCGGCGCATCGCGCAGCTCGAGAGCGGCCTCGGCGTGCGCCTGCTGCAGCGCTCGACCCGGCGCTTCGCGGTCACCGACGTCGGCCAGAGCGTCTACCGGCACGCGCAGGCGATGCTCGCCGAGGCGCAGTCGGCGCGCGAGGTGGTCGACCGCCTGAGCGCGGAGCCGCGCGGCCTGGTCAAGGTCAGCGCGCCGGTGGGCCTGGCGCAGACGCAGATGGCCAGGCTGGTACCGGACTTCCTCACCATGCATCCGCAGGTGCGCCTGCAGATGGTGGTGAGCAACCGCCGCGTCGACGTGATCAACGAGGGCTTCGACGTCGCCCTGCGCGTGCGCAGCCACCTCAACGACGACGGCAGCCTGGTGATGCGCAGCTTCGGCCACATCCAGGAGCTCTTGGTCGCCAGCCCCGCCTACCTCGACCGCGCCGGCCGCCCGGCCGCGCCCGGCGATCTCGCCCAGCACGTGACGCTCAGCATGAGCGAGGAGGAGAGTCGCCAGCGCTGGGACCTGCACGGGCCGGACGGCAGCGTGACCCGCGTCGACCTGCAGCCGCGCCTCATGGGCTCGGACTTCCCGCTGCTGCGCGAGGCCGCGATCCAGGGCCTGGGCATCACCCTGCTGCCCGAGACCATGTGCGCCGACGACGTGCGCAACGGCACGCTCGAGGTGGTGCTGCCGCAGTGGAACCTGCCGCAGGGCATCTGCCACGCGGTGTTCCCGTCGCGCCGCGGCCTGCTGCCGGCGGTGCGGCTGTTCATCGATTTCCTGGCCGAACGCCTGCCGCCCCTGATCGAGGCCTCGCGCCTGGACTGCTCGCGGCACCGCGCCGGGCAGATGCCGGCCGGCAACGGCAGCGTCGGCGCGATCGCTCGCGGCTGACGACGCACGCCGCGGCAGCGGATGGCGGTGGCGCGTGCGACAATCCAGGTCCCGGAGAGGTGGCCGAGCGGTTTAAGGCAGCAGTCTTGAAAACTGCCGTGGGTTCACGCCCACCGTGGGTTCGAATCCCACCCTCTCCGCCAGACACCGCCGATCGCTGCACTTCGCGTATCCATTACCTGCGGCATCGGTCGGATGACCGGCAATTGCTCCGCGATCGGCCCGTGACATGAGTTCCCGCACGCCCAGCCCAGCGTGAGGCCCGCTTTTGGGGCGAGGTCGCACGGACCGTTCGCCAGCCGGGCGTTCAGGCATGCAGCCGTGCTTCGACAACGCCGCCGGCGGTGCGGCCTAGCCTGGACGCGCCTGGCGACGCGGAGGTCGCGGCCCGCCGCGCAGGGAATGGGCGACCAGGAGCACGGCCAGGGTCACGATCGCCGGCGCCGCTTTGGCGGCTGGATCGCCGATGAGGAGATGCGTCGCCGCGGCACCTACGAGCGTGGCCGCCATGGCGCCGAACGCCCAGTCCTGCAGGAAGACGAAGCGTGTCTGGTAAAGGCAGATCACTCCGGTGATGAACGCGACGCCGATGATGGTCGCGAAATGGCCGGGATAGCCGAGCCGCATCAGCTGCTCGGTCATGATCCCCATCAGGTTCAGGATCCCTGCGGCAAGGAAGACGAGGGCGACGAGGCCCTGCAGGATCGACTGGACCAGTCGGATCGTCGGACTCGGGCATGTACTGGTTGCCACGCTTGCTTCCTCCGTGGGTGCCGGGCACGTCGGCGTGCTGAAGACGAACTGCTCGTATCGAGGAGTTCGCTGCCCGGCCTGCGGAAGTTACGGGCAGTGGCTGATACGACGGCTGCAGGAGAAGCCGGGGGCCGCGCAGCGCGTGGGGATGCTCGCTCTCGCTGTCGCGACGAGCCAGGAGCGATGAGCCATGATGAAGCGTCCTCGTTCTTTCGAGTCAGCCAGAACTAGAGGCAGTGGGTGAGTGTGCCATCGCGAAGCGAACCGGCGGAAGGCCGCCGAGGGCGCGATGCGGGCGGGTGTGGTTGTAGCGGTGCCGCC
>NZ_JAGQFT020000005.1 GCF_018122625.2 Coralloluteibacterium stylophorae | reverse complement strand
TTCGCGCCGGCCTCGACCTCCTTGAGGATCCGCACGACCTGTTCCTCGGTGAACCGCGACTTCTTCATGTGAGCTCCTTCTGGGGGAACTCTACTTCCGACTGGCTCGAATCAACGAGGACGCTTCAGTGGCCCGCCCCCGTCGAAATCACTGGAAGTATCGCAGGCACGCGAAGGCTTACAAGGTGCTGATGCTCGACTCAGGGCATCTGAGTCAAACATTTTACCTCGCAGCGGCGAGCTTAGGCTTAGGCGCATTCTATACCGCCGCGCTCAACGACGGTGACTTCTGCGAACGGTTTGGTTTCGATCCCGCCGAACACGTCGTGATAGGCGCGAACGGCCTCGGTATCATTGATGAAGAGAAGCAAGAATTGCACTTCCTGCCGGAGCCGCTAACCGCGGCCTGACACTGCTCGACCACCTCCAACCACCTTCTCCCATGGGGAATTCGCATGCTCAGCCCAACGACAAGCATCCTTCGCGACCTCGCCACAAATGAGACCTTCCGCAGAAGGTTAACTACTGCACCTGCCTCGACGCTCCGCGAGCACGGACTGCACCTCCCACCTGAGGCGCTCCCAAGCCATGTATCGCTTCCGTCTCAGGCAGCTGTACGCGCGGCTTGCGATGCGTTAGATGTCGAGAATGCTGCGCCCATGGCCATTTTTCTGCTTTATAAGTAAGTTGCATGGTGAGATGCCGAGGCTGCAGATGGCAGGGTGATACGCCGACGGACCATCTGCAGCCCCCCTCTCCCACCAACGTAGGTGGTCCGAGCTCGCCAGCTCTAGTGCAGCGGCGATGAAAGGCACTTGCTTGGTGCCGCTATCACTCAAGACCCGCTTCCATTAGCATCGCGCGGCCGCTTTACGGGATAGGGGGTCCCGCATGCGCGTTCGACGGCGCCAGCCGTGCCAGATCGAGATCGACGACCGGCTGAGCCCGGACATCGGCGCCCTGCTGCGAGGGACCATGCGCCTCGACGCCGAGGTGCAGTGCCACCTGCTGTGCCCGGTCACCGGCGAGCGCATCGCGCTGTCCCGCGACGAACTCGCACTCATTGCCACCCTGGACGCGCGCGAGTGGGTCGACATCGACGCATTGGCCGCGCGCGGCCCCCTCGACGCCACCGCCATCGCCGCCCTCGCCGCGCGCGGCGGCCTGCTGAGCGACGCGGACACGCCCGCGGCGGAAGCGCTGCGCAAGGGCGAGGACGACCTGTACGCCGTGGGCTGGCATCCCCAGGCCGCGATCTTCCACGCGATGACGCGATGGTCGGGGGTGACGGGCGAAGGGGGAACCGGTGCGGATGACGAGGCGCGGTCGAGGCGGATGCACGAGATGGTCCGGCGACACGGATTGCCGCCGCCCCACTTCTTCGTTCGCGACGACGCTCTCGAACAGGTTCGGCTGCCAGTGCAGCCACCGACCTCGCTGGGCCAGGTTCTTGCGAGACGCTCGACGTCACGACACTTCGATGGCGAGGCTCACCTGCCCCTGGATGACCTCGCAGCAGTGCTGCAGGGGACGTTTGGCGTCCTCGGAACCAATGAGTTCATTCCCGGTGTCGCTGGCGTCCGCAAGACCAGCCCATCCGGCGGCAGCCTGCACCCGATCGAAGCCTACGTTCTAGCCCCGCGCGTCGCCGCGCTCGAGCCCGGCCTCTATCACTACTGCACGGCGACCCATGCATTGGGACTGCTCCGGCCTCTCGACGGATCCGACGCGCGCGCACTCGCGCTTCGGATGACCAGCGGCCAGACCTACTTCCAGAACGCGCATGCGCTGATCCTGCACGTCGCGCGAGGGGAGCGAAGCTTCTGGAAGTACCGGCGCCATGCCAAGGCCTACAAGGTCCTGTGCCTGGACTCGGGCCACCTGAGCCAGACGCTTTATCTCCTCGCTGCCGAACGCGGGCTGGGAGCCTTCTATACCGCCGCGATCAACGATGGCGATATCGAGGCGGAACTGGGCCTGGATCCCATTCGGGAACAGGTCATCGGAGCGAACGGCCTCGGCATCGTCAGCAAAGGCCCCAAGCACCTGAACCTGACTACCACCCCGTACTGCGCCACTTCGGCGCGGGACGGCCAGCACCTCACCCCACAGCACCGATAGGAGCGACACGATGCAGCAGAACGACAAGGCCAGGGAGCTTCTCGAGCGCCTGGCGCATGACGACGACTTCCGGGCGAGGTTCGAAGCCGATCCGATATCGGTCCTGCAGTCGCTCGGCGTCGAGGTGAATGACGAAGCCCGGCGGACTCTAGCCGCAGGGGAGCGTCGCCTGCCCTCCAAGGAAGAGATCGAAGGATCGCTCGACCAGATGGCGGCCGACCTGACCAGCAAGATGAACTACCTGCCGCATTGCTACTGACGCTACGGGCAGCGCGGACCACTACCGCGCTGCCATTCCCACCGGTTCGTCGGCGATCCGCTGCGAAGCGATCCGCCAGTTCACTACGTTCTCCGCTCGCAGCGCCCCCTGTCCCGCCCACTCGTACCACGCCCGCTCTGGCTGTGTCGCGATCAGGCGCAACTCCGCCGCCGCTTCGCCGGGCTTCCCTGCTGCCGACAGCGCGTCCGCCACGACCAAGCGTCCCGTCACCAGGGCACGCGTATCACGGTAGGGCTCCATGAGGCGCAGAGCCCGCTCGGGGCTCCGTTCCGCAAGGGCGACCTTCGCCCTGACGATCGCGTCCAGGTTCGCCAGAAATGCCGAGACGCGGAGCTGGTCGCCGTCCACGTCGTCCGCAAGCTGTAGCGCCTTTGCTCCCTGTCCGGCGTCGCAGTACAGGTATGCAGCCAGCAGAGTGTAGAGAACGGAGTCGCTCGGCGCCTTCTCCTGGCCCGCCAGATCGGCCAGCCTCCCTGCGAGTACGCCGAGCGAGGGAGCACCATCCGGTTGCATACGTGCCGCTGCCGCCAACGTCATCACCCGCAGGACCGCTGCGTGGACGGCAGCGGGCTCGGCGTCCCCGGATGGAGCATTGAGTGCGGCGACGCCCTCCAGCACTTCCTGCGCAAGACCGGCCTCGTCGTGCGAGGCGATCGCCACAGCAGTCCTCGCCATCGCATATCGGGCGGACTGGTCGGAACCGTTCGCGCTCATCGGGTCGAGGAGCCGGCGCGCGGCGGACGAATTTCCCTGCAGAACGGCGAGCGCTGCCGGGTATTCGTTCAAGCCCGTCATCCCGAGATCGTGCGCCCGGCGATAGCTCTCTTCCGCCTGAGCCGGGCGACCCTGCAACACTTCACCGGCCGCTCTCAGGTACAGCGCGACACGGACGACGGGGCTGTTGGCTCCAGCCGCGGCCGCCGCATACTCGCGCATCAGGTCATAGTCGTTCTCTGTGTCGGCGAACAGCGCGACGTTCAGGCTCGCAGCAGCGAAGTCCGGATACAGGTCCGCCAGCGCCTTCCATCGCATCACCGCGTCGGGCTGCGCCTCCAGCACCGCAAGATGAGCCAGCGCGTAGAGGCGTTCGCGCGCGGTCAGCCGGTCCTCCAGTTCGAGCGCTTTGCGTACCAGCGCCGTTGCCGCCGTGACTTCGTGCCGGGCCTGATGGATGCGCCCCAGGCCGATCCAGGCCATTGCGAAGCTGTCGTCGAGGGTCGTCGCCTGAAGATAGTGCTGCTCAGCCCGATCGAGGTCACCGCGGGCGAAGGCGCGCTGGCCCAGCGTATAGGCACGCAGCGCGTCGATATCGTCAGTGGTGGCCGACTCGAGGCGAGTGGCCAAGGCCGGCGTCGTCTTCGGCGCATCCCCGAGGTGTTCGCGCATTCGGTCCACCGCCCCACCGAGCGATGCGACGATGGTCGAGGGGGCCGACGCGGTGGCCAGCTCCGTGTGGACGACGGCTTGACTGGCCGGATCCAGCAACTGCAGTCCGACCTGCAGCCTCCCCCCCACCTCGGCCACCACCGGCAACACCACCGCCTTCGCCCCCTCGCGCTGCGCGATTTCGGCGGCGACGCTGCGATCGATCGGGGCACCGGGGTCGCGCTGCATGCGCTTGAGCGTGTCGCGCACGCGCAGGTCGGGCAGGACGTTGACGAAGTTCGACTGTTCGAGGCTGATGCGCAGGGCGGTCTCGAGGGAATCGTCGAAGCGGGGATCGCCGGTGAGGTTCTGCAGGTCGGCGAGCACGATCCAGTCGCGCTCCTGGAAGGCGATCGCGGGCGTGCTGCGCAGCGCGAAGAACATCACGCCCACCAGCACGGAGGCGGCGATCGCCTCCAGGATCATGGTCTGCGGGCGGCGCCACAGCGGCACCTCGCGCCGCGCCTTCGGCTGCGACGGCGGCGCGCGCAGCGGCGACAGGCCGGGGGCGCCGACCTCGTGCACCAGGGTCGGCGTCGTGGTGCCCTTGAAGCGATAGCGGCCGTGCGTGCGCCAGCGGACCTGCTCGGCGTCCGCGCCGAGCTCGGGCGCTGCGCGCTGGGCCAGGTTCTGCGCCATGCCCGACAGCAGGATCTGCCCGGGCAGGGCCAGCTGCATCAGGCGCGCGGCCACCGGCTTGGCCAGGCCCTCGACCTCGACCGGCTTGGCGCCGACCGCCACCGCCTCCGGCGCGTTGTCCCAGACCAGCACGTCGCCGACATGGATGCCGACGCGCGCGGCGAGTTCGACGCCCTCCTCGGCCGACAGCTCGCGTAGCCCGCGCTGGTAGGCCAGGGCGAAGGCGACGGCCCGGATCGGCCGGTCGAACAGCGCCAGGCAGCCGTCGGACTTGTCGATGAGGCGGCCGGCATGGGCCTCGAGCAGGCCGAGCAGGAGGCGGTCGTGGGCGCGCATCAGCTCCACCGCGCGGCGGTCGCCCACGCGCTCGATGAGCGCGGTGGAATCCGCCAGATCGCACAACAGCACGGTACGCAGCTGTGCGACCGCATCCGCGCCGGGCGACGCCGGCCGCACCTGCCCATCCAAGCCCATGACCGCTTCCATGTCCCTCTCCCCGCCGCGCCCGTGCGCGGCTACTCGATGCGCCAGTTCCCGCCGTCGGTGCCGCGCGCGCGGAGCAGGACCGCGTCGGCGTGGCTGTACCAGTGCGACCAGTCCTCGGCCGGATCGCAGAACACCCCGCCGATGCTCACGCCCAGCCGCTCGCCTGCGAGCGCGGGCAGGCTCAGCGCGCGCACGGCGGTGCTGAGGCTGATCGCCCGGTTCGCGAGGTCGCCCTCGTCCACCACCGACAGGATCAGCGCGAATTCGTCGCCGCCGAGCCGGCACGGCAGGTCGAACGGCCCCGCCTGGCCGCGCACCGCCTCGGCGACGGCGCGCAGCGCGCTGTCGCCGGCGAGATGGCCGTGGGTGCGGTTGAGCCGCTTGAAATGGTCGATGTCGATGAGCAGCAGCGCGCGCTGCATGTCCGGTGACGCATAGCGCGCGGCATCCTCCAGGTACGAGTACAGGCCGCGTCGGTTGGCCAGGCCGGTGAGGTCGTCGCTGCGCACCAGCTGCTGCGCCAGGCTCAGCTCGCTGCGGGTCTGGCGCAGGGCGTCGAGCGCGCGCATCAGGTCCTCGTTGCGACGGCGCAGGCCATGCAGGAGCTGGTTCTCGCCGGCCACGAGGTAGGAGAAGCCGGCGCGCATGAAGCGCGCCATGCCGCGCGGCGCCTGCTCGAGCAGGTCGTCGAAGGCGGCCACGTCGATCTCGCGCAGGCTGCAGTCGCTCTCGGCGATCGCGTCCGCGGTGCGCAGGTGCTCGCCCAGGAACACCGCCAGCTCGCCGAAGTACCGGCCGGGCTCGAGCAGCTTGTCGGCCATGTCGTCGCCGAAGCACAGGCGTACCTCGCCGGCCTCGAGCAGGAACATGCTGCGGCCGTGCTCGCCGCGGCGGAACAGGGTGTCGCCGGCGAGCACGTGCAGCACCGCGCCGGCACCGGCGAACAGCGCCCGCTCGCTCTCGGGCAGGCGGCGCGGCCCGGCCAGGCGCTCGCCCGGCTGGAACGCCGCTTCCGCTGCGACATCGTCCGCCTCGTCCTGCACGCGCATCTCCCCCGGGGTCGGGCGAGTCTACTCCGGAAATCGGGCGGTTTCCCCCGCACCCGGAGGCGCGGCGGGACGGGCGGCGCGAGCGTCGCCCGTCCCCGATTCGCGCGCCGCTCAGGCCGCGGCGCGTCCATCCTTCTTCGCCGGGGAGTCGCCGTGGAACTGCTCCTCCTCGGTGGAGCCGGTCAGCGCCGTGGTCGAGGACGCGCCCTTCTGGATTGCCTGGGTCACCGCGTCGAAGTAGCCGGTGCCCACCTCGCGCTGGTGCTTGACCGCGGTGAAACCCTGCGCGGCGGCGGCGAACTCCGCTTCCTGCAGCTCGACGAAGGCCTTCATCTGCTCGCGCGCATAGCCGTGGGCGAGGTGGAACATCGAGTAGTTCAGCGCGTGGAAGCCGGCCAGGGTGATGAACTGGAACCGGTAGCCGTAGGACGCGATCTCGCGCTGGAACCTGGCGATCGTGGCGTCGTCGAGGTTCTTCTTCCAGTTGAAGCTGGGCGAACAGTTGTAGGCGAGCATCTTGCCGGGGAACTTCGCGTGGATCGCCTCGGCGAACCTGCGTGCGAACTCCAGGTCCGGCTTGCCGGTCTCGCACCACACCAGGTCGGCATAGGGCGCGTAGGCCAGGCCGCGGCTGATCGCCTGATCGAGCCCCTTGCGGGTCTTGTAGAAGCCCTCGACCGTGCGCTCGCCGGTGCAGAAGGGCTTGTCGTTGTCGTCGATGTCGGAGGTCAGGAGGTCGGCGGCCTCGGCATCGGTACGCGCCACCAGCAGGGTCGGCACGCCGCAGACGTCCGCCGCCAGGCGCGCAGCGTTGAGCTTCTCGACCGCCTCGCGGGTCGGCACCAGCACCTTGCCGCCCATGTGCCCGCACTTCTTGACCGAAGCCAGCTGGTCCTCGAAGTGCACGCCGGCGGCGCCGGCCTCGATCATCGCCTTCATCAGCTCGAAGGCGTTCAGCACGCCGCCGAAGCCGGCCTCGGCGTCGGCCACGATCGGCTGCAGGAAATCGATGTCGTCGCGCCCTTCCGCGTGCTGCAGCTGGTCGGCGCGCAGCAGGGTGTTGTTGATTCGCCTGACCACCGCCGGCACCGAATCGGCCGGGTACAGCGACTGGTCGGGGTACATCTGCCCGGCGAGGTTGGCGTCCGCGGCCACCTGCCAGCCGGACAGGTAGATCGCCTTCAGGCCCGCCTTGACCTGCTGCATGGCCTGGTTGCCGGTCAGCGCGCCCAGCGCGTTGACGAAGTCCTCCGTGTGCAGGTGGCTCCAGAGCTTCTCGGCGCCGAGGCGGGCGAGCGAATGCTCCACGTGCACCGTGCCGCGCAGGCGCACCACGTCGTCGGCGCTGTAGTCGCGCTGGATGCCGGACCAGCGCGGATCGCTGGACCAGCTCTGCTGCAGTTCGTTGGCGTCGTGCGGGGTGCCCATGGTCGTCTCCTCGAAGCCGCGGCGGCGGCACTGGTCGATGAGGCGAAGCTAGGCCTCGAGCGCCAGCTTTGACAAAGCAAATATTTGAATGGAACCTATTTGCTCATCAAATATTCTCGCGCGGACAAAGAGTTATGTCGCCCCGGACAGCGCGCAGCGCCCGCTACTACTACAAATCCGATCGCCTGAAGCCGCTGCGCGCGTTCTGCCAGGTGGCCCGGCTCGGCTCGGTCAGCCGGGCCGCTGACGCGCTGTTCCTCAGCCAGCCCGCGGTGAGTCTGCAGCTCCAGGCACTGGAGCGCGACTACGGCGTGCCGCTGTTCGAACGCATCGGCCGCCGCCTCAACCTGACCGCGGCCGGGGAGACGCTCTACGACATGGCACGTCCGCTGGTGGACGGCATCGACGGCCTCGAATCGGCATTCCGCGACCGGCTGCAGACCATGTCCGCCGGCCGCCTCGACATCGCCTGCGGCAACTCCACCCTGCTCTACCTGATGCCGCCCCTGGTCGCTGCCTACCGGGCGGCCCATGCGGACGTCGCGCTGCGCCTGCACACGGTCACCGGCCCGGAAGGCCTGGCGATGCTGCGCGCCGACGAGGTCGACTTCGCGGTCGGCGCCGTGCCCGACGTGCCGGGCGACGTGATCTATGCGCCGGTGCACGTCTACGACCCGATGCTGATCACGCCGAAGGGGCATCCGCTGGCCTCGATCCCGCACCCGCGCCTGGAGGATCTCTCCGGCCATGGGCTGGTGATGCCGCCGCAGCACCTGACCACCTACCGCCAGGTCGACTACACCTTCCAGCGCGCGCGGGTGCCCTACACGGTGGCGATGGAGGCCAGCGGCGGCTGGGAGGTGATCAAGCAGTACGTCGCCATGGGCCTGGGGATCAGCATCGTCAGCGGGATCTGCCTGGGCGAGGCCGACCGCGACCGGCTCGAGGCGCGCAGCCTCGCCGAGCACTTTCCGCAGCGCAGCTACGGCGTGGTCGTGCGCAAGGGGCGCTACCTGAGCCAGCAGGCGCGCGACTTCATCGAACTGCTCCGACCCGGCCTGCTCGCCCGCGACAGCAGCGAGGGCGGCCCGTCGGAGCGTTAGATCCCGTCATCGCCCGACGCGGCCCGTGCCAGCGCCGCGCGCAGCGCCGGCGCGTTGCCCGTCTCGAGCGGCCAGCCCTGAACCCTTTCGAGCACCGTCCCCTCACGCAGGATGACGAAGGTCGGCGTCTCCACCCGGGACACGCCAGGTAGGACACGCGCATCGGAAATCAGCGCCATCGGCATCTGCGGGTGGCTGCGGTTCCACTCGCGCACGCTCGCGACCTCGTCGAGCCCGGTCGGCTGCACCAGCCACACCGTGCGCTCGCCGCTGCGGAGAAGCGCAAGCGTCGGATCCGCGGCGATGTCCTCGGCGGCCGCGATGGAATAGCGGCAGAAGGGACTCGCCAGGACCAGCACCTCCAGGTGCCCGGCCTCCACGACATCGGCCCGCAGCGCATCGCCGGACTCCGGCCACCAGATCCGGGGCGCAGCCGGATCGATGGCTGCGGCCATCGCCCCGGCGCCCACCAGACGCGGTACCGGTGGCCCGGCCTCGCGCACGGCATGCCCACGCAGCTAGACGGCGGCGGGCATCTCCCCGGCCACGAACAGTGCATCGGCGGCCTCGAACCAGTCGCGATCGCCGGCGAGGCCCCGACCGTCCATCTCCGCCAGCACACCCCCCAGCAAGGTGCCGTTGCGCCCATCGCGGATGACATCCGCACGATCGAGCGCCGCATGCAGGAGCACCGTCAGGTCGCGGTCCGAGACCTCCGCGTAGCGCGCCGATGCGAACCAGCGCCCGAACAGCGCATCGAAGCTTGACGCATCCATCGCGACCGCGCCCGCTGCCGCCGCCTCCGTCTGCGCAGCCACGAAGCGGTCATAGCGCATCTCGATCTCGGTAGGGACGCCCAGGGCGCGCCGCGCTCCCGACGCAGGCCACTCCGGTGGCCGTGCGCGCCAGGTGAGACTCTCCACCGGGCGGTCGACGCCGAACAGGGCCCATACCGCCGCGGCCTCCTTCGGCGCGAGCTCCCACTCGATGTCCCGTGCCGAGATCGAAATCAGGCCGCGTTCGTTGCAGGCTAGGGAATCGAGGAAACGCCGGTAGGCGAGCGGCGAGAGCCGTCGCAGCGGCGAGTCGCCGCCGTCGAGATGACGCGCGAGATCGGCGTCGGATGCGATGGCAGGCGCGGGCACGTCCGCTCCACGCGCGGCGACCGCGCCGAGCGTCAGGGCGAGTGCAAGCCCGTAGAGCCATCGCGTCCTCGCCATCCGGCATCCTCCCTGCACCGTCGACGCACAGGATGCCATGGCAACGCCCCGGCGACCGCACGGACGCGCTGGCTGGTTCGCTCGGGCCTCAGACCGTCCCGCGGCGCTTGCCGACCCAGGGCGCGTAGAAGGCGCGGATCCGGGCCATGTCGGCGACGGGGTCGTCGCTCGGTTCGAACAGCGGGCCGAAGCCGATGGTGCGTTCGGGATAGTGGAAGTAGGCGCAGACGATGGGTACGCCGGCGGCGCGCGCGATGTGCCAGAAGCCGGACTTCCAGTGCTCGACCTGGCTGCGCGTGCCTTCGGGGGTGAGGCCGAACCACATCTGCGGCGCGGCGCGCATGCGCTCGGCGACCTGGCGCACCAGCGCGCCGGCGCTGCGCCGGTCGACCGCCATGAAGCCCATGCGCCGGAGCAGGCCGCCGACCGGCCAGAAGAACAGCTCGCGCTTGGCGACGAAGGTCACCTGCAGGCCGAGCGCGAGCTTGGCGAGGAAGCCGAACAGGCCGTCCCAGTTGGACGAATGCGGGGCCACGATCACCACCGCCCTGGGCACGTCCGGGATCGCGCCGGCGAAGCGCCAGCCGGCGAGCGCGAGGCCACGCCGGCCCACCCAGCGCCAGAACCGCGAATGCGACTGCGGGACCTGCGACGGCGTCGGGATCATGTGCGGTGCACTCATGCGTCGCTGCTCCAGCCACGGCCGCGCCCGCGCTTGATCTGCGCGCGCCCCTTCTTCTCGGTGATGCGCCGTTCCTTCGAGGCGCGGGTCGGGCGCGTGGCGATGCGCGCCTTCGGCACGTGCAGGCCGGCGGCGAGGATGGCGGCGAGGCGTTCGCGCGCGTCCTCGCGGTTGCGCTCCTGGGTGCGGAAGCGCTGCGCACTGATCACCAGCACGCCCTCGTCGGTGAGGCGCCGGTCGCGCCGCGCGAGCAGGCGCGCGCGCAGGCCATCCGGCAGCGACGGCGAGTTCGCGACGTCGAAACGCAGCTCCACGGCGGTCGCCACCTTGTTGACGTTCTGCCCGCCGGGGCCGCTGGCGCGCACGAAGCGTTCGGCGAGCTCCTCGTCGGGAATGTGCAGACCGGGACAGATCTCGAGCATCGGGTGGGCGCGGTGGTCCTTGAACCGGATAGTGTGCGGCCACGATGGCAGCCGTGTCCGCTGCGCGGAATGAAGAGGCTTCACGGCGCGGCCGCGCCATCCATCGGCGCCGCGTCCAGCAGGGCCGGATCGAGCCCCAGGCGCTCGCACAGGCGCCGCCATTCCGCGTCCGGCGGCGCGGTCACCACGAGCCGCGCGCCGGAGACCGGATGCGCGAAGCCCAGCTGCCAGGCGTGCAGCAGCATGCGGTGCACGCCGAGCTGCATCCGCGCGATGCGGTTGCGGCGGCCGTCGCCGTGGCTGCTGTCGCCGACCAGGTGGTGCATGGCGTGCTTGAGATGGCGGCGGATCTGCCGCCAGCGCCCGGTCTCGGGCCGGCAGCGCAGGAGCGAGAAGCGCGTGGTCTCGAAGCCGCCGGACGGCACCGGCAGCTCGGCGGTCGCCAGGCGCTCGAAGTGGGTCAGCGCCGGCTTCTTCTCGGGCTTGCCGGGCCCGCCGTCGAGCGGGTGGTCGACGCTGAAGCGCGCCTCCGGCCAGCCGCGGCACAGCGCGAGGTAGGTCTTGTCGACCCCGCGCGCCATGAACGCGCGGCCGAGCTCGGCGGCGATCCCGCGGTCGAAGGCGACCAGCAGGCAGCCGCTGGTGGCGCGGTCGAGCCGGTGCGCGAGGAAGACATCGGCACCGAACTGGCGCCGCAGCCGGTCGAGCGCGAAGTCGCTCTCGCCGCGCGCCATCGGACTGGCATGCGCCATCAGTCCGTTCGGCTTGTCGACCACGGCCAGGACCGCGTCCCGGTACAGCACCGGCAGCGCCCATGGCGCATCGGCCTCGGCCACGCGCACCGCCATGCTCAGCGCCGGCGCGGCCAGGCGGCGAAGAAAGCGCCGAACGCGCCGGCGCCGCACACCCAGCTCGCCACCGGCACGCCCCACCATGCCGGGCCGCCGCTCTCGAACGCCAGCAGCACCGCGCCGGTGATGAGCAGGCCGGCGCCGGCGATCGAATACACCACGTGGCGCTGCGCGACCTCGGCCATCGCCGCGATGCGCTGCAGGTCGACCGAGCGCATGCGCAGCTCGTGGCGGCCCTCGACCTGCTGGGTCAGCCACTGGTTGAGCAGGTGCGGGATCTCAGGGCCGCGGGTGACCAGCTCGGGCATGCGCCGGCGCAGTTCCTTCAGGATCTGCTTTGGGCTGTAGCGCTCGCGCAGGATGCGGTCGAGCACCGGCCGCGCCTCGGCCCAGATGTCGAGCTGCGGATCGAGCAGGCGGCCGACGCCCTCGATGTTGAGCAGCGTCTTCTGCAGCAGGATCAGCTGCGGCTGGATGGTGAGCTCGTAGCGGCGCGCGGTGCGGAACAGCTTCATCAGCACCTCGCCCAGCGAGATCTCCGACAGCGGCCGGGTGAAGTAGGGCTCGCACACCGCGCGCGTCGCGGCCTCGAGTTCGTCGATGCGGATGTGGCCCGGCATCCAGCCGGCCTCGACGTGCAGCTCGGCGATGCGGCGGTAGTCCTGGTGGAAGATCGCGGAGAAGTTCTCGGCGAGGTAATACTGATCCTCCTGCGAGAGCTGGCCCATGATCCCGAAGTCCAGCGCGATGAAACGCGGGTTGTCGCGGCGCGCGGGATCGGTGTCGACCCAGATGTTGCCGGCATGCGCATCGGCGTGGAAGAAGTTGTCGCGGAACACCTGCGTGTAGAACACCCGCACGCCCTTCGCGGCGAGGCGCTTGCGGTCGATGCCGGCGGCGTCCAGCCTCGCGACGTCGTCGGAGGGGATGCCGTACACGCGTTCGAGCGTCAGCACGCGCTCGGCGGTGTGGCTCCAGAACACCTCCGGCACGTAGAGGTCGTCCGAACCCAGCCACTTGCGCCGCAGCACGCTCGCGTTGGCGCCCTCGCGCTGCAGGTCGAGTTCGGCGGCGAGCGTGGCCTCGATCTCGGCCACCACCTCCAGCGGCCGGATCTTGTCGGCGTTCGGGTGGTGGCGCTGGGCGACCGTCGCCAGGCCGCGCAGCAGCGCGATGTCGGCATCGATCTGGCGCGCGATGCCCGGGCGCACGACCTTGACCACGACCTCCCTGCCCGGCAGTCCGTCGCGCCCGGGCAGGCAGGCGGCGTGGACCTGGGCGATCGAGGCCGAAGCCAGCGGCTCGGTGTCGAAGCGCTCGTACAGCACCTCGACCGGCTGGCCCAGCGCCCGCTCGACCAGGCTGCGCGCGACCTCGCCCGGGAACGGCGCCACCCGGTCCTGCAGGTGCGAGAGCTCGTCGGCGATGTCGGGCGGCACGATGTCGCGGCGGGTCGAGAGGATCTGCCCGAACTTGACGAAGATCGGCCCCAGCTCCTGCAGCACCATGCGCAGGCGCGCGCCGCGCGAGAGTGCCTGCACCTCGGGCGAGGCCTTGGGCACGAACGGCCGCACCAGGGCGATCCAGCGCTCCAGCGGCGTGCCGTCGAGCAGCGCGTCGAGGCGGTAGCGGGCGACCACGCGCAGGATGCGCAGCACCCGCAGCCAGGGTTGCAGGCGCCTCACTGCATGCCTCCCGGCGCACGTGCGCGCAGGCGTGCAAGCCGTGCCTCGAGCCGGTCGACGCGTTCGCGCAGCGCGTCGACGTCGTCGTTGAAGGCGCCGACCTCGGCCTTGGCGACCACGTCGCGCGACTCCTCGGTGAGGAACTCGGCGCCGTCGCGGGCCAGCGTCTTCGCCGTGCGCAGGCCGCCGCGCAAGGCCATCGCGATGCCGCGCGCGAGCTGGTGGCCGAGGACCTCGCCGAACGCCGCCGTCAGCGGCCGCTCCCAGTCCGGATCGAACTGCTCGGCCAGCCGCTGCAGGCGGCGCGCGAGGTCGGCATCGCCGGAGATGCGCACGCGATGGCGCGCGTCGCCGGCGTCGCCCGCGCGGCCGCCGAGGCGGGCGACCATGCCGGCCAGGGTGGCGCGCACCGAGAGGTCGGGCTCGGCCTCGTCCTCGCGCACCGGCCCGACCACCAGCCGTCCGCCGCGCACGGTCAGCGCGAGCGCCAGCGGCGGCGAGGCCAGGTGCAGGGTGATGCGGCGGCCGTCGAGCCGCGCCAGCGCGGCGCGCGTGTCGGGATCCAGCGCGATCACGCGGTCCAGGGCGGCCTCGAGGGCGCGGCCGGCGAGCGGCTTCCAGTTGGGGAGGAACGGCAGGCGTGACGTCATGCCCGGCATTCTAATGTGCGACGGTGAAGGCTCCGGGCGCGTTGCGCGCCGATGTCGTCCTCAGCCGCGCCAGGCGGCGGCGAGGCGGGCCAGGCCCTCGTCGAGGCGGACGTGCGGGCGGTAGCCGAAATCGCGCGTGGCCGGCGCCATGTCGTACCAGTGCGTGGTGGCGAGCTGCTCGGCGAGGAAGCGCGTCATCGGGGGCTCGCCCGCGAGCGGCAGCAGCGCCCAGGCGGCTTCGAGCAGCGCGCCCGCGGCGTAGGCGACGCCGAACGGGATGCTGCCCTCGGCCGGCGGCGCGCCGGCGGCGCGCAGGAGCGCGTTGACGATCTCGCGCACCGGGCGCGGCTCGCCGTTGGAGATGAAGTAGGCGCGGCCGGCGCAGGCGGCGCCGGGAGCGAGGTGTTCGAACGCGTCGAAGTGCGCCTGCGCCGCGTTGTCGATGTAGGTCGTATCGATCAGGTTGTCGCCGCCGCCGACGAAGCGCAGCCGTCCGGCGCGCGCGCGCTCGACCAGGCGCGGCAGCAGCTGGTTGTCGCCCGGGCCCCAGATCAGGCGCGGACGCAGGGCGACGGTGGCGAGCCCGGCTCCGTTCGCGGCCAGCACGTGCTGCTCGGCGGTCTTCTTGCTCGCCGCGTAGGGCGCTTTCAGGTGCTCGCCGTAGGGCACCTCGGCGGCGGTGCCGCCCTCGACCGGATGGGTGGCGCGATGGGTGACGCTGGGGGTCGAGGTGTAGACCAGGCGCTGCACGCCCTGCGCCCGGCAGGCGGCGATGACGTTGTCGGTGCCGACGACGTTGGCGCGGTGGTAGCTCGCATGGCTGCCGGACGCGCCGGCCTTGGCCGCGTTGTGGAAGACCGCGGCCTGCCCCGCGCAGGCCGCACGGACCGCATCGGCGTCGGCGAGATCGCCCTGCACCTGGCGCACGCCGAGCGCGTCCAGCGCCGGGTACTGCCCGCGGTTGAAGCTGGTGACCGCATGCCCGCGCTCGACCAGCCCCCGGCACAGGGCCTGGCCGAGGAAGCCGCCGCCGCCGGTGACCAGCACCTTCATGCCGGGCGCGGCAGCCGCTTCGCCGCCCAGGCCGCCAGCGCCTCCCGCCCGATCTTGGCGTTGTGGCGGATGTCGACCGGGAACCGCGGATGCCGCAGCAGGGTGCGCACCGGCGCGCTGCGCAGGTGGCTGCCGCCGAGTTCGAGCAGTTCCGCCTCGATGCGCCGCCAGTGCCGCGCGGCGTCGACGCCGGCTTCCAGCTCCACGCACAGCACCGGGCGCTGCGCACCGCGCCGGCCGACGCCGACCAGGGCGGTGCGCCTGACCTCGGGGTGCAGGTCGAAGATCGGCTCGACCTGGTCGGTGTAGAGCGGTCCGGTCCCGCTCTCGACCCGGTGCGCCTTGCGCCCGCAGAACCACAGCCGGCCCTCGCCGTCGCGCCAGGCCAGGTCGCCCATGCGGTGCACGATGCGCGTGCCGGCGGCGGTGCGCTCGGCGATCTTGGCCAGCGCGGTGGCCTCGGGCCGGTTGAAGTAGGCGTCGGTGGCGGTCGGGCCGGCGACGGTGATCTCGCCGACCTCGCCATCGGCGACCTCGACCGCCTCGTCCCAGCCCGCGATCGCCGCGTCGGTGACCTGGATCAGGCGCACGCTGTTGCCGGCCACCGGGCGGCCGATGCAGGTACCGAAGCCGCGCTCGGTCATGGCGCGCGTGGCGGCCAGCTCCCGGCTCTCGATCGCGGCGACGGGCAGGCATTCGGTGGCACCGTAGGGCGTCCACACCTGCGCATCGGCCGGCAGCAGCTCGCGCATGCGCGCCACCGTGGCGGCGGGAACCGGCGCACCCGCCGAAGTGACGGTGCGGATCGTGGGCAGCGGCGCACCGTGCGCGGCGAGCACCTTGAGCAGGGCCGGCGAACCGAACAGCTGGGTGGCGCCGAAGCGCGCGATCGCGTCGTGCAGGCGGCGCGGGTCGGCCTTGGCCGGCCGGGTCGGATCCATGTCCGGGATCACACCGGTCAGGCCCAGCGCCGGGTCGAACAGCGCGAACGGCGGGAAGGTCGGCAGGTCGACGCCGCCTGCGGCCATGCCGAAGGCGTCGCGCAGCATGTCGACCTGGGCGACGAAGTGGCGGTGCCGGTAGACCACGCCCTTGGGCACGCCGGTCGAGCCCGAGGTGAACAGGATGGCGGCGACCTCGTCGGGCATCGTCGCCACCAGCTGCGACGCGGCGCCGACGCCGGCCGCCTCCACCTGCGCCAGCGTCGGCCCGCCCCAGGGCAGCCTCGCGCCGACGGTGATCTGGATCGTGGCGCTGGTCGCCCAGCGCAGCAGCACGCGCGCGGTCTGCGCCAGCGGGATGCCGATGAAGGCATGGGGTTCGGCCTCGGCCAGGCACTGCCGCAGCGCGCGCTTGTCGATGCCGGGGTCGACCAGCACCGGCACCACGCCCGCCTTGAACAGCGCGAACATGACCAGGAAGAACTCCGGCCCCGGACGCACCATCACCACCGTGCGCATGCCGCGCACGATGCCGCAGCGGGCGAGTCCGGCGGCGATGGCGTCGGAGCGGCGGTCGAGCTCGGCGTAGGTCAGCGCGAGGTCGTAGCGGGCGAAGCCGTGCAGGTTGCGGTGCCGTCCCGGGCAGCGCAGGGCGATGCGCTCCGGCGCCGCCGCCGCCATCCGCGGCAGCACCGCCGCGATGTTGCAGGCGCCGGCGCCGGCGTCCGTCGGAGCAGCGGACGCCGCCGCGGACGACGCCGCCATGCTCACAGGCGTGCGGCCAGTGCCGCCTCCAGTCGGACCTGATCCGCGGCGAAGGTGCGGATGCCCTCGGCGAGTTTCTCGGTCGCCATCGCATCCTCGTTGAGGCCCCAGCGGAACGCGGGCTCGTCGAGCGGCGCGGGGCGCGGATCGCTGCCGGCGCTGGTGGCGAGCGCGCGCGGCAGGTCGCCGGATTCGGCGCCCAGGGCCTCGATCAGCTCGGGGCTGATGGTCAGGCGATCGCAGCCGGCGAGCGCGCGGATCTGGTCGATGTTGCGGAAGCTCGCGCCCATGACGACGGTCTCGTAGCCGTGCCGCTTGTACCAGGCGTGGATGCGGCGCACCGACTGCACGCCGCGGTCGTCGTCCGGCGTGGCCGGGGTCTCGCCGCGGGCCTTGTACCAGTCGTAGATGCGGCCGACGAAGGGCGAGATCAGGAACGCGCCGGCCTCGGCCGCGGCGACCGCCTGCTCGAAGGCGAACAGCAGGGTCAGGTTGGTCTGGATGCCGTCGCGCTCCAGCCGCTTCGCCGCCTGGATGCCTTCCCAGGTCGAGGCGATCTTGATCAGGATGCGGTCCGGGGTGACGCCGGCATCGGCGTAGAGCGCGACGATGTGCTCGGCCTTGCGCAGGGTGGCGTCGGTGTCGAACGACAGCCGCGCATCGACCTCGGTGGAGACGCGGCCGGGGACGAGTTCGAGGATGCGGCAGCCGATGGCCACCGCGAGGCGGTCGCCGGCGTCGGCCACGCGCGCCTCCCGGGTGGCGCCCTGCGCCTTCTCGAGCGCGGTCCGCACCAGGCCGTCGTAGGCCGGCAGCGCCGCCGCCTTGAGCAGCAGCGAGGGATTGGTGGTGGCGTCGACCGGCCGCACGCGCGCGATGGCGTCGATGTCGCCGGTGTCGGCGACCACGGTGGTCATCGAGCGGAGCTGTTCGAGCTGGTTCTTCATCTTGAGCATCGAGGCGAGGGAGTGGGACATGACGGCGGCGAGGTCCGGCGACACGGGCCGGCAAGGATAGCGCCGTGGGTGCAAGGCCGCTTCACGTCGCCGCGCAGCCTCCCGGGGCGGGAGCGGCTTCAGCCGCGACTGGTCCCGGACGATGCGGCTGTCGGAGCTGAAGCCCCTCCCACAGCCCGTGCACCCGGTGGCGGCTGAAGGGCAGGGCGTCAGCGCAGCGGGCTGGCATCCAGGAATGCGCGCATCGCCGGCACCAGTTCCGCGGCCTTGTCCTCGAGCACGTAGTGCCCGGCGTCGGCGTAGGCGCGGACCTCGGCCCTCGGCAGGGCGCGGGTGAAGCCGTCGAGGAAGTGGCGGTCGAACACGAAGTCCTTCAGTCCCCAGCCGATGAACGCCGGGCGGTCGGCGAACTCCGGCAGGCGCCGCCCCGCCTCCTCGACCAGCGCGTACGCGCGGTCGGCCGGCGACAGCGGGATGTCCTGCATGAAGCGCAGCGTGGCGATGCGGTTGGCCCAGCTGTCGTAGGGCGCGACGAAGGCCTGCCGCACCGCGTCCGGGATACGCCCGACCGAACCGAAGTTCGCCGCGCCGATGGCGAAGGCGTTGAGCCCGCGCACCAGCAGGCCGCCGAGCCTGAGGTCGCGGCCCAGGCTGAGCTGCCACGGCATCGGCTTGGCCGCCGGCAGCGGGAACGCCGCGGTGTTGGTGACGATCAGCCGGCGCACTCGCGCCGGATCGCGCAGCGCCCAGCCGAAGCCGATCATCCCGCCCCAGTCGTGCACCGCGAGGGTGATGCGGTCTCCGAGCGCGAGCGCATCGACCAGCGTGGCGAGATCGGCCACGCGCTCGCCCAGGGTGTAGTCGTAGCGGTCGTCGCCGGGCTTGTCCGACAGGCCCATGCCGACGTGGTCGGGCGCGATCACCCGGTAGCGGTCGCGCAGCCCCAGCACCGCCTTGCGCCACAGATAGCTCCACGACGGATTGCCGTGGACCATCAGCACCACCACGCCGTCGCGCGGGCCCTCGTCGAGGTAGGACATCGCGATGCCCGGCCGCACCTCGAGGCGCTGCGGGGTGAAGGGATAGTCCGGAAGGGTGGCGGGGTCCAGGCGCATCGGGATCACCAGGTGGCGGCAGAAACGACGAGGGCCGGACGAACCGGCCCTCGCGCGGGATCAGGTCGGGGCGCTTACCACTCCACCTCGGCCATGGTGCAGTTGAGGCCGGAGCCGATGCCCAGCAGGGCGACCCGGTTGCCCTTCTTCAGGCGGCCCATCTCGCGCAGCTTGCTCAGCACGATCGGCACCGAGGCCGGGCCGATGTTGCCGTGCTCGCCGAAGATGGTCATGACCTTCTTCGGGTCGATGCCGAAGGCGTCGACGAAGGCCTTGGTGTGGGCGCGGCTGACCTGGTGGATGACGAACTCGTCGAGCTCGTCCACCGCCCAGCCCAGCGCCGACTTGGCGGCGACGAAGGTCTTCTGCGCGAGCTTCAGGCCCTCGATCAGCAGCAGCCGGGTGTCGGTCACCATCCTGTCGAGGTTGCCGCGGCACAGGCCGTTCCACTCGGTCGCCGAGCGGGTCACGCCGCCCTTGTAGCGCGGCGCGCCGGGCGCGAGCTCGGCACGCGCGAGCACCATCGCCGCGGCACCGCAGCCCAGCGTCAGGGTCGCGAGCTCGTTGCGGAACTGCTCGGCGGTGGCGTTCTCGCTGGCCAGGCGCTCGAGCGTCTTCTCGTAGGCGAGGTTGGCGGTCTCGCCGTCGACGATCAGGGCGTAGTCGATCTCGCCGCGGTCGATCATGCGGCTGGCCACGTCCATGCCGTTGATGAAGGCCAGGCAGGCGTTGGCCAGGTCGAAGTTCTGGCAGGTCTCGGACAGCTTGAGGTTGCCGGCCACGATGCTGGCGGTGGACGGCTCGAGGTAGTCGCGGCTGACCGAGGTGTTGACCAGCAGGCCGACGCGGTCCGGATCGATGCCGGCGTCGGCCAGCGCCTTGACCGCGGCCAGGGTGGCGGCGTCGGAAGCCAGCACATCGTCGTCCCAGAGGCGGCGGGCGTGGATGCCGGCGACGTCCTGGAGGACGTCGGTCTTGATGCCGAGACGCTCCAGCGTCGGCTTCAGTCGTGCGTTGATCTCGTCCGAGGACAGCCGGTGCGGCGCGTCCACATGGGCGAGACCGGCGATGGCGACGTGCTGGAACAGCATGGGCTGGGCACCACGGGCAGACAAAAGAGCGGGAATTCTACTGGATTCCGCCCTGCGCCGGATGCTGCGGAGCGCAACCCGCGGCTCAGCGCCCGCCGCAGGTGAAGGCGGCGAAGCGCTGTTCGCCGTTCACCGGCTCGCCCATGGCCTGGATCGTGTCGGCGCCGAGGCCGACCGCCTCGTTGCGGGCGAGGATCTCGAGTTCGTCGCGGACCTTGAGCGCGTTGCGGTCGTAGAAACCGACCTGGTCCTTCACCGACACCGCGATCTCGCCGCGCTTGGTGCAGTAGCCCAGGTCCTGCTCCGGACGCACTACGCGGATGGCGTCGGCCTGGGGATCCATCTTCACCCAGCTGCAGCCGCCGGCGACGAGGGCGAGCGCCAGGACGGCGAGGAGGCGAGGACGCATGCGGTGGCTCCGTGGAGGAAGGACGGCGTCGGCGCGGACGCGGCGGGGGATTGTCCCCCGCCCGTCCCGCCCCGGCAACGCATGCTCAGCGCACGCGGTTGCCGTCGGCGTCCAGCACCACGACCTCGCCCAGGCCCAGCGCGCGCACCGGTGCCTCGATCGTCTCGAGGTCGCCGACCACGACCCAGGTCAGCGCCGCCGGATCGATCAGGCCCGCCGTCTCGCGCACCTCGGCGTCGGAGAGTTCCTCGATGCGGTCCTTGAGCGTGACCACGTAGTCGTCGGGCCGCTCGAAGCGGACGATGCCGCCGATCGCCGACATCACTGCGTCGAGCGTCTCGTAGGAACCGGGCAGGCCGCGCACGTTGGTCGCGCGGATCTTGGCGATCTCGGCCTCGGTCGCCGGTGCCTGGCCGGTGGCATAGGCCGCGACCTCGCGCCGCATTTCCGCCAGCGCCTCGGCGGTCTTGTCGATCTGCACCGGCGCGAACGCGATCCACGGCCGCTGCCCGCGTGCGCTGGAGGCGAAGCTGTAGGCGCCGTAGGCCCAGCTCTTGTCCTCGCGCAGGTTCATGTTGAGCCGCGAGCTGAACTCGCCGCCGAGCACGCCGTTGGCGATGCTGAAGGGCAGGTCGCTGTCGTCCATGGTCGACGGCACCAGCTCGCCGGCCATGATCGTGGCCTGGATCGCGCCCGGCTGGTCGACCAGGAACACCCGCTGCGACGCGGGTTGGCCCACCTTCGGGATCTCGCGCACGACCTGCTTCTCGCCGGGCACGGTCCAGTCGGCGAAATGCTTCTCCAGCAGCGGCACGATCCGCTCCAGCGTGGTGTCGCCGGCGACGACGACGGTGGCGTTGTCCGGGCGCAGCACGTCGCGCTGGAAGTCGACGAGGTCCTCGCGCTCCAGGCTGCCGATCGAGGCGGCATCGCCGCTGCCGGTGAACGGGATCGCGTACGGATGGCCCTGGCCGTAGAGGAGCGGCGGCAGCAGGCGCATGGCGATGCTGTTCGGGCGGGTCTTCTCCTGGGCGATGCCGGCGATCCAGGTCGCCTTGACCCGGGCGATGTCGTCGGCCTCGAAGCGCGGGCGCTGGACGACGTCGGCCAGCAGCGCCAGCGAGGGGTCCAGGCGGTCGGTCAGCGCCGAGAGGTAGGCGCTGGAGCCGTCGAGCGCGGCGCCGGCGCCGATGCTGGCGCCCAGCTCCTCGGTGCGGCTGGCGAACGCCAGCGCGTCGAGCTCGCCCGCCCCCTCCTCGAGCATGCCCATGGTGAAGCTGGCGGTGCCGGTCGCGCGACCGACATCGGCCGCGTAGCCGCCGGGGAATTCCACGCTCACCCGCACCACCGGCACCTCGTGGCGCTCGGCCAGGATCACCGGGATGCCGTTCGACAGCGTGGTGCGCTGCAGCTCCGGGAACTTCAGGTCCGGGAACTCGGCGGTGAGCGGCGGGCCCTTGCTGCGGTCGACGTCGGACTCGAGCGTGGTGAAGCGCACGTCCGGCTGCGGGATGACCTCCACGCCCTGCGGCATCGCCGGATCGTCGGCGGTGCTGCCGTCCACCGGCGCCGGCGGCTGTGCGCCGGGCACCACCACCAGGGTGTGGTCGCCCTGCCCCAGCCAGCGTCGCGCGCTTGCGCCGACCGCGGCGAGATCGGCCTCGGCGATGGTCTGCTGGCGCGTGCGGAAGCAGCCGGGGTCGCCGGTGAACACCGCGCACTCGGCCAGCACGTCGGCCTTGCCGCCGAAGCCGCCGATGCGTTCGACGCCGTGGACGAAGCCGGACTGGAAGATCGCCTTGGCGCGGTCGAGCTCGGCCTGGGTCGGGCCCTCGCGCAGCAGGCGCTGAAGCTCCTCGTCGAGCGCCTTCTCGACCACCGCCGGATCCACGCCGTCCTTGACGTCGGCGGTCATCATGAAGGTGCTGCCGAGTTCGCCGTCGTAGGCCATCGCCGACACGCTGTCGGCGATGCGTTCGTCGTGCACCAGGCGGCCGTCGAGGCGGGAGGCCTTGCTGCCGCCGAGGACGTTGGCGAACAGGCGCAGGCGGTCGAAGTCGCCGTCGCCGAACTCCGGCACGTTCCACACCCGGTAGATGCGCGCCTGGGCGACGCGGTCGGTCATGGTCTCGCGGGTGGAGCCGGTGCGCGGCGCCGGATCGACCTCCGGCTGCGCCAGGGTCGGACCGGCGGGGATGTCGCCGAAGTAGCGCGCGACCTTCTTCCTGGCAGTCTCCACGTCGATGTCGCCGGCCAGCACCAGCACCGCGTTGTTCGGGCCGTACCAGGCGCGGAACCAGTTCTTGACGTCGCCGAGCGAGGCGGCGTCGAGGTCGGCCATCGAACCGATCGTCGTCCAGGAATACGGATGCCCGGCCGGATAGCTCGACTCCGCCAGGCGCTCCCACACCCGGCCGTAGGGCTGGTTCTCGCCCTGCCGCTTCTCGTTCTGGACCACGCCGCGCTGCTCGTCGAGGTCGGCCTGGTCGATGGACTCGATGAAGTGGCCCATGCGGTCCGACTCCATCCACAGCGCGAGGTCGAGCGCCGTGGTCGGCACGTTCTCGAAGTAGTTGGTGCGGTCGGAGTTGGTGGTGCCGTTCATGTTGGTCGCGCCGACCTGCTCGAACGGCGCGAAGTATTCGCCCTGGTAGTTCTCGGTGCCCTGGAACATCAGGTGCTCGAACAGGTGGGCGAAGCCGGTCTTGCCGGCGTACTCGTTCTTGGCGCCCACGTGGTACCAGACGTTGACCGCGACGATCGGCGCCTTGCGGTCGGTGTGCACCACGACCCGCAGCCCGTTCGGCAGGGTGAAGGTCTCGTAGGGGATGTCGACGTCCGCCGCCCGGACGGCCAGCGGCGCGGCGAGGGCCAGGGCAAGCAGGGCGGCGGTGCGCGTCCGGCGCAGGAAATGCGTCATGCGGAGGTCTCCTCGAGGAAATGGGCAGGCGAAGCCGCCTGCCGGGCCGGCCATGCTAGCCGCAGGCGCTGCGCCAGCCATGGGCCGATGGCCATGGCCTCCGGCCGCCCCCGGATCGCCCCCCCCCGACCGACAGCCACAGCGGCGCGCTGCTGTCCAGAACATTCGGAGCTGTCCGCGGATGTCCGCCGTCCGCACGCGGCACGTGCGCGTGACGATGGAAACATAAGCGATAACAGGGACTTGAGACCTGGCTCGGTTCCTGCTTACGTCTTCGTGGCGGCGGGCCAACGGCGCTTGAAGATGAATGCAACCTGAGCGGGAAGCCCATTACGGTATTGGCCTGCCCCGCATGCGGTGTAATACTTCACTACAACACCTCCTGACCACCTCACCAGAGCGGAGTAACACCATGCACACCAAGCCCCTCATCGTCCTCGCCAGCCTTGCTCTCGGCTCGTTGATCGCCGCCGGCGTCGGCCACTCCGAAGCCGAGACCGTCGCCGCCGTGCCGGCGCCGGTGCAGATCGAGCACGTGCGCACGCTGCCGACCGTCACCGTCACCGTCGATGCCTCCGAGATCGCCTGGATCCGGGCCGCGCAGCGCGACGGCATCCAGATCATGCCGACCGTCACCGTCACCCCGAGCCAGGCGCAGCTCGCCGCGCTGGCGATGGAAGGCGCGATCGCCACCGCCCAACAGTTCGCTTCGCGCTGAGTCCGGCCGATGCGCGCCGGGTCCGCCGTTTCCACCCAGGCGCCCTGAGTATCCCCCGGTACCAGGGCGCTGCCGTGCGGGCTTTGCCTACACTGGCGCGATGTTCAACGTCCTGCTGTTCTCGCCCGAGATCCCGCCCAACACCGGCAACGCGATCCGGCTCTGCGCCAACACCGGCGCCACGCTCCACCTGATCGAGCCGCTCGGCTTCGCGCTCGACGACAAGCGCATGCGTCGCGCCGGCCTGGACTACCACGAGTTCGCTCGCCTGCAGGTGCACGCGGGCCTCGCCGCCTGCCTCGCCGCGATCGGCCCGACCCGCCTGTTCGCCCTGTCCACCCGCGGCCGCGTGCGCCACGACGCGCCGGCCTACGCGTGCGGCGACAGCTTCCTGTTCGGATGCGAGACCCGCGGCCTGCCGGATGCAGTGCTCGATGCGGTGCCCGAAGACCAGCGCATCCGCCTGCCGATGCGGCCGGGAAACCGCAGCCTCAACCTGTCGAACGCGGTCGCGGTGACGGTGTTCGAGGCCTGGCGCCAGCACGGCTTCGCCGGCAGCGGCTGAGCCGCGTTCATTTTTGTGTGCACTCCGTTAGGATGCGCGCCCTCGGCGAAGGCCGGGGGCAATGGAATGACACACAACAGGGGTATGAATGAAGTACGCAGTCCTGTCGCTCGCGCTCCTCGCAGCGACTTCCCTCGCCCAGGCCGATGACCTCGCGCGCAGCTACACCTATCTGGAAGCCGACTATCACAACGTCGACATCGACGATCTCGACAACGTCGACGGCGGCGGCATCCGCGGCTCGCTGGCCTTCGGCCCCGGCTTCTATCTCTTCGGCAGCGCCCGCCGCGCCAGCTACGACGACTACGGCATCGACGCCGACCTCGACCAGTTCCAGCTCGGCCTCGGCTACCGCGTGTACCTGTCCGAGCGTACCGACCTGATCGCCGAGGTCAGCCGTCTGCGTACGGAGCTCGACGCCTCCGCCGGCATCTACAAGGTCAGCGGCCACCTCGACGACACCCGCGGCTCGATCGGCCTGCGCGGCACGCTCAGCGAGTGGTTCGAGGCGATCGCCAAGGTCAACTACACCGACGGCGACCTCTATTCCGACTACGACGGCGACGGCAACTTCTCCGCCACCGTCGGCGCGCACGTCCGCGTCCATCCGGACTGGGGCATCACCGGCGAGGTGGAAGTCGGCGACAACGTGACCGAGTACCTGGTCGGCCTGCGCTACAGCTTCTGAGCCCGAGGGTCCGCAAGACGCGAGAAGGGCCGGCAGCGATGCCGGCCCTTCCCGTAGGCGGCGCCGCTGCGGTCAGCGGAAGGTGTAGTGCAGGCCGAGGCTGACCTCGTCATTGTCGGCATCGCCGAATTCGTAGCGCTGGTACTGCGCGCGCAGGCTGACGTTGCTGGTGAAGTCGAACTGCGCGCCGACGCCGTAGAACGGGTCGGTGCTGTCGCGGTCGCCGACCACGTCCTCAAGATCGTCGTCCGGGTTCGCCTCCCACGACTGCAGGCCGGCGCTGGCCAGCAGCGAGAACTGGTTGCCGATCGGCAACATGCCGATCGCGGCGACGCCGAACGAACGCGGCTCCACGCTGCCGGTGCCGAGATCCGGCGGGGTGAGGCTGCCCTCGATGTCGCCGAAGTTGGTATAGGAGCCTTCCAGCGCGAAGTAGGGATTGAACTGGAAGCCGCCGTAGACGCCGAAGCTGGTGTCGTCCTCGTCGAGGAAGTCGTCGTCGTAGGAGGCGGCACCGACCTTGCCGCCGGCGTAGAAGCCGCGCTCGGCGGCCTGGGCGGCGACCGGCAGCGCGAGGGCGAGGGCCAGTGCGGGGACGAGGATCCTGATGGGGCTCATGCTGCGATCTCCGGAAGCGGGACACGACTGCGCATGCCGGGCATGCGGCCCGTGCGGAAGCCGGGCGCAGGGACCCTACCGGGTTAAGAACGCGCTAAACGCGGTGCGCGATGCGGGGCGACAGGGCCGGTTCAAGCACCTGTCGCCATCCCGAACGCCGCACCCCGCGCTTCATCCGCGGTGCAGCCGCGTCCTGTTCAGCCCTCGCCGACCAGCGGCTCGGTGAACTCCGGCTTCTGCTCGCGGGCCAGCAGCAGGCCCGCTGCTTCCACCGGGGTGATCTCCTCGTGCAGCACGCGCTGCACCAGCGCCGAGATCGGAAGCTCCACGCCGAGGCGCTCGGCCTGGCGCATCACCTCGTCCACGGTCTGCACCGATTCGACCACCTGCCCGATCGCCGCCACCGCTTCGCCGATCGATTGCCCGCGACCGAGCGCAAGGCCCAGGCGCCGGTTGCGCGACAGGTCGCCGGTGCAGGTCAGGACCAGGTCGCCGAGGCCGGCGAGACCCATCAGCGTCTCCGGGCGTCCGCCCAGCGCCGCGTTGAGCCGGAGCATCTCGGCGAGGCCGCGGGTGATGAGGCCGGCACGCGCGTTGGCGCCGCGTTCCATGCCGTCGGCGATGCCGGTGGTGACCGCGAGCACGTTCTTCATCGCGCCGCCGAGCTCGGCGCCGAGCATGTCGTCGCCGTTGTAGGCGCGGAATTCGGGGCCGTGCAGGGTGTCGGCGACGTCCTGCACGAAGGCCGCGTCGTCGCCGTGCACGGTCACCGCCGTCGGCAGGCCCTGCGCGACCTCCTTGGCGAAGGACGGGCCGGTGACCACCGCGATCGGCACCCCCGGCCCGAGCAGCTCGCCGGCGACCTCGTGCAGGAAACGCCCGGAGCCGGGCTCGAAGCCCTTGGTCGCCCATGCCACGCCGGTGCCGGCCGCGCGCAGCGGCACCACCGCCCGCAGGGTCTCGGTGAAGGCGTGGCTGGGCACGACGACCAGCACCAGGCGCGCGCCCCGCACGGCCTCGCCGAGGTCGGCGGTGGCGCGCAGCGACTCCGGCAGCGCGATGCCCGGCAGATAGCGCTCGTTCTCGTGGCGGGTGGCGATGGTCGCGATCTGGGCGGCGTTGCGCCCCCAGATCACCGTGTCGAAGCCGTTGCGCGCGATCTGCGCGGCGAGCGCCGTGCCCCAGGATCCGGCACCGACGACGGCGACGTGTCCGGCTGCACTCATGGCGTCACCCCGTGTCGTTCGTGCGTGTGGCGAGGATCCATCCGCTCAGGCGTTGCCGGCGGGCGGCTGCTGGCTCTCGTCGACCTGCTGCTGGCCCGCGCGGCGGCGCAGGTTCTCGGCGTAGAGCATGTCGAAGTTGATCGGCTGCAGGAAGAACGGCGGGAAGCCGCCGCCCTGCACCAGGTCACTGATCGCCTGGCGCGCGTACGGGAACAGCACGTTCGGGCACTGCGTGCCGAGCATGGCGTCGAGCATGCGTGCGTCGAAGCCGGCAAGGGTGAAGATGCCGGCCTGGGTGACTTCCACCAGGTAGGCGTTCTTGTCGCCGGCGGTGCAGGTCAGGGTCAGGGTGAGCATGACCTCGTAGGCGTCGCCACCGAGGTTGTTGACCTTCTGCGCCAGGTTGAGCTGGAGCTGCGGCTGCGCCTGTTCGCTGAAGATCTGCGGCGCGTTCGGCGCCTCGAAGGAGACGTCCTTCAGGTAGATCTTCTGCACGTTGAACTGCGCGCCCTGCGCCTGCTGGTCCTGCGGTGCGGCGGCGCCGTTGCTGATGTCCTCGGCCATCGGGATCTCCGTAGAAAGTAATGCCGTCGAGCGACGGACGATATGGAAGCGATCGGACCCGGGAGTATCCCACGCCCGCGGGTGGCGCCCCAAACGCGGGACGCGGGATCCACGCTCAGGCGCGGCCCTTGGCCACCGGATAGTTGGCCGCGCGCCAGGCGGCGATGCCGCCCTCGAGCACGTGGACGTGCCTGAAGCCGGCCTTGACCAGGCGCCTGGCGGCGTCGCCCGAGGTCTGCCCGGCGCGGCAGACCACGACCACCGGCAGCTCCCTGACCCCCGCGAGCAGCTTGCTCTCGGGGTCGAACTGGTTCATCGCGACGTGCCTGGAGCCCGGGATGTGGGCCTTCTCGAAATCGGTGAGCGGGCTGACGTCGATCACCAGCGCGCTCTGCCGGTTCATCAGGTCGGTGACCTGCTGCGGGCTCGCGCCGTGGAAACCTCGGAACAGCTGCATGACCTCGTTGACGACGATGGCGATGGTCAGGCCGACGAAACCGAGGGAGAGGTAGGGATGGCGGCCAGCGAAATCGACCAGTTGATCAAGGGTCACGGCGGGAACATGCGCAACGGAAGGGCGGCGATTGTCGCCGATCGCCGCGACGGCGCAAAACCGATGCGGCTCAGCGCTCGAACGTCGGCAGGCCGCTGGTGAGCCAGAAGCGCTGCGCGTCCTCGTCCCAGCGCCAGGTCTCCACGACCTGCACCGTGCGTTCGACCTGGGTGTGGCGGTTGACCAGGGCGATCTCGACGGTGCGCACCAGCCCACCGTCGGCGGTCGGCGCGGAGGTCTTGGGGTGGTAGCCGGTGACCTGCAGCTGCTTGTAGCGCTCGATGTCGATGTCGCTCAGCGGCTGCGCCTCGCGCACCTCCGGATCGACGTACTCCCAGGCGCCCTCGAACTCGCCCCAGCGGATCATCCCCGCGTAGGTGTAGAGCGCCTGGTCCACGGTCTGCTGCCGGGTCGAGGTGGCGGGACAGCCGCCGAGCGGGAGCACCAGGCAGGCGGCGAGCAGGATCGGGAGGAGGCGTGGCATGCGCATAGCCTGCCTGCGCGCTCCGCCGCCGCCAAGCACCGGACCGCTACTTCGACGACAGCGCGACGAAGCGGCCGTGCAGCGAACTGGCCACGTCGCCGTCGGCGGTACGGATGCAGGCGCGCAGCGACAGCCTGGCGCGTCCGCGGCGGCGGTAGAGCGAGACGAAGCCCGCCCAGTCGGCCGGCTCCTCCAGGCGCGCCTCGGCGTGCAGGTCGCCGTAGAGCGGCGCGCTGTAGCGGACGCTGCTGTCGGCCACGTAGACCTCGCCGTCGAGGCCCTCGTCGCGCAGGCGCAGCATCACCAGGCCCCAGGCCGACAGCGTCATCAGCGACGACAGGCTGCCGCCGAACGCATTGCCCTTGTCGTTGAGGTTGGCCGCGAGCGGCGCCCCGAGGATCAGCGTGTCGCCGTCGTAGGCCACCGCACGCGCGCCCATCGCCAGCACCGGCGGCATCCCGAGGAAGAGCGCGTGCAGCGCTTCGATCGGCGCGGCCGGGAACGTGACGTCGGCGGACATGGCGTGACAAGCTGCCAGCATGCCGCGAATACGCGCAAGTACGGAGGAATCCGCGCCGTTGCGCGGCTGGACGCTGGTCTCGCTGCGGCCGGCGGGTGCGCACGCGGGGCTGCGCAACGCGGCGCGGCGCGCCGGTGCCGAGTCGCTGGCGCTGTCGCCGCTGCGCCTGGTCGCGCTCGATGCGCGACCTGCGCTGCAGGCGGCCCTCGCGTGTGCGGCGGTGATCTTCAGCAGCCCGGCGGCGGTGCGTTTCGCCGCGCGCCAGCATCCTCTGCAGGACCTCGCCCGGGCGCTGGCGGTCGGCGCCGGCACCGCAGCCGCCCTGCGGCGCGCCGGCGTGACCGAGGTACTCGCGCCGTCGCGCATGGACAGCGAGGGCCTGCTGGCGCTGCCGGCGCTCGCCGGCGTGGCCGGCCACGCGGTGGGACTGGTCACCGCGCCGGGCGGGCGCGGGCTGATCGCCGCGACGCTCGCCGCGCGCGGCGCGCGCCTGGTGCGCGCCGAGGTCTACCGCCGCGAACCGGCGGCGATCCCCGCCGCCCGCATCGACCGCCTCGCCCGTGCCGACATCGCCCGCACCGCGCTGGCGATCAGCAGCGGCGAGGCGCTGGACGCGGCGTGGACGCAGTTGCCGGACCCGCTGCGTGTCCGCCTGCGCCAGGCGCTCTTCGTCGTCGCCAGCGCCCGCCTGGCCGACGCGACGCGGAACGTCGGCGGCCGGCACATCGCCGTCGCCGGCAGCGCCCGGCCGCGGGCACTGGTCGACGCGCTCGGCGCATGGGTGCTCGACGCCCGATCCGACGCCATCCGGTAGCATGCGCGCATCCCTGACCCCCTGAGCGCGCACCGCGTCGTGAACGAATCCGCGTCGACGCCGGAGACCCCGGTCCCGCCCCCGCCCGCCCGCGAATCCCGCCGCTCCGGCCGTGGCCTCGCCTGGCTCCTGCTCCTGTTGATCCTGCTCGGCTGCCTCGCCGTCGGGGCCTGGTACGCCTGGCGCAGCGGCTGGATCGAGCTGCCGGCGGACACGGGGCCGCGCCGGGCGTCCGCTGGCGCCGCAGCGGAGGAGATGGATCCCGATCCGACCGAGCGCCGCCTGGAGGCGATGGAGCAGACCGCCCGCCTCCTCGAGGACGAGCAGCGCCGCCTGGAGCGACGCCTGGGCGACGCCAGCAACGGCCTGCGCCTGGTGCGCGAGGAAGCGCTGGCGTTCTCGCGCCGCGCCGAGCTGCTCGAGGAGAGCGTCAACCAGCTCAGCGAGCGCCGCGCGCGCGGCGACGCGGGGCTGCGCCTGGACGAGGTCGAGCTGCTGCTGTCGCTCGGCCGCCAGCGGCTGGAACTGGCCGGCGACATCGATGCCGCGCGCCGCGCCTACGCCGCCGCGCGCGACGTGCTGCGCAACGCCGAGGATCCCGCCTACACCAACCTGCGCCAGAGCCTCGAGCAGGAACTCGCGGCGCTGCGCGCGGTGGGCGAGGATCCGCGCGACCGCGCGGTGGGCGAACTCGCCGCGCTGGAGTCGGCGCTGCCGCAGCTGCCCGCGCCGACGCTGATGGCGCAGGACGACGACGCGACGGCGGCCACGCCCGGCACCGCCGAACGCCTGCTCTCGCGCCTGGTCCGCGTGCGCCGCAGCGACGCCGACGACGTCGAACGGGTGGCGCCTGCCGAGCGCGCCGCCGCGCTGCAGGCGCTGCGGGTCGAACTGACCCTCGCGCGGGTAGCCGCGGAGCGTCGCGACGCGATGGCGTTCGACGATGCCATCGGCCGGATCGAAACGCGCCTCGGCCACCTGTTCGCCGACACCCCGGAGGTGCGCGAACGCCGCGAGCGGCTGCGCGCGCTCGCCGGGCGCCCGCTCGACTTCGAGGTGCCGCTGCTCGGCTCGACGCTCGAACAGCTGCGCGGCCTGCGCCTGGTCGAGCCGGCCTGGGCGCCGGCGTCGCCCGGCCCGGCCGACGACACCGATATCGACGTCGACACCGGTCCGCAGACCGAGCCGGCGCGCGAGGACGCGGGAGCGGCGCAGCCATGAGCCCGTTCCGCAGCCTGCTGTTCTGGCTGTTCCTGGCGGTGCTCGGCGCGCTGGGGGCGACCCTGCTGCTGGCCGATCCGGGCCTGCTGCTGATCGAGATCCGCGGCTGGACGGTCGAAACCTCGGTCGCCTTCGCCGTTCTCGCGCTGCTGGTCGCGATCCTGCTCGGCGGCCTGGTGCTGCGCCTGCTGATGCTGCCGGTGGACGCCTGGCGCGGGCATCGGCGCCGGCGTTCGCGGGTGCGTCTGGCCAGCGGCCTCGGCGCGCTGCACGAGGGCCGCTGGCAGCGGGCCGAGGCGACGCTGCTGCAGGCCGCCGAGGACGCCGGCCTGCGCGCGGTCGCCCTGCTCAACGCGGCCCGCGCCGCATGGGCGCGTGGCGACCGCGACCGCTGCGATGCCCATCTCGGCGAGCTGGCGCGGATCGACGCGCACGCCGCCGCGCTGGCCCAGGCCGACGCCGCGCTGGCCGAGGGCCGTCCGGCCGACGCCGCCGCGGGGCTGGAGCCCCTCGCCGTCCGCGGGGCGCTGCCGCCACGGGGCCAGCTGCTGCGGATCCGCGCGCTGCTCGCGGCCGGCCGCGCTGGCGAGGCCTGGAACCTGCTCGGCGGCCTGCGCCAGGCGCAGGTTCTGGACGAGGAGGGCCGCGCCGCCCTCGAACGCCAGGTGGCCGCGCAGGCACTCCGGGAGGCTCCGGACGCCGACGCCCTCGCCGCGGCCTGGGACCGCATCCCCAAGGCGCTGCGCAACGAGCCCGAGGTGGTCGGCGCCTACGCCGAGCGCGCCGGCGGACTCGGCATGCAGGTCGCCGCCGCGGTCGCCCTCGGCAACGCGCTGGACGCACGCTGGGACGAAGCGCTGGCGGCGAGCTACGGGCGCCTGCCGGCGGCGCCGCACGACGACCTGCGGCTCGGCGCGGCCGCGACCTGGCTGCACCGGCACCCGAACAGCCCCGCCCTGCTGGTCACCGTCGCCCGCCTGGAGCGCGAGCACGGGCGCAGCGGTCCCGCGCTCGACCACCTGCACCGCGCGCTGGCGCAGGGTGCGGACGGCGAGGCCTGGGAGGAGCTGGGCCATCTCTACAGCGAGCGCGGCGACGGCGAGACGGCGCGGCTGTGCTACCTCAACGCGCTGCGCAGCGCGCGCGGCGAGGCGACGCTCGCCCTGCCCGGCCGCGGCCTGCGCGAGCGGATCGGCGACGAGGCCGTCGCCGAGGACCGCGACGAGCACGGCCTGCCGCGCCTGCGCGGCTGACGCGGGCGGTCAGCGGGCGCGCTCGCGCGTGCGCTGCGACTGCGCGCTCCAGGTCCGGAACGCCTCGCCGATGTGGGCACGCAGCTCGTCGTCGTTCCACGGCTTGGTCAGGAAGCGGTAGATCGCGCCGCGGTTGATCGCGTCGGTGACGGTGGCGAGGTCGGTGTAGCCGGACAGGATCAGGCGCACCGTGTCGGGGTAGAGCTCCTTGACCTTGCCGAGGAACTCGGTGCCGCTCATGTCCGACATGCGCTGGTCGGAGAGGATCACCTGCACGTGGTGGGTGGCCAGGAGCTGGAAGGCATCGCGCACGTTGGCCGCGGTCAGGATCCGGTAGCCGTCGGCGCGGAACAGGCGCACCAGCGAGCGCAGCACGTTCTCCTCGTCGTCGAGCAGCAGCAGGGTGCGGTCGGGACGGGTGGCGGCGAAGGCCTCCGGCCGCAGCACGCGGCGGTGCAGCAGCGCCTCGGCCTCGGCGCCCGGCATCGCCGCGGCGAACAGGTGTCCCTGCAGCTCGTCGCAGTGGTTGCGGCGCAGGTAGCCGAGCTGGGCCTCGGTCTCGACGCCCTCGGCCATCACCCGGAGCCCGAGTTCGTGGCCCATGGCGATGATCGCGCGCGCGATCACCGCCTCGCCGGCGTCGGTGGAGATGCCGCCGACGAAGCTGCGGTCGATCTTGAGCTTGTCGACCGGGATCTGGGCGAGGTAGCCGAGGCCGGAGCGGTCGACGCCGAAGTCGTCGAGGGTGAGGCCGACGCCGATCTCCTTCAGCGCCGCCAGCGTGCGCCGCACGCGCGGGAAATTGGTGGCCAGCGCGTTCTCGGCGATCTCCAGGTCCAGCCGCGCCGCCGGCACCCCGTGACGGGTCAGCGCCGCCTCGACCTCCTCCGCGAAGCGCGGCCGCAGCAGCTGCCGCCCGGCGATGTTGACCGTCACCCCGACATCGTCGAAACCGCGCCGGATCCAGCCCGACAGCTGGCTGCAGGCGGTGTCCAGCGCCCAGTCGCCCAGCGCCACCAGCAGGCCCTGGCGGTCGGCGATGTGCATGAACCGCGAGGCGGTCAGCAGGCCGTGCTGCGGCGACTGCCAGCGCAGCAGCGCCTCGAAGGCGATGATGCGCGCGTCCTGCGCGCGCACCTGCGGCTGGTACTCGAGCGTCATCTCGCCGTTGGCCAGCGCCTGGCTGATGCGGTAGCCCAGGGTGTGGCGCTCGCGGCGTTCGCGCTCGCTGTCGCTGTACATGCGCACCGCGTTCACGTCGGTGCGCTTGCTCTGCATCATCGCCGCCGCCGCGCACGCGAGCACGCCGGCGGCGTCCTGGGCGTGGTCGGGGAACAGCGCCACGCCCACCGTGGCGGTGAGGAACACGTTGTAGGGCAGGATCGTGATCGGCGCCTCCAGGCGCGCGCGCAGCGCTTCGCCCAGCGCCATCGGCTCGAGCTCGGCCGCACGCAGCGGCACCACCGCCACGAACTCGTCGCTGACCAGCCGCCACACGCGCCCGCGCTCGGCGAGCAGGGTGCGCAGGCGCTCGGCGACCTGGGCCAGCGCCTGGTTGCCGACGGTCTCGTCCATGTTGTCGTTGACCGCGCGGAAGCCGTCGAGGTCGACGTGGTAGACGGCCACGCGGCCGCCGCTGGCGCCGGCGGCTTCCAGCGCGGCATTGAGATAGTCGTTGCCGGCACCGAAGCGGGGAATGCCGCAGACCGGATCGATCTCCAGCACGCGCACCGGCGGCAGGTCGCCGCCGCCGGTCGCGCGCAGCGACACCAGGCCGCGGCGGCCGGCGCCGAGCGGCACGTAGTCGATCTCCACCCGTCGCCGGCCGCCGTCGCAGTCGAGCAGGGTGGCGGTCTCGCTGGCGCGGCGTCCGCGCAGGCGCGCGCGCAGCAGGCGCAGCAGCGGGCGGCGCGAAGTCGGCAGCGCGGTCGCGCGGGCGAACGCGGCCGCATCCGCATCCGCATCGGCCGCACCGATGCCGAGCAGGCGCTGGAAGGCCGCGTTGGCGTAGAGCAGCGGGCGCAGCGGGTCCTCGCCGACCACCGCCGTCGGCACCGGATGCCGGTCGAGCGAGGCGTGCAGCAGGGCCGGATCCGCCGCAGGCGCGGCGGGCGCGGCCGGCGGCGTGGCGCCGATGCCGGCGAACACCGCGTCGAGTGCGGCCGCGGCGAGCGCGTCGTCATCGTCGAGCAGCACAGCCTCCACGCCCTGTCCGCCCTCGTGCCCGAGCGCACCGGCGGACTCGCCATAGATCACGATCGGCATCGCGTACCCGCGCGTGCGCACCTCGCGGATCCAGGCCACGGCACCGCCGGAATCGATGCCGGCATGGACCAGGCAGGCGGCGTAGTGGCCCGCCTCGCCCGCCGCCAGGCGGACCAGCCCGGAGCGGTAGCTGGCGCCGTGGTCGACGCTCGTCGCCGACGTGCCCAGGGCCTCCTCGGCCTCGCCACCACACAGCGCCGCGACGCGCTCGGCGCGCTGGCGGCTGGTGTCGACGACCAGGATCCTGCCCCGGTTCCTGAGGTACTGCCGCTGCATGGCGATTCCGCGGAGGGCGAGGCGGCCATGGTAGCGACCCCGGCTCGCCTTGCACGCCGCATCATGCAAGAATGCACGGCTCGCGCCTGTAGCTCAGCCGGATAGAGTAGCGGCTTCCGAAGCCGTTGGTCGGGGGTTCGAATCCCTCCAGGCGCGCCATCCCCCTTCCCGCCTGCATCGGCGCTTCGCTGCGCTGCGATGGCGCACGCAGGTGCAGGATGCGGCGCCTGTGCAGGCCGTAGCGTGGCTCCCATCGCGCGTGCCGATGCGCGTGGGGAGCGAGCCCGCCCATGCATCCCGACCCCGAGGATCCCGACGATCCGGCGCAGGATCCGTCGCCGGCGCAGGCCGAGGCGCGTGCCAAGGCGCGGCTCGACGAGGCGCTGGACGAGACGTTCCCGGCGAGCGACCCGATCGCCTGCGGCAGGTTCTCCTGACCCGGCGGCCGGCCGGCATGAACCGGCGGATCGTCAGTCCGGCTGCCGGTCGAGCATGTCGCGCACAGCGACGGCCAGCGTCTCCAGACGCACCGGCTTGCTCAGGATGCTGGCGTTGGGCGGCGTGTCGGGGGCCGCTCCCGCGGTCGGCTGCGCATAGCCGGTGACGAACAGGACCGGCAGGTCCGGGCGCCGCTCCCGCGCACGCGCGACGATCTCGCGCCCGTCGGCGCCGGGCAGGCCGATGTCGGAGACGACCAGGTCGATGTCGGCGCTCTCGTCCAGCAGGCGCAGCGCCTCCTCGCCATCGGCGGCCTCCACCACCGCGTAGCCGAGCTGGCGCAGGGCCTCGGCGAGCACCGGACGCACGCTGCCGTTGTCCTCGAGCAGGAGCAGCCGCTCTCCGCGCGCCGACGGCGGCACCACCGCCGTGGCCCGCGCCGGAAGCGGCCCGGCCTCGTCGGCACGCGGCAGCCACAGCGAGAAGGTGCTGCCCCGGCCCAGCTCCGACTGCACCGCGACGTGCCCGCCGGACTGCGCCGCGAAGCCGTAGACCATCGACAGGCCCAGGCCGGTGCCCTGGCCGCTGGGCTTGGTGGTGAAGAACGGCTCGAAGATCTTGTCGACGACCTCGGGCGCGATGCCGGTGCCGGTGTCGGCGACATCCAGCCGCACCTGGCCGCCGGCGCCGCCGGGGGTGGGCGCGTCGCTGCAGCTTATGCGGATGGTGCCGCCCTCGGGCATGGCGTCGCGCGCGTTGATGACCAGGTTGAGCAGGACGTTCTCGAGCTGGTTGGCGTCGCACAGCACGCTGTGGGGGACGACTGCGGGATCGATCACCAAGCGGACCGACTCGCCGAGCGTGCGCTCGAGCATGTCCTGCATCGAGATGGCGAGAGCCAGCGGATCGACCGCCTTCGGCGCCAGCACCTGCTGCCGCGAGAAGGCCAGCAGGCGGTGGGTCAGCGAGGCCGCGCGGCCGGTGGCGTCGAGCGCGGCCTCCAGATAGCGTCCGCTGCGCGGATCGGCATCGGTGCCCAGGCGCCGGCGCAACAGCTCCAGGTTGCCGGTCATCGCGGTCAGCAGGTTGTTGAAGTCGTGGGCGATACCGCCGGTGAGGCGGCCGACCGCCTCCATCTTCTGCGACTGGCGCAGCTGCGCCTCGGCGCGCTCGCGCTCGCGGATCTCGGCCTCCAGCCGGGTATTGGCCTCGATCAGGTCGGCGGTGCGCTCCCACACCCGCAGCTCGAGACCCTCGTTGGCGCGCTCGGCCTCGCTGCGCGCGCGCTCGCTGTCGGCAAGCGCGGAACGCTCGCGCTCGAGCAGCAGTTCGCGCACGCGCTCCATGGCGTGGCGCTCGCTGACGTCGGTGACGGTGGCCAGGCGAGTGCCGCTCTCCCAGCCGGAGCTGAAGCGCCATTCGGTCTCGATCGCGCGCCCGCCGGACCCGCGCAGCGACAGCACCCCGGCCCAGGGCTCGTCGCGCGCGCGCGCCGCGTCGATCTCCGCCAGCCGCGCGCCGCCGTCATCGGCCAGCAGCGCACCGAGCGGCTGCCCCTGCAGCACGGCCTGCGGCTGGCCGAGCAGCCGCGCGAAATGCGGGTTGACCTCCACCAGCGCCCAGTCGTCGTCGAGCAGGACGATGCCGGTGTCGGCGCGCTCGACCACCGCGCGGAAGCGGCGCTCGCTGCGCCGCAGCCGGCGCTCGGCGCTGCGCGCGCGCAGCAGGGTGCCGACCGTGGCCAGCAGCACCGCGGGCTCGACCGGGTGCACGAAGTAGGCGTCGGCGCCGCCGTCGAGGCCGCTGACCACGTCGCGGGTGGTGACCGCGGCCGCGGAGATGTGGATGACCGGCGTCGAGCCGGTCGCGGGATCGGCGCGCAGCCGCCGGCAGACCTCGAAGCCCGACAGGTCGGGCAGGTTGATGTCGAGGATCACCAGGTCCGCCGCCGCGGCCTGCGCCAGCGCGTCCCGGCCCGATGCGGCCTCGTCGGTGGCGTAGCCGCCGGCATTGAGGATGCGGCGGGTGGCGTAGCGGCTGGCCGGGTTGTCGTCGACGACCAGGATCCGCACCGTCGGCGCCGCGTTCACTCGGCGACCGCCTCGAGCCGCGCCGGCACGGTCACGCTGAAGGTCGAGCCGCGGCCGGGCGTGCTCTCGCAGGCCACCTCGCCGCCCAGCAGTTCGGCGAAGCGCCGGCACACCGCCAGGCCCAGGCCGCTGCCGCGGAAGCGCCGCTGCAGCGGGGTGTCGACCTGCACGAACTCCTCGAACAGGGTCGGGATCTGCTCCGGCGGGATGCCCACGCCGGTGTCCGAGACCGCGAAGCAGACGCGGCCGTCGGCCAGCGGCACCGCGCGCACCCGCACCTCGCCCTCGCTGGTGAACTTCAGCGCGTTGGAGATGAAGTTGCGCAGGATCTGCGAGAGCTTGCGGTCGTCGGAGAACATCGGCGGCACATCCACCGGCTCCTCGAACACCAGCTGCAGCCGGCTGGTCGCCACGATCGGGCGGAACATGCCGCGCAGGGCGGAGAACACGTCGACCAGCTGGAACCAGCCCGGCGCGATCGCCACCCGCCCGGCCTCGACGCGGGCGAGGTCGAGGAGGTCGTCGACCATCTCCGACATCTCGGTGGCGGCGCCGGCGACGAAGTCGACCTGCACGCGCTGCTCCTCGGTCAGCGGACCGTCGACGCCGTCGAGCAGCAGCCGCGCCATGCTGCGGATCGAGCTCAGCGGCGCCCGGAACTCATGGCTCATGTGCGACAGGAAGCGGCTCTTGAGTTCCGACGCCTCGCGCAGCTGCTCGGCCTGGTCCTCGATCTCCGCGTACAGCGCCACCACGCCCTGGTTGGTCGCGGCCAGTTCCTCCTGCAGCGCGGCGACCTGCGCGCGCAGGGTCTGGAGTTCTGCACCGGCGGAGGTGGGGTCGGCGGACTCGCTCATGGGCTCAGGCTAGCGGCAGCACCAGCACGGTGGCGTCATCGTTGCCGCGCTCGAAGTCGCGGAACAGCAGCCCCGCCACCACCGCCGGATGGACGTTGACGAGGCCGGGGTAGTCGCCGAAGGCGAGGCGCGACTGCAGGCCGTCGGAGGCCATCACCAGCAGCGCCGGCGCGGTCCATCCGGCGTCCACCACGCGCCGCGGCCGCACCGCGCCCTGGCCCACGATCCCGCTGTGCGACGGCAGGCCGCGCGCGCGGCCCTCGGACCAGAGGGTGACGCCGATGTTGCCGATGCCGGCCATGGCGAGCCGGCGCGCGCCGGGGTCGACCGTCGCCACCGCCGCCGCGCCGCCGCGGGTGCCGCCCATGCCGCGGTGCAGGTTCTCGAGCGCATGCGCGGGGTCGGCGGCGGCCTGGCTCCGGAACGCCGCGATGCCCGCGCGCGCCGCGTCGGCCGCGCTGGGCCCGTGGCCGAGCCCGTCGACCACCAGCGCATGCAGCAGCCCGCCGCTGCGCCGCACCGCCCAGCCGTCCCCGCACTGGACCTCGCCCGCGACCGGGCGGTTGACCACGCCCCAGCCCGGGTCGCCGGCGGAAGCCGTGGGGAACACGCGGCTGAGCAGCACCGAGCCGCGCGCGTCGGACCAGGCGTCGAACACGCTCGACATCCGGCGTACGGCGCCCAGGCCGGTGCCCGAGGTTCCCGCTGTGGAATAGCCGTCGACCAGGCCGCGGGCGATGTCGAAGCCGCGGCCACGGTCGATGGCCAGGATCTCGACGCCGGCATCGCGCTCGCGCTCGACCACCCGCATCAGCATGGAACCGCCACCGGCGTGGCGGAGCTGGTTGTTGGCCAGCTCCACGACGACGATGGCGAGGCGGCCGGCGTCGGTCTCGCCGAGCGCGGCCGCGCGCGCCAGCCGCGCGGCGACCCGCCGGGCCTCGCCGACCTGGCTGGCGTCGCCGACCGCGCAGCAGAGCTGCTCGAGGCCTTCGGAGGTCAGCGCCACCGCACCACCGTGACGCGCGTGCCTGCGCCCGGGGCGGTGTCGATGTCGAACTCGTTCACCAGCCGGCGCGAGCCGCTGAGGCCCATGCCCAGGCCGTTGCCCGAGGTCCAGCCATCGGTCAGTGCCAGGCCCAGGTCGGCGATGCCGGGACCCTCGTCGGCGAAGGTCAGGCGCAGGCCGGTGCGGATGCCGTCCTCGACCACCTCGATCCGCAGCTCGCCGCCGCGGCCGTAGACGATGGTGTTGCGCGACAGCTCGCTGGTGGCGGTCACCAGCTTGGTCTGGTCGATCAGCCGGAAGCCGCGCTCCTGGGCGAGGCGGCGCACCGCCTGGCGCGCATGCACGACGTCCTGCTCGGCGCGCAGCGGCACGACCTCACTGTGCGTGGTCTGCATCGCCGCTCCGGGTGATGCCGAGCAGATGCATGCCTCGTTCGACGTCGAGCGCGGTAAGCACGCCCGGCAGCGACAGGCCCAGCTCGACCAGGGTGATCGCCACCGCCGGCTGCATGCCGACGACCACGGTGCGCGCGTCCATCACCGAGGCGATGCCGGAGATCGTCGCGATCATGCGTCCGATGAAGGAGTCGACGATCTCCAGCGCGGAGATGTCCAGCAGCACGCCGCGCGCCGAGGTCGCGCTGATGCGCGCGGCGAGGTCGTCCTGCAGGGTCATCGCGAGCTGGTCGTGGAGCTCCACCTGGATCGTCACCAGGAGCACGTCGCCCATGCGCAGGATCGGGATGCGGTCCATGGTCAGGCCCGGACGATGCTCTGGCCGCTGCGCCGCAGCGCCAGCGCCAGCGCATCGGCCATGTTGCCCTTGGTGGTGATGCCCTGCAGGTCGACGCCGAGGTGCACGATGGTCTGCGCGATCTGCGGACGGATGCCGCTGATGATGCAGTCCGCGCCCATCAGCCGGATCGCGGTGGCGGTCTTGAGCAGGTGCTGGGCGACCAGGGTGTCGACGGTCGGCACGCCGGTGATGTCGATGATGGCGATGCCGGCGCCGGTCTCGGCGATCCGCTGCAGCAGCGACTCCATGACCACCTGGGTGCGCGCGCTGTCGAGCGTGCCGATCATCGGCAGGGCCAGTACGCCTTCCCACAGCTTCACCACCGGGGTCGACAGCTCCAGCAGCTCCTCCTGCTGGCGGGCGATGACCTGCTCGCGCGAGTGCTGGAAGGTGTTGACCGTGTGCATGCCGAGGCTGTCGAGCAGCTCCGACACCGCCCACAGCTCGCCGGCATAGGCCTTGGGCTCGTCCTGCCAGGCGCGCTCGACCACGCCGAACAGCGGGCGCTTCAGCGAGAAGATGAAGTTGGCGGTCTGCTCCGCGCTGAAGCCCTGGGTGGCGCGGCGCCTGGACAGGTTCTCCAGGAAGCCGCGCACCGCCGCCCATGCCGGCACGCTCGGGCCGAAGTCGTCGGTGCCCGCGGCATCGCAGAACAGGCCGAGGAAATCCCGCGCCTGGGCGTCGACCTCGTCGGCCGCGGCACGCCGGTCGCTGCTGAAGCCTCCGCTCGCGAGCTGCCCGACCCAGTCGCGCAGGATCGTCGCCTGCTGGTCGCGGATGGCGGTCGTGGTCGCGTGCTGGAGGGCCATGCGGGTTCCTGGCGGGCGGGAAGGGCCGCGCAGGGTCGCGACGGCCGCGTGATGATCCCGCGAACGGCAGGTCAAGAACCAGCCCCGGTGCCGGCGCGAGCGGCCCGCGACCGACCGTGTCGATACCCCGATCCCGATCCCGGCTCCCCGTTCCCCGTTCCCCGCGCCCCGTTCCCCGCGCCCGCCCCCACCCACCCACCCGCATTGATCCAGATCAATGAGCCCGCCGCCCCGCCTCCCCACACTCGCGGCCATCGAAGAGGAACGACGATGCGAAGCGCTGGGGAGACCTACAACGACAGGGTGGTGCACCAGTTCACCGTGGCGACGGTGGTGTGGGGCATCGTGGGCATGGCGGTCGGCGTCCTGATCGCCGCGCAGCTGTACTGGCCGACGCTGGGGGAGGGCATTCCGTGGCTCGGCTACGGGCGCCTGCGGCCGCTGCATACCAACGCGGTGATCTTCGCCTTCGGCGGCAGCGCGCTGTTCGCCACCAGCCTGCACGTGGTGCAGCGCACCTGCCACGCGCGACTGCTGTCCGACCGGCTCGCGGCCTTCGTGTTCTGGGGTTGGCAGGCGGTGATCGTGGCCGCCGCCGTCACCCTGCCGCTGGGCTACACCCAGGGCAAGGAATACGCCGAGCTCGAATGGCCGATCGACATCCTGATCGCCGTGGTCTGGGTGGCCTACGCGGTGCTGTTCTTCGGCACGATCGCCCGGCGCCGGGTCAGGCACATCTACGTGGCGAACTGGTTCTACGGCGCCTTCATCATCGCCGTCGCCCTGCTGCACATCGTCAACAACGTCTCGATGCCGGCCGGCGCGCTGAAGTCGTACTCGGCCTACAGCGGCGCGGTCGACGCGATGGTGCAGTGGTGGTACGGGCACAACGCGGTCGGCTTCTTCCTGACCGCCGGCTTCCTCGGGATGATGTACTACTTCGTGCCGAAGCAGGCCGAGCGCCCGATCTATTCCTACCGGCTGTCGATCGTCCACTTCTGGGCGCTGATCGCGGTCTACATGTGGGCCGGCCCGCACCACCTGCTCTACACCGCGCTGCCGGACTGGGCCCAGTCGGTGGGCATGGTGTTCTCGCTGATCCTGCTGGCGCCGAGCTGGGGCGGCGCGATCAACGGCGTCATGACGCTCTCGGGCGTGTGGCACAAGCTGCGCACCGACCCGATCCTGAAGTTCCTCATCGTCTCGCTGTCGTTCTACATGATGGCGACGTTCGAGGGACCGATGATGTCGATCAGGACGGTCAACTCGCTCAGCCACTACACCGACTGGACCATCGGCCACGTGCACGCCGGCGCGCTCGGCTGGGTGGCGATGATCACCATCGGTTCGCTGTACTCGATGCTGCCGCGCCTGCTCGGCCTGCGTGCGATGCACTCGGTGAAGTGGGTCGACCTGCACTTCTGGCTGCACACCCTCGGCGTGGTGCTCTACATCGCGGCGATGTGGATCGCCGGCGTCATGCAGGGGCTGATGTGGCGCGCCACCAACGCCGACGGGACGCTGACCTACAGCTTCGTCGAGGCGCTCGCCGCCACCTATCCCTACTACCTCGTGCGCCTGCTCGGCGGCCTGCTGGTGCTCGGCGGCATGGGCCTGATGGCGGCGAACGTGTGGAAGACCTACGCCGCCGCGCGCCTCGCCGGCGAGGTCGAACAGCCGGTGCTGCCGCCGGATGCCGCCGCGGCCCGCACCTGAGAACGACGATGAGCAACCACGCACACGAGAAGATCGAGAAGAACGTCGGCCTGATGGCGGTGCTCATCGCCGTGGCCGTGTCCTTCGGCGGGCTCGCCGAGATCGTGCCGCTGATGCGGCAGGCCGAGGCGATCGAACCGCTGCAGGGCGTCGAACCCTACCCGGCGCTGGAGCTGGCCGGACGCGACGTCTACATCCGCGAGGGCTGCTACAACTGCCACTCGCAGATGGTGCGCACGCTGCGCTTCGAGACCGAGCGCTACGGCCACTATTCGCTGGCCGGCGAGTCGGTCTACGACCGGCCGTTCCAGTGGGGCTCCAAGCGCACCGGGCCGGACCTGGCCCGGGTCGGCGGCCGCTACAACGACGAGTGGCACCGCGTGCACCTGATCGACCCGCGCGCGGTCGTGCCCGAATCCAACATGCCCAGCTTCCCGTGGCTGGCCGAGACCGCCGTCGACGGCGGCGACCTCGCCGACCGCATGCGCGCGCTGCAGCGCCTGGGCGACCCCTACACCGACGAACAGATCGAGCAGGCGCCCTACGAGGTCCAGGGCAGGAGCGAACTCGACGCCGTCATCGCCTACCTGCAGGGGCTGGGCAAGCACGCACCGCGGGGTGGCTGAAATGGTCTCGGGAATCGTCACGACGGTGCTGCTGGCGCTGTTCCTGCTGGGCTGGACGTGGGCCTGGAGCCCGCGCCGCAGGGCGGATTTCGACGCGGCGGCACGCCTGCCGCTGGCCGACGAGGGGGAGGACGCGCGATGAGCGCAGGCTGGTCGTGGTACGTCATCGCGCTGATCGTGCTCAACGTCGGCGGATGCGTGTGGCTGCTGTGGTGGACGGGGCGGCAGCGCCCGGGCGATCCGAAGCCGACCGACACCAGCCACGTCTGGGACGGCGACATCACCGAGTACAACAAGCCGCTGCCGCGGTGGTGGATCAACCTCTTCTACCTGACGATCGTGTTCGCGATCGGCTACCTGGCGTGGTTCCCGGGCTTCGGCGACTTCGACGGCTTCGGCGACTGGAGCTCGGCGCGCGAGCACGACGTCGACGCCGCCGCGCGCGACGCGCAGCTGGCCGAGGCCTTCGCGCCGTACGGGGCGATGCCGGTCGGACGCATCGCGCGGAATCCGACGGCGCTCGCCCTGGGCCGGTCGATCTTCAGCAGCACCTGCGCGGGCTGCCACGGCTCGTCGGCGCAGGGCGCGATCGGCTACCCGAACCTCACCGACGACATCTGGCACTGGGGCGGCAGCCCCGAGCGCGTGCTGGAGACGGTGCTGGACGGGCGCGAGGGGGTGATGCCCGCCTGGGGCACCGCGCTCACCAACATGGGCGGCGAGCATGCGGTGACCTCGGTCATCGCCCACCTCCGCGTGCTCGGCGGCAAGCTGCCGGCCAGCGACTACTTCGCCTCTCGCGGCAAGCCGCTCTACGACGGCATCTGCGCCGGCTGCCACGGCATCGACGGCACCGGCAACGTCGCCATGGGCGCGCCCGACCTCACCGACGACTACTGGCTCTACGGCGGCGACACCGAAAGCCTGCGCACCAGCATCGCCGAAGGCCGCCACGGCAGCATGCCGCCGCACCGCGGCCTGCTCGGCGAGACCCGCGCGAAGCTCGTCGCCGCCTACGTCTGGTCGCTGTCGAACCCGGCCCCGGCCGACGCCGCCGACACCCGCGCCGGAGCGCCCTGAACATGGCCGCGCGGCCGCAGTCCGATCCGCCGCCGCGGCCCCTGCTGCAGCGGCTCGGCGCGATCCTGTGGCCGAGCTTCTTCGCCGCCGGCGCGGCGACAACGGTGTTCTTCGCGATCGTCGACCCGCTGGCGCTGCGCGACCTGACCTTCCCCCAGCTCCATTTCAGCCGCGAGGCCGGCTACACCATCGGCTTCTTCATGTTCTGGGCGGCCACCGGCGGCTCGAGCCTGTTCACCTGGCTCCTGCTGCGGCCTCCCACCCGCTTCAACCGGGCGCTTCCGCCCGACTGAGTCCGTTGTGGCCAAGAAGATCGACCTCGCCTTGCTCGACACCCCGTCCTCGCTGTACGTCAGCGAGGCGAAGGTGTACCCGCGCGAGGTGCGTGGCCGCTACGACACGCTGCGCCGGGCGGCGACGGTGTGGCTGCTCGGCATGTACTACCTGTTCCCGTGGCTGCGCATCGAGGGCCGCCAGGCGGTGCTGTTCGACCTGCCGGCGCGCAAGTTCCACGTGTTCGGGCTGACCTTCTGGCCGCAGGACTTCCTGTTCCTCGCCCTGCTGCTGATCATCGCCGCGCTGGCGCTGTTCTTCTTCACCGCGCTCGCCGGCCGGCTGTGGTGCGGCTATGCCTGCCCGCAGACGGTGTGGACCGAGGTGTTCCTGGCGATGGAGCGCTGGACCGAGGGCGACCGCGCCAGGCGCATGAAGCTCGACGCGGCGCCGTGGAGCCGCGAGAAGCTCGCGCGCAAGGGCGCCAAGCACCTGCTGTGGGCGGTGTTCGCGCTGTGGACCGGCTTCACCTTCGTCGGCTTCTTCACCCCGATCACCGACCTCGCCGCGCGCGCGTTGCCCTTCGCGTGGAGCGGCTGGGAGACCTTCTGGGTGCTGTTCTACGCGCTGGCGACCTGGGGCAACGCCGGCTTCCTGCGCGAGCAGGTGTGCAAGTACATGTGCCCGTACGCGCGCTTCCAGAGCGCGATGTTCGACCGCAACACCCTGCTGGTCGCCTACGACCCCATGCGCGGCGAGCCGCGCGGCCCGCGCAAGCGCGGCCTCGGCAGCGTGCTCGAGCGCGGCCGCGGCCTGCTGGCCAACGCGCTGGCCTACGACTACGTGTTCCGCGCCGCGCAGCACCCGAGTGCGGCGAGCAACCGGGCGCAGGCACTGGGCACCATCACCTTCGACGCGCGCGAGGCCGAGCCGCTGCCGGCCTTCTCCCCTGCCGAGCTCGGCGACTGCATCGACTGCACCATGTGCGTGCAGGTCTGCCCGACCGGCATCGACATCCGCAACGGCCTCCAGTACGAGTGCATCGCCTGCGGCGCCTGCGTCGATGCCTGCGACGGCGTCATGGCGAAGATGGGCTATCCGCGCGGCCTGATCCGCCACACCACCCAGAACGCGCTCGAGGGCGCGCCGACCCGCCTGCTGCGCCCGCGCGTGCTGGTCTACGGCCTGCTCCTGCTGGGGCTGTGCGGGGCCTGGGCCTGGGGCGTCGCCCATCGCAGTGCGCTGACCGTGGATGTGCTGCGCGATCGCAACAGCCTCTACCGGGCGACGCCCGCCGGACCGGAGAACGACTACATGCTCAAGCTGGTCAACAGGACCGACGCCGCGACCACCGTGCGCGTCGCCGCCAGTTCGCCCGACCTCGCGCTCGGAGTCCGCGGCACGGCCAGCGCGAGGCTGGGCCCGCAGGAGGTGGTGTCGCTGCCGGTCACGCTCGCGGCCCCGGCCGATACGCGTGGCCGGCACGCGGCGCGCTTCACCGTCACCACCACCGACGGCGACACCGAGGTCGTCGTCGACAGCAGCTTCTTCGGGCCGCTGTGATGGCCGCCTCCGGAAGCCCCTGGCGCAACCCGGTCCTGTGGCTGGTCGTGCTGCTGCCGCTGGCCTCGATCGTCGGCGGGGTGGCGCTGGTGGTCACCGCCTCGCGCAACAGCGGCAGCGACGACGCGGTGGGCGATACGGTGCGCCGCACCGGCCAGATCCAGACCGCCGAGCTCGGTGCCGACGCGACTGCCGGGGCGCTGAAGCTCAGCGCCCTGCTGCGCAGCGCCGACGGCGCGATCGAGGTCTACCCGGTGACCGGCGAGTTCGAGCGCGGACGGCCGCTGGAGGTGGTGTTCGAACATCCCTCCCACCAGGAGATGGACCGCACCCTGACGCTCGCGCCGACGGCGCTCGGCTGGGCCGCCGAGGCGGAGATCGATCCAGGCCAGCACTGGAACATCCGCCTGGCTCCCGCCGACGCGCGCTGGCGCCTGCGCGGCCGCCTGGGCCGCGACGGGCACGCGGCGCACCTGCGCCCCATCCTGGCCCAGGACTGAGGCCGTGGCCGCCGCCAGCTCCACGCTCGCCGCTCGCCCGGCCGACGCCGTCGCGGCCGCGCCGGCCGATGCCTGCCATCACTGCGGCGAGCGCCTGCCCGCGCATGCGCTCGAGCGCCACGTCGACGGCGCCAGCCACGCCTTCTGCTGCGAAGGCTGCGCGGCCGCGGCGCAATGGATCGGCGACGCCGGGCTGGCCGACTACTACCGCCTGCGCAGCGACTGGGGCAGCCGCGTGGCGCAGGACGCCATCGATCTCGGCGCCTGGGACCGCGAGGATGTCCTCGCCGAGCACGCGCGCGCGGTGCCCGGCGGCCGCGAGATCACCCTGCTCGCCGACGGCATGCGCTGCGCCGCCTGCGCCTGGCTGGTCGACCGCGTGCTGAGCCGCGAACCGGGCGTGCTCGAGGCCGGCGCCAACGCGGTGACCGGGCGCATCCACCTCACCTGGGACCCGGCACGCACGCCGCTGTCGCGTCCGCTGGCGCGGCTGGTGGCGCTCGGTTACCGGCCGTTCCTGGCCACCGGCGCGGCGCGCGAGCGCGCGCTGCGCCGCGAGCGCAACCATGCGCTGCTGCGGCTGGGCGTCGCCGGGCTCGGCGCGATGCAGGCGATGATGTTCGCCGAGGCGCTGTATCTGGACACCACCGGCAGCATGCCGCTGCCGACCCGCGACGCGCTGCGCTGGATCACCTTCCTGGTCTCGACGCCGGTGGTGTTCTTCGCCGGCTGGCCCTTCCTCGCCGGCGCATGGCGGCAGCTGCGCCACCGCCGCCTGGGGATGGACGTGCTGGTCGCCGGCTCCACCCTGCTGGCCTGGGCCGCCAGCGTGGCGGAGACGGTGCGTGGCGGCGCGCACGTCTGGTACGACGCGGCGGTGATGTTCGTGTTCCTGCTGCTGGCCGCGCGCCAGCTCGAGCAGCGCGCGCGGCGGCTGGCGAGCGCGCAGGTCGACGCGCTGGCGCACGCGCGGCCCGCCTTCGCCGCGCGCGAGCGCGACGACGGCACGCGCGAGACCGTGCCGGTCGCGGCACTGGCGGTCGGCGACGTGGCCTGCGTCGCGGCCGGCGAGCCGGTGCCGGCCGACGGCATCCTGCTGGATCCCGCGGCCTCGGTGGAGGAGGCGCTGCTGACCGGCGAGTCGCGTCCGGTGGCCAAGGCCGCCGGCATGCGGCTCTACGCCGGCAGCGTCTGCCGCGAGCGGCCGCTGCGGCTGCGCGTGGGCGCGGTCGGCGCCGCCACCCGCGTCTCCCAGCTCGCGCGCCTGGTCGAGCAGGCGCAGGCGCACCGGCCCGCGATCGCACGCCTGGCCGACCGCGTCGCCTCGCGCTTCGTCGCCGTGCTGCTGGTGATCGCGGTGCTGGTGTTCGCGGCCTGGCGCGTGCACGACCCGGCGCGCGCGTTCGAGGTGACCCTGGCGCTGCTGGTGGTGAGCTGTCCCTGCGCGCTGTCCCTGGCGGTGCCGGCGGCGCTGGCCTGCGCCCACGGCGCCCTGGCGCGGATGGGCCTGCTGGCGCTGGGCGCCGACGCGCTCGACCGCCTCGCGCGGGTGACCGACGTGGTGCTCGACAAGACCGGCACGCTGGGCGAGCGCCGGCCGGCGCTGCGCGAGACGCGGGTGTTCGACGGCTTCGATCCGGCCCGCGCGCTGGCGCTCGCGGCGGCGCTGGAGCGCGACAGCCGGCATCCGCTCGCGGCCGCGTTCGCCGGCATGGCGGAGGCGCCGCGTGCCGAGGCGGCGGTGGCCGTGCCCGGCGCCGGCATCGAGGGCCGGGTCGATGGTGCCTGCTGGCGCCTCGGCCACGCGCCCTTCGCCAGCGGTGGCATCGACGACGGCGGGCTGTGGCTGGGCGACGGCCGTCGCGCCGTCGCCCGCTTCGAGATCGGCGAGACCGCGCGCGGCGATGCAGAGGCCACCGTCGCCGCCCTGCGCGCGCAGGGCCTGGCCCTGCACGTGGCCAGCGGCGACGCGGCGGACCGGGTCACGGCACTCGCCGCCACCCTGGGCATCGACGCGGTGCGCAGCCGGCAGACGCCGGAGGACAAGCTCGCCTACCTGCGCGCGCTGCAGGCCGAGGGCCGGGTGGTGGCGATGGTCGGCGACGGCATCAACGACGCGCCGGTGCTGGCCGGCGCCGACGTGGCCATCGCCATCGGCGACGGCGCCGCGCTCGCCCACCGCAGCGCCGACCTGGTGCTGACCGGCGCGCTGCACCGGATCCCGCAGGCCGTCGCGCTGGCGCGACGGCTGCGCCGCGTGGTGCGCCAGAACCTCGCCTGGGCGATCGCCTACAACCTGCTCGCCCTGCCGCTGGCCGCGGCCGGCCTGGTCACGCCCTGGCTCGCCGCGCTGGGCATGGCGCTGTCGTCGCTCACCGTGACCGCGAACGCGCTGCGCCTGGCGCGGGGAGTGCGTCCATGAACAGCCTGCTGCTGCTCATCCCACTGAGCCTGGCCCTGCTCGGCATGGCGATCGGCGCCTTCGTCTGGGCGGTCCGGCGCGGCCAGTTCGACGACCTCGACACCCCGGCGCTGGACATCCTCGCCGACGACCCGCAGGAGCGCGGCGGGTCCCGCGGCCGATGATCGACTGGCTCGTCGTCGGCGCGGCGTTCCTGAGCGGGCTCCTCGGCAGCGCGCACTGCGCCGCCATGTGCGGCGGCATCGCCACGGCGATCTCGATCCGCCAGCGCGGCGGCTGGCTGCAGGCGCTGCAGCCCAACCTCGGCCGCGTGCTGGGCTATGCCGCGGCGGGCGCGCTCGTCGGCGGCATCGGGCGCGGCCTGGTCGACCTCGCCTCGCCGCAGTTGGGACTCGTGCTGCGCACGGCGGTCGGTCTGGTGCTGGTGGTCGCGGCACTGCGCCTGCTCGACCGGCGCGGTCGGCTGGCCGCGCTGGCGACGCCCGGCCAGCGCCTGTGGCGCTGGCTGCGACCCCTGCAACGCCCGCTGCTGCCGGCCGACACCGCCGCCAGGCGGCTCGTGCTCGGCCTGCTGTGGGGCTGGATGCCCTGCGGGCTCAGCAGCACCCTGCTCGCCGCGGCCTGGCTGCAGGCGGACGCCGGCCACGGCGCGCTGACGATGACGGCCTTCGGCCTCGGCACGCTGCCGGTGATGCTGCCGCTGACCTGGAGCGGCGCGCGCCTCGGCCAGCGCCTGCAGCGCAGCGGCTGGCGCACGGCGGCCGGCGGCGTGGTGCTCGGCGCCGGCGTGCTGACCCTGGCCGGGCCGTGGCTGATGCACGCGCCGGCGGTGCATGGCGTGCTCGCCGCGCTCGGCTGCCGCAGCCTGGCCGCATAGCCGGCGCCGACGGCTTCAGAAACGGAAGTTCGCCTCCAGCGCGAGCATGCGGATCGTCCGCGCCGGCCCGGTCTCGCGCAGGAAGGCGCCGGCGCGGAAGACGGAGAGCGAGCCCGAGAGTTCCAGTTCCGGCGTCGCCTGCCAGCCCAGACTCGCCTCGAGCTGGCTGCCGACGTGGCGGGCGCGACTGTCGCCCGGCGCGCGCAGCGGCTGCCCGGGCAGGTCGTAGATGCCGTCGCCACGGCTCTGCCGCCAGTACACGACCGCGGCGATGCCCACGCCCAGGTCCGGCCGCGGGCGGAGCTCCAGCGCGGGATGCAGGTTGACGATGTTGTAGGGCCCCAGCGGCGACAGCTCGCCGAAGTACTTGCCCTTGGGGAACAGCGCGTTGAAGGTCTGCAGCCGCGGATCGCCGGCGTCGCGGTCGCCGCTGGCGGCATTGACCCGCAGCGTCGCCACCGGCGCCAGCGCCACCTCGGGGAACCCACGCGCGACCTCGGTGGCCAGCGACCACGCCCGGATCGGCGCGCCGTCGAAGCGGCCGCCCTGCAGCATCGCCTCCACGTTCCAGCGCCAGTCGCCGGCGCCGCCGAACACGCGCGCGCCGAAGGTGTCGCGACGTTCGCGCCCGCTGCCCTGCGCGTAGCGTGCGCGGTCGTTGCGGTAGCCGAGCCAGTAGAGATCGATGCCGCTGGCGCGCGCGGCGGTGTCGGCCCGGGTCGCATGGATGCCCCACAGCGCACGCGCGTCGGAGGCGCGGTCGTCGAACCCGCCGCGCCCGGCCTCGACCGGGCGCAGGTGGAAGACATCGATGCGGTCGTCGCCGCGGCGCGCGATCGCGCGCAGGCCGTCGAAGGCCAGCGGCACGTTGGTGCCGTAGCGCGTGCCGACCAGGCGCTCGCTGCCGAGTGCGACCAGGGCGCGCCCCGCGCGCAGGTCGAGGCCGGGACGTCCGGGCGCCCCGAACCGCGCCTCGACGAAGCCCTGCATCAGGTCCAGCCCGGTCTCGTCGACCGGCCCCGGCGCCGGCGCCACGCCGTCCGAGGCCGCCGCGACGAGCTGCACGAAACCGCGCAGCGGTCCGGCCTCGACGCCCGCGTGCGGCAGCGCGCGCAGCCACAGGTAGGCGTCGTCCGGCGCCGGCGTCGCGCCCCACAGGTTGTCGGCGAAGGCCTCCTCGCGCAGGCGCAGCTCCAGCCCGGTGCTGAGCCAGACGGCGCCGCGCCCGTCGAGCGGCACGAAGCGGAAGGCGTCGGTGAAACGGCCGCTGCGGTGGGCGGGATCGCGCAGCGCCGACCAGTCCTCCTCGTAGCGCGTGGTGGTGACCGTCGGCGGCGCCGAGGGCTCCAGCGACGCGCCCGCCAGCGCCGCGAACAGCCAGGCGCCGACCATGGCTCAGGACCCGTCGCGCGGCGGCTCCGCGGTGGCGTCGGCACCTCGCCGGGCGTCGGCACCGGCGCAGGCGTCGAGGCCGTCGCCGGTGCCCGGCAGCCGTCCCAGCACGTGGCGGGCGCAGCCGCCGCGCAGCCAGGCGACGACCGGCCCGCCGTGCAGCGCGCGCCGGGCCAGCGGCACCACCTGTTCGCCGAGCAGGATGCCGAGCAGGCCGACCAGGGCGATCGTCGGCGGCGCCGGCGAGCGCACGTTGAGCAGGCCGTAGATGACGCCGACCAGGGCGCCGACGGCGAGGGCGGTGAGGTAGGGCTTCATGCGCACCTCCCGGCCGCGTGGCGAAGGCGCGTTCGCGACCTCAGGCCGCGGCCGCGCCCGCCTCGGACGCGTGCTCGCCCAGCGCCCATTTCGAGAAGCGGATCTGGATGCCGTAGGGCGAGTGCGCCTTGATGATCTCCATCACCCCGTCGTAGGTCGCGCTGCGCGCCCAGTCCTGCTGCAGCTCGAACACCCACTGCAGCGCGGTGATCGGCACCGCGCCGGCCTGGGTCAGGCGGTCCATCGCGCGCTCGTGCGCCTCCGGCGAGATGTCGCCGCAGGCATCGGCCGGCACGTAGATCTCGAAGCCCTCGCACAGCATGTCGAGCGTGGGGAACAGGACGCAGGCCTCGGTCCAGAGTCCGGCGACGAGGATCTTCCTGCGTCCGGTCGCGTGCACGGCGGCGCGGAAGTGCGGATCCAGCCAGGCATTCATCGAGGTGCGGTCGATGATGTCGTGGCCGGGAAACAGCTCGGTGACCTCCGGCATGAAAGGACCGGAGAAGCTCTCCGCGGCGACCGTGGAGATCACCGTCGGGATGCCGAACAGCTTCGCCGCCTTGGCCAGCACCTGCACGTTGTTGAAGATGCCGAGGCGGTCGTGCGACTGCACGCCCTGGTACATCGCCGGCTGGTAGTCGATCAGGGCGATGGCGCAGTTGTCGGGGGCGAGCATCTCAAGCGTGGACATGGCGGCGGTCCTCGTACGCAGTTCGGGTCGGGCGCATGCTCGCCGGCACCGGTACGCCACGCTTGCATGCGCGTGCTGTCGGACGCTGCGACGGCCAGCGGGCCGCGCTAGGCTCGACGACCGCGTCACGTTCCGCAGCCAGAGGCTTCCATGCATCGTCGTCCCTTCCTCCTGTTCCTCGCCGTCCTGCCCTGCACCGCGCTCGCCGCGCCGCCCGCGGAACCGCCGTCGCGGCAGCCGCTGCTGACCGAACTCGGCACCGCGCCCTCGGCCGCACGAATCGAGGCCGACGTGCGCACGCTCGTCGGCTTCGGCACCCGGCACACGCTGTCGGAGACCGGATCCGACACGCGCGGCATCGGCGCCGCGCGGCGCTGGATCCACGCCGAGTTTGAGCGCATCTCCGCCGCCTGCGGCGGCTGCCTCGAGGTGGTCGACGTCGGCGACACCGTCTCCGGCGAGACGCGCGTGCCGAGGCCGGTCGAGGTGGTGAACGTGGTCGCCATCCAGCGTGGCAGCAGCGATCCCGACCGCGTGGTGCTGATGAGCGGCGACATCGATTCGCGCGTCAGCGACGTCATGAACGCCATCGACGATGCGCCCGGCGCCAACGACGACGCCTCCGGCGTGGCCGGCACGCTCGAAGCCGCGCGCCTGCTGTCGAAGCACCGCTTCGCCGGCACCATCGTCTACGCCGCGCTCTCCGGCGAGGAGCAGGGCCTGTTCGGCGGCCGCATCCTCGCCGACCACGCGAAGGCGGGAGGCTGGCGCGTCGAGGCGGTGCTCAACAACGACATGATCGGCAACAGCGCCGGCATCACCGGCATCGTCGACAACACCACCGCGCGCGTGTTCTCGGAAGGCACGCGCGTGGTCGAGACCGAGGCCGAGGCACGCGCGCGGCGCTTCACCGGCGGCGAGGTCGATTCGCCCTCGCGCAACCTAGCGCGCTACATCGACCGCATGGCCGACGCGTACGTGCCCAATCTCGACGTGATGATGGTCTACCGCCTCGACCGCTTCGGCCGCGGCGGCCACCACCGCCCGTTCAACGAGGCCGGTTTCCCGGCGGTGCGGGTGATGGAGACCAACGAGCACTACGACCGCCAGCACCAGGACCTGCGCACCGAGCACGGCGTCGTCTACGGCGACACCGTCGCGGGCATGGACTTTCCCTACGCGGCGAAGCTGACCGCGCTCAACGCGGTGAGCCTGGCGGGCATGGCCGCGGCGCCGCCGCCGCCGGCCGACGTCGCGATCGAGGGCGCGGTCACCGCCGACACCACCCTGCGCTGGACGCGAGCGCCGGCCGCGCAGGCGCCGGACCTGGCCGGCTACCGCGTCCACTGGCGCCTCACCACCGAGCCGCAGTGGACGCACAGCGTGTTCGTCGGCGACGTGACCGGGCACACCCTGGAGAACGTCATCATCGACAACTATTTCTTCGGCGTCTCGGCGGTCGCCCGCGACGGCAGCGAGAGCCCGGTGGTGTTCCCCGGGGCCGCCGGCAGCTTCGGCGGCTACTGAGTCCTGACCTCGCGCGACCGGCCCGGCGCAGCCGCGTGCAAGACGGCGGCCACGTGCGGGCGGCATGCTTTGCGGCCGCACCCGTCCCCAGGAGTCCAACCATGCTCGAGATGGTGATCGACACCCGCTGCCACGACCTGGGCGGCTTCGAGGTCGGCCGCGTGCTGCCCTTCCGCAGCCGGCGCATGGTCGGGCCCTTCATCTTCTTCGACCGCATGGGGCCGGTGGACATGCCGCCCGGGATCCCGCGGGCGACCGACGTGCGTCCGCATCCGCACATCGGCCTGTCGACGGTGACCTACCTGTTCGACGGCGAGATGACCCATCGCGACAGCCTCGGCGTCGAACAGGTGATCACGCCCGGCGCGCTGAACTGGATGACCGCCGGAGCCGGCATCAGCCATTCCGAGCGTTTCGACGGGCTGCGCGAGGGCGGCGGGTTCATGGACGGCATCCAGGCCTGGGTCGCCCTGCCGGAGGCGCACGAGGAGGACGCGCCGGCCTTCGACCACTACGCCGCCGGCTCGCTGCCGCGTTTTTCCGAGGACGGCGTCGACGGCCGCCTGATCGCCGGCAGCGCCTTCGGCCTGAGCAGCCCGGCGCGAACGCATTCGCCGCTGTTCTACCTGCACGCCGAGCTCGCCGATGGCGCGCGCCTGGCGCTGCCCGACGGGCATGCCGAGCGCGCGGCCTACGTGGCGAAGGGCGAGGTGGAGGTCGACGGCCGGCGCTACCGGCAGGGGCAGATGCTGGTCTTCGCATCCGGCGGGCGGCCGCTGCTGCGCGCGGTCGGCCCGGCGCGGCTGATGCTGCTCGGCGGCGAGCCGCTGGGCCCGCGCTGGATCTGGTGGAACTTCGTCTCGTCGCGGCAGGAGCGGATCGAGCAGGCCAAGGCAGACTGGAGCGCCGGCCGCATCCGCCTGCCGCCGCTCGACCACGACGAGTTCATCCCGCTGCCCGGCGCACCCGCCGCCGAGCCTACCCCGATGTCCTGACCCGCATGCCCACCCGCAGCTTCGATTTCACCGGCGCCGCCGGCCAGCGCCTCGCCGCCCGCCTCGACACCCCCGACCTGCCGGCGCGCGCCTGGGCGGTGTTCGCGCACTGCTTCACCTGCAGCAAGAACTCGCTGGCGGCGACGCGCGTGGCGCGGGCGCTGACCGCGCGCGGCATCGGCGTGCTGCGCTTCGACTTCACCGGCCTCGGCGGCAGCGAGGGCGAGTTCGGAGCGGGCGGCTTCAGCGCCGACGTCGCCGACCTGCAGGCGGCGGTCGCGCACATGCGCGAGCACGACATGGCGCCGGCGCTGCTGGTCGGCCACAGCCTGGGCGGCGCGGCGGTGCTGGCCGCGGCCGGATCGCTGCCGTCGGTGCGTGCGGTGGCGGTCATCGGCGCCCCCTTCGACGTGATGCACGTGACCGGCCAGTTCGGCGCCCAGGTGCCGGAGATCCTGGAGCGCGGCGAGGCGCGCGTGGATCTCGGCGGACGGCCGTTCACCGTGCGCAGGCAGTTCATCGAGGACCTGCGCACGCACGACCAGGGCGCGCGCATCGCCGCGCTCGACCGCGCCCTGCTGGTGCTGCATTCGCCGCGCGACGCCACCGTCGGGATCGACAACGCCGCGGCGATCTTCCAGGCCGCGCGCCACCCCAAGAGCTTCGTCTCGCTCGACACCGCCGACCACCTGTTGACCGTGCAGGAGGATGCGGGCTACGTCGCCGACGTGGTCGCCGCGTGGGCCGGCCGCTACCTGCCGGAACTGGCGGAGGCGGCCGGCGCCGACGCGCAGGCCTCCGAGCGCGCCGAGGTCGCGGAAACCGGGGCCGGTCGCTTCCAGCTCGTGGTCGACACCGCCGGCGCGCATTTCCTCGCCGACGAGCCGCCCGGCGTCGGCGGCCTGGGCTCGGGTCCGAACCCGTTCGGCCTGCTGTCCTCGGCGCTGGCGGCCTGCACCGCGATGACCCTGCGCATGTACGCCGAGCGCAAGGGCTGGCCGCTGGGCCGGACCCGCGTCGCCGTGGCGCACCACCGTGGCGAGGGGGGACGCTCGCGCTTCGAGCGCGACATCGTCCTCTCCGGTGCTCTGGACGCGGAGCAGCGCGCACGGCTGGTCGAGATCGCCGAGCGCTGCCCGGTTCACCGCACCCTGACCGAGGGCGCCGACATCGTCACCCGCGAGGACGCCGGCGGGTCCTGAACGCGTTGCCGGCGCCGCGGCGCGCCGTCATGCTGGACGGATGCAGCAGCCGCTGACCCTCCTCGTCGCCGACGACCACCCGATGTTCCGCGCGGCGATGCTGCACGCGCTGGGCGACCTGCTCGTCGGCGGGCGGGCGGTCGAGGCGGCCACGCGCGAGGCGCTGGAGCGCGCGATCGCCGGTACGCCGCACATCGACCTGGTGCTGCTCGACCTGATGATGCCGGGCGCCAAGGGCTTCTCCTCGGTCGTCGCCCTGCGCGCGCAACGCCCGGAGCTGCCGCTGGTGGTGGTGTCGTCCAACGACCAACCGCGCACGGTGCGGCGCGCGCAGCAGTTCGGCGCGGCGGGCTTCGTCTCCAAGGCCGCGCCAGCGGAGCGCCTGCGCGAGGCGGTGCGCACCGTACTCGCCGGCGGCACCTGGTTCGAGGCGGAACAGGCCGAGCGCAGCGAGCGCGATGCCGACCTCGCCGCGCGCCTGGCCCAGCTCACGCCGCAGCAGTTCCGGGTGCTGATGCTGATCGCCGATGGCCTGCTCAACAAGCAGATCGCGGCCGAACTCGGGCTCGCCGAGAACACGGTGAAGATCCACGTGACCGCCATCCTCGGCAAGCTCGGCTGCCGGTCGCGCACGCAGGCGGCGGTGCTGGTGAAGTCGCTCGACCCCGAAGAAACGCTGGACACCGGGCCCGGCGCCTGACGGACGCACGGGCGCCGTTCGCCGGCGCCCGTTCCGCGTGGCTTCTCGGTGCGTTACACGCGCGGGCCGCCGCCGACCTTCAACGCATCGCGGCTGGCGTTTCCGGCCGGGTGCTCGTCATAGGCGTTGTCGCGGTAGCTGGGATTGTCGTAGGAGTCGTAGCTGCTGGAGGCGTCGTAGGCGTCGCGCACCGCATGCCTGGCCTCGGCCCAGCCCAGGCGCGAGGTGCCGCGGCGCTGCTCCCAGTCGCGGGCCAGCTCACGCTCCAGGTCTTCGTCCCACAGCCGGTCGTCGTTGCGGCTGCGCGCCTGGGCGCCGTAGCGGTAGGCGGCGCGGTAGTCATCGTAACCGTAGCCGGCATTGGCGTCGTAGTAGTCGGCTTCGGTATGGCGCGGCTCGTGGTGGCGGTCGACGGCCTGGTAGGTGCGGTGGGTGCGGTCGGCGCGGTCCCAGGCGTCGCGGGCGGCCGGACGCGCGAGCTCCCAGTCCAGGCGCGAGTCGCCGCGATGCTTGTCCCAGTCGCGGCCGAGGTCGCCTTCCAGGCCCTCGTCCCAGTGGCGGTCCTGGTTGGCCTCGCGCGCCTGCAGGCCGAAGCCGTAGGCGGCGGCGTAGTCGCGGTCGTAGTCGTAGCCGGCCTCACGGTTCTCGGCGACGTAGGGGCGCTCGGCATGGGCCTCGCGCCAGTAGTCGATCTCGCCGGTCGGGTCGATGCGTTCGGCGACGCCCTTGCCGGCGGCCGCGCCGGCGATGCCGCCGGCGACCACGCCGATCAGCGAGCCGATCGGGCCGAAGAAGGCGCCGGCCGCGGCGCCCGCCGCCGCGCCGCCGACCGCGGTGCCGACGCCGACGCCGACCGGGTGTGCGCCTGGCGCCTTGGTAATCGGGTCGCGGTTGAGGTCGCGGCCCTGGGTGGAGGTGTCGGCGGAATCGCGGGAGGGATCGTGCTTGGATGCGTTCATGGCAGTGCTCCGGGTGGGGCGCGGATGCGCGGACAGGCCGGCACGCTTGCCCCGGCGCGGTGAACCCGTCGTGCGTGCGCGGTTGCCGGCATGTGAGCGCGCCCGCCGGCCGGGTGCTCGACCTCGCAACCGCGCGCTCCGCACGCGGGAACGGCTCATGAACGACCGTGGAGGCGGGTCGCGCTGCCGCGTGGAACGGCGGGCGCGCGGCGTCAAGATCCGATGACCGCGGAGGTCGCCACGGCCGTCTCACCCGCTGAGACGCCGATCGGCGACAAAGGCCGGCCACGCCGCCGAGCCCGCCGATGTCCCTGCCCGCCGTTCCCGCGCACCGCGACGCGCCGCTCGCCCGGCGCGACGCCCGCCTCGATGGCCGCGCCCTCGCCCTGCGCCTGCAGGGCAAGTACGCCGAGCGCATTACCGGCGCGATCTCGATCCCCGGCCGCGAGGGGCGCTACGCGCCGCTGCCCGAGGCGCTGCCCGCACCGCTCGCCGAGGCGCTGCGCGCCCGCGGGGTGGAGCGGCTCTACAGCCACCAGGCCGAGGCCTGGGATGCGGTGCGTGCCGGCAAGCACGTGGTCGTGGTCACCCCGACCGCCTCGGGCAAGTCGCTGTGCTACACGCTGCCCGTCGCCACCGCCGCGCTGCGACGCGAGGGCAAGGCGCTGTACCTGTTCCCGACCAAGGCGCTGTCGCAGGACCAGGTCGCCGAGCTGCTGGAACTCAACCGCGCCGGCGACCTCGGCCTCAAGGCCTTCACCTTCGACGGCGACACCCCCGGCGACGCGCGCGCGGCGATCCGCCTGCACGGCGACATCGTGGTCAGCAACCCGGACATGCTGCACCAGGCGATCCTGCCGCATCACACCAAGTGGGCGCAGTTCTTCGAGAACCTGAAGTACGTGGTCATCGACGAGGTGCATACCTACCGCGGCGTGTTCGGCTCGCACGTGGCCAACGTGATCCGCCGGCTCAGGCGCGTGTGCGCGTTCTATGGCTCGAACCCGCAGTTCATCCTGTGCTCGGCGACCATCGGCAACCCGAAGGCGCACGCCGAGGCGCTGATCGAGGACGAGTGCGAAGCCGTCACCGAGAGCGGCGCGCCCACCGGCGACAAGCACGTGCTGCTGTGGAACCCGCCGGTGGTCAACCCGGACCTCGGCCTGCGCGCCTCGGCGCGCTCGCAGTCCAACCGCATCGCCCGGCTGGCGATCAAGGCGGGGCTGAAGACGCTGGTGTTCGCGCAGACGCGGCTGATGGTCGAGGTGCTGACCAAGTACCTCAAGGACGTGTTCGACCACGACCCGCGGCGGCTGCCTCGGATCCGCGCCTACCGCGGCGGCTACCTGCCGACCGAGCGCCGCGCCGCCGAGCGCGACATGCGCGCCGGCCACATCGACGGCATCGTCAGCACCTCGGCGCTCGAGCTCGGCGTCGACATCGGCAGCCTCGACGTGGTGGTGCTCAACGGCTATCCCGGCTCGATCGCCGCGACCTGGCAGCGCTTCGGCCGCGCCGGCCGCCGCCAGCAGCCGGCGCTCGGCGTGCTGGTGGCCTCCAGCGACCCGATGGACCAGTACCTCGTCCGCCACCCGGAGTTCTTCCAGGGCGCACCGCCCGAGCACGCGCGCATCCACGCCGACCAGGCGCTGATCCTGCTCGACCACATCCGCTGCGCCGCGTTCGAGCTGCCGTTCCTGGCCGGCGAGCGCTTCGGCCCGATCGACCCGCAGGACTTCCTCGAGGTGCTGGGCGAATCCGGCGTGCTGCACCAGGAGGGCGACCGCTGGGAGTGGATCGCCGACAGCTATCCGGCGCAGGCGGTGTCGCTGCGCTCGGTGGCCGACGGCAATTTCGTCGTCGTCGACCGCACCGAGGGACGGCAGACGATCATCGCCGAGGTCGACTACTCGGCCGCCGCGCTGACCCTCTACGAGGGCGCCATCCACATGGTGCAGAGCGCGCCGTTCCAGGTGGAGCGACTGGACTGGGAAGGCCGCAAGGCCTACGTCACCCGCACCACAGTCGACTACTACACCGACGCCATCGACTACACCAAGCTCAAGGTGCTCGAGCAGTTCGACGGCGCCAGGTCCGGCCACGGCACCACCCACCACGGCGAGGTGCACGTGGTCCGGCGCGTCTCGGGCTACAAGAAGATCCGCTACTACACCCACGAGAACATCGGCTACGGCCCGGTCAACCTGCCCGACCAGGAGCTGCACACGACCTCGGTGTGGTGGGCGCTGCCGCAGGACGTGCTGGAAGAGGCCTTCGCCTCGAAGCAGCTCGCGCTCGACGGCTTCCTCGGCGCGGCCTACGCGCTGCACGTGGTGGCCACCGTCTCGGTGATGGCCGAGGCGCGCGACCTGCAGAAGGCGGTGGGCAGCGGCGACGGCGCCTGGTTCGCCGACCGCGACGGCCTCGGCCGCGGCACGCTCCGCGGCGCCGACGGCCAGCCGCTGGCGCTCGACGAGGACGCCCGCTTCGTGCCGACCGCCTACCTCTACGACAACTTCCCCGGGGGCGTCGGCCTGTCGGAGCCGCTGTTCGTGCGCCGCGACGAGATCCTGCAGCGCGCGCGCGAACTGGTGGAGCGCTGCGACTGCCGCGCCGGCTGCCCGGGCTGCGTCGGTCCGGTGCTCGCCGCCGACGAGGACAACGCCGACTGCACGCGTACGCCCAAGGCGCTGGCCGCGCGCGTGCTGGCGCTGCTGTCGGCATGAGCGGACTCGCGCGACGCCTGCGCGCGCTGCGGCAGCAGGCCGGCGGCGCGACGCTCGGGGCCGGTGCGGCGACGGTGCCGTCGGCGCGACCGCTGCCGGCAGCGGGCGTCGAGCCGCGCGCCCCGCGTGCGGGCGGCGGGCCCGACGTCGATGCGGTTCCGCGCGACGGGCGTGCGCTGGATGAACTGGCGCCCGGCCCCACCGGCGCCCGCCTGCTCGCAGCGCCCACGCAGGCCCCGACGCCGGCGCGGCGCCCGCCGGTGCCCGAGGAACTGCGCCGCCTGCTCGGCGTGCGCAACCGCACCGGCATGCCGGCGCCGCGGTCGCGCGCGGCGCCGGATCGGCGCGTCGACGGCGAGGAGATCGCGCCGGGCCTGCGCTACCTCGAGCAGCGCTTCGCCTGGGCCAGGATCCCGCACGCCATCGACTGCTGCCGCGTGCGCGGCACGCCGCGGCCGCCGCCGCTGGGGGCCAACAGCGCGCCGCATCCGGTCGGCGCGGTGGCCGGCGCACGCTTCCTCGCCTTCGACACCGAAACCACGGGCCTCGCCGGCGGCACCGGCACCCGCGCCTTCATGATCGGCGCCGCCGACTGGCACGAGGGCGCCCTGCGCCTGCGCCAGCTCACCATCACCACGCTCGGCGCCGAGGCCGCGATGCTGCGCACCTTCGCCACCTGGCTGCGCGCCGACACGGTGCTGGTCAGCTACAACGGCCGCAGCTACGACGCGCCGCTGCTGGCCACCCGCTACCGCCTCGCGCGCCTGGCCAACCCGCTCGCCGGCCTCGCCCACCTCGACCTGCTGCATCCGGTCCGCCGGCGCTGGCGCGGGATCTGGCCGAACTGCCGGCTCGCGACTGCCGAGCGCGAGCTTCTGGGCGTGCTGCGCGAGGACGACCTCCCCGGCGCGGAAGCCCCGCGCGCCTGGCTCGACTACCTCCGCGGCGGCGACGCCCGCGACCTCCGCCGCGTCGGCGCCCACAACGCCCAGGATCTGCGGAGCCTGGGCGGGTTGCTGGAGCGGTTGGGGGCGGAAGCGGGGTGAGGTGGGAATCGGGAATCGGGAATCGGGAAGGTTACGCCGAATGTTCGTGGGCCCTGCACGCACGGCAGGCGCCCGGCTCGGCCCGGATCCGTGATGGGTCGGCTCACCCACGCACGCGGCAGGTCCCGATTCCCGACTCCCGCTTCCCACCTCACCGCCTCACCCACCCCCCACCACATCCCTCACCTCCACCGCCTCCCCCGCCGGGGTCGGCAGCGGGCGGATGTCCTCGGGCAGGGCGTCGCCGCGCAGCACGGTCAGCTCGGTGCCGGTGGCGCGCGCGCGTGCCGGGGCGTCGGTGACCACCAGGGTGGTGCCGGGAACGAGCTGGTCGTAGACGTTCTGCAGGAACACGGGGTCGGCGTGCAGGCGCGCGATCGCGTCGCTGGCGATGCCGCCGCCGGCACCCTCGACGTCGCCGGGCATGGCCACGCCGAGCCAGCGCAGGGCGTCGCGTCCCGGCACGATGCGGCTCGGTCCCTCCACCGGCCCCTCCATCAGCACGTAGGCGCGGGTGCCGAGCGCCGGGCCGTCGTCCACCCGCACCGGCGCGTTGCCGATCACCGTGCCGTCGCGCAGCACCACCACGCGTGCGTCCGCGGTACTGACCACGATGGTGAGCGGCCCGGCGCCGGCCACCTCGGGCGTCCAGGTGATTCCGGTCGCCAGCGCGGGATCCGGACGCACGCTGCCGGCGGCGTCGGCCGGCGCGAACAGGCCCGGGTGCGCAAGCCGCGGCGTCACCGCGGCATCGTCGGCCACGACCACGGTCATGCCGGTCTTCGTCGCGCCGAACAGGGCCTGGGCGAAGGCGATTGGCAGGCGTACGCAGCCGTGCGAGGCGGGATAGCCGGGTAGGTTGCCGGCGTGCAGGGCGATGCCGTCCCAGGTCAGCCGCTGCATGAACGGCATCGGCGCGTTGTTGTAGAGGTTGGAGTAGTGCTCGCGGCGCTTCTGCAGGATCGAGAACACACCGGTCGGCGTGGCGTGCCCGGCCTTGCCGGTGCTGACCGTGCTGGTGCCGATGCGCACGCCGTTGCGGTACACGAAGGCGAGCTGCTCGGGCAGGCTCACCACCACCAGGACCGGGCCGTCGGGCGCCACCTCGGGCGTCCACACGTACTGGCCCGGGCGCAGCGCGGAGACCGGCGTCGCCAGCGGCATCGCGCCGGTGGGAATGGCATCGCTCTGCGCCGGTGCGACGCCCGCCATCGCCAGCAGGCCCAGGGCCAGCAGCAGCCGGCCCGCGATGCGCGCGGAACAGGAAGAAGGAACTCGCCGGATCATGCCGCCTCGTCTCGTCGTCGGACCGGCGACGACGGTATCAGGCGGCGCGCACTGCGATGTGCCCGCGTCAGCGGCGGGCGCGGGTGCCGGCGTCGGCGACGGCGCGCGCCTGCAGCATCGAAGCTTTGGACATCGCCGCCAGGCCCGAGGTGGCCGCCTTGCAGTTGAGGAAGGGCGAGGACGCGAGCCAGGCGTCGTCCGGATAGTAGGAGAACAGCATCTGTCCGCCCTTGAGCGTGTCGATGATCTGCCGCGCCACCGCGGTGCGGACCGCCGGGCAGCCGAAGCTGCGGCCCAGGCGCCCCATGCTGCGCGCGCCGTCGGGATTCACGTAGGACGCGCCGTGCACGACGATCGCGCGCTGGCGCGCGAGGTCGTTGAAGCCCGGCTCCAGGCCGTCCATGCGCATCGAGTAGCCGTTGCCGCCCTGGTAGGTCTCGGCGGTGGTGAACAGGCCCAGGCTCGTCTGCAGGCTGCCTTCGACGTTGGAGAACCGGGTGGCCATGTTGGCGCCGGTGTTCTTGCCGTGCGCGACGTGCTCGGCGAACAGCAGCGTGCGCGCGTCGAGGTCGAACACCCACATCCGCTTCTCGGTCGACGGCAGCGAGTAGTCGATCACCGCCAGGCGCGAGACGTCGGCGACCTCGCCGGAGGCGAGCGCGCACTCGCGCGCGCCGAGCGCCATGCCCAGCACATCGGCATCGAGCCCCGGTGCGAGCGGGCGCAGGGTCTCGAACAAGGCGAAGGCCGGCGCCGTCTCCGCGGCGGCGGGCGCGGTGGCCGGAGCGAGCTCGGCCAACGGGCGCTCCGGCGTGACGGCGGGGAGCGGCTGCTCGAGCCGCGGCGTGCGGCTGGCGTGCTGGACGGCGTGGGACGAGGCGGCGGCGAGACCGACGGCCGCGGCGAGAATTGCCACGGCACGGGAACGGGATGTCTTCACGGCGTGAGGAGGACGGAGCGGAAGGCCGCGCCAGAGTAGCGATCCTCCACATCGCGTCCACCTTCCTCAGCGGGATCCGAACCGCGGATTAAAGGCGAGTGCAGCTTGGTGAGCACCGGCGTTGCGCAAGCGCAACACGCGGCGCGACCGGCGGCGAATAAGCCGGCGTCCGCAACGGTGATTCAGTCAGGTGAGGCCGCTCAGGGCGCAGCCGCCGCCCGCTCTTCCGCAGTGCCCGGCGGCAGGTCCGGAGCGGCGGTCGCGGCCGTGTTCGGTCCATCCAGCGGCAGCGCCGCCACGAGGATGCGGCTGTCCGGCCCGAGCAGGGCGCGGATGTTGTCCGGCACGGTGTCGGGCAAGGCATCGAGGCTCGACTCGGCGAACACCCGTTCCGCCTCCTGCGGCGGGGCGACCGTCGGCGCGCCCTCTTCCGCCTGCGCGGCAGGCACGGCGTCCACCATCGCGTCGACGCGGTCGAACAGTCCGCGCACGCCGCCGCGGCGCAGCGGCGCGCTGGCGATCTCGATGCCGTTGCGCATCACGACCACGCGGCGCTCGGCCTCGCTCAGCACCGCGACCAGCGGACCCTCGGTCACCCGCTCCGTCGCCCACAGTTCGTCGGCGGGATCGACGCCGCTGCCGACGCGCATGAAGGCGGTCTTCGGCTCGATCGGCGCGATCAGGCCCGGATGCACCACCGCCTTCGGATGCGAGCCCTCGTCGGCGACCACGACCGCGCCGCCGAAGTCCGTCACCTCGAACAGCCGCCGCGCGAAGTCCTCCGGCAGCCGCACGCAGCCGTGCGAGGCCGGATGGCCGGGGATGCGTCCGGCGTGCAGGGCGATGCCGTCCCAGGTCAGGCGCTGCATGAAGGGCATCGGCGCGTCGTTGTACAGGTTGGAGTGATGCATGCGCTCCTTCTGCAGGATCACGAACTCGCCGGTAGGCGTCTCGTAGCCGTCCTCGCCCGTGCTCACCGTGGACACGCCGATGCGCACGCCATTGCGGTAGACGTAGATGCGTTGCTCCGGAAGGCTCACGACCATCACCACCGGGCCGTCCGGCGCAAGCTCCGGCTCCCACAGCCAGTCGCCGGGCTGGAAGGTCACCTCGCCGTGCAGCGGCGCATTCGGCACCAGTGCGTCGGCATCGGCCCGGGCGGCCGGCGCATCCGACGGCGGACGGGCCGCGGAGGGCGTGGCGTCGCCGGCGAGCGATGGCGATGCATAGGCGGATACGGAACCGGTGCCCAGCGCCAGCGCGAGGCCGGCGGCGAGCGTGAGGAGCTGCGGGGTGCGGATGTTCATGACCTCGACGCTAGCGGCCGCGGCGTGCCCGGTGCATGAAACGCCGGTGAGCCCAGCGTGAGCCGTTTGCGCGACCTCTCGTCGAAGAGTAGATTTCTGCTGTTCTCTCTGTGTGGAGCAAGACCATGGCTGCCCGCACGACCGCGACCGCGACCGCGACCGCGACGGCCCGCCCCGATCCGTTGGGTCCGGCGGGCCTGCGTGCGCTGTTCGCCATCGCCGAACGCTGGGGACTGAAGAGCCAGCAGGTGCGCCGCCTGCTGGGCGACCCGCCCGAGTCGACGTTCTTCAAGTGGAAGAAGACCCGCGACGCGAGCCTGGGCCGCGATACGCTCGAGCGGATCAGCTACGTGCTGGGCATCTTCAAGGCCCTGGAGATCCTGTTCCCCGACCCCACCCGCGCCGACGCCTGGGTGCACCGGCCGAACGCAGCGCCGCCCTTCAACGGCCAGTCGGCGCTGGAGCGCATGCTGTCGGGCAACGTCGCCGACCTCTACGTCGTGCGCAGCTACCTCGACGCCCAGCGCGGCTGGTGAGGGACGCCGGCCCCATCGCAGGCACTGCGACGCGCGGCGGCGAGACTGCGACTTCCCCCCGCCGCAGCCCAACGCGATGGCCCGCCCGACTCCGCCGCTGACCGCCGTCGACTGGCCCGAGGCCTGGCGCATCGTGCCGAGCCGCTTCCCGCCGGTGGGACCGTTCGACCGCATCGCCGATCCCGCCGACCTGGACGCGCTGTTCGCGATCGAGGCGATGACCAATCCGCGCCTGCGCCAGGAGGTCGGCGACCTCGCCCTGGTGCCTGCGGCGCGCCGCATCGCCGGCCCCGGCAGCACGCCGGTCATGGCCGCGTTCACCCATCCCAATCCCGGCGGCAGCCGCTTCGCCGATCCCGGCGTCGGCGTCTTCTACGCGGCGCGCAGCCTCGACACCGCGGTGCGCGAGACCATGTACCACCGCGCCCGCTTCATGGCGGCGACGCGGGAGCCGGCGATGAAGATCGAGATGCGCGCCTACCGCACGGCGATCCGCGGGCAGCTGCACGACCTGCGCGCCGGGGCGTGGCCGGCGGAACTGGATCCCGACGACTACCGCGCCTCGCAGGCGCTGGCCGGGCGCCTGCGCGCCGGGGGCGCCGACGGCATCGTCTACCCCAGCGTGCGCCATGCCGGCGGCGAGTGCGTGGCGGTGTTCTACCCGGACCTCGTCGCGCGCTGCCGGCAGGGCCGGCACCTGATCTACAGCTGGGACGGCGCCCGCATCGCCGAGGACTACGCCGTCGCCAGCCTGCGCTCGGCCCCCGGCGACGCCCGCGACTGACGCGGGCGCGCGATCACGGCGTTTCCGGCCCATGCGGCGGATCGCCGGTGCCGGGCGAATCCGGCACCTCGGTCGGCGGCGCCGGCGGCGACTCGGGCGCACCCGGCGGCTGCGGCGACTCGTCGGGACCGTCCGGGATCTCGCGCGGCGTCGGCGGCGCCTTCTCGGGCGGCGTCGGATCAGGGATCTCCTTCGGTGCCGGATCCGGCACCTCGCGGCCGGGCGCGTGCATGGCGGCGCCGGCGCTCATGCGCGCTCCAGCAGGGCGATGCCGAAGCGGGCGTCGGCGTCGGTCCACAGCCGGCTCACCGCCAGGCCGGCGCGGCGCGCCAGCGCGGCGAACCGGTCCGGGGTGTACTTGCAGCTGTACTCGACCAGCATCGGCTCGCCGATCGCGAAGTGCACGCGCTGGTCGCCGACCGTCACCGTCTGGTCCTGCAGGCTCACGATGTGCGTCTCGATGCGCATGGCCATCGGGTTGTAGAGCGCGCGGTGGCGGAACTTCGACAGGTCGAAGTCGGCGCCGAGCTCGCGGTTGATGCGCGCGAGCAGGTTCAGGGTGAACTCGGCGGTGACGCCCGCCGCATCGTTGTAGGCGGCCTCCAGCTCGGCGCGGTCCTTGACCAGGTCGATGCCGACGATGGCGGCGCCGTCGCGCCCCATCTCCGCGCGCATCTGCGCCAGCAGCCGGCAGGCGTCGCGGTGGTCGAAATTGCCGAGCGTGGAGCCGGGAAAGAAGATCGCCGTGCGCGCCGGCTCGCGGCGCACGCGCGGCAGCGTCAGCGGCCGGGTGAAGTCGGCGCAGACCGGCAGCATCTCCACGCCCGGATAGCGCTCGGCCAGCTCGGCGACGCTCTCCAGCAACGCGCTGCGCGAGATCTCGACCGGCAGGTAGGCCACCGGATCCTCCAGCGCCTCCAGCATCAGGCGGGTCTTGATGCCGGCGCCGCTGCCGTATTCGACCAGGCGCACGCGCGGACCCAGCGCCTGCGCGATCTCGCCGGCGCGGTCGCGCAGGATGCGCAGCTCGGTGCGGGTCAGGTAGTACTCCGGCTGGACGCAGATCGACTCGAACAGCTCGGAGCCGCGCGCGTCGTAGAAGTACTTCGACGGCAGATGCTTGGGCCGCCGCGACAGGCCGCTGCGCACGTCGGCGGCGATGTCGTCCGTCGCCGGATGCAGATCGTGCAGCGCCACTGCCGGCGCGGTGAGCGAATTGGGATCGAGCTGTGCGTTCATCGGCCCTCCTGCATGGCCGCGTGTCCGCCGGGCGCCTCGTCGCGGGCGAGACGGATGCCCGAGAACTGCCAGCGCGCGGCGGGATGGAAGAAATTGCGATAGGTGCCGCGCACGTGGCCGGCCGGGGTCGCGCAGGAACCGCCCCGCAGGATCCACTGGCCGCACATGAACTTGCCGTTGTATTCGCCGAGCGCGCCCGGCAGCGGGCGGAAGCCCGGATAGGCGACGTAGGGGCTGGAGGTCCACTCCCAGACGTCGCCGAACAGCTGCGTCGCGCCGGCATCGTCGTCCTGCGGGCCCCGGGGATGGAGCAGCCCGGCATCGGCGAAGTTCCCGTCCGCCGACGGCAGGCGCGCCGCACGCGTCTCCCATTCGGCCTCGGTCGGCAGGCGCAGGCCGGCCCAGCGCGCGAAGGCGTCTGCCTCGAAGAAGCTGACGTGGCACACCGGCGCATGCGGATCCAGCGCGCGCACGCCGCCGAGGGTGAACTCGCTGGCGTCGTCGTCCATCCAGTAGATCGGGCGCTGCCAGCCCTCGCGGCAGGCCAGGTCCCAGCCCTCGGCCATCCACAGCGTCGGCGTGCGGTAGCCGCCGTCGCGGATGAACTCGAGGAACTCGGCGTTGCTGGTCGGGCGCTCGGCCAGGGCATGCGGCTGCAGCAGCACCCGGTGGCGCGGCGTTTCGCAGTCGAAGGCGAAGTCCCCGGCGTCGGCGGCCGCACCGCGGCCGATCTCGTGCACGCCCTGCAGGCCGGCGCGGAAGCGCAGCGGACGCGCCGCTGCCGCGGGCGCCTGCGCCAGCGACGCGTCGTAGGCCGGGCGCAGCGGGTGGACCGAGAACAGGTGCTTGATGTCGGTCAGCAGCAGTTCCTGGTGCTGCTGCTCGTGCTCGAGCCCGAGGCGGATGCGCACGCGCATGTCGTCGTCGACGCCGCCGGCGAGCAGGTCGAGCACGCGGCCGTCGACCTCGTGGCGCCAGGCGCGGACCTCGTCGAGCGTGGGCCGCGTCAGCAGGCCGCGCTGCGGCCGCGCGTGCATCGGGCCGACGGTCTGGTAGTAGGAGTTGAAGAGGTAGTGCCAGTCCGGGTGCGGCGGTGCATAGCCGCCGTCGCGGCCGAGCACGAAGGCCTCGAAGAACCAGGTCGTGTGCGCGAGGTGCCACTTGGTGGGGCTGGCGTCGGGCATCGACTGCGCGACGCAGTCCTCGGGCGCGAGCGGCGCGGCGAGCGCCAGCGTGCGCGCACGCACGCGCTGGAAGTGCCTGGCCAGCAGGTCCGCAGGCGCGACGGAGACGGGCGTGCGTGGAGCGGCGGCGGAAGCCGTTGCGGAGGACATGGCTCGAGGGGGATCTCGCGGCGGGACCGGTCGCGGGCCGGTCCGGGACGCACAGGATGCGGCCGCAAGCATTGAATCGGTGTGACGGCCGATGCTGCGCACGCAGCATCGGGCGCGCTCAAGCTCATGATTCGTATCGCTTAATCGCGATCGGGCGACGCCTCGGGCGCGTCGTCCGGGTGGTAGTCGTTCGGCCGGCCCCGCTCCTCGCCGGCATGGTAGTCGGAGCCGGCGATCGCGCTGCCGTCCTCGCGCTGCACCGCGCCGTGGGGCACGTTGTCGCGCCGCACCCGCGCATCCGGCAGCGCGCCGCGGCGCTCCCCGGCGGCCATGTCCGCGGAGGCCTCGTCCGCGCCGCGTGCCTCGCCCGGTTTCATGCGCTGATGTGTCCGCCGCCGTTGACGTCGATGATCTGCCCGGTGATGTAGGAGGCGTCCTTCGACGCCAGGAACACGAAGGCCGGCGCCACTTCCGCCGGCTGGCCGGGACGTCCCATCGGGGTCTGCGTGCCGAACTCCTTGACCTTGTCGGCGTCGAAGCTCGCGGGGATCAGCGGCGTCCAGATCGGTCCCGGCGCCACCACGTTCACGCGGATGCCGCGCTTGGCGAGCCGCTGCGCCAGCGAGAAGCTGAAGGCGTGGATCGCGCCCTTGGTCGAAGCGTAGTCGGGCAGCGAGGCCTTGCCGCGCTCGCCGGTCACCGAACCCGAGGCGATGATGCAGCCGTCGTCGGGCAGGTGCTTGAGCGCCGCGGCGGCGAGATTCATGTAGGCGAAGATGTTGGTGCGGAAGGTGCGCTCGATCTGCTCGGGCGTGAGCTCCTCCGGCGAGTCCACCTCGTGCTGCTCGGCGGCGTTGTTGACCAGGATGTCGAGCTGGCCGAGCGTCTGCACGGTCTCGGCGACGGCGCGGCGGCAGACATCGGGATCGCCCAGGTCGCCGGCGATGGCGTGGCAGCGGCGGCCCTCGGCCTCTACCAGGCGGCGGGTCTCGCGCGCGTCCTCGGTCTCGTCCAGGTAGACGATGGCCACGTCCGCGCCCTCGCGCGCGAAATGCACCGCCACCGCGCGGCCGATGCCGCTGTCGCCGCCGGTGATCAGCGCGACCCTGCCGTCGAGCTTGCCGCTGCCGCGGTAGTCGTCGCGGATCGTGATCGGGCGCGGGTCCATCGCGGCCTCGCTGCCCGGCTGGTGGGCCTGCTGCTGCGGCGGCTGCCCGTTGGTCTGGCGTGCGGTGGGTTCCTGGTTGCTCTGGCTCATGGCGATGGGTCGCGACGTCGGGGGGAAGCGCATTGCCGCATGCACCGTGCAAAGCCGACGCGAAAGACCATGCCGTCTTCATCGCGGCGCTGCTGCAATCGAACGCCCGCCGCCGCCGCGGCCCGCCGGATGACGCCATGGCCCGCCCGATCTGGACCGGAACGCTTTCTTTCGGACTGCTCAACGTGCCGGTCTCGCTGATGACCGGCGAGCGCAAGATCGACCTGCACTTCCGCATGCTCGACGCGCGCAACAACCAGCCGGTGCGCTACGAGCGGGTCAACGCCGAGACCGGCGAGGAAGTGCCCTGGAAGGAAATCGTCAAGGCCTACGAGTACGACAAGGGCAACTACGTCGTGCTGCAGCCGGAGGACTTCAAGTCGGCCTCGCCGGAAGGCCGCGAGGCGGTGGAGGTCGAGGCCTTCGTCGACGGCAGCGCGATCGTGCCGCAGTTCTACGAGAAGCCCTACGTGCTGGTGCCCGGCAAGAAGGCCGAGAAGGGCTACGTGCTGCTGCGCGAGACGCTGGCGCGCACCGGCAAGGTCGGCATCGCGCGGGTGGTGATCCGCACCCGCGAATACCTCTCCGCGGTGATGCCGCAGGGCGACGCGCTGATCCTGGTGCTGCTGCGCTACCCGCAGGAACTGGTCGATCTCGAGGACTACAGGATCCCGGAAGGAAAGCCCGCCGACTACCGCATCTCCGACCGCGAACTGGAGATGGCGCAGCAGCTCATCGAATCGATGTCGACGGACTGGAAGCCGCAGGACTACCGCGACGAGTTCCGCGAACGCCTGCAGGCGGTGATCGAGAAGCGGCTGAAGTCCGAGGGCGTGGTCTCGCGCGAGGAGGAGCCGCAGGTGCCGGAGGACGCCAGCACCAACGTGGTCGACTTCATGGCGCTGCTGAAGCAGAGCCTGGACACCAACAAGCGCACGCCCGCACGCAGCGCGCCGGTCTCCAGGGACGCCGGCGCGCCGGCGAAGAAGGCGACGAAGAAGACCGCCGCCAAGTCCGCCGCGAAGAAGGCGGCCAAGGCCGCGACGAAGAAGGCGACGGCCAAGAAGGCGGCGAAGAAGGCGCCGCTGCGCAAGGCGGGCTGATCGATGAGCCTGCAGGAGTACGTGCGCAAGCGCCGCTTCGGCGACACGCCCGAACCCTCCGACGAGGCGCAGGCGCGGCGCAATCCGCGCGGCGGCCGGCGGCCGATCTTCGTGATCCAGCTGCACCATGCGCGCGCCCGGCACTTCGACTTCCGGCTCGAGGCCGACGGCGTGCTCAAGAGCTGGGCGGTGCCCAAAGGGCCGTCGCTGCGCGCGGGCGAGAAGCGCCTGGCGATGCAGGTCGAGGACCATCCGCTGTCCTACGCGAGCTTCGAGGGCGACATCCCGGAGGGCAACTACGGCGCCGGCCACGTGGTCGTGTTCGACCACGGCGTGTGGGCCTGCGACGGCGACCCGCTGGAGGCGATCGCCGCCGGCAAGCTCGACTTCGAACTGCACGGCGGCAGGATGGAGGGCGCGTTCAAGCTGGTGCGCACGCACATGCGCGGCAGCAAGCCGAGCTGGCTGCTGATCAAGCGCAGCGACGCCTTCGCCCGCGATGCGGATGCGGACGACTTCGTGCCGACCGAGCTCGGCGGCACCGGCCGCGAACTCGGCACGGTGCCGGCCGCCGCGGCGAAGACGAAGAAGGCGACGAAGACGACGACGAAGGCTGCGAAGCAGGCCCGCGCGGGCGCGCCGGCGGCGCGGTCGGGCGGCACCGGCGCGCGCGCAGCGGCGAAGAAGGCCACGAAGAAGCCCAGCCGCCGCGCGTGCGACTGGCGCGCGCAGGCGCTGGCGCTGGAAGGCGCCCGCGACCGCCCGCTCGCCGCCGGCTTCAGGCCGCAGCTGTGCGCGCTGCGCGAGGCGCCGCCGCGCGGCGAGGACTGGCTGCACGAGGTGAAGTGGGACGGCTACCGGCTGCTGGTCGATCTCGACGACGGCCGCGCGCGGCTGCGCTCGCGCAACGACCTGGACTGGTCGGAGGACTTTCCCGACATCCGCCAGGCGATCGAGGCGCTGCCGGTGGCGTCGGGTCGCTTCGACGGCGAACTGGTGGCGCTGGACGCACAGGGCCGCAGCGACTTTTCCGCGCTCCAGCGCACCATCGAGGGCAGCGCGCGTGCGCCGCTGCGCTACCTGATGTTCGACATGCCGGCGCTGGAGGGCGTCGACCTCGGCGACGCACCGCTCGTCGAGCGCAAGCGCCTGCTGGAGGCGCTGCTCGCGCACGACGCCAGCGCGGCACTGGCCTTCAGCCAGCACATCGTCGGCCAGGGCGAGAAGGTCTTCGCCGCCAGCGCCGGACAGGGGCTGGAGGGCATCGTCTGCAAGCGCGTGGACGCCGGCTACGCGCAGGGGCGCGGCGGCGGCTGGGTCAAGGTCAAGCACGCCCACAGCGACGAGTTCGTCGTGGTCGGCTGGTCCGCGCCGAAGGGCGCGCGCCAGGGCTTCGGCGCGCTGCTGATGGCGCAGGTGGTCGACGGCGCGCTGCGCTACGTCGGCCGCGTCGGTACCGGCTACGACGACAGGACGATCAAGGCGCTGATGCGCCGGCTGGCGCCGCTCGAACAGGACACGCCGACCCTCGCCCTGCCCGCGCACCTGCCGGCGGCGAAGCGCGGCGTGACCTGGGTGCGGCCGGAGCTGGTGGTCGAGGTCGCCTTCCGCGGCTGGGCCAAGGAAGGCCTGCTGCGCCAGGCCAGCTTCCAGCGCGTGCGCGAGGACAAGGGCCCGGCCGATCTCGGCCTGCGCAGCGAGGCGGAGGAGGACGTGGAGATCACCCATCCCGAACGCGTGGTGTTCCCGGCCGACGGCATCACCAAGGGCCAGGTCGCCGACTACTACCGCGCCGTGGCGCCGCTGCTCATGCCGGAGCTCGTCGACCGCCCGCTGTCCCTGATCCGCTGCCCGGACGGCGCGGAGGGCACCTGCTTCTTCCAGAAGCACCACGCCGCCAAGCTCGGCGACCGCGTCGGCGCGATCCCGATCCGGGAGAAGGGCGGCGACCGCGAGGACTACCTCTACGTCGGCGACCGCGCCGCGCTGATGCAGCTGGTGCAGATGAACACGCTCGAATTCCATCCCTGGGGCGCGCGCATCGACGATCCGGAGCATCCGGACCGCATCGTGTTCGACCTCGATCCCGGCGACGGCGTCGAGTGGAAGGCCATCGTCGCCGCGGCGCGCGAGATCCGCGCGCGGCTGCAGGAGGTCGGGCTGGAGAGCTTCGTGCGCCTGTCCGGCGGCAAAGGGCTGCACGTGGTCGTGCCGCTGGACCGCAGCGCCGCCTGGGACGAGGCCAAGGCCTTCTGCGAGGCCTTCGCCAGGGCCATGGCGGCGCAGGCGCCGGAGCGCTACCTGGCAGTGGCGAGCAAGGCCAAGCGGCCGGGGCGGATCTTCATCGACTGGCTGCGCAACGGCCGCGGCGCGACCAGCGTCACCAACTGGTCGCTGCGCGCGCGGCCCGGCGCGCCGGTCGCCGTGCCGCTGCGCTGGGAGGAGCTGGGCCGCACCAGGTCCGGCGCCGACTACGACATGCAGCGCGCCCTGCGCCGCGCGCGTTCGGACAAGGCCGACGCCTGGGCCGGCATCGACGCCATGCGCCAGGCGCTGCCGGCGCTGGACTGAGCCAGCCGCGGCGCGGCTTCAGTTCAGCCGCGCACGCAGCAGCGGCCGCAGGAGATAGCTCAGCACGCTGCGCTGGCCGCTGATCACGTCGACCTCGGCGACCATGCCCGGGCGGATCGGCAGCTCGTTGCCGCCCCTGACGAGGTGCGCGCGCTCGGTGCGCACCAGGATCCGGTAGAAGGCCTCCTTGCCGCGCGGCGTCTCCTCCTCGATGGTGTCGGCGCTGATCTGCTCCACCGTCGCCGGCAGGTCGCCGTAGATGGTGTAGTCGTAGGCGGTGATCTTGACCCGCGCGGGCATGCCGGGCGCAATGAAGGCGACGTCCTTCGGCCTGATCCTGGCCTCGACCAGGAGCTGGTCGTCGCCCGGGGTGATCTCCATGATCGCCTCGCCCGGCTGCACCACGCCGCCGCGGGTGCTGATGTGCACGGCGTTGACCCGGCCGTTCACCGGCGAGATGAGGCGGGTGCGGTCGAGCTGGTCGCGACGCTGCTCCAGCACCTGCAGTTCGGCGGCCAGCTCGCTCTGGCGCTGCACCAGCTCGCCGTAGGCCTCCTGCATGTAGGCGTTGCGCATCTCGGTCAGCTCGCCGGTCTTGGCCGCGATCTGCTGGCGCAGCTTGAGCTGCTCGACCTCGCTCACCGAACGCCGCGCCACCAGCGGCTCGATCAGCGCCAGCTGGCGCCGGGCGAGCGCGATTTCCTGCTCCAGCGCGGCCACCGCCTCGTTCAGGCGCGCGCGCCGCGCGCGGAACAGCGAGGTTTCCGACGCGATCACCGGGTCGTCTTCCTCGATGGTCCCGGGAAACTCGATCGCTTCGGCACCGCGCACCTCCGCCTCCAGGCGCGCGACCGCCGCCTGCAGCGCGCGGGCCCGCGCGCGCGCCTCGCCGAAGCCGGTGCGGAAGCGCACCGCGTCGAGCTGCACCAGCGGCTGGCCCGCGGTGACCACGTCGCCCTCGGCCACCAGCAGCCGGTCGAGGATGCCGCCCTCCAGGCTCTGGATGATCTGCACCCGGCTGAAAGGCACGACCTGGCCGTCGCCGCGGGTCACCTCGTCGAGCTCGGCCCAGGCGGCCCAGGCCACCGCGATCACCACGGCGAACAGGCTCGCCCACAGCACCGGACGCGCCAGCGGGCTCACCAGGGGCGTGTCGCCGTGGCCGAAGCGGCCGCGCAGCCGCGTCCGCTGCCGCCTAGCCGTCGCCATGGTTCGCCTCCGCCACCGCATCCGCGGCCACCCGGTTGCCGCGCACCAGCGCTCCCGGCGCGCCGTCACCGACGACGCGGCCGTTGCGCAGCACCACCACCCGGCCGGTGACCGCCAGCAGGGCCCGCTTGTGCGTGGCCAGCACCAGGGTGCGGCCACCGAGCCAGCGCTGCAGGAAGGCGACCACCTTCTGCTCGCTGGCCTGGTCGAAGGCCGCGGTCGGTTCGTCCATCAGCACCACGCGGGGGTCCTGCAGGATCAGCCGCGCCAGCCCGACCGCCTGCCGCTGGCCGCCGGACAGCGAGCGGTTGCCGGCGATGGCCAGGTCCAGGCCCTGCGGATGCGAGCGCACGAAGGCGCCGAGGCCGACCGCGTCCAGCACCTCGAGCAGCTCCGCATCCTCGAGCGCGTGGCGGTCGAGCAGCAGGTTCTCGCGCAGGCTGCCGTGGAACAGCGCCACGTCCTGCGGCAGATAGCCGATCGCGCGGCGGCGGTCGGCCGGGTCGAGCTGTTCCAGGGCCACGCCGTCGAGGCGGATCCCGCCTTCGGTGGGCGCGGCGAAGCCCGACAGCAGCCGCAGCAGGGTCGACTTGCCGGCGCCGTTGCCGCCGAGCAGCGCCACCCGCTCGCCGGGCGCGATGTCGAGCGTGTCGATCTCCAGCACCCGCGGTGCGTCCGGCGCGTGCTGCACGCGCAGCTCGCGCACCTCGTAGCGGCCCTCGACCTGCGGCAGGCGCGTGAACCGGCGCCCCTCGGGGCGCTCGACCGGCGCGGCCATCAGCCCGTCCAGGCCCTCCAGCGCCACCTTCGTGTGCTGCCAGCGCGACAGGAGCCCGGCCACGCCGGCCATCGGCGCGGTCGCCCGCGAACCGAGGATGGAACAGGCGATGAGGCCGCCGACGGTCAGTTCGCCGGCGGCGATCTGGTACACGCCCACCACCACGATCGCCGCGTAGGTCAGCTGCTGGGTTCCGGCGGCCGCGGAGGCCAGCATCGAGAACACGGAACGCGACTGCACGCCGGCGCTGGAAAGCCGCTCGGACAGCATCTCCCACTGCCGCAGACTGCGGCCTTCCGCCTGCGCGGCCTTGACCGTCTCCAGGTGCTCGATCGCCTCGAGCAGCACACCGTTGCGCACTGCGCCCTCGCGCAGGTTGCGCCGCGACATCGCCGCCAGGTAGCGCTGCAGCAGCAGGCCCGGCGCCAGGATCAGCACCACGGCCGCCGCCGGCACCAGCGCGACCGGGCCGCTGATGACGGCGATGATCGCGATGAACAGCAGCACGAAGGGCAGGTCCGACACCGCCGCGGCGGTGGACGAGGTGAAGAACTCGCGCACCGCCTCGAACTCCCGCACCTGCGCGCTGAACGCGCCCGGCGACCCGGGCCGCGCATCCAGGCGCATGCGCAGCACCTGCTCGAACAGGCGCTGCGACAGCTTGACGTCCAGCGAGCGTCCGGCCGCGTCCAGCAGATGCGCGCGCAGCACCCGCAGCAGGGCCTCCATCCCGACCGCCAGGACCACGCCGCTGGCGAGGATCCACAGCGTGTCGAAGGCGAAGTTCGGCACCACCCGGTCGTAGACCTGCATCGCGAACAGCGCGCTGGCGACCGCCAGCAGGTTGGCGACCAGGGCCGCCACGCCGACCTCGACGTAGATCGGCCAGAGCGGGCGCAGGGTGCGGTAGAACCAGTGGCCGCGCCGCGCCTCGGCGTAGTCGCCGGCGCGGCCGTCGTCCGCGGCCGCGACCCGTGCCAGCACCACCTCGCCGCTGCCGGCGGCATCCAGCGCGGCGGCGTCCATGACCTCCTCGCCGCCGCCGAGCTCGGGACGGGCGACGACGCAGTCGCCGCCGCGCCGCGACAGCAGCAGCAGGCTGCGGCCGTCCGCGCGCAGCACCAGCGCGGGCAGCAGGTCCTCCGGAACGTCGGCGGCGCGCTGGCGCACCACCCGCGCCACCAGGCCGGCGCGGCGCATCACCCGCGGCACCATCGACAGCGGCAGGCGCCCCTGCTCGAGGGCGACGCCGTCGGCCAGCAGGTCCGGACTGGCCGGCCGCCCGAGGCGTGCGGCCAGCAGGCACAGCCCCTCGCGCAGCGGATCCTCCGCCGGCACGGCATGCATCAGGTTCATCCGGCGTCTCCGTGGAGGGACGCCGCCTGCAGGTGATCGGCCAGGCGTCCCAGGTGCGCCGCGGCCCGGTACTGCAGCCGCAGCGGTTCGGCGTCGAGGGTGATGCGTTCGCGCGTGGCCTGCAGCCATTCGCTCTCGACGGTCAGCAGGTCCGCAACGCCGCGCATGCCGACCAGGAACTGGTCCATGTAGACCTCGCGGGTGCGCTCGAGCTCCACCACCTGCTCCTCGAGCGCGCGCCGGCGCGCCCGCAGCGGCGGCAGCGTCGCGGCCAGCACGCCGACCGCGCGGCGGATCTCGCGGCGGCTGCGCTGGACCTGGAACTGCGCCACCTCGCGACGCGAGCGCTCCACGCCGACCCGGCGCCAGGTCGACGGCCCCTGGAAGGCGTCCATGCGCAGGCGCAGGGCGATGGTGCTGTCGTTGGTCAGGCGTCCGCCGATCTCGCGGCGGAGCACCGAGCCCTCCAGGTTGAGCTGCGGCCAGCGCGATGCCTCGGCCTCGGCGATGCCGGCCTCCGCGGCGTCCTCGGCCGCGCGGTCGCGCACCACCGCCGGCGCCGCGGCGACGGCCGCATCCAGGGCCGCCGGGCCCTGCAGCGGCCCGAGCAGGTCGAACGCGCGCGGCTCCGGCATCGGGCCCTGCGGCAGGCGACCGACGAGCTCGAGGAACTGCGCCTGGAGGTCGCCCTGCTCGCTCTGCGCCAGGGCCAGCTCGGCCTCGACCGCGCCGAGCCGCGAGCGGATGCGCGCCAGCTCCGAGCGGTCGGCGTAGCCGCCCTCGCCGCGCTGGCGGCCCAGCGCCTCCAGCTCGTCGAGCCGGCCGAGGTGGCTCTCGATCGCCGCGACCAGCGCCGCGGCCTCGCGCAGGCCGAGCCACACCTCGGCGACCTCCAGCGCGACCTCCTCGCGGGTGACGGCCAGCGACGCCAGCGCCTCGCGCACGCGCGCCGAGCCGGCGTCGACGCGGCTGCGCACGCGGCCGAAGTCGTAGAGCATCTGCGCGATCGTGACCTCGTAGGCGGTGCCGCCGGACTGCGGGCCGGTCCAGGCGCTGACCGTCGGCCAGTAGCCGGTGCGGGAGACGGAGAGTTCGCCTTCGCTCTGCTGCACCTCGGCCACCGCGCCCTGCACCCGCGGATCGCGTGCGACGCCGATCCTCACGGCCTCCTCCAGCGGCAGCGCGCCGGCAGGCAGCGCCAGCAGCAGGGCCACCAGCACGATGGACGACCGCCACAGCCTGCTGCGGCGGAGCCTGTGCCGGCCGCGCGGGCGCGCGGCCGGATGCGACCGATCCTGCTCAGCCAACCGCGACCCCGATGTCCTCGTCGACCAGCAGGCTCACGTTGCCGAGGCTGTACTCGGCGTAGACCTCGCCGCCGATGGTGGCGCTCGCGCCGGTGGCCGTGGCGCCGGTCAGCGTCACCGCGTCGGCGGCGTCGCCGTCGATCCTGAGCGCATCGAACTCGTCGGTCAGCGCCTCGGCGGCGACCTCGTCCAGTGTCAGCTCCACGCCGACCCCGAGATTCGCGCCGAGATCGATCGTCTCGATGCCGGCCACGCGATCGGTCTCGCCGCTCAGGTCGAGGACGATGCCATCGGCCAGCTCGAGCACGTCCACGCCCAGGCCACCGTCGGCGAGGACGAAGCCGTCGTCGCCCACGACCAGACGGTCGTCGCCGTCGCCACCGCGCAGCAGGTCGGCACCGCCGCCGCCGATGAGCGTGTCGACGCCTACATAGCCGTACAGGCGGTCCTCGCCGGCGTCCCCGGTCAGGAGATCGGCCTCGACGCTGCCTTCGAGCAGGAACCCGGCGCCGCCGTCCAGGGTATTGAGCAGGCTGACGTCGAGCAGGCTGCCGACCGCCGACGAGGACTGGAGGCCCTGCGCGTCGGTGGCTTCGATCGTGAGCGCGTTGAGCAGGTCCAGGCTGAGCAGGGAGCCGTCGAGCAGGCCGCCGTCCCCGTTGGTGAGGTGGACGGTGGCCAGCAGCTCGTTGATCTCGACGTTGTCGAGCGTCCCGCCCGGCGCGGCGGAGATCGTGATCGTGGCGCTGGGCGCCAGCAGCCCCAGCACGCCGCCGTCGCTCGCGACCTCCACGGTGTAGCCGAAGGCTTCGGCCATCGCCTCCGAATAGCCGAAGCCCAGCGGCGTCAGGTTCAGGCCCAGCAGGGGCTCGTAGCGGACCTGCACACGGCTGAGGTTGTTGTCGGCGTCGACCGCGACCAGATCCTGGTGGTCGAGGTCGACCAGCCCCAGCGCCTCGACACCGACCAGCCCCAGCAGCGACGTCGCCGAGACCTGGGTCTGCGGCGCCACGTTGGCGGGATCGAAGCCGTTCTGCGGGACGCCGCTGGAGTCGAATTCGACCGTGGTGGAGCTGGTGTCGCCGTCGCCGTCGGTGGCGACGAAATCGACCGTCGTGGTGCCGTCGCCGGCCTCGCCCTCGACCTCGGCCTGGTCCACGACCAGCGTGCCGTTGGCCAGCAGGTCGGCGATCACCGCATGGTCGGAACCGAGGCCGGAGACCAGGTCGACACCTTCCAGGACGATCTGCTGGTCGGTGGCCGCCGCATTGCCCGCATTCCAGCCGCCGGCGTAGCCGCCGGAGCTGCTGATCGAGACCACGGTGTTGCCGTCGACCACCGCGAAGTGGAGGTAGCGCACCAGGTTGCCCGGGTTGGCGCCCACGGCACCCTCGCCGGTGAGCAGGCGCGAGAGGTCGAGCACGTCCCCACCGGCGGCCACGCCGGCGCCGGAGAAGTCGGTGATGCGGTCGCTCACCGCGCCGCCGCCGTCGCCGTCTTCCCACAGGAACACGTCGCTGCCGGCGCCGCCGGTGAGCACATCGGCGCCGGTGCCGCCGATCAGGATGTCGTTGCCGGCGCCGCCACGGAGGATGTCGCTGCCGGCACCGCCGCGCAGCAGGTCGGATCCGAGCCCGCCGTTGAGGGTGTCGTTGCCCGCCAGGCCGTAGAGACGGTCGGCGGTGTCCGCCGGATTGGTGTCGCCGTTGAGGGTGTCGCCGGCGCCGGTGCCGGTGCGCACGTTCTGCGGCGGCGTCGCGCCGAGCAGGCCGCTGACGAGGCTGAGGTCCAGCAGCTCGGTGCTGGAGGCGGTGTCGCTCGCGGTGCCGTCGGACACGGTCATCGTGAACGTCGGCGCCAGGCCCAGGGTGAGCAGGCTGCTGAGGCCGCCGGTGACGGTGATCGACGCCAGGAACTCGTTGAGCGCGAGCGTATCGACGGGGCCGCCGTCCTCGCCGGTGATGACGATCCTGGAGCGCGTGTAGACCAGCGTGTTCGTGGTGGTCAGCGTCACGTCGAGCCCCAGCTCGTCCGCCAGCGCCTGCGAGAAGCCGAGGCGCCGTGCGGCGAGATCGAGGCCGGCCTGGAAGGTCAGCTCGACCCGGCTCACCTCGCCGTCGTCGTCGCGGGCGGTGAAGAACTGCTGCGAACTCAGGTCGATCAGCCCCAGGACGTTGGCGTCGACGAGGCCGAGCAGGGCGCCGGGCGAGGCGATGTTGGCCACGGGTGCCGAATTGCTGTCGGGCGTGGCCGCCACGCCGGTGGCGCTGTAGGTGTACGCACCGGTCTCCACGTCCACGGCGATGCTCTCGCCGCGGTAGGTGTCGATCGTGAGCTGACCCGCACTGTAGGAGTAGCCGGCGAAGACGCTGGCATCGCCGCTCGTGCTGACGGTGCCGGTCGCCTCGTCCACCGAGAAGGTGACGCCGTCGACGACCAGCGCGGTCAGCGTGCCGCCGTCGGCGCCGAAGTCGTCGACCACGTTGCCGCTCACGGAGCCGGCGCTGGTGAGCACCACCGTGGCCGGTGCTGCCAGCTGCGGGACACCGTCGGCGACCTGCAGGCCGAGACCGGCCGTCGCGGTATCGCCGGTCGCGTCGGTCGCAGTCGCCAGCAGGGCCACGTCGAGGACATCGGCGCCGGCCGCGGGATGGTCGAGCGGAGCCGACAGCATCACCGTGTAGCTGCCATCGGCGGCCACGCTCACCCGCAGGACCTCCACCCCGCCCGCGCTTCCGACCAGGGTGTCGGTGCCGACACCGCTCCAGGCCAGTGCGACGCCGCCGCTGGTGAGCGGCGCCGTGGGCTCGGCGAGGCTCCAGCTCAGCCCCCCGTTGGCGCCGGCGACCGAGAACACCCCGGTGGCCACGGCAGCCCCGCCGTCCAGCGCCGACTCGTCGACCGTTGCGCCCGTCGCGCCGGCCGCCAATGGCACCGCGTCGACGGTCAGCTCGACCGCGTTCGACGGTGCCGAGGGCGTGCCTGCGATGCCGTAGTGGATCGCGGTCGCGGTGTAGTCGCCATCGGGCAGCGGCCCGCCATAGGCGATGTCGACGCTGTCGCCGGCGGCGACGTCCGTCGCCAGCGTCACCGAGGCGACGTAGGTCTGGCCGCCGTCGCTGAAGGTCACTTCCACGCGCTCGCCGGCGCCGCCGCCCTCGGGAAGAATCACCTCGGCCAGCACCCCGTCGCCCAGTTCGACCTCGTCGACGAGGCCGTCTGCGGCCTCCGCGATCGCCAGCGACGGCGTCGCCGGAATCTCGACATCGACGTCGAATGCCACGGGCGCCGAGTCGGGACCGCTGTTGCCGGCGGCGTCGGTCACCGCCGCGATGGCCTCGTAGGACCCGCTGACGAAGCCGCCGCCGGGCACGGTGACGGTGACCGAGCCTGCCGCGATGTCCGCGGCCGTCAAGGTCTGCTGGCCGCTGAGGCTCACCGCACCGTCGGTGACGGTGACCGTCACCCTGTCGCCCGCCACGGCGTCGGCCGGAAGACCGACCACCGCCTGCAGCCCGTCGGCGAGTTCGCCGGCGACGACCGCACCGTCCGCGGCTTCGGGAATCGCCAGCGACAACGGTGCCGATGGCGCATCCGTGTCCAGGTCGAAGCCGACGCTGTTGGACGGCTGCGAGGATTGTCCGGCAGCGTCCTCGATCACGGCCTGCACCGTGTAGGGACCGTCGGCACCCAGCCCCACGCCGGCCACGGTCGCCACGCCTGCGCCGATGTCCGCGGCGGTGACCGCGTAGGAGGTGGTCGCCGCGCCATCCGGGCCGGTGACGGTGAGGACAATGACGTCGCCTGCCTCCGTGCCCGGGGTAAGCGTCACGGCGACGTCGATGCCGTCGGCGACCTCGGCGGCACCGACGCTGCCGTCGGCGGCCTCGACGACGGCGATGGCCGGAGCGCCCTGCCCGCCGGCGCCGCCGGGAGAGGTCGTATCCACCGTCACCGGTGCCAGCGCGGCCGCGGGGCTGGGGTTGCCCGCGGCATCGCGCTGGCGCACCAGGATCTGGTCCGTGCCGTAGTCGCCCTCGGGCAGTTCGAAGGAACCGCCGCTGCCCGCGCTCCAGCTGTCGCCACCGTCGAGCGAGTACTCCCAGCTGCCGCCGGCCTCGAGATCATCCACCAGCACGGTGCCGTCGGCGGTGATGCGGTCACCGGCCTCGCCGGTGTCGGCCTCCAGGGCCGGAGCCGGGGGCGGGGGCGCATCCACGTCCAGATCGAAGCCGGCCGACACGCCCGGAGCCGAGCTGTTGCCGGCCGCGTCGACGATCACCGCCTCGGCGGTGTAGGTGCCGCTCTCCAGGGTTGCGCCGCCCACCGGCACCAGGGCGCTGCCGGCTTCGCCCTCCGCGGCGGTGACCACATGGGTCGCGGTGGCCACGAGCGTACCGCCGTCATCCAGCAGCGAGACGGTGATTGTGTCGCCCGCGCGGGTGCCGGCGGTCAGCGTGACGGCGATGCCGACGCCATCCGCCGCCTCGGCCGCGTTGACGAAGCCGTCCGCGGCTTCCGGTACCCCGACGACGGGCGCGTCGGTGCCGTCGTCGCCACCGGGGTCCGAGTTGTCGACGACGACCGCATCGAGCGTGCCGCTGTCGCTGAGGTTGCCGGCCGCGTCGCGCTGGCGCACCCGCACTTCGCCTTCGGCGTAGCTGCCCTCGGGCACCTCGAAGGAGGTGCCGGAGCCGGCTGTCCATGTCTCGCCGGCATCCAGGGAATACTCCCAGCTGCCGCCCGCCTCGAGCTGCGAGACCTCCACCGTGGTGTCTACGGTGACGGAGGTGGCACCGACACCGGATGCATTCCCGGCCGGGTCGCGGATCACCGCCTCGGCGCTGTAGGCGCCGTCCACCAGGTCGGCCGTCGACAGGAGGGCCGACACGACGCCGAGCCCGACATCGGCCTCGGTGACCACGACGGTCTGCGTGGCCACGACGGTTCCCGCATCGTTGCGCAGCTGGATCTGGACGCTGTCACCGCTGGCGGTGGCATCGGTGAGGTCGACGAAGACGCGTACGCCATCGGCGGCCTCGGCGGCATTGATGCCGCCCTCGGCCTCCGGCACCGCAACGAGCGGAATCTGGCTGCCGTCGATGCCGCCCGGACCGGTCGTATCGACCGCGAAGTCGTCGCTCGTGCCGGTGGCCGAGCCGTTGCCGGCGGCGTCGGTGATCGTGGCTGCGGCGCTGTAGCTGCCGTCGGCCAGGCCCGCGCCGGCCACGGTGACCTCGACGCTGCCGGCGGCGATGTCGGCGGCGGTCAGCGTGTAGTCGGCGGAGCCCACGACGCCGCCGCCGTCGTCGAGGATGCTCACCGCCACCGTGTCGCCGGCCTGCGCGCCCGCCGTGAGCGCGACGCCGACCTGCACGCCGTCTGCCAGCTCGTCGGCATTGACGCCGCCGTCGGCGGCCTCGGGCACCGTCACCACCGGCGCGTCGCTGCCGTCCGGGCCGCCCGGGCTGGTGGTGTCGATGCCGAAGGGCGCGCTGCGGCCGGGCGCCGAGCTGTTGCCGGCGGCGTCGGTGATGATCGCCTCGGCCTCGTAGCTGCCGTCGACGAGCCCGGTGCCGGGCACGGTGACCTGCACGCTGCCGGCCGCGACGTCGGCGTCGGTCACCGCATACGTGCCGACGTTGGTGACGCTGCCGTCGCCGTTGGCGACCGTGACCGTCACCGTGTCGCCGGCCTGGGTCCCGGGCGTCAGGCCGACCTCGACCTGGACGCCGTCGTCGAGCTCGGCGGCATTGATCCCGTCCACGGCCTCCGGAACGGCGACCGTCGGCGCCTCGTCGCCGTCGATGCCGCCGGGGCTGGTGGTGTCGACGATGTAGGCGCGCGTCGCGGTGACGGTGCCGACGTTGCCCGCAGCGTCCGACGCCGTCACGCTCACCTCGACCTGCCGGTCCACGTCGTCCGCCAGCGCGCTGCCGGGCACGGTGACCGACCAAGCCCCCGTCGCGTCCACCGCCGTGATGTAGGCGTCGCCGTCGACGATGACGGTGACCGCGTCGCCGTCGGAAAACACACCGGTGACCCGGCCGCTGACCGTCACGTCGCCGGTCGATTCCCCGAGATCCAGCGCGTCGTCGCCGGCCACCGGATCGATCGCGACGGCCGTGGTGTCTGGGCCGGGCGCGACGGCATCGGGCGCAACCACGCTCGCCGGCGCAGACGTGTTGCCGGCGGCATCGGTGAGATCGACCGCCAGTTCCTGGCCGTCGAGCTGCGGCGGAGCGACGGCCACGGCGAAGCGTCCGTCGTCGCCCACCGTGCCCTCGCCGATGACATCGCCGTCCTCGTCGAGCACGCGCACGCTGCTGCCCGGCTCGCCCGCGCCGGTGACCACATCGCCCTCGTCGGCGACGGCAAGATCGCTCGGCGCGGCCGGCGGAGTACCGTCGGGAGCCGCGACCGCGGCGGGAGGCGACGTGTTGCCGGCCGCATCGGTCAGGTCGACTGTCAGGTTCTGGCTCTCGAGCTGCGGCGGATCGAGCTCGACTTCGAAGCGGCCGTCGGCGCCGACCGTGCCTTCGCCGATCACCTCGCCGCTCTCGTCGATCACGCGCACGCTGGCGCCCGGCTCGCCGGCACCGCTCACCACGTCGCCATCGCCGCCGACGGCGAGATCGGTCGGCGCGGCGGGCGCGGTCGTGTCGGGCGCGTCGACGGTGGCGGGGTCGGACGTGTTCCCGGCGGGATCGGTCAGGTCGACTGCCAGCTCCTGGCCGTCACGCTGCGGCGGGTCGAGCTCGACTTCGAATTCGCCGCCGGCGCCGACGGTGCCTTCGCCGATGACGTCGCCGTTCTCGTCGACCACGCGCACGATGGCGCCGGGCTCGCCGCTGCCCGTCACCACCTCGCCGTCATCGCTGACGGCCAGATCGGTGGGCGGCGTGGGCGCGGTCGTGTCGCTGACCGGCGGGGAGGGATCGACGCCGCCATCGTCGTCATCGTCATCCCCGCCGCCACCGCCGCCTCCACCGGCGGCGGCGGCCAGGCCGACCGCGCCGAGGATCGGCAGCGCGATCGCTGCTGCCCCCAGTCCCTCGCCGGCAGCCACCAGCGGCGCCGGTCCCTCCCAGGCGACGGTGGTGTAGGGAAGCACGCCCTGCTCGACGGCGACGGACTGCACCTGCAGCAGCTCGCCGTCGTCGTCCAGGAACAGGCGCCCGTCCTCGTCCTCCTCGAAGAACCGCGGCACCCGCAGCGTGCCCATGCCGCGCAGGGTGATCAGCAGATCGTCCCCGTCGCGGACCAGCTGCTCGACCTCCTCCGGCCCGACCGGGATCTGGATGTCGTCGACGTCCGCCATGGGCACCGCGCCCGAGCCGGCCTGCGGGAATTCGACCTCGAGAACGTCGCGATCTGGACCTGAGACGGAGGCGATGACGGTGGGCATGGGTGGCTGCTCCCCTGGTTCGTGGTGGCTGCGCTAGGACCGTCCGCACCGCCTGCACGTAGCGGCGGCGGGACGGACTCGGGATGTGGGAGGGACGCGGTCGCCCGGCGGTCGGGCGCGACCGGCATGTGCGCGCCGGAAGCCGCGGCTGGAGAACGCCGTGCCGGCGTCGCCTGCCATGGCCGCGACGCCCCGCGCACAGGCGCTGCCGTCGCATCCGATGTGGCGGACCTGGCGGCGGGGCGCGTGCCATGAGCTGGCACATGCCGGGAGGCGGGGACGGATGTCCATGGACAGGCGGCGGCGCTCCGGGCGATACGGATTCGCGTGGCGTGACGCGACGCATCGATCTAACGGCGGAACATCGAGCGGCGGAATGAGAACGTTCTGAAAGCGGCCGCCGCAGCGGAGGCGGGCGGTACGAACGTGAAAGCTCGGTGATGATGCCGAGCAGATCGCCGACGATGGCGGTAGATGAGCCGCGCGCGGGGCGCCACGGCGTCAGGCCGAAAGGGTGCCGCAGCGCATCAGCGCCAGCGCGGCGCGCGGCCGATGGGGATGTTCACGCACGCGCCCGTGCAGGGACCAGCCGCCAGGCGTCGAGCGACGCAGGGGCCCCGCGGCCCCGCTCGTGGACGCCCGTGCGCGTATGTCCGGGCACGGCGGCGTTGCACCGCCGGCCGGAGGAGCCGGGATCAGGCCGGGGAACGGCCCGTGCGGGGAGACGAAGCGGGCTTCAGCGCTCCATGATCGCAACCACGCCCATGCCGCCGGCGGTGCAGATCGAGATCAGCGCGCGGCCGGACCCCTTCTCCTTGAGGAGCTTGGCGGTGGTGGCGACGATGCGTGCGCCGGTCGCGGCGAAGGGATGGCCGAGCGCCAGCGAGGAGCCGACCACGTTGAGCCGGCTGCGGTCGATCGAGCCGAGCGGCGCGTCGAGTCCGAGCTTGGTCCTGCAGAACTCGGCACTCTCCCAGGCGCGCAGGGTGCACAGCACCTGCGCGGCGAAGGCCTCGTGGATCTCGTAGAAGTCGAAGTCCTGCAGGGTCAGGCCGTTGCGGGCCAGGAGCTGGGCCACCGCCCAGGCCGGCGCCATCAGCAGGCCCTCGCCGTGGACGAAGTCCACCGCCGCGACCTGGGTGTCGCGGATCCAGGCGAGCGGCTCGTGGCCGTGCGCCTGCGCCCACTCGTCGGAGGCGATCAGGCAGGCGGCGGCGCCGTCGGTGAGCGGCGTGGAGTTGCCCGCGGTCAGCGTGCCCTGCCCGGAGGTGCGGTCGAAGGCCGGCTTCAGGGTGGCGAGCTTCTCCAGCGAGGTGTCCGGGCGCAGGATGTTGTCGCGCTGCACGCCGCGGAAGCTGACCACGAGGTCGTCGTAGAAGCCGCGCTCGTAGGCGGCGGCGGCCTTGTGGTGCGAGGCGACCGCGAGTTCGTCCTGCGACTCGCGCGGGATCGCCCACTCCTTGGCCATCATCTCGCAGTGCTCGCCCATCGACTTGCCGGTGCGCGGCTCGCCCACGCCGGGGAACTCCGGCGCCAGGTCGCGCAGCGAGAAGCCGCTCAGCGCGGCGAGACGGCCCTTGAGGTCCTTCGCGCGGTTGAGGTCGAGCAGGCGCCGGCGCAGCGCGCGGCTGACCGCGATCGGCGGATCGGAGGTGGTGTCGGAGCCGCCGCCGATGCCGGCCTCGATCTGGCCGAGGGCGACCTTGTTGGCCACCGCCACGATGGTGTCGAGGCTGGTGCCGCAGGCGCGCTGCATGGTGATGCCGGGCGTGTGCGGATGCAGGCCCGACGACAGCGTCGCCTCGCGGCCGATGTTCCAGTCCGAGGCGTGCTTGAGCACCGCACCCATCGCCACTTCGCCGAGGATCTCGCCGTGCAGCCGGTAGCGCTCCACCAGGGCGCCCAGGGTACGGATCGACATCCCGAGGTTGCCGACGTCCGAATACGCGGTATTGCTGCGGCAGAAGGGGATACGGACGCCGCCGAGCACGGCGACGGGACGGGATTGACGCATGGCGTGGCCTCGTTGCGCGGCCCGGGCCGCGTGCGCCGCCCGGGCATAATGCGTGTCCGCCATAGCTTAGTGACTGCGGCCGCCCGCGCCAAACGGTGGCGTATGCATGAAGTCCGCCGCCGTTCACGCCGGTGAGCGCGGTCCGCGACCGTCTTCGAGGAGTCCGTGATGCCGATGTCCACCGACCGCTGCTTCGGCGCGCTTGCGCTGGAGCTGGTCCCCTCCACCCTCGCCGACCGGCTGGCACTGGACCAGGAGTCGGCCGGCGCGCTCGGCGAGCGCATCGCCCGCGACCTCGCCCGGCATGCGCCGGAGGCGCCCGCGCTCGACCTCGCACTGGTGGCGGCGCATTTCGACCCGGTCGAGCTGCTGCGCCCGCGCTGGCCGGTGCACGCGACGCTCGCCGATCTGGCTGCGCGCGCGCCGGGACGCGCCGACCAGGGCCGCATCATCGCCTTCGGCAGCGACGACGGCCGCCTGCCCGCGGCGCTCGCGCCGGACGGGAACTACGTCGGCGGGCCGCTGCGGCTGGTGCCGTTCGCCCTGGTCGGCGAGGCCGCCACTGCCGCGGCGGTCGGCATGCGCCTGGAGGAGACCCTGCTCGACACCGGCATGGCCGATCCCGCGACCGCGCTGCTGGCGCAGGACGCGTTCGGCGCACAGGTCGAGCACGCCCGCTACCTCACCCTGCACGACCTGGTCGCGATGACGGCGATGCAGTACGGGCATGCCGGGCTGGACGGGCTCTGGCCGCTGATCGAGGCGGCCCTGCTCGCGCCGGGCGAGGAGGTCTGGCTCGACGCACCGCCGGAGCCGCTGCTGCGCCACGCCGACGGCGGCGTGCGCGCCGCCGGCTTCGACATCGGCACCTGGGCCGATGCGGGGCTGGTGCCGGCAGAGACCGGGCCGGAGCGGTTCGGGGCGGCGTTCGGCCATTTCCAGCGCCGCCAGCGCCAGCTGCTGGCCGTGCTCGGCGCGCACGGCATCGGCGTGGAGACGGTGGCGATCGCGCCGGGCGAGGAGGCGCGGGGGCGGTTGGTCGGGGGGTAGGGCGGGTAAGGCGGGGATCGGGAAGCGGGAAGCGGGAAGCGGGAATGGCGAGGGTGTTCCGGCAGCAGGGAAAGCGGCCCGGCCCTGGTCGCTTCCGGTCGCGGCTGAAGCCGCTCCTACGGGGCGCTCGCGGCACTCGCGTGGAACTTCACCGGTCCCGGTTCCCGAGTCCCGAGTCCCGCTTCATCTCCACCTCGTACATCGCATACCCCGCGTCCCCCATCCCCAGCGACGCATAGGTCGCCTGCGCAGCGGCGTTGTGCTTCTCGACGTAGAGCCGGAGGCCGCAGACCTGGGGATCGGCGCGGGCGGCATCCTCCACGTGGGCGTAGAGCGCGCGGAACACGCCGCGGCGGCGGTGGTCGGGGGCCACGTAGACGCTCTGGATCCACCACCAGTCGCCGCAGCGCCAGTCGCTCCACTCGCGCGTGAGCATCAGCGTACCGACCGGGATCCGCACCACCTCGGCGCCGCCGTAGGCATCGCTGCTCAGGGCCACGAAATAGCGCGCCCGCGCCGGGTCGGCGATGCCCAGGGCGATCCCGCGCCGCACGGTCTCCTCCGCCAGCGCCCTGCCCTCGGTCTCCTCGGCCATGGCCACGGCCCAGCGCGCGAGGAGGTCGACATCGGAGGCTTCTGCGGGGCGGACGAGGATCTGGCTCATGGCGATTCCTGCGGGAGGCGGATACGACGGCGCCGCTGCGGCAGGGCCGGCAGCGGCGCCAGGGTCAGGCGACGGACGCGGTCACATCGTCCGCATGTCGGCCTCGCCGCCCTGCTCGATCACGCCGCAGGCCCAGCGCCCGCCGGCATCGCCGCTCGGCTGGCTGTCGAGATCGTCGGCCTTCTCGTGCACGACCACGGCCTTGCCGACGATGTCGGTCGGCTCGCCGGTGCCGAGGGTGGCGCCCTCGAGTTCCGCGTCGACCTCGGCCATGCCCTCGCCGTCGGCGCTGATGTTGCCCATGTCGCCGACGTGGTGCGGCTGCTCCTCGGGGCCGCCGTGGGCGACGTCGGTCGGATTGAAGTGCCCGCCGGCGCTGCTGAAGTCCGGCGCGCTGCAGTCGCCGTTCTCGTGCACGTGGAAGCCGTGCTCGCTGTCCGCCGGCAGCCCGGTGACCTGGCCGCTGGCGTGGATCTCGCCGTCGCGCGAGGTGAAGGTGATCGTGCCGCCGATGTCCTGGCCCTCGGCGGACCGCAGGGTGGCGGTGGCGGTCATCGCGGAATCGTCCATGGTCGTGGTCGGCGGCAGATCGCCCGCGGCCGGAGCGGTCGGCGGCGTCGCGGCCGGCGGTGCCGCGGGCGCGTCCGCCGCCGGCGCGTTGTCGTTCATGGCCGTGTCTTCGGGCTCGCGCGCGCAGCCGGCGGCGGCGGCGATGGCGGTGATGGCGACGAACAGTGCGGTACGCATGTCGATGTCCTCGGAGGGCGGGCCCGTCACCTTGGCGCGGCGCCCGTTCATTTGGCGTCAGCGCTCAGCGCTCCGGCGGACGCCGCCCGGCGCCGAGCTTGCGGGTGACCGTGTTGCGGCCGAGGCCGAGCTTGGCCGCCGCGCGCTGCCGGTGTCCACCGGTGTGCGCGAGCGCCGCGTCCAGCAGGGCGGCGTCGAAGCGCCGGAGGGCACTCGCATGCAGGCCGGTCTCGCCGCGGGCGAGCGCGTCGCGCGCCCATGCCCGCAGGACCTCGGTCCACTCCGGCGCCGTGGCCGGCGCCGCATCCGCCCCGAGCGCCGCGGCGAGGTCGGCCAGGCCGACGGTGTGGCCGGGCGCCAGCGCGGCGAGGCGCCAGCACAGGTTGCGCAGCTCGCGCACGTTGCCCGGCCAGGCATGGCGCTGCAGGCGCGCGACCGCCTCCGGCGCGAAGCGTCGGGCGGAGCCGCCCAGCTCCTCGCCCGCCCGCGCCAGGAAGGCCGCGGCCAGCGCCGGTATGTCCTCGCTGCGCTCGCGCAGCGGCGGCACGCGCAGGCGCACCACGTCGAGGCGATGCAGCAGGTCGGCGCGGAACTGGCCGGCCGCCACGCGCTGCTCGAGATCCTGGTGGGTCGCCGCGATCACCCGCACGTCGACGCGGATCAGCTCGCGGCCGCCGACGCGGAAGAACTCGCCCTCGGCCAGCACCCGCAGCAGGCGGGTCTGCAGCGCCGCCGGCATGTCGCCGATCTCGTCCAGGAACAGGGTGCCGCCGTCGGCCTGCTCGAAGCGGCCGACGTGGCGCCGCGCCGCGCCGGTGAAGGCGCCGGCCTCGTGGCCGAAGAGTTCGGACTCCAGCAGCTCGGCGGGGATGGCGGCGGTGTTGAGCGCCACGAACGGCGCGCGCGCGCGCGGCGATTCGCGGTGCAGGGCGCGCGCGACCAGCTCCTTGCCGGTGCCGGTCTCGCCGGTGACCAGCACCGACAGCGGCGCCTGCGCAAGGCGGCCGATGGCGCGGAACAGGGCACGCATCGCCGGCGCCTCGCCGATCAGCACGCTGTCGGCGTCGGCCGGCGCGGCGGCGACCGCCGGCTCCTGCGTGCGCGGCAGCGCGCGTTCGGCCAGCGCCACCGCGTCGTCGAGATCGAACGGCTTGGACAGGAACTCGCGCGCGCCGCCGCGGAACGCGCCGGCGGTCGCGCTGACGTCGGTCCAGGCGCTCATCACCACCACCGGCAGCTCCGGCAGGCGCGCGCGCAGTGCATCCAGGAAGCCCAGGCCGTCGAGACCGGGCATGCGCACGTCGGTGAACACCAGGTCCGGCTGGCTCGCGTCGAGCGCCGCCATCGCCTCGTCGGCGCGCTGGAACTCGCGCACCCGGTAGCCGGCCTCGCGCAGCGCCTGGGCCAGCACGAAGCGCACCGCACGGTCGTCGTCGACCACCCACACCGCCGCCTCAGGCCCCGGCATCGACGGGCGCCTCCTCGACGGGCGCCGCCTCCGACGCGGCCGGCAGCAGCAGGATGAACACCGTGCGCCCTGGCCGCGAGCGGTAGCTCAGCGCGCCGCCGTGCTCGCGCGCGATCTGCTGGGTCAGCGGCAGCCCCAGGCCCGAGCCCTCGGCGCGGCCGGACACCAGCGGCAGGAAGATGCGCTCGGCCAGGTCCTCGGGCACGCCGCGGCCGTCGTCCTCGACCTCGACCCGCAGCGCGAAGCGGTGCGTGGTCGCGCCGATCAGCACCTGGCGCTCGATGCGGGTGCGCAGCAGCACGGTCCCGGCGCCGGATTCGAGCGCGTTGCGCACCAGGTTCCACAGCGCCTGCACCAGGCGGTCCGGATCGCCGTCGACCTCGGGCAGGCTGGGGTCGTAGTCGCGCTGCAGGCGCACCGCCCAGCCGGCCTCGGCCTCGGCCAGCAGGCGCACGCGCTCGAGCACGCTGTGGATGTTGAGCGGCTCGAGCGGGCGCGCCGGCGCCGGGTCGACCAGGCGGTCGAGCAGGGTGCCGAGCCGTGCGCACTCGCTCTGCAGCAGCTCGACCAGGGTGCGCGATTCGGCGTCCTCGACCCGCCGCGACAGCAGCTGGGCGGCGCCCCGGAGCCCGGCCAGCGGGTTGCGGATCTCGTGCGCGAGGCCGCGCAGCGCGGCGTGCAGCGCCGCAGGCATGGCGGTGGCGGGATCGGCGCCGGGGAATTCCTCGACCGGCATCGCCTCCAGCCGCACGCCCTCGCCGTCGCGCACCAGCAGCGCATCGGCGAAATATTCGGCGCCGCCGGGCACGCGCAGGCGCAGCCGGTGCGCGCGCAGGGTGTCGCCGTCGTCGCGCAGGCGCGCGGTCAGCGCGGCCAGGCGTCCGTCCTCGGCGTCGAGCTCGTCGAGGGGCAGGCGCTCGAGCCGGCGCAGGCTCAGCCCGAGCCAGCGCGCGAAGGCGGGATTGCAGCCGGCGATGCTGCCGTCGGCGTGGATCCAGGCGACCGGCAGGCTCAGGGTGTCGAGGGTCGGCGGCGTCATCGCCGCATTGTAGGACGCCGCCGCCGCGCCGCCGGCGGCGTCCTCGGCGGGCGACAACGGCCGCATCATGCGCCCGGCGCGCGACGCGCCGGCCAGCCGCACACGACGCGCCGCCTCCGCCCGTTGCCGTCCGCCACGCACGTCGCGGATCTGCATGCCGCCTCCTTCCTCGCCGCCCGATGCACCCGGCGGATGCCGCGGAACGTCGGCCGCGGTCGCGGCCGACGCCCGTCGCTCAGCTTTCGTAGGCGGATTCGCCGTGGGTGCTGATGTCGAGACCCGCGCGCTCGGCCTCCTCGCTCACGCGCAGGCCGAACACCGCCCGGGCGACGAGGAAACCGACCACCGAGACCGCGCCGATCCAGACCAGGGTGACGCCGACGCCGAGCGCCTGGATCAGCACCTGGCCGGCGATGCTGAAGTCGGCGCCACCGGTGCCGCCGAGGCCGGGCGCGGCGAACACGCCGGTCAGCAGTGCACCGACGATGCCGCCGAGCCCGTGCACGCCGAACACGTCCAGGCTGTCGTCGGCGCCGAGCATGCGCTTGAGGCCGTTGACCCCCCACACGCACACCGCGCCGGCGACCAGGCCGATGACGATCGCGCCCATCGGCCCGACCAGGCCCGCCGCCGGGGTGATGCCGACCAAGCCGGCGATCGCGCCCGAGGCCGCGCCCAACACCGAGGCCTTGCCCTTGCTGATGCGCTCGGTCACGCCCCAGGCCAGCACCGCGGCGGCGGTGGCGAGCATGGTGTTCACGAAGGCGAGTGCCGCGGCGGCGGTGGCCTCGAGGTTGGAGCCGGCGTTGAAGCCGAACCAGCCCACCCACAGCAGGCAGGCGCCGACGTAGGTGAAGGTCAGGTTGTGCGGCTTGATCGCCTCGCGGCGGAAGCCGATGCGGCGCCCGACCATCCATGCGCCGACCAGGCCGGCGACGCCGGCGTTGATGTGCACCACCGTGCCGCCGGCGAAGTCCAGCGCGCCGAGCTCGAACAGGAAGCCGCCCGGCGCCCACACCATGTGCGCGATCGGCAGGTAGCCCAGGGTGAACCAGATCACCGAGAACAGCAGCACCGCGGCAAACCGCGCGCGCTCGGCGAAGCCGCCGACGATGATCGCGCCGGTGATGCCGGCGAAGGTCGCCTGGAACGCGAAGAACACGTACTCGGGCAGCTTGACGCCGTCGCTGAAGGTGTCGGCGAGGCTGTCGACGCCGACGCCCGCCAGGAACAGCTTGTCGAGGCTGCCGATCCACGCGCCGCCGCCGGCGAAGGCCAGGCTGTAGCCGTAGATCGCCCACAGCACCACCAGCAGGCTGAACACGGTCATGACCTGGGTCAGCACCGAGAGCACGTTCTTGGCGCGCACCATGCCGCCGTAGAACAGCGCCAGCCCGGGCATCGCCATCAGCAGCACCAGCAGCGTGGACACCAGCATCCAGGCCACGTCGCCCTTGTCGACGGTGGCCGCGGCGGCCTCCTGCGCCCGGGCCGGCGCGAGCGCGCTCGCCGCGAGCATCAGGACCAGCACGGACGCCGCCCACAGCAGCCGCAGGGTGCGCTCGGTCGAGCGCGGAAGGGGGAAGGTCTTCATCGGGTCTCCCGCCGCGCCGTTCACAGCGCGTCCTCGTCGAGTTCGCCGGTGCGGATGCGGATCGTCTTCTCGATCGGCAGCACCAGGATCTTGCCGTCGCCGACCTTGCCGGTGGCGGCCGCGGCCTGGATCGCCTCCAGCGCCCGCTCGAGCAGGGCGTCGGGCACGGCGCACTCGATCTTGATCTTGGGCAGGAAGTCGACGACGTACTCGGCGCCGCGGTAGAGCTCGGTGTGGCCCTTCTGGCGGCCGAAGCCCTTGACCTCGCTGACGGTGATGCCGGAGACGCCGGCCTCGCCGAGGGCGTCGCGGACCTCGTCGAGCTTGAAGGTGCGGATGATGGCGACGATCAGCTTCATGGCCGCCCCCCTTCGCGCATGGCGCCGGCGCGCACGCCGGCCGGTACTGCGGACTCTGATGACCTCATGACAGGCTCCCCATCGATGCCTCCCGGTCGTCGCGCGTGATCGCGTCTTGTGCCGTGTGCGTGTGCCGGCCGTGCCGGCGGACGCGGACCGCCGTGGTCCGCGCCGGGTCCCGCATGCCGCGGCGCGCCCCCTCGCGCGCCGCGACGCCCGCACCGGTCGGAGCCGGCGCGGATGCCGGCATCAGATGCCGTAGTACATCTGGTACTCGAGCGGATGCGTGGCGGCGCGGAACTTGGTCACCTCCTGCATCTTCAGCGCGATGTAGCCGTCGATCAGGTCGTCGCTGAACACGTTGCCGGCCTTGAGGAACTCGCGGTCGGCGTCCAGCGCCTCGAGCGCCTGGTCGAGCGAGTGGCACACGGTCGGGATGTCCTTGGCCTCCTCGGGCGGGAGGTCGTAGAGATCCTTGTCCATCGGCTCGCCCGGATGGATCTTGTTGCGGATGCCGTCGAGGCCGGCCATCAGCAGCGCGGCGAAGGTCAGATAGCCGGACTGCATCGGGTCCGGGAAACGCATCTCGATGCGGCGCGCCTTGGGGTTGGCCACGAACGGGATGCGGCAGGACGCCGAGCGGTTGGACGCCGAGTAGGCCAGCATCACCGGCGCCTCGAAGCCCGGCACCAGGCGCTTGTAGGAGTTGGTGGTGGAGTTGGTGAAGGCGTTCAGCGCGCGGGCGTGCTTGAAGATGCCGCCGATGTAGTACAGCGCGGTCTCCGACAGGCCGCCGTAGCCGTCGCCGGTGAACAGGTTGGTGCCGCCCTTGGCCAGCGACTGGTGCACGTGCATGCCCGAGCCGTTGTCGCCGACGATCGGCTTCGGCATGAAGGTCGCGGTCTTGCCGTTGCGGTAGGCGACGTTCTTGATCACGTACTTGGTGGTCAGCAGCTCGTCGGCCTTCTTCACCAGCGAGTTGAACTTGGTGCCGATCTCGCACTGGCCGGCATTGGCGACCTCGTGGTGGTGGACCTCGACCTCAATCCCCAGGCTCACCAGCACCTTGCACATCTCCGCGCGCAGGTCGTGCAGGGTGTCCTGCGGCGAGACCGGCACGTAGCCGCCCTTGATGCCCGGGCGGTAGCCGGAGTTGCCGCCCTCGTACTCCTTCTTGGAGTTCCAGTGCGCTTCCTCGGAGTCGACCTCGAAGAAGGTGTGGCCCATCTCGTTGGCGAAGCGCACCGAGTCGAACACGAAGAATTCGGGCTCAGGGCCGAAGAAGGCCTGGTCGGCGATGCCGGAAGCCTTGAGGAAGGCCTCGGCGCGGCGGGCGACGCCGCGCGGGTCGCGCGAGTAGCTCTGCATCGTCTTCGGGTCGAGGACGTCGCAGGTCATCACCAGGGTCGGATCGGCGGTGAAGGGGTCGACGAAGGCCGTCTCCGGATCCGGCAGCAGGACCATGTCCGACTCGTTGATGCCCTTCCAGCCCGAGATCGAGCTGCCGTCGAACATCTTGCCGTCCTCGAACAGGCCGGGCTCGACGATCGACGCGGGGTAGGTCATGTGGTGCTGGACACCGCGGATGTCGACGAACCTGAGGTCGACGAATTCGATGTCGTGGTCCTTGACCAGCTTCTCGGGGGTGCTGCTGCTCACATGGAACTCCGGATTGATGGATCGGTGCGCTTTCTCAGCAGCAACCGTGCCAGCCCGGCCGCGGCAGCAACGACGGGCCCGGAGGCCGGGCGGCGTGGAGGCAGCGTCAACATTGCGCACCAAGGCGGTGCAATTCCTGGCCTATTGCACCATCGGCGTGCAGTGGCAATGCCCGCTATGCTCGCGCGGTCCCCCGCCGCCCCGTGCCCATGAACGATCTGCTCGCCGCCCTCCTGCTCGGCATCCTCGAAGGCCTGACCGAGTTCCTGCCGGTCTCCAGCACCGGCCACCTGCTGATCGCCGAACGCTGGCTCGGGGCGCGCTCGGACTTCTTCAACATCGTCATCCAGGCCGGCGCCATCCTCGCCATCACCCTGGCTCTGCGGCAGAAGCTGTGGACGCTGGCCCGCGACTGGCGGGCGCCGGAGAACTTCGACTACCTGCTCAAGGTCGGCGGCGCCTTCCTGGTGACCGCCCTGGTCGGGCTGCCGGTGCGCCTGGCCGGCTGGGAGCTTCCCGAGACGGTGGCCCCGGTGGCCTGGGCGCTGGTCATCGGCGGCGTATGGATGCTCGGCGCCGAGCGCCTGTCGGAGCGGCTGCCAGAGCGCGACCGGGTGACCTGGACGGTGGCGGTGCTGGTCGGCCTGGCGCAGGTCGTGGCGGGTGTGTTCCCCGGCACGTCGCGCTCGGCCGCGGCGATCTTCATCGCCATGCTCGCCGGCCTGAGCCGGCGTCCCGCCGCCACCGAGTTCGTGTTCCTGGTCGGCATCCCGACCATGTTCGCCGCCAGCGGCTACGCCCTGCTCGAGCAGCTCGGCGACGGTGGCATGCCCGCCGACCCCTGGGGCGAGACGGCGCTGGCCTTCGTCGCCGCGGCGGTGACCGGCTTCGCCGTGGTGCGCTGGCTGCTGGGCTACATCAAGTCGCACCGCTTCACCGCGTTCGCCTTCTACCGCATCGCCCTGGGGCTGGCCCTGCTGCTGTGGCTGCCGAGCGGCGAATAGGCCGCGGGTCAGGCCCGGACGTCGGGGTTGAGCGCGTAGGTGCCGTAGATCGCGGTCTCGGCCAGCACGTGGCCCTGGACCATGCGCAGCACCTCGGCGGCGGAGAAGCGCTCCGGCAGGTCGAGGCGCTCGACGTCGAGCGCGAACACGCGGAAGAAGTAGCGGTGCGGGCGCAGGTCGTTCGGCGGCGGCTGCGGGCCGTCGTAGCCCCAGCGGTCGCCGTCCTGGTCGCCCTGCCCGCCGGGCGAGGCGGTGTAGCCGTTGAGGCCCTGGCGCGCGCCCTCCGGCCCGGGCACCGAGGTGCGGCCCTTGGCGGCGGTGCCGTCGCTGGCGGCGCCCTCGGCGATCCCGGTCACCGCGGCGGGGATGTCGGCCATCGCCCAGTGCACGAATTCCCGGCGCGGGTGCTCGACCGGGATCTGCACGTCGTCGCGGCCGGCCAGCGACATGTCGGTCGGCGCGTCCGGGTCCAGGCACAGCAGCGCGTAGCTGCGCGTGCCCGCCGGCGCATCCCCCCAGGCCAGGTGCGGATTGCGGTTGCCGCCCTCGCCGCCGCCCGGGGCGCCGAAGGCGAAGCGGGGATCCAGGCGGGCGCCGTTGTCGAAGCTGTCGCTGCGCAGTTTCAAGGCCGGTCTCCAGTGGGCAGGGGGAGCGCGAGGATGGCGCCGCGGCTGTCGGTGCGATGTCGGCGGGTCAGGCCGGATAGCCCATGCGCGACGCCAGCGGCGCGAGCTCGGCGAAGGCCTCGCCCAGCACGTCGGCGTAGTCGCGCCAGCGTCCCGGCGCGAAGGCGCGCGGCGGCTCGGTCGAGCCGCGGACGGCGGCCGCCGCGGCGGCGTCGACCTCGAGCGCGAGCCCGCTGAAGTCGGCCAGCGCCGGCACCACCGCCGCCGGGTCCTCGGCGATCGCCTCGTAGCGCACCACGTGCACCGGGATCAGGCCCTGCTCGACCGTCGCCGCGAGCTGGTCGCAGGCGGCCGCGAGCTGGCGCGCCGCCTCCACCGGCGCCTCGGGGCGGAAGTGGCCGGCGGTGCCGAAGGCGATCCAGTGCAGCAGGGCGTCGCGCGGATCGCGCACGGTCGCCAGCAGGCGCGTGCCCGGCAGCTCCCGACGCAGCCTGGCGGCCAGGCGCGCGTCCCAGAACGCCAGCCAGTCGATGCCGGGCGCACCGCCGGCACCGGCGGCGGCCATGCCCTGGCGCCAGGCGCCGCCGAAGCTGCCCACGGCGTGGCCGGCGTGCTCCGGCGCATCCAGCCACGCCTGCGGCGCGGTGAAGCCGTCCTGCCGGCGCGAGCCGCCGCGCAGCAGGCGGTCGCCCAGCAGCGGCGTGGTGCGCTGCCTGCGCAGCAGTTCGATCAGCTGCGGGGTGCCGGTGCCGGGCGGGCCCCAGACCAGGATCGGCGCGTCGGCGACGGCCTCGGGCGCCTTGTCGGCGGCCGCCTCCGCCGGCGCCACCGGACCGCCGGCCCAGGCGGCGCTGCCGAGGTCGGCATGGGCGCCGCTCCAGTCGGCCAGGGCGGCGCCGTGACGACCCGCCGCGGCGTGCGCATGGCCCCGCGCGCGGCGGAATTCGGCGCGGGCGCGCGGCTGCGCCTGCTCGGCGAGGTCCTGGATATGACCGATCGCCGCCTCGGGATCGCGGGCCAGGTCGACCCGGTAGCGCAGCAGGCGCGCGCCGATCGCGCCCGGCGCGCGCGCGAGGACCGCGCCGGCGAGGGCCGCGGCGGCATCGGGCTCGGTCCGTTCCAGGTCCAGCGCCCGCGCCTCCATCGCCGCCAGGCTGTCCGGGTACAGCGCGTGCCAGCGCGAGGTCAGCGCCGCGGTGTCTTCGTCGATGGTGCGCGCCAGCATCACCCGCGCCTGCAGCCAGCCCTGCGCCGGGGTCCCGGCGGCGAGCCGTTCGTCGAGGAAGTCGCGCGCCTGCGCCAGCTCGCCGCGGCGGCGCCACAGCGTCATCAGGGTCGACAGCGCCGTGTCCTGCGGCGGGCCCGCCCGCAGTGCGGCGGCGAGGCTGGCGATGGCCTGCTCCTCGCGGCCGAGCTGGGCCGAGAGCAGGCCGTGCACGATCAGGGCCGGGACGTCGCCGGGCAGCGCGCGCAGCAGCGTCTCGGTCTCGGCCAGGGCCTCGTCCGGGCGTTTCTGGCGGCGCAGGACGTCGACCAGCAGGCGGCGCTGGGCGTGCAGGTCGGACTTCTTCGCCAGCACGTTGCGCAGCGCCTGCTCGGCGAACGCGGCGTGGTCGTTGGCGAGGTAGGCGGTCGCCAGCGCGGCCTGCACCAGGAGGTCGTCGGGCCGCTGGCGGGCGACGCCGCTGAGCGTGGCCAGGGCCGCGGCGGCGTCGCCGCGGGCCAGCTGCAGCTGGCCTTCGAGCACGCGCGTCTGCGGATGCTCGGGCTCCACGCGCTGGGCCAGGCGCAGCTGGCGCTCGGCCTCGTCGCGGTCGCCGCGCGCCAGCGCCAGGTGCGCGAGCATCACGTAGGCGCCGAGCTGGTTCGGGTCGGTGCCGACGGCGCCCTCCAGGGTGCTGCGCGCCTGCGCGGTGTCGCCGGCGGCGAGCGCGAGGGTGGCCAGGCTGAGCTGGTAGTCGGCCTGCTCCGGCGCGATCGCGACCGCGCGCTCGATCGCCTCGCGGGCGCCCGCGACATCGCCGACCGCGCGCCGGGCCAGGCCCTGCAGGTGCAGGGCGCGGTGGTCGCCGGGTTCGGCGGCGACGGCCGCATCGGCGGCGGAGAGGGCGGCGGCGGCGTCGCCGCGGCGCAGGGCGTCGATTGCGGTGTCGAGCATCGGATGTGCGGAGGTCGTGGGACGACCTTCGATTCTAGCCGCAGGCGTCCGCGGCGCAGGACGCCGTCAGACCGGAACCGCGGCCGCCAGGCAGCGGCTCACCCAGCGTTCGCCGTAGCCGCGCAGCTCGGCGTTCTCGAGGAAGCCGCAGTGCCCGCCCCAGTCGGCGATCTCCAGGTGCGCGCTCGCCGGCAGCTGGAGCGCGTGGAAGTCCTCGACCGGGATCACCGGATCGTCGGCCGAGGTCAGGATGCTCACCGGCACCTGCAGCCCGGCCAGGCGGTCGCCGGCGATGCAGTAGCCGTCGAAGTAGGCCTCCAGCCCGGCGAGCCCGGCATGGGTCACCGCCAGCTCGGCGGTGAGCGCGCGCATGTTCTGCGCCAGGGTGCGCTCGTCCCAGGTGAAGCGGGCCGGGAACAGCTCGCGCTTGCGACGCAGCGAGGCGCGCCAGCTGCGCATGAAGTGCCAGTGGTACAGCGGCAGGCCCTGCTCCATCGCGATCAGGCCGCGCGCCGGATCCAGCACCGGGCACACCGCCGCGGCATGCACCAGCTCGATCCCGGCCGCCGGCGCCGCGTTGGCCACGCGCAGCGCGAAGTTGCCGCCGAGCGAGTAGCCCGCCGCCAGCAGCGGACGGTCCGGGAACAGGCGCTGGATCTCCGCCACCGCGTCGACCACTTCTTCCAGGCGGCAGGAGTGGAACATGTCCTCGTTGAGGTGGTGGGTGTCGCCGTGGTCGCGGAAGTTGAGGCGGAACACCTCGAAGCCGGCATCCAGCAGCTGCGCCGCGGTCGCCAGCATGTAGCCCGAGGCGACGCTGCCTTCCCAGCCGTGCAGCAGCACCACCAGCCCGCGGGCGGTGCGCCCGGGCACCGCGCTGTGCATGCCGAGCAGGCGCACGCCGCGGCAGTCGAGAATGTATTCGGTGGTCGTCGCCCCGCGCGCCTCGAAGGCCAGCCGCGCGCGCCGCTTGCGCAGCCGGCTGGAGGACAGGATCGACTGCAGGTGCGCGCTGCGCAGCCAGCGCGGCGGGCGGAAGTCGGCGCGCTCGGCCCTCACGCCTCCATCGCCTCGACGATGCGGGCGCGGCAGCTTTCGGCCATGCGCCGGCGACCGTCCTCGCTCGCCGCCACCGGAGCCAGGAAATGCACCTCGGCATCGCGCACCGGCTCGCCGAGCAGGCGCAGGAAGTTCTGCAGGAAGTTCTCGCCCGGCTGGAACGCCACCACCGTCTGCGCGCTGCCGCCGCGGCCGTACTTCAGCGCGACCGGCTGCGCCGGCACGGCGGCGAGCACCGCCGGCTGGAAGATCCGCGCGTGGAACACGCCCACCGCGCTGCCGTCGCGGGTGCGGCCCTCGGGGAACACGCCCACCGCCGCGCCGCCCTGCATGCGCGCGACCATCTGCTCCATCACCCCCGACAGCGACCCGGTATCGCCGCGCCGGTGGTAGATCGTCCCGCCGCGCCGCGCCAGCCAGCCGATCAGGGGCCAGCGGCTGATCTCGTCCTTGGCCACGAAGCCGACCACGCGCTGGCTGTGCATCAGGGTGATGTCGATCCAGGTGACGTGGTTGGCGACGAACAGGGCGGCGCCGGGCAGCGGCGTGCCGATGCGCCTGGTGCGCAGGCCGAAGATCCGCAGCAGACCCGCCGACCACAGCCGGATCACGCGGTGGTCCATGCGCTCGCCGCGCAGCCGCCAGCGCGCGGTCAGCGGATTGATCAGCAACAGGGTCACCGGCAGCGCGACCAGCACGTGCACCAGCAGGAGCGGCGTGCGCAGGACGTAGCGCAGCGGGCGGAGCCGGTCGGGCGCCGAGGACGAGGCGGAGGTCGAGGCGTGCATCGGACGCATTCTGCCGAAACCGACCGGCGCGCGCTGCATCGCACCACGCCCTGCCGCGGTGCGCGGCTTCAGCCGGGGATCACCGCGAGGGTCAGGCGCGACACGCACACCGGCTTGCCGCTGGCCTCGTCGGCGATGCGGACGTCCCACACCTGGGTCGAGCGGCCGATGTGCAGCGGTCGCGCGACACCGGCCACCCAGCCTTCGCGCACGGCGCGCAGGTGGTTGGCGTTGATCTCCAGGCCGACGACGCCGAAGCCCTCGGCCGCGGCCAGGCCGCCGGCGACGCTGCCCAGCGTCTCGGCCAGCAGCACCGAGGCGCCGCCGTGCAGCAGGCCGTACGGCTGGCGGGTGCGCGCATCGACCGGCATCCGGCCGCGCACGAAGTCGGCGCCGAGCTCGGTGAACTCGATGCCGAGGGTCGCGATCGCGGTGTCCTGCGCCTGGCGGTTGAGCGCCTCTACGCTCGACGACTTGCGGAACACACGCTCCGCCGCGGGCGCATCCATCCGGCGTCAGCCGACGCGGAACACGCTCGGCCGCCACGGCCGGGTGTAGGTGCGGGTCACGCCATAGCCGCTGCTGTCGCCGTAACCGACGCCCGGGCCGCGCTCGCGGCGGCCGCGCATGCGCGAGATGAGCTCCTCGCGGCGCGGCGCCAGCCAGTCGGCGCGACCGATGGTCGCCGGATCCTCGCCGCGGCGGCCGGCCTCGGCCGCGCGGAACTCGCAGAAGTCGTCGTAGGCCTCGATCTCGTGCTGCAGGTCGCGCACGCACAGCTCGATCATGATCGCGTCGTCGAGGTAGCCCAGCACCGGCACGCTGTCGGGGATCGCGTCGGCCGGGTCGGCGAAGTAGACCAGCGCGGCGAGCACGTTGCGGCGGTCGTCCTCGGGCAGCGCCCAGCCCTCGTCGGTGAGCATCGCGACCAGGCCGTCTAGGCGGTCGAGGCGCTGCGCGACGAAATCCGGCAGCTGCGCGTCGCGCGCGTCCTTCAGCAGCCGGGCCGCCGCCTCGATCGCCTGCTCGGCCGGCTGGCCCTGCGCCTTCTCGGCAGCGGCGCGCTGCGCCTTGCGGAAGTGCTCCAGATCGGCGTCGGAGAGTTCGATGGACAGCGAGAGCGTCATGATGTCGATCCGGATGGGATGCTTGAGGAGCGCCTACGCTAGGCGCGGGGCGCCGCGGCCGTCAATCGTGTCCAAGGTCATCGTGACCACCGGCTTCAGAGGATCGGTGCCAGGCCCGCGCCGAACGCGGTGAAGATGCGGGTGTAGATGGCCTTGGCCGAGACGTTGACCTCGGGGAAGTCGCCGACCGGCCGGTAGCACCTGCGGAACATCTCGGTGTCCGGCGCCGCGGGCGCGCAGTCGGGTCCGGGCACGTACTCGTAGCTGGTGGCATAGCGCACCGGCCAGATGTCGAACAGCGGCAGCGCCTCGAACAGCTTGCCGAGGTTGTAGTTGATGTCCGACACCACCGGCGTCCAGTCCTGCGCGCGGCGCGCGACCACCCAGGCGTTGTCCGGCGCGATGTCGCGCTCGATCTCCTCGGTGAGCGCGTCGACGAAGGCCGCGTCGTAGATCGCCACGGCGCTCTCGGTGTTGTAGTGGTCCGAGCGCGGATCGAAATTGTGGGTGCCGACGATGCCGACGCGGCGGTCGATCACCAGCGACTTGGCGTGCAGGCCGACGCGCACCCCGGCGGTGCGCAGCGGCAGCGGGCCGCGCCGGCCGCCGGAGCCGAAGGCCGCGTAGGTGGACTCCGACACTGCGCTTCCGGGCTCGTCGGTGTCGCCGCGCGCCGAGCCGAACGGGCGCACCGGCGCGGGCGCAGGCGGCTGGCGCTCCTCCGGCGTGCGCTCCAGCGCGCCGGTGGCGGCGACGTCGATCGGCGAATCCAGCGGGAACGGCTTGTATTCGTAGATGCGGAAGCCGAGCTCGCGCAGATAGGTGCGCTTGTACTTGTGCGACAGCGCGTACACCGGGAAGGCATCGGTCGCGGCGAGGCTGTTGGTGGAGACGATCACCGTCGGCGCATCGGACCGCTCGTGCATACCGCGGAACAGCGCGCGCGCATCGCGCGAGAGCACCAGGTACGGCGTCTGCAGCAGCACCTTCTCGCGCGCGCCGGCGATCAGCGCGCGCAGGCCGTGCGAGGCATCCAGCTCGGCGTGCCGTTCCTCCTCGTGCTTGCCCGGCGGGTCGGCGAGGAACTCCACCCGGCCGACCTCCAACGCGCGCGCGGCGAGCACCGCACGCACGCCCTCGACGTCCTCGGAGGCCGCCAGCAGGCGCGCGACGCGATCGGGGCGCTTGATCAGCGGCGGCTCCAGACCGATCTCGTCGAGCGTGCGCGGCGGCCCGCGCCCGGCCAGGATCTGCCGGGCCACGTCGTCCAGGTGCGAGGCCGGCACCGCGCGCTCATGCCGCCAGAAGGCCTCGAAACTCTCGCGCATCGCCTGCGCCGCAACCGGGCCGGCGACCAGCACGTCGCGGTCGCGGTAGTTGTAGTCCGAGTCCCAGTCGAAATAGCGGTCCTGGAAGTTGCGACCGCCGGTGATCGCCACCGCGTCGTCGACCAGCAGCAGCTTGTTGTGCATGCGCTGGTTGAAGCTGCGGAAGCGCAGGATCGCCCCGGCCACGAACTCCAGATAGTTGGTGTGCGCGTTGTTGAACGTCGGGTTGTACAGCCGCAGCTCGAAGTTGACGTGCGCGGCGGCGAGCGCGGCGGTCAGGCGCGTGTTCTCCACGCTGTACATCTGGTCGAGCAGCACGCGCACGCGCACGCCGCGGCGCGCGGCGGCGACCAGTTCGCGCATCACCAGGTAGCCGGTGTCGTCCTCGGCGTAGATGTAGCTCTGGATGTAGATGCTGGTGCGCGCGCCGCGGATCAGGTTGATCCGCGCCAGCAGCGCGTCCTGGCCCTGGTCGAGCAGCAGCGCGTAGTGCCGCGGCGCATCGGCGCCGCGCGTCTCGCGCCAGGCCGCGTCGCCCAGCTCGCGCAGCGGCGACGGATGCGGGCAGTGGTCGGCGCGCGCGCAGGTCAGCGTCGCCGGGCGCGCGGCTTCGGCCAGGACCGCCGCCTGCCGGCGCTCGGCGTCGCCCAGGCTGGCGCAGCCCGGCGCGCCCACCAGGAGCGCCAGCGCGAGGAGCCAGCCGCGCGTCACGAGGGCAGGCCGAGGCGCAGGCGGAAGTGGAAGCGCACCTCGTCGTCGAGGAGCAGGCCGAGGGCGCCCATGTCGAAGTCGTCGCGGTCGACCGAGCCCGCCACCTCCAGATCGCAGTCCAGGCCGGGCCGGGTGCAGCCGCCGGGCGCGAGCCGGAACGCCACCTCCCGGCGCACGCCGCGCAGCGTGAGCGAGCCCTGCAGCTCGCCGCCCCGCTGCAGCAGGGCCTGAGGGAAGGGCCGTGAGTCGAACTCGATCAAGGGGTGGTGCTCCGCATCGAAGAAGGCGCCGGACCGGGCGAACCGGCCATAGCTGGCGCGCCCGGGAAACTCCACGCTGGAGGCGGCCAGGCGCATGCGCACTTCCAGCAGCCCGTCGTCGCGGCGCAGCAGACTACCTGCCATTTCGCCGAAACGGCCGCTGACGTAGCGGCGCGGCCGCATCCGGACCTGGAACTGCACGCTGGAGGCCTCGCTACGCACCGCGAGGAGGTGCGCCGGACCGGGCTCGGAAGGGACCTGCGGGGGCGGCGTTGCCGGGGCGGCAAGCGCCAGCCACAGCAGGGCCGCCGACCGCATCGGTCAGGGCGACCAGAAGCGCACGAGTTCCGCCGCGCCCGGCTCCCAGCGCGTGCCGTCGGCCAGGCGCAGCCAGGCCACGCTCGCCGGGGCCATGCCGCGCGCGTCCCCGGAGCGGCCGGTGGTCAGCAGCGCGAGGAGGTGTTCGAGGCCGGGATTGTGGCCGACCAGCAACAGGCAGCCGGCATCGGCGTGTTCCTCGGCCAGCGCCAGCAGGGTGCCGGGCATCGCCTCGTAGATGGAGGGCTCCTCGCGCACCTCGACCTCACCCAGCGCCGCGACCACCGGGCGGCAGGTCTCGCGCGTGCGCCGCGCCGGCGAGCACAGGATCCGCGCCGGGCGCGCGCCCTGTGCGGCGAGCCAGCGCGCCGCCGCCTCGGCCTCGGCCCAGCCGACCTCGGACAGCGGTCGGTCGCTGTCGGGCTTGGCCGGTGCGGCCGGCTCGGCGTGGGCGTGTCGCAGCAGGATGAGGTCGGTCACGGAGGACTCCGTCGCGTCGGCGGCCACGGATTATCCGCCGTGGTGATGTGTGTGCGAAGTGCGCGCATGCGCGTCAGCCGCGCGCGCGCTGCAGCCAGCGCAGCAGCGGCGCCCAGTCCGCCTGGTGCCCGCGCACCGCTTCGGAGTGGTAGTCGAACAGGGTGCGGCCCAGGCCCACCAGCAGCACGTAGGCCTGGCTGTCGCGCAGTTCGGCGACCACCGGATACGGCCATTGCGCCAGCCAGCCGAGCGCGTCCTGGCTGGCGCGGGTGTGCGGCCGCAGGCGGTTGGCGACCAGGCCGACCGGCAGCTGCCCGCTGCGCACGCGCGGATGGGCCGCCAGCGAATCCAGGAACGGCACCGTCGCCTCGACGTCGATCATCGACGGCAGGACCGGCACCACCACGGCGTCGGCGCGCTCCAGGACGCCCTCGAGGTCGCCGGCGAAGGCGCCCGCGGCGCCGTCGACCACCACCTGGTCGGCGTCGGCGGGAACCTGCTTCGGCCAGCGCCCGCGCACGGCCGGCACCGGCAGCACGGCGGATTCGAGTCCGGCGCGGCGTTCGCACCAGCGCTGCGACGAGCCCTGCGGGTCCGCGTCCACCAGCACGCTCTTCCTGCCGTGGAGGGCGGCGTGTCCGGCCAGGTGCGTCGCCAGCGTGGTCTTGCCGGCGCCGCCCTTGGAAGAGGCCACCAGGATCGTGCGCATCGAATCACTCCCTCCGTTGCCGTGCCCGGAATCTACCCGATGTGCGCGCGCCGCCGTTCGCATCCGGCGGTGCGATGGACGTCGCGCCGCCGCCCGCGGCGGGGTTGCATCCATGGCACACCGGCGGTGCAGGAATGAAATTGCGGCTCCGCAACAAACTGTGCTCTATTGACCGGCCGCACCGGTGCAAGGGCAGTGCGTCGCGCGGCGGCGCCGCGAACCGGTGCGTGCAGCGGAGGTTCGATGGCACCGAGCAGGGCATCCGGGACCGGCCTGTACGCGCCGGACTACGAACACGACAGCTGTGGCTTCGGCCTGATCGCGCGCACCGACGGCGCGGCCTCGCGCGAGGTCGTGGCCGCCGCGCTGCAGGCGCTCGCCCGCCTCGCCCACCGCGGCGCGGTCAGCGCCGACGGCGTGACCGGCGACGGCGCGGGCATCCTGATCCACCGCCCGCGCGCGTTCCTGCGCAGCGTCGCGGTCGAGGCCGGCATCGCCCTGCCCGACCAGTTCGGCGCCGGCACCGTGTTCGTGCCCGACGACGATGCCGCCGAGGCGCGCGTGCGCGAGGCGCTCGATGCGGCGCTCGCCTCGCGCGGGCTGCGCGCGGCCGGCTGGCGCGAAGTGCCGATCGACGCGGCCGCCTGCGGGCCGCAGGTCCGCCCGCCGCGCGTGCGCCAGGTGTTCGCGGTCGCCGACGGGCGCACCGACGATGCCGGCTTCCGCCGCGACCTCTTCGTCGCGCGGCGCCGCGCCGAGGTCGCGCTGCGCGACCTCGCCTCGCCGCGCCCGGAGCTGCCGGGCGCCTACCTCCTCGGGCTCTCCGCCGACACCCTCGGCTACAAGGCGATGCTGCGCCCGCAGGCGCTGCCGGACTTCTTCCCGGACCTCCGGCGCGACGACCTCGCCGGCGCCGCCGCGATCTTCCACCAGCGCTTCTCGACCAACACCGCGCCGCGCTGGGCGCTGGCGCAGCCGTTCCGCATGCTTGCGCACAACGGCGAGATCAACACCATCCAGGGCAACCGGCGCTGGGCGCAGGCGCGGCGGCACATGTGGAAGAGCCCGCTGCTGGACCTGTCCGAGTTCGACCCGCTGGTGTCGATCGACGGCTCCGATTCGCAGAGCCTGGACAACATGCTGGAGGTGCTGACCGTCGGCGGCATGGACCCGCTGGCCGCGCTGCGCGTGCTGATCCCGCCGGCGGCGCATTCGCTGGCCCAGCTCGACCCCGACCTCGCCGCCTTCTACGAGTACTACGCGCTGCACACCGACCCCTGGGACGGCCCCGCCGGGGTGGTGTTCTGCGAGGGCCGCTACGCCGGCTGCGTGCTCGACCGCAACGGCCTGCGCCCCTCGCGCTGGACGCTCGACGACGACGGCCTGCTGGTGGTCGCCTCCGAGGTCGGCGTGCGCGACTGCCCGGCGGAGAGGATCGTCGCCCAGGGCCGGCTCGGGCCGGGCGAGATGCTCGCGGTCGACCTCGACGCCGGCAGGCTGCTCGATTCCGCCGCGATCGACGCGATCAACACCGCGCGCGCACCGTTCAAGAAGTGGCTCAAGGCCGGCGTCAGCTACCTCCACTCCGACCTGATCGATCCCGCGCTCTCCGCCGAACCGCTGGCCGCCGACACCCTGCGCGTGCAGCAGAAGCGCTTCGGGCTGTCGCGCGAGGAGGCCGAGCAGGTCCTGCGCGTGCTCGCCGAGACCGAGACCGAGGCCGTCGGCTCGATGGGCGACGACACCCCCATCGCCGCGCTCTCGCAGCAGGTGCGCCCGCTCTACGACCGCTTCCGCCAGGCCTTCGCCCAGGTCACCAATCCGCCGATCGACCCGCTGCGCGAGACGGTGGTGATGTCGCTGGCGACCCAGATCGGACGCGAGGGCAACATCTTCGAGCTCTCGCCCGACGCCGCCCGGCAGGCGCTGCTGAACTCGCCGGTGCTGTCGCGGCGCAAGCTCAAGCAGCTCCTGGCGATGCCCGAGGTGACCGGGCCGCACCAGCGCATCGCCCTGTTCCAGGAGGCCGGGGAGGACCTCGAGGCCGCGCTGCGCCGGCTGTGCCGCAACGCCGCAGAGGCGGTGCGCAACGGCGCCAGCGTGCTGTGGCTGTCGGACTTCGAGCCCGATTCCACGCGCCTGCCGGTGCATGCGCTGCTGGCCACCGGCGCGATCCACCGCCACCTGGTCGAGAGCGGCCAGCGCTGCGCCTGCAACCTCATCGTGGAGACCGCGACCGCGCGCGACCCGCACCACATCGCCTGCCTGATCGGCTACGGCGCGACCGCGGTGTACCCGTGGCTGGCCTACCAGACGCTCTTCGACCTGCAGCGCAAGGGCGTGATCGCCGCGCGCGCCAGCGACGAGCGCGGCGAGCGGCTGGAGGTGGGGCGCAGCTACCGCATCGGCCTGCGCAAGGGCCTGCTCAAGATCCTGTCGAAGATGGGCATCGCAACCGTCGGCAGCTACCGCGGCGCACAGCTGTTCGAGATCCTCGGGCTGGACCCGGCGGTGGTCGGGCTCTGCTTCGCCGGCACGCCCAGCCGCATCGGCGGCGCCGGCTTCGACCGGCTGGAGGCCGACCAGCGCGAACTCGCCGCGCGCGCCGCCGACGACATGGCCCCGCTCGCGCCAGGGGGCCTGCTCAAGTACATGCAGGGCGGCGAGGCGCACATGTACGACCCCGGCGTGGTGCGCAGCCTGCAGCGCGCGGTGGTGAGCGACGCGCCGGCCGACTGGGAGGCCTTCGCCGCCGCGGTCGACACGCGCCCGCCGTCGGCGCTGCGCGACCTGCTGGAGCCGCTCGCGGCCGAAGGCGGGCCGATCCCGCTGGACGAGGTCGAGCCGGTGGAGGCGATCCTCGCCCGCTTCGACTCCGCCGGCATGAGCCTCGGTGCGCTCTCGCCCGAGGCGCACGAGGCGCTGGCCATCGCCATGAACCGGCTCGGCTGCCGCAGCAATTCCGGCGAGGGCGGCGAGGACCCGGCGCGCTACGGCACCGAGCGGCGCTCGAAGATCCGCCAGGTCGCCTCCGGCCGCTTCGGCGTCACCCCCGAATACCTGGCCGGCGCCGAGGTGCTGCAGATCAAGATCGCGCAGGGCGCCAAGCCCGGCGAGGGCGGCCAGCTGCCCGGGCACAAGGTCGACGCGCTGATCGCCCGGCTGCGCTACGCCAAGCCGGGCATCGGCCTGATCTCGCCGCCGCCGCACCACGACATCTACTCGATCGAGGACCTGGCGCAGCTGATCTTCGACCTCAAGCAGGTCAACCCCGAGGCCCTGGTCTCGGTGAAGCTGGTCTCGCACGCCGGCGTCGGCACCATCGCCGCCGGCGTGGCCAAGGCCTATGCCGACCTCATCACCATCTCCGGCCACGACGGCGGCACCGGCGCCTCGCCGGTGTCCTCGATCCGCTATGCCGGCGTGCCGTGGGAGCTGGGCCTGGCCGAGGCGCAGCAGACGCTCCGCCTCAACGACCTGCGCGGCCGCGTGCGCCTGCAGACCGACGGCGGGCTCAAGACCGGGCTCGACGTGGTCAAGGCGGCGATGCTCGGCGCGGAGAGCTTCGGCTTCGGCACCGCGCCGATGATCGCGCTGGGCTGCAAGTACCTGCGCATCTGCCACCTCAACAACTGCGCCACCGGCGTCGCCACGCAGAACGCGCACCTGCGCGCGCACCACTTCGTCGGCCTGCCCGAACGCGCGATGCGCTACTTCCGCTTCGTCGCCGAGGACGTGCGCCGCTGGATGGCGCGGCTCGGCGTGCGCGCGCTGGAGGAGATCATCGGCCGCCCCGAGCGCCTGCGCCCGCGCGGCGACGTGACGCTGCGCGAGCCGATCGACCTCGGCCCGCTGCTGGCTTCGGTCGGCAGCGGCCCGCGCGTGGTCTCGCAGCCGCGCAACCCGTGCTGGGACGAGGGCGCGCTCAACCTGCGCCTGCTCGGCGACCTCGCCGACGCGGTCGAGGCCGGCCGCAGCGCCGAGGTCGCGCACGTGATCACCAACCGCGACCGCGCGGTCGGCGCCCGCGTCTCCGGCGCGATCGCGCGGCGCTGGGGCAACGCCGGCCACGCCGACGCGACCTGGCGCGTGCGCCTGACCGGCGCGGCCGGGCAGAGCTTCGGCGTGTGGAACGCCGGCGGCCTGCACCTGGAGCTGGAGGGCGAGGCCAACGACGGCGTCGGCAAGGGCATGGCCGGCGGCCGCATCGCCATCCGCCCGCCCGCCGCCGCGCGCTACGCCGCCCGCGACACCGCGATCATGGGCAACGCCTGCCTGTACGGCGCGACCGGCGGCGAGCTGTTCGCCGCGGGCCAGGCCGGCGAGCGCTTCGCGGTACGCAACTCGGGCGCGCTGGCGGTGGTGGAAGGCGTCGGCGACCACGGCTGCGAGTACATGACCGGCGGCATCGTGGTCGTGCTCGGCCGCACCGGCCTCAACTTCGGCGCCGGCTTCACCGGCGGCTTCGCCTACGTGCTCGACACCGACCGCGGCTTCGTCGACCGCTACAACCACGAGCTCATCGACATCCACCGCATCTCGCAGTCGGGCATGGAGAACCACCTCCAGCACCTGCGCGGCCTGATCGGCCGCCACGTCGACCTGACCGGCAGCCGCTTCGGCACCGAGATCCTCGAGGACTTCCGCGACTATCTCGGCCGCTTCTGGCTGGTGAAGCCGAAGGCGGCGTCGATCGAGTCGCTGATCGAGACGCTCAGGGAGGCGGCGTGACGCCGCACGGCGCGCCCGACGCGTCGGCCCGGGCCGTCGCCGTTGCCGTTGCTTCGGCCGTTGCCGTTGCTTGTGCCGTTGCCGTTGCCGTTCGCTCTTCGGGTCCCCGTGAGGCACGGCGAGCGCCTGGAGGATCAGCCGCGAAGCGGGCGCGGGCATGGACGCCCGCGACGTTTTCCTCGCGGCAGGATGCCGCGTGGAAAACGCCCGGAAGGCGATCGCGCACCCGCAGCGCGCAGCGCTGCGGGCGTGCCGCCCGGGGTGCCCTTTCTTCTTGGTTACTTCTTCTTTGGGCAAGCAAAGAAGAAGTGACCCGGAGCCCGCAGGGCTTCGGAAGCTCTTGCCCCTGCTCCGCAGGCAACCGCGCGCGGAAGCCGCGCCACAGTCGCACTGCGACCGGCGCCTTGCGCACGCGGCAGGCCGCAGCCGACGCTGCGCGCCGGAGCCTGCAGGGCTCCGGAAGCCCTGCGCTCTGCGGCGAAGGCGCCGCCGCGTCCGCCGTTGCTTCGGCTGTTGCCGTTGCCGTTCGCTCTTCGGGTCCCCGTGAGGCACGGCGAGCGCCTGGAGGATCAGCCGCGAAGCGGGCGCGGGCATGGACGCCCGCGACGTTTTCCTCGCGGCAGGATGCCGCGTGGAAAACGCCCGGAAGGCGATCGCGCACCCGCAGCGCACAGCGCTGCGGGCGTGCCGCCCGGGGTGCCCTTTCTTCTTGGTTACTTCTTCTTTGGGCAAGCAAAGAAGAAGTGACCCGGAGCCCGCAGGGCTTCGGAAGCTCTTGCCCCTGCTCCGCAGGCAACCGCGCGCGGAAGCCGCGCCACCGTCGCACTGCGACTGGCGCCTTGCGCACGCGGCAGGCCGCAGCCGACGCTGCGCGGACGCAACGGCACGAGCTCTCGGTCGCCTGCGGCGCCCGACCTACTTTTCTCTTGCTTGCCCAAGAGAAAAGTAGGCAAAAGAGAAGGGCACCCCGGGCGGCGCGCCCTCCGCACCTTCGGTGCTGCGGGTCCGCAGTCGCGCTGCGGGCGTTTTCCACGCGGCATCCTGCCGCGGGGAAAACGTCGCGGACGTCCCTGTCCGCGACCCCTTCGGGGCTGATCCTCCGCGCGCCTGCCGCGCCTCACGGGGACCCCGAGGGCAACGGCCCAAGCAACAGCCGAAGCGGCGGTGCGATCGCCGCCTGACCCCGCCAACGGCGCCCCCGGCGCCCGAGCCAGACCACGATGCAGAAGAACGCCTTCCAGTTCCTCGAGATCCCCCGCCAGACCCCGCGTGAGCTGCCGGTGGCGGTGCGCGTGCTCGGCTGGCGCGAGATCTACGACGGCTTCGAGCCGCCGCAGGCCGCCGAGCAGGCCGGGCGCTGCATCGAGTGCGGCAATCCGTACTGCGAGTGGAAGTGCCCGGTCCACAACTACATCCCGAACTGGCTGAAGCTGGTCCGCGAGGGGCGCCTGTTCGAGGCCGCCGCGCTCGCGCACGAGACCAACCCGCTGCCCGAGGTCTGCGGCCGGGTGTGCCCGCAGGACCGGCTGTGCGAAGGCGACTGCACGCTTGAGGACGGCTTCGGCGCGGTCACCATCGGCGCGGTCGAGAAGTACATCGTCGACGAGGCCTTCCGCCAGGGCTGGCGGCCGGATCTGTCCGGCGTGGCGCCGACCGGCAAGACCGTCGCGGTGATCGGCGCCGGCCCCGCGGGCCTGGCCTGCGCCGACCGCCTCGCCCGCGCCGGCATCGCCGCGCACGTCTACGACCGCTACGAGGAGATCGGCGGCCTGCTCACCTTCGGCATCCCCCCGTTCAAGCTCGACAAGGCGGTGATCGCCACCCGCCGCGCCGTGCTCGAGCACATGGGCGTGGTCTTCCACCTCGGCACCGAGGTCGGCCGCGACGTCGAGTTCGCGGCGCTGATGCGCGACCACGACGCGGTCTTCGTCGGCACCGGCGCCTACGCCGAGGTCGACGGCCGCCTGCCCGGCCAGGACCGTCCCGGCGTGCATGCGGCCCTGCCCTTCCTCGTCGCCAACGGCCGCCGCGTACTCGGCACCGCCGACGCCGCGGCGCTGCCCGAACTTGCCGGGCGGCGCGTGGTGGTGCTCGGCGGCGGCGACACCTCGATGGACTGCGTGCGCACCGCCGTGCGCCTCGGCGCGGCCGAGGTGCACCTGGTCTACCGGCGCGAGGAGGCGGCGATGCCCGGCTCCCGGCGCGAGGTGAAGAACGCGCGCGACGAGGGCGTGCACTTCCACTTCAACCGCCAGCCGCTGGCGATCGAGGGCGACGCCGACGGCGTCACCGGCGTGCGCGTGGTCGAGACCCAGACCAGCCACGGCGCCGGGCGCAGCAGCGCGACGGTGGCGATGGAGGGCAGCGAGTCGGTGCTGGCGGCGGACGCGGTGATCATCGCCTTCGGCTTCCGCGCCAGCCCGCCGGCGTGGCTGGCCGAGCACGGCGTGGCCCTGACCGCCGACGGCCGCATCGACACCGACCAGTCGCGCCGCTTCGGCACCGCCCACGCGAAGATCTTCGCCGGCGGCGACGCCGTGCGCGGCGCCGACCTCGTGGTCACCGCCGTGTTCGAGGGCCGCGAGGCCGGCGAGGCGATCGCGCGGGCGTTGGCATGAGCACGCTGCCCTGCCGCAGTCGGGGCTGAAGCCCCTCCCACAGTCCTTCCGGTCGCGTCGCATTCTGTGGGAGGGGCTTCAGCCCCGACTGCCACCCCCGGGCAGCCACACCGCATCCCAGAACGGGTAATCGCCCACCCGCCGCACCAGCCCCGCGCGCACCGGATTGGCGACGATGTACCGTGCGGCGTCGAGCAGTGCTTCCTCCCGGCGTAACGCGCGGTCATGGAAACCGGGTGCCCAGACCGGGCCCGAGCCTCCACGCACCGCGTTGACGGCGCGTGCCGAGCGCCCCTTGGCACGCTGCATCGAAGCGGCAAGCGATTCCCCGCCGCCCAGTTCGACCAGGCCGTGCCAATGGTCCGGCATCAGCACCCAGCACAGCAGGCGGGCGTCGCACCAGCTGCCCGGCCCGCCGAGTGCGCGAGACGCCGCAGCGGCGAGGTGCCACCTGGAGAACAGCGGCTGGCGACGATGCGTGACCGTGGTGAGGAGGTAGATCCTCCCGGCTTCCCCCAAGCGCCCGCGGCGCAGGAGGCGGTAGCCCCGGCGAGCGGATGCGACGCTCATTCCCGGCACCCTGGGCGAGTTCCGGGCCGATGGCGCCGGACGGGCGAAACACCGGCCGGTAGGAAAGCGCCTCTCCAGGCGCTTCGTCGGGGCTGAAGCCCCTCCCACAGATGCCCCTCATGGGGGCCTTTCCCACAGAAGCCCCTCCCAAAGACGAGCACCGCCTGCCGTCACCTGCTTCTGTGGGAGGGGCTTCAGCCCCGATCCGGCCCCCGGTGCAAGAAGCGCCATCCGGCACCGCCGCACCGCGGTCCAGGCGTGCTCTGCGCCCCGCCGCCGCCCCTCTGCTAAGGTCGGCGGTCGGCCCTCGCGGCCGTGGCATCCCGATTTGTCGTCCAGGAGTTCCAGTGAAGCCCAACGCATCCTTCCGCCTGCTGCCGCTGACGCTCGCCGTCGCCCTCTCGCTGGGCGCCTGCGGTGGCGACGAGCCCGCACAGACTGCGTCCACGGACGGGACGCCGGCCGCCGACACCGCACCGCCTTCCGCGGTCGACGCGGTGCGCGAGTTCCAGCCGACCACGCCGAGCGCCGCGCTGGCCGCCGGCGACGTCGATCCCGCCATCGCCGCCTGCTCCGACCTCAACGGCTACGTCAACGCCAAGTGGCTGGCCGCCAATCCGGTGCCGGCCGACCGCACCACCTGGGGCAGCTTCGAGCTGCTCGGCGACCGTTCGCTCGAGATCCAGCACGAGCTGGTCAAGGCCACCGCCGCCGCCGAGCCGGAGGCCGGCAGCATCGAGGCCAAGATCGGCGACATCTGGGCCACCGGCATGGACCAGGCCGCGATCGACGCGGCCGGCATCGCGCCGCTGCAGCCCGAGCTCGACCGCATCGCCGCCCTCGGCGACAGCGACGCGGTGGTCGCCTACCTGCGCGAGGCCTATGCACGCGGCGAGGGCGGCCCGTTCTCGTTCGGCGCCAACGCCGACTACAAGAACTCCGAGCAGGTGATCGCCTACGCCGGCCAGGGCGGCATGGGCCTGCCGGAGAAGGGGTACTACGTCGACGAGGACAAGGCCGACATCCGCGAGGCCTACGTCGCCTACATCGCCAGGCTGCTCGAACTCTCCAGCACCTCGGCGGAGCAGGCGCAGCGCGACGCGCAGGCGGTGATGGACTTCGAGACGCGCCTGGCCAACGCCTCGCTCTCGCGCATCGAGCTGCGCGACCCGGCCCGCCGCTACAACCCGGTCAGCCTCGCCGACGCCGACGCGCGCACGCCGCACTTCGCATGGCCGGCGTTCTTCGAGGGCATCGGCGTGGACGCGCCGGAGATGTTCTCGATGGGCCAGCCGGAGTTCTTCGCCGAGCTCGACGCCATGCTCGCGGACGAGTCGATCGAGACCTGGAAGGCCTACCTGCGCTTCCACGCGCTCGACGACGCCGCGCCCTACCTCGGCAGCGGGTTCGAGCAGGCCGCGTTCGAGTTCCACGACAAGACCCTGCGCGGCCAGGAGGAGATGCAGCCGCGCTGGAAGCGCGTGCTGGAGACGGTCAACGGCAGCATGGGCATGGCCCTGGGCGAGCTCTACGTGCAGGTCGCCTTCCCGCCGGAATCCAAGGCGCAGATGGAGACCCTGGTCGGCAACCTCAGCGAGGCGCTGAAGGCGCGGCTGGAGAACCTCGACTGGATGAGCGAGGAGACCAAGGCCCGGGCGCTCGAGAAGTGGGCGAGCTTCACGCCCAAGATCGGCTACCCCGACAAGTGGCGCGAGTGGGACGGCCTGGAGACCACGCGCGACAGCTACCTCGCCAACGTGCAGGCCGCGCGCGCGTTCAACTACCGCTACATGCTCGACAAGATCGGCCAGCCCGTGGACAAGGACGAGTGGCACATGACCCCGCAGACGGTCAACGCCTACTACAACCCGACCCGCAACGAGATCGTGTTCCCGGCCGCCATCCTGCAGCCGCCGTTCTTCGATCCCGACGCCGACCTCGCCAGCAACTACGGCGGCATCGGCGCGGTCATCGGCCACGAGATGATGCACGGCTACGACGACTCGGGCAGCCAGTTCGACGCCCAGGGCAACTTCAACAGCTGGTGGACCGACGCCGACCGCGCCGAGTTCGAGAAGCGCGCGGACGCGCTGGTGGCGCAGTTCGACGAGTACCGCTCGGTCGACGACATCGCGGTCAAGGGCCGGCTGACGCTCGGCGAGAACATCGGCGACCTCGGCGGCCTCACGATCGCCTACGACGCCCTGCAGAACGCGCTCGAGGAGAACCCGGACGCGCGCCGCGAGGTCGACGGGCACACGCCGGAGCAGCGCTTCTTCATGAACTGGGCCACGGTGTGGCGCCGCAACTTCAAGGACGACGAACTGAAGGTGCGCCTCAACACCGACCCGCACGCCCCGGCGAACTTCCGCGCCGTCGGCGCACCCTCGAACCTGCCGGCCTTCGCCGAGGCCTTCGAGTGCAAGCCCGGCGATCCCATGGTCCGCGCCGAGCGCGTGGTGATCTGGTAACCCGCGCACCGCGGCACGCAGCACCCGGAACGGCCCGCCTCGGCGGGCCGTTTCTTTTGCCTCCGCGGGGCGGGGGATGGGGCAAAGCCTTCCCCGCCCGCGCTTCTGGCCCCTTCCCCCCTTGCGGGGGAAGGCTGGGATGGGGGGAGCGCGAAGCGCGACGCTGGTGCTCCGATCGAGCGAACAGCCCGCGGCTCACGCCGCGCCCCCTCTCCCCAACCCTCCCCCGCGAGGGGGGAGGGAGCCGGGTGCGCTTTTGGCCCCTTCCCCCGCCTGCGGGGGAAGGTTGGGATGGGGGTGAGGCGCGAAGCGCACTTGGCGACCGGACGAGCAAAAGCTCCGCGGCTGCGCCGCGCCCCCACCCCAACCCTCCCCCGCGTCGCGGGGGAGGGGGCGAAGCCTTCCCCGCATGTGGTGAAGCGCTGCTGCGCGAGCACATTCATCACACCCCACACACATCTGCGCCCGCCTGTCGGAAGGGTCATCCGTTCACAACTGCTCCCTCTGGGGGACGCGCCGCGGCGGCTGGCAAAGACGTGACATACGTCACAGAATCGGGCCCGCTGTCGCACCACGTCCCGGGGATGTCCGGGCCGTCGCAGCGGGGTCGGGCCGGGTCGCGGCCCGCTTGCCAGCACGGAGCCGGACCCCAGGGGGACGCGCGATGTTGTTCAACTCGGCACTCTTCATCGGCGGGTTTTTGCCCGTCGTGCTCGCCGGCTTCCTGCTGCTCGCGGGGATGGGCCGGCAACGCGCGGCGGCGCTGTGGCTGATGCTCGCCTCGTTCGTGTTCTACGGCTGGTGGAACCCGGCCTACGTGCCGCTGCTGGCGGCGAGCATCCTGTTCAACTACCTGGTCGGCGGACGACTCATCCGCCACCCCTCGCGTCCGCTGCTGGTCGCCGGCATCGCCGCCAACGTGCTGATGCTGGGCTACTACAAGTACACCGGCTTCCTGGTCGAGACGCTTGAGCACGTGGCGGGGACGCACTGGTCGATCGACCAGATCGTGCTGCCGCTGGCGATCTCGTTCTTCACCTTCCAGCAGATCGCCTACCTGGTCGACGCGCACGCCGGCGTGGTCAAGGACCACGACCTGCTGGACTACGCGCTGTTCATCACCTTCTTCCCGCAGCTCATCGCCGGGCCGATCACCCACCACGGCGAGATGATGGAGCAGTTCCGCGACCGCGCGGTGTTCCGCCCGCGGATGGACGCCATCGCGCTCGGGCTGACGGTGTTCCTGGTCGGCCTGTTCAAGAAGGTGGTGTTCGCCGACCCGCTGGGCGAGCGCGCCTCGCCGGTGTTCGCCGCCGCCGCCGACGGCGCGATGCCCGGCTTCGGCGAGGCCTGGGGCGCGGCGCTCAACTACACGCTGCAGATCTACTTCGACTTCTCCGGCTACAGCGACATGGCCATCGGCCTGGGCCTGCTGTTCGGCATCGCGCTGCCGGCCAACTTCGACAGCCCGTTCAAGGCGCGCAACGTGATCGAGTACTGGTCGCGCTGGCACATGACGCTGACCCGCTTCCTCACCGCCTACCTCTACAACCCGATCGTGCTGCGCATCACCCGCGCGCGCATGGCCGCCGGCCGGCCGCTGCCGCGGCGCGGGAGGATGTCGCCCGGCACCTTCGTGGCGCTGCTGGCCTGGCCGACGCTGTTCACCATGTTCGTCTCCGGCGTGTGGCACGGCGCCGGCTGGCAGTTCCTGGTGTTCGGCCTGCTGCACGGGCTGTACCTGGTGGTCGCGCACGGCTGGCGCGCGTACAAGGCCAGCCGCGGGCGCGCGCCCGACAGCGACCACTGGCTCGCGCGCGCCGCGGCGGTGCTGACCACCTTCGTGTGCGTGGTGGTGGCGATGGTGTTCTTCCGCGCCGCCGACGTGCCCGCGGCGCTGTCGCTGCTCGCGGGCATGGCCGGCCTGCACGGCGCCGGCGCCGCCGCACCGGCGGAGGTCGCGGTCGGCCCGCTCTCGCCGCTGCAGCAGGTCGCGGCGCTGGTCCGCTCGGACGCGGCATTGATCGTGGGCCTGCTCGCCGTGGTGTGGACCCTGCCCAACACCCAGCAGTGGATGCGCCACTACCGCACCGCGCTCGACTGGCACGTGCGCCCCGGCTGGATGGAGCGCTGGTCCGGCCTCGCCACCTGGCGGCCGGCGCCGGCGCTCGGCGCCGCGGTCGGCGTCGCCGGTTTCTTCGCGCTCGCGCTGGCGTTCTCCGCCGCGCCGACCGAGTTCCTCTACTTCCAGTTCTGAACACCGCCGCGAGGCGACCATGTCCGATCTCCTGCCCTGGCTTCCCGCCCATTCCGACCCCGCCGCCGCGCTGCGTGCCGCGCGGCAGCTCGACGACCCCGCCGAACGCCTGGCCGCGGCCGTCGTGCTGGCCGGGCACCGCCGCGACTTCCTGCTCACCGACCGCATCGCCCGGCTCGCCGGCGCCGGCCTCGACGCCATCGCCGCCGGCGCGGCCCCGGGCGCGCTGGCGCCGCTGCGCGTGGCCCTGCTCGGCTCGCACACGCTCGAGCACCTGGTGCCGGCGATCCGCGTCGCCGGGCTCGCGCGCGGGCTCGCGCTCGCGGTGCACGTCGGCGCGTACGGCCAGTACCGGCAGGCGCTGCTGGGCGCCGACCCGGCGCTGGATACGTTCGCACCGCAGCTGGTGGTGCTCGCGCTCGACGCCCACGACGCGCCGCTGCAGCTTGCGCTCGATGCCGACGAGGCCACCGTCGATGCCGCCGTCGCCGCGCGCGTCGACGGCCTGCGCGCGCTGTGGCGGCAGGCGCGCGAGCGCCACGCCGCGCAGGTCGTGCAGCAGACCCTGATGCCGGCCGGTCCGCCGCTGTTCGGCTCCTGGGAGATGCTGGTGCCGGCCTCGCCGCATGCGGTGGTCGACCGCCTCAACGCCGCACTGCGCCGCGCCGCGCGCGAGGACGGCGTGCTGCTGCTCGATCTCGCCCTGCACGCTGCGGAGCTGCGCGCCGCCGGCGGCCTCGCCGACCCGGTGCGCTGGCACCAGGCCAAGCAGCTGGTCGACCACGCGCTGGCACCGCTGTACGGCGACCTGCTCGCGCGCGTCGCCATGGCCGCGGCCGGCCGTGCGCGCAAATGCCTGGTGCTCGACCTCGACAACACCCTGTGGGGCGGCGTGGCCGGCGACGACGGCGTCGAGGCGCTGCTGCTCGGCCAGGGCAGCGCCAGCGGCGAGGCCTTCCTCGCCTTCCAGCGCCACGTCGCCCTGCTCGCGCGGCGCGGCATCGTGCTGGCGGTGTGCAGCAAGAACGACCCGGAGGTGGCCGAGGCCGCCTTCGCGCATCCGGAGATGGGCCTGGCGCGCGAGGACATCGCCGCCTTCGTCGCCAACTGGGACGACAAGGCCGGCAACCTGCGGCGCATCGCGCGCCAGCTCGAGCTCGGCCTCGACAGCCTGGTGTTCGTCGACGACAACCCGGCCGAGCGCGCCATCGTGCGCCGCGAGCTGCCCGAGGTCGCAGTGCCCGAGCTGCCCGAAGACGTCGCCCACTGGCCGGCGGCGCTGGCGGCCTCGGGCTGGTTCGAGGCCGCCGGCTTCACCACCGACGACGCCGCCCGCGCGCGCAGCTACGCCGGCAATGCCGAGCGCCACGCCGCGCTGGAACAGGCCACCGATCTCGCCGGCTACCTGCGCAGCCTGGAGATGACCCTGCAGCCGGTGCCGGTGCGCGGCGCCGACCTGCCGCGCGTGGTGCAGCTGGTCAACAAGACCAACCAGTTCAACCTGACCACGCGCCGCCACACCCGGCCCGAGGTGGAACGGCTGCTCGCCGACCCCGGCGCCATCGCCCTGGCGCTGCGCCTGCGCGACCGGTTCGGCGACAACGGCGTGATCAGCGTGGTGCTGGCGCGCCGCGACGCCGCGCTGCCGCCGGACGAACTGCTGGTCGACACCTGGCTGATGAGCTGCCGCGTGCTCGGCCGCCAGGTCGAGGAGGCCGTGCTCGAGGTGCTGGTGCGCGAGGCGCGCGCCGGCGGCGCCCGCGCCCTGATCGGCGAGTACCGGCCGACGGCGCGCAACGGCATGGTCGCCGGGCACTACCCGCGGCTGGGCTTCGTGCCGATGCCGGCCCCGCCCGGCGCCGACCCCGCGGCGCGCTTCTGGCGCCACGAACTCGCCGCGCCGCGCGCCGCCGCGCACCACATCGAGGTGGCCTACGCATGACCCACGCCGAGATCATGCGCACGCTCGAGGACATCTTCCGCGACGTGCTCGACGACGATGCGATCGAACTCACCCGCGCGACCCAGGCCGGCGACATCGACGGCTGGGACAGCCAGGCCCACGTCAGCCTGATCGTGGCCGCCGAGATGCGCTTCGGCGTGCGCTTCCGCACCGCCGAGCTCGACGGCCTGCACGACGTCGGCGCCTTCGCCGACCTCATCCACCAGAAACTCGCGAGTGCCTGAGCCATGGCCGCGTCCCGCAACGACCCTGCCGCCAGCGGCGGCCCATCCGCCGTCGGCGGCCGCTACCTCGCCGGGCTCATCGGCGGCGTCGCCGGCGCCTGCGCCGCCTTCTTCCTCGGCCTGGGCGCGCTGCACGCCACCGGCCACCTGCCGCCGCCGGCGTTCTCCAACAGCCTGTGCGTCGACGAGAAGCTCGGCTTCATGCGCAGGCACCCGACCAGCGACGCCGACCTGCTGGTGATCGGCTCCTCGGTGGCGTGGCGGCACTTCGACGGCGCCGCGATCACCGGCCTGCGCCCGCTCAACGGCGCCTTCTGCGGGCTGCGCGCCAACCAGGCGGTGTACGTGGCCGACTGGCTGCTCGGCCGCGAGCCGGCGGTGAGCGAGGTGGTGATGATCGCCTCGCCGCAGGATTTCGGCGAATGCGCGCGCACCCGCGAGGCCGTGTTCGACCGCGCCGACGCCGACCGCTTCGTCTACGGCGACGCCGCGACCTGGCCGTTCTACGTGCGCTACTTCGCGCCGGTGTCGCTGCTGCGCAACGCGCGCAAGGTGCGCGACCAGCGCGAGGCCCTGATCGCCCTCGACCCGCTGGTGTTCGACCGCTACGCCGACGGCCCGATGGACACCGACGCCAGCCGGCCCGGCCTCTACTACGGCGCGCCGCCGCCGCTGGACGACGCCTGCTTCGCCGCGGTCGACCGCTTCGCCCGGCGCATGCACGCCGAGGGCCGCGGCTTCAGCCTGGTGGTCACGCCGCTGCACCCCGACTGGAAGGCGCAGCAGGACCCCGACGGCCGCTTCCTCGCCGAGTTCGACCGCCGCCTGCACGCCCTGGCCGACGCCCACGGCGCCCGCTACTGGAACGCCGACCGCGAATGGACCCCGCCGGTGGCCGCGTTCACCGACGCCATCCACCTGCGATGGTCCGGCGCCCAGGACTTCTCCGCAGCCCTCGCCCGCGAACTCGACCTCGACGACACCGCCTCCCCCGACATCACCCGCGCCACGGCGGCCCGCTGAGCCCCCCGCATTGCCGTCGAAGTCCCCGCCCGCGCTTCTGGCCCCTTCCCCCGCCTGCGGGGGAAGGTTGGGATGGGGGTGAGGCGCGCAGCGCATCATGGACGCTCGGGCCAATCCCACAGCCGCGGCTACGCCGCGCCCCCACCCCAACCCTCCCCCGCTCCGCGGGAGAGGGAGCTACGGCAATGCGCCACGCTGTCGGCCCCTTCCCCCGCCAGCGCTTCTCGCCCCTTCCCGGCCGCGCTTCTGGCCCCTTCCCCGCCGCGCTTTTGGCCCCTTCCCCCGCCTGCGGGGGAAGGTTGGGATGGGGGTGAGGCGCGCAGCGCATCATGGGCGCTCGGGCCAATCCCACAGCCGCGGCTACGCCACGCCCCCACCCCGACCCTCCCCCGCTCCGCGGGAGAGGGAGCTACAGCAATGCGCCACGCTGTTGGCCCCTTCCCCCGGCAGCGCTTCTCGCCCCTTCCCGGCCGCGCTTTCAGCCCCTTCCCCCGCCTGCGGGGGAAGGTTGGGATGGGGGTGAGGCGCGCAGCGCGCCATGGGCGCCCGGGCCAATCCCACAGCCGCGGCTACGCCGCGCCCCCACCCCAACCCTCCCCCGCTTTGCGGGAGAGGGGGCTACAGCGATGCGCCACGCTGCTGGCCCCCTCCCCCGCTCCGCGGGAGAGGGAGTCGAGCGTGTGCGCGGGTGAGGGCCCAGCCGCGGCGTGGCGGCCCCGCTCTGCTATCGTCCCCCGCAGGGGAAACAAGGACTGTGCGGGTGAGCGACCTCAAGGACCTGGCCGCGCTGGTGCGGGCGAATACGCCGCTGCTGGTCATCGAGACGCCGGACGAGGCGCGCGTGGTGGAGCTGTTCCGCCACGTGCTGATGGAGGTGTGGCGCGCGCTGCACCGCTGGTCGATCACCGAGGGCCTGCGGCGCATGGACCTCGACACCGAGGACCCGCCGACCGTCGCGCCCGACGCCAGCACCACGCTGCGCGCCATCCGCGAGGCCGAGCAGCGCGGCATCTACCTGCTGTTCGACTTCCACCCCTACCTCGGCTACGCCTCCACCCAGCGCCAGGTGCGCGAGATCTGCCAGCGCCGCGACTGCCAGCCGCACGTGCTGGTGCTGGTCGGGATGAAGGTCGAGCTGCCGCCGGACCTGGAGCTCCTCGCCACCCGCGTGTCGCTCAGGCTGCCCGACGCCAACGCGCTGCTGAAGATCGTGCGCGAGGAGGCCGCGGCCTACGCGAAGGAGAACGGCGGGCGCCGGGTCGAGGTCGACCAGCAGGCGGTCGCGCAGATCGTGCGCAACCTCGCCGGCCTTTCCGCGCTGGACGCGCGCCGCATCGCCCGGCACCTGATCCACGACGACGGCGCGCTCGGCCCCGACGACCTGCCGCACCTGGCCCGGCTCAAGTTCGAGCTGATCAACAAGAGCGGGCACCTGCACTTCGAGTTCGACACCGCGCAGTTCGCGGATGTCGCCGGCGTCGGCCGTCTCAAGCGCTGGGTCGCGCAGCGCAAGGGCGTGTTCGTCGGCGGCAACGCACCGCCCGGGCTCGACCCGCCCAAGGGCGTGCTGCTGCTCGGCGTGCAGGGCTGCGGCAAGTCGCTCGCGGCCAAGGCCGTGGCCGGCGGCTTCGGCGTGCCGCTGGTGCGCCTGGACTTCGGCACGCTCTACGCCAAGTACCACGGCGAGACCGAGAAGAACCTGCGCGAGGCGCTGGCCTCCGCCGAGCAGCTCGAGCCCTGCGTGCTGTGGATGGACGAGATCGAGAAGGGCCTGGCCGCCGACGAAGGCAGCGACGGCGGCGTTTCGCGCCGCGTGCTCGGCTACCTGCTGACCTGGATGGCCGAGCGCAAGAGCCGCGTGTTCCTCGTCGCCACGGCGAACCAGGTCCACCAGCTCCCGCCCGAACTGCTGCGCAAGGGTCGCTTCGACGAGATCTTCTTCGTCGACCTGCCGACGCCCGAGGCGCGGGCGGAGATCTTCCGCATCCACCTCGCCCGCCGTGCGCTTGACCCGGACGTGTTCGACCTGGCGGCGCTGGCCGCTGGGTCAGAAGGGTTCTCGGGTGCGGAAATCGAGCAGGCGATCGTCGCGGGGCTCTATGCCGCGCACGGCAGCGGCTCTCCGCTCGCCATGCCCCTCCTCCTCGACGAACTCCGCGCCACCCGTCCGCTGTCAGTGGTGATGGCGGAGAAGGTTGAGGCGCTCAGGGAATGGGCAAGGGAGAGGACGGTGGGGGCGGAATGACGCAGCGACGGAGCAGGGGCCCGATCCATTGCAGATGGACCGCCCGAACCGGGCAGGGGTCCGGGCAGTGACCTGAGCGGCGACGGATTCATCACTAGCTTGAGGAGCGAGCGAGCATGGACGAGAAACCTGACTTTCTTCTTCGGGGCGAGCGGGCCCGGCTTTTCCCGGTGCTCGCCGAAACCTCGAAGGAGGGGCGAACCCTTTCGATCGTGCTGGCGTGCATGGAGACGATCGACGACTTCGGCAAAGCTCTCCTAGCGGACCTCGGCATCAAGGTGGGCGCACGAACCCGCTTGGAGACATACACCGAAGTGGTGCTTCGAAAGGGAGGCGACTCGAAGCTGCGACCGGATGGACTGCTTGTGCTGAGGTCGGGCGCCACCCGTTGGACCGCGTTGGTCGAAGCAAAGGTGGGCAACGCTGACCTGACCACGGAGCAGATTGAGTCGTACTTGGAGCTCGCCAAGATCAACGGGATCGATGCGCTGCTGACGATCTCGAATCAGTTCGCACCCATGCCCAGCCATCACCCCATTGCTGTCAGCAGTGCCTCAGCGAAGAAGGCCGCGCTCTGGCACTGGTCGTGGATGTACGTGCTGACCCAGGCGATGCTTCATCTCGAGGACGGCGAGGTTCGCGATCGCGAGCAGCGGGTGATCTTGAACGAGATGATCAGGTTCCTCAGCCATCCCAGCGCCGGCGTCAAAAGCTTCGATCAGATGCCCGCGGCTTGGACCGCCGTCGCTCACGCGGTTCAGGCGGGGGCGACGCTCTCGCCGAAGTCCCCTGAGACGCAGGAAGTGGTCGGGGCGTGGTACCAGGAGACCCGCGACCTGAGCCTCATCCTCAGCCGCCAGCTTGGAGAAGAAGTTTCAGTCAAGGTGCCCAGGGCGCATGCGGTGGATCCAGCGCTGCGCCTCAGAGAGGACGCGGACCGCCTGGCCAAGGAGGGTCGACTGCGGAGCGTGTTCTCGGTCCCCAACACGGCAGCAGCGATCGAAGTGGCGGCCGACTTCAATAGGCGCACGATCTACGCATCGATGCGGGTTTCTGCCCCAGCCGATCGAAAATCCACGCGGGCCAGGTTGACATGGCTGCTCCGCCAACTAGGCAAGTCCAAGCCAGACAACATCCATGTTCGTCTCTACCGGCCGGGCCGTGGGCCATGTACGCAACACCCCCTGGCTCGGCTGAGGGAAACCCCGGAGGCGGCCGAACAGAACGGACAGGTCGTATCGTCGTTCGAAGTGGTCTTCGCCAGGGATCTGGCCGGAAGGTTCTCGCAGCGTCGCAACTTCGTGATCGACCTCGAGCAGGCGATCCCCGACTTTTACGAGCAGGTTGGTCAGCACCTGAAGGCGTGGCAGCCACGGGCGCCGAGGATCAGGGAGGACCGTACAGATCCAGCCGATGTGGGGCCCGCTGCAATGCAAAAGGAAGCCGAGCTGGGTGCCCTGGACCGCAACGAGCCTGGCGAGCAGAGTCCCGCCGCGCCCCAAACAGCGTCCGATTAGTGAGAAGAGCCAGGCAAAGGCGCCGCTTCAGGCACGCAGTCGTTCAACCTACTCATCACCGACTCCCCCAGACATGGCTCCTCAACGCACCGCGGGCCTACGGAACAAAATCAACCCGACCCCTTACTTTGCAAAGGAGGCGTATGAACGAGTCGAATTGGTCTGAGCTCGAACTCCGAGCTGATGCAGCAACTAAGCTTCCGAGTTTTCCGATCAACCTTGCGGATGTACGAAATAACGTTGAGCTGCTTCTTACGCAGGTGGGTCGATACGGCTTCTTTAACGAGTACACCGACCACAGCTTTCGCCACGTCGAAAGCATGATCAAGACAGCCGAGTGGTTGATACCTGCAGATTCGAAAGATCAACTGTCCGCCGGCGAATGCCTACTTCTCGTCTTAGGAATCTATTTCCATGATGTCGGGATGCTCATCAGCAGGCATGAGTACAACCGGCGCAATGACAACGTTGACTTCACGAAGTTTCGTAATGAGCCCATCATTAGTGCTAATCAGCTTGACGAATTCCGAGCCCGTCTTAACCAGTTGCCAGATGAAGAGGCTGAGCGAATCTGGTTCCAAGAATACGTGCGTTATAGCCACGGCAGGCGTATACGGTCTTGGATCGAAGGACTACCTACGGACGCGGGCGACGAGTCTGGGGAAATCAGACAGCTTGTGTCGTCACTTTTCGCGAAGTTTGATCCCGCGCTGAAGCGTGATCTGGCACTGCTATGCGAGAGTCACACACGAGACGACCTTGCGGATGTTCAGAGATATAAGGTCTCGCAGCCCTACGGCAGCTCTGAGGAAGAGACCGTCAACCTGCAATACTTAGCTGCAGTCCTTCGCACCGTCGATTTGCTACAGATCACCAAGAACCGCGCCCCATCTATTTTGTATCAATTGATTAATCCGACCGACCCCCTGAGCCAGGTGGAATGGCGGAAACAAGGGGCAGTTCGGAACGTGAGGCCGAAGCCGGGCCTGGACCGCGACGGGAACGTGTCACCAGATGCGCAGGCGGACACGATTGAGGTCCACGCGCAGTTCCAGCACGCTGATGGGTTTTTTGGCCTTACCAGCTACCTGACCTACGCGGAAAGAGAGATACAATCTTGTTATGCGGCTATCGCCAAGTCGCTTACGAAAACAACACGTCCTCTGAAATATCCATGGCGCTACATTGATCAAAGCAACATCGAGGCAACCGGGTTCTTGACGGAGTCGTTTGGCTTCACGTTGGATCAGCAAAAGATTCTTGATCTTCTCACCGGGCACACGCTCTACAACGACACGACCGTTGTGTTGCGTGAGCTAACGCAGAACGCACTGGACGCAGTGCGTTTGCAGCAGGCATCCGAGCCGAGTGGCACAACCTACGAACCGAGCATCAGAATCAAATGGGCGAGCCAACCACGGACACTGACAATAGAAGATAATGGCACAGGGATGTCGCAAGAGGTGATTGTTAATCACCTCCTAAAGGTTGGCTCATCCCGCTATCAGGACCCGCAGTTCAAAGAAAGGCATCCCGACTTTAGCTCTATTAGTCGATTCGGGATTGGAGTGCTCACCGCATTCATGGTTTCCGATGACGTCGAAATTACCACGTGCAGCCCAGAGGATGAGAAGGCGCGCCGCGTCTCCTTGCGGTCGGTACACGGAAAGTACCTGATCAAGTTGCTAGATAAAGAGGTGGATCGAGACGAAATTGGTGTTGTGCCGCATGGCACCAGTGTTCGCCTCGTTATCAGACCGACAGCGGCGATTCGCGACATAATGGAAATCGCACGCTTGTGGCTTATGTTTCCGCGGTGTGCGGTGACGGTACAGGTCGATGACAACGCGCCGCAACCGGTAGGCTATTCCTCACCCAAAGAAGCCATCGAGAGCTACTTGGCAACGACGTCCGCAGCTAGCTCGCGATTCCGGCGCGAAGTCGCCGTTCACGAGGTCTCCCAGGACGGCGTCACACTCGCTTTCGCTTTGGCGCGGAGCCGCTACTTCAAGGATTGGAGCTTTGTTGAGGTTGGTAATGAGGCGAGACTTCCAGATGGGCGTGAGCGCCCGCCAATGGCGACGTGCATCGAGGGCGTCGGCGTAGAGTTCTCTACTCCTGGCTTCCGCGGTGGCAGCATCGTGGCCATCGCAAATGCTGTTGGAAAAGACGCCCCGAAAACTAACGTTGCCCGCTCAGCCTTGGAGGACACGGCCGAGCAGAGAAGGATGCTCGAAACCATTTACCGGCTTTACGCCGGCCACGTTAGTACGGAGATCCAGCGGCTCCAGACTGAAGAAGGCTTCTCGCTAACCCGCGCCGTAGGTGAAGCGCCTTATATAGCTTCGGCATTGCTTGGCCGGGAAGAGACGGTTATTCGAGCCGCTGCACTCGAAGCGGCCATGGCCGAAAGCGCCCTTCTACTGGGTGAGTCCGATGATGGGCGGCGTCGCCGGGTATCTCTGCGTGATTTGCAGCAGGCAACCGAGTTCTGGACGGTCGAGTCGCCCCTATCGAGGTCAGCTGAGCAATTTGTCCGAGATGCCCCCACAAACATCAGTGCACAGTCAATGTTAAAGATGCTGGGAAACGTTGATTCCCCTTACCCTCCCGGCCTTACCTTACTGAATTACTCAGCGTCGCACTATTTAACTCGCATTCTTTACCGAGAATTTGAGGTTACGGAAATAGTTGCCTCAGAGAAATCTCGCCGCGTGGATGCGCGCTGGCGGTGCAAAGGCGAGAAGGGGAGATGGATTGATTTCGAGGTGGCATTGAACGCACTGGAATCCATTGACCGCCGCCTCGCAAACATACTAGTGCAGGTGCGGCATGCCAGCCGCCGCGCACGCCAGGACGTCAAAATCCCGGTGGGTGATGTGAGTGCTACCGGGCTCGGTGATGCGTCGGGCGTGCTTGTGAATAGGGACTGGTATTTCCAGCCGGAAGATCCGCTTACGAAATTTCTTGGCAGTTTATGGACAGGCGCTCAAGAGGCGGCCGAGCATCGCAAACTAGTCATTTACTTCATACTTCTTGAGACGTTGTTGAGTGCGCGCCTTCGGTGGCAATCGGTAGACGAGGATTCTATCCGCAGGCAAGTGGAGCCAGGTGTCTTTAATATGCTTTCCCCGCACTTGACTGACATCGATGATTTCATATTCGCGACCCGCAGCTCATCGGGCGACTTCTTCGACCCCTTTGCGTGGGATCGTAAGGAGCAGCAATGACCAATGTCGACAAAGACTTCATGCTAGAGCGGTACAAGTACGTACTCGAGCAGAAAAAATTCCTGAACAAGACGACATTGGCACTTCTCGCCATCTATCAGGCTGGGCTGGCGCTCGTTGTGGGGGCTCATTATCGTCTGTGGACGGCGCTTGCGGAAGAACGGGTTTCAGAAGGTTTTGCTTCAGCTGCGAGCGATGGCCTGCTGATGCTACTCTGGGTCCTCGCGCTGTTTTCTGTCTCGATGCTGATCAGCGGAATCTTATCGTGGCTCGATTACCGCCATGCGGAGGCGCTAATGGAGGACGAGTACCTCGGGGGCAGCCGACCGCTACCAAAGATCGGTAGGCTATTTCACTGGTATGAAACATATGTGGCGATTGCCATTCTGGCGATCACCGCTGGATTTACGTGGTTTTTTTGTATGCTGCGCTCTCTCGATTGAACGCTCAAAGATTCGACAGCGCGATCCATTTAAATCGGCCCTCTCCTACATACAGCCGGCATCAGCGCGCCGACGTACTACCAGTGGAAGTCGAAGCATGGCGGGCTGGAGGCGTCGGAGCTGCGTCGGGTCAAGGAGCTCGAGGCTAAAATAAGGGGTCAGGTTCATTTTCAGCAGGTTTACAAATGAACCTGACCCCTTCGGGTCTGGCTACCTCCACCTACTATCGCTGCACAAAGCATCCATCGCCTCATCAATGCCGAATGGGAAATTCAGCGCCGCAAGTTCATGCTTGCGGCGCTTTCTCGCGCTGTCAAAGGCATTTCTGATCTCGGCCCTGTTGCTGAGCGGATGTGTTAGCAGTCGTGGCGACCTTCTATCTCAAGTGTCCGACCGCGGCGCGAACTCCACCTCGGTTGCTTCATTTATGGGGATCGCGATTCTGACCACTGCTAGCGTTATTCCGGGAGAACTGCCATTCGATGAAGTTGCTGATGAAGTAGACAACTGCAGACTCAACGAGACCTCCATTGAGATTTACTCCCCCCATCCGGTTGACGGTTCATCTCTGCTGTGTGAGCAGTTGCTTTCTGCGGTTACATGGGTCAGGCAGCTAGCCGGCGCAACGGGGCGCACAGGCAGGTTTCGAGTAACGCTAGTACCCGCGGGCCGGTCCTTTGTGACCAGCAGATCCTCGATATCGATTGGGGGGTCGATGGATGTGTCGTTCGCGTTCCCGTGGAGCAGCGAGGATAGTCGAGCCAGTACTGCCAATGTGATATCGAAGATGGCGCATGAAACCGTACATGTAGCTGCTGGGGTGCTAGGTAAGCCGGCCGCCCTGCAGCGTGACGAGGTGCTGGCCTATGAACTTGGCGCTTGTGCACAACTAAAGTTTCTTGGTGTGCTGCAGGAGCGAGATCTTCCTCGGGGGAGTCTCCCATCGTTTCAGAATCTCCCCAAAGAGGCTATTGCCTCGAGCAGGCATGGCCTCGATGCTGCATCGGCTGTACGCAAATATATGGTTGACGGGCAGGTGTCGAAAAAAAGTGCTAATGGCATAAATCTCATCTCCGCCTGCGAAGAGAAGGCGCGGAGCGCATTTTCTTCGCCTGGGCTATAAAGACCATCGAGTGGGACGAGCCGACACACGCGGTAGACAACATTCTGGTGTTCGGCGAGCTGGCGCTTGGGGTGGCTATGTATCTCTCGCCTTTGGACCCGGAGGCTATGGATCAACTGGTGCGGCCACCTTATGAAGCAGCGCACGCATACTTCGAGAAGTGCAACGAAGGGGTCAGGCTTACCTCCTGAGCTTCACTCTTCGCGCGAGGCCCAGCGGCGCAGCCGATGCTGCCCCACCCATTGACTCTCCCGCGCAGCCAGTAGCAGACTCGCCCGCAAGGAGCGTCGAAACTCCTCTTAGAGCGGTACCCACCTCCGTCAAACCGGTGGGTTTTTTGTGCCTGCATGTCTGCGGGCGCAACCGACGCGATGCCTGCGTCGGGAGGGCGGCTAATACAACACCCGCAAGGGGAATACGCCCGCCGGCTCTAAGCGGTTTCGAACCTCCCGACTTCCCGTCCTCCACGGTGGGGGACGGGTACTCCATGGACCGAGGAGGCGACGATGTCGACGTTCGAGACGGAAGACCGGGACACCACGGGCTATTTCCTGCCGGAGGACAGCCAGCTGCGGCTGGCGCGGTTGCGGAACCACATCGGGTTCCTCGCGCGGCTGGCGCAGCCGCGTGCGGCGGACGAGAGCCGGGAATGGGCGCCGGAGGTGCGCACCGGGGAGCTGGCGTTCTGCCTGGAGATACTGGGGGAGCAGTTGCAGGCGGTGCTGGATGAGGTGGATTGGCCTGCGGAGTTCGTGGGTGCGGGGGCTGCTGCGCCGGAGGTGGTGGTGGTGGTGGAGGGGGATGGGGATGCGGGCGAGGACGCTGAGGCGCAGGAGGCCGCCTCGGCGTATGGCGCGTCGGAGAGCGAGGATGCGGGCTTCCGGTTCGGTGTGACGCCGGATCAGATGGAGTCGCTTGCCGAGCTGCTGCGGGTGGTGTCCACGCATGGCGATGTCATGGCTGTCGTGGAGGCGCGTGCGCTGGCGGATGGGACGCTGTCGCAGCTGGCGGGGGAGATCTGCGAGGCGGCGGAGGGGTTGGGTGCGCTGCTTGATCGGGTGAGGGGGCAGCGGATTGGGAGTGCGGCGGGTGGGCGGGTTGGGGAGGAGCGGGCGGTGTATGGGGTGGGGCCGCTTTGGATGGCGCCTTCGGTGCGGGTGGGAGCACATGCGCAGCGGTGGCATTAGGGGTGATGCGTTTCCGCATCGTGGGGGCTTTGGCTTTGGTGTGGTGGTGGGCTGTCGGGGCTGAAGCCCCTCCCACAGTGCTGCGCCGGCGCGGAGCTTCAGCCTTGATCTGGCGGTGCGCTGTCGGGGCTGAAGCCCCTCCCACAATGCTGCGCCGGCGCGGAGCTTCAGCCTTGATCTGGCGGTGCGCTGTCGGGGCTGAAGCCCCTCCTACAGATGGGTGCGAGTGCGGAGGGGTTTGGCTCGGTGTGGGGGTGTGGTCGGGGCTGAAGGCCCTCCTACAGGGGTGGGGCGTGCGCTGGCAGATGTGAAGGTGGTCTGCGTTGGCTGAAGTTCCCGGCGTTGCTGCCGATAGGATCCGGATAGCGGCACGTCGACCGCCGGTGCCGTCCAGGCGTCGGCGGCGCGTGCCGGGCCATCCGGTCATGGGTCCACACAACAGGGGAAATCCGATGCGCAACGTTCTGGTCCTGCTCGCCGCCGCGCTGCTCGCCTGCCTGTCCCTGCCGGTCGTCGCGACGGAGTCGCACGTGGCGCTGGTGCGGGGGGTGACGGGTCAGGTCACCGTGGTCCGGGGTGCCGACACGCAGGAGGTGGAGGTCGGCACGCAGCTGCAGGTCGCCGACCGCGTCGTCACGGCGCCGGATGCGACGGCGTCGATCGTGTTCCTCGACGGCACCATGCTCACCCTCGGCGGCAGCGCGGACGCGCACGTGCGCGACTACGTGTTCGAGCCGAAGGCGGAGAGGTACGCGTTCTCGCTCTACATGAGCCAGGGCTCGGCGATCTACGAGTCCGGCAAGATCGGCCGGGTGGCGCCCGAGGCGGTCGAGGTGGAGACGCCGCAGGCCACCGTCGGCGTGCGCGGCACCCGCTTCCTGATCGAAGCGGGCGGGCCATGAGCCTATGCCGCTGGCGCCGCGTCCGGCATGCGCTCGCCGCGCTGTCGGCGGCCGCCCTGCTGTCGGCCTGCGCCGCCGTGCCGACGCGGGTGACGCTGCTGCCCGACCGCGCCGGGCATCTCGGCGCGGTGGCGGTGGGCAACGCGCATGGCCGGCAGGGCCTCGAGCAGGCGTATGCCAGCGTCGAGGCCGATGCGGACACGGCGCCCAGGCTGGTCGCGGCCGGCGGCCGGGAGGCCTTCGAGGCCCGGCACCGCGCCCTGCTGGATGCGCAGCCGGCGCCGCCGCTGAGCTTCGTGCTGCACTTCCTGTTCGACAGCATGGAGCTCACCCCGGAGTCCACGCAGAAGCTGCCCGGGATCCTGGCCGCGGTGCGTGCGCGCCTGCCGACGGAGGTGACCGTGTTCGGCTATGCCGATTCCGCCGGCGAGCCGGCCTACAACATGGCGCTGTCGGCCGAGCGCGCGCGGGCGGTCGTCGACGTGCTCCGGAAGATCGACCCCGACCTGCCGGTGCGGATGGACTGGTTCGGCGACAAGTCGCCGCTGGTGCCCACCGCGCCGGGCGTGCCCGAGCCACGCAACCGGCGTGCGGAAATCCTGATCCTGTGACGGCAGCCGTGGCCGCAGGGAGACACCTGGACCGCGTCGGGTACCGCCCATGCTCGGCATAGGTCCCCTGCACCCGCCGGCGGGCCTGGTTCCGCGGGCATCGCGGCGCCAGGGCCTGCTGTTCCTGGCGGCCGCGGTGGCGATCGCGCTGGCGGTCGGCCTCGCTGGGCTGCTGCGCGTCGCGCCGGTCGCGCGCCTGGACAATGCGGTGCTCGACGCGCTGACGCGGGCCACCGCGACCGACGCGGCCGCGCCCGACACCCTGGTCGTCGACATCGACGACGTGAGCCTGGCGGCGGTCGGCCAGTGGCCGTGGCCGCGCTACCGGCTCGCGGCGCTGCTGGAGCGCATCGCGGCCGCACGCCCGGCGGCCATCGCGCTGGACATCCTGATGCCGGAGGCGGACCGCACCTCGCTGGCCGACATCCAGCAGACCTTCCAGCGCGACTTCGGCATCGCGGTGACCATCGACGGCGTGCCCGACGGCCTGCGCGACAACGACGGCTACCTGGGCCACGTGATGGCCGCGGCCGACGTGGTCGGCGCGCGCTATTTCTACTTCGACCACGCCACCGGCGAGACGCGGCCCACGCGCCCGGGCGTGGGCTTCGACGGCGCACTCGACGCGCTGGAGCTCGACCGCGCGCACGGCGTGCTCGACAACGTCGACGCGATCGCATCGCAGACCCGCGCCAGCGGCTTCGTGAACATGGGCGTCGACGACGACGGCGTGCTGCGACGCCTGCCGTTGCTGGTCGAGTACCGCGGCGTGCTGCACCCGAGCCTGGCGCTGGCCACGACCATGCGCGCGCTGGATGCGTCCTCCGCCCGGGTGGTCGAGGGGCGCGACGGTGCTTCGCTCGTGATCGGATCGCACGCGGTCCCCGTCGACCGCCGGGGGCGGGCGCTGCTGCGCTTCGAGGGCCGGCCGTCGCGGTATCGAAGCGTGCCCGCGGTGGAGGTGCTCGCCGGCCGGCACGCGCCGCAGGACCTGCGCGGCAAGGTGGTCATCGTCGGCGCGTCGGCCGTGGGCCTGCGCGACCGGCACATGACGGCGGTGAGCCCGGCGTTCTCCGGTGCGCAGGTGCAGTCGGCCCTGGTGCAGAACATCCTGGACGGCCGCGCGCTGCGCGCGCCGGCGTGGGGCGGCATCGCGGCGCTGGCGCTCGGGCTGGTGCTCGCGCTAGCGCTGGGCGGCCTGTTCCTGGCCGGGCGACGCCTGCTGGCGCTGACGGTGGCGAGCGTGGGCGCCGTCGCACTGCTGGGTGCGCTGGCCTATGTCGCCTTCGCACGCTGGGGGCTGGTGCTACCGGTTGCGGCGCCCGTGCTGGTGGCGGCGATCGTGCTGGCGGTGGCCTTCGTGACGCGCTTCGCGATGCAGCAGCGCCATGCGCGGCGCTGGCGCCGGCAGCTCGAGAACGCGCGGCAGGTCACCATCGAATCCATGTCGGCGGTCGCCGAGACGCGCGACCCGGAGACCGGCGCGCACATCAAGCGCACCCAGCACTACGTGCGCGCCATCGCGCGGCGCCTGCGCGACACCGGCCAATACGCCGAGGTCCTGACCGACGAGTACATCCACCTGCTGTTCCTGTCGGCGCCGCTGCACGACATCGGCAAGGTCGGCGTGCCCGACCACATCCTGCTCAAGCCCGGCCCGCTCACCGAGGAGGAGTGGGTGGTCATGCGCCGGCATGCGGAGTTCGGCCGCAAGATCATCCTCAGCACGTCGCAGCACATCGAGGGCGACAACTTCCTCTCCGTCGCCGCGGAGATCGCCGCGAGCCACCACGAGAAGTGGGACGGCACCGGCTATCCGGCAGGGCTGCAGGGCCAGGCGATCCCGCTGTCGGGCCGGATCATGGCGGTCGCCGACATCTACGACGCCCTGGTCAACCGGCGCTGCTACAAGGAGCCGTTCCCGCACGCGCAGGCGATGGACATGATGCGGCAGCTGCGCGGGGCGACCTTCGACCCGGTCGTGCTCGATGCCTTCTTCGCGATCGAGGACGAGATCACGCGCATCGCCGCCGCCTTCCGCGACGAGGAGGAGGCAGCGACGGGCGCGGGCGTTGCCGCCGCGGATGCGGATGCGGATGTTGTCCGACGGCATGCTCCCGCCCGTACGACGCCGGAATTCCTTCTCGACCACGACCGCGGATAGGGCAGCCGCGGCAGTCCCGCTTCTGGCCCTTCCCCCTTGCGGGGGAAGGCTGGGATGAGGGACGCGCGAAGCGCCGTCCACGTCCCGGCCGGACGCCACGCGGCTGGCGCCGCGCCCCCACCCCAACCCTCCCCCGCAAGCGGGAGAGGGAGCTGGTTGCGCGTCGTCCGGGGCATGCACTTCGCCACCCCGCTCCTGGCCCCTTCCCCCGCCTGCGGGGGAAGGCTGGGATGGGGGTCAGGCGCGCAGCGCAGCCCCTGTAGGAGGGGCTTCAGCCCCGACAGCCTTCCACCCCGCACCACCGCCGGTCGCGGCTGAAGCCGCTCCCACAACAGCGCGCCCCGCTCCTGACCCCTTCCCCCCCTGCGGGGGAAGGCTGGGATGGGGGAGGCGCGAAGCGCGGCACACGTAGCGATGAGGAGCAAACGCCCGCGGCTGGCGCCGCGCCCCCTCTCCCCAACCCTCCCCCGCGAGGGGGGAGGGAGCTGGGTGCGCTTCGTCCGATGATTCCGTACCAGCCCGACGCTTCTGCCCCTCCCCCTGCGGGGGAAGGTTGGGATTGGGGGACGCGCGAAGCGCCGCTCCCTGTAGGAGGGGCTTCGGCCCCGACAGCCTTCCACCCCGTACCACCGTCGGTCGCGGCTGAAGCCGCTCCTACAGAAGAGCGCCCCGCTTCTGCCCCTTCCCCCCCTTGCGGGGGAAGGTTGGGTTGGGGGGACGCGCGGAGCGCCGCTCCCTGTAGGAGGGGCTTCAGCCCCGACAGCCTTCCACCTCGCACCACCGCCCGTCGCGGCTGAAGCCGCTCCCACAGAAGAGCGCTCCGCTCCTGGCCCCTTCCCCTGCCTGCGGGGGAAGGCTGGGATGGGGGTGAGGCGCGAAGCGCGGCGCTCGTGTCCCAGCCGGACGGCACGCGGCTGGCGCCGCGCCCCCACCCCAACCCTCCCCCGCAAGCGGGAGAGGGAGCTGGTTGCGCTTCGTCCGGGGCATCCACTTCGCCGCTCCGCTTCTGACCCCTTCCCCTGCCTGCGGGGGAAGGCGGGGATGGGGGGACGCGCGAAGCGCGACTCGCCTGGCGATGAGGAGCAAAAGCCCGCGGCTGGCGCCGCGCCCCCACCCCAACCCTCCCCCGCAAGCGGGAGAGGGAGCTGGTTGCGCTTCGTCCGGGGCATCCACTTCGCCGCTCCGGTTCTGGCCCCTTCCCCCCTTGCGGGGGAAGGCTGGGATGGGGGGACGCGCGAAGCGCATTGGGAAGAATGCAGGGGTCGGCTACATTCGTTGGCTTATCCGGAAGAGGTCTCGCATGTGACGATCGACAGGCAAAGGAAGCCGCTGTATTCGACCGTCGTGGTCTACCTGCTCGCATTGGCCGGCGCCGTGACCGGCATCTGCGCCGGACCGCAGCTGGTTGTGGCGGCGGGGAACGGGCCGCCCTGGCTCCTGCCGGCGGTTGTTCTATCCTGTGCGGCGCTCGGCCTGATCGTCGGCTACGCCGCGGTCCGTGCCGTCGGCGGTCGCTCCGGCAGGAGGCCTGGAGCTGGGGACGGTGACGCCTCGCGTCGCTGGAGCGGACGCAGTTCCAGCCTCGGTGGAGAGTCGGGGCAATCACGGGGAGATATGGAATGTCGTTGAACAAGTCCCACGCCGAGGCGGTCGCCGAAGCCATCATGCAGCCCAACCTCGACGCGCAGGCCGCGCTGACGCGGCGGCGGGAAGGCAAGGCTCGCAGAAGCGCGATGCAGGCCCGGATCGCGGCGCTCGCACTGGTGGGCACGGCGATCGGCGCCGCCGTCGGTCTGCTGGGCTTCGACCGCATGGCGCCCGGCGTGCTCGTCGGCGGCGTGCTCGGCGCGCTGGTCGGGCGGCTGCTCGCCAGTGCTGGGGGCGCGGCCTCGGACGGTGCTGCCGGATGATGGCTCGGCCGGCAGTTGTCGACGTCGCGGCGCAGCCACACACGGCGTGGCTCCTGCCCGCGGCGCTGGCGGGACTGGCGGCGGGCGCGGTGCTGGGGCGCGTTGTGTCGTCCGGGCTTGCGTCCGTTGCCGATGTGGGGGCGGCACTGCTCGCGGTTCTGTGGGTGCCGCTGAGTTACCCGGTGCTGTTCGGCATCGGGGATCCCGAGGGCACGATACTGGCGCTGCGATGCGCCCTCGTCGCCGGACTGGCCGGGATGTTCGTCTCCGGCGCCTGTTTCCTGGTATTCCGGAAGCGCCCCGCGCTCGTCGCGGCGGCAGGTAGCGCCGCACTGACGGCACTTCCAGCGTCGGCGGCCATGGACATGCTGATGAGCGTCTGACAGCGCCGGCAGCGCTGAAGGCGCCCGTCCGGTAAAGCCCGCCGGCGCGGGAACTCCACCTGCATCGACTCACGCCGTAGCGACAGGGTCGCCGCGCAACTCCACCGCCCAGGGACCCGGGCGTGCACCAGGGACAATGGAATGCCACCCGACGACACCCTCACCGCCGCCCCGCCCGCACCGTCGCGTTCGATCTTCGTCGACGTGGTCGGCTTCGGCTTCCTCTTGATCGCGGCGTTCTACACGCTGCTGAGCGGGGCACACCTCGTGATGCTGATGCGCCTGCCCGGCGTGTTCGGCATTTGGCCGATACCCGCGGCGCCCGACGTGATGGTGGCGTTCGTAGTCGGCCAGCTGCTCACGATCGCGCCGTTCGCGTGGTCGGTGGCGACGCTGGCCGCGGCCATCGGCTTGCTGCGGCGGAAGGACTGGGCGCGGCGGCTGTTCGTCGGGCTGCTGTGCGCCGCCATCGTCTGGACGCTCTGGCTCCTGGTCGCGCGCTTCGTCAGCCAGGCCGGCGTCTCGCCCGACACGGCCAACATGAGGGCGTTCGCTTTGAGCGGCGACGTCTTCGCCGTCGCGAAGGCACTGATCATCGGCGCCCTGTTCGGCTGGAGCGCGAAACGATTGCTGTCGCCGCGGATCGCTGCGGGCTTCCCTCCCTCGCCCGCGCATCGGATCGCACGCCCATCGCCGCAGCGCCCGTAGGACCGTCTCCCGCGCAATCGCACGCCACGCGCGATCGAAGTGGGCAGCCCGGGAGCTCGGTGACAACAGGCTCCGCACTGCAGTGGGGTCATCGACGGCGCCCTCAGCAGCACGTGTTTTTTCAATGGCCGGAATCGGCCCTAATCAAGGAAGAGAGAACGATGAAGAACGTCGTAATGTCGATTGCCGTGACCGCAATGCTGGCGGGCTGCGCCGGGCATCCGCTGCACAACATGGTTACCAACAAGCGTTATCAGACCTCCTACGACATCGCTGCGTCGTGGGTCGGTGCGCCGGAGGACGACCTCATCATCAAGTGGGGTCCGCCGACCAACAGCCATGTCCTGTCCAGCGGCGCTGAGCTCATCTCGTACGACGACGAATGGAGCGGATGCAGCAAGAAGTTCCTGGTCGAGGATGGCGTCATCGCCAAATGGGGCATGAGCTCCTCGTGCAGCAAGGCCGTGCGGAATGCCAAGTCGATTCCGGCGGACCTCCCGGTGCCCCAACCCACGCTGTAGCAGGCGGACGAGCGCCGCCTGCTCGACCTGGATGTGCTTCGTCGTTGCGGCAACCGCCTGCCCGAAGCGCCCCGCAGGCGCCGAGCTTCCCGCGCGTGCTCCTCGCCCCTTCCCCCCTTGCGGGGGAAGGTTGGGATGGAGGGACGCGCGAAGCGCGACTCGTCCGGCCACGTCGGCCAAAAGCCCGCGGCTGGCGCCGCCCCCCTCTCCCCAACCCTCCCCCGCGAGGGGGGAGGGAGCCGGGTGCGCTTCGTCTGCGCGGCAATCACCTGTTTCGGAGCGCTCCCTCGCAGGTCCGCGACCCTCCGGCCCGCGGTCCTGGCCCCTTCCCCCACGTCTACGACATTCCCGCCCGCGCCTCTGGCCCCTTCCCCCACGTCTACGACATTCCCGCCCGCGCTTCTGGCCCCTTCCCCCGCCTGCGGGGGAAGGTTGGGATGGGGGGATGCGCGGAGCGCGATTCGTCCGGCCACGTCGGGCAAAAGCCCGCGGCTCGCGCCGCTCCCCCCACCCCAACCCTCCCCCGCAAGGGGGGAGGGAGCCGGGTGCGCTTCGTCTGCGCGGCAATCACCTGTTTCGGAGCGCTCCCTCGCAGGTCCGCGACCCTCCGGCCCGCGCCCCTGGCCCCTTCCCCCACGTCTACGACATTCCCGCCCGCGCTTCTGGCCCCTTCCCCCGCCTGCGGGGGAAGGTTGGGATGGGGGCGCGCGAAACGCGGCGCTCGCGCCCCGGCCAATCGAAGAGCCGCGGCTGGCGCCGCCCCCTCTCCCCAGCCCTCCCCCGCAAGGGGGGAGGGAGCCGGGTGCACTTCGTCTGCGCGGCAACCGCCTGTTCGGAATGCTCCCGCAGGCTCGCGACCTCCCCGCCCGTGCCCTGGCCCGCCCACGACGTCTGCGACCTTTCCCGCGCGCGCTCCTGGCCCCTTCCCCCCTTGCGGGGGAAGGTTGGGATGGGGGATGCGCGAAGCGCGACTCGTCCGGCCACGTCGGGCAAAACCCGCGGCTGGCGCCGCCCCCCTCTCCCCAACCCTCCCCCGCGAGGGGGGAGGGAGCTGGCTGCGCTTCGCTTGAACGTCGACCTCCCTCTCCCTCGGTCCTGACCTTTTCCGCGGCTGCGGAGAGGGAGCTGGTCGCACTGCGGTGCCCGTTGTGCGGAGTGCGTGGGCGGCTCCAGAATCCGCGCGCGGCCAGCGTGCGCCGCACAGGGGGACATCGATGATCGGACGGGTGCGGTGGGGAGCGGTGCTCCTCGCCGGCCTGCTGCTGGGCGCGGGCGCCCGGGCGCAGACCGGTGGGGATGTGGAGGTCTCGCGCGAGGCCTGGGGCGATTACGCCGGCGTCGCCGGGCGCGAAGCCCGGATGGAGCAGGGCAGCCTGGTCCTGCGTTGGCGCTGGGAGGTGCCCGGCGAGCGCCTGCTGCAGGAGTACTGGGAGCCGGACGCGGGCGAGCCCGCCTTCCGCGAGGTGGTCGCGCGCGGCGAGGCGCCGGGCACGCTGGTGCTGGACGGTTCGCTGCTGCTCAAGAAGCGCTGGATCGGCACGGTGCAGCCCGACGGCAGGGTGCTCTTCGTAGGCAAGGGCCTGCTCAAGCTGCCCTACCTGGCCGGCGTCGGCGAGGACGGGACGTGGCAGGTGAAGCGCGTGAAGCTGGACGACACCGGCCGGGTGAGCGCGCCGGTCGAGGACGGGACGACCGGCTTCGCCTTCGTCGACGCGGTGCCGGGTACCCCCGCGCCCGGAGCGGCGACGGCGGACGAGCCCGCGCCCGCGACGGTCGCGGAAGCGGCAGCGCCGGAGACGGCCCCCGCAGCGGCGATCGCGGCGGTGCCGACGCCCGAGCCGACGCCCGAAGCCACGTCCGGGCCGGCGCCCGCGCCTGCGGTGCCGGCCGCCGCGCCTGCGCGTTCGAGCTTCGGCGTGCTCGATCCCCTGCTCGGCCAGAGGTTCGTCTACCACGACTTCTCCGCGTTCCTGACGCCCGGCGAGGACGGCAGGTCGCTGCTGATCCAGTTCGGCGCCACGACCTACCAGCTCGTCGCGACCCCGGATCCGCGGGTGTTCGACGTGCCGATCCATCCGGACGGGCTGCGCGACGGCGTGGCCGTGGTCGAGGACGACGGCACCGTCGAGATCAACCTCAAGGAACGGCGCGGCATCACCAACCTCACCGGCGGCAGGCACCGGCTGCGCTTCACGGCGAACGACTACGGCGGCTTCGACATCGACGCCGACTACGACATGGGCGGCCTCAACTTCAGCGGCTGGGAGTGGGCGTGGGCGCACAGCTACGAGCCCTATACGGAGGTCGCCGCGGCGCAGCACGCGCTGGCGGCCGCCGAGCTCCGTCGCAACCAGGAGGAGATGGCGCGCATGGATGCCGAGTCGCGTGCGCAGCAGGACGCGGCCTTCGCGGGCATGCTCGGCGACCTTGCCGACTACGCCGCCCAGGAGACGCAGCGCCGCGACGAGCAGGACGCCTTCATCGCCGACCTGCAGGCGCAGGTCGCGGCCGCCGAACGCGAGCGGCAGGCAACCGAGGCTCTGCGCATGGCGGCCGAGGCGGAGGCGCGGCGCGTGGAGGCCCAGGCGCAGATGCGCATGCAGGCGGAGCAGGACGCGCGCGTGGCGGCCGAGGCCGATGCACGCCTGGCGGCGGCCGCGGCGCCGGCGCAGGTATCCGGCGCCCGGTCCGCGGGCGCGGCGCCCGTCGCGACAGCGGCGACCGCCCCGGCTGCGCCGGGCGGCGGCGGCGCGTCCACGCTGGACGATCCGTCCACCTGCGTCACGCCGCCGCGCCTGGGCCCCGACCGCGCCTGCGGCAAGGGGTATTCGGCGACCGTCACCAACCAGTGCACGCATCCGGTCGACGTGCGCCTCTGCCACAACACCGAGCGCGGCTGGAACTGCGGCACCGAGTGGGGCGTGCAGCCGGGCGACGACTGGAGCTACGCGGTCTGCGCCTCCACCGGCGAGACCTTCATGTCGCTGCGCAACACCGGCACCTCGGGCGGGCTCGCCGAGCCCTGACGCGTCCGCGCCGGCGGCGCGGGCTTCGACCGCGCGCCGCCGGATCGCTGCCGGAGCCGGTACGGGCGCGCCGCCGCAACCACAACGATCGCGGGGAGGACTTCATGCGCTACGCCGGACGCATCCACGGCTGGAACGACGAGCGTGGCTTCGGCTTCGTCACGCCCAACGGCGGCGGCGACCGCGCGTTCGTGCACGTGAGTGCCTTCGTGAAGCCGCCGCGGCGCCCGGTGGACGGCGACCTGGTCTCGTACGAGGTCGGCACCGACGCCAGGGGCCGGCTCAACGCCGGCAAGGTGCGCTTCGCGGGGCAGAGGGTCGAACGGCCCGCGCGCGGCGCGCGCCTCCCGCGCCCCTGGATCGCCGCGTGCGCGGTCGTCGCCTTGATCGCCGCGATGCTGCTGGGCCGGATGCCGCCGGCGGTGGTGGTCGTGTACGCGACGCTGAGCCTGGTGTCGTACCTGATGTACGGGCACGACAAGGCGGCTGCCGGTGCGGGACGCCGGCGCACGCCGGAGGCGTCGCTGCACCTCGTCGACCTGCTCGGCGGCTGGCCGGGCGCCCTGGTCGCGCAGCACCGCTTCCGGCACAAGACGGTCAAGGCCTCGTTCCAGGTCGTCTTCTGGTTCACCGTGATCGCCAATATCGGCGGCGTCGTCTGGCTGCTCGACAGCGGCCTGGCCGGCGCGCTGTCGCCGCTGCTGCGGGCCGACTGAGGCACCGGGCGTCGCCGACCACCGCGGCCGGCCATCCAGCCGGCCCTTCGCCCCCGCGCGAAAGGGTGGCGACGCGAGCGGCGCTATGGCATGCGCACTACGGAAGCCGTGCTCGCCGCGCAGTTGGTGCCTTGCGCGGTACAGCGGCGCGAGCCGAGCCTTGCCGCCGAGCAGCGGATCGCCCAGGCGGTGCTGGCATGGCTTGTCGGGCACGCCGAAGCCGCCGGCCAGGACGCGGCGCTCCGAGGCGATCGGGCCGAGCGAGCAGTCCGCGACTGCGCCGCGCCCCCACCCCAACCCTCCCCCGCAAGCGGGAGAGGGGGCTGGTTGCGCTTCGTCATTGCGCTGACCGCACGTTCGGAGCGCCCGTCGAGCGCCGACCCTCTCCGGCCGCGCTCCTGCGGCCTCCTTCCCCCGCCTGCGGGGGGAAGGCTGGAATGGGGGCGCGCGGAGCGCGACTCGCCTGGCGATGAGGAGCAAAAGCCCGCGGCTGGCGCCCCGGCAAGTCCAACAGCCCGCGGCTGGCACCGTCGGGCCGGCGACGACCGGTGCCTCAGCCCTCGGGGCCGTACGACGGTGGCGGCGTGGTGCTGCCCCAGGCGCGGTTGGGTTCGCGGCCGAGGGTGAAGTCGAGCCGGCCGCCGCGCTCGACGAAGTCGGCCGGCAGCCAGGCGCGGTCGCTCGGCTCGCCGTCGACGCGCAGCGCCTGCACGTAGGGCGCGTCCGGGGCGGCGCCGTCGGCGCGGATCTCGATGCCGGCGTCCGGGCGTTCGATCGCCGCGCGCGGGAACAGCGGGCTGCCGACCACGAGATCCGCGCGCCCCGGGTACAGCGGATACAGGCCCAGCGCCGACCACACGTACCACGACGACATCGCGCCGAGATCGTCGTTGCCGGGCATGCCCTCGGGACGGTTGGTCCAGATCTGGCGCATGGCCTGGCGCACGGTCGCCTGCGTCTTCCACGGCTGGCCGACGAAGTTGTACAGCCACGGCGAGGCGATCGAGGGCTCGTTGTCGAGCTCGGCGTGCAGCGGGCCGGACTTGGTCACCGCCCATTCGCCCTCGGGCGTGCGGAAGAAGGCGTCGAGGCGGCGTGCGGCGGTCTCCGCGCCGCCGAGTTTCTCGACCAGCCCGGCCGGGTCGAACGGCACCATCCACAGGTACTGCGCGCCGCTGCCCTCGACGAACTCGTCGTGCGAGGCGGGATCGAACTCGGCCCAGCGGCCGTCGGCATGCCGCGGCTGGATGTAGCCGCCCTCCGGCGTCGCCTGCGGATTGAACAGGTTGCGCCACCAGCCGGAGCGCGCGCGGAACAGGCGCTCGCCCTCCGCGTCGCCGGCGGCGCGCGCGAGCTCGGCGAGGCCGAAGTCGGCGGCGACCAGCTCCAGCGTGTCGGCGGCGCTGCCCCAGCCCGGCGCGCCGACCGGCATGTAGTGCAGGCGCAGCCACTGGTCGAGCCCGGGGCGCTGGCCGACGCAGAGGATCGGGCAGCCGCGCGTGTCGAGGTCCTTGGCCGTGGGCTCGGTGGCCGCCTTCTTCAGCGAGGCGTAGGCGCGCTGCAGGTCGAAGCCGCGCCCGCCGAAGGCGTGGATGGCGGCCAGCGACGGCGGCGAGGGATCTCCGTTCATCACGCCGGTCGGGCCGGTGAGGTGGGTCCAGCGGTCCCACACGCCGCCGTTCTGCTCGGCCTGGTTGAGCAGCGACTGCGCGATGTCGGCACCGCGCGCCGGATCGAGCAGGGTCACCAGCTGCAGCTGCGAGCGGTAGACGTCCCAGCCGGAATAGTTGGCGTACTGCGCGCCCTGCCCGCGCGCGAGGTCGTGCACGGTGCCGTCGAAGCCGCGGTAGCGGCCGTCGGCGTCGCTGTAGAGGCTGGGCTCGAGCAGCGCGTGGTAGAGCGCGGTGTAGAACACGGTGCGGTCGTCGGCGCTGCCGCCCTCGATGCGGATGCGGCCGAGGGTGTCGTTCCACGCCTCGCGCGCCGCGGCCTGGGTCGCCTCGAGCGTGGTGCCGGCGGGGCTTTCGGCCTCCAGGTTGGCGCGCGCACCGGCGGCGTCGACGTAGGAGATGCCGATGCGCACCTCGACCACGGGCGTGGCCTCCGCGTCGAAGGCGATCCAGCCGCCGGCGCCGCGGCCCGCCGGCGGATGGCCGCGGGTGCCGTAGGTGGTCCCGCCGCCGCCCTCGGTGGCACCGGGCGCGATCGCGTCGTCGCGCCAGGTGCCGCCGGCCTGGAACGGCTGGTCGAACACGGCGACGAAGTGCAGCGTGTAGTAGCTCTCGCGCCGGTCCTCGGCGAGGTAGCCGCAGAAGTTGCCGCTGGTCACCGAGCCGCTGACCGTGCGCGTCGCGGGATCGATGCGGATGCTGGAGTCGGTGCTGCCGACCTCGCTGTCAGAGGTCAGGAACAGCAGGTTGGCCGGCTTGTCCTCCGGGAAGGTGAAGCGGCCGACGGCGGTGCGTTCGGTCGCGCCCAGTGCCACCGTTACGCCGTTGTCGAGCGTCACCGCGTAGGCGCCGGGGCTGGCGGACTCCTTCGCGTGGTCGAGCAGGCTCGAATACAGCACGCCGGCATCGATCGAGGACGGCGCGATCTCGACCGGGATGGTCACCGGCATCAGCGGGATGTCGCCGCTCGCCCCGGTGCAGCCGGTGCCCGAGACGTGCGTCAGGGCGAAGCCGCGCACGCCGTTGGCCCGCCACTCGTAGCCGCCGGGCGCGGCGATCGGGAAGCGCTTGCCGGGCAGCGGCGTCTGTTCCGGACTGAAGGCGACCATGCCGAACGGCAGCGTGGCGCCGGGATACACGTTGCCGCCGTTGGTGGTGCCGATGAAGGGATTCACCTCGGCCGCGAGGTCGTCGGCGACGGTGCGCGCGGGCGGCCCGGCGGCGAAGGCCGGGGCGATGGTCAGCAGGACGGAGGCGAAGGGCAGCAGGGGCCGATGCATGGCGTTCCTCGCAGGCGATGGCGCGTCCGGGGACGCCGGAGCCTTCGAGTATTGCAGCATTTGGATCGGTTTAAAGGATTGCCCGAACCGAGTGCTGCCGTGGGTGGACCGATTCTGTGGGAGGGGCTTCAGCCCCGATGAGGCGGGCGGGGCTTGCCTGCTGTCGTGGGAAAGCGTCGCGGCTGAAGCCGCTCCCACAGGAGCCTCGCGTCGGGGTTGCCCTGCGTTTGTGGGAGGGGCTTCAGCCCCGACGGGGGCGGGCGGGGTCCTTCGCTGCCGTTGGAAGAGCGTCGCGGCTGAAGCCGCTCCTACAGGAGGCCCCGCTTCGGTGTTGCCCTGCGCTTGTGGGAGGGGCTTCAGCCCCGACGGGGTGGGCGGGGCTGGCCCGCTGTCGTGGGAACGCGTCGCGGCTGAAGCCGCTCCTACAGGAGCCTAGCGTCGGTGTTGCCTTGCGTTTGTGGGAGGGGCTTCAGCCCCGACGGGGTGGGCGGGGCTTGCCTGCTGTCGTGGGAAAGCGTCGCGGCTGAAGTCGCTCCTACAGGGGCTCCGCGTCGGTGTTGCCCTGCGTTTGTGGGAGGGGCTTCAGCCCTGACGGGGCGGGCGGCTTGCCCGCTGTCGTGGGAAGAGCGTGGCGACTGAAGTCGCTCCTACAGGGGAAGCCTGCATCGTGTGGCGGAGCCGCTAGCATCCGTGGGTCACGACCTGCAGAAGGAGATCCCATGCGCCACCGTCCCGTGCTGAATGCCCTCTTCGCGGCCTCGCTCGCGGCCTTCGCCGCCACGCCGCATGCGGCGCGTGCCGAGGTCGCGGCGTCGCCGGCCGCGGTGCCGATGCCCGATGGCTTCGCGCCGGAGAAGCTCGCGCGGATCGATGCGGTCATGCAGCGCTACGTCGACGACGGCGAGGTCGCGGGGATCGTGGCGCTGGTGCTCAAGGACGGCGAGCCGGTGTACCAGGGCACGTTCGGCTGGGCCGACCGCGAGGCCGGCCGGCGCATGCGCGAGGACACCATCTTCCGCATCGCCTCGCAGACCAAGGCGCTCACCAGCGTCGCGGTGCTGATGCTGATGGAGGACGGCAGGCTCGCGCTCGACGACCCGGCGGGCAGGTACATCGCCTCGTTCCGCGACACGCGCGTGGCGGTGCGCGGCGAGGACGGCAGCACGCGCACCGTGCCCGCCGAGCGCCCGATCACGATCCGCGACCTGCTGACCCACACCGCGGGCATCTCCTACGGCCGCGAGGAGACGATCGCGGCCCAGTACGAGGCCAAGGGCCTCGGCCCCGCCGCCGGCAACGGCTGGTACACCGCGGACAAGCGCGAGGGCACCTGCGACACGATGGAACGGCTGGGCACCCTGCCCTTCGTCGCGCAGCCGGGCGCGGACTTCGTCTACGGCTACAACACCGACGTGCTCGGCTGCATCGTCGAGCGCGCGTCGGGCATGCCGCTCGACCGCTTCGTCCGCGAACGCATCGCCGCGCCGCTGGGCATGGACGACACCCAGTTCTTCCTGCCGCAGGCGCAGCGTGCGCGCCTGGCCACGCTGTACGGCAGCGGCGGGGACGGCCGCTACGTGCGCGCGCCCGAGGGCGCGAGCGGGCAGGGCCACTACGTCGACGGCCCGCGCATGAACTTCTCCGGCGGCGCCGGCCTGCTGTCGACCGCGCGCGACTACGCGCGCTTCCTGGAGATGATCCGCCGCGGCGGCGAACTCGACGGCGTGCGCCTGCTGGCGCCGCGCACGGTCGCGCTGATGCGCACCAACCAGGTCGGCGACCGCTATTCCGAGGACGGCCTCGGCTTCGGGCTCGGCTTCCAGACCGTCGAGCGCTACGGCGCCAACGGCATGGAGACGCCCGGCGCCTACGGCTGGAGCGGCGCCTACGGCTCGTACTACCGCGTCGACCCGGCGCTCGGCCTGGTCACGGTGATGATGATCCAGCTGATGCCGAACCGGACCAACGTGCGCGACACCTTCGCCAACATGGTCTACGCGGCGATGGAGTGAGCGGCGGCGTGCCGCGCCTCCGCCACGGGCACGGGCGCCGTTGCGTGGGTCGGGAGGGCCGGGCCGGCTCGCCCTTCGCCACGCGCGGCGGCCGAAGGGCTCCGGCGCGGACGCAGCGCGTCCCGCCCTCTCTGCGAAGGACGCGACCTGCCGCCGTTGCGGATGCGAGAATGCGCGGTCGACGACGACCGCCCCGTCCGCGGGCGAGACACAGGGGAACAACTTGGACGACACCCGCTACGCCGGCTTCTGGATCCGCGTGGGCGCTTCGCTCATCGACATGATCCTGATCGCGCTGATCACCATCCCGCTGCTCCTGGCCGCCTACGGGCCGGCCTACCTGGAGCCGGACGCGCCCCTCGTCGCCGGGCCGGTCGATGTGCTGTTGTCCTACGTGCTTCCTGCCGTCGCCACGATCGCGTTCTGGCTGTGGAAGCGCGCGACGCCGGGGAAGATGGCGGTGTCCACGCAGGTGGTCGACGCCCGCACCGGCGACACCATCGGCGCCCTGCAGGCGGTGGTGCGCTATATCGGCTACGTGGTCGCCGGCCTCCCGCTCGGCCTCGGTTTCCTCTGGGTCGCCTTCGACGGGCGCAAGCAGGGCTGGCACGACAAGCTCGCGCGGACGGTCGTGGTGCAGCGGAACGCGCCGGTCCGGTACGGGCGCGCATGAACGACGCGCACCGCGAGGCGCGCGGCATCCTGCTGCGCGTGGGCGCGCTGCTGCTTGCGGCCGCCGCGGTCGAGGCCGGACTCAAGCTCTACGCGATCCTTGCGGGAATCTGGTTCCAGGCGCAGCTGGGCGTGGTCGCGGCGCTCGCCGGCGTGCTGCTGCTCGTGCGGAGCCCCGGCGCCATCGCCCCGGCGCGCGCGCTGGCGGCGCTGGGCGCGGCCCTGGTGCTGGCACGGCTGCTGATGATCCCGGTGAATACGCCGCCGGCCCTGCTGCTGATGGAACTGCGCGTGCAGCCCGGGCTCGCCTGGCCGTCGCTGCTGGTCCCGCTGGCGGCGCTGGCGGTCGCGGTCTTCGCGACGTGGCGCCTGGGCGCGCCGGCCGTGCGGGCGATGCAGTCCGCGGCCGGCGGGCGGGGCTGGCCGCTGTGGCCGGCCGCGGTGCTGGGCGGCGTCATCGGGCTCGCGCTCGCGCTGCAGCCGCGGCTGGCGCTGGATGCGGACGCCGCGGCGCAGGCCGAGGCGCTCGCGCGGCGGCAGCTCGGCGACGGCTGGCGCTACCACGTCGTGGTCGCGATTCCCGACGGCGACCCGATGCGGCCCAGGCTGGCGTTCGGCATGGTCACCGCGTGGAACGACGGGGAGATCCGCACGCTGACGGTGCCGGCTGACGCGCCGGGGCTGTAGGCGGTGCCTGTGTGTCCTGCGGCGCCGCGTGCATCGCATGCGGGCGGTCGCGGCTGAAGCCGCTCCTACAGGAGGAGGGCTGTCGCTCAGCCTTCGGCGCGGTAGTTGCGCCAGCCGAGGCGCAGCACGCGCCAGGCCGAGCGCAGGAACAGGACCAGCAGCGCCGCGGCGACCACGAGGTCCGGCCAGCCGGCGTCGAACCACCACACGCCGGCCGCGGCCACCAGCACGGCCATGCCCTCGAACACGTCGTTGCGCGAGCACTCCCAGGCCGAGGTCATGTTGACGTCGCCGCCGCGATAGGGCGTCAGCAGCCACAGGCACACGCCGTTGAGCGCGAGGTTGACCACGCCTGCCGCGCCGATCGCCTCGAACACCGGCACCTCCGGATGCGCCAGGCGCCAGCCGATCTGCACCGCGACGGCGACCGCGGCGGCGAAGATCAGCGCGCCCTTGAACAGCGCCACCCGCGCCTTGGTGCGGGTGCTGGCGGCGATCACCGCGATGCTCAGGAGGTAGGTCAGCGCGTCGCCGAGGTTGTCGAGACTGCCCGACAGCAGCGACGAGGAGCCGCTGTAGACCGCCGCGGCGAGCATCATCGCGAAGGTGCCGAGGTTGATCGCCAGCACGATCATCAGCACCCGCCGCTGGCGCGCCTGCATGGCCTGCAGGTCGACGGTCCCGCCGCCGCAGCATGATCCGGCCATGTCGCCCTCCGCGTGGTTCGAACGGCCCGGCCGCGCCGGGACCGCACATGGTAGGACCTGCCGCGGGCGGCCGCGCGGAACGCTGCGATGGTCTGCTGCAACGCCCCGCTCCCCGCTCCCCGCTCCCCGTTCCCCGTTCCCCGTTCCCCGTTCCCCGTTTCCCTGCCCGCCGCTCCCGTCAGCCGAACTCGCTCGCCTGCCGCACATCCACGCCGAGCAGCCCGCACAGCGCGAGCAGGCCTTCGTCGTCGCGGCTCAGGGTCATCCAGCCGGTGGCGGTGTCGTCGCCGGTGTACAGCGTCCACAGGGTGTAGCCGTGGGTGCGCAGCTGGTCGTAGGCGGTGGCCAGCAGCGACCCGGCGTCGTTGTCGGCGAGGAAGTCCTCGTCGTCGGCGTCGCCGCCCCAGTCGATGCGCAGGTTCCAGCGCGCGACCAGCTCGTCGACGGCGGTCATCAGCGTCGCCGGATCGTCCTGCGCGACATGGAAGCCCGAGGTCCAGTCGACCACGTCGCGCAGGCTCTCGAGCCAGGCCTCGTCGCCGGGTTCGGACGCGGTGTCGCGCCAGGCGTCGAACTGGCGCAGCGCCGTCTCCTCGTCGCCGGGATTGATCAGGACCAGCAGGTTCCAGACCCGGGCCGGGAAGTCGTCCTCGTCGTAGTCGTGGCCGAGGTCGGACGGGTCGTCCCAGGCGTCGCTGTTGTCGGGCATGGCGGCTCTCGGAGGAAGGGCGGGAGCGCAGTGTGCCGCGCAGGCGGCGCCCGGTGGGGCGCCCCGGTGCAGCCCGGTCGCGGCTGAAGCCGCTCCTACAGGGGGGCCGCGTCGGCGAGCGCGGCGACGGCGGGGAAATCCAGCTCGGTCTGCGCGACGTTGTTGAGGTAGTTGGTGAACGTCAGCAGCGCGACCTGGGCGATGACGTCGACGATCTGCGCGTCGCCGAGCCCGGCGGCGCGGGCGGCGGCGAGGTCGGCGTCGTCGATGCGGCCGCGGCGTTCGGTGATGCGACGTGCGAGGGCGGCGAAGGCGTCGAGGTCGCCGCGCCGCGCGGCGAGCAGCGAGGCCGCGTCGAGCCCGGCCTTGCGGCCGCCGAGCGAGTGCGCCGCCAGGCAGTAGTCGCAGCCGTTCACTTCCGACGTGGCGAGCGCGACGGTCTCGCGCTCGCGCGCGGAGAGCGTGCTCTTCGCCGTCGCCTGGTTGAGGGCCAGGTAGCCGCCCAGCGCGGCCGGCGAGTTGGCCAGGGTGCGGAAGGCGTTGGGGACCATGCCCAGGCTCTTGCCGACCGCCTCGAGCTGCGCGCGGGCGGCCTCGGCGGCCTGTTCGGGGGGAATGGCGGGAATGCGTGACATGGGGTTCTCCTCATTGATGGACGTGGCGTCGCGCGCGGGGCCGGCGCTGCCGCCGGGCCCGCGCCCGCGGCGGTTAGGCGACCGGGATCGGTGCGTCGACCAGGCTCTGGTTGAAGGCGTTGACCAGCGCGTGCTCGCCGGCACCGGGGTTGTCGCGCAGCGGGCGCACCGCCTCGACCAGCACCTCCTCGGCATCGCTGGCCAGCGCGGCCATGGTCTGCTCGATGAAGGCCTGCAGCGGCATCGCGCGCGGATCGCCGCTGCGGTGGATGAGGTCGGTGTCGACCCACGGCGGCGCGATCTCCTGCACCCGCACGCTGCTGTCGCGCAGGGCGAAGCGCTGCGAGAGCGCGTAGGAGTGCAGCGCGGCCTTGCTCGCCGAGTACACCGCCGTGGACGCCAGCGGCACGTAGGCCAGCACCGAGGTGTTGTGGACGACGGTGGCGCGCGGCTGGCGCTTGAGGTGCTCGATCAGCGCAGCGGTCATGCGGATCGGGCCGAGCAGGTTGGTGTCGACCGTGGCCTGCATCACCGCCTCGTCGATGTCGGCAGCGGCGTCGTCGAACGGCATGATGCCGGCGTTGTTGACCAGGACGTTGAGGCCGGGGAAGTCGGCGATGAGCGTCTCGGCCGCGGCCTGGATCTCGGCGGGATCGGTGATGTCCATGCGGATCGAGCGCATGCCCGGGTTCGCCGCGGTGACCTCGTCGAGCAGGTGCTGGCGACGGCCGCCGATGATCACCTGGTTGCCGAGCCGGTGGAACGCCTCGGCCAGCGCGCGGCCGATGCCGGAGGTGCCGCCGGTGATGAAGATGGTGTTGTCGGTGAGTTGCATGGGATGGGCTCCGTGTCGTGGGTGGCGGCTGTTGCCGTGGCGCCATTCTTGGCCGCGGCGGGAATGGCGCAAATGACGCGTAACCCGCAATTCAGGACATGACGCGAGGAGCCTCCGCGACTGTCGCCGGCGCTACACTCGCCCGGCCGCAGATCGCGGGAACACGCGGAAGAGGACGGCATGGCCGCACGCATCGCACTGGTGGTCTATCCCGGGTTCCAGGTGCTCGACCTGGCGGCGCTGACCGTGTTCGAGCTCGCCAACGAGGCGCGCGCCCGCCCGGTCTACGACCTCGAGCTGGTGTCGCACGCCGGCGGCATGGTGCGCAGCTCGGCCGGCGTCGACATGCAGACCCGGGCGATCGGGCGGCGGCGCTTCGACACGCTGCTCGTCGCCGGCGCGCTGGCGGTGCCGGACGCCGAGCCCGGCCTGGTCGAGGACCTGCGCCGCGCCGCGCCGCGGACGCGGCGCATCGCCAGCATCTGCACCGGCGCCTTCGTGCTGGCCCAGGCCGGCCTGCTGCAGGACCGCCGCGCGACCACGCACTGGGGCCTGGCGCGCGAGCTGCAGCGCAGGCATCCGGCGGTCCGCGTCGAGGAGGACCGCATCTTCGTCGCCGACGACGGGGTCTGGACCTCGGCCGGCATGACCGCCTGCATCGATCTCGCGCTGGCCCTGCTCGATGCCGACGAGGGCGCCCAGCTCGCCAGGCTCGTGTCGCGCAAGATGGTGGTGCACTACCGCCGCACCGGCGGCCAATCGCAGTTCTCGACGCTGGCCGAGCTGGAACCGGGCTCCGACCGCGTGCGCACGGCGCTGGAGTTCGCGCGCGAGAACCTGCGCGAGCCGCTGTCGGTCGAGCAGCTCGCCGCGCACGTGCACTGGAGCCCGCGCCACTTCAGCCGCGCGTTCCAGGCCCAGACCGGGCTGTCGCCGGCCAAGGCGGTGGAGAAGCTGCGCATGGAGGCGGCGCGCGCGCTCATCGAGGACGGCGAGCGCTCGATCGGCAAGGTGGCGCTGCTGACCGGCTTCGGCGACGAGGAGCGGATGCGCCGGGCCTTCCTGCGCACCCTGGGGCGACCGCCGCAGGCCCTGCTGCGCGAGGCGCGCACGCGCGGTGTCGAGCGCACCATGGCCGCGGCGGCGCCCTGAGGCGCACCGCCGCGGCGACGGGATCCCGCAGCGCGGATGCGGTGCGGGATCGCGGCCGAAGCCGCGCCTAGGTCGGGGTCAGGGCGTGGTCCAGCTCGCGCGCAGGCTGAGGCGGGCGAACGCCTTTTCGCCGTGCACGCGCACGTACCAGGTGCCCGCGGCGGGGGCGTCCACGGTGACCGTCTCGTTGTTGCCGGGCCGCGTCGAACGGGCGTCGTACTCGGTGTCGGTCGGTGCCGCGCCGCGGCGGATCGACAGGCCGACGTCGCCGCTGCCGCCGGCGGTCAGCACGCGCAGGCGGGTGGCACCGGCGGGCAGGTCGACGCGGTAGAGCAGCTCGTCGCCGGCGGCGCCGGCGAGGTCGCGCACCAGCACGCCGTTCTCCAGCGGGATGGCCGGCGTCTCCGGCAGCGCGGGCGCGGCGAACAGGTGCAGGCCCGCCTGCCCGGTGGGCACGGCGAGGCGGCCGTCGGCGAGCACGCGCAGGCGGACCGGCGCGTCGCCGCCGAGGTCGGCATGCGCCACCGCGACCGGCGCACCCTCCGCGCGCACGTCCCAGGCGCCGAGGCCGGCGGCGTCGGCGAACCACAGCAGCCCGTCCTGCAGGGCCAGGCGCCCGCCCGACCACGGCTCGCCCGGGACCGCCGCCACGCGCACCGGCTGCGCGGGATCGCTCACGTCGAGCACCTGCACGCCCTGGTCGCAGGCGACGTAGGCGCGGTCGCGCGCGGGTTCGAGCACCACGTCGCTCGGCGCGGCGCAGTCGTCGGTGTAGTGCGCGAGCTGGACTGGCGCGTCCGGGTTGCGCATGTCGAACGCGTAGAACCCGCCGTCGGTGCCGCTCACCGGCGCATAGAGGATTCCGTCGTCGACGGCGAGCGCGAGCGGGTTGTCGGACATCGGCCAGAAGCCGCGGAAGGCGGGCAGCCCGGCGGCGTCGAGGTCAAACACGCCGATGCCCGGCTCGTTGGTCGCACGCACCACGAACAGGTGGCCGGCGTCGTCGGCGACGCTCTCGGCGGCGAAGTCGAAGGGCTCGTAGTCGACCTGCACCGGCGCGTCCGGATCGCCGATGTCCAGCGCATACAGGCCGCTGCCCCAGGAGGAGACGTAGGCGATGTCGCCGACCACGGTCATGGCCTCGAAGGCGCGCGCCTGCAGGCTCGGCGGCAGGTCGGCCTCCCAGCGCGCGACCGGCGCGAGCGTGTCGGCCTCGGCGACCGACAGGCCGTAGGCGTTCTGCACCAGGAGCAGGCGGTCGCCGGCCAGGGCGACGTCGTAGGCGGAGGTCCCGCCCGCCAGGACGACCTCGGCGGTCGCGACCGGCGCGTCCGGCGCGGCGGCGTCGACGCGGACCGCGCGATCGGTGCGGGTGAACAGGAGCATGTCGTCGTCGCCGGCGAGCGCGGCGTCGGTGCCGAGGGTGTCGATGTCGGCGTGCGCGGCGACGAAGGGCGCGTCGGGATCGGCCACGTTCCAGACGTCGAGGCCGTCGAAGCCCATGGTGTAGGCGCGCGCGCCGAGCAGGACCGCCTGGGTCGCCAGCGGGCCGTCCGTGACCTGGCTGCGCTGGACGATGGCCCCCGACGGATCGGACAGGTCGAACACGGTGAACGCGGCGCCGGCGCCGATCGCCCAGGGCGCCGCGAAGTGGGTGCTGAACACGGTGACGCCGTCCACCGGCATCTCGTCGGCGACGTAGGGCATCGCCGGATCGCTGGCGTCGAGGGTGGCCAGGCTGGCGCCGATCCAGCCCTTGCCGAAGCTGCGGATGAAGTGGCCGTCGACCGCCACGCGGCCGGCGGGCGGCGCGGGGATGCCGGTGGCGCTCAGCTGCGGCTCGGAGGGGACCTGGAGGCTGCCGTGCAGCAGGCCGTTGTCGCTGTCGAACAGCACCAGCGCGCCGTCGACCGCGGCGATCGCGGTCAGGGTGCTGAAGCCGTACGGCGCGGGCGCGTCCTGGTCGCTGACCAGCGCCGGCGCGTCGGCGTCGGCCAGCGACCAGGTGGCCAGGCCGGAGCGGCCGTCGGCGCGGCGCCAGGTCGCATAGAGGAAGCCGTCGACGTGGACCAGGCCGCTGATCCGCCCGCGGGCGAGGCCGACGCTGCGCCCGACCGCATCGCCGCCGCCGGCGAGGTCGCGCTCCAGCACGAGGAGACCGCGTCCCATCGGCAGGTAGACGCGGCCGCCGATCTCGACGGGATCGGCGATCTGGCCACCGACGACGGCCAGCGGTTCGAGTTCGAAGGGCGCGGCCGAGGCGGCGGCGGTGAGGGAGGCGAGCGCGGCGGCGAGCGCCGCGACGGGAAGACGTACGTGCACGGGACGGTCCTGGTTGGATGGGGAGCGCCGTCCTCCCCCCGGAACGACGCTGCCTTATAGCGCCTGCACGGCCGCCGCCAGGAGGTCCACGCCCGCGCCGCGCCGGCGCCGGCACGCGCTGACATGCCGCGTGCGCGCCTGCGCAATCCGCCGCGGGTCGCGGACGGACACCAGCCGCGAGCGGCCGCTGGACCGCCGGCCTGCGGCGCGGCAGGATGGATCAATGCCGCCTATCGCCGGCGCCGTTCCCATCGAGGACGCCAGGATGGATCCGGATGCCTGCCGCCAGCTGATCGCCCGCTACGTCGAGGCCTACAACAGCTTCGACCTCACCGCGCTGGGCGCGCTGGTGACCGAGGACGTCCGCTTCGAGAACGTCGTCGACGGCCAGCTCACCGCGGTGACCGAGGGTCGCGACCGCTTCCTCGCGCTGGCCGCGCACTCGCGCGGACTGTTCGCGGCGCGCTCGCAGCGCGTGCTGGCGCTGGCGTTCGAGGGCGAGGTCGCCGTGGCGCGGGTGGCCTTCCGCGGCGTCCTCGCCCACGACATGCGCGACGGCCCGTCCGCGGGCACCCTGGTCGAGCTCGAGGGGCAGACCCTGTTCGGCTTCCGCGCCGGCGCGATCAGCGCGATCGTCGACCGCAGCTAGCGCATGCCGGCAGCGGCGGCGCTCACCTGCGCTTGCCACCGCATCCGCCTCACTTGGACGCATGCGTTCGGTCCGCGTCCTCCTCGCCTGGCTCGTGCTCCTCGCGACCGTCGTGCCCGCCTCGGCACGGCCCTCCGCCACGCTCGACACCGTCCTCGACGAGGCGGCCGCGCTCGCCCCGCTGCGCACCGTGCTGGTCGCCCGCGACGGCGAACTGCTCGCCGCGCGCGGCTACCACGGCGGCGCGGAGGACGCGCCGACCAACATCAAGTCCGCCTCCAAGGTGATCGTCTCCGCGCTGGTCGGAATCGCCATTGACCGCGGCCTGCTCGAGGGCGTCGACCAGCCGATCGCGCCGCTGCTGGCCGATGCGCTGCCGCCGGATCCGGACCCGCGCCTGGCCGACATCACCATCGGCCACCTGCTGAGCATGCAGGCCGGCCTGCGCCGCACCTCGGGGCCGAACTACGGACGCTGGGTGGCGAGCGACGACTGGGTGCGCGCGGCGCTGGCGCAGCCCTTCGTGGACGAGCCGGGCGGGACGATGCTGTATTCGACCGGCTCCAGCCACCTGCTCTCGGCGATCCTGGCGCGGGTCGGCGGGCGCTCGACCCGGGCGCTGGCGCAGGACTGGCTCGGCCCGCTGGACGGCTTCGCGATCAGCGCCTGGGACCGCGATCCGCAGGGCATCCACTTCGGCGGCAACCAGATGGCGATGACGCCGCGCTCGCTGCTGGCCTTCGGCGAGCTGGTGCGCCGCGGCGGCGTCACCGCCGACGGCGAGCGACTGATCCCGGCGGCCTGGATCGAGGCCTCGTGGACGCCGCGCACGCGCTCGGCCTTCACCGGCGACGGCTACGGCTATGCCTGGTTTGCGCGCCGCATCGGCGGCCGGGACCGCGCTGCGCCAGAGCCAGAAGATGGAGGCGGTGGGCCAGCTCACCGGCGGCATCGCGCACGACTTCAACAACATGCTGACCGGCATCATCGGCGCGCTCGACATCGTGCGACGGCGCATCGCCTCCGGGCGCACCGACGGGCTGGAGCGCTTCATGGACGCCGCCTCGACCTCGGCGCAGCGCGCCGCGGCGCTGACCGCGCGCCTGCTGGCGTTCTCGCGCCGGCAGTCGCTGGACTCGCGGCCGCTCGACGTCAACGCGCTGGTGCGTTCGCTGGAGGAACTGCTGCGGCGCACCCTGGGCGAGAACGTCAGCCTGCAGGTGCGCCCCGGCGAGGGCGTCCCGCCCTGCGTGGCCGACGCCAACCAGCTCGAGAGCGCGATCCTCAATCTCGCCATCAACGCCCGCGACGCGATGCCCGAGGGCGGCACGCTGACGGTGACGACCCGCGCCACCGAACTCGACGCCGGACGCATCGCGCCGGGCGTCGACATCGAGCCGGGGCCGTATGTCGTGCTGACCGTGACCGACACCGGCGTCGGCATGCCGCCGGACGTGCTGGAGAAGGTGTTCGAACCCTTCTTCACCACCAAGCCGATCGGCCAGGGCACCGGCCTCGGCCTGTCGATGGTGTACGGCTTCGCGCGGCAGTCGAAGGGCCAGGTGCGGCTGCACAGCACGCCGGGCGCCGGCACCGCGGTCAGCCTTTACCTGCCGGCGGCGGACGTGGCGCAGCACGGCGCACCGCCCGCGGCGGATCCCACGACCGCCGCCCCACGAGGGCAGCGGCGAGACGGTGCTGGTGGTCGAGGACGACGTCTCGGTGCGCCTGCTCGTGCGCGAGCTGCTGCAGGAGCTCGGCTACCGCGTGCTCGAGGCCGGCGAGGCGCAGTCGGCGATCGCGATCCTGCAAGGTCCGGCAGCCATCGCCCTGCTGGTGTCCGACGTCGGCCTGCCCGGCATCAACGGCCGCCAGCTGGCCGAGATCGCGCGGCAGCACCGTCCGGCGCTGCCGATCCTGTTCGTCACCGGCTATGCCGAGAACGCGGCGATCCGCGCCGGCTTCCTCGGCACCAACATGGCGATGATCACCAAGCCCTTCGCCCTGGACGCGCTCGCCGAGAAGGTCGGCGAGATGCTCGCCGCGCAGCCGGCCTGAGCCGCCGGGGTGCGGTCAGCGCCCGCCGAGGTCGAGCCGGATGCGGCCGGACAGCGTCTCGATCGCGATGTCGCCGTCGCCGTCGCCGGCCTGCGCGTCGAGGCTGCTGCCGGGGCCGTACTTCGGGCGGCGCACCTCGCCGACCGGCGACTCGATGCCGCCGCTGAAGCTCGACAGGCGCAGCCGTGCCGACGTCGAGCGCGGCAGGTGCAGGTCGATGCGCCCGCTGACCGTCTCCAGGCTCACCCCGCCGCCCGGCGCGAGGCCGGCGGCGCGGACCGACAGCGGCCCGGAAACGGTCTCGCCGCGGAGTTCCTGGATGGTGCCGAGCGTCAGCGTCACCGGCCCCGACACGGCCTCGGCCTCGACCACGCCGTCGATCTCGCCGCCGACGGTGATCGGGCCGCTGACGGTCTCCACGCCCAGGCGGCGGGTGACCAGCTCGGCCTCCACGCCGCCGCTGACGCCCTCGATGCGCGCCTCGGCGGCGCGTCCGCGCGCCTCGACCCCGCCGCTGACGGTATCGACCTCCAGGCGCCGCAGGTCGACCTCGGCGATGTCGACCTCGGCGCTGACCGCGCTGGCTTCCAGCTCGCTGCCGGCCGGCACGCGCAGCTCCAGCCGCGCACCGTCGCGGTGCCCGCGCCCGTTCGGGTAGACGGCCTTGATGCGCACGCGGTTGGCGCTGGCGTCGATGTCGAGGCGCTCGGCGCCGCCGAGGTCGCCGGTCACGGACACCGCGTCGCGGTCCCAGCCGCGCACGCGGATCAGGCCGGCGACGTTGTCCACCTCGACGCGTCCGCCGCTGGCGAGCGGTCGGGACTCGTCGATGGCGGACTGCGCGAACGCGGGAACGGCGGTGGCCGCGGCCAGGAGCAGCAGCGCCGCACGGGCGAGGACGCGGGTTCGAGAGGTCATGGCGGTCTCCTTCAGGTGAGCGCGGCGGCCGGACCGACGGCGGCGCGCAGGGTGAGTTCGAGGCGGCGCGCATAGGTGCGCTGCAGATGGCCGAGCAGGAAGGTCGCGGACGGTTCGGCGCGGATCGCGGCGAGGATCTCCTGCGCGCTGCGGTCGAGTTCGTCGAGCGCCGGCTGCAGGGCCGGCGAGACCTCCGTCGCCGGGACCGCGGCGAGCGCCTGCCGGTATTCGCCGCGGATGAGCTCGGCCTGCTGCACGAGCGCGGGCGGGGCGGGCGTCGCCACGGGCTCCGGCGCCGAGGCCGGCGTCGGTCCGGTCCGCGGCAGCAGGGCGACGGCGAGCGCGATCGAGGCGGCGACGGCGAACAGCGCGGGCCAGCGCGCACGCCGCACCCGCACGGGCTGCGCCGGCCGCGGCACGTCGCGCGCGTGCGCGGCGACTGCGTCCCAGACGTGGGCGGGCGGCGTCATCTCGCGCGGGAGCGCACGCAGGCGGAAGCGCAGGTCGGTGTCGTCGTGGTCGTTGCTCATGGTCCTTCTCCCAGCCGCGCGCGCAGCAGACCGCGCGCGCGATGCAGTTGTGCCTTGGAGCTGCCCACGGCCATGCCGAGTTCGGCGCCGATCTCGTGGTGCGTCCAGCCCTCGACGTCGTGCAGCACCAGCACCGCCCGCGCGCGCGGCGGCAGGGTCGCGATCGCGCGTTCCAGGTCGAGCCCGGTGGCGGTGCAGCGGCCGGCGCTCTCGATCTGCGCCATGCCGTCCTCGCCGTCCTCGAGATCGCCGCTGCCGGCGCGCGCGCGCAGTTCCATCAGCGCGGTGGTGACCGCGAGGCGATGCAGCCAGGTCGCCAGCGCGCTCTCGAAGCGGAACCCGGGCAGCGCCTGCCAGGCCTTGATGAAGGCGTCCTGCAGCACGTCCTCGGCGCGCGCCGCGTGGCCGCCGCACAGGCGCCAGGCGACGGCGTACAGGCGCGGCGCGTGGCGGCGGTAGAGCGCCTCCCAGGCCGCGACGTCGCCGGCGACGGCCGCGCGCGCCAGGCTGGCGTCGTCCGGGGCGGGCGCGTCGATGACGGGATCGGGCATGAGCACGGCGTCGCTGAGCATAGTCGCTTGGATGCGCCCGGCCGGCGGAGGGTTTAAACGCGGCCCGGCGCCGACGGCGGTTAAACCCTCCGCGCCGACGCCGCATCCAACTTGCGTGCGCGGCGATGGGTCGCGGACGGCGCGATGCGCGCCGGAGCGGACAAGGAACGATCATGCAATCCGGGCTCGGGGCGATCGCCCTGCTGTGCGTGCTGTGGTGCGCGACGCATCTCTTCGGTTGGTCGGTCGAACTGGACGGCAGCGGACGCGGCCTGCGCGCCTGTCTGGTCGACGCCGCGCATGCGCGGGCGGTGGCCTGCCTCACCCGCACCTGCGCGGCATGGACGCCACACGCTGGCCTGCCCTTCGCCGGCGCATCGTCGCCGCCTGCCGCCGCGCCGTTGTGCCTGACGCGGCCCGCCGCCTAGGGCGCCATCTCCCGCTGCTCCCGCGGGCTCACCCAGTCGGCGGGCGGCGTCACCGCCATGCCTGCCTGCTCCAGCAGGATGGCCATGAGTTCCGATTCCGTCCGATCGTCGTAGGCGGAATCGCCCTGCAACGCCGTCAGCGCCGCGGTCCGACGCGGGCCGGTCGCCGACAGGGTCTGGAACTGCTCCATCCGCCACTCCGCCAGACGGCGTCGCGCACGCACGGCGTCGGGATCCGCGGCCAGGTCCAGCAGGATCCGCATGCCGGCGAACTCGTCGATCAGGGTTTCGCCGGACGTCGCCAGCGCCTCGCCGATCGCCTCGCACGGCGCGGCGCGCGCCAGATCCTGCGCCACCGCGTGCTTCGAACACGCCCGCGTCAGGGCCTGGTAGGACGGCAGCATGTGCGCCGCCCACAGCGCGATGGGGGTGACGATGTCGGCGAACGGCGCCAAGTTCGGATCCGTCTCCAGCGCAGCGCGCATCTCGGGCGGAAGCGGCTCGGCCGCCAGTGCCCGCACGTAGTGCCGCAGGAGCGAGCGCGAATGGACCGGCATGCGCCCACCGGCCCGCACGGCCTGCAGCAACGCCGTCTCCGCCGCGGGCGAGGCGGCGCGCTCCAGACCCGCGAGCAGCCCGACCAGGTTCTCCGGATCCAGCTCGCGGATGCGAGCGCCGATGCGCTCCTGCAGGGTGTCGTCCATCGACGCCATCAACATCAGGAGCGCGTGCGTGAGCGCGACCGGATCGGTCCAGGCGACGTCGACCTCCGCGGCGATCGCGGTGCTGCGCGCCGGGTCGTCGCTGCTGGACGTGCGGCCGGGCATGTCGCGCAGACGCAATGCCATCATCCGTTCCACGGGGTCTTCGCTGGCGGCGAGCCGCGCCTGCAAGGCGTCGTAGTACCCCGCCATCGCGTGTTCGGCCGCTTCCACGGCCGCGCCCCCTGCGTCGCGCGGCCCGTTCGCAACCTCCAGCACCGCGATCCGGCACTCCGATTCCTGCACAGCCGGCAGTTCCGCATACGCGCGGTACTCCTCGCGCAGCCGCGCCTCCTCGGCCGCGGTGGGCGCCTCCACCGCATCGCCCGCCGCCGGCAGCCACGGCGCGGCCGCCGCCACGCCTGCGAGCAGCACCGTCCAAACCCGCTTCGTATGCATGCCACCTCTCCTTGTGGGACAGCGCCACCCTGCACTGTCCGGACCGTCGCGGATGTGCCGCAGGTCAGGGCGCGGTGGCCCGCACTTCGATCTGCCGACGACGGCAGCTGGCCGGTACTTCGGTGCCGATGCGCGATCGCCCGCGCCCGGAGCATCCACCGGTGACGTGACGTCGCTTCCCGCCGCTTCTCGCGAATACCTCGCCTCCAGCTGTCTCGCCGCCAGAAGTCAGCGCGCGTCGGCCCGCTCGTCCCACGACCGCCAGCCGGGCGGCGGTTCGGCGGCGACGCCGTGCTCTGCGAGGATGTCGGCCATCGCATCGACCTCGGTGCTGCCCGGGCGCATCAACAGCCGCGCGAACCGTGCGGCGTCGTCGTCGAGGAGGAAGCCGGATTGCAGCATCCGCCACTGGAACATGCGCTCCGCCCCGGCGATCTCCACCATCGCGCCCGGATCGTCTTCCACGGCACGCCACAGGCCGAAGCCGATGTTGCGGGTCAGCGCGGTCTCCGCGCGCAGGGCCATCGCGCGTGCGATGGCGCGGCAGGGCTCGCGTCGCGCGGCCGCTTGCGCGGCGTCCCTGCAGGCGCCGAACAGCGGCATGAAGGATGGCATGGCGGTGGCGTGCAGCAGCGCGAACGCCGCTTCGACCGTCGGGCCTGCGGTCGCCGGGCCGGCGATGGCGGCGGGCGGCGGGTGGTCGGCGAGGACATCGATGTAGAACGCAAGCTGCGACGAGTAGCCTTCGCTCGGCCCTTCCGCCACGCGTGAGGACAGCAGGATCCGGTCGGTTTCGATGGCGTCGCCGTGCGCGGCCGCCAGCGCATGGAGCAGCGCGTGCACGCTGGTCGGCTCGACCGCGACCAGGCGCGCCGCCAGCTCCCGCCGCACCGCGGCCTCGCCATCGTCCAGCGCGTTGAGCAGCATGCGCAGCGCGAGCGGGTCGTCGCCGGCGGCGGCGGCCAGGTTCGTGGACTCCGCGGGGGAGCCGTCTTCGCCGAGGAACAGCCGCCCGACCTGCAGCCCGAGAATGCGTCGGCGCACGTCAGCGTCCCCGGCGAGGCTGGCGGCGACGGTTTCCCACCAGGGGATCAGCAGCGCGATATCGCCTGCGGCGCTTTCCTCGCCTTCCCCTGCGGCGGCATCCGAGGCGTGCCGCTCGATGCAGATATTCCGCAGCGCAGGGGTGGCGACCGCAGCGCAGTAGTCGTCGGGCCAATGCGGCTCGCTCGCCCCGGCTGGCCCGGCGAGTGCCGGCGACATGCTCGACAGCGCGAGCGCGAGGATCGATCCGATCTGTCGTTGCATGCCACCTCTCCCTGTGGGACAGCGCCAGCCTGCACCGGCCGGACCGCCCCACGGATGTGCCGCAGGTCAGGCCCGGAGGCGCGTCATTCCTGCTCGTCGCGCTCCCGGCGCGAGCGCCAGTCGGCGGGTGGGTCGAGCGCTGCGCCTTCGCGTTCGAGGAAGGCGCGGGCGTTGCCGGATTCGGTGGTGCCGGGCGTGCGCATGGCGGTGAACCAGGCGTGCAGCCGGTTCTCGCGCCGCGCCGGGTCGGCCATCAGCGCACCGACCTGCTCCTGCTGCCATTCGATCCGGCGCATCGCCGCCTCGAGCCTGGCCACCGCGTCGGGATCGGCGAGGAGCTGGCGCAGCACGGCGAAGCCGACGGTCTGCACGATCACCGTGTCGCCGGTCTCGAACAGGCTGCGGCCGAGGGTCTGGCAGGCGCGGTCGCGGGTGGGATCGTTCGCCACCGCGGTCGCCGCGCAGGCCCGCATCAGCGGGCGCAGCGGGGGCACGTCGCGGGTCCACAGGGCGAGCGCCGCGGTCTCACCGGCGAGGCGGGCGCTGACGCCGGGCGCGGCGGCGAGCAGCGCCGGCGGCAGCGGATGGCGCTCGGCCAGGCGCGCGTACATGTCGAGCGAGGCGGCGGAACGCCCCTGCAGCGGCGTGTTGGATGCGGCATCGACGATGCGCTCGGTCAGCAGCGCGGGATCGTCGCCGGCGGCGGCGATGCCCTGCAGCTGCGCGACCAGGCCATGCGGATCCAGTTCGAGCAGGCGCGCGACCAGGCGCTGGCGCAGGTCGGGCAGCCCGTCGAGCGCGGCGTTGGCGATCAGCAGGGCCAACGCCTGCGGATCGTCGCCGGCGGCCTCGGCCAGCGCCTCGACCCGGGCGCGGTCGACCGGCTCCGGCTCGCGCCCGGCCGCGGCGGCGGCGAGCGTGGCGTAGTCGAGCGCGAGGATGCGGTCCAACGGCGAGGCGCTCGCCGACAGCGACTCCGCGACCGCGCCGTAGTAGGCCGCCGCGGCGTCGGCGGCGCTCGTCTCGGCGGCATCGGCGGGCTCCAGCGGAACGTCCTGCGCGGCGGCCGGCAGGGCCAGCGCCAGGGCGAGCGCGAGCAGCGCGCGGCGGATCGGCATCGTCGTCATCGGGGTCATGCTCCGTGGACGCCGGCGCGCCCGAACCACAGGGCCAGCGCGATGCCGGCGAACACCGCCGCGCCCACCCAGTTGTTGTGCAGGAAGGCGCGGAAGCAGGGCCCGCGCTCGCGGCGCCGGCAGATCCAGAACTCCCACGCCACGCAGGCCGCGGCCACGCCCAGGCCGCCGAAGAACCAGGGGCCGAGGTCCGCGCGCGTGCCGACCAGCGCGAGCGTGGCGAAGGTGGCCACGTACAGCAGCGCCTGCGCGGCGAGGTCGGCGTCGCCGAACAGGATCGCGGTCGATTTCGCGCCGACCTTGAGGTCGTCGTCGCGGTCGACCATCGCGTACCAGGTGTCGTAGGCGGTGGCCCACAGCACGTTGGCCAGCAGCAGCAGCCAGGCCAGCGCCGGCACCGTGCCCTGCACCGCGGCGAAGGCCATCGGGATGCCCCAGCCGAAGGCGATGCCCAGGTACACCTGCGGGAAGTAGGTGTAGCGCTTGAGGTAGGGATAGCTGGCGGCCAGCACCACGCCGACCACGCTCAGCAGCACGGTGAGGCGGTTGGTCAGCAGCACCAGGCCGAAGGCGACCAGCATCAGCACCGCGAACACCGCCAGCGCCTCGCGGCCGCCGACCGCGCCGGAGGCGAGCGGGCGGTCGCGGGTGCGCTCGACGTGCGGGTCGAGCCAGCGGTCGGCGTAGTCGTTGATCACGCAGCCGGCGGAGCGGGTCAGCCATACCCCGGCGGTGAAGATCGCCAGCAGGTGCCAGGGCGGCAGGCCGTCCGCGGCCAGCCACAGCGCCCACCAGGTCGGCCACAGCAGCAGCAGGGTGCCGATCGGGCGGTCGCCGCGCACCAGCAGCCAGTACTGGCCGAGCCGCGCGCGCAGGTCGAAGGGCGGCGGCGCGGGCCGCTCCTGGAAGCGTTCGTAGGACATGGGGCGCGAAGGCTAGCACCTGGGCCGCCGCGCCGCGGTGAGGCGCCGGCTCAGGCGCGCGCGGGCCCGGCGCCGGGGCGCGGACGCATCAGCGGCCACATCGCCGCGACGCCGAGCAGCGGTCCCGGCACCAGCACCAGGAACACCCAGCGCCAGCTGCCCAGCGCGGCCGCGAGCAGCGGCAGGATCCAGATCGTCGCCACCGTCAGCAGGAAGCCGAGGCCGAGCTGCAGGGTCAGCGCGGTGCCGACGGTGCGGGGGTCGGCCCGCTCGGTGACCAGGGCGGAGAACTGCGCCGAGTCGGCGATCACGCTGGCGCCCCAGACCATGGCGATGGCGAGGAACACCGCCGGCGGCGCCGCATGCGCCCAGCCGGCGGCGATGCAGCAGGCGCCGGACACGGCCAGCGCGATGGCGGCGGTGCGCGCGCGGCCGATGCGGTCGCTGGCGAGGCCGCCGGCGATGCAGCCGGCCAGTCCCGCGGCGATCGCCACGAAGGTCAGCAGCGAGGCGGTGCGCGGGTCGCCGCCGCTGGCGACGGCGCTGGCGGCGAAGGTCGCGAACCAGGCCCACATCGCGTACAGCTCCCACATGTGGCCGAAGTAGCCGAGCGTCGCCAGCACCACGCCGCGGTTGCGCAGGATGGCGCCGACGTCGCCGAGCCGCACCCGCGCCACCGGGAACGGGTACGGCCCCTCGCGCACCAGCAGGCCGACCACCGCCGCGCCGGCGAGCGTCGCCACGGTGCTGGCGGCGATCACCCGCTGCCACTGCGCGCCACCGAAGGCGTTGACCAGGTGCGGCATCGCCGAGCCGATGGTGATCGCGCCGATCAGCACGCCCAGCGCCAGGCCGCGGCCGCGCACGAACCAGGTGGCGATGAGCTTCAGCGCCGGCGGATACACCGCCGCCAGGCACACCCCGGTGGCCATCCGTGCGGCGAGGAGCTCGGCCGGCGACCGCGCGAGCAGGACCAGCGCGTTGGCGAGCGCCGCACCCACGGCGGCGCAGACGATCACCCGCCGCACCGGCACGCGGTCGGCCAGGCCCGACAGCGCCGAGACCAGCGCGCCGAGCACGAAGCCGAGCTGCACCGCGATCGTGAGCCAGGCCGCGAACGAAGGCCCGAAGCCCCAGGCCTCGCGCAGCTGCGCGATCACCGCGGTGGCCGAGAACCAGGGCGTCATCGACAGCACCAGGGCGAGGGCGAGCAGCGCGAGCGCGCGCCAGCGATGCCTGTCGTGCGGTTCCTGCTGCGCTGCCACGCCGTCTCCCGCGGATGCCCCGGGCGACGCTAGGGCCGGCGCCACGCGGCGGTCAATGCGACCTTCCGCGCAGGACCGGCCGGGCGACGCGCTCAGGCGAGGGCCGCGAGCACCGCGATCGGCGGCGTGGCTTGGAGCGCGAGGCGCCCGTCGGACTGGAGCGTGCCGCCTTCGAGCGTGCGCCAGGTCCGCGCGCCCCCGGGCAGCACCACGTGGGTGTCGCCCCAGAGCCCCTGCGGCAGCGCCGGTCGCTCGAGATGGACGCCGGCGGCCTCGGCCAGCGCCAGCGGATGTCGCGGCACGACCACGACCACGCGCGCGTCGCCGCGTTCGCGGGCGAAGGCGATGACGTGGCCGGCCTGCGCACCCGCGACCGCGAGCGGGCGGTAGCCACCGCGCGCGAACAGCGCCGGCGCGCGGCGGCGTAGGTCGAGCAGGCGTGCGACCAGGCGCTGCTTGATCCGTCCGTCCCGCCACCGCGACAGCAGCTCGCTGTCGTCCGCGGCCTCCGCCAGCGCACGCTCGCGGGCATCGAAATCCACCGGCCGCCGGTTGTCCGGATCGACCATCGAGAAGTCCCAGAACTCGGTGCCCTGGTAGAGGTCGGGCACGCCCGGCGTGGTCAGGCGCAGCACCACCTGGGCCAGCGAGGACAGCGCCGCCGCGGGCGCGATGCGCGCGACGAAGGCGTCCAGCGAGGCCAGGAACTCCGGCTGCGAGCCGTCGAGCAGGCGCCGCAGGAAGGCCTCGCAGCCGTCCTCGTAGGGCTCGTCGGGGCTGGTCCAGCGCGAGCGGCGCTTGCCCTCGCGCAGCGCCTTGCGCTGCCAGCCGGCGAGGCGGTCGGCGAGCGCGTCGCGACCGTTGGCGTCGTCCACGCGCAGGTCCAGCGGCCAGGCGCCGACCAGCATCTGGTAGAGCATCAGCTCGTCCTGCGGCGCCGGCGCGCGGCGCTCCGGGGTGTCGATGCGCAGCACGTCGTTGCGCGCGCGCCACTGCCGCACCTGGCTGGTCCAGTCCCCGGCGATCTCGCTCAGCGCGGCGATGCGCAGGCGCAGGTCCTCGCCGCGCTTGTGGTCGTGGGTGGCGGTGGCGAGCAGGTTGTCGGGGACGGTCTCCGCGCGCGCGGCGCAGGCGGCATGGAAGGCCTCCACCGCCAGCCCGATGTGCTGCGGCTCGGCGCCGACCTCGTTGCGCGACAGCAGCCGTCCGTAGCGGTAGCCGGCGGTGTCCTCCACCGCCTTGGCCGCGACCGGCGAGGTCGCCTGCTGGAACATGCGCAGCGCCCGCTCGCGGGCGTGGCGCACGGGACCCGGCGGCAGCGCGCGCAGCGGCTCGCCACCGAGCCAATCGGCGACGCGCTCGAGCAGCGCCTGGTCCTCGATCCGCACGCGCTCGCGCGCGCCGGCCAGCGCACGCGCGAACACCGCCTCGTCGACCGCGTCGCGGCCGAGCACGCCGATGTAGGTGCGGTACACCGGGAAGTGCACCAGGATCTCGACCAATACCCGATGCAGGGCGGCGAGGCTGACGTCGCGGGTGGCGAGGTCGGCGCGCGCGGCGTCGAACAGCGCGCGCGCGGTGCGGCCGAGTTCGGCGACGAAGCTGTCGACCAGGATCTGGCGCCGCGCGTTGCGCGCCTGGGTACCGAAGTCGCCGCCGTCGCTGACGCTGCGCCACAGCGCGTCCAGCGCCGGCTCGCCGCGGGCGTCGTGCAGCACCGCGGCGGCCTGGTCCATGAACTCGTAGCCGGTGGTGCCGTCGGTCTCCCAGTCCGTGCGCAGCGACTCGCCCTCGCCCAGGATCTTCTCGACCAGCACGTAGGCAGGCCCCTTCGGCGCATCCGCCGGCCGTTGCTTCTCGAGCGACGACAGCCGGCGGCGCAGCTTGCGGCAATAGCCGCGCGGGTCGGCGAGGCCGTCGACGTGATCGCAGCGCACGCCGTCGATCAGGCCTTCCGCATACAGCCGGAAGATGGTGGCGTGGGTGTCCTCGAACACCGGGTTGCGCTCGATGCGCAGGCCGGCGAGGTCGTTGATGTCGAAGAAGCGACGGTAGTTGACCAGGTCGCTGGCGAGCTTCCAGTGCACCAGGCGGTAGTGCTGGCGCTCGACCAGCGCGTGCAGGCGCGCACGGCCGGCCTCGTCGCCCGGGTCGTGCGCGGCGACGGCGCGCTCGAGCGCGGCGCGCAGGTCCGGCTCCGCGGCCACCGCCCCGGCCAGGGCGCGCTGCGCGGCGGCGAAGGCGGCGGCCTCCATGCGACGGCCGGTGAAGCGGCCGAACGCGTCGACCGCCGGGTGGCCCCCGGCATCGGTCAGCGCCTGCGCGTGGCTCGCCGGCGACAGCGGCAGCACGCTCTCGTAGAGCCGCAGGCCCAGCGCGCCGGCGTCCGCGTCGAACTGCAGCCGCAGGTCGCCCGCGGCGAGCACCTCCGCGTACGGCGCCCCCAGATTGGGCAGCAGCAGCTTGCCGCGCACCAGCGGGTCCGGCGCGCGCCAGTCGATGTCGAAGTGCCGCGCGTAGGCGCTCTCGCGGCCCCAGCGCAGCACGTCCATCCACCAGCCGTTCTCGCTGCCCACGCCCATGTGGTTGGGGACGATGTCGAGGATCAGGCCCATGCCGCGCTCGCGCAGGCCGGCGACCAGGCGCCGCAGCGCGTCCTCGCCGCCGACCTCGGGGTCGATGGCGTTGCAGTCGACCACGTCGTAACCGTGCATGGAGCCGGCGCGCGAGGTCAGCAGCGGCGACGCGTAGACGTGGCTGACGCCGAGTGCGGCGAAGTAGTCGAGGCGGGCGAGCGCGGCGTCGAGCGGAAAGCCCGAATGGAACTGCAGGCGGACGGTGGCGCGGGGGGCGGTCATGGGCGTGCTGGGGTGGCCGGATCGCGGTCACGGTGCGCGAGCCGGCATGACGCCGGCGTTCGCACGGCGCGGCGACCTTGCTGAAGTCGGGCTGTCGGCCCTCGCCCGCGGACCACGCTCCGTTGATCGATGCCGGCGCAGCGTGGGGTGCCCTTCCCCCACCGGAGCGCAGACATGGCCCATCGCAACGACGACGACCGCGACGACCAGGGCGCGTGGGGCGGCCGCGACTTCGCGCCCGAGCAGGACGGCGACGCGCCCCGCCACGGCCGCTACGAGCACAACGACTACCGCCCCGGCAGCGGCGACTGGCGCGGCCCGACGGCGGGCGTCGCGCGCGGCGGCGCATCGCGCGATCCCGGTCCGAACCGCCGGGGCGGCGGGCGCGGCGAGCCAGGCGCGGGGCGGGACTACCGCGACGAGCCGCGCTACTACCGCGGCGTCGACTTCGGCGGCTTCCACGGCCACGACGACGAACATGCGATGGACGAGCTCGAGCACCGCCGCGGCCACGGGCGCGACCGCGGCGACGCCGGTGCCTACGGCGAGGGCGGCCTGCGCTTCGGCGACGGCGGGCACGGACGGCGGCCGGAGGCCGGCGACTGGAGCGGCTGGGGGCACGGGCATCCCGGCGCCGGCGGCAACCGCCCGCCCGGTCCGGGCGACCGCGGCCACGCCGGGCGCGGGCCCAAGGGCTACACCCGCTCGGACGAGCGCATCAGCGAGGACGTGTGCGAGCGGCTCACCCACGATCCGCTGGTCGACGCCAGCGAGATCGAGGTCAAGGTCGTCGAGGGCGTGGTCACCCTGGAAGGCACGGTCGGCGACCGCCGGATGAAGCACCGGGCCGAGGACATCGCCGAGAGCTGCAGCGGCGTGCGCGACGTCGACAACCGCGTGCGCGTCCGCCAGAAGATGTCCGGCGGCACCACCGAGTAGAGGCAAGGCCGGGCCGCGATCCCGGTGCCCGCCGGGATCGCGGCGCGCTGGTGGTCAGGACGCGCTGCGCCGGCCGCGCCCCTGGGTCAGGGCATCGAGCGTGGCCTGGGCGATGGGCGTGGCGACGATGCCGGCGGCATCCGCAGGCAGGCGGCGGCGCCAGTTGGGATGCCCGTCGTCGGTCGGCCCCGGGAGGTTCGGCTGTTCGACCAGGCCCAGCACGTCCTCCAGCGGCAGCAGGGCGAGCGGCGCCGGCGTGGCGGCGATGGTCGCCGCGCAGGCCCGCGCGAACGGGTGGCCATCCCAGTCCTCGGGCGGCGCACCGGCCGCGATCTCGGCGCGGTCCATGGTCTCCCACAGCGCGACCGCGTCGGCGCGGCGCTCGGCGTATTCCTTCACCGGGTCCTCGGACAGCCCGAGCCGTTCGCGATGGCGGATGTCCTGCCCGCGCCACCAGCCGGCGGCGGTGGGCAGGTCGTGGGTGGTGGTCGTGGCCATCGCCTGGTCCGACCACTGCCACGGCATCAGGAAGGTGCGCGGCCAGTGCCGCTCGAACCACAGCACGCGGATGCCGAGGATGCCGTCGGCGGCGAGGGTGTCGCCGAAGCCCTCGGGGATCGTGCCGAGGTCCTCGCCGATGGCGATCGCGCGGTGCCGGTGCGACTCCAGCGCGATCAGCCGGCGCAGGTCCTCGAACGGGTAGTCGACGTAGGCGCCGTCGTTGGCGCCGCCGCCGTGCGGCACCAGCCACAGGCGCTTGAGCCCGAGGATGTGGTCGATGCGCGCACCGCCGGCGTGGGCGAAGGCGGCGCGCAGCATGGCGCGGAAGCCGGCGAAGCCGGAGGCGCGCAGGCCGCGCGCGGAAAAGGTGGTCAGGCCCCAGTCCTGGCCCTGGGCGTTGAGCAGGTCGGGCGGCGCGCCGACCGATACGCCCTGCAGCATCTCGTCGCGGTGGCTCCAGGCCTGGCTGCCGCCGGGGTCGGAGCCGACCGCGAGATCGGCGATCAGGCCGATCGCCATGCCCGCCTCGCGCGCCGCGCGCTGGGCTCCGTCCAGTCCCTGCGCAGCGAGGTACTGCAGCCAGGCGTGGTAGCCGACCTCCGCCGCATGCTCGGCCGCGAACGCGGCGACCGCGGGCGAGGCGGGATCGCGGAAGTCCGGATCCCATCCCTGCCAGCCGCGCACTTCGCCGTGGACGCGGGCGAAATGCAGCTGCAGCGCCTCGAAACGCGCGTGGCGTTCCAGCGGCTCGCCGGCCTGCGCGCGCCAGCGGGCGAAGTCGGCGGCGGCCTGCGGGTGGCGCGCGAGCTGCCGGTACAGCGCCCGCATCGCGGCGTGCCGGTGCGCGGCGACGCCGGGCCAGTCGACGGTCTCGGCCGCCTCGAGCGCCGCGGCGCGGGCGAGGTGCCCGTCGTCGACGAATTCGCGCAGCGCCTCCGGCCCCAGCGCCCGCGCCGGATCCACGTGCAGGGTGTTGAGGAACAGCCGGCTCGACGGCGAATAGGGACTGAAGCGCTGCGGTGCCGCGGCGAACATGGCGTGCACCGGGCTGATCGCCATGGCGTCGAGGCCGCGCGGCGCCAGCGTGCGCACGTGCTCCTCCAGCGCGGTGAAGTCGCCAACTCCGGCGCCGCCCTCGCGGCGCAGCGAGTAGAGCTGGGCCGCGCTGCCGGCCAGGCGCGCGCCGGCACCGGCGGCATCGGCCACCCCGAAGGCACGCTGCGGAGCGACGGCCAGTTCCAGTTCGGTCTCGTCGATCCACAGCCGGTGGTAGCCCGGCCGGTCCACCGCCGGCAGCGACCCGCCGGCGCGGCCTTCCGCGAGCGCGGTGCCGTCCTCGGCGACGAGCTTGAAGCGCTTCGTGCCGGCCGGCAGGCGCAGTGCCGGCGCCTCGCCGACCCGCGCGGTCACCAGCGCCGGCAGGGTACTGCCGCTGCGCTCGGCCTCGATGCGCGCGCGGCTGTCGGCGATGTCGGCGTCGCTGCCGGCAGGCAGGTCGAGGATGCCGAGCACGCGGCGCAGCACGTCGGGGGCCACGCGCTGCGGTTTGTCGAAGGCGTCGCGCCAGTCGATGCTGATGCCCGCTTCGCGGGCCAGGGCGGTCAGCGCGTCTTCGCTCATGACACCGGCTCCAGGTGCGCCAGCAGGGTGCAGGGGTCGAGCACGCCGTCGCGCGGGCTCTCGGTCTCCAGCGCGGAGATGGCGCTGGCGCGGCCCCAGATCCAGCGCCCGGCGAGGCTGTGCGCGACCTGCGCCCGCACCGGCTCGCGGCCGAGGTTGCAGTAGATCGCCAGCACCTGGCCGTCGCCCATGCGCCAGCGCGCCACCACCGCCTTCGGGCCCAGGGCACGGGCGCCCAGCGGGCGGGCGCCGCGCAGGCGCGGGACGATCTCCACCGCGCGCAGCGCCAGCAGCGAGCGGGTGAGTTCCAGCGCGGCGGCGTTGGCCGGCGCCTCGGCCTCGGCCGGGTCCGGGCGCGAGGCGGCGAAGGTCGACGCCGCGTTCGGGTCGGGGATGCGCGCCCGCGCCTGTTCGTCCTGGAAGGCCGCGAAGTGCCGGAACTCGCCGCGCCGGCCCTCGCGCACCGCGTCGGCGAGTTCGTCGTGGTAGTCGACGAAGAACTGGAACGGCGTGCGGCTGCGCCACTCCTCGCCCATGAACAGCATCGGCACCTGCGGGCACAGCAGCAGCAGGGCCATGGCGTCGTCGTAGACCTCGTCGTCGATGAGGGTCGAGAGCCGGTCGCCGAAGGCGCGGTTGCCGACCTGGTCGTGGTTCTGCAGGAAGCTCACGAAGCAGGTCGGCGGCAGGTGTGCGGAGCGCTCGCCGCGCGGCGCATCGTGCACCGTCGTCTCGCCCTGGTAGGCGAAGCCCTCGCCGAGCACGCGGGCGAAGTGCGCGGCGGGCTCCTCGACGTAGTTGCCGTAGTAGCCCTCGCTCTCGCCGGTCAGCATCACGTGCAGCGCGTTGTGGAAGTCGTCGTTCCACTGCGCGTCGAACAGCATCGCGCCCTCGGCGTCCGGGCCAAGCAGCGAGGCCTGGTTGTGCTCGTTCTCCAGCACCAGGTGCACGTGGCGTCCCGCCGGCACCGCCGCGCGGACGCGCGCGGCCAGGCCGCGCAGCCAGTCCGGGTCGCCGATCGCGTGCACCGCGTCGAAGCGCAGGCCGTCGATGCGGAACTCCTCCAGCCAGTACAGGACGTTGTGCAGGAAGAAGCCGCCCACCTCGGGCCTGCGCATGTCGATGGCCTGGCCCCAGGGCGTCGGCACGTCGCTGCGGAAGAACTCCGAGGCGTAGCTGCCGAGGTAGTTCCCGTCCGGCCCGAAGTGGTTGTAGACCACGTCCAGGAACACCATCAGGCCGTGCCCGTGCGCGGCGTCGACCAGCGCGCGCAGCTCATCGGGCGTGCCGTAGGCCGCGGCCGGGGCGAACGGCAGCACGCCGTCGTAGCCCCAGTTGCGGGTGCCGGAGAAGGCGTTGACCGGCATCAGCTGGATCGCGGTGACGCCGAGTTCCGCCAGCCGCGGCAGCGCCGCGGCGACGCCGGCGAAGCCGCCCATCACGCCCGGGTGCAGCTCGTAGAGCACGGTCTCGTGCCAGGGACGGCCGCGCCAGTCGGCGTGGCGCCAGGCGTAGCCGCGCGGGTCGACGACCACGCTCTCGCCATGCACGTCGCCGTGCTGGGCGCGGGCGGCGGGATCGGGCACGGCGAGGTCCGGATCGATGCGGAAACGGTAGCGCGCGCCTGCGCCGGCCTCGGCCTCCAGCCGGTGCCAGCCACCGTCCTCCGCCCGCATCGGCAGGCTGCGGGCGCCGTCGCCGGTGTCGAGCTCCAGCACGACCGCGTCGCGGTCCGGCGCCCACAGGGCGAAGCGGGTGCGGGCGGCGTCGAGCACCTCGGCGCCGTAGGGCATGCGATGCAGGCTCATGAACGGTAGTCGTCGACCAGGGCGGAGAGCAGGACCAGGGCATGCGCCTGCACGTCGACCGCGCCGGCGCCGAGGCGCCCGCGCGGCGTCTCGGGCGCGGCGCTGTCGATCTCGCGCATCCACGGGAACTGCGGCGCCGGCAGCTCGAAGCGGCGATCCTCCTCGCTGCCGTTGATGAGGGTGAGGGTGACCTCGACGCGGCCGTCCTCGCGTTGGCCGGCACGGCGCACCGCCAGCAAGCGGCCCTCGTGGAAGTGCCAGTCGCTGTCTTCCATCGCCTTGCCGGCTTCGTCGAACCAGGCGATGTCGCGCACGCCGGGCAGCGGCTCGTCGCTGCCGTGCAGGAAGCGCGAGGTGGACAGGGTCACGAACTCGCGGCGCAGCGCGAACAGGCGCGCGGTGAACGTCGCCAGGGCGCGCCCGTCCGGCGACCCGGCCTGCCCCCAGTCGAACCAGGACAGCTCGTTGTCCTGGCAGTAGGCGTTGTTGTTGCCGTCCTGGCTGCGCCCGAACTCGTCGCCGCCCAGCAGCATCGGCGTGCCGTTGGAGACCGCGAGCGTCGCCAGCATGGCGCGCGCGACGCGGGCGCGGGTGGCGTTGATCGCGGCATCGTCGGTCGGGCCCTCGACGCCCCAGTTGCGGCTCTCGTTGTCGTTGGCGCCGTCGTTGTTGTCCTCGCCGTTGGCCTCGTTGTGCTTCTGCTCGTAGGCGGTCCAGTCGGCCAGCGTGTAGCCGTCGTGGGCGGTGATGAAGTTGACCGACGCCCACGGCCGCCGGCACTGGCGGTCGAACAGGTCGGCCGAGCCGCCGAGTCGTGCGGCCAGCGCCGGGCGCAGGCCGGCATCGCCCTTCCAGAAGCGGCGGATGTCGTCGCGGTAGCGGCCGTTCCACTCGCCGAAGCCCGGCGGATGGTTGCCCAGCTGATAGCCGCCGGGGCCGATGTCCCAGGGCTCGGAGATCAGCTTCACCCCGGCCAGCACCGGGTCCTGGCGCATCGCCTTGAACAGGCCGTTGTTGGGATCGAAGCCGTGCGGCTCGCGCCCGATCGAGACGCCCAGGTCGAAGCGGAAGCCGTCGACGTGGAAGGCCTCGACCCAGTAGCGCAGCGAGTCCATGACCAGCTGGATCACGCGCGGGTGCGAGGTATTGACCGTGTTGCCGGTGCCGGTGTCGTTGAGGCAGTGGCGCAGGTTGTTGGGCAGCAGGCGGTAATAGCTCAGGTTGTCGAGACCGCGGAAGCTCAGCGTCGGTCCCAGCTCGCTGCCCTCGCAGGTGTGGTTGTAGACCACGTCGAGGATCACCTCGATGCCGGCGGCGTGCAGCGACATCACCGCCGAGCGGATGCTGTTGAGGCCTTCCTCGCCGAGGTAGCGCGGCTCCGGCGCGAAGAAGCCGAGGGTGTTGTAGCCCCAGTAGTTGGCGAGCTTCTTCTCGACCAGGTAGCGGTCCTGCACGAAGCTGTGGATCGGCAGCAGCTCCAGCGAGGTGACGCCGAGCTTGACCAGGTGGTCGATCACCCGGGGATCGGACAGCGCGGCGAAGGTGCCGCGCTCCGGCGGCAGGATGTGCTCCATGCGCTGGGTCAGGCCCTTGAGGTGGGCCTCGTAGATCACCGTCTTCGACCACGGAATCTCCGGCCGCGCCTCCTTGCGCCAGTTGAAGCTGTCGTCGACGACCACGGCCTTGGGCATGGCCGCGGCGCTGTCGCGGCGGTCGAAGCTCAGGTCTGCCTTGGGCGCGTTGATGCGATAGCCGTAGAGCGAATCGGTCCAGCGCACCTGGCCGTGGATCAGCTTGGCATAGGGATCGAGCAGCAGCTTGTGGTGGTTGAAGCGATGGCCCTCCTCGGGCCGGTACGGGCCGTAGGCGCGGAAGCCGTAGAGCTGGCCGCCGCGCACGTGCGGCAGGTAGCCGTGCCACACCTCGTCGGTGCACTCGGGCAGCTGGTAGCGCGCGATCTCGCGGCGGCCGGTGGCGTCGAACAGACACAGGTCCACGCGCGTGGCATGCGCGGAGAACACAGCGAAGTTGGTTCCGACGCCGTCGCAGGTCGCGCCGAGCGGGTGGGCGACGCCCGGGAGCATGCGTTCAGGACGGGTGGGCATGGGGACGTGGTTCTTCAGGTCTGGACGGAATGGAAGCGGGACGGGGCCGCCGGATCACCAGCAGGCACCGTCCCCTGTCGATGCGGCGTCGCCGCTCAGCCGGGCGCGAACATCACCGCGCCCAGCGGCGGCAGGGTCAGGGCGAGCGAATGCGCCTGCCCGTGCGCCTGCACGTCCTCGGCGTGGACGCCACCGCCGTTGCCGATGTCGGCGCCGCCGTAGATGCCGCCGTCGGAGTTGAAGAACTCGCGCCACCAGCCGCCCTGCGGCACGCCGATGCGATAGCCCTCGCGCGGCACCGGGGTGAAGTTGATCGCCACCACCACCGGCGCGGCGCCACCGGGACCGCGGCGCAGGTAGGCGACCACGCTGTTGGCGGTGTCGTCGCCGACCAGCCACTGGAAGCCCTGCGGGTCGTCGTCGAGCGCGTGCAGCGCGGCGTGCGCGGTGTAGATGCGGTTGAGGTCGCGGACCAGACGCTGGATGCCGCGGTGCGGCGCGTGGTCGAGCAGCCACCACGGCAGCTGTGCGTCGTGGTTCCACTCGGTCGGCTGGGCGAGTTCGGCGCCCATGAACAGCAGCTTCCGCCCGGGATGGCTGAACATGAAGCTCAGGTAGGCGCGCAGGTTGGCGAAGCGCTGCCACTCGTCGCCCGGCATCCGCCCCAGCAACGAGCGCTTGCCGTGCACCACCTCGTCGTGCGAGATCGGCAGCATGTAGCGCTCCGAATAGGCGTACACCATGCTGAAGGTCAGCTCGTTGTGGTGGTGCCGGCGGTAGACGGGCTCGCGGCCGATGTAGTGCAGGCTGTCGTGCATCCAGCCCATGTTCCACTTGTAGTCGAAGCCCAGGCCGCCGTGGGCGAGGTCGGCGGTGACGCCGGGCCAGGCGGTGGATTCCTCGGCGATGGTCATCGCGCCGCGGCCGCGCTCGGCGACGACCTGGTTGAGCCGGCGCAGGAAGGCGATGGTCTCGTAGTTCTCGCGGCCGCCGTGGATGTTGGGCACCCACTCGCCGTGGTTGCGGCTGTAGTCGCGGTAGAGCATCGACGCCACCGCGTCCACGCGCAGGCCGTCGACGTGGTAGCGCTCCAGGAACTCCAGCGCGCTGGCGATCAGGAAGCCCGACACCTCGTGCCGGCCGTGGTTGTAGATGAGCGTGTTCCAGTCGCGGTGGAAGCCCTCGCGCGGGTCGGCGTGCTCGTAGAGCGCGGTGCCGTCGAAGCGCGCCAGGCCGTGGGCGTCGGTCGGGAAGTGCGCCGGCACCCAGTCGACGATGACGCCGATCTCCTCGCGGTGGCAGCGGTCGACGAAGCGGGCGAAACCGTCCGGCGTACCGAAGCGCGCGGTCGGCGCGAACAGGCCCAGCGGCTGGTAGCCCCAGGAGCCGCCGAAGGGATGCTCGGTGATCGGCAGCAGCTCGATATGGGTGAACCCCATGTCCACCACGTAGGGGATCAGGCGCTCGGCGAGCCCGTCCCAGTCCAGCGGGTGGCCCTGCGCGTCGTGCATCCACGAGCCGGCGTGGACCTCGTACACGCTGATCGGCGCCTGCCCGGCATGCCGCTGCGCGCGCGCCTGCATCCAGGCCTCGTCGCGCCAGGCGTACGCCGTGGGATCGGCCACGATCGAGGCGGTGCCCGGCGCGAGCTCGGCCTGGCGCGCAACGGGATCGGCCTTGTGCGGCAGCTCTTCGCCGTGCGGGCCGCGCAGCGCGTACTTGTAGTGCGCGCCGGGACCGACGCCCGGCACGAACAGCTCCCACACGCCGGCCTCGTGGCGCAGGCGCATCGGGTGCCGGCGCGCGTCCCAGCCGTTGAAGTCGCCGACCACCGCGACGCGCGACGCGTTCGGCGCCCACACCGCGAAGCGGGTACCGGCGACGCCGTCGACCTCGAGCGCGTTGGCGCCGAGCGCATCGGCCAGGTGCAGGTGGCGGCCCTCGGTGATCAGGTGCAGGTCGAGTTCGCCGAGCTGCGGCCCGAAGGCGTAGGCGTCGGCGGTCTCCTGCAGCGCGCCGGGCCACTGGATCGCCAGACGGTAGCCGCCGTCGCCGGGCAGCACGCCGGCGAAGAAGCCGGCCTCTCCCTCGCGCCCGAGCGCGACCTCGGTGCCGTCGTCCAGGCGCGCGACGACGCCGTCGGCGCCCGGCAGGAACACACGCAGCACGCGCCCGTCGGGACCGGGATGGGCGCCGAGCACGGCGAAGGGATCGCCGTGGCGCGCCTCGGCGAAGGCGCGCACGGTGGCGTCGGAGAGCGGAACCAGGCGCGCGCTCATCGGCCGTCCTCCTCGTCGGTGGCAGGCAGGCTGTCGAGGATGCGCAGCAGGCCCTGCACCGGCACCACCAGCCAGTTCGGCCGGTTGGCGGCCTCGTAGCGGATCTCGTAGCAGGCCTTCTCGACCAGGAACAGCTCGGCCAGCGCGGTGAAGCGCCCGGGCTCCACCCACGGATGCAGGCTCGCCTCGAGCACGCTGCGGTAGGCGGTCACGAAGGCGCGGGTGGCGCGGGCGCGGAATTCGGCGAGGAAGGTGTCGAGTTCGGTGTCGGCGCCGACGCGCGGCGCGGTGCCCTCCTCGCCGCGGGCGGCGACCTCGCTGGCGTAGTCGAGCGAGCGCAGGAAACCGGCCACGTCGCGCAGCGGGCTGGCTTTGGCGCGGCGCTCGGCCAGGGTCCTGGCGGGCTCGCCCTCGAAGTCGATCAGCACCACGTCGTCGAAGGCGACCAGGATCTGGCCGAGGTGGAAGTCGCCGTGCACGCGGGTGAGCAGGCTGCCGGCCAGCGCCTGCGGCGCGCGGTCGAGCAGGCCGTCGATGCGGCCACGCGCGGCCAGCAGGGCGTCGAGCGTCTCGATCTCCGCCGCGTCGTCGCTCTCCTTGCGCCGCGAGGCAAGCGTGAGCCAGGCCGATTCCACCTGCTCGCGCACGCGCGCGGCCACGCCCTTCGCGGCGCGTTCGTCGGCGGGATCGGGCGCGAAGGCGGCATCCTCGGTCGGCTGCGCGAGCGCCTCGTGCAGTTCGGCCAGGCGCCGGCCGACCACCGCGGCGAAGGCGTCGTAGCCGCCGACCACCTCCTCGCGCTCCTCGGTGCCCTGCGCGGCATGGTAGGCGTCGACGCCGCGGGCGAGATGGTCGAGCGTCCAGCGCCAGGCATCGCCCTGGTTGCGCACGAAGCCCTGCAGCAGCGCGATCGTGGTCACCGCGCCGTCGCCCTCCACGCGGGTGACCTCGCCCAGCAGCGGCGCCGCGTTGGCGTAGCCCAGCGCGGTCAGGCGCCGGCCGATCTCGATCTCGGGGTTCTCGCCGGGCACCACGCGGCGCAGCAGCTTGAACACCGCGGCATCGCCGATGATCAGCGAGCTGTTGCTCTGCTCGGCGGAAAGCCAGCGGATCTCGGCTTCGTCGGCGATGTCGACGCGGCCGAAGGCCTCGCTGGCCTGGAAGCGCAGCTCGCCGGGCTTCGACACGCCCGCGCCGAGTTCGCCCGCGCCCGGCTCGCCGACCGGCTCCTCGTCGCCGCCGACCTCGAGCACGGTACCGGCGCGCAGCGCCGCGACCATGCCGCGCGCCAGCGACTCCAGCGCGAAGGCGTCGGTGAGGTAGCCGACCTCGCGGCCGTGGCGCACGCGCGCAAGCGCGAGCTGCTCGGCGAGCACGCTGGGGTGCTCGCGCTCCCAGGCCATGCCGACCGGCAGCATGTAGCGCTCGCGGCCGCCGTCGCCGAGGCTGGCCTCGATCTCCAGCAGCACCGGCGCTGCCGGGCCCGGCAGCGGCGTCGCCCGCGCGATGCGCACGCCGCGCAGCTCGCGGTCCTTGGCCGCGAACCAGCGCCGCGCCGACAGCCAGGCCGGCAGGATCTCGCGCTCGATGACCGGGAAGTGCCGGCCGATCGCCGCGGCGTCGGCCTGCGCGCCGCGCAGCACGAAGGTCTGGTAGTCCGGCAGCGGCACCGGCGTGGGGCGGTGCCAGTCCGGCATGTTGCCCTCGCACACGAGCTGGAACGCATAGAAGCCGAACGCCGGCACGGTCAGCAGGTAGGTCAGCCGCCCGACCGGCGGGAAGCTGCCGCCGCCGATGACGTCCACCGGCACCCGCCCCTCGAACTCCGACAGGTCGAGCTCCACCGCCTGCAGCGTGTGCGAGAGGTTGGCCACGCACAGCAGGGTCTCGTCCTCGTACTCGCGCAGGTAGGCGAACAGGCGCCGGTTGCCCGGGTACAGGAAGCGCAGCTCGCCGCGGCCGAAGGCCTTGTAGCGCTTGCGCACGGAGAGGATGCGGCGGGTCCAGGTCAGCAGCGAATGCTGGTCGCGCTGCTGCGCCTCGACGTTGATCGCCTGGAATCCGTACAGCGGGTCCATGATCGGCGGCAGCACCAGCGCCGCGGGATCGGCGCGCGAGAAGCCGCCGTTGCGGTCGATCGACCACTGCATCGGCGTGCGCACGCCGTCGCGGTCGCCGAGGTGGATGTTGTCGCCCATGCCGATCTCGTCGCCGTAGTACAGCACCGGCGTGCCGGGCATGGTCAGCAGCAGCGAGGTCATCAGCTCGATGCGGCGGCGGTCGCGCTCGAGCAGCGGCGCCAGGCGCCGGCGGATGCCCAGGTTGATGCGCGCGCGGCGGTCGGACGCGTAGGTCTGCCAGAGGTAGTCGCGCTCGGAGTCGGTGACCATCTCCAGCGTCAGCTCGTCGTGGTTGCGCAGGAAGATCGCCCACTGGCAGTTGGCGGGGATCGCCGGCGTCTGCCGCATGATGTCGGTGATCGGGAAGCGGTCCTCGCGCGCGATCGCCATGTACATGCGCGGCATCAGCGGGAAGTGGAACGCCATGTGGCATTCGTCGCCGGTCTCGCCGAAGTACTGCTGGGTGTCCTCCGGCCACATGTTGGCCTCGGCCAGCAGCATGCGGTCGGGATATTCGCGGTCGAGCGTGGCGCGGATGCGCTTGAGGATGGCGTGGGTCTCGGCGAGGTTCTCGTTGGAGGTTCCCTCGCGCTCGATGAGGTAGGGCACCGCGTCCAGGCGCAGGCCGTCGACGCCCATGTCGAGCCAGAAGCGCATGACCTCGAGCACCGCCTCGAGCACCGCCGGGTTGTCGAAGTTGAGGTCGGGCTGGTGCGAGTAGAAGCGGTGCCAGAAGTACTGCTCGGCGACCGGGTCCCAGGTCCAGTTCGACTTCTCGGTGTCGCAGAAGATGATGCGGGTGCCGGCGTAGGCGTGGTCGTCGTCCGACCACACGTAGAAGTCGCGCTCGGGCGAGCCCTTGGGCGCGGTGCGCGCGCGCTGGAACCAGGGGTGCTGGTCGGAGGTGTGGTTGATCACCAGCTCGGTGATGACGCGGATGCCGCGCGCATGCGCCTGGGCGACGAAGCGCTGGAAGTCCTCGACGCTGCCGTAGTCCGGGTGCACCGCCATGTACTCGGCGATGTCGTAGCCGTCGTCGCGGCGCGGGCTCGGGTAGAAGGGCAGCAGCCAGATCGCGTTGACGCCGAGGTCGGCGATGTAGTCGAGCTTGGCGATCAGGCCGGGGAAGTCGCCGATGCCGTCGTCGTTGGAATCGAAGAACGACTTGACGTGCGCCTGGTAGATGATCGCGTCCTTGTACCAGAGCGCGTCCTGCGCCACGTCGGGAAGGATCGCCTCGGCATTGGCGGCGTTGCCACGGGTCATGCGGGAGCTCCTGCGCGGATGCGCCAGATCGAGAAGGGACGCACCGGGTCGAGGTGGATGTGCTGGTGCTTGCCGTGCCACTGGAAGCCACGGCCGTCCCAGAGGTCGTCGACGTCGACGCTGGCGTGGTCGGGCAGCCCGAACTCCCACAGCGGCACTTCGATCGAGGCCGACTGCGCCGCGTGCGGGTCGAGGCTGATCGCCACCAGCACCATGCTGCGGCCGTGCGCGAGATGGGCGTCGTCGATGACCTTGCCGAAGTAGACGACGTAGTCGTTGTGGGCGACGTAGAAGCGCGTGCCCAGGTGGGTCTGCAGCTCCGGGTTCTGCCGGCGCAGCGCGTTGAGGCGGGTGATCTCGTCGACGATGTCGCCGGGGCGGCGGTCGGGCCAGGCACGGATCTCGTACTTCTCCGAGTCCAGGTACTCCTCCTTGCCCGGCAGCGGCGTCGCCTCGCACAGCTCGAAGCCCTGGTACATGCCCCACAGGCCGGAGAGCGTGGTGGCGAGCGCCGCGCGGATCAGGTGCCCGGCGCGGCCGGAGGTCTGCAGGAACTTCGGGTTGATGTCGGGCGTGTTGACGAAGAAGTGCGGGCGGAAGCACTCGCGCGGCACGCCGTGGTTGAGCTCGTCGAGGTAGGCCTGGATCTCGGCCTTGTGGTTGCGCCAGGTGAAGTAGGTGTAGGACTGCGAGAAGCCGACCTTGGCCAGCCGGTACATCATCTTCGGCCGGGTGAAGGCCTCGGACAGGAAAACCACCTCGGGATGGCGCCCGCGCACTTCGGCGATCATCCACTCCCAGAACGGGAACGGCTTGGTGTGCGGGTTGTCGACGCGGAACAGCTTCACGCCCTCGTTGACCCAGAACAGCACCACGTCGCGCAGTTCGTTCCACAGCGCCGGCACCGACCCGGACGCGTAGAAGTCGACGTTGACGATGTCCTGGTACTTCTTCGGCGGGTTCTCGGCGTAGGGGATGGAGCCGTCGGCGCGCCAGGTGAACCAGTCCCTGTGCTCGCTCAGCCACGGATGGTCGGGCGCGCACTGGATGGCGAAGTCGAGCGCGAGCTCGAGGCCTTCGGCGTGCGCGGCGTCGCGCAGGCGGCGGAAGGCGTCGAGGCCGCCGAGCTCGGGATGGATGTCGGTGTGGCCGCCGTCTTCGGAGCCGATCGCGTAGGGGCTGCCCGGCTCGCCTTCCTCGGCGGTGACCGCGTTGTTGCGGCCCTTGCGGTTCTTCATGCCGATCGGGTGGATCGGCGGCATGTACAGCACGTCGAAGTGCATCGCGCGGATGCGCGGAAGCTTGGGGATGACGTCGTCGAAGGTGCCGTGGACGCCGGGCTGCCCGCTCTGCGAGCGCGGGAACAGCTCGTACCAGCTCGAGTAGTGCGCGGCGCGGCGCTCCGCCTCGACCGGGAACACCACCGGGTACTCGGAGCGGAACGGCCGGTCGTCGGCGCGGGCCATGGCGTCGGCAGTGCCCGGCTCGAGCACGATCTCGACCCGCGCCGCGTCGTCCGGCGCCTTGCCGATGCGGGCGAGGATGCCCTTCAGGGTGCTGCCGAGGGTGCCCTTGCAGCGGCCGCGCGCGGCCTCGACCAGGGCCACGGCCTCCTGCACGTCGACCGGCACCAGGGTGCCGGCGGCGCGCTTCTTCTCGAGGTCGGCATGGGTCGTGGCGAACACGTCGCGCCACGCCTCGATGCGGAACTCGTGACGACCCATGCGCTCCAGCGGGAACTCGCCGCGCCAGCGGTCGTTGCCGATCTGGCGCATGGGCGCGCTCTTCCAGGTGCGCTGGTCGGCCGCGCGCCACAGCACCGCCACGGCGATGCGGTCGTGGCCGTCGCAGAAGGCGTCGGCCTCGACGCAGACGCGTTCGCCGACGGTGCGCTTGACCGGGAAGCGGCCGTCGTCGACCGCCGGGGTGACCGCCTCGATGCTGACCCGTGGCCAATCCGCGGCGGTTTCCGGTGCTATCCGCGCCTTGGCCGCGGCCAGCACCGGGCGTGCGGTCTCGGCGCGGTAGACGCGGACCTCGCAGGGCTCCAGCAGGCCGCCGCCATCGCTGTGGATCGGCTCGTCAGGGGCCTCGTCGCAGACGAAGGCGCCGATGTCGCCCGCCGCATGCAGCACCGCCGCGGCCGGTACCGGCACCAGGTGGTCGTCGTCGGCATTGGCCAGCACCAGGGTCGGCGCCGCATCGGCGCGCTCGACCAGGATCGCGCTGATCGCGCCGCCGTCCTGCAGCAGCGGACGCAGGCGCACCGCGCCGCCGCCCGCATCGCCGGGCCCCTGCGGCGCGGCCTCGGGCGCGGTCGCGAGCGCCCCGGACGCCACCGCCCAGCCGCCGCCGAGCGCAGCCGCCAGCTTCATCCTGCGCAGGCGCGCCGGCCCGCCGTCGGCATCCGCCAGCGGCGCGTCCACGGTGGCGACGACCTTCGGCGCGATCGCGCGCAGGGCGGCGTCCTCGTCGAAGAACCAGGTCGCGCGCCCGTCCCACCAGGCCAGCGAGGAGAACGCGGCGTCGAACCCGGCGCCCGCCAGCGCGCGCAGCTCGTGTCGCGCCAGGCCCGGGGTCCAGGCGGCGAACACCGCCTGCGGGGCGCCTGCGCGCGCCTCGCCCAGGAGCATGCGCCAGGCCTCGGCCGGGGCGCGCTGCGGCTGCAGGACGCGGAAGCCGGCGATGCCGCTGCCGAGCCAGGCGCCCAGGCGTCCGCCCCACCACTGCGCCAGCCCGGCGGCATCCTCGGGCGTGTCGAAGCGCGCCTGCGCGATCTCGGCGGCGCCACGCCCGGCGCGCGGGTCGGGCAGCGCGCTGGTGCGCGCGCGGAACCAGTGCGGGTGGCTCTGGACGAGCTCTCCCCCGCCTCCGATCTCGTCGATGCGCAGGTCGACCAGCACCTTCAGACCATGTCCGGCGGCGGCCTCGGCGAGGCGGCGCAGCGCGGCGTCGCCATCGCCGCCGTCCGCGGCGCTGGCCGCGGCCGGGTCGGCGAGGCGGCCCTCGGCGTCGGCGGCGAACGGCGTCGGCAGGGCGACGTGGTCGCAACCGGCGCGACGCGCGGCGGCGAGGGCGGCATCGAAGGACGCGGGGTCGGCGATGGCGGACGGGGCGATCAGGCAGACATGCATGCGCGTGGCGTTCGGCGGGGAAGGGAGGAAGAGGGTCCGGCCTGATCGCGGCGCGCGCTCAGGCGGGCGCCGGCGGCGGCGCCGCGGCACGGAGGAATGCAGGGGCGGAACTGCGCCGCGGGCGCGCCCGGCCGGCGCACCGAGGCCGCGGCAGGACCTGCGGGCTGGAAGCGGGCGGCGCGGAACGGGCGTCCATGTCGGAGGGCTGCGGCGCGGGCACTGGGGGACGGTCAAAAGACCATGCATGCCGACAATGAAATGTGTTCGCGCGGCGTCGCGGCGGGAGCTGCTCCGGGTGCGCGACCGCCCTTCCCCCGAGGCCCGGAGCCGCGGGATGCCCGCCGCAACCGGAGGCGCTTCGACCCCCCGGAGCGCGTCCTGCGGGCCCGCCCTGCCAAGGGTCGGAGTGACGACCTTCACTGGTGCGTGCGCGGGGATCGGCGACGATCGCAGTCGTTTCCCCCTCGAACTACGGAGGTGTGTCCATGAGCGCAGGCCAGGGTTCCGCCGGCAACGTCATTGCCGCGATCTGCAGCCTTTTCATTCCCGGCCTCGGCCAGCTGGTCCAGGGCCGCGTGCTGTCGGCGATCCTGTGGTTCGTCGCCGCCTGCATCGCAGGCGCCATCACCTGGGTGCTGACCGTCTCGCTGTTCCCCTTCGGCTGGTTCGTCGTCAGCCTGTTCTCCTGCATCAGCGCCGCGATCTACCGGCCCGGACGCTGAGCCGCGCCCGCTTCCGGCCTTCCCCCTCGTGGAGGGAGGTCCGGGAGAGCGGGCGAGGCGCTCGCAGCACGCGGGGCGACCAGATCCGCGGCTGCCCTGCACCCTCCCCCCACGAGGGGGAGGGAGTACACCAGCAAGACCTGCATGAAGAGCGCCACGCGCACCTGCGCTGGCGGCGCGCGAGCCCGTGCCCGTGCACGCCGACGCAGGAGTCGCGGCCGCCCGGCAGGGCCGGTCGATCGCTCAGGAGGGATCCAGCGGCCTCCCCAGCGCCAGGGAGATGTCGCGCAGGCGGGCGATGGCGCCCCTAAGTTCGGCCACCACCTCGTCGCGGCTGTCCGGGTCGAGCGGGGCGTCGCCGGCGAACTGCAGGTTGAGCACGGCCGCGGTCAGGGCCTGGCCGATGTCGTCGTGGAGCAGGCGCGAGACGCGCTGGCGGTCGGCCTCGAGGGCCGCGATGTGGGCGGCGACGTCGTCGGGCATGCGCGTGAGCCGGGCGGAGAGGCGACGACCTTAATCCACATCCCGCGATACCGCCTCGGCCTGCGCCTCGATGAGGTCCAGGCGCTCGGTCCACGGATCGGGACCGGCGGTGACTGCGCCGGTCCGCCCGAATTCGAGCAGGGCGTGCTGCTGCGCATCGTAGCGCGGCCAATGCGGCAGCCCGGCGCGGTCGGGGTCGCCGTCGCGGGCGAAGGAGACGAAGTAGCCGTGGACGGCGGCGGCCATGGCGCGGTCGTCGGCGCTGGGCGCGGGACCGTCGCGTGCGTCCAGGGTCTGGAACACGTAGGGGATCTCGCTGGCGTGCGGCGCGCCGGGCACGCGGTCGCGCAGCGCCTCGGCGACGTAGCCGAAGCGGTACAGCCAGGCGGCCCCGCCGGCGGCGGTCGTGCGCCCGGCGATGTAGCGCGCGGGCTCGGTCATGGTCCGGTCCATGCCGACGCGCGCCGCCACCGCACGCAGGTCGCCGCTGCCGTCGGGGTCGTAGAGCGCGCGGGCGCGCGCCGCGGCGTCGCCGAACGGGGCGAACAGCGCCTCCATGTCTGCGGCGAAGGCGAAGCCGATGTCCGCGCTGGTGCTGCCGATCAGCACCGGCAGCGGCGCCTGGCGAACGGCGTAGGCCTCCTCCGGCGTGGCCGCGACGACGGGGCCGTCGCGAAACGGCCCGCCGGCCCAGGTCGGCGCCACCGCCGGCGCGGCCATGAGGCTGCCGAGGTTGAGGTCGCCGCGCACCCTTTCGGCCGGGAGCGCGCGCAGGGCCCGCAGCGCCTCGGGGCCGGTGCCGGCGATGCCGACGCCGCGCGCGAAGTTCATGCCGACGGTCTCGGCCGAGGGCAGGCCCGGGCGGTCGATGTCGAGGTCGCGCAGCGGCCCCATCAGCGAGCGGCCGCCGCCCGACATGACCGCCATGCGCCGGAACAGGCCCTGCGCGGGTGGGGCGATGGCGAGGTTCAGGACCGAGCCACCGCCGGCGGATTCGCCGAACACGGTGACGTTGCCCGGGTCGCCGCCGAAGGCCGCGATGTTGCGGCGGACCCACTGCAGCGCCGCGATCTGGTCCATGTGCCCGTAGTTGCCGAGCGGCCCCTCCGCCGCCGCGCTCAGCGCCGGATGCGCGAAGAAGCCGAAGCGGCCCACGCGGTAGTTGAAGCTGACCAGGATCACCCCGTCGCGCGCGAAGGCGCTGCCGTCGTACACCGCCGGCGAGGCGCCGCCGTTGACGTAGCCGCCGCCGTAGATCCACACCAGCACCGGCAGCGCGGCGGCATCGGCTGCGGGCGGACGCCAGACGTTGAGGTAGAGGCAGTCCTCCGCCGGCGTCACGCCCAGCGGCGCGGCATCGCCCGGGAACGGCAGCTGCATGCAGTCCGGCCCGAACGCGGTCGCCTCGCGCACCCCCTGCCAGGGCGTCACCGGCTGCGGCGCGCGCCAGCGGTTGCCGCCGACCGGCGGCGCGGCGAACGGAATGCCGCGGAACACCTCGACGCCGTCGCCGCGCTCGCCGCGCAGCCGTCCGCCGTCGACCGCGATCTCCGGCGCCGTCGGCGGCGCGGGCGGCCGCTGCGCGCAGGCGGCCACGACGGCGGCGCCGAGGAGCAGGAGGCAGAGGCGGAAACGACGGGGCATGGCGGGCGGGCCGGGCGCGTGCGACGCGGGGATCGCCATGATGCCGGTCCGGTCGCGCCGCGACGATGCGCATCCGCCGCGTGCGCGAGGCTTTGGACATGGACGCCCGGCTCGGGTATCCATCGCGGCTCCCCCCACGTCCCTCTGCCATGCGCGCCCTCGTCCTCGTCGACATTCAGAACGATTTCCTGCCCGGCGGGCGCCTGCCGGTGGCCGGCGGCGACGCCATCCTCCCGGTGGTCAACGCCCTGGTCCGCCGCTATCCGCTGGTGGTGGCGACCCAGGACTGGCATCCGCCGACGCACATGAGCTTCGCCTCGCAGCACGCCGGACGCGCGCCGTTCGAGCGCATCGAGCTCGACGGCATCGCGCAGACGCTGTGGCCCGACCACTGCGTGCAGGGCAGCGACGGCGCGGCCTTCGCCGCGGCGCTGGACGTGGGCCCGGTCGCGGCGATCTTCCGCAAGGGCATGGACCCGCGCGTCGACAGCTACTCCGGCTTCTTCGACAACGGCCGCAGGCACCGCACCGGCCTGGGCGAGTGGCTGCGCGCGATGGCCGTGGACGAGGTCCACGTCGCCGGCCTCGCCGCCGAGGTCTGCGTCGCCTACACCGCGCGCGATGCGGCCGGCCTGGGCTTCCGCACCGCCATCGTCGCCGATGCGACGCGCGCGCTGTCGGATGCGGAGTTCTCCGCCACCGCCGGGGCGCTGCGGACGCTGGGCGTGACCGTCGCACCTGCGGAATCCCTCGCCGGCTGAGGCCGCGACCCGAGCCTCAGCCCGCGACGCGCGGCAGCGGCGCGCGGATCTCGCAGACCACGCCCGCGGGCTCGAAGGCGATGACGCAGCGGCCGTGCAGTTCCGCGGCGAGCGCACGCTCCACCAGGCCGGAGCCGAAGCCGCGCCGCGCCGGCGACACCACCGGTGGCCCGCCCTGCTCGCGCCATTCGATCCGCAGCTCTCCGCCGCTGCCGTCCGCCTGCACCCACCAGCGCACGACGACGCAGCCGTCGTCGCGCGACAGCGCGCCGTACTTGAGCGCGTTGGTCGCGAGCTCGTGCAGGGCCATGGCGAGCGCGGTGGCGCTGGCCTCCGGCAGGCGCAGGTCCGGCCCCTCGATGCGGAAACGCCGGCAGTCGCCGCCGCGATGCGGTTCCAGCGCACGCTCGACCAGCTCGCGCAGCTGCGCGCTGACCTCGCCGTCGCCGGTGAGCACGTCCTGCGCACGCCCGATCGCCTTCAGTCGCTCCATGAAGCGCGGCATCGCGGCGCCGGCCGGCGCATCGCCGCGGAAGGTCTGCACCGCGATCGACCCGACCAGGGCCAGCGAGTTCTTGATGCGGTGCCTCATCTCCCCTGCCAGCATCCGCGCGGCGCCTCGGCCGCAGCCCGTGCGGCGAGCTCGTCGCGGAGCTGGAACTGGCGCCGCCGCGCCGCCACCGCAGCACGCACGATCGACACGAAGCTTTCGATCCGGATAGGCCGCTCCAGCAGCACCAGGCCGGCGGAGGTGCAGGCCTCGAGTCCGGCCCAGGCGGCGCCGCTGCCTCCGCGCGCGCTGAAGGCGATCAGCGGCAGCGTCGACCACGGCGGCTGCGCTTCCAGCCGCGCGCGCAGCAGGCGCAGGGCCTCCGTCGAGAGCACCTCCTCGGTGACCACGAGAACCGCGATCCCGTCGAGCGGCTCGGCGTCCAGGATGTGCATCGAAGGACAGACACGGCAGGCCTGTCCGGCCTCCGCCAGCGTCCGGCGCACCAGCTCCGCGTCGCGCCCGAGTGGCGCCAGCACCATGACTGCCGCTCCGCTCCCTGCGCCGGCGTCCATCGCGCCCCCGCTCAGCGCGCCTCGGGCCGGAGCGTCGGGTTGCCGGAGAGCAGCCCGACGAAGCCGGCGATCGGCTCGCCCACCGCCACTCCATCGCCGGAGAGCAGCAGTTCACGGATCGTGCTCTCGTGGGAGCCGTTGCGCTTCTTGAGCACCGAGATCGCCTTGCGCACCTGGCCGTCCGCCTCGAAGTGGCGCAGCAGGACCACCGCGTCGGCCATGTAGCTGACGTCCAGCGGACCGCGCATGTGGTCGCCCGCAATCCCGTGCTGCGCGACCACCAGCAGCGAGAGCACGCCCTGCCGGCCGAGATAGGCGAGCAGGTCGTGCATCTGCGCCAGCAGCGCCTCTTCCTGCGGCATCGCGTGGAAGTAGCCGGTCAGGCTGTCGAGCATCACCACCCGGGCGCGCTGGCGCTCCACCGCCTCGCGCACGATCTGCGCGAATTCGCCCGGCGCGAACTCGGCGGTGCTGACGCTGCGCAGGATCAGGGTGCCGCGTTCGAGGAGCGGCTCGAGGTCCATGCCGAGCCCGCGGGCGCGCATCAGGAACGTCTCGCGGCGCTCGTCGAAGCAGAACACGGCCGCCGTCTCGCCGTTGCGCGCGGCCGAGTAGGCGTAGAGCGTCGCCACCGAGGTCTTGCCGGTGCCGGTGGGGCCGACCACCAGGCAGGCGGTGCCGTGTTCGAGCCCGCCGCCCAGCAGCGCATCGATCCCGCGCACGCCGCTGGTCCGCACCTCCCAGTTGCCCGGCGTATCCATGCAGGCCGGCTTCAGCCGCGGATAGACCTGGATGCCGCCGGTGCGGATGCGGAAGGTGTGGTGGCCGCCGTGGAACTCCACGCCGCGCATCTTGACCGCCGACAGGCGGCGCCGGACGTTCCCGTACTCGGGGACGACCCGCTCCAGCCGCAGGATGCCGTAGACGGTGTCGTCGAGCGCGGCGTCCTGGCCGGCGCCGTCGAGCAGCAGCACGGTGCACGGGCGGGCGTCGAAGAAGCCGCGCAGGCCCAGCAGCTGGCGCCGGTAGCGCAACCCGCCGTCGGCGAGCAGGCGCAGGGTGGTCATGGTGTCGATCACCACGCGCTCCGGCCGTACCCGCTCCACCGCCTCGATCACGGCGGCGGTGGCCTCGCGCAGCTCCACATCCGCGGTATGGAAGAGCGTCTGTTCCTGCCGACCGGCGCCGGCATCCGCGCCGGGAAGCTGGAGGACCTCGACCCCCTGCAGCGACCAGCCGTGGGCGGCGGCGATCCTGCGCAGCCCCGTCTGCGACTGCGCGAAGCTCAGGTACAGCGCCCGCTCCCCCGCCGCCGCGCCCTCGAGCAGGAACTGCAGCCCCAGCGTGGTCTTGCCGGTCCCGGCATCGCCGCGAACGAGGTGCAGCTCGCCGCGCGGCAGCCCGCCGCCCAGGATGTCGTCGAGCCCGGCCACTCCCGTGCCGACACGATCCTCGCCTGCCTCGACCGCCTGCATCGGCACACTCCAGCGCCAGCGTTGGTGTCGACTCTGTCACATCTCCGGTCGATCCATGGTGTAGAGGCGGTGCGACGACCCCGTCCAGACTCGTCCATCCCCGCAGAGGCACCGCCATGACCATGACCGAGAGGCAGAAGATGCTCGCCGGCGAGCTCTACCACGCCGGCGATCCGGAGCTGCAGGCCGAGGCGCAGGCCTGCCGCGAGTGGCTGGCGCGCTACAACGCGCTGCTCGCCGCGCCGCCGGCTGCGCGTCATGCGGCGCTGTGCGAGCGGCTGGGCGCGGTCGGTCCCGGCGCGGCGATCCGACCGCCGTTCCACTGCGACTACGGCACCCAGATCGGCATCGGCGCGGAGGTCTTCATGAACTTCGGCTGCGTCATCCTCGACGTGGTCGGGGTGGACATCGGCGACCGCACCCAGGTCGGACCCGCCGTGCAGATCTACACCGCCGACCACCCGCGCGACCCGGACACGCGGCGGACCGGACTCGAGTCCGGGCGCCCGGTGTCGATCGGCGCCGATGTCTGGATCGGCGGCGGCGCGATCATCCTTCCGGGCGTGCGCATCGGCGACGGCGCGACGATCGGCGCCGGCGCCGTGGTCACGCGGGATGTGCCTGCCGGGGCGACGGCGATGGGCAATCCGGCGCGGCTGCGGGCGCCGGGCTGAGGGCGCTGGTGGAGGGCTGCATGTCGCGCCGTGCATCGAGCCACGCCTCGAATCCGGCCACCGGCAGAGGTCGCGCGATCCAGTAGCCCTGGGCCTCGTCGCAGCCCCAGGCCCGCATCAGCTCCAGCGCCTCGCCGGTCTCCACGCCCTCGGCGACGGTGCGGTGACCGAGGTCGCGCCCCAGCTTGAGCAGGGCGGGGACGATGGTGCGGTTGGTCGTGTCCTCGCCGATCGCGCGCAGGAAGCTCTGGTCGATCTTCAGCGCCGCGCCGGCCAGCGCACGCAGCGTGTTGAGGTTGTTGCGGCCGGTGCCGAAGTCGTCGATCGCCACGCCGACGCCGAGCGCGCGCAGGATCTCGAGATTGGCCTGCAGCCGCTGCGGGCTGCGCAGCAGGGCGTTCTCGGTGAACTCGAGTTCGAGGGCGGCGCCGGGCACGTCGTGACGCGCCAGCGCCTCTGCGACCCGCCTGGCGAAGCCGGGGTGGTCGAGGTCCACCGGCGAGACGTTCACCGACAGCACCAGGTTGCGGCCGGCGTCGCGCCAGCGCCGCATCTGCGCGGCGGCCTGCTCGAGCACCCAGCGGGTCAGCTCGCGCATCAGCTCGGTGTTCTCGGCCAGCGCCACGAACTCCGACGGCGGCACCTCGCCCAGCAGCGGATGCCGCCAGCGCAGCAGCGCCTCGGCACCGAGGCAGCGCCCGCTGGCCAGGTCCACCCGCGGCTGGTAGTGCAGCGAGAGCTGGTCGGCGGCGAGCAGGGCCTGCGGCAGGCCGGAGAGGATCTGGAAGCTGCGCCGCTGCGCGACGTCCCAGCCCTCCTCGTAGTCGCCGACGATCTCGCCGCGTTCGCGGATGCAGCCGAGCGCGGTGATCAGCCGCCGCACCAGGTCGTCGGCATCCACGTCCGCCGCGAGCGGCAGGTGGGTGATGCAGGGCCGCGCGCTGTGCGGGATGCCGGCGTGCGTCACCGCCTCGGCGAAGGCGGCCGCCAGCTCCGCCGCGCGCGCGTCGGCGGCGCCATGGCGGGCCACGTCGTGGAACAGTGCGAAGCAGGTGGTGTCGATGCGGTAGAGCGGCGTGCCCGGCGGCAGCGCCGCGGCGAGCCGCGCCTGCGCGCGCAGCAGGTACTGCTCGCCGTAGGCGTAGCCGAGCGCACGCGACATGTTGCCGAAGTAGGAGGTCCCGCAGACGTCGATCGCCAGCAGCGCGAGCGCGCCCGGCCGCATCCCCGCGTTCCGGCTCCGGTGCAGCACTTCTTCCGCGAAGCGCAGACGGTTGGGCAGCCCGGTGAGACGGTCGGAATGGCCGAACGAGCGCAGCGTATGGATGCGCGTGAGCACCAGCGCCGCCAGCTTCTCCAGCAGTGCCTGCGCCGGTGCGCCGAAGTCGTGGCGCGGCACCCGGTCGATCAGGCACAGCGTGCCCAGCACCGCACCCTCGGCGGTGCGCAAGGGCCAGCCGGCATAGAAGCGGATGTGCGGTGCGGAGGTCACCAGCGGGTTGGCCGCAAAGCGCGGATCGCATGCCGCATCGGGCACCACCAGCGCATCCGTCCGGTCCAGCGCATGCGCGCAGAAGGCCTGCCCGCGCGGCGTCTGCCGCGCTCCCAGGCCGACGCGCGCCTTGAACCACTGGCGGTGCTCGTCGACCAGCGACACGAGCACGATCGGCACCTCGAACAACGCCGCCGCCAGCTCGCAGACGCGGTCGAGCGCGGGATCGTCGGGCGTGTCGAGGATGCACAGCTCCCGAAGGATGCGCAGCCGCTCCTGCTCGCCGAGAGGGGGTGGAGTATCGGCCATCCCCGACTATCGGCGGGCGCAGCGGGAGCTTGAGCATGCGCGGCCCGCGGCGGCGCCTCGTTCACATCTCCCGGTCGTGCGCTTGGTCCCCCCGCCCGGCTCGCTACCATGCAGGCATGCATGCACCGACTCCCGCGTTCTCCCTCGACCACGCCGGCCTGCTCGAGACCCTCGCCGCCACCGACGACCTGCTGCTGATCCAGGACCTCGACGGCGTGTGCATGGGCCTGGTCCGCGACCCGCTCACCCGTCGCATCGAACGCCGCTACGTCGACGCCGCACGGCGCCTCGCCGGGCACTTCTACGTGCTCACCAACGGCGAGCACATCGGCAGCCGCGGCCTCAATGCGATCGTGGAGCAGGCCTTCGAGGCGCCCGAGCATCCGCGCGAGCAGGGCTTCTACCTGCCCGGACTGGCCGGCGGCGGGGTGCAGTTGCAGGATCGCTTCGGCCGCGTGTCGCACCCCGGCGTCACCGACGCCGAACTCGCCTTCCTGCAGGGGGTGCCGGAGCGTGCCGGCGCCTTCCTTGCCGGGCTGCTCAGCGCGCCGCCGTACGCGATCGGCGACGACGAACTGGAGCGCCTGGTCGCGGCAAGCGTGCTCGACAACCCCGTCTCGCCGACGGTCAACCTCAACACCCTGCATCACCGCTTCCTGCAACGGGCCGCGCTGTACCGGCAGCTGCAGCGCGAGGTCGAGGCCTTCATGGGGCAGCTGCTGCAGGAGGCGACCGCGGCGGGCCTGGGCGATTCCTTCTTCGTGCACTACGCCCCCAACCTCGGCCGCGACGACGCCGGCAACGAGCGCATCCGCTACGCCGAGGGCGACCACGCCGGTACCACCGATTTCCAGTTCATGCTCGCCGGCGCGGTGAAGGAGGTCGGCGTGCTGGTGATCCTCAACCACTACTACCGCCAGCACACCGGCAGCTGGCCGCTGGGCGAGCATTTCAATGCGCGGCAGGCGCCGCGCGGGCACGAGGCCCTGCTGCGGCTGGCGCGCGAGCACTTCGACCCGGCCCGCCTGCCCCACATCGTCGGCGTCGGCGACACCGTGACCTCGCACCCGGAGACCGTCGATGGCCGTACCCGCTGGCTGCGCGGCGGCAGCGACCGCGGCTTCCTTACCCTGGTGCAGGAGCTGGGCGCGGCCTTCGACCGGCCCGCCAGCGTGGTCTACATCGACAGCAGCCGCGGCGAGGTGCGCCGGCCCGGTGTCGATGCGGACCTGCTGCGGCGGTGCGCGGAACGGCCGGACCTCGACCCCTGGCCCGCGTTCGCCGGCATCAGCGACCGCGACGATCCGCTGCGCCTGGACGTGGTGTTCCCCGGCGGGCACGCCGACTACGTCGCCTTCTTCTGCGAACTGGCAAGGCGACGGAGCATGCGCGCCCGCTGAACGGCGTCCTCTCCGGGGCTGAACGCTTGCCCGCGGGCGACCTGCGGATTCACGCCCGTCTTCACCGGGCAGGCCTAGAACCGCCCTACCTGCACCGTGCAGAGGAGGAGACACCATGGTCGACAAGAACCGCACCGAGGGCGCCAAGAACCAGGTCAAGGGCGCCCTGAAGGAAACCACCGGCAAGTTCACCGGCAACAAGTCCGGCGAACTCGAGGGCAAGCTGCAGAAGAACGCCGGCAAGGTCCAGCAGGACATCGGCGAGAGCAACGACCGCGCCCGGCGTGCGCCCTGAGGCAGCGGGCGGATCGTGATCCGGAACGGGCCGCCTCGGCGGCCCGTTCCTTGTCCGGCATCCGCGCTCCGTGCCCGGCGGGGGGCCGACCGGGCGTCAGGAAGTGCGGGCTCCTCCGCCCGCCGCACCCACGCCGGAAGCGAGTTCACGCTACCCTGTCCGCCACGCAGCGTACGTCCGCATCGAATCCACAGGAGACAGGCATGGCAGAGAAGAAAGCAAGCGGATCGGGCAAGCAGGCCGGCGGCGGCCTCGCACGGCCGGTCAAGCCGTCGGCCGAACTGGCCAAGATCACCGGTCCCGATCCGCTGCCGCGCAGCGAGATCGTCAGCAAGATGTGGGACTACATCAAGAAGAAGGATCTGCAGAACCCGCAGAACAAGCGCGAGATCCTGGCCGACGACACGCTCCGCCCGATCTTCGGCGCCGACAAGGTCACCATGTTCGAGATGAACAAGCTGATCTCCAAGCACGTCAGCTGACCGTCGCTTCCGCGCTCCACGACGACGGCCCGGTGCCCATGCGCCGGGCCGTTCGCGTTTCCGGCGGGCGCTAGAGCGTCCGCGTCGGCTCGCCGCCCTCGGCCTCGAGGAAGGCCATCATCCGCGCCCGCTCCTCCGCCGACGCCGCGTGGGCGATGAGCGCGGTGCGCCCGCTGTCGACCGCCTCGTGCGTGCGTTCGATCGCACGGTCGTGGTCGGGCCGCAGCGTCACCAGGCCGCCCAGCAGCATGCCGAACGCCGTGCCGAGCACGATGATGACCGCGGCCGCGGCGCCCGGCGAGGCGACCACCGCCGGCACGCCCACGAGCAGGAGCACCACGAACACCAGTGCGCCGACGACGGCGCCGAGGATGCCGAGCGTCACATGCGCACGCACCGCGGTGCGCGCGATTCCCGCCTGCTCCGGTTCGACCGCGCGGCCCGGATCGACGCCCCCGGGCGCCGCGATGGTCACCCGGTCCGGCGCAAGATGCAGGTGCCCGCGCAGGGCCTCGGCGACCGCCTGCGCCCGCCCGCGATTCGCGAACGTCGCCACCACCTTGCTGCGCGACGCCTCGCCCAGCACCCTTTCCCGCGCTTCCATCGACGCACCTCCCTAGGGATTCCCGGACTCGCCTCGCATCGCCGGCACGGCGGACGCTGCCGCAGGCGCGGTTGAGCGCCGGTGAACCACGCCGCCGTGGCCGCCGACCCTGCCGATGGGAGCAGTGACAAAGCGGCCATGCCCGGGAGGCAGGCGCGCTCGCACCATCCGCATCGGGCTGGCGCCGTGGCGCCAGGTCGGGCCGGGCAGCACAGCCGGCATCCACACAAGCGCGTCCCTCGCCCACCAGGAGCCTGCATGCGCCTTCGCACCCTCGCGTTCTGCCTCGCCGTCGCGGTGTCCGGCGGCGCTGCCGCCGGGCCATCCACGCCGGCCACCCCGCCCCGGGTGCACCAGCAGGGCGGGGACGCGCTCGCCGGCGAAGTCGCGGCGCGCATCGACGCCTGGTTCGCGCCGCTGGCCGCCACCTCGGACATCTCCGGGATCGTGCGTGTCGAGCGCGGCGGCAGGCTCATCGCCGAACGTCGCTACGGCTTCGCGGATTTCGAACACCGCACGCCGCACGCGGCGGACACGCTCTACAGCGCCGCTTCGGTCACCAAGGGCATCGTCGCGGCGACCCTGCTGGGCCTGCGCGACGACGGCCGGATCACGCTCGCCGACGCAGTCGGCCGCCATCTGCCCGCGCTGCACGGCCACGACGGGATCACGATCGAGGCGGTGCTGCGCCACCGCGCCGGACTGCCGCGGGACTTTCCCGACGATGTGGACATGACTGCGGTCCCCGGCGGCGCAGCCGGGTGGCTGGCCGGTCATCCCGAGGCGCTCCGGCCGCCCGGCGAGGAGCGCTATTCGAACGTGGGCTATGCGCTGCTCGCCCAGGTCGCGGCCGCCGCGGCCGGCATGCCCTTCGCCGAGGCTGCGCGGCACTACGTGCTCGCGCCCGCGGGCATGCTCGACAGCCGCATCGACATCCACACCGCCGACCACTTCGCACGCGGCGCCCTGCCCTACACCGCGGGCCCGGCCCCGACCGGAGTGATGCACCCGGTGCCCGCACCGCTCGAGGTCGGCAGCTCGGGGCTGATCACCACTGCCTCGGATCTGGCGCGGTGGGTCCGGGCGTTGGCGCGCGGCGATCATCCCGGGCTGTTCGTGGGCGACGATCCTCTCGGCTCCATCGACGCTGGCGGGTCCGGCGGGGACCGGTTCGTGTCGGTGCAGGGGACACTGCCCGGCTACGCGGCGACGGCGATCGCCTGGCCGGAGGACGACGTCTCCATCACCTTCGTCGGCAATCTCTTCAGCTATCCCGTGCTGGATCTCGATACGACGCTGCGGGCGATCGTCCGCGGCCCCGCACCCGCGCCGCCGGAAGCACGGCCGGCCGAGGTCGCACTGGCCGACGCGCACCGGGCGCTGGCCGGTCGCTACGCCCATCCCGACTTCGGCCGCGTCGACATCGCCCTCGACGCGGCGCGCGGCGGAATGCTGCTGCGCATGCCTGAGCGTTCGGCCTACTGGTCGTTCCACCTGACACCGAACGTCGACGGCGCCCTGCACTGGCGTGGCTTCGACATCCGCTTCGTCCGCGATGCCGACGGGGTGGTGCGTGCGATCCCGCGCACGCGCGGGGAGGCCGTGGCCATGGCGTTCGCGGACGTACCCGCGACAGCGCAGGAAGCCCCGGTCCCCGATCCGGAGCCTTGAGACCGCGGGAGATCCCGGGGTGGGCTACGCTTGCCGCTCCGCGGACCGCCTGCATGCCTCCAGCTCCCGCCATCGACCCGCAGCGCCGCGCGGCACTGTGGATGCTCGCCGCCGTGTTCCTGTTCGCGCTGATGGACGGGGGGATGAAGTGGCTCGCCGCGGACTATCCGCCGCTGCAGGTCGCGACGCTGCGCGGCGCCGCCGCGCTGCCGCCGATCCTGGCCTGGGTGCTGCTGCGCGGACGCGGCGCGACGCTGTTGCGCGTGCACTGGCGCCTGCACCTGCTGCGCGGCGCGCTGGGCATCGCGATGATGTTCGGCTTCGTCTACGGCCTGGCGCGGATGCCGATGGCGACCGCCTACTCGATCGTGTTCGTGGCGCCGCTGCTGATCACCGCACTGGCGGTGCCGCTGCTGGGCGAGCGCGTCGGGCCGCGTCGATGGACCGCGATCGCGATCGGCATGGCCGGCGTGCTCGTCGTGCTGCGGCCGCGCGGCGAGGGCCTGGTCAGCATCGCCGGGCTGGCCCTGCTGCTGGCGGCGTTGTGCTACGCCGCGGCGGCGATCACCGTGCGCCTGCTGGCGCAGCGCGACAGCACCGAGGCGATGGTGTTCTGGTTCCTGGCCCTGCTGACGGTGGGCGCCGGCGCGCTGGCGTGGGCGGACTGGCGCCCGCTGCGCGTCGAGGACGCGCCGGCCATCGCCGTGGTCGGCATCGCCGGGGCGCTCGGACAGGTGGCGCTGACCCAGGCGTTCCGGCTCGGCGAGGCCTCGCAGATCGCGCCGCTGGAGTACAGCGGGCTGGTCTGGGTGGTGCTGATGGACCTGACGGTCTGGCGGGTGCTGCCCGATGCGCCGACCTGGCTCGGCGCGGCGATCATCGTCGCCAGCGGGCTCTACCTGATGCGTCGCGAGCGGGTGCGGGCCGGACAGGCCCCGCCACCGCCGTGATCGCACGCAGCGGGATCAGGCGTCGTCGCCGACCGGCGCCGCGCGCTTCCAGCGCAGGTAGTCCTCGAGGTCGCTGCGGATCGCCTTCAGGCACAGGCCGATGACGACGGCATCGTCCATGAGGCCGAGGCCCGGGATGAAGTCGGGCAGCACGTCGATCGGGCTCAGTACGTAGAGCAGCGCGCCGACCGCGGCGGCGATCGTGGTCCACGGCAGCGAGCGGTAGCGGCCGCGGCGGTAGTCGTTGATCATCGAGAACAGCGCGCGCGCATCGCCGAGGAAACGGCGCAGCGGGCCCCTGTCGATGAACTTGCCCTCGATCGCGCCGCGCCGGTTCAGGACGCGGTCGATGTCCTCGGGGGTGACACTGCGTGCGCGCCGCAGCAGCTCCTCGCGCATGCGGCGCAGATCGATCCTGGCCATGACTCCTCCGTCGCACGGTCGGTGCGCGCCATCCTGCCGCGCGGGGGCGTGCGGAAATGCGAAGGCGCTAGTGCGCGGGCGGAGCGTCGGTCGCCAGCGGCCGGACGAGTTCGACCAGGCTCACCAGCATCCGGCCCGGCTCCTCCCACGGGATCATGTGCGCGGAGCGCTCGAACCACACGCCGCGCTTGTACGGGGCCTCCAGCCGCTCCAGCCAGGCGGCAGTGGGCGCCGAGGGCGTGGTGTAGTCGTGGCGACCCATGAACATCACCACCGGCACCTCCAGCGCCCGCACCTCGCCGAAGTCGACCTCCAGGAACTCCGGCAGCACGCGCTGCAGCGTGAACAGGCTGCCGGCGTCGATGGCGCAGCGATCGCGGTCGGCATAGCCGGGCGAGAGCAGCGGCCCGTCGAAGTAGTAGCCGGACGTCTCCCGGAACGCGCTCAGTCCGCCGTAGAACTGCGCCCAGCGCCGGGCGATGACGATGCGCTCGCGGGTGATCGGCGCGTCGCCGGGATAGGGTGCGATCGAGGCCAGTTCGCGCAGCGCCTCCGCGTTGCCGTGCGCCCTGGCCTGGGCGAGGCCGTAGCCGTAGCTGAGGCGCTCGTTCTCGCGCACGTCGATCACCTGGCCGATGCCGACGTAGGCGTGGAACAGGTCCGGCCGTTCCAGCGCGGCACGCAGTGCGACGATCGTGCCCCAGCTGTGGCCCATCAGCACCACCTTGTCCTTGCCGTAGCGCCGACGCACGTGCTCGGCGACCTCGATCGCGTCCTGCACGTAGCGGCCGATGCGCAGCGTGTCGGCGTAATGTTCCGGATCGCTCAGGCCGAGCGTGCGCCCAGCGCCGCGCTGGTCCCAGTTGACGACGGTGAAGTACTCCTCGATCGGGCGCTGGAACTGCCACAGCGTCGGCACCACCGGCGCGGCCGGACCGCCGTGAACGAACAGCAGCACCGGGTTGGCGCGGTCCTGCCCGCGCACGTCGAGCCATTGCGGAATGCCGCCGATCTCGGCCGCGTAGGCCTCCTGCACGCCGCCGGGGGCGACGATGCGGTGCAGGTCGGCCACCACCTCGCGCGCGTCGGCGAGCGCGGAGGTATCGGCACAGGCGTCGCCGCGCGCCTCGGGAACGAGGCAGGCCACGCACAGCAGGACGAAGGCGTGTAGGGACCGCATGGGTGCCTCCATGGAAGACGGACCCATCCGACCTTGCCACCGCCAGCCCCTCGCGCCGCCTGTTGGAAGTCACCGTGCGCAACGGCCTGCACGCCGCGGGCGGATCCGGCGGAAACCCCACCGCCCGCGCTCCCGTCCTGGCGTGCGGGCGGTGGGGCGTGCTCACTCCCGGACGAAGTCGAGCAGGTCCTGGTTGAGCCGGTCGGCATGGGTCGCGGTGAGGCCGTGCGGCGCGCCGGGATAGACGATGAGACGGGCGTCCGCGATCAGCTTCGCCGAGGCGCGGCCGGCGGCGTCGATCGGCACGATCTGGTCGTCGTCGCCGTGGATCACCAGGGTCGGCACGTCGAAGCGCTTGAGGTCGGCGGTGAAGTCGGTGGCCGAGAACGCCGCGATCGAGTCGTAGGTGTTCTTGTGGCCGCCCATCATCCCCTGCCTCCAGAACGACTGGACCAGGCCCTGCGACGGCGTCGCGCCCGGGCGGTTGAAGCCGTAGAAGGGGCCGCTGGCGATGTCGAGGTAGAGCTGCGAACGGTTGGCCAGCGAGGCCTCGCGCAGGAGATCGAAGGCTTCGATCGGCAGGCCGCCGGGGTTGGCCGGCGTCTTCAGCATCAGCGGCGGCACCGCGCTGACCAGCACCGCCTTCCTGACCCGGTCGGTGCCGTGGCGGCCGATGTAGCGCGCGACCTCGCCACCGCCGGTGGAGAAGCCGACCAGCACCGCGTCGTGCAGGTCGAGCGCCTCGATGACCTGGGCGAGGTCGTCGGCGTAGGTGTCCATGTCGTTGCCGGTCCAGGGCTGGCTGGAGCGCCCATGGCCGCGGCGGTCGTGGGCGATCACGCGGTAGCCGTGGTCGGCGAGGAACAGCATCTGCGCTTCCCAGCTGTCCGAGTTCAACGGCCAGCCGTGGCTGAAGACCACGGGCTGGCCGCTGCCCCAGTCCTTGTAGTAGATGCGGGTGCCGTCGCGCATGGTCAGCATGTCGCTGGACTGGCGCACGCTGGCGGCCGGGGGGGTGGCGCGCGCGGCCTCCGCGGCGGCGGGCGCGGCGTGGCCGAGGGAGAGCAGCAGGGCTGCGGCGAGGCTGCGGGTGAGCGTGTTCATGGGGTTCTCCTGAGAAGGGGCCGGGCGCGGCTCGGGGCCGCGGCGCCGGCCGCGTGGGAATGGCTCAGTCGGCGAGGACCAGCGCGACGTCGATGTTTCCGCGCGTCGCGTTGGAGTAGGGGCAGACGACGTGGGCGGCGTCCACCAGCGCCTGCGCCCGTTCGCGCGGCAGGCCGGGCACGTGGATGCGCAGTTCCACCTGGATGGCGAAGCCGGTCGGCACCGGGCCGATGCCGACCGCGCCGTCGATGCGCACATCCGCCGGCAGGGCGACCTTCTCGCGGGCGGCGACGAACTTCAGCGCGCCGAGGAAGCAGGCCGAATAGCCGGCCGCGAACAGCTGTTCCGGGTTGGTGCCGTCGCCGCCGGCGCCGCCGAGTTCGCGCGGCGTGGCGAGGCGGACATCGAGCGCGCCGTCGGAACTGGTGGCGCGGCCGTCGCGGCCGCCGGTGGCGGACGCATGCGCGGTGTAGAGGACGGTGTCGAGGGACATGGGAATCTCCGTGGTCGTGGTGGTTGCCGGTCGGCGAGGGGTACGATGCGCCCGCCACCGGGACGCAAGGTGGCTTTCCGTCCTCACGACTTGACTTGGAGTCTCAAATGGTCGACCGGCTCGATGCCCTGCTCGCGCGCTTCGCGGTGCACGCCGAGGTCTTCCACACCGGGGCGCTGTGCGGCATCAACGACCTGCCGGCGGAAGACGGCAGCGGGCAGCTGCACCTGGTGCGCAGCGGCGGCGTCGAGGTGGTCCACGGCGGCGCGGTCGCGGCGCGGGTCGAGGTGCCGAGCCTGCTGCTGTATCCACGCCCGCTGGCGCATCGCTTCGTCACCGACCCCGCGCGCGGCGCGGACTTCGCCTGTGCGCGGCTGCGCTTCGATGGCGGTGCCGGCAACCCGGTGCTGGCCGCGCTGCCGGCCTTCGTGTGCCTGCCCCTGGGCGCGCTCGCCGGCGCCACACCGATCCTCGGCGTCCTGTTCGAGGAGGCGTTCCAGCAGTACTGCGGGCGCCGCGCGGTGCTCGACCGCCTGTTCGAGGTGGTGCTGATCCAGGTGCTGCGGCACCTGATGGAGGACGGCCAGGCGCGCGTCGGCCTGCTCGCCGGCCTCGCCCATCCGCGCCTGCGCCACGCGCTGGTGGCGATGCACGAGATCCCCGCGCGCGACTGGAGCCTGGATGCGCTCGCGGAGGTCGCGAGAATGTCGCGCAGCAGCTTCGCCGCCGCCTTCCGCGGGACCGTCGGGCAGACGCCGGGCGGCTACCTGCAGCAGTGGCGCATCGGCCTGGCCCAGCAGGCACTGGGCGAAGGCCGCCCGCTCAAGGTGATCGCCGACGAGGTCGGCTACGGCAGCGAGGCCGCGCTGTCGCGCGCGTTCAAGGCGCAGTGCGGTCTGTCGCCGCGCGCGTGGAGGCAGGCACGGGAGGCGGGGTCCGTCTGACTCTGGCGCAGGGGCGGGGCGCGGTCGGCAGGGGGGCGCGCGAAGCGCGGCATTCCCTCATCCGGATCCAGGCCGCGGCTGCGCCCTCTCTCCAGCCCTCCCCCGCAGGGGAGGGAGCAGGTTGCGCGAACCCGGGCGCAGCCCGGTCAGTCGTCCGCCGCGCCGGCCTGCACGCGGAACGGGAGGTTGGCGTAGGCGGCATGGTCGTGGCCGTCGCGGACCTCGACGAAGAGGCGGTAGTTGCCGGCTTCCGCGGGCGCGGTGAGGCGGATGCGACCGGGCGCCGTCTCGGTCGTCGCGACGGCGACCTCTGGCGGCACGTCCTCGGGATCGCCGCCGGTCGAGGTGGCGGTGCTCTCCTCCAGCACGTACCAGCGGAAGGCGAGCGCGTCGCCGTCGGGATCGGCGGCCTCGACGCGCGCCTCGACCGTGGCGCCGGGCGCCAGGGTCACGCTGTCGGTCGCGCCGCGGCCGTCGAGCAGCGGCGGCGTGATCGATGGGCTGCGGTTGGCCGGCCACGAGCCGGTCCACAGGCGCTGCATGGCGTCGACGCCCGGGGTCGCCTCGCCGCTGGGCAGGAACAGCCCGTACCAGGTCGGCGTGCGCTCCTGCTTGTTGCCCCACAGGAACACGTAGGAGCCCAGGCCCTGGGTGCGGTCGCTGTCGATGTCGCGCCGGTAGCGCTCCTGCAGCAGCTCGGCCTTGCGGGTGGCGGTGTCCTCGACCGGCGCGCCCCAGCTCGTCTCGGGGCTCTCCCAGTGCCCGGTCGGGCCCCACTCGGTGACCACGTAGGGCCCGGTCCAGCGCGTCTCCTCCAGCGCCGTCGGCAGGGTGTCGATGTTGCCGTAGAGCTGCACGCCGATCAGGTCGAGCGAGTCAGCCCGCGCCTTGATCTCGGCGATGGTGTCGCTGCCGATGCCGGCGAGCGTGGTCATCACCGGGTGGTTGGGATCGACCTCGTGGATCATCTCGGCGATGTCGTCGACCGCGTCCCACACCGCCGGGTTGGTCGCCTCCAGGTTCAGCTCGTTGCCCGCCGCCCACATCAGCAGCGCCGGATGGTCCCTGTAGGCCTCGACCTCCTCGCGCAGGCGCGCGAGCTGGGCGGCGACGGCGTCGGGATCGTCGTAGTCGAAGCCGTGGCGCTCGCGCGCGACCTCCAGGCCCATGGTCACCTTCAGGCCCAGGCGCTGGGCCTCGTCGAGCAGGGCGAAGGTCGCGGCCTCGGTCGGCTCCGGGCGCCAGGTGCGGAACGAGTTGCCGCCGCGCGCGGCCAGCTCCTGCAGGCGGCTCGAACCGCCCGCGCCGCGGATGTGGAACGGCTCGCCGTCGACCAGCAGCCGGTAGCGACCGTCCTCCTCGACGATGCGCACCTGCGATGGCTGGCGTTCGGCACCGTCCGCGGCCTGGGCGGCGGCGGACGCGGCGAGCAGGGCGGCGGCGAGCAGGGCGGCGCGCTTGCGCATGCGAAAGATCCTCGTGGTCGGCCGGGCGTCGGCCGGGGGTCGAGCATCTTAGGCCTTCGCCGTCGACGTCCCGTCCGCATGGCCGGCGGCGTCCCGCGCGCGATGGTGGGCCACGAGCGCATTGGCGTGACCGTGGCCCAGCCCGTGCTCGCTCTTCAGCACGGCCACGCGCTGCATGTGCGGGCGGTCGCGCAGGCCGTCGAGGATCGCCAGCCAGTGCGCGACGGGCCTGCCGTAGGTCTTCTCGATCGAAGGGAAGTAGGACGCAGGACCCTTTGGCGGCGGCGTATTCGTCATCGCGGTGCTCCTGGTGGGATCGACTGCTCCTGGTCGATCTCCCGGGGCACGGATCGACATCCGGATCAACCCGTCCTGCACGCGCCGGCTTGACCCGGACGATTTCATGCAACATCGTATGTTCCATGAAACGGGACAGCCGACTGTCGGGCGTGCTCCATGTGCTGCTGCACATGGCCGAGCGCGAGGGGCCGGTCACCTCCGAGGCGCTGGCCAGGGCCATGTGCACCAACCCGGTGGTGGTCCGCCGGATCATGGCCGGCCTGCGCGAGCAGGGCTACGTGCGCTCGGACAAGGGCCACGGCGGCGGCTGGTCGCTGGCCTGCGATCTCTCGACGGTGACCCTGCGCGACATCTACGACGCGCTCGGCGCGCCGTCGCTGCTGGCGATGGGCCACCGCACCGAAGCGCCCGGCTGCCTGGTCGAGGAGGCGGTCAACGCCGCCCTGGACGAGGCCTTCCGCGGTGCCGAGGCGCGCCTGCTCGCGCGCCTGGGCGACGTCACCCTCGCCGCGCTCAGCGCCGACTTCCACGCGCGTCTGCTCGCCCGCGGCGGCACCCACGATCTGGAGAACGCCCATGCGTCATGACGTCATCGTCGTCGGCGGCAGCTTCGCCGGCCTGTCCGCCGCGCTCTACGTCGCCCGCGCGCGGCGGCGGGTCTGCGTGATCGACACCGGCCTGCCGCGCAACCGCTTCGCCGCACACGCGCACGGCCTCTTCGCGCAGGACGGCAGCGTGCCCGGCGAGATGCTGGCCACGGCGCGCGCCCAGGTCGCCGCGTATCCGACGGCGTCGTTCGTGCAGGGCCGTGCCGTCGACGCCGAACGCAGCGATGCAGGCTTCCGCGTGCGGCTGGCCACCGGCGACCTGCTGGAGGCCGCGCAGCTGGTGCTGGCCTTCGGCATCGCCGACGGCCTGCCGGAGATCGCCGGCCTCGCCGAACGCTGGGGCCGCAGCGTCCTGCACTGCCCCTACTGCCACGGCTTCGAGTTCGCCGGCCGGCGCCTGGGCGTGCTCGCGGTGTCGCCGATGTCGCTGCACCAGGCCGAGCTCGTCGCCGAGTGGGGACCGACCACGCTCTATCTCGATGGCATCGCCCTGCCGGACCCGGACGCGCTCGCGCCGCTGCGCGCCCGGGGCATCGAGATCGAGACGGCGCGGGTGCGGGCCGTGCACGGCGACGGCACCGCACTCGCCTCGATCGAGCTCGAGGACGGACGCGCGGCAGCGATCGACGCGCTGTTCCTCGCCCCGCGCACGCGCCTCAACAGCGACATCGCCGAGCGCCTCGGCTGCGCGATCGACGCCGGTCCGTTCGGCCCCCTCGTGCGCACCGACGAGCAGCGCGCCACCAGCGTCCCGGGCGTGTTCGCCGCCGGCGACATCACCCGCGCCGCGCACAGCGTCACCTTCGCCTGCGCCGACGGCGTCGCCGCCGGCATCTCGGCGCACCGCACGCTGGTGTTCGGCTGACGCCGTGCGTCCAGACCCAAAGATGCAAAGACGCCGGGGATGGCCTTCGCTCTGAACAGTCAATGCAGCTGCCAAGCTCTCTCGCCGGTTTCTAAGCGTAAGCGCCCTACACGGACGCCGTGTGTACCGGCGACTGCTTCAAGCCATGCGCTCCGCGCCGCTAGTCTGCTGTCAGCAGCTTCATCAGCGCACGGTTGTAAGCAATCCCATACACGGAAAGCTCCCGCTGCAGCTGCGCATGCTCCGCGCTCTCCAATGCGTCGCTCGTTCCAGCGAGGCACCGGAGACCATGCAACTCCACCAGTGCTTCTAGGCGCGTTCCATGCCTGCCCGGCGGATGGCAGCTGTAGTCGGTGATCCCGATGAAGCGAGTATCGCCCTCGGAGACACTGCGCTGCGCATCTCCCTCCGGATCATCAAGATGCAACGAAGCCGCGGTTCTTCGTAGAACCTGATACTGAGCAACTGGTGGATCAGCGAGAGCGGCCACGGGCATCATGAGTGCTATTGCCATGAGGGCCTTGCCTAGGCGCATCTGCTGATCTCCGAGGTCTGCACCGCGTGGCAGCTCGTTCTATGCACTTTCCCCACCCGTACTTGATGCAGTTGGTGCTTGCAGTGACGGCGCCAATAGTGCCACCGGCCATGCCGCCAGTACGACGCACCACGTTCGCCTCCAGTGGTACCTCGTGCGCTCCAAGCTGGGCCACGCCGCGATCGCGCAGCGTGTGGGCGAGACTGCGTGTCGAGCACCGCCTTGGCGATCGGGAAGTACTAGGACTGGAACGGGGTTTCGGGTGCGGTGATCCTCGTTAGCGCGGCGCCAGTCTGCAGGAGCTGGAGCACGACGGCGCCGGTATCGGTGCGCGCGGCACGTGCAGCGGCGGCTTGCCGGCGCGGTCGGTGAGGCCGGTCTCGGCGCCGGCGACGCTAGCGGGGTCACCGGGGCCGCGGCACTTCCGGCTCAACGCGCGTTGATGGCGTCAGTCGATCGCATCGGCCGCTCGCCCGCGAGCGCCGCACGCACCAGGCGGGCGACGTCGGTGTTGTCGACGTAGCTGCCGTCGTTGAGGCCGACGTGGCGCGCGTAGCCGGGATCCCGGCCGCGCACCAGCGCGGCGAAATGCTCCGCGCCCGCGCCCCTGGCCCACAGCGGCACCAGGCCGTTGGCGTGCCCGCCGGTACGGCGGAAGGTGATGCCCGGCATGCGGCCCTTGCCGCGGTTGGCCACCGGCTGGAACGGCTGCGCCTGCGCGTCGGGCCCCAGCGGGATGCTGTTGTCGTGGTCGGTGGTGACCACCAGCAGCGTCTCGTCCCAGCTGCTGTGGGCCTCGACCCAGGCCACGACCTCGGCCACGGCGTCGTTGAAGTCCACCGTCTCCTCGATCAGGCGGCCGTACTCCGGCTCCGAACCGCAGGCGCCGTAGTTCCACTCGGTCCCGCAGCGGCTGGTGTGCGCGGCCCAGTCGGTGGCGCCACCCTCGACCATCAGGAACAGGCCCGCGTCCGAGCGCGCCTGCAGGTGCCGCAGCGCGCCGCGGGTCATGGTCGCCAGGCTCGGCACCGTCGCCACCGGCGCGGTGCCGGAGGCCGTGGCCGGGTCGCGCCCGACCACATCGGCCTCGCGCGCCTGCTGCAGGGTCATCGCGACCTCGGGCAGGCCGATCAGCGGCCCGTCCACACGCAGGCTGCCGTCGGCCAGCGCGACGAACTCCGCCCGCTCGCGGATCAGCCGCCAGCGATGGCCGCCTTCGTCGGCGCCATAGCGGCCTGCGGCGAGCCGGGTCCAGTCGGCGATCGCCATGAACTGGTCCGGCGCATCGCAGCCGGTGCCGCCGCCGTTCGCGGCGGAGGCGTCGCAGGCGATGCCGTTGACGTCGAAGCCCGGCGCGCCGGTGCCCATGATCAGGTCGAGTCGGCCCTCCGACAGCATCTGCCGGGCGATCTCGTGATAGGCGTTGCGCGAGGCGTTCTGCGCGCCGAAGGCCGCGGGCGTGGCGTGCGAGAACGGCACGCTGGTCACCACGCCGGTGGCCTTGCCCTGCGCCTTGGCCAGGAACGACACCGGCTCGACCGGGTCGCCGTGGTTGTCGTGGTTGATCGCGCTGTTGTAGGTCTTCACTCCCGACGCCAGGGCAGTGCCGGCCGCGGCGCTGTCGGTCGCGGCCTCCGCGAGATAGCGGTAGCCGGCGAAGGGCAGCACGAGGTCGCCGGTGGCGGCGACGTCCCAGGCGCGGGCCGCGTCGTAGCCGATGCGCGACGCCGAGTCGCCGCTGGGGGCGCCGTCGGTGTTGAGCGGGAAGGTGGTCATGCCGTAGCGGGCGGGGAAGGCGGCGTAGGGCGCGCCATCGCGGCGGCCGTACTGCCAGTAGGCGGCGGCGTCCCAGGTGCCCCAGCCGGCGCCGTCGTTGATCATGACGATGACGTTGCGCGCGCGCGGCGCCTGGTCGGCCCGCGGCAGGCTCGCGCAGCCGGCCAGCGCCAGCGCCAGCGCGCCCACGGCGCAGGCGCGCGCCAGCATGCGCAGGTGCGTTCCCGTTCCCACGGCGCGATCGGACTTCGGCAGGTTCTTCACTGTGGTTTCCACTCCCCGGATCGACGCGTGCCCGCGACCGCGGGACACGAAACCGCCGAGTGTGGCGCACGCCTGTTGCAGGCGCGCTGCAGCCTTTCAGTCGCCGCGCTCGGCCGCCTCCCGGCCCTGCTGGCGGATCAGCGCCTCCTGGCGCGCGTCCTCGATCGAGGCGCGCACCGCGCGCACGTCGGCGCGGCGGGTGTCGAACGCGAAGCGGCCGCTGAGGGCGGCGTCCGGCGTGAGCTCGCCCTTCTCGTAGAGCGCCCACATCTCCTCGCCGTAGTGGGTCTGCGCCAGCTCCGGCGCGAAGCGCGCGAGGGTGTCGCGCACGTTGTGCACGTCGCGCAGCAGCATCGCGCGCGCGGCGTTGTTGCCCGAGGCGCTCACGATCTGCGGGAAGTCGATGATCACCGGGCCGTCCGGTGCGACCAGCACGTTGTATTCGGACAGATCGCCGTGGACGAGCCCGAGGCAGAGCATGCGCACGACATCGGCCACCAGCATGGCGTGGAAGCGCCGCGCCACCTCCGGCGCCAGCTCGACCTCACCCAGCCGCGGCGCGCTGTGCCCGTCCCCGTCGGCGATCAGGTCCATCAGCAGCACGCCGTGGAAGTAGCCGCGCGGCGTCGGCACGCGCACGCCGGCGTCGGCGAGCCGGTAGAGCGCGTCGGCCTCGGCGTTCTTCCATTCCTCCTCCTGCTGGCGGCGGCCGAACCGGCTGGCGCGACCGACCGCACGGGCCTCGCGGCTGCCGCGCACCCTGCGTCCTTCCTGGTACTGCACACGGGCCTGGAAGCTGCGCTGCGCGAGGTCCTTGTAGACCTTGGCGCACAGCACCTCGCCGTTGGCCTCGACGGTGTAGACCGCCGCCTCCTTGCCGCTCTTGAGCGGACGCAGCACGGCGTCGATCAGGCCGTCGTCGATGAGGGGCTGGAGCGCGGCGGGAACCTTCATCCGGTCGGGGCAGGAGCGAGTGCGGCCGACAGTATGGGACAGCGCGCCCGTGGACGCGGCGCCGGCCGCAGGCGCGACCCGTGCGCGTTCATGGTCGGCCGCGCGGAGTGCACCGGGCCAGGCGCCCGATGCAGCGCACCGCGGTAGCGACACCGTCCTCCTCCCGCAGCCGGGCGCCCAGCGCCTGCGCACGCGTGGCGACGGCGTCGCCGGTCGCGGCCTCGATCGCGGCCGCCAGCGCCGGCGCGGACAGCCTGCGCTGCGCGATCGGCGCTGGCGCCGCACCCAGCGCGTACACGCGCCGGCCCCAGAACGGCTGGTCGCCGAAGAACGGGCAGATCACGCTGCCGCGCCCCGCGCGCAGCACAGCGTGCGTGGTGCCGGCGCCGCCGTGGTGCACCACCGCGGCCATGCGCGCGAACAGCCAGTCATGCGGCGCGTGGTCGATGGCGAAGACATCGTCGGGCAGCGCGTCCGCACGCAGTCCGCCCCAGCCGGTCGCGATCAGCCCACGCCGTCCAGCGCGGGCCAGCGCCTCGAGCGCGATGCGCGTGGTCCGTGCCGGATCGGTGTCGCCCATGCTGCCGAAGCCGATGTAGACCGGAGCGGGACCGGCATCGAGGAAGGCCTGCAGCGCGGGCGACGGCGCCCAGCCCTCGCCCGCCGCCAGCGGCCAGGCTCCGGTCACCTGCGCCTGTGCCGGCCAGTCGTCGGGCCGCGGGCACAGGCTCGGGCTGTAGCCGTGCAGCACCGGCACCGGACGGCCGTCGAGTCCGCGCAGCAGGTCGAGTCGCTGCGCGCGCGGCGCCAGTCCTGCAGCGAACCGCCGGCGATGCGCCCGGTCAGTGCATGGACGAGCCGGTAGGTCGCGCGCCGGTAGGCCGGGCCCAGCGGCAGGTCGGGAATGCCTACGGCGGGGAAGGCCGCGGTCGGCACCGGCTGCGGGAACAGCGGTGCCAGCACCGGCCGCGCACCGACGGCATGGGCCATGTCGATGGCGCCGGCCAGCTTGGGGTGGAACACGATCACCTCGGGTCGCCGCGCCTGCACCGCCTGCCAGGCGTCGCGCAGCACGTCGCGCTGCAGGCTGCGTGCCCGGCGCAGCAGGCGCGCCACCACGCGCAGCGTCCCCGGAAGGTGGCGCATGCCGCGCAGCGCCGCGCGGCCCTCGGCCGATGTCGCCAGCGCGACGAAGTCGTCGCGCATCGGGCTGTACTCGAGGCCGTGCGCGCGTACGAACGGTTCGAAGTGCAGGCTGGTGCACAGGCTCGGCGCATGGCCGGCGGCGGCGAGGCCGCGCCCGAGCGCGACATAGGGCTGCACGTCGCCATGGGAGCCGAGGGTGAGGATCAGGATGCGCACGGGGCGTCCTTGACGGGCTGCGCGATGCTAGCGCCCCGGCGGCTCCCCTGCCCCGCGGCGCAGCCGCAGGGCGACGTGGACCAGCAGGACCAGAACCGGCACCTCGACCAGCGGGCCGATCACCGCGGCGAATGCCACCGGTGAGGCGAGCCCGAAGGCAGCGATGGCCACGGCGATGGCCAGCTCGAAGTTGTTGCCCGCCGCGGTGAAGGCGATCGCCGTGGTGCGCGGATGGTCCTTGGCGATCAGCCGGCCCATCCAGAAGCTGACGCCGAACTGGATCAGGAAGTAGAGCGTCAGCGGGATCGCGATCCGCACCGCATCCAGCGGGATGCGCAGCAGGTCGCCGCCCTTGAGGCTGAACATGGCGACGATGGTGAACAGCAGCGCCGCCAGCGTGACCGGGCCGATCGCCGGCAGGAACCGGCGCTCGTACCACTCGGTCCCGCGCGTCCGGGTCAGCAGCGTGCGGGTCAGGAAGCCGGCGAGGAAGGGGATGCCCAGGTACACCAGCACCGCCCGGGCGATGGTCCCCATGCCGACGTCGACGACGCTGCCCTGCAGTCCGAACACCGGCGGCAGCCAGGTGAGGAAGAACCACGCGTACGCGCTGAAGAACAGGATCTGGAAGATCGAGTTGAAGGCCACCAGCCCGGCCACGTACTGCCCGTCGCCGTGGGCGAGCTGGTTCCACACCAGCACCATCGCGATGCAGCGCGCCAGCCCGATCAGGATCAGGCCGGTCATGTATTCGGGCTGGTCGCGCAGGAACAGCACCGCAAGGCCGAACATCAGGACCGGGCCGACGATCCAGTTCTGCACCAGCGACAGCGCGAGCACGCGGCGGTCGCGGAACACCGTCGGCAGCTCGGCATAGCGCACCCGGGCCAGCGGCGGATACATCATCAGGATCAGGCCGACGGCGATCGGCACGTTGGTGCCGCCCCAGGACAGCGCGTCGAGTGCGTGCGGCAAGCCGTCGAACGCGGCGCCGAGCCCCACGCCCAGCGCCATCGCCGCGAAGATCCACAGCGTCAGGTAGCGGTCGAGGAAGGACAGCCGGACGGGCGTGGAGGCGCTCATTCGAGCTCCGCGATCGACGCCAGCGCCGCCTGCATCCCGTCGCGGTCCTCCCACAGCGTATCGGGGAGCGCGAGGAAGGCGCGCAGGCGGTTGCGGATGATGGCGTGCGCCCGCGCGAAGGCCTCGCGCTTCGCCTCGTCGTCGCCCTCGACGCCCGCGGGGTCGAACAGGCCCCAGTGCACGCGCACGAAGTCGCCGAACACGACCGGGCAGGCCTCGGCCGCCGCGGCGTCGCAGACGGTGACGACCAGATCCATGCCGGGTGCTCCCTCCGCGGCGAACGCGTCCCAGGACTTGCTGCGCAGGCCGTGCGCCGGGACCCCTTCGCGCTCGAGCTGGGCGATCGCGTAGGGATTGACCGTCCCGGTGGGATGGCTGCCGGCGCTGAAGCTTTCGTAGCGACCGGCGCCCCAGGCGCGTAGCGTTGCCTCCGCCAGCACACTGCGGGCGGAGTTGCCGGTACAGAGGAAGAGGACGCGTCGTGGCATGGGATGTTCCTGGGGGACGGGACGACTTCAGGCCGGCGGCGGGCAGCGCGGCGCGGGCGCGCAGCTGCCGTCGCCGGCGCAGCAGTTGCGGGTGAGGTAGGCGAGCAGCGCGTCCATCGCCGCGAAGTCCGCGCGGTAGCGGATGGTCCGGCCACGCTGCTCGCCGACGACCAGCCCCGCCGCGGAAAGCTCCTTCAGGTGGAAGGACAGCGTCGCGCCTGGCAGCCCCAGCGCCGTCGCAATGTCGCCGGCGAGGCGGCCGCCGTGGCCGGCCTCGACCAGCAGCCGGAACACCGCCAGGCGGGTGGCGTGGCCGAGGGCGGAAAGGGCGTGGGTTGCGGCTTCGTGTTCCATGTTTCTAGAATGATGGAATTATCTGATCGATGCAAGCCATGGCCCCTCACCTCCCCAACGTCCTCCCGGAGGCTTTCCAGGTTCCGGGCCTCGACGCACTGCGGCTCGCCGGCAGTACGCACCCGCCGCGCATCCTCGTCCTATACGGTTCGCTGCGACCCGAGTCCTACAGCCGCAAGCTCGCGCTCGAGGCGCAGCGTCTGCTCCATGCACTGGGGGCCGAGACGCGGCTGTTCGATCCGCACGGACTGCCGCTCCTCGACAGCGTCGCCGCCACAGATCCGAAGGTGCAGGAGCTGCGCGGGCTGTCGCAGTGGTCCGAGGGCCAGGTCTGGGTGAGCCCCGAGCGCCACGGCGCGCCGACCGCGGTGTTCAAGAACCAGATCGACTGGCTGCCGCTGGAGAGCGGCGGCATGCGCCCGACCCAGGGCCGCACCCTGGCGGTCATGCAGGTGTGCGGCGGCTCGCAGTCGTTCAACGTGGTCAACGCGCTGCGCCTCCTCGGCCGCTGGATGCGCATGGTGACGATTCCCAACCAGTCGTCGGTGCCGAAGGCCTGGCAGGAGTTCGACGGCGAGGGCCGCATGAAGCCCTCGGCCTACTACGACCGCGTCGTCGACGTGATGGAGGAACTGGTGAAGTTCACCCTGCTCGTCCGCGACCGCAGTGACCACCTCACCAGCCGCTACAGCGAGCGCAAGGAGGACCACGCCGCGCGGGCACTGGCGGCGGCGTCCGGCGCCGTCGGGCCCCCTGCCGATAGCGGACGCTGATCCGGTCGCACGGCCGGCAGTGTCGCCGGCGCGAGGACTCACGCCACGGCCGGGGAATCGGTCGCACAGCCGCAGTCCACGCTGACGTGTACCAGTTCCTCGTGCTCGGCGAGGGCGCGCCGCAGGGCGCGGGCGGCACCCGCGCCGCCCTCGATGGCGACGATGCAGGCGTAGTGCCCCGCGCCGACGCGCCAGACGTGCAGGTCGCGCAGGACGGCACCCGTCGCGCCGGCGGCCCGGGCGATCTCGTCGGCGAGCGGCGCGTCCATCTCCGCATCCAGCAGGACCCGGCCGCTGTCGCGCAGCAGGCCCACCGCCCACACCGCGACCAGGGTGCCGCCGACGATGCCCACCAACGGGTCGAGCCACTGCCAGCCCAGGGCCCTGCCCCCGGCGAGCGCGACGATCGCCAGCACCGAGGTCAGCGCATCCGCCAGCACGTGCAGGTAGGCGGCACGCAGGTTGAGGTCGGTGTGGCCGTGCGCGTGGCCGTGCCCGTGGTGGTCGTGGTGGTGATGGGCGTGGCCGTGGTGATGATGGTGGTGGTGATGTCCGCCACGCAGCAGCCACGCGCAGACCAGGTTGACCACCAGCCCCAGCGCGGCGATGGCCATGGCCTGCTCGTAGGCGATCGCCTGCGGGCTCAGCAGGCGCTGGGCCGACTGCACCCACATCAGCGCAGCCACGCCCAGCAGCAGCAGGGCGCTGGTGTAGCCACCGAGGATCTCGATCTTCCACGTACCGAAGGCGAAGCGACGGTCGCCGGACCAGCGTCGCGCCGCCATGTAGGCCAGCGCCGCCAGGCCCAGCGCCAGCGCGTGCGAACTCATGTGCCAGCCGTCGGCGAGCAGGGCCATGGAGTTGAAGATCCACCCGCCCGCGATCTCCACCACCATCATCGCCAGGGTCAGCGCAATCGCCCGCCGCGTGCCGCGCTCGCCCATCGGGTTGCCGGGCACCGGAAGCTGGCACTGGTAGCGGGCGGATGCGGTCTCCATGGCGGCTCCTCGTATACTGGGGGGCAGTATATCGGGGAGCTGCTTATGGCCCACATCGCCGGAGACAAGGCCATGCTCGCGCGGGCGCGCAGGCTGGGCGGTCAGGTCGGCGCGCTGGAGCGCGCCCTGCTCGCCGGCGCGGACTGCGCGGCCGTGCTGCAGCAGCTCGCGGCGGTGCGAGGCGCGCTCAACGGGCTGACCGTCAAGGTGCTAGACGCGCACCTGCGCCACCACGTGGCGGCACCGGGCCTGAGCGATGCGCAGCGCGAGGCCGAGGTCGAGACGATCGGGGCGCTGCTGAAGTCCTATCTGCGTTAGGACGCGCCCGGCGTCCGGGCTGCCGGCACCGGTGCGGCGCCGGAGCGGCGCCGGAGCCGGCCGCGTCGCCGCCGGATCGCGGCGGCGGGCGCGGCAGAGGCATCCCGGACCGCCGTCGGCGTGCCGGGGCCGGTGGCTCAGGCCCCGTGCTGCGGGCGCTCGCCGTAGCCGGGCTGCTTGGTGAGACGGTCCCACCGGTCGAGGATGTCGGGCCGGAACACGAGCTCGTCCCAGTCGCCGGCCGCGACCTCCTCGAACCCGACGGAGACCGCATCACGGCCGTAGCCGAGGATGCCGGTCACCTCGCGCACGATGGCCTCGGTCAGGCGCGCCTTCTGGTCCGGGGTCTTGCCCGGCCACAGCTTCACCACGACGTGCGGCATCGGATCAGCGCTCCGGGCCGCGCAGGTAGTCCTCGTCGCTGACCTTCTCCAGCCACGTCACGTTCTTGCCGTCGAGCGCTTCCTGCACCGCGATGTGGGTCATCGCGCTGTTCGGGGTGGCGCCGTGCCAGTGCTTGTGGCCCGGCGGGCAGTACAGGGTGTCGCCGGCCTCGAACTCGACGATCGGCCCACCCTCGCACTGGGTCCAGCCGGTGCCCGCGGTTACGAACAGCGTCTGCCCGAGCGGATGCGTGTGCCAGGCGGTGCGCGCGCCCGGCGAGAAGCTGACGATGGCGCCGGTCAGCCGCGACGGCGCGTCGCGCTGGAACTGCGAGGAGATGGTGACCTCGCCGGTGAAATACTCCTCCGGCCCCTTGCTCTGCGCTGCCTCGTCGCCACGGATGATGTCCATCGGATGCTCCTCTTGGGCGATGGCCAGGACGGGGAATGCGAGCGACGCCGCGATCGTGAGCACCGCGATGCGCTTCATGTGACCTCCTGCCTTGATGGAAATGGGTTTGGCGATTGCGCACGACGCCGCATCGCGTGGCGGTGAAGCTAACGACTGCCCATCCGCGCGACTACCCGATGGAATCCGCAAGGACTCGTGAACCAGGCTCATCGATGCGGCGCGGCGCGCACCGGCGCGTGGGTGGCGGCGCAGGCGGCGACGGTGGCGGGTCCGCACGGGCGGGGCGGCGTCCGCCGGGCGTCGGTCGCGGCGCGGCGGCGGATCCGGGGCCACCGCGACCCCGAGCAGACGCATCGCCGGCCCGGTCAGGAGCGCGCCGGCGACCGCGCAGGGCGTGCCCCAGAGCAGGACCGACACGTACACCATCGAGGCGTCGGCCGCGGCGGGGCGCACGCAGTCGACGTGGAAGGCCAGCAGCAGCCACGGCGCCAACAGCAGGCAGGCGCCGACCGCGCGCAGCGGATTGGCGGTGAACAACGCCACGACCGCCGGCACCAGCGGCACCCCCAGGAACATGACCGTGGCCAGCAGGAACTGGCCGGCATCGTGGCCGTAGCACCCGAAGCTGTTGAAGGCCTGCAGCGCCAGCACCGCCACGATCGCGGCGATGCCCGCCGCACGTGCCGCCGTTCGACCGATCACGCCCGTCCCCCGCCTGCATCCTGCGCGGAGGCTACAGGGTCGCCGGCACGGACGCGGCCCGCTCCGGCTTGCCCGGGCAACGTCACGGGACATCCGGCCGCCGCTTCGCCACGACGAGCGGGCGCAGCTCGCGCCACGGATAGCGGCGCTCTTCGAACCATGCCAGGCGCGGCCACGGCCGCCGACGGCGGGCGCGGATCGCGGCGACCAGCCACGCCTCGTCGAAGCCCTGCCACACGCCCGCCACCGAGCTCATGTTGAAGCGCAGCACCGGATCGACCTCGTCGAAGAGGATGCGCCGCAGCGCGTCCAGCGAGAACGGCGAGGCCGCGCACGTGGCGGCGACCGCCTCCCACGGCGGTTCGGTGTCCAGGTAGAGCTCGGAAAGAGCGCTCCACACCGCCCGGCGCAGGTCCACCTCCTCGTCCGAAAGCGGCATCGTGGTTCTCCGTCACCCGTGGAGGTGGGCGGCGAGTTCCTCCGGCGTGCCGCGGGGGAAGGCCGCCCTCAGGTAGTCGAGGAAGGCGCCCACGCGGGCGCTCAGCAACCGTCGCGAGGGGTAGAGCGCCCACAGCGCGATCTCCGGTCCGTCGACGTCGCCCCAGTGCACGAGGCTGCCGTCGGCGAGGTCGCGACCCACCAGGGACACCGGGAGCCGGCCGGCGCCGACGCCGGCGCGCACCGCGTCGCGCACCATGACCAGGGAGGACAGGGACAGCACCGGATCGATGGCGATGCGCGCGGGCCCGGCCTCCGCCCTGATCGTCCAGTCGGTGGTCCGGTCCGCCGCGCCGCGCACCACGGCAGGCACGGCGGCGCCTGCGTCCGGGCGGCGCAGCCCGGGCGGCGCCACCACCACCAGCCGGTCGCGCAGGAAGACGCGTCCGACGAGCGTCTCGTCGCGGCGCGGATTGACGCGGATCGCCAGGTCGTAGCCCTCCTCGACCATGTCGACGGGACGGTCCTCGCTCGTGACCTCCAGCCGGACCTGCGGGTACTGCAGCGCGAAGCCGGCGGCGAGCCTGCCCATCGCCGTCTGCGAGAACAGCAACGGCGCGCTGATCCGCAGCGTGCCGCGCGGCGTGTCGCCGCCGGAGGCGATCGCCGCCGCGGTCTCGTCGAGTTCGGTCAGCAGGGACACGGTGCGCTCGTGCAGCGCCCGCCCTTCCTCGGTGAGTTTCAGCAGGCGCGCGCCGCGCTCGAACAGGCGCAGGCCGAGGTCGCGCTCGAGATCCGCCACCCGGCGCGACAGCGTCGCCTTCGGGCGCCCGCTCGCACGGGCGGCGCGGCCGAAGCCGCCGTGGCGGGCCACCAGGTTGAAGTCGGCCAGGGCCGGCAGGTCCACGTGTCTATCCAGCGGGACGGGCAGTCTATTTATAGCGTCTTTCGGACCATATGCGGGATGGATACCGTGCCCTCGTCGACTTCCCGACACCATCCGGAGCTTCCCATGACCATCCTCGTTACCGGCGCCACCGGCACCATCGGCCGCCACGTCCTCGCCCAGCTCGCCGCACGCGGCGCCGATGTCCGCGCCCTGGTCCGCGATCCGGCCAAGGCCGCCCTGCCCGAAGGCGTCGACGTGGTGCAGGGCGACCTGCTCGATGTCGATGCGCTGCGCGGCGCGCTTGCGGGCGCGTCCACCCTGTTCCTGCTCAACGCCGTGACCCCGGACGAGTTCACCCAGGCGCTGATCACGCTCAACCTCGCCCGCGAGGCCGGCATCGACCGCGTCGTCTACCTGTCGGTGATCCACGCCGACCGCTACGTCGACGTGCCCCACTTCGCCGGCAAGTTCGGCGTGGAACGGATGATCGAAGCCATGGGCATCGGCGCGACGATCCTGCGCCCGGCCTACTTCATCGACAACGACCTGGCGATCAAGGATGTCGTCCTCGGCCACGGCGTCTACCCGATGCCGCTCGGCACGCTCGGCCTGGCCATGGTCGGCGCGGCCGACATCGGCGAGATCGCCGCCATCGAGCTGCTGCGCCGCGAGCGCGCGCCCACGCCGCTCCCGCTGGAACGCATCAACGTGGTCGGCCCGGACACCCTCACCGGTGCCGACGTCGCCGCGATCTGGTCCGAGGTGCTGGGCCGTCCCGTCGTGCACGGCGGCGACGACACCGCCGGCTTCGAGCGCAACCTCAGGAACGCCATGCCGCCCTGGATGGCCTTCGACATGCGCCTGATGGCCGAGCGCTTCGCGAGCGACGGCATGCGGCCCGAGCCCGGCGACGTCGAGCGCCTGACCGCGCTGCTGGGCCGCCCGCTGCGTACGTACCGCGACTTCGCCGCCGGCGTCGCGGCCTCGGCCTGACCGCTGTCCGCGCCATCCCGGCGCGGACCTTCCACACCAGGACACCACCATGATCTTCTCGACCGCCACCGTGCCGGTGAATCCGCCCGGCCAGCCCGTCCTCACCCGCGCCCAGGCCTGGGCCGGCCTCGTCCTCAAGGCGCGCGACGCGCGCCTGTTCCTGCCGCCTGAGGTCTGCACCCGCTGCGAGGTCGTGGAGGAGAGCGCCACCCACCTCGTCCGCGAGGCCACCATCGCCGGCGACGCGCTGCGCGAGATCGTCTGCTTCGAACCCGGAAGGAAGGTGTCGTTCTTCCAGGCCACCGGCCCGCGCGAGGGCGCGATCGTCAACGAGCTGTTCGAGGACGCGGCCGGCGCGCTCCAGCTCCGGTTCTACTGCTACCTCGGCCTGCGCGACCGGACGCCGGGCGGGCCCGAGGAGCAGGCCGAGCAGGCGTGGATGGATTCCGAGCAGGGCTACCGCGCGGCGCTGCTGTCGACGCTCGCGCGCACCCGCGAGCTGCTCGCGCAGGGCCGGCTCTGAGTCCTTCAGTGCCGGGTGACCACGATCGGCGCGCCGCGGGTGACGATCATCGTGTGCTCGTACTGCGCCGAGAGGTTGCCGCGCACGCCGGCGAGGGTCCAGCCGTCGGCGGTCTCGGTAACGACGCGGCTCTTCGTCGACAGGAAGGGCTCGATGGTGATGACCATGCCCTCGCGCAGCAGGCGCCGGTCGCGCGGATCGTAGTAGCCGGAGATCTGCGCCGGCTCCTCGTGCAGCGCGCGGCCGGTGCCGTGGCTGGCGAGGTTCTCGATGATGCGGAAGCCGTAGGTCCTCGCCGTGCGCGCGATCGCCGCACCGATGCCGTTGATGGGGCGGTCGGCGCGCGCCTGGCGCATCGCCTGCTCCAGCGCCGTGCGGCCGGCGTGGCACAGGCGCGTCTTCAGCGGCGTGGTCGGCGGCACCACCGCGGTGCCGCCGGTATCGGCGAAGTAGCCGTCGAGCTCGGCGGAGACGTCGACGTTGATGACGTCGCCGGGCTGGATCACGCGATCGCCCGGAACGCCGTGCGCGGCCTCCTCGTTGATGCTGATGCAGGTCCAGCCGGGGAAATCGTAGGTGAGCTGCGGCGCCGAGCGCGCACCGTGGCGCGCTAGCAGGGCCCCGCCGAGCGCGTCCAGCTCGCGCGTGGTCATGCCGGGCTCGGCGGCATCCAGCATCGCCTGCAGCACGGAGGACACGATCCTGCCGATGCGCTGGAGCGCGATGACGTCGTCCTCGGTCTCGATGGTCATCCGGGTGGCCTGCGACGGAGGGCAGGCGAGCATACCGGCGCGCGCGCCGCTCAGCCTCCTGCCGGGGGCGCCAGCGCCTCGATGATCCTGCACTCGGCGATGGTGCCCTGCCTGCACTGGGACAGCAGCCCGTGCAGTTCGCCGCGCAGGGCGTCGAGGTCGGCGATCTTGCGCTCGACCTCGTCCAGGTGCCGCCGTGCGAGCGCGTCGACCTGCGCGCAGGACTGCTGCGGCGTCGTGCCCAGCGCCATCAGCGCGCGCACCTGCTCGATGGAGAAGCCCAGGTTGCGGGCGCGGCGGATGAAGGACAGCTGGTTGAGCTGCGCGTCGCCGTAGAGGCGGTAGTTGCCCGTCGAACGGTCGGCCCGGTCGAGCAGGCCGATGCGCTCGTAGTAGCGGATCGTCTCGACGCGCGTGTCCGTCCTGCGCGCGGCTTCGCCGATGGTGTGCACGCCCGGCCCTTGGTCCGTCAGTACCCGCCGAAGCGTATGCGCACACCGCCGTTGACCACAAAGCCGTCGATGGGCGCCCAAGCGTCGACCGTCCAGCGCCCGTCGGCGGCGCGCTGCGGCAGGACCAGCGGCGCCTCGCGGGTCTGGCGGACGTCGAGCAGGTTCTCCAGGTTCAGGAACCAGCTGGCCCGGCCCACCGTCACCTCGCCCAGCACGCCCAGCAGCAGGTAGGGCTTGCCGCGCGCCAGGTAGGGATCGCCGTCGAGCGGCTGGCTGCCGGTGTAGTAGGCCTCGACGCCGACGCGCCCGCGCCCGTGCTGCTCCCACATCGCGACCAGGCCCGCGGTATGGCGCGGCGTCAGCGGCGTCGCCCGCCGGCCGCCGTCGGCGGTCGTCTCCGACGCGTCCACGTAGACGTAGCTGCCGGTCACCGAGACATCGTCCCAGCGGTAGCGCAGCAGCGCCTCCGCGCCGGCGGTCCGGGTCGCGCCCTCCGCATTGACCAGGCGCACGCCCGCATCGTCGTCGAGCGGCTGCAGCTGCACCGCGTCGCGGATGCGCGAGGCGAAGAGCGTGAGGCTGCTTTCGAACCCGCCGAACACGCGCCCGACGTCGAGCGACGCGGTGGTCGCGGTCTCCGCCTCGAGGTCGCCGAGCGGCGCCAGCCGCGACAGGCCGGCGGCCTCGATCTCCTCCACGAACGGCGTCGGCGCGTGGAGGCCGCGACCGAGCGAGCCACGCACGGTCCAGTCGCCCGGCCGGTAGAGCACCGACAGGCGCGGGCTGAAGAAGCTGCCGTACGCGCTGTGCCGGTCCAGCCGCGCGCTGCCGGCCAGGGTGAGCGCGTCGGAGAGCTCGTGCTCGGCCTGGCCGAACAGCGCCGGCACGTCGAAGCCGTAGTCGAACTCCGGGAAGGTCCGCGAGCGGTAGGTGTCGGACTGCAGCGCGACGCCGGCCAGCCAGGAGGTGTCGCCGCGCGCGGCGGCGTAGGACGCCTCGGCGAAGGCGGTGCGGTGGCGGTCGCGTTCGAGCAGGTCGCCGAAGCGGTGGTCGTGGGCCTGGGTCATGCCCGAGGCGCGCAGGTGCAGCGCGTCCTCGCCCATCGGCACTTCCGCCACCAGGCCGATGTCGAACCGCGTGCTGTCCTGCGCCTGCGGGAAGACCGACCCGTCCGCCAGCGTGCGTCCCGGCAGGGTGCCGCCCGTGCGCCGTTCGTCCATGGCGCCGATGGTCAGGTAGGCCGAACCGCCGTCGACGCCCTCCCAGAACAGGCGCGGCCGGACCGTCGCGCGCTCGTAGCCGGGCATGTCGATCCAGCCGTCGTCGTCGAGGTCCTGCCGGTGCTGGTGATGGACGCCGCCGACCAGCGAATAGCTCAAGCCGTCGCGCAGCGGCGCCGCGGTGTAGGCGGTGAGGTCCTGGCCGGAACGGCTGGTGACGTTCAGCAGCACCTCGCTCTCGGGCACGGCCTGCGGCCGCCGCGAGACGAGGTTGATCACGCCGCCCAGTGCCGAGGGCCCGTAGAGCGCCGAGGCCGCGCCCTTGATCACCTCGACCTGGCCCAGGTCGGTCGGCGGGATCTGCAGCAGCCCGATCGATGCCGTCTGGCCGCCGTAGAGCGGCAGCCCATCGGCCAGCAGCTGCGTGTAGCGGCCGCTCATGCCCTGGATGCGGATGTTGGCCGCGCCCAGCGCGGGCGAGGTGACCTGAGTGCGGATGCCGCCGATCTCGGCGACCAGCATCGCGATGTTGCCCGGCCGCATCAGCAGCTTTTCCTCGATCTCCTCGCGCTCGCTCACCTCCACGCGGATCGGCTCGTCGAGCAGGCTGCGGCCCGAACGCGTGGCCTGCACCACGATGGCGTCCAGGCGCACCGGGTCGTCGTGCGCGTCGTGACCTGCGCCCGCGGGCGCAGGGGTCCCGTGCGCGTCGTGGTCGTGATCGAGGGCGTGGGCAGCGTCCTGGGCCAGCGCGGGAGCAGCCAGGGACAGCGCCATGGCCGCCGCGAGACCGCGGCGAAGAAGAACGATCGACATCGGGTTCGGGAGCCTTCGCGGAAACGGGCGAGGCGCCGGCAGGCGCTTCTGGGGCGCGCGATGATGCAGGCTGTAGCGACTACAGGGTCAAGCAGCGGGGGCCGATGCCGCACGGTCCCGGCGAGGCCGGAACGCCGGCCTCACGCGCTCGAAAATTCGAGGCGCAGACGCTGTGCGTCCCGGGCCGGAGGGCTGCCGAACACCCGCGCGTAGTCGCGGCTGAACTGCGACGGGCTCCCGTAGCCCACCGCGAAGCCGGCCGACGCCGCGTCCATCGCCTCGGCCAGCATCAGCCGGCGCGCCTCCTGCAGGCGCAGCTGGGTGCGGAACTCGATCGGGCTCATCCGCGTGATCGCCCTGAAGTGCTGGTGGAAGCTCGAGCGGCTCATCGCCGCGACGTCGGCGGCCTCCTCGATGCGGCAGGCCTCGCGGTAGCGCTGCCGGATCCACACGATCGCGCGCGCGACCTGGCTCAGGCGGCTGTCGGCGCGCGCCATGTGCCGGAGGATGTGCCCCTCCGGCCCGCTGAGCAGGCGGTAGAGCATCTCGCGCACGGTCAGCGGTGCGAGCGCGTCGATGTCGTCCGGCGCATCGAGCAGGGAGACCAGGCGGACCGAGGCGTCGAGCAGTTCGCGCGGCGTGGTGCCGAGCGTCAGCCCGGTCGGTGCCGCCGGCGCCTCCGCCGTGGGCACGTGGCGCAGCGCGAGTTCGCCGAGCTCGTGCACGTCGATCTCCAGCTGCAGGCTCAGGTAGGGCCGCTGCGGCGAGGCCTCGGTGACGCTGCCGACGATCGGCAGCCCGACCGAGGCCAGCAGGTGCGTGCCGGGCATGTAGTCGAACGCGGTGGTACCGAGCAGCGCGCGCTTGCGGCCCTGCGCGACCAGGCAGACCGAGGGCTCGTAGACCACCGGCATCGGCAGCGTGGGTGCCGAGGTGCGGATGAGCGTCAGCCCGGGGATGGCGGTCGGCAGCATGCCGTCGTGCGGCGCATGGCGGGCGATGGCGTCGGCGAGGGCGGTGGCGTCGTGCATGGTTCGAACGTGGCGGGGGCGCGGCGGAGGATGCGATGGCGAACGCGACGGCGCCCAGCATGCCGCGGTCGGCGCCGCGGCACGATGACGCCAGGCTCAGGGCGCCGGCCGCACCACCGCGTCGTAGGCGGCGAGATCGAGGTACGCCTTCACCTCGACCGCCCTGCCGTCCTCCATCCGCAGGATCCAGGCGTAGCTGTTGCGATAGGGGCGGCCTGCGGTGGTGGTCGCCTCGCCCTGCCAGTCGACGACGACGTGCTCGCCGTCCGCCCACACGCGGTGCGACACGGGACGGACCGGGGTGGCGAGGTGGCGCGTGAGTGGCTCCACGGCACCGGTCAGCAGCGCCTCGCGTCCGCGGTAGGTGCCGGCGCTCGGCCCCGAGCCCGCGATCGTCCACACCACGTCCGGCGCGAGAACCTCGTCGAAGAAGCCGCTGCCGCCGGCCGCCCATGCGGCGAAGGCCGCGGCGACCACGCGGCGGTTGTGTTCGGTCGCGGGCTCCGCGGCGGAGGCGGCCGGCGTCGCGACGAGCGATGCGGCCAGCAGCACGGCGTAAAGAAGCGTGCGCATGGCTCACCTCCGCCCGGCGACGGCGTGCGTGCCGAAGATGAGCTGCTGCGCCATCGGCCGGCCGATGAAGCGCTCCGGGAAGATGGGCGCCGGCGCGCTCGCGGCGTCCAGGCGCGCGAGCTGCGCGTCGTCGAGGACGAGGTCCAGCGCGCCGAAGTTGTCCTCGGCCTGGGCCAGCGTGCGGGCGCCCATCACCGGCGAGACCACGGCGGGATGGCGCAGCGTCCACGCCAGCGCCACCTGCGAGCGCGACGCGCCGACCTCGGCCGCCACCTCGCCCACCACGTCGGCGATGGCAAGCGCGCGCGCGTTGAGGTGGCCGGTCGAGGCGATGACGCCCTTGCGCGTGGTGGCGACGTCGGCACCGTTCTCGTCGGACAGGTCCTCGCGCCGGTACTTGCCGGTGAGGATGCCGCCGCCCAGCGGCGACCACGGCAGCACGCCCAGGCCCAGCGCCTGCGCCATCGGCATCAGTTCGTGCTCGACGGTGCGTTCGACCAGGCTGTACTCGATCTGCAGCGCGACGAAGGGCGACCAGCCGCGCAGGTCGGCGAGCGCCTGCATCTGCGCCACCCGCCAGGCCGGCGTGTTGCAGATGCCGACGTAGAGGATCTTGCCGCCGCGCACCAGGTCGTCCAGCGCGCGCATCACCTCCTCCGGCGTGGCGGTGAAGTCCCAGGCGTGCAGGTAGAGCAGGTCGATCCAGCCGGTGTCGAGCTGGCGCAGGCTCGCCTCCACCGAGCGCACCAGGTTGCGCCGATGGTTGCCGCCGGCGTTGATGTCGGCCGGGTCGCGCGCCATCGTGGCCTTGGTCGCCAGCACGATGCGTTCGCGCCGGTCGCGGATGAAGCCGCCGAGGATGCGCTCGGAGGCGCCGTCGGTGTAGTTGACCGAGGTGTCGACGAAGTTGCCGCCGCGGTCGACGTAGGCGTCGAAGATGCGCCGCGCCTCGTCCTGGTCCGCACCCCAGCCCCAGTCGGAACCGAAGGTCATGGTGCCCAGGGACAGCGGCGAGACGCGCAGGCCGGAGCGGCCGAGCAGGCGGTAGCGGTCGAGCGAGGTGACGGAGGTCATGTCGGCAGGTCTCCCGGTTCGCGGCCCGGAGCGGGCCGGTTCGTCGTGGAGGCCATGCTCGTCGCCCCGCGCCGGCGCCCGGTAGAACGGGATTTCCGGATCCTTGCCTGATCGTCCGGGGGTCGGGATGAACAAGCCTGCCGCGGCGCCGGGGCACGGCGCGCGCGGCAGGCGGGGTGCTACGCGGCGGCAGGCAGGGGCGCGATGCGGTAGACCGCCCGCGCCTCGCCGACGCCGTTCCGCTTCGACGGGGTCGGGCCGGAACGCTGCGCCTCGACCTGATCGAGGATGGTGCGCACGGCCTCGGCCCCCTCGAAGATCGCCTCGCCCAGCAACGGCAGGGTCTGCGCTGCCAGCCCGGCGCTGCCGGCGGCGATCGCGTCGCCGTGGGCCGAGATCATCTGCACCAGGCGGTTCAGGTCGTCGATCTGGTCGAGGGTGATGCCGAAGCGGACGCCCTCCGGCGCGTCCTCGGGTTCGCCTTCGGCGGATGAGGCGTTCCGCTCCGCTGCGGAGATATCCGCCTCGTCCTTCGGAGGCGCCATCCACGACACCTCGGCCAGTACCATCCCGGCCTGCTCGGCCAGCAGTTCCAGGCAGACCGCCAGCTCGTCCAGCCGGACCTCAGGTGCGAATTCGCGCTCCCCGTCCCAGGTGCGCGGCTGCGCCAGGTGCGAGAGGAACGTCATGTGGTCGCGCAGCTTCTTCAGCCGGAACTGGCTGTCCTCCGGCAGGAAATAGCCGGTGGTGTTCGATGCGTTCGATTCGCGGTTCGACATTGCCCATCCTCCTTCCATGAAGTGCCCGCCCGCCGGGCGGCGGACGGGAAGTCGGGAGGCTAGAAACCGCACACAGCCGGCGGGCTTATTCCCCTTTCGGGTGTTTTATTCACCGCCCTCCCGACGCAGGCATCGCGTCGGTCTACGCCCGCGAGAAAACACGGGCACAAAAAACCCACCGGTTTGACGGAGGTGGGTACCGCTGTGTGCGGAGTTTCTAGGCTCCTTGGAACCGAGTCTCTACCCGGTGCGGTGGCGGGGTCAATAGGGCCGCGCCTCGGCGGTGGCTTTCTGATCGAGGTCGCCGCCGTGCTGCCGCTGGAGGAATGGCTTCGACCGTGGCGACGGCGTCCAGAGCCGCCATGCCGGCTTCCGGCCGGCGGCCACCGGCATCTCGTACTGCGTTTCAGGATAAGGAGGCTTCGTAGGCTTCCCGCAGGAAGGGCTCCATCGCCTCGAGGTCCTGCAGGTCATGCAGCCTGGCGACATGCGTCACCTGCCTGTGATCCGACACCACCTTGAAGAACAGTCGATGCTCGACCTCGCGCGTCAGGTGGATGGCGAGCCGGACGGCGTCGCTCATCACGATCGCATCCGCAAAGACGCGCCTGCTCCGGAACAGCACGTAGCGCTCGCGGGTGACGACCTCGACCGGCCCAAGCGACGTTGCGAACGTCTCCAGCGCCGAATAAAGGTCGACGACCTCCGCGGGCCTCTTGCGCAGCACATCGCTCCGCTCGCCCGTCCCGCAGGCGTGGCGCTGGTTCTTCCGGGTGAACCGGCGGCTGCAGTGCGGGCATGTCCAAGTGCTCGTCATGCGGAGCGTCTCCTACTCGATCGCGAGCTGGGGCCGCCTGACCGCAAGCACCGACCGGCATCGAGCGAGCCCGAGAATAGAGGCCGCCCATCCAGCCGCAGATGGATCCCGCCCGCACCCAGGGCAGAGTCGCGGGCCCTAGACACTGCCCTCGCGCTCGACGACCAGGATCCTCGCCTCGCCAATGGGATGGGCGACATGCTCCGTACCGGCGTCGGCATAAAACACGTCGCCAGTCTCCAGGATGACGCTGCGCTCGACCCCCGCCTCCCGGTACCGCATCTCCACCCGGCCATCGAGGACGGCGAACACCTCCTCGCCGTCGTTGACGTGCCACTTGTAGGGCTGATCGGTCCAGTGCAGGCGCGTGGTGATCCCACCCATGTTGGCGATAAGCGTGGCGCCCCAGGGACGATCCGCCTTGAACGTGCTGCCGCGAACGACCTTCATACCGTCCCTTGCTCTGAGCGAGGGCGCCCCCCGCATCGTGCGGCTGCGCACGGCTGCACGGCACGCCTCGCTCGCCAGGTTCGATGCGGCGAGCGATGCACGCCGAGGCCGCTATGGCAGGCCCGTCGTTCCGGCGCGGACACTGCAGCCAGCCGTCCCGCGCCGATGCGGGCGGGCTTCGCCCGACCCAGCTGTGCCCTCCGCAGTCAGTCGGCGTAGGTCTTCTTCTCGTAGATGATCTTCTCGGAGCGGATGTCGGCATCCACCACGCCGCCGCCTGCCGGCACGTCGATGATCTTGTACGCGAGATCGACCCGTGCGGTATGGACGTAGCCGGCCACCGTGTTGCCGGCGGCGCGACCGGTGCGGACCACGCCGTCCGATTCCCACTCGGGCTCCGCATAGACGAGATAGCGCCCTGGCGAGACGTTGCGGAACTCGAAATCGCCCGACGAGTTGGTGATGATCGAGCGGCGCAGCGCCTCGAGCGATGGATCCAAGCCCGCCACCGTCCGCAACGGCTCACCGCGAACCTCGCGGGTGCCGCCCTCCGACAGGTACAGATCCAGCCACTCCTGCGTATATTCATCGAAGGGCATCAGGTGGACCGGCTGCGACTCCACCGGCCTGCGATCCTTGGAGCTCGGGATGTAGAACATCATGCCGCTGAAGCCGGCCTTGAGCCGGTGGCGGGTGGTCGCCACGCCGCGGATGGTCGCGGTGCCCGGCGCCATCGCCGCCTGCCAGCGCGCGGCATCCGGCGGGCGCGCGGGCATGACGCGCGATACCTGCTCACGCTCGGCCATGACCTCCTGGGCGACGGCCTGCGCGGCGGTCGCGCACAGGCACAGCGCCAGCATGGCGCCTACGGCGTAATCCTTCATGTGTCCCCTGCTCCCTGCAATGCGGCATCCGCGCCGGACGCGCGGATGATCTCCGCTCCATGTCCTCAGGCCGCGTCGCCTCGCGCGACGGTGCCGGACATGGAATCAATACCACAGCGTCGTGTCGCGAGTGCAGAGGCGGTCGGCAAGGTACGCCGCGGATGCATGCAACCGCGCTCGTGCACGCGGCAGGTGCGCATCATCGGGTCGCCGGACGCGAAGCCCGCCACGCCGGCAAGGCGCAGAGCGTTCGCGCTATCTGCGCGCTTCCGGCCTGCTCACGCGGGTGCCGCCACGCACGGGGAACAAAGGGGTCATGTTCAATTTCTCTGGTGCGCAAGAGGAGACTGGCCTCTTTATTCGCTGATCCGCTGGAGTTGAACCCCACCCCTTACTTCTGGAAAGCGGCGCTGCCTGAAAGGCTCGGCTAGCATAGAAATGAACCTGACCCCTTATTCAGTCCAACATGTCAATGGAGCGCACGCAGAGCGGCCCTGCCACGCCAGGAACCTCAGGCACCGCATATTGAGGAACTATCTGGAATACAAGATCGTTGGGCTTGTAGTAGTGCCAGTACTCGAGTTGTCCATGCTCCCCGTGCACAGGCGATCCGAAGAAGCCCATCCTTTCGAACGCGCCGCGATACTTCGCGAAGCCCAGGGCACAGGCGGTCGCAGGCATCCCTTCTTCGAACTGGTCGATCTGCAAGCTCACCCGCCTCTTATGCCCGGGTGACTCGTCGTACAGGAAAAGGCCGGTCCTCCAGCCGTTTTTCTGCACTTGGCCATAGTGGGAAAACCCTCTATCCGCACGACGCTGAAGTGGGAGACCCAGTACTTCCTGCACGCGATCCGGACTCAGGTCTTCCCGCGACTCCAACCCCTCGATCAACTTCAGGAACCGGCTGCCGATCTCGTCGGCGCTGAGGACAGGACTGGCAGCTGTGGATGCGGATTCCGGGGCAGTCATGACCGCGGCCTCCTTGGCCGTCGAAGGTGGTTCGGATGCGGTGGCGCAGCCGAGGCTCGCGGTTGCCCCCAGCAGGGCGAGCAGTGCCGCGCAAAGATCAACCCGCGGCCAGGGGCGCCGGCGGTTGCATATGCCGGCGAACGCGCCGCTGACGGCGAAGGATCGGCTCGTGCGCTGGAGCAATGCGGGCATGGTCTCGTCCTGAGGGGTGCACGGGCGTCGCTGTCGCCGAGGGTAGGCGAAGTGAGGCCGGCGGGTCGATCGGCTGAGCACGCGCGGCGGCGGTCCCGCACGACAGGTGGCGAGCCTCCGTGCAGCGAGCCGCCACCGTACCCGCTCGTGAAGCTTCGGTCCGAGTCCGTCTGCCCATGCGCGGGTAGGAAAACAACGACTGCTTTCGCACGCCGCATGTCCACTCCTCCCCTGGACGAAGTCGGCGCGCGGTGGGGAGTCGGTGACCTTGCCGGCAACCCTGTCGATGGCGTCCCGGCTACCGTGGCTCGCACATGCCGCTCACGACTATGGATCGAGATGGAACACCCGCAGCTCCTGGGCGCAGCGGCAGGCCCGGGTGAACAACGGGGTCAGGTTTGCTTTCCGTGGTGCAAAAAGGGATGACTTGACGCCTTATTCGCTGACCCGCTGGAAATGAAACCCGACCCCTTATTCCGAAAGCTGGCTAGCGGCACGGTGACCACGCCCGCTGCCTTGTCATAGGTGCCAGTCAGATTGGATGCGCCGCCAGGTGCTTCCAGGGTGAAACCCTTGAGCTGACCGGCGGCGGCCTGCTGGTTGAGCAGATCGAGTCGATCGGCGTCGGCGACGACCGCCGCACGCAGCTGCGCTTCCTGATCCAGCGTGGTGCCGGGTTGCGCGGCGAAAGCGCCGAGCGCGGCTTCGAGCTCGGGATTTGGAGTGGCCATCCTGGCGCTCCCTAAGGGGTCAGTTCAACATGCTGATGGATTTCACGCAGCGGCGATCTGTTGCGCCTGGGGGAGGATCTTGCGGAACAATAGAAATGGTCATATCGACTGAACCGTCGCCTTCCCGGAACTTCGTATAGCGCCAGTCCAGCAGACGCTCACGCCCGTGATCGTAATCGTAGTATGGGTCGGCCATGAAGCCCATTTCGATCATCGCATTATGGTAGTGCCCGAAATCAAGGGTGCAGACAGGCGTCAGTTCTGCATCGGGGCCCTGCGAGCTCCTGAAGTCCAGGTATACCGAGCTCAGGTTCGAGGGAGTCGCTTCAAGAAAGCCGGCGATGTAGCTCCAACCCGAACCGAGAGGAGCCTCGGATACAAGATGGTGCTCATCCCCGGGAACCCTTGAGAACCTAAGTCCCAGAGTCGTTCGAACAAGATCCAGATCAAGGTCACTGCGCGATTCCAGCCTTCCGACCAGCTTCAGGAACCGCTCACCGATCTCTTCGGCGCTGAGGGTGGGATTGGCAGCTGTGAATGCGGATTCCGGGGCAGTCATGACCGCGGCCTCCTTGGCCGTCGAAGGTGGTTCGGATGCGGTGGCGCAGCCGAGGCTCGCGGTTGCCCCCAGCAGGGCGAGCAGTGCCGCGCAAAGATCAACCCGCGGCCAGGGGCGCCGGCGGTTGCGTCTGCCGGCGAACGCGCCGCTGACGGCGAAGGATCGGCTCGTGCGCTGGAGCAATGCGGGCATGGTCTCGTCCTGAGGGGTGCACGGGCGTCGCTGTCGCCGAGGGTAGGCGAAGTGAGGCCGGCGGGTCGCTCGGCTGAGCACGCGCGGTGGCGGTCCCGCACGACAGGTGGCGAGCCTCCGTGCAGCGAGCCGCCACCGTACCCGCTCGTGAAGTTTCGATCCGAGGCGGCCCGCCCGTACGCGGGTAGGAAAAGAACCACTGCTTTCGCACACACCGCATGTCCACTCCTCCCCTAGACGGAGTCGGCGCATGGGGGAGGAGTCGGTGGCGTTACGGACAGCCCTGTCGGTGGCGTCCGGCCACGGTGCGGCGCAACGGCGCTCACGCCTATGGATCGAAATGGAACACCCGCAGGTCCTGGCGCAGCGGCAGGCCCGGGTGAACAACGGGGTCAGGTTTGCTTTCCGTGGTGCAAAAAGGGATGACTTGACCCCTTATCCGCTGACCCGCTGGAAATGAACCCGACCCCTTAGTTCCTGACCCCTTAGTTCCTGAAATGAACCCGACCCCTTAATCCCCAACGGCTTCGGGCTTTATGACAAGAGCGATTGGCGCATCGACCCGCATGTGACCGACGACGACTGAACGGCGGTCACTTCTGGGTCAGCGCCAAGTGCAGCCCGGTGGCCCATCGGCGCGGCGTCGAGCGTATGCCCCAGCGGTTCGAAGTACTCGAACAGATTGGACATCAGGTTCCGGTTGTCCTCGACCACCAGGACGCGCATCCATCACTCCATTCGGCAGACAGGGCAGACCGCGGCCACTGTAGCGGTCCGACGGTCGGAAGCCGGTCGGAGACTCGGACATTCCACCTCCGCACCCCGCGGTTTCGGCGCGAGCACTGCCCTTCTGTCTCGGCTGACGACGTTCCGACCGATTTCCGACAGCCCACGCTGGACCATCCGCTGCAGCCCGGCTGGCACGTGTACGGCTGGACACCCCGTTAGGAGCCATCCCGCTCATGGGCAGCGTCAACAACCGCCTCCACCGTCTCCTTCCACGACACGCGCTCATTGCGGACGGGTGCACCGGAGCTTAATCCGCAGTGTCGATGGTCTTCCCGCGCAAGCCGGCGCCCGGCCTCTGGACCATCGTGATGGTCCTGACGCTGGCGCTCGCGTTCCTTGGCAGCCGCGGCATCTGGGACCCGGACGAGGGGCGCTACACGAACGTCGCCGTCAACATGCTCGACAGCGGCGACTGGCTCAACCCGCGCCGCAACGACGAGGTCGGGCACTGGACCAAGCCGCCGCTGACCTACTGGGCGATCGCGTCGAGCGTCGGCGTGCTGGGCCGCAACCCGTGGGCTGCTCGGCTTCCGATCGCGCTGGCCTATCTGCTCTGCGTCTGGCTAACGTGGCGCACCGCGCGGCGTCTCGCTCCGGGAACCGAGACGCCCGCGGCCGTGGTCTACGCCACGATGCTGCTGCCGTTCGGGGCCTCGCAGCTCGTGACGACGGATTTCGTCCTCGCTGCCTGCGAAACCCTCGCGGTCTGGGCGTTCGTCGAAGCGCGGTGGGGCAAGACGCATCCCAAGATGTGGATCGTCCTGATGTGGGCCGCGTTCGCGCTCGCGTTTTTGGCCAAGGGGCCGCCGGGGCTGTTGCCGCTTGCAGTCATCGTCCTGTGCGACTGGCTGTTGCCCGGGCGGCGCAGGGCGCTGGAGATCACCGGCGTCGTCCTGTTCGCAGTACTGGCCTTGCCGTGGTACGCGGCCGTCTTCCTGAACAACCCGGGCCTGTTCGAGTATTTCATCGGCGACGAGGTGGTCAATCGCATTGCCACCAACGCGTTCGGACGTAATGGCCAGTGGTATGGCTGGCTCGCCGTCTACGCACCCACGCTGGTGCTGGGGACGATGCCGTGGACCCCGTCGCTGTGGCGCTGGACCAGGGGCTTGCCCGGCCGGATCCGGCGTTGGCGCGATCCCGGTGCGCGCGACCAGGAGGCGGCCATGCTGCTGCTCGCGATCTGGGTGCTGCTGCCGCTGGCGGTGTTCTGCCTCGCGCGCTCGCGGCTGCCGCTCTATGTGCTGCCGATGTTCGTGCCGCTCGCGATCCTCATCGCCATCCAGCGCCAGGGCGAACGTCGCAGCCTGCCGCATTGGGGATGGCTGGCGGCATGGTGCGGTGCCCTGCTCGCGCTAAAGCTCGGCGCGGCCGCCTGGCCGTCGCACAAGAACGCGGCCGAGTGGTCCGACGTGCTGCGCAGTCGTACGCCGGACGCCATTCATGAAGTGGTCTTCGTCGAGGACATGGCGCGCTACGGATTGCGTCTGCATCTGAACGCGGAGGTCGAAAAGGTGTCGCTGCTGCCGGTCCCGGGGGCGCGCTTCAATCCCACGTTCGATGAGGATCTGGCGACCGAGCTGGCCGAAGGCGAACCCGGTGTCGTCTACATCACGAAGCAGGCGCTGTGGGACGAGGTTCGGTCCCGCATCGAGGCGAAGGGCTATCGCGTCGAAACGCTGGGCCGCCCGTATCGCGAGCGCGTGATGTTCACCGTTGCGCCGATGCAGGGGCCTTGACCGGTGCTACGCTTCTCAAGGGCGCCGAAGGCGACGCCCTGCACGTGATCGCCTGCGCGGCCGGCTACAACATCCGCTGGCTGCTGCGGTGGATCGTGTTTTTGTGGGCCTGGATCCGGGCAATAGCCAACGCCGATACATCAAGCCGGCAGCCGTTGAGGCTCGGTTGCCTGGCCTGATATCGATTCTTCAGACCCGACTCATTACGGTGCGTCTTTGTACGGGGCTTAGGGATCATCTGAACAACCCGCTCTGACCGCCGGACCAGCCCGTTTGACGAGGCAAATGGCTTCAAAGGGTGACGTCTTGCGCCGTTTCCGGCGCCCGTGGACGGGGTTTCCCGCCCGTCAGGCGCAGTTATCCCGCCGGCGCCAACAGGCGCCGCCGCGCCATCCACAGGTTCGACAGCGCAAACAGCGCCAGCATCTGCGCGGTGTTCTTCGCCAGTCCGCGGTAGCGCACCTTGGTGAAACCAAACTGGCGCTTCACCACCCGGAACGGGTGCTCCACCTTCGCCCGCACGCTGGCCTTGAACTGCTCCCAGCGACGGGTCTGCGCGCGCTCGCGCTGACTCCTGATCGCCCGCACCTTCGATGGCTTCTCCGCGATCCAGAACGCGGCCTCGACGCCCTGCAGCTCCTCACGCTTGTCCGCCCCGGTGTAGCCGCTGTCGCCGATCACCGTGTCCTCCCGACCGTGCAGCAGCCGGTCGATGCGGGTGACGTCGGCCACGTTCGCCGCCGTGCAGTCGACGTGGTGCACCAGGCCCGAGAACTCGTCCACGCCGATGTGCGCCTTCATCCCGAAGTGCCACTGGTTGCCCTTCTTCTTCTGGTGCATCTCCGGGTCGCGGGTGCCGTCGGCGTTCCTGGTCGAACTCGGCGCGGCAATGATCGTGGCATCCACGATCGTCCCGGCGCGCAGGCTCTGGCCCTTGCGCGCCAGGTGCGCGTTGACCTGCTCGAAGAGCTTCGCGGCCAGCCCGTGCGTCTCCAGAAGGCGGCGGAAGTTGAGGATGGTGGTCTCGTCGGGGATCGCATCGCGTCCGCCCAGTTGCGCGAAGCGGCGCAGGGTCGGGATCTCGTACAGCGCCTCCTCCATCGCCGGGTCGCTCAGCGCGTACCACTGCTGCAGGAAGTGGATGCGCAGCATCGTCGCCAGCGGATACGGCTGCCGGCCGGGACGGCCCATCGACGGCCCATCGACGGGTAGTGCGGTGCGATCAAGGCCAGCAGCGCCGTCCACGGCACCACCTGCTCCATCTCCGCCAGGAACACCTCGCGCCGCGTGCGCTTGCGCTGGCCCAGCCCTTCCGCATCACCGAACGTCAGCTGCATCGATCGTCATCCCCTGGAGGTCGTGCCATTGTGGCGCGGGCGGAGGGAGTTGTTCAGACGTTCCCTAGAGCGTGCGAGCAGCGCTCGCACTCCCACGGACCCAGGAGCAATGCCATGCACTACACCTTCTCAGGCAATTCCGTCCTCGTGACCGGGGCCGCCTCTGGTATCGGCGAGGCGACCGCCCGCCTGTTGGCGGCCAACGGGCTTTCGGTGGTCGTCTCGGACATCCAGGCGCACGCCGTGCAGCGTGTAGTCGACGCGATCAGTGCCGACGGTGGCAGGGCCGTGGGCAATATTTGCGACGTCGCCAAGCCCGACCAGGTGCAGGCCGCGGTGGAATCGGCGCAAGAGCATTTCGGCGCATTGCACTACGCGGTCAACAACGCTGGCATCGGCGGCCAGGCCGGAGCGGTCGGTGAGATGTCACTGGAGGCCTGGCAGCGGGTAATCGACATCAACCTCAACGGCGTGGCCTACGGCCTGCGCTATCAGATCCCCGCGATCCTGGCCGCTGGCGGCGGCGCCGTGGTCAACATGTCCTCGATCCTTGGCCTGGTCGGCATCGCCACCGCACCCGGCTACAACGCGGCCAAGCACGCCGTCACCGGCCTGACCCGCTCGACCGCGCTAGCGTATTCGGCCAGTGGAATCCGAGTGAACTCGATCCACCCGGGCTATGTGGAAACGCCGATTCTGGACAACCTCGACCCGGCCGCGCGGACCGGCCTGGTTGGCCTGCATCCGATTGGCCGGCTCGGGCACGCCGAGGAAATCGCACATGCCATTGCCTTCCTGCTGTCCGATGGCGCCAGCTTCGTCACCGGCGCCGCCCTGGCCGCCGACGGCGGCTATACCGCACAGTAAATCCAGTACGGGAGCGAGCATCGCTCGTGCCCGACCCAACCCGCTCCGCCTGCCAAGAGGTACTTCCCATGAACGAGCAATCGGCTTCCACCGGTCCGCTGACCGGCATCCTGGCCCGCAACTGGTGGGTCGTGCTGATGTTCGGCCTGCTGGCCGTCGTCTTCGGCGTGCTGACCCTGCTCTGGCCGGTCGCGACCGCGGCCACCTTGACGCTTTGGCTCGGCGCGCTGGCCATCGTCGAAGGGGTCGCGGCGCTGATCGCCGCCTTCAGCGGCTCGGCACCGGTCTCGCGCGGCTGGGCGACGGTCTACGCGCTGCTGTCCATCGTCTTCGGTGCACTGGCCGTGCTCCATCCGCTGGGGATGGCCAGAATCCTGCTGCTGGTACTGGCGGCCTGGCTGCTGGTCGCGGGCATCTATCGCATCGTCTTCGCCATCGGCGTGCGCAAACACATCCACGGCGAATGGATGTTGATCGTCAGCGGCGTGCTGGCCGTGTTGCTTGGCGTGCTGTTCGCCCTCAACCCGCTGTCCGGCCTGGTGGTGACCTCGCTTTGGCTGGGCGCGACGGTCCTGGTCTATGGCCTGTTGCAGGTGATCGTGGCGTTCCGCCTGCGCAGGTTAGGTAAGGCCGGGGACGTTTGAAGGGTTGCGGCCATGTCCGTTGCCGGCCAGCTGCTGGTGCCGAACCTCGGGTCCTTGAGCATCAAGTTCGCGATGTTCGGCCTCGCCGGATGCGGCGTCGTCGTGGACACGACGAGCAGCTGTCCGGCTTCGGGACGCAGCTCGACCGCACGGCGCACTGGATCACGATGCATGCCGCGATCCTCGCTGCCGGCCTCAATCCGATGAATCTGCCGGAGGCCGAGCAGCTCGTCGGCGACATGCACGACCTGGCGCAGGATCTCCTGGACGAGGGCGACGCACACCGAGCCCGAGCGAGGCCTTCGCCACCATCACCGACCAACCCGGGAATCTCCGCGGGCGCGGCCTTGACGCCGTGGCGGCGTTGGTCAAACCCGAGCGCTACACCGCCGACGTCGACGCCTTGGACGCGTGATACGCCACGTACTGCGAGAGCCCGGGCGGCGAGCAGCCGGAGGTCTGGCCCGTGCCGGCCGGGCCACGCTAGGGAAGCTCTGAACAACTCCCACCTACGCCACAATGGCACGACGCACAGACGAAGACGACGCCGAGCGCCTGGGCCAGCGCAACCGTACGCGGCGCGAGGTGTTCCTGGCGGAGATGGAGCAGGTGGTGCCGTGGACGGCACTGCTGGCGCTGATCGCACCGCACTACCCGACGCAGGGGCGCCCCGGGCGGGCAGTCCTACCCGCTGACGACGATGCTGCGCATCCGCTTCCTGCAACAGTGGTACGCGCTGAGCGACGCGGCGATGGAGGAGGCGCTCTACGAGATACCGACGCTGCGCCGCTTCGCGCAGTTGGGCGGGCGCGATGCGATTCCCGACGAGATGACCACCCTCGTTCGACGAATAGCGCCGACGGCACCCGCGACCCGGAGATGCACCAGACGAGGAAGGGCAACCAGTGGTACTTCGGGATGAAGGCGCACATTGGCGTGGACGAGTTCTCCGGCCTGGCGCACCACGTCGCCTGCACGGCGACGAACGTGGCCGACGTCGCCCGGGTACACCGGTTGCTGCATGGCAAGGAGAACACCGTGATCGGCGACTGCGGTTACATAGGTGCGGACAATCGCAGAGAACTTCGGGACGTCACCGGCGTGTTCTGGTCGCGGAGAAACCGTCGGTGCTGCGAGCGCCGTCATACCGTGCGCCGGGAGCACTTCAAGGCCAGCGTCCGGGCGAAGGTGGAGCGTCCATTCCGGGTGGTTAAGCGTGCTTTGATCGGGCACCTGTCGGGAGACCGAATGTTGTCGCTGCCCGAGCGCCGATGCCCTGCACCAGCGGGCAGCCTCCCGGGCAAGCGCCGGTCGAACGAACGAGGTGGAATCGGCGCTCCAGCAGAAGAGACCCGGCCACCGAGCGGTCCAACAACCGGTGTGGTCCGCCTGTCCGGAGGAAGGATGTGTGTAATAAAATTTCTTCAATCGGCAGAAATTGTTTGGAGTGGCAGGCGATATGGCGGATCACAGGCTGGTGGTGGTGGGCGGAGGCGTGGCCGGGCTCGACCTCGCCACGCAGCTTGCGGGCAAGCGTTCCGGCGACCGGACGTTGCGCGTCACCCTGATCGATCGCGAGACGGCCTATGTGTGGAAGCCAATGCTGCACACGATCGCGGCCAGCACCGCGGATGCCGCCCTGCAGCAAACGGTCTATGCCGCGCAGGCGCTGAGCCACGGCTTCTGCTTTGAATATGGCGAGGCGATCGGGGTGGACCGCCGGTCGCGGCAGGTGCGTCTTGCGCCGATCGGCGCCAATGGACGGGCAATCGTGCCAAAACGCACAGTTGACTACGACACTCTGGTGCTGGCGGTGGGCAGTCGTGCGAACGACTTCGGCACGCCGGGCGTGCTCGAACATTGCCAGAGCATCGACGATCGGTCCGCCGCCATCGCCTTCAACGACCGGCTCCGGATCGAACTGCTGCGGAACGTCGCGTCGGGATCACCGCTGACGATCGGCATCGTCGGTGGTGGAGCGACTGGTGTCGAACTCGCGGCTGAACTGGTTCAGGTGGCGAATGTAGCGGAGCGCTACGGGATCGCCGGCGCAACAGGCCACCTGAAGGTCGTCCTGATCGAGTCAGGTCCGCGCCTGCTCGCGCCTTTCCCTGAGCGGGTGGCCGGGGCGGCGACCAGGAAGCTGGAGCAGCTCGGTATTGAGGTGCGGGTCGGTACGCGGGTCACGGCGGTGGATGAGGCCGGCTTCCACTTGGAGGGTGGCGAAACCGTTCCGGCCGAGTTGAAGGTGTGGGCGGCGGGGGTCAAGGCACCGCCGCTACTCGACAAGGTCATGGGCATGGAACGCAACCGCGCGGGGCAGCTCGTCGTCGGACCGACGCTGGCGACCGAGACGGACCCCTGCATCTACGCGCTCGGCGACTGCGCCAGTCCGCGGTTCTCCGGGCGCGACGGGCCGGTGCCCACCACCGCGCAGGCGGCGAGCCAGCATGCGCGCTATCTCTGCCGCCACCTGCCCGCGCTGATCGCGGGCGGGCGGGCGCCGCCCGCCACCTATCGTGATTTCGGCGGACTGGTGTCGCTCGGGGGTTTCGACGCCTATGGCACGCTCGGGCGCTTCGGCTTGTTCGATGGCGGCTTCCTGCGCGGCCGCGTCGCGCAGTTCGGTCACGCGATGCTGTACCGTCGCTATCAGGTCCGTCTGCATGGCTTGGCAAGAGGCACGTTGCTGTGGCTGCTCGACACGATGGGCCGCAAGGTCAGGCCGCCGGCCCGACTGAGCTGATGCCGGAGCAGGTCTCGACATCGCCAGCTGCTCTACCGCGACGAACCACTTCCCGACCGGAAACCTCACAGGTACCCAACTCCAAATAAAAAGCGCCAAGGGCCGACAATGTCGGCCCTTGGCATACCCCCTGATCGATCACCGCCCGGCGGGTCAGAAGAGTTCGATCTCGCCGGCGACCATCGACTGCTGGCTCACCGGCTTGTGGATCGGGCGCTCCCATTCGGTGCGCTGCTCGCGCAGGCGCTGGCCGATCTGGCGGAGCATGGGCAGCAGGTCGCCGGCGTCGGCGGCGCCGGCCCTGTGCAGGAGTTCCTGCAGGGCACTGGCCTCGCGGTTGATGTTGCCCAGGCGCTCGATGTGGACCAGGGCCGAGCCCAGCGCCTGGTTGGCGATGTCCTCGAACTGCAGGGCGCGCACCGCCTCGGCGACCGAGCCGCTCACGGCGTTGCCGCAGCTGGAGATGTCGCGCATGCCCTGGGCCAGGGTGTCGTTCATGGCGTCGACCTGCTTGAGCATCGAGGCCGACTCGCTGCGCGCCTCCTTGGAGCGGTCGAGGTCGCGCGAGGCCATCTGCGTGACCGACTCGCGCACCTTGGTGACGGCGTCGCGCGAGGAGTGGGCGAGCTTGCGGATCTGCTCGTTGAATGCGGTCGAGCGCTCGGAGAGGTTGCGCACCTCGTCGGCGACCACCGCGAAGCCGCGGCCGGCCTCGCCGGCGCGCGCGGCCTCGATGGCGGCGTTGAGCGCGAGCAGGTTGGTCTGGTCGGCGATCGACTTGACGTCCTCCAGCAGCGAGAAGATGCCGTCGAGGTGCTGCGCCATCGCGTCGATGTGATGCACGGTGGCATTGCTCTGGCCGCTGACGTCCTCGAGGGCGGCGACCAGCTGCTCCATCTGCTTGCTGGCGTGCAGGGCGAAGCGGGCGAAGTCGACGCCGCCGTGCTCGGCATCCGAGCGGTCGACGATGCGGCCGATGGCGTTGCCCTGCTCGCGCGACTTGCGGTTCATCGCGTCGAAGGCGGTGCCGAGCTGGGCGACGGCCTCGCGGATCAGGGTGCGGGTGCGATCGATCTCGTGGCGCGAGCCCTCGACCTCGTTGCCGACGAAGGTGCGCAGGTCGTTGAGCAGGGCGTCCTGTTCGCGGACGAGCTTCTCCTCGTCGGGGCTGCGACGCACGCGGCCGGCCAGGCTCCACCAGGCGAAGGTGCCCCAGGCGAGCGACAGCGTGGTCAGGATCGCCAGGCGGACGGGCGTCGACCAGCCGAGCCCCTCGGCGACCGCCATGAGCACGGTGAGGGCGACGGGAGGTGCGAGTCGGATGGGAAGCGAAGCGTGCATGGGTGTCACCATCGGGGGTACATCCGAGTTATCGGCGGATGGGGCGGGGGCTTTAGGGGTTTGGTTGGTGAAGCGGGATGGGTGAGGCGGGAAGCGGGAATGGGGAATGGCGGGGGTTCGGGCGCGGGGTCGTGTGCGCGCCGTTGGGTGGGCCTGTCGCGGCTGAAGCCGCTCCTACAGGGGCAGGGCCGGCGTTTGTGGGAGGGGCTTCAGCCCCGACGGGCGTTGGTCGCGGCTGAAGCCGCTCCTACAGGGACGGCGCCCGTTCCACGTTCCCAGTCCCCGCTTCGGCGCCCTACTCCGAGGCCCAGCGCAGCAGGCGCTCGGGGATGCGGTCGAGGGGCAGCATTTCGTCGGCGGCGCCGAGCTTCCAGGCGGCGCCGGGCATGCCCCAGACGACGGAGGTCGCTTCGTCCTGCACCACGGTGTGCACACCGGCGCTGCGCAGGCCGAGGAGGCCGCGGGCGCCGTCGTCGCCCATGCCGGTGAGCAGGCCGGCCACGGCGTTGCGGCCGGCGGCGGCGAGCACCGAATCGAACAGCACGTTGACGCTGGGGCGGTGGCGGTTGACCGGGTCGGCGTCGGTGAGCCGGCACAGCCAGCGCGCGCCGCTGCGCACCACTTCCAGGTGGCGGCCGCCGGGCGCGACGTAGCCGCAGCCGGGCGTGATCGGCTGGCCGTCCTCGGCCTCGCAGATGGTCATCGCCGAGGACCGGTTGAGCCGCTCGGCGAAGGGACGGCTGAAGCCCGCGGGGATGTGCTGGGTGATGACCACGGCCGGGGCGTCGGCGGGCATGCGCTCCATCACCGCGCGCAGCGCCTCGGTGCCGCCGGCCGACGCACCGAGCGCGATCAGGCGATCGGTGGTGCGGTAGCCGCCGGAGAGCACCGGCATCGCGCGCGCGGGCGTGTCGGTGCGCGCGGCGGGACGCGCACGCGCCGCGCCCTTGACCTTCTCGCGCAGCAGGTCGGCGTACTCGCGCATGCCGCGCTCGACGTCGAGCTTGGGCTTGGCGACGAAGTCCACCGCACCCAGCGCGAGCGCCGACAGCGTGACCTCGGCACCGGCCTCGGTCAGCGAGGACACCATCACCACCGGCAGCGGATACAGGCGCATCAGGTTCTCGAGGAACTTCAGGCCGTCCATGCGCGGCATCTCGACGTCGAGCGTGAGCACGTCGGGGCGCAGCTGCTTGATCTTGTCGCGGGCGACGTAGGGATCGGCCGCGGTGCCGACCACCTCGATGGCGGGATCGGCGGAGAGGAGTTCGCTCAGCAGCTGACGGATCAGCGCCGAGTCGTCGACGATCAGAACCTTGACGGACATGGGGCCGGCACCCTCCCGGGTGCGCTGGTGAATTGGGGGTGGACCGAAGACCCGCGTGGAGTCAGAACAGCTCGACCGAGCCGGTCGCCGGCGCCGCGACCAGGCGCTCGCGGTAGGCGTTCTCCTCGGCCCGCACCGCGTCCTCGTGGGCGTGCTGGAGCTGGCGCACCATCGCGCGGCCGGTCTCGGGGAAGAAGGCGACCTTGCGCGGATGGATGCCGCCCAGGTCCTTCGACTTCACCGGGATGTTCTCGGTGGCGAGATAGTCGAGGACGAAGCGTGCATTCCGCGTGCCGACCGGCTGGGTGGTGAAGCTCTTGAGCACGTTGCCGCCGCCGAAGACCTTGGCCTCGATGCGGTCGCGGCGCGCGCCCCTGGCCAGCAGCGCATTGATCAGCAGCTCCATCGCGTAGCTGCCGTAGCGCGCCGGCGCGCCGGTGCCGACGTCGCCGTCGGGAAGCATGAAGTGGTTCATGCCGCCGATGCGCAGCACCGGGTCGCGCAGGCAGGCGGCCACGCACGAGCCGAGCACGGTGGTCAGTGCGGTGCCGTCGGTGCCGACCATGTAGTCGGCGGGCAGCAGCTTGTACGCATCGACGCGCAGGCCGACGTCGAAGTACGGCCGTGGCCCGCTGCGCTCCGGCGCGGGCGCGATGCGCGCGCTCATGCCGCGCGCCCGCCGGCGCCGGCGCGCCGGTACACGGTGTGGCCGGTCAGCGTCAGCAGGTCGGCGGCGTGGAAGAAGCTCTCGGAGTGGCCGGCGAAGAACAGGCCGTCGTCGGCCATGTGCGGCACCAGGCGGGTCAGCACCTCGCGCTGCGTCGGCTTGTCGAAGTAGATCATCACGTTGCGGCAGAAGATCGCGTCGAACGGGCCGTCCACCTCGTAGCGCGGCGCCAGCAGGTTGAGCTGGGCGAAGCGCACCAGGGCGCGCAGCTCCGGCTTGACCCGGCACAGCCCGGCGTTGGCGCCGGCGCCGCGCTGGAAGAAGCGCTTCTGTCGCTCCGGGCTCACGCCCTTGAGTCGCTCCAGCGGATACACCCCGCGCACCGCGGTCTGCAGCACGGCGGTGTCGATGTCGGTGGCGAGGATCTCCACCGGCGGCGCCAGCGTGTTGAACGCCTCGCAGGCGGTGAGTGCGAGCGTCCACGGCTCCTCGCCGGTGGAGGCCGCGCAGCACCAGATCCTCAGGCGCCGCCCCGGACGCGCGCGCAGGTGCGCGGCGAGCGTGTCGAAGTGGTGCGCCTCGCGGAAGAACGAGGTGAGGTTGGTGGTCAGCGCGTTGGTGAACGCCTCCCACTCGTCGCCGCCGTCGGCCTCGAGCGCGTCGAGGTAGGCGGCGAAGCTGGTGCGGCCGGTGGCGCGCAGCCGGCGCGAGAGCCGGCTGTAGACCATGTCGCGCTTGCTGTCGGCCAGGCTGATGCCGGCACGGGCGTGGATCAGCGCGCGGACCCGCGCGAAGTCACGGTCGGTGAAGCTGAATTCCCGCAGCGCGTTGCGCTCGGGCGCGTCGATGTCCATGCCGCCTCCGGCGCCACGCGCCCGACCGCTCCGGGTGTCCGGATCAGGCCGCTTCGTCGAACAGCGACAGCTCGGTGCTGCCGACCAGGCGCTCGATGTCGATCAGGATCAGCATGCGCTCGCCGATCACGCCGATGCCGCTGAGGTAGCGGGTGTCCACCGCCGAGCCCATCTCCGGCGCCGGGCGCACCTGCTCGGTGGTGAGCCGGGTCACGTCGGAGACGCTGTCGACCACCATGCCGACCACGCGGCCACGCACGTTGAGCACGATCATCACGGTGAAGGCGTCGTAGCGCGCTTCGCTCATGCGGAACTTCAGGCGCAGGTCGACCACCGGGACGATGGTGCCGCGCAGGTTGATCACGCCCTTGATGTACTCGGGCGCGTCGGGAATGCGGGTGACGCCTTCGTAGCCGCGGATCTCCTGCACCTTGAGGATGTCGACGCCGTACTGCTCGCCGCCGAGGTCGAAGGTCAGGTACTCGGCCGACTCGGCGGCCTCACCGGCGGCCGCGCCACGCTTGGCTTCGGTTGCGCTCTGGCTCATGGAATTCGCAGCTCCGCTGGGGTCGTTGTCGCACCGCGGTGGCGGTGCGGTTGGATCGGGATGCGGCGCGCCTGGCGCCGCGTGCCTTCGATATCGGCCGCGCGACGGACGGACTTGAGGCCCGTCCGTCGCGACGGATCAGACCGCTTCGGCCTCGGCGGCCGCGCGCGGATGCACCAGTTGCAGGCGCGAGAGGTCCGGGGCCTGCTGTGCGCGCAGGCGGAACACCGACACCGCCTCGGAGAGGATCGAAGCCTGCTCGTCGAGCGCCTGGGCCGCGGCCGAGGCCTCCTCGACCAGGGCCGCGTTCTGCTGCGTGGTCTCGTCGAGATGGGTCACCGTGCGGTTGACCTGCTCGATGCCGGAGCTCTGCTCGGCCGAGGCCGCGGTGATCTCGCCCATGATGTCGGCGGCGCGCTTCACCGAACCCACCACCTCCTTCATGGTTTCGCCGGCACGGGCGACGAGGTCGGCACCGACCGCCACCTTGCCCACCGAATCGCCGATCAGCGACTTGATCTCCTTGGCCGCATCCGCCGAACGTCCGGCCAGGCTGCGCACCTCGGAGGCGACGACCGCGAAGCCGCGGCCCTGCTCGCCGGCGCGTGCGGCTTCCACCGCGGCATTCAGCGCCAGGATGTTGGTCTGGAAGGCGATGCCGTCGATCACGCCGATGATGTCGGCGATCTTCTTCGAGGACGACTCGATCGCGCTCATGGTGGCGACCACCTGCCCGACCACCTCGCCGCCGCGCGCCGCGGTGTCGGCGGCGCCGACCACCAGCTGGTTGGCCTGGCGCGCGTTCTCGGCGTTCTGCTTCACCGTCGAGGTCAGCTCCTCCATCGAGCTGGCGGTCTCCTCCAGCGAGGCGGCCTGCTGCTCGGTGCGTGCGGAGAGGTCCTGGTTGCCCGAGGAGATCTCGGAGGTCGCCGTGGTGATCGAGGCGGAGGACTGCTGGATGCGGCCGACGATGTCGGTCAGCTGCTCGGCGGTTGTGTTGAGGTCGTCGCGGATGCGGCCGAACACGCCCTGGAAGTCGCCGTGCATGCGCTGGGTGAGGTCGCCCTGGGCCAGCGCCGAGAGGATGCGCGAGGCCTCGTTGAGGCTCTGCGCGTTGGCGTCGAGCAGGCCGTTGAGGCGCTCGGCCAGCTGCAGGAAGAAGCCGTCCTTGCCGTCGGTCTCGACGCGGCCGGAGAGGTCGCCGGCGGCGGCGGCCTGCACGATGCGCGCGACCTCGTCCTCGACCCGCACCTCGACGGTGCGGTCGCGCCACTCGACCACGTAGCCCAGCAGTTCGCCGTCGGCGTCGCGCACCGGCGACACGCTCTGGCCGAACCAGGCCTCGCCCATGCGCACCTGGCTGCGCCGCGTGCCCTCGAGCGTGGCCAGCATGTCGCTGTCGCAGTGGAAGTCCTCGAGCGCGCTGCCGACGAGTGCGTCGGCGTCGAAGTCCGGACGCTCGCTGCGGACCTCGTCGGCGTAGGTGGAGAACAGCGCGGTGACGGCGCGGTTGGCGTAGATGATGCGGTGCTCCGGGTCGGCGATCATCACGCTGGTGCCGGAGTTGTCGAGCGCGGTGCGGATGCGCATGTTCTCGCCGGCGGCCAGGGCATCGGCCTCGATGCGCTCGCGCAGGTCGCGCTGCATGCGCGCCATGGCCTGCAGCAGCTCGCCGATCTCGTCGTTGCGCGAGGTGTCGATGTAGCCGTCGAGCTTGCCGTTGGCGACGTCGTTGGCGACCGAGATCGCCTCGCGCATGCTCCTGGCGATGGCGCCGGCGAAGAACCAGGCCAGCGCCAGGCCACCGGCGATGCCGACCAGCAGCAGCACGATGATCAGGGTCTTGGCGGTGGTCGAGGCGGTCGCCGCGGCTTCGGCGGCGGCCTGCGCCTTGGTGTCGTTGTAGGCGATCAGGTTCGACAGCGAGGCGGCGGCGGCGTTGTGCAGCTCGGCGGTCTCGCCGAGGAAGGTGTCGAGCGCGTCTTCGGGCAGCTCGAGGTCGATCATCTCGTTGACCGACGCGTACGAGGCCTGCGCCTCGGTCCAGTCGGTCACGAAGGCGTCGAGCAGGGCCTTCTCCTCGTCGCTGGACACGAGCGCGCCGTAGCCGGCGGCTTCCTGGTCGATGCGGGCGGAGAGGTCGGTCGCCTGCGTGCGCGACTCGAGCTTGACGGCCTCGCTGGCGCGCATCAGGCCGCGATAGGAGGCGTTGCGGAACTCCCCGAGCAGGGCGCGCATCTCGCCTGCGGACTTCACCGCGGGCAGGGCGCGCTGGGTGACGTTGTCGGTGGCGCCGCCGAGCGACGACATGCCGACCCAGGACGCGACGTTCTGGACGAGCATCAATGCCAGCACCAGACCAAATCCGGCGAACAACGCCGGCGCGAGCCGCAGGTTCTTGAGCCACTGCATCGGAAGGATCCCCTGTGCGAATTGGATCGCGGCGGCCTTCTCCGGGCCGCCGCGGGTCGAGCGGTACGGCGCTTAGTTGATCGTCGCGAGCTTCACGTTCGCCGGACCGGCGACCACGATCTCGGCGCGCGAGGCGTCGCGGGCGATCGAGCCGATCACGCAGACGTCCTTGCCCTCCAGGGCCTCCGGCGCCGGATTGAACTGGGCGCGGACGCTGCCCGGGATCCGCGCGGAGAAGGTGTGGCGCGGGAAGGCGCCGCCCATGTACAGGAAGGTCGGCTCGCCTTCGGAGTTCTGCGCGTACTTGGCCTTCTCGACCTTGCCGCAGACCATGCCGTCCTTGCCGACGAAGCGGGTCGCCATCTCCGGCGGGATCATGTCGGCGGCGCGCGCCTCGACGGCGGCGAAGGCGAGCAGGCCGGCGAGCGGCAGGGCGAGGGTGAGGAAACGGAACGACATGACGTGGATCTCCGGGATGGGGCGGGGAAGGGCGGGACCCGAGGGACCCGACGCCCGCTCTATCGGCCGCGGCCCGCATCCCTTTAGGGGCCGTGCATGAAACGTGAGCGCGATCGCGCTTTGCCGGTTGGGAGAGGGATCGGAGGTGCGGGCGCATGGGCTGGCACCGGCGTTCCATGAGGGGATGGACTGCTCCATCCCCTTGTGGGGGAGCGATGAGGTGGGGGTGCGGCGCAGCCGCGGCTTTCGCTCTCCGCATGTGTGAGCGGCGCTTCGCGCCTCCCCCCATCCCAGCCTTCCCCCGCAAGGGGGGAAGGGGCCAAAGCAGGGGCGTGCGAGGCCTGGCACCAACTTCCCACGAAACACGGACTGCTCCCTCCCCCTTGCGGGGGAGGGTCGGGGTGGGGGGTGCGGCGCAGCCGCGGCTTTCGCTCTCCGCATGTGTGAGCGGCGCTTCGCGCCTCCCCCCATCCCAGCCTTCCCCCGCAAGGGGGGAAGGGGCCAAAGCAGGGGCGTGCGAGGCCTGGCACCAACTTCCCACGCAACACGGACTGCTCCCTCCCCCTTGCGGGGGAGGGTCGGGGTGGGGGTGCGGCGCAGCCGCGGCTTTCGCTCTCCGCATGTGTGAGCGGCGCTTCGCGCCTCCCCCCATCCCAGCCTTCCCCCGCAAGGGGGGGGAAGGGGCCAGGAGCGGGGGTGCGCGGGGTCGGACACCGGCTCCCTGACGAGTGACCTGCTCCCCCCTCGCCGGAAGAACGGTCGCGCGCAGCGCCCGCTCAGGCGGCGTGGGCCGTCATCGGGGCGGCGAGTGCGGGGGCGGTGCGTCCGCCGGTGTCGGCATCGCCGGCGAGGCGAAACACCGCCACGGCGCCGGCCAGCTCCACGGCCTGCTCCTCCAGGCGGCGGGCGGCGGCGGAGGCTTCCTCGACGGCGGCGGCGTTGCGCTGGGTGACCTCGTCGAGCTGGGTCACGGTGCGGTCGACCTGCTCGATGCCGGCGCTCTGCTCGCCCGATGCCGCGCTGATGTCCGCCATGATCGCGGTCACCCGCTGCACCGCGGCGACGATCTCGCGCATGGTGGTGCCGGCGCGGTCGACCAGGCCGGCGCCGCTCTCGACCTGGCCGACCGACTCGGAGATCAGCGCCTTGATCTCGCGCGCCGCGTCGCCCGAACGCTGGGCCAGGCTGCGCACCTCGGCAGCGACGACCGCGAAGCCGCGGCCCTGCTCGCCGGCGCGCGCGGCTTCCACCGCCGCGTTGAGCGCCAGGATGTTGGTCTGGAAGGCGATGCCGTCGATCACGCCGATGATGTCGGCGATCTTCTTCGACGACTCGCTGATCGCGCCCATCGACGCCACCACCTCGTCGACCACGCGGCCACCGTCGGCCGCGACCTCGCCGGCGCCCCGCGCCAGCGCGTCCGCGCGGCGCGCGTTCTCCGCGTTCTGCCGCACGGTGGCGGTGAGCTCCTGCATCGAGGCGGCGGTTTCCTCCAGCGAGGCGGCCTGTGCCTCGGTGCGCACGGCGAGGTCGGCGTTGCCGCTGGCGATGGTGCCGGATGCCGCGCGCATGGCGCCGGCCGCCTCCTGCACGTCGCCGACGATGCGTCCGAGCTGCTCGACGGTGCGTCGCGCGTCGGCATGGATGCGGCCGAACACGCCGGGATAGCTCCCCTCCATGCGCTGCGCCAGGTCGCCCTGCGCCAGTGCGGCCAGCACCCGCGAGATCCCGGCGAGGTTGGCGTCGGCGGTGGCCATCAGCCCGTTCATGTCCTCGACCATGGTCCTGAAGCCGAACTCGAAGCGGCCGGCATCGCCGCGGACCGCGAAGTCGCCCTGCCCCGCGGCGGCCGCGAGCCGCGCGACCTCCGCACCGATTGCCACCAGGTTGTCGCGCGCGGTGTCCATGGTGCGGGTGATGCGCGCCTTCTCGCCGGGCAGGCGGTCCATGGCCTCGGCGAAGTCGCCCACCGCGTAGCGCTCGATCAGCGCGACGGTGCGCATCTTCACCGCGATGTGCGCGGCGACCAGGTCGTTGACGTCCTGCGCCATGCGGCCGTAGACGCCCGGATGCGCGGAGGCGTCGATGCGGAAGCTGATCTCGCCGGCGTCGTGGCGCGCGGCGATCTCTTCCTGCGCGGCGGAGAACGCCACCAAACGGTCCTGCATGCGGCGCATCGCGCGCAGGAGCTGGCCGGTCTCGTCGCGGCGCACGGTGTCGATGCGGCTGTCGAGGTCGCCGTTGCCCACGCGCTCGGCGACGTCCAGCGCCTGGCGCAGGGGACGGGTCACGCTGCGGGTCATCCAGAAGGCCACGCCGGCACCGGCCACCAGCGCGAGCGCGGTCAGCGCCAGCATCAGCGTCGCGAACCCGTGCGCGGTAGCCATCGCCGCGGCGGCCTCGGCCTGGTTCTTGTCCTCCTCGAGATCGATGAAGGCGTTGATGCGCGCCAGCCATTCGACGAAGGCCGGGCGCGCCTGCTCCAGCAGCAGGACGCGGGCGGCCTCGGCCTCGCCCGCCTCCGCCAGCGCGCGCACCTCGGCGACCAGCGGCAGGGTGCGGGCCTCGACCGCCTTGATGCCGTCGAGGATCTCGCGCTCGCGCGCGTCCACGTTCGCGCCCCCGGCGAACAGCGCGTCCATCGGCGCGGCGGAGTCCGCGTAGGCGACGGCGAGCGCGTCGATGTCGGCGCCGGCCTGCGCGCGCGCCTGCGGGTCGCCGTGCAGGACCACGTCGCGCAGGGCGATGGCGCGGTCGTGCACGCTGCCACGGAAGTTGATCGCGTAACGCTGCTTGACGCTGTTGACCGCGTTGATCGTCGCCAGCCCGGCATCGATCTGCGCGACCCGATGCACGCCCACGGCCGTCAGCACCACCAGCAGTGCGATCACCGCGCCGAAGGCCAGCGCCAGACGCTGCCCGATCCTCAGATCACCCACACGCATGAAGCTCTCCACCTGTCGAGGACGCGCGCCGGAATCGGCGCGGGGACGTCGGGTGACGTCCGAGCTTCTTTAGCGGCGGCTATCGCTCCATCTATACGCTCAATGGCGCGCCGGATCGTCCCACCCGTATATGCATGAATTCACAGCCCCTGCACAGCGTGCCGTGAACGAGACGGATCAGCGGGTGGCGGCGGTGATCTGGCTCATCTGCTCCGACACCAGCGCAACGATGCGCGCCGGTCCGCTGCTGGGCGGCGCATCGGCGAGCCGGAACGCCGCCACCGCCTCCGCCAGCTCGCCGGCCTGCTCTTCCATGCTGCGTGCCGCGGCGGAGGCTTCCTCGACCAGGGCGGCATTCTGCTGGGTCACGGTGTCGAGCTGGTTCACGGTGCGGTTGACCTGCTCGATGCCCGCGCTCTGCTCGGCGCTGGCCGAGGTGATCTCGCCCATGATGTCGGTCACCCGCTTCACCGAGGCCACGATCTCGCCCATCGTGCTGCCGGCACGGGTGACGAGTTCCGATCCGAGCTCGACCTGCTCCACCGAGCTCGAGATCAGCGTCTTGATCTCCTTGGCCGCGTCCGCCGAGCGGCCGGCGAGGCTGCGTACTTCCGACGCCACCACGGCGAAGCCACGGCCCTGCTCGCCGGCGCGCGCGGCTTCCACCGCCGCATTCAACGCAAGGATGTTGGTCTGGAAGGCGATGCCGTCGATCACGCCGATGATGTCGGCGATCTTCTTCGACGATGCGCTGATCGCGCCCATCGTGGTGACCACCTCGTCCACCACCCGGCCGCCGCGGACCGCGACCTCGCCGGCGCCTGCCGCCAGCTGGTTGGCCTGGCGCGCGCTCTCCGCGTTCTGGCGCACGGTGGACGTCAGCTCCTCCATGGACGACGCGGTCTCCTCGAGCGACGCGGCCTGCTGTTCGGTGCGTGCGGAGAGGTCCTGGTTGCCGGCGACGATCTCGCCCGAGGCGGTGTGGATGCTGCCCGCGCTGGTCTGGATGCTGCGCACGATCTCGGCCAGGCGGTCGACGGTGCGGTTGGCGTCGTCGCGCATCCGCCCGAAGACGCCCTCGTACTCGCCGTCGATGCGTCGGGTGAGGTCGGCATCGGCCAGCGCGCGCAGCACGCCGGCGAGCACGCCGAGATTGGCTTCGACCGTGTCAGACAGGCGGTTGACGCCCTCGGCCAGCGGCCGCAGTACGCCGTCGATGCCAGCGACATCGATGCGCCGCGAGAAGTCGCCGGCATTCGCGGCCTCGAGCACGCGGCCGAGCTCGGCTTCGGCCTGGGCCTGCCCGGTGACGTCGAGCCACTGCGCGATGGTGCCGAGCTGGCGGCCGTCGGCGTCGAGGATGGGGCTGTAGACGAAGTCGATCTGCCGGCCGAAGAACGGCGCACGCATCTTCGTCGTCTCCTTGAGCGCACGCATGCGCTCGACCGCGGCCTGCGCGTCCGGATAGATGTCGCCGATGCTGCCGCCGACGAAGTCCGCGGCGCGGAAGCCGGGTCGGAACTGGCGTACCTCCGGCTCGATGCGCTCGACCATGCGCAGCAGCGCGCGGTTGGCGAAGACCACCCGCCCGTCCGGATCGGCGATGCGCACCATGGTGTCGAGGTCGTCCAGCGCCTTCGCGATGAAGGCGTTCTCGCGCAGCACGCGCTCGATCTCGCCGATCTGTTCGCCGAGCCGGTCCTGCATGGTGGCGAGGCTCGCCAGCAGCTGCCGCGTCTCGCGACTGCCGCGCGGGCGGATGGCATTGTCGAGGCGTCCCTCGTCGATGGCGCCGGCGATGCCGACCGCATCGTCCAGCGGCCGGGTGATGGCGCGCGCGGTCAGCCAGAACACGACGCCGAGCACCACCGCGGCGACCAGCAGGATCAGGCCCAGGCGCAGGGCCAGCGCCCGGAACGCGGCCTGCACGTCGTCGATGTAGACGCCGGAGCCGATCACCCAGCCCCAGGCGTCCACGCCGCGGACGTAGGAGACCTTCTCGACCGGCGTGTCCGAGCCCGGCTTCGGCCAGAGGTAGTCGACCGTGCCCGCGCCGTGCGCACGCACCGTCTCGGCGAACACCACGAACAGGCGCTTGCCGTTGGGATCGGCGTTGCTGCTGAGGTCGGTGCCGTCGAGCTCGGGCTTGATCGGATGCATCAGCATGCGCGGATGCATGTCGTTGACCCAGAAGTACTCGTTGCCGCCGTAGCGCAGTGCACGGACCGCGGCCAGCGCCTGCGCCTGGGCTTCCTCGCGCGGCAGGGTGCCCGCCTCGGCGAGATCGACGTAGTGCTGGACGACGCCGTGGGCGATGTCGACGGTCGCCTGCACCGCACGTTGGCGCTCGCCCATCAGCGCGCGGTACTGCGCGTCCAGCGCAAAGCCGCAGATGGCGACCAGCGCCAGTACGCAGAGGCCGCCGAGGAGCTGGAAGCGCGCGCGCACGCCAGCCCCGCCGAAGCGGGCGAGGAGGGATTCGGGAACGGAGAGCCTGGTCATGAGTGCGATGCCGGGAGCCGATCGGGGAGATGCCTGCACGGCGCGCCCGCGATGGGTACGGGCAGACCGTCCCTCGACTTATCGGATCCGGATCACGGCGTCTTTACATCGCGACGACATGCGGTATGCGGAACCGTGACAGGCGTCGGATGTGCGTTTGCACAAGCGCGACGCGGGCTCCGCGATCTGCTCTCTCCCCCTCGTGCGGGAGTTCGGGTGTGGCGCGCGGCAAAGCCGCGTGCGTGCTGGTTCGGTGCGCCTGCGAGCGCTTCGCGCCTCCCCCCATCCCAACCTTCCCCCGCAAGGGGGGAAGGGGCTTAGGCAGGGCGCGTGGCGTGCGGGCCGGCTCCTCACGAAGCGCACCCGGCTCCCTTCCCCTCCCGGGGAGGGTTGGGGAGAGGGGTGCGGCGCAGCCGCGTGCGTGCTGGTTCGGTGCGCCTGCGAGCGCTTCGCGCCTCCCCCCATCCCAACCTTCCCCCGCAAGGGGGGAAGGGGCTTAGGCAGGGCGCGTGGCGTGCGGGCCAGCTCCTCACGAAGCGCACCCGGCTCCCTCCCCCCTCGCGGGGGAGGGTTGGGGAGAGGGGCGCGGCGCAGCCGCGCGCTTGCTGGTTCGGCGCGCCGGCGAGCGCTTCGCGCCCCCCCCCCATCCCAGCCTTCCCCCCGCAAGGAGGAAGGAGCTGAAGGCAGGGGCGCATGGGGTGCAGGGTCGGCTCCACGAAGCGCACCCGGCTCCCTCCCCCCTCGCGGGGGAGGGTTGGGAGAGGGGCGCGGCGCAGCCGCGTGCTTGCTGGTTCGATGCGCCCGCGAGCGCTTCGCGCCTCCCCCCATCCCAACCTTCCCCCGCAAGGGGGGAAGGGGCTTAGGCAGGGCGCGTGGCGTGCGGGTCGGCTCCTCACGAAGCGCACCCGGCTCCCTCCCCCCTCGCGGGGGAGGGTTGGGGAGAGGGGGCGCGGCGCCAGCCGCGTGCTTGCTGGTCCGGGACACCCGCGAGCGCTTCGCGCCCCCCATCCCAGCCTTCCCCGCAAGGGGAAGGGCTTGAAGCAAAGGCGCGTCAGAACTCCTGCCAGTCGCCGTCGTCGGCCAGGACCGGTTCCGGCCTGCGCACGACCGGCCTGGCCGGTGCCGCGGGTGCCTTCGCGTTCGTTGCCGGCGCCGCCGTCTTCGGCACCGCCGCGTCGGCCGGCCTGGCGGGCTGCGCCGGCTTGATCGCCTTGGCGGAGTCCACCTTGCCCGCCTTTGCAGGCGCCGCCGTGCGCGGGGCCGCCGTGGCCGCCTGCTGCACGGCCTGCTCGACCCGGAACACCGCCACCGACGCCGCCAGCTCGCCGGCCTGCTCCTCCAGGCTGCGCGCGGCCGCCGAGGCTTCCTCGACCAGCGCCGCGTTCTGCTGCGTGGTCTCGTCGAGCTGGGTCACCGTGCGGTTGACCTGCTCGATGCCCGCGCTCTGCTCGGCGCTGGCCGCGGTGATCTCGCCCATGATGTCGGTGACGCGCTTCACCGAGCTCACGATCTCGGTCATGGTCGCGCCGGCCCGGTTCACCAGCTCCGAACCCAGCTCGACCTTCTCGCTGGAGTCGGCGATCAGCGCCTTGATCTCCTTGGCCGCGTCCGCCGAGCGGCCGGCAAGGCTGCGCACTTCCGATGCCACCACGGCGAAGCCGCGGCCCTGCTCGCCCGCACGCGCGGCTTCCACCGCGGCGTTGAGCGCCAGGATGTTGGTCTGGAAGGCGATGCCGTCGATCACGCCGATGATGTCGGCGATCTTCTTCGACGATTCGCTGATCGCGCCCATCGTGGTCACCACCTCCTCGACCACCCTGCCGCCGTTCACCGCCACCTCGCCCGCGCCCTGCGCGAGCTGGTTGGCCTGGCGGGCGTTCTCGGCGTTCTGGCGCACGGTGGAGGTGAGCTCCTCCATCGACGATGCCGTCTCTTCGAGCGAGGCGGCCTGCTCCTCGGTGCGGCCGGACAGGTCCTGGTTGCCCGAAGCGATCTCGCCGGAGGCGGTGTTGATCGAGTCGACCGAACCCTTGATGCCGCGCACGATGCCGGTGAGCTGCTCCGCCGTGCGGTTCGCATCGGCCGCGAGCCTGCCGAAGGCGCCCTGGTACGCGCGGTCCACGCGCCGGGTCAGGTCGCCCTCGGCGATCGCGGACATCACGCGGCCGACGTCGGTCAGGCCCGCGTCGGCCTCCTGCATCAGCGCGTTGAGCGCGGCGACCATGTCGCGGAACGCGTAGTCGTAGCGGCCCTCGTCGCCGCGCGCGCCGAAGTCGCCGCGGGCGGCGGCGCCGGCCAGGCGCTGGATCTCGTCGTTGATGGCGGCGAGGTTGCGCTTGGTGGTGCGCATGGCCTCGGTCAGCGCCGCCTTCTCGCCCGGCAGCTCCGGCATGTCCTCGCTGAGGTCGCCGACGGCGTAGCGCTGCGCCAGGTCGGCCACCTGGGTCTGCACCGCGATGTGGCCGGCGGCGAGGTCGTTGGCCTTCTCCGCCATCTCGGCGTAGGCGCCGGCGAACGCCGAAGCGTCGATCCGGTAGCTGATCTCGCCGGCCTCGTGGCGGTGCTGCAGTTCGACCTGCGCGGCGATCACCGCCTGCAGGCGCGCGCGCATCTGGCGCATGCTCTCCAGCAGGCGACCGACCTCGTCGCGGGACTCGCCTTCCAGGTCGACGTCCATGCGCCCGGCGGCGATCGACTCGGCGGCGGCGGTGGCCGCACGCACCGGACGTGCGATGAGACGCGCGATCACCCAGCACAGGCCCGCGATGATCGCGATCAGGGCGGCGCCGGCGACGGTGAGGACGCCGGTGAAGGCCAGTGCCTCGGCCTGCACGTCGTCGATGTACACGCCCATCGCGAGCGTCCACTGCCAGTCGTCGAGCAGCGCGCTGTAGGTGACCTTGGCGAAGTCGCCCTCGGCGCCCGGCTTGGAGGTGAGGTAGGTGGTGAACCCGCCACCGGCCTTCGCCGCCTCCTGCATCGCGGTGTACGGCTCGAAGCCGTTCGCATCGACCTCGCCGTGCATGTCCTGACCCTGCTTGCTCGGGTGCACGACCATGTGCAGGTCGGGCCCGAGCACGAAGAAGTAGTCGACGCCGTCGTTGGCGTGCATCTGCGCAAGTGCAATGCGCGCCTCGGCCTGGGCCTGCTCGCGGGTCAGCGCGCCGCTGGCGGCCTCCGCGGCGTAGTGGCGCAGCACGTTCATGCCCATGTCGACCTGGGTGCGCACGCGGTCCTGGCGGGCGTCCAACAGGTCCAGGTACTGCATGCGCGCCGCAATGACCGACAGCGTCACGACGCCGCAGGCCAGCAGTACGCACAGCACGACGAACTTGCGGTTGAGGGAGAGGTCGGCGAGGCGCCGACGCAGGTAGGTGACAGGATTCACGGACGGGCTCTCTGGCGCCGCGAAGGGGAGGCGGCTGCCGTCGTTATCGGCCTGCGCGGGAGGCGCTTGAGTCCATCTCCGAAAACCTGGACCGGCCGTCTCCTCGGCGGACGACGCGGCGCACCCGGTGCGGCCGCGTCGCATCCGGCGTCAGAACTCCTGCCAGTCGCCATCCTCGGCAGTGACGGCGACAAGCTTCTTCGGCGCGGTCGGCCTGGCCGCCGCCTGCGGCGCGGGCCGTTCGCTCACGCGAGCAGCGAGTGCCGCGGGTGCGGCCGCGGGCTTCTTCGCAGACGCCTTCTTCCCGAGCGCGGCCGACGCGGCCTTCGCGGCCGGCACGCCCGGCTCCAGCCGGAACACCGCGACCGCCGCGAACAGCTCGCCGGCCTGCTCTTCCATGCTGCGTGCCGCGGCGGAGGCCTCCTCGACCAGCGCCGCATTCTGCTGGGTCACCTCGTCGAGCTGGGTCACGGTGCGGTTGACCTGCTCGATGCCGGCGCTCTGCTCGGCGCTGGCCGCGGTGATCTCGCCCATGATGTCGGTGACCCGCTTCACCGAGCTGACGATCTCGGTCATCGTCGCCCCAGCGCGATTCACCAGCTCCGAACCCAGCTCCACCTTCTCGCTGGAGTCGGCGATCAGGGCCTTGATCTCCTTGGCCGCATCCGCGGAGCGCTGCGCGAGGCTGCGCACCTCGGACGCGACGACCGCGAAGCCGCGCCCCTGCTCGCCGGCGCGCGCGGCTTCCACCGCCGCGTTGAGCGCCAGGATGTTGGTCTGGAAGGCGATCCCGTCGATCACGCCGATGATGTCGGCGATCCGCCTCGAGGACTCGGTGATCGCGCCCATGGTGCTCACCACGTCCTCGACCACCTTGCCGCCGTCCACCGCCACCTCGCCCGCGCCCTGCGCGAGCTGGTTGGCCTGGCGTGCGTTCTCGGCGTTCTGCCTGACCGTCGAGGTCAGTTCCTCCATCGACGACGCCGTCTCCTCCAGCGACGCGGCCTGCTGCTCGGTGCGGGCGGAGAGATCCTGGTTGCCCGCGGCGATCTCGCCGGAGGCGGTGTTGATCGACTCCACCGAGCCCTTGATGCCGCGCACGATGTCGGTCAGCTGGTCCGCGGTGCGGTTGGCGTCGGCGGCGAGGCGGCCGAAGGCGCCCTGGTAGCTGCGCTCGACGCGCCGGGTCAGGTCGCCCTCGGCGATCGCGCCCATCACCCGCCCGACGTCGGCGAGGCCGGCATCGGCCTCCTGCATCAGGCGGTTCAGCGCCGCCACCATCTCGCGGAACGCGAAGTCGTAGCGCGACTCGTCGCCGCGCGCGCCGAAGTCGCCCGCCGCCGCGGCATCCGCCAGCGTCCTGATCTGTGCGTTGACCGCAGAGAGGTTCTGCTTGGTCGCCTGCATCGCTTCGGTGATGGCGGCCTTCTCGCCGGGCAGGTCGCGCATGTCGTCGGACAGATCGCCGACTGCATAGCGCTGCGCCAGCGCAGCGAGTTCCTGCATGACCACGATGTGGGACTCCACCAGGGCGTTGGTGGTGCCGGCCATCTCGGCGTAGGCGCCGCGGAAGGCGCTCGCGTCGATGCGGTGGCTGATCTGCCCTGCATCATGGCGGGCGCCCATCTCGAGCTGCGCCTTCGAATACGACTGCAGCGTGACCTGCATGCGCTGCATGCTGGCCAGCAGCCGGCCGGTCTCGTCATTCGCACGCGCATCGATGACGCTGCTGAAGTCGCCTCCGGCGATGGCGTCCGCCACGCGCGTGGCCTCCGACAGCGGACGGGTCAGGCTGCGGGTGATCAGCCAGCCACAGGCGGCGGCCAGCAGCACCGCCACCGCCGTCAGCGCGAACAGGAGTGTCCGCGCCGCCTCGTAGCTGCCGCGCGCTTCGGCGTAGCCCGCCGCCGAGTCGGTCCGCTGCAGCGCGAGATTCTTCATCAGCGCCGCCTGCCAGCGCTCCATGGCGGGCGCGGCCTCCTCGATCAGGAGCTGCGTGGCCGTCACGGTGTCGCCCGCGAAAGCCAGCTCCAGCACGCGGTCGTTGAGCGGACGCGTGACCTCGCGCGCCGCCTTCATCTCGGCGCGGATGGGGGCGGCGGCGGCGCTGGGCGGATTCGCCTCCAGCTGCTCGCGCGCGGCGGTGTACTTCGCACGGGACGCCTCGAGCACCTTGCGCTGCGCGTCGAGTGCGGCGGCATCCTGAAGGAGCACCGCATTGCGCATGGCGAGGGCGATCGCGTTGTTGGCGTCGATCATCTCGTTGAGCAGCGCGGACTTGCGGATGTCGTCCTCGACGATGTTCTCGAGGTGGCTCTCGATGTTCTGCATGCCCGAGAAGGCGATGGCCGCCAGAACGGCGAGCAGGGCGACAAGCAGGGTGAAGGCGGCGCCGAGGCGCTGGCCGACGCGGAAGCGCTGGAGGAAGGCGGTCATGGGGCGGGTGTTTCCGGGGGCGGATATGGGGTGCGGGGCCGTCGGCCTTGGGCCCGCCCCGCACCACCGGTATCGGCCGCGCGGTGCGTCCGCTTGACCGTTGGAAGCCCGTTTTGCCACACCGGCTTCACAGAATGGACATCGGCGTCTGCCAGACGCCGATGCCGCACCTGGCGCGGCCGTTCAACTTCCTGCGCCGGCCTCAACTCCGCACGCGGGTCGCTGCCCGCCCTGCGCCCTGCGCCCGCCGCTCAGAAGAACAGCTGCGCGCGCAGGCCGAAGACCTCGGGATCGCTGACCACACCCTGGCGGTCGCTGTGGGCGAAGACGTAGTTGGCCTGGAACTTCAGGTTGCGGCCGACGTACCAGTTCGCGCCGACGGTCCAGTCGGACTGGCAGCCGCCGCGGGTGCCACCGTCGTCGAGGTCGAGTGCGCTGTAGCGCAGCAGCAGCTCGAGCGCCGAGGTCGCCGCCGGCACCACGTTGGTGGCGTAGCCGTTGTAGCCGCGCGACTCGCCGGTGACGACCCAGCTGCCGAACACGTACGCGCCGCGCCCGGTGACGTCGGCGAAGCCGTCGCCGCGCGCCGCGCGCACGTCGAGCACCTCGCCCTGCAGCGACCACGGCCCCTCGATCCACAGGCCTTCCAGGCCGACGCGGTGGATCGCCTCGGTGTGCTCGAGGCTGCCGGTGTCGACCAGGCGCACCAGGGTCAGCCCGGCCTCCGGCCGCGCGCGCATGCGGAAGCTGGCGCTGTCGGGCTCCTCGCGGCTGGCCGCGACGCCCAGGTGCAGGACGTCGCCGGCGGCGTTGCGCGGCACCCAGGCGGCGCGGAGCGCCGCGGTCTGGCCGGCGTTGTCGCCTTCGAGGTCGTTGCCGCCGAACCAGGCGACGCTCGCCAACGCGTGCGGACGCTGCAGCGACCATTCGGCGCCGACGCGGCGGCCGGCGTAGGCCACCTGCACCGGCAGGGCCGGCTCCAGGAACGGCGCGTTGCGCGAGGATCCCACGCTGTCGAAGCCCACCGGCGTCTTGAACTGGCCCAGCCGCAGCGCGCCGACGTCGCGCCCGAGGAACGCCTCCGACTGCAGGCGCAACGCCACGTCCATCCACACCTCGGCCTCGAAGTCGTACTGCAGGGTGAAGTCGTAGACGCCCTTCCTGCGCAGGACGAAGCCGGTCTCGCGGCGGCGGAAGTGCGAGTCGTTGCGGAAGCCGTCGGCCCTGCCGAACTCGCCGACGTGATGGAAGGCGTTGTGGTCGTACGCCCAGTTGGCGGTGAAGGCGAGTTCGCTGTCGCCGATCGGGGTGGCCGCGGTGATTGCGGGCCATTGAGCGTGGGCGGGCCCGGCGACGAGGCCGAGGGTGAGGACGAGGAGCTGGGAGCGCATGCGTGCGGATCCTGCGCCCCGGCGCAGGCCGGAGCGTGATGATGGGACGGGAGGCCTGTGGCGGGCGGCCGTGGGGCGGGGTGGGAAGTGCGGGATGCGTGGCGCCCGCGGACACGGCGCGCCGGGGTGTGCGGGCGCCGCCAGCAGGCGACGCCCGCGCGGAGGGGTCAGAACTCCTGCCAGTCGCCGTCGTCGCCGCCGACGGCGGCCAGGGCCGCGGCGCGTTCGGGCTTCTGCTTCGGCGTCGACATCGGCCTGGCCGCGGGTGCGGCGGCGCGCGGCGCCGGCATGCGCTGCCCGGCAGCGGCGACCGACGTCGACGACGCCGGCGTGGCGGCGGCCCGGGTCGCCGCGCGCTCGATGCGGAACACCGCCACCGCGGCGGCCAGCTCGCCGGCCTGCTCCTCGAGGCTGCGCGCGGCGGCCGAGGCCTCCTCGACCAGTGCGGCGTTCTGCTGGGTCGTCTCGTCGAGCTGGGTGACCACGTGGTTGACCTGCTCGATGCCGGCGCGCTGCTCGCTCGAGGCCGCGGCGATGTCGCCCATGATGTCGGTGACGCGCTTCACCGACGTCACGATCCCGCTCATCGTGCTGCCGGCGCGCGCGACCAGGTCGGAGCCGAGCTCGACCTGCTCCGTCGAGTCCGAGATCAGCGTCTTGATCTCCTTGGCCGCATCCGCCGAACGCCCGGCGAGGCTGCGCACTTCCGATGCCACCACGGCGAAGCCCCGCCCCTGCTCGCCGGCGCGCGCGGCTTCCACCGCCGCATTCAACGCAAGGATGTTGGTCTGGAAGGCGATGCCGTCGATCACGCCGATGATGTCGGCGATGCGTGCCGAGGAGGCGCTGATCGCGCCCATGGTCGTCACCACCTCGTCGACCACCTTGCCGCCGCTGGCCGCGACCTCGCCCGCGCCGCGCGCGAGCTGGTTGGCCTGCTGCGCGTTCTCGGCGTTCTGGCGGACGGTGGAGGTGAGCTCCTCCATCGACGACGCCGTCTCTTCCAGCGATGCGGCCTGCTGTTCGGTGCGGCCGGACAGGTCCTGGTTGCCGCTGGCGATCTCGCCGGCGGCGGTACTGATCGACGACACCGCGGACTGGATGCCGCGCACGATGTCGGTCAGGCGCTCGACGGTGCGGTTGGCGTCGGCGGCCAGGGTGCCGAATGCGCCCTGGTACTGCGCCTCGACGCGCTGGGTGAGGTCGCCGTCGGCGATCGCACCCATGATCCGGCCGACGTCGGACAGGCCGGCATCGGCCTCCTGCATCAGCGTGTTGAGCGCCACCACCATCTCGCGGAAGCCGTTCTCGTACCGCTCCGCCGCGCCGCGCGCGCCGAAGTCGCCGCGCGCCGCAGCCTGCGACAGCACCAGGATCTCGTCCTTGATGCCGACCAGCGCAACCTTGGCGCGGCGCATCGCCTCGGTGATGCGCGCCTTCTCGCCGGGCAGCTCCGGCATGTCGCGGCTGAAGTCGCCGCGGCCGTACTGCTCGATCAGGTCGACCAGCTGCATCTTGACCGCGAGGTGCGCGGCGACGAGGTCGTTGGTCTTGGCGGCCATTTCGGCGTAGGCGCCGCGGAAGGCGCCGGCGTCGATCCGGTAGCTGATCTCGCCCCGTTCGTGCCGGCGCTCGAGCTCCAGCTGCGCGGTTGCATAGGCCTGCAGCTGGGCCTGCATGCGCTACATGCTCTCCAGCAGGCGTCCGGTCTCGTCGCGCGAGGTCGCCTCGATGCGGCTGTCGAAGCGCCCTTCGGCGATCGCCCGCGACACCGCGGTGGCCTCGCCGAGCGCGACGCCGATCCGGCGCGAGATGAAGAAGCCCGCACCCAGCGCGATGCCGACCGCGGCCAGCGTCAGCACCACCAGCGCGTTGCGGCTCTGCACGAAGGCGGCCTCGGAGGCGGCGAGGTCTGCGTCGAGGTGTTCGCGGTCGGCGGCAGTGAGGGCGTCGATCGCGGCGAACGTCACGCGGCGCTGCGGCCGCGACTCGTCGCTGGAGATCGCCGCGGCGGCTTCGTAGTCGCCGGCGCGTGCTGCGTCGAGAAGGCGGGCGGACGCGGCGAGATAGCCATCGATCGCGCCGCGCATGGATTCGTAGCGCGTGCGGTCGGCATCCGGATCGAGATGGCTCGCATACTGCTCGCGCGCGCCCGCGATGGCGGTGTCCATCGCCGCGAACCTCGGCTCGTACTCGCCGAAATTCTGCGTCGACACCAGGGCCAGCTCGTAGGTACGCAGCTCGCCGAGGTAGCCGCGGATATCGCCCAGCGCCTGCACCTTGGGAATGTCCTCGCCGGCGATGGCGCCGATCTGACGGTGCGCGTCGTTGAGGCGCTGGAACGAGAACAGGCTCAGCACGAGGGTGAGCAGGGCCGCGAGCGAGACGCTCGCCAGCAGCTTGTAGGTGATCGGCAGATCGTTGAACCAGCGCATCGGTAGGTCCTGGAGTGGGCGTCTTCTGTTGGAAACATCCGTCGGCTAGGGTGCTGCCGAGCGGGTCGCGTCGTAGGTGGCGCGGACTGGCTGCTGCGCCCTTGCTCCCGATCACACTCCATGTGCGATTCGGTTATCGGCCCGGAGCGCGCCGGGATTGAGGCCGCGGCCGACGAACGGTCGGCGGGCGTTCGGCTTTGCTACGTGCGCGCACCGAAGCGCACCTGGCGCCCTCCCCCCGCGGGATGGGGTTGGGGAGAGGTGGCGCGGCGCCAGCCGCGTGCTCGCTGGTCCGGGGCACCCGCGAGCGCTTCGCGCACCCCCATCCCAGCCTTCCCCGCAAGGGGGAAGGCTTCAAGCAAAGGCGCGTCAGAACTCCTGCCAGTCGCCGTCGTCGGCCAGGACCGGTTCCGGCCTGCGCACGACCGGCCTGGCCGGTGCCGCGGGTGCCTTCGCGTTCGTTGCCGGCGCCGCCGTCTTCGGCACCGCCGCGTCGGCCGGCCTGGCGGGCTGCGCCGGCTTGATCGCCTTGGCGGAGTCCACCTTGCCCGCCTTTGCAGGCGCCGCCGTGCGCGGGGCCGCCGTGGCCGCCTGCTGCACGGCCTGCTCGACCCGGAACACCGCCACCGACGCCGCCAGCTCGCCGGCCTGCTCCTCCAGGCTGCGCGCGGCCGCCGAGGCTTCCTCGACCAGCGCCGCGTTCTGCTGCGTGGTCTCGTCGAGCTGGGTCACCGTGCGGTTGACCTGCTCGATGCCCGCGCTCTGCTCGGCGCTGGCCGCGGTGATCTCGCCCATGATGTCGGTGACGCGCTTCACCGAGCTCACGATCTCGGTCATGGTCGCGCCGGCCCGGTTCACCAGCTCCGAACCCAGCTCGACCTTCTCGCTGGAGTCGGCGATCAGCGCCTTGATCTCCTTGGCCGCGTCCGCCGAGCGGCCGGCGAGGCTGCGCACTTCCGACGCCACCACGGCGAAGCCGCGGCCCTGCTCGCCCGCACGCGCGGCTTCCACCGCGGCGTTGAGCGCCAGGATGTTGGTCTGGAAGGCGATGCCGTCGATCACGCCGATGATGTCGGCGATCTTCTTCGACGATTCGCTGATCGCGCCCATCGTGGTCACCACCTCCTCGACCACCCTGCCGCCGCTCACCGCCACCTCGCCCGCGCCCTGCGCAAGCTGGTTGGCCTGGCGCGCGTTCTCGGCATTCTGGCGCACGGTGGAGGTGAGCTCCTCCATCGACGATGCCGTCTCTTCGAGCGAGGCGGCCTGCTCCTCGGTGCGGCCGGACAGGTCCTGGTTGCCCGAAGCGATCTCGCCGGAGGCGTCGCGGATGGTGCCGGCGGTGACCTGGATGCCGCGCACGATCTCGGCCAGGTGCGCGGCGGTGCGGTTGGCGTCGTCGCGCATGCGGCCGAAGGTGCCGGGCAGTTCGCGGTCGATGCGGCGGGTGAGGTCGCCCTCGGCCATCGCGGCGAGCATGTCCTGCACCGCGCCGACGCCGTCGCGGGTGGTGTCGAGCACGCGGTTCATGCCCTCGGAGAGCTGCAGCAGGAAGCCCTGCTTGCCGGCGAGGTCGATGCGCGCGTCGAGGTCGCCGCGCTGCGCGGCGGCGACGATCCGCGCCACCTCGTCCTCGACCGCCACCTCGGCCGTGCGGTCGTTCCACTCGACCACGGTGCCCACGCGCTCGCCCTCGGGCGAGACGATCGGGTTGACCACCAGGGTCATGGTGCGGCCGCCGACGACGATGCGCGCGCTGTGGGTACCGGTGAGCTCCGCCAGCAGGCGCGCCTGGTGTTCGGGGCGGCGGTGGAAGTCGTCGATGCTGCCGCCGATGAGGCGCGAGGCGTCGAAGGCCGGCAGGTCGCGGCGCAGGTCGGACTCGGCGTTGCGCAGCAGCGCCTGCACCGAGGCGTTGGCGTAGACGATGCGGCGGTCGGCATCGGCGATCATCACGCTGCCGGTGACGTTGTCGAGCGCCTGGCGGATGCGCAGGTTGTCGCCGGCGACCGCGGCCTCGGCCTCGGCCTCGATCCGCTCGCGGATCGCGTCGATCATCCGCTGGATCGCGGCGTTGAGCCGGAGCATCTCGTTGCTGCCGGCGGCGGGCATGCGGGTGTCGAGGGCGCCGGCGGCCACGCGCTCGACGGCGCCGATGGCGCGGTCGAGCGGACGGCGCACCATGCGCTGGGCGAGCAGGTAGACCAGCGCGGCCAGCAGCAGCGTGGCGGCGACGGCGGCGACGGCGATGACGCGGGCGACGCTCTGGCCCGCGGCCAGGATCTCGCTCTCGTCCATGACCGCGGCCAGGCGCCAGCCCGAGCCGGCGGGGTCGGCGACCAGGGCACGCTGCGCATGCACTGCGCCGTCGCGCCCGACGCCGTCGACCGCGACGATGCCTCCGGCCTGCGGGTCGGCGGCGAGCAGCGCCGTGGCGGCCTCGCCCAGCGCGCTCGCCGGCTGCCCGCGGAGGCCCGGATGCACCTCGATCGCCGGCGCCGCGCCACGGGTGAGCGCAAGCAGGAAGCCGCTGTCGCCGATGCGCACGCCCGCCAGGCTCGCCTTCAGGGCTTCGAGGCTGGCGGCGTAGGGCGTGCCGACGAAGGCGATGCCGACCACTTCCCCGGCGGCGTCGCGCAGCGGCACGTAGCGGGTCATGTAGAGCGTGCCGAACAGCGTCGCGGTGCCGGTGTAGCCCTCGCCCGCGAGCATGCGTGCATAGGCCGGATGGGCGTGGTCGAGCACGGTGCCCGTCGCGCGCTCGCCGTCCTCGCGGCGCAGCGAGGTGGCCACGCGGCGGAAGTCCTCGCCCTCGCGCGCGAACACGGTGGCGATGCTCCCGGTGGATTCGGTGAAGCGGTCGACCAGCGCACCCTCGCCGTCCAGCGGCTCACCGCCGAAGGTCAGCACCGGCACCGGGTCGGCCCCGGCGTCCGCGGCGCCACGGCCGCGCACCGGGCGCGGCGCCTCGAGCGCGGCCTCGCCTTCCGGCAGGGCGGCGACGAAGGCCTGGCCGAGGCGCTCGGTGTCGGCGAGCAGGCTGTCGTGGAAGCGGGCCACGCTGGCGTCGGCCACCTCGAGTGCGCTGCGCAGCTGCGCCTGGGCCTTGTCGGCCGTGACGCCCTCCACGTGCCGCGCCACGCCGAAGGCGAGCGCGGCGAAGACGACGCAGATCGCCACGGCGATGGCGAGGGACTGCTTGGCGGAAATGGACCAGCGGGTGGACTGCAGCAGGGACATGGAAGCGCTCCGGCATGACGTCGCCATTCACATGGCGTCGACGTCGTTATCGGCACGGCGCCTGCGCACTGAACACCCGTTCGTCCTTCCGATGCGCGGGGCGGGCGGTGCGGGCCCGCGGGGCGGCATGAATCCGACGGCGCGCGACGGGATGCGGGTCGGTGCCGAAGCCCACCCGCAGGTCGCGGCTGAAGCCGCTCCTACACAGCATCTGCGGCCGGCACACCATCCGCGCGTCCGTAGGAGCGGCTTCAGCCGCGACCGGGTCGGGCGCAAGGGCGCAGATGTCGGGACCAACGGCTCGATCGCGAGCTCCGGCAGCGGCCGGTGCAGTCCCGGGTTACGGCGGGGAGCCCGATCCGGGAGCGGCTTCGAGCCCCGACGGTGCGCGACGGGACGCGGGTCGGCGCCGACACCCTCCCGCAGGTCGGGGCTGAAGCCGCTCCTGCAGCTCGGAGGCGCGGCGGCTCAGGCCGCCTGCAGGTGCGCCATGCCGCGGGCGATGTCGCCGACGTCGACGATCAGCGCCACCCGGCCGTCGCCGAGGATGGTGGCGCCGGAGACGCCCTGCACCTTGCGGTAGTTCGACTCGAGGTTCTTGACCACGATCTGCTGCTGGCCGAGCAGCGCGTCGACCTGCAGCGCGATGCGGCGGCCCTCGCTCTCGACCACGACCACCAGCGGCCGGCCCTCGCCCGGCGCCGGTGGCAGCCGGTACAGCGAGCGCATGTCGCGCATCGGGATGTAGTCGCCGCGCACGCGCAGCAGGCGGCCGTCGCCCTGCACCGCACGGATGTCGCCGGCCTGCGGCTGCAGCGATTCGATCACGTGGTTGAGCGGCAGCACGAAGGTCTCGCCGCCGACGGCCACGGTCATGCCGTCGAGGATGGCCAGCGTCAGCGGCAGCTTGACCAGGATGCGGGTGCCGCCGCCGGTCTTGCTCTCGATCGCCACCTCGCCGCCGAGCGACTGGATGTTCCTGCGCACCACGTCCATGCCGACGCCGCGGCCGGAGAGGTCGGTCACCGCCGCGGCGGTGCTGAAGCCGGGCTGGAAGATCATGTCCCAGACCTGCGCGTCGGTGGGGTTCTCCGGCAGCGCCAGGCCACGCTCGGTGGCCTTGGCGATGATGCGCTCGCGGTTCAGGCCGCGGCCGTCGTCGCCGACCTCGATCAGGATGTGGCCGCCCTGGTGCGAGGCGTCGAGGGTGAGCGTGCCGGTCTCGGACTTGCCGGCGGCGCGGCGGTCCTCCGGCGTCTCCAGGCCGTGATCGATCGCGTTGCGCACCAGGTGCACCAGCGGGTCGGCGATCTTCTCGATCATGCTCTTGTCGATCTCGGTCGACTCGCCCGTGGTCTGCAGGCGCACCTGCTTGCCGAGGCGGCCGGCGAGGTCGCGGACCAGGCGCGGGAAGCGCTGGAACACCGAGGACACCGGCAGCATGCGTACGCCGATGACGGCCTCCTGCAGGTCGCGGGTGTTGCGCTCGAGCTGGGCGAGGCCGGCCAGGAGCTTCTGCGCGGGGCCGGCCTCGAACTCGCCGCCGGCCTGCTGCAGCATCGCCTGGGTGATGACCAGCTCGCCGACCAGGTTGATGAGCGCATCGACCTTGGCGACGCTGACGCGGATGGTGGTGTCGGCCTGCGCGTCGCCGCCGCTGGCGGGCGACGCCGCGGCCGCGGCGTCGGCGGTCGGCTTGATCGGCACGACGGTGGCCGAGGCCTGCTCCGCCGGTTCGGCCTGCGCTTCGGCCACGGGCGCGGCCGGGGCTGCGGGCAGCAGCGGCTCGACGCTGAGCTCGCACTCGTCCTCGACCCAGGCGAAGGCGTCGTCGACGGCGGCGCGCGGGATCTCGCCGATCAGGCCGAGGTCCCAGGCGATGTGCGCGGCGAGTGGGTCGAGCGCGTCGAACTCCGGCAGTGCGGAGAGATCGGCGGTGGCACTGAAGCGGCCGAGGCCGTCGAGCTCGCGGAAGATGCGCAGCGGGTCGTTGCCGCCCATGAACAGGCCGGGCTGCGGCTTGAAGCCGATGCGCCAGCCCTCGGGTCTGGCCTCGGCCTGCGCCGCGGGCGCGGCGGCGGGCGCGGCGGCCTGGACCGGCGCGGCGCTGCCGTCGAGCACGGCCCTGAGCTGGGCGCTGATCGCGCCGACCGCAGCCGCATCCTCGGCGCCGCCGCTCTCCACCGCGCCGAGCAGGCCGCGCAGCACGTCGACCGAGTTCAGCATCGCATCGCTGGCGGCGGCGGTCAGCGCACGGCGGCCGTCGCGGATCTCGTCGAGCAGGGTCTCGAGCAGGTGCGTCAGCGACGCCAGCGTCTGCAGGCCGAAGGTGCCGGCGCCGCCCTTGATCGAGTGCGCGGCGCGGAACACCGCATGGATCGTGTCGGGCTGGCCCTGGCCGGATTCCAGCGCGAGCAGGCCGGCTTCCATGATGTCGAGGCCCTCGCGACTCTCCTCGAGGAAGACGGCCTGGAAGCGCTGCATGTCCATGTTCATGGCGATCGATGCGTAGTGGCGGGAGCGGGGTGCGGCGGTGTGGCGGCGTGGCGGAGCGCGTCTAGCTCAGGACCTTGCGGACCGTGGCGACGAGCTGCTCGGGGTTGAACGGCTTGACCAGCCAGCCGGTCGCGCCGGCCGCCTTGCCCTCGGCCTTCTTGTCGGTGCCGGACTCGGTGGTGAGCATCAGCAGCGGGGTGAACTTGTAGTCCGGCAGCTGGCGCAGCTCGCGGATCAGCGAGATGCCGTCCATATTCGGCATGTTCACGTCGGTCACGACGGCGGAGAAACGCTGGCCCTTGGCGCGATCGAGGGCGGCCACGCCGTCCTCGGCCTCGGTGACGTCGAAGCCCTGGCTGCTCAGGGCGAACGCCACCATCTGCCGCATCGAGGTCGAGTCGTCGACGACGAGGATCTTGGAACTCATTTGGACTGCTCCGGGATGGAAGTTGTTTCGGATGACGCCACGGTGTCGAGGCCCAGGTGGACGTCGAGGCCGAGCAGGCGCGCGGCCTCCCGCAGCGGCGGGGCGCAGGCCTCGAAGTCGGTGCGCAGGCCGGCCTTGCGGCGGTCGCGCACGAACGCACTCAGCAACTGCAGCGAGGCAGTGTGCACGCGCTCGACGTTTTCCGCCGCCAGCACCACCCCGCATTCGCTGGCCAGGTGCGCCGACAGGCGCGCCTTCAGTTCGGCGGCGGCCTCGATGCCGAGGTCGGCACCCAGATCTACTGCGGTCATCTCGGTGACTCTAGGAAGGACTCTGGGACGTGTATCGGCCGCCGTCGCCCGGGCTTGAGGACGGCGACGGCGGCCGGGCGTGATGCACGCCGCGTTTCGCTCAGGCGGCGAGCAGGTGCCCGGCGTCGAGCAGCACGACCGGTCCGCACTGGACCCGGGCGATGCCGAGGAAGGCGCCGGCGGCGCGGCTGGTGCCGACGATCGCGTGCGGCTCGACCATGGCCGCGGTGAGCGTGGCGACATCGGTCACGCCCTGCACCAGCAGGCCGAGGGTCTCGCCGCGCTCTTCGAGCACGACCACGCGGCTGGCCTCGTCCGGCACGCAGGACTGGCCGTAGAGCAGCGCGCCCAGGTCCAGCACCGGCACGATCTGGCCGCGCAGGTTCATCACGCCGAGCATGCCGGTGGAGGCGCCGCGCAGCGGCTGGATCGCCGGGATGCGCAGGACCTCCTGGACCTTGAGCAGTTCCAGCGCATGCGCCTGGCCGGCGATGCGCAGGTACAGCCAGCGGCTGCCCTGCGCCGACACCGGCGCCTTGCTGCCGTGTTCGGCACGGGTCAGCGGCGTCGAGGCGGCCGCGCGCAGCGGCGTCGGGGCCGGGACCGCTCGCACCTTCGGCAGGTTCAGCGCGGCCTCGAACGCGGCCTCCAGGTCGTCGGAATCGCCCGGTGCCTGGGGCGCGGGCGGCTTGCCGGCCTGCGGCAGGTTCAGCGCCGCCTCGAACGCGGCCTCCAGGTCGTCGGAATCGCCCGGCGCCGGCGGCGCCGGCGGGGCGTCGGCCTGCGGCAGGTTCAGCGCCGCCTCGAACGCGGCCTCCAGGTCGTCGGAATCGCCCGGGGCCGGCGGCGCCGGCGGAGCGTCGGCCTGCGGCAGGTTCAGCGCCGCCTCGAATGCCGCCTCCAGATCGTCGGAATCGCCCGGGGCCGGCGGCGCCGGCGGAGCGTCGGCCTGCGGCAGGTTCAGCGCCGCCTCGAATGCCGCCTCCAGGTCGTCGGAATCGCCCGGCGCCGGCGGAGCGTCGTCCGCCCCGGCTGCGTCGAGCACCGCGTCCAGCGCGGCCTCGCGCTCGGCGTCGCCGGCGACCGGCGGCGCCGGGACCGGCGCGCGCGTCTCGTCGCCCTCGCCCAGCGCGATCGCATCGGCCAGCGCCGACTGCAGGCCCTCGGCCGGCGGCGCGGCATCGTTGGTCGCCTCGGGCACGGCCGGGTCGGGGCCGAGCAGGAGGTCCATGTAGTCGTCGAGCATGGGGTCGACGGGGGAAGTCGTGGGAGTCATCAGGCCACCTGGTCGCGCTGGGCCGTCTCGCCCTCGAGGAGCCAGTCCAGAAGATCGTCGTAGGCGCGCAGGCCGCGCCCGCGACGGAGGTCGGGATCGAGGAAGCCCGCGGCGTCGCGCAGGCGGGTGTCGAGCGGGATCTCGTCCGGCCACACGTGCGCACCGTGACGCTCGCGCATCACCACCAGGGTGTCCTGGGCGGCGCGGGTGCGGCGGTCGTGCAGGGTCGGCACCACCGCGGTCGGCAGGGCGCGGCTGCGCGAGCGTTCGATCATGTCGGCGGTGCGCAGCATGCCCTCGAGGCCGTGCAGGGCCAGCGGGTCGGTCTGGGTCGGCACGATCAGGCGGTCGGCCGCGGCCAGCGCGTTGACCATCAGCAGGCCGAGGGTCGGCGGGCAGTCGAGCAGGACCACGTCGTAGCCGGAGAGTTCGGCCAGCGCGCGCGACAGCGCACGGCCGAGGCCGGGCTGGGTGGCGCCGCGGCGCTCGAGCGTGGCCAGGGCGGGCTGCGCGGCGACCAGATCGAGGCCGTCGAGCGGCGTGCTGCGCGCGACCTCGGCGATGGCACGCGGCTGCTCGGCGAACAGGTCGAGGGCGCCGGTGGGCGCGGGGTCGACCGGCACGCCGTGGGCGCGGGTCAGGGAGCCGTGCGGGTCGAGGTCGATCTGCAGCACGCGGCGGCCGCCGCGGACCAGCAGGTGGCCGAGCGCGAGCGTGGTCGTGGTCTTGCCCACGCCGCCCTTCTGGTTGGCGATGGTCCAGGTCTGCATGTCAGCCTGCCTCCGGCGCTGAGGACGCGGCCGGCGGGGATTCGCCCGCCTGCGCGCTGTGGATGTCGGGCTCGCCCGCGGCGTCGGCCTCGGCCTCCGGCGTGGCGAGGATGATCAGGGCCACGCGGCGGTTGGCGTTGCGGCCTTCCGGCGTGTCGTTGGCGGCGCTCGGATGGAACTCGCCCTGGCCGACCACGGCCATGCGCCCGGGCGCGACGCCGTCGGCGGCCAGCACGTGCACCACGCTCGCCGCGCGCGCGGCGGAGAGTTCCCAGTTGGAAGGAAACGCCGCGGTGTGGATGGGGCGGTCGTCGGTGTGGCCCTCCACGCGCAGCAGGTTGGGCACCTCGGCCAGGGTCGGCGCCAGCCGCGCGATGATCCGGCGCGCGTTCTCGCCCAGCGCCGCCGACCCGCTGGCGAACAGGATGTCGCTGTTGATCGAGACCTCGATCCAGTAGTCGCCGTGGGTCAGGCGCACCAGGTTGGCCGCGGCCAGGTCCTCGAGCGCGTCCTCCAGCGCCATGGCGATGCGCCCGAGCTGGGCCTGCGCGCCGCGGTGGCGGTAGCGCTCGCGGTCGTTGGCCGGCACCGCCACCGGCAGGTAGGCGGGCTCGCGCTCGGACAGCTGCGGGCCGTAGGACGAGCGCATGCTCGGCATCAGCCGGATCGGGTTGGCGCGCGCGCCCAGCGGGATCGGCCGGCTCTGGTGCGGCGGCAGGTCGGCCGGCGCGACCGGCCCGACCTGGATCGGCTGGATCGAGCGCGGTGCGCCGCCGAAGGCCTCCGACAACGAGTTCGACAGCACCCGGTACTTGCCCTCGTTGAGCGAGGAGATCGCGTACATCACCACGAAGAAGGCCAGCAGCAGGGTGAGCAGGTCCCCGTAGGGGATCGCCCAGGCCTCGTGGTTGGCGTGCTCCTCGTGCTTCTTCCTGCGGGCCATGGCTGCCGGCCCTTCAGTGCAGGTAGCCGGCGAGGCGGGCTTCGATGTTGCGCGGGTTCTCGCCCTGGGCGATGGCGATCATGCCCTCGACCAGCATCTCGCGCTCGCCGATGCGCCCGGCGATCACCGCCTTCAGCTTGTTGGCGATCGGCAGGAACATCAGGTTGGCCGCGCCGATGCCGTAGATCGTCGCGGTGAAGGCCGCGGCGATGCCGTGCCCGAGCTTGCTCGGGTCGGAAAGGTTCTTCATCACCGCCATCAGGCCGAGCACGGCGCCGATGATGCCGAGCGTGGGCGCGTAGATGCCCATGCCCTCGAACACCTTGGCCGCCGCGGTCTCGCGGTGCTCCAGCGCGTCGATCTCGACCTCCAGCATCTGCCGGATCGCATCCGGCTCCATGCCGTCGACCAGCATCTGCAGGCCCTTCTGGATGAAGGGATCCTCCTGCTGCCTGACCAGGCTCTCCAGGCCCAGCAGGCCCTGCTTGCGGGTGATCTGCGCCCACTCGACGATCTGCGCGAGCAGTTCCTCGCGCGCCGACGGCGGCGGGAACAGGACCCAGCGCACCATGCCGAGCGCGCGCTTGAAGCTCGCGATCGGGGTCTGCAGCAGGATCGCCGCGAGCGTGCCCAGGATCACGATGACGAAGGCCGCCGGCGACCACAGGCCGGAGATGCCCGCGCCCTTGAGCACGCTGCCGCCGATCAGGGCGACCAGCGCGAGCACCAGGCCGATGAGACTCAGGAGGTCCATGGCACGGCCTATCGGCCCGTCACCGCGTTACTTGAGCCGCCGGGCAGGCCGTCGATGTCCAGGATCAGTGCCAGGCTGCCGTCGCCGATGAGCGTGGCGCCGGCATAGCCCGGCAGCCCGCGCAGGGTGCGCGGCAGCGGCTTGATCACGATCTCCTCGCGACCGCGCACCGCGTCGACGATCAGCCCGAAACGGGTGTCGCGGCCTTCCAGCACGACCACGATGAGCTCGTCCGCGCCGGGATCGGACAGCCCCAGCCAGCGTCTCAGGTCGAGCAGCTGCAGCGGGCGCTCGCGCATGTCGAGTACCGGGCAGCCGTTGATCCAGCGCCGCTCGCGGGTCTTGCAGCTCATGACCTCGGTGACCCGCGCCAGCGGCAGCGCGTAGACCGCCTCGCCGCACTGGATCAGGAGGGTCGGCAGGATCGCCAGCGTCAGCGGCACGCGGATCAGGAAACGGCTGCCGCGCCCGATCTCGGACTGGATGCGGACCTCGCCGGAAAGCTCGCGGATCTTGGACTGCACCACGTCCATGCCGACGCCGCGGCCGGACAGGTCGCTGACCTGGGCCTTGGTCGAGAAACCGGGCAGGAACACCAGCTGCAGGCACTCGTCGGGGCTCAGGCGCGCCGCCGACTCGTCGTCGATCAGGCCCTTCTCGCGGGCCTTGGCGCGCAGGCGCTCGGGATCGATGCCGGCGCCGTCGTCGGAGACCTCGATGGTGACGTGGTCGCCTTCCTGGGTCGCCTTCAGGCGCACGGTGCCGCTGCGCGGCTTGCCCAGCCGCGCGCGCAGGTCGCCGTCCTCGATGCCGTGGTCGATCGCGTTGCGCACCAGGTGCACCAGCGGGTCGGCCAGGGTCTCGACCAGGTTGCGGTCGAGTTCGGTGTCGACGCCGTCCATCTGCAGGTCGACGTCCTTGCCCAGCGAGCGGGCGACGTCGCGGGCGAGCTTGGGGAAGCGCGCGAACACGCGGCCGACCGGCTGCATGCGGGTCTTCATCACCGCCGACTGCAGGCGGCTGGTGGCGATGTCGAGGGCGCCGACCGCGCGCTCCAGGCGCTCGTCGCGCAGCTCCTCGCGCAGCGTCTTCAGCCGGTTGCGCGCGAGCACCAGCTCGCCGACCAGGTTGACGATGGCGTCCAGGCGCCGGGTGTCGACGCGCACCGTCGCCTCGGGCGGCTCGGCGGGCGCGGCCGGGGCGTCGTTGGCGGCCCTGGCCTGTGGCTTGCGCACCGGTGCGGGCGCGGCCTTGGCGGCGGGCGCGGCGCCCGGCGGCGTCGGCTTGGCGACGATGGCCTTGAAGTAGGCGATGAGCTCGGGTGCGGCCTCCGGCATCGCGGTGCCGGCGGTCATCGAGGCGAGCATGTCGCGCACGCCGTCGACCGCCTGCTGGGCGGCGTCGAAGTCGGCCGGCGACAGCGCGTGCTCGCCGCTGCGGGCGAGGTTGAGGGCGTCCTCGACCACGTGGCACAGCGCCACCATCGGCGGCAGGTCGAGGAAGCCGGCGCCGCCCTTGATGGTGTGGAAGGCGCGGAACACGGCGTTGAGGCGCTCGGCCTCGCCGGGCGCGTGCTCGAGGTCGACCAGCTGCTCGCCGAGGCGGTCGACGATTTCCTGGGCCTCGACGATGAAGTCGGCGGCGATGTCGTCGGTGACGGCGCTCATGGGCAGGTCCGGGTGGCGCGCGCGGTCACAGGCCGAGCGCGGAAAGCAGGTCGTCCGCGTCCTCCTGGGACACGGCATGGCGGTCGAGGCCGGGCACCGCGGGCCCGGCGAGGCCGGCTTTGGCGCTGCGTCCGGCGTGCTCCTCCGGCGGCAGGCCGAGCGCGTTGAAGCCCTCGTGCACGCGGCGGACGATGCCCACGACCTTGCGGATGGTCTGGCCGGTGAGGTCCTGGAAGCTCTGCGCCAGCGAGATCTCCGACAGCGACGCGCGCAGGGCGTCGAGCTCGGCGCGCTGGGCGTCGTCGAGGCCGCCGGCGGCGATGCGGTCGAGGTGGCCGCGGCCGGCCTCGATCAGGTCGAGGGTGCGCAGGCTGGCCTCTTCGGTGGTCTTGACCACGTGGTCGAGGCGGTCGCAGGCGTCGGGCAGCTCGTTGGCGGCCTCGTTGCCCTGCGCGGGAATCTCGCCGAGCGCGTCGCCGAGCTCGCGGGCGATGCGCGACAGGCCCTTGACCAGGGACGCGGCGCGCCAGGCGGCCAGCGCCTCGACCTCGCCGCGCAGGCTGACGTCGTCGCCGCGCTCCATCGCATCCAGGGCCGACTGCAGGCGCGCGGCGAACTCCGCGCGGTCGATGTGCACCGCGCTCACGCCGCGGCTCCCATGCGCTCGAAGATCTTGTCGAGCTTCTCCTTGAGGGTGATCGCGGTGAACGGCTTGATGATGTAGCCGTTCACCCCGTTCTGCGCGGCCTCGATGATCTGCTCGCGCTTGGACTCGGCGGTGACCATCAGCACCGGCAGCATGCGCAGCGCGGCATCGGCGCGGATCGCCTTGAGCAGGTCGATGCCGGTCATGCCCGGCATGTTCCAGTCGGTGACCACAAACTCGATGCCGCCCTGGCGCAGCACGGTCAGCGCGCTGGTGCCGTCGTCGGCCTCGACGGTGTTGGTGTAGCCGAGATCGGCGAGGAGGTTCTTGACGATGCGGCGCATGGTCGAGAAGTCGTCGACGATCAGGATCTTCATGTTGGTGTTCAAGGCACTGCTCCGTAGGGGTGGGCCGGCGCGGGGGCGGGCGGCCGGATCATTCGTCGTCGAGGTCGGCGTCGATGCCGCGGAAGGGTTCCAGGCGTCCGCGCAGGCGGACCATGGCCTGGCCGTGGATCTGGCACACGCGCGATTCGCTCACCCCTAGAACGGCACCGATCTCCCGAAGGTTTAGCTCCTGCTCGTAGTACAGCGACAGGACCAGGCGTTCGCGCTCGGGCAGGCGGTGGATCTCCGATTCCAGCATCGCCGCGAACTCGGAGCGCTCCAGGCGCTGCTGCGGCGACGGCCCGCCGTCGCGCACCGCCGGCATCTCACCGGCGTCCTCGGCCTGGGCGTCGAGGCTCAGGACGTGGCCGCGGGCGGCGTTCTCGACCAGCTTCAGGTACTCCGCCAGCGGCAGCGCCATCTCGTCGGCGACCTCCTGCGCCTGGGCGGCGCGCCCGGTGCGCTGCTCGACGCGGTGGATCGCCGCGGCGGCGCTGCGCGCGCCGCGGTGGACCGAGCGCGGCACCCAGTCGCCGCGCCGGATCTCGTCGATCATGGCGCCGCGGATGCGGATCGAGGCGTAGGTCTCGAAGCTGGCGCCCTGGCTGGCGTCGAAGCCGCGCGAGGCCTCGATCAGGCCGAGCATGCCGGCCTGGACGAGGTCGTCGATCTCGACGCTGGCCGGCAGGCGCGTGGCCAGGTGGTGGGCGATGCGGCGCACCAGTTCGGTGTGCTGCTGGACCAGGGCGGCGGCGTTGTCCTGCGCGACGGCCCGGTATTCGGCTGCGGGGACGATCATGCGGCCATGCCTCCGGCATCGATCATGCGTTCGACGAAGAATTCGAGGTGCCCGCGCGCGGCGGCCGGCGGCTGCCAGCGCTCGATGCGCCCGGCGAGCTCGCGGAAGGCGCGCGCCGAGGGGCTGGACGGATAGGCGACGGTGACCGGCAGCTGGCGCTGCACGGCACGGCGCAGGTACTCGTCGTGCGGGACCATGCCGAGGTAGGCCAGGGTCACGTCGAGGAACTTGTCGCTGACCCGGGCCAGCTTCTCGTACAGCGCGCGGCCTTCCTGCGGGCTGCCGACCTGGTTGGTCAGCACCTGCACGCGGTTGACCCCGCGCTCGCGCGACAGGACCTTGATCAGGGCGTAGGCGTCGGTGATCGAGGCCGGCTCGTCGCAGACCACGACGATCACGTCCTGCGCGGCCTGGCAGAAGGTCAGCACGCTGTCGGTCACGCCGGCGGCGGTGTCGACCAGCATGGTGTCGAGCGGGCGGTCGATCTCGGAGAAGGCGCGGATCAGGCCCACGTGCTCGGCCGGGGTCAGCTCGGCCATGTGCCGCTTGCCCGAGGACGCCGGGACGATGCCGAGGCCGTGCGGGCCCTCGAGGATGGTGTCGGCCAGGCCGCAGCGGCCGGCCATGACGTCGGCGAGGGTGCGCTCCGCCGACAGCCCGAGCATGACGTCGACGTTGGCGAGGCCGAGGTCGGCGTCGAGCAGCAGCGGCTTGCGCCCGGCGGCGGCCAGCGCCACGCCAAGGTTCACCGACACGTTGGTCTTGCCGACGCCGCCCTTGCCGCTGGTCACGGTGATGACCCGGACCGGCGGACGACGGGCGGCGACCAGGCCGGCGGCCTGTTCGGGGACGCGCGACGCGGGGTGTGACGACGACTCAGGCGACATGCGCGTTCTCCGTTTCGGTCTGGGTATCGGCGGCGCGGCGCAGGGCGTCCAGGCGCAGCACGATGCGGTGGGCTTCGGCGGTCTGCAGGTCCTCGGGAACCCGCTGGCCGTCCGCTACGTATGCAAGGGGCAGGCCATGGCGGACCAGCACCGAGAGCGCGGCGCCGAGGCGGCCGGTCTCGTCGACCTTGGTCAGGACCGCACCCGCGGGCTCGATGCCGCGGAAGCGGCGCAGGGTCTCGTCGAGATCGGCCGGATGCGCGTTGGCCGGCAGCACCAGCAGGCTCTTCACCCGCTGGCTGCCGCGCAGCCAGGCCAGCCGCGTCATCAGCGCGCGGTCGCGCTGCGACAGCCCGGCGGTGTCGACCAGCACCAGGCGGTAGTCGGCCAGGCGCTCGATCAGGCTGGACAGCGACTCGGCGCTGTCGGCCTCGAACACCGCCATGCCGAGCAGGCGGCCGTAGGCGGCCAGCTGCTCGCGGCCGCCGACGCGCACCGTGTCGGTGGTGACCAGGGCGACGTCGCGGGCGCCGTGGCGCGAGGCGTAGCGCGCCGCGATCTTGGCGAGCGTCGTCGTCTTTCCGGCGCCGGTCGGGCCGACCAGGGCGAGCACGCCGCCGGACTCGGCCGGATCGACCTCGGCGATGGCGAGCTTCTTGGCCAGCAGGCCCAGCATCAGGCCCTTGGCCCGCGCCGGTTCGATGTCGGCGGGAATCTGCGCGGCGATGCTGCGGGCGAGTTCGATCTCGCAGCCGTAGTCGCCGAGGAGGTCGAGGATCTGCGCGCGGACCGGGGCGCCGCGCAGGCGCTCGTCGTTCATCCGCGCCATCTCGCGCTCAATCATGCCGCGCATGGCGGCCAGTTCCTCGCGGAGCTCGTCGACGCCGGCCTCGGCGCGCGGTGCCTGCGGCACCGCGGACAGGGCGTGCGCGGGCGGCGCGGGTTCGGCGACGGCGGCTTCGGGGTCGGGCGTGGGCGCCGGCATCGGCGGCAGGCGCCTGGCGCGCGTGTCGATGGCGGTGATCACGTGCTCGGGGGCGATGCCGCGCGCGGCCGAGGGCGTGGCCGGGGACGGCAGCGCCGGCTCCGGCGTGGCGACGGGAACCGGGGCCGGCTGCTGCGCGGCGGCGGGCGTCGGCGCGGCCTGCGGCGCGACCGGGGCGCGCGGCGGCGCCACGGCGAAGGCCTCCGCCTGCGGCGGACCCGGCTGCGGCTGGGCCTGCTGCATGGCGGCCAGGCGCGCGGCGAAGGACAGGGTCGGCGCCGGCATGTCGTCGAGGTCGGCGCGGGCCGCCGGGATCCCGGCGGCCGGGACGGGCGTCGCCTGCATCACCGGCGCCGGCGGCGGGGGCGGCATCGCGGGTGCGGGCTCCGGCTGCCGCGGTTCCGGCATCGCCGCGCGCAGGGCCTGCTGCACCTGCGCCTCGTCGTAGTCGGTCGCGGCCACGATCTCGATGCCGTGCTCGCCGCGCTTGTTGGAGAGGATGACCGCGTCGGCCCCCAGCGCATCGCGGACCTGGGCCAGGGCCGTGCGCATGTCGGGAGCGGTGAACCGTCGGATTCGCATGGGAAGGCCCCGGGAACGTGTCGGGGCTCTTGTTGCAACTGGCGTGCCAGAACGGTGGGCCGGGAATCGGGAAGCGGGAATGGGGACCCGGGAGCTGCAGGGGTCGGGGCGGGACGCTTCGGGCGGTCCTCGGGGACGGCCTGCCGGTGCCGCGTGAGCCCGTGTCGCCCTGCGCCCTGCTCCCTCCCCGCTGCGAGGGAGGTCGGGAAGCGGATTCGGAGCGCTACCTGCCGGCGGCGACGGGCAGACCGTGCGCGGCTACGCTCTACCAGCCCTTCCCTCGCGAGTGGGCGCGAGCCCGTCACGTCGGCCTGGCTTCCGGCCCCGCGCCCGGGCCCGTGCCTCACCCCCGGGTCCCGCGTCCCGTTTCCCGATTCCCGCTCTACCCGCCTCCCTACCCTATCGACCCGATCAGCTTCAGCCGCTTGTCCTCCGGCACCTCGCCGTAGGCCAGCACCGACAGGCCGGGGACGCTGTGGCGGGTGAGGCGGGCCAGCACCGAGCGCACGGCGCCGGGGACCAGGAGGACGGCGGGCTCGCCGACGGCCTGCTGACGCTGCACGCAGTCGCCGAGGCTGCCGTGCAGGCGCTCGGCGAGGCCGGGCTCGACGGCGCCGCCGCCACCGGACACGGAGTCCTGCAGCACGCGCTCGAGCCCCGGGTTGAGCGTGTACACCGGCAGCTCCGGCGCCATGCCGTTGATCTCCTGGACGATGAAGCGACCGAGCGCGGTGCGCACCGCGGCGGTGAGCGCGGCCGGGTCCTGGGTCATCGGCGCGTGCTCGATCAGGGCCTCGGCGATCTGCCGCATCTGCCGCACGGGGACCTTCTCCGACACCAGGTTCTGCAGGACGCGCACGATCACCGACAGCGGCAGGGCCTTGGGCGTGAGGTCCTCGACCAGCTTGGGCGCGGCCTTGCCGAGGGTGGCCAGGAGCTCCTGCACCTCCTCGTGGCCGAGCAGTTCGGCGGCGTGCTCGCGGACCAGGTGCGAGATATGGGTGGCGACCACGGTGCTGGCGTCGACCACGGTATAGCCCAGCGCCTCGGCCTCGGCGCGCTGCGCCGGCAGGATCCACACCGCGTCCAGGCCGAAGGCCGGGTCCTTGCCGGCGATGCCCTCGAGGTTGCCGTAGACGCGGCCCGGGTCGAGCGCCATCTCGCGGTCCGGGTGCAGTTCGCCGGTGGCGACCGGCACGCCGTGGACCAGGACCCGGTAGGTGCCGGGGCCGAGCTCGAGGTTGTCGCGGATGTGCACCGCCGGCACCAGGAAGCCCAGGTCCTGGGTCAGCTTGCGCCGCGCGGCCTTGATCCGCGCCATCAGGCCGCCGCCCTTGGACGCGTCGACCAGCGGAATCAGGCGGTAGCCGACCTCCAGGCCGAGCGCGTCGACCGGGCGCAGCTCGTCCCAGGACAGCTCCGGCGTCGGCGCCGGCATCGGCGCGCCGTCGGCGCCGACGGGCGCGACCTCGGCGGCGGGCGCCTCGTCCTTCTTCGACTTCCTGTAGAGCACCCAGGCGGCGTAGCCGGTGATCGCCGACAGACTCAGGAACGCCAGGTTCGGCATGCCCGGCACCAGGCCGACCACGCCGAGCAGGATCGAGGTGATCATCAGCGCCTTGTACTGGCCGAAGACCTGGCCCTGCACCGCCTTGCCCATGTCCTGCGCGCCGGTGGCGCGGCTGACCAGCATCGCCACCGCGACCGAGACCAGCAGGCCCGGGATCTGCGCCACCAGGCCGTCGCCGATCGCCAGCAGCACGTAGGTGGTGCCGGCCTGGGAGAACGACAGCCCGTGCTGGGCCATGCCGATGACCAGGCCGCCGATGAGGTTGATGAACAGGATCAGGATCGCGGCGATGGCGTCGCCGCGGATGAACTTGGAGGCACCGTCCATGGAGCCGTAGAAGTCGGCCTCCTCGCGGACCTCCTGGCGGCGCAGCTTGGCGTCCTCGCGCGAGAGCAGGCCGGCGTTGAGGTCGGCGTCGATCGCCATCTGCTTGCCGGGCAGGGCGTCGAGGATGAAGCGCGCGGAGACCTCGGAGATGCGCGTGGCGCCCTTGGTGATCACCACGAAATTGATGATGGTGAGGATGGTGAACACCACCAGGCCCACCGCGAAGCTGCCGCCGACCACGAAGTCGGCGAAGGACTCGATCACATGCCCGGCCGCGCCCGGGCCCTTGTGGCCGTTGAGCAGCACCACGCGGGTCGAGGCCACGTTCAGCGCCAGGCGCAGCAGCGTGACCATCAGCAGCACGGTCGGGAAGATCGAGAATTCCAGCGGGCGCTTGATGTAGACCACGCCCAGCAGCACCACCATCGACAGCGCGATGTTGAAGCTGAAGAGCGCATCGAGCACCAGCGGCGGCAGCGGCACCACCACCATCGCCAGCATCGCCATCACGATCAGCGGCGCGCCGAGCCCCTGGCGCACCACCTGCCCGAACTTCACCCCCTGCGCCGCCTGCGTCGCCGCCATCTCAGCGCGCCCCGCGGCACGCGACGCCGCGCGGGGCGCGACGGTGGAGAGCGACGTGGAGGACCTCGGATCGGATCACGGCAGCACGGCCTCGCGGGAGCGACGCGGCGGGGGATGCAGGGTTTGTGCCAGTGCGGATGGAGCGGGAATGGGGAGTCGGAAATGGGCCGGGAATGGGGAATCGGGAATGGGGAATGGGGAATGGGGAATCGGGAATGGATGGTCGTCGCCTGTGGGAGGGGCTTCAGCCCCGACCTGGCGCCCGTCGGGGCTGAAGCCGCTCCCACAGCAACAGGCGTGCCCTCACCTCATCCTCGGCGAGGAGAAACCGGACACCGCGGCGCCGCCGCCATTCCCGATTCCCCATTCCCGATTCCCCGCGCCACCTCACCGCCCACATCCGCGAACCCCGGTCGCCGGGTGGAAGCACCGGGAACCGTCCAAGCATGGCCCGTCGCCTGTGGGAGGGGCTTCAGCCCCGACCCGGCGCCCGTCGGGGCTGAAGCCCCTCCCACAGCAACAGGCGCGCCCTCACCTCACCCTCGGCGAGGAGACGCCGGACACCGCGGCCACGCCGCCATTCCCGAGTCCCGATTCCCGATTCCCCGCTCCACCTCACCGCTCTCATCCGCGAACCCCGGTCGCCGGGTGGAAGCACTGGGAACCGTCCAAGCATGGCCCGTCGCCTGTGGGAGGGGCTTCAGCCCCGACCCGGCGCCCGTCGGGGCTGAAGCCCCTCCCACAGCAACACGCGCGCCCTCACCTCACCATCGGCGAGGAAACGCCGGACACCGCGGCCACGCCGCCATTCCCGATTCCCGATTCCCGATTCCCCGCTCCACCTCACCGCCCACATCCGCGAACCCCGGTCGCCGGGTGGAAGCACCGGGAACCATCCAAGCATGGCCCGTCGCCCGTGGGAGGGGCTTCAGCCCCGACCCGGCGCCCGTCGGGGCTGAAGCCCCTCCCACAGCAACACGCGCGCCCTCACCTCACCCTCGGCGAGGAAACGCCGGACACCGCGGCCACGCCGCCATTCCCGATTCCCGATTCCCGATTCCCGGCTCCCGGTTCCCGGTTCCCCGTTCCCCGTTCCCCGTTCCCCACCCCTCACACATCCTCGAACCCCGGCGGCAGCTTCACCGCCCCCAGGCTCGGCTGCGGGACGCCCCGGCCGGGAGTCCATTCGCGCAGCTGGTAGAGGTAGGACAGGACCTGCGCCACCGCGGCGTAGAGCTTGACCGGGATCTCCTGGCCGATCTTGACCTCGCGGTGCAGGGCGCGGGCCAGCGGCGGCGCCGAGATCACCGGCACGCGCGCCGATTCGGCGACGCCGCGGATGCGGTGGGCGACCTCGTCCACGCCCTTGGCCACCACCCGCGGCGCGCCCATGCTGCCGGCGTCGTACTTCAGCGCCACCGCGTAGTGCGTCGGGTTGACGACGATGACGTCGGCCTTCGGCACGTCCTCCATCATCCGCCGCTGCGCCATCTCCTGCTGCAGGCGGCGCACGCGACCCTTGACCTCGGGACTGCCCTCGGACTCCTTCATCTCGTCGCGCAGTTCCTGGCGGCTCATCATCAGCTTCTGGCGGTGGCTCCAGAGCTGGTAGGGCACGTCGGCGGCGGCCAGGGCGACCAGGGCGCAGGTCATGACCAGCACCAGGCGCACGGTCAGCCCCAGCCCCTGTGCGGCGGCGGTCTCCAGCGGCTGGTTGATCAGCGCCAGCAGGCTGCCGAAGGCGCCCCACAGGACCAGGCCCGCGGCGATGCCGATCAGCAGCACGCGCAGGATGCCCTTCAGCAGCTCGACCGCGCCCTCGCGCCCATAGATGCGCTTGAGCCCGGCAGCCGGGTTCATGCGCTTGAAGTCCGGCACCAGCGACTGGCTGTTGAAGCGCAGGCCCGACAGCAGCATCGGCGCGACCAGGCCGGCCGCCAGGCACAGCGCCATCAGCGGCAGCGCGTGCCAGAGCAGGCCGCCGAGCAGCTCGCCGAAATGGACCGGCAGCCGGCGCAGGTCGCCCATGCGGGCGACGTCGAAGGACAGCGCCTCGCGCATCCAGCCCAGCGCCGCGTGCGCCAGGTGGCCACCCATGGCCAGCAGCCCGCCGGCGATGGCGACGAACACCAGCGCCGTGTTGAGCTCGCGGGAGCGCGCGATCTGGCCTTTCTCGCGGGCGTCGCGCAGCCGTTTTTCGCTTGGCTGTTCGGTCTTTTCCTGGCCGTCTTCGCCTTCCGCCATCGCCGTGGGCGCTCCGCACGGGTGCGCCCGCGTCGACCGGCGCGCGCCGCGCCGGCGCGTCGGATCCTGCAAACCGCGTGCCGGATCACGGAACGCGACTCAAGGCGGTTCAGCCGCGGCCGATACCGCTGGCGACGAAACCCGACCCGCGGACCTGCCATGCACCTTCTCATCGTCGACGACCAGTCGAGCCGCCTGCACGCGCTGGAGCGCGCCCTGCTGGAACTGCGTCCGGACTGGGACGTGGTGGCGCTGGAGGATCCGGCGGTACTGGCCGACGTGCTGGCCGGCCGCGCCTTCGATGCGGCGGTGATCCATCTCGAATCCTCGCGCGCGGCGACCCGCGACCTGCTCGAGCAGTGCGGTGCGATCGCGCCCGGGATGATGCGCTTCGCCGTGTTGCGCTATGCCGCCGACGCCGACGCCATCGGCCAGCTCGACCTCGCGCACCGGGTGATGACCACGCCGCTGGAGCCCGGCGACCTCACCACGGCGCTGGACATGGTCAACCGTCTCGCGGCGATGCTCGACGACCCGCGCCTGCGCCGCGAGATCACCGCGCTGGGCAAGCTGCCGGCACCTCCGGGCATCGCCCTGTCGCTGATGAGCCTGGCGACCGACCCCAACAGCGACAGCAGCCGGATCATCGAGCTGCTGCGCGGCAGCCCGGCGGTCACCGCCAAGGTGCTGCAGCTCAGCAACTCCGCGCTCTACAACCGCGGCTCGCCGATCGTCGACCTCGGCCAGGCCCTGGTCCGCCTCGGCATGGACACCCTGATCGGCGTGGTGCTGGCAGCGGAGGCCTTCGGCGAGGTCGGTTCGCCGCAGGCGCAGGCGAGCCTGCAGCAACGCGCCCTGCTGGGCGCGCAGATCGCCACCCGGCTCCTGCGCGGGCTGGGCGCCGAGGCCGCCGGACTGAACCCGGGCATGGTCGCGACCGCCGCCACCCTGGCCGAGATCGGGCGCCTGCTGCCGCTGCGCAACGAGGCCGTAGCCGACCTCTTCGCCGGCGACGAGTGGGACGCGCAGGACCTGCCGCCGGCGCACTCGGTCGCCGGCGCCTACCTGCTGCACCTGTGGGCGCTGCCGCGCGAGATCGTCAACGCCGTGGCCTGGCAGGCACGGCCGGCGCAGGCGCACGAGGATGCCTTCGGCACCACCACCGCCGTGCACGTCGCGCATGCGCTGGCCGCGGGCCTTCCGCTCGACCGCCGCCTGCTCGCCGCGCAGGGCATGGACGGCCACGTCGAGGACTGGGAAGCGCTGGCGGAGCGGCTCGACGCGCCGCCGCGTCCGACCGCGTCGGCCGAGGGCGTATACGAGCTCGACCTCGACGACGCCGAACTCGAGAACAGCTTCACCTTCTACTGAGGCCGGCGCGGACGACGCCTACACGCGCGCCTGCGTATCGGTGACGGCCCATGACCGCCCTCACCGTCGCCACCTTCAACATCAACGGCATCCGCTCGCGGCTGCCGGCCCTGCTCGCCTGGCTCGAGCGCGAACGCCCGGACATCGTCTGCCTGCAGGAGCTGAAGTGTCCCGACGAGGCCTTCCCGCAGGCCGCGATCGAGGCCGCCGGCTACGGTGCGCTTTGGCACGGGCAGAAGTCGTGGAACGGCGTGGCCATCCTCGCCCGCGGCATGACTCCGCTGGAGAGTCGCCGCGGCCTGCCCGGGGATGCGGACGACAGTCACAGCCGCTATCTCGAGGCCGCCGCGCACGGGCTCATCGTCGGCTGCCTCTACCTCCCGAACGGCAACCCGCAGCCGGGACCGAAGTTCGACTACAAGCTGGCGTGGTTCGAGCGCCTGATCGCCCATGCGCAGGGCCTGCTCGACAGCGGCCATCCGGTGGTCCTGGCCGGCGACTACAACGTGGTGCCGACCGACGAACTCGACATCTACAGCCCGCGCTCCTGGAAGAAGGACGCCCTGCTGCAGCCGGAGAGCCGCGCCGCCTGGCAGCGCCTGCTCGCCCAGGGCTGGACCGACGCGCTCCGCCACCTGCACCCGGACGCGCGCATCTACACGTTCTGGGACTACTTCCGGCAGCGCTGGGAGCGCGATGCCGGGCTGCGCATCGACCACCTGCTGCTGAGCCCCGCGCTGGCCCCGCGGCTGCGCGAGGCCGGCGTCGATCGCTGGGTCCGCGGCGAGCCCAAGGCGAGCGATCACGCCCCGACCTGGATGCGCCTCGGAGCGTGAGACCGGCTGCGCCGCCTGGCTCGGGCACGAGACGGAACGCCCATCCGCAGGAGCGGCTTCAGCCGCGACCTGCGCCCGACCGCACACCGTCGGGGCTGAAGCCCCTCCCACATCGGCCCCGTGCCACGGCGCCGGCCTGCATCGACCGATGCCCGAGCCCAGGACCGACCCGTTCCCGACGTCCGCCCTGCGCCCGTCCCGCGCCCGCCCGCCCGGTCGCGGCTGAAGCCGCTCCTACAGAAGCACCCATCCCCATTCCCCATTCCCCATTCCCCATTCCCTGTTCCCTGTTCCCTGTTCCCTGTTCCCTGTTCCCTGTTCCCTGTTCCCCATCCCTGCCCCCATCCCTGCCCCCATCGCGGCTGAAGCCGCTCCTGCGGAAGCACCGCCTCGGCCCGCGCCCCAAGGCGCCCGGCCTCACGCGGCATTGGCCGGGGCCGTTGCATCGTCGCCGCCCCTTCCGCACGAGGCGCCGACGCCGATGAAGCCGACTCCCGAACAGTACAGCGCCTACCTGTCGCACCAACCCGTCGCCGGGGTGACCGTGGCGCACGGCACGCAGGTGCGGATCGCCGGCGGCGCGCATGCCGGCGAGGTGGGCGAGGTCTCCAGCCTCGCCGAACTGGGCGACGACCCCAGGCTGCTGGTCCAGCTCGAATCCGGCATCGAGGCCGTGGTCGCGCAGTCGCAGCTCGAATCCGCGGCGCGCTGAGGCACCCGCGCGGGGGGCGCGGCCCCAGCGCCCGCCGCGGCTGCGGGCTGTGCCCGCCATGCGTGCCGGCCCAGCGCGGCGCGGCGCCGCAATCACATCGCCTTGTTGCACCGCATCGGCACCATGCGCGGCCGGGAGGCACCGTCGCGGCGGTGCCCGGACGGCGTCGTGGCGCCTTCGTCGAATAGGGGGAGTCGCTCCGAATGAAGCTGCGTGGATGCATCCCGGCCCTGGTCGTCGCGCCGCTGCTGGCCGGCTGCAACCGCATCCAGTCCGCGTTCGCCCCGTTCGGCGTCGAGGCCGAGCGGACCCTGGTGCTCACCTGGATCATGGGCGTGTCGGCGGCGGTGCTGCTCGTCGCCGTGGGTGCGCTGGGCTGGTGGGCGGTGCGCGCGCGCGAGGGCTCGCTGTCGATCTCCGGCGGCATGCGCTTCATCGCCTGGGCCGGCGGCGTGTTTCCCGCCGTGGTGCTGCTGGCCCTGCTTCTCTACGCGCTGCCGATGATGAAACCGCTGCCGCTGGCCGAGGATGCGCTGCGGCTGCGGGTGGAGGGCGAGCAGTTCTGGTGGCGGATGCGCTACCGGCCGGAGACCGCGGGCGCGGTGGAGACCGCCAACGAGCTCCGCCTTCCCGCCGGCGAGGCGGTGCACATCACGCTCGCGGGCAACGACGTCATCCACAGCTTCTGGGTGCCGGGCCTGGCCGGGAAGATGGACATGATCCCGGGTCACGACAACGAGCTGGTGGTCCACGCCCTCACGCCGGGCGTCTACCGCGGCGTGTGCACCGAGTTCTGCGGCCTGAGCCATGCGCTGATGGCCTTCGACGTGGTGGTGATGGCGCCGGCGGAGTTCGAGGCCTGGCTCGAGCGCGAGGCACGGCCGGCCAGCGCCGACGCCGCCGGGCATCCCGGCCGGGCGCTGTTCGACGACTACGGCTGCGCCGGCTGCCACCGCATCCGCGGGCATACCGACGACGCCGGCATCGGCCCCGACCTCACCCACTTCGGCGCGCGTCGCACCCTGGCCGCCGGCACCCTGCCGATGTCGCGCGAGGCGATCGCCGGCTTCATCCGCCATCCCGAGCAGCGCAAGCCGGGCGTGCGCATGCCGGCATTCCCGCACATGCCGGCCGACGACGCCCTGCGCATCGCCGACTACCTGCAGGAGCTCGACTAGGTGAACGCCCAGGCACCCGCGTCAGCGGACCGCCCCGACCAGAACGACCCGGAGGTGCGCCGCGCGCAGGAGGAACGCCTGCGTGCGACCTGGGCGGCGCCCAAGGGCCTGTTCCTGCGCTGGACCGACGTCAACAACAACGCCGTCGGCGCCTGGTACACGCTGACTGCCTTCGGGTTCATGCTGTTCGCCGGGGTGCTGGCGCTGATCGTGCGCACCCAGCTGGCGGTGCCGGAGAACGACCTCGTCTCCGCCGACACCTTCAACCAGCTGTTCTCGCTGCACGGCTCGATGATGATGTTCCTGTTCGCCGTGCCGATGTTCGAGGCGGTCTCGATCCTCCTGCTGCCGCAGCTGCTCGGCGCGCGCGACCTGCCCTTCCCGCGGCTGTCGGCCTTCGGCTACTGGTGCTTCGTGCTCGGCGGGGTGTTCGTCGCCGGCTCGATCTTCTTCAACTCCGCGCCCGACGCCGGCTGGTTCATGTACCCGCCGCTGACCACCGACCCGAAGCTGTCGGGGCTGGGCGCCGACATCTGGATGCTGGGCCTGTCCTTCATCGAGGTGTCGTCGATCGCCGCGGCGGTCGAGCTCATCGTCGGCGTGCTCAAGTGCCGGCCGCCCGGCATGCGCCTGAACCTGATGCCGCTCTACGCCTGGTACGTGCTGGTCGTGGCGGTGATGATCCTGTTCGCGTTCCCGCCGCTGATCGCCGGCGACATCCTGTTCGAGATGGAGCGCCTGCTGGACTGGCCGTTCTTCGACCCCGGCCGCGGCGGCGACCCCCTGCTGTGGCAGCACCTGTTCTGGATCTTCGGCCACCCGGAGGTCTACATCGTGTTCCTGCCGTCGATCGCGCTGTTCGCGATGGTGATCCCGACCTTCGCCCAGCGCCACGTGCTGGGCTATCCGTGGATCGTGCTGGCCGCGGTGGGCACCGGTTTCCTGAGCTTCGGGCTGTGGGTGCACCACATGTTCGCCACGGGGCTGCCGAACATCAGCCTGGCCTTCTTCTCGGCGGCGTCGGAAGCGGTGGTGATCCCGACCGCGGTGCAGATCTTCGTGTTCATCGCGACGCTGTGGGCGGGTCGGGTGGTGTGGTCGACACCCCTGCTGTACGCCGCCGGCTCGCTGGCGGTGTTCGTGATCGGCGGACTGACCGGGGTGATGGTGGCGATCGCGCCGTTCGACTGGCAGGCGCACGACACCTATTTCGTGGTGGCCCACCTGCACTACGTGCTGATCGGCGGCACCCTCCTGCCGCTGTTCGGCGGGCTCTACTACTACTGGCCGCTGATCACCGGCAAGAAGCTCTCCGATCGCCTCGGCCGCATCGCGTTCTGGACGATGTTCGTCGGCATCAACGTGACCTTCTTCCCGATGCACTTCACCGGCCTGGCCGGCATGCCGCGGCGGGTGTTCACCTATCCGGAGCAGCTCGGCGTGGGCTGGCTCAACATGCTCTCCACCATCGGCGCCTACCTCCTCGCCGCCGGCGTGGCGGTGCTGGTGGTCGACCTGTGCCGGTCGCCGTGGCGGAAGAAGGCTGACCGCAACCCCTGGAACGCCGGCACCCTGGAGTGGCTGGTGCATCCGGACGCGGAGAACTGGGGCATCCGCTCGGTGCCGCTGATCGAGAGCCGCTACCCGATCTGGGAGCAGAAGGACTTCGTGCGCAAGGTCGACGAGGGCCGCTACTTCCTGCCCGACGCCGAGGAAGGCCTGCGCGAGACCATCGTCACCAGCGTCCTCGACGCGCGGCCGATCCAGGTGATGCGGCTGGGTGCGCCGACCGCCAAGCCGATGGTCGCGGCGCTGGCGCTGGGCAGCGTGTTCATCCTCACCACCTACCACCTGTACTGGGCGGCGCTGGCCGGCGGCGTGCTCGCGGCGGCGGCGATCCTGTTCTGGCTGTGGACCGAGACCAGCCCGATCCCGGAGAAGGACTGCAAGCACATCGGCCACGGCATCGTGCTGCCGCTGCACGCCTCCGGCCCGGCCTCGTCCGGATGGTGGGCGATGTTCATCACCATGCTCGGCGACTCCACCGCCTTCGCCAGCCTGGTGTTCGGCTACTTCTTCTTCTGGACCGTGCACGAGGACTTCCCGCCGCCTGCGGCCCCGGGCCTCGAGGGGCCGGGCGTGTTCTGGCCGATGCTCGCGCTGGGCCTGCTGCTGGCCGGCTGGGGCGCGACGCTGGGCGCGCGCCTGCTCAACACGCACGGGCGCCGCGGACTGGCGCGCATCGCGCTGGTGCTGGCCGCGGCGGCCACCGCCGCGGGCGGCGCCGCCGGCCTCGCCGGGCCGTGGACCCACGGCATGGACCCGGTGCTGCATTCCTATCCGGCGATCGTGTGGGTCCTGGTGATCTGGGTGGCGGTGCATGCCGGCGCCGGGGTGATCATGCAGCTGTACTCGCTGGCGCGCAGCCTGTGCGGCCGGCTCACCCCGGTCTACGACGGCGACCTGCGCAACACGGTGCTGTACCAGCACTTCCTCGCGCTCACCGCGCTGGTGACCTTCCTGGTGATCGGCCTGTTCCCGGAGGCGGCATGAAGGCGCTGAAGGCCCGCGCCCAGCGCCGGCGGGCGACGCTGTGGACCCTGATCGTGCCGCCGACGGTGTGGGCGCTGCACTTCCTGTTCGCCTACCTGTTCGTGGCGATCCGCTGCGCCAAGCATGGCGACCAGGAGGTGATCGGCGACATCCGGATGTGGATCGGGATCGCCACCGTCGCGGCCTTCGTGCCGATCGTGGCCACCGCGCTGGTGTCGTGGTGGCAGATGCGGCGCCCGGGCGACGCGCCGCCGCACGACGACAGCACCGAGAACGACCGCCTGCGCTTCCTCGCGGTCGCGACCCTGATGCTCGCCGCGCTCAGCCTGATCGCGGTGATCTACACCGCGCTGCCGGTGCTGGTGCTGGGGGACTGCCGATGAGGCGCCTGCCGCTCGCCGCGGGCGGCGTGCTGCTGCTGGCCGCCTGGGCGCTGGCGGCGGCGCGGCTGGGCATGCTCGGGCACATGGGCGCGCACATGCTGTCGGTCGCGGTGGCGGCGCCGCTGCTGGCCTGGGGCATCGCCGGCAGCCGCCTCGACCCGGCGCGGCGCTGGCCCGGCGTGGTCACGCCGATGACGATGTCGCTGGTCGAGCTGCTGCTGGTCTGGGGCTGGCACCTGCCGGCGGCGCGCGCCTTCGCTGCGGAGACGCTGGCCGGCGGCGTGCTCGAGCAGCTCGCCTTCGTCGCCGCCGGCCTGCTGCTGTGGAGCGCCGCGCTCGGCACCCGCGGCGCGGCGGCCCTGCCGCGGCGCGCGGCGGGCGTGGTCGCGCTGCTGCTGACCTCGATGCACATGACCCTGCTCGGCGCGCTGGTCGGCCTGGCGCCACGCGTGCTGTACGGCACCGAGGGCTTCATCTGCGGCGACGTGCGCCTGACGCCGCTGGCCGACCAGCAGCTCGGCGGCGTGGTGATGCTGCTGGTCGGCGCCGGCAGCTACCTCGTCGGCGGCCTGGCCCTGCTCGGCGACGTACTGCGCCAGCGATCGACGGAGGCACGCCCCGCATGACCCTGCGGATCACCTGGAAACGCGCGCTCCTCACCCTGTTCGCGCTCGCCGTGTTCGGCATGGCCGTGGCCTGGTCGGGCGCGATCAACATCGCCGCCTCCAGCGGCCACTGGCCGGTCACCGCCTGGTTCCTGCACTGGACGATGCGCAACTCCGCGCGCACCTGGTCGACCGTGCAGGCCCCCGACGAGCCGCTCGACGACGGCGGCCTGGTGTCCGCCGCCGGGCATTTCGCGCGCAGCTGCGCCGCCTGCCACGGCGCGCCCGGCGCGGCGCCGTCGCCGGTGATGCAGGGCGCGACGCCGGAAGCCCCCGACCTGGCCGCGACCGCGGCGGAATGGAGCGACGCCGAGCTGTTCTGGATCGTCAGGCACGGGGTCAAGTACACCGGCATGCCGGCGTGGCCGGCCCAGGATCGCGACGACGAGGTGCGGCGCATGGCCGCCTTCGTGCGCCGGCTGCCGGGGATGTCGACCGATGAGTACCGCGGCCTGGTCGGCGCAGGCCTGGTGGCGGCGACGCCGCTGCAGGTGGCGGGCCCGATGCCGGTGGAGACCTGCATCGGCTGCCACGGCGCCGACGGCCGCGGGCGCGGCCAGGACGACATCCCCGTGCTCGGCGGCCAGCACCCGGCCTACCTCGCGGCGACGCTGCGCGACTACGCCAGCGGCGAGCGCGAGAGCGCGATCATGGCCAACGTCGCGGTGGCGCTGACGCGCGCCGACATCGACCGCCTCGCCTCGCACTTCGCGGCCCTGCCCGGCCTGCCGCGCGCCCAGCCCATGCGGCGCGCCGACGCGCCCGAGGAGCTCGCCGACGCCGCGCGCATCGCCACCGAAGGCCTGCCCGAGAACGACCTGCCGGCGTGCACCAGCTGCCACGACGGCCGCAAGCGCGATCGCTATCCCGTGCTCTCCGGACAGCGCGCGCCCTACATCGCCGCGCGGCTGCGCGCCTGGCGCGGCGAGGAGACCGTCGTCGACGCGCGCAAGTCCTCCGACACCATGCCGACCATCGCGCGGCGCATTCCCGAGGACATGATCGAGCCGCTCGCGAGGTACTGGGCGGCGCAATCACCGGAGGCCGGGCAGGACCGACGATGACGTGCCCGGGCGCGTCCGGGCGCACGCCGCACCTGGCCGCGATCAGCCGCGAGGCCTACGTCTACCTCGGCGCCGGCGCCGCGGTGCTGCTGCAGATGGCGCATCCCGGCGTCGGCCGCGGCGTCGCCCGCCACAGCACCACCCTGGCCCGGCCCTTCGACCGCCTGCGCACCACCATGACCTACGTGTACGTGGTGACCCTGGGCACCGACGCCGAGCGCGAGGCGGTCGCCCGGATGATCGACCGCGTGCACGCGCCGGTGCGCGGGCCGGGCTACAGCGCCTTCGATCCGGGGCTGCAGCTGTGGGTCGCGGCGACCCTCTACCGCGGCGCGCTGGACCTGCGCTGCGCCTTCGAAGGCGGGCCCGGGCCCGCGCATGCCGACGCCCTGCATCGCGAGGCCGCGCTCTACGGCACCACCCTGCAGGTGCGCCCGGAGATGTGGCCGGCCGACCGCGCCGCCTTCGAGGCCTACTGGGCGCGCACATTGGCGGCGGCGGAGGTGCTGCCCGAGGTGCGCGACTACGCGCAGCGGCTGCTTTCGGGGCGCGACGTGCCCTGGCCGGCGCGACTGGCGATGCCGCTGCAGCGCCTGGCCACCGCCGCCCTGCTGCCGGCGTCGCTGCGCGAGGCCTACGGCCTGCCGTGGTCGGAGCGCGACGCGCGCCGCTGGGCGCGCTTCCTGCGTATCGCGCCGCGCGTCTACCGCTGGATCCCGGCGCCGCTGCGGCACCTGCCGGCGCGCCTGGTGCTGGCCGACATGCGCCGGCGCCGGGCGCGCGGCCGGCGCGTGATCTAGGGCTTCAGCCGAGCAGGCTGCGCGCGGCGTCGAAGGACTGGTCGAACAGGCCCTGCACCGGCGCGGCGAACTGGCCCACCAGCTGGGTCAGCAGGAACAGGCCGACCAGGATCGCGCCGGACAGGCCGATGGCGATGGTGTTGAGCGCCGGCGAGGCGCGGCTCAGCACGCCGAAGGCGATGTTGATCGCGAGCATGGCGATCACCACCGGCAGCGCGATGGAGACGCCGGCGCGCAGCACCACCGCCATGAACGCCGGTGCGGCCTGCAGGAAGGCCTGCATGTCGGGCAGCGCCGCGCCGATCGGCAGCGTCGCATAGCTGTCGAACACCAGCTGCACCAGGGCGAGGTGGCCGCCGGCGGTGAAGAACAGCAGCCCGAAGGTGAGGAAGAACCACTGCCCGATGACGGTCGAGTTGACCCCGCGCACCGGGTCCGACATCTGCGCGAAGGACAGCGCCATGCCCTGCGAGATCAGTTCGCCGACCAGGGCGCCGGCCTCGAACGCGAGCCGCAGCACGAAGCCCATCGCCGCGCCGACGGCGATCTCGCGCATCACGTTGAGCACCGTCGCCGCGTCGATCGCGGCCGGCGGCGCGGGCGGGATCAGCGGCGTCAGCGCCAGCGACACCGCGACCGAGAGCACCAGGCGCACGCGCATCGACACCACCGGCGTGCCGACGATCGGCGCGGCCATGAACATGGAGCCGACCCGCAGCAGGGTCCACACGATGGAGGTCAGCAGGTCGAACAGGATGCGCCCGTCGACGACGGTGGCGGTGGCGGAATCCATCTGCGGAACGGGCGCTGCGCGAGGCCGCGCGTCAGCCGATCAGGTGCGGGATGCGCTGGAACAGCGCGGTGGTGAAGTCGACCAGGCGCACCAGCAGCCAGCCGCCGGTCGCGGCGATGGTGGCCGCCAGCGCGATGGCCTTGGCCACGAAGGCGACGGTGGGCTCGTTGATCTGCGTCGCCGCCTGGATCACGCCGACCACCACGCCGACCACCAGCACCGCCAGCAGCATCGGGCCGGCGATCCACATCACGGTCTCCAGGCCGAGACGGATCTCGGTGAGGGCGAGTTCGGGGGTCATGGTCTTGGGCGCGGTCGGGGGAGGACGACAGGGGGAGTGCAACGTTCGTGCCGCTGGGGGGGTGAAGCGGGAATGGGGAATGGGGAATGGGGACCTGGGGGGCGCGCCAGCTGGCGGATCGTCGTTCGTTGACCTCGTTCTTCGTCGACGACCTGGAGCGAGCGGATCTCATCTCGCGCCGCGCGCCTTCCGCCCGCTCATCCAGCGTCGCCGGCAGGCGCAGGTGACGCAGGCAGCCATTCCCGATTCCCCATTCCCGATTCCCGCTTCACCCGCTAGTTGAAGCTCGCCGCCAGCGTGCCGACGATCAGCACCCAGCCGTCGACCAGGACGAACAGCAGGATCTTGAACGGGGCGGAGACGAGCATGGGCGAGAGCATCATCATGCCCATCGACATCAGCACGCTGGACACGACCAGGTCGATCACCACGAAGGGGATGAAGATCAGGAAGCCGATCTCGAACGCGGTCTTGAGCTCGCTGGTGATGAACGCGGCGATCAGCACGCCGAACGGCACGTCGTCGGGCGAGGCGTAGCCGGAGCTGCCGGTCATGCCGGCGAAGGTCAGCAGGTCGGTCTCGCGGATCTGCGCCAGCATGAACTCGCGGAACGGCGCGAAGGCCAGCTGCCAGGCGGTGTTGAAGTCGATCTGGCCCTGGAAGTAGGGGGCCAGGCCCTCGCTCCAGGCGCGTTCGCCGACCGGGGTCATGATCATCGCGGTGAGGAACAGGCCCAGGCCGACCAGCACCTGGTTGGACGGCGTCTGCCCGGTCCCCAGCGCCTGGCGCAGCAGGCCGAGCACGATGATCACGCGGGTGAACGCGGTCAGCCCCAGCAGGATCGCCGGCAGCAGGGTCAGCGCCGTCATCAGCAGCAGGATCTGCAGCGGCACGCTGATGTCCTCGCCGCCGACCTGGCCGATGTCGACCTCGGGCAGGTCGATCGCGCCGATGTCGGTCGCCGCCGCCGTGCGGGTCTGGCCCTGGGCGTCGGTGGTGGTGGTCTCCTGCGCCTCCTGCGCGGAGGCATCGCTCCAGGCGAAGGCCGCCGCGGCGAAGGCGAGCAGCAGGAGCAGGACGAGGTGGATGCGCCCGCGCGCGCGCGCGGAGGCGTGCGGCGGCGTCTGGCGCACCGCGGGGATGTGCTGGGACGACATGGCGGCGTTACTTCTTGAGGTGCTGCCGGAGCAGCATGGCGAAACCCGCCTGCGCGGCGGGCGCGGCCTCGGCGATGGGCTCGCGCAGGGTGTGCAGGCTGCGGATGCCGGCGGGGGTGACGCCGACCAGGATCTGTTCGCCGCCGGCCTCGACCACGACCAGGCGCTCCTTGGCGCCGACCTGCAGCGCGGCGACCATGCGTAGGCCGGGCGCCTGGCGGAAACCGCTGCCGGGCATGCGCTTGAGCAGCCAGGCCAGGCCGAGGATCAGGCCCACGACCAGGAGCAGGGCGAACAGCCCGCCGGCGATGCCGGGACCCGCGGCGACGGCGGTGCCGACGCCGGCCTTGCCCGCGGCGGCGCCGGCCGCGGCGGCCGTGCTCACTTCAGCCTCCGGATCCGCTCGGACGGGCTGACCACGTCGGTCAGGCGCACGCCGAAGCGGTCGTTGACGACCACGACTTCGCCGTGCGCGATCAGGGTGCCGTTGACGTAGAGGTCGAAGGGCTCGCCCGCCTCGCGCTCGAGCTCCACGACCGAGCCCTGGTTGAGCTGCAGCAGGTTGCGGATCGGCATGCGCGCGCGGCCCACTTCCAGCGACAGGGTCACCGGCACGTCGAGGATCACGTCGAGGTTGAGGTCGGCCGGCGCCGCGGCGTCGTCCTGGAGGGTGTCGAACTGCGCCGGCTCGACGGCGCTGGCAGCGGTGGTGTTCATCGGATGGCAATCGCCCTGTCGTCGCGCCGCTCGGACGCGTGGATGGTGGTGATCTTCACGGCATTGCGCCCGTTGGAGACGCCGAACTCACCGCTGAAGACCGTGTGGTTGTCGACGTTGAGCCTGACCGTCTTGGGCATGTCGATCGGGAGCACGTCGCCGACCTTGAGCTTCAGCAGCTGCTGCAGGGTCATGCGCTTCTGCGCGAGCGTGGTGCCCAGCACCACCTCGGCGCTGCGCAGCTGCTCCTGCATCGACTGGATCCAGCCGTCGTCGCGCTCGACGCGGTCGCTCTGCATGCCCTGGTCGAGGAGGTCGCGGATCGGCTCGAGCATCGAGTACGGCAGGGTCACGTGGACGTCGCCGCCGCCACCCTCGAGCTCGACATGGAACTTCGACACCACCACGTAGTCGCGCGGGCTGACCACGTTGGCGAAGTGCGGGTTGACCTCGGAGTTGATGTAGTCGAACTCCACCGGCATCACCGGCGCCCAGGCCTCGACCAGGTCGGTGAAGGTCTGCTTGAGCAGCAGGTGGATCACGCGCATCTCGGTCGGCGTGAACTCGCGGCCCTCGATCTTGACCGGGTACTTGCCGGTGCCGCCGAAGAAGTTGTCGACCATGCAGAACACGAGCTTGGGCTCGAACACGATCAACGCGGTGCCGCGCAGCGGCTTCATCCGCACCAGGTTGATGTTGGTCGGCACGTACAGCGAGTGCAGGTACTCGCCGAACTTGACCATCTCGATGCCGCCGACCGACAGCTCCGCCGAGCGGCGCAGCAGGTTGAACAGGCCGATGCGCCACATGCGGATGAAGCGCTCGTTGATCATCTCCAGCGTCGGCAGGCGGCCGCGGACGATGCGGTCCTGGCTGGCGAAGTCGAACTGCTTGACGGTGCCTGGCGGGTCCGGCTCCGGCTCGGTCTCGACCGCGCCGGAGTCGACGCCGTGCAGCAGGGCGTCGATCTCGTCCTGGGAAAGCAGATCGGAACTCACGGTGCGGGTCCTGTTCGCGGCGCGGCCGGGGACAGCGCCGTCACTGGGTGACGAAGCTGGTGAAGTACAGCGCCTCGGCGGCGGGCGAGCCCGTCTCGGCGGTCATGATCCGCTGGATCTCGGCCAGCGCCTCGGTCTGCAGGCGCTCCTTGTCCTCGCGGGTGCGCAGCCTGTCGGCGTACTGCTGGGCGAACAGCAGCAGCAGGCCGTTGCGCAGCGCCGGCGCATTGGCCTCGAGCGCGGCCGCGGCGAGCGGGTCGCGGGTCATGAGCTGGACGTCGGCCTGCAGGTAGCGGGTGCCGCCCTCGTCGGCGAGGTTGACCACGAAGGCCGGCTCCATCGGCACGTAGGTGGCCGGACCGGCCGGCGCCGCCGGCGCCTCCTCGGCCCCGGCCTCGGCGGCGTGCGCCTCGCCGTCGCCCTTCTTGCCCATGAACCACATGCCGCCGGCGCCACCGCCGATGCCGATCACCAGCATCAGCGCGATCAGCACGATCGGCTTGCCCTTCTTCTTGGTCTCGTCCTTCTTGGTGTCCTTGCTCGCCATGACCGGCTCCACAACTGTCGGTGCGGGGGTGTAGCAAGAGGCGTGCCTGTTTGGGGTGGGGCGGGAACGGGCTGAGATGAAGCGGGAAAAGGGAACAGGGAACAGGGAACTGGAGGTTTCTGCGTGCGGGCACCGGGCGCCCTGTAGGAGCGGCTTCAGCCGCGACCGGACGGATGGACGGGCACGGAGCGGTGGCAGGCGGGCCTTCGGGCCGCTCCCCGAGCCCCTGTGGGAGGGGCTTCAGCCCCGACGGCGAGCACAGCGCGCGACGGCGCGGCGTCGGGATCCCGGCGCCGCGTGCGGCGTCCGGGCGACCTGTTCAGCGAGATCGCGACGGGAGGTTGACGGCATCGGGATCGGGTGCGCATCCGATGGCAGGCGGCGCGTGCGCCCTTGCCCACTCGCCCACCGCGCCGTCGGGGCTGAAGCCCCTCCCACAGGCGTTCGGCAGGAGGGCGTGTGCGGAATGAGCACGTCACTGAGCACCCGCCCCGGTCGCGGCTGAAGCCGCTCCTACAGGGCGCGCACGATGCCCGCACGCAGGAAGCTCCAGTTCCCTGTTCCCGCTTCACCTCAACCCGTTCCCGCTCCACCCCTCACGCATACGCATCGAGGAGCCGCGCCGCGCGCAGGCGGGCCTGGGGATTGGGCTCCGGGGCGGTATCGGGTTCGGCCACGTTCTCGCCGTGCTGCGGCGCGCCGCCGGAGCCGCCGCCGGAGCCGGTCTCGGCCTGGCCGCCGCCGACCCCGGCATGGCCGAGCTGGAAGCCGGAGGCGGCCAGCTGCTCGCGCAGGCGCGGCAGGTTCTGTTCGATCGCCTGACGCACGTCGGCCTGGGCGCTGGAGAAGTCGGCGTGGAGCCGGTCGCCGTCCAGGCGCAGGCGCACGTCGATCGGGCCGAGGTCGGCCGGATTCAGGCGGATCTCGGCGTGGCCCAGGCGCTGCTCGGCGATCCAGTGCACGCGGCTGCCGACCTCGCCGCCGAAGTCGGCATCGGCCAGATCGACCGGCGCACCGGGCACGGCCGGCGGCGGTGCGGTGCCGCGGGCGGCGGCGGCGGTGGGTGCGGCGAGCCCGATCCCGCGCCCGGCGTCGGCAGGCGCGTCGCCGGCATCGAGCGCGTCGATCGCGGCGTCGATGCCGTTGTCGGCGCCGGCATCGGGCGCCGCGGCGTCCACCGCGAGCTGGGCGAGGAAGGCCTCGCCGCCGGCAACCGGTGCCGCGGCCGCAGGCGCGGCGCCGGCATCCGCCATGGGCAGCGGGAAAGCGCCCGTCGTGGCCGTGGAGGCGCCGCCGCGCGCCAGGGCGGCGGCGGTGAGCACGGTCGGCGCTGGAGCAGCGCCGTCGTTGGCGGCGCCTCCCGCGAGGGAGGTCCCGAGGGCGGACGCTGCCGGCGGCAGCGGGGCCGGCGCGGGCGTCGCACCTCCGGTCAGCCACAGCGGCGGCCACACCGCGGCCGCGGCATCGCCCTCCTCCACCTCGGCGTCGCTGTCGTCGGCCGCGGCGGACGCGGATGCATCGGCGGTGCCGGCCTCGGCGACGTCGCCAGCGCCCGCATCGCCATCGGAGCCGCCGCGCGCACGCCCGCCGCGGCCGTCGGCATCGGTCTTCCGCTCTTGCGCCGGAGCGCGCGCATCGGCGGCGCCCGCCTGCTCGCCGGCGCGTCCGCTCTCGCCGAGCGCGTCGGCGAAGCCGCTGCCGCCGGCGCCGGACTCGGCGCGCCGCGCCGGCCCCGCCGCCGTGGCTGCGGCCGTGCCGCCGCCGATCACCGTGCTCGCGCTCACTGCGCGTCCTCCGCGCGGCGTGCGCGCACGCCGCGGGCGGCGAGGTCGTCCATCTCCCGCTGCAGGCGCGATTCGACCTTCTTCGCCTCCTCGGCACGGTAGCTGGCGGCCAGCTTCTCCATGACCTTGGTGTCGCGGCTGGCGATCAGCAGCCGCGCGCGCTCGATGTCGGTGCGCTCGCGGCTGCGATCGACGTTCTTCGCCTGCTGCTGGATGGCATGGTCGATGCGCGCGACGAAGGCATAGCGGTTGGCCAGCAGCGCCGGCGCCACCGTGCCCTGGCCGGCGTGCATGTACTCCTCGGCGTAGCGCCTGAGTTCGTCCAGGCGCTGCTCCTGCTGGGCCTGGGCCTGCTGCTGCGCGGCGTACTGCTTGGCGGCGCTGTCCTCGCGCTCGCGGGCGCGGTTGACCAGGGGCTGCATGCGGCGGGAATTCATGGACGGCCTTGATCGGGTGCGGTGACGGATGGAATGCAAGAAGCGGTGCGTCAGGCGGCCTTGCGCTCGGCCAGCGCGGCGAGCGCGCGCCTGCTGTCGGCGACGCTGGCGCCCTGGGTGACGTCCTGGCCGAGGAAGGCGCAGATCTCGGGCCAGCGCGCGAGCGCCTCGTCGACCAGGGGATCGCTGCCGCGCTGGTAGGCGCCGATCGCGATCAGGTCCTTGTTCGAGGTGTAGGCCGAGATCATCTGCTTGACCTTGCGCATCTGCTCGCGCCACGGCACCTCGGCGATCTCGGTGACCACGCGGCTGACCGAGGCCTCGATGTCGATCGAGGGATACAGGCCCTGCTCGGCGATGCGGCGGCTGAGCACGAAGTGGCCGTCGAGGATGGCGCGTGCGGCGTCGGCGATCGGCTCCTGCTGGTCGTCGCCTTCGGTCAGCACGGTATAGAACGCGGTGATCGAGCCGCGCCCGGCGGCGCCGTTGCCGGCGCGCTCGACCAGGGCCGGCAGCTTGGCGAACACGCTCGGCGGATAGCCACGGGTGGTCGGCGGCTCGCCGACCGAGAGGCCGATCTCGCGCTGCGCCTGGGCGAAGCGGGTCAGCGAGTCCATCAGCAGCAGGACGTTGAGGCCCTGGTCGCGGAACCACTCGGCGATGGCGGTGGCGCGGTAGGCGCCGTGCAGCCGCGCCAGCGGCGGGCGGTCGGCCGGGGCGGCCACGACCACCGCGCGCGACAGGCCCATGTGCCCGAGCGTGGTCTCGACGAAGTCGCGCACCTCGCGGCCGCGCTCGCCGATCAGGCCGACGACGATGACGTCGGCCTCGGTGTAGCGGGTCATCATGCCCAGGAGCGTCGACTTGCCGACGCCCGAGCCTGCGAAAAGGCCGACGCGCTGGCCGCGGCCGATCGGCAGCATGGCGTTGATGGCGCGCACGCCGACGTCCAGCGGCGTGGTGATCGGCTCGCGCATCAGCGGGTTGATCGAGGTGCCGGTGAGCGACATCCGGCCCTCGTGGCGGATCGGGCCGCGCCCGTCCAGCGGTACCCCGTCGGAATCGATCACGCGCCCGAGCAGGCCCTCGCCGACCTCGACCCCGCCCAGGCCGGGGCGCGCGACCACCCGCGCGTTCGGCAGCAGGCCGGCGATCTCGGCGCTCGGCATCAGGTAGGTGCGTTCGCCGGCGAAGCCGACGACCTCGGCGTCGACCCAGCTGCCGCCCATGGCCTCGACCCGGCAGGTCGAGCCGAGCGGGGCCTCGCAGCCGGTGGCTTCCAGGGTCAGGCCGACGGCGCGCTTGAGCACGCCCTCGCGGGTGATGCCGCGCGCCGGCAGCGCCGGCTGCGCACGGTCCAGGCGCGCGGCCAGGCGCAGGTTGCGCGCCTGCGCCCACTGGTCGACGTGCGGATGCACGCTGGCGGGATTCATGCCGCTTCCCCCGCCGTGGCGGCAATCTCGGCGAGCGCGGCACGCAGGCGCGATTCGAGCTCGCCGTCGATGCGCACGCTCTCGGCATGCACGCGCAGGTCGCCGCGCGCGAGGGTGGTGTCGGCGACCAGGCGCGCGCCGGCGGGCAGGTTGAGCAGCGGGGTCAGCGCCTCGATGTCGTCGGGATGCAGGCGCAGCTCCACCGCGCGGCTGGTGCCGCCGACGGTATCGAGCGCGGTGTCGACCAGCGCGGCCAGCAGCGCCGGCTCGGCGGCGTAGGCGCGGCCGACCAGGGCGCCGGCCACGCGCACGGCCAGGGCCTGCAGCGCCTGCGCGACCTCGTCCTCGAGCCGGCCGAGCGGGCGCGCGAAGTTGTCGAGGATGCCCTCGACCTGGGCCGCGAGCCGGCGCATCTCGCCCTGCGCCTGGGCCAGGCCCTCGGCGTGGCCGTCGGCGTAGCCGCGCTTCTGCCCTTCCTCGCGCGCGGCGTCCTCGATCGCCTGGATCTCCTCGACGCTGGGGACGTGCGGCGGCTCGATCTCGGGTTCCGGCGCCGGCGGCGGCGCCTGCAGGTCGGGCGCCTGCCAGCGCAGGACGGCGCTCATACGAACTCCTCGGCCTTGGCGCCGAGCTGGATCACGCCGGTCTCCGACAGCTTGCGCAGGATCACCAGGATCTCCTTCTGCGCACCCTCGACGTCGGACAGCCGCACCGGCCCGCGTGCCTCCATGTCCTCGATGAGGATCTCGGCGGCGCGCTGCGACATGTTGCGGGTGATCTTCTCGCGGACCTTGGGATCGGCGCCACGCAGGGCGAGACCGAGGCGGTCGCCGGGCACGTCGCGCAGCAGCGTCTGGATCGCCCGGTCGTCGAGGTCGGCGACGTCGTCGAACACGAACATCAGGTCCTGGATGCGCGCGCCGAGGTCGGCGTCGACCTGGGTGATGGTGCCGAGGATGGCCTGGTCCTGGCCGCCGTCCATGAAGTTGAGGATGTTGGCCGCGGCCTTGACCCCGCCGATGGACGAGGCCTTGAGGCCCTGGTTGCCGGAGAACTGGCGCTCCATGATCTCGTTGAGCTCGTTGAGCGCGTTCGGCGGGATGCCCTCGAGCGTGGCGATGCGCAGCAGCACGTCCGAGCGCACGCGCTCGGGCAGGTTCTTGAGCACGTCGGCGGCCTGGTCGCCGTCCAGGTGGGCCATGACGATGGCGATGATCTGCGGGTGCTCGTTGCGCACGAGCTCGGCGATCGCGCGCGGCTCCATCCACTTCAGCGAGTCCAGGCCGCTGGTGTTGCGGCCGAACAGGATGCGGTCGATCAGGCTGGCGGCCTTGTCGGCGCCCAGCGCCTGCACCAGCACGTTGCGGACGTAGTCGTCGGCGCCGACGCCGAGCGAGGTCAGGCGGTCGAGCTCGCCGACGAAGTCGTGCATGACCTTCTCCGCCTGGACGCGGGTCACGCCGCTGACGGTGGCCATGGCCGATCCCAGCTTCTGCACTTCCTTGGCGTCGAGGTGCTTGAGCACCTCGGCCGCTTCCGCCTCGCCGAGCGACAGCAGCAGCACCGCGGCGCGCTGGACGCTTGACAGTTCGGTGGCTTCCTTCTTCATCGCGGTGTCGGCTCGGGCAGGTGCGGCAGGGATCAGGTCTCGGCGTTCACCCAGGTCTTGACCACCTGGGCGACGCGCCGGGCGTCGGCATTGACCGCCTCGCGGGCCTGCTGCAGCGCACTTTGGTGCGGGTCGTGCGGCAGCGCGGCGGCGCCGGCGGTCGCAAGAGCGGGTGCAAGTTCCGGGCCATCCTCGTCGAAGCGTTCCTCGACCACCGCGACCTCGGGCGCCTCCTTCTGCTTCGCGGCCGCCTGCGGGGCCGGATTGACCAGCTGCTTCAGCGCCGGGCGCAGCACGCCGAACAGCAGTGCCAGCACCGCGATCGCGCCGAGCAGCGGCTTGGCGATGTTGAGGAGCATCGGGTTCTGCCAGAACGGCGGCTCCTCGAACGCCGGATCGTCGGCGGTGCGTACGAAGGCGGAATTGACCACCGACACCGAGTCGCCGCGCTCGGCGCTGAAGCCGATCGCTTCCTTGACCAGGCTCTCCATCCGCGCCAGGTCCTCGGCGGACAGCGGCTCGAGCGTGGTGTTGCCCTCGGCATCGGTGCGGGGGACGTTGTCGACCAGCACCGCCGCGGTGACGCGGTTGATGCGGCCGCCGGGCTGGCGGGTGTGGCTCAGGGTGCGGTCGAGCTCGTAGTTGCGGGTCGCGCTGCGCGAGGTCTGCGTCGGCGGATTGGCGGCGTCGGGATCGGCCGTCGCCATCTGCGCCGGGTCGTTGCTCGCGGCGCCGGGCACGCCCTCGGTGCCGCCCTCGGTGGTCATGCTCTCGCTGGTCTGCTCCGAGCGCAGCTTGGCCGGGTCGTCGTTGTAGACCTCGCGCGCCTCCTCGCTCTCGGAGAAGTCCATGTCCACCGCGACCTGGGTGCTGACGCGGCCATGGCCGGTCATCGGCGAGAGCAGGTCCTGGATGCGCTGCTGGTAGCTCTGCTCGGCGCGGCGCACCTGCTCGAACTGCATCGCCGAGCGCGCGGCGTCCGGGTTGGTGGCCGTCTCCGACAGGAGCTGGCCGGCCTGGTCGACGACGGTGACGCGGTCGCGGCCGAGGTCGGGGATGCTGGAGGCGACCAGGCGCACGATCGCCTCGACCTGGTTGCGCTCGAGCATGGCCCCGCCCTGCAGCTCCAGCACGACCGAGGCGCTGGCCGGCTCGCGCTGGCGGGTGAAGGCGCTCGGGCGCGGGATCGCCAGGTGCACGCGGGCGTCGCGCACCGGGCGCAGCGAGGAGATGGTGCGGGCCAGCTCGGTCTCCAGCGCGCGCTGGTAGCGCGCGGTCTCGACGAACTGGCTGACGCCGAAGCCCGGATCCTTCTCGATCATCTCGAAGCCGGGCTGGCCGCCGTCGGCGAGGCCGGCGCCGGCGAGCTTGAGGCGGGCGTCGAAGAGCTTGTCGCGAGCGACGGAGATGGTGCCGGAGACCGGGTCCATCTCGAACGGGATCTCGGCGGCGCGCAGCAGGTCGGTCGCCTCCGCGGTCGCCTTGGCGTCGAGGCCGGCGTAGAGCGGCACCAGGTCCGGCTTCTGCGACCAGAAGAACACCATCAGGCCGACGGCGATCGCCGCGGCCACGATCAGCGCCCGCCCGGCCTGGCGCATGGCCGGGGCCGCGCTCATGGTCATCAGGCGCTTGCCGGCCTCGGCCGCGGCCTCGCCCCTGGGAAGCTGGATCATGCTCATCTAGGACTCGCTCACACCGGCATGTTCATGACGTCCTGGTAGGCCTGGACGAGGCGGTTGCGGACCTCGACCGTCGCCTTGAACGCCACCGACGCCTGCTGCTGGGCCACCATCACGCGGGCCAGGTCGGCTCGCGGATCGCCCAGTTCGAAGGCGCGCTGCAGCGCGCCGGACTCGGCCTGGGCGTTGCTCACGCCCTTGACCATGGAACTCAGGGTCTCGGAGAACCCGGGCGTCTTCGCCGCGCCGCCGATCGCATCCGCGCCGCGCACGCCCTCGGCATCGGCCACCGGCCGCGCGACCGGCGTCTGCAGCTGGCTCTGGTAGCCCCGGATCTGGGACAGGATGGCGTTGATGTCGCTCACGTCGGTTCTCCGTCGCCCCGATGACGCACGGGGCTGGGTCGCGACGGATGGTGCAAGAGGTGTGCCGGGGAGGGGGTGGGGCGGGAATCGGGACTTGGGAATCGGGACCTGGAGGTCGTCGGGACCCGCGGCCTGTGCCCCGTAGGAGCGGCTTCAGCCACGACCCCGAACCCGTTGGACCCGGCTGTCGGGGCTGAAGCCCCTCCCACAGGGGCACGCGTACGCTCGACCGCCACGGCGCATCCGGTCCCGCGCCTGTTCCACCCATCCGGTCGGGGCCGAAGCCGCTCCTACCGGGCGCAGGCGCCGGAATGCCGACGCGACCCGCGCCGGCCCTGGCCTCTGTGGGAGGGGCTTCAGCCCCGACGCGCGGCGCGGTCGCGGCCCTGGATCGGCTGCGCCTGTGCAGGAGCGGCTCCAGCCGCGACCGGCGCTCCGCTCCCGTCGAGCCCGCTGTCGGGGCTGAAGCCCCTCCCACAAGGGCGCGTGGCATTGGTCGCGCGAAGGCGCGTCGTGCTCCTTGCCCGCTTCGCCTGCCCGGTCGCGGCTGAAGCCGCTCCTACGGGGTCCACGGAGGCGACACCCTCCAGGTCCCGATTCCCGATTCCCGATTCCCGGTTACCGCTTCATCCCACCCGCGTCACCAGCAATCAAGCCGCATCCCGCTCGATCCCGTACTTGCGCAGCTTCTCCACCAGGGTGGTGCGGCGCAGGCCGAGGAGCTGGGCGGCGTGGGCGACGACGCCATTGGCGCGCTCGAGCGCGGCGTGGATGAAGTCGAGCTCGATGCGGGCCAGGTGCTCGCGCAGGTCGATGCCCTCGGCCGGCAGTTCGGTCGGCACGCCCGCGCCCGGCGCGGAGGCGCCCGCCGGCGCCGGCGGCACCTCGACCCGATAGCGCCCGGGCAGGTCGGCGGCGCGCACGGTGCCGCCGGGATGCAGCACCGACAGGCGCTCGATCAGGTTGGTCAGCTCGCGCACGTTGCCCGGCCACGGATAGGCCTGCAGGGTGCGGATCGCGTCGTCGGCCAGGCGAACCTCGCCGCGGCCGCTGCGGCCGAGCTGATCAGTGATGGCGCGGATGAGTTCCGGCAGGTCGTCGGTGCGCTCGCGCAGGGCGGGCATCTCGATCGGGAACACGTTGAGCCGGTAGAACAGGTCCTCGCGGAAGGCGCCGCGGGCGATGGAGTCCTCGAGGTTGCGGTGGGTCGCGGCGACCACGCGCACGTCGACCGAGATGGTCTGGTTGCCGCCGACGCGCTCGAAGCGGCGCTCCTGCAGCACCCGCAGCAGCTTGACCTGCATCGGGTGCGGCATGTCGCCGATCTCGTCGAGCAGCAGCGTGCCGCCGTCGGCCATCTCGAAGCGGCCCTTGCGCGCGGTCAGCGCGCCGGTGAAGGCGCCCTTCTCGTGGCCGAACAGCTCGCTCTCCAGCAGGTCCGGGGGAATCGCGCCGCAGTTGATCGCCACGAACGGCCCCTTGCGCCGCTGCGAGCGCTCGTGCACGGCGCGTGCGGCGACCTCCTTGCCGGTGCCGGACTCGCCGGTGATGAGCACCGTGGTATCGAAGCCGGCGACCTGCTCGATCATCTGCCGCAGGCGCTTGACCGCGGCGCTGGAGCCGGTGGGTCCGAACTGCGGGGTCGGTGCGGGGCGCTCCTCCTCGCTCATGCGCTTGATGCTGGCGCGGCGCAGGTGCTCCTCGAGCTGGGCATGCCGGATCGGGTATTCCAGCGGCCAGATCTGCGCCCCATGCACGCCGAAGCGGCGCGCGGCGTCCTCCTGCTCGTCGGGCAGGACCAGCAGCGGCGGATGCAGGGGCTCGCGCGTGAGCCAGGCGGTGAAGCTGCGCCAGGCGTCGAAGTCCTCCAGCGCGCCGACCACGATCGCCAGCCAGTCGGTCTGGGCCTGGCGCTCGATCCGGATCTCGTCGACCCCGCCCACGATCACCGGGCTCAGATCCATGAACTCCAGCAGGGCCGCCGTCTTCTCGGCGCGCGCGGCTTCGGCGTCGACGACCAGGACCCGCGACTCGCTCATGACGCCTCGCCTCCGGCGATGCGTTCGAGCAGCGGCATCACGTCCTGCATGTAGTTGAGCTTGCTGACGAAGGCGTCGGCGCCGGCGCGCTGGGCGTGCTCGCGGTGCTCGGCGTCGTCGAAGTGGCTGGCGATGGCGATGAAGGGCGGATCGTCCTGCGCCTTGATCAGGCGCGTGGCCTGCAGCCCGCCCATCTCGGGCATGGCCAGGTCCATCAGGATCGCGTCGGGGCGGAGCTTCTCGGACTGCTCGATCGCTTCCAGGCCGTTGCCGGCGCGACCGACCACCTCGATCCAGTCCACGTTGCGCAGGTGCCGCATCGCGGCGTTGATGAAGCCCTCATGGTCGTCGACCAGGAGGATTCGGATGCGGATGCGTCCCATGGATGAATCGACTCCGGCGGTGCTTCGGTTGGACGGCCTCCGCGCGGAGCGCTCGGAGACGGCTCGGTCCGGTTTCACGAACCCTAACGCCAGTGTATGTGCGCGTGCCGTGCTTGTCCGCCCTGCCGATCGTCCCGAAGCCGGCTGCCGCCGCCCTCAGGCGGCGCGACGCCCGCGGCCGGCCTGGCTCTTGCGCAGGCGCGCCGGTGCCAGCCCGAGCTGCTCGCGGTACTTGGCGACGGTGCGGCGCGCGATCGAGACCCCCTCGCGCTCGAGCAGGGCGGCGATGGTCTCGTCGGCCAGCGGCGCGTCGGCGCGTTCGCCGGCGATGAGGCGGCCGACCATGGCCCGCACCGCGGCGCCGGAGACGGCGGCGCCGTCGAGCTTCACGCAGAACATCTTCTTCAGCTCGATGGTGCCGCGCGGGGTCTGCATGTACTTGCCCGAGGTGATGCGCGAGATGGTCGACTCGTGCATCCCGATGTCCTCGGCGATCTCCTTGAGCGTCAGCGGCGCGAGCGCGGCCTCGCCCTCCGCGAAGAAGGCCTGCTGGCGGGCGACGATGGCGCGGGTCGCGCGCAGCAGGGTGTCGTAGCGCATCGACAGGCCGCGGGCGAAGCCGCGCCCCTCGGCGAGCAGCTCCTTCATCTTCTGGCTGCCGGCGTCGTCGCCGGCCGTGGCCAGCAGCGCCTCCATCTGCGCATCCACGCGCACCTTCGGCGCGGTCTGCGGGTTGAGCAGGGTCTGCAGGCGGCCGTCGACGCGGCGCACGATCACGTCCGGCACCACGTAGAAGCGCGGATCGGCCGGCAGTTCGGCACCGGGGCGCGGCTCCAGGCAGAGCACCAGGCGGATCGCCTCGGCCGCGTCGGCCGCCTCGACGCCGAGACGGCGGGCGATGGCGGCCTCGTCGTGGGCGGCGAGGAGATCCAGCGCCTCGGCCACGATGCGGCGCGCCAGCGGGCGGCCCGGCACGCTGCCGGCGAGATCGTCGAGCTGGGCGCGCAGGCATTCGGCCAGCGACTCGGCACCGAAGCCGCAGGGATCGCCTGTGAGCAGGCGCTGGCGCAGGGCTTCGATGCGTGCGGCGGCGACGTCGAACCGGGCGGCGCCGTCGGCGGCGACCTCGGCGGCCGGCGCTTCCAGGTAGCCGCTGTCGTCGATGCGGTCGAGCAGCCACGCCAGGATCGCAAGGTCCTCGACACCGAGCTCCAGGCGCGCGGCGGCGAGGATGCGCTGGCGGATGTCGCCGGATTCCGGCGCGGCGATGCCGGCCAGGGCGTCGGTGTCGCCGTGCAGGTCGCCGCCGCTGCGCACGCGCTCGAAGGCGGTCTCGGGCAGTTCGTCCCAGGCGGCCGCTTCCTCGGCGGCCTGCCCGGTCGCGGCGCCGTCCTCGGCCTCGGCGGCCTCGTCCTCGCGCTCCAGCAGCGGGTTCGCCTCGAGCACGCGGGCCAGTTCCATCTCCAGCTCCATGCCGTTGAGCTGGAGCAGGCGGATCGACTGCAGCAGCTGCGGGGTCAGGTGCAGGGACTGGCCGAGCTGGGTCTTGGCGACTGCCTTCATGGTCGTGGCTTCCGGGTCGAGGAGCGTTCGCGGCCCGGAACTTGCCTTCGAAATGGCGTGCTCCGGGGATGGACGTCATCCTCCCGTGAAGGCGCCGGCGCGGTTATCGGAAGCCGCCCCATCGGAGACAGGACGTTCCCTACCCCACTGTCGGGGCGTCCCCCACACGGCCCGGGCTGCGCCGGGATTCCGGCACGGCGCTTGCTTGTGTCCGCGTCGCGCGCCCCTCGGCAGCGCCCCGGGCGGCGACGGCTGCATGGCGCGTCCACTGTAGGAGCGGCTTCAGACGCGACCCGTCGTGCAGCGATGTCCCTCCGGTCGGGGCTGAAGCCCCTCCACACAGGAGCGGTCGCGGCTGAAGCCGCTCCTACGGGCGCGTGCCGCGGCGGGCGTCAGTCCAGCGACTGCTGGTAACCGACCGCGAAGCGCAACAGGTCGTTGGCGCGGCGCACGCCGAGGGTTTCCATCATGCGTGCGCGGTGGGTTTCCACCGTCTTGACGCTGAGTTCGAGGTCGGCGGCGATCTGCTTGGTGGTCTGGCCGCGGCCGATGCGGCCGAGGATGTCGCGCTGCCGCGGCGAGAGCGCCGCAACGCCGGTCCTGCGCTCGCGCCCGAGGAGCGAGCCCACCATCTGCGAGGCGATCTGCGGGCTGAGGTAGGTCTGCCCGGCCATGGCGGCGCGCAGCGCGACCTCGAGTTCGGCCACCGCCGCCTCCTTGACCACGAAGCCGGCGGCGCCGCGGTCCAGCGCCTCGCGCACGCGGTTGGCGTCGTCGTGCATGGACATGATCACCACCGCCACGCCGGGGTGGCGCAGACGCAGGTCGCCGAGGACGTCGAGTCCGCTGCGGCCGGGCATGGACAGGTCGAGCAGGACCAGGTCGGGCTGACGCGCTGCGGTCAGCGCCAGCGCGTCCTCGGCGGACGCGCCCTCGCCCACGACCTCGACGCCGCTGAAGCTCTCCAGCAGGCGGCGGATGCCGGCACGCACCAGGGTATGGTCGTCCACGACCAGAACGCGCACTCGGACCTCCGCTACTGCTTCACGCGCCGCAACCTTAGCCGGCGGGGATCGCGCGGCCAAGCATCAGCCACCCGCGGCCTGGCGCCGCGCCTCGGCGACGGCGCGCCGGTGCAGGCGGAACAGGTGCCGCTCCAGGGCGGTATCCAGCGCCGCTCCCGCCTCGATCTGCAGCCACACGGCCGCGCCGTCCGCGTGCGTGCCGCGCGCGAGGATCCGCGCCGGCAGTTCCAGCAGCTGCGGCAGCCAGTGCGCGGCCTGGATCCGGACCAGGCCGGTGGCGCCGGGTTCGCCCTCGATCTCCGCCTGCACGCGCAGGCCGTGCCGCGACCAGCGCAGATCGACCGCGGGCGGCAGCCCGGCGTCGCGCGCGGCGAGGGCCCCGACCAGGCCGATCAGGAGATCGAGCTTGGCCTCCAGCCGCGCCAGTGCCGGCTCGGGAATGCTGTCGTCCGGGTCCTCGCGGCGTGCGTCCTCGGCCGCGGCCAGACCGCGCAGCAGGTGTTCGGTGCGGTCGCAGGCGCGCCCGGCGGCGCGCGCGTCCAGCGGCAGGAGGGTGAAGTCGAAGGCGAGGCGGTCGTCGCAGGCGACGGCCTCGTCGAACAGCCGGCGTTCGGCTTCGCTTGGGGTCATGCCACCGGATCCATCTGCGCGGGAGCGGAGCATCGTACGACCAGCGCATCGATGCCGGCACCGAGCGTCGTGGCCAGCGCGCGCAGCTCGGACGGCGTGAGCGCATCGAACTGCGCCGGATCGCCGAAGCGCCGGTGCAGCGCGTCGACGCCGCTGGCGAAGCCCGGCTCGGCGTCGAGCAGGCTCAGGCGCACCCCGTCGAGCAGGTCGCGCGCGACGCGCAGCACGCCGCGCGCACGGGCGAGGTCCGCGTTGTCGAGGCAGCGCACGACCAGGCGCAGGCGTTCGCCGACGCCGGCGAGCAGCACGCCGACCAGGCGCCGCCGCTCCGCACCCTCGTCGCATTGCGGCGGCGCGGGCGCGGCGGCCATGGCATCAGCCCGCCTGCAGGTAGGCGCGCGCCGCGCGCCCGCCCTGGCGCAGGCCGCGCAGGTCGTCGGCGGCCTTGTCGCGCATCGCGACGAAGCGTTTGAGGATGCCGCGCTGGGCCTCGAGCAGGGTCTCGATCTGCTCGCGGTCGAGTTCGCCGGCGATGACCGCCTCGCGCAGGCAGCGGTCGTAGGCCTGCATGCAGGCGCCGGCCTCGGCGTAGTCGCCGGCCTCCACCGCCGCGCGCAGCGCCTCGAGGCGGTGGTGCGCCGGGTGCAGGTCGGCGGCGATCTCGGGCGCGCTCATGTGCCGGTCCGCGCGGTGGCGAGGTTGTCGGGAATCGCGGCCCAGGCGTTCTCGATGTCGGCCAGCAGGCCGCCGACCTCGCGCAGCTTGCCCGCGTCGTTCCCGACGTTGGCCTCCAGCAGGCGCTGCTGCATGTAGTCGTAGAGACTCTGCAGGCCGGCGGCGATCTCGCCGCCGCGCGCGTGGTCGAGGCTGCCGGCCAGGCCGGCGATGATGTTGGCGGTCTCGCTGATCGCCTGCGCCTTGCGGGCGGTGTCGCCGCGCGCGATCAGGGCCTCGGCGCGCTGGATGCGCTCGCGCGCGCCGGCGAGCAGCAGGGCGATGAGCTGGTGGGGATCGGCCTCCAGCACCTTGCTGGAGACGCCGGTCTGGCGGTACTGCGCGGCGGCGTTGGCGTACATGGGATGTCCGTGCATCAGGAAGACGAAGCCAGCAGCGCGAGCTGCTGGGCGAGATAGCTGCTGGTGCTGCTCATGGTTCCGACCAGCGTCTCGAGCGCAGTGAACTGCGCCTCGTAGCGGGCCTGCACGGCCTCCATGCGCGTGTCGAGATCGGTGAGCTGCTTGTCGTAGCCCTTGAGCTGGTCCTTGAGCCCGTCGGTGCGGAGCTTGAAGGCGCCGTCGTCGCCGACGTAGCCCTCCAGGACCTTGGTGAGGCCGGTCGCGAGGCCGTCGTCGCCGGTGAGCATGTTCTGCACGGCGGCGGGCGAGTCGGCCATGGCCTTGGTGAATGCGGCCGAGTCGAACTTGATGGTGCCGTCGAGATTGGTGCTGACGCCCAGGGTCTTGCTGTCCAGACCCATCGCCGCGGCGTTGCCGAGCGCCTCGCTCAGAACCGTTCGCAGCTGGCTGGCCGCGCCGCGCATCTGCGCGTCGCCGGTCAGTGCCGCGGCGGTCTGCGTCTCGGCGTTGTACTTGGTCGTGCTGCCGATCGCGGTGACCGCGGCGTTGTAGGCAGTCACGAAGCTCTGCATCAGGCTGGTGGCGCCGGAGGTATTGGCGGTGACGTTGACCTCGGTGGTCCCGACCGCCTTGAGTTCGAGCGTGGCACCGGGAATGAGATCGGCCACCGAGTTGCTCGGCGAGGTCCTGGTCAGCCCGTCGACGACGACGATCGAGTCGCGCGCGGGCGCCTTCTCGGTCATGCCGGAGAACACCGCATCCAGGGCCGTGTTGCCGGTATCGGCGGTCACGCTGATCGCGTTCTCGGCGCCGGCCTTGCCCGAGGTCAGCACCAGGTGCACGCCGTCGTCGGCGGTCACCAGGCTTGCGGTGACGCCGAGCTCGCCAGCGGCCTCGTTGATCCTGTCGCGCAGCTCTGCGGGCGTGCTGGCGGCGGCATCCAGGGTGACCTCGACGCTCTTGTCGCCGACGGCCAGGGTGAAGGTGCCGCCACCCAGGGCGGCTTCCGCGTCGACGCCCGCGGAGGCGAGCTTGTGCGCGCTTGCCAGCTGCTGCACGTCGACGGAGTAGGAGCCCACGGTCGCGCCGTTGGCGACGCTGGCGGACACGATGTCCTTGTCGCCGCTGCCCTTCGCGACGCTGACGCTGCGCGTATCCAGGGCGTTGGCGGCGGTGAGCTTCTCGAGCGCGGTGTTGAGCTTGTCGAAGGCCGAGGTCACCGTGCCGAGCGCGCTCAGCGTGGTGTTGGTCTGCGACTGGAGACGGGTGATGCGGTTGGCCGCGGGTGCGCGTTCGCCGGCCACGAGCGAGGGGATCAGCGTGCTGTAGTCCAGACCGGTGGCGATGCCGGTGCCGCTGCTGATGGCCATGCGCTGCGCTCCTGGCGGTCGGTCCGGCCCGCGTTGCCGGGTGCCGTCGCGGCACCTGGGTCATGGGAAGGGCCCCGCCCCGTGTGGGAGGCGGGGCCCCGGTCGCGGCGTCGTCCGCCGCGTGCTGCGTATCGCTTAGCGGAGCAGGCTCATCACGCCCTGCGGCGCCTGGTTGGCCTGGGCGAGCATCGCGGTGCCGGCCTGCTGCAGGATCTGCGTGCGGGTCATCTCCGCGGTCTCCTTCGCGAAGTCGGCATCCTTGATGCGGCTGCGCGAGGCGGAGAGGTTCTCGGAGCTGGTCTGCAGGTTGGCCACGACCGAGGTGAAGCGGTTCTGCACCGCACCCAGGTCGGCGCGCGAGGCGTTGACCGCGTTCAGCGCGGCGTCCATCGCCAGGATCATGCGGTCGGCAGCGTCGGTCGTCAGCACGTTCTCGGTCTCGAAGCCGGTCTGGGCGGTGCCGGCGACGGTGCTCGGGGTGCCTGCGGTGGTTCCAGCCGCGACGCCGCTGACGTTGGTCAGGTTCGCCAGGGTCAGGTTCTGATCGGTCGACGTGATGGAACCGTCCGCCGCCATCGTCACGTTCGCCAGCGCGGTGTTGGCGGGATTGGCCTTCGCCGCGTCGAACGCTGCGACGAGCGCCGTGGTGGCAGCCGCAGCGTCTGCGGCGCCGTCGGCCGTGGAGATGGTGACGCCATTGATGTCCAGCGACATGCCGGTGGCGAACGCGGTCGCCGTGGCGGCTGCGGTCGTCTGGGTGTAGGTCGTGGTGGACGGCGACGTCCAGCTGCCCAGCTGCGCGGTGTTGGCGTTGGCGATCGCATCGACGGTGATGGTCTGGCCCTGGTTGGCGCCGACCTGGAACACCGCGTCGCTGAAGGTGCCGTCGAGCAGCTTGGTGCCGTTGAACTCGGTCTGCTCGGCGACGCGCTGGATCTCCGCCTTCAGCTGCGTGACTTCGGCGTCCAGCGCCTCGCGGTCCGAAGCCGAGTTGGTGGCGTTGCGCGACTGCACGGCCAGCTCACGGATGCGCTGCAGGTTGTTGCCGATCTCGCCCAGCGCGCCTTCGGCGGTCTGCGCCAGCGAGATGCCGTCGTTGGCGTTGCGGGCGGCCTGATCCATGCCGCGGATCTGGGTGGTGAAGCGCTCGGAGATGGCGAGGCCGGCGGCGTCGTCCTTGGCGCTGTTGATGCGCGAACCCGAGGACAGGCGCTCGATCGAGGTGGCCAGGGCCGAGCTCGAGTTGTTGAGGTGACGCTGCGAGTTCAGCGACATCACATTGGTGTTGATGACTTGCATGGTCGTTGCTCCTTTGGAGGTGGTGAGACCGTTGCTTCGAGAACCGACGTCGGCGAAGGCTTGGTCGGCGCGATCGGCAGGGTGTGGCTGGTGCCTTCGCCGCTGCTGATTCCATTAACGGCGCGCTGCCGGGAAGCTTTAGCGCGCGGTGAAAATATTTCTTGCGTTTCAGCCGAGCTTCTGGAACAGGTTCATCGACTGGGTCTGCAGGAAGGCCGCCTGCGCGGCTTCCAGCGAGGCCTGCTGGATCGCCAGGTCCGACACCGCCTGCGCGTAATCGAGGTCGCGCAGCCCGGAGAGCGTGGTCTTGATGGTGATGCCCTGGGCCTCGCGGGTATCGGCGGACTGGTCGATCGCCGACAGCGCCGCGCCGCCGGTGCCGCGGACATCGATGAGGTGGTCCTGGGCGCCGGCGACGTCGCGCAGGGCGGCACCGATGGCGTTGCTGCGCGCGGCCTTCTGCGCCGGCGTCGTCGCCTCGGTGGCGAGCGCGGCGATGGCGTTGTCGAGCGTGGCGAAGATGTCGCGCGTGCCGGCGGTGCCGGCCTCGACGCTGTCGCCGACGGCGGGCGCGCCGGTCAGCGTCACCTGCATGCCGCCGTGGGAGATCGCGCGCCCGGCGACGTAGTCGCCCTCGCTGTCGGGCACGGTCGCCCAGGTGCCGTCGGCGGCCTGCGCCTGGATCTCGTAGCGGGTGGCGTTGCCCTCGGCGTCGGGCGTGGTGAACACCACCCGCAGCGGGTCGCCGGTCCAGGCCGCGCTGTCGGTGACCGCGAAGTCGGAGACGATGCCGGTGCCGGTGTTGCCCGCGCCGACGCTCACGTCCATGGTCCCGTCGCCGGTGCGCACGCGCATGAAGACCTCGCTGCCCGGCGCGGCGTCGGCGACGGCGAGTGCGGGGGCGATGTCGATGCGGCGCTGCGTCTGGTCGCCGTTGTAGGTCACGCCGCCGGCGCCGCTGGTGAACGGCGCGGTCGCGTCCTCGGTGCCGCCGAACAGGTAGCGCCCGGCGCCGTCCTGGCCGTTGGCGATCGCCAGCAGGCTCTCGCGGATCTGGGTGAGTTCGGACGCGATGGACTTGCGGTCGGCGTCCGAGAGCGTCGAGTTGTTGCCCTGGATCATCAGGTCGCGGGCGCGGGTGAGCTGGGCGCCGGCGTCGGTCAGCGCGTTCTCCTGCATGCCGAGCCGGCGCTCGAGCGTGGCGGCGTTCTTGTCGAAGCGCTCGAGTTCGGCCAGCGCGCGGTCCAGCCCGATCGCCTGCCCCGCGCCGACCGGATCGTCGGCGCCGGTGTTGAGCTTGCTGCCGGTGGCGAGCTGCTCCTGCAGTTTCGCGAGCTTGCCCTGCTGCGAGGTGATCGAGTTCACGCCCTGGGCGTAGAACCCGGCGGTGGAGATGCGTCCGGAAATCATCGGCGGGTCGCTCCGAGCAGGGCCTGGAACATGGTGTCGGCGGCGCTGATGAGCTGGGACGCAGCCATGTAGGCCTGCTGAAACTTCAGCATGTTCGCCGCCTCCTCATCGAGATTGACGCCGGAGATCGAGTCGCGCTGGGCGGCGACTTCCTCGGCGATCGCGGTCTGCCCCTCGAGGGCGTACTCGGCCTGGCGCGCCTGCGCGCCGACGGTGGTGGTGAGCTGGCCGAGCACGTTGTTGAGCGAGCGCGTGTCGCCGTCGAGCACCTGCATGTCGCCGACGCCGGCGAGCTGGCGGGCGATGCCGTTGTCGCTGGAGCCGGCGGCGCTGGCGGTCACCGCGAAGCTGTCGCCGGCGCGCGGCGCGCCGTCGAGGGTCAGGCTCCAGCCGTTGTGCGCGATGGCGGTGCCCGGGGTATAGGGATACGGGCCGTCGCCGTCGATGGTGTACTGGCCGGCGTCGGTGAAGGTGATGGTGGCCGGCGCGCGCAGGTTGGCGTCGGTGGCGTCGGTCACCGCGATCCCGGCGACGCTGCCGGTGCCGAGGTTGGAGGTGGCCGCGCTGGCCTTGACCGGGGCAGCGGCGGCGATCCGGTTCGGGTCGCTCATCGCCAGGCCGATGGTGCCGGCCACGCCCGCCGTCGGCTCGATGCGGAAGCTGTCGCCGGCGGCGGCGGTGCCGTCGAGCACCAGGGCCACGCCGCCGACCAGGAAGGGATCGGCCGCGGTGCCGGCACCGGCCAGCGGCACGGTGGCGCCGGTGCCCGCATCGCGCGCCGTCCAGCTGCCGCCGGCATAGCTCAGCACGACCGGGTCGCCGCTCACCGCGCCGAGGTCGGCGATGGAGGCCTGCAGGCTGGCGCCACCGGTATTGGTGCGCGCCGGCGCGGCGGTGGGCGCCGGCACGCTGAAGAGGTCGCTGCCGGGGTTGCCGTAGTAGTCGGTGCCGCCGGCGAGCACGCCGTTGACCGCCGCGGCCAGGCCGGTGCCGAGGCGGCCGAGCTCGGCCAGGGCGGGATCGAGCACGTCGTTCTGGAATTCCAGGAGCCCGCCGATCTCGCCGCCGAAGGCGTCCGCCGCCATCGCCACGGTCTTGCCGTTCGCCTCCAGCACCAGGCTGACGCGGTCCGGCCGGTAGGGATCGGCGACCGCGCTCAGGGTGGAGGCGGTGCCGCCGACCACCAGCGCGTTGCCGCCGGCGGTGAACACGTTCATGGCGCCGTCGCTCTGCACCACCGCGGTGCCGCCGGTGAGGCCGACCAGGTCGCCGACCAGGGTGTCGCGCTTGTCGAGCAGGTCGGGAGACGGGTTGCCGCTGCCGGCGATGCTGGCATTGAGCTTGGCGATCTCGGCCGACAGCCGGTTGACGCTGTCGACGTCGCCGCGCAGCGTCTCGCTGGTCTCGGTGCCCATGGCGTCGAGCTGGCCGTCGAGCAGGCGGAAACGTGCGACCAGGGCATCGGCTTGGTTGAGCATCTCCTGGCGTGCGGTGAGCGAGGACGGATCCGCGGCGACGCCGGAGACCGAGTCGAGGAAGTCCGACCACGGCCCGGCCAGCGCGGTGGCCTGGTCGGACAGCAGGCTGTCGACGCGGCCGGTCATGGTCGCCAGCGCCTGCAGGCGGCCGGACTCGCCCGCCGAGGTCAGCGAACGCCCGAACACCAGGCTGTCGGCGAGGCGCTGGATGCCGGTGGTGGTGACGCCCGCGCCCTGTCCGTTGAGCACCACCGCGGTCTGGTCCACGCGCTGGCGGCTGTAGCCCTCGGTCGCCATGTTGGCGACGTTGTGGCCGACCACCGAAAGGCTGCGCTGTGCGGTGAGCAGGGCCGAGGTGGCGGTGGAGAGAAGGTTGGACATCGGTCATCAGCCTCGGCTGCCGCCGGCGTCCAGGGCCGCGAGCGCGCGCCCGAGGGTCGGCCCCTCGGCGATCGCCGTGATCTTGGCCGCGTAGCGCGGATCGGTGGCGTAGCCGGCGCGCTGCAGCGCGCTGGCGAAGCGACGGGTATCGCTCTGCCCGACTGCATCGGCATAGCGCGGGTTGTTCTTTAGGAAGCCGACGTAGTCGGCGAAGCTCTCGGCGGTGGAGCCGTAGGCGCGGAAGCGCGCGTTCTCCATCACGTTGCGGCCGCCGATCACCTCGCGCGTGGCGGCGCCGACGCTGCGCCCGTGCCAGCCACGCCCGGCCTTGATGCCGAACAGGTTGTTGGCGCTGCCGTGCGCGCCGTCGATGCGGCTGCGGCCCCAGCCGGTCTCCAGCGCGGCCTGCGCGACCAGCACCTTGGGGCAGACGCCGAGTTCGGCCGCGGCCTTCTGCGCGTGCGGCCAGACCTCGGCGACGAAGGCCTCCGGCGAGCCGGCGCGGAAGTCGGCCGATGCCGCGTCGGCACCGTCGTAGGCCTGCGCCGCGCGCGCGGCGCGCGCGGCCATGATCGCGGCGATGGTGCCGCCGCCTTCGGCCTCGCTCGCATCGGCTGCGCCGGCGCCGAAGGCGGCCTCCAGCGCGACCAGGCGGCCGACCGCGTCGGTGTCGGCGCCGGTGACCGCCCGCTCGAGGTCGACCAGGCGCGCGGATGCGTCGTCGCCGCTGCCGGAAAGCGCCGCTTCCAGATCGACCAGCCGCTGCCCGGCCGCCATCGCGCCGGCCTCGGCCGCGGTCTCGGGTACCGCACGCAGCGCGCCGCCGACCACGCGCGCCGCCGGCGGCCTGGCGTAGTTCTCCAGCGAGAACGCCCGCCCGGCCGACAGCGCCGTGCCTGCGGCGCCACCGCCTTCGCGCACGCCCTGGCTGCGGTCGAGCTGGCGCTCGATCATCGGCGCCAGTCCCAGGCCCTTGCCCGAGGTCAGGCTCTTGGCGAGCTGCTGGTCGTACATGTCGCGGAAGTTGGTGTCGCCGCCGAACGGATCGCCCGGCGTGGCCGCGCGCATGTTCTTGATCAGCATCTGCGCGAACTGCGCCTCGAGATCGCGCGCGACCTGCTTCACGCGCGCGGGGTCGCTGCGTGTCTGCGGGTTCAGGGCGATGGCGTCGGTGGCGAGGCGCATGGGCTTTTTTGGGTGGAGCGGGAATGGGGAAGCGGGAATCGGGACCGGGAGGTTCTGGTCGGCGGGTCGATGGAAGGCTGTCGGTGACGTTTCAATGCAAGCGGAGTGCCGGAGATGCGGGTCGGAGAACGGGATGGCGTCCAGGTCCCGATTCCCGCTTCCCCGGTCCCGCTTCATCGCACCCCTCAGATCACCTCCAGCTCCGCCCGCAGCGCGCCCGCCTGCTTGAGCGCCTCGAGGATGGCGACGAGGTCGCCGGGGGCGGCGCCGACGTCGTTGACCGCGCGCACGATCTGCTCGAGCGTGGTGCCGCCGTCGAACAGGAACATGCGGCCGTCCTCCTGCACTGCGCTGACCGTGGACTGCGGCACGGCGACCGTCTGGCCCTGCGAGAACGGCGCCGGCTGGCTGACGCCGACGTCCTCGCGGATGGTCACGGTGAGCGAGCCGTGCGAGATCGCCGCCGGCAGCACCTTGACCTCGGCGCCCATGACCACGGTGCCGGTGCGCGAGTTGATGATGACCTTGGCGGCGCTGGTGCCGGCGGTGACGTCGAGGTTCTCCAGCCGCGCCATGAAGTTGATGCGCGCGCCGGGATCGCTGGGCGCGGCCACGGCGACGGTGACCGCATCGAGCGCGCGCGCGGCGCCCACGCCGAAGCTGCGCTCGATCGCGGCGACCATGTTGGCCGCGGTGGTGAAGTCGGCCTCGTGCAGGTTGAGCGTGAGTTCGCCCGGCGCGGCGCCACCGGCGCTGCCGAAGCCGTCCGGCACCGCGCGTTCGACGATGGCGCCGTTGGGGATGCGGCCCGAGCTCGGCACGTTCACCGACACCCGCGATCCGTCGTTGCCCTGCGCGCCGAAGCCGCCGACCACGAGGTTGCCCTGCGCGATCGCATAGACCAGGCCGTCGGCACCGCGCAGCGGCGCCATCAGCAGCGAGCCGCCGCGCAGCGACACCGCGTTGCCGAGCGAGGACACGGTCACGTCGATCGGCTGGCCCGGCTTGGCGAAGGGCGGCAGCTGCGCGTGGATGGCGACGGCGGCGACGTTCTTGAGCTGCGGGTTGACGTTCTCGGGGATCGTCGTGCCGAGCTGCTCGAGCATGCTGCGCAGGCTCTGCACGGTGAAGGGCGTCTGGCTGGTGCGGTCGCCCGAGCCGTCGAGGCCGACCACCAGGCCGTAGCCGATCAGCGGGTTGTCGCGCACGCCGCCGACCTGGGCGAGGTCCTTGATGCGGTCGGCGAAGGCCGGCGCGGCGACGCCGAAGGTCAGCAGCAGCACCGCCATCAGGCGCAGCAGCGATACGCCGCGCCTGCGCGGCGCCGCCGCCTCGGCCGCGCGCCCCGTGTCGCGGGCCTTGGGCAGCTCGCGTTCGGCCAGGGCGGCAAAGCCGCGCATGCGCCGTTCCGCAGTCCGCAGGGCGGCCTCGGACAGCGGCGGGAGAAGGGCCTGGTGTTGAGCGCGCATGGACGGGCCCTCAGAACGGAGTGACGGGGGAGTTGAAGAACTGGGCGAGCCAGCCCATCGCGTTCGAACGCGCGAGCGTGCCGCGGCCGCCGTAGACGATGCGGGCCTCGCCGACGCGGCTGGAGGGCACGCTGTTGTCGCTGGCGATGTCGACCGGGCGGATGACGCCCTGGATCTGCACCAGCTCGTCGCCCTGGTTCAGGCGCATCTGCTTGCTGCCCTGCACGACCAGGTTGCCGTTGGGCAGGCGGTCGACGACGGTCACGGTGATGCTGCCGGACAGGCTGTTGCTCTGGCGGCTGTCGCCGGTGCCGGAGAAGTCGCGGCCGCCCTCGATGTCGGCCGAGAGCAGGTCGCGGCCGTTCATCGTCAGCGGCGCACCGAACACCGACGGCGCCGACAGCGACACGCCGGAGCTCTTGCTCACCGCGGTGTTGGCGGTACTGGTCGCGTTGGTCCTCTCGGTCAGCTCGATGGTCAGCAGGTCGCCGATGTCGCGCGCCTTGCTGTCGGAGAACAGGCGCAGGCCCGGGCCCTCGCGCCAGATGCCGCCCGGATTGGCCTGGCTGACCGGTGCCACCGGCTGCGCCAGATAGCTGCCGCTCGCCGCGGCCGCGGGCGCGCCGGCGGCCTGGCCGTAGGGCGAGGCGGCATAGCCGGCGGGTGCGATCGACGGGTACGGACGGACATCGCCGGGATAGGAGGCGCAGCCGGCGAGCGCGGCGGCGGCGAGGGCGAGCGAAGCGGGCAGGAGGCGCATGGCGGTGATCCGGAGGGACGCGCGGGCGTCAGACGTTGTTGTTGAGGTAGCCGAGCATGCTGTCGGTGGTGGAGATCGCCTTGGCGTTCATCTCGTAGGCGCGCTGGGTCTCGATCATCCCGACCAGCTCCTCGACGACGTTGACGTTGGAGCTTTCCAGCGAGCCCTGGACCAGGGTGCCGAGGCCGGTGAGGCCGGGCGCGCCGTTCTGCGCCGGACCGCTGGCGGCGGTCTCCAGGAACAGGGTCTCGCCGCGCGCCTGCAGGCCGGTGGGATTGATGAAGTCGGTCAGCGTCAGCGCACCGACCTGCAGCGGCTGCGCATCGCCGGCGACCTGCACGGTCACCGTGCCGTCGGCGCCGATGGTCACCGACTGCGCGCCCTCCGGGATCTGGATGCCCGGCTGCAGCGGATAGCCGCTGTTGGTGACCATCTCGCCTTCGGCGTTGACCTGGAAGGTGCCGTCGCGGGTGTAGGCCGGCGTGCCGTCGGGCAGCAGCACCTCGAAGAAGCCGCGGCCGTTGATCGCGACGTCGAGGGCGTTGCCGGTCTGCAGCATGTTGCCCTGGGTGTGGCTCTTGGCCGTGGCGACCACGCGCACGCCGGTACCCAGCTGCAGGCCGGTCGGCAGGTTGGTCTGCTGCGAGCTGGCGCCGCCCGGCTGCCGCACCTGCTGGTAGAGCAGGTCCTCGAAGCTGGCGCGGTCGCGCTTGAAGCCGGTGGTGTTGGTGTTGGCGAGGTTGTTGGACACGACCGACATGCGCGTCTGCTGCGCGTCGAGGCCGGTCTTGGCGATCCACAGTGCCTGGTTCATGGGATGTCTCCGTGCGACGGTCCGCGCGCGGCGGCCTTCATGGGAAAGGGACGGGCCTGGATCAGCTCAGGCGCAGCAGCGAATTGGCGGCTTGGGCGTTCTCGTCGCCGTGGTTCAGGACCTTGACCTGCATCTCGAACTGCCGCGCGAGCTGGATCATCGACACCAGCATTCCGGCGGCGTCGACGTTGCTCTGCTCCAGCGCACCGGCGGTCATGACGTTGCCGGCGGCCTGCGGCAGCGGCTCGGCCGGCGTGCCGTCGGCCTGCGGCGGCGGCCGGAACAGGCCGTCCGGCCCGCGCTCGAGCGTGCCCGGCGCGGCCTCGGCCACCTGCATGCGCGCGACGATGGCCAGCGTGCGCGGCCCCTCGCCCAGCGGCACCATCGAGATCGTGCCGTCGGCGCCGACGGTGAGCTGCTGGCTCGGCGGCAGCGCCAGCGGGTTGCCGCCGTCGTCGAGCACGGTCTCGCCGGCCGAGGTCTTGAGCAGGCCGGTGGGGTCGACGTGCAGCTCGCCGTTGCGGGTATAGGCGGTGCGCCCGTTGGCGTCCTGCACCGCCAGCCAGCTGTCGCCGGACAGGGCGACGTCGAGCTGGTTGCCGGTGCTGACCAGCGCGCCGTGGCGGGCGTCGTAGCCGGGTTCGATCTGCAGCGCGTCGAACCGCGTCGGCAGGCCCTTGCCCTGGATCTGGTAGGACTCGGTGCCGACCACCATGGCCTTGAAGCCGGTGGTGTCGGCGTTGGCGAGGTTGTGCGCGACCGCCGCCTGCGCCTTGAGGCTGGCGCTGGCACCGGTCATCGCGACATACAGGCCCTTGTCCATCGTCGGTTTCCTGACGTGCGCCCGCGGGATGCGGGCCTCGAGCCCCTGCGTTGCAATCGGCGTGCCGGAACCCCGGCGACGGCGGACCGTCGCGGTGCGTGCGCGACCGCCCCCACGCCGGCGCTCCTTGCCCGCCGTACCGGCTTCCGCGGGCGATGGCCCGCGGAGCAGGAGCAAGAGCTTCCGAAGCCCTGCGGGCTCCGGGTCACTTCTTCTTTGCTTGCCCAAAGAAGAAGTAACCAAGAAGAAAGGGCACCCCGGGCGGCACGCCCGCAGCGCTGGCGCGCTGCGGGTGCGCGATCGCCTTCCGGGCATTCGCCACGCGGCATCCTGCCGCGAGGCGAATGTCGCGGACGTCCCTGTCCGCGCCCGCTTCGCGGCTGATCCTCCAGGCGCTCGCCGCGCCTCACGGGCCCCGAAAAGCGAACGGCAACAGCAAGCGGGGCTGTGGGCTGCGCGCACCTGTGGGAGCGGCTTCAGCCGCGACGGGCGCGGGACGAAATGCATCCGCGTCGGGGCTGAAGCCTTCGCACAGGGTGATGGGTTCACGGGCGCGGTCGCGGCTGAAGCCGCTCCTACGGCGGCGATGCGCCTGGCGCGAGCCGCATACGACGACGCCGCCGCTGTCGCCAGCGGCGGCGTCCGGCCACTGCCCCGCGATGCGCAGGTCAGCGGATGTTGATCACCGACTGCGTGATCTGGTCCTGGGTCGAGACCATCTGCGCGTTCGCCTGGAAGTTGCGCTGCGCGGTGATCATGTTGACCAGCTGCTCGGTCAGGTCGACGTTGGAGGCTTCCAGCGCGCCGGACTCGACCAGGCCGAAGTCGGAGGAGCCGGCGGTGCCGCGACGCGGGGTGCCGGCCTCGGAGCTCTCGGCCCAGAGGTTGTCGCCCAGCGCCTGCAGGCCCTGCGGATTGACGAACTGGGTCATCGCGACCTGGCCGAGCGCGCGCGAGGAGCCGTTGCTGTAGCGCGCATAGGCGGTGCCGTCCTGGCCGATCTCGATGCCGCTGAGCCGGCCCATGGCGTAGCCGTTCTGGCTCAGGCCGTTGACCGAGAACGCCTCGCCGTACTGCGCCGAGTCGCTGACGTCGAGGGTGAGGTTCATCGCCGCGCCGTTGGCGGGCTGGTAGCCGGCCAGTGCGATCTCGCCGTCGGCCGGGGCGACCAGGGCGCCGGACTCGTCGTACTCGAGCGTGGTCGCACCGCCGACGATGTTGCCGTCGATCGCGGTGTGCAGCTCCCAGGTGTTCGGGGCATCGGTCTTGACGTAGTAGAACGACTGCACGTGGGCCACGCCGAGCGAGTCGTACACGGTCAGCGAGGTCGACTTGTTGAAGCTCTTGCTGTTGCTCGGGTCGAACGGCGTCACCACCGGCGCCTCGGCGTTGGCGGGCAGCGTGGTCGCCAGGGTGACGGTGTCGGTCGCACGCGGCGGCGCGTCGCTGGTGGAGATCTGCAGGTCGGCCAGGCGCCCGGTCTCGATGGTGCCGTCGGCGGTGGCCGGGAACACCTGCAGGCGCTGTCCGGTCGGGGTGACGACGAAGCCGTTGTTGTCGGTCTGGAAGTTGCCGGCCCGGGTATAGGCCAGGCCGCTGGAATCGGCGACGGTGAAGAAGCCCTCGCCGCTGATGGCCATGTCCAGGCTGCGGTCGGTGAAGTCGATGTTGCCCTGGCTGAACTGCTGGGCGACGTTGGTCAGCTTGGCGCCGGCGCCGATGGCGTTGCGCGCCAGGCCGTAGGGCGAGACCGCGAAGACGTCGCCGAATTCGGCGCGCGATTCCTTGAAGCCGGTGGTGTTGACGTTGGCGATGTTGTTGGCGGTGACGTTGAGGTCGGCGTTGGCCGCGTTCATCCCCGACAGTGACGTGCGGAAGCTCATGGTGGACTCCGGAGGATCGTAAGGACTGCGAGAGAAGCGGCGTCAGCCGCCGACGTTGCGGATCGCGCCGAGGCGCACCGAACCGATGCCCTCGAGGTTGAGGGACAGGCCGCTGGATTCGAGCGCGACGCTCTCGACCTTGGCGCGAAGGGTGGCGGGCAGGGCCACGGCGGCATCGCCCGCCCCCTGGCTCGCGGTGATGGAATACACGCCGGCCGGTGCGGTCTCGCCATCGGCATCCAGGCCGTCCCAGGTGAAGGGCACGCTGCCGGCGCCTTCGGCCGCGACGGTGAGGCGGCGCACCAGCGCGCCGTCGGCGTCGGTGATGTCGACGGTGACGGTGCCGGCGGTCTCGGCCTCGACCTGCCCGCTCAGGCCCACGCCCTCCTTGAGCTGGATGCTGGAGGCATCGACCAGCGCCTCGTGGCCGACCAGGGCCACCGCGCGCAGGGCCTGGTCGGATTCCATGACGCTGGCCATCGCGTTCAGCGAGGTCTGCATCTCCTGGATGCCCTGCACCTGGGTGAACTGCGCGAGCTGGGCGACGAAGTCGCTGTTCTCCATCGGGTTCAGCGGATCCTGGTGCTTGAGCTGTTCGGTCAGCAGGGTCAGGAAGTCGGCCTGGCCCATCGACTCCTCTTTGGCGACGGTGGTCGCGGCGAGGCCGAGGTCCGCGTAGGTGCTGCTCTGGGTGCTGCCGACGGTGGTCATGGCGAGGGCCGGTCCTTACTTGCCGAGGTTGAGGGTGGCGAGCGCCAATTCCTTGGCGGTGTTGAGCACCTCGACGCCGGCCTGGTAGCCACGCGAGGCGGAGATGAGGTCGACCATCTGTCCGACCGGGTCGATGTCGGGGGCGTAGACGTAGCCGTCGGCGTCGGCGAGCGGGTGGCCCGGCTCGTAGCGCTTGACCGCTTCGGCGCGGCTCTCCTGCACCCGGGTGACCTGGACGCCGGTGAGGTCGGGCCGGGTCGGGTCGACGACCGCCGAGAACAGCGGCTGCCGCGCCTTGTAGGCGCCCTCCGCGGTCGAGGCCACGGACTCGGCGTTGGCCAGGTTGGAGGCGATCGTGTTCAGCCGCAGCGACTGCGCGGCCATCGCCGAACCGGCGACGTCGAAGATGGGGAGCGAACTCATGCGCGGGCCTCCGTCACTGGCCGGTGATCGCGGTCAACAGGCCGCGCACCTTGCCCTCGAAGAAGGACAGGCTGGCGCGGTACTCCAGCGCGGCGCGGCCGTAGGCGGCCTGCTCGGAGCTGGTGTCGACGGTGTTGCCGTCGAGGCTGGGCTGCAGGGGATTGCGCTCGAACACGGCGCTGCCGGCGAGCTGGCCCGACGCGTCGAGGTGCAGGACGCTGGTCTTCTGCAGACCGCCCTCCGGCGCCGCCCCGCTGGTCGCGGCCTCCAGCGCGCGGCTGAAGTCCAGGTCGCGCGCCTTGTAGTTCGGCGTGTCGGCGTTGGCCAGGTTGGAGGCGATCAGCTTCATGCGCTGCTCGCGCAGCGCCAGTGCCTCGCCATGGACTCCGAATACGGACGAGAAGGGACTCGTCATGACCGCCCCCGCGGGATCGTGGTGCGGATGACTAGGCAATCGGTGTGCCAGTGGGGGGGGCGGGAATCGGGAATGGGGAATCGGGAGCGGGAGGCGTGTCGTCCGTGGGGCGCCGCAGTCCGACCGGTGCCGTGCGCACGATCGGGGCGGGTGCTGTGTGGGAGCGGCCGGTCGCGGCTGAAGCCGCTCCTACAGATGTCGCTCCAGGTGTCTACCGGTGCGGGGCATCATCAAGAGCGCGCCCTCCCTTTCCCGATTCCCCTTTCCCGATTCCCCTTTCCCGATTCCCGATTCACCTTGACCGCTCACCCGCTCACGCCGCCTGCAGCACATCCATCAGCCGGCTCTGCACGTGCGAGGCGAGTTCGTCGGCGGAGTACTTGGGGACGAAGGCGTCGGCGCCGACGCGCTGGACCATGGCGTTGTTGAACACGCCCGACAGCGAGGTGTGCAGGAGCACGAAGAGGCCGGCGAGCGCGGGATCGCGGCGGATCTCGGTGGTCAGGGTGTAGCCGTCCATGACCGGCATCTCGATGTCGGAGATGACCATCGCGTAGTGGCGGACCGGATCCTCGCCGCTGGCGGCCATCCGCTTGAGATGGTCGAGCGCCTGGCGACCGTCCGACATCACGGTGGTCCCGACGTCGAGCTGGTCGAGCACGGCGCGGATCTGGTTGCAGGCGACCCGCGAGTCGTCGACCACCAGCACCTGCAGCGCGTGGCCGGCAGGCAGCACCGAGGGCCGGCTCATCGCCGGGACCATGCGGTTGTCGGAGAGTTCGGCGAGAACGCGCTCGACGTCGATCACCTGGATCAGCTCGTCGTTGTAGCGGGCCACCGCGGTCAGGTAGGTCTGCTCCCCGCCGATCTCCGGCGGCGGCGAGACGTCCTCGACCGCGATGTTGACGATGCGGTCGACCGCGCTCACCAGGAAGCCCTGCACCGAGCGGTTGAACTCGCTCACGATCAGGTAGCTGGCCTCGCCGGCGACGTCGCGCTCGGGATGGGCGATCGAACGGCCCAGGTCCAGCACCGGCACCGAGCGCCCGCGCACGTCGGCCACGCCCTCGAACTCCGCCGCCAGCTGCGGCAGGCGGAACAGCGGCGGCCGGCGCAGGACCTCCTGCACCTTGAACACGTTGATCCCGAACAGCTGCAGTCCGCCCAGGCGGAACAGCAGCAGCGCCAGCCGGTTGTGGCCGGCCAGCCGGGTACGTTGGTCGATTCGGTCGAGCAGATCGTGGCGCATGGGCAGGACATCGGCGGCGCGGCGGGCAACTTGAGGGGTGGAGCGGGTCGGGACGTGGGGGTGGGCAGTGGCGGGAATGGGGAATGGGGAATCGGGACCTGGAGGTTGCACGGCGGGACGCCACCCGCTCGGTAGGAGCGGCTTCAGCCGCGACCTGTGGGAGGGGCTTCAGCCCCGACGCATGGGAGCCAGGCGCCCGCGCTCCGACGGTCGCGGCTGAAGCCGCTCCCACAACGGCGCCCGCCGCGGTTCCCTGTTCCCTGTTCCCTGTTCCCTGTTCCCTGTTCCCTGTTCCCTGTTCCCTGTTCCCTGTTCCCCCGTTCCCCCATTCCCCCTGCGCCATACCCACGCTCCGCGCGCCTCTCCATTCCCCCTTCCCGCCCCACCCTTCCCCCTTCCCGCTTCACCCCCCAACGGCACACCCCTTGCACGCCGTCCCCGTCTCCGCTCACCCGCAGCCGCCATGCGCCACCACTTCTTCCTGCTCGTGATCCTGCTCGCCGCCGTCGGCTCCGCCGCGGCGATGGAGTTCGAACCTGTCGCCAACATCGAGGCGGCGGCGCTGGCCGCGGTCGCCGGGGGTGGCGGGGACGTCGAGGCCGAGGCCAGCGTCGATCCGGCGCTGCGGCTGCCGGCGTGTCCGGCCGGCCTGGCCGGGCAGGCGGCGAATGCCGGCACCGTCGAGGTCCGCTGCACCGACGCCTCGGGCTGGCGCCTGTTCGTGCCGGTGCGGGTGCGCCGCAGCCAGGACGTGCTGGTCCTGGTCCGCAACGTGGCCGCGGGGGCGACGCTGTCGGAGGCCGATTTCGTGGTCGAATCCCGCGATGCCGGCCGCATCCTCGGTGCGCCGCTGACCGACGCCGGCTCGGCCGTCGGCCGCAGCGCACGCCGCCTGCTGCAGGCGGGCACCGTGCTCGCCGCCAACGACCTGATGTCGCCGCGCCTGGTCCGCCGCGGCGACAGCGTGACCCTGGTCTCGCGCGAGGGCGGCCTGGAGATCCGCATGGCCGGGCGGGCGCTCGGCGACGGCGGCGTCGACGACCGGGTGACGGTGGAGAACGCCTCCAGCCGCCGCGTGGTCCAGGGCCGGGTGGGGCCGGGCGGGGAGGTGCTGGTCGGCCGCTGAACGGGCAGCGTCAAAAACCCGCTAAAGTCCGCCGCGCCCCGGCCGATACACGGGTTACCTCGCCCGAGGAACACGGACATGAGCAACAAGATCGAGGGTGCCGGCATGTCGAACATCTATCGACTCCAGCCGACCGCCCGCCAGGACATCGAACGCGCCGGCAGCGAGCGCAGCGCCCCCGTCGGCGCCACGCCGGCCGCCGACAGCGTGCGCCTGAGCAGCGAAGGCGCCAGCCTGCAGGCCCTGCAGCAGCGTCAGGATGTCGACGCGCCCTTCGACGGCGCCAAGGTCGCGGCCCTGCGCTCGGCCATCGAATCCGGCAGCTACCGCATCGACGCCGGCGCCATCGCCGGGCGGCTGGTCGATCTCGAGAGCGCGCTGGGATGAGCGGCGCGGTCCCCGCGATCGACCGCCTGGCCGACGCGCTCGCGGCCGAGCGCCGCGCCCTGCTCGACCACGATGCCGACGCCCTGCTGCGCGCCACCGCGGCCAAGCTGGAGGCGCTGCGTGCGGTCGAGGCGCAGCCGGTCGCCGATGAGGCGCAGCCGCGGATCCGCGAGCTGGCCGAGCTCAACCGCGCCAACGGCGCCCTGCTCGCGCGCCGTCGCCGCGAGGTGACCTGGGCCCTGCGCCATCTCGGTCGCCTCGACGCCGCCCCGGCCTACAACGCCCGCGGCGCCACCAGCGGCGGCATGCAGTCGCGCGCGCTCGCGGTCGCCTGATCGCGCGGCAACGCCGGTCATCCATGGCGGCTAGACTGCCGCCATGAGCGCATCCCCGATTCCCCACGCCCTGTACCAGGTGGTCGAACGCCTGGGCGACGCCGTCCTCCTGTTCGACGCGACGCGCCGCTGCGAGTACGCCAACCCCGCCGCGCACGCCCTGGCCGCCAGTTTCGACCGCGAGGCCGGCCTCGCCCCGCTGCTCGCGCTGCTCCCCGAGCATCCCGTCGCCGGCACCCAGGTCGTCGCCCTCGGCAGCGCCGACGCTCCGCGCACCCTGCGCGTCACCGTGCAGCTGCGCGATGGCGGCGGCAGCGCACTGCTGCTGCACGACGCCAGCGCCGACCGCGCGCGCGAGGCCGAGCTCGAGCGCCGCCACGCCGAGCTCAGCCGCAACTACCTGCAGGTCGCCGGCGCGCAGGAGATCCTGCTGCAGTCGGAGAAGATGGCCTCGATCGGCCAGCTCGCCGCCGGCGTGGCGCACGAGATCAACAACCCGATCGGCTACGTGCATTCGAATCTGGGCACCCTGCAGGACTACCTGCGCCGGGTGTTCAGCCTGATCGAGACCTACGAGCGCGCCCTGGCCGACGCGGATCCGACGGGCTGGCGCGCCGAGATCGAGGAGCTGCGCCAGAAACTCGACATCGAGTTCCTCGCCCTGGACCTGCCGCAGCTGCTGTCGGAGTCGCGCGAGGGTATCGAGCGGGTGACCAAGATCGTCCAGGATCTCAAGGACTTCTCCTATTCCGGCCGCAACGAGCCCTTCCGCGCGGTCGACCTGCACAAGGGCCTGGAGTCGACCCTCAACATCGTCTGGAACGAGCTCAAGTACAAGGTCACCCTCGAGAAGCGCTACGGCGAACTGCCGCCGGTGGAGTGCCTGCCCTCCGAGCTCAACCAGGTGTTCATGAACATCCTGGTCAACGCCGGCCAGGCCATCAGAGAGCGCGGCACCATCGCGCTGGAGACCGGGGTCGAGGGCGACGAGGTCTGGGTGAGCGTCGCCGACAGCGGCGAGGGCATCTCCGAGGATGCGCTGGCGCGGGTGTTCGATCCCTTCTTCACCACCAAGCCGGTCGGCCACGGCACCGGCCTCGGGCTGTCGATCTCCTACGGCATCGTCGCCAAGCACAACGGCCGCATCGAGGTCAGCTCGCAGGTCGGGCAGGGCACGACCTTCCGCGTGGTGCTCCCGGTCCGGCAGCCGAAGGCCGCCGCCTGATCGATCCGCGCATGCGCGCCGCCCGCAGGCAGGCATCGCGCCCCGTAGGAGCGGCTTCAGCCGCGACCGTGCGCCGGCAGGGCAGGACCCGTGCGAGGGGCTTCATCTGTGGGAGGGGCTTCAGCCCCGACCTACCGGCCGGTGCCACGTCCGTCGCGGCTGAAGCCGCTCCCACAGGAGCCCGAGCACACTCGGCTTTGCGGGCTGTGGCCTCAGCGCAGTCCGGTGCCGCCGCCGGCGGCGACGCCGACGAAGCTCAGGAACTCGCCGCGGGTGCGCGGATCGTCGCGAAACTCGCCGAGCATGGTGCTGGTGACCATCGACACGCCGCGCTTGTGCACGCCGCGGGTGGTCATGCACTGGTGCGCCGCCTCGACCACCACGGCCACGCCGCGCGGCTGCAGGACCTCCTGGATGATCCCGGCGATCTGCGCGGTGAGCTTCTCCTGCACCTGGAAGCGCCGAGCGTAGGCATCGACCACGCGGGCGAGCTTGCTGATGCCGACCACCCGCCCGGCCGGCAGGTAGCCGACGTGGGCGCGGCCGATGATCGGTGCCATGTGGTGCTCGCAGTGCGACTCGAACTGGATGTCGCGCAGCACCACCATCTCGTCGTAGCCCTCGACCTCCTCGAAGGTACGGGCGAGGTAGCCTTCGGGATCGGTCTCGTAGCCGGAGAACCAGTCGCGGTAGGCCTTGGCCACCCGGCGCGGGGTGTCGAGCAGGCCCTCGCGCGACGGGTCGTCGCCGGCCCAGCGCAGCAGCGTGCGCACGGCCGCCTCGGCCTGTTCCTGGGTGACCGGGGTGTCGTTGTCGGCGCTCATGCCTGCTCCGCGTGCGTGCAAACCGCGAAGTCTAGCCGGCCGCCGCCGGCGCATCAGCCTGCGCCGCGGCATCCAGCGTCTCGCCGGTCTGCAGGCGCCACAGCCCGGCATAGGTGCCGTCGCGGGTGAGGAGTTCGTCGTGGCTGCCGCTCTCGACGATGCGGCCGTGGTCCATGACGTGGATGACGTCGGCGTGGCGCACCGTCGACAGGCGGTGCGCGACCACCAGCACCGTGCGGCCGGCGGCAGCGCGCGCCAGCGAGCGCTGGATCGCGGCCTCGGTCTCGTTGTCGACCGCCGAGGTCGCCTCGTCGAGGATCAGGATCGCCGGGTCGCGGTACAGCGCGCGCGCCAGCGCAATCCGCTGCCGCTGGCCGCCGGAGAGCTGGGCGCCGCCCTCGCCGACCGGGCTGGCGTAGCCGTCGGGCAGGGACGCGACGAAGGCGTGCGCTTCCGCCGCGCGCGCCGCGGCCTCGACGCGCGCCGGGTCGGCATCGCGCTCGCCGTAGGCGATGTTGTCGGCGACGCTGCCGTCGGTCAGGAAGGGCTCCTGCGCCACGTAGGCGACGTGCCGGCGCAGCGACTGCGGGTCGACGCCGGCGAGGTCGAGGCCGTCGAGCGCGATCCGGCCCGCGTCCGGCCGCAGGAAGCCCAGCAGCAGCTTCAGCAGCGTGCTCTTGCCGCTGCCGGTGCCGCCGACCAGGGCCACGGTGCGCCCGGCCGGCACCTCCAGGCTCACGCCGTGCAGCGCCGGCCGTCCGGCGTAGGCGAAGCGCACGTCCTCGAACGCCAGCGCGCCGGCGGGGCGTGCGTCCAGCGTACGCGCCGGGCGCGGCGGCAGCGGCGCGTCGAGCAGGTCCATGATCCGGTTCACCGAGGCCATGGCGCGGTTGTAGAGGTCGGTCATGTCGGCGAGCCGGGTCATCGGCCACAGCAGGCGCTGGGTCAGGAACACCAGCGCCGAGTAGCTGCCGACGCCGAGTTCGCCGCGCAGGGTCAGCACGCCGCCGTAGAGCAGGGTGGCGACGAATCCGATCAGCACCGCGATGCGGATCGCCGGGTGGATCATCGCGCTGTAGCGGATCGCCTCGGCGTTGCGCGCGCGGAAGCCGTCGGAGGCCCGTTCCAGGTGCGCCGCCTCGAAGGCCTCTGCGGTGTAGGCCTGGATCGTCGCCATGCCGCGCAGGTTGTTGGTCAGCCGCGCCGACAGCGTGGCCGCGGCGTCGCGCGCGCCGGCGTAGCGCGGCGCCAGGCGTTTCTGGAACCAGAACGCGGCGACGAGGATCAGCGGGATCGGCAGGATCGCCAGCGCGGCGAGGTCGGCGGTGAGCAGGAAGAACACCGCGCCGATCAGCAGCGACGACACGAACACCTGGATCAGGTCGTTGGCGCCGGTGTTGAGGAAGCGCTCGACCTGGTTCACGTCCTCGTTGAGCAGGGCCATCAACCGACCGCTGCGCTGGGTGGCGATGGTGTCGGGCGGCAGCGCCTGCAGATGGCCGTACGCGGACTGGCGCAGCACGTGCTGCAGGTCCTGCGCGAGCCGGCGCCACTTCAGCGCGTAGAGGTATTCGAACAGCGACTCGAAGGCCCACACCAACGCCGTGGCGGCGGTGAGCAGGACCAGCTGGTGCACCGGGTCCGGCACGCCCAGCCGCGCGACGAAGGAGTCCTGGCGGTTGACCACCACGTCCACCGCCACGCCGATCAGGATCTCCGGCAGTACGTCCATGACCTTGTTGGCCACCGACCAGACGGTGGCCAGGACCGCGTCGCGGCGGTAGGGGCGGGCGAAGGCGAAGAGGCGGCGGAGGGGGTGCATGGGTTGGCTCGGGGATCGGGAATCGGGAACGGGGAACGGGGAACGGGGAACGGGGAACGGGGAACGGGGAACGGGGAACGGGGAAGCATCGCCGCTCCGGCGCAGCGGAACCAGCGCCTGGGCGCATGCCGGATCGGATGCTGCATGTGCGCGGCGGCGGGTCGGATGCACGCGATGTCACACTTCCGGTCCCCGCCGCGTCCTCGTGCGCCACTCCTCTCCGCTCGCACCCCGCTCCATGCTCATCGCCCTCAACAAGCCCTACGGCGTGCTGTGCCAGTTCACCGACCGCAGCGAGCCGCCGCGGCCGACGCTGGCCGCGTTCGGCCTGCCGCCGGAGGTCTATGCGGCGGGGCGGCTGGATTTCGACTCCGAGGGCCTGCTGCTGCTCACCGACGACGGGCGCCTGCAGCGGCGCATCGCCGAGCCGCGGCAGAAGACCTGGAAGACCTACCTGGTCCAGGTCGAAGGCAGGCCGCACGAGGACCAGCTCGAGGCGCTGCGACGGGGCGTGGCGCTGAAGGACGGGCCGACGCGACCGGCGCGTGCGCGCACGCTCGACGCCGCGCCCGACTGGCTGTGGCCGCGCGATCCCCCGGTGCGCTACCGCAGGAGCGTGCCCGACAGCTTCGTCGAGATCGCGATCCACGAGGGCCGCAACCGCCAGGTGCGGCGGATGACCGCCGCCGTCGGACTGCCGACCCTGCGCCTGGTCCGCACCGCCATCGGCCGCCACGCCCTCGCCGAGCTCGCGCCGGGCCAGTGGCGCGAGATCGACCCGGCCATGTAGGAGCAGCTTCAGCCGCGACCCGTGGGGGGCGGGCACGCCGGACGCATGCGCACGACGCAGATCCACACCCGCGGTCGCGGCTGCAGCCGTCCCACGCCAGGGCCCAGGGTTCCCTGTTCCTCGCTCCCTGTTCCCTGTTCCCGCCCCTCGCCCCAAGCTACGTCCCCCGCGGCTTCGCCCGGTGCGTGGCCTGCGCCGTCCATGGGTCGTCCGGCCAGGGATGGCGTGGGTAGCGGCCCTTCATCTCCTTCTTCACCTCCGGATAGGTGCGCGCCCAGAAGCCGGCCAGGTCCTGGGTGACCTGCAGCGGACGGCCGGCGGGCGACAGCAGGTGCAGGGTCAGGGGCACGCGGCCGTCGGCGATGCGTGGCGTCTCGGCCAGCCCGAACAGTTCCTGCAGCTTGACCGCGAGCACCGGCGCGGCCTCCGCGGCGTAGGCGATCGCCCGCTCCAGGCCGGAAGGCACCGCGATCCGCGCCGGCGCCAGCGTGTCGATGCGCTGGCGTGTCGGCCAGTCGACGTGCGCCTTCAGGGCCTCGCCCAGCGCAGCCTCGTCGAGCGCGTCGAGCCGCGTCCTGCCCTCCAGCGCCGGCTTCAGCCAGCTATCGAGCGTGGCGAGCAGCGCCTCGTCGCCGAGATCGGGCAGGCCCAGCTCGGGCATCCACTCGCGCAGGTTGCGCACCCGCGCGCGCCATTGCCCGAGCGCCGGCGTCCACGGCAGCGCATCGAGGCCGAGCTGGCGTACCGCGTCGACCAGCGCCTCGGCGAAGCGGCTGCGGTCGGGCGTCGGCAGCGGCCTGGACGCGAGCACGATGCGCGCGAAACGGCGCTCGCGCACGGCGGCGATGCGGCGGTTCGCCGCATCCCAGAGCACGCGGTCCTGCTCGACGAAGGCGGCGGCGAAGTCCCGTTCCAGCGCGGCCTCGTCCACCGGCGCTGCGCGCAGCACGAGACCGTCGGCGCTGGCGCCCTCGGCGCGCAGCTCGCTGATCACGATCCAGGGCTCGCCGTAGAGCGCGGAGTCGTCGACGATGCGCGCGCTGCGCCCGCCGGCGAGCTGGTAGCGGCGTGGATCGGCCGGGTGCTGGCGCGCGATGCGCTCCGGGAAGCCGTGCGCCAGCACGTCGCCGAGCCGGTGCGGCGCGACCTCGCGCGGCGCCGCGGCGTCGAGACGCAGGCGCCGCCGCCACTGCTTCGCGGCCTGGTCGATCGCGGCCAGCGCGCCGCGCTGCGCATCGGCATCGCCGCGGCCGGCGCGGAAGGCGGCGAGTGCGCGATGACGGCTGGTCCAGTCGTCGCGCAGCCCACCGCCGCCGCGCAGCGGGTCGCGCGCCTCGACCAGGGCGACCAGGTCGCAGGCCAGCGCGGCATCGGTCGGCTCGGGATGCGCCAGCAGCATCGCCGCCAGGCGCGGATGGGTGCCGAGCGCGAGCATGCGCCGGCCCAGCGGCGTGATCGCATCCTGCGCATCGGTCGCGCCGAGGCCGCGCAGCAGGTCGCGCGCGGCCGCCAGCGCACCCGGCGGCGGCGGGTCGAACAGGCGCAGGTCGGCGCTGCCCCAGCCGGCGAGTTCGAGCGCCAGTCCCGCGAGGTCCACCTGCGCGATCTCCGGCCTGCGCTGCGCATCCAGGCGCTGCGATTCCGGCCACAGCCGCCAGCACCAGCCCTCGGCGACGCGACCCGCGCGGCCGGCGCGCTGGTCCGCCGACGCCTGCGACACCAGCACCGTCTGCAGCCGGGTGAAGCCCGAATTCGGCTCGAAACGCGGCTCGCGCGCCAGGCCCGAATCGACCACCACGCGCACGCCCGGCGCGGTAACCGAGGACTCGGCGACGTTGGTGGCGAGGATCACCCGGCGGCGGCCGTGCGCATCGGGGGCGAGGGCCGCGTTCTGCGCCTCCAGCGACAGCTCGCCGTGCAGCGGCAGGACATCGGCATCGAGCGCCGCGAGCGCCGCCTGGCAGCGCGCGATCTCGCGCGCGCCGGGCAGGAACACGAGCACGTCGCCGGGATGCGCGTCCAGAGCATCGCCCACGCAGCGCCGCACCTGCTGCTCCAGCGGTTCGTCGCGTCGCGCGGGAAAATGCGCCACTTGCACGGGAAAGCTCCGCCCTTGCGCGGTGAGCCGCGGCGCGTCCAGGAACTGCGCCAGGCGCGCGCCGTCGAGCGTCGCCGACATCGCGACGATGCGCAGGTCCTCGCGGAGCTGCTGCACGTCCAGCGCCAGGGCGAGGCCGAGGTCGCCGGCGAGGTGGCGTTCGTGGAACTCGTCGAAGACGATCGCGCCGACGTCGTCGAGCAGCGGATCGTCCTGGATCATGCGGGTGAGGATGCCTTCGGTCACCACCTCGATCCGCGTGCGCGGCGAGACGCGGTTCTCGAAGCGGATGCGGTAGCCGACGGTCGCGCCGGGTTCCTCGCCCCGCGCCCGCGCCATGAAGCCGGCCGCCGCGCGCGCCGCGACCCGGCGCGGCTCCAGCATCACGATCTTGCGGCCTTCGAGCCACGACGCGTCGAGCAGCGCCGGCGGCACCTGGGTGGTCTTGCCCGCGCCCGGCGGCGCCTCCAGCACCAGGCGCGGATGCGCCGCGAGCGAGGCGAGGATGTCGGGCAGGAGCGGCGTGATCGGGAACACGGACGGAAGCGAGGCGTGAGTCGAGGGAGTGACGAAAAAGAGGCGCGGACGTGCAGCGGAGCAGTGTGCGGCCTTCCCGCGGCGGCGGTCACCTGTTCGCAGAGATGTCCGCCGCCGGGAGCGTCGTGCGCAGGACATCACGTGCCAGGCGGAGGGGCCGGGTGGGAGCCGTCACCGCCCGATGCGACCATATGCGCTGCCACTACACGCGGGGCTGGTATCCGCGCCCCTCTCCTCACTCCTCTCGACCCACTCCTCGCATGCAGCTCATCGACATCGGCGCCAACCTCACCCACGAAAGCTTCGGGCACGACCTCGACGCCGTGCTCACCCGCGCGCGCGCCGCCGGCGTGGCGAAGATGATCGTCACCGGCGCGAGCCGCGAACATTCGCCGAAGGCGCTGGCGCTCGCGCAGGCGCATCCGGGCCTGCTCTACGCGACGGCGGGCGTGCATCCGCACCACGCCAGCGAGTACACCGATGAGTGCGACGCCGAGATGCGCGCCCTGCATGCGCACCCGCAGGTGGTGGCGGTGGGCGAATGCGGGCTCGACTACTTCCGCGACTTCTCGCCGCGCCCGGCCCAGCGCCGTGCGTTCGAGCGCCAGCTCGAGATCGCGGCGGAGACCGGCAAGCCGCTGTTCCTGCACCAGCGCGATGCGCATGGCGACTTCGTCGCGATCATGAAGGAGTTCGAGGGCCGCATCGGTCCGGCAGTCGTCCACTGCTTCACCGGCACGCGCGAGGAACTGTTCGCCTGTCTCGACCGCGACTGGCACATCGGCATCACCGGCTGGCTGTGCGACGAACGCCGCGGCGCGCACCTGCGCGAACTCGTCCCGCACATCCCGCACGCGCGGATGATGGTCGAGACCGATGCGCCCTACCTCCTGCCGCGCACGCTGAAGCCAGCGCCGAAGTCGCGCCGCAACGAGCCCGCCTTCCTCGCCCACGTCGTCGATGAACTCGCCCGCGACCGCAGCGAGGACATCGCCACCACCGCCGCCCGCAGCACCGCGACGGCGGAGGCGTTCTTCGGCTTGGGCGGCGAAGCGATGAGGTCCGCGGCGGGCATGTCCACTCCCCGGCCGGAAGGTGGTCGATGATCGACATCCACGCTGTCTATCGCGGCGCCGTGGAGGCGCTCAACCGCCGCGACTGGACCCAGGCACTGAGGCTCGCCGATTCGCTGCTCGAAGCCCGTCCCCAGCATGCCGGCGTCCACTTCGTTGCCGGCGTGGCCGCCCTCGAACTGAGACAGATGCCACGGGCGCTGACCCATCTGCAGCACGCGACCCGCCTGAATCCGCAGCGCGCGGATTACCTGGCACAGTTCGCGCGCGCGCTGCTGTCGGCGCACCGGCCGCTACCTGCGCTCGAAGCCGCCCGGCGGGCCTGGGCGATGGCGCCCGCGGATCCGATGACCCTCGACACGCTCGGCCTGGTCTTCACCCTGGGCAACGCGTACGAGGCAGCGCTTCCCGTCTACGCCAGACTCGCGCAGCTGCAGCCGCGCAACGCCGCGTACCGCTTCAACCATGGCACGGCGCTCACCTTCGCCGGCCGTATCGAAGAAGCCACTGTCGAACTCGAGGCATGCGTCGCGCTGCAGCCCGGCTACTGGAAGGCGCACCTTTCCCTGGCCCAGCTCACGCGGCAGACGCCTGCGAGCAATCACCTCGAACGACTCCGCGCCATGCTCGCGGAGGCGCCTCAGGCACCCGAGCCTCAGCTCTACCTACACCTTGCGCTGGCCAAGGAGCTGGAGGATGTCGGTGACCATGCCGCAGCCTTCGGACATCTGCAGCGCGGCAAGGCGGCCGGCGGAGCCGGTCGCGGCTCTCCGGCGGCACGAGACGCCGCGCTCGTCGATGCACTGATCGACGCCTTCCCCGCACCCATCGAGGATGAAGGTGGAGCGGAAAGCGAGGAGCCGATCTTCGTGGTCGGCATGCCGCGCTCCGGCACGACGCTGGTCGACCGCATCCTCAGCAACCATCCGGATGTGACGTCGGCTGGAGAGCTGCAGCAGTTTGGCATCGAGCTCAAGCGGGCGTCCGGCAGCCGCACTCCACTGCTCATCGATCCCGATACCGTGGCCGCCGGCGCCCGCGCGGACATGCGCGCCCTCGGCGAGGCCTACCTTGCCTCAACGCGCTCAGTGACTGGACGCACACCACGCTTCATCGACAAGCTGCCGCACAACTTCCTGTACCTGGGCTTCATCGCGCGGGCCTTTCCCCGCGCCCGGATCGTGCTGCTGCGACGCGATCCGCTGGACACCTGCCTCGGCAACTTCAGGCAGCTCTTCAGTCTTCAGTCGTCCTACTACGACTACTCCTTCGATCTGCTCGATACGGGCAGGCACTACATCCAGTTCGAGCGCCTGGTGCGCCACTGGAAGCACGTGCTGCCAAACCGTATCCATGAACTGCATTACGAGACGCTGGTCGAAGCACCCGAGGCGACGGTGCGGCAGCTGCTGGAGGCGGTTGGTCTCCGATGGTGCGACGCCTGCCTGCGCCCTCAGGACAACATCGCTCCCGTCGCCACAGCCAGCACGGTACAGGTACGCGACGGCGTCCACCGCAACGCTGTCGGCCGCTGGCGCAACTACGAGTCGCAGCTCAGCGGACTCCTCACCCTGCTCGAAGAAGCCGGCATAGACACACGGACCTGAGTCAACAGCCTCCTCCCGTCCAAAAAAAAGGACCCCGCCGAAGCGGAGTCCGGAGTGGAGAGGGGGGCGATGCGTCAGAACTGGAAGCGCATCTCCGCCATGAGCGAACGGCCGTACACGTTGTAGAGGTAGTTGTTGTACGGCGTGCTGCTGGTGCCGGGGTAGTTGCTCGCCTGATCGTCGGGCATCTTGTTGAGCACGTTGTTCACCAGCAGCGAGAACTGGATATCGTCGGTCGCGCGCCAGTTCACGCTCGCGTTGTAGGTGATGTACGGCGCCCACGTCCCGGCTTCAGCGCCGTTGACCTCATAGTCGTAGCTGCCCGCGGAGTAGGCCAGGTAGTTCGGCGTACTGCCGATGCGGTTGACGTACAGCGTCGTCGTCCAGTTGCTGATGTCCCAGGCGACCGAGGCGTCCGCACGCGTCTTTGCGTAGGCATCGTAGATCCACATGTAGTAGGGATCGCGCAGCAGGTCGATCTTGTCGTCCGTGGGCAGTGGCTGCACGAAGTGCGACAGCATGTTCGTGTAGTTGCCATTGAAGCGCAACGAACCATAGCGGCCGATGTCGAGCATGTAGTTGACGGTGACGGTGGCTGCCTCGAGCGTCTGCTGGGCCACGTTGACCTTCGGCGTGTACACCGTGCTCAGCAGGCCGGTCGGGCCGCGCCCCACCCACTCCAGGGCCTGCTGGCAGCTCGCCGAGTTGATGTCCTCCTGGCCGCTGCGGCATCGGTACTCCTGCAGCAGGAGCTGGTCGGTGCTCTGGGTATCCACCTCGTTGCGGATGTCCCAGGAGTAGTAGTCGACCGCGAGCGAGAAGTTGTTGGTCGGCGCCCAGACGACACCGGCGTTCCAGACGTCGGCCTCGATCGGCTCCAGTTCCGCGTTGCCCTCCTGCGTGCCGAAGTACTGGGTGGAGTCGAACGAGCAGTCATCCGTCTCACCCGGGGCGAACCCTTCCTGGTCGAAGCAGGCCCAGTAGTCGGTGGCGGTGCTGTAGTAGCCGCTCGGACCCTGGAACGTGTCGGACAGCGTCGGCGCCCTGAACGCGGTGCCGTACTTGCCGCGGAACAGCAGGCTGTCGATCGGACGATACTCGATGCCGACGCTGTAGGTCGGCTTGTCGACGGTGTTGCCGTAGGCGTCGAACTCGTCATAGCGGCCGGACAGCGTCACCGTCAGCGGATCCCACAGCGGCAGGCGCAGCTCGCTGGTGACCGCATAGCGGGTGCGGTGGCCGCCGCCGCTCACCGCCGTCGTGCCCCAGATTCCGGCGACGTCGGGCAGCAACCGGTAGTCCGGCGAGTAGTCCCAACCCTGGTTGCCGCCCTCGACGACGACGGCGAGGCCAGCGTCTCCGCCGGGCAGGCCGAACAGGGCGGCATTGGTCACCGCGGCGCGCAGCATGTTGTCCCAGGTCTTGCTGCTGTTGTTGACGAATCCGGTGAAGCTCGCGAAGTCCTCCGGCGAGATCGGCTGATAGAACGCCGCATAGTCGGGGCTGAAGACCGGGTACGCGCCGTAGTAGGGATCCACGCCCAGCTGCGGGCCCAGCACGTTCTCCTGGAACCAGTCGTTGATGGGGTCGGCGAAGCGGACCCAGCTGTGCTCCTTCAGGCGGTACTGCGTGCGCGTCGCACCGATGTCGTAGTCCCATCCTTCGCCGAAGAAGCCCTTCGCGCCGAAGCTGACCATGTAGGAGTTGGTGCGATCCTGGTTGGTGATCTCGTCGTAGCCGTTGCCGCCAATGTCCTCGGGTGCGAACGCCCGCTGCAGGTTGACCAGCCCGTCCAAGTCGGGATCGTAGTAGTAGCCCCACTTCGACCCGGTTCCCCACCAGGTGTAGTTCGAGCCGGTTGCGTAGTCCACCTCTTCGTGGCTGAAGAGATACTGGGCGTAGAGCTGGTGGTTGTCGTTCAGGTCGAACTCGATGTTCGTGTAGAACTGGCCGCTGTCCTTGGCGTTGCGCAGGGTGCGGTAGCCGGGCGAGACGAATGTGCCGCAGTAGTCGCCAGAGCCAGGCCGCGACTGGAAGCCCTCGTTGCCGCCGAAGAGGCCTTCGACGTTGGCGCAGTTGGCCGGGTCGGCGAACACATAGCCGAAATTGCCTAGCCCCTGGTTCGCGATGTCGGTATAGCCGTAGACCAGGAAGTCGCGGCTGGCGATCGGCGCGGAGTAGCCGTCGGTGTTGTAGCTGTCGGTCAGGTCGCGCTGGTAGCCCCAGATCGCATTACGCGTCTCGTACTGCAGACCGTACAGGACGTTGAGGCGACCGTCCGCCGCCTCGAAGCCGTCCGCGAAGCTGGCGCGGAACGAGTTGCCGCCGCCCTCGGTGTAGGTGCCCCCGCGGATGGCGAGGCTGGGGCCGTCGACCCGATCCTTGAGGATCACGTTGATGACGCCGGCGATGGCGTCTGAGCCGTACAACGAGGACTGGCCGCCGGGCAGGATCTCGATGCGCTCCACGAGATCGACCGGAATCCCGCTGACGTTGTTGAACACGTCGCTGCCGTTGTACAGCGCCGGGTAGTTGGCCATCGGGCGGCCGTTGATCAGGTACTTCGTGTACCCCGGATCGAGGCTGAACATGCTGACGGCCTCGGCGCCCTGCGTGAACGACGCGGAGGTCTGACCGCCCTGCACGCCGCCGGTCGAGATGGATGCCTGCTGCAGCACATCGGCGACGCTGGTGAAGCCGCGCGCCTGGATGTCCTCGGCTGTGATGGTGGTAACGGGCGCGTAGGTCTCGATATCCGTCTGCGGGATCAGCGAACCGGTGACGGTGACGCGGTCGAGCGTGGAGGCGTTGGACGCCGTCTCGGCGGACGCATCGCTGCTCTGGGCAAGGGCCAGGCCCGGCAGGGGCATGACGAGCGCTGTGAGGAGTGCGGCAGTGAGTCGGCTACGGCGCGGTGCACGGGGTAAAGCATTGGCGAGCATGTGTAGTCCCCTAGGGTCAGTCTGTACCGGATCTGAATCCGATCTTCGAACCTAGCTGAATGCTTACCAAAGTTCCAACCGTTTTTTACACAAGTTGTGAAGCGTCCTCGTTCTTTCGAGTCAGCCAGAACTAGAGGCAGTGGGTGAGTGTGCCATCGCGAAGCGAACCGGCGGAAGGCCGCCGAGGGCGCGATGCGGGCGGGTGTGGTTGTAGCGGTGCCGCC